>CAVSJR010000005.1:0-659926 GCA_963728285.1 uncultured Actinomycetes bacterium | reverse complement strand
GCTGAAGGACATCGACGCCACCGCAATCCTGGCGGTCAAGGACATCGGGGTGGCCAAGGACTTCTACGAACGCGTCTTGGGCCTCGAGCCGGCTGGGGGCGAGGAGGAAGGAATGACCCGCTACAAGAGCGGGAGTACGTCGGTGCTCGTCTATGAGTCCGAGCACGCCGGCACGAACCAGGCGAACGCGCTGGCCTGGTCCGTGGGCGAGGACTTCGACGCGATCGTGGAGGACCTCAAGGCCCGGGGCGTCACCTTCGAGCACTACGAGCTCCCCGGCCTCCGTCTCGCAAGGCGATGTGCACGTGGCCGACAACTTCAAGGCCGTCTGGTTCAAGGACCCGGACGGCAACATCCTCCACATCAACGCGTAGCCACTCGGGCGGGAGTTCCCTAGTAGTCTGCGACCCATGGCGAGCGCGACCGCGAGGGGAAGCGGCACACCCGACGACCCATGGGTGCTGCAAACCCCCAGCCTGCAGTCGGAGTTCCAGATGTACCGCGATCCCGATGCCGAGCCGCCGGCGTTGGTGTGCACGGTCGGGTCAACCGAGCTGCGCTACCACCTTCGCGCGATCGAGGATCTCCAGACGATGCTCACCGACCGCGGCGACTGGATGGCCCTCGGCAACGCCGACGAGCAGAAGCCGGCCAAGGACGACACCGTCGAGGCGTGGGCACGCGACCCAGACAATCCCGTCGGTGGCTGGTACGGCCTCAAGAAGGGACTGCGGGGGCGTTTCGGCAACTACGTCCCGCCCGTCCTCGAGGCGTTGGGCCTTGCGGAGGTCGAGCACAACCCACGCAACAACCGCATGCGCGCGATCTGATTTCCTTGCACGGGTCGTGAGCGTGATGGCGCCACCACCGCCGGATGACCGGGGCGGCGGCACTTTCCCCTCGTCCACGCGAGGATCAAGATCCTCGTGGTGAACCGTCCCGATCCCTCATCGGCGCGCCGCCTCGCCTGGACGGTGGGCCTGGCTTCCATCGTGCTGCTGCTCGGCGCCCTCGCGTTGATGTACGTCGACCGGAACGTTCGCAGCGTCTTCCATATGCAGTTCTGGAACGTCGGCGACGTCGCCGACATGGTGACGAACCTCGGCGTACCGGTCATCGGGATCGTGCTCGCGACCCGGCGTCCCGAGAATCGCATCGGCTGGATGTTCCTCATCGCGGGCCTCGCCCTTGGGCTCACGGCCTTCTGCGATCAGTACTCGAACCATGTCCTCTCGATGGACGCGGGGGCGCCGGCCGGATTGGTTGCGATGTGGCTCTCGCGCTGGCTCTGGCCGATCCCCGTCGGCGCCCTGCCGTTCCTGTTCCTGCTGTTCCCCGACGGCCACCTGCACTCCCGCCGGTGGCTGCCGGTGGCGTGGCTCGCGGGCATCGACGTGGCCCTGCTCGTCATCGCCTCGCTCATCGGGGCCACGTTGCTGTGGTCGCGACCGCTGCAGGAGGACGTCGGCAGCTCGTTCGCGGCGGTCGGATCCCTTGCCAACGCACTGTTCCTGGTCGGGGCGATCGCGCTTCCGATCGCGCTCATCGCATCGTTCGTCGGGCTGGTGGCTCGCTTCCGCGCCTCGAGGGGTGAGGAACGGCTGCAGCTGAAATGGTTCGTCACGGCGGCCGCGACGGTCGCCGTGTCCTTCGCGCTGGTCTCACAGCCGTCGGGCGTGCAAATCGTCCCCGAGTTCACGACGACCGTCACGCTGCTGTTCCTGTACGCGGCGATCGCCATCTCGGTGCTCAAATACCGTCTGTACGACATCGACGTCGTGATCGGCAAAGCAGTGGTGTTCGCCGTGCTGGCGGCATTCATCACGGTCGTCTACATCGTGTTGGTGGTCGGCATCGGCACCCTTGTCGGCAGCGACCGGAGCCCTTTCCTGTCCGCCGCCGCGGCGGCCGTCGTCGCTCTGGCGTTCCAGCCGGCCCGCCAGCGAGCCAGACGCCTGGCGAACCGCATCGTCTACGGCGAGCGCGCCACGCCCTACGAGGTGTTGTCCGGGTTCACCGAACGGGCCGCCGAGACCTATTCGACCGAGGACGTGTTGCCGCGGATGGTTCGCGTGCTCGCGGAAGGGATCGGCGCGGACCGGGCTCGCGTGTGGCTGAGCGTCGGGACGGAGCTGCGTCCGGCGGCGGCGTGGCCCCCCGACGGCTCCGCCCCGCCGATCGCTCTCGTGCCCGGCGGACCGGCGACGGAACTGCCGCCGTTCCCGGACCGTGAGCGTGCCTTCCCCGTGCGGCACGCAGGAGAGCTCTTGGGCGCCATCAGCGTCGTGACGCCCGAGAGCGAGCCGCTCGGCCCGGACCGTGAGCGGCTGGTGGCCGACGTGGCGGCGCAGACGGGACTGGTCCTTCGCAACGTCCGCCTGATCGAGGAGCTCCGCGAGTCGCGGCGGCGGATCGTGGCCGCGCAGGACGAACGCGCCAAAGCGCTCGAGCGAAACCTCCACGACGGCGCGCAGCAACAGCTCGTGGCGCTCGCGGTCAAGCAACGACTCGCCGAGGCGCTCGTCGAGCGAGATCCGGCCCAGGCCAGATCGATGCTCGCCGACATCCAGGCCGAGACCCAGGACGCCCTCGAGAACCTCCGCGACCTGGCGCGCGGCATCTATCCGCCGCTGCTCGCCGACAAGGGGTTGGGGGCTTCGCTCGAGGCGCAGGCCCGCAAGGCCGCGCTTCCAGTCGACGTCGAAGCGGCGGACGTGGGCCGCCATCCCCAGGAGGTGGAGTCGGCCGTCTACTTCAGTTGTCTCGAGGCCCTGCAGAACGCCGCCAAGTACGCCCGGGCTTCGCGCGCGACGATCGCGCTTGCCCGCGACCCAGGAAGGCTCCGTTTCCAGGTCGCCGACGACGGCGTCGGCTTCGACGTCGCGACCACGTCCTACGGCACCGGCCTCCAGGGCATGGCCGACCGGCTCGATGCGATCGGTGGGTCGCTCGAGATACGCAGCACGCCCGGGTCCGGTACCACCATCGTCGGCACGATCCCCGTGTCCTGATCCCGGCGAATGTGGGCAGGCGGCAACTCGGATGCTTCACCGCCGAGGAGTCGCCGGATATCGGCCATTTCATCCCGTCCGGATGATGTCCACGGAGGCCGCCGAGGCTTGCATGAAGGTCGAGACGCGGACGAGGGCAGCCGCCCTCGTGTCCGGGCTTGCGAGCGCGACAGGGTCCGGGGTCGAGGCAAGGGGACACGAGGATGAAGGCGGCGGGGGAAGGTTCGACGTAACTCACGATGGCGACGCACCGAGTCATCATCGTGGGCGGCGGTTTCGGTGGACTCTTCGCCGCACGGTTCCTTCGCCGAGCTCCGGTGCAGGTGACGCTGATCGATCGGACGAACCATCACCTCTTCCAGCCACTTCTCTACCAGGTCGCCACGGGGCTCCTGTCCCAGGGCAACGTGGCCCCACCGCTCAGGGAGGCGCTCAGGCGGCACCGCAACGTTCAGGTCGAGATGGCCGAGGTGACCGCGATCGACGTACAGGCGCGGCGCATCACAGCGATCCGGCCCGACGCGCAGGAGCTGGTCCTCGACTACGACAGCTTGATCGTCTCCGCGGGCGCCGGACAATCGTATTTCGGCCACGATGAATTCGCTCGATGGGCGCCGGGGATGAAGACGATCGACGACGCCCTCGAGCTGCGGAGTCGGATCTTCGGAGCCTTCGAGCTGGCGGAGACGGAGCCCAACGAGGCCGCCCGCCGGGCGTGGCTCACGTTCGCCGTGGTCGGGGGCGGTCCGACCGGCGTCGAGATCGCGGGGCAGATCGCCGAGCTTTCACGGCGGGCCCTCGTCGGCGAGTTTCGCACCATCGATCCTCGCTCGTCCCGCGTGCTCCTTCTCGAGGGAGGAGGGGAGATCCTCGCGACGTTTGGAGATCGGTTGTCCGACAAGGGCCGGCGCGAGCTTGAGCGCATCGGCGTCGAGATCCATACCGGTTCGATCGTCTCCGACGTCGACGCCCGCAGCATCGTGGTGAAGCGGAAGGACGGCGAGGAGCGGATCGACTGCATGACGAAGATCTGGGCGGCGGGCGTCCAGGCCTCTCCCCTGGCCCGACTCTTGGCGGAGGCAACCGGGGCGACCTGCGATCGGGCCGGCCGGATCGAGGTTCTCCCCGACTGCTCGCTGCCGGGGCATCAGGAAGTGTTTGCGGTTGGCGACATGATGGCGCTCGACGATCTGCCGGGAGTCGCCGAGGTCGCTTTGCAATCGGGAATCCACGCCGCCCACACGATCAAGCGACGGGTGAGCGGGGCGGGCGAGTCGAAGCCGTTTCGCTACAGAGACCTCGGCAGCATGGCCGCGATCGGTCGCTTCCGATGCATCGTCAGCTTTCGCGGGATGCGCTTCTCCGGGTTCCCGGGGTGGGTGATCTGGGCGTTCGTCCACTTGACCTTCCTCACGGGTTTCGGGAACCGCATCCTCGCGGCCTTCAGGTGGAGCTTTGGGCTGGTCGGGCGCCGGCGGTCCGAGCGAACGATCACCGTTCGCCAGGCGACCGCCAGGATTCGGGAACTCGGCGAGATACCGGTCGACGAGGGCCGCGGCGCTCGAACCGGGAGGTCGGGATGACGAAGCTGGACCTCGCCCGCTGTCTATCTCGACCTGCTCGCGGACGCAAGAGAGGACGCTGAATGAGCCGCGTCCAGCTCGATCGACGCCGGCGCGTCCAAGCCCGGAACCTCGAGACGCTCCCATCGGTCGTTCACGACCGCAGCCGCGGAGACGTAGGCGACGTGCGTGCCGATGCTCGTCGCGAGCACGGCCGGGGGCCATCGCCACGGCGGTGGCGTGCGCCCCATCAGCGGGAACAGGGTGAACGTGGCGGTCATGAGCGTGCCCCCGAAGATCACGCTGGCCCACGGCTCGGGGACGAAGCGTCGCAGCGTGGCGTGCCACAGGCCGAACGCGGACCCGTAGCCCCAGCGCAGCGCCGTTCCGAGCTCGCCCTCCTCGCGCTCCGTGACGGAGGGCAGATGCAGCACGCTCGCGACGATCTGGCCGGGCACGAGGCTGTCGTCGTAGTCGAGCGGGCCCCCACCTCTTCCGGAGTCGGCGTTCGGTCGAGTAGGCCAGGGTCATGCTCGCCGTCCCCGCGACGCCGCCGAGCACGCCCCCGATCAGCCACCTGAGCCGAGATGGGATCACGACGTGATCCTCGCACAAGGCGTGCCGGAGACGGAAGGCGCTGTGACCGTGGCTGAGCGATCCGCGGAGCACGCCTTCGGCGCACCCGATGTGAGACCCGTCAGGAACCATCTCGAAACGAAAACATTTGAAGGACCAGGGCGCAGTGGCAACGTCGGGACCATGAAGGATCCGTCCAAGATGAAGACGCTCGACGCCGCGATCCCGCTCGGCCGCATGGCACAGCCGGAGGAGATCGGGAGCGTGGTGGCGTTCCTCGCGGGCGACGGCGCCAGCTACGTGACCGCGACCACCATCTTCGCCGATGGCGGCATCATGCGGAGCAGCCCCGGCCTGTGACGGACGTCGCGGGGACGGCCTCCGGCAGGGACGTGCGTTCGTGACATCCGCCCTGCCCGGACTCCGGACGCTCTCGTCCTATCAGATGAAGTGGTTGCCTCGCGATGTCGTCGCGGGACTGGTCCTCACGGCGCTGTTGGTGCCTCAGGGCATGGCCTACGCGGAGCTGGCCGGCCTTCCGACGATCACCGGCCTCTACACGTCCATCCTGTGCCTCGTCGCGTACGCGATCTTCGGACCATCCAAGATCCTCGTGCTGGGCCCGGACTCCTCCCTCGGCCCGATGATCGCCGCCACCGTGCTACCCCTGGTCGCGGCCGACGGCGACCCCGGCCGCGCGGTCGCGCTCGCGTCCATGCTCGCGATCATGGTCGGCGTGATCACGGTGCTCGCCGGCACCGCGAAGCTCGGGTTCATCGCCGACCTGCTCTCCAAGCCCACCCAGATCGGGTACATGAACGGGCTCGCGCTCACGATCCTGGTCGGCCAGCTCCCCAAGCTCTTCGGCTTCTCGGTCGAGGGTGATGGCCTCGTCGCGGAGGCAACCGGATTCGTGAGCGGCGTCGCGGAGCGGGGAGGCGGTCGCCGCATCCCTCGCGATCGGCCTGCTCGGACTCGTGCTGATCCTCGTGCTCCAACGCTTCCTCCCGAGGGTGCCGGCCGTGCTCGTCGCGGTCGTCGTCTCGATCCTGGCCGCCAACCTCTTCGAGCTCGCGGCCCACGGGGTCTCCCTCGTCGGCGGCCTCCCGAAAGGGTTCCCGCCCTTCACGATCCCGAGCGTGCCCGTCTCCGATATCGCGCTCCTGGTGGGCGGAGCGGCCGGCATCGCGCTCGTCTCACTCACCGACACGATCTCGACCGCCTCGGCGTTCGCGGCTCGCCAGGGCGCGGTGGTCGACGGAAACAAAGAGATGATCGGGATCGGCACCTCGAACATCGCGGCCGGGTTCTTCCAGGGGTTCCCGGTCAGCACCAGCGGCTCGAGGACCGCCGTCGCCGAGCAGGCGGGGGCGAAGACGCAGCTGACCGGCCTGGTCGGGGCGCTCGCGATCACCCTGATGCTGCTGTTCGTTCCCGGCCTGTTGCGCAATCTCCCACAGCCGACGCTGGCCGCGGTGGTGATCGCCGCATCCCTGTCGCTCGCCGACATCCCCGGAACGGTGCGACTCCTTCGCCAGCGGCGGACCGAGTTCGCGCTGTCGATCGCCGCCTTCCTGGGCGTCGCGCTCCTCGGCGTGCTGCCGGGCATCGCGATCGCGGTGGCCCTCTCGATCGGCAACGTGTTCCGGCGGGCCTGGTGGCCGTACCAGGCCGTGCTGGGGCGGGCGCGCGACGTTCCCGGGTATCATGACGTCCGCAGCTACCCCGACGCCGAACTGCTCCCGGGATGCATCCTCTTCCGGTTCGACGCGCCGCTGTTCTTCGCGAACGCGCGAACGTTCCGCGAGCGGATCCGCGCGCTTGCGGTGTCCGACCCCCCGCCGGTGTGGATCATTATTGCCGCCGAGCCGATCACGGACGTCGACACCACCGCCGCGGACATGCTCGAGGATCTCGACGCAGGAGCTCAACGACCGAGGGATCAGCCTCGCCTTCGCGGAGATGAAGGACCCGGTCCGCCGCAAGATCGAGCGATACGAGTTGACGCGAACCATCGATCCGAACCACTTCTTCCCCACCATGGACGCAGCCATCGATGCCTTCCGCGAGCACACGGGTGCGACCTGGGCGACCCCACAAACGAAGATCGACTGACGTCCGACGACGAGGTCATGGGCGATGATCCGCCGGACTGAAGGAGCGTCGGTTGCGATCCGGTTGCGTTCAAACCTCGGGAGCCATGGACGCTGTCGTTCGCTCGCACGTTGCCGGCCTTCGGCGGACGTGCAGGGCACGTTGGAGGTCCGACTCAATCGGTGACGTCGACGATGTGCCGGACCCAATCATCGTGGTCCACGGCATCGACGAGCGCGACCGCGTAGTCCTGCCGAACGATGCTGCGGCCCTCGCCTCGCCCGTCCACCGTGGCCGTGTAGGAGTGGCGGGGCTCGGCGTCGGACAGCATCGGGGTCGCGACCACCGTCCAGTCGAGCGTGCTGCGGCGGATGGCGTCGAGCGCCCGCCGGTGCTCCTCGGATACCGCCGCGTACGGGCCTTTGAGCGGTCGGTCGTCGAGGACACGCGCGTTCGCGGCGATTACGATTCTGCGGACGGTGGACGCCTCCATCGACTCCACGAGCGCGACGATGCCGTCGGAGTACTCGGTCCCCGGGTCATCGCCGACGGGACCCATGGCGGAGACGACTGCGTCGGCGCTCCCAAGCGCGGACGTCACGGCGGCCGAGTCTCCGAGGTCGGCGACCACGGTCTCCGCGGCAGCGTTCAAGGGCGGGTCGGGTGGACGTCGCGCGACCGCCGTCACCGCGTGGCCGCGCGCAAGGGCCTCGTCCACGACGTCGCGGCCGGTCCGGCCGCCCGACCCGAATACGGAGACGTTCATGTCGTCGAACCCTACAGCCTGCTCGGCCCAAGGGCCCACGGCCATCTCGACCGCGGCTCATGCTCCCCTTAATCGAGAATCGCGTCCACGCACACGAGACGTGGTTCCGGGGACCCTGCGCCTACGTGCGTCGCCGTCACGGTTGGCGAAGGGATGGTGGGAACGCCCTTTTGCTCAGCTCATTCCTGGATGATCAGCGTCCGTTGGTCGATGGCCTGCACGAGGTTTTCTCCGTCCGAGCTAGTCGCGTCGACGTAAAGCTGAACATCGGTCGCAACATCGGGCACGAACGGCTCGCCCGACCGCGACTCGTGAAACGCCACCGCCAGGTCATGTTGAGCGCCGTCGCAGACGACGCGTCGGTCGAAGTGTCTGACCTTGAGCGTTCCGGGTCCGATCGGTTGTGAGACCCGCGCAAACGTTAGATCGACGTCGTAGCCGTCCGGGCACACGTAGGCTCCGGTCACCCGCACGGCGCCGTCCTCGATGAACTCGACGCTGCCGATGCCGATGTCGGCGAGGAGACTCTGGACGGTCAGCGTCTCCCGATCGTAGGCCGACACGAAGTCCTCCTCGTCGCCGGATGCGAAGAGGCTCAGCGAGATGACCAGTGGCAGGTCGGGGTTGAAGGTCCCTTCCATGCCGACCTCGGGAATCCTGAGGCAACCTCGCTCCACGTTCCATCGCACACGATGCGCAGGCCAAAGAACCGCGATCCATCGAACCCGCCGCTCGAGCCCCGTTGAAATACGGAAGCGAGCGCGTGGTACCTCCCCCGCGTCGCGTAGCCGGTCGGGCACACGTAGCTTCCCCCGACCTGCAGCGCCCCGTTCGGCGCAATCGCGAGGCCGGAGACCTCGAAATCCGCGAGAAGCATGCTGTCGGCGGCCGCCGTGGGAATCGCCAGGCCGAGCATCGCCATGAATGCCACGGTGAGCACGAGGACGGCCGCCATCCGAGCCACCGTCGCCCCCTCGGGCCGCCCGCTCGCTCTCGTCGTCCGGTTGATCATGGGTCGAGTATGGGCACTCTTTGATGGAGCGGGCATCCGTTGGAAGGCCATTTCCGGCGCGCTCCCGATGTGCCCGCCACCCGCCGGCTCCACCGTCGGCCGCGATCAACCGAGGCCACAAGGGGCGGCACGACACCACTAGGCTGTTCGCGCATGGCGGGCTGGGAGTGGGACCCAACGCTGTACGGTGGCAGTGCTCCCTACTACCTCAAGGGCCGACTTCCATACGCCCCGCATCTTGCTCAAGCGCTCGTCGACGCGTTGGACCTGGACGGGACGGGTCGATTGATCGACGTCGGTACCGGACCGGGCCTCATCGCCATGGATCTCGCGCCTTTCTTCGAGGAGGTCCTCGGCATCGACGCGGATGCCGGACATGGTCTTCGAGGCCGCGAGGGAGGGACGGCGAAGGGGGATCGAGAACGCGACGTGGCTCAACCTGCGGGGCGAGGACCTTCCGGCCGGCCTCGGGTCGTTTCGCGTGGCGACGTTCGCCCAGTCCTTCCACTGGATGCAGCGGGATCGGGTCGCACGGGCTCTTCGGCACATGCTCGAGCCGGCCCGCGGGAGGCTCGTTCTCGTTCACGGCTACACGCATCAAGGGGTGGATCCCGTCGATCCGCCGGAGCATCCAACTCCCCCGTACGATTCGATAGCTGAACTGGTCGAGCGATACCTCGGCTCGCTTCGTCGCGCCGGACGGGGCGTGCTCCGAGACGGGACGCCGTCGGACGAGGAATGGGTGCTGGACCAGGCGGGGTTCTCAGGTCCGGACGTCGTCACCATCGCCGACACGAGGGTGATCACGAGGACGGCGGACGAGGTTGTCGCCTCGGTGTACTCGGTCTCGCGCTCTGCCCCACACCTGTTCGGTGAGCGTCTCGCTGCCTTCGAGTCCGAGCTTCACGCTCTGCTCTCGGAAGCGTCGTCACAAGGGCTCTTCTCGGTGCAGGCAGGAGAGAACGAGCTGCGCATCTGGCGCCTGCGCGAGCCAGGCTGAGGTGTCCGCGGACGTGGGATCACTCGACGTATCCCTCCACGGTCGTTTCGTCGCGGACGTTGGCCTCATCCGGATCGAACCCCGCTGCCCTTCGAGCCCGGCGCTGATGGAGGAGGTCCCAACACTGGTCGAGGCTGACCTCGAGACGCTGCAGTCGTTGCTGGTCGGACTCCGACGCCTCCCCTCGAGACTCCTTCCCGAAGAGCTCGTGCTCCTCGTTGGCGAGCTGGTTGATCCGGTCGATGACCTCCTGGTCGTCCATGACCGCTCCCCTTTTCCCGGCTTTCGCTCACGGATTCGTTCCAACCGTTCCGATCCGATACTGCCACGCGGCAATCGACTGCGCACACTCGGGACCGGCCGAGACCGTTGGCCGGCCCTGCCGATTCAAACCCGTTCGGCACGGTGGCGCCACCGATCGGCGGTGATCGAATACACCACTGCCTGAAAGACCACACCCTCGTCCTCGATCTCGGCTTCGTGGTCGAACTCCATCCCCAAGCGACGCATCACCGCCAAGCTGCGCTCGTTGGGCGGATCCGTGATGGAGATGACCCGCGGCAGCTCCAGTGACTCGAAGGCGTGATCGAGCCATCCGGTGGCCGCCTCCGTGGCGTAGCCCTTCCCCCAGTGCTCGCGGGCCAATCGCCACCCCACCTCGACCTCGTCGGGGTAGGACTGCTGGTGGTGAAGCCCGCACATCCCCAGAAAGACCCCATCGTCACGGCGTTCGACGGCCAGCAGGCCGATCCCCTCGTCCGAGTAGCACTGCTGGGCCCACTCCGCGATCTCGTCCGAGTGGCGGCGGGTCAGAGGTACGCCGCCCAGGTACCTCACCACCTCGGGATCGGCGTTGAGGGCCGCATACTGCGACAGGTCGTCACGGCGAAACGTGCGCAGGAGCAGCCGGGGGGTCCTCAGGACGATCGTCCCGTTCCACTGCACCATCTCTCTCTACCTTCCGGGCCGACGTGAAGCGCGCTCCGCCGGGGACTGGCCTTGTTGGGCGAGCGGCGGTTGGTGGTCCGCGGACGTTCAGACGCTTCGTTCAGCTTTACAGCATTTCGGAGAGCCGATCGAGGAAGCCGACCTGGCCGGGCAGGAGTTTTCGCCGGGCCGCCTCGAGGCCGAACCACTCGGCTCGGTCGACCTCCGGGAACTCTCGCATCACGCCGGAGCCGGATGGCCATTCCATCGTGAACGTGTTGCTTCGAACGGCGCGGACATCGAGATCGCCTTGGAGCGCCCAGGCGCTGACTCGCTTGCCGCTCGGCTGGCGCAGCTCACCGAGGAACACGGGCGGCTCGTCCGGCGGGTCGAGCCCCAGCTCCTCCTGGAACTCTCGGATCGCGGCTCCGAGCGGGTCCTCGTTCGGCCCGTACTCCCCCTTCGGCAACGACCAAGCGCCGTCGTCCCGCCTGGCCCAGAAGGGGCCCCCTGGGTGCACGAGGAGCACCTCGGTCGTCCCCTCAACGTTCCGATAGAGGAGCAGCCCCGCACTCAATTTCGGCATTCAGGTCCCGCTCCGTCCTCATGCCGCCACAAGAACCGCCCATCCGAGCCTGTGGGCCTCGGAGTCTCCGTCAGCCTAGACCCCTGAGCATGGGAACTCCGTCGGTATGCACGCAGGCCGCGCCCGCCTGCGTTCATCCTCAGCCGATAGCATCGACGCGTGGACCCGGTCGGCGACCTCAACGCCATCGCAATCGACTGCGCAGATCCTCTGGAGCTTGCGCGCTTCTGGGCGGCGGTGTTCGGGACGGGGATCGAGCCGCCCATCGGCGACGGAACCCACTACGTCGACCTCGTGCCCGCTCCGGGCATTCCGATCCTGCGATTCCAGCGCGTACCCGAACCGAAGATGACGAAGAACCGACTGCACCTGGACCTCTCCGTCCAAGACCTGGACGAGGCGTGTGCGCGCGTCGAGGCACTCGGCGGTCGTCGTTTGCTCGGGCAGACACTGGCCGAGAACGGCTATGTCTGGACCGTCATGCAGGACCCGGAGGGGAACGAATTCTGCGTCGGGACGAGTCCCGACTAGGAGCGCATGCGGACGCGCCTACCCGGCGATCCGCTCCTGCAGGCGGACCTTCACGGTATCGCCCGCTTCCTTGCCGATGGCCTTGCGAATGTCCGCCTTCACGGGCAGCATGTGGGTGCCGTCCCCCATGGCCATGAACGAACTGCGAAATGGGTGGCCGTCGATGGTGCCCCGCACCTTGACGAGCCCGCGAGTGCCAAAGAACTCCACCGACTCGGGCATCACCACATAGGTCCAGCCGCCCTTGCTGGGACTCTTCTGCAGCGTCGCGGTGAACTGCTTGTTCATGTGGGCATCGTACCGAGCCATGCTCCGTCCTCCGCACGGCCGGCCGGGGGCCCGGTGGTGGCCAGCCACCCGAGAATTTGAATGAACGTGGGCGAACGACCTGATGGACGGCCATACAAAAGCTCTCGATGAGCGCATGCAACGGGACTGTAGGAATGAGCCGGCGGAAGCGTAACCCAGGTACGTAGGAAAGGTGATGTTCGTTCCCGGCGCGCGTGCTAGCACGGGGGCTTGCCTCGGTGGCGACTCGCGCAGAGCGAGCGGAACGAAAGGGGAAGATGCCATGCGCACACACGTTCGAACGGTCCTCGGCCTCCTTCTGGCGGCCAGCCTGGCCTCATTGCTGTTCCTGGGGCATTCGCTCGCCGGGCCCCCAACAACGACGGTTCTCACCGCGTCCCTGTCCGGTGATGAGGAGGTACCTGGGCCCGGAGACCCGAACGGGTCCGGCTCGGCGACGATTACGCTCGATCCCACGGCGGACACGGTCTGCTTCGAGCTCGACTGGCAGCAGATCCGCGCCCCCGTCGCGGCCCACATTCACCGGGGCGCGACCGGCGTGGCGGGCCCCGTCCGGGTTCTTCTGTTCGAGACAGAGGTGCCGCTACCCAACACGATCAAGGGTGTGGACGGCTGCGTGAGCGATGTCAACAGCGACCTGATCGACCGGATCATCGCGACCCCGGGCAACTTCTACGTAAACATCCACAATCGGCCGTTCCCGAACGGAGCCATTCGCGGGCAGCTCTCCCTGGCGAAGCCGTAACGGCTGAGCCGTTGGGCCCGCGACCGACGGGCTGCTCGGAGGCTCGTGGAGCGTTCTCTCCGGCCGGGATCCCGGTCGGGGAGGGCGCCTCGCCCGATCGCCGCCTCAGCCAAGGGACCAACCCACATCGGGCGGTCGTGGGTACCCGACGCCCACCCTCGCCCGGGACCCAGCGGGGCCACACTCACCTCGAGGGTGTCCTCGCGATGCCGGGCCGTGGCCTTCCTAGCGTGGCCTATCGCCCGTGCCCTGCTGACGAGGCGTGAATTCGTCGCATGTGGCACTCGCGCGAATCACGCCGCGAACGAATCTGCATCCACCGACCGCCAACCTCGGGAACATGAACTTGCATTGCGCGCAGCTGAACTGGGGCTTGGACGCCTGGCGATAGTTGGCGGCCGACTTCGAGAGTCCCTGGATCTTCGGCATCGGCGAAGCGCCTCCTCGCATTCACGGTCCATCATCGCGTGCTCTTGCGCATACGATTGTGAACTCTACGTCATGAGCTTTCGAGGTCCAGCTTCAGTATCGCTCCAACCTCAGCCCATTCGAGAGGGCCATCATCACCCGGCGGCTCGACGATTCTCGGCGATCCGTGCGGGAGCGGTAATGAGGGCGCCGACAAAGGCGGCGGCAAGAACGAGGAGAGCCAGGCCCGTGAGGTAGTCCTGATACGGGCTTGGAATCCCGATCCCCAGAGGATTGTCGGTTCCAGCGTGGTTCAGCACGTGATCGTCGAGCAGCTGCACGATGACACCGGCGGTCGTGCCGACGAGACACAACGCACCGAACCTCCGAGTCCAACTGCCCTCCAGCCTGGCCGCCGGTACAAGAAGCAAGGACCACACGACGAGTCCAGCGACGAAGAATGGCGTGGCGCCACCCGGCCAGGCAAGCCACGGCGCCATCGACCAGCCATGCCGAAATGCGACGTCGCCGAGGAAGACCGACGCGAGGCCGACGGCCGCGAAGGCAGCCAGGAGCACCGCCGTCCGTGCCGGCCGTCGCATGGCTGCATGGAGCATGGCCTCGAGATTCTCTCCGGTTGTGGGCGTCGCAAGCCTCGGATCGTAAGGCCCGGAGACCACCTGCAGCGCGCGGGCCCGCCTCGCACCCGAACCGAGTAGCATCCGCGGACAGTCGAGACCATGGTCGAGCCGATCGCCCACGTCGAGGAGCTCCGCCGCCACCTCCAGTGGGCGGTCGAGATCGAACACTGCACGATCCCGCCGTACGAGTACGCGATGTGGAGCGTGGTGGATCCCGATTCCGAGGCCGCCACCTCGATCAAGTACGTGGTTCGCGAGGAGATGCTGCACATCGCTCTCGCAGCGAACCTGCTCACCGCGGTCGGCGGGAGGCCGCGGTTCACGGGCGATGCCGCCCCTCGCTACCCCGAGCCGATGCGCCACCACGACCCGAAGCAACCACTCGTGCTGCACCTTGCGCCGGCGTCGGTCGATCTCATTCGCGACGTCTTCCTGCGGATCGAGCAGCCCGAGGAGCCGGGCGCGCCGCCCGAGACCGACCGATACGAGACGCTCGCGCAGTTCTACGAGGCGATCGTCGCCGCGCTTGCGCGCCTGGGGAACGAGGTGTTCACGGGCGACCCACGGACGCAGGTCACGAAGGGGTATGCCGGTCACGGCGGCGGCGCCCTGTTCGCCGTGACCGACCTGGATTCCGCCCTCCTCGCGATCGAGGAAATCGTCGAGCAGGGCGAGGGAACGCACACGTCGGCGCTCGCGCCGGTCGGCTTCGACCTCACCACCCGCCTCCCCCACCTCAAGCTGCAACCGTTCGGGTTCCAGGGAGCTCCGGAGCCGGCCCACTACTGGCGGTTCCTCGACATCGTCGAGGGCAGGACACCCCTCGGCGACGTGCACCCGATGCGCCTCGACCCGTCGTCGGCCGATCTGCCCGACGGCGAGCTTCACGATCTGTCTCGACTGTTCGATGCCTGTTACTCGCTCCAGCTCGATGTGATGGAGCAGGTCTGGGGAGCCGGAGACGAGAGCCCATTGATCGACACGGCGATGGTGCCGCTCATGAACCACGCCGAGAAGCCGATCGCGCGGGCCCTGCTACGGGAACCGTGGCCCGATGGGTCCGGCGAGGTCGCGGGCCCGCCGTTCGCCTGGGACCCGATGCCGATGGGCGACATGCTCTCGTTGGCACGGCGTCTGAGCAAGGTGTTCGACTTGGGCCCCACGGTCGAGACCCTCGACCAGGTCTCGGCCCTCCTGCCGAGTAAGCAATGACGGCGTGGGGCGCGGCCGTTACAGCGCAGGGTCGGTAGCCGCCTGATCGATCGCGTCGGCTCACGCAGCGCCGCTCGTCTTCGCGCAGTCAAGTCGTGGCCGACGGCCGACACGTAGCGGCACCCGCCCGGCCATTGCTGGCTGTCCACCTCATGCGGCAGAATGAACTCCACCGGGCAAAGGAGGGCGACGTGTATTGCCCAGAGTGCGGCCTTCACCAACCCGCCACGCACCGGTACTGCATTGCCTGTGGGACGTGGCTGCCCCTCGAGCTGACGGAGGAGACGCCAAAGGTCACCCAGATGTTCTTGGGCATTCCGACCCATCCGAGCGATCCTCCGGCCCCCGTCTTGCGTGCCAGCCACTACCTCCGGGACATCGAGATCTCCTCGCCTGAAGGGTCGGTTCACGTGCCCGGGCACCACGCCCGCTTCTCGATCTGGCCGGATGATCGCCCGGTCTGTGCGATGAGTCTTTCCGACGACGAGACCAAGCGCCTCGGTCGCTTCCTGTTGTCGGCGGTTCCGCAAGAAGCGGTCCATGAGCTCCGGAGATAGCACGCACATGACGTCCGTGACCCGAAAGCGCGGACTCTGAGGGTGTCAAGCTCGGAGGACCTGAGCCGCTCCTTCTATGCTCAGTTGGGCGCAGACGGGCTCGCCAACCGGACGCGGCCCGAGTGGGACAAGGAGATCGTCGGCGCACTCATCGAGATGCTCCCGGAGCACGGGCGTGTGCTTGATGTCGGCTGTGGCTATGGGCGCGTCACCTTGCCGCTCGCTCGGGCGGGCATGCAGTTCATGGACTCGACCTCTCACCAGGCATGATCGAGCCGGCGCGGGCCGCGGCAGATGCCGAAGGACTTGTCGTCGGCCTGACGGTCGCCTCGATGACGACCTTGCCGTATGCGGCGAAATCGGTCGACGCGGTCATCTGCTTGTGGTCCGCCTTCAACGAGTTGTTGGACGAGGCCGAACAGACACGGACGATCGTGGAGATGTGGCGGGTGCTTGACTGCGGCGGCTTCGCGTTGATCGAAGGGCGGCCCTACGAGGAGCCGAGCCCAGTTGGCATCGCGAGCGGCGCCAGGCGCGGCCCGGAGCATCGAATCGAGTGGGGCCCGTCGAGGGCATCTTGAACCCACACTATCGACACGACGAGCGGAGCTTCCTGCGCATCAGCCCGAGGGCAGAGATTGAGCCCGTTCGGATACTCGAGCGCGAGTGGGCCGGGCGGCAACGGCTTCCTTCGACTGGAAAAGCCGGTCAGTTCCGCCTGACACGATGGCTGCCGGGCGGTGACCGCATCAGCCGATTCGGGATCTGACCTCGTCGATCAGTTCGTCGCCCCGTTGTCCATTCGTCATGATGACCATTCCCGTCCCCGCCTCGACGCCCCCGGTGAGCAAACACTTGAATCCATCGTTATCGCCCCCGTGAAAGAAACGGACGCTGTGCCCTTCCTCGACCCAGAACCCGATCCCAACGGGCCCTCCCGATTGAGGGGATAGCATCTCCCGGGCCGTGCGTTGACTCAGAATCGCCGTGTCTAATCCCGCCCACGCTCGCTGTACTTCGATGATCACTCGGGCAAGGTCGGAGGACGTTGTCCAAAGGCCAGCGGCTGCCATCTCCGGATAGACATGCCAGCCGCCGGGAACTGGAGTGCCGTCCTCATGATGGCCGGTCGCCGCCTCGGGAACGTGTCGCATCGCCGTGTGGGTGACCCCGTATCCGCGAGACTCGATCTGCCTCTCTTCGACGACCGTCACACCCATGCCCGGTACGGCAAACTCTGTCATGAGACTCGGCAACGACTGCTCGTCGGAGAAGCCATTCAGCATGGGCAACACGAACGCTCACTCTGTCGCGCCGCCACCTGGCAGTCTGCGGCGGGGTTCAGGTTACGAGCAGGCGAAGGCCAAGCTCCGCTGCATCGAGAGCGACGAGGTCGCGGTTGCGTTCGGCCCACCGGCCTGAGACAAGGTCATCACGGAGGCTGCGCACTGCCCGCTGCTCGGCATCCGGCCCGACTCTGGCCCACACCGATACTCCGCGACGAACATGATCGTCCAGGTATGCCTCGGGCCGGCGCCAGTAGGCCTCGAAGAAGCCGTCAGCGCAGTCCCACGGAATGAGCACCGGCTCCATGCGGGCTCCGATCGCGCGGGCCTGCTCGGTCAGCGAAGGCCGGCCGACGCTGAAGTCAGCGACCTCAGGCAGGTAGTCGCGAGTAAGCCAGAACCGACGACGCCATCCGGTGTCACTGGAGTCGAACGTGAAGACCACCACGCGGCGAGCCACGCGCCGCATCTCGCGCAGGCCCGCGATCGGGTCCTGCCAGTGATGAACGGTGGTAAAAGCCATCGCGGCGTCGAAGGACTGGTCCTCGAACGGAAGGCTCTCCGCGACAGCAGCCACGCACGGCGCTGCGCCTGCGGGACGCTGCGCACGCATGAGCGCCGACGGTTCCACCGCGGTTACGTCACGGCCGGGGGGCTCGTAGGAGCCGGTGCCAGCCCCGACATTCAATACCGTCCGCGCATCGCCGAGCGCAGCCCAGACCCTTGCGGCGATCCGCGGCTCGGTGCGCCGCGTCACCGTGTAAGCGGCTCCGATGGTGTCATACAACTGCGCGCTGGACATGCCGCTGACTCCCTGGCTGTCACCATCCCCACGCCGCGCACGTGGCCTGGCGCCGCTGCCCTGGATACTTGTCACTTGCGCACCATTTTACCGGGGAGCTCTTCATATTTCGTCTCGTCAAGGTCAGCCGACCTCTCGTCCTCTTCGAGGGCTCCTCGGCTCGCAATCTTGGCTCTAATCTGTCGCTCACGCTCGGCCCGTCGGACCCGTCGATCGCACCACCGCCGCCACCGCTTCCCAGCCGCGCCCGATCACCGGCACTCGACCTGCCAGAGCTGAATCATCCAGTTACGAAGGACGTACACGATGACCGACCACGCATACGAGCCGGCCCCATGGACGGCGGCGGACGAGCGGCGTTGGCGACGCTCATACGCACGCTGGGAGGACGTGCCGTCCGAACTGCGGTACTCGGCCTGTGTCTGCGGGAGGCCGTGGGCCGACCACCTCCCGAACATCAGTCCCCCGAACGACGAGCCTGATGGAGACGTTGGCCCGTAGATGAGCTCGTCGGATGGCGCCGGGACACGGAAGAGATCGAAGTCCGAACTAGAATCGCCCGAATCGACCTCACGGAGGCCAGGCGTGTCCGACCTGCCCACGGGAACGATCACGTTCCTGTTCACCGACATCGAGGGCTCCACGCGACTCCTCCAGGAGCTCGGCGATGACTATCGAGCGGTCCAGGATCTTCACGCCCAGATCGTGCGGGAGGCCCTCGAATCGGAGGACGGTCGAGAGGTCCGGACGGAGGGAGACGCCTTCTTCGCGGTGTTCCGGACCGCGAAGCACGGCTGTGCTGGCGGCGGTGCGGGCACAGCGTGCCCTGGCCGGGACGGAGTGGCCGCACGGCGGCTCGCTCCGGGTCCGAATGGGATTGCACACGGGCGAGGGATCCCTCGGCGGCGACGACTACATCGGCGTGGACGTCAACCGGGCCGCCAGGATCGCCTCGGCCGGACACGGTGGTCAGGTCCTCATCTCCGACACCACCCGGGCTCTCGTCGAGGCGGAGCTCCCCGAGGGCGTCTCCGTGCGCAATCTCGGCCGCCACGGCCTCAAGGACTTCGAGGAGCAGCAGCCGCTCTTCGACCTCGTCATCCAAGGTCTCCCGGCCGAGTTCCCGGCGATCCGCACCCTCGAGTCACGGCGCGACCAACCTTCCGCCACCGCGAACGTCCTTCGTCGGGCGCGAGCGAGAGCTCACCGAGATCGGCGACCTGCTCACGCGGACCAGGCTCCTCACCCTGACCGGACCCGGAGGCACGGGCAAGACGCGCCTCGCGCTCCGGGTCGCCGCCGAACAGCTCGATCGATTCGAGGACGGGGTGTACGTCGTCGACCTGAGCGCAACGACGGATCCCCGTCTCGTCCTCTCGGGCATCGCGGCGTCGCTCGGCGTGCGCGAGGATCCCAACACGGACCTGCTCGACACGCTGGCCCGACACCTGCGGGATCGGACGCTTCTCCTCGTCCTGGACAACGTCGAACAGGTCGTCGAGGCGGCGCCCGCCGTGGGCAGGCTGATGGATGCGGCCCCGCGGCTGACGGTCCTCGCCACGAGCCGCATGCCGCTGCACCTCGCCGGCGAGCACGACTACCTGGTCGGACCGCTCCCGCTCCCCGACCCGGCGACACCGTCCCTCGAAGCACTGACGACCTGTGAGTCGGTGGCGCTCTTCGTCGAACGGGCCGCCGCCGTGCGGCACGATTTCGTGCTCGACGATCGCAACGCCGCCGCGGTCGCCGGGATCGTCGCGCGACTCGACGGCCTGCCGCTCGCCATTGAGCTGGCCGCGAGTCGGGTGAACCTGCTCAGCCCGCAGGGACTCCTCGACCGGCTCGAGCAACGACTCTCATTGCTCGAGAGTGACTCGCGGGACCTTCCCGAGCGACAACAGACCCTTCGTGCCGCCATCGGGTGGAGCCACGATCTGCTCGACGACGAGCAGCGCCGCGTGTTCGCGCGGATCTCGGTCTTCGCCGGCGGCTTCTCGCTGGAGGCGGCGGAGGCGGTCTGTTCCCAGGGACTGAACCTGAGCCTCCTCGACGGGCTGGCGGCGCTCGTCGACAACAGCTTGGTGACGCGGGTGGAGACCATGGATGGCCGGGTCCGGTTCCGGTCGCTCGAGACGATCCGGGAGTTCGGCAGGGAGCGGCTCGACGAATCCCCGGAGGGAGACGAGGTACGACGCCGGCACGCGTGGTACGTCGTGGCGATGGCCGAGGCGGCGGAACCGGAGCTCCTGACCGTGCACGAGCACGTGGCTCGAGCGCCTCGAGGAGGAGCACGACAACATCCGAGCCGCCCTCCGATGGTCGATCGACAGCGGAGAGGCGGAGGCGGGGCTTCGCATCGCCGGGGCGCTGTGGCGCTTCTGGCAGGTCCGGAGCCACTTGGCCGAAGGCCGTCGGTGGGTCGACGAGCTCCTCGTCGTTCCCGCGGCGCAGGCGCGGACGACCGCTCGAGCAAAGGCGCTCGGGGCGGAGGGAAGCCTCGCCTACTTCACCAGCGACCGGGAGACAGCTCCGCAGGGCGTACGAGGAGAGCCTTGCCATCTACCGCGAACTCGGGGATCGCAGAGGCGAGGCCGAGGGCGAGTACAACCTTGCCTTCGCCCATCTGCTCGCCCACGAGTTCGGACCGGCCAGGGAGCTCTTGGAGGAGACCATCCACATCCAAGGGGACCTCGGCGACGTCGTCCGGCAGGCGCACGCGAAGGCGGCACTCGGGCTCATCTCGCTGCAGGAGGGCGACCTCGATGCGGGCGCGGCGCTCACCGAAGCCGCGCTGGCGTACGTTCATGGACGCGGGCGACGAGTGGGGGGTCACATGGACCTCCGGACAGCTCGCCGCCGTGGCCCTGAGACGCGGCGACTACGAGCGATGCCAGGTCGCTCATGCTCCAGTCCCTCGACCGATCCGAGGTGCTGGGCGCGAGCGGGTTGGAACGCCGTCGCCGTCGAGGGCATGGCGGTGCTGGCGATCCGGCAGGGGGACCCCGGCCGCGGGATCCGCCTGGCGGGCGCCGCGGCCCGCATGAAGGAGCAGGCCGGCGGGGAGGCGCCGAGGGCGATCGTCGGGATGGAAGATCCTCTCGAGCTGGTCGAGGGAATGTTGCCGCGCGAACGGATCGACGAGCTGTGGACCGAAGGACGAGCCTTGACTCCAGAGGCGGCCATCGCGCTCGCGCGAAGCCAGGACCCGTGAGGCGAACGACACGTCAGGACCGGCGATTCCGAGGGGTCATCCTCCGCGTGTCTGATCGCCATGGGCCGTGTGCTTGACGATCGCGAGGACGATCGTCTCCCAGTCGGCTCGATCGACCCCGTGACCGGCCCCTTCGAGCGTCAACAGCCTCGCACCGGGGATCTCGTCGGCCAGCGCCTCGCCGTGCTCGAGGGGGAACATCGGATCCGCGGCGCCGTGGATCACGAGCGTCGGCACGTGGATCGAGGCCAGGGGCTCGTGAGGTTGCCCGTCGTCCCGGATCAGGTCGTGGTTCTGAGCGGCCGCGACGTCGTGCGCCCGCTCGACGTCGCGACGTGCCAGATCGCGGGCTGCCGCCTCGTCGAACGTCCGTTGGCCTCCCGCGAGCACTCGGGAGTAGTTCACCAGGTACTCGATCACCGACTCGGCATCCGACCAGTCCGCCTCCGCCGTGGTCGCGAATCGCACGAACTCCTCGGTCGGCGGCGGGAGCTCGCGCTCACCGGGGACTGCGGGAGAGGAACTGATGAGGACGAGCGAGAGCACCCGATCAGGGAAGTCGAGCGCGAGCAGCTGTGCGAAGGCCGCGCCCGCCGAGACGCCGACCACGTGCGCGGCCGGGATGCCGTAGGCGTCGAGCACGCCCGCGGCGTCGGCCACGAGGTCGGCGCCCGTGTACCCGGGGCGTCCCGGCTCGTAGGCGACCGATCGGCCGGTGTCGCGATGGTCGTAGCGGATCACGTATCGCCGGCCGTCGGCGAGCATCCGGCAGAAGCCCTCCTCCCACCAGAGCATCGACCCGCCGATGCCCATGATGAGGAGGATCGGCGGGTCGGCCGGATCACCGAAGGCCTCGGCGCACAGCTCGACGCCGTTCGCTTCGATCAGGCGCTCGGCCAGTTTCCCTGCTCCTTTCCGGAACCTTTCTGGTTCACACGGGGGCTTCCGAGGCGCTCTGAAGACCCGAGAATCGCGACCCCGGCTCACCAGCTCCACGTCCGCAAGGCGAGGGTTACCATGCAGCTTCAGCCGAGCCGTGGACAAGAGGGTGTCGCCAAACTACCTCGGACTCGACGTGCACGGGCGGCGACAGATGACGGATGCTCCTGAGGGCGGTCTGCGCCGATCGCATCGACGCGGCCGGGAGCCGCATGAGAGTTCTGAAGAGACTCGGACATCGCGGGCCATCGCGTCCTCCTGTGCTCCTCGCGATCGTCACCGTCCTCTACCTCGTCTGGTCGCTCGCGCCGATCATCACGGCGATGGCCTTCTCCTTCAACCTCGGACCCGGCGTCAACGTCTGGGACGGATTCACGACAAAGTGGTGGATCGGGAGGCGTTCGGCGTTGCTGAGGTCGGGGACTCAGCTCGCCATCATCCAGACGTTCACCCTCGCGATTGCTGCGACGCTCATCGCGGTGCCGTTGGGCGCTGGTGTCGCCGTCGGCGTCGATCGGTGGCGGGGCCGGGCATCGTCCGCAGCGAGTGCGACGATGGTTCTGGCCTTCGCCATTCCAGAGATCGTCCTCGGCGTCATGTTCTACCTCTTGCTCACCAGCGTCTCGCGTAGCTTGTTCGATGAGAACTTCGGATGGTTCGGGACCAAGGCGCAGATCCTGGCGCTCACGACACTCCAGATACCGCTCGCGTTCATCGTCGTGCGGGCCGGAACGCTCCTGACCGATCGGTCGCAGGAGGAGATGGCGATGGATCTGGGGGCGTCCCCGATCGAAGCCGTCCGTCGCGCGCTGCTGCCTCAGATCGCTCCGTTCCTGTGGGGAGCGTTGATCCTCGTGTTTGCTCGCTCGCTTGAGGACTTCGTCGTCGTGAACTCGGTGGGAAACCCCGATAGCGCCACCGTCACGATGTTGCTGTACGGGAGCCCTGGGGAACAAGGCGGGTCGCCGAGGCTGAACGTCGCAGCCACCGCCGTAACGGTGCTGTCGCTGCTGCTCTTTGGGATCACCATGAAGCTGGTCAAGACGGTGCGGAGCATCACGCTCCCTCATCCGGTAGCCGGAACCGTCGTATGATGCCGCACGATCTCATCGGGTGGCGCGGCACGGCCGCTCGAAGGTCTCCACATCTCGCGCTAGTGCATCCAGGACGAGGTCAATGCATCCAGCCCTCCGAATCACCAAAAGGTGCCGCGTGTGTCCCCCGCCGGCAGCCGCCCTCCACTCCCCTCGCCATTCCACGCCGCGGCGATCGACGTTCGGCCGATGCACGCCTCGCGGGGAGGGCGTTCCGGACGTAGCCAACAAGGCGGTGGCGAACGACCGCCTGGGCGTTATCAGCGCCAGTATCTTCGACTGATCCCGCCTTGCGGCGGCCGCCCAGGTCGGTCGGGGCTTGCACGAGCAAGCGTCAGCGGGGAAGGTACCGCTTGCGCAGTGCGGCAGCTGAGCGCGACGGGAGGACATCGGCGTCGAGGAGCTCCTCGACGGTCATCGAGGAGAACGTCGACTGGTCCACGAGGAGCGCCCGGTAGCGGCTGCACGCGTCGGCGTAGTCGGTGTTGCCGGCGGGGTGGACGACGACGTAGCGGCCCCACGCCCACGTGCCGCTCGCATGCTGGAGCATCGACAGCAGCAAGAGATGCTCGAGCCACATCACGGCGAGATCACTCCTCCCCTTGACCGCGTCGATCGCTCCCGTCCCAAAGACGCCCGACTTCTCCGCGACCTCGAGATACCGCCGGAGGTTCTCCGGCTTCGGTGTCTCCGGCTTGGCTCGCTCGTGGTACTCGATGTCGACGCCGACGATCCCCTGCGTCCCATCGCCGAGGTCGAGCACGAACGCCGCGTCGAACGCGCGGAGGCTGTTGAGGTAGGCCGGATCGAAACGACCGGGTGAGTGTGCGAAGCGGACGTCGCGCACGGTGCCGCGCGCATCCGGCCACCAGGTGTGGACGGCTCGGTCGGCGAGCTCTCGGTCGCCCGCGAGGTCGCCGAACAGGTTGAAGCACATCGTGGGCGACCACAGGAGGTCTGCCCACAGTCGCTGGTGGTCGAAGCTCTGGTGAGGCTCGACGGTGGACGTTCGGCCTCTCACCGCCTCGAGCGCCCCGGCGGTGAGGAAGTTCGCGCCGGTCTCGGTTGCGTAGGCGAGCGGGAGGCGACTCCCGACGAGCCGTACCGCCCGGTCGTTGGGCTTTGGTGCGATCGGCTGCGACCCGATCGGGTGCCCCTGCGCCTCTCGCCACTGCGACTGGTGGTAGCGCAGCCGTCGACGAAAGTCGGTCATCTCCGGTCGCCGCGGCACCCGGTCGTCCTCCTCCCAGCAGTGCGCGGCCTCGAGCTCCTCCTTGGAGGGAACCTTCCCCACGTCGACATCCTAGATGGGCCGCCGACGTACGCGCGGATCGCCGAGGCATCAGGGGCCAGGATCGGCGCCGGCCTCGCCGCCGTTTCCCCGCTCTCGGTTGGTGTAGCGGCGCGCGACGGCTACGCCGCGTTCGCGAACGCCTAGGTACTCGACGATGCGGGAGTGCATGAGATCGAGCGATCTGGCCGAACGCCTCTTTCGTCCTCAGGAGCTCTCCCATAGGATGGCGCCCCCTTCAAGAATCGGAGTCAAGGATGAAGAAGGTCCTGCTGGCACTCGTTGTCGTCCTCGTCGGCCTGCCTGGGACGGCTCTGGCGGACTCACCGACCGGGCTGGTCGTCGTGGAGGATGCCGCCGACGCGGACGCGACGTTGCCCATCGACATCAAGACGGCCAAGTTCGAGGCCTTCGGTACGGACGACGCCTCGGGCTGGAGCAGCATGAGCATCGAGTCCTACGAGGACTTCACGTATGGCGACCTCGCCTTGTTCC
This sequence comes from uncultured Actinomycetes bacterium, assembly GCA_963728285.1. Classification (GTDB taxonomy): domain Bacteria; phylum Actinomycetota; class UBA4738; order UBA4738; family HRBIN12; genus CAVSJR01. Next base: position 634,871 of record CAVSJR010000005.1, on the reverse strand, counting down.
CGCGTGGCGTTCGCAACGACTACCTGCTTCAGTTCCTCGTCAACTACACGAACGACCACAAGGGACCAGACATGTGGTTCAACGTCTACGACGACGGGGACTTCGGTCTCCGGCTCAAGGTCATCGACTACACGCGGGGCGAGATCTACTACGACAACGTTCCCCGCCCCTCGGACGATACCCTGATCGTCTTCTTCCCCAATGATCTGGTTCCCAAGGAGCCTACAGATGGGGCGTGAGGTATCTGCGAGGGTCGCCAGACGACATCCGAGCAGTCGACCGTGCACCGGACTCCGGCCTGGTTCGCGTCGGAGAGGTCGGCTGAGCGGCGGCGTTCGCCCTGAACGTTTCGCCGTCCTGCCCGGGAGGGCATGCTGAGAGGCTGGCCGACGCGGCTGCACGTTCGGCTCACATCAAGCACCAGACCTGGTTGGCCTCCACGGCGCCCAGTGCTCCTGCTCTCTTGACGTAGGATCGCCTTTGTGGCGTACGACGAGGAACTTGCCGGTCGCATACGGGAACTCCTGGGCGGCGAAGTCGAGCTGACGGAGAAGAAGATGTTCGGCGGGCTCGCCTTTCTCATCGGCGGCAACATGGCGGTTGCCGCAAGCGGCCAAGGTGGAGTGTTGGTTCGGGTCGACCCGGCGCGGTCTGAATCACTCGTCGCCACAACGAACGCTAGCCTCATGGAGATGCGCGGTCGCCAAATGGCGGGATGGCTACGAGTCGACGCTGACGATGTCCGCACCAAGCGGCAACTCGCGAAGTGGGTGGGTCTCGGCTCAACCTACGCTCGCTCGCTACCGGGGAAGTGACGGCTCGAACCCGAAGAAGCAGGAGGGCGATGGAGCCCTCCTCGAACGGCGCGAAGGGATCGATCTCAAACGGCGACCGCTCGATGCGTCGTCGGTCGAGCGGACACGTTGCACCCACCCGAAGGACTTGAGACGCGAGGCCCGGGACGCACGGGACCGACATCGAGCTAGCTGGTCAGACGGGTCGGCCGCGGCGAAGCACCGCCGAGCCACGGCAACGCTCAGCCCGTCGCACCCTCGCTGGGCTCGCCACAGTCCTCGTGGATCCCCTGCCAGGTGTCTTCCGTTCGATAGTGCACGATGATGCGCGCACCGCTGGCAAGAAGTGGTTCCCCGCAGATCGGACACGTGGGATCGACGTCCATGGAACCTAAGGGTACGCCTGCGACGACGGAGACGCGAGGCCGCCCTGCGGCGGCGGAGGAGCTCTCTTCGCGGATCTGCGTTGGCGTTTTCGGACTGCCCCGCGGCGGTCCGAAGGCCTCACCCGTGGCGATCTGAGCATGTGCTCGAACAACCCTCGCTGGTGTGCGAGGCCGCAATGTTCGGACCGCTGCGTCATACTGAATGAAGCGAGAGTCACGAGGAGGAAACCATGTCTTCTGAGACAGCGACCTTCGGCGCCGGCTGCTTCTGGGGGGTCGAATGGGTGTTCATGCAGGTCCCCGGAGTGACTCAGGTCGTTTCCGGTTATGCGGGAGGCCACACCGCTGACCCCACATACCAGCAGGTCTCTTCGCACACCACGGGTCATGCGGAGGTTGTGCAAGTCACGTTCGACCCGGATCGGGTGTCGTACGAGCAGCTCCTCGAGGTCTTCTGGGCGATGCACGATCCGACGCAGGTGGATCGCCAGGGGCCCGATGTCGGCGATCAGTATCGGAGCATCGTGCTCACGCATTCCGAGGAACAACGGCGAACGGCCGAGACGTCGAAGGCAGCAGCGCAGCAGCGCTTCTCGGCCCCGATCGCCACGCAGATCGTCGACCTCGAGGTCTTCTATCCGGCGGAGGGATATCACCAGCAGTACTACTTCAAGAATGGGCATCAGCCCTACTGTCACGTGTTGCCGGTCGCGACGCTGCGCGATCTTGGGTTGATCCCCGCCACAGCCTGAGCGCCCCATGGCACACGGCAGGATCGCGACTTCTTCGAGCGATCCCTCCGTCCATCAGCGGGCAGGGGCGCGGCGCTGCCTAGCAGCGCGATCGTGGATGAGGCGACTGCTGGCCACGTCCCTCTGACTCTTCGGACTTCATCAGGGCAGCGGCTGGGCCTCCCCGCTACGTCTGGCGAACGGGCATGGCGGCGCGGCGCCGAGAAGTCCATCGGGTGGATGTCTTCGACTTGCGACCGAAACCACCCTGTCGGAGTCGTGACGGCGCCCCCACCCCCCGCGGCGCGGGCACTTGGCCGTAACTCCCGGAAGGCCTCGACCCCCTTCCGTGCGTCGTAGGTCATCCGTTACCGGGTTCGCACGAGATCTGACCCGCCCCAGACAGCCTGTGACCTGCTGAGGAGCCGATGGAGCCACGGCGAAATTAGTCCAAACGGCCGTTTCTTTCTAGGGCATAAGGGACGATCCTTGCCCGCAGCGGAGGACGAACCCCCGCAAGGTCTCGAGGAGGAGACGATATGAAAGAACCGGCTGGCGCTGCTCGCTGGTCGGTGATCTCCCTCATGTTGTGGGCGGTCGCCGGCGGTGCGCTGGCGGCACCCGGCAACAACGGGACGGTCAAGGTGGACGGCACGCCGTTCGACGACCTGCCGAACAATGAGCCGCACGTCGGCTGCGTCTTCCAGATCGACTTCTACGGCTACGATGCGGGCCAGCTGTTCGCCTCGGCCAGCTTCGAGCTTGACCCACCGACCGGCACGCAGATCCCGCTGCTCTCCAAGAGCGGCATCTTCATCGGCGAGGATTCCGCCGCAGGCGGAGGGAGCACGGCGGGTCTCGACGCATCCGAGACGTTCGACCTGAGCGCGGCGATCGCCGCCACCGGCGAGCCTCCGCACTCACAGCAGGGCTACCACATCGGACTGACCGTCAACGCCGATGGCTCCAAGGGTGCCGACGTCAAGCACAAGGAGTTCTGGGTGACGGGGTGCGGCGGCTACCCGCCCTCGGTGCAGACGGGCTCTGAGTCCGGAGAAGGGCAACTCGCGAGCGACCTGCAGCGGGCTCCCGTTGAGCCTCCGTCGGTCAACCTGGCAACGGCGGGCATCGTCGCCCTCGTCATTGGATCAGCGTTCCTGGTCCTCAGGCGCAAGGTGCACGCAAAGGCCGGGCAGTAGATCAAGCAACTCAGCTAGGGAGGAGGCCGGCCCAATGGGCCGGCCTCCTCCGTCTTTGTTCGTGGCCGCTACGGTTGGAGTCATTCGAGCTGAACTCCTCAGTCCTTGAGGAGCTAGCGCCCGGTTGCGGCGTGTTCACTACGGGTGGTGGCTGTAGAGGAGTGAAGTAGGTCACTCGCCAAGGGGACCAGGGACGGAAGCCCGGTCCGGCGTGTCGCGGACCTGCGGCGAGGCCCGCCATCCTCCGGACCTCTTCAACAGCTCTCACTTTCGACGCGAGGCGCGAAGGATGCGGTCAGGTAGCCTCGCGAAACAACGCTCCGAACGACCGATCATCCCCGGCCGTAGGTCCCACACGCGTGTGCTCGATAGGCTCCTCTCCGTATCCAGAGCAGCCCGGGAGGTCATGAGATGGAGAGCGTCACGTCCAGAGATGGCACGACGATCGCGTTCGACCGGCTCGGCGAGGGACCACCGGTCGTGCTGGTGTGCGGCGGCTCGGTCGACCGGATGGCCGACGCCGCGATCGCGCAGGAGCTCGCATCCGATTTCACGGTCCTGAACTACGACCGTCGCGGCCGCGGGGACAGCGGTGACACGCCCCCGTACGCCATCGAGCGAGAGGTCGAGGACATCGAGGCCGTGATCGACGCGGCGGGCGGTTCGGCCAACCTCTGGGGCTCGTCGTCGGGGGCGGTGCTCGCGATGATCGCCGCCGCCAGCGGGGCCCCGGTCACGAAGCTGGCGCTGTGGGAGCCACCGTTCATCCTGGACGAGAACGCGCGGCCGCCCGCCGATCAGGTCGAGCAGTACGAGCGGATGATCGCGGAGGGTCGACGCGGCGACGCGGCGGAGTACTTCATGTCGAAGGTCGTCGGGATGCCCCCGGAGTTCGTCGCCGACGCCCGCACCCAGCCGTGGTGGGCCGCGCAGGAAGCGATCGCCCACACGCTCGCCTACGACGCTCGCATCATGGGCGACTACTCGATCCCGACCGAGACGGCCGGCGCGGTGAAGGCGCCGACGATCGTCCTCGCGGGGGGCGCGGACATGCCGTTCATGCGGGCATCGGCAGAGGCGCTGGCCGACGCGATCCCCGACGGTGAGGTCCGCTTCCTCGATGGACAGGGGCACAACGTGGACCCGACGGTCCTGGCTCCGGCGTTGAAGGAGTTCTTCACCTCGTGAGGTCCTAGCCCGCGCGGGGGTCTCGAATGGGACGCATCATCGTGTCGGAGTTCGTGACGCTGGACGGCGTCATCGAGGCACCGGGACACGAGGAACACCGGGACGGGAAGAACGCCTGGGCGTTGCGAGGCACGTCCGAGGACCAGCAGCGGTTCAAGGTCGACGAGATCTTCGCCGCCGACGCGATCCTCCTGGGGCGCGTGACGTATCAGATCTTCGCGCTGTTCTGGCCGACCGCCCCCAAGGACTTCGGGTTCGCCGACCGGATGAACGGCCTCGAGAAGTACGTGGTGTCCAAGACCTTGCGCGCCGCCACGTGGGAGAACACCACGTTCATCCGAGGCGACGTCGCCGAGGAGGTCGCCGCGCTGAAGGAGCGGATCGACGGGGACATCGTGGTCTTCGGCAGCGGCGACCTGGTCGACGCGCTGATGCAGCACGATCTGGTCGACGAGTTCCGGATCCTCGTCTACCCGGTCGTCCTGGGGAGCGGGAAGCGACTCTTCCGGGACGGGCGCGACACGTCCGATCTCCGGATGGTCGGCACGCGAGCGTTCAGCTCGGGCACCGTGCTCCTGACCTACCAACCGGCCGGCGAGAGCCCCTCGAGCGAGTACGTGGAGACGTTCGCCTGGTCGGAGGAGCAGATCAAGTCGTGGCACGCCGCCCAGGACACCGACCGCGTGCTCGCATCCGTCCTGTTCACCGACATCGTGGATTCCACCGGGCGGGCCGCAGCCCTCGGCGATAAGGCGTGGCGCCGCCTCCTGGATCGTCACGACCGGGGCGCGCAGTCGGAGGTCGAGCGCTTCCGCGGTCGCCTCGTCAAGACCATGGGCGACGGCATCCTCGCGACGTTCGACGCGCCGACCCGGGCGCTCCGGTGCGCGTTCGGACTCACCGACATGGCGCGCGACCTCGGGGTCGACATCCGCGCAGCGATCCACACCGGCGAGATCGAGGTCCTCGAGGATGACGTTGGCGGGATCGGCGTCCACATCGCGGCGCGGGTGCTCGCCGAGGCGGGCGACGGCCAGATCGTCGTGACGCGGACGGTCCGCGACCTCGCGACGGGCACGGACCTCGGTTTCCGTCCGCTCGGTTCGGTGGTCCTCCGCGGGGTCCCGGGGGAATGGGAACTGTTCGAGGCCTCGACCACTTGAGGCGGTGCGCTCGGATGCCGGCACGGACGATGTCCGCGAGATACTGGGGAACCTGCGCCTGCAAGAGCAGGAAGGACGTAGCGGAGCACAGGAGAATGCAGGAGCCGGTGCTGATGCTGGCCGTGACGTAGGAGCAACTGATGGCCGAGGGTGAGCCTGCAATCTCTCGCGGGAGTTGCGGTAGCTGGCTTCCGGCAGGCGCGCGCCCTCAGGCGGGCCTGGTCAGCCAGCCGCTGTCGGCAGTGTTCCAGTGTCTCGCGAGGAAGCTTCCCGGCGCCGGATCGACCTCGTAGTAGTCGCCTCCCTCGCAATCGAACGTGAACTGGCCGACGGGCGGCTGCGCGCAGACCGAGACCATCGTGCCGCCTCCGACGAACCACGGCCCTCCATCGGCGGAACACATCACATCGACAGACGTGTAACAGTGGCCCCATCCCGTCGAATGGGGGGCGGAAACCTGCACGGCGCCGATCGTGTGCCCAACCTCGTGCAGGAACACGAAGGCGTCGGCGGCCGTCGATCCGCGGAGCTCCACCATCGCGAACCGCGGGCCGCCCTCCAACCGGTTGTTGTAGTTGCGATCTGCATCCGCCCGGTCGTCCCAGTAGATCGTTCCCTGCCCTGCAGGTCCGAAGCAACACGTGACGTTGTCGACGAACACCACATAGGTGAACCGCGGGGTGTCCATGTTCGCGTTTCCGAGGCCGTTCTCGACACGGCTCACCAACGACTCGATCACGTCGTCGAACGTGAAGGTGTTGTCGCCGCCGATTGGCAGCAGCGCGATGGATCCAACCGTCACCCTTCGGCCGTTCCTGCAGTGAATGCGCAGGTGTTGGCCCTCGGCGCGAGGGGTCTGGGCGTCGAGGTTCGCGTCGGCCATCGCCACCGACTGCCTGATCGAGGTCCGATAGGCCGAGGCGTTCTCGGGGGTATCGCTCGGGTACCCGTAGTAGACGCGGACGCGGCGACCGCTCACCCCGTCGCCCGCGCACGGGTCGGCTGCGGACGAGTGCGTCGCCTCCACGGCGCTGAAGGCTCGGCTCCGGAGTGAGCCCGGCACGAGGTCGCCGCCATGCGTGCAGAACTCGTCACCGACGGCTCGGAGGCCGCCACCACACGGAACCTGTCGCGAAGCGGAGGCGTTCATGATGGAAGCCGTGGCGATGTCCGTCGGGCCGGGCACCGTGAGCGAGCAGACGGCAGCTGCGAGGGCGAGCGTCATGAATGCGGCCGACCAGCGCATGAGGAAGGCATCGGCCGAACGAGGGTGTCGCTTGAGGCGGAGTGCTGGGCGCCATCTCATGCTGATTCGCAGCGCGTCTCCGTGCCAGTGCCGGCGCCCTGGCCGCACCTATCGTGACCTGGACCGCCATCCAGCGAGTCCTCGCCTGTCTCACCGAGAAGCAGATCGTTCCCCCACGACCATGGATCGTGTCTCCGCCGTCGTCGCCGCGCAGCACGTTGTCGCCTTCGGTGCCCACGATGATGTCGTCGTTGTCTGAACCCCGCGCGTTCTCGACTTCGACCACGACATCCGATAGGGCGCGGGCGGTTGCGACCCCGGAGGCCAGGCTCAGACGCAAATTGGAGATGAATTCATACGGAAAGAGATCTTCTTCTTGGACCGCCCGTAGCTAACCGTATCGACACCGTCCCCGCCGTTCGCCATCTGGCCTATGCCTGGGGCACTGCTGCCAAGGAAGAGCTCGTCGTCACCCTCCCTCCCGAAGAGGCGATCGGTTTCCCAATTGCCGATGAGCACGTCGTCGCCCTTCCCCGCCCACGAACGTGTTCGCAGAGTGATATCGGGGCTCTCCCGATCATCTCCGCCTCCACCTTTCGAGAACATCGCCATATCGTGAGCCGATGATGCCCTTCGACGAAGCGCAACGTGTCCTTCCCCCAGCCGGAAGCCGAACCGATGCCCCAGTTAATGCCCACGAACGCATGAATGGCGTGGGGACTCCCGGCGTACGTGATCGTGTCGAATCCGCCTCCCCCGTCGATAACGTCGCTGACCATCCTCGCCCGAGATGAGGTCGTCGCCGCCCAGTCCCGCAGATGTGGTCGGGTCCCGGCGTCCCCCTGATGACGTCCTCCCGGTTCGTTCCCAGGACCGTGCAGGGGCTGGGCTCAAGGCGCCACTCCAGGGCGAAGGTCGTGTAGTAGTCGAGAACCGCCAAACGATAGTCGACCCCCTCGACACGATCGAGTCGAAGGAGGACTTCGGCCCGTAGGAGTCCCCCCTCGAGAAGTCTCCTCGGTCACCGCAGTTTCAGCAGAGTCGCCGCGGTCGAGGATGACCGTCGGTTGCCCGACGCCGCCGGGCGGGTCCGTGCGTCGAACCTGCACATGGAGCTGCCCCGTGGCCGGTGCCCGCCACGAAAACCACAACGACGGACACCTTCGGATATGTACGTCTATATGGATCTCACCGTTCTCGCAGTGGCGCACCGAGCCGTCGGTTTCGTAGACCCCGGAGCTTCCTCGGAGGGCGTCAGCGCGTTCGGCGAAGTCGTCGTTGACGGTGTCGCCGATACCGGAACGACCCCGATCACGCTGAGTCCGAGGACCAGACAGGTCATCGACGCGAGGCGCCCCACCCCGATAGCCGCGTTTGGACGGCCCACGACCTTCGCAGTCATCGCTCGAGTTTGTCCCGTGAGCCGCCTCCCAGACCTTGGATGCAGAGGTCGAATGCCTCCGCCACCGTACAGGAAATCGATCCCTCGGTTTCCGTTCTAGGTCTCGGACTCGATCCCGCCGAACCCCGCTCCGACCACCGAGCGGCGCTGCGTTATCACGGCGAGCGCGGCGGCGACCTTCTGCCGGGCAGATCGACTGCTAGTCTCGCGAGACACATTGGGGGAGGGCAATGGGCCTCAACGACGCTTCCGAGCTGCCCGCTCCGACGCCTCCTCGAACGGCGGTTCGCCGTCTCCGCCATTGGTCGGTTCATTTCCCTCACGGCGACCATCGCAGCGGGGACTGCTCTGAGCTACTCCATGTACAAGGAGACCGGCTCGGCCACATGGGTCGCCGCGACGCGGTGGTCACCCTGCTCACGTTGGCAGCGTTTGTGCCCGCTCGGAGCAGGAGCGATGGGGACTCCGGCGCGCCCGATCGGACTCTCCATCCGCCGGCTGAAAGACATCGTGCCCTTCCCCGCCAAACGGGCAGTCGATCTCCCCATCCCAGGGTGATGCCTCTAGTGGCTCGGCTACTCCTCCTCCGATGTGAGCGCCATGGCCGCGTGCATAATGCCCTTTCAGGTCCACCTCGGAGCTCAACGCATTCGCGAGGGCCTTTGCCCCGCGGCGTCGCTGGATCTGCTCACCCGGCAGCACTTCGTCCCTGGCAACGGCGCCGCTGAAGCTACGGAAGCTCGACGTATCGCCCGAGAAACGACCTCGCCGACCGCGTGTCGAGCCGGTAGTCGAGATCGGTCGAGCGGCAGACCGCATCGCCGGCGGTGGTCGTCGCAACGATGAGGTTGGATCTCGAGCCACCGAGGAAGTGCGGCCCGCCGGAGTCGCCGAAGCACGTCCCACCGTTGCCGTGCGACGGGTTCATGTCCATCTGGATCCAAGCCTTCTTCAGCGTGTGCGCGGTCTGAGAGACGTAGTGGCGGACGTTGGTCCGGCGCAGTTCCTCGATCCACGGGCCCGTTTTCGAGTCTCGAAGCCGCCCGTATCCCACCGCCGTGAACTCCTGCCCCTTCAACGCTCCGCGATCCTTCAGCCGGTCGAGCAACCCAAGCGGAGGCAGCTCCGCTGGGGTGAGACCAGTGACCGGGTCATCGAGCACGACCACGGTCAGATCGTGCCAATCGGAGAAGTGGGTCCCATCGAATCGAGGATCCTGATGGTACGTGCCGGGTAGCACCGGAGAGCGCTGATCGAAGCTCGAATCGAACGTGACCCAGACGTCGTCGGGCCTGATCCCCAGGCCGGGGAATCCGGCCGTGCAGTGCGCAGCGGTCAGATACACCGTCGGTGAGATCAGCGTACCCGTGCACACGTTGACCCTCTCGCCCTCTATCTCCACGATCATCGTGCCCACGTTCGGGTGCAGGTCCCCGTCGGGCTGGCCGAACGTGATGGCGTGTAGCGACGGTGCGGGGAGGAGGAGCATCACGAATGCCGTCGAGAGGAGGAATCGGCGGAGCAGCCGCTTCATGTAGTTCTCCTTTCGGACCACGATGCAGACGATGCACGACTCCACCGGCTCTCACTCTCAGAAGGCCTCGACATCGTGCACCCAATCCATTGAGTCTCGATCCGTTGCCGTGTCGACGCCCTTCCCCCCGCGTATGCGATCAAGCTCTCCATCAGCTGTGTGGAAAACATCGTGGTTCGGTCCACCAAACAGTACGTCCCGACCGGCGCCACCCGCAATATCGTCATCGCCGGCTCGGCCGTAAAGCTCATCGGGCCCGCCACTGCCAATGATCGTGTCGTTGCCACGCTCTCCCGAGAGCCTGTTAGCTGTTCCGTTGCCTATGATGACATCGTCGCCGTCCACGGTTGAAACACCTTCGACGTCCGCGGCGACATTGTCTTGACCGCGAACGCCGTCATTGGCGATGCCATCGAGGCTTATCGACACGCCACGGCCGAGAGTGTTGTACCAGATGCCATCGGCCCCCCTTCCTCCGGAGAAGAGATCAGGGTCCTTCTCCCTTCCGATTTGCACGATGTCATCGTCGCCACCGCGGCCTTTGATCGTGTCGCTACCGGAGTCGCCGTCGAAGTCGTCGTCACCCGACCCACCGACGAGCACGTCGTCGCCGTATCCCCCACCAAACTGCCGGCCTCCCCCGTGGGTACGCATGACATCGTCACCGGCCCCACCGTTCACCACTCCACCTGGAGCTGGAGAGATGCCCGCGAGCGTAGCGGCGTCCCGGCCGGGACCGAGGTAGACAGCTTGGACGTTGGCGAAGGGAAAGGGCTCCCCGGTGCCATCCGATCCGGTCATCGTGACCGTATCTGAGCCGGCGTCAGTAAAGACAGAGAGCGACCAGGCGACGAACTTGGTCACGACGTCCAGATCGCCATCGCCATTCAGGTCTAGGCCACCAGGCCGGCCAACGAACGGATCGTCTGATCTCGACATGCGAATCCGAAGATAGTCGTGGATCCCAGGCTGTCCGGCGTCGAGATCAAGGTTGACTTCGATCTCTGAAGATCCATCCGGTTCTGGAGTCCTCCCGGGACTCAGCATGCCATCGCGGAAGACGCGAGGTCGACGGTATATTCCCTGAGATCGACCACAAGGCGGCCCGACGTGGGATGGTACTCGCAAGGTGATCGCCCTCCCGCCGTCGTAGTAGGAGCGACGACGAGGACTCCAAGTACGGCCAGCATGGCGACCGGGACAATCTGCTTCACGGAGCGCCCTCCTTCAGAAACTCAAGCCTTGCCTGGGCGCTCTCGAGGTGAACCCGTCATTCACCGTAGAGAAAGCACGCTCGGGCGCGGCAAGAATCCTGGCTCGACTGGTGCCGAGCTTGCCGCTCGTGCGTTGGCCGTCGAAGTCGGGCCCAAATCGAATGAAGCTGGAAGGTTTTCGTCCGATGGTCAAGGCCGTCAGCCGGTAGGAAACCGTGAACCGGTTTTGATCGCTTCGGAGAGCCGCTCTGAACTTCGTACATGCCTGGGAGCCTCACATGGGCGGCAACCGGGTCAAGGGTCTATTGGGTGCCCGATCAGCGCCTGATCGGCTGCTAGATCAGACCCCCGCTTGCCATATCGACCCCTGGTCGGGTGCGCGATCCCTCTCAACGACGACTTCGGCGCGGACCCGAACGAATCGCGCCGACCACCGATAGAACGTCGACCCGAGCGCGTCGTTGTCGACGAAGATCGCCAGCACGGTGTCCGACGGCCTGGCCGCCTGACCCGCCTCTGTCACCTGCCCGCTGACCAGATCCGTCACCACGTACTGCTCGTTGTTGGAATCGTCGAAGGTGATCTCGATGAGTGTCTCCGACCCGGGGTGCTGCGGTGTGTAGCCCAATCGGAACTCGAGCCGGTACACCGGCGGCTGCAGCGGGTCGTCCCACTCGACGAAGGGGTCCCACGATTCCACGCTGAACATCGTCGAGCCATCCGGCGCACCAAGTCCGAACTGGAGGTTCTGCGCCTGCTTGATGTCGATGGGCATCCGGCGACTCACGTCGTTTGGGTCGTCCGTCTTCGTGAACCCGGGTGCGCCCGTGTTCGCCGACGCCGCTCCACTCAGCGTCACGACGGTGGAGAGTGCGAGGAGGGATGCGACGAGGGTGCGCTTCATGCCTGACTCCTCTGTTGGGGGACAGCGACGCTACCCTGGGTCGCGCGAAGGCGCAACCGAACCGTCCTTCCCGGCCTCCGACCGTGGCCCCGCCGGAGCCGCCCCGCCACCCGCTGGTCCCCGACCCGAAGGCGATCGGCCGCTGGGAGTTCGTGAAGGCCGACCCGAGGTGAACGCGTCGCCTACTCCTCGACGCCGTTCTGCTCAGCCCATCCGGTTCTGGGGGCACGGTCGCGACCCACGACCTTGCCAACCCTGGAAGGCACTGAGTGTCTCTGAGTGTCGCTCAGTTGTATGCAGATGTTATGCAGCTGGAATCCTTCGACGTGATCCGTTGACGTCGTGCGTGGCTCGGCGTTAGTACGGACCGCGAAAACATGGCGTTGCGAGGGCGGCCCCAACCCGCCCTGGCGCCTCTAGAGACCTCTACGTCGCGCAGGTTATCGACGTCGTCGCGGTCCGGCATTCCTGCCATTTGTCGATAAGAGGCGCGTACCCCATTACTCCGGCGCCGATCTCATATGGGCCTCGGCCGGCGCCTACGGCTCCTCGGCCAGCTCCTCGCAGCCATGCACGGTGTCGCCAGGGTTGTACACGCACTCATCGCGTCCGGGGCCACCACGGATAGTGTCACCAGGATTCCCATCCGTCGTGTCGATGCTGTCCTCTCCGAAAATCGTCTCGAAGCCGGCGGCGCACCGCCAGAGTCGCCAGCGACAGGGCGGCCAACCCCACGAGAACCACCGCGACCGCCGCCCACGGCCTCGTCTGGGCTTCTGGTCGAGGCCCCGAAGCGGCATCACCAGAGGCGACTGGGACGGCGGAGCTCCCTTCCGGCAGGCCGTGGTTCACGAGGTAGCTTAGGAAGCCCGAGGAGCTGCTCTGGTACCACCCCGGGGTGACCCGCATGAAGCCGTGTTCGCCGAACAGGCCCGTCAGCTTCTGGTGCGACGGGGTGTTCGTCACCGGCCCGCCCTCCGCGTACGGATACAGGTCCTGTCTGATGACACCGTCGCGCAACGCCGGGTCGAACCGGTATGTCACGAGGTACCTGTCCCCCACGTCAGAGGGAGTCAATCCCAACGCCTCGACGGTGTCGGCCCGCGGGTCGTGCGGACCAGCCACTGCGCCGATTCCGTACTCCCACAGGCTCATCGTGTTGCGGCGTCCAATCCGTATCTCGCCGTCGATTTCCGGCCCGGTGATTCTCGCCTCGGCGATGCCCACCTTGGCCGATGCTGGAATAGCGATGACCACCGTCGATATCGCCACCAGGCCCGCGAACAGTAACCGTGCTCTCATAGCCCTGCACCCTTGGTCGGCTACCTCTCATACACCGCGAGGTGGGTCGCCGGTTCCCTTCGCGGTACGTCGGCGATAGCACTTGCGGCAGTTCGGATGGAGCCGGTGGAGATCCAGTAACAGCCGCTCGTCCGCTCGGGCGGAATCCTCGACGTCACAGCTGCGCGGCCGACCGCCAGGGAGCACCGCCTGCGGTTCAAAGCCGCTCCTCCACGTCGCGGTCCTACCAACGTCCAGCGAGCCAGACCCAGGCTCCTAGTAGCGCAAGCACCCCGACTCCGAGCATCCATCCTGGATGTTTCGACGGATCATCAAGGCGGCAGCGACGCCAGCCATAGCGAGTATCAGAATTCCGACACCGCCTATGAGCGACCACGCACCGAAATTCACATTCAACGCCCACGCGACCAGATGACCGCTCCCACGATCGGCCCGCAGGTCAGACATGGTGGGCGCTGTAGGGATCGAACCTACGACCTCCGCCTTGTAAGGGCGGCGCTCTCCCGCTGAGCTAAGCGCCCGTTCGTGACACCAGCACATGGCCGCACTGCCGGCACACGACCTGGCCCAGCATGGCGGACAGCCTCGTGCTGCCACACGCCGAACACCGGTCGAGCCGCTCCGCCCAGTCCGGCGTCCCCTCCTGGCACGCCGGGCACACGAGCACCTGGCGCCCGCCCTGGACGGCTCGCACCCATGGTCGATCCCTCTTGTCGGGATCGAAGGTGGCGCGGCCGCAGAGGAGACATCCCGGCCGGTCGGACGGCGGCCCATCCACTGGCCTCACGGACTGCAAGGATAGAGCTCCCCGTCGGCGCTGACTCGTAGGCCCTTGGATTGGGGACGAGAAAGCGGGTATGCGTCCGAGACACGAGGAGGACATGACGATGGACGAGCACGAATCCAAGGGCAAGGGCGAGCGGGACCACGACCTGCCGAGAACGACGACGACGGGCGACGACGAGCAAGACTACCGCGGGCCCGGTGACTCCTCGGTCCAGCTGTCCGCGCGGGATGACCCTCGCAAGGCCGATCCCGACTCCCCCGGCCACAGTGAGGACGACGATCTGCTTCCCGACGTGGAGGAGGACCGGGACGAGGAACAGGAGGAGCTCGGCGACATCGAACGTCCCGAGAGCAACCTCACCGATCGCCCCTACGGCGAGCGCTGAGTCGCAGGCTGCTGGTACGTCCGCGCCGGGGCCGATGCTCTTATGGCCCCAGCGCCTCGAGGAACCTCCTGCCGTTGGGCGATCCCACGCCCGTGACGTCGTCGTAGCCGGGTCGCGTGTCGATCGTTCCGGTGAAGTTCATGGTCCGAAGCGTGTAGCTCAACCCGTCGGTTCTGTTCACGCCATTGACGAAGTCCGTGCGCGCGGCGGCGATCGTCGTCGGCGGATCGACGATATCGCGGAACGCTCCCGAGCCGGCGAGCGAGTACAGCAGCGGGTTGACGAACCCGTGGGACGAGCCGGCGGCATCGTCGGCGAGCGCCATGACGCCCGCGAACAGCGGCGACGACAGGCTCGTTCCCCCCAGGCGGTACTCGCCGTAGCGCTCGATGTGGCCCGGGAACGTCTGCGTCTGGCCGACGATGAAACCGGTGTTCGGGTCGCCATCCATGGCGATGTCGGGCACGACTCGGTTGGATCCGCCCCAGTATCCGCTCAGGCGATCGGGGACGACGCCGCGCTGGTAGCTCGGCTCCGCGAAGATCCGGCTCGTCCCTCCCCCTCCGCCATACAGGAAGGCACCGGGCGGTGCGGGCTTCCAGGCGTCGCGGGCGAGGGAGCTGATGCCGGTCCCCCATCCGGTCTCAAAGACGTAGCGGTCGAAGGCGTCGACGCCCAGGCTCGTCCCGCCGACTGCCGTCGTGGCGGGATCGGAGGCCGGCAGTTGCACGGTCCGGATGCCGACGTTCTCGATGCCATCGCCGTCGTCTCCCGAGGAGAAGTACGTGCCGATTCCCTCGGCGCCGGCCTGCAGGAAGATGTCGTGCCAGGCCAGCACGTGCGACGCGGGATCCTGCTCATCGCGCCCGCCGTAGGAGTTCGTGATGATGTCGGCGCGGTGATGTTCCACGATGTCGGCCACGGCGTCGCGGAGGTGGCGGTCGAGGCAGCTCGCCGCTCCCCAGTAGAGGATCCCCGCCCCCGGCGCGACGCCATGCACGGCCTCGACATCGAGGGTCTCCTCCACCGACCAGCCTCGCCGACCGCACTTGCTGCCGAACTGTGGCGGGCGGGTGATCTGGTCGAGCGTGATGCTCGGAAGGTCGTGGCGGCGAGAGTAGGTGTTGACGTCGCGCTGGATCGTCTGTCGAGGCGTACGCGTCGACGATCGCGACCCTGACGCCGGACCCGTCCACGCCCTCCCGCACGGTCCGCTCGAGCCCGTACGCGCCCCGAATCTGATCGGGACCGTAGCCGCAGACGGTGAACGGCTGCGTGCGGCCGTACGCGTCCGGGAGCTCCCGGGCCATGAGCTGTCCCCAGTAGTCCGAGCACGGGCGCCCCGCCCGGAACGCCAGGGGCGGGGCAGGAGCGCCGACCCGATGGCGGACGTCGGCGAGATCAAGCACGCCGCGGACGACGCCGTCGAGCGATGCGGGTACCGAGGGCGCCGTGGCCGGTGCGCGCTCGCTCCGTCCTCCGACCCGATACTCGTTGAGGGTCGTCTGGAAGGCGCGCTCGACCTGGGCGACGGTGCCGCTCGCCGACACCGTCGTGTGATTGGCGGGAACCGCGCCCACCGAGAACCCCTGCGACGAGAGCCACGCTCGAGCGGCGTCGACGTCCGCCTGTGGACGCGCGAATCGTGCGCGGAACGCCGACGGAGACAGGTAGTCGCCGTAGCGCGAGCTCGACGGATCGGAGACCGCTGCGAGCGTCGCCTCGGCACCGGCCGTGTCGCGCAGGCCGAGGTAGAGCTCGAAGTCGATGCGGACTCCCCGCGGCACGTGTCGGATGAAGTGCGCCGGTTGGGCGACCGGAGAGGAGCTGTTGCGAAGCGTCGTCCGACTCGCGGCGGAGCCGACGCCCGGCACGACCATGATGGCCAGGACGAACACGGCGCCGATGGCGGCCGCGCTCAGGGGGCGTACTCGGACCATGGTTCCCCTCCCCTTTCGATGTCGAGCAACTGGAGCCAAATATCGAACGGTGTGTCGCCCCCGTCAAGTGGAGGAAGCCGAGCGCGACGCATCGACTCGCGCCGGTTCCCGGTCTGCATGCCTTGCAACAGGGGCACAGCGAGAAGCGAAAGGATCGCCCGACTCGTCCTTACGACTCGGTTCCCGGCGCGCGCCCCGAGCTCGGCGCGGGGGTCGGACGATCGTCCTCGGCAACGGCCTCGATCTCAGGTGGAGCCTCCGCGCGGACGAGCGGCGTCCAGTCCTCGTCCGGCTCCGCAACGTCGGCCCCGTTCTCAGGGACGGCGCCCGGAAACTCCGGATCGATGGCCTCGTCCCTGGCCGCCCCCTCCGGCTCCATCGAGCCGGAGCCCGTGACGACCTTCGACGATGCGAGCGCGGGCGAGGCCTCGTCGCCGGTCGAATCCCACGCGCTCGCCTCGACCGCCGGTCTGCCGGCTCGATGCTTGCCGCCGACGCCGCGGGCGCTCCACATCGCGACGATGCCCGCGCCGAGCCCGAACGCGCTCGCGAGCAGCCAGGTCACCCCGCCGGCGACGGGGACGGCCGCCACCAGACGAAGGATGGCGAACCCCGCCAGGAAGGCCACGATCCGTCCTCGCGGCGGGGGAAGCAGCGCGCGGCCGAGGATCCATGCGGCCCACGCGTACCCGACGAAGAGCGCGAATCCGAGCGCGAGCACGACCACGAGGGCGAGCGGCAGGCCGACGAGGGTCAGCGCGAGGCCGAGCGTGATGACGGGGAGGCCGACCAACACCGCGATCCCCCATCCCGCCGAGGCCCACGGCGCGCGGCGGGCGGTCGCGACGACGGATTCGCTCGCGCGGGGCGCGACCCAGAGGAGCACGAGGCCGAGGACCAGCCCCGAGACGGTGACGGCCAGCCAGGTCGCGAGGGGCCCGAAGATCTCCACGGGCTCACGGATGCTGAGCGGGACGTTCTCGCGGATGTCCCCCTGCACCTGCGCGCCCTTTCGCACGACCACCGCCCCGCGCGAGATCACGTCGCCGCGCACCTGCGCCGTCGGCGCGAGGACGACCGTTCCGTCGAGCGTGACCACGTTGCCGCTCACCTGGCCGGCGACGCTCACCCGTCCGCTGAAGACCACGACGTCTCCGTGCGCCACGCCCTGAATCGACGCGACGCCGCGAAACACCACGACCTGGCCGACCGTCCTCCCGCGCGGCACGTCGGCCCGCCCCGACAGCACGATCTGGTCCGGCGCGACCTCGTCGCTCACGGCTGCCCAGGCGGGGAGGGTCGTGAGGGCGACGGGGGCGGCCGCGACGAGGATCGTGGCGAGGCGTCGGAGTCTCGGCATCGGCTCATCCTACCGGCGCGCAACGGGCGGCCAGGGGTCGGCCTGTCGCCGCGTCGGGCGCGCGTGGGAGACTGATCGGAATGAGCCAACGCCTCCTCGCCGCGAGCGGCCGGCGATGGGCCGTCGCCACCCCCCACACCGCAGCCACGAATGCGGCGCAGGAGATCTTCGCCGAGGGCGGGAACGCGATCGACGCCGCCGTCACGGCCGCCGCCACGCTGGCGGTCGTCTATCCGCACATGTGCGGCGTCGGAGGAGACCTGTTCGCCCTCGTCCAAGAGCCGGACGGGCAGGCCATCGCGATCAACTCGAGCGGCGCCGCGCCGGCGGGGATCGACGTCGAGGCGGTGCGGAGACACCACGCGTCGATGCCCGAGTACGGGCCCATCCCGATCACGGTGCCGGGAGCGGTCGCCGGCTGGGCATCGGTGCTCGCGGAGGGGGGCACCATTCCGTGGCGCCGGGCCCTCGAGCCCGCGATCGGCCACGCGTCGGAGGGACTCCCCGTCGCACGCTCGCTCGCCGCGTCGCTCCGGTCGCACGAGGGGGTGCTCCGCTCCGACCCGGGGATCCGTGCGGTCTTCGGCTCCAACGGCGGGTTCCTCGCGGAGGGCGCGAGGCTCCGTCAGCCCGCGCTCGCCGAGACGCTTCGCGCGATCGCCGCCGAGGGGCCGGACGCGCTGTACGGGGGGGAGGTCGGGCGCCGGTACGCGGCCGGCCTGCGCAGGGCGGGGTCCCCGATGAGCGAGGACGACCTCGCCGGTCATCGGGCGGAGACCGTGCCCCCGCTCATCGGGCGATATCGGGACCTGGACGTGCGCGTCGTTCCGCCGAACTCCCAGGGGTTCGTGCTCCTCGAGGTGCTCGCCGGCATCGAGCGCATGGAGCTCGACCCCGATCCGCTGGGTCCGGACGCCGGGCTCCTCGCGCTCGTGTTTCGGGCGGCGTCGGCCGACCGCGACCGGCACAATGCCGATCCGCACGTCGAGCGAGTCCCGATCGTCACGCTGCTCGACGACGGCCATATCGCCGGCCTGATCGACGAGGCGCGGGGCGGCTTCGACATGCTTCCGGCCCGGACGGGCCCGCTCGACCCCGCCGCCTCGGCCGGCGTCGAGGAGGATTCCTTCGTTCGAGGCGACACGATCGCGCTCGTGACGGCCGACGGCGACGGTCGCGCGGTGTCGCTGATCCAGAGCCTCTTCCACGGCTTCGGCGCGGGCATCCTCGAGCCCGAGACGGGGATCATCGCCCAGAACCGGGGGGCCTGCTTCAGCCTCGATCCCCACTCCAAGAACGTCCTGGCGCCGCGCAAGCGCCCGGCGCACACCCTCATGCCCGTGCTCGTGCATCGGGACGATCGGCTCGCCGCCGTGTGCGGGACCATGGGCGGCCACGCGCAGCCGCAGATCAACGCCATGTCGATCCTGCGGATGTTCGACCTCGGCCTCTCCCCCGATCGGGCGTTGCAGGAGCCGCGGTGGCTGGTGGGAGGGATGGACCCGGTCGACCGTCGCAGGTCGGTCGTGGCGGAGGCCGACGTTCCGGCGACCGCGTTCGAGGCCCTCCGCTCCGAGGGGTTCGAGATCGATTCGGTCCCCGAGGAATCCGACGAGGTGGGACACGCCCACGCCATCCGCGTGCTGGAGGACGGCACGCTCGTGGCCGGCACCGACCCTCGGGCGGACGGGAGCGCCGCGGCGGGATGACGGCCAGGGACGCGCGCGGGCGCCCGGCGACGAAGCTCGGCCGGTCGCGGCGCGCGGACCGGGACCTCACGCGGGAGCTGGCGCACCTCCGCGGCCTCGTCGAGGACCTCGACGCGATCGTATGGGAGGCCGACGACGGCGGGGAGTTCCGGTTCGTGAGCGAGGGCGCCACGACGATCGTCGGCTTCACGCCCGACGAATGGCTCTCCGAGCGCGGCTTTTGGATCCGCCATCTCCATCCGGACGATCGGGCCCGCGCGATCCAGGAGTTCAAGCAGGCGTCGACGATCCCCGGGGCGCTGCACGACATCGAGTACCGGTTCCTGGCGCGCGGCGACCGCGTCCTCTGGCTCCGGCAGGTCGGACACGTGGTCGCGGACCTCGACGCCCGTTCCACCGTCGTCCGCGGGCTCATCCTCGACGTCACCGCGCGGAAGGTGATCGAGGAGCAGCAGCGCGACGCGGAGGCCCGCTACCGAGCGCTCGTCGAGCAGCTTCCCGTCATCGTCTACACCGAGCCCATCTCCGAGGACGCCGTCGGCGACACCTCGGTGATGTACGTGAGCCCGCGGTCCGAGGACGATGCTCGGCATCCCGCCCGCCGAGTGGATGCGCGACCCCGACATCTGGCTGCGCTCGGTCCATCCGGACGACCGCGAGCGCGTTCGGCGCCTGGACGAGGAGGCCGACGCGACGATGGAGCCGTTCACGGCCGAATACCGGATGCTCACGCGGGACGGCCGGACGATCTGGATCCACGATGAATCCGCCGTCCTCTACGACGAGGACGGGACGCCGATTCAGTGGCAGGGCGTCATGGTGGACATCACCGCGCAGCGGCGGGCGGCCGAGCTCGAACGGGACCTTCGCGTCGAGCGAGAGACCGCGCAGCGGCTGCGCGAGGTCGACGAGATGAAGAACACGTTCCTTCAGGCGGTGTCGCACGATCTGCGGACTCCGCTCGCCGCGATCCTCGGGCTCGCCATCACGCTCGGCCGCGACGACATCGAGCTCGAGACCGACGAGGTGCACGAGCTGGGCACGAGGATCGCCTCGAACGCTCGCAAGCTGGATCGCCTCGTGCACGATCTGCTCGACCTCGACCGGCTCTCGCGCGGCATCATCGAGCCCAACTTCAAGGAGACCGACGTCGGCGAGCTCGTCCTCCGGCTCGTCCGGGAATCGGATCAGTCGCTGCGCCGCAAGGTGGAGGCCGACGTCGACCACGTCGTCGCGGCCGTCGATCCGCCCAAGGTCGAGCGGATCGTCGAGAACCTCCTCGCGAACAGCGCCAAGCATGCCCCGACGAGCTCCCACGTCTGGGTGGCGACCCACGAGGCCGACGGGGGCGTGCTGATCGTGATCGAGGACGACGGCCCGGGGGTCCCCGCCGAGGTGCGCGAGGAGATCTTCGAGCCGTTCAACCGCGGACCCGCCTCACCGGTGCACGCGCCCGGCGTGGGCATCGGCCTCTCGCTCGTCCGAAGGTTCTCCCAGCTCCAGGGCGGAAACGCCTGGGTCGAGGAACGGGAGGGCGGGGGCGCGTCGTTCCGGGTCTTCCTGCCCGACGCTCGCCAAGCCGGCGCGGAGATCGACGACGGAGGGTCGGCGGGCGACGACATCTGAGCCACGCCCGAGGCCTTCCGCGCTCGGCGACCTCACATCCTTCGAAGCTCGCCGACGAGATGGCGCGTCGGGAGCACCTCCGTGGTGGCCATTCGGAGCTCGTAGCGCAATCGATCGCCGTCGACCTCGATGCGCCGCTCCAGCCGCGTCACGGGAGAGCCGGTCGACGTGGAGGCCACCGACGTCGAGACGACGTCGATGCGCGTTCCCCGGATCGAGCCCTCGGCCACCTCGGTCAGCCCGAGGGGATGCGCGAGCGTGAGCTCGACCTCCCCCGGGCCTGCGCCGGGACGGAGGAAGCCGCGTTCGAAGTGCAGCGGCATCGGGTCGTCCCCCAGCAGCCAACTCCGCTGGGCGTAGAGCAGGAATGGGTCGCCGACGTGCTCGAAGCGCATCTCCTCGCCGTAGCGAAACGGATCGATCGTCGGATAGTCGCCGGACCCGCCGCCTCGCCACGTTCCGAGCAGGAAGGCGAACGGCTCGATGTCCGGATGCAGCGCCGGCTCCGCCATCGGGCGACGCTATCACGGGGCTCGCAGGGGACCCCGTGTCAGGGAGCCGGACGCTCCCCTTCGCCACGAGCGTGGCGCTCGGATCCCGGCTCGCCCAACCGCTTCTCGATCTCCTCGAGGCGGACGGCGTCGGCGGCGAGGCGCCTGCCCTCGGGATCGGAGGCGTCGCCGCCTCGGAGCAGCCGGCCGATCGTCTGAAACACCCCGTCGAGCTCCTCCTCCACTCGCCGCAGGCGCTCGGACATGGCGCGAAGGTCCTCGGTTCCGGCGACGCGGGGCTCGGACGGCGAGGCCGGCGAGGCCGCCTCGACGATGATGCTGAGATCGTCGTGGCCGACGACGATGTCGTCGGGGCCGAGCGCCGGAGCGATCGGCGGCTCGGCGTCCGGATCGACCGGGCGGTGCGCTGACGGTTCGTTGTTCATGAAAGGCGTTGCCCTCCGGGGGTTCGGGACTCGAGGCATCGTAGGCCGACGACACGGCCGCCGTCGAGACCCGCTCCGCAGATCCACCCGAAGGTCTGGGGACGTGGCGCAACCGGCGGGACCGTCCGGCCCCGGCCGAGGGACCGAACGGCTCGTCAGCCGACGAGCGCGCGAATCTGCCGGACGGCCACGGTGAGCGGCGCGAGGTCGTGCACGCCGTCGGCCTCGAGCGAATCCATGAACCGCCGCAGGCGCTCGTAGGCCTCGGTTCGCCCGGCGAGGTAGGCATCGACGGCGTCCTCGGGGGTGCGCAGGCCGGCCTCGGACAGCACGCGCTCGGCCAGCTGCCGTCGCAACAGCAGCAGGTCGTCCTCCATGGCCTGCAGCGCCCACCGCTGCCAGCGCGAGCCCGTCGGCAGGCGCTCCAGCTCCGCCTCGAGCCAGTCGATCCAAAACCGCCCTCCGAGCTGGAAGAAGATGCGGGCGACCTCATCGATCGAGCGGCCCGAGTCGCGCGCCAGCTGGATGATGTCGGGGCCGTGCACGAGCTCCGGCTCGAACGCGTGGCGCCGGGCGATGTCCTCGGGGACGCCATGCTCGACGAGCTCGCCGACGGCCTCCTCGCGCCGCGCGCGCCACTCCTCGGGCCCGACCTGGGCGATGACCTCCGAGAGCCCGTGGAAGGAGTCCCTCGCCTCGTCGATCGCCTCGGCGAGCCTCTTCCCGCTCGCCCGCGCGAGGTACCAGCGCGAGGTCGTCTCCACGAGCCAGTCGACGCCGGCCATGAGCTCGTTCTGCACCTGCGGCGGGATCGTGCCGGTGAGCGACTCGATCGCCTCCCATCGTTCCACGGCTCCCGTCACGTCCCTCGCGATCCGGTGGGCTCGAGCGATGTCGGCCGGCTCGGCGCCGGTCTCGGCCGCGAGGCGCGAGACGAACGTGATGCCCTGGGAGTTCACGATGTCGTTGGCCACGATCGTCGCGATCAGCTCGCGACGGAGCGGGTGCTCGGTGACGAGCGGACCGAACCGCTCGACGACCCGCGGGGGGAAATACGACTTCAGGTCCTCCTCGAAGTAGGCGACGTCGGGCAGGTCGGAGTGCAGGAGCGCCGCGGACAGGCTCCGCTTCGCGTAGGCCAGCAGCACCGCGAGCGCGGGCCGGGTCATCCCCCGCCCCGACCGTCCCCGTTCCGCCATCTCGTCGGTGGAGGGCAGATGCTCGATCTCCCGGTCGAGGATGCCCTCGCGCTCGAGCGCCTGCATGAGGTCCTCGTAGGCCTCGAGCCGAATCGCCGACTTCTCCGCCGCCTGGGAGAGGATCTGCGCCTGAAGGAAGTTGTCGTAGAGGACGTGCGCGACGACGTCGTCCACGACCTCGTGGATCAGCGCATCCCGCGCCTCGGCGTCGATCTCCCCGCGCTCCATCGCGAGGCCGAGGAGGATCTTCAGGTTGACCTCGTGGTCGGACAGGTCGACCCCGCCGGAGTTGTCGATGAAGTCGGTGTTGATGCGGCCGCCCTCCCACGCGTACTCGATGCGGCCGGGCTGCGTGAAGCCGAGGTTGCCGCCCTCCCCCACCGCGCGGGCGCGGAGCTCGTTGCCGTTGATCCGGACGGCGTCGTTGGCCTTGTCCCCCACGTCCTCGTTGGACTCGCTCGACGCCTTGACGTAGGTCCCGATGCCCCCGTTCCAGAGCAGGTCGACCGGGGCTCGCAGGACGGCGCCGATGAGCTCGCTGGGCGTGAGCGACGCCGCCTCGATCCCGAGCGCCGCCCGAGCCTGCGGCGAGAGCTCGATGTGCTTGGCCGTCCTGGGATAGACGCCTCCGCCCTCTGAGATCAGCGAGGCGTCGTAGCTCTCCCAGGTCGTTCCGGCCCCGGCGTCGAAGAGCCGGCGGCGCTCCTCGAAGCTGCGCTCGGGATCTGGATCGGGGTCGATGAAGACGTGACGGTGATCGAACGCCGCGAGCAGGCGGATCTGGCGTGAGAGCAGCATGCCGTTGCCGAAGACGTCGCCCGACATGTCGCCGATCCCGACGACGCTGAACGGCTGGGTCATGACGTCGTGGCCCATCTCGCGGAAGTGGCGCTTCACCGACTCCCACGCCCCTCGGGCGGTGATCCCCAGGGCCTTGTGGTCGTAGCCGTGGGATCCGCCCGAGGCGAAGGCGTCGCCGAGCCAGAACCCGTACTCGCGCGAGACCTCGTTCGCGGTATCCGAGAGCGCCGCCGTGCCCTTGTCCGCCGCGACGACGAGGTAGGGGTCGTCGTCGTCGTGGACCACCACGTCGTCCGGATGCGACACCCGGCCCTTGACCAGGTTGTCGGTGACGTCGAGCAGGCCCTGCATGAAGGTGATGTAGCGGCGGCGGACCTCCTCCTTCAGGGCCGCCGGATCCTCGGGAGGGTCGCGGAGCACGAACCCGCCCTTCGATCCGGTCGGCACGATGACGGCGTTCTTCGTCATCTGGGCCTTCATGAGCCCGAGGATCTCCGTCCGATAGTCCTCCTTGCGGTCGGACCAGCGGATGCCCCCTCGCGCCACCATCCCGCCGCGCAGGTGGATCCCCTCCACCTCCGGGGTGTAGACGAAGATCTCGAACAGCGGGTAGGGCTTGGGCATGTCCGGGACGTCGGCCGAGCGGAGCTTGAGCGACAGGCTCCGCCGATCGGCGCGGTACGCGTTCGTGCGGACGGTCGCGTCGATCAGGCCGAGGAAGCCGCGAAGGATCCGATCCTGGTCGAGGGAGGCCACCTCGTCGAGGTCGTGGAGGATGTCCTCGCGGAGCGCCCCCCGCACGTCGCCGCCGTCGGCGTCGGCCGCGAGCGCCGGGTCGAAGCGGAGCTCGAACAGGCGCACGAGCTTCTCCGCGATCGCCGGGTTCGACGCGAGGGTGTCGTTCATGTAGGTGGACGTGAACGACGAGCCCACCCGCTGCCAGTAGAAGCGGTAGGCGCGAAGGATGCCGACCTGCTTGTGATCGAGCCTCGAGGTGACGATGAGCCGGCTCAGGCGGTCGGATCGAGCCTCGCCGCGCAGGACGGCCGCCACCGCCCTCGCGACGCGCTCGCCGGTGGCGTCGAGGTCGAGCGCGTGACGGTCGGGACCCAGGACGCCGAAATCGTGGATGAACGTCCTCCCGTCGGCGCCGAGCAGGCGGACCGGAACCTCCTCCACCACGCGCAGGCCCAGCGCCTCCAGCACGGGCAGCACCCTCGACAGCTCGAGCTTGCCGTCCTTCTTATAGAGGCTGAGGCGGGTGAGCGGCTCCCCCGTTCCTCCCGGCTCCTCGTTCTGCAGCCCGATGACGAAGGTCTCGTCGCTCGACTCGAGCTCCTCCAGGCGCGCGATGTCTCCGCCGACGATGCGCATCGACGTCGACTTGTAGTAGTCGGGAAAGCGGGGCGCCCAGCGCTCGGCGAGCGCGCGGCCGCGATCGGGCCCGAAGCGCTCGACGAGCTGCCCGAGGAGCTCGTCCTCCCAGGTCCGGGTCAGCTTCACGACCTCGCGCTCGAGCTCGGTGAACGACACGTCGGGGACCTGTCCGGAGCTGATCCACACGGTGAAGAAGATCTGTGCCGGGTCGGTCTCCCCGAGCGCGAGGTGATAGTCGATCGACGACCCGCCGAATCGCTCGAGGAACAGCTCCTGGAGCTTGATGCGCAGCTCGGCGTTGAACCGGTCACGCGGAAGGGCGACGAGGATCGAGACGCTCCGCCCGACCAGATCCCGGCGGACGAACAGCCTGACGCGCTGCTGCTCCTGCAGGCCGAGCAGGCCCATGACCTGGCGACGGATGTCCTCGGTCGGCGCGGTGAACAGCTCGTCCTTGGGGAACGCCTCGAAGAGCTGAATCACGGTCTTCTGATCGTGTGAGCCCTCGAACAGGTCCTCCGCCTGGAGGATCTGCTCCAGCTTTCGGTGCAGCAGCGGCGTGCGGCTGGCCGGCTCCATGTAGGCCTTCGAGGTGAACAACCCGACGAGCCGGGCCTCGCCCGCGATCTCGCCGGACGGGGTCACCTTGCGGATGCCGATGTAGTCCATCTTCGCGTGCCGGTGAACGGTGGAGGTCGCGTTGGTCTTCGAGATGACGAGCAGGTCGCCGCCCTCGATCCGCTGGCGGAGGTCGGGGCGGATCGACGCGAGCGGGACCGGCTTGGCGTAGCCGGATCGCTTCGGATTGGAGAGGATCCCGAGGCCGGAGTCCGGCACCACCTCGAGCGCTCGTCCCTCCTCGGTCTCCACGAGCTCGTACTCCCGATAGCCGAGGAAGACGAAGTTCAGATCGAGCAGCCACTCGAGGAACGCCACGGCCTCGGAGACCTCGTCGTGGTCGTACAGCACCGATCCCGCCTTGGCGAGCTCGATCATTCGCCGGACGCGGTCCTGCATCGGCTGGAAGTCGCGAACGGCGAGACGCACGTCCCGGAGCACGCGGCGGATGGACGACTCCAGCGCCGGCAGGTTCTTCTCGGGGACGCGTCGATCGAGCTCGAAGTGCTCGACCGACTCGCGGACCTTCGCCTCGCGGGCGTGGAGGACGCGAACGATGCTTCCCTGCTCGTCCCGTTCGGTGCCCACGACCGGATGGAGCATCCGGAAGATCTGAAGCCCCCGGGCCTGGATCTCCTCGATGACCGAGTCGATCAGGAACGGCGCATCCTCGGCGTTGACCTCGACGACGGTCCCGAGCGTCTGGTAGCCGTGCTCGGCGAGGCTCGGGTTGAACGCGCGAACGGCGATCGGCTCGGTTCCCCTCGAGTCGGCGAACTCGAAGACGCTCGCCACGTGGGCGAACAGCTCCTCCGCCGGCTGCGCCGCGAATTGCTCGTCGGGCAGGCGCCGCATGTAGGCCTTCGCGAAGGCGGCGAGCGGCTCCGCGCGCTCGGCGGGGAATCGTTCGTGGATGCGCTCGAGGAGCTCCCCGACGACGGGATCGTCGACGGCCGGCGACTGGTCGATCGTGCTCATCGATTCACGCTCCGGATCCCCCCGTGCGGGGAGCGTCCAGCGCGTAGTACAGCAGCGACGTCCCTCGCTCCGCTCCCGTCCCCACGACGACGAATCCGAGCTTCTCGAGGACGCGGGAGGACGCCGCGTTCTCCGCATCGACGTCGGCGACGATCCTCGACGCCCCGAGATCCTCGAACCCGTAGGCGATCACCGCGCCGGCGGCCTCGGTGGCATACCCCAGGCCCCAGGAGGCCCGGCGGAGCCGAAACGCCAGCTCCAGGTCGCCGTCGAGTCCGGCGTCGGAACGATCCGCCGGAAACAGGCCGCAGTCGCCGATGACGCGCGAGGAGGCGAGCTCCTCGACCGCCCAGGGCCCGGTGCCGTGCTCCTTGTGGAAGGCGATGACGTGGTCGACGACGTCGATCGTGTCCTCCAGGCCGTTCGTCGCCCCTCCGGGCTCCAGCGGCGTCCCGACCTCGGAATCGCTGTAGGCCTCGTGGATGTGAGCGGCATCGACCGGCGTGAAGGGCCGGATCCGCAGGCGCGGCGTCTCGATCGGGAGTCCCACGCATGGATTGTCCCATTCGGCGTCGTGGCATCCCATCTCCTCCATCCCCTCCCTTCCCCGGGCCGAATTCCGGCTCAAGAAACGGCGGCGCTGCGGTCGATGCCTCCTAGAGGACCGACGAGGTCCCCGCGGCTGGCGCCTCGACCCGTCGGATGGGAAGCGAGGGGGGATGGAACGTGGCGTACGAGCGGCTGATCCTGGCGCTCACGCGAGCGCGAACCTGGTGGGAGGGCCGTGGCGGTCACGTGCACGACCCGAGCGGCGCGACGGCGGTCGAGTACGCGATCATGCTGGCCTTCATCGCGGCGATCG
The DNA here is from genome assembly GCA_963728285.1 of uncultured Actinomycetes bacterium. Classification (GTDB taxonomy): domain Bacteria; phylum Actinomycetota; class UBA4738; order UBA4738; family HRBIN12; genus CAVSJR01. The sequence goes on along the minus strand of CAVSJR010000005.1, from coordinate 607,229 downwards.
TGATCGCGGGCGTGGCGCTCCTCGGCCAGGGCACCGTGGCCGGCTTCGAGAAGGTGAAGTTCCCATAGGCTAGTCGCGCGATCCAGGGGACCCCGCCCACGGCGGGGAGCAACGTCGCGGACGATCTCGTCCGCTTGCCACGTCGGAGGCGGTTGGGTATGGTCGGCCACCGTCCTCTCCCCCTGGAGGTGTCGCCATGCCTCGGAGGACCATCGTCGTCCTCGTCCTGATCGCGTCATGCACCGCGTTGTTCGCGGGGCCCGTCGCGGCGTGTGCCCGGTTCGGTCCCGTTCGGGTCGTCGGCACGGTCCGCAGCGATCGATTTCACGAGATCTCCGGCATCGCGTCCTCCCGTCGTGCTGCGCGCCTTCTGTGGGTGACGGAGGATTCCGGCAACGGGCCGTTCCTCTCGGCGATCTCGACGGAGGGGCGGCTGCGAGCGCGCATGCGGGTGCGCCGCGCCGAGAATCGCGACTGGGAGGACATGGCCCGGGCCGGCGGACGCATCTGGATCGGCGACATCGGCGACAACGCCACGCAGCGCCCGTACGTGACCCTCTACTGGGTCGGGGAGCCGCGGCTGCGGCGCTCCGCTGTGCGAGCCAGGTCCGCGACCATGATCTATCCGAACCGGGTCGCCCATAACGCCGAGGCGATGATCGTGGACGGTCGCCGGGACCAGCTGTTCATCTTCTCCAAGGATTCGCAGAGGTCCGACGTGTTCCGCGCCGATCTCTCGCACCTTCGGTCCGGCGATCACCTCCGGCTTCGGCGCGTCGGACGGCTGCCGTTCAGCTACGTCACCGCAGCCGACCTCAGCGGCCGCGGCATCATCGTGAAGGGGTACTCGAGCGGCTACTTCTTCCCGTGGACGCACTCGCGGCGCGTGACCCATGCGCTGCGGCAACGACCATGCCCGGCGCCCGTCGGGGGCGGCGAGTCGATCGCCTTCGGGCGTTCCGCGGACGGCTACTACACGATCCCCGAGGGGATGCATCCCCGGATCAGCTACGCGTCGTAGCGTTCGAACGCCGCTACTTCCTCCGCGTGAGGTCGATGATCTCGACGTGCACGTGCGGGTGGCCTCCGGGGATGTAGAGGTCGGTCTGGTCCCCGAACGGGAAGGCTCGAGGGATGCCGATCGGCGACAGGCCCTGCTCGACGCGATCGCCCTCCCGGACCTGCGAGTCGTCCAGATGAATCATGGAGACGCGCACGCCGTGGTCGGAATCCGGCCGGATCTCGACGGCGATGTCGAGGTGGCTCCCATACAGGCGATAGCGGCGGACCCTCGCGACCACGCCCGTCACGGGAGCCAGCACCTGCGTCCGCCTCGGCATGACGAGATCCACGGCGGACGTGGCCGGCGTTCCGCGGCCGCGGCTCGACATGATCACGTAGTCGGGACCCTCCGTGCGAGGCTCGTCCGGCGGGAACTTCGTGATGTTGTAGTTGCGTCGCATCCGGCCCATCGGCTGCAGCGCCATCGCGTCGCGATAGGAGGCCTCGTGATAGCAGACGCAGCGGACGTCGGCCGACAGGAGGTGGAGCTCCACGCTTCGCCAGCTCGCGAACGCGACCAGACGCGGGTCCGGCGCCTCGGAGGTCGCGGGAGGGAGCGGCACGAGGCCTGGGATCTCGGCGCCCGATCGGGCGGGAGGCCGGTCAGCACCGACGCGGCCCTCGCCGACGGAGCGGCCGATGCCACTCGAGACGGCGAGCGCGACGGCCACCGGAAGCACCACGAGCCCGGCCACGATGGGGACGAGCGGCGGTCCCGGCGTGCCCGAGCGGCGGTGGCGAGCCGTGTAGCGCACCAAAGGAGTATGACGCAGGGTGAGGGCCCCGGACCGCGTTCGGGCATCGCCCGGCGCACCGGCTTGAGAGACTGGAGCGGCACCTTCACGTTGGAGGCTGGGGCACCATGGCGAAACATCGAACGGAGTCCGACAGCATGGGCGAGATCCAGGTCGACGCGTCCAGATACTGGGGCGCGCAGACCGAGCGATCGCTCCACCACTTCTCGATCGGGGACCCGGCCGCCGACAGGATGCCGATCGAGGTCGTCCGCGCGATGGGCGTGCTGAAGAAGGCCGCGGCGATGGTCAACGCGGAGAGGGGCCTGCTGCCCGCCGAGCTCGCCGACCTCATCGTCGCGGCGGCGGACGAGGTGATCGCCGGGCGGCTCGACGACCACTTTCCCCTCTACGTGTGGCAGACCGGCTCGGGAACCCAAACCAACATGAACGTCAACGAGGTCATCGCCAACCGCGCGATCGAGATGTCCGGCGGCACGCTCGGATCCAAATCGCCGGTCCATCCCAACGACCACGTCAACATGTCGCAGTCGTCCAACGACACGTTTCCGACCGCGATGCACGTCGCGGCCGCCACGATGATCGTGCACCGCTTGTTGCCGGCGGTCCGCGAGCTCCGGGACGCGCTCGCCCGGCGCGCCGAGGAGTTCGACGACATCGTCAAGATCGGACGCACGCATCTGCAGGACGCCGTGCCCCTCACCCTCGGACAGGAGTTCTCCGGCTACGTGGCGCAGCTCGACGCCGATCTCGAGAGGATCGAGGCCACGCTCCCCGGCCTCTACGAGCTGGCCATCGGGGGGACGGCGGTCGGCACCGGGCTGAACGCGCCCGACGGCTTCGGCGAGGCGGTCGCGGCCAAGATCGCGGACCTGACGGGCCTTCCCTTCGTCTCCGCGCCGAACAAGTTCGCGGCGCTCGCGGCCCACGATGCGGTCGTCTTCGCCTCCGGGGGCCTGGCGACGCTCGCGGCCTCGCTCATGAAGATCGCCAACGACATCCGCTGGCTGGGCTCGGGACCACGCAGCGGGCTCGGCGAGCTGGAGCTTCCGGAGAACGAGCCGGGATCCTCGATCATGCCGGGCAAGGTGAACCCCACCCAGTCCGAGGCGATGACGATGGTGGCCACGCAGGTCATGGGCAACGACGTCACGATCAAGATGGCCGGCTCTCAGGGCAACTTCGAGCTCAATGTGTTCAATCCCGTGATGATCCGCAACCTCTTGCACTCCGTCGCCATCCTGTCCGACGTCTGCAGGACGTTCCGCGAGTTCTGCGTCGAAGGACTCCAGCCGAATCGCGAGCGGATCGAGGAGCTCCTGGAGCGCTCGCTCATGCTCGTGACCGCGCTCAGCCCGCGCATCGGCTACGACAACGCCGCCGAGATCGCGAGGAAGGCGCACCGCGAGGGGATGACGCTGAAGGAGGCGACGATCGCGCTCGGCCACCTTCGAGAAGAGGAGTACGACGAGGTCGTTCGCCCGGAGAAGATGGTCTGAGGCCGCGCTCTCATTGACCGGAGGCCCGGCGCGGGCCAGCATACGCTGGGCACCAAGGTCAACCATGCTGAGAACTCTCCGATCTCGCGGACGGATCGCGCCGGTCGCCGCAGCCATCGCGGCGTTGCTGGCGCTGTCGGGCGCGTGCGCGCCGGCGACCGGAGCGGAGGGTCCGGCTCCCTCGCCCGTGCCGGTGGTCAACGGCCCGGGGTGCGCCCGCCCGGCCGTGCTCGACGCCCGCGTGACGATCACGACGTTTCGATCCACCGAGGGCCGCTGCGTGCCGGCCGGGCGCCTGCTCCACGTCCGGTGCGGCGACAGGCTCGACCCCGTCGTCCTCGTCGGGTCGCGAACGGGCTCCCCCAAGCTGTTCCTCGGAGGCCGTTTCGCCGTGCCGGTCGCGTCGCCGCCTCAGGAAGCCGGCGTGGTGGGCGAGGCGGAGGACATTCGAGTCTCGATGCCCGCCGATGCGTCGGACTGGCTCTACGTCGCCGATGGAGGCGGCGTCGCACGCTGGCTCCCCCTCCCCGGTCCCGGAGCGGTGTCGTCCCCGCCCGAGGCGCTGCTGATGGGCGATTCGATCCTGGCCGGCTCCGAGCCCTTCGTCTCGTCGGCGCTCGAGGAGTGGAACACGAGGATCGACGCGGTGGTGGGACGGCCCTCGGCCGCGGGTGTCGCGATCGCGGCGCAGAACGCCCTCGTGCCGCCGGATGTCGCCGTGGTGGAGCTCGGGACCAACGACGCCGATCCGGTCGCCCTTCGAACGCACGCCGACGGCATCCTCGCATCGTTCGCGGCCCTCCCTCTGGTGGTGTGGGTGAACGTCCATTCGCCCGCCGCTGCGGCCCCAGCCGTGAACCGGGAGATCCGGCTCGCGACGGGCTCCGTTCCGAACGCGGCGATCGCGAACTGGAACGCCGCGGCGCCCGGAGCCGACCTGTCGGCCGACGGCGTGCATCTGAGTCCGGGCCACGAAGGGGCATTCGCCGAGTTCCTCGCCCCGTTCCTGCTCGCGTGGCACGCCGCGATCGGCGGCCGGGGGGCCACCCGATGCCTCGGAACTGTCGTGGCCGCCGCGCGCACCTCCTGACCACCGGGCTCGCGCCCGAACATCGGCTCCCTACGGGGGAAGGTGAAGGCGAACGATGGAGGTCGTCGGGTTCGGCGTTCGGACGGTGATGGTGTTGCCCCTGCGGTCGAACGCATACACGAACAACGCGACGAAGAGGACGACGGTAACGATCATCACGACGGCTCCCCATACGGCGAAGCCGATCAGCAGCCGCCGCGTGCGCTCCCCGTCGCCGGATTGAGGCGGAGGCGGCGGAAGCGGCGGCGGGGAGTCCATGTCCTATCCTTCTCCGCCGCGGTCGGCGGGTTCAAGGCGCGACATCATCTCGGCGGGCGGGCTCACCCGGTCCCGTCGACGGATCGAGGGTGTGGCAGGGTCACGGAGATATCGAGGTCCCTGCGATGGCCGAGCAGCACCCGAACGAAGGCATCCGCGGCATGGGACGGTTTCTCCACGCCGGGTCCGACGAGCACAATGTGCCGCGCGCCGCCCTTCACCTCGGCGAGGATTCGATCCAGGAGCGCCTCGAACTCGATCGTCGATGCGTCCTCGTGAATGGCAACGTGCAGCGTCTTTCCGTTGCTCGATATCTCCCATGGGACGGCAGGCATCTCGAGATCGTAGGGACCCCGGAAGCGCAAAGCAATATGCGCCGCAAGGCAATGCGTTATAGGCACGGCTCGCGCGAGGAACCGGGATCCCGACGAGCCGCGTTACGTGCCGGCCACATCGCGGCGGCGCACCCAGATCGCCTCCCACTGCGACCACTGGCCCGCGCCCGGTCGGGGACGCCGGGTTCGATCACGTCGCATGGGCAAGTCGGTGTCGAACCGATCGGTGAACAATCCCTCCAACTCGGAGCGGTCGAAGAAGTGCACGAGGAGTCCGCGCTTGGGACCCTCCAGGTACCGCACGGTGAGCCCGCTCCCCTCCTTCTCCTCCTCGACGACCTCGTGATCGAACTCGATGTCGGTTCCGAGGGCGTTCACCCGCACGGCCATCACGCCACCCGGCGCGAGCAGCTCCTGCGCGGCCACCACGTGCGCATGGCATGTCGCTCGGTCGCCGTGCTGGAAGACCTGCAGGCCGACGACGGTTCCGTACGTCGTTCCGGACGGGAGCGTGGTGATGTCGCCGTGGATGAGACGCGACGCGCGATCGGGAACGCGGGCCGCCAGCTGGCGAACGGCCGCCTCGGACACGTCGAGGCCGATGAGGTCGAGCCCGCCGTCGACGAGGGCAACGTAGTTTCGACCGTTCCCACAGCCGATGTCGACCCCGGGGCGGTCGAGCACCTCGGCACGCGTCGCCGACGCGATGATGTCGCGGACGAAGGGCACCGCTGGATCACCCGCGTATCGGCCCGCCGCGTACTCACGATCCCACGCGGCCGCGACGTCCTCACGTTCGGACACGGGGCCGACTCTAGTGGCCCGGGGGGGCGGCTCGACACGACATCCTCCCGACCGCCTCGACCGGCACCCTGTCGTTTGACCCCGCTATTGTCTAGGCATGGCCAAGCTCAGCGCCAAGGACCGGGCACGCCTCCCGGACAGCGCCTTCGCCTACATCGACTCCTCCGGCCGGCGGCGGCTGCCGATCCACGATGAGCCGCACGTCCGCAACGCGCTCGCACGCTTCGAACGGGTCTCCTTCGAGGATGATGGGGCCAGGGAGCGCGCCCGCAAACGGCTGCTGAACGCCGCGAAGAAGTACGGCATCGTGCCCGTCGGATTCATCACCGGCCAGCTGCGAACCGAGGCGCGACACGCGGCGGCCGGTCGCCTGGTGATCGAGTTGGGTCGAATGGGCGCCCCGGGCGAGCTCGAGCAGCAGCTGCGAAGCGCCCTGCGGGATCCCGAACTCGCCGTATTGCACTGGTCAGACGGGGCCGGGTCCTATTTGGACGGTGCGGGCAAGCCGGCCCCGCTCCCCGGCGAAGGCGAGCAACGGGCGGTGACCTACCTCGAGCGTGGGGGCAGGCCGATGACGGCCGTTGTCCACGATCCGGCCGCGCTCGACGATCCGGATCTCGCCGAGACGGTCTTGGCCGCCGTCCGATTCGTCATCGACAAGGAGCGCCTCGAGGGCGAGGTCGAGGCCCGGTCGGCCGATGTCGAGACGCTTCCCACCGGCTTCGTCACGTTCCTGCTGACCGACATCGAGCGCTCCACGGCCCTGCTGAGGCAGCTCGGCGACGGCTACGCGGAGGTGCTGAACTACGTCCGCTCGGTGATCCGCCACGCGGTGCTTCAAACCGGGGGCCGAGAGGTCGATGCCAGGGCGGACGAGTTCTTCGCGGTGTTCGAGCGCCCACTCTCTGCGATCGAGGCGGCCATGAGCATGCAACGGACGCTGGCGGACCGGCGTTGGCCGGACGACCTCGAGTGCCGCGTCCGTGCCGGCATCCACAGCGGCCGGCCGACCCTGACCGAAACCGGCTACATCGGGTTGTCCGTCCACACGGCCGCCCGCGTCTGCTCGGCTGGCCACGGCGGTCAGATCGTCGTGTCCGGCGAGACCGTAACCGGCATCGAGGGCGAGGTGCCGGCCGACGTGGGCCTCCGGAGCCTCGGCCGACACGATCTGGCAGGGCTTCCCGAACCCCAACCTCTCTTCCAGGTCGAGGCGGAGGGCCTTCCGGCCGACTTCCCGCCGCTTCGTACAGGAACTGCGTGACCCTCACCGGCGGCGACTCCTAGCCGGCCACCTCGTATGGGGAATACGCGACCGCCATGGGGGCGTTCCCGGAGGCAGCGGTCGGCCCCGGCCGGAATCGGAGTGAACGTGTCACGCCCTTACTTGCTCGAGTCGAACGGAAACGATGAACAGCGGGCGGTCCTGCGTGTCCCCGCGGAAGCGGAGGCGCTCGACGCCTACTCCACCGTCGTCACGCAGGTCGTCGACCTGCTGACGCCGTCGGTTGCCAGCCTCCAGGTGTGGCGCCGGACGGCCCGGGGCACGGTGGATGGAGGCGGCAGCGGGGTGGCGATCGCCCCGGACGGCTACATCGTTACGTCCGCTCACGTGGTCGCCGGCCTTCGCAGCGGCAGCGCGGTGTTCCCCGACGGTCGCCGGTTCGCGTTCGAGGTCGTCGGATCCGATCCCCTGTCGGACCTCGCGGTCGTGCGCGCGCGTGCGTCGGATCTGGTGCCCGCGACGCTCGGCGACGCCTCGTCGCTCCGGGTCGGTCAGCTCGTCGTCGCGATCGGCAGCCCGCTCGGATTCGAGGGTTCGGTGACCGCCGGGGTGGTGAGCGCGCTGGGGAGATCGCTGCCCACCCGATCGGGAGCGGCATCGCGGATCGTCGAGAACGTCATCCAGACCGACGCCGCGCTTCATCCGGGCAACTCGGGCGGCGCGCTCGCGGACAGCTCCGCCAGGGTCGTCGGCATCAACACCGCGCTGGTCGGCGTGGGCATGGGCCAGGGAGTCGGCCTCGCCGTCCCGATCAACTCCGCCACGCGAACGATCATCGCGTCCCTCATGCGCGAGGGCCGCGTTCGGCGCGCCTACCTCGGCATCGTCGGCGGTCCGCGTCCCGCCACACCGAGGATCACGCGGGAGACCGGCCACACGAGCGGGATCGAGATCGTGGAAGTGGTCTCCGGAAGTCCCGGCTGCCCGCGCGGGACTCCGACCGGGCGATCTGGTCCTCACCGTCGACGACCTTGCCATCTCGGGGATGGAGGATCTCCAGCGTCTCACCGACGCGTCGGCCATCGGCCGCGACCTGAACGTCTTCCTCTACCGTGGGGACCAGCCCGTCCGGCTGGCGATCCAGCCGACCGAGCTCGCGACCTAGTCTCGGCAACCGACGGCGGCCATCGCTTCCATTCGCCCGCGATGGGCCAAGGCAAGGCGGAGTCGCCTCACGCCACGCTCCGCGACCACCTTCCCCCTGGCGTGGCCTTGTTCCAGGTAGGCGATCGCTGCGGGGATCTCGGCGAACGGATAGCGCCGGTCGATCTGCGGGCGCACCTTGCCGGCCTCGATCAGCTCCGAAAGGAGCTCCAGATCCTTGGTGGTTACGTGCGCCGACACCATGGCGATATCCTTGCCGCCGCGCAGCGAGAACGCCCATCAGCTTCCGCCACGCTGGTGAACCCGGTGACGGCGGCCTTGCCGCCCTCGGCAAGCGCACGTCTGAGATCGGGCACCGATCGGTTCCCGACCGTGTCGAGGATGAGGTCGTAGCGCCGCCCGCTACGGACGAAGTCGGTCGTCGTGTAGTCGACGACGTGATCGGCGCCGAGCGAACGGACGAGGTCGATGTTCCGGGTGCTGGTCACGCCGGTCACCTCGGGCCCGTATGACTTGGCGATCTGGACCGCAAACGTGCCGACGCCGCCGGAAGCGCCATTGATCAGGACCTTCTGCTCGGGCTGGATCTCTCCGTGGTGGCGAAGGCCCTGGAGTGCGGTTACCGCCGCCATCGGAACTGCAGCCGCTTCCTCGAACGACAGGTTCGCCGGCTTCAACGACATGACGTCAACCGGCACCGAGACGTATTCTGCAAAGCCGCCGTAACCGTGGTCCAAGAGATTGGCATAGACCTCGTCGCCGGGCTTGAACTGGGTCACGCCGCTGCCGACCGCCTCCACCTGCCCGGCAATGTCGACGCCGAGGATCTTGATGTTTCGGCCGCAGCAAGCCCAGGGTGGCGCGCGAAAAAAGGGGCTTGCCGCGCATGGAATGCCAGTCCGCCGGATTGACGGATACTGCCAGCACCTTCACCAGGACTTCATCGGCGTCCGGCGCAGGCTTCTCGACCTCCGCCATCCGAAGCGTCTCCGGCGGCCCGTACTTCTCCCAGATGAACGCCTTCATGACCGACGCCCCGCTTTCGCTAGTGTCGGCCAAGCCTAGTCGGAACGTCGTGGCAGCGAGGCCACCCGTCAGCGAGATGCTATGTCTGTGGCACGTTCTCTACGCCGAACAGACGGTTTCGGACCGGGCGCCGACCGGCGCAGGATGGTCTCCCACGGAGAGGAGATCTGATGGGAAAGCTCCTCGCAGTCTTCGCGCTCGTAGTCGTTCTCGTCGCGAGCGCCTACATGATTCCATCAGGGGCCGACGAGCGAGACGGCCTCAACCGATTGCGTGATCGCGTTCACCATCTTTCGGACCGGGTGGAGGAACTCCAAGCGGTGGCGGAGAGCTACAAGGCACGGCTCACCGAGGTCGCGGACGCGCTCGCCACGCCGAGCCACCCAAGACTGACTGCTGGGGGATCCTCATGAGGAAGGTCCGATTCAAGGAGCGACCGCTGTGCCGAACAGGTGAGCTGGACGAACTGGAGCAAAACTGAACTTCGACGACGACCAGTCCTGACACCCGCCGAAGACTCCCTAGTTGTCCTCTATCCAGATGTCAGCACCACTGAACTCTGACCGTCTGAGCGTCAGGATCCGCTCTCCCGACACAGAAATCTTGTAGCGGTCCTCTCGCTCAGACTCGTAACGGGAGCCGTCGATTTCAAACTCGAAATCGTTGGCGTCCACTGCAGCCCGCAACTCTGGGCTGACGGCCCGACCAAGGTGCTCTCGGCGGTCTAGCTCCGCGTGCGTCAACTCACGAGCGCGTGCGAGAAACGGTTCACTTGGTCGGATCTTTTCTGTCATCTATCCTCCTTCGACACCGCCCATACACGCCTTAAGTCGCTGCATTCTATGAGGGCGGGACCCATCGGCGCATCCGCCCTGTGACGGTTTGTTGCTACACAATGGGGTGAGTCGATCCCGCCAGTTCCTGGGCACTCGCTCGGATTCACCGAGTGACTTCACGAACCGAATCTGGAAGCCGACTGAGCAACTCCAGTTGCCACCCGTGGGAATCCACGTTCTTCGTCACTCGGCGGCTGCTCGGATGATTCAGTCGGGCGCGTCTCCCAAGGCTGTGCAGTGGGTCTTGGGTCATGCCTCCGCGGCGTTCACTCTGACTGTCTACGGCCACTTGTTCGATGAGGACCTCAGACGCGCTAGCGAACGCTCTCGATCTCCTCCCGCGGTACAAGCGCGGTACAAGCCCTTCGATCGAATCGTCCCAGAGTGCTGCCTAGGCCCTTTACCGAGCACTTCGTGGTGGGGCGGGCAGGACTCGAACCTGCGACCGACGGATTATGAGTCCGCTGCTCTGACCAACTGAGCTACCGCCCCTGGACGGCGACTACGAGCGTAGCGATCCTCAGCCCTGCCTGTACGGACAGGGGCCCGGCCTCGCCCCGCGGACCGCTCCGCGAGGAGCGACCTCGCAATCGCGGTTCGTACGCTACCGCACAAAAAGTTTGCGGCGCTGCGTTTCATGGCCCACCGGGGGTGGTATTCAACGCTCCTAAGGAGCTGCTCGGCGGCCGGAGGTTGCCGTGCCCGTCGCTGAGCCGCCCGACCATCGGAGATGGGGTTACCTTGGAAGTTCGCCTGCCGGTCGCCCCTCAGGCGCCATCGATGGCGCGCGCGGCGGTCCTCAACGAGATCGCCGATCGCGTCGCTCCGGAGACACTCGAGGACGCGAGGCTCCTCGCATCTGAACTCGTTACCAACAGCGTCCGGCATGCGGGGCTCTCCGAGTCGGATGCCATTACGTTCCGCGTAGCGCAACGGGATCATTGTGTCCGCGTGGAGGTGGAGAACGCCGTGGCCGTCTTCGAGGTGCCGACCCGCGAACAGTGGGGCGAGGCCGTGGGGACGGGATGGGGGCTGCACCTCGTCGCCCGAATCGCCGATCGATGGGGCGTCGACAGCGACACGCAAACGATCGTCTGGTTCGAGCTTCGGGATCGAACCTAGCGCACCTCCACGATCCGCGCGTCGATATCCCGCTCACGTACGGTCACCACCGCGAAGGTCGGCGCATCCTGACGTCGTTTCCACGTTGGGCTGCCGGGGTTCAGCAGCCTGATTCCCTCCTCCGACAGGTCCATCGGGATGTGGGAGTGTCCGAACACCACGAGATCCGCCGCGGGAAACCAGCGCCGAAGGCGCGCGGCGCGTCCCCTTCGCGAGCCGGAATCATGGACCATCCCGACGTTGATGCCGGCGATTCGGGCCTCGATCCGCGGTCTCGCACCCCATCGAGCGACGTCGTCGCCGTCCCCGTTGCCGAGCGCGCAGAGCACCGGCGCGGCCTCCGAGAGCTCCTCGAGCACCCGGGGCGAGGTCACGTCCCCTGCGTGAAGCACCAGGTCGGCTCGAGACGCCTCCGCCACCACGGCGTCCGGCAACGCCTTCGCGAAGTCGGGGATGTGGGTGTCGGAGACGACGAGTAGCTGCACGGCGCCCGCGAGGCCGGAGCGGGAGCTCCCGTCCCCGGGAGAGATCGACGCGCTCAGAAACCCTCCTCGTACTCCTCCTCGGTCACGGGCTCGCCCCAGTGAGGAGCCCCTCCCCCGTTCACCGCGACGTGAACCACGGGACTGTCCGGCTCGCCGCCGTGGAAATGCCACTCCCCCGACGGCACGTAGGCGACATCGCCCGGCTCCAGCAGCGCCCCCGCCTGGCCCCTCGTCCGCACGCGGCCCCGACCGTTCACGCCGTACAGGAACTGCCCGCCGGGGTGCATGTGCCAGCGCGTGCGAGCACCCGGCGAGAAGTGAACGACGCCGACATTCGTCCCGTCGGGCGCCGTCGGGCCCGAGCGAATCCAGACCTCCCCCGAGAACCTCGCCTCGTCGCCGCGTTCGAACCGCGCGTCGCGTCCAGCGTCACACTCCACCGTTCCTCCTCACCCATCGAAGGGACCCACGCTACCGCCGAGGTCCACGTTTGTGGCGGCGGGCGTGAGGGGAAGCACGTGCATGCCTTCGAGGAACCCAACGACGGTGGTGCGCGACGAGGGCCGGCGCGTCGGCCGGACTCCTTCCGCGCAGGCGCCGTCGCGGTGGCGGGACAAGCTCTACCGGCGGCTCCCAGGCCCGCTCGCCCCCCTGCTGCAGGACGCCCACGAGCATGACATCACGCTGATCGCGTCCGGCCTCGCCTTCTACGCGCTCATCTCGTTTGCGCCCCTGGCGATCACCGCGCTGTGGATCGCGGGGCTCATCCTCGGCGACGAGCGGATACGGCGCTTCGGCACCGAGCTGAAGGCGCTGGCGCCGAGCTCGCTCGGGATCGACACCGCCCTGCAGGCGGCCGCCGCGCAAGGGACGTCGCTCGGGCTGCCGGCGGCCCTCACCGCGATCTGGCCGGCGACGTCGTACGGCTCCGGCCTCACGCGCGCGTTCGACCGGCTCTCCGCCGAGGACCGATCCATGCCGGGAATCTGGGGGCGGGCGTTCGTCGTGCTGGCGCTCCTCCCGTTGCTGACGGCCGGCGCGCTCGTCGCCTCGTACCTGGGGACCGCCGTCCTCGGCGTGGATGATCTGCGATCGCCCGCGGGGTTGCTGGGGGCGCTTCTCGGGGGGTTCGTCATCACGGCTGCCGTGCTGGCCCTGATCTATCGCGTGCTGCCGCCGAAGCGTCTGCCGGCGGGCCAGATCGTGCGGGCGTCGGTGATCGCCGCCGCCGGAACTTCGCTAGTGTCACTCGGCGTGTGGCTGTATCTCATCTACGGCTCCGACTTCGAGGAGCATTACGCGACGAGCACGCTCGCCTCGGTCGTGCTCATCGGCGTCTGGCTCTACCTGTCGAACGCGTTGATCCTGCTGGCCTATCGGGCGACGCAGTTCCGCGCCGAACGCTCGAACGGCCACCGTGGGGGCGCGACGGCGGGTCGCGGATGACCTCGGGACCGTTCGTCGCCCTCGTCGAGACGCTGCTCGACTGGATCGGGCCCTTCTTCTCCACCTACGGCTACGTCCTGATCGTGGCGGCGACGATGCTCGAGAGCTCGGCGTTCGTGGGCGTCGTCGTGCCCGGCGACATCATCCTGGCCATCGGTGGCGTCTACGCCGCGCGCGGCGACCTCTCCCTGCCGTGGGTCATCGTGCTGGGGGCGCTCGGCACGATGGCGGGCGAATCGATCGGGTTCTGGCTCGGCCACCGCTACGGAGAGGCGCTTCTTCGCCGCCTGCCGTTCGCCGATCGCGCGCAAGACAAGATCGACCGTGCGCGCGAGGCGTTCGCACGAAACGACTCGAAGGTGCTCCTCGTCGGGCGGTTCGCCAGCGGGCTGCGGGTGATCGTCCCGTTCACGGCCGGGATGAGCCAGACCACCAGCTACCGGCGGTTCATGGCGTTCGTCATCCCGACGGCGATCGTGTGGGCGGTCGGCGTGAGCCTGCTCGGCTATCTCCTCGGAGAGAACGTCGGGCTCATCGACACGATCCTGTCCCGGTTCGGCTGGGGAATGCTCATCCTGGTCGTCCTCGTCGTCGCCGGGAACATCATCTGGCGCCGAGTGCGCGGCCGCCGCTCCTCGCGGACGTGAGCAGCGGCGGCGAAGCCGTCCGCACGAGGGAGCGCCGTGGCGGTTTCGCCGCCCGGGCCGGCGGGTACACACCGGGTGATCCCGTCGTACGGAAGGGGTGTTCGCCATGCCTGCATGGGCCTGGATCTTGATCGCGGTCGTGGCGGTCGTCGCCGTTGCGTCGATCGTCTGGATGCTGTCGAAGCAACGGAAGCGTGAGGCGCTTCAAGGGAAGTTCGGCCCCGAGTACGACCGAACCGTCCGCGAGCGCGACAGCCGGCGGGCGGCGGAGTCCGAGCTGCAGGACCGGGAGCGGCGCCGCGAGGAGCTGGACATTCGCCCGCTGGCGCCCCTGGCGCGCGCTCGCTACGCCGACGAGTGGGGCGGGGTCCAGGCGAAGTTCGTCGACGACCCCAACACCGCCGTCCTCGACGCGAACGGCCTCGTGCTGCGCGTGATGGGCGACCGCGGATACCCGACGGAGGAGTTCGAGCAGCGGGCGGCCGACATCTCGGTGGACCACCCCGACGTCGTGGAGAACTATCGAGCCGCGCACCGGATCGCGGTGCTCGACGGGGACGGACGGGCCGGCACCGAGGACCTCCGCCAAGCGATGGTCCACTACCGCTCCCTGTTCGAGGAGCTGCTCGGCGACGAGGCGACCGAGTCGCGGGCGGCGCAGTAGCGAGGCGCCGGCGACGCCGCCGCGCGGTCGTGAGCCGTCAGCGAGCGGCGACGTTGCCGAGCCAGCTCTCGTACATGCCCGCGTAGACGCCGCCCAACGCGAGCAGCGACGAGTGATCGCCCCGCTCGACGACGCGGCCGGCGTCGAACACGAGCACCTCGTCCGCGCCCTCGGCGGTGGAGAGGCGGTGCGCGATGGTGACCGTCGTGCGTCCGGCCTCGAGCCGCTCGAGGGCCTGGGCGATCTCACGCTCGGTCGCGGGATCCACGTTGCTGGTGGCCTCGTCGAGGATCAGCAACCCGGGGCTCGCGATCTGGGCGCGCGCGAGGGCCACGAGCTGCCGCTCTCCCACGGAGAGGCTCTCCCCCCGCTCTCCGACGCGCGGTGTCGAGCCCGTCGGGCAAGGTCTTCAACCAGTCGAGCAGGGCGAGGTGCTCGAACGCCCGCTCCACGTCGTCGTCGCCGGCGCCGGGCCGCCCGGCGCGCACGTTCTCCCGGATGCTGGTGTCGAAGAGGAACCCATCCTGCGGGACCATGCGCACCGCGGTCCGGCGCGAATCCCGCGCCACGTCGCGCAGGTCGACACCGCCGAGCAGGATGCGGCCCTCGGCCGGATCGGCGAGCCGGGACAGCAGCTTCGCGAACGTCGACTTCCCGCAGCCCGTCTCGCCCACGATCGCGACGTGGGCGCCGGCAGGGATGTCGACGTCGATGCCGTGGAGCACGCGTCCCCCCTCTCGATACGCGAACTCGAGGCCCTCGACGCGCACCGACAGCGCGCCCTCGGGTAGCGCGACGCCCGGGACCGCCTCCTCGATGTCGATCGGGAGGTCGATCACGCCGAGCACCTTTCGCCAGCCGGCGATGGCCGTCTGCGTCTCGGTGAAGATCTCCGGCAGATCGAGGAGGGGATCCAAGAACAGGTTGACCAGGAAGAGGAACGCGACGACGCGCCCCACGGTGAGGCCCCAATCCGGGCCGAGGGTCGCGCCGACGACCACGACGCCGGCGACGACGAGGGCGCTCACGACGTTCGCGATCGGATACAGGGCGGTCGAACGCAGGTGCGCCGTCATCTGCGCCCGGTAGCGCCGGCCGATCGCCCGCTTGACGCGGTTGTCCATCTGCTCTTGAAGGCCGTACGCGCGGACCACGGCGGCCCCCATCACGCTCTCCGAGACCTCCGAGAGCAGCTCGCCGACGCGGGTCCGGAGGTGGTCGAAGGCGCCGAGGATGCCCTTTTGCAGCCGCAGGAGCAGTAGGCACATCGGGATCGTGAGCACCAGCACCGGGATCGTGAGCCGCCACGAGTAGGCGAGCATCAGCGCCAGCGAGCCGATCATCAGCGCCAGCGACAGCAGCCACGCCATGCCACCCCACTCGGTGAAGTGCGACAGCGTATCGATGTCGGCCGTCACGCGGGCGACGAAGACCCCCCGCTTCTCCGTGGTCTGCTCCGCGATCGAGAGCTCGTGGATGTGCGCGAAGGCCCGGGTCCGGAGGGTGAGCAGCGCGTTCTCCGACGCCACGACGAGCCTCCTGGCCGCCGCTCGGCCGGCGAAGTAGACGATCGCGACCAGGCCGGCCGCCGCCGCGCACAGGCCGTAGACGAACGCCGGCCGGAAGCCGCCCTGAAAGCCGTGGTCGACGATCTGCTGAACGAGCACGGGGATGACGAGGTTCGCCGCCGTGACGAGCAGCGAGAGCACGACGGTGAACCCGAGGCCCTTGCGGAGCTCCGGGCTCTCACGCAGACCGCGAAGGAGGACCCGCCAGGACCCCTCGATGTCGGTCTCGAGGACGGCCTCGTGCTCCGGGACCACGACGGTGCTCATGCCGTGCTCCCATCGGCCGCCGCCGCTCCGGCGCCCCGCTCGTAGGCCCGCACCATCGACGCGTAGGCCGGCTCCCCCTCCAGGAGCTGCGCATGGCTTCCGGTCGCGACGATCCTGCCGTCGTCGAGGAAGAGGACGCGGTCGGCCAGGGAGATGGTCGAGACGCGATACGCGACGACGATCAGCGTCGTGTCGAGCTCGCGACGAAGACCGTCGAGGATCTGCGCCTCGATCGTCGGATCGACGGCGGACGTGGCGTCGTCGAGGATCAGCACGCGTGGCTCACGCAACAGTGCGCGCGCCAGCGCGACTCGCTGACGCTCGCCACCGGACAGCGTGTACCCGCGCTCCCCCACCACCGTGTCGTAGCCGTTGGGCAGGCGCGAGATGAACCCGTCGGCCCGCGCGAGCCTGGCGGCCCTCCGAACCCGTTCGTCGTCCACGTCCAGATCCAGCGAGATGTTCTGCCTCACCGAGGCAGCGAAGAGAAAGCTCTCCTGGAACACGATCGCGGCGGCGCGACGGAGGTCCTCCACGTCGGTGTGCCGCAGGTCGATCCCCCCGATCCTGACCGCGCCGTAGTCGGGATCGTCCAGCCGAACGAGCAACTGCGTCAACGTGCTCTTTCCCGCTCCCGTCGGGCCGACGATCGCCACGGACTCCTTCGGCCGGACCTCGAACGCCACGCCGTCGAGGACCGGATCGTCGTCGTAGATGAATGTGACACCGTCGACCGAGATCCCGAGGGGCCCGGACGGGAGCCCCACGGCCTTCGCGGCGGGCTCCAGGGTGACCGGCTCGGTGAAGACCTGCTCGAGGCGCTCGCGTCCAACGACGGATCGCGGCAGGTCCGACAGGACCCAGCCGATGAACCGCATCGGCCACGCGAGCAGATAGAACAGCGCGATGAACTGGACGAGCTGGCCGACCGTGATCGCGTTCGTCGAGACCCGCCACGCGCCGACGGCGAGCAGAGCGATGATGCCGAGGCTCGGAAGCGCCTCGAGCGCGGGCTCGAACCCCGCGCGCACGCGCCCCGACGCCACGCGCTCCAGCCGCAGTTCCTCGGCCTTCGCCGCCAGCCGCTCCACCTCCGCGGGCTCGCGGCCCAGCGTCTTCACGACGAGGGCGCCGTCGATGCTTTCGTGGGCCACCGAGGAGACCTCGCCGATCTTCTGCTGCGCTCGCGTCGCCGGCCCCTCCATCCTCCGGGCGAACGAGCGATTCAGCGCGGCGAGCGTCGGCAGCCACGCCAGGCCGACGAGCGCGAGGAACGGATCCGCCGCGATCAGCGACACGATCGCGAAGGCGATGAGCAGGATCACTCCCGCCGCGAAGGGCACCGGATGAAGCACATCGACGGCCGCCTCCACGTCGGCCTCGACGTGGGCCAGGAGCTCGCCCGTCGGCCTCGCCCGGTGATAGGCGAGCGGCAGATCCCGGTATTGGTCGGCGACGCGGCTCCGAAGGGTCGCCTCCACGCGCGCTCCCGCCATCCCCGCGTAGTAGCGGCGAAGCATGATGCCGGCGGACCGCAGCACTCCCGCCGCGACGATCAACCCTGCGCCCCAGACGATCGCGCTCGTCGAGACGCCCCGCCCGAACGCGGGGACGAGGACACGGTCCGTGGCACGACCCAGCACGGCGGCGCTCAGGACACTGGCGGCCGCGTAGATGGTGGCGCCGACGACCGACACCGCGAACGGCAGCGGGTGTGTCCGGATATAGGAGCCGATGATCCGCACGCCGCGGACGAAGGTCCCTCGAGGTTTCGAACCGCCGCTCGTCGCCACCTACCCCTCCCTCCCAAGGCATCCTACGAGGCGGCGACGCGGATGCTCGGCGTCGCGTGAGCCCCGGCTCAGTCGAGGTCGATGATGAGTGGCGCGTGATCGCTCGGCTTGCCCTCGCCGGTCGAGGGCTTTCGCTCGTCGCGATCGACGTGGACGGCGGTGCACCGTGCGGCGACCGGGGACGTCGCCAGCGCGAGATCGAGCCGAAGCCCCCATCCGCGGTGAAACGCGCCCGCCCGATAGTCCCACCACGTGAACGGCCCCGGGCCGTCGGCGTGCTGCCGAAGCAGGTCGACCAGCCCCCACGTCAAAAGATCGCGCACCCGCTCACGCTCGGGCTCGCTCGCGAGGTTCTCGCCTCGCCACGTCTCCGGGTCGTGGACGTCCTCGTCCTCGGGGGCGACGTTGAAGTCGCCGACGACGAGCAGCGGCTCCGTCGGGTCGAAGGTTGACCGGAGCCACGCGCTCAGGGCGTCGAACCATGCGAGCTTCGTCACGTACGCGGGATCCCCGACGGCCTTGCCGTTCACGGCATACAGGTTGACGAGGCGCAGCCCCCCCGCGGTCGCGCTCAGCACCCGCGGCTCGCCCGGAACGGGGTCGCCGGCGAACCCTCGCTCGACGTCGGAGAGCTCCGTGCGCGCGAGGATCGCGACGCCGTTGTAGGGACCTTGGCCGAAGGTCGCGAGGTCGTAGCCGAGCGCCTCGACGGCGCCCCGCGGAAGGCGGTCGTCGTCGATCTTCGTCTCCTGAAGACACACGATGTCGGGAGTCCACCGGCGCAGCAACGCCTCGAGGCGGCTCTCGCGAGCCCGGATGGAGTTCACGTTCCAGGTGATGATCCGCACGGTCACCAACGGTAACTGAGGCCGGAACAAAAGGAGGCGGGAGCCGGCTGCCCCCGCCCCCTCGTAACCGGGTCCCGAACCGGCTACTTCGAAGCTCAACGAATCGTCGCTCCGAGATTGTGCAGCCGGTATCGGCCGGATGTGGGATTTCCGTGGCGCCGTCGCCGATACGGTGAACCGATGCGCGACGGCCGTCCAAGGGCCGACATCGCCCGACGCGGCGCGGCGTCAGCCCGGTGAGGGCCGCTCTTTCGGCGGACCGGTGGCGACGGCTCGCTCGGGATCGTCGATCCAGCCCGACCACGATCCCTCGTACAGCCGGCCGCGCCCGAGGCCGGCGACCTCGATCGCCAGCAGATCGTGTGTCGCCGTGAGTCCGGAGCCGCAGTAGACGATGGGGTCACCGCCCTCCCGCACGCCGATCGCCTCGAACCGGCGCCGGAGCTCATCCGGTCGGCGGAACCGTCCCGTCGTCGGATCCAGGTTGTCCGCCCAGGGAGCGCTGGCGGCGCCCGGGATGTGCCCGGCCACGGGATCGATCGGCTCGGCCTCCCCCCGGTAACGCTCCGCAGCCCGGGCGTCGAGCACCACCGCGGAGCCCGCTCGCAACTCGTCGGCGACGCGCTCGGCGTCCGCGATGCGATCCGAGGGCCACTCCCGAGGCGTGAACGAGGCGCGTTCTCGCCGAACGACCCCCGTCTCGAGTTCGCCCTCCCACGCATTGAGCCCGCCGTCGAGGACCGCACACGGGTGCCCGATCGCCCGCAGCATCCACCACAGCCGAGCGGCGTGGGATCCGCCGGCGTCGTCGTAGGCGATGACCGCGTCGTCGTCGCCGATCCCCGCCGCCCGCATGGTTGAGGCGAACGACGCCGGCGAGGGCAAGGGATGGCGACCCGGCCCGTCGATGAACGGTCGCGCGGCAAGGTCGTCCTCGGCGTCGAGGAAGACCGCGCCCGGGAGGTGACCGGCCTCGTACGCGCCGCGTCCGTCGCCGTCGGGATGCCATCGCACGTCGGCCACGACGAGCCGCGGCGCCCCGATGTTGGATCGCAGCCACGTGGCGTCGACGAGGTTGCCGGGCAGCTCCACGACGGCGAGCATAGCCGCCGGCCCGTCACCCCTCTGGGTGTACCGGGGATCGTCCCGGGGAATGGTCTGGCGATGGAGCGTGCGCTGGCCGTGATCTTCGACGTCGACGGGACGCTCGTTGACAGCGCGTATCACCATGCGCTGGCGTGGTATCGAGCGTTCAGGTCCGAGGGAATTGTCATTCCCCTCTGGCGCATCCACCGGCATATCGGGATGGGAGGCGACCAGCTGATCCCCGCAGTCGCCTCCGAGGAGCTCGCCGACGCCAAGGGCGACGCGCTTCGGCGGGCCGAGGGCGAGGCGTATGCGGCGCTGATCGATGAGGTCGAGCCGCTCGAGGAGGCGAACGCGGTGCTCCGCGACCTGAAGCGCCGGGGCCACGCCGTCGTCCTCTCGAGCTCCGCCAAGCAGGAGGAGCTCGACCAGTACCTCGACCTGCTCGACGCGAGGGGGGTGGTGGACGCGTGGACGTCCTCGGCCGACGTCGACAGGACGAAGCCGGCGCCGGACCTCGTGCAGGTCGCCCTGGATCGGGCCGGCGCCGCCGCCGCCGTGATGATCGGCGACTCCGTCTGGGACTGCGAGGCCGCCAAGCGCGCGGGCATCTCCAGCATCGGCCTCCTGACGGGCGGCTTCTGCGGATCCGAGCTCCGCGAGGCAGGCGCTCGAGCGATCTTCGACTCGCTTCCGGCGCTTCGCCGCGAGATCGACGTCGTGCAGGGCCTCGCATCCGGTGTGGCCGGCGTCGAGAGCACCACCTCCGACGCCTCGCGCGGCGCGCACAGCTGAACTCGGCGCGCGCCCGGGACGTGGCATACTGTCACGCTCGATGAGGCCTCCGTCCGAGCAGCGGATCGCGCGGCTGCGGCTTCGACGCCAGCACCTCGACCGGCGCACGGGCAGCAAGGACCTGGTAGCCATGACGCGCGACGTCACCGGGCTCCACGCCCAACTGCTCTCCTCGGCGCAGCTGTCGGCGTGGGCGCGCATTAACCTGCGCGCGGACGACATCCTGGATGCGCTGTGGACCGACCGAACGCTGGCGAGGACGTGGGCGATGCGGGGCACCCTGCATCTGCTGCCGGCAGAGGACGTCTCCCTCCACACCGCTGCGCGTGGGACGGACCAGTACCGGAAGCCGCACTGGCTCAACTACTACGGGCTGACGGAGCGAGACCTCGACGCGCTGATCGATGCGGTCGCGACCGCCCTATCGCAAGCAGGCGTGGATCTCCCCCACCGTCATCGTGGACGGCGAGGCCGTGGCCGTCTGGTCGCACACGAAAGCCGGGCCGCGAGTCGTCGTCGAGGTGCAACCATTCCGGCCCTTGCCCGCGAGTTGAAGGCCTCGATCGCCGAGGAGGCCGCGTCGCCCGCCTCGTTCCTCCGCGGCGACCCAGACTTGCGGATCGGTTGACGACCCGGCGACGGCGCGACGGAGATCCCGACGTGCCGGTAGCATCGGGCAGCGACGGCGCTCGCAGTTCGAGCGGTCGTCGAGAGCCGGGCCCGCAGCGCACTTGACCAGAGGAGGACGAGATGGACATCACGGCCATGGGGCGGGCGGGCCTCACGGGGGTTCAAGGCAAGATCGGCGAGCGGGCGGCTGAGCCCATCTCCAGCTTCCTTCCGCTCAGCCGCGACCAGGTGGAGGCCATCATCGGAGGGATCCTGCTCGCGTTGGTCGTCTACCGGTTCGCGAAGACCATGGCCCGCGTCTGGCGCGCCGGCCAGGAGTCGGCCACAGCGTAGGTTGACTGCCGCCCTGGCCCGGCGAACTGCGACGGACCCGGCGAGCCGCTAGCCTGTCCGGGTGTTTTTTCGTGGAACGGCCTCCTCCTCTCTCGCTCGCGCCCTCGTCGGCCTCGCCTTCGGCCTTCTCCTCGCCGCGGGGGCGGACCCTTCCCGCGATGGCCGCGAGCTCGGCGACCTCATCACCCACGATGTCGACGACTCCTTCCTCGACGCCGACGAGCCAACCGAGCCCGACCGAATCGCCGAGTCCCTCCCCGGAACCCTCTTCGTCGCAGGACCAGGACCCCGCGGAGGAGGCAACACCGGGCGGAGCGGCGGAGGGCGGGCACGGTGAGAGCTCCGGTGGGGATCGGCGCCGAGGGCCGCCGCAATGTTTCGGCCTGGATCCCACGATCGTGGGGACGAGCGGCGACGACGTGATCGTCGGAACCGACAGAGTCGACGTGATCGTCGGACTCGAGGGCAACGACACGATCGACGCATACGACGGGGACGACGCCATCTGCGGGAACGAGGGCGAGGACAGCGTCGTCGGCCTCCCCGGCAACGACCGCCTCGACGGGGGCGGAGGCAACGACGGCGTGTTCGGCACCACGGGCCGGGACCAGATCATCGGGGGCGAGGGCAACGACATCATGACCGGCGGCCAGGCCGACTCCGGCTCCGACCTGATGATCGGAGGCGGCGGCGACGACACGATGTTAAGCGGCGGCGGAGGTCCGGACCGAATGGTCGGCGGGCCGGGCAACGACGTCATCCACGGCCACGACGGTTCGGACGACCTGCGCGGGGGGGCCGGCGACGACACGATGCACGGCGGTATCGCGGACGACTCGGTGCGGGGCCAGTCCGGCCGGGACGTGCTCGTCGGCGGTGACGGCCGGGACCGCCTGGCCGGCGGCAAGGACAACGACGTCCTCGACGGATCGGGCGGAACGGATCACGTCGTCCGCTCGCGTCGGGACGTATGCCTGGACGCGGAGAAGCGAAGGAGATGCCGGTCGGCGTCGCCGAGGCATCGCACGAAGTCGGTCCGGCGGCGAGGGCACTGCCGCGGCCATCGCGCCACCATCACCGGGACCCGCCGAAACGACCTGCTGATCGGGACGAATCACCGCGACGTGGTGGATGCCCGCGGCGGCACCGACGTCGTCATCGGGCTCGACGGGCGGGATCTCATCTGTGGGGGGTCGGGCGCCAATGCACTCCACGGGGGCCGCGGCCACGACGTGCTGGTGGGAGGAAGGGTCGTCGACATCCTGTTCGCGGGCGTCGATGACGACCGCGCCTTCGGCGGGCGCGGACGCGACGTCATCACCGGCGGAGAGGACCGCTCGCATGACCTGCTCAAGGGTGACTCGGGAGACGATCTCATCCTCGGCGAGGCCGCCCGGGACAAGCTCATCGGCGGTGCCGACAACGACGCGATTCACGCGGGCTCCGGCTCCGACAAAGTGGCCGGAGGAGGAGGCAACGACAGCTCCTACGGGGGCGACGGGAATGACGTGTTCTACGGCGGCTCCGGTGACGACCACTTCTCGGGAGGGTTCAACAAGGACGAGTTCGTCGGGGGGTCGGGAAACGACGTCCTGGACGGGAACCGTCAGAAGGACAAGGCCGACGGAGGAGACGACACGGACGTCTGCCTGGTCGAGATCACTCGCGACTGCGAAGGGTGACCCTGAGCGGGCCCGAGCGTGGGCCGCCTCGGCAGCTAGTGCTCGTCCCAGTGGCCGCGGTGGAAGAAGTGCCGATGATGGTCGTGGATGTAGTCGGTATGGCCGTCGTGCTCCACGGCCTCGTGGCCGCATTGATCACCGTGCTCGTGATCGTCGTGCTCCTCGTGCATCCGGTGCTCCGACTCCTCGGCCTCCCGGACCTCGTCCGGCTCGAATGCCTCGGGATCCTGCCACGATGCGGGTGGGATCTTGGACATGACTTCCCCTCCTTCACATCTCGTAGGCGACCTCGTATCGCTCGATGAAGAGGACCCGTTCGTCCGCCTTCTCCGAGATCTCCCTTCGAATGCGGTTGCCCTCCTCCTCGGAGTTCAGCATGGATTGTTCGGAGTCCCAGAATGAGATGGACATCGAGCGCCCCGAAAGCCGATCCACCAGGAACAAGGCGCCGACGCAACCCTCGATCTCCCGCACCCTCGGGATGAGGTTCGCCGCGACCTCCTCGACCCTCGCCATCTCGGTGACCGATGACTTGTAACGGCTGACCCTCGCGAATTTTCGCATGCTTCGTCCACCCCGATCGCTTCCCCCTGCCTCGCCCGAACCTCCAGTCGGTCTGCGAGTCGGGGCTCGAAACAACCGCAGGAGTGGTGGGACCTCCGGAAGCCAGTCCGACGCAGAGTCCGCGCTACATCTTCCCGATGATGCCTCGGACCGAGTCGGCGTCGAACGCGCGCATCGTCTGCGAGCGTATGTTCCCGAGCGAGGAGACCTTGGCCAGGAACGCGACGGCGGTCTCGTCGTCGGCGAACTCCGTGATCGCGACCATGTCGTACTGGCCCATCGTCCAGAGAATCTCCAACGAGCCGCCCATGTCGCTCGCGACCTTCATCGCGGCCTCGGCGCGATTGACCGTGTCGGCGGCGGTCTTCGCTCCCTGATCGGTCCAGTTCAGCAGGCTCACGAACCGTGCCATACCTTCCCCCTTTCCGCAGGTACTACCGACTCTACGCCCATTCCATGCCACTGCGGAATGGCCGCGCGATGGGATCATGCACGGGGAGGTCGAGGTGCGGGTCTTGTTCACGTTCGCGGGGGGAAGCGGCCATGCGGAGCCGCTCGTGCCGATCGCGACGGCGGTCCACGCGGCGGGACACGGCGTCGCGTTCGCGGGCCGGCACGCCGCCGTCGCTCCCCTCGAGGTCCACGGCTTCACCCTGTTCCCCGACCCGGCGGATGCGACGGACCGACCGGCCACGATCACGCCGCTCCTCGAGATCGACATGGAACGGGAGTACCAGGTCCTTCGAGACGCCTACGCCGGATCGCTTCGCCCGCGCGGCGGCGGCGCGTCTCCTGCAGCTGAACGAGGAGTGGCAACCCGACGTCGTCGTCTGCGACGAGGTGGACTTCGGAAGCATGATCGCGGCCGAGCGCCTCGGTCTGCCCCACGCCACCGTCCTCGTCACCGCGGCCGGGTCGTTCGTGCGCCCCGAGGTCGTGGCCGAACCCTTGGACGCGCTGCGCGCCGAGCACGGGCTGCCGGCCGATCCCGGCCTGGCGATGCTCGCCCGCGACCTGGTGGTGTCCCCGTTCCCGCCGAGCTTCCGCGACCCCGCGTGTCCGCTGCCGCCGAACACGCTCTCCATTCGGTTCGGGCGCGGAGGATCGCGCCGCGGTGGGCGATGCACCTCCGTGGGTCCCGCGCCGGCCCGATCGACCGAACGTCTACTTCACCCTCGGCACGGTGTTCAACGAGGAGTCCGGGGACCTCTTCGCGCGTGTGCTCGCGGGCCTGCGCGAGCTGCCGATCAACGTCGTGGTCACGCTCGGACGGAATCTCGATGCGGAGGTGGTCGGGCGGCAGCCGGAGAACGTCCACGTCGAGCGATACATCCCGCAGTCGGCCGTCCTCCCCTCTTGCGATCTCATGATCAACCACGGTGGGTCCGGCAGCGTGATCGGGGCGCTCGCGCACGGCGTGCCCATGGTCGTGCTTCCGATGGGCGCCGATCAGCCACTGAACGCCGCCCGATGCGAGCAGCTCGGCGTCGGCATCGTCCTCGATGCTTTCCGGGCGACACCGGACTCCGTCGCGGACGCCGTCACCACAGCGCTCGACGATCCCGCGTACCGAGTCGCGGCGGAACGAATCCGAGACGAGGTCGCCGAGCTCCCGGGCCCCGAAGCAACGGTCCCCCTGCTTGAAGGACTCCTCCATTGAGGGAGTCTGCCGCCAACCGACCACTTGAGTCGCCTTGCGCATCGCCACCGTCGCGTCGACCGGCTCTGCTCATTGCCGACATGCATCGTGCGGGGGCATACTCGGCGTCGGCCGCACTATCGGGAGGGAGTTGGATCACCCATGACCAAGTTCTTGGTGCTGTACAACTCGCCGGTTTCGGCGGCGGAGATGATGGCGAACGCCACGCCGGAGGAAGCGAAGGCTGGGATGGACGCATGGATGGCGTGGGCGCAGAGGACCGGCGACTCCCTCGTCGATTTCGGCCTGCCACTCGGCTCGAGCATGCATATCGAAGGCAGCTCCGCCTCCCCCGGATCGACCCAGGCATCCGGCTACTCGATCGTCCAAGCTGACTCGTTGGACGCGGCCGAGAAGATGCTCGAGGATCATCCACACCTGCAAACGCCCGGCGGCACCATCGACGTTCTGGAGTGCCTCCCCATGCCGGGGACATGAGGAAGTCGGATCCGACGTCAAGATGATCCGTCGGCGTCCTCGCGTACGGCTCGAGCCCGCACGGCGGTAAGGACGCGACGGGTCAGGGATGATGGGCCCATGCGCCTGCCGGTCATGCCGCCCGTAGCTCCCATGCTCGCGAAGCCCGTCGAGGAGATCCCGAGCGGGGCCTTCAGCTACGAGCCCAAATGGGACGGCTTCCGCTCGATCGTCTTCCGCGATGGAGACGAAGTCTTGATCGGCAGCCGGAACGAGCGGCCGATGACCCGCTACTTCCCGGAGGTCGTCGACGCGATCATGGCAAACCTCCCCGACCGGTGCGTGGTGGATGGCGAGATCGTCGTCCCCGATCCCTCGGGCCGACGTCTGGAGTTCGAGACGCTGCAGCAACGGATCCACCCGGCCGACAGCCGGGTCAGGCTGCTTGCCGAGCAGACGCCCGCCCATTTCGTGGCGTTCGACCTGTTGGCCCTCGGGGATCACGATTACGCGAGGGAGCCGTTCCGCGAGCGGCGCCGGGCGCTCGAGGAGTCGCTCGCCGCCGCCGAGTCGCCGATCCACGTGACGTCCGCCACCACCGACCGAGGGATCGCCGAGCAGTGGTTCCATCAGTTCGAGGGCGCGGGACTCGACGGGGTTATCGCCAAGCCCCTCGAGGGGTCATACCAGCAGGGCAAGCGGACGATGTTCAAGATCAAGCACGTTCGGACGGCAGACTGCGTGGTCGCCGGCTATCGCGTGCACAAGACCGACGCACAGGCCGTCGGGTCGCTGCTCCTCGGCCTCTACGACGAGGGAGGCGACCTCGCGAGCGTGGGCGTCGTGGGCGCGTTCTCCATGGCTCGGCGCCGGGCGCTCTTCACCGAACTCCAGCCGCTCGTCACCACCTTCGACGACCACCCGTGGGCCTGGGCGGAGGAGGAGGCCGGGACGCGTACTCCCCGCCACTCCGAGTTCAGTCGCTGGAGCGCGGGAAAGGATCTATCGTTCGTGCCGCTTCGACCCGAACGCGTCGTCGAGGTCCGCTACGACCACATGGAGGGGCCGCGCTTCAGGCACACGACGCAGTTCGTCCGCTGGCGCCCCGACCGCGAGCCCCGGTCGTGCACCTTCGCCCAACTCCAAGAGCCGGTCGGGTTCGACCTGGCCGACGTCCTGGACTCGTGAGACACCCAATCCACTAGGAAGCAGCCTCGAGTTGACGTGCCGATGCGCGAGCAGGGCGCAGCCGGCGACCGGCGAACACCCCTCGACTCGCCGCGAGATCGTCTCCGGTCGAGGCGCCGGATCATCTCGCGTCGCACCGTCCTTGATCGTCACGATGTCGGGCGGCCAAGCTCGGCAGCCGGGATCGCCGAGCTCGAGCGAGGACCGCACGCGCCGAGCGCGGCAGGCCCGAGGCGAACCAGGCCTGCCGCGCTCGACGAACTGCGGACCGACTCACGCAATGTCGCGGCGCTGCATCAGCGTTCCGCCGGCGACCACCGCAACGAGCGCGTACCCGCCGAGGAGGATCGCCGCCGTCACCGGCGCGAGCAGGCCGCTCGAGTTGATCCCGACGACCGCAAACCCGGCGGAGCCCGGGAAATACCGGGCCACGTCCGGCAGCAGCCCACCGAGGATGCCCTCGCCGGCGATCATCCACACGAGCGAGCCGGCGACGGCCGCGACCTGGTGCCGGATTGCGAGCCCGACCCCGACCCCGATCGTTGTCCACAGCGCCGATGCGAAAACGAGCCGTCCGACGACCGCGCCCATCGCGCCGATCGACCAGGTGAGGTCCCATCCCTTGCCGATCAGGATCGGCGCGCCGACCGCGATCGCGACCGTCGTCGCCGCGAGCGCCAGCACGATGCCGCCGGCGGCCGTCGTCACGACCTTCGCGGCGAGGACCCGTAGCCGCCTCGGGTTCGCGAGCAGCGTCGGAACGATCGACCCGAACCGGAACTCGTCCGTGAACGACCGGATCCCGAGCAACAGCGCGAAGATCGGCGTGATCGAGAGCACGACGTTGAGGAACGCCTGGCCCTCGAGCGGCACGAGCAGGTTCGGCTCGCCGTCCGTGGTGACGGCGACGGCACCGAGCCCCACGACCGCGAGCAATCCCGCCAGCAGCGCGAAGGCGCTCCGCGTCGTCGTGAGCTTGCGCAGCTCCGAAACGATCTGATCCTTCATCGTGATCCCTCCTCCGTGAGCTCGAAGAACACGTCCTCGAGGGTGGTCTGCTTCTCCTCGAGCCCGAGGACCGGCACGCGGGCCTCGAACGCGAGCGTCCCGACGCGTGCGGCGTCGCCGCCCGACACCTGCAGGTCGCCGTCGCCGTTCGCGGTGACCGTGAGGCCGTGCTCGCGCAGCGCCGCGGCGAGCCGTTCCGCCTCGGACGTCCGCACGCGGATCTCGCGGGCGCTCCGCGTGAGCTCCGACACGGGCGCCTGCCGGACGAGCCGCCCCCCGTTGATCACGATCGCCTCGTCCGCGAGCTGCGCCATCTCGGTCAGCACGTGGCTCGAGACGAGCACGGCGTTGCCCTGCGCGGCGAAGTCACGCACGAACCCGCGCAGCCATCGGATCCCCTGCGG
Organism: uncultured Actinomycetes bacterium; assembly: GCA_963728285.1. GTDB lineage: Bacteria > Actinomycetota > UBA4738 > UBA4738 > HRBIN12 > CAVSJR01. The sequence continues at coordinate 578,529 of CAVSJR010000005.1, read as the reverse complement.
GTCCAAGCCGTTCGCCGGCTCGTCGAGGATCAGCACCCTCGGCTCGCCGAGGAGCGCCGCGCCGAGCGCGAGCCGCTGCCGCATCCCGAGCGAGTACTTGCCGGCGTTGCGCCGGGCGGCCGCTGCGAGTCCGACCTGCTCGAGCACCTCGTCGACACGCCGGAGCGGGATGCCCGACGCCGATGCGAGCGTCCGGAGGTGGTTCCGGCCGCTCCGTAGCGGGTTGAAGCTCTGCGTCTCGAGCACGGCTCCGACCGTGCGGGCCGGATGCTGCAGGCTCGCGTAGGGCATCCCGAGCACGGTCGCCGACCCCTCCGTGGGCGTCACCAGCCCGAGCACGATCCGCAGCGTCGTGCTCTTCCCCGCGCCGTTCGGCCCGAGGAAGCCCGTCACGACGCCCGGCCGCACCTCGAAGCTGAGATCGTCCACGGCCGTGAGCGACCCGAACCGCTTCGTCACCTCACGGACCGAGATCGCCGGCGAGCCGATCGGTTCCCTTCTCCCTGTCTGTTCCATCACCGCTCCTCCTGTCGGGTTCGGTCGATGTCGACGCTATGGAGGGGGCGCCGCGACGGCGTCGGCCTGCGGTAGGGAACCGGACGTCCTCCTGCGGGAGGACCCCTCGATCCTGGAGGAGAGGTCAGTCGCCGGGCTGCACGAGCCCGGACTCGTAGGCGAGGACGACCGCCTGCGCGCGGTCGCGCAGCCGCAGCTTGCCGAGGATCCGTCCGACGTGCGTCTTCACCGTCGTCTCGGCGACGAACAGCGACCCGGCGATCTCGCGGTTCGAGAGGCCGCGGGCCATGAGGACGAGGACCTCGCGCTCACGGTCGGTGAGCTCGCCGAGCTCGTCGCGAGACGCGGTCGGCGCGCGCTTCGCGAACTCCTCGATCAGCCGGCGGGTGACCGACGGCGCGAGCAGCGCCTCGCCGGCGGCGATCACGCGCACGGCCGCGACGAGCTCCTCCGGCGGCCGGTCCTTCAGCAGGAACCCGCTCGCACCGGCGCGGAGAGCCTCGTACACGTACTCGTCGAGGTCGAACGTCGTGAGGATCAGCACGCGTGCGGGCGGGTCGAGCGCCGTCAGCCGCCTCGTCGCCTCGATCCCGTCCATCGCCGGCATCCGCACGTCCATCACGACCACGTCGGGCGTCAGACGCTCGTAATGGCGAATCGCGTCGGTGCCGTCGATCGCCTCGCCCACGACCTCGATGTCGGGCTGGGCGTCGAGGATCATCTGGAAGCCCGTCCGCATCAACGCCTGGTCGTCGGCGATCAGGACCCGGATCGGCCCGTCGCTCACGCGCGTGCCTCCGACGGGAGGCGCGCCCGGACCGCGAAGCCGCCGCCGGGCCGCGATCCGGCCTCGACCTCTCCACCGAAGAGCTGCGCGCGCTCTCGCATCCCGATCAGGCCGTGTCCTCCACCGACGTCGTCGGCCGTCGCGCCGGGGCCGTCGTCGATCACCTCGAGTTCGAGCGCGTCGGGTTCGTAGCGCAGCCGGACGCGGGCGCTCGCACCACCCGCGTGTCGAAGGGAGTTCGTCAGCGCCTCCTGGACGATGCGGTACGCGGAGAGATCGACCCCCGGCGGGAGCGGACGTGGCTCGCCTTCGACGACCGCCTCGACGCGCAAGCCCGTCGCGCGCATCCCGTCGAGGAGCTCGTCCAGGTGCGCGAGCCCCGGCTGCGGCGCGAGGTCGCCGTCCGCGTGGTCCGCCTTGAGGATCTCGAGCAGCCGGCGCATCTCCGCGAGCCCGGTGCGACCCGACGCCTCGATCTGGCGCAGGGCATCGGCGGCCGCGTCCGGGGCCGTCTCGACGACGCTTCGCGCCGCGCCCGCCTGCACGACCATCACGCTCATGTGGTGCGCGACGACATCGTGGAGCTCACGCGCGATCGTCGCGCGCTCGGCGATGACGGCGTCACGCGCCGCGAGCGTGCGATCGCGGACGACGCGGCGTCGGCGGTTGAACGTCATGCGTCCGACGAGGATCGGCAACCCCACGGAGATGACGAGGCCGAACGCGATCTCCACCCAGTTCAGTCCCCGCTCGGAGTACTCGCCGACGCTGATCGCGACCGAGCTCAGCACGCTGACCGGCACGAGCACGGTGAGGAACCGCCGCCGATCGACGTTCGCGGCGGCGGTGTACAGGGCGATCACGATGAGCGCGACGAACTCGGGCCAGTAGCCGAAGAGCGCGGCCGTCGAAACGGCCGCGGCCGACGATCACCGCCACCACCAGCGGCGCGCGGCGGCGCCAGGCCAGCGCGACCGCGGCGACGACGACGAGCGCGAACCCCAGCGCCTGAGGAGGCTCGCCGGGCGTGCGAACCCGCGCCGCGAAGGCGAGCACGCCGAGCACGAGCACGACGAGCGCGAGCAGCCCGTCCCAAATCCGGGGGTCGACGCGCCGGAGCCGATCCCACCACGTCCCGTCCATGGGCCGAACGCTACCCGGTAGCCGGAGCGCCGTCGTCATCCTGCGGGAGGACCTCGTGACAGCTGTAAACCGAGTACCGGACGACTCGGTCCGTCGGGATCGGCGGATACTGCCGAACGCCGCGGCGCGCGGAATGTGAGGGGCTCCTGGGGTGGGACTCCGCGAAGGCCGTCAGGTGCCGACGTAGGCCGCGAGGTGCTCGCCGGTGAGGGTGGAGCGGGCGGCGACGAGGTCGGCGGGTGTGCCCTCGAAGACGATCCGGCCGCCGTCGTGGCCGGCGCCGGGGCCGAGGTCGATGATCCAGTCGCCGTGCGCCATGACCGCCTGATGGTGCTCGATGATGATGACCGACTTGCCGGAGTCGACGAGCCGGTCGAGCAGGCCGAGCAACTGCTCGACGTCGGCGAGGTGGAGGCCGCTGGTCGGCTCGTCGAGGACGTAGACGCCGCCCTTCTCGGCCATGTGGGTGGCCAGCTTGAGCCGCTGCCGCTCGCCGCCGGACAGCGTCGTGAGCGGCTGGCCGAGGCTGAGATAGCCGAGCCCGACGTCGGCAAGGTGGGTCAGGATCCTATGGGCCGCCGGCGTCTTCGCCTCACCGGCGCCGAAGAATTCGCCGGCCTCGGTGACCGACATGGCGAGCACCTCGCTGATGTCCTTGCCGCCGAAGGTGTAGCCGAGCACCTCGGCCTGGAAGCGCTTCCCCTCGCAGTCCTCGCAGGTGGTGGCGACGCCGGCCATCATCGCCAGGTCGGTGTAGATGACGCCGGCGCCGTTGCAGGTGGGGCAGGCGCCCTCGGAGTTGGCGCTGAACAGCGCCGGCTTCACGCCGTTGGCCTTCGCGAATGCCTTGCGGATCGGGTCGAGCAGTCCGGTGTAGGTCGCCGGGTTGCTGCGCCGCGAGCCCTTGATCGCTGCCTGGTCGACCGACACCACCCCGTCCCGCCCCGACACCGAGCCGTGGATCAGGGAGCTCTTTCCCGACCCGGCCACGCCGGTGACCACGACCAGCACGCCGAGCGGGATGTCGACGTCGACATCCTGCAGGTTGTGGGTGCCGGCGCCGCGCACCTCCAGCACGCCCGACGGCGTCCGCACCGACGGCTTCAAGGAGGCCCGGTCGTCCAGGTGTCGCCCGGTCAGCGTGCCGCTGGCCCGCAGCCCGTCGACGGTGCCCTCGAACACCACCTCGCCACCGGCGGTGCCTGCGCCGGGACCGAGATCGACGACATGGTCGGCGATCGCGATCGCCTCCGGCTTGTGCTCGACGACCAGCACGGTGTTGCCCTTGTCCCGCAGCTGCAGCAGCAGGTCGTTCATCCGCTGGATGTCGTGGGGGTGCAGGCCGATCGTCGGCTCGTCGAAGACGTAGGTGACGTCGGTGAGCGACGAGCCGAGGTGGCGGATCATCTTGGTGCGCTGTGCCTCGCCGCCCGACAGCGTTCCCGACGGCCGGTCGAGCGAGAGGTAGCCGAGCCCGATCTCCGCGAACGAGTCGAGGAGGTGTTGCAGCCCGGTGAGCAGCGGGGCCACCGACGGGTCGTCGAGGCCCCGGACCCAGTCGGCCAGGTCGCTGATCTGCATCGAGCAGACGTCGGCGATGTTCTTCCCCTTGATCTTCGACGACCGGGCCTCCTTGCTGAGTCGGGTGCCGTCGCACTCGGGACAGGTCGTGAACGTCACCGCCCGCTCCACGAAGGCGCGGATGTGCGGCTGCAGCGCGTCGACGTCCTTGGACAGGAACGACTTCTGGATCTTCGGGATCAGCCCCTCGTACGTCAGGTTGATCCCGTCGACCTTGATCTTGGTCGGCTCCTTGTGGAGCAGGTCGTGCAGCTCCTTCTTGGTGTACTTGCGGATCGGCTTGTCCGGGTCGAAGAAGCCGCAGCCGCGGAAGATGCGGCCGTACCAGCCGTCCATGCTGTAGCCGGGGATCGTGAGCGCGCCCTCGTTGAGCGACTGGCTGTCGTCGTACAGCGCAGACAGGTCGAAGTCGGTGACCGAGCCCATGCCCTCGCAGCGCGGACACATGCCGCCGAGACGGGTGAAGGTCGCCTTCTCGGTCTTCGTCTTGCCGGCGCCGCGCTCGACGGTGATCGCACCGCTGGCCTTCACCGAGGGGACGTTGAACGAGTACGCGTTGGGCGAGCCGATGTGCGGCTGCCCGAGCCGGCTGAAGAGGATGCGCAGCATCGCGTTGGCGTCGGTGGCGGTGCCGACGGTGGAGCGGGCGTTGGCCCCCATCCGCTCCTGGTCGACGATGATCGCAGTCGTCAGCCCGTCGAGCACGTCGACCTCGGGCCGCGCCAGCGTCGGCATGAAGCCCTGCACGAAGGCGCTGTAGGTCTCGTTGATCAGCCGCTGCGACTCCGCGGCGATCGTGCCGAACACCAGCGAGCTCTTGCCCGAGCCGGAGACGCCGGTGAACACCGTCAGCCGGCGCTTCGGGATCTCGACGCTGACGTCCTTGAGGTTGTTCACGCGCGCGCCGTGCACGCGGATCAGATCGTGGCTGTCGGCAACGTGCAGCGCAGGCGACTGCGTGTCCGTCCTCGTGGCCGTGCTCATCGTGTCTCCATCCAGGCGTCTATGTCGTGGGTGAGCCGATGCTCGGTGTCGCGACGACGCTGAGCGCGGGAGCGGTGGTGGTCGGCACTCATCGGTCCTGAAGCAGCCCGAGGACGTTGCCATCGGGGTCGGTGACGGTGGCCACCAGGCGGCCGCCACCGACGTCGTGCGGGGGCTCCTTCACGGTGGCACCGGCGGCGGTCACCTCGGCCAGCTTCGCCTCGATGTCCGGCACGTGCCAGTAGGCCACCGGTGAGGTCATGGCCTGCGGTCCACCGCCCGGCACCAGCCCGATGTGCTGGCCCGCGGCCTCGAAGCCGACGTAGTAGGACTCGTCGGTCTGCGGCGGTACGCCGAGCAGGGCGGTGTACACCGCCTTGGCCGTCGCCAGGTCGGACACGGGATGCAGCACGGTCTTGATTCCCTGGGTGGAAGAGCCGGTCATGGTCACTCCTTACGTCGTGGGTCGCATCACGGTCATTGTAGGTGCGGCTCGATGACCGGCGCTTCTCGATTCCTGATCGGTCTGGCCACCTGTTTCGCCACGCACAACGGCACCTCCAGCCGTCGCGTCCGCAGCGTGGCGCCGGTGAGTCAGGCCCGCGATCGCAGGACGGCTAGCGCAGCTCCTGGATGCGGATCAGGTTGCCCGCGGGATCGCGGAAGGCGCAGTCGCGAACCCCGTACGGCTGCTCGGTCGGCTCCTGGACGACCTCGGCGTCGCTGGCCTGCAGCCGCTCGAAGGTGCCGTCGAGGTCGGCGGTGGCCAGGTTGACGGAGGCGTACGTGCCCTTGGCCATCATCTCGGCGATGGTGCGGCGCTCGTCGTCGGTGACGCCGGGGGTTGCGCCCGGCGGGTACAGGACGATGGACGTGCCGGGCTGGTCGGGAGGGCCGACCGTGATCCAGTGCATCCCGCCGTATTCGACGTCGTTGCGGACCTCGAAGCCGAGGGTGTCGCGATAGAACGCCAAGGATGTGTCCGGGTCGTCGTGCGGGAGCATGGTCTGGTGGATGGTGATGTCCATGGCGTCACACTAGCTGCGGCTCGGTGACCGGCGCTTCTCGATTCCTGATCGGTCTGGTCACCTGTTTCGCCACGCACGGCGGTATCCCCGCCATCGCGCCCGCCGCCTGGCGCCGGTAGGTGCTGGGCGACATCCCGACCAGTTCGGTGAAGCGAGTGCTGAAGGTGCCCAGCGACGAGCAGCCGACCTCGAAACAGACCTCGGTGACGCTGAGGTCGCCACGACGCAGCAGCGCCATCGCGCGCTCGATTCGCCGCGTCATCAGGTAGCGCGTACGGCGACTCGCCGTAGGCGAGCCGGAACTGGCGGCTGAGGTGCCCGGCCGACATGTGCGCGCCGCGGGCGAGCGCCTCGACGTCCAGCGGCTGCGCGTACTCCCGGTCGATCCGGTCGCGGACGCGGCGCAGCCGCGCGAGGTCGCGCAGGTGCTGCGCCGCGGCGGGTCTGCTGGTCACCTGCGAGATCGTGCCACGTCGCGCCGGAGGTGCCTATCGCCGCCGGGGGATGCCCACGGGCCCGAGCGTTCGTCAGCTTCCTTCCGACCTGAATTCGTCAGTATGTTGACGTTCTGCCCGGCCATACGCCGCACCGTCCTCCGATGCGCTGGATCCTCACCGCATCGTGTCGAGCGGGGCCGAGACAGCCTCCACGCTCGTCATCGGGTTGACAAAGCAAGAGCGCATGCACCGCTCGCATTCAAAGCTGGATTGATCGGCGAACCGATTGTGACCTCAGGAAACAATGGGTCGGGGCGGTCGATCGAGAGGCGGTGGCTACCGGCCGCTGGAGCGCGCTGCTTCGGGGAAGCAACGACGATCCCATCCTCGGGGGATTCCACCCCAGGCATCCTGGGTACCTCTCCCGCGTCCTCCATACCCGGAGTCCCGAGAGCAAGGAGGGTCAAGCGGATGGGCAAGCTCATCGTGATGAATCAGATCACCGTCAACGGCGCCTTCGAGGCACCTTCGCCCGACGATTGGCTGGTGCTCGACGAGGACAGCAGCGAGGCATCCCTCGAACAGCTCATCCTCGCGGAGGCGCTGGTCCTCGGACGCAAGACGTTCGAGGGCCTCGCGGCCGTGTGGCCGCAGCTGGCCGACGATCCGGCGATGGCTCGCTTCGCCGAGCGACTGAACCCGATGCCGAAGTACGTCGCGTCGCGAACCCTGACCGAGCCGCTCGAATGGAACGCCAGCCTGATCAAGGGAGACCTCGAGACAGGCCGTCCCCGCCCTGAAGGAAGCACATCCCGGGAACCTGATCGTGTCCGGCTGCGGCGAGCTCGCGCACACGCTGACCCGCCAGGGTTCGGTCGACGAGTTCTGGTTCTGGATCAACCCGTTCATATGGGCGGAGGGTCCGAGGATCTTCGACGGCGTGGGGCCGGTTCGCCTCGAGCTCGTCGCGTCGACTCCGTACCGATCGGGCGTCGTGTGGCTGCGCTACCGTCCCGCGACCGGCTGATCGACGTCCCGCGGAGCCCCATACGCAGGGCCTCCATGGCTCCGGGGGTGGGACTCGAACCCACAACCTACGGATTAACAGTCCGCCGCTCTGCCAATTGAGCTACCCCGGAATGAGCCAGGGCAGTCTACCAACGGCCTCCCAGCCACCTTGCCCAGGAAGTTGAGTCGGCCGCCTCATCCACTAGCCTGGACGCGTCCGACCATGGAGAGGGGCGCATCGATGAGGTTTCGAACCGGCCTGATGGTGGGCGCGGCGCTCGGATACGCGGCCGCGCAGTGGCTGCGCAAGGACGACCCGACGATCGTGACGGCGCCGAGGGAGCCGGCGCGCTCGCAGAGCGCGGCGGCTCGCCTGGTGACGGAGGGATCGCGCAGGCTTGCCGAGCGCGCGCAGACCGCGAGCCTCGACGCGCTGCAGCGGGCCCGCGGCAACATCCAGGCGCGGATCGGCGACGGCGGCGACGCCAGCTGGAACTAGGATCTACTCGAGGTAGTCGCGGAGCTTCTGGCGCGGCTCGGGTGGCGCAGCTTCGACAGCGTCTTCGACTCGATCTGCCGGATCCGCTCGCGCGTGACGCCGAACTCCCGGCCGACCTCCTCGAGCGTCCGGGGATGGCCGTCCAGCAGCCCGAACCGGAGCTGGATCACCTTCTTCTCACGCTCCGACAGCGTGTGCAGCACGCCCTCGAGCTGTTCCTGCAGCAGGATGAAGCTCGCCGCATCGACCGGGACGACGGCGTCGGAGTCCTCGATGAAGTCGCCGAGGTGGGAGTCCTCCTCCTCCCCGATCGGCGTCTCGAGCGACACCGGCTCCTGCGAGACCTTGAGGATCTCCCGCACCTTCTCCGCGGGGATGCCCATCTGCTTGCCGATCTCCTCCGGCGTCGGCTCCCGGCCGAGGTCCTGGAGGAGCTGGCGCTGGATGCGCACGAGCTTGTTGATCGTCTCGACCATGTGCACGGGGATCCGGATCGTGCGCGCCTGATCGGCGATCGCGCGGGTGATGGCCTGGCGGATCCACCACGTCGCGTACGTCGAGAACTTGTATCCCTTGGAGTAGTCGAACTTCTCGACCGCTCGGATGAGCCCGAGGTTGCCCTCCTGGATGAGGTCGAGGAACAACATGCCGCGACCGACGTAGCGCTTGGCGATCGAGACGACGAGGCGGAGGTTCGCCTCGATCAGCTTCTTCTTCGCGAGCTGACCGTCGCGTTCGACCCGACGCAGGAATTCGACGAGCGTGTCACGGGTCTTCGGCCGGTAGTTGCGGGAGATGCGCTCGCGGCCGAGGCCCTCGACCTTGCCGAAGTGCTCGAGCTGATGATCGCGGATCGCCACGACGCGATCGCAGATGGTGCGGAAGCGTTTCTGATCGATCTTCTCCTCGTCGCCGATCAGCCCCGTGAGGGCGGTGGAGAACTCCCCCGCCTCGATCCGGCGGGCGAGATCGACCTCTTGGGCGGCGGTGAGCAGCGGGACCTTCCCGATCTCCTTGAGGTACATCCGTACCGGGTCGTTGGTCGGCGCCTTGAGGAGGTCGACCTCGATCCGCACGTTGGTGGTGGGATCCGCCTCCTCCCCCGGGACCTCGATGACCTCGATGCCCTCGCCGCGCAGATGCTCCTCGACCTGCGTCAGGAACTCCTCGACTTGCTCGGGGGTGAAGTCGTCGACGGGAACCGACTCGAGAAGGTCCTCGGAGGTGACGAATCCCCGCTCGCGTCCGCGAGCGGTGATCGCTTCCTTCGCTTCCTCCAGGCCCAGGTCGCGGACCGCCTCCGTCAAAGGTGCTCCTTCGGATGTTTGGGGGATGCCTCAGTGTACGAAACGAACAGCAGCAGCAACCGCCCGATCGCCACCATCTCGATCAGGACGTGAGCACGCCTCCCGAACGGGTAGTCGCCGACCCCTCGCGCAGGCGCCGCAATTCGCCGTCGAGCGCGACCAGCTGCTGAAAAAGCTCCTCGTATGTTGCATCGGTCACCGGATTGAGCTTCTGAAGTCGCGCACGGAGCTCCTCGCTCTGCCGCTTCAACTGGAACTCGCGCAGCCGTGCCCACACCCCGTCGGCGTACTCGGGCGTGGGATCGCCCTCCAGCGGCTCCACCGTGAGCGACGTGAGCCCCCCGATGAGCTTGTCGTCGTCCGCGCGCGCCACGATGGCCCCGACGTCGCCGTCGCCCGCCGTGAGCGCGTCGAACAACTTCTTGTGCTGAGGCGCCCGGAATTGCTCCGGGGTCAGACGGTCGACGAACGTCACGATACGTCGCGCGGTCACGCGCGAGCAGCTTGAGCATCTCGCGCTCGATTCGCTCTTGGACGGATGCGCGCTTCACCGCCTTGGCCGACCTCCGACGGCCGGCCGGCGAGCTTGCGCTCCAGGGCGAGAAGCACCGACGTCTCCGCGACGCCCGCCAGCTCCGCGAGCAGATGCGCGTACTCGCGCTGGCGGACGGGGTCGGCGAGGCCCTCCACGATCGGGAGCGCGGCGGCGACCGCCTCGGTCTGGCCCTCGACGGTCGAGCGGTCGTGCGCCGCGACGGCCCTGCGGATCATGAACTCGACGAGCGGACGGGCTTCGGCCGCGGCCTCACGAAGCGGGCCGGCGCCGCGTTTGCGGGCGAAGTCCGCGGGATCGAGTCCCTCGGGCATGATCATCACGACGGCTTGAACCGGATACTCCTCGTGGAATCCGTAGGCCCGCTCCGCCGCCCGCGCGCCGGCCTCGTCGGAGTCGAACGCCAGCACGACGCGCTCCGCGAACCGCGACAGCAGCCGGAAGTGACCGGCCCCGAGCGCCGTTCCGCACGTCGCGACGACGCCCTCGATCCCGGCCTGCGAGAGCGCGATCACGTCGGTGTAGCCCTCGACGACGAACGCCTCTCCCGAGCGCTGGATCGCGCCGCGAGCGCGGTGCGCGTTGTAGAGGAGCTCGCCCTTGCGATAGATCGGCGTCTCCGCGGTGTTGAGGTACTTCGCGAGATCGCCGGCCCGCGGGTCGTCGGGGAGGATGCGCGCCCCGAAGCCGACGTGTTTGCCCGACAGGTCCTGGGTGGGAAACGTGATCCGGCGGCGAAAGCGGTCGCGCACGCCGCCGTCGCCGTCGCGCGTCGCGATGCCGGCCTCCAGGAGGATCTCGGGTGAGAACCGCTTCGCGAGGCGACGGAGGATGAAATCGGGATAGCCGGGGGCGAAGCCGATCCCGAACGCTTCCGCGGTCGCGCGGTCGATCCCCCGCCCCTCGAGATAGCCTCGGGCGTCCGCGGCCTCCTTGCCGTCGACGAGCATGCGGTGATAGAGGATGGCGGCCTCCTCGTTCGCCGCCTGGAGCGAGGACCGCCGCCCCGCCGCCCGGCGGTCGGCGACGCTCTCCCCCTCGTATCGGAGCGTGACCCCGGCCTGCTGCGCCAGCCGCTCGACGGCCTCGACGAACGTCAGGTTCTCGATTCGCTCCAGGAAGCGAACCGCATCGCCCCCGGCGCCGCAGCCGAAGCAGTAGTAGACCTGCTTGCTCGGCGAGACGGAGAACGACGGCGTCTTCTCCGTGTGAAACGGGCACAGCCCGGACATGGAGTCGTGGCCGGTCTTCTTGAGCGTCAGGTACTGCGAGACGACCCTGACGACGTCCGACCGCTCGCGGACCGTCTGCAGATCGTCGTCCTTGATCCTTCCCGCCATCTCGCCCGACCCGTCCTTCCGCGCTCGGTCGCGCCTAGAGGAGCCACCCCTGGGGAAGGAAGAGCTGCTCGTATGCCCGGAGAGCGTACCGGTCCGTCATGCCGGCGATGTAGTCGGCGACCCTGGTGGGCAGGTCCCCGGGAGCTCGATGGTACTCCTCCGGCACCTCGTCGGGATGCTCGAGGTAGTAGGAGAAGAGCGAACGGACGAGGGAGATGGCCCGATCCTGCTCCGCGCGGGCCGAATCGCGAAGGTAGACCCGGTCGAACATGAACGCCCGAACCTCGTCCAGCGCCCGAAAGACCTCCTCGGACAGGCCGATCTCGGGCCGGCCCTCGCTGGCCTCGACGAGGTCGCCGACGAGCCGATTGATCCTCGACGGATGGGTGTGGCCGAGGGTGTCGATCGCGCGCCGCGGCAGCTCGTCGAAGCGAAGGACCTCGGCCCGGAGCGCGTCGTCGACGTCGTGGTTGATGTAGGCGATCCGGTCGGCGAACCTGACGACCTGCGCCTCGAGCGTCGAGGGCGGCGGCATCGACCAGGGATGGTTCACGATGCCGTCGCGCACCTCCCACGACAGGTTGAGCCCTTCGCCGTCCCGCTCCAGATAGTCCACGACCCGCAGGCTCTGCTCGCTGTGCCGAAACGGCCTGCCGAGGAACGGGCTCAGCGCCTGTTCCCCGAGGTGGCCGAACGGGGTGTGGCCGAGGTCGTGGCCGAGGGAGATCGCCTCGGTGAGGTCCTCGTTGAGTCGCAGCGCCCGGGCCGCCGTCCTGGCGATCCCCGAGACCTCCAGCGTGTGCGTCAGGCGGACGCGGTAGTGGTCTCCCTCCGGCGCGAGGAACACCTGCGTCTTCTCCTTCAGCCGGCGGAAGGCCTTCGCGTGGACGATCCGATCGCGATCGCGCTGGAAGCACGTGCGCAGCGCGTCGGGCTCCTCGGCTCGCTCCCTGCCCTTGGACTCGGCCGCGAGGACGGCATGCGGCGAGAGCGTCTCACGCTCGATCGCCTCGGTTCGCTCTCGGGGGGCCGGCATGACGACCATGGTAGCGCCGGGGACCGACACTCCTCGGATGCCCTGACCAGCGGGTCTTGGACGCCGCGCCCGCCGGTTGAACCCTCGGCACCGCGGGAAACGTACAAACCTTGTCCACCGGAAACGAGGGAGGCAACATGCGCCGGAGGCTGTGGGTCCTGTTCGTTGCGGGTCTGGCCGTGCTGGTCCTGACGTCGGTCGCGTGCAGCAGCGGCGACGACGGGTCGGGCGGAGGCGGCGCGACGAGCGCGGCGGGCGGAGGCGAGACGCAGACCTCCGAGGCGCCGGCCGGCGGCGGCGGCGGCGAGCCGGACGTGAAGGCGGAGGACTTCCAGTTCGATCCCACCGAGCTGAGCGTTGCGAGCGGCGACACGATCGTCGTCAAGAACGACACGCCGAGCACGCCGCACACGTTCACCGTCACCGACACCGACATCGATGAGAGCCTCGATCCCGACGCCGACCGTCGACGTCAAGATCGACCTCGACCCGGACACGTACGACTTCATGTGCACGATCCATCCGCAGATGACGGGGACGCTGACCGTCACCTAGCCCGCGGCTCGATCAGCCTCCGAACAGGCGGTAGTACAGGTAGGCGAACGTCTCCCTGAGGTAGCCGGGCACGCGGGTGCGCTCGGACCGGGCGGCGGATTGCCACGTCGCCGACGCGTGCGCATCGACCCCGAGGTCGCTGGCCATCCGCACGATCCGCAGGTTGTGCCAGGGGTCGGAGACCAGGAACGCCGAGCTCATGCCGCGATCGCGCATGAGGTGCGCGGCGCTGCGAAGGCTCTCGAACGTGGTGGCTCCCTTGGCGTCCGCCACGACGGCGGCGGAGGGCAGCCCCGCCTCCACGAGGAAGTCGCGTCCGGCCTCGGCCTCGGTCGTCACGTCGCCCGGCTGGCCGCCGCCGAGCACCATGACGGTGTCCGCCCTCCCCTGCCGGAACAGCAGCTCGGCATGCTTCAGGCGCCCGGCGAAGACCGGAGACGGGCGGCCTCCGTACTCGGCCGCCCCGAGGACGAGGATGACGTCGGCGTGGTCGATCTGGCTCGCGCCGTCCTCGTGCGCCGCCCGCCAGACGGCGAAGCCCGTCACGACGAGGATCACGGCGACCGCCGCCAGCCCCGCGAGGAGGGCGACCAAGAGGGGATGTCGCCGAAGCGTGCTCACGCGCCCAATCTACGCCGAGCCGGTGACGGGGAAGCGGCCGACCGGACGTCCCCCCGAGCGCCCGGCCGGCCGGCTCTCCGACGCGGTGACTACAACAACGACGGTCGCGCCGAGGCCTGACTGCTGCTCGGCACCTGCTGAGCGCGACGTGGCCGAGCCGGAGGATGCGGCCGGCACGTCGTCCGTCCCGAGCCGCCTCCCCGCCCGAGGCACGAAGTCCTCGATCCCGAGCGAGCGGAGGAACCTCGGGGCATGGCGGACGGTTGCCGCCTGTTCGAACGCGTACGCGCATGTCAACAGGACGGGCTCGCTCCACGCTCGTCCGGTGAACGAGATGCCCACCGGCAGATGCCGATGCGAGTAGCCCGCCGGGACGTTGATGTGCGGATATCCCGCGATGGCCGCGGGACCCGTGCCGGCGATGAAGAAGAAGTGGTCGCCGTTCACGAGGTCGGTCGTCCACGGCGGTCCGGAGACCGGGTGAACGATCGCATCGAGCTTGTACCGGTCCATCACCCCGTCGATCCCCTGTCTCGCGAGGCGCTTGGAGGTGGCCAACGCGTCCAGATAGCCGGGTTCCGTCAGCGGACCGAACGTCTGCGACAGGTGGAAGAGCTCCTGGCCGAACCACCGCATCTCCGCACGTTCGTGGCTCTCGTTGAAGTTGATGAGGTCGCGCAGGGTGCGCATCCGCGTGTTTCGGAGCTCCGAGAGGTACGCACGGATGTCGGCCTTGAACTCATACAGCAGGACGGTGAACTCGGGGCCGAACATCTCGTCGACATTGGGGATGTTCGCCGGATCCACGATCTCCGCCCCGAGCCCGCGAATGGTCTCGATGGCGCCCTCGAGGATGGCATCGGCCTCGGGGCTGAAGCCGAAGTTCCCTCGACGCCACACCCCGATGCGGGCCCCGCGCAGTCCGTCCGGATCCAGGAAGCGGCGATAGTTGCGATACACGTTCCCGGCGCTCTGCTTCGTGATCGGATCCCGGGCGTCGACGCCCGTGAGGGCCCCCAGGACGATCGCGGCGTCCTCGACCGTGCGAGCCATGGGGCCCGCCGTGTCTTGGCTGTGCGCGATGGGGATGATGCCGGATCGGCTGGCGAGCCCGAGCGTGGGCTTGAGCCCGACGACCGAGGTGGCCGACGCCGGAGCCGTGATCGAGCCGTCCGTCTCGGTTCCGATCGCCGCGGCCGCCAGGCTTGCGGCCACCGCCGCGCCGGATCCCGAGCTGGAGCCCGATGGATTGTGATCCAGGACGTAGGGGTTCAGGCACTGGCCCGCCCGGCCGGTCCAGCCGCTGGAGGACTGGAAGGATCGGAAGTTGGCCCACTCGCTGAGATTCGTCTTTCCCAGGATGACGGCTCCCGCCTCCCGGAGGCGCCGGGCGATGAAGGCGTCCCTGGGCGGACGCGATCCGAGCAAGGCGAGCGACCCCGCGGTCGTCTGCATCCGATCGTCGGTCGCGATGTTGTCCTTCAGCAGGATCGGGATCCCGTGCAACGGTCCGCGCACGTGGCCCGCCCGGCGTTCACGATCGAGCTCGTCGGCGATCGCCAGCGCATCGGGGTTGATCTCGATGACCGAGTTCAACCGGGGTCCGTGCAGGTCGACCTGGCCGATGCGCTCGATGAAGTCCTGCACGATCCGGCGCGAGGAGTTCCCACCCGACTCCATGGCGTGCTGGAGCTCGGCGATGGTGGCCCCTTCCCACTCGAAATCGGGAACGGGGACCCCCTGCGAGGAGCGCTCGGCGGCTCCGGCCGGCGCCGATGCGACCCCGGGGGCGGCGGCGGCCGCGACGCCTGTGGCGGCCGAGTACCGGAGGAAACTGCGCCGGCTCATCCGGCGGCCGTTCGGGGGACCTCCAACTGCTCCTGCGCTCATCCTGCTTCCCCTTCCCTGCAAGGCGGGCAGCCGATGCGGAATCACCGTGCGGGCAGCGGGCGGCGGAACGATCGCCAAGAGGGGTGCTGCAGCGGCGCCTTCCCTCGCCGTCGGTCCTTCCCCGCGCAAGTGTGCCTGCTTCTCCGGCTCCAAGTCCAGTCCCTGTCCGGCACAGCGTTTGCAGGGGCGCCGTTCCGGCAAAGGTGTTGCGATGCGACGCTTGCGATTCCTGGTGGCCCATCGACTGAAGACGAGCCTGTGGTTCGTGCCGGTGATGTGCGTGCTCGCCGGCGTCGTCCTGTCCTTCGTCACGATCTCCATCGACCGGGCCGCAGGAGGGGAGCTCGTGTCCCGGACGCTCACCGGAGACCCCAACGCCGCCCTCATCATCCTGTCCACGGTGGCCGCGTCCATGGTGTCGCTCACGGCCCTCGTGCTGACGATCACGATGGTGGTCGTCCAGCTGGCAATGGGCCAATTCTCTCCGCGGGCCGTCCGGCCGTTCCTCCGTGACCGGCCGAGCCAGTTCGCGATCGGCATCTTCGCCGGGACGTTCGCCCACGCCATGCTCGCCATGCGCGAGGTGCACTCGTTCACCGACCAGGGATCGGTGCCCGGGCTCACGATCATCGTGTCCTTCGCCTTGGTCATCGTGAGCATCGTCGTCCTCGTCGCCTACGTTCATCACATCGGGAATTCGCTCAAGGTCGACTCCATCATCAAGAGCGTCGGCGAGGAGGCACGGAACCTCATCGACAAGCTCTATCCGGAACGCCACGACGAGCAGGGGACGGAGCAGCCGGGCGTCGTCTCCTCCGACACGGCCGGAGTGGTCTTCCGCGTGGATCACGAGGCCCTGGTCGACATCGCGGCCAAAGGTGGATGCCGACTGGAGCTCGTCCGCGGAGTCGGTGAGTTCGTGCCGCGCGACGCTCCGCTCATGCGCGTTCACGGGAACGGTGCCCGGCCGGACGTAACCGCCGCACGCAGGGCCGTCTCGATCGGTCCCGAGCGGACGATGGATCAGGACGGCGCGTTCGGGATCCAAACGCTCGTCGACGTCGCCCAGCGGTCCCTCACGGATTCCTTCAACGATCCGACGACCGCCGTGCAAGCCCTCGACCGCCTCCACGACTGCATGCGGCAGCTCGCGACCCGGCGGCTGCCGGACGGCCGCTTCCGCGACGCAGCCGGTGAACTCCGGTTCACGATGCCGGCGCTCACCTGGGAGGGATACGTCGCGCTGGCGTTCGATTCGCTGCGTTCCGCCGCGGAGGATGCCCCACCGGTCCTCGAGCGAATGCGGGAGGCTCTGGAGGACATCCGGTCGATCGCCCCCGCCGAGCGCCGGCCTCCACTCGATGAACGAATTCGATCGCTGGAGCGTCCAGTCGACGAGCCGCCGTCCCAGGAACCCACGGTCATGCTGACGGCCGACGCATGAGCCGCCCGGTTCCCGGGTACAGCAGCATTGACGCGTGGTTGGCCGAGGAACATCGAGGAGGACACATGGTTCGCACGGGCTCAGTCATTGGATTCGCCGCGGGATACGTCGCCGGTGCGCGGTGGGGCGGCAAGCCCTATGAGATCGTGAGGCAGCGTCTTCGCCGAGGCTCGGGTGAGGAGGAGACGGACGGGACGGCACGGCGTCCGAGCGACGTCCGCGAGGTCATGACGGCATCTCCGCTCACCGTTTCGAGCGACGCGCCGGTCGCGGAGGCGGCGCGGTTGATGGCGGAAAGCGACATCGGCGACGTGTTGATCCTCGAGGCAGGGACCGGGCGCATGGAGGGGATCCTGACGGACCGCGACATCGCCGTTCGGGTCGCCGCCGAGGCGAAGGACCCCGGGGCCACCAAGGTGGGCGACGTGTGCACGGTGACCGTCACGTCGATCCAGCCGACCGCATCGGTGGACGAGGCGGTTCGGACCATGCGGCGCGAGGACGTCCGCCGGCTCCCCGTGGTGGAGGGCGGCAGGCCGATCGGCATCGTCACGCTCGGGGACCTCGCCGTCGCACTCGATCCGGAATCCGTGCTCGCCGACATCAGCGCCGCGCCACCCAACGACTGACACGGCCGCAGCGGTCGCGAACCGCCGCACGCTGCAGCGCTTCCTACGACGCCGTCTCGACCTCGCCGGCCGCCGCCTGCGCGGCCGCGAGACGGGCGGTCTCGATCCGGAAGGGCGAGCAGCTCACGTAGTCCAGCCCGATGTCGTGGCAGAAGGCCACGCTGGCGGGATCGCCGCCGTGTTCGCCACAGATGCCGAGATGCAGATCCTCGTTCGCCGCGCGTCCCTCGTCGGTCGCGATCCGCATCAGGCGCCCGACCCCGGGGACGTCGATCGTGACGAAGGGGTTGGCCGGCACCAGCTTGCGCTCCTCGTACATCCCGACGAACTTGCCGATGTCGTCGCGGGAGAACCCGAACGCGGTCTGGGTGAGGTCGTTCGTGCCGAAGGAGAAGAAGTCGGCGACCTCGGCGATCTCCTCTGCCGTCACGGCGGCACGCGGCAGCTCGATCATGGTCCCCCACTCGAGGTGCTCCAGCTCGATGCCCTCTCGGTCGAGGATCTCGTCGGCGACGGGCTCCAGCTCCTCGCGCATCTGGCGAAGCTCCTCGCGCGTCGCGACGAGCGGGATCATGATCTCGACCCGGGGATCCCCGCCCTGCGATCGCACGCGGCAGGCGGCCTCGACGATCGCCCCGGACCTGCATCGCATAGAGCCCGGGCTTCACGATCCCCAGTCGCACGCCGCGCAGCCCGAGCATGGGGTTCGCCTCGTGGAGCTCGTTGACCTTCTGGAGGATCCGTCGCTTCTCGTCGAGCTCCTCCCCCGATTCGCCACGCGCCTCGGCGACCGCAACCTCCACGGCGAGCGACACCTGATCTGGGAGGAACTCGTGCAGCGGCGGATCGAGCAGCCTGACGGTGACCGGCAATCCGCTCATCGCCGTGAAGATCCCCACGAAGTCCTCTCGCTGGAGCGGGAGCAGCTGCTCGTACGCCGCCGCCTCCTGCTCCGGACGCTCGGCGAAGATCATCTGGCGCACCGCGAGGACGCGCTCCTCCCCGAGGAACATGTGCTCCGTTCGGCACAGGCCGATGCCCTCGGCGCCGCGCTCGCGGGCGTTCGTCGCCTGGTCGGGCGTGTCCGCGTTCGCTCGCACGCGCAGGCGGCGGCGCTGGTCGGCGTGGTGCATCAATCGCTCGAACGCCTTCCAGATCACCTCGTCGCGCGCGGCGCGGTCGCCCGAGCGCGCCTTCTCGAGCACCGATTCCTCGAGCGGCAGCTCGCCGACGTAGACGTTGCCGGAGAAGCCGTCGATCGTGATGACCTCCCCCGCCGACACCCTCGTGCCGTTGGCGGAAAACGACCTCGAGGATTGGTCGATCTTGATCGAATCGGCCCCGCACACCGCGGGGATCCCCTCGCCGCGAGCGACGACGGCGGCGTGCGAGTTGGTACCCCCGGCGCTGGTGAGGATGCCCTGGGCGGCGATCATCCCGTGGTAGTCGTCCGGCGTGGTCTCACGCCGCACGAGGATGACCCGCTCTCCACGCTCCCCCAACGTCGCCGCCTCGTCGGCGGTAAACACGACCTTTCCGGTCGCGGCCCCGGGACTCGCGTTCAATCCCTGCGCGATGGCCGCGTTCGCGCCGTCGCCGGCGAGCACGCGCTTGAAGAGCTCCTCCAGCCGGTTTGCGTCGACGCGCAGGAGCGCCTCGTCCGGATCGATGAGTCCCTCCTGCAGCATGTCGTAGGCCATGATCCATTCGCCGAAGGCCGTCCGCTTCCCGACGCGGGTCTGCAGGATCCACAGCCGGCCCTTCTCGATCGTGAACTCGATGTCGCACATGTCTCGGTAGTGGTCCTCGAGGGTCTGCATGGTCTCCCGCAGGCCGGCGTAGGACGTTGGGTCGATCGTCTCGAGCTCCGCCAGGGGCAGCGTGTTGCGGATCCCGGCGACGACGTCCTCGCCCTGGGCGTTCGGCAAGTAGTCGCCGTAGGGGGCGCGCTCGCCGGTGGACGGATCCCTCGTGAAGGCGACCCCAGTGCCGGAGTCCATGCCGCGGTTGCCGAAGACCATCGCGACGATGTTCACCGCCGTCCCGAGGTCGTCGGCGATCTTGTTCTGGCGTCGGTAGTCCTTGGCTCGCCGGCCGTTCCAGGACTTGAAGACGGCCTCGATCGCGAGGCGCAGCTGCTCACGGGGATCCGTGGGAAAGTCGGATCCCGTGTGCTCCCGGTAGATGCGCAGGAACTCCGCGTGCAAGGACCTCAGGTCGTCGGCGTCGAGGTCGGTGTCCTGGGTGCCCTCGCCCTTCGCCTGTTTCGCGCGCTCGAGCGCGTCCTCGAACGCCTCCCCGGGGACGTCCATCACGATCTTGCCGAACATCTGCACGAGCCGCCGGTAGGCGTCCCACGCGAACCGCACGTCGCCGTCGGACTGCTTGGCCAGCCCCTGCACGGAGTCGTCGTTCAGGCCCAGGTTCAGGACCGTGTCCATCATGCCCGGCATCGAGAACTTCGCGCCCGAGCGGACCGAGACGAGCAGCGGGTCGTCCGCGTCGCCGAGGGTCTTGCCCATCTCGCGCTCGAGGGCCAGGAGATGCTCCTCGGTCTCGCCGTCCAGGCCCGGCGGGAAGCCCCCCTCGTCGAGGTAGCGAAGGCACGCCTCGGTCGTGATCGTGAAGCCGGGGGGCACGGCGAGGCCCATGTTGGTCATCTCCGCGAGGTTGGCTCCCTTGCCCCCGAGGAGGTCCTTCATCCCCTTGTTTCCCTCGGCAAAGTCGTAGACGAACTTGGTCATCGCGAGCCTCCGCACCGCCGGCCGTCGGAAGCCGCCAGTCTACGGAACGAGGCGCCGGGCGGGTCGAGGGATCAGGCGGTGGCGTCCCGAAGCAACGCCAGCGCCCGTTCGTCGGTCGCGAACGCGGTGGTGACGGTGGAACCGGCCGCGACCGAGAAGCCCGGCCCTGCGCCGCCGGCGATCCATTCCTCCATCGCCGCGGCGAACTCAGCGGCGTCGTCCTCGCTGTCCCAGGCGGTCGCGAGCACGACGGCCGTGCGATCCTCGTGGGACCACGCGCGGTAGATGCCTCCGTCCCACCCCGCCGCCGCGGCGGCCGCGGCGCCCTGATCGAGCCGCAGGGCGAGCATCGCCGAGAGCCACGCCTCCCCGACCTCCATCACGTCGAGGTCCGCCCAGCCGGTGCCGAGCACCGGGCCGTAGTCCGGGACGTCGACGGGCGTGGGCCGGTCCTGCGGGTAGGCCTCGGGATGCAGGACCTGCTCGGTCGTCGAGGGGAGATGCCTGAGCGACTCGTTCACGGCCTCGGTCCCGCCGGAGGCATCGCGCGCCGCCGTGAACGCCTGTCCGGCCGTATACGGCCAGGTCTCGATCGCGACGATGAAGGGAGGGATGCCCGTCGTGGACGGGACCTCCGCCAATCCTCCGAGGAGCGACCCCAGGTCCGACAGCGACAGGTGCTCCCTCGCGTACGCGAGCGAGAAGAACGTCGCGCTCCCCTCGATGGCCCCGGCGGCCGCCGAGGCGGCCTCGTCGTGGCAGTGCGCGCTCATCCGCTCGGTGCGCTCGAGATGGAAGTGCTGATCGTCCAGCGCGTGGGTGAGCTCGTGCGACAGCGTGAACCGCTCGAGCCCGTCGGGATCCTCGGTCCCCGTGAAGACCAGCCGGCCGGTCTGCGGTGCGTAGAACCCGATCACCTGGCCGGTGGCGAACCGCTCGATCGCCTCCCGGATCGAGACGTCGGCCGGGATCACCCCGATGACCTGCCACGCGCGCGTCCGGCGCTCGACCGCCTCACCCGGGAGCGATCGCTCGATCGAGCTCGCCAGCCGCCGGTCGATCTCCTCCGGCGTCACGGCCTCGATGGGCACCGGATGCAGGAACCGCAGCCCTCGCACGCTCGACGTCTGCCGCTCGACCTCGGCGATCGCCGGCGGCGTCGGCCCGGAGGGCTCCGCCTCCTTCGGCGGCCGGGCGATCGGCACGCGACAGAGGGCCGCGAGCGCCTCGGACGCGGAGCGCGGTCCCACGCGCCCGGCCGGCCGCGGCGTCGGCGATGCGGCCGGCGGCTCGCTCGCGGCGGACGGGGACGGCGGCGTCGATCGGATCGTCACGTCGCAGGCGCCGGCGAACAGGACGAGCGCGACGAGCGAGGCGGGCACCAGGCCGACGGCCCGGACCCTCATCGGCGGCGCGGCGCGAACAGGGCCGCGAGGGCGAGCCCCAGCGCGACGACCGACAAGACGATCGAGGTCCAGAAGAATCCCGTCGGCGAGGCGTCGATCCCCCGCCCGAGCAGCGAGAGTCCTCCGAGCGCGAGCGCCGCGAACGAGAACAGCACCACCGCGAATCCGGCGAAGTACAGGGTGGGAGGAAACCGGAGGGCTCGGCGGGCAGGCGAGGGAGGCCGGCTCCGCGTCGGGATGCGTCTCCACGTCGGACTGCCGGCTCCGCGTCGGGCCCCGGCTCCGCGTCGGGCCCCGGCTCCGCGTCGGACGCCGTTTTCGGGTCGGGGGCCCGCTCAGGGTCCGGGGCCGGCTCCTCGTCGGCCGGTCGCTCCTTCGCGCCGCCGTCGCCGTCGCCGTCGCTCACAGCCTCTCCCGCAGATAGCCGATCAGCCCGTCGATCGCGACGCGGTCCTGATGCATGGAATCGCGCTCACGGATCGTGACCTTGTGGTCGTCGAGCGAGTCGAAGTCGACCGTGACGCAATAGGGCGTCCCGACCTCGTCCTGTCGCCGATAGCGGCGGCCGATCGCGCCCGCGTCGTCGTAGTCGCTCATCCACTCGGGCTTCACGAGGTCGTAGACCCCGCGCGCCTCCGGGACCAGGCGCTCGTTCCGCGACAGCGGAAGGACCGCGACCTTGATGGGCGCGAGATCGGGGTGCAGGCCGAGGACGGTGCGCTTGTCGGTGCCCCCCTTCGCCGTCGGAACCTCCTCCACGCGGTACGCGTCGACGAGGAAGGCGAGGAGCGCCCGATCGAGCCCGATGGCGGTCTCGACAACGTAGGGGTAGTAGCGCTCCTCCGCCTCCTGATCGAAGTAGCCGAGATCCTGGCCGCTCATCCTCGCGTGCTGCTGCAGATCGAAGTCGGTCCTGTTGTGGATCCCCTCGAGCTCGGACCATCCGAACGGGAACTCGTATTCGATGTCGGTCGCCGTCTTGGCGTAGTGCGCGAGCTCGTCCGGCTCGTGGGCCCGCAAACGAACCCTGTCCTTGCTCAAACCGAGATCGAGGCACCAGCTCAGCCGTTGCTCGATCCAGTGATCGAACCACTCCTCGTCGCTGCCCGGCTTGACGAAGTACTCCATCTCCATCTGCTCGAACTCCCGCGTGCGGAAGATGAAGTTGCCCGGCGTGATCTCGTTGCGAAACGACTTTCGGATCTGGGCGATCCCGAACGGCACCTTCCTCCGGCTCGCGGTCTGGATGAGGCCGAAGTCCACGAACTGCCCCTGCGCGGTCTCGGGAGGCAGGTAGATGACGCTGGCGTCGTCCTCGACCGGGCCCATGTGGGTCTTGAACATCAGGTTGAACTGCTTCGGCTTCGTGAACTCCGTGCCGCCGCACTCGGGGCACACGCCGTCGGCCAGATGGTCGGCGCGGTAGCGGTGATGGCAGTTCATGCACTCGATGAGGGCGTCGGAGAAGCCGGCGACGTGCCCGCTCGCCTCCCAGACCCTGGGCGACATGAGCAGCGCCGCCTCGAGCCCCACGATGTCGTCGCGGAGCTGGACCATGGCGCGCCACCAGGCGTCTCGGAGGTTGCGACGCAGCTCGACCCCGAGCGGGCCGTAGTCCCACGAGGAGCGAAGGCCGCCGTAGATCTCGCTCGACGGAAATGCGATGCCCCGGCGCTTGGCCAGGGACGTGATGGCCTCCATGAGGTCAGCCACGGGCGCTCGTGTCTCCTCTCCCGGCCGCTGGCTGCGGCCGCTGGCGTGGGCACATCCTACCCGCCGGCCACGCTACGGCCGGCGTGCGGAGCCGGCCGACCTCATTCGTCGTGCTGGATCTGGCCGAAGCGGCGGTCGCGCTTTTGGAAATCCCGGATCGCCTCGTACAGGTGCTCGCGGCTGAAGTCGGGCCAGAACACCGGCGTGAACCAGAGCTCGGAGTACGCCACCTGCCAGAGCAGGAAGTTCGAGATGCGCTCCTCGCCGCTCGTCCGGATGAGCAGGTCGGGATCGGGCATCTCCGGGTTGTACAGGCGGCGCGCGATGCTGTCGGGCGTGAGCTTCTCGCCCTTCAGCCGTCCCGCGTCGTGATCGGCGAGGAGCGTGCGCACGGCGTCGACGATCTCGACGCGGCCCCCGTAGTTGAAGGCGATCGCGAGCGTCATCCCCGTGTTGTCTTGGGTGAGCTCCTCGGCGGCGTCCATCTCCCGCAGCACGCCCCTCGGCACGCGCCAGTCGCGGCGGCCGTGGAAGCGCACCCGCACGTTCAGATCGTTCGAGCTCGTCGCGGCGTCGACGGAGGAGCCCGCGGTTGAACTCCATGAGGTATTTCACCTCGGGCCGCGGCCGGCCCCAGTTCTCGGTGGAGAACGCGAACATCGTGAGCCACTGCAGCCCGACCTCGACCCCGCCCTTGACGGTGTCGAACATGGCCTCCTCCCCCGCCGCGTGGCCCTGGGTCCGGGCCAGGCCGCGGGACTGCGCCCACCGGCCGTTGCCGTCCATGACGATCCCGACGTGCCGGGGCACGCGGGAACGATCGATGTCTTGCAGGAAGCTGCTCACGTGGCCAGGCTCCTCGCCAGCATGGGGAGGCTTCGCATCCGCCGCTCTAGGTGATACTCCGCGAACGCGTAGAGGAAACCTCGCGCCCGCCGGCGAACCGGATCCTCGGGGACGAAGGCGCCGGCGTCCGCGAGCTCGGCGGTCCCCAGGCGCGAGAGGAACCCGAGCACCTCGATCGAGGCGGGCTCGGCGTCGTACTCCGCGCAGCTCGAGCACACCGCGCCGCCCTGTCCCGAGGAGAACAGCGTCGGGGTGGTCGACCCGCAGACCGCGCACGCGCTCAGGCTCGGATGAAACCCCGACAGGGACAGGAGCTTCAGCAGGAACGATTCGGCGACGCTGGCCGGCTCGGCCGGGCGCGTCTCGAGCGCTCGCATCCCGGAGAGCAGGAGGAGGAACAGGCGGACGTTGCGCTCGTGCTCCTCGGCGACCTTGTCGACGGCCTCGAGCATCGTCTCGCCCGCCGCGAACAGGCCGAGATCGTCCCGGACGGACCGATGCGGGGAGATGATCTCCGCCTGGTTCACGATGTCGAGGGAGCTCCGCCCCCGATACAGCAGCAGGTCCACGTGGGTGAACGGCTCGAGGCGGGCGCCGAACCGGCTCGTGGTCTTGCGGATGCCCTTGGCGACGGCGCGGACCTTGCCCGACCCCTGGGTCATGATGGTGACGATCTTGTCGGCCTCTCCGAGCTTGATCGATCGGAGGACGATCCCCTGTTCTTTCGCGAGCGGCATACGGTCCGCATCGTACTGCCGAGGTGGGACGCGATTGGTGGAGGGGATGTGACGATTCCGCAACAACGCATCAGCACAACTCGGCCGGAGAACCGGTGCTCGCGTCCCCTGCGCCGCTTATCGCGCCCCGTGCGCGCCGCTCCGCGACCAGGGCGTCGAGCAGGGACGAGGCCCCGATCCGGAACCGCTGCGGCGTCAGCCAATCCGGGCCCAGCACCTCCCGGGCGATCTCGAGGTACCCGAGCGCGTCGTCCACGCGCCTGACCCCGCCGGCGACCTTGATGCCCACGACGCGCCCCTCGCGCCGGAACGCCTCGCGGGCCACCTGCATCACCTCCCGCGCCGCCCCCGGCGAAGCGCCGAGGCCGACCTTTCCCGTGGACGTCTTGAGGAAGTCGGCGCCCGCGTCGATCGCGAGCTCGGCCGCCCGGCGGATCAGCCCCGGCGACTCCAGCGCGCCGGTCTCGAGGATGACCTTCAGCGTCGCGCCGGCGGCGGCCTCGCGCGACGCCCGGAGCTGCTCGAGCGCCGCCGATTCCCCTCGGCGGCGCCGAGGGCCATCCGATCGAGCACCGTGTCGATCTCGTCGGCGCCCGACGCGATGCAGGACCGAATCTCGTCGACTCGCTCCTCCACGGTGGCGACCCCGCTCGGGAACCCGCCGGCGACCGCGGCCACGCGAACCGGGGTCCCGGCGAGCCGCACCGCCGCCGCCCGGACGAACCGCGGGTACACGCACACGGCGGCGACGGGCGGCGACGCGGCGTCGTCGGGATCCGGACGCAGGGCGCGTTCGCACAGGGCGAGGATGCGCTCCTCGGTGTCGTCGGCCTCGAGCGACGTCAGATCGACGCAGCGGATCGGCGAGCTCGATCATGTTCCCGCTAGAGGCCAAGGCGGTTGAGGGCCTTCGGGTCGCGCTGCCATTCCTTGAGGACCTTCACGCGGAGGTCGAGATACACGCGCGTGCCGAGCAGCGGCTCGATCTCGGCTCGTGCCGCGGTCCCGATGGCTCGGAGCATCTCCCCTCCCCTGCCGATCAGGATGCCCTTCTGCGAGTCGCGCTCCACGACGATGGTCGCGTACACGCGGGTGAGGTCGTCCTCGCGGTCGAGCTCCTCGATCACCACGGCGATCGAATGCGGCACCTCCTCCCGCGTCCGCCGCAGCGCCTGCTCTCGCACGAGCTCGGCCAGCCGCTCCTCGACCGTCTGGTCGGTGGTGGCGTCCTCCGGATACAGCGGCTGCCCCTCGGGGAGGCGGGCGATCACGAGCCGAAGCAGCTCGTCGACGCCGGTTCCCACGGACGCCGAGACGGGCATGATCTCGTCGAACGGGCCGAGCTCGCCGGCGGCCGCGAGCTGCGGCACGAGGAGGTCGTGGCGGACGACATCGATCTTGTTCACCGCGCAGAACATGGCGCCGCCGGCCGAACGCACGTGCTGTTCGAAGACGAACGCGTCGCCGCGCCCGACGCCGGAGGCGGCGTCGACGACCTGGATCACGACGTCGACTCCCGGAGACGGCGCTGCCGACCGCGTCGTTCAGCCGCTCGCCGAGCAGCGTCCTGGGCTTGTGGAAGCCCGGCGTGTCGGTGAAGACGACCTGGGCGTCGTCGGCGTTGACGACGCCGTGGATTCCTCGGCGGGTCGTCTGCGGGCTGTCGGCGACGATGGCGATCTTCTCGCCGACCAGGCGGTTCACGAGCGTCGACTTGCCGACGTTCGGCCGCCCGACCACCGCCACGAGTCCGGAGCGAAACGCCACGGCCTAGGAAGGCACCTCGGGCCCGAAGGCCTCCGGCAGCAGGTCGCCGAGCATCCACGTCGACCGCTCGCCGACGGCCGTCTCCGACACCACGAGCATCGCGGGCCCGAACTCGAACAGGACCTGACGGCATCCTCCGCACGGCCGCGTGGGCGCCTCGCCTCCGCCGGCGATCGCGACCGCGGCGATCCGCCGCTCCCCGCCCGCCACGGCGGCGGCGACCGCGTTGCGCTCGGCGCAGCTCGACAGCGGATACGACGCGTTCTCGACGTTCACCCCCGGGAAGATCCTCCCGCCGGCGAGCACGGCGGCGCCGACGGGGAAGCGGCTGTAGGGGGCGTAGGCCCGCTCCCGGACCTCCCGCGCGGCGGCGACCAGCGCGTCGATCTGCTCGGGGGTGGGCGGGGCGCCGGCGCGGAGCGCATCGGAACCGGCGTCAGTGCCCAGCGAGCGCCCCCTCGGGATTCGGGGAGCCTTCGGGGTCGCGCGTGATCAGCACCTTCGCGATCCTGCGGCCCTGCACCTTCTCGACCTTGAACACGAGCCCCTGAAAGCGGATCTCCTGGCCCTCCGGCGGGATCCTGCCGAAGATGTCGAGCAGCAGGCCGCCCACGGAGTCCCACTCCTCGTCGGGCAGCTCGACGTCGAGGAGCTCGTTCACCTCGTCGACGGAGATCTTGCCGCTGACCCGGTAGCAGCCGTCGCCGACGGGCTCCATCTCGGGCTCGTCACTGTCGTATTCGTCGGCGATCTCGCCGACGAGCTCCTCGATCAGGTCCTCGAGCGTGGCGAGCCCCGACGTCGATCCGTACTCGTCGTAGACGAGCGCGATGTGAAACGTCTCCTGCTGCATCTCCCGCAGCAGGTCGGTCGCCTTCTTCGACTCGGGGACGAAGTGAGCGTCGCGGACGATCTCCGGCAGCGGCATGTCCACCTTGCCCTGATGAAGCGCCTTCAGCACGTCCTTGGCGAACACGATCCCCACGACGTCGTCGAGGTCCCCGCGGAAGACGGGGATGCGCGAGAACCCGTGTTGGAGGACGAGCGCCTGCACGTCGCGGAGCGACTTGTCCGCCTCGATCGCCACGATGTCGGGGCGGGGCACCATGACCTCGCGCGCGATCGTGTCGCCGAACTCGAAGATCGAGTGGATGCAGCTGCTTCTCCCCCTCGTCGATGGAGCCCTCCTCGGACCCGACCTCGGCCATCGAGCGGATGTCATCCTCGGAGACGAAGGGTCCCTCCTTCAGCCCGCGTCCCGGGAGCAGCACGTTGGCGAGCCCGATCAGCGCGCGCGTGGGGAGCGAGAGGATTCGGCCGAGCGCCCAGACGAGCGGGGCGAGCGCCAGGGCGACCCGGTCGCTGTGCAGCACCGCGTAGGTCTTCGCCATGGCCTCGACGATGACGAAATACAGCAGCGTGTAGGCGATCGACATCAGCGTGACGCCGATCCCGCCGAAGTAGCTCTCGGCGAGGATGGCGATGATGATCGCCGACCCGTTCTGCGTGAACATCACCGCGAGGTACACGGAGTTCAGGTACCGCGGGGGGTCGGACTCGATGCGCTCCAGCAGCTGCGCGTTCCGCTGCCCCTCCTCGACGAGCGCGAGCGCGCGCACGCGGGTCATCCTCGTCAGGGAGGCCTCCGCGAGCGCCAGGACGGTTCCGAGGATCACGAGCACGACCACCGCGGCCCAAAGCCAGGTCACGATGCCGGCACCCCGCTGTAGGACTCCTGGCGCGCCCACATGACGGCTCGCTCGTCGTCGGCCTCGTGGTCGTAGCCGAGCAGATGGAGGATCCCGTGGACGAGGAGCAGCCGGAGCTCCCGATCGACGTCCGCGTCCGCCCCGGGCGCGGTGCGGGCGGCGTACGCCGGGCAGATCACCACGTCGCCGAGCATGCCGCCGTCGCGCCCGTCCTGTTCGAACGACAACACGTCGGTGGGCCCCTCCTCACCGAGGTAGCGGACGTGCAGGTCGGTCATCTCGCCCTCGTCGACGAACGAGACCGACAGCTCGACGTTCGGCCTCCCCTCGCCGGCGAGGCAGGCTCGGGCGAGTGCCGTCAGCGAGGAATGGTCGACCGGGACGTCCTGGCGATCGGAGAGGAGGATGGTGGGAGACCCCTCGTGCCCGGGCCGCGGCCCGGGACTCGGATGGTTGCCGTCGTCGTTCATCGATGGGATCTACTCGCCGGCTTGCGCCCGTTGCTCGGAGAACATCCGGTAGGCCTCGACGATGTCCTGCACGATCTTGTGCCGCACCACGTCGCGCGCGCCGAGGTGACAGAACTCGATCCCCTGGATGCCGGAGAGGATCTCCTCCACCACCGCGAGCCCCGATCGCTGGCCGGCGGGCAGGTCCACCTGCGTGGCGTCGCCGTTGATGACCGCCCTCGACCCGAACCCCATGCGGGTGAGGAACATCTTCATCTGCTCCGGGGTGGTGTTCTGAGCCTCGTCGAGGATGATGAAGGCGTCGTTCAGCGTGCGGCCTCGCATGTACGCGAGCGGCGCGACCTCCACGGTCCCGCGCTCCATGAGCCGCGGGAGCGTGTCGGCGCCGGTCATCTCGAACAGCGCGTCGTAGAGCGGCTTCATGTACGGATCGATCTTCTCGTAGAGCGTGCCGGGGAGAAAGCCCAGCCGCTCGCCGGCCTCGACGGCCGGGCGGGTCAGGATCAGCCGCGAGACCTCTCGCTCCTGAAGCGCCTTCACGGCCGTGGCGACCGCCAGATACGTCTTCCCGGTGCCGGCGGGGCCGATCGCGAACGTGACGGTCGCCTTGCGGATCGCGTCCACGTAGCGCTTCTGCCCGAGGGTCTTCGGTGCGATGCCCTTGCCCCGGCGGGTCAGCAGCACGTCGCCGAGCACGTCGGTCGGCTTCACGCCGTCGTCGCCCTTGATGAGATCGATGGTCTGCCCGACCGACGACGTCGTGAGCTCATGGCCGCGCTCGAGCAGCTCGATCAGCTCCCGAAACAGCGAGCCGACCTGCTCCGCCTCCCGCCGGGGACCGGTGATCGTGATCTCATTGCCGCGCACCAGGATCTCGGAGTCGAAGGCGGCCTCGACGAGACGCAGGAGTTCGTCGCGCTGGCCGAGAAGGGCGACCATCGACTGGCTGCCCGGCACGAGGATCTTCACTTGGATGCTGGCTCTCGCCAAGTGCGTCTCTCTGGGGTTGCCCCCGGCCTTCCTGTGAGTGAAAACGGGCCGTCACGGCGACGACCCGTACTCGCAGGATTCTACCGCGGGAGCCCGCTCGAACCCAGCCCCCACGCGGCGCCCGCGCCCGTCGGAGCTCCCGGGGCCGGCGCGGAGCCGGCGGGCGCTACCCCGGCGGCCAGCTCATCGGCCGGCCGCCGAGGAGATGGAAGTGGAGATGGAAGACGGATTGGCCGGCGTCGGGACCCGAGTTGGTGACGAGCCTCCAGCCGCTCTTGTCGATCCCCTCCGCCCTGGCGAGGTGCCGGGCGCACCGTCATCAGCTCCACCAGCATGCCGGCATGCCGATCGCCGATGTCGGAGAGCGAGACGACGTGCTCCCTCGGGATGATCAGCACGTGTGTGGGCGCCTTCGGGCTCGGCGTCGCGGAAGGCCACGATCCGGTCCGAGACGTGAAGCAGCTCCGCGGGCAGCTCACGGGCCGCGATGCGACAGAACGCGCACCCCTGATCCATCGCGGGTCGGTTCATGCTGCCGCGATGCTACCGCCGCCGGCCGCGCGCATGATCAGCCGCCGGCCGGATGCCGCAGCTCGACCTTGGCCGTGCCGCGTCCCGCCGGCTCGCCGCGGAGCTCCGCGAGTCGCTCGAGGAGCTCCCGCTCCTTGCGCTTGAGATCCCCGGGGACGCGCACGCGGACGGTGAGGAACAAATCCCCGCGCCCGCGGCGGTTGAGGTTGGGGATGCCGCGGCCCTTGAGCCGGATGATCGCGCCCGACTCGGTGCCGGGATCGACCCGCACCGTCTCGGAGCCGTCGAGCGTGTCGATCTCCATCTCGGCGCCGAGCGCCGCCTGCACCATCGAGACATCGAGCGCCGCCACCACGTCCTGGCCGCGGCGCTCGAACACCGGGCTCGGCTGCACGCGAAGCGAGAGGTAGAGGTCCCCGGCCGAGCCGCCGGCGAGCCCGGCGTGGCCGGCCTCAGCGACGCGGAGCTCCATGCCGTCGGCGACGCCGGCGGGGACGTCGATCGGGATCGTCCGGCCGACCCGGACACGCCCCTGCCCGGCGCACTGCTCGCAGGGATCGGTGATCTCCAGGCCGGTGCCGCGGCACACCGCGCACTCGCGCGAGGTCATCAGCTGGCCGAAGATGCTCCGGCGAACCTCCTGGACCACGCCGCTGCCGCCGCACGTGGCGCAGGCGACGGGCGCGCTTCCGGGCTCCGAGCCGTTGCCGAGGCAGCGCGCGCACACGTCGAGGGCCTCGATATCGACCTCGCGGTGCGCGCCGAACGCCGCCTCCCCGAACTCCAGCGACACCGCGAGGTAGATGTCCTCCCCGCGCTCGATCCGGCTGCGCGGGCCACGGCGGCGCGCGGCGCCGAACCCCCCTCCCCCGAAGAACATGTCGAAGATGTCCTGCACGTCGCCGAACGGCGAGCCCCCGGCCCGGGCCCGTCCCCGAAGGTGTCGTACTGCTGCCGACGACCGGGGTCGGAGAGGATCTCGTAGGCGCCGGCGACCTCCTTGAAGCGGTGCTCGGCGTCGGGGGACCCATTCACGTCCGGATGCAGCTCCCTCGCGAGCCGGCGGTAGGCGCGCTTGATGTCGTCGGATGAGGCGTCGCGGCCGACGCCGAGGATCTCGTAGAGGTCTCGGGTCGCCGCCATCGCTACTTCTCGAGCTCCGAGGCGAGCTCGCTCAGCCGGCGGGCGACGGCGCGCACAGACGCCATCACGCCGAGGTAGTCCATGCGGGTCGGGCCGACGACGGCGATCGTCCCGAGCGGCGTCTCGCCCGAGCCGAACGGGGCGGCGACGAGCGCGGCGTCCCATTCGCCCGTCGAGGGATGCTCCGCGCCGATCGTCACCGAGAGGTCGGTGGCCGCGACGTCGCGCAGGAGCCCGAGCATCTCCGACTCGCGCTCGAGCGCCTCGAAGAGCCGGCGGACGGTCTCCTGACGCCATCGGGCGGCCTCGTCGGCGAGGTTCGCGACGCCGCCCACGAGGACGTGATCCGCGCGCTCGCCGGTGAGCATCCCGCCGAGGACGCCGGCCACGGCGAGCAGGACGCGGCGCTCCGGCTGCTGGCTCTCGCCCGCCAGCTTCAGGGCCCGGGCCTGCGCCTCGGGGATCGTGAGGCCGGCGAACGACCTCAGTCGGCGCTCCACGCTCGCGACCTCCTGCGCCTCGAGGCGATCGGGCCGGTCGATCATCTGCTTGTCGACGCGGCCGTGCTGGCCGACGACGAGGACCATGAGCGCGGCGCCGAGGTCGATCAGCTCGACCTTGAGGAGCGCCTCCTCCGTGGCCGTGGGCGGCACCGCCACGGCGGCGTACTGCGTCATGTGCGAGAGCAGCCGGGTGGTGCCCCGAAGCACCTCCTCGAGGTCCAGCATCGTCTCCGCGAAGAAGGCGCTGACGGCGCGACGCTGTGCGTCGCGGAGCTTGCCGCCGGCGGGAAGGGCATCGACGAATCGCCGATAGCCCAGGTCGGTCGGGATGCGCCCGGCGCTCGTGTGAGGCTGGCTCAGGTAGCCGAGCTCCTCCAGGGCCGCCATCTCGTTGCGGATCGTCGCCGAGGAGACGCCCAACGAGGAGCGCTCCGCGATCGTCTCGCTGCCGACGGGCTCACCGGTGCGCACGTACTCCTCGACGACGGCCCTCAGGACCGCCAGCTTGCGCGCGCCGAGCTCGGCAGGTTCCGCCATGGCCCCATGATACGTAGCACTCCACGCCCAGAAGTGCTAAGCGTGCTCGGCCGGCGCCGTCGCGGGCCCGAGGCGAACGGGCTATCCGCCCAGGAGCCCCAGGACCTCGACGCCCCGCCGGCGCAGGCGGACGATGAGGTCGATGGCCCACGGGTGCTCTTCGATCGAGAGCTCGCGTCGATTCTCGATGGCGAACCGGACCCTTCCGGCGGCCCGGTCGACCAGGAACGTGGCACCGAAACGCCGCAGGAGCGCGGCGGCGACGTCCTCGTCGTCCCCTCCGACCGTCAGGGTGAGCCAGGCGGACCAGGGCGGAAGCGCGTCGGCGGCTCGGCGGGCGGCCGCCTCCGCGGCCCCTCGCTCCGGGGATCCGGCGAGCGGAGCGCTCTCCGGGTGGGGGTCGTCGCCGAGGATCGCGTTGAACAGCACGCGCTCCATCCCCTCGGTCTGTCCCTGGAACGTGGGATCCGTGCCGAACAGGACCACCCGGCCGCTTCCGACGGGCTCGTCCGAGACGGCCGCGGTGCCGAACACGTTGTCCTCCCCCCGCGCGAAGCCCGAGACGAAGAACTCGCCGCTCGCCTCGGTCGGATAGCGAACGGGCGCCCACTCGTCGCGAACGCGCACGACGAAGTCGTCCGCGAACAGGACCCAGACGAACGGCCCCACGCCGCGGGCCAGGGGGCTCCTCGGGTCGAGCCGCGCCCGCAGGAGGCTGCCCGGGATGTCTGCCTTCGCCCTGCTGAGCAGGACGGATGAGAGGCCGAGCTCCGCCGCGAGGCGCGCTCCGCCGCCCCGGAATCCGACGTAGCGTCCTCCCCCGTTCACCCAGTCGACGATCGCTCGGCGTCCCGCCGAGCCGAGGCGACGAAACGCCGGCTTGACCCCGCCGCCGGGTGCCACGAGCACGTCGAAGCCGCGCAATCCTCCGGACGCGATGTCGTCGGCGGTGAGGTCGACGTAGGGAAGCCGCCACTGCGTGTCGAAGACCCAGCGGGTGGAACCCGCCGATTCCTCGGCGAAGGAGCCGCTCGACATCTGATACAGCGCGATCCTCGGCGTCGAGGAGGAGAGCTCGGGCGGCGGCGGCTCCGACACGGGCGGGACGAGCGTGGCCGCGGGGTCGAGCTCCTGCCCCGAGGTCCCCCCGTCGAGGTTCATGAGCAGGGCGCTGCTCCAGCCCGACAGGCCGTAGGTGACGAGCGTCGGCTGGTACGTGTCCTCGTTCAACATCATCTGGATCCAGTGCTTCTGCGGCTGCGCCATCGGGATCCAGTACGTGCCGGCCGGAAGGGTTGCGGGCCCGGCGTCCTCTGCGTAGGGCCGGTAGGCGTCGAGCGCGAGCGGCGCCGTCAACCGGTACACGCGGACGTCCATGCGCTGCAGCCGGCGCACGAGCAGCTGGATCTCCCTGTGCTTCGCGCGATCGTCCTCGATGAAGTAGTGGCGCACGAGCCGATCCGGCACCTTCGTCTTCACGGGCTCGCGCGGACGGAACACGCGCTCGTTCGGCTCGAGGATGCCCCGGCGGCCCTCCTCGACGGCGCGGGCGAACGCCCGGTGCTGCCCACGCAGGATCGCCTCCTTGTGGAGCGCGGCCTGCGAGAGCGCCACCATGTCGACGGCGTACTGGCGTGTGAACCGGAGGTCGAGGGGCTTGTAGTTGGGGACCTCGATCGTCATCCCGGCGCCCTGGAAGCCGTTCGCGGCCACGGTGTCGTTGTACTCGGGCGAGAAGAAGTCGTAGACCTTGCCGTGAAAGAAGTCCCATCCCTGCCGCTTGTATGCGTTCGAGAGCGCGCGGCCGTAGACGTCGTTGATCCAGGACAGGACCTGGTCGGTGATCTCGTGGTAGATGGGATCGTTGTTCGGCGGGAAGAAGGGCTGGTAGTAGCCGAACTCATGGCTGTCGACCAGCAGGACCGGCGGATAGCGTCGCATGAGCTCCACTTTGGAGTCGGTCTCCGGCTGCGTCCGCGCGAACATGTCCCGGTTGAGGTCGAACCCGTAGGCGTTTCGCCGTGCGTCGGCCTCGCGGCCGTCGGGGTTCTGGATGGGGATGATGAACACGACGGCGTGGTCGAGGATCCGATCGACGACGCAATCGTCCCGGTCGGCGAGCTCGAACAGGACGCGCAAGGCCGCATCGGCGCCGCTCTCCTCGTTGCCGTGCACGTTCGCGATGATCCATGCGATGGCGGGCGCCGAGGCGGCGAGCTCCTCGACCCGTTCGATCGGCGTCTCGGGGTCGCGGATCTCGATCGCCGCGCGCCGAACCGCGGCGAGCCCCGCCGGCGTCACGTTGTCCGGCCTGCCCACGACCGCGTAACGAAGGGGACGCCCCTCGACCGAGGTGCCGTAGGTTCCGGCGACGACGCGGTTCGTGGCGGCGGCGACCGCGTCGATGTAGAGGGACGACTCCCTCGACGTCACCTCCCGTCGCACGCCCAGCGGGAAGCCCAGCACGCTCCTCGGCGTCGGCGCGATCCCCCGGAAGCTCTTCGGGGTCGTCAGCGGATCGCAGTCGAGCGCGGCGAAGGCCGGCGTGGGCACCGTGGCGGCCGCCGCCGCGCCCATTCCGATGAGGAATCGCCGGCGGGTGATCCACGGCTCGATGCCGCGGTCGGGGGGGTCCACGGCGCCGGGACGGCGCGGATCGGAGGCCACGTGGGATCCTCTCTCGTCGGGACTCCCTACCTACCACGACGCTCGGAGCCGGCGCAACCGAGCGTCGGGGCCGGACCCGCAACGACGAACTAGGCCGTGAGCGAGAGCACGATCTCGTTGAGCAGCAGCATGCCCCGTTCCGTGGGGACGAGACGGCGTCCACGCTGGTCGAGCAGCCCGGCCTCGAGGAACCCCTCGGCGCGCTCGTCCTCGACCCACGAGCCGGGGATGCCCTGGAGCGTCCGCATGCGCAGAAAGACCTCCTCCAGGTAGTCGTCCTGCGGGTCGAGCCGCTCATCGCCGCCGACTGGCGCCTCGCCGGCCTCGACCGCGCGGATGTAGCCCTCCGGAGGGCGGACGTTCCACCAGCGACGGCGGTCGCGGTAGGAGTGGGCGCCGGCGCCGAGGCCGAGGTAGGGCCGTCGCTCCCAGTACCCGAGGTTGTGGCGGCATTCGTACCCGGGCCGCGCCCAGTTCGATACCTCGTAGTGTCCGAAGCCGGCGCCGTCGAGCAGCTCGCACGCCAGGAGGAACATGTCCGCCTGCGCGTCGGGGTCCGGCGGCGCGACGGCGCCCGCCTCGACCTTGCGACCGAGCGGGGTCGCCGGCTCGATGGTCAGCGCGTAGGCTGAGATATGCTCGGGGGCAAGGGATATCGCCTGCTCGAGCGTCCGCCGCCACGACTCGAGCGTCTCGCCGTCCGCCCCGTAGATCAGGTCCACATTGAGGTTGCGATAGCCGGCGGATCGCGCCGCGGCGAAGGCGCGACGCACGGCGTCGGGCGAGTGGATCCGCTCGAGCGCCTCGAGCGACGCGGGGTCGAACGACTGCGCTCCCATGGAGACCCTCGAATATCCCGCGGCGAGCAGTGAGCGAAATCGAGCCTCGTCGACGGTGTCGGGATTGGCCTCGATCGTGACCTCGGCGTCGGCGTCCACGTCGAAGCGCGAGCGCACGTGCGACAACAGACCATCGAGGGCCGGCGCCTCGAGCGTCGTCGGCGTTCCGCCGCCGACGAAGACCGAGACGAATCTCTCCTCCCTCCACTCGTCGGCGACGAGGTCCGCCTCCCGCTCGAGCGCCCGGACGTACGGGCCCTTGAGCGGATCGAGGCCCGCGTGCGCGTTGAAATCACAGTAGCCGCAGCGGGTGAGGCAGAACGGAACGTGGACGTAGATGCCGGCGCCGACCGCCGCCTCCTCCGCGGTTCGGTCGAGCGGGTCGGCGGGCACGCTCATTTGCGCTCCGCCCGCTGGTCGACGCGAAGGGCGGAGATGAACGCGTCCTGTGGGACGTCGACCTTGCCGACGCGCCGCATGCGCGCCTTGCCCTTCTTCTGCTGCTCGAGCAGCTTGCGCTTGCGGGTGATGTCACCGCCGTAGCACTTGGCGAGCACATCCTTGCGTTTCGCCTTCACGGTCTCCCGCGCGATGATCCGGCTGCCGATCGAGGCCTGGACCGCGACGTCGAAGAGCTGACGCGGGATCAGCTCTCGAAGGCGGTCCGTCATGCGCCGCCCGTACTGATAGGCCTTCTCGCGATGGACGACCGACGAGAAGGCGTCGACGGGCTCACCGTGCAGCATGATGTCGACGCGAACGAGATCCGCCTTCTCGTAGCCCCAGGGCTCGTAGTCCAGGCTCGCGTACCCGCGCGTCCGGGACTTCAGCTGATCGAAGAAGTCGAAGATGATCTCCGCGAGCGGGAGTTGGTAGTGCACCTCCGCTCGCTCGGGCGAGAGGTACTTGATGTCGGCCATCTCCCCCCGACGCGACTGGCACAGCTCGAGCACGGCGCCGAGGAACTCGCTCGGCACGATGATCGTCGCGAGGACGACCGGCTCCTCGACCTCGTCGTAGGTCCCGGGTTGGGGCATCTCGCTGGGGTTGTGGACGGCCAGGAGCTCGTCCCCGCGGACGACCCTGAACTCGACGTTGGGCGCGGTGGCGATCAGCTCGAGGTCGAACTCGCGCTCGAGCCGCTCCTTGACGATGTCCATGTGAAGCAGGCCCAGGAACCCGCACCGGAATCCGAACCCGAGCGCCTGTGAGGACTCCGGCTCGTAGACGAGCGCGGCGTCGGAGAGCTTCAGCTTGTCGAGCGCATCGCGCAGGTCCGCGTAGTCGCTGCCCTCGGCGGGAAAGAGCCCGCTCCACACCATGGGCTTCGGCTCCCGGTAGCCGTGGAGGGGCTCGGCGGCTCCGCCCTTGCCGGCGAGCGTGATCGTGTCGCCGACCTTCGCGAGGTGGACGTCCTTCAGCCCGGTGACGAGGTAGCCGACCTCGCCCGGCCCGAGCCCCTCCACCGGCGTGGGGCCCGGAGCCAGGACGCCGGCCTCCTCGGCGACGGTCTCGTGTCTCGCCGCCATCAGCCGGATGCGTGACCGCGAGGGCAGGGATCCCTCGAAGACGCGAACGTAGGTGATGACGCCGCGATACGGATCGAACATCGAGTCGAAGATCATCGCCTGCAGCGGCTCGCCCTCGTCTCCCGAGGGAGGCGGGACGCGCTCGATGATCTCCTCGAGAAGCTCCTGCACGCCGGCCCCGGTCTTGCCCGACACGCGCAGCACGTCCTCCGGCGTGCAGCCGAGGAGCTCCGCCAGCTCGCGCGACACCTCGTCGGGGTCCGCCGCCGGGAGATCGATCTTGTTGACCGCCGGGATGATGACGAGTCCCGCATCCCGGGCGAGATGAAGGTTGGCGAGGGTCTGGGCCTCGATGCCCTGGGCGGCATCCACGAGGAGGACGGCGCCCTCGCATGCCGCGAGCGAGCGCGAGACCTCATAGGAGAAGTCCACGTGACCCGGGGTGTCGATCAGGTTGAGCACGTAGGGCCGTCCGTCGCGGATGTGCTGCAGCCGGATCGCCTGCGCCTTGATGGTGATGCCGCGCTCGCGCTCGAGATCCATCTTGTCGAGATACTGGTCGCGCATCTCGCGCGCCGACACGGCGTGCGTGAGCTCGAGGAGCCGGTCGGCCAGGGTGGACTTGCCGTGGTCGATGTGCGCGATGATGCAGAAGTTGCGGATGGCCGCGGTGTCGGTCACGGCCTCCCATGGTACGGGCGTGAGGCGCGGCATCGATGCATCCGCCGCTCCGGGTCGCCATCGGGGCGCCCTCGAGTCGCCGATGTCGGCGCTGGTAGACTGCCGCGGCGATGGCCAACATCAAGTCTCAGATCAAGCGGAACCGCCAGAACGAGGCGGCGCACGAGCGGAACAAGGGCGTGCGCTCCTCCCTGAAGACCTCGACGAAGAAGGTGCACGCCTCGGCGGCGGCCGGCGACCTCGACGCGGCGGCGACGAGCGCGCGCGAGGCGGGCCGGGACCTCGACAAGGCCGCCTCGAAGGGCGTCATCCATAAGCGGACCGCGTCCCGGCGCAAATCCCGGCTGGCTCGAGAGCTCAACCGCTCCCGGGCCGAGTAAACACCCGGCGCTCGCAGGCGACGCGGGCGCCGCCTTCGAAAACCCGTTCACACTCCCGCGGTCACCGGCTCACCCGCGATGCCGCCGACCAGCATCGGCAGCACGATCTCGGCCTCCGCCCCCGACTTCAGCGACCGATCGACGTCGGCGACCCGCGCGTGCAGCCGGACGAGCTCCTCGATCGAGAACCTCCTCGCCTGATCCCGGTACCGGCGCGCCTGCCAATCGAATCGCAGCCCCGCGGCCTTCGCCACCTCCGTCAGCGGCATTCGCTCCGGGAGCGCGCGGACCCGAAGGAGATCACGCAGCCGGGAGGCGATGCCCCCGAGGATCATGAGCGGATCGTCGCGCTGCTCGAGCATCGAGCGCAGCGCGCGCATCGCTCCCGCCGGGTCCTTGCCGAACGCGCGGTCGCACAGGTCCCACATGTGTTGCTCCCCGAGGCCGCGGAACTGCGTGGCGACGATCTCGGGCGTGATCCTCGTCCCCTGATAGGCCGCCCCGAGCTGCACGATCGCCTGATCCAGCACCGCCGGCTCCTCGCCGAGGATGTCGACGAGCCCCGCGGCGGCGGCCGGCGTGACCTCGATCCCCCGCGAGACCCCTCGCGCGATGACCCAGCCCGGAAGCTCCTTCCTGACGACCTTCACCTCGCGAACCTCCCCGACCGGGCGCACGAGCTTCACGAGAGCCGCGGGCGGCTTTCCTCGGTCCGCGACGGTGGCCGCGAGCACGAGCGGCGCATCGGGATCCGGCGCGTTCAGGTAGGCGGCGATCTCGCGGATCGCGTCCTGCGACAGCGAGCGACAGTCGGTGACGAGGAGGGCCCGGCGCTCGCCGAACAGCGACGGCGTCGCGAGATCGGCCGTCTCTCCCCCTTGCCACTCGGAGCCGTCGACCTCCCGCGCCCCGGCGTCCCCGAGCGCGTCGTGCGCGGCCTCGCGCAGCAGGAAGGCGTCCTCCCCCCAGAGCAGGACGACGTTCGAGCGCGTGGTCACGCCGCCGAGTCTACGCGCGGCCCTCCCGTGCCGAACTCGACGGTGACGTCCCCCGCTCGATCGGTCCTGATCACCTCGGCCCCGGTGCTCCGGAGCTCCGCGAGCGTCTCGGGGACCGGATGTCCGTAGGAATTGGGCCCGACGCTGACGATGGCGAGCTCCGGATCGACGGCATCGAAGAACTCGGGCAACGACGTCGCAGCGCCGTGATGCGGCACCTTCAGCACGTCGGCCTGCAATCGCGCGCCCGAGTCGAGCATCGTCTGCTGCGCGGGCTCCTCCGGCTCCGTCGCGAACAGGATCGTGTCCTCCCTCCACGAGAGCATCACGACGATCGCATCGTTGTTCGCGTCGGATTCGGTCCCGTGGTAACAGGCGTTCGGCGAGAGGACATCGATCCGGAGGTCCCCGACGGCGAACGCCTCACCCGCCCGGGGATGCTCGACGACGGTGCCCTCGTCGCGAAAGGCGCGCATCAACTCGGCGCGGATCGGCGAGCCGTCCGGGCAGCCGGGCTCGAGCGCGACGCCGACGGGATATCTGGCGAGCACCTCGGGCAGGCCGATGACGTGATCCGTGTGCGGATGGGAGGCGATGAGCAGATCGAGCCGCCGCACCCCGAGGGCCGCGAGCTTCCCGGCCACCTGCTCCTCGTCGGGTCCTCCGTCGACGAGCACGGAGGCGCCCGCGGGTGACCGCACGAGGGCGGCATCCCCCTGCCCCACGTCGAAGAAGGTGACGCGAAGCCCCGATGGGGGCCCGGCCGACAGCGCGGCGATCCAGACGAGGACGCTCAGGGCAAGGGCCGCTGCCGCGACCGCGGAGCGCGGGAACCGCCGGCCGGTCCGCAGCCGCCACCCAACGGCGATCGCGACGGCGCAGACCACGACGGCCCCGAGCGCCCCGGACGTGATCCACGGCACGGGGGCGCGCGCGAGGTGATCCGCGACGCCCTCGAGCCACCGCATGGGGATCGACGCGGCGGCCGCGACGACACGACCGAGCGGCAGCCAGATCGCCCCGAGGCCCGCGGCCATGAGGCCGAGCACGAGCGCGGGCTCGACGGCCGGGAACGCGAGCACGTTCGCGAGGCCCGTGATTCCCGGAACCTCCTCGAAGTGCCACAGCAGCACGGGCGTCGCCCCGAGCTGGGCGGCGAGCGTCGTCGAGAGCGCCAGCGCCACCGGCCGTGGCAGGAGGTGGAGCCGCCGCGAGATCGGGACGGCGAGCGCGACCATCCCGGCCGTCGCGGCGACCGAGAGCCGGAAGCCGATGGACCACACCAGCGACGGATCCAGCAGCAGCAGGATCAGGACGCTTCCCCCGAGCAGGGAGGCGGTGCTCCTTGGGCGGCCCGCGAAGATGCCGACGAGGCCCAGGCCCGCCATGAGGCCGGCCCGCAGGACCGACGGCTCGGATCCGGTGAGGACGACGAAGAACGCCACGGTGCCGATGCCGGCGACCAGGCGCGCGGACGCCGGAAGCCGCAGCAGCATCGTCAACGCGAGCACGGGCGCGAGCACCATCGCGACGTTCTGGCCGGAGGCGACGAGCAGGTGGCTGAGGCCCACCGCCCGGAAGTCTCGCTCGAGCCCCGGATCCAGATGCGCATCGTCGCCCAGCGCCAGCCCCGCGAGCAGGCCCGCCTCGCGCGCCGGAAACACTCGCCGCATCGACCGAGCCAGCGCCGATCGGAATGCCGCCGCGGCTCGCTCGAGCGGGTTCCCCGGGGGTCCGAGCCGGCGCACGTCCGTGGCCCGAACGAGGGCGACGATGCCGCGACGACGGAGGCCCGTCGCGAACTCCCCCGGCTCCGGCAGCTCGGCGAGCCCCTCCACGCGCACGCGGTCCCCGCGGGCGACGCGAGGCTGCGGGCCGGATCCCTCGACGAGCACCGGCTCGGCCACCGCCACGCGATGCCCGTCCCACGCCACGACGTCGAGATCCACCGTCACGGACCAGCCGTAGGGACCGACGCCCGAGTCCTCCCGAATCGATCCTTCCGCGACGATGTGGTTGGGCGCGATCGCCGCCATCAGGGACGAATCGAGCTGCGACGCATGCATCCCACCGACGCCGGCCGCGATCAGGGCCACGCCGGCCAGCGACAGAGCGAACGTCACCGCCGGGTGGGCCGCACCCTGTTCGAGTCGCTCGGCGGCGACCGACCCGAGCGCGGCCGGCTCGGCTTCATCCAACAGCCCCCACGCGTGCAGCACCCCGGGACGCGGCGCCGGCCTCGGCGATGCCAGGACGGCGCCGATCATCGCGGCGGCCCCGACCACAAGGAAGGCCCACGGCGGACCCCAGCGCGCGAGGTGGGGCCATGCCAGCAGCCCGGCCGCGCAGGCGCCGGCCGCCGCGGGCAGGATCCACTCCCCCACGGCGGGCGCCCCGGCTCACACGCCGACGAGGTCCCGGACGTCCTCGAGGATCGCGGGGCCGATCCCGCTCACGTCCTCGAGCTCGTCCACCGACGAGAACGGGCCGTTCTCGGCCCGGTAGTCGACGATCGCCTGCGACAGCACCTCTCCGATGCCGGGCAGCTCCTCGAGCTCCGCCGCGTCCGCCGTGTTGACGTTGATCTTCGCCGTCGTCGCATCCGCCGCTCCGCTCGT
This sequence comes from uncultured Actinomycetes bacterium, assembly GCA_963728285.1. Classification (GTDB taxonomy): domain Bacteria; phylum Actinomycetota; class UBA4738; order UBA4738; family HRBIN12; genus CAVSJR01. The sequence goes on along the minus strand of CAVSJR010000005.1, from coordinate 536,363 downwards.
CGTCGATCCCTCCCCGATGGGTGCCGCCGCGGCGGCGGAGCGTCCCGGGACGAGGACTTGGGAGCCGTCGGTCAGCGGGGCGGCGAGGTTCAGCTCGTCGAGGGCCGCATCGCCTCGCACACCGCCCGCGGCGTCGATGGCGTCGATCACCCGGTCGCCCTCGCCGAACTCGTAGACGCCGGGCCGGCGAACCTGCCCGGCGACGTGCACGAGGATCGACGAAGGGCTCGGCGTCGCCGTGGGCGCGGCGACCGGCTGCGCCAGCCCAACGGCTCCCGGCCGCCTCACGACGTCGACCGGCCGCGGCAGCGAGCGCACGTACCACACGGCGCCGCCGGCGAGCGTCACCACGACGACGACGGCCAGCGCGACGAGCTCCCGGCGAGACAGCGATGCCAGCCGGTCGCGGAGCGACTCCTCCAAGCGGTCCTCCCCCCGTGCGCACGTGCGCTGCCCGTGACCCGGACCTGAGAGGGAGTCCGGAGGGAAGGCTAGACGACGGCGCTCCGCGAGTTCGTGACCCGCATCACGGTTCGGCGGCGAGGGAGGTCGTCGTCAGGAGGGGCCGACGACGATGTTGACGAGCTTCGGTGGGCGAACGATGACCCGTTGCACCTCGCGTCCGCCGATCGCGCGGCGGGCGTTCTCCGACGCCGTCGCGAGCTCGCGGATCGCGTCCTCGTCCGCGTCGGCGTCGACCTCGATCTTGTCGCGAACCTTGCCATCGACCTGCACGACGAGCGTGACGCGATCCTCCGCCGCGAGGGAGGGATCGAAGGAGGGCCAGAGCGAACGGTGCACGCTCGTCGCCTCGCCGAGCGCGACGCGCCACAGCTCCTCGGCCGCGAAGGGGGCGAAGGGGGCGAGCAGCTGCGCGAGGGCGCGCGACGCCCCCAGCCCCGAGTGACCCGCATCGAGGGCCGACCGCAGCTCGTTCGACAACACCTGGAGCTTCGAGATGGCGGTGTTGAAGCGGAAGCGCTCGAGATCCGCGGTGACGCCCTTGATCGTGCGATGGGTGAGGCGAACGAGCGCCTCGGGCTCGCCCGGCGCCTCCCCGCGCTCGGCCGCCTCGAACACGGCCGCATGCACGCGCCCCAGCCAGGCGTTCACGCCGGGACGCTTGTCGGGGTCGCCGGCGATCAGCTGCCAGTCGATGTCGTCCTCGAACGGGCCGGCGAACAGCATGGTGAGCCGCATCGTGTCGGCCCCCCACCGCTCAACGATCGGCATCGGCTCGACGATGTTGCCCTTGCTCTTGCTCATCGATGCGCCGGCGAAGATGACCTGTCCCTGGTTCATCAGCCTCGGGAGCGGCTCGACGAAGCGCACCATGCCCATGTCGTGAAGGACCTTCGCGAAGAAGCGGACGTAGAGCAGATGCAGGATCGCGTGCTCCACTCCCCCGGTGTACTGGCCGACCGGCATCCACCGGGCCACGCGAGCGGGATCGAACGGCAGGGAGTCCTCGTCCGGCGAGCAGTACCGATACAGGTACCACGACGAGTCGACGAACGTGTCCATGGTGTCCGTGTCTCGCTTGGCCGGGCGGCCGCAGCGAGGACAGTCCACGTTCACGAACGATTCGCTCCTGGCGAGCGGCGAGTCGCCGCCCGGCCGGAAGTCGACGTCCTCGGGCAGCAGCACCGGCAGGTCCTCGTCCGGCACCGGCACCTCGCCGCACGACTCGCAGTGAATGATCGGGATCGGCGCCCCCCAGTAGCGCTGCCGGGAGATGAGCCAGTCGCGCAGCCGGTAGGACACGGCCGCCTTGCCGAGCCCCTGCTCCTCCAGCCAGGCGGTGACGCTCGAGATGCTCGCCGGCGACCGCTCGCCGTCGAACGGTCCCGAGTTGACCATGACGCCCTCGGCCGCGAAGGCGGACTCCATCGCGTCGGGATCGAGGTCGGCGCCCTCCGGGCGGATCACGACGCGCACCGGCAGCCCGTGCTCGCGCGCGAACTCGAAGTCCCGCTGGTCGTGCGCGGGGACGCCCATCACCGCTCCGGTCCCGTATTCCATCAGGACGTAGGGCGCCACGAAGCAGGGCACCTTCTCTCCGTTGACGGGATTGACGGCGTGCACGCCGAGCGCCACGCCCTCGCGGCTCTCCGCCTGCTCCCGGCTCGTCAGCGGCGTGGCCTGCAGCCGATCGAGGAGCTTCCCGACCTCGGCGGAGGTGCCGCCGACCTCGGCCAGGTCTCGCACGAGCGGATGCTCCGGCGCGAACACGAAGAACGTGACCCCCCAGAGGGTGTCGGGCCGCGTCGTGAAGACCTCGACCGGCTCGCCGGTCTCGGCGATCAGGAACTCGACGCTGGCTCCCTCCGAGCGGCCGATCCAATTGCGCTGCATCCTGAGGACGCGCTCCGGCCACTCCGTCAGCTCGCTCATGTCGTCCAGGAGCCGCTGCGCGTAGTCGGTGATCCTGAAGAACCACTGGGTCAGATCCTTGCGAACCACCTGCGCCCCGCAGCGTTCGCAGTGGCCGTTGATCACCTGCTCGTTGGCGAGCACCGTCTTGTCGTTCGGGCACCAGTTGGCAGGAGCGTTCTTCCGGTAGGCCAGGCCGCGCTCGAAGAACCTCGTGAACAGCCACTGCGTCCATCGGTAGTACTCGGGATCGCAGGTGTTGAACTGCCTCGACCAGTCGAACGACATCCCCATGCGCTTGAACGATCGGCGCTGCTGGTCGATGTTCTGGTTGGTCCACTCCTTCGGCCGGATGCCTCGTTGGATCGCGGCGTTCTCGGCCGGGAGTCCGAACGCGTCCCATCCGATCGGGTGCAGGACGTTGGAGCCTCGCATCGCGGCGAACCTCGCGACGGCGTCCCCGCCGGAGAACGCCTCCGCGTGCCCCATGTGCAGATCGCCCGAGGGGTAGGGGAACATGTCGAGGGCGTAGAACCGCGGCCGGGGATCCTCGGGGTCCTCCGAGGCCCGGTACAGGCCCTCCTGTTCCCAGACCGCCTGCCACCTCGGCTCGATCTCCGCTGGGTCGTACCGGCTTCTCGCGCACATCGTGCGCTCATGCTACCGAACGCCCTTCGCGGTCCCGGCGCGCGTCAGGCGGATGTCAGGGGCCGGGGGAGCACGCTCCCGGACCCCTCGCGCCACAGGCGCGTGAGCTCGGCGGCGGGGACGGGCCGCCCGAGGTAGAACCCCTGCCCGAGCGGGCAGCCGTTCTGGATCAGGAAGTCCAGCTCGCCGGCCGTCTCGATCCCCTCGGCCAGCGGCGTCATCCCCAGGCTCAGCGCGAGCTGCACCATCGCGCGGACCATGCTCGCCGCGTCCTCGTCGTGGTCGACCTCGCGGACGAACGTTCGATCGATCTTCAACAGGTCCACCGGCAGGTGGCGGAGCCTCGACAACGAGGAATAGCCGGTGCCGAAGTCGTCGATCGCGAGCCTGAGCCCTCCGGCGTGGAGCTGCGCCAGCAGCCGCTGCGTTCGCTCGGGATCCGTCATCGCGGTCGACTCGGTGATCTCCACCACGACCTTGCGGGGATCCACGTCGAACTCCCGCAGCTGCCCCAGGATCTTGTCCGCGAGGCTCGACTGCCACAGCTGCCGCGGAGAGAGGTTGAAGCTGACCTCCACGTCCAGTCCCTGCTCGCGCCATCCCTCGCTGCTGCCGGGCGAGCTCCTCGATCACCCAGTCGCCGATCGCGCCGATCAGGCCCATCTCCTCGGCGAGCGGGATGAACTCCCCCGGCGGGACGATGCCGCCGGTCGGCTCCTGCCAGCGAACCAGCGCCTCGACCCCGACTGATGGAGCCGTCCGCGAGGTGCACGACCGGCTGATAGTGCAAGAGCCAGTGCTGGTTCTCGACCGCCCGCCGCAGCCGCGTGCTCAGCGAGAGCTTGCCGCCTCGGTCGGGCCCCTCGTCGGAGTAGATGGAGTAGGTCCCCGGCGAGGTCCGCTTGCTCTCGTACATCGCCGCGTCGGCGTTGCGCATCAGCGTGTCGGCGTCCCTGGCGTCCTGCGGGAACAGGCTGACCCCGATGCTCGCCGAGGCGTAGAACTCGGTGCCGCTCAAGGAGAACGGCTCCTCGAGCGCCTCACGCACGCGGGAGGCGACGGATTCCGCGACGAGCATGCCCGCGTCCATCGACGGCATGGCGCCGGTCCCCCGCTCGAGGTCGGACAGGAGCATGAGGAACTCGTCCCCGCCCTGGCGGGCCACCAGATCGGTCTCGCGGGTGCAGTCGCGCAGGCGGTCGGCCAGCTCGCGCAGGAGCTCGTCCCCCGCGTGATGACCCAGGCTGTCGTTGACGAGCTTGAAGTTGTCGAGATCCAGGTACAGGACCCCGACGCCGAGGTCGTGGCGGACGGCGCGGGCGAGCGCGATCTCGACGAACTCCTCGAACATCGCCCGGTTGGGCAGGCCGGTGAGCTTGTCGTGGTAGGCGAGGAACGTGACCTCCTCCTCGGCCCGCTTTCGCTCGGTGATGTCGAAGATGACGCCCTGGATCAGCCAGGGCTCCCCGCTCTCGTTTCGAATGATGGAGGCCTGCTCGCTCACCCACAGCACCGAGCCGTCCTCGTGCACCATCCGGTACTCGTGCGTCAGCGTCTCCAGGTTGTTGTAGGCGTGGACGTACTCGTCCCAGGCGCGGTCGATGTCGTCGGGGTGCACGTGCCTGCGCCAGACGTAGGGGTCGTCGAGCCACTCCTGCGTCTGGATGCCGAGGAGCTCCGTCACCTGGGGGCTGACGTAGATGCTCCGCCCGTTCGCGTCCACCTCGTCGATGTAGGTGATCGCCGGGATGCGCTCCACGAGGGCCTGATACTTCGCCTCGGCCTCGAACCGCGCCTCCTTTCCGCTGACCAGATCGGTGACGTCGCGGAGCGTGACGAGGATGTACCGGCGGCCCTCGGCCTCGACGACCCCGAGGTTGACCTGCACCGGCACCCGGTCGCCGTCCTTCCGGCGACAGGCGGCGCCGTAGGCGGCGGCCTCCCGCCCCTCCGGCCGCACGTTCGGTTCGGCGATCCCGCCGGGCAGCAGCCGTTCGATGGGCTCGCCGACGAGCTCGCCCCGCGAGTAGCCCGACAGCTCCTCGAGCAGGTGATTCGCGAAGATGATCCGCCGGTCTTCGGCGGTGAGGACGACGCACTCGGGCGTGGCCTCGAGGAGGCCCTCGGCGCCGACGGAGGGCAGGCTGGCGCCGGGCGTCGCGTCCTCGGGCCCGGGGGCGTTGGCAACCAGCGGAATCCTCCTCGAAACCGGAATTCATCTACGTCATCGGTCGCAATCTTCCGCGACCTGAGCGTGGCTTCCCTACGCAACCCCCTAGTGCATACCTACGTAGGATTGCGTAGATGGCCCGGGGTCTGGTAAGCATGGCCCTACTCGGCCCGAGAGGGAGGAACGATGAGGTTGACGAACCGACTGACGCTGGCGAGCGCGGCGTTCGTAGTGCTGCTCGGCGGCTCGATCATGGCCGCGTCGACGGCGATGGCGGCGGCCACCTGCGCCGGGAGGCCCGCCACCAAGGTGGGCACGGTTGGTGGCGAGACGATCAGGGGGACCCAGGGCGACGACGTCATCGTGGCCAAGGGAGGAAACGACACGATCAAGGCCCTCGGCGGGAACGACGTCGTCTGCGCCGGAGGCGGCAACGACAAGATCCTCGGCGCGGACGGGCAGGACCGGCTCCTCGGAGGCAAGGGCGCTGACACCATCTCCGGCGGCGGCTCACCCGGCGTCAACGTCCTCTACGGCCAGGGGGGCGACGACACGCTCATCGGCGGGGCCAACCGCGACGTCATCATCGCCGGGCCCGGGAACGACACGGTGAGCGGAAACGGCGGGAACGATTCGATCCGCGGCAACGATGGCGACGACGGGGCCTCCGGCGGCGATGGCGACGACGTCATGCGCGGCGGCATCGGGGCCGACCAACTCTTCGGAGACGCGGGGAACGATGACATCGCCGGACTCCCGGGCGACGACCGCCTGGACGGAGGCGGCGGCACGGACACGCTGAACGGCAACACCGGCATCGACACCTGCACCAACGGCGAGACCAAGATCGACTGCGAGCTTTCCTGATCGACTGACCGAGAGGCTCGCTCGAATCGCATCATCCGCGCCCGGCGGCCCGGCTCGAAGGAGTCGGCCGCCGGGCGACGGCCTTCTCCCCCTCGGCTTCGAGGCCCTCGCGCAGGGGAATAGGGTGATAGCGTCCCGTCGTCGGCTACGCGTCACCGCCGGTCCGCGCCCGGAGCGCGGGCCACGTCCCGAGGGCCTCCGTGAAGCGAATACTCCCCCTGATCGCCGTGTTGGCCGTCGCGCTCACCGGACTGGACTCGACGGCGCCGGTGCGGGCCGGCGTCGCCCGGCCGAACGTGATCCTCATCGTCACCGACGATCAGGCCTGGAACACGCTGTGGGCGATGCCCATCGTCCAATCCCGGCTCGTCGCCAAGGGGACCACCTTCCCGAACGCCTTCACGCCGACGTCGCTGTGCTGTCCCTCGCGAGCCACGATCCTCACCGGTCAGTACGCGCACACCCACGGGGTGTGGTCCAACCAGTTCCCCCTCGGCGGCTTCCATCGGTTCGACGACTCCTCCACCCTCGCCACCTGGCTCGACGACGCCGGCTACCGCACCGGCCTCATCGGGAAGTACATGAACGAATACGACGCCGAGGACGCCTCCTACGTGCCGCCCGGATGGGATCGATGGCTGGGCCTGATCCACGATGCGCACGGCTCGTATCTCGACTTCGACGTCTCCGACGAGGGGCGGCTTGCCCACAACGATCGCGACTACGTGACCGACTTCCTCCGAGACGAGGCTGCCGAGTTCATCCGGGCCAGCGCCCAGCCGTTCTTCCTGTACTTCGCGCCGACCGCCCCGCACATGGACGCGATCCCGGCTCCGCGGCACGAGGGAACCTTCTCCGACCTTCAACGCTTCCGGCCCCCGAGCTTCAACGAAGCGGACGTCTCGGACAAACCCGCGTGGCTGTCGGGAACCAAACCGTTGTCCGACGAGAGGGTCCAGGACCTCGATCAGCTCCGCATCGACATGTACGAGACCCTGCTGGCCGTCGACGAGGCGGTCGGCGTGCTCCTGAAGGCCACGCACGGAGAGCCCACGATCGTGCTGTTCACGTCCGACAACGGCTTTGAGTACGGCGAGCACCGGCTGAGGGGCAAGAACGATGCCTACGACCACACCAGCCGCATTCCCCTCGTCGTCCGCGAGGACGGCGTGGTCCCCGCGGGAGCCATCGATCGGCGCATCGCGCTGAACGTCGATCTCGCGCAGACGATCGGATCGGCGACCGGCGTCCCCACCCCGCGGGCCGAGGGGCTCGGGCTCTTCGGCGTCGAGACGCGAAGCGACTTCGTCGTCGAGGGCGTCGAGAAGGGCCGCCGTCCCGCTTACTGCGGCGTGCGGACGCTGACCCACCTCTTCGTGCACTACGCGACCGGCGAGGAGGAGTTCTACGACTACGGGGACGACCCGTTCGAGCTGACGAACATCGCGAGCTCCCCCGACTCGCATCGCGACGTCCGGCTGCTTCGTCGCACGTCCAGGTCGCTGTGCGACCCGTTGCCCCCGGGCCTTCCCGCCTTCTGACGGGGAGGGCACGGCCGCCGGGTCGGTCGCGCTCGGGAACCGATCGACCGTCCGGGGCGTAGGCGTTCCAGGGAACCAACCGGAACCCGTCCGGGTCCTTTGGAGGGACGAACCTCGGAGGAGACATGGTGCGCAGAACGCTTTTCTCGGTCACCGTTGCGCTGCTCGCGACGGCGTGGACGTCATCGGCGGCGGTCGCGGGCGGGGGCGGGGGCGGATGCTACGGACCCGCCTCCGACGGCTCGGGAACGCGGGCGGTGATCGAGGAGCTGTGCTTCACGCCGACCGTGCTCCATGTCGATCCGGGCTCCACCGTCACCTGGGTCAACCGAGATCGCGGCATCCCGCATACGGTCACGGGCGCGAGTCGGGCGTGGGGCTCCCCCGAGGAGCTCCGGCTGGGTGACGAGGCGACGTTCCGCTTCGATCGGAACGGCGTCTACCCCTACTACTGCGTCTACCACCCGGGCATGAGCGGCGCCGTGGTCGTCGGGGATGGCTCGGGCTCGGGCGTCGCGCGCACGACGGGCGTGGAGCTCGTGGCCGAGAGCTCGCCGGTCTCGGCCACGTCCGAGCGGGCTGAGCCCGCGGCCGGCGGCCCGGGCACCGTGGCGTGGGCGATCGGCGGCCTCGCGCTCGGCATCGTCGCCGGCGGGTTTGGCGCGCTCGCGCTGCGCCGACGGCGTCAGACGCCCGCGTAGGACACCCTCTCGGGCCGACTCTTCCCCTGGGGGCCCGGCGTTCGACCGCCCTCGGACACGGCCCTCAAGGACACGCCCTCCGGCGTCGATGCACCCACGAGCAACGAGCCGGGACGAGGGCGGGCAACGATGGACGCGACGAGGAGCCGATTCGGGCGGCGTCGAGACGGGCGGCGTGTCGTCAAGAGGAGCATCGCCTCGCTCGTCTGGGCGTCGTGCCTCCTGGCGGGAGTCGTCGATCCGAACCCGATCGTCACCGCTCGCGCGTTGCCCATCATCGACGTGCCAAACGTCGTCTTCATCCTGTCGGACGATCAGCGGGCCGAAACCCTGGCGGAGATGCCCCTGATCCAGCGCGCTCTGGTGGGGTACGGGGTGAGGTTTCGTCGGGCGCACGTGGTGACGCCGATGTGCTGCCCGGCGCGGGCGAGCATCCTGACCGGCAACTTCGCGCACACGACCGGCGTCTGGGGCAACCGCGGCGAGCACGGTGGCTATGGGGCGTTCGACGACTCCACGACGCTGGCGACCGCCCTCCAGGGTGCGGGATATCGGACGGGGCTGTTCGGCAAGTATCTCAACGGCTACGGCAAGGGCGCCGACCCCACGTACGTGCCGCCCGGCTGGGATGCCTGGAACGCGATCCTCTCCCGCGGCAAGGAGTACTACTCCTACACGCTCAACGAGGACGGGGTGCCGCACACCTACGGAGACGCCCCCGAGGACTACCTGACCGACGTCCTATTCTCGAAGGCGAGCGAGTTCGCCGGGCGGGCGATGGAGGATGGCCAGCCGTTCTTCGCCTTCCTCACCCCGACCGCCCCCCATGCGTATGCGGTTCCCGAGCGAGAGTACGCGCACGATTACGACGACCTGGCTCCATGGCGTCCGGACAGCTACAACGAGCGGGACATGTCGGACAAGCCCGCCTTCTCCTCGAGGATGCGCTCGCTCACGGCGGGCGCTACCGCGAACGTCGACCGATTCAGGCAGCGGCAGTACGAGACGCTCGAGTCGGTGGACGAGGATACGCTGGCGCTCGTCGACCAGATCCGAGCCGCCGGGCAGCTCGAGAACACGGTGTTCATCTACACCTCGGACAACGGCTACCTCTGGGGCGAGCACCGCATGATCGGGAAGAACCTTCCCTACGAGGAGGCCACGCGCGTACCCCTCGTGATCCGGTACCAGGGGACCTTCCCCCACTCGACGAACGGCAAGCTCGCCACGAACATCGATCTCGCCCCGACCATCCTGGAGCTCGCCGGGGCGCAGATGGATACCGACGGCGTGTCCCTCGTCTCCTACATGCAGGGGACCGCGGCGTTTCCCCGCACGCGCCACCTCATCGAGTCGATGGGCGGGACGTTCATGCCACCATGGTGCATGTTGCAGACCGAGCGAACGACCTTCACGCACTACGCGACCGGACAGGAGGAGTACTACAACCTCGAGCAGGATCCCCTCCAGCTGACGAACACGGTGCGAGAGCAGGATCCCTCAAAGCTCCGCGAGCTCCGCGCCCAGCTGCGCTCGATGTGCTCTCCCCTGCCACCGGGTATGGCTCCCTGGTAACGCCCGCAAACGAACCGGCGTCACGGAGTGGAGAAGCTCGCCGACTCGCTCGACCAGCGTGCGTCGCTGCGCCGGAGCTCAAACAGACGAAAGGTCCGCCGGCTCGTGGGTTGTTCTCCCGCGGGAACGAACCCGATGAACAGGACGGTCCGCTGTGCGCGGAGGTTGAACTCCGCGATGCACACACGGAGGGCGGCAGTCGGATCCTCGGTCCACGCGTAGTCCATAACCGCCGTGAGGAACCGGGCTCCGAGGCCGCGACCGACGAGGTCCGGACGCAACCCGGCACCGACATCCAACACGCCGTCCCGTTGCCGCAGGCCGGGCACCCGCGCCTCGCTCCCCAGACAGCAGAACCCAACGAGTCGCTCGTCCTCGAGCACGGCAGAGTATCGGGCGCCGGCCCGCATGATCGTCGCGGCGTCGGAAGGCTCCCCGTCGTAGATGTCGTACGGCGGCGGATAGCTCCATCCGGCGATCTCGTCCGCCCGCTCGGCATCCATGGGCACGAAGGTGAATCGTCGGTCGGGCGATCTCAACATGCTCCGAGCTTACGAGAGGGGGCGCCGGATCAGCCGACTCAGGCCGAGGACCGGAACATCCCCTACCCACCGTAGGTGGAAGGCCAACAGTCCCCGGGCGAGCGTGTCGGTGAGCAGCGCGCCGAACCCGATGACCCACGCGACCACCGCGGCCGGCGCGGCGAGCCGGACGGCCCGCGTCGACCGCATGATCGAGGCGCCGAGTCCGAGGGCCGCCAAGCCGACGAGCCACTTCAGCCAGCCCCAGGATGTGGCGGCGTATCGTCGTCCGCCGTCGTCGATACAGAGGGCGAGCGCCGGCTCGGCATGCCCTCCGGAGGAGCAAGTGAAGCTCGGGAACCTCGTGGTGGCGACGGCCACGCCGGCCGCGAAGACGAAACACAGACCCCACGTCCAGCTGGAGCTGCCGGCGACATCGAGGGGACGTCGCGCAATGCTGCGAGCGATCGCGGCGCCGGCGAGGGTGACGGGGACGCTCACGAACAGCGCGAGTCCCCCGTACGCCGGAGACACCCGGCACCCCCTCGTGCACATGATGGCGGCGACGGCCGCGATGGTGAACGCGATCCCGGCGATGAGCAGGCATCCCGCCGTCGTGTACCCGGCGAGTCGCCCCGGTGGCGAGATCGGCTCAGGACTCGATATCGTTCGCTGATCCGCGACGCGCGACGCCTGCCTCCCACGTTCCATCCGCAATCCTTGCCCATGCGTCAACAGGACGAGACCGGTACACGACGATACGTCAGTCACCGGCACCGCGGCTGGGATGGCGTCAGCGATCGATGCCCACGAGTGGGTTCGGCTCCTCGACGGGTTCCATCTCGGGCACCGGCCGACCCGCGAGCTCATGCCGTTCGTCCCGGGTGGCCGCGGCCGTCGGGCGCGGCCGCGGAACACGAATGCCGCCGTGAGCGTGAGGAGGCCGAGCGCGACGAGCGCCGCCGCCCACCACTCGATCAACGGTCGCGCGTGAGAGGGCGACGAGCGTGCCGCGCGGAGCCGGGCATCGAGGGCGGCGATTTGGCCGCGCAGGGCCTCGTTCGTTCCGGCCGCCTCCCGGACGTGGGATCCGAGCTCCCGCGCCCGCTCGTCGGCTTCCGACAGAGCGTGATTCAGCGCAGCGCGTTGCCGTTTGACGTCGTCGAGCCTCGCGATGAGCCGGCCTTCCTTCGTCGTCTGGGCGATGCCGAGCCATCCCCCAACGATGTCCCCGAGGCCGTCGACGGTACAGGGGTCGTTGCAGAGGCTCATCGTGTACTCCCCCGTCGGGACGCGGGGAACGGTGAACGAGATTCGGGCGACCGTGCCGAACCGCCCCTGGACGATCTCAAGCTGCCCGAGTGCGATCGCCTTCGGCGGAAGAGATCCGGGGCCCACGAACCTCGATCCGGGAAGGAGGTAGAGGACGTAGGGCCCATCGTCGATCCCACCCAGCCCCGCGATGTGTGGGGAGAACGACGTGTGGGCGGTCACGACCTCCCCGGGCTGCACGAACTCCTCCCCGCGTACAACCCGATCGCCGTCCGCGTCCACGATCTCGAAGACCGCTCCTCCGGCCGTGGCGGCGCCGCCGCCCGCGGCGATCGAGAGCATCGCGAACAGCGTGACGAGCGCGATCCGGCGCAGCATGGCTACCCTCCCGGTTGTCGGAGTTCGCAGGAGAGACTTCGCCGGACCGCGGAAGGTTCACGGGAGGGTTCGCGCCGGGATGAGAACCCTCACGCGGCGCAGGCCGAGCGCGTTGCCGAGTTGTTCCAGCATCTTCTTCTCGCCCTCGCTCACCTGCTCGGCCCCGAACCCCAGGAAGCCGCCCTCCTTCGCCGCGTCCGCCGCCGCCTGGGCGACGGCGATCATCCATCGGCGGAAGGCCTCGGCCTCCTCGGGGGTCGCCTTCGCCACCAGGATCTCGTTGACCGCTCGGAGCTCGTCCAGGATCTGCTGTCCGGCGAGCACGTTCTTGTCCACCTTGAAGTCGCCCATCGGATTCTGCTTCTCCTGCGAGAGCCTTCATGAGGTCCTGGGAGACCGAGACCAGCAGCTCCTCCTGGCTGGGCGGCGCGGTTGCGGCCCGCAGCGAGGCCATCGTCTCCTTCGTGATCTCGATCGGTCCGCCGGGATCGGCGACCGAGATCGCCAGCCCCGCGACGAGCGGCGCGCGGCGCAGACGGGCCCATTCCTCGTCCGTGAAGTCCTGCTTCGACGTCATTCGGCATCCCTCCCCTTCGTCGTCACGAGTTGGCAGCGTAGCGAACCCCCTCGGCAACCATGCGGCCGGCGGGATCCACGAACCCGACCGCCGGGCCGGGCCGACCCGCCTCGCAGTTCGCCCTCGCCGGCCCGGTGGGCTACAGTGGGCGCCGTACGCTTCGGCAGAGAGGTCGTCATGCACCCCCTATTCCGAGCCGCCGCCGCCGGGCTCCTGCTCGTCTCGCTCTCCCCGGCCGCCGCCTTGGGCGACCCGAGCGAGTCGTCATCGCGTCATTCGAGCGTCGGCTCGGCCCATCCTCGCGTCCGAGCGACCGCGGGGGGGACGACCACGTGGGTCTTCTCGACCGATCAGAGCCAGTTCAGAGCGGGTTCCTCCAACCAGGGATGGTGGTCCAATCAGGCCATCACGCGCAGCTCCAACGACAACTACATCGTGGGCGTGTGCTGCGGAGGAGGTGACCTCCGAGACTTCTTCACCTTCGACCTCTCGGAGCTCGACGGAACCGTCGTGTCGGCCACCCTCGTGGTGAGGAAGTTCTCCGGGAAGGGCGAGCCGACGGAGACGCTCCGACTCTTCGACGTGCTGACCGACGCCGCCGCGCTGAACGACAACCGGGCCATCGTCCCTCGGATCTACAAGGACCTCGGCCGTGGACACCGGTACGGGACCTTCGACCTGTCGACCGCCGACGAGACGTCCAGGGCGGACGTCTTCGAGCTCCCCCTGCTCGAGCGCGCGCTCTCCGACATCCAGTCCGCCGCGGGAGGATTCTTCTCGATCGGCGGCAGGCTGCTCACGTCCGAGGATCGCGGCTACCTGTTCGGCGGCAGCAGCGGACACGGCAAGCAACTGCTGATCGTCCAGACGGCCTGAAGTCTCGTCCCGCCGCCCGCGGCGCAGCACCATGTGGTTCGATACGCGCATGGACGCCGACGAGAGCCGCATCCGCGAGCTGGAGAATGGATTCCGACGCGACGGCTTGCCCAATCTCATCGTCGACCTGTCCGCCTCCGAGGACATCTTCACGCGCGCGATCCCCTTCCTCACCCTCGTGTTCGTGGTCGAGATCGTGAACGCGCTCGACGTGGACGCCGGCTGGACGAACCTGCTGCTCGCGCTCGGAGGGGCCGTCGTGCTGTTCGGGGCCTTCGGTCTGCTGAACGTGGCGCGGGGACGCCCGTTCCTGTCGATCCCTCACCGGGTCGCGATCCCCGAGCTCGTGGCGTTCGTGGCGTTGCCGGCCCTGCTTCCCGTGATCTTCAGCGGACAGTTCCTCTTCGGCCTCACCACGATCCTGATCAATTCGGCGATCCTGTTGATCGCCTACCTCGTGGTTGGGTTCGGACTCGTCTCCATCGTGCGGTGGGCCGGAATTCGTCTGTTCGCGCAGCTTCGGGCATCGGCGAGCGTGCTCGTGCGAGCCGTTCCCCTGCTCCTGTTCTTCTCGTTGGTCATGTTCTTCACGACGGAGATCTGGCAGGTGTTCACGCAGAGCGGGCCCGCGACCTACTGGACGGCGATGGCGATGTTCGTGCTGCTCGGCATGGGATTCCTCAGCGTGCGCCTGCCCGGTGTCGTGCGGGAGGTGCAGGCCGACTCCTACGTCGGCGACGTGCCCCTTCGCCGACGGGAGCGACTCAACCTCGCGGCCGTGGCCCTGATCAGCGAATCGCTCCAGGTGATGTTCGTGAGCGCGGCCGTCTGGCTGTTCTACTTGGTCCTGGGCACCCTCCTCGTCTCCGCCGCCGTACGCGGCACGTGGCTGCTCCGGCCGCAGACCGTCATCTGGGACATCGCGTGGTTCGGTGAGCGCCTGCAGGTGACGTGGCAGCTCCTGCGCGTTTCAACCGGCGTCGCCGCGTTCGCCGGCCTCTACTACGCGGTGACGATCCTGGTCGATTCGGCCCATCGCGACCAGTTCGTGGATTCCCTCAGCGCGGAGCTCCGCGACACGTTCCGACGCCGGTCGGAGTACCTGGATCTGCTCGGCCGGCGAGGCGTCGCCGCGATGCCGCAGCAGCCGACCCGCACGTAGTGGGCCTGCCGTTCGTCTAGACCACCCCGTCGGCTGCGGCCCGTAGCATGCCGGGGGGTGGTTCGTATGCGCTGGGAGGATCTCGAGGCGTCATCTCCACGGCTCGCCGAGCTCGGCCGAGAGCGGCTGAAGCGGCCTGGCGTCGTGCTCGTTGGAACGATCCGCGCCGACGGGTCGCCGCGGATCAGCCCCGTTGAACCGTTGTTCTGGAGAGATCGGACGAGCAGGAATCCTCGATCACGTCCGCCGGGCGAACATGAACGTGCGGACGTTCGCACGGCGGAGGATCCATCGAGCCGGGCCGGGGATCTCGGCGGGCGGCTCGTCCATTCGCTCCAGCGTGGGGTCGGCGAGCTCGATGCTCTTGCCGCGGTGAAGCAACGTGAAACGCCCTTGGTGAATCACGTTCTTGAGCCAGTCCCTGTCGGGCCCGTAGGTCAGGGAGAAGATGAACCCCCCGTCTCGATCGAAGGCGTTGACGGGGGTCCGATAGACGCGCCCAGACACGCGCCCACGGTGAACGACGACGCCGAAGTAGGGAGCCCAAGCGGCCACAGGCCGAAGGATGGGGTTCGCGACGAACTTGTTGAATCGAGCGATCCGCGCCGGGAACGGCATGTGGAAACCATAGCCGGGACGAGAGAGGCGAAGCGGAGCGGGCGGGAGTTTGGCACAATCGGACGGCATGAGCGAGACCGGCCATCACGTGCGGATGGAGGCCGCGAGCGAGGACGCCTCCGTAACGCCGCTCGAGCTGTACTTCGATCTGGTCTTCGTCTTCGGCCTCACCCAGGTGACGGCGCTCATCGCCACCAATCCCACCGGGCAGGGGCTTCTCCGTGGCCTGCTCGTCCTCGGCCTCCTGTGGTGGAGCTGGGTCGGCTACGCCTGGCTCGGCAACGTCGTGCGCGCCGACGAGGGGACGGCGCGGATCGCCATGCTCGCCGCGATGGCGGCGATGTTCGTGATGGCGCTGGCCATCCCCGAGGCGTTCGACGACCTGCCGGGCGGGCTGCCGGGCCCGGTGGTCGTCGGCCTGTGCTACTTCTCGTTCCGAGCGCTGCACCTGCTCTTGTTCTGGATCATCTCGAAGGATGACGAAGGGCTCCGCCGACAGGTGATCCGGTTCGCGCCGTCGATGATCGGCGGCACGGCCCTGCTCCTCGTCGCATCGGCGCTCGACGGCCCGGCGCAGACGGCGATGTGGGCGCTCGCCCTGCTGGCCGACTACGGCGGCACGATGCTCGCCGGGGCCTCGGGTTGGCGACTCCGCTCCGCGAGCCATTTCGCGGAGCGTCACGGCCTGATCGTGATCGTTGCGCTCGGCGAATCCATCGTCGCGATCGGCGTGGGGATCGCGGGGCTGCCCATCTCGTGGCCGGTGCTGGCGGCGGCGGTGCTGGGCCTGGGGTTGTCGGCGGCCCTGTGGTGGGTCTATTTCGACGTGACGTCCCTGATCGCCGAGCGAGCCCTTGCCGAGGCGCGAGACGCCGATCGGGCGCGCCTGGCGCGAGACGCCTACAGCTACCTGCACCTGCCCATGATCACGGGCGTGGTGCTGGTCGCGCTCGGCGTCGAGAAGGTGCTCGAGTACGTCGGCGACGGCGAGCACCACGATCTCGCCGAGGCCCTGACGGGTCTGCCGCTCTATGCCCTGTACGGCGGGGTGGCCCTCTATCTGCTCGCGCACGCCGCCTTCAAGCTCCGCGCCACGCACATCCTCAGCACGCAGCGCCTCGTCGTGGCCGCCGTCACCCTCGCGCTCATCCCGATCGCCGCACAGGTGCCCGCGTTGGCGGCGCTCACGCTCCTTTCCATCACCGTCGTGGGACTGGTCGCCTACGAGACCGTGCGATTCGCCGATGATCGGGAGCGGATCCGACACGACGGCACGACACATCCCTCCGGCGGACCCCAGAACTGAGGATCTGGGGCCCGGCACAGCCTCGGGGGTCCGCGGCGCCCACGGGATCCAGGATGAATGCCCGGCAAGACGGGTCAAACACCGCCTTTCGGATGTATCGCCGTCCCCCGGGGCGGCGTACCGTTGCCTCTCTGAGATACCACACCTGACGAGTCCGGCCCCCAGCGGCCCGGCGGCCACCCGGAGACCCCATGAGACGGACGCTCTTCCTCGTCGCGCTCGTCGCGCTCGCCTTCGTCGGTGGACTCCCGACCGCCCCCGGCATCCATGCCTTCCCGGCGGAGCAACCGAACGTGCTCATCATCGTCACCGACGACCAGCACGTGGGCACCCTCGAATCGATGCCGTTCACCTCGACGATGGGCCGGCGCTTCGACAACGCCTTCGTTCCCTTCTCCGTGTGCTGCCCCTCTCGCGCATCCATCCTCACCGGCAACAACGCCCACACCCACGGCGTGTGGGGGAACAGGCTGCCGAACGGCGGCGCGGCGAGATTCGCTGACTCCTCGACCTTGGCGACGTGGCTCGATGACGCCGGCTACGAGACCGGACTGTTCGGCAAATACCTCAACAGGTACGGAGAGGACGTTCCGGGCACGTACGTGCCGCCGGGATGGGACCGGTGGCTCGCGACGAGCTCCGGCGGCAGCTACTTCGATTGGGTGGTCTCCGATCAGGCCGTCGTCCGGTCCCAGAGCGGCTATCAGACGACGTACTACGCCCAACAAGCTGCGGACTTCATCGAGAACGCCGACCCGTCGACACCGGTGTTCACCTACTACGCGCCTCCGGCGCCGCATGTGCCCCATCAGCCCGAGGCGATGTATCAGGGCTCCTTCGACGGCATCGCTCCGTGGCGCCCCCCGTCGTACAACGAGGCCGACGTCTCCGACAAGCCGCCCTTTCTCGCGAACCGCGCTCCTCTGACCGCCGCGCAGCGCGACGCGGCGGATACGGCCTACCAGGAGCACTTCGAGACCATGCAGTCGGTCGACGATTCGGTCGAGCTTCTCGTCGACACCTTGGCGGAGACGGGCAGGCTGGACACGACGTTGATCTTCTACCTCTCCGACAACGGGTATTTGTTCGGCGAGCACCGCTGGGTCGGCAAGAACACGCCCTACGACGGCACGACGAGGGTGCCGTTCGTCATCCGGTATGACCCGCTGGGGCTCTCGGGAGTGGACGATCGGATCGTCCTGAACATCGACGTCGCGCCGACGATCGCCGACATCACCGGGGTGGCGGCACCCCCAATGGACGGCATGTCGCTCGTCCCAACGTTCGACGATACGGCGGCCACGACTCGCGCACGGTTCCTCCTCGAAGCCGCCGTCAACGACGTGAACGAACAGCCCCATCCGCCGTACTGCGGCGCTCGATCCGAGAAGTACGTGTTCGTTCACTACTCGGGCGGATTCGAGGAGTTCTACAACTATCGACGGGACCCGTGGGAGTTGCGCAACACCGCGAGCAAGTCACCGCCCCACATGGCGTCCCTTCGCCGGTTCGCGCAACGCGAGTGCTCGCCCACGCCTCCCAGGTTCACGTGGTAAACGGCGGCCGGCAGGACGTCTCCGGGCTCCGCCGGACGGGACGTCAAGGCTCGGGCGGAGTGAGGGAGGGTGCCACGGCCTCAACGAGGCCGGCGATCGACTGCAACATGTCGAAGACCGCCTCGGCCTCCGAACGAGAGGGCTCCAGGCGCGACATCAGCTCGACGCCGAGGAAGAGCGCGGAGATGGCGTAGGCGGCCTCGCGCGGGGGCACCAACGAGGCCATCGGGTACTGCGCCGTCGCGCGCGTCAACGCCTGCTCCACCAGGCTGATCCACTCGTCGAACCGGTCCATCAGCGCCCGGCCGCGCTCGGGGTCGGTCGCGGCCGCCATGAGCTGCGTGACCGCCGCGACCGACCCGGTCTCGATGTCCTCGTGGTGCAGCCGGCGCGCGATGCCGACGAGATCCGACAGCGAGGAGACCTGGCCGGCGGCCTCCCGGTATCGAGCCACCTGACGTTGCGACACACGGCCGAACGCCTCCATCAGCAGGTCGTCCACCGACCCGAAGTGGTAGAAGATCAACGCCTGGTTGAAGCCGCCACGAGCCGCGATCGCGCGTGCGGTCGTGTCCGCGAACCCGTCCTCCCGCACCGTCTCGAGCGCCGCCTCGATGATGCGGTCGCGCGTCCCGGCGCCTCGATCCGACGTCGCCCCGCTCACGTCGCCCCCCGCATCCGCATGTCGTCGCACCACGAACAATCCCGCTCGCGCTCGCCGCGGCGCCTGCCCCATCGATCGCGGCTCTTGGAGACGTGGATGAAGAACCGTTCCGCGATGCCGGACCATCCCCGTCGCGCCAATCGGTACGCCCACGGCCGATACCTCGCCGTCGCCCACAGGCACACGAGGAAGGCCGCCGGCCCGACCCAGACTTGCCCTCGATCGTCGGCGACCACGAGCTCCCTGCCCAGCCACGGCACCGAGCCGTAGCGCTCCCGCGCAGTCGCGGAGCCGGCGGCGAGGAGATCCACGTCGACGAGACACGGCTGCGTCGCGAGCCAATCCACGCACCGCAGGCAGAACGCGCACCGCTCGTCGTACAGGATCGTGAGCCGGGTGCTGGCCTCCGCCGTCGTTGTCCGGTCCATCATCACTCCTGCGGCATGGCCGGTGTCGGCGGCACCAGCGCCTGCGGGGCGACCGGGGTCGGCAGGTGGCGCTGCTCGTGCCGCGTCCGGATCCACCAGAAGACGAGCATGTTGACGAAGTGAATGCCCGCGAGCGACACGAGCAGCACGGCCAGCCGGTTGACGAGGAACTGGACGGCGTCGAACCCCTCGAGACCCCTCGAGGCCCGAAGGATGTAGAGGGCGTAGCCCAGGTTCAACATGTAGAAGCCGACGACCAAGAGTCGATTGACCGCCTGAGACAGCTGGGCCTTCCCGTCGAACACATCGTGCAGGAAGGCCGCGCCGCTCTGGAACAGCGTCCTCGCGAGCCATGCGGTGAGCACCACCGCAACGATCACGTAGGCCACGTAGACCGCGACGAGGTTTCCGCTCGAGTCCATCGCCCTCTCCCTTCTCCCCACTTGGGGATCTCTGGTTGAGCATCTGCTCAAAGCGTATGCTCAAGAGCGCCCTGAAGTCAAGCCGAGAGCACGCGGAACACCTGCCCGCCGGCGAGGGTCTGACCTACATGAGCGCCGGCGAATCCGTCTCGCACTCTCCGCCGCCTCGGCGTTCCCGACCCTTGCTCCGAGGTGGGATCCTCGCGGTGCTCGTCCTCGTCACCGCACTCGGGCTCCTGCGCCTGTCGGCCCTCCTCGGCGTCCCGGAGCGCCAGCCGCCTCGGGCGGCCACCGGCGGCCACGACGAGGAGCCGACCGATCGGTGGACGGAGCTTCCGCTCCCCCCGGAGACGCGCGACGGGGCGGCGCACGTCTGGACGGGAAGCGACCTCATCGCCTGGGGCGGGTGCGCGCCCGACGTCGACGACGAGTGCGACCCCACGGCGGACGGCTACGCGTTCGATCCCGCCACTCAAACATGGACCGAGGTTCCCGAGGCGCCCATCGCCTCGTCGGAGGCCGTCGGGGCGTGGACGGGCGAGGAGGCCCTCTTCCTTCGCTTCCGCGACGAGCGGCGGCTCGACGGCGCGGCCTACGAACCGAGCGACGAATCCTGGCATCGGATCCCAGCGGCCCCCATCCAGGGCGAGTACGGAGCGGCGGAGGTGTGGACGGGCGAGGAGCTCGTCGTCTTCGGCGGCGGGGAGCGCGGCGAGCCGAGCGCGGCGAACGGCGCGGCATACGACCCGAGGGCCGACGCATGGCGGAGCATTCCCGATGCGCCGGTCGAACTCAACGCAACGAGCGGGATGTGGACGGGTCGCGAGGTCCTCGTGTTCGGCTCGCTCCTCGACAACCGAAACTACGCCGCGACCCCGACGGCCGTCGGAGCCGCCTACGATCCCGACCGGGATCGATGGCGCGAGCTGCCACCCTCCGCGCTCTCGCCGCAAGCCACCTCGGCGGTGTGGGTCGGCGACCGGGTGGTCGCCTGGGACTACGAGGTGCAGTCCCAGGAGTACGACACGAAACAGGACGAATGGACGTCGCCGGTGCGGATGCCGTTCGACTTCAGCGAGTGTTATCCGGCGAGCGCCCCGACTCGGAGCTTCGCGTTCGCCTTCTTCTGCGGTCACGTGGCCCTGTATGACCCGGAGCGCGGGTCATGGAGCGAGATCCACGGCGGCCTCGTCGACGCGGAGATCTGGTCGAAGGCCTACGAGCGGTACCTGAAGGTCTGGCGCTTCGCCGAACTCGTCCCCGCCGGCGACGTCGTCTACCTCCTGGCCCAGGGGCTCACGCTGAATGCGAACGGCGTGGCCTGCTACGGATGCCCCGAGGCAGCCGAGTCGTTCTGGTCGTACCGGTCGCCGGAGACGCTCGCTACCGAGTCCTCCGTGCCGCCGGTCTCGCCGGCATCCGCGTACCGGGCGGCCGACGCAGTTCATGCGGGCGCGAACGCTTCGCGCTGAGGGCCGCGTCCGGCGGACCATCGTGCGTGCGGCGGCCGCGAAGTTCGAGACCGGCGATGGCGTACCCGAGCCCCTCCTCGCGGGCACGTCCTTCTCGGTGCACCGCCCGAGCGCCGTGGCGGGCCGACCCGGATTCTTCGAGGTCGTCGTCGAGCTCACGCTCAAGGGAAGCATCGGGAGAGCCCTCGGGGAGGATGAGGTCCGAGAGACCCTGGTGATCGGGCCCGGTCGAACGATGACCGGCCGCATCGCTCCGCTCGCCGTGCTCGACGTTCGCGCGACCTAGGCCGGTCCGAGGTCGCAAGTGGGTCGCGTCATCATGAACGTAGGCCGCTCTGTGTTGAGAATCGGGCCTGCCGGGAATGGCTACGCGAGACGAAAGGAGGCTGCATGCCGGGAAGCGCGCGAGCGTGAAGAACGAGAAGCAGTACGAGGGCCCTCGGAAGAAGGGTATGCCGAAGGACCGCGCGGCGAAGATCGCGAACACCCCCACGCCTCGAAGAAGGGCGGCAAGAAGCCGCGGCCAAGCGTAGGAAGCTCATCCGCAAAGACGAAGAAGTTCGTCCTGAGCCGAACGCCTCGGCGCCGGGCCTGGAGGGATCATCCATGGCCACCGAACAGCGCGACGTCGCCATCGTCGACGGTGCGGCTCGCCTCCCGGGCGTGCTGTCGGTCCCGCCGCGCCCCCTGGGCCTCGTCGATCTTCGCGCACGGGAGCGGCAGCAGCAGTCGCAGCCCTCGCAACGTCGCCGTCGCCCAGCGGCTCAATCGGGACGGCCTCGCGACCCTCCTCTTCGATCTGTTGACCGATGACGAGGCGGCGGATCGCCGCAACGTCTTCGACATACCGCTCCTCGGCCGCCGGCTGAAGGTCGCAACCGAACAGGTCGCCGGCGAGGAGGACGTCCGCGATGCACCGGTCGGCTATTTCGGGGCCAGCACCGGGGCCGCAGCGGCGCTCACGGCCGCCGCCGACCTCGGTCCCGAGCTGATCGCGGCCGTGGTATCCAGGGGAGGCCGGCCCGACCTGGCCGGCGAGAAGCTTGCCCAGGTTGCATCCCCGACCCTGCTCATCGTGGGTGGCCGGGACCCCGAGGTCCTGCGACTGAATGAGGAGGCGCGCCGGCGACTGAAGGGCGAGAGCGAGCTCGTGGTGATCCCGGGAGCGACCCACCTGTTCGAGGAGCCCGGCGCCCTGGAGCGCGTGGCGGAGCTGGCCGCCGAGTGGTTCGGCCGCCATTTCGCATCGCGGCACCGGGTGG
This sequence comes from uncultured Actinomycetes bacterium, assembly GCA_963728285.1. GTDB lineage: Bacteria > Actinomycetota > UBA4738 > UBA4738 > HRBIN12 > CAVSJR01. Next base: position 513,974 of record CAVSJR010000005.1, on the reverse strand, counting down.
CCGCCGGGCAATAGCGGCGGAAGGCTCGCCAGGTTGAGGAGCCCGCCCGCGCACCTCGCCTCGCGCTTCCCGCGCCCGGCCGATGGGTAGGACAAGGCGATGGCGCGAACGCGAGGCGACCCTAGATGACCTCGGATTCGCGCGGCGGTCGACGGCGACAACGCGGCCCAGCGGAGTTGCAGGTCGGGCGCTTGCCCGTCATCGCCCTCTTCGACATCGACGGAACCCTCGTCGACACCGGCGGCGCGGGCGCTCGAAGCTGGTCCTATGCTTTCGAGCGCCTGTACGGCGTGAGGGCCGATATCGGCGCGCACTCGTCCGCGGGCGAGACCGACCCCTTCGTCGCTCGCGCGACGTTCCAGGCGGCGATCGGACGCGCGCCGTCCCTCGACGAGCTCGCACGGCTGTATGCGGCGTATCTCCTCCGCCTCTCGGACGAGCTCGAGGACGCAACCGGGTATCGAGTGCTGGACGGCGTCCGATCCACGCTCACGACCCTCAGCGACGCCGGCGTCGCACTCGGCATCGTGTCCGGGGCGATGGAGGGGGCGGCTCGGATGAAACTGATCCCGGGCGACCTCAACCGGTTCTTCCTGTTCGGAGCCTACGGGTCGGACTCGCCGGATCGCACGGAGATCACCGAGCTCGCAATACACAAGGCCGAGCGCCTTCTCGGTGAGGAAATCCATCGGGCGGATGTCTTCGTCGTGGGCGACACCCCGTTGGACGTGCTCGCCGCCAAGGAGGCGGGCGCGACGTCGGTCGCCGTCGCAAGCGGCAAGTACTCCGTCGACCAGCTTCGCGACGCCGGCGCGGACCACGTGCTCCCCTCGCTCGCCTCGGGCTTCCCGGGAGTGCCGCCGTCGGTGGCCGGAGCGGCTGAGCACGTTCTGCGATGAGGAGCGCTTGCCGCACCTATCTCCGACATCACAGCGGCCTGTCGCAGTAGAAGCGCCCGGCCGGGCCCTTCGGCCATGGATTCGAGCCGGATGGCCGTTGCTCTATGGAGCTACATCGCGATATATCAGGCCCAGCCGAAGGGAGGCCTGAATTGATCGATCGACTCGGACCGAGGGGAGGCGTCGTGGACGTCGAGCTGCCCTCGTCCTCGCCCTCGCCTCTCTGCCCACGATCGCCGTGCTGGCGCCCTCCGCGGCCGGGACGGCGCCCGTCGCCGTCCTGAGCTCCGGGGCCGACGAGATCTTTCCAGCGGTCGGCGATGGCGTGCTGATCTGGGCGCAGAACACGCGCGATCGCCCTCGGCACTACGACACCTTCGTGCGAACGGCCGGAGGAACCCGCAGGCAGGTCAACGCCCCGGGAACCTCGGATGGTCCGGCGACGTCGACGGCGCGCACGTGATCTATCAACAGGTAACCGACGCATCGGAACCGCCCGGATCGATCGGATCTCCACACCTTCGACCTCGCGACGCTGACCCGTGGCTCCGTCGAGGGGGTCAACACCTCGCTATGGGAATGGCGGCCCAGGATGTCTGGTGACCTGGTCCTGTTCGGCCGAAACAACATCAATATCCAAACCGACGAGTGGCAACAGGTGCTCCTCTATGACCGCTCGTCACTGGAAACGCGGATTCTCGATCAGGTCGGCGGACGGCGCAGGTGGCTCGGTCCCCGGCCAGGTGAACGGGAACTTCGCGACGTGGGAGCGCTGCGAACCGAGGGTCGTCGACTGCGACGTCCTCGTCTACCAGGTCGACACGCAAACGGTGACCGAACTCGACGATGGCGGCGTTCAGCAGCTTTCCGGCGCCGTTGCCGCCGATGGGACCGCATACGTCATGCGGATCGGCGGAAGCGACCAGTACAAATGCGGTCTCAACGTGCGAATCGTTCGCTTCCCGCTCGGCGGCTCAGGCACCGTCATCGCGACGATCCCTCGCGGCAAGGGCATCTTCACCATGGACGTCCACACGAACATCGATGGCTCGGACACCCTCGTGTTCGATCGCTTCGACTGCGACACCGGGTACGGGGACATCTTCCGCCTCGACGACGCGGACACCGCCACGGTAGCGACCGCCACGCTCACTCGCGAAGCGGCTGGGGTCGGGCCCCTCCCGTCGTCGTTGAGCCGCACCAAGACCGGCCTCGCGCACACGGCGTCACCCGATAGGTAGACACGAGAATGCAAGTCATCGATCAAACAGCGTCTCGACGGCTGCATGCGGGGGCCAGGCGTGTGCCGCCCGTGTGGATCGGTCTCGTGTGGCTATTGGCGATCGCTCCTCCTCATCGGCGCCGTGTCGGCATCGGGTCGCGCAGCTTCGAGCCGCGCCTTGGAAAACCGCGCAAAGGCCCTGGACGTGACGATCAGCACATCCCTGGAGGGACTCCGGTCGGCGAACGCTCGAGTCGACGACCGAGGAGCTCAGCTCGAAGAGATCCGACAGCGCCTCGCTGCATCGCGGAGTCGACTCGATCGACGTGATCGAAGGCTCCAGGACCTGCGCCACGATATCCGGGTCGAGCGCCGGCGGATTGCGGCTGAGGCCGCGGCGGCAGCAGCAGCCGCAGCGGCAGCGGCCATCCAGGTGCCGCCGCGGCCGGTCGCGCCACCAATACACCATCAACTTCCCGCACCTTTGTCAGTTGGGGTGCGGCTGAGATGGGCCGGCGTGCATCGATGCTGATCCTCTCCGTCGGTGTCTCGCTCGCCCTGGTCGCGGGAGCTACGCTCGCGATCCAACTCCCGCCGGCGATCGATCACGAGGCCCGCGCCGCTAGGGTCCATTCGCAAGCCAACGAGCTGGTGAGGATCACAAGCGAAACAGATGAGCTGGAGCTGATGGCAGCGGAGCTTCATTCCCGTGTTCGCGACAGCCGCTCGAAACTCGAACATGCGAGGCAAGACACGTCGGCGCAACGGGCGCGTATCGAGCGCCTGGCGGAGGAGCTCGAGCGCCTTCAGCACTAGGAGTTCTCGGGCCGCCCTGAGCGGCCGAGCGCCCACCCCTAGGGCCGACCCCAGTCATGGGTAGGGACGCCGGCCTGTAGCACGGTCGGTGGAGCCGGAATACGCGACCCCCCCGAACAGGTTCCTCGAGCATCGATCTAGGAGGGGAGCCCTCATGCGTGCGTTCGTCGTGGAGGAGTTCGGGAAGCCCGGTTCCGTCCGAGAGGTTCCAGACCCCGAGCCTAGGGCCCGATCAGGTGCTCGTGAGGGTGTCGGCCGCAGGCGTCAATCCGTCGGACTGGGCGATCGTCAGCGGAGTACTCGCCCAGTACGGGATGGAGCACCGCTTCCCGCTGATCCCCGGCGGCGACCTGTCCGGCCACGTGGTTGAGGCCCCCGAGGACGCCGCCCTCGGGTCGGGGGACGAGGTGTTCGGGGCGGTCGGCGGAATGGTCTTCGGCGAGGGTTCGTGGGCCGAGCTGGTCGCCGTCGGCGTCGACGACGTCGCGGCCAAGCCCTCCTCCCTGGATCACGTGGCCGCATCCGGCGTCGCGACCGGGGGGCTGACGGCACTCAATGCCCTCGAGGCCGCCGGTCTGAGCGAGGGGGCGGTACTCCTCCTCGTGGGCGCGACGGGCGGCGTCGGAAGCTACGCGACCCAGCTCGCGGCGCTGCGAGGCATCCACGTGATCGCGGTGTCGCGCGGCGAGAACGCACCGTACGCTCGGGAGCTCGGCGCTGCCGAGACGATCGACTACACGCAGGGAGACCTGCTGGACCTCGTCCGAGCGTCGCATCTCGAGGGCGTGGACGCGCTCATCGACCTGGCGAACGACGAGCAGACGGTCCTCGAGCTCTCGGAGCTCGTCCGAAAGGAGGGAGCGGTCGTGTCGGCCCGCGGCGCCGTGAACATCGAGGCCGTGGAGCAGCCAGGGGAAGCGCGGTGTCAACGCGATGCGCGCCCCCCTCACGCGACTGCCCGAACTCAGTGCATTACTGGATGACGGCCGCCTCAAGCCTCCACCGACGAAGACCTACCCACTCGAGCGCGCCCAGGAGGCGCTCGACGAGGTTGCCACGGGTCACGTGCGCGGAAAGCTCGCCCTCACGGTGGCCTAAGCTCCGGCCTTGCCCACGAGGTGAAGGCGTCGATCGGCCCCTCGTCCGTCGAACGTCTTGAACCATCATTCTCAGGATCTTCGGAGGCCCTCGTTCGGTTCCCCCACGTGCCGTCCCAGGGGCCGGTGTTGAAGTGGGCGCTGTCCCAGCCTAGGTCCGGCTGGAGACACCTCCTAGTTCGAGATCGTTCGGTCGGGCGATGATGTAGATCAGCGCACCGAACAGCGGCAGGATGAAGAGGAGGAGGATCCAGCCCGCCTTGGCCCCGCCTGACAGGTCTCTGCGGCGCAAGATGTCAGAGAACAGGGCGATGAAGATCCAGATGGCCATGACCCAAAACATGAAGACGACCGTCACCCACAACACGCTTCCAAGACTCCACTCGGCTGCCAGCATCACCGCTCCGTCCCTCTCCGCGACTCGGACGGTCCGAGCGCGGCCAGATCCTAGCGCAACGCCGTCCACGCTGCCGCTGAGGGGTTCTGCGGAGTCTGAAGCCTGTTGAGTCCCCGCATGCATCGTGGCCACGTCCTAGGGAGCCGGTCACGCCTGGACAAGCCCACGCCGGCAGGCTCATCGCGCTCCGCTTGCGATGCTCGGCTAGGCCGGCTCGGGGCGGGCTCGCCGGCCCATCCTCCGATCCTTCAGGATCTCGCGCACGGCGTGATGGCCGGGTATGCCCGTCACCCCTCCGCCGGCGTGTGTCGCGCTCGACGCCTGATACAGGCCTCGGATCGGCGTCCGGTAGTTCGCGTAGCCGGGCGCCGGGCGCATGTGGAACAGCTGGTCCACCGTCAGCTCGCCGTGGAAGATGTTCCCGCCGATGAGGCCGAACTCCTCCTGCATCTCGTGGGGGCCGATGACCTGCCGGTGCAGGATGGAGTCCCGGAACCCGGGCGCGATGTCGTCGAAGCGGTCGATCAGCCTGTCGGCGTACGCGTCGAGCTCCTTGGGGTGGGGGTCGTCGGCCCACGTGTACGGCACCCACTGGGAGAACATCGACATGACGTGGATCCCCTCGGGCGCCAGCGTCCGGTCGACCACCGTGGGGATCTCACAATCGCTGAATGGCCGGTCGGCTCCCTCGCCGAACCGCGCCTGCTGGAACGCCTGCTCCAGCTCCTCCACGTCGTCGACCAGCTCGATGGCCCCGCCGTGGATCTCGGGATCGAACTCCGGGTTCGCGGTGAACGTCGGGAGCCTGTCGAGGGCCAGGTTGACCTTCACCGTGCCGGACCGGGTCTTCCAGTTCTCGATGTCGTGCACGAACTCCTCGGGCAGCTCGCGTGGGTCGAGCTGGCGCAGGAACGTGATCTTCGGATGACAGGCCGTGACGACGACCGGGGCGCGGAGCTCCTCCCCGCTCTCGAGCGCCACGCCGACCGCGCGGCCCTCGCGCACGATGACGCGCTCGACCGGCGCGTTGACTCGCACCGTCGCCCCGAAGTGCTCCGCGGATCTCCGGCAGGCGTCCGCCACGCCCCCCATGCCGCCCTCGGCGAAGCCCCAGCTCGCGATCTTGCCGTCGCCGATGTCGCCGACCGAGTGGTGCATGAGCACGTAGGCGGTTCCGGGGGCGTCGGGTCCCGCCCACGTGCCGATGATGCCGAGCACGGCCATGAGCCCCTTCATCTGGGGCGACACGAACCAGCGGTCGACCAGATCGGTGGCGCTCATCGTGAACAGCCGCGTGATGTCGGCCACGGTGGCGACGTCGAGGTCCTTTCGGAGCGTCCAGCCGAGCTGGGCCACGTCCTTGATGTCACGGGGCCGTCGGGAGCCGAGGGTCGGAGGGGTCCGCATCAGCAGCGGGCCGAGGATGTCCGCGATCCGGCCGATCCACGCCATGAACCGGGGGTAGGCATCGGCGTCGGCCGTGGAGATCCTCGCGATGGACTCGCGGGTCTTGGCGTCGTCCTCCGCCTGCACGATCGAGCGACCGTCCGGGAGCGGGACGTAGCCCTGGCCGAGGGGCAGCACCTTGTAGCCGAAGCGCTCGAGATGGAGGTCGCGACGGATGCTCGGCGGCATGAGGCTCACCGTGTACGAGAGCGTGTTGACCCTGATCTCGGGGGCCTCGGGCCAGGGCGCGGACGTGTCGGCGGCCCCGCCGACCTTGTGCCGCTTCTCGAGCACCACGGTGTTGGCTCCCTGCCTCGCGAGGTAGGCGGCCGCGACGAGGCCGTTGTGCCCGCCCCCGACCACGATCGCGTCGTAGACGTTCGTGCTCACCTTCGACCTCCGTTCAGCGCCCGGTTCGGAGCGCAGGCTACCCCAGCACCCTGGACCGGCGCGACGAGGGTGGGGCCTCAGCTGCCGAGATCGCCCTCCGCTCGGTGCGCGGCCTCGACGACGTTGCCCGGCTCGAACAGGCTCACGAGCAGGTCGACCGCTTCAGCTCGGGTGGCCTCCCCGACGCCGGGCGTGAGGACGCGGTCCCCGAAGGAGGCCAGCTCCTGGACGACCCAGTCGAAGCGGTAGTACGCCATCACCACGGGATCGATCTCGACGTGTCCGTAGCCGGCGAAGAACGCGCGACGGTCGTTGGCGAGGCCGCCGACGCCGCCGTCGACGAACATCAAGTCCCGCTCTCGCGGCGCGAGCAGCGCCTCGTCCCAATCCACCACCACGAACTCGCCCGAGCCTTCGACCAGCACGTTCCACGCGTGGATGTCGGCGTGGCAGATCACCGGGTCCCAGGCGCGCGTTCGCGCCTGCACGCCGAGCTGCTCCGCTCGTTCGACGATGCGATCGATCTCCCGGCCATGCCGCAGCCAGAATGCCGCGAGCGATCGCTGGGACCGGTCCTCAAAGGACGCCGACCGGACCTCTCTTCCGACCCGGCGCGCACCCTCCACGCCCGGCGGGACGAACCGCTCTCGCCGCATGCTCCTCGCGAGGCCGGCGGGAACCGGGAGATCGTGGATGCGCCGCACGACCCGCCCGAGCTCGGTCTGCTGAGCGGTCGTCAGGCCGATGTCGCCGCCGGACTCGCTATCGACGAACGGGTAGACGATGAAGCTGTACGGATCCCCCTCGTCGAAGGAGGCTCCGGTGATCGTCGGGATCGAGGCGACGAGGTGCCCAACCCCCTGCTCGGCCAGGTATCGCGGGAGCTCGAGGCTCGCCGTGTCGACCGGCCGCGCGACGACCTTCAGGAACCAGGCGTCCTCCCCGGCCGAGAGCCGGAACGCCCACGCAGCATCGTCGTTGCCGGCCGGCAGGAACGTGGCCCCGTTCACCGGGATCGCGAAGCGCGTCCGCGCTCGTTCGATGAGGTCGGCGACGGCGATGCCGGGAGGCTCGAGCACGTCCGAAGCCTAGCCAGCTCCGCATCCCCTGAGGTCATAGATGACGGCCGAACGTGATTCGCGCACACTTGGCGACGCCGACGCAGGCGTCAGGAGCGCGATGACGGTCGTCACAACGGGTGTTTCGGGCATGAGCCGGCTGCTCGGGCTCAGGCCGGGAGAGGGCCGCACGGTGGGACTTGCCGTCGGAGCGGCGTTCTTCGCAGCCGCCGGACTGATGATCGGGCAGAGCGGCATCGAAGCCCTCTTCTTCTCACGCTACGGCGTCGACAAGCTGCCCGTCATGTATCTCCTCCTGGGCGGAACGATGTTCGTGGCGTCGATCGGCGTCGTCGCCCTGCTCGGAACCTTCGGCAGGGCTCGGGCGAGCCTCCTGATCCCGCTGGCGATCGCCGTCGTCGCGCTCGCGGGTCGGCTGGGACTCGCCGGCGACGCCCCGGGGATCTATCCCGCGCTCTGGCTGCTCCAAGGCGCGGCCTATTTCCTGATCGGGCTCGCGGTGTGGGGACTCGCGGGCATCGTCACCGACACGCGGCAGGCGAAACGGTTCTTCCCCTTGATCGGGGGCGGCGGCGTCCTCGGCCAGGTGATCGGGGGCCTGCTGACGAGGCCGCTCGCCTCCGCCATCGGCGCGGACAACCTGATCCTCGTGTGGGTCGGCACCCTGGTGCCGGTCCTGGTCTTCGGGAGAGCACTGATCGCCATCGGCGGCGAGCGGGCGGCCGATCGGTCTCGCCACCGCCGCGACGCGGGTGCGATGGAACAGCTGCGGGAGGGGTTCCGATACGTTCGACGATCGGAGCTGATGGGATGGCTGGCCGTCGGCGCCGTGCTCTTCTCGGTCCTGTTCTTCTCCCTGTACCTCCCGTTCTCGCGAGCGGCGACGGCTCGATACGAGTCACCGGACGAGCTCGCCGGCTTCTTCGGCGTCTTCTTCGGCCTCTCGACCGGGCTGGCGTTCCTGATGTCGCTCTTCATCAGCAACCGCCTGCTCGCGCGCTTCGGCGTGCCGACCGTGATGCTCGTGCTGCCGGTCCTGTACGTCGTGGCCTTCGGCGTCCTCGCGATCCAGGCGACGTTCGCGGCGCTGCTCGTCTTTCGGTTCGCGCAGGTCGCGTGGATGCAGGGCGGGGCGGTCAGCGCGTGGGAGGCGGTCGTCAACACGGTGCCGCCCGATCGCCGCGACCAGACGCGCGCCTTCCTCTACGGGGGCCCGACCCAGGTCGGAACCATCCTCGCCGGCGTGATCGCGCTCGTGGGTGAGCGAACCCTGTCGACGAGCGTCCTGTATGGAGTGGGCTTCGCGTGCGCCGTGCTGGCGACCGTGGCGATGCTGGGCGTTCGTCGAGCGTATCCTCGCGAGCTCGTGAAGGCGCTTCGGGAGGGCCGGCCGAACGTGTTCGGATCCGTGCTCGACCGAGGTGACCCCTTCGGGCTCGCGCGGGGAGACTCGTCCGCCGTCGGCGTCGCGGTCACGGCGTCGACGGACCCCGACCCCGGCATCCGCCGGTTGTCGGTGCACATCCTCGGCGAGCTGGACGCGCCGGACGCGAGGAGGGCGCTGATGGACGCGCTCCACGACGAGGATGCCGATGTCCGGTCGACCGCGATCGGCTCCCTCCCGAACGAGCCGAGCGTGATGCCGGATCTCGTCGAGCGGCTCGCCGACGTCGACCCCGGGGTTCGGCTGGCCGCGCTGAGCGCGATCGGCTCGCTCGGCACCGGAACCGAATCCCTGCGCGAGATCCGTCCCCTCCTGCGCGACTCGGACCCGTTCGTCCGCGCCCGCGCCGCCGGGCTGCTCCTCGGCGATGGAGCCGACCCGGAGGCCGAGCGAGCCCTCATCGAGCTGGCGCACGCCGACGATGCCGACGTCCGAGCCGCGACGTATCCGATCGGTGCGGGAGGTCGAGACGCCGAGCGCCTTCGACCTCGCGCGATCCGGGCTCGGGGACCGGGCCGCCGTCGCCCGCGCCGAGGCCGCCGGCGCCCTCGCCACGATCGACCGGGCGCGCGCACTCGACCCTCTCGTCGAGGCCCTGGCGGACGACAGCCCGGTTGTGCGGCAGGCGGTCGCCGAGGGGCTCGGTGCGATCGGCGCCTCGGCGGTCGACCCGGTCGTTCGATCGCTCGCCTCGCCGGAGCGCCGGGACGGCTCGCTGGCGGCGCTCGAGCGCCTGCCGCTGGCCGGCCTGGGGGACGACATCCGCCGGTTCGCCGCCGGGGCGGTCGCGAGCGCGCTCGAGAGCCATCGGCTGGGGAGCGCGATCGAGCCCGACGGCGACGAGCGGCTGCAGCTCCTCAAAGACTCCCTGATCGCCAGGGCCGACCGTGATGCGGTGATCGGCCTGCGGGCAGCCGCGCTGCTCGGAAACGAAGGTGCGATGTCCGTGGCCCTGGAGAGCATCTCGGTGACCGATCCCGCACAGCGAGCAAACGCGCTCGAGGTGATCGAAAGCGTGGGCGCCCGAGACATCGTGCGCCCCCTCGTGTCGATGTGGGAGACGACGGCGCCTCGAGGAAGCGACCCGGATTGGCTCCAACGGCTCAGCACGGACCCGGACGAATGGATCCGTGCGTGCGCCGATCTGCTGGCCGGCCCCAAGGAGGATGGCTGCGATGACACAGACGCTCGACACGCTGCCGCTCATGCAACGGGTGCTCTTCCTGCGGAAGGTCGCCTTGTTCGCCGAGCTCCCGCCGCCGGACCTGAAACCCATCGCCGTCGTCGCGGAGGAACACGCCTTCTCCGATGGAGAGACGATCGCCGAGCAGGGCGATCCCGGGGATGCCATGCACATCATCGTGAGCGGTGAGGTCTCGATCGTCGTGACGTCCGACGGGCAGGAGCGCACGATCGCGGTTCGTTCATCGGGCGATGTGATCGGCGAGATGGCGGTCATCACCAGCCGGCCGAGGATGGCGGGCCTCGTGGCGACGGGCCCCGTTCGTGTGCTCTCGATCGGCCGGCCCCAGCTCGAGTCCATCCTTCGCGAACGTCCCGAGACCTCGCTCGGCGTCATTCGCGTCCTGTGCCAGCGCCTCGCCGAGCCCGTGGACGCGAGGCCCTAGGGCTCCTCGCGCGCGTAGCGAAGCATCGCGTCCAGGTTCATGGCCCGACCCTCCTCCCAGGCCGCCGCGATCTGCTCGGTCGACAGCGTCTCTCGAGCCTTCTCTCTCGGATCGGGAAGATCCACGAACTCCGGCGGTGCCTGCGCCCCGGCGTCCTCCCGCAACGCCTCCGAGGCTCCCCCGAGTCGTACCGCGCGCATCGGCAGCCCGCGCTCGTTCTCCTGGGCGGCCAGGTTGTCGAGCGCGATGGCGATCCCCGTGCGGTACCCGGCCGAGCCCAGCACCTCGAGGGATTCCATGACGCTCGCCCTCGCCACGTCCAGCTCTCCCATCTCGTACGCGGCCCGCCCGCGCACGTGCAGCGAATCGATGACCCCGAACATGTCCCGGAGCTCGCGGTGCAGGCGAAGCCCCTCCTCGCTGAGGTTGCGGGCCGTCACGATGTCGCCCTCGAGCCGGGCGAGGAGCGACAGGGCCCACAGGGCAGTCGGCCACGCCGCGACGGTCGCCCAGCCGCTCGAACATCGCCCGAGCTCGTCTCCAGCAGCTCCCGAGCGCCGGATGCGTCCTGATCCAGTCGGTAGGCGAACGCGAGGTTGTACGAGCCCTCGGCCATCGCCGGGAGATCCTCGAGCTCTGTGCTGATCTCCAGGGCCTCCTCGTAGGCGCGTCGGGTCGCGGCGAACTCGTTCCGCCAATAGGAGAGCCCACCGAGGGTGGCCAGCGCTCCGAGCGCGGACGGAGGTCCGGCTCGACGCCCCCGGAAGCGCCAGGGCCGCGCGCGCCCACCGGATGCCCTCCGGGATGTGACCGGCGAGATGCCAGAAGCGGAAGAGGGAGGCCACGAACCGAAGCGCGACGTCCGCGTCCTGCTCCTCGATCGCCCGGCGGAGGGCCGCTCGAAGGTTGTCGTGCTCCACCTCGAGCGCCCACAGCCATCGCTCGATCTCGGGTCCGCGGAACTTCGGCTGCCGCCGTCTCCGCCAGTCGCAGGAACCACTCGGTGTGGCGTCCCTCGATCGCCGCACGATCGTCCTCGGCGTCGAGCCGCTCGAGGCCGAACTCGCGAATCGTCCGCAGCATGTCGAAGCGGGGTTCGGCGGATCCGGTGCGCGTCGCATGGACGAGGCTGCTGTCCACGAGCGCGGAGACGCGATCCAGGACGTCGGCGCCGTCTGAATCCCCCGCGAGGCACACGGCGTCGGCCGCCTCCAGCGTCGTCCCGCCGACCATGACCGAGAGCCGCCGAAAGAGGAGGCGCTCAGGATGCGGAAGAAGGTCGTAGCTCCATTCGACGGTCGCCTGCAACGTCCGCTGACGAGCGGGCAGATCCCGGGGACCCTCGTCGAGCAGCGGCAGGTGGCGCTCCATCCGCGAGAGCATCGCGGAGGGGCTGAGCAGACCCGCCCTCGATGCCGCGAGCTCGATGGCGAGGGGCAGGCCGTCCAACCGTGCGCCGATCTCGGCCACCTGTCGGACGTTCGCCTCGTCGAGCGCGAAGTCCGGAGCCACGGCGGCCGCACGGTGGGCGAACAGGGCCACCGCGTCGCTCCGGGAGAGTTCCTCGACCGTCGACGTGGCGCCCGCATCGGGCACGGGCAGGGGCATCACCCGGAGCTCCTGCTCCCCTCGGAGGCGCAGGGGCGAGCGGCTCGTCACGACGACCTTCGAACGTGCGGAGACGGCCAGCAGCCGTCCAACGTCGTCCGCCGCCTCCAGGACCTGCTCGAAGTTGTCGAGGACCAGCAGCAGCTCGCGCTCCGCGACGAGATCCTCCAGCGCCTCGCGGGCCGGCCGCTCCCACCCCTCCTCGCGGATGCCGACGGCCGCGGCGATGGTCGAGATCACGAGGGCCGGATCGCTGATCGCCGAGAGGTCGACGAAGGCGACCCCGTCGGGAAACGTGGCGGCGACCGTGGCCGCGATGCGCACGGCGAGCCGGGTCTTCCCCGTCCCTCCCGGCCCGGTCAGCGTGAGCAGGTGCGTTCGCCCGAGCAGCTCGATACCTCGCGCGATCTCCCGTTCCCGCCCCACGAACGAGGTCGGCTCGGTGGGGAGGTTCACCGGGACCTCGAGCGTCCTGAGCGCGGGGAACTCGTCGAGGAGCCCGTCGATCACCACATCGTGGAGATGCTCGGGCTGAACGAGGTCCTTGAGCCGATGGACCCCCTGGCTTCGAATCGAGACGCCGTCGGGAAGCTCGTGATGGACCAACGACCGAGTGGCGTCGGACAGGACGATCTGCCCACCCCATCCCGTCGCGCCGATGCGCGCCGCCCGGTTCACATCGAGCCCGATGTAGTCGTCCCCGCCGAGGACCCCCTCGCCGGTATGCATGCCCATGCGCACCCGAAGCGAGCCTCCATGCGGCCACTCTTGGGCGGCGAGGGTTCGCTGCGCCGCCACGGCGGCCCCCAGCGCCTCGCGACGGCGTCCGGAACGTCGCGAAGAAGGAGTCTCCCTCGGTGCGCACCTCGACGCCGTCGTGCTCGGCGATCGCCTGCCGCAGGATGGCGGTATGGCGATCCTGCACGCCTCGGTACCGGTCTCCGAGCTCTTGGAGCAGCCTCGTCGACCCCTCGATGTCCGTGAAGAGGAACGTGACGGTGCCGGTAGGGAGCTCGGCGCGATCCATCTCTCGCCGTATTCAAGGCGATAGGACAGCTCATAGCCAGAGGACTGATCGAGCAGATCGGTCGATCCGACACCGTGCTTCGACGGCTACGCCTGGCCCGATGTTCCAGCCGGATCGAACCAGTCACGCTACGGACCATCGTCTGTACGCCGAAACACCAACTGCCGCATCTCCCAGACGATCGGTGAGGCCTTCGCGCCGGCGGCGACTCGCTCCGAGCCCTCGCTCCAGATCCGGCCGATGCGGCACCTCGCTCACTGGGACGGCAATTCGTGGAGGCGCTTCGCGCTGCCGGACCCGGTGCGCTACTCGATCTGCAGATCGCGGGCGTCGCCGCCTCGGGACCGGACAACGTGTGGGCGGTCGGACGAGGTCTTCGACCCGGACCGGGTCATCGTCCGTCCTGCCGTCTTCCGATGGAACGGTAGGACATGGAACTGGGTGCCCTCGCCCCGTGCGACGAAGGCGTCCGTCGAGCTCGGGAGCGTCGCGGTGTCGGGCCGGGACGTCTGGGTCGTTGGAACCCGGCGCGGAGACGGTGTGTCGGCGACGCGGCCATTCGCGATGCACGACGACGGCACGTCATGGCAGGTGTCCGCGATCCCCCCGTCAAGCGAAGACTGGCACTGGCTCACGGGGATGGCCATCGCCGGCGACGGCCGCGTGTGGGCTGCGGGAACATTCCGCGGAGGCGACCCGAGCGTCGACGTCGACCAGCTCCCAGTCGTGGAGGGCTGGAACGGAACGCGATGGTCATCGGCGACGCTTCCGTTGCCGGGCACGACCGACAACGATCCTTCGTACTCGCTGTCGGATGTTGCCGCCTACGGGAAGGATGCGATCGCCGTCGGGTCGGGACTCGCCTACCGGCTGGTCACCTGCAGATAACCCGTCCCCTCAGCCAGACGTCGGGCGCGTCCCATCGCACCATCGTCCGGCATCCCCTTCCCGAGCGGAGTCGCCGATCTAGGAGCTCGGCTTGTACTCCTCGGGATGGTCTTCGCGGTCTATGGCCTCGGTACGTTGCATGATGTCGAGCGTCTCCGCCACCGACCGGCCGTTCTCGTCGGCGGCCGCCTTGACGTCCTCGTATCTGATGTTCATCTTGCCCATCTCGAGATGGGCCTGCATGCATCCACACGTCAAGCACATAGGGACCCTCCTTGACTGCCTGCTACCGATTCACCCCTCACGATCCGGTAAAACGTACACCGATCACCGTGGAAGCGCGCGCGAGCGGCCGGGTGCGACCCACGCCTACACGGGCGCCGGCGGCATGGGCGGCGGCGCCGGATACAGCGAGGTGACGACGGACGGGGTCCGATCAATGAAGGCCGATCCCGTTTGGAGCACGCCGAGCAGCTCCCACGGGAGCACCGCAGGCGTCCTATGGCACAGCAGGGCGTCGCCGGCGATCTGGAAGCCCCACCGGCCCTTCGGCAGCTCGAGGAGCCACTGCATCATCCGCCCGTCGACGAAGGCGCTCGCGAACCGCGGATCGTCCCCGCGGACGGTGAACGCGCGGTTGAAGGCCTCCGACTCGAACTCGATCTCCTTGAGCGTGACGCGACCGACGAGGCGCGCGGCGGCCGTCTCCGGCTCGCGGCCTCGCCCGGCACGTCGGACACGAGCTTGGTCACGCCGTAGCCTGCCCCGGACGATGCGGAGCCGGCCGTGGCGAGGATGAGAAGGGGAAGGATGGACAGCAGCGAGATCGTGCGCTTCAGCATCGGAACCTCCGTTCGAAAACGGGCCTGGCGTTGGGGGCGGCCTGGGTTCCTCCTTTCGGGGCGGGGGCCGGCGGGTCGCGCCGGACATGCCCTCAAGGCTATAACTCGTTCCCCGTTTTCGCAGGGGTGAAGTCGACGCCCGACGCAAGAGGAGGCTCATCATGGCCAAGCTGATCTACTCGGCGATCATGTCGCTCGACGGCTACGTGGCGGACGAGGACGGCAACTTCGACTGGGCCGAGCCGGACGAGGAGGTGCACTCCTTCGTGAACGACCTGGAGCGGCGGGTCGGCACCTACCTCTACGGGCGCCGGATGTACGACGTGATGGTCGCCTGGGAGAGCCCGGACATCGTCGCCGACCAGCTCGCCCTTCATGCACGACTACGCGGAGATATGGAAGGCGGCCGACAAGGTCGTGTACTCCACGACGCTGGAGCCGGCATCAAGCGCCAGGACGCGAGTCGAGCGAGACTTCGACCCCGAAGCGATCCGGCAGATGAAGGCGACGGCGAACCGTGACATCAGCGTGGGCGGCCCCGACCTCGCCGCCCAGGCGATCAAGGCCGGATTGGTCGACGAGTGGCACCTCTTCGTCACACCCATCGTCGTCGGAGGCGGCAATCGGTCCTTCCCCGACGATGTTCGCCTCAAGCTCGAATTGGTGGACGAACGTCGTTTCGGCAACGGCGTCGTCTACCTCCACTACCGCACGAGGACGTGAGGAGCCGGTGTCTCGGCCGAGGTGAGTCGAGCTCAGCCGCTTGAGGCTTGCGCCAGCTCCTCCCAGATCGGGTCGACCTCGGCGTCGTTCTCGGCCATGCCCCACACCTCGGTGACCTTGCCGTCTGCGACGTGGAAGACGTTGACGAAGTTGTACTCGACGCTCTTGCCGCTGCTCGGACCGGTCACGACCGCCGTGCCGAGCACGACGACGTGATCGTCACCGCCGACGATGTCGTGCAGGTCGATCTTCAGCGTTTCGGGGCCGGGCGGCGTCATCATCTGCCGCACGGCGTCCTTCCCGCGCGTCGTGCCGGCGGCGCTGCTGTTGCCGCCCACGTGCCAGACGATGTCGTCGGACATGTGCTCGTCGAGCCAGGCGAGGTCACCTCGGTCCATCGCGTCGAAGCTCTCGCGCACCATTGCCACGTTCGGATGGTCGGCCACGTGCTTTCCTCCTGACCACGATCAGCGGACGTCGTTGACGCGTCCGCTCGAACTGACGCTGCAGCGTCCCATAGGGAGCGAGAAGAGCGCAACCGTCCTCAGGTATTTCGGCAGTCCGCCCGCGGAGTCAGCGAAGACGTCGACCGCTCGGACGCGTGGTCAGGAGATGTGGAAGTCGTGCTGCGATGCATCTCCGTAGTAGCGCGTGTGGAGGTAGTCGTGGTCGGCGAGCACCCGGAGCGCCTTGGGAACATCGCCCTCGTCGGGGATTCGCACCCACATCGCGGAGCGATCCTCACGGGCGTAGCCGAGGTAGAGCTCCCGACCCTCGTCGTCGTCCGCCACGGCGCCGACGACCTTGCTCGCGATCCCCCGTCGGCCGATGTACTCCTCGTGATTCTCGAGGATTTGCTTGCCCGTGTAGAGCTTGATGTCCTGGTGAGCGAAGCCCTCTCCCACGAGCGCCGTTTCCGCACGCTGCGCCTCGTCCGTGTCGGCGAGGATCACCACGAGGTAGCCCTGGGGGCGGAACTTCCAGGGCCGGGACGAAGGGTCGGTGACGTCCATCGGAAAGATCGTCTTGTCCTCGTCCACGAAAGCCCCCCTTCGGTCGCAACGGATGCGGGGATCATCGGGACCCACCCATGAACGCCCCACCGGAACGATCATAGGTGAGCCGCGCACGGCACGCGCTACGTGCCCTTCCCCCCGACCTCCTCCGACCATGCGACGATCCCCGAGCTCTCCCAGTCATACAACTCCGGGGCCACGGCCGCAGCCCGCTTGAATGCCCGGATCCCGTACACCATGAAGATCGCGGCGAACAACAGGGCGGTCAGTGCTCCCGTCACCGCAGCGACACGGGCGCTGGCGTCCAGCAGCGAGCGGACCGCGAGCGCGATCGCCACGCCCCCGACGATGGCGTTGATACAGGCCACCATGCTCGCGGACGTCAGGAGGCCCTGGAACGGACTCGTCGAGATCATCCCCATGCGCTGGAGTTTCTTGATCCCCTCGGGGTCGGTCGGGAGGAAGAACGGCGCCGCCTCACGATCCAGGCGAATGAAGTACTCCCGGATCCGGACCGTGCCCAGGCCGTAGATGTAGTCCTCGATCCCGGTTTGGACCAAGCGCAGGAACGTGAAGATCCCCAGCAGGAATACGGAGGGAAGCAGGGTCAGGGCGAAGAGGTAGAAGGTGTCGCCGAGTTCGTTCGCCGAGCCGATGAAGGCGATCGCGATGGTGGCGCTCGAGAGCGTCCCGAGATAGAGAGTCGACCGACCGTTGGCTTCGCTGATGGTGGCCATGCGCGCGGACTGCAGAACGAAGTGCTCGGTGGTGAGTGCGGTCAGCGCCATCTGGCGCGCCATCGGATCCGTGGGCTCATCCATGACCGTTCCCTCCATCAGAATGCCGCCGACGCTCGGCCACGATCTCCCCCGCGTCGAGACCCTGATGAGACAGTACGCAAACGGGCTTCGGCGAGCCATACCGGCCTGAGCTACCTCGACAGCACGCCCCTGGGCCGGGAGGCGGGCAGGCTGCACCATTTGTTCGCGACCGGGCCGGCCGTGGCGATTCCTAGGCACGGCGGCAACAGGAGGACGCTTCGGGAGTCCTCGGCCCGCGTCCTACTGTGGCAGGTGGACCTTGGCGTCCTCATAGCCGGCGTTGCCGGCCGATTCGGCCGGGGCGTAGACGAGGTTCAGCACACCTGTCTCGAAGGTCTCGGACGAGACCAGCTTCAGCGGGATCGGAGCCTCGCCCTCGTCGAACAGCCGCATGCCCTTGCGGACGGCGATCGGGTGCACCAGCAGGTGCAGCTCGTCCAGCAGCCCCGCGGCCAGCAACTGGCGGACGACGGAGACCGAGCCGCTCATCCCGATGGCGCCGTCGCCGGGCTCGTTCTTCAGCGCGGTGACCGCCTCGACGAGGTCGCCCTCGAGCTGCTCGGAGTTCCGCCAGGTGAACTCCAGCTGCTGGTTCGACACCACGATCTTGCGGGCATCGCCGAGGACCTTGGCGAAGGCGGCGTCCTCCCCGCCGGCCGCCTCCCGCTCGGGCCAGGCCCCGGCGAAGCTGTCGTAGGTCTTGCGACCGAACAGGATGGTGTCGGCCGCGCCGAGGGTGGCGTCGACGGCGGCTCCCATCTCGTCGTTGAAGTACGGGAAGTGCCACTGGTCGGGCGCCTCGACGACGCCATCGAGCGAGATGAACAGGCCTGCGATGATCTTCCTCATGATGCTCCTCCCACGCAGTCGCTGAACGCTCCTTCATCCGCTTGGACGACGCAAGTCCGACCAACTCATCGGCAGCAAGATTGGGTCTTCGCGGCAACGGCAGCCACCTGCCATGTTCAGCGACGGGCGACGTGAGACTGGCTTCTCGATGCGACGCTGATCGCCGCTTTCCCCCAAGGGCGAACGGTCCCTGACGTTGCCAAAAGCCTTTCCGGCGAAACTCGACCGCCTGCGGACCAGATGAACGCCTGTTGTCTTCGACCCCCACTCGACACAAGTTCGCTCAGCCACGCACCAGGCCTGCCACGACATTGATCGTGATGGCGGTCACAGCTATTCCGAACACATACGACAGCAAGGCGTGACGAAGGGCAACCGTCCGGATCTTCCTGGACTTGAGGTCCGTATCCGAGACCTGATAGGTCATGCCGACGGTGACTGCGACATAGGCGAAG
The DNA here is from genome assembly GCA_963728285.1 of uncultured Actinomycetes bacterium. GTDB lineage: Bacteria > Actinomycetota > UBA4738 > UBA4738 > HRBIN12 > CAVSJR01. Next base: position 495,327 of record CAVSJR010000005.1, on the reverse strand, counting down.
TCGCCGTAGTCCGGAGCCTGCTCGTTGTGGAAACCGATGCCACCTTCGAGGTAGTAGAGGTGAACGTAACGAAGAGTGTAGACCGTATGCACGCCCAGCCAAGAAAATGCGACCGTGACCACGGCCAGCGGCGGTGGTCAGCGCCCGGACGGCGCCAGACTCACCGGACGCTTGCAACAACGCCAAGCCCACACCGAAGAGGCTCGCGACGCTCGCGGCGATCAGGACAACGTCCGCGGCGAGCCGCGAGTCGTCCTCACGGGTCGCAATCCTCTGGGTGATCGCGGCGCAGACCGCTGGGCCAATATCCAGCTGGGCGCCCCAACGCCACAGACCAGTAGGGATTGACGGCTCCGCGTGCTGGAACCAAACGGGCGCGACCGGTGTATCCCATTCGATATGGCTCGATCGCTTCCGCGGCTCCTCGTCCTCCTCGGTTGCGCGGCAGCATGCACGGTGGTGCCGGGCGCGCTGCCGCAGACCGGCCACGCAGGGCCCTGCGCGGTTGAGGGCATACACACAGACGCGCCAGCTCGGTTGAACGATCCGTGCTCGGGCGATTCTGGGTCCGGGAGACCGACTCAGACGAGATCGCATGGGTGGACCCGTCACGCTCCGGCGAGCGGGGGAGACCGCGCAGCTTTGCCCGAACAGACCGGCCTGTGGGCTGTGTCGCCGGACGGTCGACTGCTTGCCGTGGCGCTGCGGCGAGGCGTTCACATTATCGACACGGATGGGCTCAACTCGATCACCACAGCGCCGATGAATCCCGGACCAGTCGCGCTCGGGTGGGTGTCCGACACGTTGCTTGGAGCGGTTACCGACAGCGCGGCAACCCTGTGGAGCGCACACAAAGATCGGTCCAGTCACTCGCACTACCGCCGAGCGAGGGTGTCGTTGCGTGGCGCGGGGCCGGCCGATTGCTGGCGCCGTTGTCGCAGGACGGCGTGGTGACGCTGGGTCGGCTCGACTCCTTGAGATCAGCGCGGCAGGCATAGAAACCATCGAGCTTGATGGGCTCCGCGTCGGATTCGATCCGGACCTGGGGCGGCACGGGACGATGCTCACGCCCGGCCTCGCCTACGATCCGGTCGGCCACCGCGTCTTCGTCGTCCCTCCCTCAGGACGGGTCGCCGAGATCGAGCTCACCGGGGAAACGGTGAGCTACCGCTCATGGGCACATCGCTTCTCCACGGCGTCGTTGCAGCGCTTGTGCCGTCGGCATCCGCAAAGCTCTGTCGTGGGCGACGATCGAGGCGGCATGGCTCGGAGGGGGACTGATGGCAGTCTCCGGCTACGGCGGCGATGCGGCGACCGGCGAGGGGGAAGCGGCCGGCGTCAAGATCATCGACACGCGCGACTGGAGTGCCTGCCTACTCGATCAGGGCGCCACTCGCATCGCCTTCACGGGGAGGACGCTGCTGCTTGGGGCGGTGGCAACTTCGGCGAGCACGGCGGGGTGGGACTGGCTGGCTACGACCTCGCGAGTGATCGACGTTGGCACGTGTTTGGACGCCAATACCTCGACGTACAAGTAGCTGGTCCGTATGCGTACGCAGTCAGTAGCTGGAATGGCTGGCACGTCTCGACGGTGGAGGTGTCCACAGGGCACATCATTGCCCGGGGTGACCGAAGGCCGCCGACGGTGTTGCCAACGGAATCATTCATTAAGAGCTGGTGATCACGAGAGCTCCGGGTGTTCTGCGGTCCTTCACGTGAGCGTGTGATCATCGGCATCGTCCTCATCGCGCACGGCCGACATCGCGTCCAACATTGAGATCGGCGAACCGAAGGCGAGTTGACCAGCATGTCCGTGGGATCCCCTGGGTATCGGATCGACCGTGTGGCGTGCTACGACGACCATGGGCCTGGAGGATTGCGACCGTACAGGCTTATAGTTTGCCTTGTTCGTCGTTAGTCAGATGTCTGAACCTACACCCTTTCGTGTCGACGCCGGTTGAAAACTGTCACCTCTCGCCGGTCGACATCTGGTCACCCTCCGGGGTGGAGCCTTGGTTTCGACCGATGCTCGGGTCAACCGGAGACCCGAGAGGAAGAGGTGTATCGAGTGCAAGACTGGGCTGAGGTTCACGGCTTACCGACAGGGTCTAGCCAAGGCGGTGATCGCTCGGCAGCTTCACATCAGCCGTACCACGCCGCCGGTTTGTCGAGGTCGCGGAGCCCCCGAGCTATGAGCGGGGTCGATCGCTCTCGCTGGTTGATCGGTAGTCGATCCCTCGGTCACTCGTCGCCTGTCGCACGCGCTCGATCTCGTGCTCGAACGAGAACTCCGGGTGTGCACTCCGATGACGACCAACCCGTCGTCTCGGTAGGCCTGGACCACGCACGGACATACGGCTCCGTGCAGCCAGTTGATGCACGTTAGCGTCCAGAAGTCCGCCAGGACGACATGGCCGCGGAGCTCGGCGGGGCCGAGGGGCTCCGAGTTGAGCCACGCGGCGCCGGCGAGCGACGGCATGTGGGCGCGTTCATAGACGTTCATCTAGCGCAAGCGGCGCGGAACGCCGCGCGGACCTCGGTCGGAGAAGAGCTCCGGCTCCTCCCAGGCGGCGAAGTGGCCGCCCCTGTCGACCTCGTTGAAGTAGGCGAGGCCGGGGTAGACCGCCTCGACCCAGCTGCGCGGGGAAGCCCAGATCTCGCCGGGGAACGTCGTGAAGCCGACCGGCACCGGACCGCCGGAGGAGCCTGGCCGCTCGCAAGCGCTGCGGCCAGCGCTCGTCCGTCCTCCCAGTACGACCGGGCCGCCGACGCTGCGGTGCCGGTCAGCCAGTACAGCGTGATGTTGTCGACGATGCTGTCCCGGGTGAGACTGCCCACGGGCTCGCCGTCGACGAACGCGCGGGAGATCTTGTAGTAGCTGTCCGTGTCGTGGTCGAGCAACCAGGCCGCCAGCGCGACGGGTGAATCCAGCAGGGCGTAGCCGATCGTCTGTGGCCGCGTTGCCATCTCGAGGAAGTAGCCGAAGCCGTCCTGCCTGAACGTCGCGACCGCCTCGGCCGCTGCGCGTTCCTGTTCGGATTCCTTGGGCAGTTGATCGCCGATTGCGAGCACCGCCGTGAGCAGGTTCAGGTGGTAGCCGACCAAACCCTCGACCGCCTGGCGGCCCATCAGGTCCGTGACGAGGGCACCCACGTCGCCGCCCTGGGCGACGTAGCGGGTGTAGCCGAGGCGGTGCATCAGCTCCGCCCACGCGCGTGCGGTGCGGCTGGCGTCCCAGCCGAGCTCGGTCGGCTCGCCCGAGAAGCCGTAGCCGGGCAAGGACGGCAGCACCAGGTGGAATGCGTCCTCGGCGGTGCCGCCGTGCGCGGTCGGGTCGGTCAGCGGGCCGACGGTCTCGAGCAGCTCGATGACCGAGCCGGGCCAGCCGTGCGTCATGATCAGCGGCAACGCGTTCTCGTGCCGCGACTTGACGTGGATGAAGTGGATGTCCACCCCGTCGATCTCGGTCGTGAACTGCGGCAGCGCGTTGAGCTTCGCCTCGGCCTTGCGCCAGTCGTAGTCGGTCGCCCAGTAGCGCGCGAGCTCCTGCAGCGTCGCCAGCTGCACGCCCTGCGACCGATCCGCGACGAGCTCCTTGCTGGGCCAGCGCGTCGCGGCGATGCGCCGGCGGAGGTCGTCGAGCTCCTCCTCCGGAATCTCGACGTGGAAGGGGCGGATCGCTCGGTTGCGGTCACTCGTAGCTGGCATACGTCCGTTCGATGAGACCTCCTCTTCTTGTCCGTCAGCGAGCGCTGAACGCCGCGCGGACCTCTTCGGAGAAGAGCTCGCGGCTGCTCCCAGGCCGCGAAGTGGCCGCCCTTGTCGACCTCGTTGAAGTAGATGAGGTTCGGGTAGGCCCGCTCGGCCCAGCTCCGCGGCGCCTGATACTGCTCGCCGGGAAAGACGGTCACGGCGACCGGGATGGAGACGCCCTTCGCGTTGAAGAAGCCACCCTTGTACTCCCAGTAGAGACGAGACGCGGAGACCCCCGTGTTCGTCAGCCAGTAGAGCGTGATGTTGTCGAGGATCTCGTCACGCGTCAGTTCGCCCGTCGCGCTCGTCGGTCCGGTCCAGCGCGGAGACGACCGCCGCGGCCGGCTGGCCGTCCGCATCGTTGTGGTCGAGAAGCCAGGCGGCCAGGCCGACCGGGTGAATCCGCGATGCCGTACAGGGTCTGCGGGCGCGCCGCCATCATCCTGGCGTAGTCGACTTGCTTGAACGTTCTGACCAGCTGCTCATAGGCGCGTCGTTCCTCGGCCGAGAGACCGGATGGCGGCGGGTCGCCGGCCAGGAGGCCTTGTCGACGTCGGCCGGAACGGTGGCGGGCATGTTGGTGTGGATGGCGAGCAATCCCGCAGGTGCCTGCAAGCCCATCTGGTCGACGACGAACGCACCCCAGTCGCCGCCCTGGGCGACGTAGCGGCTGTAGCCGAGGCGCTGCATCAGCTCTGCCCAGGCTCGACCCATGCGCTCGGGGCCCCAACCGGTGCTCGTCGGCTTGCCCGAGAACCCGTAGCCCGGCATCGACGGAATCACCACATGGAACGCGTCCGCCGCGCTCCCGCCGTGCGCCGTGGGATCGGTCAGCGGATCGATGATCTTCAGCTGCTCGATGATCGAGCCGGGCCATCCGTGATTGACGATGAGCGGCAACGCGTCCTCGTGCTGCGAACGGACGTGGATGAAGTGGATGTCCAGCCCGTCGATCTCGGTGATGAACTGCGGCAGGGCGTTCAGCTTCGCCTCGCACGTGCGCCAGTCGTAGTCCGTCGTCCAATAGCGCGCGAGCTTCTGGATCATCGCGAGCGGCACGCCTTGGGATTGATCCGCGACGGTCTCTTTCTCGGGCCACTGCGTCATCTCCAGCCGCCGGCGGAGGTCTACGAGTTCCTCCTCGGGGACGTTGATGCTGAAGGGGGTGATCGCCTCGCCGACGACCGTGACGGTCGGGGTCGACTTCGACTTCTGCGCCATCATCGTCTCCTTTCGCACCGCGGTCCCCGGTCGTACGGATGTGTTGATGGCTTGCCGTAGGCCCTTTCGAGATGTCCAGACCCCTTCGAGTGGCGGAGGTTCACCGTACGTCGGCAGGATATGAGCCGGCAAGACGACGATGAGAAGTCCCGGCTTTGGCGGTCTCCGTTTGCGTCCCGGAATGACTCAAAGTTGCCATCTTCCCGCCGAGAACTCTGATCCTGATGCGCCGATTCAGCAACACCCGGTGAACGAGGTCCTCAGTGCGTGGCCGGTCGGCCGCATCCGTGGGGGTCTTGGACCGGAGATTCCGCGCCCTGCTCCCAATCGTCTACTCGGTGGGTTTGCGTTTCGGCGGGCGACCAGCATCATCTTCGCGGTCGTCCGAAACCCCGTTTGACCCGCTTTCGATCTGCTCGAGAATGCCGCGGGCCTGCGCCTCGAAGCTGGTTGGAACGAACAGCTCGGCGGGTCCTACCGGGTATGGGCCTTCGGCCGGTCCCTTGAGGTCGACGGGAATGCCCTCGGCCTCGAGTCGGCCCCTGACGATCTCTCCCTCGACCCACGACGGCGTCGAGAACACCGGCACGAAGTCTTCTCCCATACCCCGATCATGTCATGTCTGTGTGGGCAGGTGATCGGCTCGGAGACGTTCATGGGGCTGTCCGGGGACTGATCGATGGCGACATGGCGAGTTCGCCATCTTCCTCGGCTCTCGCGCCAGCGGTTCAGCTGATGACCGCGGCCGGCGGACGGGAGCCCTTTGTGAGCTACGGCTCTCCTTTGTGAGCTACGGCTCTACGGTGGACCCGAGGGGATTCGAACCCCTGACCTCTTGGCTGCCAGCCAAGCGCTCTACCAGCTGAGCTACGGGCCCGTCGGCGAGGTGCAACGGGAAGTCTACTCACCCCGAGGAGGCGGCATCGGAGCGCCCCGGCTCCTCCTCCCACTCGAGCGTCGGGGCGTCGCGCCAGAGCCGCTCGAGGTCGTAGTAGTCCCGCTCCTCCTGCGCGAAGACGTGGACGACGGTATCGACGTAGTCGAGGAGCACCCACCTGCCCTCGCTCTGGCCCTCGCGGCGGATGGGGCGCTCGCCGGCGTCCCGGAGCGTCTTCTCGACGGCCTCCACGATCGTGCGAACCTGCCGCTCGGTCCCGCCCGTCGCGATGACGAAGTAGTCCGTGATGACGATCAGGTTCCGGACATCCAGGATCACGATGTCGGCGGCCAGTTTCGACGCAGCCGCCCTGGCGGCGGCGATGGCCCTCTCGCGGCTCTCGTTCGCGGCGGTCTTCGGCGCCGTCACGTGCTCCCGTTGTCCATGCTCATCCTCGTCCGTAGTCCTTGCCGACCACGATAGTGACATCTGCGAGCCCCGATGGCACCCTCGTCACCTGCACCTCGCCCACGCCCAGGGCCTCCTGAACGCGCCGCGCGGCATCCAGGTGCTCATCCCCGGAGGCGATCACGGCCGTCGTCTCGTGGTCGAACCGGTCCGCGTTTTGCGACAGGACCACGCGGAAGCCCGCGGGGACGATCTTGGCCGCGACCGACTCCCCGACGCCCGGCTCCCCGTTGCCGTTGACTACGATCACGGGGACCGTTTCCCCGCGGTCCTCGCCGAAGGCGGCCGTTACGAAGCCGGGGAGCTCCTCCGGGTCCGCCTTGATCAACGGATCCTGCAGGTCGCCCCCGAGGTCCTCCACCGGGACCTGCTGAACCGCCGATCCCTTGGCATCGCCCAGGATGTCCGCGACCGCCGTCGCGTCGTCGGTCTCCTCGAGGTCGCTCTGCAACAGGAAGGCCCGCTTGGCGAGCAGGCCCTGCAGCACGAGCTGCCATCGGAGCTCCGTGGCCCGTCCGTGCACGTCCAGGTACTCCTCGACCTGCTCGCCCGTGAGGCGGACCTCCCCCGGACCGAGCGTCTCCTCCTCCGTCTCGAAGGCTTCCTGAAGATCCACGCCGATGCCGCCCATCCGGTCGACGAGGGCCACGAGTCCATCTCGATCCATCACCGCGAAGTGGTCCACCCACACGCCGAGCAGGTTCGACACGGCGACGCGAAACGACGAGCCCTCCAGGGCGACGGCCTCGTCGATCGTGCCGTCGCCCTGGCCCGGCACCGTGAAGGTCATCTCGCTCGGAAGCGACACGACGGCCGAGGGCTGGTCTCCCCCGGATCCGACGACGACCGCCAACGCGGGATCTCCGCGAACGGCGAGGAGGGCGAGGCTCGACTGTGCGGGCGGCGGGGACTCGACTCGCGAAGCCGAGTCCGTCGCATCGCCTCGAGAGGCGAGGAGGAACGTCGCGGCGCCGGCGGCCGCCCCGATCAGCGCGAGGACGAGGATGAAGACGAAGACGACTCGCCGGCGGTGGCGGCGCCGCTGCGTCGTGCGATTGGTTCGAGCGCCCGGGGGCTGCAGCTTCGACATCGGTGACTTGGTCATCATCCGCGATACAGCCCCGTCTTCTCCACGTAGCTCTTCACGCCCTCCGGAACGAGGTACCTGATGGGCCGCCCCTCCCGCACGCGAGCCCTGATATCCGTCGACGAGATCGCCAGCGCGGGGATGTTCATCACGCTGACGTGCGGGTTCCGCGTCGGCGCCTCCGCCTCGAATGCGGCGATATCGTAGCCCGGGCGCGTGGCCGCGATGAAGTGAGCGAGGTCGAGGATCTCGTTCGGATCCTTCCAGAAGTGCAGGATCTCGAGCATGGCGTCCGCGCCCGTGATGAAGAACAGCTCCGCGTCGGATTCCTGCTCCGCGAGCGCCCGCAGGGTGTCCACGGTATAGGTGGGCCCATCGCGGTCGATCTCGATGCGCGAGACCGCGAACCGGGGGTTGCTGGCGGTCGCGATCACGGTCATGAGGTAGCGGTGCTCCGGATCCGAGACGTCCGTGCGCTCCTTCATCCACGGCCTCCCCGTCGGCACGAAGACGACCTGATCAAGCACGAACTGCGTCAGGGCCTCCTCGGCGGTCGTCAGGTGCCCGTGGTGAACGGGGTCGAACGTCCCGCCCATGACCCCCAGCCGTCGTCCCACGCCGGTAATCCTACGGGCGCAGGAGCCCGGGTTTCGGGATCCCGCTCACCCCGCCTCGCGGGCGAGCGCGGCCCGGAGCTCGGGGAGGTGCTCGAGGTAGTGCAGGTCGCCGGATTCCTCGAACCACTCCTGCGCCTGCGGCGTGATCTCGGGAAGCTCCTCGAAGGCCTGGAGGAGTCGGGTCCGCGACGAGAACAGCTCCGCCTTCGCCGTCTCGACGTCGACGCCCCGGGAGACCTCCAGCCATCGGGCGTTGAGCTCGTCGGTGTCGAGCTCCGGCTCGACGAACGTCCCCTCGCGCATGCGTTCGAGCTGGAGCCCGGCCTCCGCGAGCCACGCCCCGATGTGGAAGATGACGTCCTTCGGCGACCAGCCCTCCTCGTTCAGCGTCGGCGACTCGAGCTGCTCGGGCCCGAATGCATCCATCGCCTCGTGCAGCTCGGTCCAGGCAGCGTCCTCGCGGTCGACCAGTTCCCTACGCCGATCCATCGTTGATGTCTCCCTCCAGCTCGGGGATGAACTCGAACACACGCCCCGCGATGACGACCTCGTCGCCCCGGCGTGCTCCCATCTCGGACAGCGTGCGCTCGACCCCAGCCTTCACGAGCCGTCGCTGCAGCTCCACGACGCGGCGGGCGTCCTCCAGGTCGGTCTCGGCGACCCACCGCTCGACGTTGCGCCCGGCGACGATGAACTGCGAGCCCTCGCGACGCACGGTGAACGGCGGACGCGCGGGGCGAAGCACGACCTCCGCCGTCCTCTCCTCCTCCTCCTCGGCAGCCGTCCGCACCGCGGCGCGGAGGCGCTCGACGAGCTCGCTGATGCCGCGCCCCTCCACCGCGGACACGGCGAGCGCGTCGGGGGCCAGCTCGGCGGCTCGCGCCTCGGCGTCCTCGACGAGATCCGCCTTCGTGCCGACCACGAGGCGGCGGCGCCGCGCCAGCTCGGGATCGTGAGCCCGGAGCTCCTCACGCAGCGTCGCCAGGTCGGCATCCGGACGCTCGCCCGAGAGATCGACGATCTCCACGAGGACACGGCAGCGCATGATGTGGCGAAGGAAGCGATGGCCGAGTCCCCTGCCCCGGCTGGCGCCCTCGACGAGGCCGGGGAGATCGGCGACGACGAACCGCTCCTCGTCGCCTCCGGCGACGCCGAGGTTGGGCGTCAGCGTCGTGAAGGGGTAGTCGGCGATCTTCGGCCGGGCGGCCGACAGCGCCGCGAGCAGCGTGGACTTCCCGGCGTTCGGCAGGCCGATGAGGCCGACGTCGGCGACGGTCCGCAGCTCGAGCTGCAGGCGGCGCTCCTCCCCCGCCTCGCCCTTCTCCACGGAATGCACGTTCCGATTCCGGCCGCGGGACAGCACGGCGTTGCCGCGCCCGCCCCTGCCTCCTCGCGCCACGACGACCTGCGTGCCCTCCCCGACGAGGTCGGCGAGGAACCCGTCCTCGTCGCGAACCAGCGTGCCGTCGGGAACCGTGAGGACCAGGTCCATCCCCGTGGCGCCCTCCCGCTTGTTCGAGCGGCCGGGCCCGCCGGCCTCGGCGCGCTGGTGCGGATGGTCCCGCAGCCAGGCGAGGTCGCGGGAGCGCCCCGAGACCTCGAGGACGACCGAGCCGCCGGCGCCCCCGCTGCCCCCGTCGGGGCCCCCGTGGGGCGTGTACGGCTCGCTTCGCATCGAGGCCGAGCCGTCGCCCCCCCGGCCGGCCCGCACGAACATCGTTGCCTCGTCGACGAACGTCATACGAGGATGATTGTGGTCGAAATCCCGGTCATCGGGGGAAGATGGGTCCCATGCCGGACATCACGACCGTCTGGGTGGTCCACCTCGAGCAGGGCAATCCGCTCGACACGAAGGGCACGCTGGCGCTGCACGAGGCCGAGGTCGCCTTCTCCGGCGAGGACGGGCGCGAGATGCGGATCCCGCTTCGCCGCGTCCGCCAGATCAAGCGCGTGCTCGGCTCCCCGATCATGATCATCGCCCACGACGGCGACGATGGGACGGCGGCGCACCGCCTTCTACTTCACCCAGCCCCCTCCCCTGCACACCGCCGAGGAGGAGAACAGGATCCGGCGAAAGCGCGCCAAGAAGGCGAGCGTCGGCTACCTCGGGCGGCAGAACGTCGGATCGAAAGCCCCTGATCAAGGCCTGGGTCGAGGAGATCCGCGAGGCGATCGGACGGCTCGACGGCTCGAGCGGGTCCGCGGCGAGCTGATCGGCGGGCGCTAGCTCGCCACGATCGAGGCGAAGCGGCGGCCGCGGGAGCTCGTGAACGTGACCGTGCCCGCGACGAGGGCGAACAGCGTGTCGTCGCCGCCCTTGCCGACGCCGGGGCCGGGGTGGATCCGGGTCCCGCGCTGGCGCACGATGATGGAGCCGGCGGGAACGTCCTGCCCGCCGTAGGCCTTGACGCCGAGTCGCTTCGACTCGGAATCGCGGCCGTTCCTCGAGGAACCTCCACCCTTTTTGTGCGCCATAGGGAAACTAGGCTATCAAACGGGCACTCACTCGCTGTCGGCGGGAGCGGTCTCGGCTGACGCGGTCTCGGCGGGAGCGGTCTCGGCGGGAGCGGCTCGTCGCCGGCTCGGCGGCCTTGGCCGATCGACGCTTCGCCGAGCTCCCGAGCTCGATGCCGGAGATCTCGAGCAGGGTGAGCAGCTGGCGATGCCCGGTGCGTTTGGAATACCCCGTCTTCGGCCGGTAGCGCAGCACCCTGATCTTCTCGCCCTTCTTCTCCCCCAGGGGCTTGGCCGTCACGACGGCCCCGGCGGCGGCCTTGCCGACGTGGGTCGCTCCGTCGTCGTCGACCACGAGCAGGGGCTGGAAGGAGATGGTCTCGCCCTCGTGCACGAGCCGCTCCACCTCGATCACGTCCCCCGGCTTCACGCGCTGCTGCTTTCCGCCGGTCTTGATCACCGCGTACATCGTCTCGCCCTCCGTCGTCGTGTCGGTGTCGTGGATCGCGTCAGGCCTCGTAGTTCACCAGGATGCCGCGACCCTCGCACGTGGGGCACGTCTCGGAGAAGGACTCGACCAGTCCGCCCGACACGCGCTTGCGCGTGATCTCCAGGAGCCCGAGCGGTCCGATCTCGAACACCTGGGAGCGCGTCTTGTCCTGGGCCATGGCCTCGCGGAGGGTGTCGACCACCTTCTCCTTGTTCCTCTCGAGGAGCATGTCGATGAAGTCCACGATGATGATCCCGCCGATGTCGCGCAGCCGGAGCTGGCGCGCGACCTCCCGCGAGGCCTCGAGGTTCGTGCCGACGACGGTCTCCTCGAGGTTGGTCTTCCCGATGCTCTTGCCGGTGTTGACGTCGATCACGGTCATCGCCTCGGTGCGCTCGATGATGAGATACCCGCCCGACGGCAGCCAGACCTTTCGATCGAGCGCCTTGTGGATCTGCTCGACGACGTGGTGCTCCTCGAACGCCGAGAGCTTGCCCTGGTGCAGCCGCACCTTCTCGGCGAGGTCGGGCGCCACCTCGTTCAGGTAGGACGTCACCTTGTCGTAGATCCGCTGCGAGTCCGTGACGAGCTCCCGGTACTCCTCGTCGGTGAACAGGTCGCGCACGACGCGGACCGTGAGCTCGGGCTCCTCGTAGAGCAGGGCCGGGGCCTTGGCCTTCTTCGATCGCTTCTCGGTGTCCTTCCAGACCTGGACGACGCGGTCGAGGTCGGCGGTCATCGCCTCCTCGGAGGCGCCCTCCGCCGCCGTCCGGATGATGAGCCCGAAGCCGTCGGGCCGGATCTTCTTGGACAGCGCCTTGAGCCGCTTTCGCTCCTCGTCGGGGATCCTGCGGCTGATCCCGAACACGCTCGAGTTGGGCATCAGCACGAGGAACCGTCCCGGCACGCTGATCTGCGCCGTGAGGCGCGCCCCTTTCCTCCCATGGGGTCCTTGGTGACCTGCACGAGGACGGACTGGCCGCTCTTCAGGACGTCTTGGATGCGGGGCGGCGTGTCGCCGTCGAGCTCCTCCGCGGAGTAGTTGACCTCCCCCGCGTACAGGACGGCGTTGCGGCCGCGGCCGACGTCCACGAACGCCGCCTCCATTCCCGGGAGGACGTTCTGCACGCGCCCGAGGTAGATGTTGCCGACCATCGACTTCGCGCCGGCGCGTGTGACGTAGTGCTGCACGAGATCGCGGTCCTCGAGCACCGCGATCTGGTCCCGGTCGCCGTGCTCGGTGATCACCATCAGCTTGTCGGTCACGCGCGGCGGGAAGATCAAGGGCTCCTGGCGCCTGCGCGTGCGCGCGCGTGTTCGCGTCGGCGCCGCGCGGCCGCGCCGGAGCCGCGTGGGGCCTGCGCCTGCGCCGGCGTCCTCCTTCTCCTTCTTCGCGGCCGGAGCGCGCTTCTTCGCCGCGGCGGTGTTCTTCTTCTCGTCGGCCGCGACCGCGGCGGGCGGATCGTCGAGGCTCGCCTCGCCGTTCTCCCGGGTGGGCGGCGATGCCGGCTTCCGACGTCGCCGCCGAGATCGGGAACGGGCCGCCGGGGCCTCGCCGTCTCCCGACTCGTCGCGACCATCGGTGGCCGCGTCGGCATCCCGCGTCGAGGCACCGGCGGTGGCGGCGCGCCGCGGAGCGCGACCGGGTCGACGTGGACCGTTTCGCCGGGGACCTCGCCGCGGGCGTGTCCTTCTCGTCGCCGTCGGCCTCGACCGTTGAGGCTTCGGCCGCGGCTCGCGGAGCTGCCGCCCCGTCCGCGTCCGCCCCGCCGGCGGCGTCGACGCTGCGTCGATGGCGCCTGGCCGTTCGCCGAGCCGGTGCCCTCGGCCGCCGCTCCCCGTCGGTCGTCGCCGGGTCGGCGATCGAGGTCCCGGAGCTGCCGTCTCCACCGTCGGCCGCGGGCTCCGAACCCGCCGCCGACCCGGTCCCGGATCGGCTCCGCGACCTGGTGGAACCGGTCGAGCGCGTGGAGGAGGTTGAGGAATTGGATCTCCGTGTCGAGCCCGAGCCGGTGCCGCGAGCCCTCTGGGCGGTCTGGGACGTCTGGGCGCCCGCGGACTGCGTGTCGGAGGCTCCTCGGCCCCCTCCTCCGCCCCCGGGGAGCTCTCCCCCTCCGCCTGGGTGGTGCCCGCGCCGCTCGCGCGGGACCTGCTTCGTCCGCGACCTCCCCGGCGGCCCCGGCGGCTGCGGGACCTCGCCGGCGCGCCTCCGGCCTCGGAGCCCTCCGACGCAGTGTCTGCGTTCGCGGCCTCCGGCCCCGCGGTGCCGCCCTCAACCGTCTGGCTGGTGGTATCGATCTCGTCGTTCATCTCTGCGATCTCCCATCGCTCGCGACGAGGTGGACTTCTCCGGAGCAGGGGGCGAACGGCGGTGAAATCCGAGAGGCCACGCGGTGGCCCTCCTCCCCCGGCTCGGGGGAGCGAAGCTGGATGCGCGGGACGTGGCCGGCACGGGATGCGCCGCTTGCCCTCATCTCGCGCGCGTCTTCACGCACGCAGAACGCCTTTCTCCGGCGCCCGGCCCGGCTCCGGCCTCGGCCGCGTCGGTGTTCCGCGCGGCCCGGCGAGCCCTGGGCTCCCGAGCGCCTCCTCGTCTCTCGCGCGCCTACGAGGCGATCCTCGACCGCCACGGCCGCGAGCACGTCTGCCTGAAGGATAGCAAGCGGAGGCGGCCCCCCGGTGGAGGCCGGCTCCGGCGATCGAGCCCGGACGGGCGCAGGCCCTGGTCAGCGAGGGGATATTCGCCGGGGGTGCAGGCACCGGGGGAGGTCGCTTGACTACCCCGGACTGACTAAGGGCCCTGGGGCGGCGCGGCTCGGCAGAAACGGCACTCTGCCGGATAGCGCACCCCCCTCGGGGTCGTGAGACTCGTCTCGCCATGGCCAATGCCGCCTCCGAGCTGCGGAGTCCGCAGCCGTTTCCCCCCGCCCGGGTTCGCGTGATGGTCGTCGACGACAACGACGGCTTCCGCGATTCCCTCCTCGCCCTGCTCGACATCGACGAGCTCGAGGTCATCGGGGAGGCGCGCACCGGCGCCGAGGCCCTGGAGATGGCGCCGCGGATCCGGCCCCACGTCGTGCTCATGGACGTCCGAATGCCCTCCATGGACGGCATGGAGGCGACGCGGCGCCTGAAGGAGCTCCTGCCGGAGGTGGGCGTGGTCGCCCTGACCGGGCACGAGGATCAGCGAGCGGTCCGGGACATGCTGGTCGCGGGCGCATCCGGCTACGTCCTGAAGGACTCCGACGGGGAGGAGATCCTGAAGGCGGTGCTCCAGGCCGCCCACGGCGGCGCCATCATCTCCCCCGAGGTCACGCCCACCGTGATCGACGAGCTGACGGAGGCCCTCGAGCGCGAGCGCCAGCGCGCCGCGGAACTCGAGCGGGCCCACGAGGCGCTGGTCGAGCGAGCGGAGCGCCGCCACGAGCAGGTCGCCAGGCTCGGCCACGAGCTGCGGACGCCCGTCACGGTCATCCTCGGGATGGCCCAGACCCTCGCCAAGCACGAGGTGCCCGCCGCCCAGCAGCGGGATCTGCTCGAGCGGCTCGCGTCGCGAGCGGGCGCCCTGGCGCACCTCGTCGAGCGGTTCGAGCTGGCGGCGGAGGCGGCGCTGACCGAACGGGTCGACGTGGTCGAGGTCGCCCGGGAGGTCGCGGCGCGCGACCGCCGCATCGACGTCTCGGCCGACGAGGACGTCCCCGAGACCAACCTCAACCCCGTGGTCGCGCGACGGCTCCTGGAGGAGCTCGTCGACAACGCGCTGCGCTTCTCCCCTCCCGGCTCGCCGGTCGAGATCGCCTGCACCCTGGGCCCCGACGGCGTCGAGGTTCGCGTGACCGACCAAGGTCCGGGCGTCGCGCCCGACATCCGGGAGCGAATCTTCGACGCCTTCGAGCAGGGCGAGCCCCTCAACGCCCGGACGCATCAGGGCGCCGGGATCGGCCTCTCGCTCGCCAGGACCGCGGCCCGCGCGGCGGACGGCGACGTCGCCATCGAGCGCACCGGATCGCAGGGCTCGGTGTTCCTCTGGAGGGTGGGCCCGACTACTTGAACCGGCGCATGTGGATGTTCAGCAGCAGCCCGGTCGCGACGAAGTTCGTCAGCATCGCGCTCCCCCCGTAGGAGATGAACGGCAGCGGGATGCCGGTGATCGGCATGATGCCGATCACCATCCCGATGTTCACGAACATCTGGATGGCGAACATCGAGGCGATCCCCGCGGCCACGTAGGTGCCGAAGGGGTCCTTGGCTAAGTAGGAGATGCGGATCGCCCGCCAGATCAACGTGGCGAACAGCACCATCACGGCGACGCCCCCGACGAAGCCGAACTCCTCGCCGATGACGGTGAAGATGAAGTCGGTGTGCTGCTCGGGGACGAAGTCGAGGTTGGTCTGCGTGCCGTCCAGGTAGCCGCGCCCGAGGACGCCGCCGGCCCCGATCGCGATCTCGGCCTGGTTGCGGTTGTAGCCGGTGGCCTGCAGGATCGTTCGCGGGATCCAGGAACCCGGTCAATCGCTGGATCTGATAGTCCTTGATGATCCCGAGCTGAAAGGCCCCGATCGCCAGCACGACCGCGGCGAACCCCAGCACGGCGAGGTGGCGCGGCCTCGCGCCGGCGACGACGAGGATCCCGACGAGGATCGCGGCGATGACGATCGACGTCCCGATGTCGGGCTGCAGGAAGACGAGCGCCATGGGCACCCCGGCGACCACCGTCGCGCGCGCGACGTCCGGCAGCCAGAGCTCGGCGTCCCGCACCTCCGAGAGGAGCGCGGCGAGCATGAGGATCAGCGCGATCTTCATGTACTCGGACGGCGCCGCCTGGAAGCCCCCGAGCTGGAACCAGCGCTGCGCGCCCTTCACGCTGGTCCCGAGCGGCGTCTGCACGAGCACGAGCAGCGCCAGCACCGCGACGTAGAAGAAGGCCGCGTAGATCTTGAAGAAGCGGTAGTCGAACAGCGCCGCGAGCAGGAGCAGGATGACGCCCAGCGTCATCCAGGTGAGCTGGCGCTTGAGGTAGAAGCCGGGGTCCCCGCCGAAGTCGACCTGCGACTGCCTCGTCGAGGAGTACACGGCGAGCAGGCTGATGAGGCTCAGAAGCCCCACGGTCAGCAGCAGCGTGGGATCCAGATGGCGGATCGGACGGCGTTCCGCCGAGAGCGTGCGCCCCGCGACGAGGTCCATCAGTCCGCCGTCCCGCCGTTGACGAAGCCCGACTGCTCCAGCCCGAAGAGGCCCTCGATGACGTTTCGCACGATCGGGGCGGCGGTCGTCGAGCCGTGCCCGCCCTGCTCCACCATCGCCACGACGATGTATTCGTCCCTGCCCGCCGACGCGGTGGCCGCGAACCACGAATAGTCCTGGAACGGCGGGACCTCGGCCGTCCCGGTCTTGCCCGCGACCGAGACGCGCGCGAAGGGGAACCCCTGGAACGCGGTGGCGGCCGTCCCGCCGCTCTGCGGCACGGTTCCGAGGGCGGCCTGGATGTAGTTGAGCTGCTGGGGCGAGTAGGGGAGCTTGCGGCAGTCGGACTTGATCGGTCGCACGGGCTTGTCGCGTCCGGGGCGGGGCGCAACGACCTCGGCGGCCAGCCGCGGCTCGCAGAGCTGCCCGCCGTTCGCGATCGCGGCATACGCCGCCGCGAGCTGCAGCGGCGTGACCGTGACCGCGCCCTGCCCGATCGTCATCTGGATGAAGTCGCCGGGCAGGAGGAAGTCGTAGGGGTAGGCCTTCGGGTCCGCCTCGTGTTGCTCGCGGATCCAGGCGGCGTCGGGGATCCGGCCGGCCCCCTCCTGCGGCAGGTCGAGGCCGGTGGGACGCCCGAAGCCGAACTGGCGAAGGTCGCGCTGCATCGGCTGCAACGGCTCCTTCTCGTCCTTCGTGGCGGCGTAGCGCTGATAGAAGCTGAATCCCCACGGATAGAACACCGTGTCGCAGGAGTACTTGAGCGCGTTGGCGATCGAGAAGCTGCCGAGGTACGAGTCGCTCCAGTTGTGGAACACCGTGTGCGAGGTGTCGCCGGGCGCCTCGTAGGAGGAGGGGCACTCATACGATCCGCTCAGCGACGCGATGCCCTCCCGGACGGCCGACAGCGCGATGAACGGCTTGAACGTCGAGCCCGGCGGGTACTGCGCCTGCACGGCGCGATCGAACAGCGGCGCGCGATCGTCGTCGTACAGCGCCTGGATCTCATCGCCGAGGCCGCTCGAAAGGATCGAGGGATCGAAGGTCGGCCACGAGCCGATCGCCTTGACCGCCCCGTCCGGCTCCATGACGACCACCGCGCCGGCCGTCGCCGTGAAGCGGCACGCCGGAGTCGGTGTCCACGATGCGGCGCGCCTGGGCCAGCCCGTAGTGGAGGCTGTTCTCCGCGATCCTCTGCATCCTCGCGTCCAGGTTCAGGACGAGGTCGTCGCCGGCGACAGGCTCCTGGCTTCCGATCTCGCCGAGGTTGTGGCCGGCGGCGTCGACGCGGTACTTGACGACGCCCTTGGTGCCCTGGAGCCACCGCTCGTAGGTCGACTCGATGCCGGCCTGCCCCACCTGGTCGGCCTGGTCGTAGCCCTTGAAGGCCGGGCTGTGAAGCTGCGGCGCCGTGATCTGGCCCGTGTAGCCGAGCACGTGGGCCGCGAGATCCCCCTCCGGATAGGTCCGCACCGGCACGTTCTCGACGTCCACGCCCCGGAACTGCATCTTGTGCTCGCCGATGTAGAGCTCGATGTTCTGCGGCACGTCGAAGGCCACGGGGACCGGTTGGTAGTCGTAGTACTTCGGATCCTTGAGCGCCTTCGTGATGTCCCGGACGCGCATGTCGAGGAGCTTCGCGAGCCGGTAGATGGTCTGCTCGGCGTCCTCCCCGAGGGCATCCTCGTTGACCATCACGTCCCTGCTCGGCCGGTTGTCGACGAGGATGCGCCCCTGCGAGTCGAGGATCCGGCCGCGGTGGGCGGGCGTCTCGACGAGGCGGATGAAGTTGTCGTTGGCCTCCGCGGCCAACTGCTCGCTGGCGAGGACCTGCAGGTACCACAGGCGGACCGTGAGCGCGCAGAACATGAAGGCCACGAGCAGGGCGAGGAGCTTCAGGCGGGTGCCCGCGCGTCCCTCGGTCATGAAGGGATCACCACCGATGCACCCGCTGGGTCTGCGACCCCTCCGCCAGCCGCCGGATCACCGGGAACAGCAAGGGCGTGAGGATCGCGTTGTAGAGGGCGGAGAGCGCCGCGATGCGCACGAGATCGATGAAGGGCTCGCTCAGCTGCCCCAGCAGGAAGGAGACGAGCCCGTGAAACATCACGCCGGCGAAGGTGCCGATCGCCACGAGGAGCGTCGGCAGCGCCGGGGACGGCGACACGATGTATTGGCGGAGCAACCCGATGACGTAGCCGAGCAACGTCAGGGTGAGCGCCGTGATGCCCTTCGGCGCGGTCGAGAGGAAGTCCTGCGCCATGCCGCCGAAGAACCCGACGACGGCGCCGGCGTTGGGTCCCTCGAGGATGGCGAACACGATCGCGACGAGATAGACGAGCTCCGGCTTCGCCCGGACCAGCGTCACGTCGGAGAAGATCGTCGTCTGCAACAGCAGGGCGGTGACGAGCACGACGATGAGCACGAGGACGCGGCGCACGAGGGATCAGGCTACCCGCCTTCGTTCTTGACGACCGACACGAACTTGAGCGTCGAGAAGTCGACCGCGGGGCGCACCGTCACGCTCGTCGTGAACCCGGTCGGATCGGCGAAGACGCGCGACACCGTTCCGATCGGGATGTTCGGCGGGTACAGGCCCTCGCCACCGGCGACGTGATAGCTCGTCGTCACGACGGTCTCGTTGCTCGGGATCTGCGCGACCGCCGTCGGGTCGGGGCTCATCTTCATGTCGGCGTCGCCGTCGCCCTCGAGCAGCCCCGTCTCGTCGGCGTGGACGAGCCTCGCGGCGACGCCCGAGTTCCGATCGGTGATGAGCTCGACGTAGGCGGTGGTCGAGGTCACGCGCACGACGTGGCCCACGAGGCCCGCGCTCGCGACCGCGGCCATGTTCTGTTTCACGCCGTCCTCGGATCCCTTGTTGATGATGATCACCGACTCGAAGTTGCTCGGCGAGTTGGCGATCACGAGGCCGGTGACGTAGTCCGGATCGACCGACGCCGCCAGCCGCGTCTGCGCGAGGAGCTCGTCGTAGTCCTGGCTCAGGGACTGGTACTGGACGAGGTTGGCGCGCGCCTGCTCGAGCTGGGACTGGAGCGCGTCGCGCTCGCGGCGCAGCGACGGCAGCTCGCCGATGCTCGACGCGAACTCGCCGACCGGGCGCGTCACGGCGGAGATCGCCTCCTGCAGCGGCGCCATCAGGGCGATCGCGTTGCGGCCGAGGCCGGACAGGGGGCCATCCTCGCCCTGCCGGTAGTCGACCGTGATGGTTGCCAGGGAGATGGAGACGAGGACGATCACGAGGAGGCGCGTGCTGCGCGTCTTGGTCCTCATCGCCATGGGCGACGTCCTATCGACGCGAAGGGCTCACCAACACCCGCTGCAGGACCTCGAACTCCTCCAGGCACTTGCCGGAGCCGAGGACGACCGCCTGGAGCGGCGTCTCGGCGATGTGGACCGGCATCCCGGTCTCGTGACGGAGCCGCTTGTCGAGGCCACGAAGGAGCGCTCCCCCACCGGTCAGAACGATGCCTTTGTCCATGATGTCGGCGGCGAGCTCCGGGGGCGTGCGGTCGAGGGTTCCCTTGATCGCGTCGATGATGGCGTTCACCGGCTCCTCGATCGCCCGCCGGATCTCCTCGGCGGTGATGGTGATGGTCTTGGGCAGGCCGGACACGAGGTCGCGGCCCTTGATCTCGGCGATGAGCTCCTCCGGCATCGGATACACCGACGCGATGGCGAGCTTGATCGCCTCGGACGTACGTTCGCCGAGCAGCAGCGAGTACTCCTTCTTGACGTGCTGGATGATCGCCTCGTCGAGCTCGTCGCCGCCGATGCGAATCGACGTCGACGTGACGATGCCGCCGAGCGAGATGATGGCCACCTCGGTCGTGCCGCCGCCGATGTCGACGACCATGTTGCCCGTCGGCTCGTGGATCGGCAGTCCGGCACCGATCGCCGCGGCCATCGGCTCCTCGACGATGTAGGCGCGCCGCGCGCCGGCCGCGATCGACGCCTCCTCGACCGCGCGTTGCTCGACGCCGGTGATGCCCGACGGGACGCAGATGACCACGCGGGGCTTCGCCAGCAGACGGCGCTTGTGCACCCGCTGGATGAAGTACCGGAGCATCTTCTCGGTGACGTCGAAGTCCGCGATGACGCCGTCCTTCAGGGGGCGAACCGCTTGGATGTGCGACGGCGTTCGTCCGATCATTCGCTTGGCCTCCGCGCCGACGGCGAGGATCGCACCGGTCAGGGTGTTGATGGCGACAACGGAGGGCTCGTTTAAGACCACGCCTCGTCCGCGTACGTAGACGAGCGTGTTGGCGGTTCCAAGGTCGACGGCCATATCGCGACCAAGGAACCCCAAAAATCCCTCAGTACCCGATGTTCTGGATCCTGGGGACACGGAGTTTCGCTGAACCCTCTCGGCCATGGGCTCTCGTGTGTTCTACCGGACGCGTCCGAAACTGGCAACCTAGCTGCACAGATGGGTTGCCCGCCCTGGGCCCGGGTAACCCCCTCCCGCCGGATGCGGTCTAATGGAGATGGACGCGCACTCGCGCGTGCTCCGTCGCGACAAGGGGAATGCCCGTGGCACTCGCTCTGCTGTTTCCCGGACAGGGCTCGCAGTACCCCGGCATGGCCGATCCGTGGACGACGCATGACGCCGGCGCGGCCGTGCTGGATCAGGCCTCCTCCGCGCTCGGCAGGGACGTCGTGGCGGCGTGCCGCGACGAGGAGCTCCTCGCGACGACGGAGTTCGCCCAGCCGGCCCTGCTCGCGTGCGATGTGGCGGCCTGGAGCGTGCTGGAGGCCCAGGGCGTCCGGGTGGAGGCGGCCGCGGGGCATTCGCTGGGAGAGTTCGCCGCGCTCGTCGCGGCCGGCGCGCTGACCTTTCCGGACGCCATGGCGCTCGTGGCGGAGCGCGGGCGCGCCATGCAGGCGGCGGCGATGGAGCGGCCCGGCACGATGACCGCGCTGCTCGGGCTGTCCGCGGCGGATGCCGCCGAGATCTGCGAGATCGCGGGGCGCGGCGACGTCCTCGCGGTCGCGAACGAGAACGCGCCGAAGCAAGTGGTGCTGTCCGGGTCGGTCGAGGCGATCGAGCGAGCCGAGGAGGCGGCACGGAGCCGACGGGCGCGCGCGGTCCGGCTGAACGTCGCCGGCGCGTTTCACTCCCCGCTCATGCAGTCGGCGGTCGTTCGCATGCGGGATGCCCTGTCGACCGCCTCCTTCGAGGATCCGCGATTCCCCGTGGCCGCGAACGTGAGCGGCCGGCTGATCGGCGACCGGACGGCCTTTCGCGATCTCCTCGCGCGCCACGTCGTCTCCCCGGTCCGCTGGGAACGCTCGATGCGAACCCTGGGCGACGCCGGGTTCGAAACATTCGTGGAGGCGGGGCCCGGCGACGTGCTCGCCAAGCTGGTGAAGAGGACGCTGCCGGATGCCCGGGCGATCGCCGTCGGGGCACCCGAGCAGGCGATCGAGTTCGCGAGGCGGCGGACGGAGGAGACGGTCGGGTGAGCGCCTTTCCGATCACCCTGATGGTGGCACCGGTTCCGGGAAGGGTCCGGGTGCTGCCCCCCAGGCACTTTCGCGGGGGACGGGAGTGGATCGAGCACGGGGAGGCGGTTGCGCGGATCGAGCATGAGGGTCGGTCGGACGTTATCCTCGCTCCCGTGAGCGGAGCGATGGGGGGCGTCCTGACGCGCGACGGCGAGCCGGTGAAGGCCGGACAGCCCGTCGCCTGGATGGAGGCCGGGGAGCCGCAGGCGTGACCGGCCGGCGCCATGCCGCCGTCGCCGGGACGGGATCCTCGCTGCCGGAGCGCGTCGTCTCGAACGACTTCTTCGAGTCCCTCCAGACGAGCGACGAATGGATCCGGGAGCGGACGGGCATCGTCCAACGCCGCTTCGCGGCCGACGACGAGGTCACCTCGGATCTCGCGGCCGCCGCCGCGCGCCGGGCCCTCGAGGCGGCGGGGATCGCCCCGGAGCACGTCGACCTCATCGTCCTCGGGACGCTCTCCCCCGACACCCCCATCCCCTCGACCGCGGTCTGGGTCCAGCGCAAGCTCGGCATCTCCTGTCCGGCGTTCGACGTCAACGCGGCGTGCGCGGGCTTCTCGTACGCGATGTCGACGGCGACCGCGTTCGTCGAGTCGGGCGCCGCCGAGACGGTGCTCGTGATCGGCGCCGAGGTGCTGTCGCGCGTCCTGGACATGACCGACCGTGGAACGTGCATCCTGTTCGGGGACGGCGCGGGCGCGCTCGTGCTCCGGCCGTCGGACGAGCCGGGCGTGATCGGGTCGGTGCTCGGCGCGGACGGCACCGCCGCCGAGATCCTCATCATCCCCGCCGGGGGAACGGTTCACCCGGCCTCCGTGGAGACCGTCGCCGCCCGCGATCACAACATCCGGATGCCGAACGGGCGCGAGGTCTTCAAGCGCGCCGTCGTGGAGATGGCGGGCGCGTGCGCCGAGCTGCTGGAGAAGTCGGGCTATACGGCCGACGACGTGGACCTGCTCATCCCCCATCAGGCGAACGCGAGGATCATGAACGCGGTCGCCGACCGGCTCGGCATCACCGGAGACCGCGCGGTCGTCGACGTCGCCGACGTCGGCAACACATCCGCGGCGTCGATTCCCATCGCGCTCGATCGGGCATGGCATGCCGGGCGCGTGCGTCCGGGCTCGCTCGTGCTGCTCACCTCGTTCGGCGCCGGCCTCGCGTGGGGCGCCAACCTCGTGCGGTGGACGGGCCCGGAGCACGCCGAGTGAGCCAGCCGCGCCGTATCGCGGTCGTCACCGGCGGCTCCCGCGGGATCGGGCGCGCGTGCGGCCTCGCGCTGGCGAGGGGCGGCTGGGAGGTCGCGGTGGGCTACCGCTCCAGCGAGCCCGACGCGAAGGAGACGGTCGAGGCGATCGAGGCCGCCGGCGGCGAGGGAATGGCGGTCCGCCTCGACGCCGCCGACGAGGCATCCGTCGCCGAGGCGTTCCGCGAGGTCACCGGCTCCCTCGGCCAGGTCACGGGCCTCGTGAACAACGCCGGGCTGTCCCAGGACGGCCTGCTGCTCAAGTACAACTTCGATGTCTTCGACCGGGTGATGGCCACGAACGTGCGCGGATCGTTCCTGTGCTCGCAGGCCGCGCTGCGCGGGATGCTCCGCGCCAAGTGGGGCAGGATCGTCAACATGTCCTCGGCGGTCGCGTTGCGCGGGAACGCGGGACAGACCGTCTACGCCGCGACGAAGAGCGCGCTCGTCGGGATGACGAAATCGCTGGCGCGCGAGGTGGGCGCCAAGGGCATCACGGTGAACGCCGTGTGTCCCGGGCTCGCCGACACCGAGATGACGTCGCATCTGTCCGACGAGGCCCGCGCCGTCTACGTCGATCAGACGCCCCTGGGGAGGACGGCCACGCTCGAGGAGATCGCCGACGTCGTCGTGTTCCTCATGTCCGACCGGGCGTCCTACGTGAATGGGGCGGTCGTCCCCGTCGACGGCGGCCTCACCGCCTAGCGAAACAGTGGATACAGTCTCGGGGTCGCGGGCCAGGTCCCCGAGCGCCGATCAAGGAGGCAGGATGGCAGACAAGGAAGAGATCCAGACTCGGGTCCAGAAGGTGCTGGCCGAGCAGCTCGCCGTGGACGAGGCGCAGGTCGTGCCCGACGCTCGGTTCGCGGAGGACCTGAACGCCGACTCGCTCGACCTCGTCGAGGCGGTGCTCGCCCTCGAGGAGGAGTGGAGCATCGAGATCCCCGAGGAGGAGATGGAGAGCGTCAAGACCGTCGGCCAGGCCGTCGATTTGGTCGCGTCCAAGCTGGGGGCCTAGGCGCGGCGGACGCGCGTCGAGGAGCATCGTGACCAAGCGCAAGGTCGTCGTCACCGGGATCGGGCCGGTCACCCCAGTGGGCACGGGGATCGAGGAGTTCTGGACGGGCCTGACGACCGGTCGAAACGGGATCCGCAGGATCCAGCGGTTCGACCCGTCGGACCTGCCCGTGACGGTCGCCGGCGAGGTCGCCGACTTCGAGCCGGATCGCTGGATGGACAAGAAGGAGGCACGGCGCACCGACCGGTTCACGCACTTCTCCATCGCATCGGCGAAGCTGGCGTGGGAGGACGCCGGCAACCCGGAGGTCGGGGCCGAGCGTGGCGGCGTCGTCTTCGCCACCGGGATCGGCGGGATCGAGACGCTTCTCCAGCAGCATTCGGTGCTGCTCGAGAAGGGCCCGGGCCGCGTGAGCCCCTTCATGGTCCCCGCGCTCATGGCGAACGCGCCGGCCGGGCACATCGCGATGTGGCTGGG
Source organism: uncultured Actinomycetes bacterium (assembly GCA_963728285.1). Taxonomy (GTDB): domain Bacteria; phylum Actinomycetota; class UBA4738; order UBA4738; family HRBIN12; genus CAVSJR01. The sequence continues at coordinate 470,907 of CAVSJR010000005.1, read as the reverse complement.
CATCACGGGGCCCAACTTCGCGACGATCTCCGCCTGCGCGTCGGGCTCGCACGCCGTCGGCGAGGGATACCGGATGATCGGGGACGGCCTGCTCGACCTCGCGCTCGTCGGCGGCAGCGAGTCGGCCACCCTGCCCCTCACCGTGGCGGCGTTCGCGCAGATGCAGGCGCTCACGAAGAACCCCGATCCCGAGACGGCGAGCCGGCCGTTCGACGCCGCGCGCGACGGGTTCGTCCTGTCGGAGGGAGCCTGCTCGCTCGTGCTCGAGGAGGAGGGCCGGGCCCGAGCCCGCGGGGCGCGCGTCTACGCGGAGGTCGCCGGCTACGGCGCCTCGGCCGACGCCTTCCACATCACCGCGCCGGATCCCAAGGGCACCGGCGCCGCGCTGGCGATCCGTCGCGCGCTCGAGGACGCCGGCGAGGAGGCGGCCGTCGTGGACTACGTGAACGCCCACGGGACCTCGACGCAGCTGAACGACGCCTCGGAGACGCTCGCGATCAAGGCCGCCCTGGGCGAGGACCATGCCTACCGGACCGCCGTCTCGTCGACGAAGTCCATGACCGGCCACATGCTCGGCGCCGCGGGCGCCGTCGAGGCCGCGGTCTGCGCGCTCGCCATCCAGCGGGGCGTGATCCCCCCGACCATCCACTACGAGACGCCCGATCCCGACTGCGACCTCGACGTCGTCCCCAACTCGCCGCGGGAGGCGGACGTAAGGTTCGCGATCTCCGACTCGTTCGGATTCGGCGGCCAGAACGCGGTCGTCGCGCTCCGCTCGGCGGGCTGAGGTCCATCCGGACCGCTCCCTACGGCGTGAACGAGCGGTACCACGCCGCCTCGTTGTACACCGCGCGAAGCGCCGCGCCCTCTACGACCGTGTCGAAGCGGATGCGGTCGGGGCGCCACTCCTCGATCCCGACGCGAAACGACCCGTCCGGCAGCGGCACGAGCTCGGGATCCGCCTCGTCCTCCCACGGGGCCGTGAGGACGAGCCGCCCCTTGCGGAGCACGACCCGAAAGCTCGGCATCCACGGGTTGTACGTTCGGTAGTGCCCGACGAAGGACGCCCATTCCTCGGGCGGATCGGGCGGTCCCGGGTCAGAGGTCGCGCGGCCCTCCCCCACGAACCACGCGTCGCCGTGGAACGCCTCGGCGACGCGACCGTCCGCGTCCCGTCCGAAGCGAAGCCAGAAGCGATCCCACGCGGGGTCGGGCACGAGGAACGCGTCGGCGACGTCCTCCTCCGGCGACAGCACGACGTCGGTCCCGGCCGCACGCTCTCGAAGTCGCAGCCGGCCGGCGTCGGCGGCGAGCTCGATCGTCCGCGGGCCGCCGCGATAGATCCCCTCGTAGTCGGGCGCGTTGGGCGTCAGCGCCGGATCCGGCTCCGGGCCGACCTCGGGGAGAGGCCGGCCGCCGAGCGCCGCCCCGACCGCATCGATCGCGAAGTCGACCGTGGAGGCCCGGTCGCCGGAGCCGTTCAGCAGCATGACCACGCCGAGGCCCGGATTCCACGTCGACGGTCATCTGGGCCGTGAAGCCGACCATCCCGCCGGAGTGCTTCCATCGCGGCCGTCCCCCGGGCTCCCCCACCATGAGCCCGTAGCCGTAGTGCCACTCGTCTCTCCTCGTCCTCGACGAACCGCGACGTGAGCAGCTCGAAGCTCTCCTCGGAGATCAGCCGTCCCGCGGGGGACATCGCCGCGCGAGAGCAGCATGCGCGCGTAGGCCGCCATGTCCACCGCGGTCGAGACGATGGAGCCGTCGCCCGACGCGCTGTTGATCCACGGGGCGGGCACGAGCGGGTGCCGCTCCTGCGGGGGTCGGTCGTCGTACAGCGTCTGATAGCCGGTGGCGAGATCGGTCCGCGTCTCGTTCGTGATGGCGCCCTCGGTCGCCTTCATCCCGAGCGGGGCGAAGATGCGGCGGCGAAGCAGCTCGGGAAGGGAGGCGCCGGCCGCGCGCTCCACGATCAGGCCGGCGACCTTGTAGGCGTCGTTCGAGTAGTGAAAGCGGGTGCCGGGCGGGAAGCCGGGCTCGAGGAGCCGCAGCGTCCACGCGGAGAACCGGTCGTCGGCGGACGCCTCCGTTCCCATCGGCAGGCCGGAGGAATGCGTGAGCAGATGGTGCAGCGTGATCGTGCCGAAGGGCTCGCGCAGCTCGATCCACGGCAGCAGCTCTCGCACGGGGGCATGCAGGTCGAGCCGTCCCGCCTCGGCCTCCTGCAGCGCGAGGATCGCGGTGAACGACTTGCTGATGGAGCCGATCTCGAACCGCGTCTCGGGGCGAACCGCCGTCGAGGAGGCGGCGTCCGCGAAGCCCCGGACGACGACGCCGAGGATCGCCTCGCCGTCGGTGACCGCGAGCGAGGCGCCCGCGGCGTGCATGTGAGGCAGCCGATGCTCGAGGAACGCCCCGATGCGCTCGAACGCCTCGCTCAGCCCGGACATCGACGGCTACCCGGACGCCTCAGCCGAAGAACAGCTTCAGCTCGCGCTCGGCCGACTCGGCGGAGTCGCTGCCGTGCACGAGGTTCTCCGTGATGATCGTGCAGTAGTCGCCGCGCATGGTCCCCGGCGGAGCCTCGATCGGATTCGTGGGCCCCATCAGCATGCGAAGCGCCGAGACCGCCCCCTCGCCCTCGAGGCGCGCCGCGACGACCGGCCCCGACGTGATGAACTCCACCAGCTCGCCGAAGAACGGCTTCTCCCGATGCTCCCCGTAGTGCTCCTGCGCGAGCACGACGTCGATCGAGAACATGCGGAGGTCGGCGATCCGCAGGCCCTTGGCCTCCACGCGGCGGAACACCTCGCCGACGAGGGCGCGTCGCACGCCGTCGGGCTTGACGATGAGCAAGGTGGATTCCGTTGCCATGCCGCGGTTCCTCTCGAGGTCGGCGTCGGGCGTGGCGCCCTATGTTCCGAGCGCCCGGCGGGCGTCCGCGACAGTATAGAGGGACCCCGTCACGAGGATGGCGTCGTCCTCGCCGGCGCTCTCTCGCGCCGCAGCGATCGCGGCCGCCACGGAGTTGAACCGCTCGACCGGGACGTCACGCTGCGCCAGGTCGATCTCCACCGCCTCCGCCTCGCCGGCGCGGGAGCTGTCGTTGCGGGCCGCGTACGCGCGGTCGGCGAGCGGCGCCAGCGCCGAGAGGATGCCGCCGAGGTCCTTGTTGGCGGAGACGGCGATCACGAGGTGGAGCCGTTTCCACACGAACTCCTCCACCAGGGCGGCCGCCAGGGCCCGCGCGCCGGCGGGATTGTGCGCCCCGTCGAGGACCACCATCGGCCGGCGCCCCACGATCTGGAGCCGGCCGGGGGATGAGACCTCGGCGAGCGCCTCGCGCACGAGGCCCTCGTCGAGCGGACGGTCCAGGAACGCCTCGAAGGCCGCGACCGCCGCGCCGGCGTTCCTCGCGGCGTGTTCGCCGAAGAGCGGCAGGAACAGCTCGTCGTAGGTCCCGCGAAGGCCGCGGATCGCCATCGCCTGGCCGCCGATCGCGCGCCGCCGGTCGACGACCTCGTAGTCTCGCCCCTCGAGCAGCAGGCGCGCCTCCATCTCCTCGCACCGCGCCTGGATCACCTTCATCGCCTCGGGCGGCTGCTCGCGGCAGACGACGGACCGGCCCTGCTTGATGATGCCCGCCTTCTCCCCGGCGACCTCCTCGAGCGTGGATCCGAGCTCGGGGTGGTCGAGCCCGATCTCCCCGACGACCGCGACCTCCCCGCGCACGAGGTTCGTCGCATCCCACAGGCCGCCCATCCCCACCTCGAACACGCCGGCGTCGACCGGCTTGTCGGCGAACCACACGTAGGCGAGCGCGGTGAGCACCTCGAAGTAGGTCACCCGCTCGCCCCGCCCGTCGACCTCCTCGAGGACCGGCATGAGGCGCTCGTACTCGTCGGCGAACTCTCGCTCCGAGATCGGCGTGGCGCAGACCTCGAAGCGTTCGGTCACCGACAACAGGTGCGGCGAGGTGTACAGCCCGGCGCCGATCCCGTGGCGGCATGCGAGCGAGGTCACGATGCGCGCGGTCGTGGTCTTCCCGTTGGTGCCCGTGACGTGGATGCTCGGATAGAGCAGCTGCGGATCGCCGAGCAGGGTCGCGACCGCCGTGATCCTCGCGAGATCGGGCACCATCCGCTCGGGCTGGCGCGCCTCGAGATCGGCGACGGCGTCGGCGAACCGCATCCCCCCGGCCCGTCAGCCGCCGTGGTCGGCGAGCTCGGCGTCGATGGCGGCGAGCTGCGCCTCCAGGCTCGCCGCCTTGCCCTCCTCCGCCGCCACGATGTCGGGGGCGGCCTTCGACCGGAACCCCTCGTTGGCCAGCTTGCGCCGCGACCGCTCGAGGGCGGAGGCGACCTCGTCGCGCCGCTTCGCGAGGCGACGGCGCTCCTCCCCCTCGTCGTAGAGGCCGGCCGGAAAGCGGACGGAGCCCCACGCGAACGGCATCGTGGTCTCCCCCGCGACCTTGCCCGCCGCCGCCTCGATCGTTCGAAGGCCCGAGACGGCGAGCAGCCGCTCGAGCGTCGGCGCGATCGCCTCGATCGTCGCCCGGTCACCGGCGGGGACCTCCACCGCGACCTCGAACGGATCCTTCGGCGACAGGCCGTGGCGCGCCCGGAACTGCCGCACCGCCGTCGCGACGTCCTGGACGAGGCCGAAGGACCGCTCGGCGTCCCGATCCACGAGGTCGGGATGCGCCTGCGGCCACGGCGCGATCGCGATCGACTCGCCGATCCCGAAGCGCTGCCAGATCTCCTCGGTGACGAAGGGCATGATCGGATGAAGCATCTTCACCGTGCGCTCGAGCACCCAGGCGAGGACGCCCGACGCATCGGCCCGCTCGTGGTCGTCGGCGTCGAGCCGGCCCTTCTCGAGCTCCAGTCCCCAGTCGCAGTACTCGCTCCAGACGAACCGGTGCAAGGCCTGCGCCGCGTCGGCGAATCGGTACTCGTCCAGGGCCGCGTCGACCTGCGCCAGGCAGGCCTCGTGCCGGGACAGCAGCCACCGCTCCGCCAACGTCCGGCGCTCGGGAGGCGGGAGCTCGGGGGTGCCGCCTCGGTAGGCGCGGAAGACCAATCGCGCCGCGTTCCACAGCTTGTTCGCGAAGTGGCGGGCGCCCTCGATGGCCTCCTCGGACAGCGGGATGTCCTGCTGGCTCCCGGTCGCGGCGCGGGCCAGCGCGAACCGAAGCGCGTCGGCGCCGTACCGGTCGATGATCTCGATCGGATCGATGACGTTGCCGAGCGACTTGCTCATCTTCCGGCCCCGCACGTCGCGGACGAGCCCGTGGATCACGGCGTTGCGGAAGGGCACGTCGCCGACGAGATACAGCCCCGCCATCACCATCCTCGCAACCCACAGGTACAGGATCTCGTAGCCGGTCACCAGGGCGGTATTCGGATAGAACGTCTCGAGCTCCGGCGTCCGCTCCGGCCATCCGAGCGTCGAGAACGGCCAGAGCTGGGACGAGAACCACGTGTCGAGCACGTCCGGATCCTGCTCGAGCCGCTCGCTGCCGCACGTCGCGCACGCTCGCGGATCCTCCACGGCCACCGTGACGTGGCCGTCCGGGCAGTACCAGGCCGGGATGCGGTGGCCCCACCAGAGCTGGCGGCTGATGTTCCAGTCGCGAAGGTTGTCCATCCAGTCCGTGAACTGCTTGCTCCACCGAGCGGGCCAGAACCTGACGCGCCCGTCGAGGGCCGCCTGCTTGGCCGGGCCCTTCAGGCGGTCGACCGACACGAACCACTGAAGGCCCGAGATCCACGGCTCGATCTCCGCGTGGCAGCGGTAGCAGTGCCCGACGGCGTGCCGGTAGGGCCGCTCCTCCGAGACGATCAGCCCGAGCTCCTCGAGCCGTCGCCGGACGCGGTCGCGCGCCTCGTAGCGGTCGAGCCCACGGAACTCCTCGGGGACGGCGTCGTTCAGGGAGGCGTCGGCGTTCAGGATGTTGACCAGCGGCAGGCCGCGCCGCTGCGCGATCTCGAAGTCGTTCGGATCGTGCGCCGGGGTCACCTTCACCGCGCCGGTGCCGAACGCGGGATCGACCGCGGCGTCGGCCACGATCGGGAGCTCGCGACCGTCGAACGGATGCCGCACCGCCTTGCCGACGAGCGCGGCGTACCGCTCGTCGTCGGGGTTCACGGCGACGCCGGTGTCCCCGAGCATCGTCTCGAGCCGCGTGGTGGCGACCTCGATGCCGCCGCTCCCGTCCGCCAGCGGGTAGCGGAACGTGACGAGCTCGCCGTCGACCTCGTCGAACTGCACCTCGGAGTCCGACAATCCGGTCTGGTCGCGCGGGCACCAGTTCACCAGGCGCTCGCCGCGGTAGATCAACCCGTCCTCGTACATGCGCACGAACGCGACCCGGACCGCGCGCGAGAGTCCCTCGTCCATGGTGAAGCGCAGGCGATCCCAGTCGAGGGAGGCGCCCATCCGCTTCATCTGCCCGAGGATCTCGCCCCCGTAGCGCTCCCGCCATGCCCAGACGCGCTCCACGAACGCCTCGCGGCCGAGCTCGTGCCGGTCGATGCCCTCCGCCGCGAGCGCGCGCTCGACGACGACCTGCGTAGCGATGCCGGCGTGGTCGGTCCCGGGAAGCCACAGCGTCTCGTAGCCCTGCATCCGCGCGCGGCGGGTGAGCGTGTCCTCGAGCGTCCGCCCGAGCGCGTGGCCCACGTGCAGCCGACCGGTGACGTTGGGAGGGGGGATGACGATGCAGAAGGGCGGCTTGTCGGTCGGCACGCGGGCATGGAAGTACCCGCGCTCGACCCACTCGTTCGCCCACCTGGGCTCGACCTCCTGCGGGTCGTATTGGGGCGGCAGATCGACGGACGGCGTGGCCTGGTCCACCATGATCGGAGTCTACGGGATGCCCAACCGACGCCGGGCGCGGCGCCGACCGGCTCCATCACCGGCGGGCTCGAGGGGAATGCGGTGCGGGACGCTAGACTCCCCGTGCCGTGAGCGCATGTCCGAGTTGCGGAAACGTGAACGCCGTCGGCGCCCGGTTCTGCGCTCGATGCGGGTCGTCGTTGATCCCGACGTGCGCGACCTGCGGCGCCGACCTGCCGCCCGACGCACGGTTCTGTTCCGCCTGCGGCGCCGCGGTCTCGGCGAGCGAGCCGGCCGTCCCCGCGCAGGAGCGAAAGCTCGTCACCGCGCTGTTCGCCGACGTCACGGGGTCGACGAGCCTCGGCGAGCGGCTCGACCCGGAGCGGCTCAGGGACATCATGGACACCTACTTCATCGCCATGCGCGAGGAGATCGAGGCGGAGGGCGGCACCGTCGAGAAGTTCGCCGGCGACGCCGTCATGGCGGTGTTCGGCGCCCCCGAGGCGCACGAGGACGATCCGTCCCGGGCGCTTCGGGCGGCGATGCGCATGCAGCGACGGCTCGCCCGCGTCAACGACGATCTCCGAGCACGGCACGGGATCGAGCTCGAGATCCGCATCGGCGTGAACACCGGCGAGGCCGTCGCGACCGTCGATCCGCCGCCCGGGAGATGCGCTCGTGGCGGGCGACGCCATCAACGTGGCCGCCCGGCTCGAGCAGGCGGCTGAGCCGGGCCAGATCGTGACCTCGGATCGCACGGCCCGCAGCGCCCGGAGCTTCCGCTGCCGTTCCCTCGGGCCGCTCGTCTTGAAGGGGAAGGCCGAGCCGATCGAGGCGCTCGTCGTGGAGGAGGAGATCAACGCGCCCGACCGTGGCATCCCCGGCCTGCACGCCCCGATGGTCGGCAGGGACCGGGAGCTCGACGTGCTTCGGTCGCTGTTCGAGCGATCCTCCGCCGAACGACGGCCGCATCTCGTGACCGTCTACGGCGACCCCGGCGTCGGCAAGAGCCGGCTCGTCGCCGAGTTCCTCGCGTGGGTCGAGGCCCAGCGTCCGAGGCCGTTCGTGGCGCGCGGCCGCTGCCTCTCCTACGGGGACGGCGTGACGTACTGGCCGCTCGCGGAGATCCTCAAGGCCCACGCGCACGTGCTGGACAGCGATCCGCCGGATGCGACGCTCGCCAAGATCCGGAGCGCCGGGAGCTCGCTGCTGACCGAGGAGGTCGCGCCCGACCCGGTGCGAGCGACCGCCGCGCTCGCCTACACCGTGGGGGTCGAGGATCCCTCGGTCCCGCTTCGCGATCTCGAGCCGCGGGTCGTTCGCAGCGCGATCCACGGCGCGTGGCGCTCCTTCTTCTCCGCCCTCGCGCTCCGCGGCCCCGTGGTGATCATCGTCGAGGACATCCACTGGGCCGATCCCGCGCTCCTCGATCTGCTCGAGGAGGTCGCCGATCGGACGGAGGGAGGCGTCCTCATCGTCTGCCCCTCCAGGCCGGAGCTGCGGGAGCGCCGTCCGGCGTGGGGCGGCGGGCGGCGGCACGCCGCCAGCATCTCGCTCGAGCCGCTCTCCCGGGCCGATTCGAATCGCCTCATCGGACTGCTCCTGTCGATCGACGACCTGCCCGACTCCGTGCACGGGGCGATCCTCGAGCGCGGCGAGGGAAATCCCTTCTATCTCGAGGAGATCATCCGCCATCTGATCGACGCGGGCCGCATCGTCCGTGAGGGGTCGCGCTGGCGAGCCACCGCCGATATCGAGGGCGTGGAGATCCCCGACAGCGTGCAGTCGGTGCTGGCGGCCCGGATCGACCTGCTCGACTCCCCCGACAAGCGCACGCTGCAATCCGCCTCGGTCGTGGGCCGCGTCTTCTGGACCGGGCCCGTCGCTCGCCTGCTGAACGGCGAGGCGGCCGAGCTGACCGACATCCTCTCCCGGCTGCAGGACCGCGACCTCGTGCTGTCCCGGCTCGGATCGGCGATGGCCGGCGAGGAGGAGTTCATCTTCAAGCACATCCTCACGCGCGACGTGGCCTACGAGAGCCTCCCGCGGAGGGACCGGTCGGCCGCGCATGCTCGCGTCGCGACCTGGCTCGAGGAGACCGCCGGCGACCGGCGCAGCGAGATCGTCGAGCTGCTCGCCCACCACTACGAGGAGGCCTACCTGGCCGCACGGGGATACGGCGGCGGCGAGCGCGAGATCGACGCCTTCCGCCGGCGGGCGTTCGAGGAGCTCCTCTTCGCCGCCGACCTGACGGTCCACACGATGGCGGTCGACAAGTCGCAGCGGCTCGCGCGTCGGGCGCTCGAGCTGGCGATGGACGATCTCGAGCGCTCCCAGGCGCTCGACGCGCTCGCCGAGGGCCTGTACCAGGACGCGCGCGGCGACGAGGCGTGGAACTCCTTTCGAGAGGCGGTCGACCTGCGTCTCGCCTCGGCGCCCTAGGACTCGAGGGCGATCGCGCACCTGTGCGGTCGAGCGATCGCCCTTCCCACCCGATGGCCGGGCATCGATGCGCGACCTTCCGTCCCGAGACGAGGTGGAGCGGTATCTCGAGATCGGACTGGCACACGCCGGAACGGCCGACTCCGCCGAGCTGGTTCAGCTGCTGATCGCGTCCGCCTTCCGACCGTTCGCCTTCTTCGAGGACGAGGCCGACGACGCCACCGTCGACGCGGCACGGAGCGCCGGGGAGCGGGCGGCCGCCATGGCGCTGCGACTCGGGCTTCCCTCGCTCGCCTCCGGCGCCCTCGATGCGGTCAGCGCCTGCCTGATGTCCCAGGGACGCTACGGGGACATGCTCGGCGTCGACGACCGGCGGATGCGCCTCGTGCCGGCGCTCGAGGACGATCCCGACGAGCTCGGCGATCTCTACGCCGTGGCCGCCTGGAGCCGCTTCCACGTCGGGCTCTATGCCGACGCCCTTCGGTGCGCCGACCTCGGAGTCGAGCGCGCGTTGTCGGTCGCACCGCAGTTCGGGCTGCATTGCCTCGTGTGGAGGATCATGGCCCTGTTCCGGCTCGGTCGGTGGGACGAGATGCTGGAGGCGCACGCCCTCCTCGAGCACACGTTGGGCGATCGGCGCGACGATCCGTCGCGGCCGCAGCTGCGGGCGTTCGCCGTCGCCGCGCTCGTTCACGACATCCGCGGCGAGCGCCCGGCGTCCGATCGTCAGCTGGCGGTGGTCGAGGCCGCCGACGATGCGCAGACGACCCGCTCGGTCACCGGGCCCGCCTGGATCGCGGAGCTCAAGGCCCGGCGAGGCCAGTTCGCGGAGGCCCGCCAGTGGCTGGCGCGGCTGAAGTGGCTCGAGGGACGCGGGCAGGCGCTGGAGGCGCGATGCGAGGTCGTTGCCGCCGAGGGGTCCTGGGACGAGGCGGCCGAGGCGGCGTCGGAGGCGAGGGCCCACGCCGCGGAGTCCGGCGTCCTCGTGCTTCCCTTCGCCGCCGACCGCCTGGAGGGCCGCGCGGCCCTCGCCCGGGGAGACCCCACGGCGGCGATCGATCCCCTGGAGGTGGCGAGCGCGGGGTTCGATTCGGCCGGGGCCCGGTGGGAGCGAGCCCGCACGGACCTCGACCTGGCCGACGCCCTCCTCGCGCTCGGGGACGCCGCGGCCGCCTCGGCACGGCTCGACGGCGCCGTGCGAACGTTCGAGGAGCTTCGGTCGGTGCGCGAGCTCGCCCGCGCGCGGGACCTCCTGGCACGGCTCGAGATGACGCCGCGCCGCTATCCCTTCTCGGCGTGGCCGCCGAACTCCCGGCGCATCGCCGACATGAGCTTGCCCGCGAACTCCCCGCCTCCCTGGGAGGAGAACCGCTCGTAGAGCGCTGCCGTGAGGACGTCGGCGGGAACGCCCTCCTCGATCGCCGCGATGGACGTCCAGCGCCCCTCGCCCGAATCGGACACGCGTCCCTCGAACTCCTTCAGGTCCGGAGAGCTGCGAAGCGCGGCGGCGGTCAGGTCGAGCAGCCACGAGGCGACCACGCTCCCCCGTCGCCAGACCTCGGCGACCTCCGGGATATCGATCTCGTAGAGGTAGAACTCGGGATTGACCAGCGGCGCCGTCTCGGCGTCGGCCTCGCGCTCGCGCAGGCCGGCGTCGGCGTTGTCGAGGATGTTGAGGCCCTCGGCGTAGGCGGCCATCAGGCCGTACTCGATCCCGTTGTGGACCATCTTCACGAAATGGCCGGCCCCGCTCGGGCCGCAGTGGAGGTAGCCGTGCTCGGCGGGCGTGGGGTCGCCGTCGCGTCCCGGCGTCCGCGCGGCCGACCCGACCCCGGGCGCCAGCGAGCGGAAGATCGGATCGAGATGGGAGACGACCTCGCGCTCCCCGCCGATCATGAGACAGAACCCGCGCTCCAGGCCGAACACCCCTCCGCTCGTGCCGACGTCCACGTAGTGGATGCCCCGCTCACCGAACTCCGCCGCACGGCGGATGTCGTCGCGGTAGTAGCTGTTGCCGCCGTCGATGAGGATGTCGCCCTCGTCGAATCGGTCCGCCAGGTCGTGCAGGGAGCCCTCGCTGATCTCGCCGGCGGGGAGCATCGTCCAGGCGACCCTCGGCCGCGAGAGCTTCCTCGCGAAGTCGTCGAGCGACGAGCTCCCCGTGGCGCCGTCCCCCTCGAGCGCGCGCACGGCGTCGGGGCTGACGTCGAAGACGACGCACTCGTGCCCGTCGCGCATCAGGCGGCGGACGAGGTTCGATCCCATCCTGCCCAGCCCGACCATGCCGATCTGCATGCGACCCTCCGTCGTCGTGGACGCCTCCCCCCACGCTACCTCGGCCACGGTGCCGGGTGTGGTCGAATGGTCATCGGCTGAGGGGGCCGGCGGATCGGACCGCCGGCGCCACGGGGAGGCGAAGCGGGGCATGCCATCGCGGTTGAGGGAGCGCCACGCGTGGCGGGCGCTCGAGGAGCATCACGGCGAGGTGCGCGATCTGCACCTGCGAGATCTCTTCGCCGACGACCCGGGGCGGGGCGAGCGGCTGACGGCCGAGGCGGCCGGCGTCTTCCTCGACTACTCCAAGCACCGAGTCACCGACGAGACGCTCCGCCTGCTGGTCGCGCTCGCCGAGGAGTGCGGCCTGCGTGAGCGGATCGACGCGATGTTTCGCGGCGAGGTCGTCAACCCCACCGAGGACCGGCCCGCGCTGCACGTCGCCCTCCGGGCGCCCGAGGGCGAGCGGATCGAGGTCGACGGCGAGGACGTCGTCCCGGAGGTCCATCGGATGCTGGATCGAATGTCGGCCTTCGCCGAGCGGATCCGCTCGGGCGAGTGGACGGGACACACCGGCAAGCGGATCCGAACCATCGTGAACATCGGCATCGGCGGCTCGGACCTCGGACCGGCGATGGCCACGTCGGCCCTTCGACGGTTCTCGCGGCGCGATCTCACCTTCCGCTTCGTCTCCAACGTCGACGGCACCGACTTCGTCGAGGCGACGCTCGACCTCGACCCCGAGGAGACGCTGTTCATCGTCTCGTCCAAGACGTTCACGACGCTGGAGACGATGACGAACGCCCGGTCGGCCCGGGAGTGGCTCGCTGGCCACGCTCCACGACGAGGACGCCGTCGCCAAGCACTTCGTCGCGGTGTCGACCAACGCGGAGGCGGTCGCGGCGTTCGGCATCGACACCGACAACATGTTCGGGTTCTGGAGCTGGGTGGGAGGGCGCTACTCGCTGGACTCCGCAATCGGCCTCTCGACGATGATCGCGATCGGTCCGGCGAACTTCCGGCGGATGCTCGCCGGGTTTCGGGAGATGGACGAGCATTTCCGCTCGACCCCGCTCGAGCGAAACCTTCCCGTGCTGATGGGGCTGCTGGGGATCTGGTACGGCGACTTCTTCGGCTCGCAGACGGTCGCCGTGATCCCCTACGAGCAGTATCTCTCTCGCTTCCCCGCCTACCTCCAGCAGCTGACGATGGAGAGCAACGGCAAGAGCACGACGATCGAGGGAACGCGAGTGGACTACGAGACGGGATCGATCTCCTGGGGCGAGCCCGGCACGAACGCGCAACACTCCTTCTTCCAGCTGATCCATCAGGGGACCAAGCTCGTCCCGTGCGACTTCATGGGCTTCACCCGGCCCTCGAACCCGCTGGGGGACCACCACGACCTCCTGATGGCGAACCTCTTCGCGCAGGCCGAGGCGCTCGCCTTCGGCAAGGACGCCGACGCGGTGCGGGCTGAGGGGGTTCCCGAGGCGCTCGTCCCTCATCGCGTGTTCGAGGGAAACCGGCCGACGACGACCATCCTCCTCGAGGAGCTGACGCCGAGGTCGCTCGGCACCCTCGTGGCGCTCTACGAGCATCTCGTCTTCACCCAGGCGGTGATCTGGGACATCGATCCCTTCGATCAGTGGGGCGTCGAGCTCGGCAAGCAGCTGGCCGAGCGCATCCTTCCCGAGCTACGCGGCGACGGCGAGCACGAGCCTGCGCACGACAGCTCGACGACCGCGCTCATCCGCCGCTATCGTCGCTCCCGCGAGGAACGAGGCCGATGAGCCCGAGCCCCGCCCGCCCGCCCCTCCGCGCCGGGAGGCCGGTCGCACGCGAAGGGGCGCGATGACGCACGAGCTCGAAAAGCGGAACGCCGCGGAGGCCGCCGCCGCCCTCGTCGAGGACGGCATGATCGTCGGCCTCGGGACCGGCTCCACCGTCGCCGCGCTGCTGCGAGCCCTCGCCGCGCGCGGGCTCGACATCCGATGCGTGGCCACCTCCCCCAGGACCGAGGAGGAGGCGCGAACGCTCGGCCTTCGCGTCGAGCGGTTCGACGGATCCGACGCGGTCGACCGGCTCGACATCGCGATCGACGGCGCGGATCAGGTGTCGCCGTCGGGCTGGCTCGTCAAGGGAGGCGGCGCCGCGCACACCCGGGAGAAGGTCGTCGCCGCCGCGGCGGACCGCTTCCTCGTGATCGTTTCCCCGGACAAGGTGGTGGAGTCACTCGCGCCGCCCGTGCCCCTCGAGCTCCTCCCCTTCGGGCTGGCCGCGACGCTGCGCGAACTTGGGGACGTCCGCCTGCGCGATGCGGCCCTCAGCCCGGATGGCGGCGTGCTCGCGGACTACCTGGGTGAGATCGGCGACCCCGGCGAGCTCTCCGACCGCCTGTGCGGCTCGGCCGGAGTGATCGAGCACGGCCTGTTCCCGCCCTCCATGGTGTCGGAGGTGCTCGTCGGCAGACGGGGCGGCGTCGACCGGATCAGCCGTTTCCGGCGGGAGCTCGGGCTGAGCTTCGCCGACGTCACTCGCGCCTCTCCGTGCCCTGCGAGCTGGGAACGAATCCCCTCCCTCGTGCGTCCGACGTTGCCGACGAGCAGCGCCACGACGGTGACGAGGTACAGCTGCCCCATCAGCGCCTCGGACACCGCCAGCATCCGCCCGAACGCGGGCTCGGCGGTGAAATCCCCGTACCCGACGGTCGTGAGCGAGGCGTAGCTGAAGTAGAGGACGTTCGTGCTCGAGGCGGGTGCGTCCTGGGCGAAGAACGGCGGAGCGACCTCATCGATGATGCGAAAGGCGTAGGCGAAGAACATCCCGAGGAGCAGGTAGACGCACACCGCTCCGAGGATCGTCGCTCCGGTGACGGCCGGGTGCAGGCCGATGCGCCTCACGATGATGAGGATCGTGCCCACGCAGAGCGCCGCCCCCACCCAGAGGTCCAGCCGAACGAGCTGATCGTGATCGGGCAGGTGGCCGATGATCGACACGACGGACTCCCCCGAGGATGGCCGCCGCCGAGATCCGAAGCACGCGCGGGCGCGCGTGCGAGGTCCACTGGGCGAACAGAAGCGTGGTTCCCTGGAGCACCAGGGCGGCGAGGGCCACGATGCGAAGATCTCCGACGAACGCCGTCGCCAGAAGCGTGAGGAAGATCAGCAGCAGCACGAGCCCGTAGGCATCATCGCCACGGATCCGTTCCGCCATCGACATCCCTCGGCGCGACCCGGGCATCGGCCCGGGCTCGGCCGCCTGCGGCGAGATCCCGTCGTCGTCGCGTCCGTCCATCGTCGCAGGCGAGCCTATCCCAGGCGGGCGCCGTCGCAGGGAGCGCGTAGGGCTCGGTTCGGTGGTCTGCCGGAGATGCTTCGAACGCTAGGCCGTGCGCTCGCGGCGCTCGCGCTTCGCGGCGGTGTCCTTGATGGGGACGAGCGTCGGGTTGACGCCGGTGAGGACGACGTCGCGATCGACGACGCACTTGTTCACGTCCTGGCGCGACGGCAGCTCGTACATCACGCCGAGGAGGACCTCCTCCATGATCGCGCGGAGGCCGCGCGCGCCGGTGCCGCGCAGGATGGCCTGGTCCGCGATCGCCTGAAGCGCGTCCTCGGTGAACGACAGCTCGACGCCGTCGAACTCGAAGAACTTCTGATACTGCTTCACGAGGGCGTTCTTCGGGTTCGTCAGGATCTCGACGAGCGCGTGCTCGTCGAGGTTGTGCACGTTCGTGATCACCGGCAGCCGGCCCACGAACTCCGGGATGAGGCCGTACTTCAACAGGTCCTCGGGGAGCACCTTGCCGAGGATCTCGCCGAGGTCCTTCTCGTCGGCGCGTCGCACGTCGGCCCCGAAGCCGACGCCCTTGCTGCCGATGCGGCTCTCGACCACCTTCTCGAGTCCCGCGAAGGCCCCGCCGCAGATGAACAGGATGTTCGTGGTGTCGATCTGGATGAACTCCTGGTGCGGATGCTTGCGACCGCCCTGCGGCGGCACCGATGCCGTGGTCCCCTCCAGGATCTTCAGCAGCGCCTGCTGCACGCCCTCGCCCGAGACGTCACGCGTGATGGAGGGGTTCTCCGACTTGCGCGCGATCTTGTCGACCTCATCGATGTAGATGATGCCGGTCTCGGCCTTCTTCACGTCGTAGTCGGCGGCCTGGATGAGCTTCAGCAGGATGTTCTCGACGTCCTCGCCCACGTAGCCGGCTTCGGTGAGCGCCGTCGCGTCGGCGATGGCGAACGGGACGTTCAACATCTTCGCGAGCGTCTGCGCGAGCAGCGTCTTTCCGCAGCCCGTCGGCCCGAGGATCATGATGTTGGACTTCTGCAGCTCGACGTCCGAGTCCTTCGCGCCGACCTGGATGCGCTTGTAGTGGTTGTAGACGGCGACGGAGAGGATCTTCTTCGCCTGCTCCTGACCGATGATGTACTCGTCGAGGAAGGCGCAGATCTCCTGCGGCTTGGGGAGCTCCTCGAGCTTCAGTTCCGCGGACTCGGAGAGCTCCTCCTCGATGATCTCGTTGCAGAGATCGATGCATTCGTCGCAGATGTAGACGCCGGGTCCGGCGATGAGCTTCTTGACCTGTTTCTGGCTTTTGCCACAGAAGGAGCACTTGAGCAGATCGGAGTCGCCGAACTTCGCCATGCCCCCCGGCCCTTTCTAGTCGAACGGCCGGGGTTCCGTCTCCCCCGGCCTTCTCGGCCCATTCTACGCGTTCCTAGGAGGAGGCTGCAGCAAGCTCCGGCGTAATTCCACGGCTCGCGATGATCTCGTCGACCACGCCGTAGTCCTTCGCTTCGTCGGCGGTGAGGATGAAGTCGCGGTCCGTGTCCTTGCCCACTCGCTCCAACGGCTGCCCGGTGTGCTCGGAGATCAGCTGATCGAGCAGCTGACGGTAGCGGATGATCTCCCTCGCCTGAATCTCGATGTCGACGGCCTGCCCCTGGGCGCCGCCGTGCGGCTGGTGCAGCAGGACCCGCGAATGAGGGAGGGCGAACCGCTTACCGGGCGCTCCGGCCAGCAGCAACACCGCCGCCGCCGAGGCGGCCTGCCCCATCACGATCGTCGACACGTCGGGCTTGATGTACTGCATCGTGTCGTAGATGGCGAACAGCGCGGTGATGTCCCCGCCCGGGGAGTTGATGTACAGGTTGATGTCCTTGTCGGGATCGTCGCTCTCGAGATGCAACAGCTGGGCCATGATCAGGTTGCCGACGTTGTCGTCGATCGGCGTCCCGAGGAAGACGATCCGCTCCTTCAACAGGCGGGAGTAGATGTCGAACGAACGCTCGCCGCGAGCTGTCTGCTCCACGACGACGGGGACGAGGTAGTTCTTCATGTCGCTCACGATGTCTCCTCCGCTCCTTGCTCCGGTTCTCGCTGCATCTCGGGCGCTGACTCGGCGGGAGGGGCTTCCTCGGAGGCGTCCTCGTGCGGAGCGCTGCTCTCGCCTTCCGATGTGATATCGGCATGCTCGACGAGGAGGTCGAGCGCCTTTGAGCGGATGATATCACCGGCCAGCGCGACGACCTGATCGGTGCGCTCCAGGGTGGTGGCGATCTCCTTGGGGTCGCGCCCGAGCCGAGCGGCGAGCCTCCCGATCTCCTGCCCGAGCTCCTCCGCCGTGACCTCGAGGTCCTCCTTGCGGGCAACCCCCTCGAGGATGAGGTCGGCCTTGATGGCCCGGACGGCGTGGTCCCGGGCGTCGGAACGCAGGCGCGCCTCGGTCCATCCCTGCATCTCGAGGAGCTGCTCCAGCGTCATGCCCGCCCGCTCCGCGCGGTCCCGGGCGGAGTGCACGCGGTGCTCGGTCTCCTCGTCGATGAGCGTCTCGGGCAGATCGACGTCGATGCGATCGATCATCGCCTGGATCGCGCGGTCGCGAACGGTGGCGTCCGCCTCGCGCTCCTTGCCGGTCGCGAGGCTCTCCCGGAGGCTCGCCCGAAGCTCATCGAGGGTGTCGAACTCGGAGGCCGTCTTCGCGAGCTCGTCGTCGAGGGGCGGGAGCTTCTTGCCCTTCACCTCCTTCACGAGGATGGAGAAGGAGATCTCGCTGCCGGCGGCCTCGCCCGCGCCCGCAGACAACGTGTCGTTGAATTTCAGGATCTCGCCTGCCCGCTTGCCGAGCAGCTCCTGATCCAGCTTCTCCCCGAACTCGCCGGAGCCGACGGAGTACAGGTAGTCCGGCTTGGTGGCCTCGGGGACCTCCTCCCCATGCACGGACCCGCGGATGTCGGCGACGACGTAGTCGCCCTGGACGGCGGGGCGCGAGACGGTCTCCAGCTCCGCGAACCGGTCGCGAACGCGCTCGAGGAGCTCGTCGACCTCGGCGTCGTCCACCCCGGCCGACGGGCGCTCGACCTTGATGCCGCGATACTCGCTCGGATCGAGGTCCAGGCGCGGCCGGACCTCGACCTCGGCGGAGAACACCAGGGGCTTGCCCTCCTCGACCTGATCGAGCGAGATGTCGGGGTCCGCGATCGGTGCGAGCTCGCGCTCTCGAACCGCCTCGTTGTAGTAGGCGGGAACCGCATCCGTGAGGAACTCATCCATCACGGCCTCGCGTCCGAGCTGCGCGTCGATGATCTTGCGCGGCACCTTGCCCTTGCGAAAGCCGGGGACCTTGACCTGCTGGGAGATCTTCTTGTACGCGCGGTCGAGGTCCTTGGAAAACTCTTGTTCGGGGACCTCGATCGTGAGCCTGACGGTGTGTTTCTTCGTTTCCTCGACGGTCGTCTGCATGTGCGGCGAGCCTATCGGAAATCCCATTCAGCGACCGGATCGACCAGCCCGAGCGGGCGTCGTGACCTGGGGCAACGCGATCCCGAGGCGCTCGCGCGGCCGTTCGCCGCCGCGCCGCCGCGACGACCGTCGCGTCGGCTACAGTTCGGACGATGCTCGCGAAGGAACTCGGGTTCGCCAACACGCTCGCCGATCGGGCCGCCGACATCGCGATGCCGCTGTTCCACGGCGAGATGCACGTTCGCGAGAAGGCGGACAAGTCCCCCGTCACCGAGGCGGACCTGCGGATCGAGAGCATGGTGCGCGCGGCCGTGGAGCAGCAGTTCCCCGCCGACGCCGTGCTCGGCGAGGAGGGGGGCCTCCAGGGGCCGGAGGACGCCGAGCGGACGTGGATCGTGGATCCGATCGATGGGACCAAGAACTTCGCCCGTCGCATCCAGGTCTGGGCCACGCTGCTGGCGCTTCGAATCGGAGAGCGGGTGGAGCTCGGGCTGGTGGCCGCCCCGGGCCTCGGGGAGCGCTACGAGGCGGTGCGCGGCGGCGGTGCGCGCCTGAACGGCCAGGCGATCCACGTGTCGAGCGTCGACGCGCTCGGCCGGAGCCAGGTCATCTTCGCCAGCGTGGGGTCCTGGCTCGGCGGCCCGCGGGAGCGCGCATTCCTCGACGTCGTCCGGGCGGCCGACCGGACGAGGGGCTTCGGCGACTTCTGGGGCCACATGCTCGTCGCCCGCGGCGGCGGGGAGGTGGCCTTCGAGCCCGAGCTCAGGATCTGGGACTACGCGGCGCTCGCCCCCATCGTTGAGGAGGCCGGCGGACGCATGACGGCGCTCGACGGCGGACCGCTCACCGACCGCGCGGGCGTCCTCACCACGAACGGGCACCTGCACGACGAGCTCGCCGCGCGATTCTCCGACGCCTGATCGAACCCATGTCGGTCCCCGGCCGGCGCGGCGGTCTCCGCGGAACCTATGCACGTCCTCTTCAACGGTGCATCACTTTGGGGTCCGCTGTTACGATCGATCGGTGAAGTCGGCGAGCGAATTCGACGAATCGAGGGCGCAGCCCCGACACACCATCTCCTCCGTCTCGTCGCTGCTCGGCATCCCCATCCCGACGCTCCGCTCGTGGGAGCGGCGCTACGGCTACCCCACCCCACAACGCACGGACGGACGACATCGGCGCTATTCGACCGCCGAGGTCGACCTGCTGCGGGCCCTGCGGGACGAGATCACCCGCGGGCATCCGGCGCGGGAGGCCGTCGACATCGTGCGCCGCGGGCGGCCGACGACGGGGGCCGAACGCGACGACCGCCTCGAGGATCTCCTGATCTCGGCCATGCGCCTGGATCCCGTCGGGCTTCGCCGGGCGCTCGATTCGGCGGTGGAGTCCATCGGCGTGGAGGCGGCCATCCGCGATGTCGCGCTGCCCGCGATGCACCAGATGGGAAGCCGGTGGAAGGCCGGCACCTGCGACGTCGCCAACGAACACCTGGCCACGGAGGCGGTCCGAGGATGGCTCGCGCGCATGTCGGCGATGGCGCCGGCCCCGTTTCGCTCCGGCTCCATCGTGCTCGCCTGCGGACCGAAGGATCTTCACAGCGTGGGACTCGAGGCGTTCGGCGTGCTCCTCGGTCGGCGGGGGTGGCCCATCCGCACGCTCGGTCCGCTGACGCCCGCGGCCTCACTCGTGACCGCCGTGCGAGCGGCGGAGGCCTGGGCTGCGGTCGTGACCTCGCAGCGAAACGTGACCCGCCGGGCGGCCATCGAGGCGATCGGCGCGGCGGCCGCCGTCCCGGGAGTCCACGCGTTCTACGCGGGCAGCGCCTTCTCCTCACCCGCGTCGCGGCGCGGCGTCCCCGGCACCTTCCTCGGGGACGACGTGGTCGAGGCCGTCGACGCGATGGAGTCGGCCTTCCCCGGCCAAGGCGGCTCGCTCGCAGCGACGGGCCCCGTCGGCGCCTGATCCCGGACGCGATTGCCACGGCCCCGACCGCCGACTAGCATGACTCGCAGTCAAGCGGGCGGGATCTGCCGTCTTGCCTGAACGTCAGGTCCTTCGGCATGATGAGGCGATCATGAATGACTTGAAGTCACCGCGAGGTTCGAGGTCGGAGGCGAAGCGCGAGGCGATCGTCGAGACGGCGATGCGCCACTTCGCCGAACACGGCTATCAGGGGGCCCGCGTCGAGGACATGGCGACGGAGCTCGGCATCGCGAAGGGCTCGGTGTTCCAGCACTTCGGCAGCAAGGCGGGGCTGTTCTTCGAGGCGTACAAGAAGGCGGTCCTCTCGCTGCCCGCGTGGCTGGACGCGCCGAAGGAGGTCGTCGAGCGAGGCTTCTTCGACACCCTCGACTACTGGCTGGAGCGCACCGAGCATCTGATCCAGGAGGACTGGGTGCCGAACAGGGTCGTGCTGATCGGCAACTACGGCACCGACCTCAAGCTCAAGCGCGAGATCAACCGGTTCCTCGTGAGCGAGGACCCCTACGGCACGCTCGACTTCGTGGAGTACGGCCAGGGGCGCGGCGAGGTGCGCGACGACGTGGACCTCGACATGGTGGTGTCCATGGTCGATTGGCTCGCCGAGCGCTTTCAGGACGCGCTGGTGACGGAGGAGCTCGACCCCGGCCTGTTTCACCGCCGCGGCCAGCCGCAGCGTCAGCAGACCCGGATCGAGCAGTTCGCTCGCCTGTTGCGCTCGGCGATCGGCAAGGGGGCCGAGGCCCCGGCTCGCTAGCCTCCTGCGGCCTCGGTCACGACCTCGCCGCCCTTCATGACGAACGAGACGTTCTCGAACGACTCCAGCTCCTCGGTCGCGTCGCCGGGCACCGCGATGACGTCGGCGAGCTTGCCGGGCGCGATGGAGCCGAGGCGATCGTTCCAGCCGATGCACTCCGCCGCGACGATCGTGGCCGACTGGATCGCCTGCATCGGCGTCATGCCGTGGCGAACCATGTAGGGGAGCTGCCTGGCGTTCCGCCCGTGCGGGTAGATGCCGCTGTCGGTTCCGTAGCCGATCTTCACGCCCGCCTTCACGGCCTTGCGAAACCCGTTGCGCTGCGCGTCGGTGGTCTCCTCGTTCTTTCGCAGCACCGCGTCGGACCATCCCCGCCGCCGGCCCTCCTCCTCGATCCAGTCGCCGTTGTAGATGTCGGCGACGAGGAAGGTGCCGTGCTCGGCCATCAGCTCGATCGCCTCGTCGTCCATCAACGAGCCGTGCTCGATGGACCGGACGCCGGCGCGGACCGCGTTGGCGATGCCGTTGGCCCCGTGTGCGTGCGCGGCGACGTACCGGTCGTTCAGCCCCGCCTCCTCGACCGCCGCGCGGACCTCCGCCTCGGAGAACTCGGGCGCCCCGGGGATCGTTCCCTCGGTCATGACCGCGCCCGTCGCGATGACCTTGATGAGGTCGGCGCCGCCGTGGATGATCTCGCGCACCCGCTGGCGCACCTCGTCGACGGAGTTCGCCACCCCGAACCGCAGCTCGCGCGGCACCTCCACGTCGGGGGTCAGGCCGGTGATGTCGCCCCCTCCCCCGGAGCTCGTGACGTAGGCGCCGGCGCACGCCATGCGCGGGCCGACGCAGACGCCGGCGTCGATGGCCTCGCGGAGCGCGACGTCGACGAAGGCGCGAAACGTCCCCACGTCGCGGACGCTGGTGAAGCCGGCCAGCAGGGTCCTTCGCGCGTTGTCCACGCCCGTCAGCGCCTCCTGCGCCCCCGATCGCTGCAGGAGGACCGCGTACCCGTGGCCCTCGTCGACGCCGCCGATGAGGTGGGAGTGGAGGTCGATGAGGCCGGGCGTCACCGTCGCCGCGGACAGGTCGATCGAGCGCGCGTCGCTCGGGATGGGCTCGCCTCCGGGAAGCACGGCCTCGATTCGCTCCCCGCGGATCAGGATCGTCTGGTCTCGCCGGACCTCGCCGGCTTCCACATCGACCAGCCGCCCCGCTCGAATCGCGGTGCGCTCACCCGTCATCTCGCCCCCCGTCAAGTTGCGCGGGACATGGTAGCCGCAGCCGCGATCCGCCCGGAGAACCCGCGGTCACGTCCGCGGCGCGGATGCCCGCGATCAGCGATGCGCGTCCCGACGACGCCGAAGGGCCGGCCATCGCGTGCTCCTCGTTGACGGCGCGGCGACGATAGTTCCAGAGCGCGAACCGGTCGCACGTCGTCTCGGCCGAGGAGCGCTTCCCCAGTCGCTCCCTCAGGTACCAGTGCATCCACTCGTGCAGGTAGAGGAAACGCAGGACCTGCCGGCGCGTGCTGAAGGTCACGCCCTCGGTCAGCCAGATGAACTTCAGGCCCTTGCCGGGGCGCCGCTTGGCGCCGTAGGGCACGATCTCCCCGAAGGGCTCGAAGGGCTCGGGGACCTGGAGCGAGATCTCCTTCGCGTCGAAGTCGGTGAGCGCGGCCAGGTGCGGGCGGGAGCGATATCGAAGCGGCTTGATCACCACCCGGTATCCGACCGCGTTCGGCAGGCCGTCGAGCATTCGCCGGGCCTCGAGCGGAGACAGGCCCTCGAGCTGGGAGGAGATGCGCATGGGGTCCCCAGGCTACGAGGGATCCGCGGAAATCGGATCGGACCCGCGCCTGCCTGGGCCGATGGGGCGCCGTCAGGGCCGGCCGGGCCGGAGGACCCCGCGAGCCCTCCTCCACCAGGACCCCACGCCGCCTGCGGCGAGCTCATCGAGTCGCATCAGCGCCGCGGATTCCCGCTCGGGAGCAAAGCGCTCGATGGGGTCCCCGGGCCTGCGCCGATCCCACAGTCCGATGTCGTCCCCGGCCCACCCCAGCAGGAACCGCCGCTCCGCTCCGAAGCTCGCCACGGCGTCGCGATCGGGGAGCCCGAGCTTGGTCGCGACTCGGCGCACGTGCGTACGCAGGGTCGCCTGCGAGATCCCGAGGACGCGCGCCGCCGTCGCGTCGTCCACGCCGGTGCCGAGCACGTGAAGGACGTCGACCTGCCGCTGCGTCGGGTACCGGTGCGCGGGCCCGGCGCTCGGCGCGTACGGCCTCGCCTGCAGCGAGAGCCACGCCCGATGGTGCTCGAGGGCGTCCTTGCCGGCGGCGACCTCGCGAACGATCTGGAGGAGCTTCGCCGGCGGATCCGAGCGGAGCACGTAGCCGCGGACCCCCGCGCGAACCGCCGGCTCCACCTGGCGCCAATCGTCGGACGCGCCCAGCATCACGACGCCCACGTTCGGATGCCGTTCGCGGATCCGGCGAGCGGCGAAGCATCCCCCGCCGTCGGGAAGGTCGGCGTCGAGGAGCAGGACGTTCGGCTTCGAGGACGAATCCCCCGCCAGCCCGAGCGCCCCGTCGTCGTCGGCCGCCTCGCCGATCACGACGACATCGCTCGCGCTCTCCACGGCGAGGACGACGCCACGCCGAACGATCGGGCGGTCGTCGGCGACCCCGACGTGGATGACTCGTGCCTGGAGGGTCCTCGGATCGGCGATCGACCGCATGGGTAGGTCTTACGGCACCCGCCCTCTGCGCACCATCGGGGGTTCCGGGGAAACCGCGGCTCACCCGGTCGAGCGAGCGAGGTCGGCTATCCGGCCCACGAGGAGGCGCGGCCCGCACGGTTGCCCGGGCGGGCTCCCATATCGGCTCGCGGTTCGTCACAATCTCCTCGATGGCATCCGACGACGACATCGGGGCGCTCTACCGGGAATCCCCCGAGGCCTTCATCGCGGCGCGGGACGCGCTCGTCAAACGACTCCGAGATGAGGACCGGGGGCAGGAGGCCGCGCGGGTGAAGGCCCTCCGGAAGCCGACGGTCCCGGCGTGGGCGGTCGATCAGCTCGCCGGCCTGGATCCCGACGGACTCGATGAGCTCCTCGCGGCCGGAGCAACGCTTCGCCGAGCCCAACGAGAGGCGCTGTCGGGCGGGAACGCCGACGCCCTGCGCGAGGCGACCGAGGCGCGGCGGAGCGCCGTCGCACGGCTGACGCGCGCCGCGGTCGACGCGTTGCGAGCCGCCGGGCGATCCGAGGGACCGCACGTCGACGAGATCGCCGCCACGCTGGAGGCCGCATCGATCGATCCCGAGGCGGGCGAGCGACTCCGAGCGGGGACCCTCGACCGGCCGCTGTCGGCGGCCGCCGGCTTCGAGGACATCGTCGGGCTTCGATCCGTGCCGCCGCTGGGAGCCGACGCCGGCGAGGCCGCCGGCGAAGCGCGCGCCGGGAAACAGGCCCCTCCCGCGGGGTCGCGTGACGCGAAGGAGGCGGCGACCCGCGAGATCGAGGAGCGCGTTCGCGAGCTCGAGGCGGACGTCGCGACGGCCGGCCGGGAGCGAGACGCCGTCGAGCGTCGTGCGCGGAAGGCGGGCTCGGACGCCGATCGAGCCCGCGGGAAGGTCGCGGCCGCCGAGGACCGGCTCGAGTCCGCGCGGACGGACCTTCGCGAGGCGGAGGCTCGAAAGCATGGGGAGGACATGGCCCTGCGCCGCAGCGAGAAGGAACTCGGCCGAGCGACGGAGCGACTCGAGCGCGCGCGCCGGGAGCTGTCGTCGCGCTCGCGGTGACGCGGATCGGCCTTCGAACCCCGTCCCTGGGACCCCCCGGTCGGGATGGCCGGATTCGAACCGGCGACCTCGGCGTCCCAAACGCCGCGCGCTAACCAGGCTGCGCTACATCCCGCTGATCCCGATTCTAGCCTCGCGCCTGCGGCGCCATCCGGCGAGGCACGTAGCCGAAGGTGGTTCGCTTGCCACACGAATGACGGGAGGCGTACGTTGTCCTTGCCAGGGCGGAGCAAGCCCATGGATGCAGCGTGGATCGCCTTCGCGGTCGTGATCATGCTCCTAGGCCTCGGAACGTGGCTGCTGTTCCGGTCCATCAGGAAATGGCGACAACCTCCGGCTCGTGATGCCGAATCGCGGGCCGCTGAGGCCCGGCTGTGGTCGACGCTCAACAACACGAGGTCCTGAGCCACTACGACCCACATGCGGCGCGCGCGGCAGCCGGGCGTACGGCGTGCACACTCCTGCTGCGTCTGATGATCGCCCACGCTGCCTCACACGTAACAGCAGAAACACTACGAGCGATATGAACGACATCACCATTGTGCAACCCCGCCCTGGCGATTCCGCTCGGTGCAATGCTCCCGCGATACGCGCGACGGGGGCTGCGGCACGGGCCCAAGCGACCCGGCGAAGATCCGGGTGGCGCTCGTTCGGTGACGAACGCGTTCGCATCATTCGCGGGCGACTCACATCTCAACGCTTGCTCGGTCGGGACGTGGTGCGCGATGGCGTATCGCTTCGCTCGCCGACTGCGCGGTGATCGCACGACACAGGTCTGATCGGCCACGAGGCGCGCGACGTGAAGGACGGACACGACAGCGGGCGAGGCCACGACGACGACGCTACGTCGCCGAACGTCAATGGAGGCGCACGTCGAGGCACCATGAACGGCGGCGACGTCGACGGCGGCGGGGCGAACGCCGCGGCGCTGCCGTCGCACGCGGATCGAATGCCGATGAACGGCGCCCTCCGTCACGGAAGAGCGTGAGCCATCGGGCCGGAAGCGAGAGAGCGCGCCGAACGTGGCGCGCACTGGAAAGCGGTCGCTCGTCCGCGGCGCGACCTACGCGCGAGAATGCGTGTCACGGGATGTCGAACCAGCCCTCGCCGATCTTCTCGACACCGCCGCCGACCTGCACGGTCCACGACGTCCCGTCCTGCTGCACATCGACGTGCAGCGTGCTGGGCCGCCCCGTTTGTTCCCCTTGCGCCACACGGATAGAGCCGGGCATCCCCGCAAGTTCCCGCGCCGCCAGATACGCGCCGAGCGGTCCCGCCGCCGAACCCGTCGCGGGGTCCTCGCCGATGCCCACGCCGGGATCGAACATTCGCGCCGTGACGTCCTCGCCCGAGATCGCGAAGAGATAGAGCACCTCTCCGCCCGATCGCTCGACGACCTCGCGAACCGCACGGGCATCGCGCTCCGCGCGCCGAAGCGCGTGCACGTCCTTCACGGGGGCGAGCAAGGGACCGAGTCCCGTGGAGACCACCTGCGGGGGGAGTTCCGGATGGAGATCCTCGACGGAGAGGCCGGCTGCCGCCGCGACCAGCTCGAGATCCTCGAACTCCCGCTCGAACACCGGAGGAAGCTGTCGCATGCGCGCGAAGCTTCCCCCGACGTCGACCTCGACGAGGAACTCCCCGGCCGCGACGACCTGCGTCACGGGTGAAGAGACGCGCCGCTCGGAGACGAGGACGAACGCGGTGCCGAGCGTCGGGTGCCCGGCGAACGGCAGTTCGCCGTCGGGAGTGAAGATGCGCATCGCGTATCGATCGTCGCTCCAGTCCGTGACGAATGTCGTCTCCGAGAAACCGATCTCGCGCGCAATATCGTGCATCTGATCGCCAGTCAAGTCGCCGGGATCGGCGACGACGCACAGCTGGTTCCCGGAGAATTTTCCCTCGGCGAACACGTCGACGAACCGCAAGGAAACCCGCACGTGAGCGAGTATGACATGCGCAAAGACGTCACCGCCCTTTGCCGCAATAGTGCAACGCCTTTGGTGATCGTGCATGTTGACAGCTCAAGTCGCGTTGTTATCCTCGCGCCTTCGAGACCGTCCCCAGACCGGGACGGTCTCGTCGCATACATACCCCCGGGATCATGAGGAGGCCCCCCCGCTATGTCCTCCAGACCGGTCGCGCCGACGCGGCACCGCACCATCCGTACATCCATCACCGGCCTGGCGATCGCGCTCGCGCTGATCGGAGTGGTGGGCTCGGAGATCGCATCCGCCGGCCTCCTGATCGGAGCGCACGTACGCACGCCGGACCGCTTGAGCGAGACGGAGGCGATCAAGCGTTTCGAGAAGAAGCTCGGACACCGCCTTCCGGCGGTCCGCCTGTTCTACCAGTGGAACGACTCCTTCCCGAATGCGACCGCGCTCTGGGCGCGAAAGACGCATCACCGTGTCTTCATGTCCTTCAAGGCTCGGACGAGCTCGAACCGCTACATCAAGTGGCGAAGGATCGCGGACGCGAGGCCGGGAACGGGCATCTACCGGAACCTGGTCGACTGGGCGCAGGGGATCAAGAAATACAACGCGAACGTGCTGTTCAGCTTTCAGCCCGAGCCCGAGTCGTGGTCCGGCGATCCGAACGGCAGTCCGGGCGACTTCAAGGCCGCCTGGCGCAAGGTCTGGCACGTGTTCCGCTCACGCGGGGTGCGAAACGCAAAGTTCGTCTGGACCATGACCGGCTGGGCCTTCCGGGCGACCGATCAGCGAGCCGAGACGAACTGGTGGCCGGGCGCGAAGTACGTCGACGCGATCGGGGCCGACGTCTACAACTGGTTCACCTGCCGCGGGGAAGGCGACGGCTGGGACTCCCTGGCCTCCGACGTGCGGGCGATCCGTCGGTTCGCCAGGAAGTGGCCGAGGAAGGAGATCTACCTTCCCGAGTTCGGCAGCGTCGAGGATCGCTCGAGGCCGCGTCGCAAGGCCCGGTGGTTCAAGCACATCAAACGGACGTTCAAGCGACACCGCTACCGCCAGTTCGCGGGCCTGTTCTACTTCCACGCGAGAAGCACCGACGACGGAGTGTGCAACTGGAGGGTCGATTCCTCGAGGCGCTCCATGAGGGCATTCCGCGGCTTGACCGGGGATCGCTTCTACCGGTCGGGCTGATCACTCCCCCCGCGCAGGCGGCCGGTCCACGGCGGCCGGCCGCCTGCGGATCAGCCTCGGATTGAACCGGCCGTTTGACAGAGGGCGCTCCGAGCGCTAAGCCGGTTCGTCTCACACGGAGGAGGCTGACATGTTCGTACAGGTGATCACGGCGCCCGTCGGGGACCCGGAGGCGATCAAGCGAACGATCGACGGCTGGGACGAGGAGCGGCGACCGCAGGCGAAGGGCTTCCTCGGGGCAACGAGCGGGATCAGCGCGCAGAACACCTTCGTGGCGGTGGCGCGCTTCGAGTCCGAGGAGCTCGCGCGGCAGAACAGCGACGACCCCGCCCAGACGGCGTGGTGGAACGAGCTGTCGAAGGGCTTCGCCGGCGAAGCCACGTTCCACGACTGCACGGAGATCACCATCTCCGGCGGAGGCGGAAGCGACGACGCCGGGTTCGTCCAGGTGATCCAGGGCCGCGCGACCGACAAGCAGGCGCTCCAGAGCATGTCCAAGGAGTTCGAGGACCGCATGGCCGAGCTCCGTCCGGACGTCCTCGGCTCGCTCACCGCGTGGGACGGGGACTTCTACACCGACGTCATCTACTTCACGAACGAGGCCGAGGCTCGCGCCGGCGAGGCCAAGCCGCTGCCGGCCGACATGCAGGCGGAGATGGAGAAGTGGCAGTCCTCGACCGAGGGAGCGCAATTCCACGACCTGAAGGATCCGAAGCTGGTCAGCCCCTAGCGTTCCGACTCCGCCTCGGCTTCCTCGCGTCGCTACCATTGCGCTGCGCGCCCGAGGCTGACGCTATGCTGGGCCCACGCGGGTGTAGCTCAATGGTAGAGCTCCAGCCTTCCAAGCTGGTGATGAGGGTTCGATTCCCTTCACCCGCTCCGATACGTTCCCAGCTCAATGGCTGCAGGACGGGATCCCCGAGAGCACCGATGAGTTTCGCGCCGGCTCCGAGTCTCAGGTGGAAAGGCATTCGAGTGGAAGGAACGCGATGAGCCCTGCAATCCAACTGAAGGACGCGGCGGTGTGGTCATCGGCTGGTCGCGCGGCTGAAGCGGGCGCCCCATTCGCGGATATGCTCGGCGAGTTCCGGGGGCTCGACCACCTCGAACTCCGCGCCCACGGAGCCCAGCGCCAGCGCCGGCCAGTTCAGCGAGTCCGCCGTCATCCGAAGCCGGCACCGCTCGTCGTCGATCTCCTCGATGGTCGCCCACTGGCCGAGAGCGGCACGCACCGTGTCGGCGGGGGCATGGACCACGGCCTCGACCGCGTGCACGGCCGGGGCGCTCTCGATCCCCTCCCTGACGAAGGCCGCCGCATTCTGGGCCGGCAGATCGCGCGGTCGAAATCGCGCGCCGGTTGCCGCGCGGCCCCTGGAGGCGATCCAGCCGGAAGCTCCGCCAGTCGTGCCGGGTCAGGTCGAAGGCGACGAGATACCAGCGTTGTCCCAGCGAGACCAGGCGGTGGGGCTCCACGTGACGGTCGGTCGCCTCTCCGGTCTGGGCCGTATACGAGAACCGCATTCGTTCCTCGTCCCGGCACGCCTGCGCGATCGTGGTCAGAACGCCGGCGTCGACGCTTGGTCCCCCACCCCACACGGCGGGGACGGTCACCGCGCTCAACGCATCCACCCGTCGACGCAGCCGAGGCGGCATGACCTGCACGATCTTGGTCAGCGCGCGGATCGCGGATTCCTCGATGCCCGCGACCGATCCCTGCGCGGCCGTTCGCAGGCCGATCACGAGAGCGACCGCCTCATCGTCGTCGACCGCGAGGGGCGGCAGCGCCGTTCCCGCGGCGAGCTCATACCCACCGTCGATCCCGCGATGGGCCTCGACCGGATAGCCGAGCTCGCGCAGTCGATCGACGTCGCGGCGCAGGGTGCGTTCGGACACGTTGAGCCTGTCGGCGAGATCGGCGCCCGACCAATAGCGATGGGCCTGGAACAGAGAGAGCAATCGCAGCGTTCGCGAACTGGTGGAGGACATGTTTTCGAGTATGCACCCAATTCCGGACGGAATGTGGCCGCTATTGCCCGTAGGGTCGTGACCGACGACGGAGTGAGAGGGGGACGATCGTGACCGACATGATCCGAACGAAGGGGCTGGTGAAGCGCTACGGCGACGTAGTCGCGCTCAACGGCCTCGATCTGGAGGTTCCGAAGGGGACGGTCCTCGGGCTGCTCGGACCCAACGGAGCCGGAAAGACGACCGCGGTTCGAATCCTCACGACGCTGCTCGTGCCCGATGAGGGCGAAGTCGAGGTCGCGGGGTTGGACGTCCGGGCCAAGCCGAACAAGGTTCGCGAGCGAATCGGGCTGTCCGGACAGACCGCGGCGGTCGACGAGCACCTGACCGGCTACGAGAACCTCGACCTGGTCGGCCGCCTCTACCATCTCGGCAACCGCAAGGCCGCGGCGCGAGCTCGCGAGCTGCTGGAGCGCTTCGATCTCGTCGAGGCCGGAGACCGGCCGACGAAGACGTACTCCGGCGGAATGCGCCGCCGACTCGACCTCGCCGCGGCG
Organism: uncultured Actinomycetes bacterium; assembly: GCA_963728285.1. Classification (GTDB taxonomy): domain Bacteria; phylum Actinomycetota; class UBA4738; order UBA4738; family HRBIN12; genus CAVSJR01. Next base: position 440,423 of record CAVSJR010000005.1, on the reverse strand, counting down.
CTCGTCGCCGAGCCCGATGTCCTGTTCCTCGACGAGCCCACCACCGGGCTGGATCCGAGGAGCCGGGTGGAGATGTGGGAGACGATCCAGGACCTCGTCCGGCGTGGCTCCACCGTCCTGCTGACGACCCAGTACATGGAGGAGGCCGATCGCCTGGCGGACGACATCGTCGTCATCGATCGCGGCCGGAAGATCGCCCAGGGAACGTCCGACGTGCTGAAGACGCAGGTCGGCGGCGAGCGGGTCGAGGTCATGCTGGCGACGGCGGCGGACCTGCAGCCGGCCGAGACGATCCTCACCGGACTCTCGACGCGAGGTGCAAGTCGACCAGCAGACCCGCGGGCTGACCGCGGCCGTGGACGGCGGCGTGGACTCGCTCAAGCAGGTCCTCCAGCACCTCGGCGACGCGAACATCGCCGTGGTCGACGTCGGCTTGCGGCGGCCCACCCTGGACGACGTGTTCCTGACGCTCACCGGCCACGACACCGAGGCGGGCGATGGCGACGCCGCGGAGTCAGACGATCGAATCGACGTTCGGGAGAAGGAGGCCGTCCGATGAGCCAAGCATCCCTCGCATTCGCCGACGGAGCCAACATCGCGAAGCGCAATCTGATCAAGATCAAGCGCGTCCCGGAGATCCTCATCTGGACGCTGATGTCGCCGATCATGTTCGTGCTGCTGTTCGCCTACGTGTTCGGCAGCTCGATCGAGATTCCCGGTACGAGCTATCGCGAGTACCTGATCGCAGGCGTGTTCGCGCAGACGGTGATCTTCGGCTCGACGTTCACGGGCGTCGGGCTCGCCGAGGACATGACCAAGGGCATCATCGATCGATTCCGGTCGCTGCCGATGTCACGCTCGGCCGTGCTGGTGGGCCGGACGGGGAGCGACATCGTCTACAACTCGGCGTCGATCTTCGTCATGTCCCTCGCCGGCTTGGTCGTCGGCTGGCGGATCCACACGAACGCTTTCGAGGCGATCGGAGGGTATCTCCTGCTGCTGGTCTTCGCCTACACGTTCTCCTGGATCATGGCGTTCGTCGGCCTGAAGGTGGGGAGCGTCGAAGTCGTGAACAACGCCTCGTTCATGGTCATCTTCCCGCTGACGTTCATCGCCAACACCTTCGTCGAGGTCCAGAGCCTGCCCGGCGTGCTGCAGACCTTCGCCGAGTGGAATCCGGTGTCGGCGGTGTCGCAGGCCGTCCGCGAGGCGTTCGGGAACACGGGGAGCATGCCGCCGCCGGACGTCTGGTCGCTGCAGAACCCAATCGAGTACACGCTCATCTGGGTCGCCATCATCCTGGCGATCTTCGTCCCGCTCTCCATCAGGCAGTACAACAAGGCAGCCTCCCGCTAACGCGGCTCCTGCCTGCCGATCTCGCCTCCCTCGGCGGGATCGGCGCCTCGGGCGGCGATGGTTCACCCAGCTGGCGAGGCCGGTACGATCGTGCCGCTCGCCGTCGAAAGGCACGGGACGTGTGGTTGATCTGGGTCTGCTCAGCTGGCCGATGTGGCGACTGTCCGCGGACATCTCGGGTTCTTCGTGGGGCTGTTCCAGGGCGGGCAATACGCTCGGCGTCAGCAGGAGCCCGTGGCGATGCCGGACGTCAAGAGCATGCCCTTCAGACCAGGCGTGGGAGACGCTCGTCCTCGCCGGGTTCGATGTGAAAGTGACTCGCCTGGAGCGCCAACCGGCTGCCGTGATGGGCTACGTCGTCGGCCAGTACCCACCCGCCGGCAGGATTACCCGCCGGAACCGCGGGTTCGAGTCACGGTGCATCACCCGCCCGATCCCACGCGGGAGCAGGCGAGGCCGCTCGATGAGAACGGCGGCGCTCGCCGGCGCGACCGCGCTCGCACCGCCGTGCCCGACGTGCGGGGACTCGCGTTCAGCGAGGCGTGGGAGAGGCTCACGCTCGCCGACTTCGCCGTCCGAGTGGACCGAAGCGGGGGGGATCCCCGCCCCGTCATCGGCCCGGTGATCGGCCAGGATCCGCCGCCCGGAACGCTCGCTCCCCGCTGGACACGGGTTCGGGTGACCGTAGCTCCGGGGACCTCGGAGGCATGAGCGGGGCGACCACGACGCTCGGGACAACGTGCATGAGGGAGCTTGGGAGGCTGGGACGATGACCGGACGTAGGGTCGAGCCGGTGTCGCGGGAGCGTCCGCCGGAGGATGCGCCGGAGCGGGAGACACTGACCGGGCTCCTCGACTTCCTTCGGGCGACCGTCGTCAACAAGGTCGCCGGCCTCTCCGATGAGGAGGCATTCAACGCCCCCGTTCCGCCCTCGACCCTCACGCCAGCAGGCATCGTCAAGCACCTCGCCGGGGTCGAGCGGTTCTGGTTCAGCATCGACTTCGCCGGCGAGGACCTGCCCTGGCCTTGGCCCGACGACGATCAGCACGGTGCCTTCGCCATCGATCCGGGAGACTCCCTTGCCGGGCTCGTCGAGGCCTACCTGGAGGAGTGCGAACGCTCGCGAAAGGTGGTCGCGGACGCCGCCCTCGACGATCCGGCTCGGGGTCTCGACATGGCCTTCATCTTGCGATACGCCCTCGCGCACATGATCGAGGAGACCGCCCGCCACTGCGGCCACCTGGACCTGCTTCGAGAACGCATCGATGGATTGACGGGTGAATAGCCCGGCCGATCCGATGTGGGCGCTTCACGCCTACCGCTCGACGGCGTCGGCGGGCAGGTCCCAGTGCTTCTCGAGGGCACGCAGCACCGCATCGGCCACCCAGTCGTAGCCCAGGCTCGTGAAGTGCTCGCCGTCGCTCTCGCGGACGAGCCGCTCATCGCCGCCCTCGTCGGGGAGGTAGGCCGCGTACCCGCCCCCGGGCCGTGCGAAGAGGTCCAGCGAGTTCACATACGCGATCCCGGGGCTCGTCTTCGCGACGGCTCGATAGATGCCGTCCAGGCGATGCGCCTGATGATCGCGGTTGATGTCCCGCATGGGCGGAAGGCCGATCCAGACCATCCGGGCTCCCGCGTCCGTCGCCGTCTTCGCCAACGATTCCACGCGCTCGGTGTAGATCCGGCGCCACTCCTCCTGGGCGCTCAGGGGAACCGGCTTTCCTCCCGGGACGGTGAGGGTCTGGGCGTCGTTGCCACCGAGCATCACGACCACGACGCCGGGACGGAATCGATCCACGATCTCCCTCAGATTGGGTTGCCAGTTGAAGTAGTCGGGCCGCGTCAACCCGGTCGAGATGACGCCCCTCGCCTGCACGTTGACGAGGCGGGGATTCAGGCTCCGCCCGACCGCCGCTCCCACGCCCGTGGCGAAGGAGTCGCCGATCACCGCCACGCGAAGCGGATCGTCTCGGGTCGGCATCGGGATCGGCGCCTCGGCGCCGGCCTGCTCGTCGTCGCCCTCCCCGACCGCCGGCGGAGCGATCGGCACCGGGTCGATGGCCGCGATGCCCGACTCTTCGTCCGGATCGCGCCCGATCGCCGCCGAGATCGCGTTCCGCACGTGATCGAGTTGAAGCACCTCGCTGAGGCCCGCGAGCGGACCGAGGACCGCCAGCGCAGCGCTTCGCCGAGCGCCGATCTCCGACGCCTCCGCAGCGCGCTTCATGGCGGGGGCATTCAGCAGCACCCAGACGGACAGGCAGATCAGCATGATGGAGAGCGCGCGTCCGGCGGGTACCGTCGCGCGTCGCGGAACAGGGAGCCCCGGGCCCCGGTCGTGCCTCCTCTCCCCGGCACCGTCCACGGCATGGACGACCGGATCCCGCCGCTGCTCATCGAGGGTGCGAGGTCGACGCATTCGCCTCCACTCTAGAACTGGAAGTAGATGAAGGGCGCGACCCCCTGGGGACCGAGCGTCGTGATGATCAGGAGGGATGCTCCCAGCACCGCACCCTGCACCGCGGGCTTGAGCCTGGAGAACCTCGACATGAGCAGCTCCGCCGGCCGGTGCGGCAGGTACTGGACGCCGACGCCCAGGGCGATGGCGCCGAGCACCGGGATCGTGACGAGGGGCGCCGGCCCCCATTGGGTCACCAGCCCCTTCAGCATGGCGAACGCTCCACCGATCGATCCGGCCCGGAAGAAGATCCACCCGAGACACACGATGTGGAAGGTGGCGAAGCGCTCGACGGCCCGCCTTCGCGGCGTGTCCTCCGGCTCCGGCAATCCCAGCTCCGCCCGGCGGTCCCGCCGCGCGTGCCCGATGACCTGGCCGAGGCCGTGGATCCCGCCCCAGACGACGAAGTTCCAGGCCGCGCCGTGCCACAGCCCCCCGAGGAGCATGGTGATGAAGATGTTGACGTAGGTCCGGAGCTTGCCCCTTCGAGATCCACCCAGGGGGATATAGAGGTAGTCGCGCAGCCAGCGCGACAACGTGATGTGCCATCGGCGCCAGAAGTCCTGGAGCGAACGCGCCGTGTAGGGCCGGTCGAAGTTCTGCGGGAACTCGAACCCGAGCAGCAGCGCGATGCCGATCGCAATGTCGGTGTAGCCGCTGAAGTCCGCGTAGATCTGCACCGCGTAGCCGTAGACGGCCACGAGGATCTCCAACGAGCTGTGGGCTCCGGGATCGCCGAACACCGGATCGACGATCGTCGTGGCGAGGTAGCTCGAGAGCACCACCTTCTTGAAGAGCCCCGCGAAGATGAGATAGGCGGCACGAGAGAAGTCGACGTGTTTGGGGTCCCGCCGCTTGGCGATCTGGGGGAAGAGCTCCCCGCCGCGCACGATCGGGCCGGCCACCAGGTGCGGAAAGAACGACAGGTAGAGGAACGTATCGAGCCAGCCGGCCGGCTCGAGCTGGCGCCGGTACACGTCCACGATGTAGCTGATGCCCATGAAGGTGTAGAAGGAGATGCCGACCGGCAGGAGGATCTGCAGCAGCGGAAGGGGCGATTCGACCCCGAACGAGCCGAGGGCGTTGTCGGCGCTGAGCGAGAAGAACCCGTAGTACTTGAACCAGGCCAGGGGCGCGAGCGCCGCGGCCACCGCGATGATCACCGCCGTTCGCCGGCTCGCGGGATCGCTGCGGCGATGAACCGCCAGGGCCCCGACCTGCGCGATGACGCTGAACCCGCCGAGCAGGAAGATGAAGTGCCAGTCCCACCACGCGTAGAAGAAGTAGCTGGCGGCGATCATGAACAGCTTCCACGGCGTGCGAAAGGGGTTCAGCAGCCAGTGGACGAGGAAGACGACGATGAAGAAGAGGGCGAACTCGGTCGTCGGGAAGAGCACCGCAGAAGTCTAGTGAACGAGGCGGCGATGAATCCCGGGACGCCGCCGGAGCCAGGCCTCAGCCCTGGTCGGAGCCCCCGCCGCGACGGCGCTCTCGCAGCCGGCGAAAGACGGCGAAGGAATCCTTTCGGCGTTGCTTCTGCACCTCCCGGGCCGCCTCGATGTCGGCCTCGCTGTGATCCTTCGTGAGCTCGGTCTCCATGACGGCGTGGCGCGTGACGTAGCTCGAGACGGCCGATTGGATGATCGCGGCCGCGGGAAGGGCCAGGAAGGCCCCCACGGCGCCGAGCAGGCTCGCCCCCGCGATCGCCGAGCCGAAGGCGACCGCCGGGTGGAGCTCCATGGTTCGGGCCGTGATCCGCGGGCTGAGGATGTAGTTCTCGATCTGTTGGTAGACGAGGATGTAGATGAGGATCGCCACCCCCTTCCACGGTTCGTCGAGCAACGCCACGAGGATCGGGACGGCGGAGCCGATGTAGGTGCCGACGATCGGCACGAAGGTGGAGAAGAACCCCATCCAGATCGCCAGCGGCAGGGCGAACGGCACGTCGATGATGACCAGGAAGATCCAGATCGTGACGCCGGCGATCGTCCCCAGCAGCAGTCGGGAGTAGAAGTAGCCGCCGGTCTTGTCGACCGCGATCTCCCAGGCTCGCAGCACCTCACGCTGGCGCTCCGGTCGCATCAACGAACAGATGGCGCGCCGGAACCTCGGTCCGTCGGCGACGAGGTAGAACGTGAACAGCCCGATGGTCAGCACCTCGAAGAAGGCCGTGAGCGCCCGAGCTCCGAAGCCGAGCAGATTCCCCGCGATGTTGGTCGCATAGTCCTTCACCGAGGCATCCAGGGACGTGAGCTGATCCAGGACCCGGCCCGAGGAGACGTCCAGCTTGAACCATCGCATCGAGTAGACGTTCACGCGATCGAGCCATTCGGGGACGCTGCGGATCAGCTCCTGGACCTGCGAGATGATCAGCGGCGTCATCGCGCCGACCACCACGATCATCAACAGGACGAGCGCGAACAGCACGGCGCCGGTCGCGAGGCCCCGGCGCCAGCCGCGCTTGACGAGGTAGTTGACGGCGGGCTCCAGCGCGAACGACAGGAAGAGCGCGACGATCAGCCAGATGATGAGATCCCGGATCTTTCCGAGGAACCAGTAGGCGGCGAGCGCGGCCGCGATCGTCGCCACGACCAACAGCAGGAGCTTCGGGATCCATCGCGGCATCTCGTCGCGCCCGCGATCGTCGGGGGCGGGGGGCGTGATCGGACCGGTCTGCGCGCCGGCGCCGGCCTCGGCCGGATCCGTCGTGGATCGTCCAGCCGTCTCGATGTCCGCCACGAGAGCCTCCGTGGATCCCCGGTCCCCGAAGCAGGGACGCTCACGGCGAGGCTACCCCACGGCCGACCCGATGCGCGTGAGCCGCGCCGGCACCGAGTTCGGGCGTGGAAATCCGGGTCGGCCGAACGGACCCCGGGTCAGCGAGGCTGCGGGCCTCGCTCCTCGATCCCCCAGGGGGAGCCGTAGGCGTTCAGCAAATCGAGGAACGGGACCGCGTCGAACGCCTCCGGACCGAGGACCCCCGAGCCCGTCCACGCGCCGGTCGCGACCAGCTCGAGGGCGATGACGGGATTGATCGCCGTCTGCCAGACGACGGCCTGGGATCCGTCGCGCGCCATCGTCTCGTCGTTGTCGGCGACGTGGTACAGGTAGACCTCCCGGGCGATTGCCGTCCACGCCGGTTCCCCTGACCCACGTCCCAGCGCACGTCTTGCCGTGCATCTTGTCGCCCAGCGTCGCCGGATCCGGCAACACCGCAGCGACGACGTCGCGGGGCGCCACCTCCGCTCCCCGCACCTTCACCGGCTTCGTCGAGTCCAACCCCAACAGGGCCAGGGTCTGCAGCACCTGAATGAACTCCTCGCCGAGGCCGTACTTGAAGGTGACGCGGTTGGCATCGATCCAGCGCGGGATGAGCAGGACCTCCTCGTGCTCCACGTTCACGCACTCGACCGGGCCGATGCCCTCGGGAAAGACGAACGTCTCCGGCTCCGAGAAGGGGGGCGTCGTGTACCAGCCTCTGTCCTTCTCCCAGATCACGGGGGGGTTCAGGCACTCCTCGATCGTGGTCCAGATCGAGAAGGAGGGGGCGAATCGATAGCCCTCCACCTCGAGGTTCGCTCCGTCGCGGACCCCGATCTCATCGATCGTCGAGAACAGGTGGTCGGCGGCGTAGCGCGCGAACACGTCGGACATGCCCGGCTCGACGCCGATCCCAACGAGGGCGAGGAGTCCCTTGTCCTCCCAGGCCGATGCCTTGGCGAATTGCTCGTCGCCGAGCTTCGTCCCCACCAGCTCGTGCGGCTTGTCGGGATGCCTCGCCGAGAGCGACATCGCCATGTCGAGATACGTGCACCCGGAGTCGAAGGCCGCGTCGAAGATCGGCATGACGAACCGAGGATCGGCGGCATTGACGATGACGTCGCACCCGTTCGTGGACGCGAGCTCCGAGATCGCGCTGCGATCGGAGGCATCGACGGAGGCGGCGCTGAACCGGTCTCCGTGACGCTCGGCCACCCGTCGCGCGCGCCCTTCGTCGAGGTCGGCGAGCACGATGTGCTCGTAGAAATCCCGCCCGGCCGCGATGGCAGCGAAGGCCGACCCGACCCCGCCTGTGCCGATCACCAAGATCTTCATGGCGGCAAAGTGTAAAGGTTGGGAGACCGACCGGGGTAGTCGGGCCCTCCCGAGGGGCGGCCCGTCCTCGGACGGGGACGACCTCCGACGGTACGATGAGGCGCTGGCGCCGGTAGCTCAGTCCGGATAGAGCGGCGGACTTCTAATCCGCGGGTCGCAGGTTCGAATCCTGCCCGGCGCACATCGCCGACGTGCGGGGTTTGTTCCCCCGCTCCCCCGTCGATCACGGATCTGGGATCAGATCCAGGATCACTTCTTCTTGTCGGCGACTCCAGGAGCTTCAAGCTCGCCTACCGCCAGCCCGTGTTCGAGGGCTGCCTCCACGGGTTGCTGGACTGAGCTAGACGCGCGGGGCGCGGGATCGAAGCGGCGAGCAGATTCTCTACGTCGAACAGACGGTTCCTCAACGTAGCCACGGAAAGAGGATGGAGGTTCACGGATGGAGTCAGTCTCCGTGGCGTGAAAGGAGGGCTCATGCGAGGCTCAATGGAGAAGCGGTTCGGCCTGCTGAGCGCGATGATCGCGCTGGTGGCGTTGGCGGTTGGTGTAGTTAGTCCTGCTTTGGGTTCATCGCCGGTGACGATGACTCGCGGCGGACAATCCGCCTGGTTGCCATCAACACTGAGGGCAACTTTCTGGATTTTGGCGCAGAGGGTGACACCCTTGGTGACTACTTCGTGTTCACCCACAAGCTCCTGCGGCGCGGAGAGCAGGTCGGGCACGTAGGCGGGCAATGCACCATTGTGTCGGTGGCCGGTGCCGAGTCGGAGCCGCAGTGCGTCGTGACGGCCAGCCTCCGCGGTGGACAGATCACCACGCAGATTCTCATTGGCCCCCACGGTGCGACCGGTGACATCGTTCAGGCCATCACCGGAGGCACCGGCAAGTACACAGGCGCGGAAGGTGAACTACTCATCCAGGGTGTCTCAGAAACCAAGGAGATATGGACGTACTCCATAGAGGATTGAGGCAACCATGATCACCTAGGGGGCCGGGGCTTCTGCGGCCCATGGTGAGCATCGAATGTCGCGCGAGAATGCGACGACGGGGGACTTGCTTCTACGTGGCGGGATTGATCGTGCCGACGAACTCCGCCCCTGTGTCGATCAGCGTGAGCTGTCCGGAGTTCACGAACGACTCTATGAGGTCGGCCGATGTCAGCATCTGTCCGTTCACGCTATCGGCCAACGGTAGAGTCCCCAGGCCGGGTATCGAGGACGGGGTGGGCACACAGCCGCCGGTCGAGATGCCCTCAGCGCTGCAAAGGACGAAGTAGCCGTGCCAGAAGACGCTTGGGCCGAGGTTCTGGCGCGGCGAAACGTCTAGGACGTGGTCGTGTAGGAAGGGCGCTGTGCCCTGCGCCTCGTCGGTCTGTGGCGCGATCACGTAGAAGTTGTGCACCTCGGCGTTGGATGTCCCGGGCCGTGGGTTCCCCGATTGGGGGAACGTCATCTTGACCTGGACTCCGTCCACCCACATCAGCTCATAGCAGGCGGGGGAACGGCCGGTCAGGTCGACGCAGTTCCTCACTCCTGCGGCCTGGGCAATCGGAGCGGCCGCTGAGACAAGCATCAGGGCTGCGACGATCGATGCGGCGGCGAGGGTTGTCGCGGCGAGAGCGGGAGCGGGGCGAAGGGATCATCCTCGTACCTCTCTATTCCGGGGGCTTCACATCATAGTTGCCGGCTCCCATCGTGACGCTCGCGGGCGCGATCCTGGTTCAGCCGACCGACGCGGCGCGAGTGGGACGCGAAGAAGCATCAATGGGACGTCGGACGAGTACCTGCCTACGTGAGGTGCTGACCCAGGAAGGCGACGGTGCGCTCGAAGGCGAGATCGGCGGCCTCGGGCCGGTAGGCATCGCGTGACGGTTCCGCAAACCAGTGCCCGGTTCCCGGGTAGCGGTGGATGACGACGTCACGACCCGCGGAGCGGAGCGTGTCCTCGAACGCGGCGATCACCCTCGTCGGACTCGTACGGGTCCGTCTCGGCGAAGTGTCCGAGGACGGGAACCGCCGCCCGAGCGAGGCTCGGGCCCTCGAGAGAGCCGTAGTACACGACGGACGCGGCGACCCGGTCGCGCTCGGCCGGGCTCCACATCGCCCACACCGCGCCCATCGAGAACCCCACGGCCGCCAGGGGCGTGCCCGAGCCCAGCCGGTCAGCGAGGCGGTCGACCGCCGCGATGGCGATCGCATCCACCACGTTGCCCTCGGAGCCCCACGCGGTGCTCGCGGCCTCGTCGATCGAGGCCGAGAGCCGCTCGGCCTCCTCGATCGTCGACGCGACTTGGCCCCGGTACAGGTCGGGCGCGACGACGGCGAACCCGGCGGCGGCCAGCCGGTCGGCATACGCGACGACGTCGTCGTTGAGGCCCCACCATGGATGGAAGACGACGACGCCCGGCGTCCCGGGCCGTGCCTCGCCCGCCTCGTACAGACGCGTGGTGGCGTCGCCCGCCTCGATCGTCTCGAATCCGCCCATGTCCCCCTCCGTGTCCGTCCCGGTCGACGCAGCATACGAGGGGCCGCGGTCGACGCCGCGCGGTGCCGAGTTGCCAGACGTCCTTGCCACTCGCCCCCCGTCGACGGATGGTGTGCGCGTGGATGACCACGGCCCGCCGGCGCAGACTTGGGAGTTCGATTCCCTGCGGAGGGAGTGCCTCATCTGCGCCGTGGAGGAAGGCCGCAGGTTCGACCGGACCCGCGCTCGAAGTCGGCGAGGCGACAACGTCTGGCCGCTGGCTCCGTCCGCCCCCCGGGAGCACCGCGGTCGGTCCTTGGCCCCGCCTCCCTGACGGTCCCATCCACCCGCTCGCCTCGAACTCCGAACGAGCGCTTCCCACCGACGGAAGATCCATTCGCCCACGTCGGCGGATCGACGTCGTGGTCATGCACGAGCCCCTCGATTCCACCTTCACGGCGTTCGGTTGCGGTACACCCCTTCCTCGGCGTACGGTCCGCCGATCGACGCCGATCGGGAGGAGGGGTTCGTGGGCTGCTTGTTGGCGATCCTGGCGCTGATCACGCCGCGATTCGTGCTGGTCATCATGTGGTTGTTCACCGATTACCTCGCCCGCGCGTACGACTCGTTCATCTGGCCGCTCATCGGGTTCTTCATCCTCCCCGCGACGACGATCACCTACGCGATCGCCGAGAACGAGTTCGACGGCCTCCGCGGCTTCGGGCTCCTCCTGGTGGTCCTCGGCGTCTTGATCGACATCGGGGTGATCGGCGGCGGCGCCCGGAGCAGGCGAACCCGCTGACGAGCCGCCGACGACCTCGCACACGCCCCCTCGCAGCACCCGGCGAAGGGTTGCGCTCTAAAGCAAGGCTCGTTTAGGGTTGCGCGGATGCGAATCGGCTGGTTCGGACGGCGGCATTCCCGCTCGCTCTCCATGGTGCGAGGGCCCGTCGTCCTCCTCGCCGTCGTCATCGCGGCGCTCGCCCCGCCGCTCGGGCCCTCGCCCGCGGCCGCCGACGAGCCGCTCCCCAACATCGTCCTCATCGTCACCGACGATCAGCGCTTCGATTCCCTGTGGGCGCTGCCGAACGTCAACGAGGAAGTCGTGGGGCGGGGGACGAACTTCACGCAGGCCCACGTGGTGCTCCCGCTGTGCTGCCCGGCGCGGGCATCGATCCTGACGGGACAGTACGCCCATACGACCGGCGTCTACGGCAACGGCGGCACCGATCCGAGGGGCGGCGGGTTCGCGGGGTTCGACGACACCACGACGCTGGCGACGGTGCTCGACGGGGCGGGATACCGGACGGGGCTCGTCGGGAAGTATCTGAACGGCTATCCCGGCGGCTACATCCCCCCCGGCTGGGATCGGTGGGTCGGGCTCTCGGCCTCGTCCGGGAACTACTACGAGTACGGCCTCACCGAGGACGACGCCGTCGTGCACTACGGATCGGCCCCGGAGGACTACCTCACCGACGTGCTCGCCCGAAAGGCGCTGGAGTTCCTGGACGCCGGCGCCCCCAGGCCGTTCTTCCTGATGTGGACGCCGCTCGCGCCGCACGCCTCCGCGACCCCCGCCCCCGAGTACGAGCACGCCTTCGACGGCCTGCCACCGTGGCGCCCGCCGAGCTACGCGGAGGCCGACGTCTCGGACAAGCCGCCGTGGCTGCGAGCGCGCAAGAGGTGGGGCGCCGCCGCACAAGCAGACATCGACGCGTTCCGCGAGCATCAGCTCGAGTCGCTGCTGTCGGTCGACGACGCCGTCGACGAGATCGTCGAACGGCTTCGATCGAGCGGTGAGCTCGACAACACGCTCATCGTGTTCACGTCCGACAACGGGTTCCTCTACGGTGAGCACGGACTGCGTGGAAAGGACGTCCCGTACGAGGAGGCCACGCGCGTGCCGATGGTCTACAGCTACGGACCCTGGGCGAGCGCGCGGGAGTCGAGCGATCTCGCGACCAACATCGACATCGCTCCGACGATCGCTGCGCTCGCCGGGACCTCGATGCCGGACGCCGAGGGGCGTGACCTCGGACCGTACCTCGCAGGCGCGGCGAGGTTCCCGCGCGGAGTTCATCTCATCGAGGGCGCGGAGACTCGAGACGTTCCGTCGTGGTGCCAACTTCGTTCGCCGCTGCGCGTCTACACGCGGTATGCCGACGGATTCGAGGAGTACTACAACCTCGCGAGGGATCCGTACCAGCTTCGTAACCTCGCGCCGAGGATCGATCTGAGCGTGCAGCGGGCTCGGCTCCGCGGACTGTGCGACCCCCTCCCACCCGGCATGACGCCGTGGTAGGGACCGGTCCCGGCGCACTCGTGCCTGCGTCCCCGCCCTAAACATGCGTTCCGCGAAATCTTGAAAGAAATTGCGGGCGCCTCACCTGCGCGAATGCGCTGACCGATGTCGCATCCCGCAACGCCCGCGCTGGACAACGAGGTGCCCTCCTGTAGGCTGCGCCGAAACCACAATGCCGGTAGCCCCCGAGACCGTCCGGCACCTTCCCCACATGGTCCCTCGCGGGACGGACGCGCCGATTCCCGACTGGTGGCGCGCGTCGGCTGCTCATAGGTTCAGCAGCCGACGGGACGGGGGCATCAGCAGGAGCTCCTGTCGAATCGACGCCGAAGGGAGAAACCATGACGAGATCGGGGTCCGCCCGCGCCATGGTGCTGAAAGCGCCGACCACGCTCCGGAGGGTGGGCATTGTCCTCACCCTCACCATCGTGATGGTCATCGGCTCGCTGGTGACCGACTCCATCGGCTGGATGGCGGCGGAGGCCGCGACACCCCAGCATCGTTTGCTGAACATGATCAACGAAACGCGCCGGCGGCACGGAACGCACGCCGTCCGGAAGGGCAACCGCGCCACGCGCCTCGCCCGTCGTCATAGTCGCCAGATGGCGAACTCGCGAACGCTCTTCCACAGCTCCAACCTCGGTCGAATCGGATCCTCGTGGGGAGAGAACGTCGGCTACACGTATCGAAGCGTGCGGTCGATCCACAGGGCCTTCATGCGCAGCCGGAGCCACCGCAGCAACATCCTCGCCCGGAAGTTCGACAAGGTCGGCATCGGCCTGGACAAGTCCGGCGGCCGGCTCTGGGTCACCGAGATCTTCGTCGGCTGATCGTCCGGTTCCTCGTTCGATCGCCTCACCGCACACGACCCAATCGTCTGAGCCCCCCACCTCGTCACCGAAGCGCGCCCCCCGGCGACCCGAACCGTCGCGCCGTTCACAGGCTCGCGCCGAACTGACGGGGCCCTGATCGGCCACCCGCCATGCGGGTGGCCGATCGGCGGTTTCTTCCCTCTCCCCATTGACCCGGACCCGCGCCGGAGGGCAGGCTACGCGGGACATGCGTTCTCAGGCAACTCCCCCCTGTCGGCCTGAATCCGAGACCTCCCGGTGACCCCTCGCCGCGCGGGGTTCCCGTCGATCGCGGTGGTCCTCGCCGTGGCGCTGCTCGTTATCCTCGTGGCCTCCGGCGCGCCGGCCGCGGGGGCGGGCCCCCGCAAGCCGCCTCCCCCTCGCCGACGCCGACCCCCACGCCGCCCCCCTCGCGCACGGCCCAGTGGGTCATCAACGAGAACGCCAAGCCCGGTACGTCCTCCTGGCGGATCCCGGCGGGGACCCGAAAGGGCATCGCCGGCTACGCCGACCACATCAGCGCGACGGCCGGCGAGACCATCAAGCTCTTCGTCAAGACGAAATCGCCGTCGTTCCACGTGGAGGCCTACCGGCTCGGCTACTACCAGGGCCTGGGCGGGCGCCTGATCTGGACCTCCCCCGAGGTGGCGTCGGCGAGACAGCCGCGCGTGACCGTCGATCCGGTCACCAGCATGGTCCGAGCCCCGTGGAACGAGTCCCTTCAAGTCCCGATCAGCTCCACGTGGGTGCAGGGCACCTACGTGCTGAAGCTCGTCTCGAGCGACGGCGGACAGGCCTACATCCCGTTCGTCGTCCGCAACGACACGAGCACCGCAGACCTCGTTATCCAGGCCGAGGCGACGACGTGGCAGGCCTACAACCGCTGGGGCGGCTACAGCCTCTACAAGGGACCCGACGGCGCCTTCGAGACGCGGTCCCGGGCCGTCAGCTTCGACCGGCCGTTCGGAGGACGCGGCGCGGCCGGCCTGCTCCACGAGTTGCCCTTCGTGGTGCTCGTTGAGCGCTTGGGCATGGACGTCACCTACTGGACCGACGTCGACCTTCACCAGCAGCCGGAGCTGCTCCAGAACCGTTCGGCGCTCGTATCGCTCGATCACGACGAGTACTACTCGACGCGAATGCGAGACGGCCTCACCGCGGCGAGGGGCTCGGGCGTGAACCTCGCGTTCTTCGGCGGCAACGCGATCTATCGGCACATCCGGTTCGAGACCTCGCCGCTCGGCCCCGAGCGCGTGATGGTCAGCTACAAGACGGCGTCCGAGGACCCCCTCCTAGGCATCGACGATGCCGAGGTGACGTCCAGCTGGCGGACGGGCCCCCTCCCCCGCCCGGAGAGCGACATCCTCGGCGCGATGTACGCCTGCGCCGGCGCCCACGCCGACCTCGTCGTCGACGACGCCGACAACTGGGCGTTCGCGGGGACCGGATTGGCGGACGGGGGCCATATCCCGGGGCTCGTCAATATGGAGTACGACCGCGTCTTCCCGGAGGCGCCCACGCCCGCGAACATCCAGATCCTGGCGCGATCCCCCACCCTGTGTAAGGGCGTGCCGGACTACGCGGACATGACCTACTACACGGCCCAGAGCAACGCCGGCGTGTTGGACGCATCCAGCCAGGGCTGGGTGAAGGCGCTGCGCTGCGGCGATCCGATCCAGGCCGATACGTGCGACGCTCGCGCCGTCCGCATCACCCAGAACATCCTCGACGCCTTCTCGGCCGGGCCCTCTGGGATCGCGCACCCGTCGGTTCCGAACCTCGCGAAGTTCGGCATCACGCTCCAGCAGCCCATCAACCCGTAGGTCCTCGGACTGCGCGGAGAGCGTCGAGCGAGCCCGACTACATCTTCGGGTACATGTAGCCGACGCCCCCGGATTCACGTGCCTTCAGCGACTGAGAGAACGGGACGTTCGGCGGCGGGTCGACCTTGCGCTCGCAGCGCCCGCAGGTGAACGAGGGCCACCGCTTCACGATCGTCTGCGGATACGAGCATGCCGGACATCGATAGAACCGCAGGTGGGCGTAGCAGGAGAAGCAGGTGTAGGCGTCGGAATCGTCCGGCACCAGCTGCGGAACCCGGCAGTCCGGGCATTCGGGATAGGCCACGTCGTCCTCTCCGCCGATCGGTTGTCCGTACCGGTATCGGCACGCGGGCCTCGGGACCTCAGTGCCTCCTCGGGATCGGTCGGCCCGGGCTCAGTCGAGGACCCGCTCGAGCAGCGAGAGGCGTTCCCCCAGGGTGTCCGGGTCGTCCGCCCGGACGGTGACGTGCCCGAGCTTGCGCCCCGGGCGCTCCCCCTTTCCATACAGATGGAGGTGCGCCTGCGGAACGGAGAGCACCGCGGTGGTGTCGGGCAGCGCGCCGATCGC
Organism: uncultured Actinomycetes bacterium; assembly: GCA_963728285.1. Lineage (GTDB taxonomy): Bacteria > Actinomycetota > UBA4738 > UBA4738 > HRBIN12 > CAVSJR01. The sequence goes on along the minus strand of CAVSJR010000005.1, from coordinate 424,507 downwards.
GTTCAGCATCGCGCTGTATCCCAGGGATTGGGTCGATCCGAGGGGCAGCGCGGCGACGGCGCGGAGATGGTTCTCGAACTGGCTCGTCTCCGAGCCCTCGATCGTCCAGTGCCCCGAGTTGTGCACGCGGGGCGCCATCTCGTTTGCGAGCAGCCGATCGCCCACCTGGAACAGCTCGATCGCGAGCACGCCGACGTAGCCGAGCTCGTCCATGACCCGCGCCGCGTAGGCCTCGGCCGTCGACTGAAGCTCCGGCGTGACGTCGGGGGCCGGCGCGATCGAGAGCCGAAGGATGCCGTCCCGGTGATGGTTCTCGACCAGCGGGTAGAAGCGGCCCTCCCCCTCGCGGTTGCGGACGGCGAGGATCGACAGCTCGCGGTCGAAGTCCACGAGCGATTCGACGAGGGAGGGCTGCTCCCCCACCGACCGCCACACCTCCGTCGGGTCGTCGACCCCCCTGAGGACGGCCTGCCCGCGCCCGTCGTAGCCGAGGCGTCGGGTCTTGACCATCGCCGGCAGCCCGACGTGCTCGACCGCGTCCTCGAGCTCCCCGGCGTTCGCCACCGAGGTGTAGCGATGCACCGGGATCCCGACGCGCTCGAACAGGCCCTTCTCCGCCAACCGGTCCTGCGCGGCCTCCAACGCCTCGGGTGACGGGAACACCGGGACCGAGCTCGCGAGCGCGCGCGCCGAGGCCACGGGAACGTTCTCGAACTCGTAGGTGACGACGTCGGATCCGGCGGCGAGAGCGCGCAGGCCCTCCGGGTCGTCGTAGGGGCCGACGAGGTGCCGACCGACCGCCGAGGCGGGCGCATCGGGAGACGGGTCGAGGAACGAGAACGACAGCCCGAGGGGGATCCCGGCGAGGCCGAGCATCCGGCCGAGCTGTCCTCCCCCAAGGACCCCGATGCGCACGGCGCGCCTACCCGTCCGGGGCCGGATCCGGTTGAGCGAGCACGTCCTTCGTCTGCCGTTCGCGGAAGGCGCGCAGGCGATCGCGGACGCCGGCATCCTGCAGCGCGACGATGCTCGCCGCGAGGATCGCGGCGTTCCTCGCTCCGGCGTCGCCGATGGCGAGCGTGCCGACCGGGACGCCGGCCGGCATCTGTGCGATCGAGAGCAGGGAGTCCAAGCCGCGCAGCGCCTCGGACTGGATGGGCACGCCCAGCACCGGAAGCTGCGTCTTCGAGGCGGCCATCCCCGGCAGATGCGCCGCGCCCCCGGCGCCGGCGATGATGACCCGAAGGCCGCGCGACTCGGCCGAGCCCGCATAGTCGAAGAGCAGGTCCGGCGTCCGGTGCGCGGACACCACCCGCGTCTCGTAGGGGACGCCCATCGACTCGAGGGTCTCGGCGGCGTGCCGCATCGTCCCCCAATCCGAGCGCGAGCCCATGATCACGCCCACAAGCGGTTCGGCCATCGCCGCTCCTCCTCCCGCTCCCGAAGCCCCGCGGCGAGCCCCTGGAGGCGGCCGCGGCGGCGAGCCCATACTACGAGGCACCCCCTGAGCGGCGCGGTAGGCTGCGACCTCGCGGAGGCGGGAGGGCGCGGCGGGAGTGTCGGACCGATACAGCAGGATGTTCGCCGAGTACGCGTCGGCGACGACGTGGGACCGCCTTGCGCCCGAGGTGATCCACGAGGTCAAGCGCCGCATCCTCGACTCGATCGGCGTGGCGACGGCGGCATTCGACGAGGACGCGCCCGAGGCCGCGCGCCGCTACGCGCGGGCGCATCCCGATCCGCAGGGGGCCACGATCTGGGGAACCGGGCAGCGAGCCGGCCCCGAGATCGCCGGCTTCGCCAACGGCGTCGCCGTGCGCTACCTCGATTTCAACGACACGTACCTCTCGCTCGAGCCGCTTCATCCGAGCGATGTCATCCCGGCGCTGTTCGCCCTGGCCGAGGCCCGGGACCGCTCCCCGAGGGACCTCATCACGGCGATCGCCCTCGCCTACGAGATCCCCGTGTCGCTGTGCGACGCCGCGAGCCTGCGTCGCCACGGCTGGGATCACGTGAACTACCTCGCGATCGGGGCGGCGGCGGGAGCCGGACGGCTCCTCGAGCTGGAGCCCGAGCGAATCGAGCACGCGATCTCCATCGCCACCGTGCCGCACGCATCGATGCGCCAGACGCGGGCCGGTGAGCTGTCGATGTGGAAGGGTGCCGCCGCGGCCAACTCCGCGCGAAACGCCGTCTTCGCCGCGCTGCTGTCGGAGGCGGGGTTCACCGGACCCAACGAGCCCTTCGAGGGCGAGATGGGCTTCTGCCGTCAGCTCCTGGGGGGAGACTGCTGGCCGCATGCCCCGCTCGAGCGGATCGACGCCAAGGCGCCGCCGGCGCGCATCCTCGACACCTACATCAAGTTCTGGCCGGTGGAGTATCACGCGCAGAGCGCCGTCGACGCCGCGCTGCAGCTGCGCAACGATCTCCTGGGCGAGCCGGCTCGGATCGCCGACGTTCGGATCGACACCTTCCAGGCGAGCTACGACATCATCGCGAAGGATCCGGAGAAGTGGAACCCGAAGACGAGGGAGACGGCGGACCACTCGATCCAATACATCGTCTGCGCGGCGCTCCAGGACGGCGACGTCACCATGGACACGTTCGAGTTGGACCGGATCCGTCGCCCCGACACCCTGGCCCTGCTTCGCGAGCACGTCGGCGTGGAGTCGGATCCCGACCTCACGGAGGGGTACCCCGAGGGGATCCCGAACCGGATCACCGTCGCCACGACCGATGGGGCCACGTTCGTGCGGGAGGTGCGCTACCCGCGGGGACACGCGAGGAACCCGATGAGCGACGAGGAGGTCGCGGAGAAGTATCGCGCGAACGTCGTCCGACGCTGGGGCGACGAGCGCGCCGCGCGGGTCGGGGAGCTCGTCTGGAACCTGGACGACGCGGACTCGCTCTCGCAGCTCGCCGACGAGCTGGCGCCGGAGGGGAGCGGCCGGTGACCTGGCTCACCCCGGATCCCGGCGAGGCGCCGGCGAAGCGACTCCGCGGGCTGCTCGCCGCCGGCGAGACCCTGATCGTCCCGGGCGTGTTCAACGGGCTGACCGCGCTGCTCGCGCAGCGGGCGGGAGCCAAGGCCGTGTACCACTCGGGCGCCGCGTTCTCCGCCTCGATGGGCCTACCCGACGTGGGCTTGTTCACGCTCGACGAGCTCGCGCGCAATTGCCGCCAGATCGTGCGCGTGACGAGGATGCCGGTGATCGTCGACGCCGACACCGGGTTCGGATCCGCGCTGATGGTGATGCGCACGGTGCGCGAGCTCGAGGGCGCTCGCTGCGCCGCGGTCCAGATCGAGGACCAGGTGGACCCCAAGCGCTGCGGCCACCTCGACGGCAAGGAGGTCGTCCCGACGGAGGCGATGGCCGAGAAGGTGGCGGCGGCGCGCGAGGCGGCCCAGGACCTGGTCGTGATCGCGCGCACCGACGCCCGGGCGACCCACGGCCTCGACGAGGCGGTTCGCCGGGGCCTCGCCTACCGCGAGGCGGGGGCGGACGTGATCTTCCCCGAGGCGCTCGAGGACGAGGACGAGTTCGCGGCATACGCTGCCTCGGTGCCGGGACCACTGCTCGCGAACATGACCGAGTTCGGCAAGGGACCCTCGATCCGCGCCGATCGCCTCGACGAGCTCGGGTTCCGCATCGTGATCTTCCCGGTCTCCGCGGCCCGCGTGGCCGCGTACCACGTTCGCGACTTCTACGGTGACCTGCTGCGCGACGGCTCGTCCGCGTCCTGGCTGGACCGGATGCAGACGCGTGAGGAGCTGTATGACCTGATCCACTACGACGACTACGCGGAGCTCGACGCCGGCGTCGCCCGACGGGCTGCCGGCGCGAAGGAGGGCCGATGAGCGACGTCTACCGGCCGGGCCTCGAGGACGTCATCGCGACGGACACCACCGTCTCGTTCCTCGACCTCGAGCGGGAGCAGATCGTCATCCGCGGCTACGACCTGATCGAGCTCGCGCGCCGCGTTCGCTACCCCGACGTGGCCCATCTCCTCATCCACGGCGACCTCCCCGATCCGGGGCAGCAGCAGCGCTTCTGTGCGTCGCTCGCCAGGAACGCCCGCCCTCCGGAGGGAGTGGACCCGATCCTGCGGGCCCTGCCGCCGGGGACCGTCGCCATGGATGCGCTTCGAACGGGCCTGTCGGCGCTCGCCGGCTACGAGGAGCCGGCGGTGCTCGACGACACCTCGCACGAGGCGAACGTGGAGAAGGCAACCCGCATCCTCGCCAAGGCGCCGGCCGTGGCGGCCAACGCCTACCGGGCGCTGCACGGCCTTCCGCCGGCGGACCCCGAGCCCGAGCGGGGATTCGCTGGCAGCTTCCTCGCGATGATCCCCGGAGAGCCCGCCGACGAGTCGGGCGTGGAGGTGTTCGACCGCGTCCTCACGTGCTACTCCGAGCACGAGCTGGCGAACTCCGCCCTCACGGCCCGCGTCGTCGCGTCGACGCTCGCCGATATCTACTGCGCTACCGTCGCGGCGACCGCCTCGCTGAAGGGCCCGCTCCACGGGGGCGCGAACGAGGCGGCGGCGCGGATGTTCGCCGAGATCGCGGCGCAGGGGGGCTCGAGCCGGGCCGAGGACTACGTGATGGACAAGCTGCGTGCGAAGGCCCGGATCATGGGCTTCGGCCACCGCGTGTACATGCACAGTCCCGATCCGCGCGCCCTGCTGCTGAAGGCGGACCTCGATTCGATGGCGGAGCGGAGCGCCGAGGCGGCCGACCTCGTCCGCACCTATGAGATCTGCGCGGCGACGATGCAGCGGGAGAAGGGCCTCTACCCCAACGCCGATCTGCCGATCGGGCTGATCATGTACCTGCTCGACATCCCGATCGACCTCTACACGCCGATCTTCCTCTGCGCCAGGATCGCGGGCCTCGTCGCCCACGTGATCGAGCAGCACGATCACAACCGCCTGTACCGTCCCCGCGTGCTCTACGAGGGGCCGCGGGATCTCTCGCCGCCGGACGGCTTCACGCCGTCGAGCTGCTAGCGAGGCAGGAGCGCGCGCGCGCTGATATCGCCTCGGCCGGTGAAGGCCGCCGGAGCGGACCCGGTCCGCCGGCTCAGACCTCCGTCTCGGTGTGGTGGTGGTACTCGTAGGCCGACATCGCCTTGCCGGTGGACGAACGCCATTCGCGCTCGGCCGCGGGCGCCTTCCCGAGCACCTTGGCCATGGCCCGGACGTGGCCGGCCACCGAGCCGCAGCACGAGCCGATGTACTCGATGCCGGCCTCCTGCGCCTCTCGCGCGAAGTCGGCCAGCTCCTGTCTCGACACCTGCATCTCGTCGAGCGCGTAGGGGAAGTTCTCGTAGGCGGTGAAGTCGGGCAGCTCGTCGGATGTCCGGTAGCCCACCGGCTGGGTCGCGACGAAGGTGGTCACGGCCTCGCGCATCTCCTTCGCGATCGGGAGCTGCTGTGCCGGCCCGTTCAGGCAATTGACGCCCACGATATGCGCGCCGGCGTCCGCGAGCCGCTTCGCGCAGTCGGCGGGAGAGTCACCCTCGTAGGACTGCGCGGGGAGCCGCTCGAAGGACATCGTGACCATCACGGGAAGCGCCGTTCGCCTCGCTCGTTCGACGAAGAGGAGCGCCTCGCCGAGGTAGGAGAAGGTCTCGCCGATCCAGAAGTCGACCCCGCCCGCGTCCAGCTGGTCCTGGAGCTGCCGGTCGAACAGCTCCCGGACGCGGTTCGTCGACTTGTCGTCCTCCGGCTCGTAGGACCACGTGAGCGACAGGTTCCCGGCGACGAGCGCATCCCCTTCCGCGGCGACCTTCCGGGCGATCTGCACCGCGCTGCGATTGATGTCGTCCACCTTGCCGTCGAGCCCCACGGTCGCGAGCTTGTCGTCGCTGGCGTAGAACGTCATCGTCTGGAGCACGTCGGCGCCGGCGCGAAGGAACTCACGGTGCAGCTGCTCGAGCGCATCCGGGTGGTCGATGACCACCTCCGGCGTGAACGGGCCGGCCTGCACGTAGCCCCGCTTCTCCAGCTCGAGCAGATACCCGCCGTCGCCAAGGACGGGGCCGTCGTGAAGTCGATCCAGGATGCCCTTCGGCATGGTGAACACCATCCCCTTCCGCGTCGAACCTGAGGTCAGCGAGTCTACCGAGCGGGCAGGTCGGGAATCCTCCCGAGCCGCTGACTAGAGGTCACCACCGCGGATTCTATGGCGACGTCAGGGCGGCGGCGAGCTCGGCGAAGTTGTCGACGTAGCGTCGCGCGTCCTCGTCGGTGTGCGCGATCGAGGTCGTCCAGCTCTCCCACTTCGCCCAGGGCGACTTGAACACGCCCCGGTTCAGCTGCCACAGCCACGCCAGGTAGCTGGGGCGATCGTCGATCTCCAGCCCGTCGCGATACTCCCTGATCGGCTCGGCGCTGTCAGGTGATGGAGCCCTTCGCCCCGAGCGTCTGCACGTTCGCGGGAAGCCGGTACTCGTCGATCACGCGCTGTGATCCCGCGTTCGAGGATCGCGTTCAGCTCGTCGAACCGGGCGTACGCATCGCGGGTCGAGCACCTCGGTCAGGGCGGCCCTCGCGGCCGCCATCGTGAGGGGGTTCCCGTTGAACGTCCCGACCTGATCCACCTTGCCGCGCTCGACCAGCTCCATGATCTCCGGCACTCCCCCGATGGCGCCGATGGGCAGCCCGCCCCCCGTCGCCTTGGCGAAGCACGCGAGGTCGGGCGTCACGCCGAACGCCTCGATGCGCGCCGCCCCACGCGAGCGTGGCGCCCGTCTTCACCTCGTCGAAGGCGAGGTACGCCCCGTGCTCGTGGCAGACGTCCTTGATCGCCTGCAGGTAGCCGGGCTCCGGAAGCACGAGCCCCATGTTCGTCATCGCCGGCTCGACGATCATCCCCGCGATCAGGCCGTCGATGCTCCGTCGAAGGTCGCGCTCCACGGCCCGCGGCATCGTTGAACGGCACGACGAGCGTGAGATCGACGTAGGACTGCGGCAGGCCCGGCGTCTGCGCGACGGAGTTCGGGTGCTCGCGCGGACCCATGTCCTCCGGCGCTCGGGAACACCGACACCATCAGGGCGTCGTGGTGGCCGTGGTAGGTGCCCTCGACCTTGAGCAGGAGGTCGCGGCCCGTCGCCGCGCGCATCAGCCGTGTCGGCGTCGAGGGTCGCCTCGGTTCCCGAGTTGCCGAAGCGCCACAGCGGCAGGCCGGTGCGCGCCGCGAGGTCGTCGGCCACGATCAGGGCGTCCTCGGTCGGCTGGGCGAAGTGCGAGCCGAGCTCGATCCGGCGCTGCACCGCCTCGACGACCTTCGGGTGGGCGTGCCCGACCGCCATGACGCCGTAGCCGTTGTGGAAGTCGACGAACTCGTTGCCGTCGATGTCCCAGACCCGCGAGCCCTTGCCGCGATCGATGTAGATCGGGTGCGGCGGCGCGGTCTGCCAGCTGGACGACACGCCGCCGGGCAGCCGGCGCAGCTCGCCTGCTTCTGGTACTCGATCGACCGCCGGCTGCTTCTCGGCCGAGCGCCGCCTCCTCGCTGCTCGATCAGCCGGTCGACCCGCTCGAGGTCGATCTCGACGATCTCGCGCATGCCATGGTCTCACTCCTTACCGTTGGGCACCTTGGCCGATGCCGCGTGTCGCAACGGCGCCGGTCAGCCTACTCGATCGTCGCCCCTACGACGCGGCATCGGGCGAACTCCTCGAAGTTCTCGACGTAGCGCTTCGCGTCATCCTCGGTGTGGTGCACCGAGACGGTCCAGGTCTCCTGCTTCGTCCACGGCGACTTGAACACGCCGCGGTTCTGCTGGAACGAGCCACGCGAGATACGTGATCCGCTCGTCGATGCCGATGGCGTCGCGGTACTCGCGGACCGGCGTCGCGCTGTAGATCACCGACCCCTTCGCGCCGACCCCGGTGACGTACGCGGGCAGGCCGTACTTCTCGATCGCCGCCGCGAGCCGGCGTTCGAGCGTCGCGTGCGATGCTCGTCGAACCCGATCGTAGGCCTCGCGGCGTGAGGACCTCGGTGAGCGCCGCGCGCGACGCGGCCATCGTGAGCGGATTGCCGTTGAAGGTGCCGGCCATGTCGTACTCGTCGTCGACCACCGGGCGGATACAGCTCGGCGGTCGCGCCGATCGCGCCGCAGGGCGTGCCGCCGCCGATCGCCTTCGCCAGACACACGATGTCGGGCGTGACGCCGAACGCCTCCGTGGCGCCCCCGTAGGCGATCGTGGCGCCGGTCTTGACCTCGTCGAACGCGAGGTAGGCCCCGTGCTCGTGGGCAGATGTCCTTCAGGCCCTGAGGTAGCCGGGCTCGGGCAGGATCACGCCGCAGTTCATCATCGCGGGCTCGACGATCATGCCGGCGACCTTGCCCTCGTTCTCCGCGAACGCGCGCTCCGCCTCGGCGAGATCGTTGAACGGCACCACGCGAACGAGATCGGCGAACGCCTGCGGGCATGCCCCAGCGCCTGCGGCAGCGTGACCGGGTGCTCGCGCGGACCGATCTCGTCGGGATCGGGCACCACCGAGAACATCGAGCGAGTCGTGGTGGCCGTGGTAGGTGCCCTCGATCTTGATCAGCATGTCGCGGCCCGTGTTGGCGCGCATGAGCCGCGCGGCCTCGAGCGTCGCCTCGGTGCCCGAGTTGCGAACCGCCACAGCGGCAGCTTGAAGCGGTCGGCGAGGTTCTCGCCGATCACGTCGAGGTCCTTGGTCGGCTGGGCGAAGTGCGTGCCCCGCCCGGCCTGCCGCTGCGATCGCCTCGACGATCTTCGGGTGCGCGTGGCCGACCACCATCGCGCCGTAGCCGAGGTGGAAGTCGAGGTACTCGTTGCCGATCGATGTCCCAGATGTGGGATGCCCTTGCCGCGATCGCGTAGATGGCGTGCGGGGGTGAGTCCTGCCAGCTCGAGGCCACTCCCCCGGCGACGTGGCGCGCGGCCACCTTCTGATACTCGATCGACGCTCGATGCTTCGGCTCGAGCGTCGCCTCCTCCTTCGCGATGAGGTGATCGACCCTGTCCAGATCGATCTCGACGGTCTCCCGGACTGCCACTTCGTCTCGCCTCCTCGGTGGCCGTTATTGAACGGCCGTTCACCATGCCGATCGATAGCGGCCTTCAACCGCGGGTTTTCCGAGTCGCAGGCTCGCCACTGCGAGGAGGAAGGCCGCGGCGGCCGCCGCTACAATCGAAAGCTCGAACGTGGTGGCCGTAGCTCAATCAGGTTAGAGCACCAGGTTGTGGTCCTGGGGGTTGGGGGTTCAAATCCCCTCGGTCACCCCAACGGTCCGAGACGAGACGCTGATGCGCGGGCCCGAGTATCGTGCGGCGGGCCTCTAGCTCAATCTGGCAGAGCAACGGACTCTTAATCCGCAGGTTCGGGGTTCGAGTCCCCGGGGGCCCACTCCATCAGCGCAGGCCACGAGCAGGTGAAGGGCACAGGCGCGGATGACGTCATGGCCGCTCTCGGGGGGAGGGATACGTTCTTCGGGTTGGGCGGCGACGACGTCATGTGCGGCGGACCGCGCCATGACGTCCTCGGAGGGGGCGAGGGCGATGACCACCTGTATGGAGGCGGAAGCAGAGACGACCTCATCGGTGGCGAGAGCGCGGACACCCTCCATGGCGGCGGCGACAACGATGAGATCGAAGCCGGAGGTGGTCCTGACCGCGCGCTCGGGGGAGAGGGATACGACCACATCCAGGGGGGACGGGCCACGACGTTCTCCAGGGGCGGAGAGGGCGGAGACGCGCTGGACGATGATGCTGATTCGAGCGACCGCTTCTACGGGGGACGCGGCGATGACGTCATCTCCGCCGCGGACGACCAGCCCGTGGTTGACGTTGTAGACGGCGGCCCAGGGACGGACACCTGCAGCGTCAACCCTCAGGACAGCTACACGAACTGTGAAGTCGTCCACGTCATTGAGCCGTAGTGGGCGACCTGCGATCGGCTGCCAGACGGATCTGATTCGCGAGACAGTCGGTCCTCGCTCGACTGAGCGCCCTGGTTCGGGCAGGATAGCCCCGCCCGGATGCTCCTCCGATGTGTGGTTCACGCATCCTCGGTGTAGACCTCGGTGTGGTCATGTCCTTAGGACGCGACCGAAGAGAGCATCCAAGTCTGGTCATCCACGCCGACGAATTGCCTCGCAGTAGATGCCATCCCTGGACGTTCCGACGCACGTGTCGAACCGTCCTGACCGTCGAGGTGATCGGCAGCCCGAGGAGAGACTCGGGTGCTATGCCCAGCAACGCTTACCTTCCATTCAGCCAACGAAGGACACGTCGACGACGGGACGAATCCAAGCTCAACCAGATGATGCGTGCCCAGAGGATGATGGAGGCGACAATCCACTTCCCCGACGACAGGGCGAGGACCGGTTTCATTTCTTCAGAAAGACAAGCGACTCCTGGGGACGTCGTCGCGACAATCGTCGCCTCATGGCCGATGCAGGGGGGCAAACCTCCTGGGCGTTCGCGACGGTTGTCGACAGCAACGCCGCTGCGAGTGCAATCGCTACCAGGAGACTCCTCATGTCCCCCTCCCCTCAGGTGTTACGGCTTCTCTAAGAAGTGGTGCGTTACCTCGGTCGCGACCACGCGGTAAGGAGCGCATTCCTGCTCCGTCGTCGTACTGTCGGGGCAGACCGAGACCGAGAGCGTCAGCGTCGCCGGCCCCTCGATCCATTCATCCGGCGTCGGTCGATGGAACCGAATCACGAACCCATCGGGTGATCCCATGCACTCCACCCGATCGGTGAAAACGCGGGACCGCCGCGTGGTGTTTCCCAGGTCCGGCCGCGGCTGCTCCAAGAGCGCGCGCGTCGATTCCACCCGATAGGCCGGATCGCACGTCACCTGCCCGGTCAGCCTCACTCCGAGCCCGTTCGGGGTGAAGTCCGTGGAAAGCTGCCTGACCTGTGCAACCACCCTCGCCTGCGCGGGTGCCGCCAGGAGCGTGAGCACCCCCACGACGAGCGCCACCAAGACCTTTCGCATGTCTCCTCCCTCCCCCGTCGACCCTACAGCAGCCGTATGACCGGTGGGAAGGTGTCCTGAATGCGTGTGCCTACGGGGCGTCTAATCGCCCTTGGGCCACTCCTGGCGCCTTCGGAGAGCCAATTGGCGTTTTGGCCACAAGTGCCCCGCCATGCATCTATTGGATTTGGAAGGGACAGCAGGAGGAAGCCCGCGGTCTTTCCCCGGCTCCTAGTCTCGATTTGCTCTCTGACCTGCACCGATGTGGCCCCACGTGGGGAAGTCCGGGCCGGGAGGGCCACTCGACCTACGGATCGAGCCGCAGCACGCGGATGCATCGGGGGAACCGACGGTGTAGAACGGAGGCGTCACATATCAGGCGGGGAGGGATGCATCGTGCGGCGTCTTGCAAGCGTTGACCGTCGCGGTCGCCATGATCGCCGTTTCCGGGTTCGCCCACCGCCCGACGGCGTCGGCGGGGACCGGCATCAATGTCATCTCCATCACGTGCCCCTTCTCGCATCGGAACATGGACGATCCCATCGTGCACCCCGGCCAGGTCGGCGCGTCCCACATGCACGACTTCTTCGGCAACCAGTCGACGAACGCACACAGCACGTATGCAACGATGCGCGAGGCGTCGACGACCTGTCGTGCACTGTCGGACACGGCCGGTTACTGGACACCATCCGTCATCGGGCCGACTCGCGCGATCCGCCCGAGACGGGTGAACGTCTACTACCGGGGCGACTCGGGAACGTCGCCGTTCCCTGCCGACTTCCGCATGGTGGCCGGCGCGACGGTCGGGACACCAGTCGGCGGCAACCGGGTGTTCTGGTCGTGCGGAACGTTCGTCGATGACGTGCATTCGGCGACCATGGTGAGTTGCGACACGGGAAGGCTCACGGCATCCGTGAACTTCCCCTTCTGTTGGGATGGCGTCCTCACGCACGCCAACGACACCTCGCACATCAACTACACCGCGGCCTGCCCATCGGGGTCTCGGCTCCCACGGCTCGCCATCCACATCAAGTATCCGATCCGTGACGGCGGGAGCGGCAACTACAACCTCGCCTCGGACGTGCAGATGGGGACGTCGATGGGTCGCTCGCTCCACGCGGATTTCTGGAACACCTGGGATCAGGAGGTGCTCGAGGAGACGGTCGCCCGCTGCCTGGGCGGCGGGATCAATTGCAGGGACTTTCGAGGCTAGGGTTCGGCGCACGACCGATGTACGGAGGAGGTCGCGGGCGCTGGACGGCGGAGCGCGCTGCACAGTGAGCGGGTCGTTGGAGTAAGTGACGAAGTGGCGTCTCCCGAGACTGCGGAAGAGTCTCGTACAGAGACTCGTAATCCACAGGTTCGGGGTTCGAGGTCCCCGTGAACCACTTGTGGTGTCGTACTCCGGGTGAGACTCGTCACTCCGGCGTCACTGATCCTTGAGGAGTTCCGGCTGATCCTGACACCTGACCCGCCTGATCCTTGACGATGGCTTCAGCTGATGCCTTCATCTATCTCCTATCTCGTTCGGGCCTCTGGTCAGGAGGTGGGACGTGCTGGTGGAACTCAGTGTCATGAAACAGCCGTATCAGGCGGCGCTCGCGAGTCCAGGACGGCTGGATTTGAGCGACGCTGGCCGCCGCGATGCCTCTCGAGCTCGAGGTGCGTCTACCGCAACGAACGGGGGACGGGGAGATGCGATTCGCGATCCTGGTAAAGGCTACCGAGTCGTCGGAGACGGGCGGCATGCCCACCGAGGAGATCCTGAACGATGTGGTCGAGTACCACGAGGAGCTTGAGAAGGCGGGGGCGCTGTATGACGCCACCGGCCTGCGGCCAACCCGGGAAGGCTGGCGCATCAGGTACTCGGGCGACGCTCGGACCGTCATCGACGGACCGTTCGCGCGGGCAACAGAGCAGATCGCCGGTTTCACGATCATCCGCGTCGACACCAGGGAGGAGGCGATCGGATGGGCGATGCGCTTTCCCCGTCCCTCGCCGAAGGATGTGGACGGAGAGATCGAGGTCCGCCAGCTGTTCGAGCTCGAGGACTTCGTGCAGGGGCCGGCGATCGCACGGTTCCGCGAGCTCGGGTCGATCGACCGGATCGCCGCAGACGTCGAGCACGCGCGCCCAGATCTCACGTCCGCGACGGCCCCGAACGGCACCGCGACGATCCTGTTCACGGACATCGAGGGGTCGACGCAGCTCACCGAGCAACTCGGAGACCGCGAGTGGATGTCCCTGTTGCGGGAGCACAACGAGATCGTGCGGGCGCAGGCGGCGATGCACTCCGGGTTCGAGGTGAAGGCGCAGGGGGACGGGTTCATGCTGGCCTTCGCGTCGGCCCGTGACGCCGTCCGCTGCGCAATCGGGATCCAGCTGGCCCTCGCCGAGCGAGACCCGGAGGACCACGAGCTACGGGTGAGGATCGGCCTGCACACAGGCCAGCCGGTGCGCGAAGCCGACGACTTCTACGGCAAGTCGGTCGTCCTCGCGGCTCGCATCGCCGCCGAGGCGCGCGGCTCGGAGATCCTCGTCTCCTCGCTGGTGCGCGACCTCACCGAGAGCTCAGGAGAGTTCGACTTCGAAGCGCCGACGGACACGGAGCTGAAAGGCCTCTCCGGGATGCACCGGCTCTCGGCGGTGCGCTGGAGGAAATGACACGCCGAGGGCCTGACGCGTGACACATCGGCCCCGGGTGGTCTGACATCGACATGATCGGCTAGGGCACCGACGGGGTCGCTGATTCGAAGCGGCGCGCGCGGGGTACAGAACAACGATGCCACGCTGGATCACAGCACCGCATGCACGAGGCCAGCGGGCTCGATCGTCCGGGCGAACCCCCGCCGGGAGGTGAGATGACATGCCGGTCGACACCGTCAACGTGCGGTACATGGTGGATGACGTCGATGCCGCAGTGGACTTCTATACGAAACACTTCGGATTCACGGTCGGGACGCACGCGCCGCCGGCCTTCGCAGACGTGTACCGTGGCAACCTCCGCCTGCTGCTCAGCGGGCCGTCCAGCTCCGCAGGGCGGCCGATGCCGGACGGGAAGAAGCCCGGCCCGGGCGGCTGGAACCGGGTCGAGTTCGTGGTGGACGACATCGAGGGCGAGGTCGAGCGTCTGCGCGCCGAAGGCGTGCCTTTCCGAAACGACATCGTCACTGGCCCGGGGGGCAAGCAGATCCTGCTCGAGGATCCATCCGGCAATCCGATCGAGCTGTTCCGCCCCGCCAGCGGGTGACGCGTCCAGATGAGGGCCCACCCCACCGACACGACGCCACGTTGTGGCGGAGCACCCAGACAGGCGGAGGGCCGACCTTCTCATCGACGCCTCGCCTCCCGCGGAGGCGACGTGATCCGGTCGCCGCAGCGGAGGATCGGCCGGGCGGACGGGCCGGCCCACGGGCCACTCCTTCCCGGAGGCCGGCCCTCCGACCTCGAGCCTCGTGAGAACGTCGACCGGGTCGCTACTCGGCCGCGATGGGCTCACCCGCGCCCACCCCGACGTTCCACGGGTAGCCGTCCGGGTCGGCGAAGCCGCCGCCGTAACTCCCCCACTTCTCGCGGCCGGGCTCGACGACCTTGCCGCCGGCCGCCTCGGCCTGGGCCAGGATTTCATCGACCCGGTCGTTCGAGGACACGACGTACTCGACAGGACGATCCCGCCGAACCCGCTTCCCTCTGGTGAGATGCCGTTCGCGCCTGCCAGCCCCTCGCGGGACAGGAGGCCGAACGCCGCCGTGCCGTTGTTGATGCTGAACGCGACGTAGCCCTGCGTGTCCATCTCGACCGGCCAGCCCAGGCCTTCGCTATAGAACCGCTTGGCCCGCTCGACGTCCTCGACCCCGAGCGTGATGCCGCTGACGTGTGGCTTCATCTGGTCGCCTCCTCTGGTCATCGACCGTCGTGGGTCCTGCCGGTTACCCTAGCTGCGGCTCCGTGACCACGCTTCTCGATTCCTGATGGCCTGGTCACCTGCTCGCCACGTGCCCGTCCTCTTGGCCTTGCTCAGGGTCTCCCGACCGACGATCCCCCTAGGGCGGGGCCCAGTGGCGTGCTTCAGTCCTCAGCTGAGCGCTTTCTTCTCGAGCGCGGCGATCCTTGCCTCTGTGGCGGCGAAGAAATGAGACGCTAACTCGCTGCTCAGAAGGCTCACGACGCCCCGACCTGCACCTTCGCACCGGACTCCTAATCCGCAGGTTCGGGGTTCGAGTCCCTCGATTTGAACGGCGCCCACCCACGCGAAGGACGAAAGGCGTGCCGACACGACGTCGTCATGGTCGACTGAGGTCGTGGGGATCTCGCGGCAGCAGGTCTCGGAGCGAGCAGGCGTCGACCCCAGCTACGTGGATCGGCTGGTCGATTTCGGCGCCCTCGTTCCGGCACACAGACGGCACTTCTCGGAAGGGGACGCCCGGCGCGCCCGGCTCTACCGGGGGCTCGAACGGTCGGGTCTCCCGATCGAAGTGGTGCTCGAGGCGCTCGAGCGCGGGAGCTGTCGTTCGGGTTCCTCGATCTCCCTGTCTACGACCGATTCTCGGCCCTGAGCCGAAGGTCGTTCCGGGAGGTTGGCGAGCAGGAAGCCATCCCCCTGGAGCTCCTCTTGGTCGTGCGGGAGGCGATCGGCTTCGCCCAAGCCGATCCCGAGGATCGGATGCGCGACGACGAGCTCCGGGTCGTGCCGATCATCCGGCTACAGCTGACCCGAGGGCTCGACCCTGCCGTCATCGGACAATGGCTCCGCGTGTACGGAGACGCCCTGCGCCGTATCACGGAGACGGAAGCGTACTGGTGGCGCACCGAGATCCAGCTGCCTGCGCTCGCATCCGGACTGACCGAACCCGAGATGTTGCAGGCGGCCGCCGAGTGGGGTCAGGAGTTCGCGTCCCCGATGGAGCAGGCGTTGCTGGCGATCTATCAAGCGAACCAAGAGCACACGTGGACCGAGAACCTGCTGGGAGAGGTCGAAGACGCCCTGGATCGCGCCGGATTGTGGAGCAAGGTTGCGACGACCCCCGCGATCTGCTTCCTCGACCTCACCGGCTACACCCGGCTCACCGAGGAGCGCGGCGACCGGGCCGCGGCGGAGCTGGTCGCGCGTCTCACGCCCGTGGTCCAGCGCCCGGCGGAGCGCCACGGGGGCAAGGTCGTGAAGCGGCTGGGCGACGGGGTGATGCTTCACTTCCGGAACCCGAGGGACGCCGTGCTCGCTGCCCTGGAGATGATCGATGCGATCTCGGCCGCCTCCATGCCGCCGGCTCATGTCGGCGTGGACACGGGGCCCGTCGTGTTCCAGGGGGGCGACTACTTCGGTCGAACGGTGAACATCGCCGCCAGGATCGCCGAGCACGCCAAGCCCGGACAGGTGCTCGTGAGCCAGGAGGTCGTGGACCGCGTCGGTTCGGGAGACGTGACCTTCACAGAGGTCGGAGCCTTCGTCCTGAGGGGCGTCTCCCAGCCCATGCGCCTCCACTCGGTGCGTCGAGGAGGCTGACATGACCAATGCAGCGCTGCGCTGGTACCGGCGCCGGGACGGCTCGTCATCGGGACTGGACTCTGGTCGTGTGGTACTACGCTCTGGAGTTCGACAGGTTCGAGGTTCGAGTCCCGGGGGCCCACCATGATCGACCCACCCAGGGAATACGGCGACGCGATCATCGTCGACTCGCTCGGTTCGGCGGAGACCCATCGGTCGCAGCTCGTCATCTACGATCGGGAGATCGGGGTTCGACTCCTGTATCGGGATCCGGATTCGGGGGCGGAGCACTATCTGATCCGCTACCCGGCCGCCCTCAAGGTTCGGGTGCATCGGCATACCGCCGCCCAAACGGTCGTGGTGCTCGAGGGCCGACTCGCGGTCAACGATGACATCGGTATCGGCCCGGGCGCGTACTGTCATTTCCCACCCGGCGAGTGGATGCTGCACGCCCCCGCCGACGACGAGGACTGCCTGTTCGTCAGCATGTTCGACGGTCCCGCGGATGCTGAGCCTCTCGACGGCTGACTCGCCTGCCGGCATCTCGCACGACCTCAACGATCCGCCGACGATCCGAGCAGCCGGTCTCGCGTCGATGGTGCATCCGCGATGATTCCTCAGCTGACCCGTCGATCGCTCCTGAACGCGGTCGAAGGGCTCGCAAGCGCCGACGCCAACCTGGCGGCATCGGTCCAGCGCTACGGCCCACCCCCGCTGTGGGCCCGCGAGCCGGCATTCGCCACGCTCGTCCACCTGATCCTCGAGCAACAGGTGTCGCTGGCGTCGGCTCGAGCGGCGTTCGAGCGGCTCCAGGCGGCGCTCGACGGCGTCATCGAGCCGCCACGGTTCCTCGCGCTGTCCGAATCCGACCTGCGTGGCATCGGATTCAGCCGTCAGAAGGGCGGATACGCCCGCGAACTGGCGGTCGCGTTCATCGACGGCTTTGATCTCGACCAGCCTCAAGCGACGACCCGACGACGAGGTCCGCGCGAGCCTCATGCAATTCCGCGGCGTCGGCCGCTGGACCGCCGACATCTACTTGATCATGTGCCTCCGACGGGTCGATGTGTGGCCTCATGGCGACCAGGCCCTTGCCGTCGCCGCGTGCGAGCTGTTCGGGCTTTCAAGCCGGCCCACGTTCGGAGAGCTGGAGCGTCGAGCCGAGGCATGGCGGCCGCACCGAGCGACGGCAGCGAGGATCCTCTGGCACCACTACCTGTCCGTCCGCGGGCGCTCTTGAGCACGTACGGGCTCGACCCTGACGGTGCCTGGGGCTCATCGACGAACCGACATCGAATCTCGCACCAACGGGTCAACCTTCGGCCGGCGGGATGTTTTGGTTGAGCCGGAACAGGTTCGACGGGTCGTACCGGCGCTTGATGGCCGCGAGCCGCTTCCAAGTCGGATCGGAGTAGGCGTCGTGGATTCGCTCCTCGCCCTCGTCGCCGAGGAAGTTGACGTAGGTGGCGGGGTCACCTCGGAACACGACCTTCGAGAGGTCGTCCACCCAGTCTTCGCTTGCGGCTCGATCGTCGGGCTGTTCGTACATCGACGCCACGGTGGCCATGATCGGCTTCGTGCGGTGAGAAAACGCGGTGGCATCGACCGGCACTCGCGCCATCGCCCCACCGAGTACCCGCAGCTGCACCACACTCATCGCAGCAGTCGAGGCTTCGAGGTGATCGACGATCGCCCGCGTCTGGCCGGACTCGATCGCGTCGATGAACCCCGTACGTGCCGACGGCAGTCGGGTGGTACTCCTCCGCGTCGGGCATGTACATCTCGGGGTACCGCATCGGCCTGACCATGTCGGCGACGGGCGTGGCCAGCGCTCGGAACGGCGCGACTGCGCGTTCTCCGGCCTCGATGTCGCCCGCGTAGGTCAACATCGCGAAGATGACGAGCCTGCCGTGTGTCTCCTCCGGCAGGAACGGCATCGGTGGCGCCGGCATCACGTTGGCGATCGTCGAGAGCTCCTCGGGCGCGTTCGCCGCCTCGACCATGAACCCGTCGATGACGCCTGCCGTCGCCGGCAGGAACAACAGGCCGCCGACGACCGTGTCCACCTCGTGTAGCCGGAACCGGAATCGCGTCGCGACGCCGAAGTTGCCCCCTCCGCCCCGGATCGCCCAGAACAGGTCGGGGTGGGTCTCGGCATCGGCGTGCAGGAGCTGCCCGTCCGCCGTCACGACGTCGGCCGCGAGCAGGTCGTCGATCGTGAGCCCGTACTTGCGGACCAGGAAGCCGATGCCACCACCCAGCGTGAGGCCCCCGATCCCGACCGAGCCGGTGTCGCCGAAGCCCGTCGCGAGGCCGTGGGCTGCGGCCGCCGTCGTGTAGGCGCCGGCGGTGAGTCCCGTTTCGGCCCACGCGGTGCGCGTCTCGACGTCGATGTCGAGCGCACGCATGTCCCGGAGGTCGAGGACGATCCCGCCCTCGGTGACGCTGTGACCGGCGGTGCTGTGACCCCCGCTGCGGACGGCGAGCTCGAGGCCGGTCTCGTTCGCGAGTGACACGATGCGCGACACGTCGCCCGCGTGTGCCGCTCGTACGATGATCGCGGGGTGCCGGTCGATCCCGCCATAGAAGACCGTGCGTGCCTCGTCGTACCCTTCGTCCTCCGGCGCGATCACTCGGCCGTCCAGACTCTCACGGAGCTCCGAGATCGAGAGTGTCGTTACGGAACGCATCGATATTCCTCCCCACGGTCGACATGTGGTTTTTGGTGGCGTTCGAGTCCTCGCTTGCTGGGAACCTCGAGACCTCCGTCTATCTCCCAGATAGGACGGAGGTCGAGTCGCAAACTCATCGATTCCAACCTCGCCCCATTGCAGATTCCTGCCGTCGGCGATCGGCGATCCTCCCCGCCACGTGCTCGACCGCATCCAGGTATCCGGGGAACCCGCTCATGAACGACTCTCGGTCCATCCCCGCGTTGGTTGACCTCGGGTCCTCGTCCGGTGGCATCGGGAGCCGGATGCGCGGGCAAGCCTTCTCCCGCCGACCCCTCTCCTCCTCGCACTCGGGGCCGGCTACACGACCTTCTTGAGGTAGAGCGCAGCTGGACCGCCCGCTTCGAACGGAGCGCTGAAGCTGACCGCAGTGGAGTCCTCGACGGTCGCCTCTCCCGTCTCCACAGTCTCGCGAGCCTCGACGCTGAACCACGTGACCGCGTAGGTGCCCGGATCCAACGTGACGGAGAACGGCTCGGCTGCCTCGGTCGGCTGGAGCACGAGGTACTCCTCGCCGGGATTCGCCAACGCGTACCCGGTTGAGCTGAGGTCGCCTCGGGGCTCCATCCGGATGAGCTGCATCCGTTCGGCGAAGCGGCGAGTGTCCCCCATCGCGAGGCGAGCGGGCTCGAACGCCGTGTAGGGCATCGGGCCCGCCGAGGGGTCGGGCGGGTTCACGCCGCCGATGATCCCGAAGTCCATGAGGATCGGATGGTGGCCGCGGAGGAACGACTTCCATGCCCAGAGCGCATCGCCCCTGCCCGGCGCGAAGTGGTCCGTGTCGCTGATGACCACCTTCCTGCCGTCGGCGGCGGGCGGGTCCTCGAGCCATCGCGACTGGGGGGACCCGGGCGCCATGGGGTGCCCACCGTCCGCGAAGATCTCGTCGTCGTAGCCGGGCGAGATCCAGTCGGCGTCGCTGTCGAACATCGGGGCGTTGACCTTGGTCTGATCCGCGACGGGGAACTGCATCGTCATCCCGATGGGATGCGTGTCGTAGCCCATCTCCCCCTCGTATCGCTTGACCCGATCGATCACCCAGTACTGCCACGCCGTCGAGTCGCCCCACTCCGGCGATCCCGGCTGTCCCAACGCCTCCGCGAAGCTCGGGTCGACCGACCCGCCACCGGAGGATTCGTTCGCGACCTCGTAGAGGACGCCCGGCAGATCGTGGACCGTATCGACCACCCTTCGGATGTACGCGTCCTGGATCTCCTGGACGCGCGGGTCGAGGGGGAGGACCTGGTAGTCGACGATCGACGTGATCCCGATCCCGTTGACGTTGTTGGCGGCGTGGAACGGATGTCCTTCGACGTTGTCGGGTACCGGGCTGAGGTGAAGCGCCCACCCATCGAAGAACATCACGCCGACGTAGATGCCCCGATCGCCGGCGGCGACGACGCGATCGCGCAGTCGGCCGAAGTAGGCCTCATCGAACCTCGACAGGTCGAACTTCGGCTTGCCGTCCTTCGCCTCCCCCGGCCCGATCCGCGGCCACGGTTGCGGCGTCATGCAGAGGTGAAAGTCGCCTCCGGCCGCCTGGGACTTGAACTGCTCCCAGCGCCAGAGTCGGATGAAGTTGTGGCCGTGGTCCTCGAGGAATCCGAGGTAGGCGTCGTAGTCGAGGAGCTCGGGAGCCTCGGCGCAATCCGAGCCCGGCCCCATGCCGTCATGGAAGTTGTTCCAGATGTGCGATCCGGTGAGGTACACGGCCACCCGGTCGGCCGCGTCCCCGGATGCGACCGTGAAGTAGCGGGGGTTGGCTTTCGACACCTCGAGGGGTCGGAGGGCAACCGCTTCTCGCTGTGCCAGTCGCTCGTTCGTCATCTCGCCTCCCCGGCTCGGTGGCGGTTGCGTCCCTTACGTCTCGAGGACGTTCTTCAGGTTCTCGAGCACCATTCGCCAGCTCTCCTCGGACACCGCCTTGGCCTCCTCCGACGGAAGGTTGCGCTCGGTGATCGTGAGCTCGGTCGCGCCGTTGCGCTGGGCGAGCGCCCACGACACCTCCTGATAGTGCTCGGGGCTGTCCGGGCTCGCCGGAGAGGTCGCTCCAGTGGGTGTGCACCAACAGTTTCGGCGGATCGAATTGAAGGATCTCGCCCTTGTCCTCGTACGCCTTGCCCTGGTACTCGCCTCGGTGGACCAGAGGGCTGCCGACTTGCCAATCCGTCTCCGTGTCGACGCCAAAGAACCACTGCTTGATGAGGGCGGGTGTCGTCACGGCCTTCCAGACATCCTCGATGGGAGCGTCGATCGTGATCGAGCTCGTGAGGCTCAGGTCGGTCATCGCTCCTCCTTCCGCGTTGCTCGGCCGGAGAACGCCGGCGACGCATCGGCGTTCTCAGTGTGAACCCATGTGCATACCCGAGAAACACGTGCGTAAACGATCGTGGCAGGACCGAGCGTCGGTGTCGTTGATCCCCTACCAGCGCCCGCCCTTGAATCGATCGCGATGAGTTTCGGCCCGCGGACGGGTCTTTCCTGCATCGGACGAGGAAAAGGAGAATCGCCTTTGGGCCCTCCCGAGGAGCCGCCGGCGACGCCGGTGAATCCGCTGCCAGCCCCACCCGAGATGACGATCGAGCTGGTCATCGCCGGGCCGATGACCGGGGCTGCCGTCGCGGGGCTCTGCGCGCGCGTCCGGGTGATGCTCGAAGGCAGCGGCGCCGATCTGGTCGTGTGCGATGTGAGGTCCCTGGGCGACCCGGACGCCGGCACGATCGATGCCTTGGCCCGGATGCAGCTCACCGCTCGGCGCCTGGGTCGCCGAGTCCAGCTGCGACACGCGTGCGCCGACCTGCAGGACCTGGTCGCCTTCACGGGGCTGGGCGACGTCCTGCCGCTCTACGAGGCGCTACGTCTCGAGGCGGGGCGGCAGGCCGAAGAGGGGAAAGAGTCTCGCGGTGTCGAGGAAGAAGCAGATCCCGACGATCCGGCCGGCTGAGACCTCGAGGACCTGAAGGGACCACGGCTCGAGGATCCCCTCCCGATCCCCCGGCTTGTACTGACCGAACGCCGGAGAACCGTTCGCGGCGGTCGGGACCAAGCGCGAGCCACGACAGCCGATCCCGGGTCCGAGGCACCACTTGCGGATGTCATCGTGGGATTGCAGCCACAGCTCGTAGGGCGGCATCGACCAGGTCGCGTCCTCACGCAGCAGCGAGGTGAGCGAATCGAGGTCGTAGCGCTCGAAGGCATCGACGTAGCGGGCCAGGAGCGCCCGTTGCTCGTCATCCATCGGCCGCGACGTGTCGGTCGTTTCGACGTCGGCATCGGCGAGGGTCGCGCGCGCCCGCTGGAGCGCGCTGTTGACCGACGCGACGGAGGTGTCGAGCAGCTCCGCGACCTCGGTCGCCTTCCAGCGGAGGACCTCGCGCAGGATCAGGACCGCCCGCTGCCGTGGTGGGAGGTGCTGGAGCGCTGCCACGAGGGCGAGCCGGACGGACTCGCGAGATTCCACCGCCTCGGCCGGGTCGCCGCCCACCGGCAGGACGCGATCGTCGGGAACCGGCAGGATCCACGAGGTCTCCGAGAGCCCGTCATCCAGGGGGGCATCGGCCGTCTTCGCGGGGGCGAGATCCATCGGACGGGCCCGACGCTCCCTGCCCGTGAGCATGTCGAGGCACACGTTGGTCGCGATGCGGTAGAGCCAGGAGCGCAGCGCGGCTCGGCCCTCGAAGCCGTCGTAGCTTCGCCACGCCCGGAGCATCGTCTCTTGCACGGCGTCCTCCGCCTCGAACGCCGATCCCAGCATCCGGTAGGCGTAGGCGGTCAGCTCCACCCGATGGCGTTCGAGCTGGAGCTCGAGATCCTCCGATCCAGGCCTCGACGTGTCCTGGGCGACGTCGCCCCGCTCGGCCACCTCAGTCAACCCGAGTCGCTCCTCCCCGCCCGGGACGGAGGCGCGAGGCCCTGCTCGCGCCACGATCCCGCGGCCCTACGTCGTGACCTGTCCGTGCACCCTACCAACACACCCTACGACTGATGCCGGGTGAAGGAACTCATCGCCCGAGCGCGAGGTCGGAGACGCCGCAGAGCCTGATCGCTCAACGACGGGTGAGTTCCGCGTTCTCCTCGATGCGCGCCTTCACGATCTTCCTCACGAGTGCCGTGGGGAGGGGCTTGTCCGTAGTGAACCGAATGGTCCCCTTCCCCGAGAAGTAGGGCTTCAGCTCTTCCCCGTGCGCCTCGAGGACCTTCCTGCTCGCGGGGAACAGGCTGCAATGGTTCTTGAACGCCGCGTAGGACACGAGGAACCGACCGTCGAGCTTGAAGGCCGGCATCTGGTAGCTGATCGTCTCGGTCGCCTGGGGCGCGGCGGCCTTGATGGTCTTCCGCAGCTTCTCCAGAGCGGCGCGCGGGGCCTCAGGAAGGGCGGCGAGGTAGTCATCGACGCTGGTCGGCGCGGCCATGCCGGTCTCCTTCCGTACGACAACGATGCGCGTTTCTCATTCGTTCGATGCGTCAGACATGCGCGAGGACGCGATCCAGCGGCCGAGGCACCCGAGTGAGATCGAGCGCGTCGACGAGCAACGACGCGGATTGGATCTTCCGGCCGCCGCGGGTGCCGAAAAAGCGCCGGAGCTGCTCCTCATGGGTCCGTCCTTGCCACGCAGGCTGCTTCTGGAAGGTGCGGAAGGATTCAAGGTCACCCTGCGCATCGATGACCCGTTCCACGGCGGCGCCACCGAGGGACCGGATAAGCTCGTCCTCCAGATCCGCCACGCACACGTAGAAACCAAGTCGTTCCATCTCGGCGCGAGTGAGGTCGGAGCCGAGGCCGGCCCGCTCGAGACCTCGCTGGAAGTCGCCCTCCTCGGCGGCGTCACACAGGCCCGCCAGTCCGACGTCGGACCCGTGAGGGCCGAACAGTTCCAGGAAGCGTCCGATGTTCTTCGAGCCCCCCATCGGCACGATGGCAACGCCCTCATCATCAAGGGCTCCGACCGCGGCGCCGAGCGAGCGCCTCGAGCGCGAGCTCGTCGCTGATTCCCTCGACCAGCACGACCGTCCGCGCGGAGAAGGCCTCAGTCGTCTGAGGGGGAATGACGTGGCCGTCGACCCGTGTCCCTTGGTGTTGCGTCATCTCGATGTCCACGAGATTGTCCATTTCGCTAGTGTCGCGCCAGGGCTCGGACTGTTCCAACCATTGTCATGTGCCGGCAGAGAGGCCATGTCTCTGACTACAGCGCTCCGATGCGCAGCAAGGACCACGTAGGCACCGAGGCCACGACGAAGATCCGCCGCGATGACCGAGAACCGCGACCGAACAAGGCCTCGTACTCGTTCACAGATCGGAACTGAGTCGTCTGCGACGCGTCGAGTTAGAACGCTGCTCAAGTCGATCCTGTCCCTGCGGCGCGCGTGTCAAGCCCGCCGGGGCCGGAAGCCGAGCTCCGGGCCGGCCGCAGCCAGACAGGCTCGCAACGCGCTCTGCGGGGTCCGCCGGTGGGACCCCGTGACCACCTGCACGGCGAGGCCGTCGAACAGGGCCGAGAACCGGCCGGCGAAGGCGTCCGCGTCGTCGCAAGCGAAGGCGCCGGCGTCGACCCCCTCCCGGATGACGCGGGCCAGCAGCCCGATCCACCGACGATCGAGATCGCTCGTCAGGCCGGCGACCTGTGGATCGTGCGGGGCGAGGGTCCACGACTCCAGCCACAGCATCCACCGCGGGTCGCCGGGTCCCTCCGGGAGGTTCAGCTTCAACAGCGCCTCGAGGCGCTTCGGCCCCGCGGCGACCGCGGGAAGCTCTCGTTCGGCCGTCTCGTGGATCTCGTCCTCGACGAAGCGAAGCGCCTCCATCAGCACCATGTCCTTGGTCTTGAAGTAGTACAGGACGTGGCCCGAGCTCATCCCCGCCCGCGCCGAGATGTCGGACATCCGGGTCTTCGCCAATCCCCGGCTCGCGATGACCTGCAGCGCTGCCTCCAGCACCTGGACGCGACGCCGCAGCTCCTGCGGTCGCCGCTCGCGATCGACCCTCATGGGAATCATTTTAGACTTGCGTTCTAACTTTGGAACCGACGATGATGCCATCCGTCGTATATGAGGAGTCGCGTTCCATCGAGGGAGGAAGCCATGGGCAAGGAACGGTACGCATCGGAGACGCGCCTGTACATGGGGCCGTGGTACCGGCGGTCCCCGTACTTCGAGGCCACGGTCCGGGCCGGGTGCCAGGCCTACGACGTCTACAACCACACGCTCCTGCCGGGCTACTACCGGGACCCGAACGAGGAGTACGAGGCCCTGCTCTCGAGCGTCGTGGTGTGGGACGTCGGCGCCGAGCGGACCGTCGAGGTGAGCGGCCCCGACGCCGACCGGCTGATCGACATGCTGACCTGTCGCGACCTCACGAAGTGCGCGGTCAAGCAGGGGAAGTACATGCTCGTCACGGCGGCGGACGGCGGCATCGTCAACGACCCCGTGCTGCTGCACGTGGCGGAGAACCGGTGGTGGATGCAGCTCGCCGACTCCGACGCGGGGCTGTACGCCCTGGGCGTCGCGACAGGGGCTCGGCCTGGACGCGGAGGTCTCAACCCCCGACGTGCATCCGATGCAGGTGCAGGGCCCGAAGGCGGCGGCGACCCTGGAGAAGCTCGTCGGTCCCGCCATCTACGACATCAAGTACTACTGGGTCGAGTGGATGGAGATCCGCGGGATCCCGGTGCTGATCAGCCGCACGGGGTTCACGGCGCTGCCGGGATTCGAGGTCAACTGCCTGGATTCCTCCACCGGCGACGATCTGTGGAACGCGGTCCTCGAGGCCGGAGAGGAGTTCGGCGCGACGGTGGCCGCCCCGAGCATGGCGCGCCGGGTCGAGGCCGGGATGATGAACTACGGCTCCGACATGACCCTCGAGAACAACCCGTTCCAGCTCATGGGCCTGGAGCGTTTGGTCGAGGAGCAGCCGCAGGACTACTTCGGCAAGGAGGCGCTCGAGCGGATTCGTCGCGAGGGCGTCGACCGAAAGCTCGTGGGGATCGAGTTCGAGGGCGGGCCCTTCGACATCGATCCCGCCGACTTCTGGCCGGCTCATCACGACGGCCGGGAGATCGGCAAGGTCACCGAAGCCGTGTGGTCGCCTCGGCTCAAGCGGAACATCGGCTACGTGTGGGTGCCCACCGTCGCTGTCCGATCCGGGGAACCGGCTCGACGTCGAGTCCCAGCACGGGCACCTGGTCGGCACGACCGCGGCCATCCCCTTCGTCGACCCCAGGAAGGAGACGCCGGCGGCGCCGATGTCCGTCTCCGGCTAACTCGAGAGCTCGATCCGGAGGCCCTCGCCCGCGAGGTCGGTCCGCTCCGCATCGCCGTCCGCCCGAAGGTCCCGGACCCGGGCCAGCATCGCCTCGAGCTGCTCGTCGGAGTGCATCGGGTCGTGATGAAACATGAGGAGGCGGTCGACGTCCGCGAGCTCGGCGAACGTCGCCACATGCTCCGTGCTCGAGTGGCCCCACCCGACCCGCTCGTCGTACTCCCGCTCGGTGTACTGGCAATCGTGGAGCAGGACGTCGGCACCGTGCGCCACGGCGTAGCCGGAGATCCAGTCGGTCCCGACCACGCGCAGGTCCATCCCGAGCGCGGGCTCGTGGTCGGTCAGATAGGCGAGCGTCCCCCGCCCGTCGTGGATGCGGTAGCCGAGCGTCGGTCCGGGATGCGAGATCGGCTGCGACGCGATGCGCAGCGATCCGAGCTCCCACTCGCGCGGGGCATCGTGGCACACGAGCTTCGAGGGGACCTCGGCCAGGTGCACCGGAAACAGCGGCGGGGACAGGTAGGTCGCGATCCGTTCCTCCAGTGACTTCACCGGGGACGAGGGACCCCAGATGTGGAGCTCCACCGACGGATCCCAGATGGGAGAGAAGTACGGAAGCCCCTCCAGGTGATCGATGTGCAGATGCGAGAGCAGCAGGTCGATCCGATCGGGCCGAGCCTCGCCGAGGGAGAGCCCGAGCTCCCGGATCCCCGTCCCCGCGTCGAGGATCAGCAGCGCGCCGTCGGCGGCTCGGATCTCGACGCAGGAGGTGTTCCCGCCGTAGCGCACCGTCCTCCGGCCGGGGGTCGCGAGGGAGCCCCGAGAGCCCCAGATCGTGGCGAGCACTCAGCCCTCCCCGGGGATCTCCCAGAACACCGCGAGCCCGCCGACGAACTCCTCGGCGGAGGAGAACAGCGGCAGGGCCGTCACCTCGATGCGCCGGTCGACGCCGTCGGCCTCGCCTCGGATCCAGAACTCCGCGTGCGCCGGGAGGCCCGTCTCCATGACCGACCCGAGCGGAAGCTCGGGCAGCGGGATCGAGGAGCCGGCGGCGTCGACGGGCCGGAACACCGATGACCACTCCTCCGGCGGCATCCCGCGGGACTCCACGAACGGGCGGCCCAGGAGCCCCTCGGCGGCCTCGTTGTAGAAGACGACGTTGCCGAGGTCGTCCACCAGGAACGCGGGCGTCGCCAGCTTTGATGCCAGATCCCGCGCGATGATGAGTACGAGGTCTCGCTGCGGCGCACTCCGATTCACGGCGCCGAGCCTACTACCCCGGGGTCAAAGGTTGGACCCATCTGGACCCGCGCGATGGACCATCGACCTAATGACCTGCCGGCTGCCTGCCCGGATAGTGGGGGACATGACATCGAGCCCTCGCTTTCGCCTCCCCATCCTCCTCGCAGCCATCGCGATCCTCATCGCCGTCGTGGTCGCTCCCCCGTCCGATTCGGCGGTCGCGCAGATCGCCGCGCGGCGGTCGTCCAATCGCATCGCGCCCGGGGTGAAGCTCGTCCGCATCACCAAGAGCGGGCCCATCGCCGCCTACGTCCTGCGGATCGACCCCGCCAAGGACAGCACGGTCGACGTCGGTCTGCCGAGGGCCACCCTGGGCGGGTACGCGCCCACGAGCGACATCGCCAGGTCTCACAACGCCATCGCGGCCGTCAACGGCGACTACTCCTTCTCGGGCGGACGGCCGCGGCACGCCTTTGCCCAGGACGGCGAGATCGTGCAGACGGGCGTGCGCTCGGCCGGCGACGGTTTCGGAGTCTCCGACGACGAGACCCGAACGGTCGCCGGGCACCCGGCGATCAACATCTCGGCGCACGTGAAGGGCACGACCAGGGATCTCGAGATCGACGAATGGAACTCGGGCGATCCCCGCGGAGGAGAGATCAACGGATACTCGGGTGTCGCCGGCGACCTGGAGAAGCCGCCCGGCGGCGCGTGCTCGGCCCGGTTCCTGAAGGACGGACCGATCGGCTGGGCGCAGGACGGAAAGGTCGGGCGTGACTACATCGTCGACAAGGTGGACTGCGGCGCCGACGCCATGGGGCTGCAGGACGGCATCGTGATCTCGGCCGATGCCGACGGCACCCAGGCGGACAAGATCCGCCAACTGAATGCAGGCGACGGCATCCGGCTCACGTGGACGTTCGGATGGCCGGGGATCATGGACTGGATGGGCGGCCAGCCCGAGCTCATCCGCAACGGCAATATCGTCGCCCCCCACAACTGCGGCTACATCTGCAACCGGCAACCCCGGACGGCCCTGGGCACGACCGCCAACGGCACGATCCTCATGGCCGTCGTGGACGGGCGCCGCTCCGACTACTCGGTCGGCATGACGCTCGAAGGGCTCGCCCGATTCATGAAGGACGAGGGTGCGGTTCGGGCCGTGAACCTGGACGGCGGTGGCTCGGCCACGATGTGGGTCAAGGGCAACGTGGTGAACCGCCCCTCCGACGGCGGCCAGCGGTCGGTCACCAACGCGTTCCTCCTGCTGCCGAACCGCGATCCGAACCAGCCTGGCATGCAGAATCTCTCCCGGACGGCATACTCCACCGAGATGGCGGAGACCTCCGACGTCTCCGTCTCCCCCGAGGAGGCCGCGGAGGCGTGGGCGCTCGCGCAGAGCGATCCCGGATCGACCGGCGGCCTGCTGTACGCGCTCTCGAAGGGCCGGCTCGCGGACGGGGCCCGTCTCGACGCCTCGGACCTCACCGTCGCCGACGCCTTCGCCCGTTCGCTCGGGCGCTGACCTGGGGCGCCTCGCGGCGCCCTGAGGCGGAGGGACGCAGGCCACCCGTCGGCGGGATGTCGCGCCTCGGGAGAGGCGCCTTCGCGGCCGCCGAGTCCACGCAAGCTCCCCCCGGCTGCCCTCCGGTCCGTGGAGAATGGTCCCGATGCTCGTGACGACGCGTCCGCACCGGAGGGCGGCGGCGGTGCTCGCCGCGACGGTGGTGCTGTGGACCCCGGGCTGCACCCACGCTCGCAATTTCGAGCCTCCCGACCTCGAGGAGCTCGTCGCCAAGCCCAACGAGGCCCCTCCAAGCCTCGTCTACTCGCCTAGGCTCTCCGGCCCGGGCGATCTCGAGCTGTTCCGAGACGACGATGCCGGCGTCGTCGGCGCTCGAACGCGCGGGCTGCCGTGGCGCGTACGAGGCGATCCTCGCGACGCCGGACCTGCTCGACTATCTCGTGCTCGGGAACCCCGAGGAGCCGCCCCCGAAGCGGCAGGAGATCGTCACGAGCTCGGCCCTCCTCTGCGGCAACGACCAGGGGGCCAGGGATGCCCTCGCCTTCCTTCGGCGGGAAGCCACGACGCAGGTGACCTCCGACCGCATGCTCCCCTCGGGGGAATTCGGAGACGGGTCGTTCGCCGTGGCGGGGATCGATGACTTCGGACGCCCGACGCTCCTCTACGGGTGGCGGGAACGGAACCTGTATCAGTCGGTCGAGGGCCACGGTGAGATCGACCCATCCGACATCCTGTTCATCGCCAGGAACATGCAGCGGCGCGCGGAGGCACTCCCCTGAGGAACGGACGCAGAACCCGCAGCCTCGCCGTCGCCGCTGCCTCGGTTCTCCTGATCGCCGGGGCCCTCGTCCTCCCCCAGGCGGCGCTCGCGCAGTCGGGCGGGGAGCGCATTCAGCGCTACGACGTCGACATCCGGATCGAGCGGGACGGGACGATCCTCGTCCGGGAGACGATCGACTACGACTTCGGGGCCACGCCGAGGCACGGGATCCTCCGAGATATCCCCGTGCGCCTGCGCTATGACGACACGCGCGACCGCATCTACCCGATCGAGGACCTCACCGTCCGCGCGTCCGAGGGGACGCCCGCCGACTACCAGGTCGAGGATCTGAGCGGTGGGCTGAAGAGGATCCGGATCGGCGATCCCGACCGGGAGATCACCGGCAGGCATACCTATGAGATCGGCTACCGAGTGCGTGGGGCCTTGAATGCCTTCCCGGAGCACGACGAGCTCTATTGGAATGCCATCGGGACCGAGTGGGACGTGCCGATCGACCAGGCGACCGTCCGCGTTCAGGCCCCGGGCGAGATCCTGCGGGCCGCGTGCTTCACCGGGGCCTACGGGTCCAACGCCTCGTGCGGGCGCGAGCGTGCGCGGGGCGACACCGCGACGTTCGAGGCCTCCCAGCTGTTCCCGCACTCGGGGCTCACCGTCGTGGTGGCGATCCCCAAGGGCGTCGTGCCCCCGCCGCGGCCGGTGCTCGTGGAACGTTGGAGCCTCGCGCGGGCGTTCTCGGTCACGGGGCCGACGATCGCCGGCGGGGGCGTGATCCTCCTCATCGTGCTGGTCGGCTTCGGCTGGCTGCTCTGGCGAGTCGGCAGGGACCGCCGCTTCTCCGGCTCCGCCGCCGACGTCCTGCACGGCGCTCCGGGCGATCCCGAGCAGACCGTTCCGCTGCTCGAGCGGGATCGGCCGCTGGTGGAGTTCGCGCCCCCCGAGGACCTGCGCCCCGGACAGATCGGAACGCTGATCGACGAGCGGGCCAATCCGCTCGACGTCTCCGCGACCATCGTCGACCTCGCGGTTCGCCGGTACCTCACGATCGAGGAGATCCCCAAGGAGGGACTCTTCGGAAAACCCGATTGGCGCCTCTCGAAGAAGGAGGAGCCGAAGGAACTCCTCCCCTACGAGCGGGCGCTCATGGACGGGCTGTTCCGAGACGGCGATGTCGTGCTGCTGTCGGAGCTTCGAACGACCTTCGTCGAGCGACTCCGTCGCGTCGAGAACCTGCTCTACGACGACGTGGTCCAACGGGGCTGGTTCGCCGCTCGCCCGGACAAGGTTCGCCAACGCTGGGGACTGCTCTCGTTCGGGGCGCTCATCGTGGCGGTCGGGGTCGTGGCCGCGGCGATCGCGTGGACCACCCTCGCGCTCGCGGCGCTTCCGTTGCTCCTGGGGGCCGTGCTGCTCGTCATCGGAGCTCGATGGACGCCCCGACGGACCGCGAAGGGGACGGCGGCGTTCCGTCGCGTTCAGGGCTTTCGCGTGGTGATCGACACGTCGGAGAAGGAGCTGTCTCGGTTCGCCGAGGTCAACATGATCTTCTCCAGGTTCCTCCCCTACGCCATCGTCTTCGGCCTGACGGAGAAGTGGGCGAGAGCCTTCGAACAGCTCGGCATCCAGCCGGACACGTCGGGGTGGTACGTCTCGAGCCACCCGTTCACCTACGCGGGGTTCGGTCACGCCATCGACGGCTTCACCGTCTCGACCGCCGGCTCGATCGCGTCACAGCCCGCGTCGTCCGGCTCCAGCGGCTTCGGCGGCGGCGGGTTCTCCGGTGGGGGTGGCGGAGGAGGCGGCGGCGGCTCCTGGTAGCGGTCGCGCGGCCGGCATCGAACGGCGGCCGCCGCACGCCCTCCGAACTGCTGGCTTGCGGCTTCGCCGCCGAATGAGTTTACTGACTGGGGCGGGCGTTCCTTCCCGACAACCCCCGCGCCCCCAATGGCCGAGACAGCAAAGAAGAGGCGTTCGACGACCCCCTCGGCGACCGAGACCAACGACGCCGACGTCTTCGAGCTGCCCCAGGCCGGTGGCGACGCCGAGGTCGTCCACCTCCCCGATCCCGTCGGCGCCGAGGACGATCCGTGGGCGACGGAACCGGATCAGCCGGGCGACGATGTCGCGCGCATCCTCCGTCACGCGCGAGAGTCGCGCGGCGTCTCGCTCGCCGAGGCGGCCGGCGAGACGTGCATCACCTCCTCGTACCTCGCGGCGCTCGAGAACGACGAACCCGTCTCCGCCTTTCCGGCGCCCGCCTACGCCCGGTTCTTCGTCCGTGAGTACTCGCAGTACCTCGGGCTGGACGGCGACGAGATGGTCGACCGATACGTCGAGCATCACGGGATCGTGGACGAGGCCCAGCTGACCGAGGTTCCGAGGCTGATGATCCCGACCGGATCCGGCTCATCCTTCCGACTGCTCGCCGCCATCTCCGCGCTCGTGTTGATCCTGCTCGCGGCGTTTTGGATCTCGCGCTCGGCGTCTCGAGACACGCCGATGATGCCCGTTCCCGAGTCGGGCTCGACGCAAGCGGGAGGCGAAGGGTCGGCGAACCAGGGCGGCGGAGCCTCGCAGGGCGGGGAAGCCGCGAACGCCGCGGACGAAGCCCGCAATGTTCGCCTTCAGGTGCGCGTCCTGGAGCGCACCTGGATACGAGCGCTCGCCGATGGGGACGAGGTCTTCTCCGGGATCCTCGAGGCGGGCGCGACCGAGGTGCTGCACGCCGACCGCCGGCTGGACCTACGGCTCGGCAACGTCCCCGGCGTGCGCCTCCTCGTCGACGGGGAGCTGGTCCACACGGGCGGCGGGAGCCCGCAGGATTTCTCCTTCGCCCTGCGAGACGGCAAGATCGTCGAGGTGCAGCCCTCAGCCTGAGCCCGTCTCGCCGGAGGGCCTCACCCGCCTGCGCCCCTAGCCGGGAGTCGTCGGATATCCCGCGCGGCCCACGCCGTCATCCCGCCGAGCTCGTTCATCAGCCCCGGGAGCCCAGCCTTGGAGAGATACTGAGCGATGGCCGTGCCGTTGGATCGTGCTTCGGTGACGCAGTTGCTCACTGACGCGGGATGCATCGCCGCTCGCCAGGAGGCCGATGAGCTCATGCGGGCTGCAGCCGGAAATCCGGACGTGCTCGACGATCTGGTCTCTCGTCGCACAAACGGCGAGCCACTCGCTTGGCTGACGGGCTCGGTCACGTTCTGCGACCTCAAGTTGTTCGTCGCACCGGGCGTCTACGTGCCGCGAGGGCAGACCGAGCCGTTGGCGCGACGAGCGGCAACGCTTCTTCCTCCGGCGGGCGTGGCCGCGGACCTCTGCACGGGCGTGGGTGCAATCGCGGCCGTGCTGGCCGCGGCCGTGCCGACGGCGCGGGTACTGGCAACCGAACTCGATGTGATTGCGATCCAATGCGCCCGGCGGAACGGCGTCGATGTCTTCGAGGGCCATCTGGATGATCCGCTCCCCCGAGAGTTCGAGCACCGCGTCGACGTGCTGACGGCCGTCGTGCCGTACGTGCCGACGGAATCACTCCGCTTGCTCCCCCGCGACGTCCAGGCCTTCGAGCCACGGCTGGCGCTTGATGGGGGATCCGACGGAATGGACGTTCTCGCAGATGTCGTGCGACGAAGCGCGCGTTGGCTGAGGCCCGGTGGCTGGGTACTGCTGGAGCTGGGCGGTGACCAAGCCGACCCGACAGGACGGCTGCTTCATGACGTCGGATTCCAGGGAGTCGACGTCATGACCGACGAGGACGGTGACCCTCGGGCGATCTGTGCCCGACTCGGCTGAGTAGCAGCGAGCGGCGGCGCTTCTCCCAGCGAGACTCGCGCTCGTCGCACGTCCGCAGGACAACCCCTACGCTCGCGGCCGCGCCGCCCAGAACTGAGCATGCGCGGCTCGGGCGGACGCGAAGGAGCGTTCGTCGACACGGCCGCCTCGAACCCGCCTCATGCCGCGCCGAGCGATGCCGTCACGGTCGCCTACGTCGACGAGCCTCAGACAGGGGGAACACGCTAACCACGCCTCATCGGCCCGTACCTTGTCCGGGGAGTCAAACGACCGCGTAAAGTCCGGTCCCTCGAACCACGCGATGACTGGACGACTGCCGCAGAAGCTGCAAACGGGGAACATGGTTTGACGTTACAAGCAGGGCACCGCCGTCGCGTGTCGGCCAGATCTGCAGGGCGACGACGCCCACACTACGCAGCCTCTTCTGTTCTGTGTCTCTGGAAGGCAAACGGGCGGGAGGAGCACCAAGCGCCGATCTAGCCTGGCGATTCGGCTGGGCGGGCATGGTCGTGGACATGCGCTTCCCTGCGATGCTCCTTTTCAACGTCCCGGTGCGGGATATGCACGTGCTCGACGCCTGCGTGGTTGTGGGCGTGGCTGTGAGTGGAGAGAAGGTGCCCCCAGTTCTCGCCTTGATGCAGGTAGTGAGTGACGTGAAAGTGCTTGTGACCGTGCTTGATGGACTCGTGCTCATGACCCCGCGCCTTCGCCATCAGCTCCCCTCTCCCATCGGCCGACCGGACTATTCGTTCGACCGTACACCTGTTGTCACTGAAGCGAGGTGGACCAATTCGTCCGCTGCTTCCCCGCTTCGTGCTGCAACCTACTCCTCACGTCGGGCCGCCCATCTCGACCCCGCAACCCGCACGTGATGCCGGTAGTCCCCTCCGTCCTGGGAGAGTATTCCCCTCTCCTTCCTCTCCCGCGTCAGGTGGCGTCTCGGACCGCCAGGTGCGTCTGGCTTCCTCTACCATCTGCCTGTTAGCGCGAGAGTGGCGGAACCTGGCAGACGCGCCGGACTTAGGATCCGGTGAGGGCAACCTCTTGGGGGTTCGAATCCCCCCTCTCGCACCAGGTCAGAAGGGGTGCGCGTCGTCGAACGACGTAGAGGGCCGGACCGCTTGGGAAGATCTCGGGAGCATCCGACATACCAACACACCCGGGATCTGAGTGAACACGTAGTCAGGCGTTCCTGGCTTCTCCCGATCGGTTGGAGTCACGAGCGGTTCCTCGAGTCCGTCCAGCGTGAATCCGTGCGCGAAGAACGGTTCCAGGATCATCCACAGCGGCCTATGGAAGTACCACTGTTCGACGGGCTGATCAGGCAGAGCGACGCCCTTACTGGTGAACGATCGACCGTACGACGACACCCGGACCGAATACACCTCGGTGACACCACCCTCTAGGTCGAGCTCCACCGCTGGCCGGACGTCGCCCGAGTTGAATGCGGGGTGGAGGGTCGAGAAGACGAAGCGACCGGCCGGCTTCAGGAGACGAGAGGCCGCCGCGACCATCGGCTCGATGGATTGCATATCCATGATCGCCATGTTGGACACGACGCCGTCGAACGATGCGCGCTCCCCGAGCGTGAGGAGCTCCCCCTCGTCGGTCGCATCAGCCATCCGATAATCCACGTCGCCGCCGTGGGAACGGGCTCGTTCAAGCATGCGCTCGCTGAAGTCCGTTGCGATCACGTGCCCCCCGAGCTCAGACATCCGGCGAGCGAACTCCCCGTTCCCACAGGCGAACTCGAGGATCCGCTCTCCTGGCTCGAGATGCAGGAGCCGCTCAACCGCCGGTTGGATCAGCGTGCGCTGCCAGGTTGCTCCGGCCTCCATCCGCTCGTCCCAGAAGGCGGCCAGCTGATCCCACGTACTCTTGACTTCCTCGTTCAAGCCTTCGCCGTTGCTCACTGGGCGGAGGGTAGCCTTCCTGGTGCCGCATTGCAGCGCGTCCTCAGTGTCATTCGCTGGCTGGAGGTGCGAGAGGGAAGACTCGAACCCCCACGGCCTTTCGGCCACCGGATCCTAAGGTTGCTCGGGCTACGCACGGAAGAGCGCTCGGTCGAGGTCGCTGTCGTCGGTGGTCGTCGCGTCGAGCCGATCGATCACCGAGGCGAGCATGCTGCCATGTTGCCCGAAGATCCACCAGCCCGTGTAGGGTTTCGACATGGCCGAGAAACCGACCCTCCTGATAGTCGATGTGCAGAAAGCATTCGATGATCCGGTATGGGGAAAGCCGGAACAACCCCGGCGCGGAAGGGAACGTCGCGCGGCTGCTCGCAGCTTGGCGGGCCGCGGACGCGCCGGTCATCCATGTTCGACATCGCGACACAGACCCCGAGTGGCACTTCTTCAACGAGGGTGATCCCGGGTTCGAGTTCAAGCCGGAAGCGATGCCGCTAGCGAATGAGCCGGTCTTGACCAAGGGAGTCAACTCCGCATTCATCGGAACCGATCTGGAAGAGCGGCTTCGCGCAGCGGGCGCCACCACGGTCGTGATCGCAGCACTGACAACCGACCACTGTGGGTCAACCACGGCGAGGATGTCGGGCAACCTCGGATTCGAGACGTGGGTCGTCGGCGATTCGTGTGCAACCTTCGATCGGGAAGGACCGGACGGAGAAGTCTTCCCCGCCGACCTGATCCACCGCACGAGTCTCGCGAGCCTCCACGACGAATTCGCCGATGTCGTATCGACCGACGAAGCGATCGCACGACTGAGTTAACTAGACAAGGAGACCCACACCATGGACTACGCCGTGACCAACCCCGCCACCGGCGAGACGGTCAAGACCTACGACACCATCACCGACGCCGAGCTCGAGGCCGCGATCGCCGCAGCCGACGAGGCGCACCGCACCTGGTCGAAGTCGACCACGGTCGAGGAGCGCGCGGCCCTCATCCGCCGCGTCAGCGAACTCCACACCGAGCGCCGCCAGGAGCTGGCGGAGCTCATCGTGCGCGAGATGGGCAAGCCGATCGAGCAGGCGCTCGGCGAGGCCGACTTCGCCGCGGCGATCTACGAGTACTACGCCGACCACTCGGCGGACTTCCTCAAGGACGAGCCGATCCAGCTCCTCGCGGGCGATGGCTCGGCGGTCATCCGCCGCTCGTCGCTCGGGGTGCTGCTCGGCATCATGCCGTGGAACTTCCCGTACTACCAGGTCGCCCGCTTCGCCGGCCCGAACCTCATCATCGGCAACACGATCCTGCTCAAGCACGCCGAGCTGTGCCCCGAGTCCGCCGCCGCGATCCAGCAGATCTTCCTGGACGCGGGCTTCCCGGCCGGCGCCTACGTGAACATCTACGCCAGGCACGACCAGATCGAGCAGGTCATCGCCGACCCGCGCGTGCAGGGCGTCTCGCTCACCGGCTCCCAGCGCGCCGGCGCCGCGGTCGCCGAGATCGCCGGCCGCAACCTGAAGAAGGTCGTGCTCGAGCTCGGCGGCTCGGACCCCTTCATCCTGCTCTCGACCGACGACCTCGACGCCACCGTGCAGAACGCGGTCGACGCCCGCCTCGACAACAGCGGCCAGTCCTGCAACGCGGCCAAGCGCTTCATCGTCATCGACGAGCTGTACGAGCCCTTCCTCGAGAAGTTCAGCGCGAAGATCGCCGAGGTCGAGGCGACCGACCCGACGGCGGTCGACTCGGTGCTCGGCCCGCTGTCCTCGCTGAAGGCCGCCGAGGGCGTCGACGAGCAGGTCAAGCGCGCGATCGAGCACGGCGCGACGCTCGTGCACGGCGGCACCCGCGACGGCGCGTTCTTCCAGACGACCGTGCTGACGGATGTCACTCCCGAGAACCCCGCGTCCAAAGAAGAGTTCTTCGGCCCGGTCGCGCAGGTCTACCGCGCGAAGGACGAGGCCGACGCCGTGCGCATCGCGAACGACACCCCGTTCGGCTTGGGCTCGTACGTCTACACGACCGACCAGGAGCAAGCGCTCCGCGTCGCCGACGGCATCGAGGCCGGCATGGTGTTCGTGAACGTCGTGCTCGCCGACGGCGCCGAGCTGCCGTTCGGTGGCATCAAGCGCTCGGGCTCGGGCCGTGAGCTCGGCCGCTTCGGCGCCGACGAGTTCGTGAACAAGAAGATGATCCGCATCGGCTGACGGGGTTCAAATCCCCCCTCTCGCACCGAACCCGTTCTGCGAAAGATGCAACAGACCGATCGATGGCCCGATTCAGCTATCAGCCGCGTCGCCATTCGCGCCTCGGGCCAGCGCGTCAACTTCGCCCCGCATCACGAGGACTTTCCCTTGGGTGGACGAGGAACGGACCAAATCGACGACCGAGGGTGAAGATGGTCAAGATCGGGATACTCCCTGAGGAATCGTCGCCGACGCTCCTGGCGGGCGATCAGAGCCTCGACGATCCCCCAGAGCGCCACCATGACGATGAGCGCGGAGACGATGAGTATCTCGTCGAGCAACGAGGCCAGCCCCTTCCCCCTGAAGTGACCATCGTCGTCCAGGAACGCGGCACTGGAACCGTCCGTTTGCCGTAAAGAACCTGCGGCTCAAACACGCGTCTGCCGCGATTCCACGCGAGATTTCTCCACGCCTCCTCCGGGCGCCCATCAGAGTCCTGACATACGCGCTCAGACGTCCGGTCCTTCATCGTGCCGACCGACGTCCCGTCTTGCCGGCCGAATCATGGAGTAGCCGATGACGGCGAGAGCGGCTATCGCACCAGCCAGGATCGGCGCTGCATAGCTTGGTGAGAAGTTGGCTCCCGCCTGAGAAGCCGGGCAACGAAAGACCGAGCAGCGTCGCACAGGACGTCCTGATGTCGATTCGGAAGCTGTCGAGCACACGAACGGCATGAACAGCACAAACGCAACAACGAATGCCGAGAGAGCCACGAGCATCGTGATTCCTTGCGGCCTTCGCACGGCGGCCCCTTGTTCGTCCTGCGGGCGCGTACCGTCAGCATAGAGAATCAGGGGCTCAGCGTGGCTCGTGCGCTGACTCTGGTGGCATCCCAGCGATCGACGTGCGAGGCTTCCGCTCATGAGCTCCTCAGCAAAGCACGACGCCGTCCTCGCCCGCTTCGTGGAGGTGTGTTCCTCCGACCCGCGCATCGTCGCCGCATTTCTCGAAGGATCCATCGTCACGGGCAAGGCGGATGCGTACTCGGACATCGACCTCTGTCTGATCGCGGCAGACGATGCCTACGATGCCGTCTTGGCCGACCGAGCGGCCATCATCCGGAAGCTCGGCGACCCGATCTTTCTCGAGAGCTTCGGCAACGAGGCCATCACGTTCTTCATCCTGCCCGACGGCACCGAAGGGGAGCTCTCCTTCGGGCGCGAGAGCCGACTCGACGAGGTCATTCATGGGCCCTACCGCACGCTCCTCGACAGGAAGGGAATCCTGGAGGGCGCGGAGGTTGCCTCGCCCGAGCCCGACCCCACGACACAGGCCGAGGAGCTCCGCCGGATCCTGTACTGGTTCTGGCACGACCTGTCGCACTTCACCGCCGCGCTCGGGCGCGGCCACCTCTGGTGGGCCGCCGGTCAACTGGAGGCGCTTCGCCGGTATTGCGTCAACCTCGCCCGCATCGAACAGGGCGTCGATGCACAGGACGAGCCCTACGAAAAGCTGGACCAGGCGATATCGACGACCGAGTTGAGCGCGCTGCGTTCAACCTTCCCCCCGATGGAGCACGGCCCCATGCTGCAAGCAGGGCTGGACCTCCTGACGTTCTACCGGGAACGCGCTCCTCGCGTTGCTCGGGAGCATGGATTGACCTACCCCGCCGAGCTGGAACGGCTGATGTCCGGCCGCCTCGAGGAGCTTGCCCGCGCTCCCCGCTGAGGCAGGTCTGGATATCGCATTGAGGACGACACGCGGGCACGACGGGGTTCCTAGCTCGTTTCTCGCAGCACCCTGAGGACGGCGGGCAGGACGGGATCGACCGGAGCGACGTCCATGCCGAGGTGGTCCGTTCTCTCGATCGAGACGAACTCCGCGTTCGGGATCTCATCGGCGGCGCGTCGTGCCTGCTCGAAGAAGTCCGCGTCGTCCGCCGCCACACAGATGAGGCATCGGACGTCCCATGCCGCGAGGTCTTTGGCCACGGCTCCCTCGGCCATCGCCGCGCTCCACGCCGCGCGCATCGCCGCGGCGTCGCTCGCGAGGTACGTGGCCCTGACCGGCTCGGGGTAGCGGCCGGCGATGGCCTCGAACGCCAGGACGAGCGGCTCGATCCCCTCGTCTCGCGACGCGGCCATGGCCTCCCCCACCACGCGAGCGAGCGGGCCATCGGGATCGATCGCGTACGGCTGCTGACCCACGATCACCAGCGACCGTATGCGCTCGGGCGCATGTTCGCCGATCCCGAAGAGGAGCCTCCCTCCCCACGAGATGCCGACGAAGTGCGCGCGCTCGATGCCGAGCTCATCGAGGACCGCCACGGCGTCGGCGACCCGCAGCGGCATCGCGTACGCCTGCGCGTCGTGCGGCGCCTCGCTTCGTCCGTGGCCGCGGTGATCGACGTACACGAGCCGGAACTCCTCGGCCAGCTGCCGGAGCGCC
This sequence comes from uncultured Actinomycetes bacterium, assembly GCA_963728285.1. Taxonomy (GTDB): domain Bacteria; phylum Actinomycetota; class UBA4738; order UBA4738; family HRBIN12; genus CAVSJR01. The sequence continues at coordinate 384,192 of CAVSJR010000005.1, read as the reverse complement.
TGCGCGATCGGCGAGCCCCGCACCAGGTCGATCGGGTCCAGGAATCCGCCGAGGATCAATACCGGGACGCCTTCGCCGCCATCGTCCTCGAAGTACACCCGGCTTCCGTCAACCGCGTTCCTGGCGTACGGCACCGTGTCCCTCTCCGTCGGACGCCCCGGTCGGGACACCCCCTGATCGCGTGGGCGACACGCCGAGGCCGATCGGTCCGGACGTCACCGGGGCAATCGCCGTGGCGCCCACTGCTCGGGACACCGGTCACGCGGCGGTCGCGTGCACCGCCCGTTCGATGAGGTTCGTGAAGCGCCCCGCAAAGCGGGTGATGCCTCCGACGTGGCTCGCGGTGGCGTACTCGACCGTCGTCGACCCTGCTCGCTTGGCCATCCAGCGTTCCTCGGCGGGATCGATCATCCTGTCCTGCCCCGAGACCGCATACCACGACGGGAGCCTGTGCCAGGCCACCGGTCCGGACGGCGTGCCCACGATGGGGAAGTTGATCGGCTGCTGCTTGGCGTTCAGGAGGGCCGCCCGCTTCGCCGGGAGATCCTGAGCGAAGAACCGGCGGAAGAACGGTGGCTCGATGTAGCACGGCGAGGCGAACGGCTCGCCGAGGAAGGCGAAATGGTTGAACGCCTCCGACGGAACGAACCCGGTCCCGAGGCTCTGGATGGAGTCACCCCGGTCCGGCACGAACGCCGCCGAATAGACGAGGCCGAGGACGTCGGAACGACCCGCCCCCGCGTTGGAGATCACGAACCCTCCGTAGGAGTGCCCGACCAGCACCTTCTTTCCGCGGATGTCGTCGAGGGCCGCCCGAACCGTCGCGACGTCCTCGGCGACCGACATCAGGTGAAGCCTCGGGGTGACGGTTCGATAGCCGTCGGCATTGAGCTCGCCGGCGACCTTCTTCCAGCTGGAGGGGCCCGCCCACGCGCCGTGGACGAGGACGATCGTCGGCTTCGCAGCGGCCTTCGTCGTCGTGGCAGTCGCGGCCGCCGGGGCGAGCTGCACGAGGAGCCCCGCGGTCGCCGCCAGCATCACGAGTCGCGTGAGCCGGAGGCGGCCGGCCGTGCGGACAGGGTTCGGTGTGGCCTGGGTACCGTTCATGATTGCCTCCGCATCGTGATCGACGGCGTTCCGGCGCCCCCGACCGTTCTAACAGCTCGGCCACGGGAGCGCCACCGCACTCGCGTCTCGCTCCCGCGCAGCAGATCCGCGCGGACCCGAGCGGTCACGTCGACATGACTACCGCCGGGCGGCCGGGTCCTCCGGCGTACGGTCGGCCGGCTCGTACGTGGCGATCAGGACGCCCGTCCCCGTCGTCGAGACGTCGACCAGGCGCAGGGCGTGCCTCATGCCGCCGTCCCGGAACAGCCGCTTCCCGCTCCCCAGGACGAGGGGATGGATCATGAGCTGATACTCGTCGACGAGTCCGTGCTCCATCAGCGTCTGCGCCAGCCCGCCGCTGCCGATCACCAGCAGGTCGCCCCCGGGTTGCTCCTTCAGCTTCGCGACCTCCTCCGCGACGTCCCCCTTGAGCAGCGTGGAGTTCTGCCACTCGAGGGGCTCGCTCAATGTGGTCGAGGCGACGTACTTCGGCAGCGCGTTCACCGTGTCGCGGATGGGGTCGTCCTCGGGGGCGGTCGGCCAGAAGGCCGCGAAGATCTCGTAGGTCCCCCGACCCAGCAGCAAGCCGCCGGACGCGGCGAGCCCCTCGGAGATGGCCTTCCCCCGCTCCTCGTCCATGTACGGCGTCATCCACCCGCCGTGCTGGAATCCACCGCTCCGGTCCTCGTCCTGCACGCCCGGCCCCTGCATGACCCCGTCGAGGGTCAGGAACTCGCTGAAGATCACCTTTCGCATCACGCCTCCTCTTGTCTTCCGTACGGAAGACGGAGCCGGGCCGCCGAACTCATCGGTTGGGTGACGATCTCCAGCGAGCCTACCCACTCGTCGGTCGAAACCGGAGTCGAGGGTTAGGCACGCACGGGACCGGTGGGTCGGTTCACGGCTGCGCCACTTCACCAGTCGGAAGGGAAGGGTCAGAGGGGGTAGATTGCGAACGGGAGAGCTTTCAAATGGACGCCGCGTGATCGATCATCCGCACCTCGCCGTTTTCGGCCGCATCTACGACGCCTTCGCGGACGGCGACCTGGATTCCCTGGCGGCCCTGTTCAAGGAGGAGGTCGTCTGGCACACGCCCGGACGGAACCCTCTCGCCGGGGACTACGAGGGCCGAGATGCCGTCCTGGCGTCCTTCGCCGAGGAGTTCGATCTCTCTCACGGGTCCTACCGCGTCCACGTGCACGATGTGCTGGCCAACGACCAGCACATCGTGGCGCTCTTGCGGGCCACGGCGTCCCGAAACGAGAGGACGCTCGACATGAACTACGTCCTCGTGTTCGAGATGAGGGATGGACGGGTCGCCGAGGCGTGGGAGAGCTGGGCGGACCAGCGAACGCTCGACCAGTTCTGGTCGTGACGCCCCCGGAGGAGCCCCTCCGCTAGGGCTCGGGAGGAGATTCGAACACGCGGCCGTCCACGTCGCCGAAGTCCCAGACATCGATGTCGGGCGGCTCCACGCCGAGCCCCGTCAGCCCGGTGCAGATCTGACTTCGATGATCGGTCCCGTGGTGGATCGCCTGCGCGAGCCGGATCCCGGCTGGCGCATGGCTCTTCGTGCCGTCGAGCCGTTGGACGGTGACGACGGCCTCGGGATCCGGGCCGTCGCGAAGGACCAGCGGCCACTCCGCGCCGTGGCGCTCCATGACGGCCCTCAGCTCATCGAGCTCCATCGCGTCCTCATCGATCTGCGGCACGCGTCCCTCCGTCAGAACGAACAGGTACCACGCGTCGGAGCCCACGACGTGGCGCGACGTGTCGAGGATCGAGCCGTAGGTTCCGGGGACGGGGCTCGTGAGCTGCTCTGGGGTGAGCGACGTGCAGGCGTCGATGACCTGCAACGTGGCCCACACGTGGTGTCCGAACGCGTCCTCGAGGCCGGAGGTCGTCATCCGCCCAACCTTAATCGAACCTCGAGGATGCCGCCGACACGCCTCGACGAAGGGCGGCCTCCGGATGGCGAGGTGGCTCGATCGCGGTTGCGCGGGGCCCGAAATGGGCGCACGCTGGCCCACAGGGGGGCGTCCCCGCGGATGAGGCGGTGCCATGGCTCAGCGCCCGTTGATGGTTCGAACCCAGACGTCGGTGACGTCGAAGGCGTCACCCGAGGTCGTCTACGACACGATCGCGGATCTCCAGGCCCACCTCGAGTGGTCGGGCGAGCGCGCGAGCAGCGACACCTTCAAGCTCGTGTCCCTCGACGCTCCGGAGGGACCTGCGACGGTCGGAACGGCGTTCACGTCTTCCGGCACCGCGGACAACGGCACGTTCCACGACCGGTCGGTCGTGACGGAGGCGTCGAGGCCGCGACGATTCATCATCGAGACGGATTCGCGCTTGGATCGAAAGCGAGGCAAGGTCTGGGAGGCGCACTTCTCGCATCGATACGACATCGGGCCGGAGGGCGACGGCTCGCGGATCACCTACACCGAGACCGTGGAGCGTGTGAACTACGTCCCCTACTGGCTCCAGCCGTGGATCCGGCCGATCTTCACGATCATGGTCAACCGTGCGGATGTGAGGCAGCTGAGCAACCTCGCGAGGCTCGCCGAGGAGCGCTCGAGCCTCTAGCCCCTTCCCCGCATCCTTCCCACCGAAGGGCGACCTCCCACTTGACTCATCCCCTCCGCATCGGGATATTTTTCAACGCTCGCGTGTCGGATCAGCCCGAGACGAGGAGGCATCGTGAAGATGAAGCGTCGTCGTTCCCTGGTCGTCGGAGCCGCCATCGCAATCGCGATCGTCGGGCTCGTTCCGTCGGCCGCGATGGGATCGCATTCATGGAACGGGTACCACTGGGCGCGCACATCGAATCCGTTCACGCTCCGACTCGGCGACAACGTGTCGGCGGCGTGGGACGGTCACCTGGCCACGACCTCGAGCGACTGGTCGAAGTCGACGGTCCTCAATACCAGGATCGCATCCAGCAACAAGAACCCGCGATCGTGCCGTCCGACCAGCGGGCGTGTGGAGGTCTGCAGCGCCACCTACGGAAATACGGGATGGCTGGGCGTCGCGCAGATCTGGCTGACGGGCGGCACCCACATCCGGCAGGGAACGGTGAAGGTGAACGACACGTACTTCAGGACGGGCACCTACAACTCGTCGGCGTGGAGAAACCTCGTCATGTGCCAGGAGGTGGGCCACACGCTGGGACTCGACCACCAGGACGAGGACTTCGACAACCCGAATCTGGGCACGTGCATGGACTACACGAGCAATCCCACCTCGAACCAGCATCCCAACGCCCACGACTACGCCGAGCTCGAGGAGATCTACGAGCACCTGGATAGCTTCACGACCGTGGGCTCGGCGGCGCGCGTCGGGAGCCGGGGAGCCTTCACCGGCGCGAGCACGTGGGGTCGCGCGGCCGCGCGGCCGAGCGGTGGACGTCCGACGATGTATATCCGCGACCTCGGCCGCGGGAACATCCTGGTCACGTTCGTGACCTGGGCATAGCCTCAGGGCGTCGCGTCACACCGGGGGGCGGGCAGGACGGACGCCGCCCACGCCTGCGTCGTCACGCTCGGGCACGACGCGCGGCTCGAGCCCTCGCGATCGATCGGACGACGAGCAGCGCGACGACGGCGACGATCTGACCGCCGATGATCACGCGATTCACATCGACGGCGGGACGCCAGACGACGTCGTCGCCGCGGATCACGAACGCGCCGGCCGGCCTCGCGATCACGCCCATGCCGCTTCCGGAGGCGCGGCCCTGACCTTCGGGTGCATCTCCCTGCCCTCCCCCGGCTCCGCCCTGCACGCGAGCCGCGGGGATCACCGTGACGCCGTTCTTCTCGAACGGATCCCCGTACACGCGCCGAACCGTGATGGCGTCCTTCGCCTGCTCGATCGTCCGCTGCACGTCCACGTGCATCACCTCCACGAGATCACCCTACCGTCGCCCTCCATCATCGTGGTCGGTCGCCGCGTGAGCAGGGCTTCGCGACGACCGGCGCATCGGCCATCTACCCTGGCCGGCAGACGAGGCCTCGGAATGGACGGGAGGATGCGAGCTCGACGATGCCCGAACCCTTCTACGGACCCGACCAGGCGATCATTCACGACCGCGAGTTCGGTGATCTGGCTCGGCGGGCGGCGGCCTATCTCCGTCCGCTGCTCGACGAAGCCGGACTCCGGCACGGGACGGTGGTGGACCTCGGCTGTGGATCGGGCATCCTCGCGAGCATCCTCACCGATGCCGGCTACGACGTGCTGGGGGTCGACGTCTCCCAGGACATGATCGAGCTGGCATCGGCGAACGCACCGAAGGCCTCGTTTCGCCGTGGCTCCCTCCTCGACGTCGACCTCCCCCCAGCCGTCGCCGTCACCGCCATCGGTGAGGCGCTGAACTACGCCACCGACCCACGGGCCAGTCTCGCCCAGCTGGAGCGGCTCGCCGCTCGGGTGCGCGAGGCGCTCGCCCCCGGCGGCGTCTTCCTGTTCGACGTGGCCGCGCCGGGGAGGCACGGTCCGGATCGGGTCGCCCACCGATGGCACGACCACGACGACTGGACGCTCTACATGCGGGCCGACGAGAGCGCCGATCACACGACGCTCGATCGGCGCATCACCATCTTCCGCAAGGTCGACGAACCCGGCCCCGGCCGGTATCGGCGAAGCGACGAACATCACGTGCTGCGGCTCTACGAACCCGGAGCGGTCATCGACGCGCTCGGGCGCGCCGGATTCGAGGCCGCGAGCCTGGATGCCTACGGCTCGTCGTCCAGATCGACGCCGGCCGGCGGCTGGGCGGTGATCGTCGCTCGGCCGGTTCCCCTCCCCTGACTCGCGCGCCCGCACGTCGGATCGATCGCTCGACACGGGGAGAGGACGAGTCATTCGGCGACGAACCGAACGTCACGCGCTCTGGCGTCCCCCGCGACGAAGTCGAGCAACCGCATGCCCTCCTCGGTCACCCCCGGGCGGGTGCGGCGAGGCAGCGATTCGAAGGGCTCCACCAGCAACGTCGCGGCCCCTCGTTCGCGCGTGATCTTCCACGCCCCGCGAACGAAGCCATCGACCAGGAGGGAGCCCCTCGTGAACACGCGGTCCCGGTGATCGGCCGCGATGATGCGGGTCCGGTCGGCGTGCGACAAGAGCGCGTTGTCGTACTCGGGCAGGTACCGGGGCGGGACCGGCGTATCGGGGTCGGGTATCGGCCCGTCCGCGATGTCGAACAGCTCGCGGCCGTGCTCGTCCCGGAAGGTTCGCAGCCGAGGGCGCAGGCGCTCGACGACCTCACGGAGCCGAGTGAGCCAGCTCCATGCCTGGATATCCGCCACCGAGGCGGGCCCGAATGCCGCGAGGTAGCGACGGATCACCTGGTCCGGGGAGGGATCGGAACGGAGGGGACGGCCGAGCCACGCGTCGACCGGGGTCCACGCCGCCGGCCCCTTCGCTCCCCAGATGCCCCGAGGGGGGACCTGCACCAGCGGAACGAGGTGCCGGATCGCGTAGGCGAGCGACGTCGGATCGCGATCGGGCCACCGCTCGCCGAGGAGCCCTCCGAGCGCCGCCACCGTGCGCGGACGCTCCTCGAGCAGCGCCCGACCGAAGCTCACCAGCTCCTCCATGTCCATGCCCTCGAGCTGGCGGCCGAAGGGGCTGCCGGCGTAGAGACGGCGTTCGAGCAGCGGCTGGAACACCGGGCGCAGCCGCAGACAGTCGCGGGCCGTCACGAGGTGGATCGTCGTGCGCATCAAGGAGGTGCGGACCGCACGCCGCTCGTTGATGAGCCGAGCCAACTCCCCCGGGACGAAGCCGTCCACGCGCGCCCACAGGCCGACGTACGGGGCGTTGGGCGACTGAGCCTGCATGCCGACGAGCCGCTCGAGCGCCTCGGCCGCGGGGAGCTTCGAGCGATGCAGGAGCATCTGCCGCTGCAACAGCGCGCGGTTCAGCGTCCGCCGGTCGAGCACGTCACCGGGGCGACCCCTCCCGGGCACGGTTCCGGACGCTGCCTCAGGCCGGGACGCGCGGCGAGCGCTCGACGTCGAACTCGAACCACAGGGCGTTCGAGCCGTCGCGGGTGACTCCCCACCGGTCGGCGAGGTAGTCCACCAGGTACAGGCCCCAGCCCGAGGGCCCTTCCCTCGATGGGCGAACCTGTGGGTCGAACCCCGGCCCCCCGTCGCTCACCTCGACCCTGACCCGGTCGTCCCGGATCGAGACGAGGAGGCCGATGTCCCCGCGGGCCTCGGGCGTCGCGTGCCTGACGCTCGTCGTCACCACCTCGCTGACGAGGAGCACCACGTCCCGCTCGACCTCCGCCGACAGGCGCCCGTCAAGCGCGGACGCCACGGCCTCGCGCGCACGCCGAACCGACGCGGGAGCCGGTGGAAATCGGAGCTCGACGTGCATGGTTCCCCCACCTGTCCGGGCGCGCTCATCCGCACGGGAGGACGCGCATCGACCGAGACTGCCCGGCGATCGTACCGGTTCTCCCGGATCAAAGGGGCCGGGGCCGGATCGTTCCAGCGCGCAGGTGCATGGGATTTCGGCCCCGAAGGAGGGCCGGCCCGCATAGCATCGGACCAACGAACGGCAACCGAGGGGGACGAATGATGTTCGACGTGCAGCTGGCTGCGGACGGGATCGCCCTTCGCCTCATCGGCGAACTCGATCTCTCGACCGTCGACGACCTCCTCGGCCGGGTCGAGGACCGGCTCGGCGAGGGGCGGGGTGACCTCGTCCTCGACGCCTCGGCGCTCGCCTTCATCGACAGCACGGGCGTCAAGGCGCTCGTCGATCTCGCCGGGCGTCTCGGGGCGCGGCCGCGAGCTGGTCGTCGTTGGTCCGAGCGCGCCGGCGGCGAGGACCCTCGAGCTGCTGTCGGCCTCGTCGTTTCCGAACCTGGTGATTCGGCCGGCCGGCGCCCTCTCGGTCGCCTGACGAACCGCGTGCTGTGCGCCGGCCGATGCTGGCTGGCGTTCGAGGCGGCCCTCGGGCTAGGCTCCCCTCCAACAACAGGGGAGGGGAAGACATGCGGAGGATCGCATCGGTCCTGTTCGTCTGCGGATTCGTGCTCCTGGCCGGGGCCGGCATCGCGCAGGCGGCCACCACCGTCGCGACGGAGGACTTCGTTTTCGACCCGAAGTCGATCTCGATCGATCCGGGCGAGGAGATCACGTTCGACAACACGGGCAACGTCGCGCACACGGCGACGGCGGACAACGGCTCCTTCGACACGGGGAACTTGGATCCGGGGCAGTCGGAGGCGATCACGATCAAGGCCGAGGGGACCTACCCGTACTACTGCAAGTATCACGGGAGCCCCGGCGGCACGGGAATGGCGGGCACCATCGTCGTCGGGGAGGGCGGAAAGGTCGGCACGGCGCCGGCGACCGCGACTCCCCTGCCGCTGATCGCCGGGGTCGGAGCCGTGCTGCTCATCGCCGGCATCGTCCTGGGGCGGCGGCGCGCTCAGGTGGGCTGACGGAGGCCGCGTGGCGCGGCTGCGGACGGCACTCGCTCTGTCGCTGGTGCTCGTCGGATCGATCGCGCTCGCGTATCCCGTCCTCGCCTACAACCTGAACGGAGACCGGGGCCGGAGGCTGACGGCGGCGGTGGAGCTCGCGCTCGCCCGCTCCTCGGCGGGCTCCGGCGAGCGGGACCGCGGCCCGACCACCTCCAAGGAGGTGAGGTCGCTCGGGCACGGGATCGGCGGCGGACCATCGGGGAGGCCGAGCGCGGACGAGGCGTCGGGCGGATCGCCGGGTGGGTCCGGTGGATCGGCCGACGAAGACGCAACCGGCCACGGATCCGAGCGGGCCTCGGACGACGCACCCGTCGGCGGCCGTCCGATCCTCGAGGTGCCGGCGCCGAGAAACGGCCAGGCCCTCGGCATCGTGCAGATCCCGTCGATCTCGCTGCGGACGGTCTTCCTGGAGGGGGTGTCGGAGTCCAGCCTCATGGTGGGGCCGGGCCATCTCCCGTGGACGTCGATGCCGGGCACGGGCGGCGTGTCGGTGATCGCGGCGCATCGAGACCTGCACTTCGCCGACCTGCATGAGGTGGACTACGGCGATCACATCTGGCTGCAGCTGTCATCGGGAACGACCATCTACAAGGTCGTCGACGTGGAGGTGACGACGCCGGGCGATGGGGCCATCTACGCCGCCGATCCTCGCCACCCGAGCGTCCTGCGCCTCCTCACGTGCTGGCCGCCCTCGTTCGCCGGTCCGGCGCCCGACCGGCTCGTCGTCACCGCCGCCCCCCTGCAAGGAGACATCGCGCCACCGGCGCCGTCGCCCGCGCCGGTCCTCGTCCCCCACCCCGCCGAGCAGGTACGCGGGGCGATGGCCGAGGGACGCGTTGCCGGGCGGGATCGGTCGCCCGCCCGTCCGGCCGCACCGACGGGCGGGAGCGCCGTGCTGCCGTCGGCCCCCGATGCGGGCGTGACCGAGGTCCTCCCGATGGTCGGCGCCGCGGGCGTGGGCATGTCCGCGCTGGCGGCCTTCGCGGGCGTCCAGGGGCGGCGACGGCGGGGATGGTTCCTGCTGTTCGTCGCCGGTGCCCTCGTGCTCGACGCCGTGCTCGCCGTCGGCCTCATGGCCTGAGCGAGCGGCTTGCGGCGGCGTCGCCTATTCGCCGACGGCGGAGGCTCGAACCCCGTCCGGCGACCTCGACAGCTCCCCGGGCAGCAGCGTCTTGAAGATCGTTCCTCCCCCGGGCTGATCCTCGGCCCATGCGCGGCCGCCGTGAAGCTCCGCGAACTTGCGGACCAGCGACAGCCCGATGCCGACGCCCTTGCCGGTGGACCCCTCGCCCTGGCGGAACGGCTCGAAGATCACGTCCTTCAGCTCGTCGGGGATCCCCGGGCCGCGATCCTCGACGCAGAGGAGCACACCGGCGTCGCGGGCCTCGAGGCGGATCACGATCGGCGAGTCGGGCGGCGTGTACTTCGCCGCGTTCGTGAGGAGGTTGTCGATGATCCGCTCGACCTTGACCCGGTCGACGCTCACCAGGACGTGATCGCCCCGGACGTCGAGGTCTCGGTCCCGGACCCTCTCGTTCTGTTCCGCGGTGTGCTCGACGAGCGCGAGGACGTCGGTGGGCTCTCGGTCGGGATCCAACACCCCTCGATCCAGGCGCTCGAGATCGAGCAGATCGCTGACGAGGTTGTCGGCCTTCCTCGCGCTGACCGCGATCTGCATCATCATCTCCTGCCGCTGCTCCTGCGTGAGGTGCAGCTGCTCCGCCCGCTCGAGCACGCTGACCGACCCGCGAATCGCCGCCATCGGTCCCTTCAGATCGTGCGAGACGGCATGCAGGAGCGTGTCCTTGAGCCCGTTCAGGGCCCGGAGGCGCTCCGCCGCCTCCGCCTCGCGCTGCCCCAGGCCCCGTTGGCGCAGCAGCGCAGAGCGCATCGGGGCGATCATCAGGCTGACCGCCTCGAAGATGAGGAACCGGGTGAGGAAGTTCGTGTACATGACGCCGCTGTTGAAGCGAACCGTGTGGTTGGCGATCTCGGTCGCGCCGAACGCCGCCGCGCTCGCGGCGGCCATGAGCGCCCCGGTCTTGCGGCCGCGGGCGAAGGTCACCACCGCGATCGGCACCAGATAGAAGAACTCGGGCAACGCGAGCACGGCCCCCGTGACCACGTCGATGAGGGAGATCAGTGCGAGGAGGAGGAGCCCGACCACCACGACGAACCCGGGCGAACGGCTCGAGAGGACCTGCTCGACCCGCAGCAGCACGGATCCGCCGTCGGTCGGCTCGACGCCCTCATGCTTACGCGACATCGAAGGCACCCCGGCCGTCCTCGGCGAACGGCAGCCAGAACTCGACCCTGGTTCCGGTGGTGGTCTCGATCGGGCCGGACGTCGCGAGCTCCTCGCCGTCGCCCGCCGGCCGCCTCGTGGTCTCGATCTGCAGCCACCCTCCCGCGAGCTCCGCGCGCTCACGCATGGTGGCGAGGCCCCGGTGCCCCGGGCGACCCGTGTCCACGGCGGGGTCGTCGAAGCCTCGGCCGTCGTCCTCGATGCGCGTGATGAACCCCCCGTCGCGCTGTTCGAGCCGGACCTCGACTCGAGAGGCACGCGCGTGCTTGCGGACGTTCGCGAGCGCCTCCTGCGCGATGCGATACGCCGTGGTGCGAACCTCGATGGGCGGCTCCCGATGCAGGCCGTTCTGCATCGCACAGGAGAATCCGCCGTCCGGCCCGGCCTGCTGCAGGTACTCGCGGAGCGCGGTCGCGAGGCCGTCCCGATCGAGCGAGGGCGGGCGCAGCTCGAACAGCAGATGACGAAGTCGCGCGATCGAGAGCCGAACCGACCTGTGGAGCTCATCGACGGACGCCACGACCTCCGGATCGCTCACGCGCTTTCGCAGCGCCTCGATCCTGATCCCCACGGCCGTCATCTTCTGCACGGAGTCGTCGTGGACCTCCCCGCCGATCCGCCGTCGCTCCTCCTCCTGCGCCTGGACGAGGCGGACGAGCAGCGTCTGCCGCTCCTTCTCGATCCTGCGGCGCTCCGTGATGTCGAACATGACCCCCTGCCAGAGCGAGGGCGACCCGTCCTCCTCCCACGCGACGATGTGGGCCTCATCGTGCAGCCACACCACCCTCCCGTCCCGGGCAACCATCCGGTACTCGGCGTCGAACGGGTCGCCGCTCCGGCTGCATCGGTCGAACTCCGGGAGCACCCGGGCGGCATCGTCGGGGTGGACCCTGCTGCGCCACAGATCCGGGTCCACCAGCCATTCGTGGGGCGGATACCCGAGGATCGCCTCGATCTGCGGGCTGACGTAGGTACCGGCCTGCTCCGAGCCGGCGCCGACGGCCGCCCAGATGTAGGTGACGGCGGGGATCTGCTCGATGAGGGATCGGTACCGCGCCTCGGTCTCGGCCAACGAGGACTCGGCCCGCTTGCGCTCGGTGATGTCCAGACAGAGGCCGCGAACCAGGCGGGGGCGCCCCTCGCCCGGGTCCACCACGTGGACGATGTCCCGGGTCCAGACCTCGCGTCCGTCCGCGCCGATCGCGCGGTATTCCATCCTGTGGTGGCCGCCCTCTCGCTCGATTCGCTCGTAGAACTCGCGAACGAGCGCCCGATCCTCCGGATGGGCGACGGCGTCGGAGAAGCCCGGATCCTCGAGCCAGCGCTCCGGCGGATAGCCGAGCGTCCGCTCGACGGCGGCGCTCATATAGGTGTAGCGGCCGCTGCCCACCTGGTACTCCCAGACGACCGCGTCGAGGTCGTCGATCAGCTCGGCAAACCGCCCCACGTCGCGCGCGGGATCCTCGATGCGAGCCACAGGCTCGTCCAACGCTCTCCTCCCATGCACGTCCAGGGGATACACCCCCACGGGCAACGGGTGCATCCCCTGATACTCAGTCGGGACCTGAGAGCCGGTCCTTGAGCTCGCGAAGGGCCCGCCCCCGGTGGCTGATGCGGTCCTTCTGCTGGTCCGTCAGCTCGGCCATCGTCTCCTCCCAGCCGGCGGGGACGAAGATGGGGTCGTAGCCGAACCCCCTCGCCCCCCTCGGCTTGGCGATGAGGCTCCCCTCGCACGTGCCCTCGGCCCGGACCTCCGGGCCGCCCGGCCACGCAACCGCGGCGACGCAGCGGTAGCGGGCGGTCCTGCCCGGCCCGGGGACGCCGGCGAGGGCGCGGATCAGCGCGGAGAGGTTTCGGTCGTCGGTCGCGCCGACGCCGGCGTAGCGCGCGGAGCGCGGACCGGGCGCGCCCCCGAGCGCGTCGACCTCGATCCCGGAGTCGTCGGCCAGGGCCGGCATGCCGAGGGCCTCGGCGATCGCCCTGGCCTTCAATAGTGCGTTCTCCAGGTACGTCTCGCCCGTCTCCTCGACCTCGGGCCAGTCCCGGGCGTCGGTCTGCACCGTCACCCATCGCGTCGGCCAGTCGGCGCAGATACGCTGGATCTCTCGCAGCTTGTGGGCGTTTCGCGACGCCACGGCGAGCTCCTCGGGAAACGTCACCGTGCGGTAGTAGACCTCCGCGCCGCGGCCGTCCTCACGGCGTCGCTGCAGGGTCGCCGAGCGCGCGGCGTTGGATCTCGGTGAGCCTACGGACGCCCACCTCCGCCAGATCGACGAGCTCGTTCAACTGCTCGCGGCTGAACGGCTCGCCCTCGGCGGTCCCCTGCACCTCCACGAGCGCCCCCGAGCCGGTCATGACCACGTTGAAGTCCACATCCGCGCGAGCGTCCTCCTCGTAGGCGAGGTCCAGCACCGGCCGTCCGTCGACCATCCCCACGCTCACGGCGGCGACCGAATCGCGCAATGGGTCGGCCGAGATCACGCCGCGCTCGCGCAGCGAGCGGACGGCGAGCGCGAGGGCGATGTAGCCGGCCGTGATCGACGCTGTCCGCGTCCCCGCATCGGCCTGGAGGACGTCGCAGTCGATCGTGATCGTCCGCTCGCCGAGTCGTTCCATGTCCGTCACGGCTCGAAGCGAGCGTCCGATGAGCCGCTGGATCTCCTGGGTTCGGCCCGAGGGACGGCCGCGGCCGACCTCCCTGGAGGTTCGCTCCGTCGTGGCCCGCGGCAGCATGGAGTACTCGGCCGTCACCCACCCCTTCCCGGACCCGAGCAGAAAGCGCGGGGCCCGGTCCTCGACCGAGGCCGCGACGAGGACGCGGGTTCGTCCCATCTCGAACAGCAGCGATCCCTCGGCCCACTCCTGATAGCCGAGCTCGAACTCGACGGGCCGAAGGTCCCCGGGCCCGCGACCATCCGGCCGCACGGCCCCGGCCGCCCCCTCCGTTCGCGCGGGCGAATCGGCCGTGGACGGCGCCTCGTCCCTCATCGGCGCACCTCGATCCGCGCACCCTCGACCGCGAGCTCCACGGGACCCGTATAGGCCTCGGCGGCCTGGGCGAGCGACGTGGCGGCGTCGAGCGTCGGCCAGATGTGGGTGAGGAGCAGCCGCCCGGCGCCGGCGCGCTCGGCGTGCTCGCCCGCCTGACGCGCGGAGAGGTGGAACGGCAACAGGTCCTCCTGGTCTTGCCACGTCGCCTCGCTCAGGAACACGTCGGCGTCGCGTGCCAACTTCACGACGTCGTCGGATGGCCCCGCGTCGCCGGTGTATGCGAGCGAAGCGCCCTCCACCTCGATCCGAAATCCCAGCGCGCTCACGCCGACATGGGCCATCTCGAACGCCTCGACGCGAAAGGGCCCGAGGTCGTAGGCGGTCCCAGGGTCCGTCGCGCGAACCTCGAACGCCTGCGCGGCGACGTCCTTGCCTCCCTCGGAGACGAGTTCCCCGAAGTGGCCGTAGAAGTCCTGCGGGCAGACGAGCGGAAGAGAGTCGGTGCCGAGCCCGCCGTAATGACGTGCGTAGAAACAGGAATACAGATCGACGAAGTGATCCGGATGGGCGTGGGTCACGAGCACCGCATGGATGTCGGCGACGGCGATGTGCTGTTGAAGTCGCGCGAAGGTCCCCGTCCCCGCATCCACCCAGAGGTTGAACCCGTCGTGCTGCACGAGGAAGCCGCTCGTGGCGCCGCCCGGACCCGGCCAGGTGCCCGACGTGCCGAGGACGGTCAGCTCCATTCGCCGCTCCCGCTCCAGGCCCCGCCGGCGGCGGGCTCGAGGTGGGCGGCCCGGACGTCGGCGACCTCCGGCGCGAGGAAGCGGCCGGCGACCGCCTGGAACCGGGCCGGATCGCCGGTGCACAGGAACTCGTGGTCGGGGGATGCGGTCGGCGAGTCGGGAACCTCGCATTCGAGCCCGGCGACGAGCAGCGTGCCGTACACGTCCTTCGCGGTCTCCTCGGCCGAGGACACGAGCACGACGTCGGGTCCGATCTCGAGCTGGAGCAGCCCCGACAGCATCGGGTAGTGGGTGCATCCCAGGATCAAGGTGTCGACCCCCCTCTCGCGCAACGGCTCAAGATACCGGACGGCGGCGGCTCGCAGCTGCGGGCTCGAGGTATCGCCTCGCTCCACATGATCGACGAACAGGGGGCAGGCGACCGAACTGAGGCGGACCTCGGGATCGGCCGCGCGGACGGCCCGACCGTAGGCGCCGCTCGACACGGTGGCCTGCGTGCCGATCAGGCCCACCTCACCGTTGCGCGTGGCGCGAACCGCCGCGCGGGCCCCGGGCTCGATCACGCCGACCACCGGGACGCCCGCGGCGACCGCGACGTCGTCGATGGCCGAGACCTCCACGGAGTTGCAGGCGACGACGAGCATCTTCACGTCACGCGCCACGAGCGACGCGGCGATCTCCACGGCGAACCGCCGGATCTCCTCCTGCGGCCGCGGCCCGTACGGAAACCGAGCGGTGTCGCCGACGTAAATGAGCGGCTCGTGCGGCAGGAGATCCAGGATCGCCCTCGCCACGGTCAGGCCTCCGACTCCCGAGTCGAAGATCCCGACCGGCCGGCTATCCGGCACGGGAGGTCCGGGTCGCGATCTCGACGGCGCCTGGGGAGCTCGACCCGGTGGTCACCACCAGAGCGACTCCTCGACGCCCTTCTCGGCCCGCTCGAGCTCGGGGGCCCAGGCGTTGGTCGAGAGATACTTCCACCCTCCGTCGGCGAGCAGGCACACGATGTCGCCCTCGTCGATCTCCTGCGCGAGTCGCATGGCCGTGTGTACCACCGCGCCGGACGAGATGCCGGCGAAGATCCCCTCGCGTTCGGTGACGGCCCGGGTCGCGCGAAGCGAGTCTGAGGAGTTGACCAAGAACTTCCTGTCGGGCACCGACTCATCGAAGATCGGCGGGATGAACCCCTCGTCCATCGAGCGCAACCCGTAGACGAGATCGCCGAGCTCGGGCTCCGCCGCGACGATCACCACGCCGGGATCGTGCTCGTGCAGGCGCCTGCCGGCGCCGGTCAGCGAGCCGCCCGTGCCGAGGCCGGCGACGAAGTGCGTCAGCTCCGGAAGGTCGCGGATGATCTCGGCCGCCGTCCCCTCGTAGTGGGCGAGCGGGTTCGCCGGGTTCCCGTACTGAAACGGCATGTAGTACTTGTCGTCGCGGGCGAGCGCGCGGGCGACCTCGATCGAGCCGTTCGTTCCCTTATCGCCGGGCGAGGGGACGATCTCGGCGCCGAAGAGCTCGAGGAGCTGGACCCGCTCGGGGCTCGCGTTGTCCGGGATCACGACGGTGAGCTGGTAGCCCTTGCGCTGAGCGACCATCGCGAGGGCGATGCCCGTGTTGCCGGAGGTGGGCTCGAGGATGTGCTTGTCCGGCGTCAGCTCGCCGGAGGCCTCGGCCGCCTCGACCATCCGCAGCGCGATCCGGTCTTTGGTCGACCCTGTTGGGTTGTTCCCCTCGAGCTTGGCCCACAACCGCACGCCCGGCTTCGGGGTCATGCGCCGCATGCCGACGAGCGGCGTATTCCCGATGGCGTCCAGGATGTCGTCGTAGCGCACGGCCCGATTATCCCAGGCTGCGGGCGGCGATCAGCCGCCGGCGACGGGCATCGCTCCATGCATCGACGATTCGTCCGGGCCCGGTCGGGGTCGACGTGCTCGCCCGAGGACTCCCACACCACGTACATCCCATAAGGCGTCTGCATGATGGCCGAGGCAGCCGTGGCGAATACGGTCCCGAGGGATGACCTCGCCACGTCAACGGCCGCGCCGGCTGACGAGCTGGAGCCTCGCCGTCCTCTCGACGTTAGTCCTTGGGTTCCATGCGGTGTCAGCGGGCGCGGCTGACCTCGATCCTGACTTCGGTGGTGGGGAGGGATGGGTCCACGCCGGCTTTCGATGTTGCCCGAAGGACAAAGCCGCCGACGACTTCGGACACCGTCTCGTGGTCCAGCCAAACGGCCGGATCGTCGAAATCGGATCCACGGTCGTGGACGGCGTTCGCCAGCTGGCGATGATCCGATTCCTGCCCGACGGGAGCCCGGATCCTTCCTTCGGCGCTCACAACTCTGGTCGGAGGATCATCGCCATCCGGGGCGAGCCGGGGCCGATCGACATCGCGCTCCAGCCGGACGGCAAGATCCTCGTCGTCGAGCCCATGACCGTGTTCCGCTACGAGGCGGATGGAACACCGGATCGGGCATTCGGCGACCGGGGGCGGGCCGTGATCTCCTCACCGCAGTTCCTCGACGAAGGAGCCGCGATCGGCGTGGGAGGCGACGGCTCGATCATCGTGGGCGGGTCCATCGTCGTCCCCGGCTCCGAGGTCGACTTCGCGCTGGTCCGTCTGTCGCCGGACGGGCGCATGGACCATTCATTCGGTCGGGACGGCGTGGCCACGGTCGACTTCGGCGGCAGGACCGACTGGCTGCATGATCTGACGATCGGCGGGCGCGGGCGCGTCGTGGTCGGAGGGTCCGTCTTTCGTCACCTGCCTCCGCCTCCCGGCTCCGACGACGGGGGCCTGCAGAGCTTGATGGGCGTGGCCCGCCTGCTCGTGGACGGCACCCGGGATTCGGGATTCGGCCGCGGGGGGCGCACGCTCGTCCGGTTCTTCCCCGGCGTCGAGGCGAAGCTGGCGGGCCTAGACAGCCTGGCCGTCCAGGGCGACGGGTCGCTCGTGCTCGCCGGCCGCGGGTACTCGCCGAGGGTGGGGCTGTTCGCTCGCCTTCACCGGGGTGGCGAACTGGACGAGACGTTCGGGAGAAACGGCCGCGTGGTCCTGCGTACTACCGATCCGAAGGTCCAGATCACCGGACACATCGACATCGACGACGCCGATCGGATCGTCGCCGCGAGCTGGGAGGTTGGCCACACCGGCCGTCCCTACGGTCCGGAGACGGCGATCATCCGCCTGACGCCGAGTGGAGCCCTGGATCGAAGGTTCGCCTCGGACGGAATCGGCCTCGCGGACGTGCCCTTCGAGAACAGTCCCTCGGACGTCGCCGTAACCCCGACGAACCTCATCGTCGGCGGGAGCGCCCACGGAGGGAGCCGGTGGCGATGGGACTTCGCGCTGTTCGCATTCAGCGAACGGACCACGTCGAGCTAGGTGTCACACGATGTGCGAAGCGCGGTCGAGCACGACGACTCCTGCCCTCGACCTCCAGCAACAGCGGGGAGAATCGACACCACGTCGCCGTCGGAAACCGGCGTCTCCAGTGAACCCAAGTAGCGGACGTCCTCGTCGTTCACGTACACGTTGATGAAGCGATGAAGGCCCCCGTCCTCGGTCACCACGTTCTTCGTGATCCCCGGATACGACCCCTCGAGGTTGGCCAGCACGTCGCGGAGCGTGGCGCCGTCGGCGTCGACCTGGGCATCCCCAGCGGCATATTTGCGGAGGATGCTCGGCAGCTTCACTCGCACGGACATCGGTTCATCGTCTCCTTCTTCCTCGCGCGGCGACGACCATCTAGTGGCTGGGGATGCCGCAGAACTGGTCGTAGTCGATTAGCTCGGTCACCGTGGGCTCCTTGCCGCACACCGGGCAGTCGGCGTCCCATCGGATGTTGACGGTGGTGAACTCCATCGGCAGCGCGTCGAAGATCAGCAGCCGTCCGATCAGCGGCTCGCCGATGCCCGTGATGAGCTTCACGGCCTCGGTCGCCTGGATGCATCCCACGATCCCGGGGAGCACGCCGAACACGCCGCCCTCCGCGCACGACGGCACGGTGCCCGGTGGGGGCGGCTGAGGGAACAGGCAGCGGTAGCACGGAGCGTCGCGGCCGGGCATGAACACGGTCGCCTGACCGTCGAACTGATAGATCGAGCCGTAGACGAGCGGCTTGCCGAGCATCTGCGTGGCGTCGTTCACGAGGTAGCGAACCGGGAAGTTGTCGCTGCCGTCGATCACGATGTCGTAGGGCTCCAGCACCTCGAACGCGTTCTCGCTCGACAGGAGCGTGTCGTGCTGGATCACCGTGACGTCGGGATTGATGTCGTGCATCCGGTCGGCGGCGGACTCCACCTTCGGACGGCCGATGTCCCCCGTCCCGTGCGCGATCTGCCGCTGCAGGTTCGACAGGTCGACCCGGTCGAAGTCGACGATCCCGATGGTGCCCACGCCCGCCGCCGCGAGATACATGGCGATCGGCGAGCCGAGGCCGCCGGCACCGATGCAGAGCACCTTCGCGTCGAGCAGCTTCTTCTGCCCCGCGCCGCCGATCTCGGGAAGGATGATGTGCCTCGCGTAGCGCTGCACCTGATCCTCGGTGAAGCCGAGCCCGGTCATGTGATCCTCAGCTCCTCCTCGGCGACGTCGCCCTCCGAGATCCTGAAGGCGCGAAGCACCGGGCGCTCTCGATCCGACAGCGACATGATGAGGTAGCGGGCGTCGGGATAGAAGGCGAGCTTTCGGTCGGTCTCCGAGGGCGCGGCCTCCGAGTGGGTGTGGGTGTGGACGATGCCGAGGAGCTCCCACCCCTCCTCGTCGATCCGGTCGAAGACCTGCAGCTGTTCCTTCGGATCGAGGCGGTAGGACACGGGAGAGGCATCCAGGTTGCGCATCGCGAAGAACTTCACCGGCGCGCCATCGGGGCCGGCCAGCAGTCCGCAGGCCTCGTTCGGGAACTCCCGGAGGCCGTGCTCCGCGATCTCTTTGAACAGCACGCCGTCGAGCTCCACCGATGCCATCTCCGCTCTGTTGCAGGTGCAAAAAAAGTCTAGCAGGGGGGTGATCTCACCCCGCCAGCCGCCCCGTCACGACGACGGCGCCCGGCTCCCCCTCCCCGATAACGCCGATCTCGGCCCACGCTATTCCTCTGGCTGAGAGCGCCTCCGCCAGGCGGTCTCCGTCGGTCGCCGCGATCAGCAGGCCTCCGGAGGTCTGCGCGTCGGCGAGCACGATCTGCTCGGGCTCGGTGAGGTCCCCCCACTCGACGGCCCGGCGCACGAACTCGTGATTTCGCCGCGTTCCGCCGGCGACGGAGCCGGTGCGCGCCAGATCGAGCACCGAGGGCAGCGTCGGCACGGCGCCGGCGTCGATGCTCGCCGCGACGCCCGAGGCGAGGAGCAGCTCTCGCAGGTGGCCGAGCAGCCCGAACCCCGTGACGTCGGTCGCCGCCTCGGCGCCGGCCTCGAGCATCGCCTCGGAGGCGGCCGCGTTCAACGTCGTCATGACCTCCACCGCGGCGGCGATCTGCTCGGGCGAGGCCGTGCCGCGCTTGATCGCCGTGGAGATCAGCCCCGTGCCGATCGGCTTGGTGAGGAACAGGCGTGCGCCGAGCGGCGCTCGGGAGTTGCGGAGCAGCCGGTCCGGATGCGCGAGCCCGATCGCCACCATCCCGTACTTCGGCTCGGCGTCGGTGATCGAGTGGCCGCCCACGACGGCGATCCCCGCGCTCGCCGCGATCTCGCTTCCGCCCCGCAACACGGTCCCCAGCATGCTCAACGGAAGGTCGTCGACCGGCCACGCGACGATGTTGAGCGCGAAGATGGGCCGGCCACCCATGGCGTAGATGTCGCTCAGCGCGTTCGCCGCCGCGATACGTCCCCAGTCGTAGGGGTCGTCGACGATCGGCGTGAAGAAATCGAGCGTCGCGACCAGCGCCTGCTCTGCCGACAGCCGATACACCGCGGCGTCGTCGCCGGTCTCCGCCCCGACCAGCATCTCGGCCGGGAGGATCGGGGTGTCGAGCTCGCCGAGCACCTCCGCCAGCTGGCTCGGGCCCAGCTTGCACGCGCATCCGGCGCCGTGGCTGAAGGAGGTGAGCCGCGCGGTCTCCTGCATGCCCGAAGCATACGGCGAGCCCGACCGTCGATGGTCGCCGACGGTCGACCGACGCTCGCCGACGCTCAGCGACGCCTACGGCCAGCCTTGATGCGCGTCGTGGAAGACGGCCATGTCGAGCGCGTTCGAGGGACCGAGCGTGCGGTTGCGACCCGGCAGCTGGCGGCGAAGCCGCTCGAGCTCGGTGCGGGAGAACTCACATCGATCCGTGATGGGCTCGACGCCGTAGAGGCGGGCCCCGTTCAGCCCGAGGATCTTGTTCTTCAGGTCCTTCGTCAGCTCCGGATAGCCGTATCGCTCCTGAAACTCATCCGAGATGCGGAGCGAGCGCAGGGCCTGGATCTGGTCCTGCGGAGAGCCGTAGAAGAGGCAGTCGGTGCCCCACAGGACGTTGTCCTCGCCGACGTAGCGCAGCAGCTTCCCCAGCACGTGCGCCGCCTGCGTGGGATCGCGCATGATGCTCCACCACGTGGAGCCGAGCTCCGCATACACGTTGGAGTTGGGGCGGATGCCGTTCCTGCGAAGCGTCGTCACCAGACGGTTCACCCCCGAGTTCCTCGACGCGCTCGTGTACGGCCCCTCGGGGAGGCCGGCCTCGTAACCGGAGTGGTAGATGACGAAGTTCGCCTCCGGGTGCGCCTTCGCTGCGGGCCCGATGTCCTCCGGCGAGGCGAACCGGCTGCCTCCCGAGAAGCCCTTGTGCGCGCAGATGGTCGGCACGCCGAGCTCCACGGCCTTGTCGATGAATGCCTCGCCGACCTTGGGGATGCCCGGCTCGTGATCGTCGAACCACCATGCCCGGTCGCCACCCTCGAACACGTCCGGGAAGTGGGTGAACGTCTTCCACGCCACGATCGGATACCGCTCGACGGCCTCCTCCATCCCCTCGAGGCCCGCGCGCAGCGAGCCGACGTTCGGCAGGGCCTGGGCGTGGAGCAAGACGCGTTCGTCACGGCACAGCGCCTCCGCGAGCCGGCGCGTATCGTCCATCACTTCCGCCGACATCGGGCTCCCCTTCGGGTAGATCGGCAGTGCCGACAGCACGAGCATCGAGGTGTCGCTTCGCAGGAACATCAGCTCGAGGAAGTTCTCGATCGAGTAGCACACGCGCGGATCGTCCTCGCCGCAATCCTTCTGCGGGAAGCGCTGCCAGAAGTCCTGGCCGTTCAGGATCGGGTTCAGGTCGTACTCGAGGAGGTGTCCCTGGATGTCGAACACGAACTCCTCGCCGCCGATCGCCTCGTGCGCCGCCTCGGGATCCGTCGTCGCCTCGGAGGGGATGTCGTAGCTCCCGCCGGGGCGGCCGGAGGGGGTCGTCCGAGTGGCACGCTCGGCCTCGCGGCTGCAGGCGTTCAGAACGGCGAGCGTCGTGGCGGCGCCACAGACGGAGAGCAGGAACTCGCGCCGCGTCATGCCCGTGTGCGCGGCATTCTTCTCGCAGGCCGCGCGGGCCCGGCGGATCGCCTCCTGCACGACCGGCGACAGCGGCTGCGGCTCGTACTCGCCGTTGGAGCAGGGGCCGAACTTGATGGGGAGCCCCGGGTCCTCGTCCCTCCAGTCCTCCACCATGCCTGCCTCCGGTCGATCGGACAAACGTACCCGGAGTAGGACCCGCTCGCGAGCGCCCGGGTTCCCCGGGTGGCTCGGGACGACGGCGACGCGGCGAGGGTCGGCAAAGGACCTAGGTCCTTGGCCCGTTGCGCCATCCCCCATCCCGGGCTCATCCTCGGACCTACGGTCCATCGAGGAGGGAGCCGCACTGATGCCGAGGAACACGTGCCCAACATGCCGCGCGGAGAACCTCGTCAGCGCCATCATCTGCGTCGCGTGCGGGACCATCTTCGAGGAGCGCCGGGCGGCGGCCGCCAGCTCCACGGTGGAGACCGGAGACCCGTGGACGCCTCCCATGCCGGTCCGCCCGGTGGGGGCGAGGAGCTACGCGCCCGCGCTGTCGATCGTTCGGGACGCTCCGAAGGAGCTGATCCCCCCGCGTCCCGACTAGATGCCGGCGGTCGAGGCGCTCGCCCCGATCGCGTGGAAGCCGCCGTCGACGTGGACGATCTCCGCGGTGATCCCGCCGGCCCATTCCGAGAGCAGGAACACGACGGCGCGCGCGACCGGCGTCGGATCGCTCGCGTCCCAACCCAGGGGCGCGCGCTGCTGCCACGCGTCGGCGATGATCTCGAAGCCGGGAATGCCCTTGGCCGCCATGGTCTTCAGCGGCCCGGCCGAGACGGCGTTCACGCGAATCCCCTTGGGCCCGAGGTCGCGTGCCAGGTAGCGCGTCACGGACTCGAGCCCCGCCTTGCACACGCCCATCCAGTCGTAGACGGGCCAGGCCACGGTCGCATCGAAGTCGAGGGCGACGATCGAGCCGCCCTCCCCCATCAGGGGAAGCATGCCCTCGGCCAGCGCCTTCAGCGAGTACGTGCTCGTCCGAAACGCCGTCTGCACGCTCTCCCATGGCGTGTGGAGGAAGTTTCCTCCGAGGGCGTCCTGAGGGGCGAACGCGATCGCGTGCAGGAACCCGTCGAGCCCTCCCCAGCGCCGCCGGATGTCGTCGTGCACCGCCCG
Organism: uncultured Actinomycetes bacterium; assembly: GCA_963728285.1. Classification (GTDB taxonomy): domain Bacteria; phylum Actinomycetota; class UBA4738; order UBA4738; family HRBIN12; genus CAVSJR01. The sequence goes on along the minus strand of CAVSJR010000005.1, from coordinate 360,908 downwards.
GACGTGCTCCGGGTCGTTGACGTCCATCTCGAGCACGTCCGCGGGCGTCGCCAGCCGCTTCGCGCTGCGCTCCGTCAGGCTCATCGCCCTGCCGAAGGATGTCAGCACGACCTCGGCGCCCTCCTCCTGGGCCGTTTTCGCGACCGCGAAGGCGATGCTCTGCGGCGTCAGGACGCCGGTGATCAGCAGCCGCTTGTCCTTCAGCAGCATGTGGCCTCCCCTCCTCGCGGCGCCATCCTAGTGGCGCCCGCCGCGACGTCGCCGCGGGCGCCGCGGGCCTAGGAGGACCTCGACATGCTCACCGATCGCACGCCCCAGGTGCTCCAGTCCGGGTAGTCGCCCTCGGCGACGAACGCGATCACGTTCGTGCCGCGCCGGGTGAGATAGCGATCCGGGACCCGGCGGGTGCGCGCGCCCGTCCACTCGTCCCGCCTGCCCTCGGCGACGTGGGCGAGCGGCTTCCAATTCACCAGGATGTCGACCTCGGCACGCTGAACGTCGAACGCGTCGAAGTGCAGCTCCCATGCTCCCGCCTTCCCGTCCGTCGTGAAGAAGACCTCCTTCGGATGGGTTTGGTCACCGCCGGGGATGTTGCCGAGCTCGCCGCCGAACGTGCCGAGCGTCGCCGGGAGGCTCGGCTTCTCCACCGGGTTCACGGGGATATTGCGAAGCACCCGCCACTGCTTGCCGCGAGTGAGCGGGAACGTGTAGAAGCTCGCCCCCACCACGCCGCGCTCCCTGACCGCCCGCACGAACCCACGGGTGTCGTTGACCGACGCCTCGTCGGCGATGCCGCCGATGACGTGGATGGGGAAGGTCGGGATGCCGGTCTCGCGCCTGATGAGCTTGATGTTCTGCTCGGTGTACCAATGCGTGCGGCGAAGGCCCGAGACCTTCCACGTGGAGTAGCTCATGGGCAGGATGACGTCGTAGTAGGACACGAGCTGCAGATAGGGAAAGCGCGGCCAGTAGCCGCCGGCGTGCTCGATCCCGTAGGGCGAGGGGATGATCCCGCCGAGCGGATAGTCGCCGACGGCCGAACGGATCCTCGCCGACAGCTTCAGCAGCCGCCGGTTCCGCCTCCCCGGATCCCGGACCTCGGGCGACTCGATGTCGAGGGCGAACGAGTCGAACCGGTTCCCCCGATCGGTGACGAGGCGGATCGCGGCCATCGACCGGCGGTAGTCCCGACGGATGTGCCGGAAGCTCGGGAGATACCAGGCGACCGTCCGGATCCCCTTGGCGGCGGCCATATCGAGAAATCGCTCGACCTTGGATCGGTAGGCGAAGGCCGATCGCTGGCGGTAGTTCGACGTCTCGAGGTACAGCGTCCGCACGCCCTTGTCGGCCATGGAGCGGACGGCTTGGCGCGGGTGCCGGTAGGAGGAGTCGAAGATGTCCACCCAGGTGCCGAGCCCGCGGTAGACGCGGACGTCCCCGCCGATCCGCGGCGCCGGGCGGGCGTCGACGAGCTCGGCGCCCGAGGAAAGCACCTGGCCGGTGAGCGCGGCCAGCACGACGGCCAATGAGCACAGGAAGCCGAAGGGATGCCGTCGCGCGAACTTCACAGGCCCAACACCCTACGGGCTGGCCGACGGCGCGCCCCGGATTTCCCCTAGGATTCGGTCGGAACGCGTCGAGCCCGATCGCCACCGGCCCCCGGCCCGAGGCCGATCGGTCGCACAGGGAAGGGAGCGGGGGTTGAGCGAGCAGGACCGCGCACGCGCGCTGGCGGATCGGTATTGGGACGGGTTGCTCGAGGCAGAACCTCTGTTCGCGACCCAGGTCGGCGACGAGCGCTTCGACGACAGGCTGCCCGATCCCAGCGAGGCGGGCATCGCGAGGCGGGCCGAGTTCCAACGTGGCGCCCTCGACGAGCTGCGCACGATCGAGCGCTCGTCGCTGGACACGACGATGCGAACCACGCTCGACATCCTCGAGGCGTCCGCGAGCCGGGACCTCGCCGAGATCGAACAGCGCATCGACCGCCTCCAGGCGGTGAGCCACCTGTGGGGGCCGGGACAGCTCATCGTCGAGCTCGGCACGATGCAGCGGGCCGACACGCCGGAGCGGCTGGAGCGGTATCTGTCGCGGTTGCGCGCCGTCCCGGCGTTCCTCGACGCGATCCGGGAGGTCGCCGACGAGGGCATCAGGACGGGCGTCGTCTCTCCCCGCGTCGTCGCGGAGCGAGCCCTCGCTCAGGTCGAGCGGCTGCTCGCCATCCCGCTCGACCAGTCCCCCGCCCTGTTCGCGCTCCCCGACAACGACGCGGGGCGCGACCGGGTGATCGAGGCGATCCGCGACCACGTCAACCCGGCCTACGAGCGGTATCTGCGCACGATCCGCGACTACCTGCCGCACGCGACGGAGACGATCGGGCTCTCGGCGCTCCCGAACGGCGAGGCGATGTATGCGGCGCAGATCCTGTCGTGGACCACGCTCCCCCTCAAGGCGCGCGAGGTCCATGAGCTCGGCGTCGAGACGCTCGAGGCAACCCAGGAGGAACGCCGCGAGGTCGCCGGCCGGCTCGGCCACCGGACGCCGGAGGAGGCCGTCGCCGCCGCGGCCGCCGCCGGGAAGAACGCGGCGAGCTCCAGGGAGGAGCTGGTCGCCCTGGCCCAGGAGCAGGTGAACCGAAGCTGGGAGGTCGCGCCGCAGTACTTCGGCCGGCTGCCGTCGAGCAACTGCGAGGTTCGAGCGGCGGAGGAGTTCCGCGAGGCCGACATGCCCTTCGCCTGGTATCAGCCGCCGAGCGAGGACGGGAGCCGGATCGGCATCTACTACGTCAACGCCTACGACCTTCCGGGCCGGCCCCTGCATCACCTCGCGACGACGACCTACCACGAGGCCAACCCCGGGCACCACTTCCAGATCACCCTCGAGCAGGAGATGGCCGACCGGCCGCTGCTGCGGCGCTTCGGCGGCATCCTCGCCGGAAGCGCGTCGGTCGAGGGATGGGGGCTGTACAGCGAGCGGCTCGCCGACGAGATGGGGCTGTACGAGGGCGATCTCGAACGGCTCGGGATGCTCGAGGGACAGGCGCATCGATCCGCGCGGCTGGTCGTCGACACCGGGATGCATGCCCTCGGGTGGACGAGGGAGCAATCCATCGCGACGCTCGAGGAGGCGGGCGTCCCCGCCACCGACGCCGCGATCGAGACCGACCGCTACATCACGCTCCCCGGCCAGGCGTTGAGCTACAAGGTCGGACAGCTGGAGATCGAGCGCTGGCGCCGCGAGGCCGCCGAGCGCGAGGGGTCGGCGTTCGACCTCAAGCGCTTCCACGACCGGCTGCTGGCGCTCGGGTCACTCCCGCTTGCCGCGCTGGAGCGCGAGCTCTCCGCCTGAGGGTCGGACCGCCGCACGGCAGCCTTCGGGGGGAGGCGACGATCATGGATCTCGGCATCGCGGGACGCGTGGCGCTGGTGACCGGCTCGTCGAGCGGGCTCGGGCGCGCCGCCGCGGCATCGCTGTCTCGCGAGGGCGCCTCCGTGGTGCTCAACGCCCGCGGGATCGACCGCCTCCGCGAGGCCGAGGCCGAGATGCCGGGAGAGGCGTTGGCCGTGGCCGACGACGTGACGGACCCGGAGGCGCCCGAGCGGCTGGTCCGGGCCGCCGTGGAGCGCTTCGGCCGCCTGGACATCCTCGTGGCCAACGCCGGTGGTCCGCCCGCGGGCCGGGCCCTCGAGGTGGACGACGAGGCCCTCCGGGCGGCGCTCAACGCGAACCTGCTGACGTCGATCCGGCTCGTGCGCGCCGCCGTTCCCCACATGCGGAGTGGCGGCTGGGGACGCATCGTGCTGATCACCTCGCGCTCGGTCAAACAGCCGATCCCGGACCTCGCGCTGTCGAACACGGCGAGGACCGGCCTGTGGGCCTGGGCGAAGACCGCGGCGCAGGACCTCGCCCGCGACGCCATCACCCTCAACCTCGCGTGCCCCGGAACGCATGCCACGGAGCGCGCTCGATCCCTGGGCCTCTCCGGCCGGATGGGCGACCCGGCGGACTTCGGCGACGTCGTCGCGTTCCTGTGCTCGGATCAGGCGAGCTTCATCACGGCATCGGCCGTCCAGGTCGACGGCGGCGAGATCACCGGGCTCCTCTAGGACGCCGAGCCCGGGCTCCTCCCGGAGACCCCTCTCAGTGCTGGAAGGGCAGGAGCTGCCCGCGAAGCGCGCCGTTCGGATACGGATCGTTGTGCACGTTCACGTAGTAGCGACGCGAATGCTGCTTGATGTCCTTGAGCAGCGCCACGTCGGTCACCTCCGTGCACCCGGCGGACACGCCCACCTCGTCCGGCGGGCTCAACGTGACCACGACGGGACCGGCGACGTCGCGAGCGCCCGCGTGGAGGTGAGCGGCGGTCGCCGGAAGCTCGATGTTGCGGACCTGAATCGCCCAGCACACCCGCTCCCGCTTGACCGCCACGCCGATGAGCGCGGATCCCTTCGCGTCCGGATCGCCGAGGTCCGGAGCCTCCCGCTCGCCACCACGCAGGTTGGCGACGAACGCGGCGGGGCTCGCGGAGGCCGCGGGTCCTGCGAACGACACGGCGAACAGCGCGAGCGAGGCGAGCGCGACGGCGAGACCACGTCGGTGGCTCATGGGCGTCTCCTTCCGGGCCGGGGGCGGGGGTGCCTTCACGCGATCCTTCGCGATCGACGCGAGCCTGTCAAACGGTCTGCGGACGCCTCGCCCGGACGAGCAGGTAGTCGATGACCCCGCGGCGCCACAGCAGCTCGACCTGCGAGAGCATGACGCGGGACGCCAGGACGTAGCTGGCGGGCGCGTCGACCCCCGCCTCGAGCCGCCGACGCACGAACCGGAGCGCGGGAGCGATCACCCGCGATCCCACCAGCTCCGCCTGCACGTCGACGAACCCGGCTCGCTCCACGAGGTCCCGGATCTCCCGCGACGTCGCCGCGGCGGTCGTTCGGAGTCCCCACACGCGGAGCTGGGTCAGGCCGCTCACCAGCTCGAGCGGACCGCGAGGCAGACGCTGCGTCGGGATGTCGGAGAACGTCAGCACCCCGCCGGGGCGCAACACGCGGGCGGCCTCGGCGAGGAACCGGGCGCGGGAGGGAAAGTGAAACGCGGCCTCGACGCTGATCAGCCCGTCGGCCGCGTCGTCTCGGATCGGGAGCCTCGTCGCGTCGGCGTTGACGGGCAACGCCCCGGCCTCGCGCAGGTGATCTCGTCCCGCGACGAGCTGCGACTCGGTGATGTTGATCGCGACCAGGCGCCGCGGCCGAGATCGCTGCGCGATCACCGGATCCTGCGCCCCGAGGCCGTTGCCGACATCGAGGATCGTCCCGCCCGACGGCAGGTCGGCGGCCATCGTCTCCACGAGCCGCCGCACGGCGATGGGCGCCTCCGCGGCGTCTCCGTCCCCCTCCCAGAGCCCGAGGTTCAGCCATCCGGGCGCCAGGGCGAGGAAGAAGTCCGGGCCGATGCTGTCGTAGACGGCCGCGGCGGGATTCGCCCCCTGGCGGAACAGGCCCGCCAGGTGCCGAAGGTTCTCGCTCGTCCAGCTCGCGGGTCGCCATCGATCAACGGTACCGCCGCGGCCACCGTTCGTCGGCGGCGGCGTCGCGGAGCGCGGTCGACGCCGCGGATCCGGGCACGGTCGAGGCCCCCCGAGCGGTTGACGAGTTCCCGCGCGTCGAGAACACTCGCCTCGACTCGTTCCGCGCACACTGAGGAGGGCCTTCCGTTGAGCATCCTGGACCGAGACCGTCTGAAGACGTTGATGGAGCGCGAGGAGCAGCGCTTCGTGGACGACCACCCCCGGTCCCGTGAGCTCTCCGAGCGCGCGAAGGCGTCGTTGCTGTACGGCGTCCCGATGAACTGGATGACGCGCTGGCCGGGCGCCTATCCGGTGTTCGTCGCCGACGCGGAGGGTGCCAGCTTCACCGACGTCGACGACAACACCTACATCGATCTCTGCCTCGGTGACACCGGGGCGATGGCGGGTCACTCGCCCAAAGTCTCCGCCGATGCAGTCGCCGAGCAGGCCCGCCACGGCATCACCCTGATGCTTCCGACCGAGGACTCCATCTGGGTCGGGGGGGAGATGGCCCGCCGCTTCGGCCTCCCGTACTGGCAGTTCTGCCTCACCGCGACCGACGCGAACCGGTTCGTTCTCCGGCTCGCCCGAGCGATCACCGAGCGGCCGAAGATACTCGTCTACAACTGGAACTATCACGGGTCGGTCGACGAGACCGTGGCGACGCTCGGTTCCGACGGCCGCGTGGAGCCCCGGCACGGCAGCGTGGGACCGCAGGTCGATCCGTCGGTCACGACGAAGGTCATCGAGTGGAACGACCTCGATGCGCTCGAGCGCGCGCTCCAGCCGGGCGACGTGGCCTGCGTGCTCGCGGAGCCGGCGCTGACGAACATCGGCATCGTGCTCCCGGACCCCGGATACCACGAGGCGCTCCGCGAGATCACGCGACGAACGGGGACGCTGCTCGTGATCGATGAGACGCACACGATCTGCGCGGGACCCGGCGGCTATACCGCGGCGTACGGGCTCGAGCCGGACATCCTCACCATCGGCAAGACCCTCGCGAGCGGCGTCCCCGCGGCCGCGTACGGCCTGAGCGACGAGGTTGCCGATCGCGTCGTGGCCTCCACGATCTGGAAGGAGGCCGACGTCGGCGGCATCGGAGGCACGCTCGCCGGCAACGCCCTGTCGCTGCACGCGATGCGAGCGACGCTCGAGAGCGTGCTCACCGACGAGGCGTTCGAGCGCATGATCGCCCTGTGCGACCGGTTCACCGAGGGCGTGCAGGCGACCATCGACGAACGATCGTTGCCGTGGCACATCACCCAGCTCGGATGCCGAACCGAATACCTGTTCCGGCCGAACCGCCCTCGCACGGGAACCGAGGCGGCGGAGGGGCTGGACGACGATCTCGACGCGTTCATCCACCTGTACCTGCTGAACCGCGGCATCCTGCTGACGCCGTTCCACAACATGGCGTTGATGTCTCCCGCGACGAGCGCCGAGGACGTCGATCGTCACACGGAGGTCTTCGCGCAGGCCGCCGGCGACCTGTTCGACTAGGAAACGACGGCGTCGGCCCGACGCCGGAGCGGCCCCCCCCACGCGGGGCACGCCGCTCCGGCGTTCGATTACGCCGCCTCGCGCTCTCCCGAGTCGTGCGCCGGCTCCAGGGCAACGGCGAGCACCTCGTCGATGCCCTCCGCGACGTGGAACGTCATCTCCTCGCGGACCTGCTCCGGCACGTCGTCCAGGTCGCCCTCGTTCCGCTTCGGCAGGATCACCTCGCGGAGCCCGGACCGGTGGGCGGCGAGCACCTTCTGCTTCACGCCGCCGATCGGCAGGACCCGTCCCTGCAGCGTCACCTCGCCGGTCATTCCGACGGTCGGCTTGACGGGCCGCTGTGAGAGCAGGCTCGCGAGCGCGGTCACCATGGTGACCCCGGCGCTGGGACCGTCCTTCGGCACCGCGCCGGCCGGCACGTGCACGTGGAACCGACCCTCGAGGCTCGCCGGATCGATCCCGAGCTCGACCGCGTGCGACCGAACGTAGGACAGGGCGATCTGGGCCGACTCCTTCATGACCTCGCCGAGCTGTCCGGTCAGCGTCAGCCCTCCCCCACCGTGGGCGGATGCGTCGGTCGAGTCCATGCGAGTCGCCTCGATGAACAGGACGTCCCCGCCGACGCCGGTCACGGCCAGTCCGGTCGCGACGCCGGGGACGGCGGTGCGTTCCGCGGCCTCGAAGAAGAACTTCGGCCGGCCGAGATAGGCGCGAACCTCGTCCGCGCCCACGGTCACCGGGGCGTCGTGATCGCCCGCGGCGATCCCCGTCGCGACCTTCCGCAGCATCTTGCCCAGCTCTCGCTCGAGGTTTCTCACGCCGGCCTCGCGGGTGTAGTCGCCGACGACCGCACGAAGCGCGTCGTCTGCAACGTCGACCTCCTCGGGGCGCAGGCCGTTGCGCTCGAGCTGTCGGGCGAGCAGGTGGTCCCGGGCGATCCGGACCTTCTCGTCCTCGGTGTAGCCGTCGAGGCGGATGACCTCCATCCGGTCGAGGAGCGGACCTGGGATCGTCTCCGCGACGTTTCCGGTCGCGATGAACAGCACCTCGGAGAGATCCAGATCCACCTCCAGGTAGTGATCGCGGAACGAGTGGTTCTGCGCGGGGTCGAGGACCTCGAGCAGCGCGCTCGACGGATCGCCGCGCCAGTCGCTGCCGACCTTGTCGATCTCGTCCAGCATGAAGACGGGGTTCTTCGTCCCGGCCTCCTTCAGCGCCCGGACGATGCGGCCGGGGAGCGCGCCGACGTAGGTGCGCCGGTGGCCGCGGATCTCGGCCTCGTCGTGGATGCCGCCGAGCGACATGCGCACGAACTCTCGTCCGAGCGAACGGGCGACGGACTCGCCGAGCGACGTCTTGCCGACGCCCGGAGGCCCGATGAGGGTCAGGATCGCGCCCGAGCCGCGGCCCGAGGCGGCACCGAATCCCCGCTCGTCGCGCAGCTTGCGCACGGCGAGGTACTCGATGATGCGGTCCTTGACGTCCTCCAGGCCGGTGTGGTCCTCATCCAAAATGCGCCGCGCCTCCGGGATGTCGAGGCGGTCCTCGGTCCGGACATTCCACGGCAGCTCGGTCATCCAATCGAGATACGTCCGGATCCAGCCGTACTCCGGCGATTGCTCCGACGTTCGCTCGAGGCGGCCGAGCTCGCGCTCGACCTCGGACCGGACGTCCTCGGGCATCTCCGCCTCGTCGGCCTTGCGCCGGTACTCCTCGACGATGTCCTCGTCGCCCTCCTCGCCGAGCTCCTTTCGGATCGCGGCCATCTGCTCGCGAAGCAGGAACTCGCGCTGGCGCTTCTCCATCCCCTCGCTTACGTCGGTGCGGATCTTGTCCTTCAGGGAGATGTCGGCCAGGACCTCCTTCGCCCAGCCGAGCACCTTCTCGAGCCGCTCCTCGACGTCGATCGTCTCGAGGACCTCGACCTTTCGCTCGAAGCTGATGTCCGGCGAATAGCCGGAGGTGTCCGCGATGGTCCCGGGGTCGGAGATGCCGCGGAGGAACTCGGCGACCTGGGGCACGCCGCGGGATTCGACGATGCCCTCCAACACGGCGCGGTACTGGCGGGCGAGCTCCTTGGCCCGCGGCGAGGGATCCTGCTCCTCGACCGACTCGACCTGGACCCACGTCGCATCGCCGGTGCCGGGGACGCCGATCCCCACGGCGGCTCGTCGCAGCGCCGCGGATGACCAGGGCCTCCATGCCGGAGGGAAGGCGGCCGACGTCCTCGACCTTCGCGACCGTCCCGATTCGCGAGTACCGGTCGTCGACCTTGGGGACCAGCAGCAGCGTGTCGTCGGCGGCGCCCGCAGCGGCCACGGCCGTGCGGGCCTCGTCGGACTCGAGCGTCAGCGTCACGACCATGCCGGGGAGCACCACGCCCGTGGTGAGCGGCAGCAGCGGAAGAATCTGGGTATCGAGATCTGCCATGTTCCTCGTCTCCTGGAAGTAGGCCCGGCGACCTTCTGCGTCCGGGCATGTGGAATAACACATCGCGTCCGTCGCTCATTCCCGCTTCGCAATCTTGATTACAACGCCTTCGAGCTGCGGAAACGATGGCATGCGGGGATCTATGGCAGCATTGACGAGATCGAGCCGGACGCGTCGTTCTAGTGCCGGGGAGCGCATGGATCAGCCGATCATCGAGGCCGAGGGCCTCCGCAAGCGATACAAGGACGTCGTGGCGCTGGACGGGGTCGATCTGGCGGTCGGCGAGGGGAAGATCCTGGGCCTGCTCGGCCCGAACGGCGCGGGCAAGACCACGGCCGTGCGGATCCTGACCACCCTGCTCGACGCGGACGAGGGGCGGGCGACCGTGGCGGGGTTCGACGTCGTCCGCGACGCCGAGATCCTCCGGTCGGTGATCGGCCTCGCGGGCCAGTACGCCGCCGTGGACGAGAACCTGACGGGCCTCGAGAACCTGGAGATGGTCGGACGCCTCTATCACCTCGACAAGGCGGAGGCGCGCGAGCGTGCCGAATCGGTGTTGGAGCGATTCGAGCTCACCGATGCGGCCGATCGAACGGCCAAGACGTATTCGGGCGGCATGCGACGCCGACTCGACCTCGGCGCCAGCCTGGTCGCCCGTCCCCGCGTCCTCTTCCTCGACGAGCCGACCACCGGGCTCGACCCGCGTAGCCGGTTCGAGCTGTGGGACATCATCCGCGAGTTGGCAGAAGGAGGGGACGACGCTCCTGCTGACGACGCAATACCTGGAGGAGGCCGATGTCCTCGCCGACCGAATCGCCGTGATCGACGTGGGCAAGGTGATCGCCGAGGGAACGGCCGACGAGCTCAAGGCCCGCGTGGGAGGCGACGTGCTCGATCTCCGGGTCGCCGATCGAGCGAGGATCGCCGCCGCCGCGGGCGCGGTGCTCGGTCTGGGGCCCGGCGGAGCGCAGGTCGATAACGCCTCGGGGCAGATCTCGATCCCCGCAGGGACCGATGGCGCGAGCGTGTTGACCGAGGCGGTTCGGCGCCTCGACGCGGAGGGGGTGGTGCTCGCCGACGTCGCGCTCCACCGTCCGACCCTCGACGACGTCTTCCTCCGGCTGACGGGCCGCTCGGCCGAGGCCGTGGCAGACGACGACTCGAAGGCGAACCGTGATGCGCCCCAGGATGCCGGCCGAGGGCGGGAGGCAGCGATGAGCGCCACGACGGTCGACGGCGTTCGTCCCGCACGAATCGGTCCGGGGCAGCGGGTCCGGTTCGCCCTGCACGACGCCGCCATCCTGACGAGGCGGAACCTGCTCCAGTACATCCGCATCCCGACGCTGCTCGTGTTCTCCACGGTCCAGCCCGTGATGTTCGTCGTGCTGTTTCGCTACGTCTTCGGAGGCGCGATCCAACAGTCGCTGCCGCCGACGATCAACTACGTCAGCTATCTCATGCCGGGGATCTTCGTCCAGACGGCGATCTTCGGCGCCACGCAGACCGGCGTCGGGCTCGCCACGGACTTGAGCAGGGGCATCATCGACCGGTTCCGATCGCTCCCGATGGCGCGCTCGGCCGTCCTGGCGGGCCGCACCCTCGCCGACGCCTGCCGGAACCTGTTCGTCGTCCTGCTCATGACGATCGTGGGCTACTTCGTCGGGTTCCGTTTCGAGGGAGGTCCGTTCTTCGCGATCCTCGCCATCGCGCTCGCCGTGCTCGTCGGGTTCACGTTCTCCTGGATCTCGGCGACGATCGGCCTTCGGATCAAGGATACGGAGTCGGTGCAGGCGGCGAGCTTCGTGTGGATCTTCCCGCTGACGTTCGCGAGCTCCGCCTTCGTCCCGGTCTCGAGCATGCCCGGGTGGCTCCAGGCCGTGGCCAACGCAAACCCCGTCACGATCTGGGCCAACACGCTGCGCGCCCTCACGCTCGGCAACGACACACCGGCCGAGCGGATGCTGCTCGGACACACCACGACCACGCTCCTCCTGTGGTCGGCGCTGTGGATCGCGGGCCTGCTCGGCGTCTTCGTGCCGCTCGCCATCAGGATGTATCGGAAGAACGCCTAGTCCCGTGGCCCGGCGGATCACGTTCGCCACCTACCTCGCCCCGAACGTTCGTCCCGTCTACGAGGCGGTCGCGGAGTCGGTGGGTCGCGCCCTCGGCTGCGCCGTCGAGCTCGTGGACGGCGGGGGCTACGATCGGCTGGAGGGAGGCGAGGAGGACGTCGCCTTCATCTGCGGCCTCCCCTACGTGCGGCTCTCCGAGGGAGACCGGCCGATCGTCGAGCCGCTCGCGGCACCGATCCTCGACGGGGATCGCTACGGCGGCCTCCCGATCTACTACTCGGACGTCCTCGTGCGCCGCGACAGCTCCGCCACGTGCTTCGCGGATCTTCGCGGCGCGTCCTGGGCGTTCAACGAGCCCGACTCCCAGTCCGGCTACGGCATCACCAGGGCCACGCTCGCCTCCATGGGGGAGACGCGGGGCTTCTTCGGCCGAGTCGTCGAGACGGGCTACCACCAGCGCTCCATCAGGGCCGTGGCATCGGGCGACGCCGACGCATCGGCCGTGGACTCCCAGGTCCTGGAGATCGAGCTGCGCCGCCATCCGGATCTGGCCGAGCAGCTCAAGGTGGTCGACGAGCTCGGGCCCTCGACGATCCAGCCGGTCGTGGCGGCCGCGCGGCTTCCGGCGACCCTGCGGGAGGAGCTTCGGGAGGCGATCGTCGGGGTGGCGGCCGATGCCGCCGCGCGCGGTCGCCTGGACGACGGCCTCGTGCGCGGGTTCGTGGCGGTGGCGGACTCGGACTACGACGACATCCGGGCCATGGCGCTGATGGCCCAGGACGCCGGGCTGGAAGGATTCGGCCCGCCGGTGGGTTGCGAGGGATCATCTGAGGAAAAGGAGTCGGGATGACGCTGGGGTTCTCCGGGGAGCACGCGCGCGAGAAGGTCCTCGTGCTGCTCACGATGTGCTTCGCCCTGTTCATGGCGATGCTGGACAACACCGTCGTGAACGTCGCGCTGCCCACGCTCACGCGGGAGCTTGGAGCCGGCGTGAGCGAGCTTCAATGGATCGTCGACGGCTACGCGCTCGCGTTCGCGTCGCTGCTCCTCACGGGCGGAACGCTCGGGGATCGATTCGGGCGAAAGCGGATCTTCCTGACCGGCCTGACGATCTTCACGCTGGCATCGCTCGGCTCGGGACTGTCGTCGACCAGCAACCAGCTGATCGTCTTCCGCGTCCTGCAGGGCATCGGGGCGGCGATGCTGATGCCGGGCACGCTCTCGATCCTCACCGTGACGTTCCCTCCGGAGGAGCGCGCCAAGGCGATCGGGATCTGGGCCGGCGTCTCCGGCGTCGCGCTGGCGCTCGGCCCCACCCTCGGCGGCTGGATGGTCGAGAACTTCGGCTGGGAGTCGGTGTTCTTCCTCAACGTCCCGATCGGCATCGCCGGGTTCCTCGTGGCCGTGCGCGTCGTCCGAGAGTCCCGGTCGGAGGAGGCGCGCAGGCTCGACCTGCCCGGGCTCGCCCTCGGCACCGCCGGCCTGTTCGGACTGGTGTACGGGTTGATCGAGGCGAACGAGCGAGGATGGAGCGATCCGCTGATCCTGACGAGCCTCGGACTCGGCGCGGCGCTGATCGTCGCCCTGCTCGCGTGGGAGCATCGAGCCCCCCACGCGATGCTTCCCCTGTCGTTCTTCCGGGTGCCGGCGTTCAGCGCCGGCAACACCGTGGCGTTCTCCGTGTCCTTCGGGATGTTCGGCATCTTCTTCTTCATGAGCCTGTACATGCAGCTGATCCGCGGCTATTCCGCGTTCTCGACGGGGCTGCGGTTCCTCCCCCTGACGGCCATGATCATCATCGTGGCGCCGAACGCGGGCCGGTACGCGCAGCGCCACGGGTCGAGGGCCCCGATGACGTTCGGGCTCGCGCTGGCCGGGACCGGGCTCCTGCTGATGAGCCGGATCACCGAGACGACGCCCTACTGGGTCCTCGTCCCGCTCTTCGTGATGATGGGCGTCGGGCTCGGAGCCGACGATGGCGCCGATGACCGCGGCGGTGATGAACGCCGTCGGGCCCCAGCGGGCGGGACTCGGGTCCGCGATGACGAACACCAGCCGCGAGGTGGGTGGCGTCTTCGGCATCGCGCTGCTCGGAACGATCCTGACGACGCGGCTCAGCTCGACCCTCCGGCCCGCCCTCGCGGGCCTCCAGCTCCCGCCCTCGCAGGCGAGCGCGATCGAGGCGGCGGCCGGGCACGGCCGCCTCGATCCCAGCCTCCTGGGGGCCCTCCCCCCGGAGCAGGTCGCGCGGGTCCACGCGGCGTTCAACGACGCGTTCCTGAGCGGCTTCACGGTGGCCCTGGTCGTCGCCGCCGTCGTCTTGTTCCTGGCGGCCGTTGTCGCGAATCGGTTCATCCCCGGCGCCGCGCACCGAGATGTCCGCGTGGAGGCGACGGGCGCGCAGCCCGTCGAGATCTGACCCGGGACGACGTCCCGTTCGAGATGGACGGGCACCGCGCGCTCGCGCGGTCGGACGTGCCGGTGCCGTCAGACGCCGCGCGCCGTCAGACGTCCCGGCGCTCGACGATCCAGACGGCGACCGCCCCGAACGCCGCGACGTATCCGACCAGCAGGAGGCCGCCCGCCCACGGAGACAACAGGTCTCCGGACGCCCCCGCGCCGGCGATCGCGCCGAGCGCGCCGGTGTACGGCAGCCACTTCCCCGCCCACGGCACGATCGCGGAGATCAGGTTCTCGACGACCAGCACCCAGCCGAGCGCCGCGAGGATCGCGGCGAGCTGATTCCTGACGGCCGCGCCGATCACCACCCCGAGGGACGCGACCAGCCCGGTCGCCGGCGGCGTCAGCAGGAGCGCGAGGAGCACGCTCCGCCCGAACGGCACGGGCCCGCCCGAGATCGCGAGCCACGCGACGGCGACGACGGTCGCCACCGCGGCGACGACGGCGCCGAAGGCCGCGCCGACGAGGGCCGTGGCGGCGAGCTTGCCGGCGACGACGCGCCACCGCCTCGGCTCGGCGAGGAAGGTCGACGCCATCGTCCCGTAGCGATGCTCCCCCGTCATCGAGGTCACGCCGAGCACGAGCGTGAAGAGCGCGATGGACGCGTTGGCGCTCAGCAGCAGCCGGAGATCCTCCTGCGTCCGCACGCGAACGACGGCCCCCTGGGCCCGCAGCTCCGCGTTGTTCTGCAGCGCCAGCTGTGCGACGACGCCGAGCAGCACGAGCGCGGTCGCCGCGAGCAACAGGCCGAGGATGAGGCGCGTCGTCCGCAGCTTGAAGATCTCCGCACGGAGCACGCGGATCATCGCTCGCCTCCGCTCGCCCGGGTGGCTTCGTCCCCGGCCGCACCGCCCGGCCCCGGGTCATCCCCATGCGTCAGCGCGAGGAAGACGTCCTCGAGGCTGGGCTCGACGCTTCGGAGCTCGTGCAGGACGATGCCGTTGTCCGCTGCGGCCCGCCCCACGTCCTCCGCCCGGAGCCCCCGCACGCCGAGCTCGGTCCCGGTCGATCGCGTCACGTCGCCGCCGACGTCGCGGAGATGCCCGGCGAGCCGGTCGGCCTCGGGGCTTCGCACCACGACGCTCGTGCCGGCCGCCGACGTCAGCCGGTCGATCGGCCCCTGCGCGATGCGCCGCCCACGGTCGATGATGACCACCTCGTCCGCGGTCTGCGCCACCTCGGCGAGGACGTGGCTCGAGACCAGGACGGTGGTTCCCCCGGCCGCCAGCGACCGAAGGAACTCGCGAAGCCAGCGCGTCCCCTCCGGGTCCAGGCCGCTTCCCGGCTCATCCAGGATGAGCACCTCCGGCTCGGCCAGGAGCGCCGCAGCGAGCCCGAGCCGCTGACGCATGCCCGATGAGAACGAGCCCACCCTTCGGTCGGCGGCCTCCCCGAGCCCCACCCACTCGAGCAGCTCATCGACGCGGTCGCGGCCGACGCCTCCCTCGATGGCGAGCATCCGCAGGTGGTTTCGAGCCGTCCGTCCCGGGTGGAATCCCGTGACCTCGAGCAGCGCGCCGACGCGTCGCGCGGGGGCGTCCAGCAGGCGATACGGACGCCCGAGGATCCTCGCGATCCCCTCGTCCGGACGCGCGAGCCCCAGGATGAGCCGAAGCGTCGTGGTCTTGCCCGCGCCGTTCGGGCCGAGGAAGGCCGTCACGAGGCCGCGCCGCACCGTGAACGAGAGATCGTCGACGGCGACCGTTCGCCCGAACCGCTTCGTGACACCGCGCACCTCGACCACCGCGTCCGCCGATCCGCCCGCGGCGTCGTCCAACGGCCCCGCGGTCGACGGGAGGCGCGGCGTTGGCGGCGGGTCGGGCACGGCGGGCTCGGTCGGATCCTCGGACACGGCGCCTCAGGAGCTCAGCGCCGTCTCCTCCCCGAGGAGGTCGTCGAGCTCCTCGAGGAGCGGGCGCACGCCGAGCGCCCGGCGCGTTCGGGGTTCCCTTCGCCGCAGTTGGAACAGGTGATCACGCGCGGCAGTTTACGGGCCGGCGTCGCGAGCACGGGCGCGCGCGTAATGACGTGCGACGCGCGAACGGTTGCCGCACGCGGCCGAGCACCACCTGCGATCCGCCCGCACCGCAACGAAGAATCGGCCGCAGCCCCGCGCGGCGCATTCGCGCACCCGCTCGCCGGCGCCTCCGGCCAGGAGCTCCATCGCCGACCGCGCGATGGCCGCGAGGATCGCGCCGGTGGCATCGCTCGAGACGAGGCGCCGATCCCCTTCCCAGTCGCGGTCCAGGACCGGGTAGAAGGGCGCCGACGCGCTGGCCTCGTTCAGGGCGTCGACCGCGGCCCCGGGCGGATCGACCCCCGCCACGCGAGCGGCGATGAGCTCGCGGATCGCCCCCCGAAGCGCGAGGAATCGACCCAGGCGGGCGCCGGTGTCGTCATCGGGCGGGGGAAGCAGATGCCGCTCCCGCTCCAGCCACGCGGCCAGCCTGAGCGGGGTGGCCAGGTCGTCACGGCCGGCCGACGCTGTGTTGGCGAGGTCCAGGGCCACGCGGTCCGCGCTCACGTCCGGGTGTGACACCACGCTTCCTTTATAACGCATAAATGAACGTAATGCATTAGCTAGATGCTCATGCGATAACGGATTATCGGATGTTTATCCATTAGACACGGAGCAGGATGAGGCCCCGGCTCCGATCTTCGATCGAGGAACCGCTCCTGGAATCGGGCGGATCGCGCCGCGGTTGCAGTCACGAGATGATGGCGATGCCGACGCCGATGTCGGCGAGGAGCGAGGATCCGTGGGAGAGAGCTTCGGCCTTCGTAACGATCGCTGGAGCGGCGCCCGGTGAACACGGACGTCGCCGTGCGCACCCTCGCCTTCGCGGCCGGCCTGGCCGTCGTGGGGTTCACCATCGCCTCCGCCGTCCGGACGACCGTCCTCCCCCGCGCCTACCCGGTGCGAATCGGACGCGTGGTGTTCCTCTCGGTGCGCTTCGTCCTCACCCTTCGCGCGGGTCGCTCGGCGCCCTACGAGCGTCGCGACCGCGTCCTGGCGCTGTACGGGCCGATCAGTTTGCTGCTGCTGTTGATCGTCTGGATCACGCTGATCCTCACCGGCTTCGCGCTGATGTTCTGGGCGCTCGGCGGCGTGAGTCCCGCTCAGGCGTTTCGCATCAGCGGCTCGTCGGTGACCACCCTCGGAACGAGGCAGGCGCCGGATCTCGTTCGCTCCTCGATGTCGTATCTCGAGGCGACGTTCGGCCTGATCCTCCTCGCGTTGCTGATCACCTACCTCCCGAGCATCTACGGCGCGTTCTCGAGGCGAGAGCAGCTCGTGACGGCGCTCGAGGTGCGGGCGGGGTCACCGCCCTCGGGCACCGAGATGATCTGGCGGTTCGGCGTCCTCGAGCGGATCGAGAAGCTCACGGAGACGTGGGAGCGCTGGGAGGACTGGTTCGTCGAGGTCGAGGAGAGCCACAGCTCGTTCCCCGCGCTCGTCACCTTCCGATCGCCTCAGCCGGATCACTCGTGGGTCACGGCGGCGGGCGCGGTGCTCGACGGCGCGGCGCTGCTGCTGTCGAGCGTCGACGTGCCCCGGGACGTCCAGGCCGAGATCATGATTCGCTCCGGGTACCTCACGCTCCGGCGCATCGCCTCCTTCTTCCAGATCCCGTTCGACCCGGATCCGGATCCGGGGGATCCCATCAGCGTGCGGCGGGAGGAGTACGAGGCCGCGCGCGAGCGATTCGCGGAGGCCGGGCTGCCGTTGAAGCCCGACCCGGATCAAGGCTGGCGAGACTTCGCCGGGTGGCGCGTGAACTACGACGCGGTGCTCCTCGGCCTGGCGAGCCTCACGATGGCGCCCGAGGCCCCGTGGTCCTCCGACCGCATGGGCGATCGCACACACCGGCCCCCCGTCTTCCGCCAGAGCCCGGGCACCGGACGCGATCGTCCCCGCTCGACGTGAATCGCGACCCCCGACGCACCCCGTGATCGCACCCCCAACGTTCGCGTCGCTCGAGGACTACGTCTCCCGCCTCGGCGATGTGGCGTTCTGGTCGCCGTACATCGCCGCGATTCTGCAACGTCACGACCGTTCGAACGCGGCGCAGGAGCCCGTGGCGGGATACAACCCGACGTGGCCGACGTTCGTCTGCGGCGATGCCGTCGTGAAGCTGTTCGGCCACCACGCCGCATGGCTCCGGACCTTCACGGCCGAACGCTCGGCATGTTCCTGGATGCCAGCGAATGGCCGGTCGGTTCGGACTTCCCAGCGCGGGCGCTGGGCCATGCGCTCCGCGGCCAGGCGATGATGCTCGCCCAGCATCCGAGCGGCGATGTCTTTATGCCGATCGCCGAGAAGTTCCCCCTGGAGGACATCGACACCCTCGACGAGCTCGCCGTGGAACTCTTCGCGGTCTAGGGAAGTGGTTTCGGCGCCTCGGCCACGTCAGCGGATGATGCGGTCGAGCCGTCTGTCGTTCAGCCGGCGACCGCCGGTCTGGCACGCCGGGCAGTACGTGACCTCGTAGGAGTCGTACGAGACGCGGCGCAGGTCCTCTCCGCATCGGGGACACGGCGTCCCGGACCGTCCGTGCACGGCGAATCCGCCGCCGAGCTTTCCCGTCAGACCGCCGGTTCGCTCACGCTCTCGCGCGAGTCCCTCGGCGAGTACCGAGGAGACGGCCTCGAGCAGCGCGGTCCGCTCCTTCGGTCCGAGGGAGTTCAGCGAGGCGTACGGCGAGAGCCGCGCCCGATGCAGGATGTCGTCGGCGTAGCCACGCCCGATCCCAGCGACGGTGTGCTGATCCCGCAGGATCGTGTGGATCCGCCTGCCGTCGCGGCCCTCCCGCACGTAGCGCTGGAACGCGGGATCGTCCGGCTCGGGGCCGAGGGACGCGAGCGGCCCGTCGTCGCCCTCCGGGAGGAGCCACCAGCCGGCCTTTCGCTGGGTTCCGTGCTCCTTGACGAGCACGGACGGACGATCGTGGAAGCGCAGGCGGACGACGCCGCCCCTGGGCCGCGTTCGCTTGGGCGGCGCCTCGATGTCGATGCGGCCCGCCTGCGACAGATGGACGAGCATGCGCGGGCCGCCGAGGCGGAACACGAGGAACTTCCCGCGGCGTCCGACGCCCTCGAGCTCGCGGCCGGCGATGTCCGCCGGCCTCGGGACGACCGTCTTCAGCGACGAGAACTGAAGCGGTTCCGCAGCCTCGAACGTGGCACCGCGCAGCAGCTCGTCGAGCCGCTCGGCCAACCCCTGCATCTGTGGAAGCTCAGGCACGATCACACTGTAGGAGCCACGGTGCACATACGTCGAGCGCCGCGTGGTCCGCCCGAGCACTCGCGATAGCCTGCGCGTCGGGGTCGCGCGCGACCCGCGCTCGAGAAATGGAGGACCCATGGGCAGATTCGACGAGGCCAACGTGGTCGTGACCGGAGGATCCAGTGGGATCGGCGCCGCCGTCGTTCATGCGTTCGTCGAAGAGGGCGCTCGCGTCGTCTCCGTCGGCCGCGACCGGACGAGGCTCGACGAGGTCCGTCGAACCGCCTCGAATCCGGAGCGAGTGCATCCCGCCATGGCCGACCTCGCCGGCGCCGACGCAGCACGCCGGATCGTCCTCGATGCGATCGAGGTCCTCGGGGGCCTCGACGTGCTCGTCAACAACGCCGGGATCGCTCCCGCAACGCCGGTGCTGGAGGTCACGGAACGGCAATGGCGACGAACGTTCGCCGTGAACCTCGACGCCCCGTTCTTCGCGAGCCAGGTCGCGTGCCGCCACATGCTGGATCGCGGCGCCGGCGGGGCGATCGTGAACATGGCCTCCACCGATTCCTTTCGCGCGGAGGCGCCGCAGGTCGACTACAACACCTCCAAGGCCGCGATCGTGATGATGAGCCAGTCCTTCGCAGTCGAGCTTGGAGCCTCGGGAATTCGAGTGAATTGCGTCGCCCCGGGAGAGACGGCGACCCCGATGGTGGAGGCGGACCTGGCGCGCGAGGACTTCCGGGACGCCTACCTTCGCCGGATCCCGCATGCGTCGGGCGGCGTCGCCCGTGGAGATCGCACGGGTCGTGCTCTTCCTCGCCTCTCCGGAGGCCTCGTTCATCACCGGCGAGACGATCGTGGTCGACGGCGGCCAGCTCGCGGGCGACTGGTACGACCCGGGCGATGAGCCTCCCGTTCCGCCCGGTTGACCCGCCTCAGGTCCTGCTGCGCTCTCGCTCCCGCAGGCGGACCCGTTCCGCCGCCGCGAGCGAGGCCTCGACCTCGTCGCCGGAGGCCCGCAGCTTCGAGAAGCGCTCACGTTCGAACGCCCGAACGATCACCTCCGCGTCACGGCGCTCCTCGGACGGGATGTCGCTGCGTCGCGCGAGCACGTCGAGGAACTCCGACGGCGTCTGGCTCGCGGCTCGCTCGAGCCCACGCGGGCGTACCGCCCGCACGAGCTCGGAGAATGCCGCCGCGGCCCCGCTCGGCGCAGGAGCTCGCGACCCCCGGCGTCGGCGCGCGCGGCGCAGGGCGAGCGCCCCGGCCACGCACGCCACGATCGCGACGGCGACCGGCCACCCGACGAGCGCGGCCGCTGCCGCGGAGGCGATCGCCGAGCCCGCCGCGCGCACCCCCTGACGCACCGATTCGGGCACCGCCCCCACGATGGCGTTCCCGATCGCCCGAAGGACCTCCGGCGCGATGAACCGGCTGCCGAGGCCGCCGGCCGCGGGCGGCACGCCGAAGGTCGGGTCGTAGGGCACCCATCCGACGCCGGGATACAGCACCTCCACCCACGCGTGCGCCTCGCGCTCGCGCACCTCGAAGTAGCCCGTGAGCGGATTCCGCTCGCCGGGGCCGAAGCCCGTCACGAGGCGCGTCGGGATGCCGACCTCGCGGAGGAGGAGGGCCATCGCCGTGGCGATGTGCTCGCAAAACCCCTGTCGGCGAACGAAGAGGAACTCATCGATGGGATCGGTTCCGGCGGGATCGGGCGGGATGTTCAGGTTGTACTTGGTGTTGTCGCGGAGCCAGCGCTGCACCGCCAGCACCTTGTCGTACACGCTGGGCCGGCCGTCGGTGATGCGATGGGCCAGCTCGCCCACGCGCGACGGAAGGGACGACGGCAGCTGCGTGTAGCGGTCGAGCTCCTCCCGCGGCCACGACGGCCGGAGCGGCCGCAGCGCCCCGGGGCTCAGGACGGGGACCTCGGACACGACGCTGTAGATCATCCCCGGGTCCAGGAGGATCGGCGAGCGGATCGAGTCGTAGCGGTCCACCCGCAGCCCCGCGGCCGGGAAATAGATCTCGCTCGGCCGATAGGCCCCGAACACGACGTTGGGCTCCTGCGACTCCACGTAGAAGGTCTGCACCATGCGGGTCGTCGGCGCGGTGGAGGGCTCGCTCGCCGGCGGCATGGTCGCGGGGCCGTCGCCCCACGAGAGGGGCGAGCGCGTTTCCTCGTCGGAGGCCACCCACCCCAGGCCGTCGTAGACGTCGAAGGCCTGCCCGCGCCAGAGGGCCGGCTGGGGGGAGCGCACCCGCATCACGAGTCGGTCGGAGAGCTGTCCGCGCGAGCGCAGGTCCACCCGCCCACCGAAGCCCGGATAGGCGTTCGGGGAGAACGCGGCCACGTCCCCATCGCCGGAGGCCTCGAGGCCCGGGTTCACGACCTGGCCGTGAAAGTCCGGGACGTGCAGCGCCTGCCGGAGGGAGAAGGGAGGCGACAGCACGACCGCTCCGGGAAGCCGGGGCGTGGCCAGGAACACGACGGCGCCGGCGAGCAGCACCGCGAGCGCGGCGGTCCCGAGCGACCTCGCCGTGACGAGGCCGCTCCCCCGCTCGGGGACCCGCCGAACCACCTCGACCGGATCGAGCGTCTCCGGACGAGGGCTGCTCGTCAGGAACAGCCAGACCCCCGCGAGCGCGGCCCACGGCACGAGGAACACGAGGAACGAGGTGTCGAGCGACAGCGCGCCGGCCTCCGCGATCAGGGTCACGCTCGCCGCGACCGAGAAGGCGAGATCCCGTCGACGCGGGACGTCGAAGGCGTGCAGCACCTGCACCCACAGGAACAGCGATGCGAGGGAGGTGCGCGCATCGTCGACCGAGCCGGCCAGTCGCACGCTCTGAAGGAATGCCCCGAACGCGGCGAGGAGCGCCACCGCGAGGATCACCTTCGTCGCCACGTTCGAGCGATGACGCTGCGAGTGCGAGAAGGCGAACCCGATCGGCGGGAGGACGATCGCACCGACGGCCGTGAACGGGCCGACGACGTCCTGGGCGACCACGGCGCCGACGGCGACCATGACGATCGCGGCGACCACGATGCGCAGGGCGACGGAGTCCTCCGGGGCCGCGCGCACGCGAGGCGTCGCTCGCCCGCGCATCGGACTCCAGGCCGCGGAGGCCCCGCCCACCGCCACGTCCCGCGATCTTGCCGTCATCGGCCCACCCGCAGGCCGCTCCGAAGGACGGACGCGAGGTCATCGGCGGGCCCAACGGTGAAGACGAACGTGCCCGCGCTGCTCGCCCCCGCACGCAGCGCCTCGATCCCATCGCCCTCGAGAAGCCGGGCGGTCGGGCGGCCCCCGAATCCGCGCGCGTCGACGAGGGCCAGGGTCGATGCGGCCCCGCGGTGCGGGGCGAGGGCCGGAACGAGCGTCGCGGCGTCGTTCGCCCTCCAGCCCGGAGCGGCCAGGAGCACCGACGCGCCGCCGAGGAGCTCGCGGTCCATGCGCTCGAGGACCGCTCCGACCGGAAGCCCTCCGCCCGGACCGATGCCGGCGAGCCACTCCAGGATGGCGCCGGGATCCGTCGCGTCCAGGACGTCGAGCTCGCCCCCGCGCGCCGCCACGAGCCGGACGTTGCGGCGCGACCGCACGGCCGCGAGGCTCGCGGACGCCGCGATCGCGCAGCAGACGTCCAGGGGCGTGCGCTCGACGCTCGCATCCGGAACGACGTCGGCCAGCGTGTCGACGACGACGGTCAGGCTCTGCGCCCGCTCCTGCTCGAACTCGCGAACCATGACCGAGCCGTGTCTCGCGGTCGACGGCCAGTGGACGTGCCGCATGCTGTCGCCCGTTCGGTACTCGCGGATCCCGAGGTACTCCGCTCCGAGCCCCCGGCGCGGATCGCCCGGGGTGGAGCGATCCGCCGACGGCGCGTCCCAGGAGGCGGGGAATCCCCCCAGGGGAATCACCGCCGGATACACGACGGTGCGGCCTGCGACGCCGATCGAGCGTCGGGCGACGGCGACCCCGAAGGGAGCGCTGGAGGAGAGGCGCACGGCCGAGGACTCGGCCACGCCTCGCCGCCGCGCGACGCGGGTCGTGGACAGGCGAACGCCCTCTCCGTTTCGAAGCGAGGGGGTCATCACGCGGATGGCCGAGCAGTGGTCGTCCTCGACGAGGAGCGGAAGCTTCGGGCGCCGATCGCGGTTCGCGACGTCGAGCTCCACGCGGACGCGGTCACCCTGGTGGGCCTGGAGCGGCGCGCTGCGCTCGACCTCGACGCGGCGGACGGTTCGAAGCGGAAGGAGGGAGCCCGCGACGAGGGAGGCGAGCAGCAACGACGACAGCACCAGCAGCCATCCGGACTGGATGTTCGTGCCGATGACGAACAGCAACACCGCGCCGACGAGGAGCGCGCCGAACCGCTTCGTCGGTCGGAGCACGGGCTACCCGCGCCCGGCGACGCCCAGCGGAACGGGGACCTCCTCGAGCAGACGGCGGATCACGTCTCGCCCGACGGCGGTCCCGTGCCCGTGGCCCTTCGGGATCAGACGGTGCGCGAGGACCGCGGGCGCCAGCGCCTTCGCGTCGTCCGGCAGGGCGTAGTCGCGCCCCTCGGCGACGGCCCTCGCCTGGGACGCGTGCATGAGGGCGAGCATCGCGCGCGGCGACGCGCCGAGCGCGACGTCGGGATGAAGCCGCGTCGCCTCGACGAGCGCGGCCACGTAGTCGATGACCGTGCCGTCGACGTGAACGGCTCGCACGGCGTCCTGATGCCGGGCGATCTCGTCGGCCGAGACGATCGGCTCGACGTCCTCGATCGGGTGGCGGAGCAGCTGGCGGCGAACGATCTCCCTCGCGCGGTCGCGATCCGGATATCCGACGGCGACCGTCATCGTGAACCGATCCAGCTGGCCCTCGGGGAGCGGGTAGGTGCCGTGCTGTTCGACCGGGTTCTCCGTCGCGATGAGCAGGTAGGGCCTCGGCAGGGGGTGGGTGATCCCCTCGACGGTGGCGTTGCGCTCCTCCATGGGCTCGAGGAGCGCCGACTGGGTCCGAGGCGTCGTCCGGTTGATCTCGTCGACGAGCACGACGTTCGCGAACACCGGCCCCGGGACGAACCGGAACTCGTGACGGTCCTGGTCGTAGACCGAGATGCCGGTCAGGTCGGACGGCAGGAGGTCGGGGGTCGCCTGGACGCGGCTGAAGCTTCCGCCGATCGATCGCGCCAGCGCCCGGGCGAGCATCGTCTTGCCGACGCCGGGGACGCCCTCCAGCAGCAGGTTCCCCTCGGCGAACAGGCAGATGACGGCAGCCCGGACGGCGCCCGTGCTCCCGGAGATGACCCGTTCGACGTTCGCGACCAGGCGCTGGTAGGCGGCGGTTGCTTCGTCCAGCGCGAGGGTCTGCATGCTTGCAACGGTCATCGACCCCGTCTGAGGGGTTCTTGAGAGGGCCGGAGGGGCCGGGGCTAGGCCGGATCCGGGCGTTTCGCGGCGAGCGACGAGAGCGCTTCGAGCACACAGCGATGGGCCATCGTGGCGGTCACGTCGGCGTGATCGAACGGCGGCGAGACCTCGACCACGTCCATGCCGGCGAGGTCGACGGCTCCCACGATCTGCCTCACGGCGCGCAGCAGCTCGCGGGGCAGCAGCCCGCCCGGCTCGGGCGTCCCCGTGCCGGGGGCCATCCCCGGATCAACGACGTCGACGTCGATCGACAGGTACACGAGGTCCGGGCCGTCGAGGGCTTCGGCGATCGCGTCGGCGACGACCGACTCCGCGCCCCGCTCCTCGATCTCGACCATGCGGTGCCATCGCAGGCCGTGCTCGCGCATCCATTCGAACGTGTCCCGCTCGGGCCAGTAGCCGCGCAGGCCCACCTGCACGAAGTTCTTGCCCTCGATCCATCCCTCGTCGATGAGCCTGCGCATCGGGGTCCCGTGGCTGACGAGCGATCCCCACACGTCGTCGCCGGTGTCGGCGTGGGCGTCGAAGTGAACGATGCCGACCGTCCGAGGCGCGCGGCTCCGCGCGACGGCCGCGGCGGAGGGATAGGTCACGGAGTGATCGCCACCGAGCACGATGGGGATGGCACCCGTCCGGGCGACACGCCACACCTTCTCGTGGATCACGCGCAGCCCCCGCCCCAGCCTCGACGCGACGACCGGGGCGTCGCCCGCGTCGACGCAGCGGACCTTGTTCAGCACCTCGGTCTCGAGCTGGATCGACCACAGATCGCCGGAGTGATACGTCGCGGCTCGGATCGCCTTGGGTCCGAAGCGCGCCCCCGGGCGATTGGAGGTGCCGTCGTCCAGCGGAGCGCCGACGATCGCGACCTCCGCCCCCGATTCGGCGAGCGACTCGTCGTCCGGGCACGAGGGAAGCTTCTGAAAGGTGGTCGAGCCGACGTAGCTCGGCAGGTCGTAGTCGGAGAACTCGGTGAACTCGTCGGCCGAGCGCTGTTCCGGCTCGTCGATGCGGAACTCTCGGTCGGGCAAAGGAGCTGCTTCCTCTCGCTTTGAGGAGGGCGGCATCCGCCCTCCTGGCGGCAGAGCCGACGGGCGTCGGACGGACGCCGCCCTCCCCGTCGCCGGCCGAACCTACCTTGGACGCACCTCATGGACAACATGGGGCATGCGCGGAGGTACGTTCCACGCGCTCAGCGGCTCTACCTCAGTTGGTCGGCGGCCTCGACGAAGAGGTTGTTGAGGACCCGGGCGGACGTGGGGAAGGCGCCGATGGTATCGGCGAGCACATCGAGGGGGATCCGCGCGCGCATCGCGAGCACGGCCTCGTGAATGAACTCGCCCGCCCCGGGGCACGCCGCGAAGGCGCCGGCGAGCGTCCGGCGACCGCGGTCCACGACGATCGAGACATGTCCGTGCGAGCCCTCGATGGTCTGCCCCCGCGAGGTCTGGGCGAAGTCCTGGGTGACCTCGAACGCGTCGACGCCCTCGCTCCCGCGCCTCCTCGATCGTCGAGCCGACCGCGCCGACCTCCGGGTCGGTGAAGGTCACGCGCGGAACCGCGGTGAGATCGACCACGCCGTCGCCGCCGCCGATCGCGCTGGTCGCCGTCATGCGGCCCTCGTAGTCGGCGAGGTGCGTGAACTGCAGCCCGCCCGCCGCGTCGCCGGCGACGTAGACGCCGTCCCCGATGGCGAGACGCTCGTCCGGCGTCGCGGCCCCTCGCTCGTCCAGCGTCGCGCCCGCCTCCTCGGCGCCCAGCGCGCGGAGGTCGGCCGGGCGCCGGCCGACGGCCACCAGGACCTGCGCCGCCTCCACCTTCGTGCCGTCCGAGAGCGCGACGATCCGGCCGGGGCCTCCCGCATCCACGGCGGTCGCCGTCACGCCCGTGCGGATGTCGATGCCCTCCTCGGCGATCTGATCCGCGACCGCCTTGGAGCTCTGTGGATGGTCGCGGGCAAGGAGCCGGTCGTTGCCCTCGACCACCGTCACCTTCGACCCGAAACGGGCGAAGACCTGCGCCATCTCCACGCCGATGGGCCCACCGCCCATCACGATCAGCGACGACGGCAGCTCCCTGGTCGAGGTCGCGTCCCGGCTGGTCCAGTACCCGGCGCCATCGAGGCCCTCGATCGGAGGAATGAAGGGAACGGAGCCCGCCGAGAGGATCACCGATCGAGCCTCGATGGAGACGGGCTTGCCGCCGTCCACGGCGACCTCGACGCGGCCGGGGGCGACCAGCCTCCCCGTTCCGCGAACGAACTGGATGCCCTCCGCCTCGAAGGCCCGCACGTGCCCTGCGTCGCTGGGGTAGTCGGTGCCCTCGCGCGAGATCATCCAGTCCCGGCGAGCCGACGCCCGCTTCCACGGATAGTCGGCGCCGCACGCCCGGCGTCGGGCCGAGTCGAGCAGCGTCTTCGACGGCATGCACGCCCAGAACGGACACTCGCCCCCGGCGAGATCCCGCTCCATGACCGTCACGGAGGCCCCGAGCTTCGCCGCCTTGAACGCGGCGGCCTCACCGGCCGGCCCCGCCCCGATGATCGCCAGGTCCCGCACGCTTCCTCACCCCTTCCCCGGTTCGGCTCCCACGACGAAGCGCCCCGCGCCCTCGACGGGCACGGGGCGCTCGAGCGTCTCCCCCCGGAGGCACGGCGTTCACCGCGCTCCGGGACACACGCACCGCCCTACAGGATGCCCTGGCCGACGAGGAACTCGTTCGCGACGTCCTCCACATCCTTGTGCTCGACCTGCACCTGACCCACCATGTCCCGCATGTTGTCATCGGTCAGTTTCGTGGTGACGCTGTCCAGCAATGCCCCGAGCTCCTCGCTCGCGACCTCCTCGCGCACGACCGGGACGAAGTTGCCCGCCGCCTGCAGGTCCTTGTCGTCGGTGAGCACGGTGTAGCCGTTCTCGGCGATCGTGGGGTCGAGCGAGAACAGCTCGCCCACGTCCACGGCGCCGCTGTCGATCGCGGCGACCGTCTTGGGGCCGCCGGAGTCGAGCG
The DNA here is from genome assembly GCA_963728285.1 of uncultured Actinomycetes bacterium. Taxonomy (GTDB): domain Bacteria; phylum Actinomycetota; class UBA4738; order UBA4738; family HRBIN12; genus CAVSJR01. The sequence continues at coordinate 333,213 of CAVSJR010000005.1, read as the reverse complement.
CCTTGAAGTCCCCGAACTCGATGCCGTACGTCTGCTTCATCCCGGGGATGCAGAAGGCTGCCTTCGGGCAGTCGGGCGGGGCGCCGAGCGTGAGCTGGCCGGCCACCGGCGCCAGGCTGCTCATGTCCGTCAGGTTGTTCGCCTGCGCCGTCTCGGGGGTCACGACGAACACGTTCGTGCTGTTGGCCGGCGAGATCGCATACGTCACGAGCCCCGCGGGTTCGATCGCCGCCTTCAGCTCCGCCGCGACCTCCTCCGGCGATCCATTCGTGGGTGCCTTCTTGTCGTACAGCGGGAGGTCGAAGCCCGTGTACTCGGGCTTGAGGTCGAGCTTTCCGCTCTCGAGCGCGGCGTTCCCGACCTCGCGGCTGTCGATGTCGAGCTCCCGACTCACGGTGTACCCGGCGTTCTCCAGGACCTGCGCGTACATCTCGGCGACCAGCTGGTTCTCGGGGAAGGCCCCCGACACGCCGACCGTGATGTCTCCAAGCGCCGGCGCGGACGCACTCGAACCTCCGCCGGCGGCCTCGGTGTCGTCCCCACCCGAGCCGCATGCGCCGGCGAACACCGCCGCCGCGAGCAGGCTCGCCCCGAGGACGAACATGCGGTGTCTCCGCATGGGTACCCCTCCATTTCGGTCGTGGGGGCACAAGCCCCCGAGTAGGACCCGCGAACCCTAACAGGGGCCGCAAAGCCCCGCTACGTAGTCGGGAGGCGCGCATCCCGCTTGTCACAGGCCCGAAGGACGCCCGGGGAAGAACAGGGTCGGGGTCTGCGTGGACAGACGTGGGGCGGTGACGCGCGCGAGGGCGGTGAACAGCAGCTCCGTCAGGATGGCCAGCAGCCGCCACGAGGATGGCGCCTCCGACGATCTTCGGGATGTCCTGCTGGGCGTAGCCGTCGATGATGTAGCGGCCCAGCGTGCCGCCGGCGATCAGCGCGGAGAGCGTCGCCGTGGCGACGATCGTGACGGCCGCCAGGCGCACCCCCGTCATGATGAGCGGGGCGGCCAGCGGCACCTCCAGCCCGAGGAGCACCTGCCGCCCGCTCATCCCCATCCCCCGCGCCGCCTCGACGGTGTCGGGGTCGACCTGCTGCACGCCGATGTAGGTGTTCACGAGGATCGTCGGGATCCCCAGGAGCGTGAGCGCCACGAACGTCGGGACGAAGCCGAACGCGAACGACGGCGCGACGTTGATCACGAGGACGAAGACCAGCGAGAGGATCGCGAGCGACGGGATCGCTCGGCCGAGGATCGCGGCCTGCACGGCGACGACCTGCCCGCGGCGCGTGTGGCCGACGACGAGCCCGATCGGGATCGCGATGATCGCGGCCGCGACGAGCGAGGCGACGGAGAGCTCCACGTGCTGCAGCAGGCGGAGCCAGATGCCGTCGGGGCCGGACCAGTGGCTTCCGTTCAGGATCCACTCGAAGCCCTCGAGCAGCCCGTTCACGAGGCCGCCCGGACGCTCACGTGCCGACCGCCCGCAGCCGCGCGGCTCGCGCCCACGGCGTCACGAGCCGCTGCACCCCGAGGAGGCCGGCGTCGGCGAGGACGCCCAGCGCGACGGAGAGCACCGAGCCGAGGATGAGCGGCGTCCAGAAGAACTCGTCGAGGCCCTCGAGGATGAACTGGCCGAATCCGCCCCGCCCGATCAACGCCGCGATCGTCACGAGCGCGATGGTGGACACCGTGGCGATGCGGATCCCCGCGATGATCACCGGCATGGCGAGCGGAACCTCGACGCGCCACAGGAGCTGCCTCGGGGTGAACCCCATCCCGCGGGCCGCCTCCTTCGCGTCGTCGGGGACGCCGTCCAGCCCGGCGACGATGTTGCGGATCAGGATGATGAACGTGTAGCTCGTGAGCGGGATGACGACGGTCACGTAGGAGAACCCGGTGATGGTGACGAGCAACGAGATGAGCGCGAGGCTCGGGATCGTGTAGAGGAGGCCTGCCACCCACGTCGCCGGCGGGAGGATGCGGCGATGGCGGTGCGCGATGACCGCCACGGGGAAGGAGATCAGCAGCCCCAGCCCGACGGAGAGCACCGTCAGCGCCACGTGCTCCGCCCCTCGGCTGACGACCTCGTCGAGGTGATCGCCGATCCAGCTCCACAGGATCAGCGGCTGATCCGATTGCGCGAGCGTCACGACAGGATCTCCTGCGTGATCCTCTCCAGGGTCAGGATGCCGCGATAGTGCTGGCCCTCGGTGGCCACGACGGCGACGTTGGTCCTGGAGGTCACGATGGAGTCCAGCGCCTGCCGCAGCGAGCTCTCCTCGGTGACGTACGCGCTGAAGGGACGGGGGGTCGCCCCCGCCACCGTGGAGTCGCCCTCCAGCGAGTCGGCGTCGACCCATCCCAGGAGCTCGCCGTCGTCCACGACGCTCGTCCAGCCGAAGCCGAACTTCTCGATCATGGCGCGCGCCTCCTCGGCCGTCGCCGACGAGTCGACCACGGGTCCCTCCTCCACCTCGATGTCGCCGACCCTGATCAGCGCCAGCCGTTTCAGGCCCCGCTCTGGGCCGACGAACTCCTCCACGAACGCATTCGCCGGCGCGCGGAGGATCTCCTCGGGCGAGGCGTACTGCTCCAGGACGCCCCCCCTGTTGAGGATGGCGATGCGGTCGGCGATCTTGATCGCCTCGTCGATGTCGTGGGTGACGAACACGATCGTCTTTCGAAGGCTTCGCTGGATCTCGAGGAACTGATCCTGCAGCCGTGCGCGGATGATCGGATCCACGGCCGCGAACGGCTCGTCCATCAGCATCACCGGCGGGTCGATCGCCAGCGCGCGGGCGACGCCGACTCGCTGGCGCTGGCCGCCGGAGAGCTCCGCGGGGTAGCGGTCGAGCAGCTCGGGATCCAGGTCGAAGATCCCGGCGAGCTCCTCGAGCCGTGACTCGGTCCGGCGATCGTCCCACCCGACGAGCCCGGGAACCGTGGCCATGTTCTGCCTCACCGTCCGGTGCGGCAGCAGGCCGACCGTCTGAATGACGTAGCCGATGCCCCGGCGCAGCTCGACGGGATCCTGCTCGAGCACGTTGCTCCCGTCGACGAGGATCGTCCCTCCGGAGGGCTCCACCAGCCGGTTGATCATCTTCATCGTGGTCGTCTTGCCGCATCCCGACGGGCCGACGAGCACGACCGTCTCACCCTCGGGTATGTCGAGGGAGAGGTCTCGAACGGCGTCGGCCTCGGCGTTGGGGAACCGCTTCGTGACGTGCTGCAGCGAGATCATGGGATCGGACACGGAACGGTTCCCCTCCAGAGCTCCGTCGGCTACGACGCAGAGTCTATGGCCCGGTTCGGGGACGTGCAGGTGCCGAACCCGGCGCCGGTCACGCCGTCGGTCGCGCCGAGTCGTAGGTGCGGAACGCCGGCACCAGCCACGCGAGCAGGCCGGCGCCCACCATGCACGCGATCCCGCCCGAGACGATCGAGAACGGCACGCCGAACGCCGACGCCACCAGGCCGGCCTCCACGTTGCCGAGCGCGGGGCCGCTCGTCCACACGGACATGCCGATGCCCGCCACGCGGCCGCGCATCGTCTCGCCCGCCACGCTCTGCGCGATCGTGTCCCGGTAGATGCCGCTGACGGTGTCGCCGGCTCCGGCCACCGCCAGGAACGCGAGCGCGACGGGCGCCGTCCGCGCGAGCCCGAAGGCGACGATCGCCGCGCCCCAGACGCCGACCGCGATGAGGATCGCCCGACCCTGCCGCCGCACGTGCTTCGCGCGCCCGCTGAACGAGCGACGCGACGAGGGCGCCGGCGGCCGGCGCGGCGTAGAGCAGGCCCAGCAGCCGGGGCCCGCCCCCCAGGCGCACCGCGAGCGCGGGGAACAGCGCCATCGGCATGCCGAAGATCATGGCGTTGAGATCGGCGAGATAGGTCGACTGCAGCACGCGCTTCCCCTTGAGGAACCGGAGCCCCTCGCGGATCGCCGAGAGCCCGAACGGCGGGCTGTCGGGCTCGGGTGGCGACGGTCGCATGCGCCACAGGGCGAGCAGGGCGATGCCGTAGGTCGCGACATCGATCAGGTACGTGCGGGTGAGCCCCAGGGTGCCGATCAGCACGCCCCCGATCGCGGGGCCGATCAGCATGGCGACGCTCCCATATCCCCACTCGAGGGCGAACGCCGACGGCAGGAGCTCCGTTCCGACGAGGCGAGCGGGCCATGCGCGCAGGGACGGCGCGATCAACGCCCACCCGCTCGCGGCGGCGGCCGCGAACCCGTAGAGCGGCCAGAGCAGCGCGTGGTCCCGGGCGGCGTTGATCGCGAGCATGAGTGAGAGCAGCGCCATCACCGCGTGCACCACGAGGAGCATGCGCCGGCGCTCGACGGCGTCGGCCATCGCTCCGCCGACGATCGAGAGGATCAGCAGAGGAAGAAGCTCGCACAGCCCGAGGAGGCCGACGGCCAGCGTGGAGCCGGTCAGCGAGTAGACCTGGAAGGGCAGCGCCACGAGCGTGATCTCCGTGCCGATCTCGGACACCGCCTGGCCGGCGAAGAGGAGGCGGAACTCCCGGGAGACCCGGAGCGGCGAGAGGTCCACCGCGTGGCGCCGGAGGAAGCCCGGGGCGGGAGGCTCCCCCGGAGGGTCGCCGGACGGCGGGACGGAGGGGGTCGACGTCATCGGACGTCGAGCCTAGCGGGCCGCCCGGGCGCTCAGCCGACGGCGGCGGCGGCCCGAATGATCTCGATCGCCTCGTCGATCCGGTCGCGATGCGTCCGGTGGGACAGGATCGCGATCCGAAGGGTGAAGCGGCCCTCGACCATCGTGCTCGACAGGAACACGCGCTTGGACGCGTTGATGCGTTCCAGGAGCGCCCGGTTGCGGTCGTCCTCCTGTTCCGCCCCGGCGCCGGGCCGCGGAGCGAGGCGGAAGGCGACGATCGAGAGCTCCGGATCCCACGGCAGGTCGAGCCGATCCTCTCCGCGAAGCCCGTCGTAGGCCACCCTCGCGAGGTCGAGCTTCTCGTCGAGCGCGTCGCGGAACGCCGCCACGCCGTGCAGCTGCAGCGGCAGCCAGACGCGCAGGCCCCGGAAGTCGCGCGACAGCTCCGGCGAGTACTCGGAGAAGTTCGGAAGGACCTCGCCGCCGGCGACGACGTCCTGCAGGTACGCCGCGCCCGAGTAGTGGGCCTCGCGCAACAGCGAGCCGTCCCGGACCAGCAGCGACCCCGTGCCGTAGGGAAGGAACATCCCCTTGTGCGGATCCAGGGTGATGGAGTCGGCGCGCTCGATGCCCCGGAATCGCTTGCGACCGCGCTCCGTCAGCTGGAAGAAGCCGCCGTAGGCCGCGTCGGCGTGGAGCCACATGCCCTCGTCGGCGCAGAGCGTGGCGAGGTCGTCGATCGGGTCGACCGCGCCGGTGTTGGTCGTTCCGGCGGAGGCGACCACGAAGAAGGGCTCCATCCCCGACGCCCGGTCCTCGCGCACCATGTCGGCGCAGGCTCGGGCGTCCAGCCGAAGGTCCTGCGTCACCGGGACCCGGCGGACGTTCGCGGCGGGGAAGCCGGCGAGGGACGCCGCCTTGGTCACGGACGCGTGCACCTGGCCGGAGACGTAGAGCGTCCCTCGAAGGAAGTCCTCCGGGAGCTTCGCGCGGCGTGCCGTCACGATCGCCGAGAAGTTCGCCATCGAGCCCCCCGACGTGAGGATCCCCCGCGAGCCGGGAGGCAGGTCGAACGTCTCGCACAGCCACCGGATGACGTTCTCCTCGACCTGGACGAACGCCGGCGCGGTCCCGGCGAGATTGACGAACCGGTTCACCCCCGCCGCGAGGAACGACGCGAGGGCGGCCGCGTACAGGCCGCCGCCCGGGATGTAGGCGAGGTAGCCGGGCCCCGCCGGCTCGTAGGCGCTCTCGGCCCCGTCGGCGAACTCCCTCATCGCGGCCTCGAAGGGAACGCCCTCCTCCGGCGGAGCTCCGCGGACGCGCTCGGCGACCTCGAGGCCGCGCTCCACGTTGTTGGCGGGCGCATCCTCGAGGCCCTCGATGAAGGCCGTCAGGTACTCGACCGCCTCGCGGCCCATGCGCCGCATCTCGTCGGCGCCGGGCTCGAGCGGGTACATGCGTCAATCGTACGAGAGCCGTCGGCTCCGGGGCCGGGCCCCGCCCCGGCCGTGGTCGGTCGGGCGTCCGCAGGCGAAGATGGTGGAATGAGCCCGGCCATCGACCTCGCCGTCCACGTCAGACACCGGCTCGTGCTGACCTACGCGTGGCCCCGCGAGCTCCTCGAGCCCATGATCCCGGTCGGGCTCGAGCCGGCCACCTACGGCGCGCTCGGCTTCGTCGCCGTCGCGCTCGTCCACGCCGAGCGCGTGCGGCCGTCCCCGCTCCCGCAACGCGTCGGCGGCCCTTGCGACCTCGTCGGCTACCGCGTGCTCGTGCGGCGGCGGGACGCCCGGGGGCGGACGCTGCAGGGCTCCTCGCCCCTGCGGGGCGACGCGGACGGCGGCTCGATCGTGCGCCTCGGCTGCCTGCTGACCGGAGGGCGCTACCGAAAGGCCGACATCGAATTCGACGAGCGCCCCGGCGTCCTCGAGATCGTCGCCCGCACCGCGGACGAGGCGGCCGACGTGCACGTCGTCGCGGACCTGACGAGTCGTCCGGCTCCGCTCCCCCACGGCTCCCCGTTCCTCAGCCTGCAGGAGGCCCGGCGCTTCGGCGTGGCCGCGTCCCGGTTTCATCTCGCGGACGCGAGCGAGGGCATCGCCGTCGCGGCGTCCCCGGCGCGTGACGCGGAGCCCATCTCCGTCGATGTGCGGCGGCTGGCATTCTTCGACCAGCCGCCGTTCGACCTGCGGGCCCCGACGCTCGCCTGCGCCTTTCACGACGCCGACGTCGAGTACGTCTGGGAGCGCGCGCGGAACGGATCGGCGATGCGCACCGGGCAGCGACGCCGACGGGCGGCGCGCCGCTGGTCGCCGAGGCCGGGCGCGATCCCGACGCCGCCCTAGCTGCGCCGCTCCTACGCGCTGCGCGCCGGGTCGACGGCGTCGAGCAGGCGGCGCGAGGCCGCCGTCACCTCGTCGACGGCACCGTCGAAGGCCTCCGCGTTCGCCCGGGACGGACTGCGATAGCCGCTCACCTTCCGGACGAACTGCAGTGCCGCCGCTCGGATCTCCTCGTCGGTGGCCGGCTGTTCCTGGGCCCTCAGTGTCTTGATGCTCCTGCACATGCCCGGCATGGTATCCGGCATCGTCGGATGCGGCCGTCCTTCACTCGTTCGTCTGGAAGACTGGGACGCCTTGGAAGGCGACGACGCGCCGAGGGCCCGGCCCCCGTTCCGCGGCCTGGTGGTCGCGGCGGCTCTGTGCATCCTCCCCTGGTCCTGGTTCCTCGTTCGCGATCGCGCGTCCATCATGGACCTCGTCGCCGTGGCCCTTCCTCCGCTCGGCGTCGGCGCGGCGCTTCTGATCCTGCTCGTCGCGGCCGTCTGGCGGTCGTGGCTCGGAGCGCTCGTCGCGCTCTCGGTCGCCGCCTTCACCGTCGTCGCCGTGGCCGGCCCCCGGACGCCCCAGGCGGCTCCGGCGCCGCAGCTGCCCCTGCGGCTGGCCGCGGCCAACGTCTACGAGCTCAACGAGCGGCCCGGGGACGCGGTGGATGCGCTCCTCGCCCGGGATGCGAACGTGCTGGCGGTGCTGGAGGGCGAGCCGGACGTCACCGAGCCGCTCGACGCGGCCTTCAAGCACGCACTCGACGAGGACCACATGTCGATTCACTCCGACTATCCGATGCGAGAGCTGCCGAGCGGCGCCAGCATCCGTCACCAGCGCGTCATGCGCGCGCGCATCTGGGGACCGGCGGGGCCGTTCATCCTCTACCTCGTCCACCAGATGAACCCGCTCTACGACGCCGCCTTCTCCGAGCAGACGCAGGACCTCCAGGCGCTCATCGCGCGCGCGTCGTCGGAGAAGCAACCGGTGGTCCTCGCGGGCGATTTCAACATGTCGGATCGCAGCCGCGGCTACCGGACGTTGAGCGACTCCTTCCGCGACGCCATGCGGGCGGGGACCCCCGCGGGCTCCACCTACGAGAACGGGCTGTGGTCCGCACTGTTCCTGCGCATCGATCACATCTTCACGACGCCGGCGTGGTGCGCCGCGAACGGCCGCCGGTACCCGGTCCCGGGGTCCGACCACGAGGGGATCGAGGCGCTCCTGGGGCCCTGTCCGCAGGCGGCCGGCGGCTGAACCGGAGCCCGGCTACCGCTTCAGGTCGGAGGAGATCACCCGGGCGGCGTTCGCGCCCGGCCCGCCGGTGACGCCGCCACCCGGATGCGCACCCGACCCGACGAGGTACAGGCCCGGCACGGCGAAGCGGTAGCGGGCGTAGCCCAGCAGCGGCCGCCAGGCGAAGAAGTTGTCGAGGCCGGGCTCTCCGTGGAGGACGTGCCCGCCGGACAACCCGTAGTCGCGCTCGAAGTCGAGCGGCGTGATCACCTGGCGCGCCGTGACCAGCTCGCCGAGCCCCGGCGCGAACCGCTCCAGGGTCTTCACGGCGATGTCGCCGAGCCGTTCGCGCTCCGTGGCCCAGTCGCCCTCTCGCAGCGCGTAGGGCGCCGCCTGGAACAGCACGCTCATGACGTGCGTCCCCTCCGGAGCGAGCGAGGGGTCGTTGAGCGTCGGGATGGTGGCCTCGAGGAACGGCTCCTCCGCGACCCGCCCGTACTTGTATGCGTCCATCGCTCGCTCGAGCTCGTCGATGCCGGGGGAGATGACGATGCGGCCGCGCAGCTGCTCCTCGCTCGCCCCGTTGAACTGCGGCACCCCCGACAGCGCGAGGTTGACCTTCGCCGTCGCGCCGGGCGTGCGGATGTTCCTCCCCCGCCACACGAGCGTCGGTCCGAGGAGGACGGGGTCGACGAGCTTGGTGAGGACCTGCTTGGGATCGGCGTTCGCGGCCACGACCCGGGCCTCGATCTCCTCGCCGTCGGCCAGGCGAACGCCCGTGGCCCGCCCGTCCGTGCAGGTGATCCGGGCGACGTCGGCCCCGGTCCGCACCTCGGCGCCGAACGCCCGCGCCGCCGAGGCGAGGGCCTCCGCGAGCGCCCCGGACCCGCCCCTCGCGAACGTGCTCTGCCCCGCCGCGCCGCCGTCGTTGCCGGCCGAGTCGAAGAGGAACACGGCCGCCGATCCGGCCGCCCATGCGCCCATCGACGTGTAGAGCACGGCGCGCGACGCGATGGCGCCGCAGACGGCCTCGTGCTCGAGCGACTTCCCGGACGTAGTCGGCGATCGCCATCGGGAGGGCGCGCGTCGCCTCGCGGCTCGGCTTGGTCCCGAGGTCCTTGAAGGCCTTCCCGAGCTTGAGCCCGTTGATGGCATCGGCGATCGACGGCGACTTGATGTCGGGCGGCGTGGCGGCGTTCACGTACGCGAGGAAGCTCGCCAGGGATCGAACCTGCCGGTCGAACCTCGGGTACGCCTCCGCGTCGTGCTCGGAGACCTCCCGCAGGCCCGCCGCCGTCCGGTCCGCGTCGGCCCAGAACGTGATCCCGCTCCCGTCGGCCTGGGGCGCGTACATCCGCACGTCGGGATCGATCAGCTCGAGGCCGTGGGATGCGAGCTTGAGGTCCTTGACGACCGACGCGCGCAGGCGACCGACCGTGTGAGCGATGCCGGGGGCCGTGACGCCCGGCGCGATCTCCGTGTTGGCGAGGATGCCGCCCACGCGGTCGCGCCGCTCGAGGACGAGGACCCTCTTCCCCGCCTTCGCGAGATACGCGCCGGCGACGAGGCCGTTGTGCCCCCCGCCGACGACCACCACGTCGTAGCGGGGCATCAGGCCACCGCCCTCCCCGCCCGCTGGCGGTCGCGGGCGTTCCTCTGCGTCTTCAGGACCTCGAGCGCGGCGATGCGCCCGGGGGCTCCCATGATGCCGCCGCCGGGATGCGTCGCGGAGCCGCACATCCACAGGTCGCGCACCGGCGTCCGGTAGCGCGCCCAGCCGGGCACCGGCCGATTGAAGAAGAGCTGCTCGAGCGAGAGCTCGCCCTGGAAGATGTTGCCCTCGGTGAGGCCCGTGGTGTCCTCGATGTCCTTCGGCGTGATGAACATCTTGTGGAGGATCCGCTCGCGGATCGTCGGGAAGCGCTCCTCGAGCGTGTCGATGACGTTCTCGCCGAACCGCTCGCGCTCCTCGTCGCTCCATTCCCTGCCGTCGGCGAGATGGTAGGGCGCGTACTGCACGAAGCAGCTGACGATGTGCTTGCCGGGGGGCGCCATGGAGGGATCCACGAGCGTCGGGATGATCATGTCGATGTAGGGGCGGCGGGAGAAGTTCCCGTACTTCGCGTCGTCGTAGGCCCGCTCCATGTAGTCGAGCGACGGCGAGAAGCTGATCGCGCCGCGGAGCCACTCCCCCTTTCCCGGCTTCGACGCGAGCTCGGGGAGCCCGTCGAGCGCGAGGTTCACCTTGCCCGAGGAGCCCCGGTACTTGTAGCGCTTGACCTCGCCCTCGAACTCGGGCTCGAGCGTCCCCGGCTCGAGGAGCTTCAGGAACGTGAGGTTGGAGTCCAGGCTCGACAGCACGACGCCGGCCTTGATCTCCTCGCCCGACTCCAGCGTGACGCCCGTCGCCCGACCTCCTCGCACATCGATCCTCGCCACGGGGGCCTCGGTGCGGATCTCCACGCCCAGGGCGCGGGCGGCCGAGGCGATGGCGTTCGAGACGCCGCCCGTGCCGCCGCGCGGGATGCCCCACGCGCGAAACGCCCCGTCGATCTCCCCCATGTAGTGATGGAGCAGGACGTAGGCCGTTCCCGGCGAGCGGGGCCCCTGAAACGTGCCGATGATCCCCGAGGCCGACATCGTGGCCTTGAGGGGATCGGTCTCGAACCACTGGTCGAGGAAGTCGGCCGCGCTCATGGTCATCAGCTGGATGAACGTCTGCTGCAGGCGCTGCGGCAGGTCCTTGAAGCCCTTCGCGAGCCCCACGAGCGGAAGCCACTCCATGGGGTTCACCTTGCCCGGGTCCGGCGGCACGACCGAGAGGATGGGCTTGATGAACCTGGCCATCTCGACCATGAGCTGGCCGTACTCCTCGTAGGCCTCGGCGTCGTTCTTCGAGAACCGCCGCAGCTCGCGCACCGTGCGGCCGTGGTCGTTGACTCGCCACAGGGCGTCGCCGTCGAGCGGCGTGATGGTCCCGTCGAGCGGGAGGATCTCGAGGCCGTGCTTCGGCAGGTTCAGCTCGCGGATGATCTCCGGGCGCAGAAGGGAGACGACGTAGGAGAACACGCTGAATCGAAAGCCGGGGAAGATCTCCTCCGTGACGGCCGCGCCGCCGAGGACGTGTCGCCGCTCGAGCACCACGACGCGTTTGCCGGCCCTCGCGAGGTATGCCGCCGCCGTCAGGCCGTTGTGCCCTCCGCCGACGACGACCGCGTCGTAGCCCTGCGCCACCGCACCGACCTCCTCTGAGCTCTGACTCGGGGTCACCGGACCCGCGTGTGAGGCACGCGGACGGGCCGGTCGCCCATGGTAGACGGCCGTTGCACCCCCGACCAGCAGGGCCCTGACCTCAAGTCAACGGCGCCCCCGGCGGGGCGGGGTCGCGGACCCGGCCGCCGGTGCATACTCTACGCCGACCGGCGATCCGTCCTAGGAGGCACGTTTGAGCATCGGCACCGCCTTCTATCCGCGCGAAGCGGAGATCAACCGCAAGCTCGCGTGGGGCGAGTGGGCCGGCTACTACGCGGCGGCGTGCTACGCCGATGCCCACGACATCGAGTACAACGCGGTGCGGGAGGCCGCCGCGGTCATCGACGTCTCCCCCCTGTACAAGTACATCGTCCGCGGACGCGACGCGCAGCGCCTCATCGACCGCGTCATCACGCGGGACGCCATGAAGCTCGGCGTCGACCAGGTCTACTACACGCCCTGGTGCGACGAGCGCGGCAAGGTGATCGACGACGGGACCGTGACGCGGCTCACCGAGGACTCCTATCGGATCACGGCGGCCGATCCCAGCTATCGATGGTTCGGCCTGAACGCCACCGACCTGGACGTGGAGATCCTCGACGTGTCCGAGACCACCGCCGGGCTCGCCCTGCAGGGCAAGCTCTCCCGAGAGGTGCTGGAGGCGGTGACGCGCCAGGAGTGGGGCGACGTGAGGTACTTCCGCCGGCGCAGGAGCGAGATCGGCGGCGTCGAGGTCGATGTGACGAGGACGGGGTACACCGGCGACCGGGGCTACGAGCTCTGGGTCGACGCCGAGGGGGCGCTCGACGTCTGGGATGCGGTGTTCGAGGCGGGCGAGCCGTTCGGCATCCGCCCGGCCGGGATCCGCGCCCTCGACGTGTGTCGCGTGGAGGCCGGCCTCATCCTGATCGAGGCCGACTACACGAGCGCACGGCCACGCCATGAACGCCGAGCAGGAGTACTCCCCGTTCGAGCTGGGGCTCGGACGCCTCGTCAGCTTCACCGGCGCCGACTTCGTCGGAAGGCGGGCGCTCGCCGCGGAGGCCGCCGCGGGCGGACCACCCCGGCGGCTCGTCGGGCTCGAGATCGACTGGAGCGGCATCGAGGCCCTCTTCGCGAAGCACGATCTCGCGCCGGAGGTCTCCGCGCTCGTCGACCGAAGCGACATCCCCCTCTACAAGGAGGGCCGCCAGATCGGCAAGGCGACGAGCACCACGTGGGGGCCGACGATCAAGAAGATGGTCTCGATCGCCTCGGTCGACCGCAAGCTCGAGGAGCCCGGCACGCGCGTCTCGATCGAGTGGAGCGTCGAGGGAGAGCGAGGGAGGGTCGGCGCCACGGTCGTCCCGCTCCCGTTCCTCGATCTCGAGCGCAAGCGCTCGTAGGTTCTCTGTCGCGACCGCTCCGCGCGTGACGGCGGCCGCAGCCCGATCTAGTGGCGGTGCCTGAGCGGCGACGCGGTCACGGCCGCGCAGCGGAACGCGCCGGCGTCGACCTCCGGCGCCGTCACGCGATAGACCCCCTGCCGATCCGGCACGCGCATGTGATACCGGCGATCGCTGCCGGTGTCGCGCTCCTTGATGGTGGCCCATCCCTCGGACCGTCGGCGCTGCAGCTCGACGGGCACACCGTCCGTGCACGCGCGCGGCCGGGCCGGATGCCGCTCGTCGGGGCCCGACACTCGTCCGGTCGCGACGAGGTGCCCGCCGAGGACGAGGGTGATGGAGCGCCCGACCACCGGAACGGCTCCCCCCGCGGAGCTCGAACTCGCCGTCGCGGCCACGGCAGAGCACGCGACCGCGCAGCAGACCATCAGCCGGACACCGGCCGCGCGTGCTCGAGCGATGGACGAGGGAGGAGCGTTCGATCGCATGGACACAGTGTGCACGCTCTTTCCTTCCGGCGCAAGGGTTCATCGGCGGCGTCGGAGCCCGTGCGACGAGCCGACCGTGAACCGCACCGGTGGACGGCGACGAACAGCGTTGGGAAGCGTCGGGTCGCCCGGCTCTTCGCCACTCCCCGCCCCTCGCTCTGGGAGAATCGATCCGTGCGCACTGGAGGAACCACACGCGCCCCCGTGCTGCTGTGTGCGGCCGGGGGCGCCGTCGCGCTGATCGTCGCCTTCACGGGCAGCCTGCTGGCGGCGGTCGTGGCGGGAACGGCCTTCCTCATCGCCGCCGTCGTCGTCGCATCCATTCGCTTTCGCGGCACCGCGCCGGATGCCCCGGTCGACGCCGGCCGGCGTCGCTTCCTCGGCTCCGTGGCGCTCGGCGGCCTGGCGATCGTCGCCGGCGGGGCCGCCGCCGGCCGCGGCCTGCGGACGCTGATGGCGAGCGATCCGCGTCCCACGCTCGAGTCGATGGCCAGAGGGCTCGGGTCCGAGTACCTCGACCTCGTCCGGCGCACCTATCACCCCGAGCGCAGCGGCGATCTGCAGCTCGTGCTTGCGCCGTTCAACAGCGCGAACTACCCACAGGAGTCGCGCAGCCTCGTGCCGAGGGACCCTCGCACGAGCCACGCCTCCGTCTGGCTCTACCTCGAGCGCGTTCCGATCCTCGCGTGGGCGCCGGGGATCGTCGAGCCGGCCGTGGACGCCACCGACCGCGTCTCGCTCGTGGACCTGACCGCGACGACCTCCATGCTGATGGGCTTCGACGATTTCCACGCCGTCGACGGCAGGCCGCTCCCGGGCATCCAACGGCCCGCGAAGCCTCCGAAGGTCATCGTGACGTTCGTCATCGACGGCGGAGGATGGAACGCCCTCGGCGAATGGCAAGACGCGTGGCCCAACGTCAAGCGCCTCGCGCGCGAGGGCGCGATGTACCGCAACGCGATCACGGGCTCGTTCCCGGCGGTCACCGCCTGCGCGCACGCCAACATCGGCACGGGGGCGTTCCCGAGGACGCACGGGATCACCGGCCACAACGTCCGGGTCCAAGGCGACAAGGTCGTCAAGGCCTACGGGACGCCGGGCCGCGCGGATCCCGGCTTCATCCTCGTCCCCACCCTCGCGGATCGGTGGAGCGACGCAACCCACAATCGAGCCTGGGTGGGACAGCTCGGCTATCAGGTGTGGCATCTCGGCATGCTCGGGTTCGGCGGACGCAGCCGGCCGGCGGACGCGAAGCCCGTGGGCGTCTACTGGGACGAGTTCGACACCCGCCAATGGCAGCCGCACAACCCGGATCTCTTTCGGCTGCCGAACGAGGTTCCTCCGCTCACGGTGTTCGACGACCACGTCTCCCGCTACCCCGACCCGGGGATCGACGCACAGTTCGACCCGCAGGGCCGCCAGGCCGTGTGCTGCAGCCCGCCGATCATCCAGTATCAGGGAGACCTCATCGAGGCGACGTTCGACTCCGAGCCGATCGGCGCCGGCGAGGAGACGAGCCTCCTCTACATCAACTTCAAGGCCCCCGACTACACGGGGCACATCTACAACATGCTCTCGACGCGAGAGGAGATCGCGATCCGCGCGGTGGACGAGGAGGTCGGCCGGGTCGCGCGGATCCTGAGCGAACGGTTCGAGCCCGGCGAGTACGTGCTCTTCGTCACCGCGGACCACGGCCAGTGCCCCCTGCCCGACGACGTCGGGGGCACACGCGTGGACCCGATCCAGCTCGGGGAGGACATCGAGCGCGAGTTCGGGCGCGGGCTCTTCCCGATCGTGCAGGAGGTGGTCCCCTCCGAGATCTACCTCGACCGGCGTGGGCTGGCGGACACCGGCGTGACGCGCGGCGAGATCGCGGCCTGGCTCGCCGACTACCGCTATCGCAACAACATCGGGCCGTACGTGCCGCGGAGCGCGATCGAACAGGGCCTCCTGGACCAGAAGCAGTTCGCCGCGGTCTTCCCGACCGACTTCATCGCATCGCTCGAGGGGCGCGATCTGGCCCCGTACGGGCCCACGCGCTTCCCCGAGGCCGACGACGGCCTGCCCCCGGTCACGTGGTAGGGAGCGAGGCCGTCGCGGTCAGCCCGCGTGGGGCCGGCTGGAGTCAGCCGACGTGGGGCATGTGCTCCGTGTCCTCCTCGAACGTGTTGCCCTCGGCCGGGATGGGCGAGGCCTTGAGGATCCTCGCGACGTGGACGGCGTTGTGCGCCATCCAGCGCGTGGTCCGCTTCGTGTAGGGGTGGTCCTCGCCGTGGGCCTCGATATAGGAGGGGCCCGGGCCCGCATCGCCGACCCAGTAGGTGTCCGCGTTCGGCGGAATGGTGCAGCCGAGGTGCGACAAGTTGAACAGCGTGGTCTCGGCGGCGGCGTGAGCGCCGTCCTCGTTTCCCGTGACGACGACGCACCCGACCTTGTTGTACAGCGGATACTGGCCGGCCTCGTTGCGGTCCTGGTAGGTCCCGTCGAGCCGCTCGATCACCATCTGGGCGACCGATCCCCGCACGCCGAACCAGATCGGCGTGCCGATGCAGATGATGTCCGCCGCGAGCACGCGCTCGAGGATCCCCGGCCATTCGTCGCCCTCGCCCTCGTCGGAGGCGACGCCGAAGGGGATCCGATGGTCCACCACTCGCACGATGTCCGTCTCGACGTCCATCGTGTCCCACCACTCGACGACCTTGCGCATCAGCGCCTCCGTGTTCGATACCTCCGGCGATCGCTTCAGCGTGCAGTTCAGCATCACGGCCCTCAGTGTCATGCGACCCCCCATCGACGTCGACGGCTCGATCCGTCCGAGCCGGCGGGATCATATGGCACGTGCGCGACTCGCCGTCGTCCCGACTCCCGCGGACTCGGATATTGGCGCGGTCGGGGGGGCGAGTACGTCACACTGATCAGGTGCTGCTTGCCGACCTCGTCTCGACATCGGCCGTCGTGGCATCGACTCGGTCGCGGCTGGCCAAGATCGAAGCGATCGCCGCGTGCCTTCGCCGGGCGGCGCCGGAGGAGATCGCCGTGGTCGTCAGCTACCTCTCCGGCGAGCTTCGGCAGCGACGAACGGGCGTAGGCTGGGCGGCGCTCCGATCGCTCCCCCCGCCCGCGGACGTCCCCAGCCTCGAGGTGGCGGAGGTCGATGAGGTGTTCGCCCGAGCGGCCGCCACGGCCGGCGCGGGATCCGTCGCCGCGCGCCGCGAGCAGCTCGACAATCTCTTCTCGCGCGCGAGCGCCGATGAACAGCGCTTCCTCACGAGGCTCGTCGGCGGCGAGCTCCGGCAGGGTGCGCTCGCCGGGATCATGACGGATGCAGTCGCCCGAGCCGCCGGCGTCGAGCCCACGGCCGTCAGGAGGGCCTCCATGCTCGCCGGCGACATGACGGCCGTGGCCGAGGCGGCCATGAGCTCCGGCGCGGCCGGCCTCGACCGCTTCCGCCTGCAAGTCGGACGACCCGTTCAGCCGATGCTCGCTCAGACGGCGGCCTCGGTCGACGCTGCCCTAGAACGCGTGGAGCGAGCCGCGATCGACTGGAAGCTCGACGGCGTGCGCGTCCAGGTGCATCGCGACG
Organism: uncultured Actinomycetes bacterium; assembly: GCA_963728285.1. Lineage (GTDB taxonomy): Bacteria > Actinomycetota > UBA4738 > UBA4738 > HRBIN12 > CAVSJR01. The sequence goes on along the minus strand of CAVSJR010000005.1, from coordinate 316,318 downwards.
GCGACGACGTCGCGGTGTTCACGCGGACGCTGGACCCGATCACCGAGCGGGTTCCGGAGATCGTCGAGGCGGCGCTGTCCCTGCCGCTTCGCTCGGTGGTGCTCGACGGTGAGGCCATCGCGCTGCGGGCGGACGGACGCCCGCGTCCCTTCCAGCAGACCGCGAGCAGGGCGGCGAGTCGCGGCGACGTGGAGGTCCTGCGGCACGAGATGCCGCTCACCCCGTACTTCTTCGACATCCTGCACCTCGACGGGGATGATCTGCTCGACCTCCCGGGGTCCGAACGGTACGCGGCGGCGAGGCGGGTCCTCGGTGCGGACGTGTCCGTGCCTCGGGTGCTCGCCGGCAGCTCCGCGGAGGCGACGACGTTCTTCGAGGATGCGATCGCGCAGCGGGCACGAGGGGATCGTCGTCAAGTCGCTCGACTCGCCCTACGAGGCCGGCCGGCGAGGCGCCGGGTGGCAGAAGGTCAAGCCGCGCCACACCCTCGATCTCGTCGTGCTCGCCGCCGAATGGGGACACGGGCGCCGGCAGGGGTGGCTGTCCAACCTCCACCTCGGGGCCCGGGATCCGGCGACGGGAGGGTTCGTCATGCTCGGCAAGACGTTCAAGGGCCTCACCGACTCGCTCCTCGAGTGGCAGACCTCCCGCCTCCTCGAGCTGGAGACGGCTCGCGACGGCCTCGTCGTGCACGTGCGCCCGGAGCTCGTGGTCGAGATCGCCTTCGACGGCATCCAGAACAGCTCGCGCTACGAGGGCGGCATGGCGCTGCGCTTCGCCCGAGTGCTGCGATACCGGCCGGACAAGACTCCTGATGAGGCCGACGTGGTCGAGACCGTTCGGATGTTGCACGCTGCGGGATCCTGATCGGCAGCTTGGATCAGAGATCCGATCGAGACTCTTGACTTTCGAACATGTGTTCGATACGATGAGTGTCCCTCCTCCCCCGTGACCCCATGTGAGGTCGGGGTGCACGACCGCGACGAGCAAACCGACGACGAGCTGATCGAGGGCATCGACGCCTGCCATGCCCGAGCCTGCGATGCCCAGCGAGCGATGTTCGAGGCGATCGCGAGGGGTGATCGCCGGGAGCTGTGGCGAGAACTGGGGTGCCCGAGACATGGCCCACTGGCTGTCCATGCGCTACGGGATCTCCCACTGGAAGGCCCTTCGCTGGATCGCGGCCTCGCATTCCCTGGGAGACCTGCCTCGGATCTCCCAGGCCTTCGCCTGCGGTGACCTGTCGGTCGACAAGGTCGTGGAGCTCTGCCGGTTCGCCACCCCCGAGACCGAGAAAAGGCTCCTTGCCTGGGCGGGTGGGGTCTCGTGTGCGGCCATCCGTCGCAGAGGGGATCTTGTTGCCGCAGGATCGATCGAGGAGACGGTCGATGCCGAGCGTGCCCGCTACGTCTCCTGGTGGTGGTCCGACGACGGCAGGCGCTTCGGCCTTGCCGCGGAGCTTCCCGCGGCCTCGGGGGCGGTGGTGGCACGGGCGCTTGGACGAGCGGCCGAGCGAGTGCCTCGGATGCCGGGAGAAGACGATGCCACCTGTGCCGAGGCCAGACGGGCCGATGCCCTGGTGGCACTGTGCTCTTCTCGCCTGGGGTCCGATCCCGATCCGGATCGGGCCACGGTGGTGGTGCATGCCTCCCTGGCATCCCTGGAGACAGGGCGTGGAGGAGCATCACTCGTAGACGGCGGGGTGGCACATCCCGAGACCGCCCGCCGCCTTGCCTGTGACGCTCGGATCCAGACGGTGATCGAGGACGAGCACGGCCAGCCTCTTGCGCTCGGTCGGATCTCGAGGGAGCCGTCTGCGGCCATGGTGCGCCAGCTTCGCTATCGCGACACCGAGTGCCGGTTCCCCGGGTGTGGGGCCCGACAGTTCACGCAGGCTCATCACATCGTGTGGTGGAAGCGAGGAGGGACCACCGACCTGGCAAACCTGGTGTTGATCTGCACCTTTCACCACAAGCTCGTGCACGAGCACGGCTGGGAGCTCCGCCGGGACCCGAGCGGTGAGGTCCGGTGGTTCCGTCCCGGCGGTGCTCCCTACCACGCGGGTCCGGATCCACCCCGACAGGAGGTGCTCGGGGCATGAGTGTGGCGCGGCATGGGCCGGACGTCGGACCGTCGGACCGATACATCGCGGCCGTGCGCGGAGACACAGCCACACCGCCGACGTTGGTGAAGGTGGTCGTGCATCCGCGCGGTAGCAACGACGAACCTCGAACTCTGGGTGCGCCCACAACCGCCTGGAATCCGCGCGTGCGACGCCCTCGACTGGGCACCAACGATCGTCAAGCGCTACGAGGGCACGCTGCACCTCCAACAACGCTCAGACTCTCGGTCTAAGCGCTCTTGGAGGTGGCGGGAATCGAACCCGCGTCCTCGAACGACCGTCCGGGGCTTCTACGAGCGTAGCCTGCGGTGAATCTCGCCTCGGGGCTCCCACAGGCGGAGGACCCCTCGGCCAGCCCGGGTTCGATGTCCGGTGGCGGCCCCCAGGCGAAGCCGCCTCCGTAAGCCTGCGAATGACGCCCGACCCCCGGCTGCAGGCCCTCCGGGGCGGGCGGCTACCTAATTAGGCAGCGAGCGCGTAATTGTCTTCGGCGCTTGTATTGATCCGGCGTTTAGCGAGACATCCGGGATCTCGGCTCGCTTCTCCCGGGCGATAACCGCCCGAGTCGAATCCAGTGCACCCCCATATTCAGTTGTCCTACCAGTATACGGCCGCCACCGACCCTTTCTGAAGGGTCGTGAGGGGGTCGCAAGCTCGGGAATGTTCCTCGAGGCTAGCGGCGACGGCTCATGGCTCGCTCGATCTCCCGCTGATGCTCCCGCGCGGCGATCGAATCGCGCTTCTCGTACTCGCGCTTGCCTCGGCCGAGCCCGAGCTCCACCTTGGCCAGGCCGTGCGTGAAGTACACGCGCAGCGGGACGAGCGTGAGCCCCTTCTCCGCGCTCTTGCCGACCAGCCGTTCGATCTCGCCGCGGTGAAGCAGGAGCTTTCGGGGGCGGAGTGGATCGTAGGCTCGCTTCTCGCCCTGCTCGTAGGGGGCGATGTGCATGTTCTCGAGCCAGACCTCACCCTGGCGCACACGGGCGAACGCCTCGGAGAGCGTCCCCTTGCCCTCCCGCAGCGACTTGACCTCCGAGCCGGTGAGCGTGATGCCGGCCTCGAGGCGCTCGAGGATCTCGTAGTCGCGGCGCGCCCGGCGGTTCGTGGAGACCGTCTTCTGGCCCGCATCAGTGGACCGCGGACTCACGACCCAACCCCTCTACACGTCGAGGAAGCGGCGCATCGCCAGGGCGCTCGCGACGAGGGACACGAGCACGCCGGCGCCGATCATCCACGGGATCGTCGCCAGCACGTCCACGTTCTGCACCCAGGGAATGAACGTGATGTTGCCGTAGAGGGGATTGACGAAGGCGAGCTTGATCGCGAACAGGGCCCCCACGGCGATGAGCGCGCCGATGAGGCCCTCCACGATCCCCTCGATCAGGAACGGGACCCTGATGCGCCAGTTCGTCGCCCCGACGAGCTTCATGATCCCGATCTCCTTGCGGCGGGCGAACAGGCCCATGCGAACCGTGTTCGCGATCAGGATCGCGGACGCGCTCAGCATGACCACGGCCATGATCAGCACGCCCACGCGGAACACCCGCGTCACCGCGAACAGCCGGTCGAGGAACTCCTGCTGCGCCGCGACCTGATCGATGCCGGGCTCCCCGGCGAGCCGGGCCTGCACGACCTGGTATTCCTCCGGGTTGACGAGCTTCACCCGGAACGACGCCGGGAACGCGTCGGGCGAGACGTTCTTGATGATGTCGGAGTCCTGGCCGAACAGCTCCTGGGCGCGTTCGTACGCCGCCTCCTTGGATTCGTACGCGACGGTCTCCACCTGGGGGAGATCGCTGAGGATCCCGTTGAGCCGCTCTTGCTGGTCGGGGCCGATGCCGTCGGTCAGATACACGACGACCTCCACGCGGCCGGTGGTGTTGCTCACGACCAGATCCACCTCCCGGCGGATCAGCAGCGCCATGCCCAGGAGGAAGAGGGCGATGAACGCCGTGGAGATCGCCGCGAACACGACCAGCCCGTTGCGGCGCAGGCCGATCACCGTCTCGCGGAAGAAGTAGTCGATCCTGCCCATCAGGTGTACACCCCCCGCGCCTGATCTCGCACGATGCGGCCGTCGTCGAGCTCGACCACTCGCCGCCGCATCGCGTCGACGATCGCTTGGTCGTGCGTCGCCATCACGATGGTGGTTCCGATCCGATTCACCTTGTCCAGCAGCCGCATGATATCGACGGACGTCTGCGGGTCGAGGTTCCCCGTCGGCTCATCCGCGAGCAACACGAGCGGCCTGTTGACGACCGCGCGTGCGATCGACACCCGCTGCTGCTCTCCTCCGGAGAGCTCGTTCGGATAGCTGTTGAGCTTGTCCCCGAGGCCCACGAGCTCGAGGATCTCCGGAACGCGTGCGTCGATGATGTGCTTTTGCTTGCCGATCACCTCGAGCGCGAACGCGACGTTCTGGAAGACCGTCTTGTCGGAGAGGAGCTTGAAGTCCTGGAACACCGTCCCGATGTTTCGGCGCAGGTACGGGACCTTCCACGGCGTCAGCTTGTCGAGGTTCTTGCCGGCGACGTAGATCGCGCCCTTCGTCGGCGGCTCCTCCTTCAGGAGCAGGCGGATCATCGTCGACTTCCCCGAGCCGGATGCGCCGACGATGAAGACGAACTCGCCCTTCTCGATCTCGACGTTGACGTCCTCGAGGGCGGTCACGGAGTTTCGGTAGACCTTCGTGACGTGTTGAAGAGTAATCATGGCGTGACGGGTCCTGTGTGTCGCGTGCGTGAGGGGGCGGATCCGGAGTCTACCAGGGGGTTCTCAACTTCGGGGGAGATCGACGAGGTGAGCCGCTCCGTGGGCTCGGGCCCCGTTGCCGCGTCGAGCGCCCGGGAAGGGCCTCGCGTACGCTGGTCGCTCCATGCGCACGACGACCGCGACGCGCGACGACGCCCCCACGCCTGCGCCGGAGACCGGAGCAGCAACCCCCTCGCGCCTCCGGCGGGTCGCGAACGAGCTGGCCGGCCCCCTCCTGATCCTCGCGCTCACGCTGTTCGCGTTGCGGCAGTTCGTCTTCCAGCCATTGCTGACGAACCAGCACCCCGACATCCTCGCGTTCATCACGCCGCGGCTGGCGTTCCTCGGACGCAGCCTGAGTGCGGGGCACGTCCCGCTCTGGAACCCCTTCGACATGACCGGAACGCCCTACGTCGCCGATCCGCAATCGGGATGGCTCTACGCCACCCCGACGGCGTTGTTCTCGCTCCTCTCCCCCGGCGCGGCGATGCGCGCGTTCATCGCGTTCAACCCGGCGCTGGCGGGGCTCGGGTGCTACGCGTTCCTCCGCCTCGAGCGGATCTCCCGGCCCGCCGCCACGGTGGGAGGGCTGTCGCTCGCGCTCGCCATCGCGGCGTCGGTGATCGCGATCTCGATCCCGTTCGCCGGCGCCATCGCGTGGACCACCGTCGCGCTCATCGGCGCCGCGGGCTACGCCCGCGCCCGGTCGTTGTCGCGGCGGATCCTCTGGCTCGGGCTCGCCGCCCTGGCCTGGGGACAGGTCGCGAGCGCCCATATGAGCCATGGGCTCGCGATGTGCACGATCCTGCTCGCCGCGCTGCTGATCGCGCACGCGGTGCTGGACGCCCGCGGCGAGGACCGAGGCGGCTACCGGTCTGCGTTCCTCGTCGCGACGTTCCTCGCGGTCCTGCCGCTCGCCAACCTGGCGATCTTCGTGCCGAGGCTCGCGTACGTCGCGCGCTCGAGCCTCCAGGGCGGATACGCGGTGCTGGGCGAGCCGCTCGCGCGGGCGGCGGGCGTCGGGGCGCGGCCGCTCATGACGAACGGCGTGTGGAGCGGCTGGCCGTTCTCGCTCGGCAGCGCGCCGGGCGCCTACGTCGGCGCGCTCGTGTTGCTCGCCGTCCCACTCGCCCTTCGGACGCGGCGCCACCGCGCCGTGGTCGTCTCCTTCGGCGGCGTCGCCGCCCTCGGCTACGTCCTCACGCTCAACGCCCTCGTGACGGCCGAATGGTTCCGGAGCCTCGTGCTGCAGATCCCCTACGGCGACGTGTACCTGCACAACCCGGGACGGCTTCGGTATCTCGCCTATCTCACCGTCCCCGTCCTGGCGGCCGTGGGGGTGCAGGCGCTCATCGACCGCCCGCTGCCACGGAAGCGGCTGGCCCGCTGGCTCGCGGCCGGGGTGGTCCTGTGGCTCGCCGTGCCGGTCGCGCTCGGCGCGTCGCCGACGCGCTTCGTCCTCCTCGCGATCGGGATCGTGGCCGCCGTCCTCGTGCTCCTGGCGCTCGGCGAACGGCGGCGATGGGCCGTCGTGGCGGTGCCGCTCGTGCTCGCCGGCGAGCTCGCGGCCGCCGCCGCATTCTCGCAGCTCTATCAGGGCGGCACCGTCCGGCTCGGGCTCGAGAGCGGCGACCACGCGAACCTCCTCCCGGGGCCGCTGCGTGCTCCCGACGTCGCGGAGCGAGCGTTCCTGCGAACGGGTCCGATCGCGCGCTTCCTCGCGGACCACCCCGGTGATCGCTACTTCACGTACGCGCCGCCGGCCTCGAACTACGTGAAGGGCTACCTGTGGACCCAGGGCGAGCGCGACTGGCCGGCGCTCGAGAACGAGCGCGGCACGCTGTTCGGAATCCCGGACGTGTTCGGCTACAACCCCGTGCAGCTTCCCCGCTACTGGTCGTGGATCCGGGCGGTCAACCCGCTCCCCATCTTCTACAACGCGTCGGTCCTGCCGAGGCCCACGCTTCAGCAGCTGCGCCTCCTGGGAGCCCGCTACCTGATCATCCCCAAGGGAGTCCCGTTGCCGGGCGACGTGACGGGCAGCATCGTGGCGACCGAGGACGGCTACGACCTGTACGAGGTGTTCGGCTCGCAGCCGAGGGCATCCGTGGTCTCCGAGTGGTCGGTCGCGGACGACGCCGCCGAGGCGCTGCGGACGGTCCTGGAGCCGCGGTTCGACCCCGGCGCCGCGGCCGTGCTCGAGCGGGATCCGGGGATCACCCCCGCGCCGTCGGGCGGAGCCGCCGCCTCGCCGGGCGCGGCGTCCTATCGCGAGGCCGCACCGGAGGACGTGCGGGTCTCCGTGCGTGCGCCCGCCCCGTCGATCGTCGTGGTGCGCACCAACTGGGACGAGGGGTGGACGGCGACGGTGGACGGAGCTCCCGCGCCGGTGCTGCGAGCCGACTACTTCCGCCAGGGCGTCCCCGTGCCGGCGGGCCGGCACGACGTCAGGCTCGTGTATCGCGACGCCAGGATCGGGAGCGGGCTGCTCGCCTCGGCGATCACCTGGTCGGCGCTGATCGCGGCCCTCCTGGCGGCGGTCGTCGTCGAGCGTTCTCGTCGCACGCGAGGCTCAGGCCGGCTCCCGGCCGGCGGGGACGGGCACCGCGGCGTCGGCGTCGGACGCCGCCGGCGGGAGGCGTGAGGCAAGGTGCCGGCGCCCGGCCACGAAGGCCAACGCGTACAGGGCGGCCACCACGATCAGCAGGTTGCGATAGCCGACGACGATGGCTCCGTACTCCAGCACGCCGCCGACCATGGCCCCGAGCAGGTTGGCGCCGAAGGCCGTCGCGGACGAGCCCACGTCCTTGAAGCGCTGCGAGAAGATGAGGTTCGCCAGGAACACGGGGGCGAACGCCAGGGCGCTCGCGAGCGCGAACCTGGGCACGGGCGAGAATCGGAGGAGGGCGTCGGGCTCGACGAGCCAGGCCGCCGCGAGCGCAGCAAGCAGGAGCAGGTAGAGCACCGACGGCCGCGGGAGCCGCATCCGGCGCGCCACCTCCACCGCCGCCAGCACGGACAGGAGGATCCCGCCGAAGACGAGCGAGTTGACGAACCACGTCGTTCCGAACAGCAGCGCGAACTGCACCACGTTCTTGGTCTCGAGCAGCAGGAAGGCCGCCCCCATGAAGAACAGGTCCAGATATCCGCGCATCTCGAGGAGCGACCGGCCGGCCGCCACCCGGACGACCGCGACCGACGCGAGCAGGATCAGCAGCAGGCTCACGACGTAGAAGGTCGGGATCGACCGGCCCCGCACGTACGGGAAGGGATGGTCGTCGCTCGCCGGCGCCGGCACCACGCCGGCCGCTCGCCACGGGGTCGAGCACCGCACGGAGTCGGCTCGCAGGCCGATCGTGAGCACGGCCTGGCTCCGCTCGCCGTTGCCCGGCTCGCCCGCGTCGAAGCACGGCGGGTGGCCGAAGACGCGGTCGAGCGTGCCGGCGTACCGATCGAAGACGTAGGGCCGGTAGTAGTTGTACATCGTGAAGACGCCGTCGGGCTTCAGATGATCTCGGACCGCGGAGATCGCCTCCTCGGTGAACAGGTAGCTCTCCAACCGGAGCGAGCCCTGCCCCGAGACGAGCGTGAGCGAGTCCGGCAGCGCGAACGCGATCATGTCGTACGTGGCGCCGGTGCGTTCGAGGAAGGCCCGTCCGTCGTTGACGTAGGGCGTCACGCGGGGATCCTGATAGGGCCGGTTGGGATGCCGCTCGCGCCCGATGCCCTGCAACACCGGATCGATCTCCACGGCGTCGATGTGCTCGGCCCCTTGCGACAGCGCGACCGACACGTCGTTGCCCGTCCCGGCGCCGATGATCAGCACGTCGCCGAGGGTGAGCCGTCGAGGTGCCGGTAGGGGTAGAGGTAGAACGGCTGCGACGTCCGCAACAGATCGAGCGGCAGGATCGACTGATGCGGCAGGCCGTTCACGCGAACCCGGATGCTCCCGTCGTCCTGCTGAGGGAACGCCGTGACCCGGTAGTAGGGCGACCACAGATCGTTCCTCGACAGCGACCCGGCCCCGAAGAGCACGACGATCGACGCGAGCGCTGCCCAGGCCTTGGCGTCGAGGCGCGGCCCCAGCACGGCGACGAACGCGGCCACGATGACCGCGGCCCAGACGATCGGGCGAGCCCCGAGGAACGAGAGCGTCGAGAACGCCGCGATGCCGCCGATGCTTCCGAGGATGTCCAGCCGGTAGGCCTCGAGCGGCTCGAACCGCACGAACAGGCGCGCCACGCCCTCCGCGATGAGCGCCATCACGATCACCACGCCGACGAAGATCACGGGGAGCGTGATCCACGGCGGGAGGGCGAACATGCCGAAGAGGCCGACGAACAGCCGTCCCCCGTACCTGCCGACCTGCACCGGGAAGAGCACGACGAACAGGGCGAAGGCGGCGAGGGCGACCGGCGCCCAGCGTGACGCGTCGCGCCTCGCGTGGGCCCGGAGGAAGCCCACGCCGATCCCGAGGAAGCTCGCCAGGAGGACGAAGTTGGTGAAGTACGCGAGATAGACGACGTTCGCCGAGCTCCAGCGGATCAGCGCCAGCTCGGTGAACAGCATCAGGAAGCTCGCGAGAAGGAGCCTCCCCCGGCTCCCGAGCCGGCCCTCGCTCACGCGTTCCGCTCGATCCGGCGTGGACATCGGAGCAGTATGTCATCCACCGGCCGGCCGGGACGGCCTACGTGACGTCCCGACGACGCAGGAACTCGACGCCGATCGCCAGCGCCACCAGCGCGTAGACGCCGATGAGCGCGCCGGCCGCCATCGACGAGTGTCCGAGATCGAGCGAGCGTCCGCCCTCGATGAACAGGGCGCTGTTCTCACCGACGAGCCACGGCTGCCACCGGGGACGCAGGCCACGGATGAGCCCCTCCACGAAGGCGAAGTAGACGAAGCCGGCCCCGAGGGCGGCCGCGGTGTTCCGCCCGATCGAGGCGAGGGCGTAGCCGACGAGCGCGAGCGCGGAGGCGACGGCCGCCGCCCGCACCGCGATGCCGAGCGTGTTCGCGAGCCACGCGCCGTCCGCGCCCACGGTCGTTCCACGGGTCGCGGCGACGCCGGCGAGGAGGCCGCCGAGCAGGACCTCGAGCCCGAGGACCGCCAGGAAGGAGATCCCCGCGCACGATGCCGCCTTCGCCAGTCCGACGCGGATGCGCCGGGGCTCCCACGTGAGCAGGGTCGCCATCGTTCCCGCGTGCCATTCGGCGCCGATGCATGTCGCGCCGATGAGCAGACCGAGGATGGCGAAGATGGCGGCGAGGCCGAGGAGCACCTCGCGCACGGCCGTGAGTTCGAACGTCGTCCCCGCGATCGCGAGCTCCCCCGCCGCCGGCGGCCTCGAACGGACCGCGACGATGATGCACCCGACGGCGATCGCCGCCACCGCGAGCAGCACGAGGATCCTGACGAGGCGCCGCGCCCCCAGCCGGCGGAACTCGACGGCCAGCAGTGCCGGGAACGAACCGCCGGCGTCGGATCGGATCACGTCGTTCACCCCGCCGCGGGTGGCTCGTCGGGCCGGGAGGGCGCGGGCCCGCCGACGCTCGGGGAGCCGACATTCGGCGAGCCGCCGCTCGTGAGCTCCAGGAAGACCGTCTCCAGGTCCACGACGTCCGGCCTGAGCTCGGTCAGGAACAGGCCCCGCTCGGACAGCACGCGCGTCACGCGCTCCGCCTGGCTCGGCGGGAGCTCCACGCGGAGGTAGTCGCCCTCTCGCGAGGCGCGGATGCCCGACGCGGCCAGCACGGAGACCCCCGCGTCGAGGTCCCCGAGCCGAGCGATCAACCCCTCGGCGTGGCCGGCCCGGAGCACCTCCCCCACCGGTCCCTGCGTGACCAGGCGACCACCGGACAGGATCGCCACGGCGTCGCAGGTCTGCTGGACCTCGGACAGCAGGTGGCTCGAGACGAAGACCGTTCGCCCCTCGCGTCCGAGCCCGCGGATCAGGTCGCGCACCTCGACGATGCCCGCCGGGTCCAGCCCGTTCGCCGGCTCGTCCAGGATGAGCAGGCGCGGGTCCTTCAGCAACGCCGCTCCGATTCCGAGCCGCTGCTTCATCCCCAGCGAATAGCCGCGGACGAGCTCGTCCTCCCGTCCGCCGAGCCCGACGCGCTCCAGGATCTCGTCGACCCTGCCTCGCCCGAGCCCGGCGAGGCGGGCGAGGAGCTCGAGGTTGCGGCGCGCCGTGAAGCGTGGATACAGCGTCGGCGTCTCCACGATCGAGCCGACGCCGCCGATGACGTCCGCGAGACGGCGTGGCACGTCGGCGCCGAGGAGCCGCATCCGACCGCCCGACGGACGAACCAGGCCGAGGAGGCATCGGATCGTGGTCGTCTTCCCCGCGCCGTTGGGACCGAGGAAGCCGAACACCCCGCCCTCCGGGACCGCGAGGTCGAGGCCCGCCACCGCCGTCGTCGGTCCCCCGCGAAAGCGGCGGTAGTCCTTGCGCAGGCCCTCCACCTCGATGATCGCCATGCCGCGAGCGTACGCTACGCCGCGCGTCCCACGAACCGAGCTCGCACCACCGTCTCCCCGGGTGCTACCACCCGCGATCGCGGGCCGGCTCGGGCGGAGCTATCCGACCCGCCGGCGGAGCTCCGCCTCGATGAAGCGATCCAGGTCGCCGTCGAGCACGCGGTCGGGGTCTCCGATCTCCACGTCCGTACGGTGATCCTTCACCATGCGGTAGGGCGCGAGCACGTAGGAGCGGATCTGCGAGCCGAAGTCGATCCCGCGACGCTCGCCGCGGAGGGTCTCGAGCTCCTCGGCCTGCTCGAGGCGCTGGCGCTCGGCGAGGCGGGCCTTCAGGATCCGCATCGCCACCGCTCGGTTCTGGAGCTGGGATCGCTCGTTCTGGCAGGCGGCCGCGATGCCGGTCGGGAGGTGGGTGATGCGCACGGCGGAGTCGGTGGTGTTGACCGACTGGCCGCCGGGGCCGGAGGACCGGTAGACGTCGATCCGAAGATCCTTGGGGTCGATCTCCACCTCCTCCTCGTCGCGTCCCTCGAGCAGCGGGATCACGTCCAGGGAGGCGAACGACGTGTGCCGGCGCTTCTGCGCGTCGAACGGCGAGATGCGGACGAGGCGGTGAACGCCTCGCTCGGCCGACAACAGCCCGTACACGTTGGTTCCCTGGATGGTCATGGTCGCGCTCTGGATCCCGGCCTCCTCTCCGTAGCGGACCTCGTCCACCTCGGCCTTGAAGCCCTCGCGCTCCGCCCACCGCAGGTACATGCGCATGAGCATCTCGGCCCAGTCCTGGGACTCGGTGCCGCCGGCCCCTGCGTGCACGGTCGCGACGGCATCGTGCGAGTCGTACCGGCCGCCGAGCAGCGCCGCGAGCTCGAGGACGTCCATCTCCGTCTCGAGCTCATCGAGGCTCCTCGCGAGCTCCGCGGTGAGCCCGGCGTCCGACTCGTCGGCGAGGAGCTCGTCCATGGCTCGGGCATCGGCGATGCGCGAGGCCACGGAGTCGAAGCGATCCAGCTCGCCCTTGAGTCGGGCGAGCGCCGTGGTCAGCTCCTGGCCTCGCGCGGCGTCGTCCCACAGCGCCGGATCCGACGTCTGCCGCTCGAGCTCGTCTGCCCGCCCGCGCTTGGCGTCGAGGTCAAAGGAACTCCTTTGCGGCGTCGGCGCGCTCGGACAGCTTCTCGATGCGTTCGGTCTGCTCGCTCATGCGGCCGATCCTACCCGGAGCCGGGCGCGCGGCTAGGCGGTGGTGGCGCCGTGGCACTTCTTGAACTTGCGTCCCGAGCCGCACCAGCAGGGCGAGTTGCGCCCGATCTTGTCGCTCTTGGCCTGCTGGGGCTGCCCCGTGTTCACCTCGCCGCTCTCCGTCCGGTTCTGCGACACGCGCTGGGGCCGCGGACGCGTGGGCTCGTCCTGGCGGACGAGCTCGACCCGGTAGATGTACTTCACGAACTCGTCGCGGATGGCGGCCGTCAGCTCCTCGAACATCGAGAACGCCTCGCGCTGGTACTCGGTCAGCGGATCGCGCTGGCCGTACGCGCGCAGATGGATGCCCTCCTGCAGGTAGTCCATCTCGTAGAGGTGCTCCCGCCACTTGTTGTCGATGATGCTGAGCAGCACCATGCGCTCCAGTTCGCGCATGATGTCGACGCCGACGTCGCGCTCCTTGTTCGCGTAGGCGTCCATCGACTCGGAGATGATCCGCTCGGCGGCCTCCTCCGCCGACTCCATCTGGCGAAGCTCGGCCTCCGTGGACGTGACGGGGAAGATCTCGGCGAGCGCGGCCTGGAGGCCGTCGAGGTCCCACTCCTCGGGGAAGACGTCCGGCGAGATGTACTCGCGAGACGGTTTGGCCGATGACGTCGGCGACCATCTCGCGCGACTCCTCGGACAGGTCGTGCCCCTGCAGGATCTTCGTGCGCTCGGCGTAGATCACCTTGCGCTGGGTGTTCATCACGTCGTCGTACTTCAGGACGTTCTTGCGGCGCTCGTAGTTGAGCTCCTCGATCTGGCGCTGCGCGTTCTCCACGGCGCGGCTCACCATCTTGGCCTGGATCGGCTCGTCGTCCGGCCACTTCAGGCGCTCCATGATCGAGGCCACCTTGTCCGAGGCGAACATCCGCATCAGGTCGTCCTCGAGCGACAGGTAGAACAGCGACGAGCCGGGGTCGCCCTGGCGCCCGGACCGGCCGCGAAGCTGGTTGTCGATGCGCCGGGACTCGTGGCGCTCGGTACCCAGGACGTAGAGCCCGCCCGCGGCCACGACCTCGTCGTGCTCCTTGTCGGTCTGCGCCTTGAACTTCTGGAGGATCGGCTCGTACTCGGCCTCGTAGGCCGCTCGCTCCTCGTCGTCCATCTCGAACAGCAGGTAGCGGTCGTTGTCGAAGTCCCGGGCCGCCATCTCCTGGCGCGCGAGGTACTCGGGATTCCCGCCGAGGAGGATGTCGACGCCTCGCCCGGCCATGTTCGTCGCGACGGTGACCGCGCCCAGCCGGCCCGCCTGCGCGACGATCATCGCCTCCTTCTCGTGGTTCTTCGCGTTCAGGACGTTGTGCTCCACGCCCCGGCGATTCAGGTATCCCGCGAGGATCTCCGACTTCTCGATCGAGACGGTCCCGACGAGGATGGGCTGGCCCAGCTCGTGGCGGGCGATGATGTCCTCGGTCACCGCCGTCCACTTCGCGTCCTCGTTCTTGTAGATCTCGTCCTGCCGGTCCTCGCGGACCATCGGCACGTTCGTGGGGATCTCCAGCACGCCGAGCTTGTAGGTCGACTCGAACTCGGTCAGCTGCGTGCGGGCGGTACCCGTCATGCCGGCGAGCTTGTCGTACATCTTGAAGTAGTTCTGGATCGTGATCGTGGCGAGGGTCTGGTTCTCCTCCTTGATGCGGACGTTCTCCTTGGCCTCGATGGCCTGGTGCAGTCCCTCGGAGTAGCGCCGCCCCTCGAGGACGCGGCCGGTGAACTCGTCGACGATCTTCACCTCGCCGTGGGCGACGAGGTACTCGACGTCGCGGTGGTAGAGCTCCTTGGCGCGCAGCGCGTTGTGGAGGTGGTGGACGAGCGGCGTGTGGACGTGCTCGTAGAGGTTCTCGAGGCCGAGCGCCTCCTCGACCTTCGCGACGCCCGCCTCCGTCACGGCGATCGTCTTCTTCGCCTCGTCGACCTCGTAGTCGTCGTCCCGCTTCAGGCGGGGGACGAGGCGGGCGAACGTCTGGTACCACTTCGCCGAGTCGGCGACCTGGCCGGAGATGATCAGCGGCGTCCGCGCCTCGTCGATGAGGATCGAGTCGACCTCGTCCACGATCGCGTAGAAGTGCCCGCGCTGCACCATCTCCTCGGCGCGCATCGCCATGTTGTCCCGGAGGTAGTCGAAGCCGAACTCGTTGTTGGTCCCGTAGGTGATGTCGGCGGCGTACGCGGGGCGGCGCTCGTGCGGCGACATCGACGACTGGATGAGCCCCACGTCGAGCCCGAGCAGCCGGTAGATCCCGCCCATCCATTCCGAGTCGCGCTTGGCCAGGTAGTCGTTCACCGTGACCATGTGGACGCCCTCGCCCGCCAGCGCGTTGAGGTAGGCCGGCATCGTCGAGGTCAGCGTCTTGCCCTCACCGGTCTTCATCTCGGCGATGTTGCCCTGGTGCAGGCCGACGGCGCCCATCACCTGGACGTCGAAGTGGCGCTGGCCGATGGCCCGCCGCGCCGCCTCGCGCACCGAGGCGAACGCCTCCGGAAGCAGGTCGTCCAGGCTCTCGCCATCGGCCACGCGCGCCTTGAACTCGGCGGTCTTGGCCGCCAGCTCGGCGTCGGAGAGCTCCTCGACCTCCGGCTCGAACGTGCCGACGAGCTGCGCGAGCTGATCGAGGCGCTTGACCTTGCGCCCCTCGCCGAGGGTGGTGATTTTGTCGAGGACCAACGGGGGCTCCCAGGTGGGGGTCGCTAGATGTGTCGCTCCATGTGTTTCGGGCGTTTCGGACCCGGAGTTCAGCCCCTCGATTCTATCGGGTCCCCTCCGCTCCGAGGCTCTCCCGCCCCGCCGTTCAGGCCTCGGCCGGCTCCGGGAGGGCCCACCGCCCCGGCGCCTCCTCGCGCAGGGGCAGCACGACGGCCAGCACGGGCACGAGCGCCATGGCCACCCCGACGGCCAGCGCGGGGTAGCCCCCCGCCTCCAGCAGGGCGCCGCCGACCAGGCCACCGACCGCCGACGACAGCGAGACCAGCAGGTCGGTGAACCCAAGCGCGCCGCTGCGTTCGAGCGGATCCGTGACGTCGCTCACGATCGCCGTCGCACCCAGGTAGCTCACCGCCCATCCGAGCCCCACGAGGAACAACCCGAGCCCGAACACGACCGGCTGCGTCGAGAGCGCGCCGACGAGCACGCCCGTCGCGGAGAGCGCCACGGCCGCGACGAGCCCTCGACGCCGGCCGATTCGATCGATGATCACCCCGATCAGCGGCATGAACGCGAACATGCCGATGAAGTGCACGCTCAGCACGCCGGACACGGCGAGGTCGCCGTGATGGTGGACCACGATCGGCGCCACGCCCATCACCGCGATCATGGCCGCCTGCCCGATCCCGGCGGCGACGACGGCGGCTCGAAACGGCGGGAGGGCGAGCAGCTCGCGGGGCGCGCGCGCCGGCGAGGCGGGCGCGGCGTCGGCGGACCGGTCGCGAACGGCGAGATCCCGCGGGTCGGGACGGAGCAGCAGGACGCAGATGAGCCCGCCGGCGGCCAGCAGCGGCACGACCAACCACGGGCCGACGAACGGGCGAAGGCCGAGCCGGTCCTCGGAGACGTGCTGGAGCCAGGCGACGAGCGGGGCGCTCCCCACGGCGCCGATGACGCTTGCGGCGAGCACGAGCCCCACCGCGCGGCCCCGCCGGTCGGGCGGATGCATGTCGGCGACCGCCCCCCGGCCGAGGAGCGCCGCCCCGGCGCCCAGGCCGAAGGGCACGGCGGCGAGGACGAGGAGCAGCGCCGACCGGCGTTCGACGGCGCCCGCCGACGCCAGCGCGCCGACGGCGATGGCGACGTAGCCGACGGCGAGGCCGGGCTTGCGTCCCACCCGGTCCATCCAGCGCCCGACGATGAGCGCGCCCACCGCGGCGGATGCGAAGTACGACGCCGCGAGGACCCCCACCGCCGCCTTCCTCCCGGACAGGTCGACGACGGCGACCGAGCCGACCGCGAGGAGGAACGGCAGCGTCGAGTACAGGAAGCCCTGCGCGATCGCCAGCAGCAGGGTGTTGCGGCGGACGGCTCGCTCGGCGTCCATCTACTGCGGCACCGCGAGGTTGCCGAGGGCGTCCACGAGCTTGGCGTTCTCCGAGTAGTCGACCGGACAGGCGATCACCGACACCGCCTCGTCATCGAGGGCGGCGCGCAGGATCGGTCCCAGCTCCGCCGGCGACCCGACCGAGTATCCCTTCGCGCCGAAGCTCTCGGCGAACCGGACGAAGTCGGGATTGCCGAAGTCGACGGCCTCCGCGCGCCCGACCTCCAGCTCCTGCTTCCAGCGGATCAGCCCGTAGCTCCCGTCGACCCACACGAGCACGACGATGTGCAGCCCCTCGCGGATGGCGGTCTCCAGCTCGGCGGCCGCCATGAGGAACGCTCCGTCGCCCATCGTCGCGAGCACCTTTCGATCCGGCAGGGCGATCTTCGCCGCGAGGGCGCCGGGAAGCGCGAACGCCATCGTCGCGAGGCCGTTCGAGATGAGGCACGTCTCCGGGGCGTAACACGGATACAGGCGTCCCATCCACATCTTCAGCGCCCCCGTGTCGCACAGGACGACGTCCTCGCGCCCCATGGCCCCGCGGATCTCGGCCACGATCCGCTGCGGCTTCAAGGGGAACCCCTCGTCGTCCTTGCCCCGTTCGAGCTCCTCGTGGAGAAGGTTGCGAATCGGCGGGCGGTCCCAGTCGGGGGCGTCGGCGGCGCGGGCGATCGCGTCCAGGCTGCCGGCGATGCTGCCCTGGAGGCCGACCGCGAGCGTGTAGCACGCGTCGACCTCCGCGACGGTTCGGTGGACGTGGATGATCTGCTTGTCGCGCTTGGGGTTCCATTGCTCCGGCGGGTACTCCACCAGGTCGTAGCCGACGGCGACGACCACGTCGGCGCGATCGAAGTCGAAGTTCGTGTAGTCGTGCACGATGAACCCGAGCGTTCCGAGGGCATTGGGATGGTCGTCGGGAAACACGCCCTTGCCGAGGAACGTCGTGGCGACGGGGAGGTCGAGCGCCTCGGCGAAGCGAATGAGCGCCGCGCCGGCGCCCTCCCTCCAGATGCCGGGGCCGGCCAGCACGACCGCGCGGCGGGCCTGGTTCAGCACGCGGGCCGCCCGGTCCACCTGCCCGACCGAGGGGGCGGAGTCCACGGGCCGGTTCACGGCCAACGGATCCTCATCCACCTCGAGCCGCCCGACGTCCTCGGGGATGATCACGGCGGTGGCGCCGGGCCGCTCGGTCTGCGCCTGCTTGAACGCCTTTCGCACCAACTCGGGCGCGGTCGCGGGCGCGATGAGCATCTCGCCCCACTTCGTGACCGGACGAAACAGCCGCACGAGGTCGACGACTTGATGCGACTCCTTGAAGATCCGGTCGAGCCCCGCCTGCGCGGTGATCGCGACGAGCGGATGGCCGTCCATCTGCGCGTTCGTGACGCCGAGGAGCAGGTTGATCGCGCCGGGGCCGAGGGTCGCGAGGCACACGCCGGCCTTCCCGGACAGCCGGCCGTACGTGTCGGCCATGAAGGCAGCCCCCCGCTCGTCGCGGACGGTCACGAACCTGATCGGCGAGTCGGTGAGGGCATGGACCAGCGGGATGGTCTCCTCCCCCGGGAGGCCGAAGACCACCTCGACCCCTTCGTTCTCGAGGCATCTCACGAGCAGTCGAGCCACCGTCTGCGGCGACGACCCGCGATCCTCGGAGCTCATGCCCCGAGCCTACGACGACCGAGGCGTCCGGCGGATGGCCATTCCGACTACGGGCTCCATCCCGAATCGTCGGTAGTAGCCCTCGAGTTCCGCGTCGCAACACAGGTCCACGGCTCGGATGTCCTCGAGCTCGGCGAGCATGCGGCGCATGAGCTCCGAGCCGATCCCCCTGCCGCGGTACTCGGGAAGGACCTCGAGCAGCGGGATGAACGCCGACAGGACGCCGTCGCCGATCGCGTTGACGAAACCGACGACGCGGTCACCGTCGAGCGCGACCACGACCCGGTAGGCGGCCCGCAGGGCGGCGAGATGCCGGTCGGGGTCGGGCGGCGATGACCATCCCTCGAAGAAGCCGTGGAGGTGCCGAGCCTCGATTCCCGCGAGGTCGGTGGCATAGCGGACCACGAAGGGTCAGCTGATCTCGATCATCTTCTCCCGGACGGCGTAGACGACCGCCTCCATCCGGGAGTGGAGGTGCAGCTTCTCGAGGATGTTGCGGATGTGGTTCTTGACGGTGTTCTCGGAGATGTAGAGCTCCTTGGCGATGTCGCGGTTGTTCATGCCCTGCGCGACGAGCTTCAGGACCTCCATCTCCCGGTCGGTGAGCTTGGGCGCCGGCATCTGCGGCCGCTCGGTCGCCGCCTTGCTCATGGCGGCGAACTCCGTGAGGAGCTTCGAGGCCATCGACGGCGAGATCCTCGACTGCCCGGACCAGACCGATCGGATCGCGTCGGCCACCTCCTCGATCGGGATCTCCTTCAGCAGGTAGCCGGCGGCGCCGGCCTTGATCGCCTCGTAGAGGTCCGCCTCGTCGTCGGAGATGGTGAGCATCAGGATCTTGACGTGCGGGAGCAGGTCCTTGATCTCGCGGGCGGCATCGATTCCCGAGCGCTTGGGCATCCGCACGTCCATGAGGACGACGTCGGGCATGAGCTCCCCGGCGCGCTGGACCGCCTCGGCGCCGTCCGATGCCTCGCCCACCAGCTCGATGTCCGGCTCGTCGTCGAGCACCATCTGCAGGCCGCGGCGGAACAGCGCGTGATCGTCGACCACGATCACACGAAGTAGATCGGGCTCCTGTGAGCCCCCCGGAGCTTTCCGCTTGTTCGCCACTGGACCCCCCGCTCGCCGGCTCGGACTAGTCCAGGGGGATATCGTCACCGACGCGAGCGGATTGTAGTCGATCCGCACTACGGGTCGTGCGGGTTTTGCGTTTCCCGGCATGATCCCTGAGCTGGCGTTCGAGCCGCTCGGCGAGCTGGGTGAGCGCGGCATCGACGTCGCGCCCCGCGCCCGAGGCACGAAATGTCTTCCTCGGCAGGCTCAGAGTTGCCTCCAGGCGCATCTTTCGCGCGGCCCGCGACGTCTCCTCGGCGATGATCTCGATCTCGCACCGGACCGCCCGGGGATTCGCCCTGACGAGCCGGGCGAGCTTCCTGTCCGCGGCTCGGCGATCCTGATCCGTCACCTTGTGGCCCCGGCCCTTGAGCTGAAGCTCCATGGATCCTCCCCCCGTGCACCGCATGCGGGCAGCCGCGACCCGCCGTGCCGGGCGGGTCGGGACGGGCTCCCGTCCGGCTGACCTGGTCTTTGACCCCACACTCGCCTGCCGAGGGGATCGCCGCTCCAAAGGAGCGGCTTCGCCGCCTTCTCCCGGCGGACGCGAGCGCCTTCCGGGGCAGGGCTTACTTCTAAACCGCGCCATGCTCAGCGACCAAGGGTCGCCTTACGTGGGTCGTTTCGCCCGCGGCTGGCATCGACTTCCGGGGAACGCCTCCCCGGGCAACCACAGACCCGGACGGGAGCCCAGGCGAGTATAGCGAGCCGGCAGCCGGGCCGGGATCGCCCTCGCGGCCGTGAGCACGGCGATCTCCGCGGCGCCGCCCTCGGCGAGCGCCGAGGCGCACGCGGCCACCGTCGCCCCCGTCGTGAGGACGTCGTCGATGAGCAGCACGCGCGCGGGAACCCCACCGGCGGCGGCGAGCCGGAAGGCCCCCTTCATCGCGGCACGCCGCTCCGCCCCGACGCGCCGCGCCTGCGGAACCGCCTCGCCGCATCGTCGGAGCAGCGCGGCGGCCGGCGCGTCCAGCGATCGCGCGACCTCGGCCGCGAGCGCCTCGGCCTGATCGTAGCCTCGCCGCGCCCTCCGGCCCGGCGAGGCGGGAACCCAGCACACGACGTCCGGACGCGGACATTCGTTCGCGAGCTCCATCGCCGCCCCGAGGGCGCCGGCGACCGCCCTCCATCCCGCGTACTTCAGCCGGTGAACCGCCGAGCGCGCCGGTCCGCGAAACACGAACGGCGCCCGCGCGAGGGAGACGGGCGGCGGAGGACACCACGCGCACCCGTCGACGTCGCGCTCGGCCGGCCTCCCGCAGCGAACGCACCACGGCGGCTCGATCGGCAGGAGCGACGCGTGGCATCGATCGCAGAAGGGCCAGGGGCCGCGCCCGCAACCGGCGCACCGCCTTGGGAAGAGCGCATCGAGCAACGGGCCGAGCACGCCGGCGACCGTAGCCGCCGGCGACGACACTCAGGGCAGGCTGATCTCCAACGAGGGGGCGTGCCCTCCCGTGAGCGAGATCCGCAGCATCGTGTCCGTCCGCAGCAGCGGGTAGGCGGAGACGGTGCCCTCGCCGGTGTCCTCGTCGACGGCGACGTCGAGGATGGGCAGCGACCTGCCGTCGACCGAGAGCCGCAGCGCGGGCTCCTCCGCCGGATCGGCCGTGAGCCGGATCTTCGTCGAGTCCACCGTGCACTCCAGCGAGCCGATCTCGACGCCGCGGGACGCCGACTTCAGGACCTGCCCGACCGGGACCGTGCCGCGGCGCACCGCGCCGCGCGGCCACGGCACGACGAAGTGGCGCGCCGCCGGATACGTCGTCGCGATGCCGTCGACCTCAGCGTCGCACTCCAGCCCGTACCAGCCGGGCTCCAGGTCCGACACCGGGAGCTCGAACGGGACGAACAGGTCGATGTGCGGCGGAACGTCGAGGACGACGGGGGACATCTCGACGGTGCGCGCCACCGAGCCGTCGGGGACCACGGCGCGAGCCGCCCGGATCGCCACCTGGTGGGGGTTGGGGTCGTCGCCGCGGATGACGAAGGCCCCCTTCACCGTCGCGGGGAAGCGCTCGAAATGGGTCCGGATCGACACCGCCTCGCGCACGTCGCCGGTCATGCGATCCCCCGCCCGGCCGCGATCAGGTGCCCTGCTTCCACGAGTGCAGGTACTCCTCCTGCTCGGGGGTGAGGGTGTCGATCTCGATCCCCATCGCGTGCAGCTTCAGCCGTGCCACCTCGGCGTCGAGCTCGGGCTGCACCTCGTAGACGGCCGGACGCAGCCCCTCCCCCTCACGGACCACCCATTCCGCGGCCAGGGCCTGGTTGGCGAAGGACATGTCCATCACCGCGGCCGGATGCCCCTCCGCGGCGGAGAGGTTCACGAGCCTGCCCTCGCCGAGCAGGTGGATCCTCCGCCCGTCCGCCAGCCGGTACTCGTCGACGAACTCGCGGATGCGGCGCACCCCCGTCGCGAGCGACTCCAGTCCCGGCTTGTCGATCTCCACGTCGAAATGACCCGAGTTGGCCAGGACCGCGCCGTCCTTCATGAGCTCCATGTGCTCCCGCCGGATGACGGACGTGTCGCCGGTGACGGTGACGAAGATGTCCCCGATCCGCGCGGCGTCGCGGAGCGACATGACCTGATAGCCCTCCATCGCGGCCTCCAGCGCCATCACGGGGTTCACCTCGGTGACGATGACCTTGGCCCCCATGCCCCGCGCACGCGAGGCCACGCCGCGCCCGCACATCCCGTATCCGCACACGACGAAGTTCCGGCCGGCCAGGAGCAGGTTCGTCGAGCGCAGGATGGCGTCGATCGTCGACTGGCCGGTCCCGAAGCGATTGTCGAACAGATGCTTGGTGTCGGCGTCGTTCACGGACACGATCGGGTAGCGGAGCGCGCCCTCGGCCGCCATGGCGCGCAGCCGGATCACGCCGGTCGTCGTCTCCTCCGTCCCGCCGAGGATCTCCGGGATCTGGTCGGTGCGCTGCCGGTGCAGGACGCTCACCATGTCCGCGCCGTCGTCCATGGTGATCTGCGGGTGCCGGTCGAGCACCGAGTCGATGTGGCGGAAGAACGTCTCGGTGTCCTCGCCCTTGATGGCGAACACCGCGATGCCGCTCTGCTCGCACAGGGCGGCGGCGACGTCGTCCTGCGTCGACAGGGGGTTGGACGCGCAGAGCGCGACGTCGGCGCCCCCGGCCTGCAGGGTCTCCATCAGGTTCGCGGTCTCCGTCGTCACGTGCAGGCACGCGCCGATCCGGATGCCCTCGAGCGGACGCTCCTTCTCGAAGCGCTCGCGGATGAGCCCGAGCACCGGCATCTCGCCGCCGGCCCACTCGATGCGTTCGCGTCCCACCCTCGCCAGGCCCGGATCCCTCACGTCGCACTCCATCTAGGCTCCTTTCGCCTCCACGCTGGGGAGCACCTCGGCGAGGAGCTTCCCGATCGACACGGCCGCCTCGTTGGACAGCCTCACGACGTCCGCATGCTCAACCGGCTGTCCGAACTCGTTCGTGACGGCGAACAGGCCGAGCACGCGCATCCCGAGCGCCCTGGCCGGGACCGACTCGGGCACCACCGACATGCCCACCACGGTCGCGCCCTCCCGCCGTAGGAAGGCCGTCTCCGCAGGCGTCTCATAGTTCGGGCCCGCCATCGCCGCATACACCCCCTCGGTCGCCGGAACGCCGAGCGCCTCCGCTCGCTCCAGGGCGACCTCCCGAAGCCGTCGGTCGTAGGCGGCGGAGAGATCGATGAAGGGCGGCGATCCATCCGGATTGCGCCATCCCCGCAGCGGGCTCGCTCCCATCATGTTCAGGTGATCCGTTCCGATCACCACCGTCCCGGCGCCGAGCCCGGGGGAGAGCCCGCCCACCGCGGCGGTGAGGATCATCGTACCGGCGCCGAGGAGCCTCGCGACGCGGACCGGAAGCGAGGCGACCGACATGCTGTGGCCCTCGTAGTAGTGGAATCGTCCCAAGAACGCGGCGACCGGCACGCCCGCGATCTCGCCGAGCCGCAGGCGGCCGTCGTGCCCGGGCACGCTGGGGACGGGGAACCCCGGGAGCTCGTCGTAGCCGATGTCCTCCGACACGACGAGCCCGTCGAGCGCGGCCGCGAGTCCGGAGCCCACCACGATCCCCGCGACCGGGCGCAGCGGCGTCCTGGTTCGAATCGCCGCAACCGCCGCTCGATCGACCGAGTCGGCCGGCCCGGGCAACGCGGGATCCGCTTCGTCGACGTCCCGGCGGCCGCCCCGCGGCTCCGTCGTCACGCGCTCTCCAACGCGCGCTTCAACGAGTCGATCGCCTCCACCGGCGTCGGATCGAATCCTCGAAGCAACGCGAGATAACAGCTCACGAAGTCCCCGGTCATGATGAGGGAGAACAACTGGGCGAGCGGCGTGCGGCCGGCCGCCTCCACCTGTTGCACCTCGGCCCCGGACGATCTCGCGATGTCGATCGAGGGTGGGAAGCGCTCCGCGACCTCCCCCTGCTCCTCGGAGGTCCGCAGCGCCACCAGGAACGCGGCCTCGCCCGCGCCCTCCGACCATCCGACGACCTCGTTGTGATCGAGCTCGGGAAGCGTGGCCCAGAACGCGGGCGTCTTCGCGTTCTCGTTCAGCTGCGTCTTCCATCGCGCGGCAGCGGCGGCGCCGATCCCCTCGGCTCCCCAGATCACCGGGAGGCGGCCTCGCATGCGAGCGGCGAGGAGCTTGGCGAGATTCTCGTCGAGCGGGGCCTCGGGTCCGAGCCGGCGGGCGAGCCCCTCGAGGACGGAGATGACCTCGCGGACGTCGCCGTCGAGCGAGGGCACGAGGCCGAGCCCGGCCGCCTCCAGCACCGAGAGCACGCCGAACGCGAGGTGCCCGACCGCGGCGCGGGGCATGAGGCCCGGCGGAGCGGGGACCAGCGCCACGCGGCTCCGCGCGGCGCGGCCGGCGAGCTCGCCGCCGCCGGCCACCGCCACCATCCTCGAGCCGCGCGCGAGGGCCTCCTCGAAGCAGGCGATCGTCTCGGCGGTGTTCCCCGAGTAGGAGCAACACATGACGAGCGTGCCTCGACCGACGTAGGCCGGCAGCTCGGGACCGCGGATGACCTCGAACGGGACGCCGAGCCTGTCGCGGAACACCGCGCGAACGATCTCGCCGGCGAAGCCCGACCCGCCCATCCCGCAGAACGCCACCGCGGAGACGTCGTCGACGTGCGGAAGATCGGCGGTGGAGCGTCCGGCCGAGTATCCGAGCCGCACCTGCTCGGGCAGGCCGGCGATCGCGTCCAGCATCGCGCTCGGATCGGCGGCGCGGATCGCCTCCGCGTCGTCGAGGTCGATCACGTCCGCTTCTTGGACCCGGAGCCGCGAGTGGGCTTCTCCGCCTCGTCGATCAGCATCACGGGGATCCCGTCGCGAACGGGATACCGGTATCCGCACGATTCGCATACGATGACCTCGTCCGCCTCGATGTACGTGACCTCGCCGCGGTCGTTCGGACAGACGAGGATCTCCAGCAGTTCCGGATCGACGCTCACGGCCCACTCCCCTCGCTCCTGATGATGTCGAGCACCTCCGCCGTCCTCTCCTTGAGAAGCTCCTCGGACCGGGCCTCGACGTTCAGGCGGAGCAACGGCTCGGTGTTGGACGGACGCACGTTGAACCACCAGTGGTCGAACTCTACCGTGAGGCCGTCCAGGCGGTCCTCGCGCCCGGCCGCGAAGGCCGCTGCGAGGACCTCGATCGTCCCCCTCGGATCGCTCACCTCGGAGTTGATCTCGCCGGAGGCCGCGTAGCGGCGCAGCGGCTGCAGGAGCTCGGACAGCGGGACGCCGGCGCGGGACAGCTGGCCGAGGACGACGACGGCTGCGATGAGCCCCGAGTCGGCACGGTAGTTGTCGCGGAAGTAGTAGTGCCCGGAGTGCTCGCCACCGAAGATCGCGCCGGTTTCGGCCATGATCTCCTTGATGAACGAGTGCCCCACGCGAGTCCGCACCGGCACGCCTCCGTTCTCGCGGACGACCTCGGGCACGGTCCATGAGCAGATGAGGTTGTGCACGATCGTCGCGCCGGGCTCTCGCTTCAGCATCGCCTCGGCGACGAGGGCCGTCACGAGCGAGCCGCTGACATCCTGCGCGCGCTCGTCCACGAGGAACACCCGGTCCGCGTCGCCGTCGAACGCGAGCCCGATGTCGGCGCCCGCCTCCAGCACGGCGGCCTTCAGGTCGCGCTGGTTCTCCGGGTTGATGGGATCGGCGGGATGGTTGGGGAACGTGCCGTCCAGCTCCGGGAACAGATGGATCAGCCGGACGGGAAGGCGCTCGAGGACCGCGGGCACGACCAGTCCGCCCATGCCGTTCGCGGTGTCGGCGACGATCGTGAGCGGCGCAACGTCCTGTCCATCGAGGAACGAGAGGACGTGGTCGGCGAAGGCGTCGAGCAGGTCCATGCGCTCCACGCGCCCGCGCTCCGCGACCGGGGGCGGCTGGCTCGCCTCCGCCCGGGCCCGGATCTCCGCAAGGCCGGAGTCCTCCGACACCGGAGCGGCCCGCTCGCGGCAGAACTTGATGCCGTTCCACTGCGGCGGATTGTGGCTCGCGGTGAGCATGAGGCCCGGGACGTCCAGTGAGCCGGAGGCGAAGTACAGCAGGTCGGTGGAGGCGAGCCCGAGGTCGACGACGTCGACGCCGCGCGAGGTGGCGCCGTCCGCGAGCGCATGCGCGAGCGACTCCGACGACGTCCTGGCAGTCGCGCCCGATGGCGATCCTCGGCGCGCCGCTCCAGTCCGCGAACGCGGCGCCGATGCGGCGGGCGACGTCCTCGTCGAGATCGTCCGGAACGACGCCGCGCACGTCGTATGCCTTGAAGATGCGGCCGAGATCGGGCTTCGGTGTCACGTTCACGCATCCTAACGAAAGTCGCCGGCCTCTCAGCCGGCGACCTCGGGGGCGCGATGCGATACCGGTATGGCTGTTGGGTGGCTAGTCGCCGACGACGGCGCCGATGACGGACTGGAGGGGAACCTCCCGGCCGTCGCGGTACCACCACTTGGCCTCGCAGAGATGGCAGGTCGTGAACGTCAGGTCTCGCTCGGAGACCAGCATCTCGATCGAGATGAGCTCGCCCTGCTTGCAGGCCGGACAAACGGTGTCTGATGAAGTGCGATCCATGCACTCATCCTCGGCCCTGGGCCGTCGTTGGCCCATAGCTCAGCGGCCCCATTTCCTCGCCTCCCGCGGGGTGGACCTCGGGTGGGCCGCCGGGCGAGCGTGCCACCCCCGACGGGGGACAATCGGGGTGGGGAGGCCTACGCCGCACGGCCCCTCGGGCCGCCGACGGCCGCCCGAGCCGTCAGGTTCCGGCGCGGGAGCCGATGGAGCGGCCGTCGCGAACGGCCCAGCCCAGGGGCGGCGTCAGCCGATCGACGTGGTCCGCGCACAGATCCAGCAGGTTGGGATCGGGCTCCCCGGTGAGCTCGAGCACGTGGACCTCCCGGGACTGATAGCGAAGGACGACCGTCGCCTCCGGCCGGGACTCACACCGCATCTTCGCGCAGGTTCGCATGCGCGGATGCTAAATCACACGCGTGTCATCCACAAGCAGCCCGCGGGCCGGGCGATAGGGTGAGCCGATGGGCGGACCTCGTGTCGTCATCGTCGGCGGGGGCTTCGGCGGCCTGGCCTGCGCGAGGAGGCTCGACGGCGAGGCGGTGGATGTGCTCCTCGTGGACGCCCACAACTATCACCTGTTCACGCCGCTCCTCTACCAGGTCGCGACGTCGCTGCTGAATCCCTCCGACATCGCCTACCCGCTCCGGCGGGTCTTCCGCCGCTCGCCCAACGTCCGGTTTCGCCAGGGCACCGTGGCTCGCCTCGACCCCGCTCGGCGGATCGTCCGGCTCCACGACGGCACGGAGATCCCCTACGACGTGTGCGTCCTGGCAACCGGCAGCATGAACAACTACTTCGGCGATCCCGATCTCGCGCGCTTCACGATCGGCCTCAAGCACCTCGAGGAGGCGCTTCGGCTCCGCAACCATGTGCTGTCGTGTCTCGAGCGGGCGTCGCACGAGCCGGACGCCTCCGCGCGGGCGGCGTGGCTGACCTTCGTCGTCGCGGGCGGGGGGCCGACGGGCGTGGAGTACGCGGGGGCGCTCGGCGAGCTGCTCAAGATGGTGCTGGGACGCGACTACCCGGAGCTGCATCACCACGATGCGCGCATCCTGCTCGTCGAGGGCAAACCCCGGCTGCTCGAGGCGTTCCCCGACTCGCTGGGGCGCTATGCGGAGCGGCAGCTTCGGCGGCGGGGCGTCGAGGTGCTCACCCACACGCTGGTTCGAAGCGCGACCCACGAGGCCGTCTCGCTGTCGACGGGCGAGGACATCCGCACGAGGACCATCGTGTGGTCCGCCGGCGTGCGCCCGACCGACCCGGTGCGCGACGCGGGCATCGGCATCCATCGCAGCGCCTCGGGCAGGATCGACGTGGACGACCACCTGCGGGTGCGCGGATCACCGGGGCTGTTCGCGATCGGGGACGTCGCGTCGGTCGACGCGGATGGCGAGGAGCTAGCGATGCTCTCGCCGCCGGCGATGCAGGAGGGGCGCTACGTCGCGAGGCTCATCGCAATGGGCGCCGCCGATGGGCCGCGGCGACGTCGAGGCCACGCCGCCGTTTCGCTACATCGACAAGGGCACGATGGCGACCATCGGTCGCAACGCGGCCGTGGCGCGCGATCGGACCCTTCCGGCTGACGGGCTTCGTCGGATGGGCGGCGTGGCTGTTCATCCACCTCTACTACCTGATCGGGTTCCGCAACCGGCTCATCGTCCTCGCGGAGTGGACGTGGGAATACGTGCGGCGCGATCGACCGATCCGCCTGATCTCCAGGGTCGATCCGGATCCGCTCGCGCGGTTCGGGGAGGAGCTCGTGCTCGGTTCCCCGTCCGGGGCCGATCCGGACGACCCCCAGGCGATGCGAGCGCCGGCCGCCGAGGCCGATCGGGGCGCGGCGGGCGAGAGCCGCTGAGCGCGGGAACGAGCGCGGACTAGATGATGAGCGCGGGCGTTCCGACCGGCACCAGCGGATAGAGCTCCTCGGCATCCGCGATGTTCATGCGGATACATCCGTGTGAGGCGTAGGTGCCGATGGAGTCCGCGTCGTACGTGCCGTGGATGCGGATCCCGGGCGCGTTCAGATACAGCGCCCGCGTCCCGAGCGGATTTCCGGGACCCGGCGGGATCTCGGCCGGCTCGCCGGCGCCCCAGCCGCTCGGCGCGGGATTCACCCACGTCGGGTTCTCCGCCTTGTTCACGATCGTCCAGCTGCCCGGCGGGGTCTCGAAGTCCGGCGCTGCCGTCGCGACCGAATACGTCTTCACGACCTTGAAGCCCTCATACAGGTAGAGCTTGTTCTCCGGCCTGCTCACGACGATCGTGGCTCCGAGCTCGGAGTCGGTGACCTTCGGCGCGACGTCGATCATCGGCAGCTTCACCGATCCGTCGTGCTTTCGCAGCGCCGTGCGGATGTCGCCGACCGCGGCCTCGGCGTCCAGGGTCCGCCCCTCCTGCGAGTGAACGAACACGACGTCGCTGCCGTCGTCCGAGAGCGCGACCGCGGCGTCCTGCGCCGGCTCGGTCATGGTGCGCGTGACGTCGTCGACGAACGATTGGATCTTCGCCTTCTTCGAGGCGAACCCGAGTCCGAACCCGGCGTCGACCGAGGACCCGAGCGCGCGGTGATAGACGCGCGAGAAGAACCCGACGGACTCGTTGACGCCGAGCGCCTTGCCGACGGCGCCGGTGATATTCGCGTGCAGTCCGAGGTCCGCCGGCGTGACGTCCCACGTCTCGTCGGCCGCCTCGATCGTCAGGTCGCTGCCGAGCGTCGTCTCCGCATCGGCGCGGACGGCCTTGACGGCCTGCTTGCGAGTCATGCCCCCGATGTTGACCCCGTCCACGGTGACGCCGGGGAGGATGCGTCGGGCGTTCGTCTCGTCATAGCGCAGGGCGGCGAACGCCGAGCCGCCGATCGCCACGGTGGTCACCGAGATCAGGATCAGGATCACCGGGAGCCGACCCCCAGCCATCCTCCTGGCGTGCCTGCCCTTCCTCACGACCATCGACACCGACCTTTCGGGATTGACTCGATGATAGACGGCAGCTCGCGCGACGCGACTACAGCGTCGGCCGCTATTTCCCCGTCGGGAGCCACGCCTTCGGGATCGGGATCCCCGCCGAGACGGCGTACCCCGCAACCCCGTGCTGGCCTTGCGAGTAGGACGCCGCGCGCGGCGGCGAAGGTTCCGTCCTCGGCGAGGGCCATGACCGGATGATCTCCCTTTCCCGAGAACAGCCGCTTGGGGGCGGCGATCGTGCTTCCGGGCGGGATCGTGGTCCGGGCGCTCGTCGGCGATCCGTTGACCGGAAGCGTGGCGAGCGAGACCTCGACGGGGCGCTCGCCGGGGTTGGTCAGGTAGACGACGGGACTCCTCGGCGCCGAGCCGGTCGCCGGCGGAACGATCCAGGCGCTCGACGCCGAGGCCACGCCGCCGGTGGAGCCCAGGTCCTGGCTCTCCCCTCGCGTTCGGCGAGCGACGACGACGCCGGGATCGCCCGCCTGCGTGGTCACCGAGACGCTCGCCGGATCCTCCGTCGTCACCGGGTAGGCGGTGGCCGATGCGCCGTCCTGCGTCGACTGCCGAAGCCGGCCCGCGATCTGCAGACCCTTGGGGCCGAGCACCGTCGCCGAGAAGGTCGAGGGTGCCGTGCCGGGGTCGGCGGCCGCGAGCACGCTCTGCCCCGCGTCGCCGCCGCCGGGGAGGATCGTTCCCTCCGCGGGCGCCCCCGGCCACCCCACGGAGCTTCGGATGCCGACCTTCGAGGAGATCCCCAACGCGGCCACGGCCACCCGCCCGATCGAGACGTCCACCCGCGCCGCGACCGCCGCCTCGCCGAGCACGATCTGATTCAGCTTGAACGCGGCGCTTCGTCCGCCCGCGAGCACGTAGTCCGTGAAGTCGGTGATGCCCTTCGGCGGATCCGACTCGGTCAGCGCCGTGACCTCGAACACGGCGTCGGCGGCGAATGGGTTCATGACCACGACGTAGGCGGACTCCCCCTGTTCCGTGGTTCCGTCGGGAAGCGTCCAGTGCCGACCGGCTCCGGGCAGGCACGGCTCCGCCGCCACCCCGACCTCCTTGCCGTCGGCGCGGGTGACCCATGACGCCGCAACCCATCCTCCGAAGTACTCGAGCGACGTGGCGCTCGCGAGCTCCCCTGCGCGAGCCTCGATCTCCTCGGAGGTCCCCGGCTGCACCGTGGTCTCGCCGAGGTCATCGGGCCGTCCCTCCCCCAGGCTTCGGGCCCGCACCGTGACGGGGCGAGGGCCGGGGTTGGCGACGTAGACGGACGCCGACCAATGGCCGCCGCCGCCGTGCGGGCAGAACCACGCGCCCGACGTGGCGACGCGGGGCGCCAGCGCGCTCGCCTCGCGATCCCCCGCCGCCTGCGCAAGAAGCCCACCGAGCACGACGACGCCGAGGACGGCGAGCGCGACGGCCGTCTGTCCTCGCGGCCTCACGACGTCACCGGCCTCACGACGTCACGGGCCTTCTCGTCGCCCACAAACCCGCGATCCACAGGACCCCGAGGAGGAGCAGCGCGGCGGTTCGCGACCACGGGTCGGCGAACGAGATCGTGACGGGGCCTCCCTCGGCGGGAGCCTGGATGCCCGTCGCCCACCCGAAGGCCGGGCGACCCCCCTCGGTGGATCCCGGCCCACGAAGCTCCCACCCGTCGGCGAACTGATCGGCCAGATAGATGAAGGAGGGCTCCCCCGGCTCGACCGTCCCCGTCCAGCCTCCGTCCACCTCGCGCAGCGGCGTGGTGCGCGGGGGCGGCAGCATCTCGATCGCGGCGAGATCCGATGCCCCCTCGACCGCGGAGAGGTCGTGGCCGGTGACGACGGACGCGGGCGGGAACGGACGCGGGCTGCGATAGATCGCGAGTCCGAGGGCCGGCACCCGATCGAGGTCCAGCTGTTGATCCAGCCTGGCCTAGCACCGGCGCGGGCAGATCGCCGCCGCCCGCCACCACGTACCGCACGCCGAAGGGGGCGAGGAGGGCGCCGAGGTGGCGGGTCCCGCCGGAGACGGCCTCCGCGAGGGTCCGCTCGAGCGTCTCGTATCCCCCTCCATAGTCGCGCCGACCGATATCCAGGGCGGAGACGCCCTCGCGGTCGGTCAGTCCGTAGCGCAGCGACGCGGGACCCGCCTCGACGACCCCGGACGGGTCGCCGCCGGGAGCGGGGAAGGGCATGCCGTCGTCGCGGCCGATCCAGAGCACTCGGAAGTCACCCTTCGCGCCCTCCGAGACCACCGGCCAGGCGGGGGGGAGGCGATCCTGCCCGATCTCCTTCGAGCCCGCGATCGCGCCGAGCGCCTGCAGCGAGAGCCCCCCGACCAGCAGCGCCGTGAGGCCCACCGCGAGGATCTGCCGGATGCCGAACGCCTCGCGGGCGAATCCCGATGCGAGGGACGCGACGCCGAACCCCACGAGGAACGCCTCCGCCACCGCGACCAGCGCGACGTAGGCGGGCGGATTGGAGAGGGCCTCGGGCAGATAGCCGGCCGCGGAGGACCACGCGAGGAAGATGCCCGCCACACCCACGAGTGCGAGACGGTTGGCGGCGGCTCGGTGCTCCGTTCGCACGATGACGATCGACACCAGCGCGGCGATGGGAAGGAACGACGCCACCGACCAGGAGCCCGGACCCGGTCCGAGCACGGTGCGGGCGAGCGCCCAGAAGCTCGGATCACCGACGAGGGAGGCCAACGTCGGCGACGGGTGCGCCAGGATGGCCGGCAGGAGCGGGAACGCGAGTGCCGCCCCGGCGACGACGCCCGCCCCGACGGTGACGAGCCCGCGGAGCCGGGCCGGGGACGTGACGAGGTGCACGAGGATGACGACCGCCACCGGCAGCAGCATCCCCGGGAGAAAGGAGATCCCGATCCCGAGCGCGACGCCGAGGCCCGCCGCCGTGCGCAGCCGGCTCCCCCCCTCCTGCATGAAGGCGGCGCCGATGCGCTCCACCAGGACCGGAAGGACGGCGAGCGCCACGAGCAGATCGATCCGGCCCTGCGAGAACGCCCACAGCACGACCGCGGACGATCCGTACACGCCGGCGGCGACGGTCGCCCCGAGTCGCTCCCCCGTCTGCCTTCCCACCGCCCGGTAGCACATCGCGGCGGCGATGAACGGCAGCGCGACGACCAGCACCCGGTGAGCCAGCTCCGTGCTTCCAAGCAGCACCCAGGAGAGTCCGCCAAGGGCACCGAGCGCGGGGCTCGCCGCCTGGGCGCCCCCGAGGACGGTGGTGCGAACCCCCGAGGCGAGCTCCTGGAAGAAGGAGGCCGGCGACGACGGGAAGGCGGGCGTCACGCCCCCGGTCAAGGGGTCGGCCCCGAGCACCGGACCGGCGACGAGGAACCCGACCACCACGGCGGCCGCGCCACCCACGAGGACGGGGTGGCTCTCGAGCAGCGACCGGGTGCGCGCCCGCAGGCGCCGGCCGGGCGGCTCGTCGTCGTCGATCTTGATCTGCTCGGACAGGATCGCGCTCGCCTCGTCGAGCCAGCGCGGGAGCCGGACGGTCGCCGACTCCATGAAGCGGCGAATGTCGCGGTCCTTGACCGTCCGGACCGATTGAGCCCGGAACCGGCGGCGAACGGTCCCCGGCAGGTGCGCGACATTCCATCCCCACGCGGCGACGACGTCGTAGGCATCCTCGAACCGACGCGACAACGCGAGCAGCAGGGCTCGCCCCACGCCGATCAGGGCATAGAGGGGCAAGGAGCCACAGGAGTGAGAGGACCCCGTAGTTCTTGAGCATCGACGTCAGCGCGGCTCGCTCGGCGTAGTACCGCTCCGACCGGCGGCGGCCCGCGGCGGGGCGAGCCCCCTTGGCGCTGGCCGACTCGTGCCGGACGCGCGCGAGCGGTGTCATGATCACCCGATAGCCGGCGAGCCTCGCACGCCAGCAGAAGTCCAGGTCCTCGTGATGCGAGGTCAGCCGCTCGTCGAGCGCGCCGGCTCGTCGCCACACCTCGCGACGGACGAGCATGGCGCACGACGACACGAAGAGGACCTCCAGCACGCGGTCGTACTGCCCGTGGTCCACCTCTCCGTCCTGCAGCGGCGTGGAGGGGTGGCCGAACCGATCGGTGGAGCGCCCCACCTCGCGAAGGATCCTGGGGTCGTCCCAGTCCACGACCTTGGGACCCACGACGCCGGCGCCGTCGATGCTCTGCGCGGCATCGACGAGCCGCGCAGTGGTGTCGGGCTCGAGGGCGGTGTCATCGTGGATGACGAAGAGGAAGTCGGCCTCCGCCGCGACGGGCGTGTCGAGCGCCGCCTGCACGGCACCGGCGACGCCCCGGTCCCGGGTGAGCCGCAGCACCCGGCCGGCCCCGAGCGCCCGCTCCAACAGCTCCGTGGAGGTATCGGTGGAGCCGTTATCGACGGCGAGGATGCCCACACGAGCGTAGGACTGCGAGGCCAAACCCTGCAGGCAGTCGCGAAGCCATCTGGACGCCGTCCTTGACGACGAGCACGGCAAGGACGGACGGCGTTCGCACCTCGGGGTCGGCTGGAGCGCGATCGGGATCGGTGCGGATCATGCAGGAAGCGCCTCGTGCGCGGCGCGCAGCCTAGCACGCGCGGCCCCACCATTCCGTGAGCGCGAGGCCCGTGAGCGCGAGGCGGCCGACGCCCGACGCCGGCCCGGAGACGTCCCGAATGGCGGAAGGGGGGCCGGACGGCCCCCCTTCGCGCACATGCGAGCGTTCGTCAGCTGCTACTTCTCGCCGTCCGCCTCCTGGCGGCCGGCTTGCGAGCTGATGTCTTGCGTCGCGCGGTCGACTTGCGCCCCGTGGACTTGCGGGCGGAGGTCTTCCGCTTGGCCGGCGACTTGCGCGAGGCCGTCTTGCGCTTGGCCGTACCCCTCCGCGCAGCGGTCTTCCGCTTGGCGGTGGTCCGGCGCTTGGCCGCGCCCTTGCGAGCGGCGGTCTTGCGCTTGGCGCCCGTGATCCGGCGCTTGGCGGCACCCTTCCGCGCAGCGATCTTCCGCTTGGCGGTGGTGGTCCGGCGCTTGGCCGCACCCTTGCGCGCGGCGGTCTTCCGCTTCGCCGTGCTCTTGCGAGCGGCGGGCTTGCGGGCGGCCGTCTTGCGCTTGGCCGTCGACTTCTTGCGACGGGCCGGCTTCCTTGCTGACTTCTTCGCAGCTGCCATCCTGTACCTCCCTTCGATTCCTACCCTTACGACGCCATTCGCTTCAGGCGTCTGCGTTCCCGTTCACTCATGCCTCCCCACACCCCGTATCGTTCATCTCGCCGGAGCGCGTAGTTCAGGCACTCGATCCGAACGGGACACTCCGCGCAGATCCGCTTCGCCTCCCTCGATGAGCCTCCCTTCTCGGGGAAGAAGATCTCGGGGTCGTATTCGCGACATCTCGCGCGCTCTTGCCATGGGATGTAGTGGTGCACCGCTCTCTCCCCCCAGAATCACATACGTGTGATTCTGAGCGAATTCGGGCCTCCATGACAAGCCCTGAGCGGTTTTTTTCTTCCCCACTACAAACATCCCCGACAATCGTGGAGGTGTGTGCGCAAGGTTGCAAGAGGTTTTTGCGAGAAATTGTGCAGTCAATGTTATTGACGGAATTGGTAAGACGGCTTGACGGAATCAGGCGATCGACACCCGATCGCCCGACGGCACGCGACCGTAGGTCGTCGTGCGTTCGGCGGGCGAACGGCCGATCGCGCGTATCGCGTCCCGCAACTGACCGACCTCCATTCGGATGCCCCACTCGGCTCCCGCCATGCGGCTGATCGTCTCCTCCATGAGCGTGCCGCCGAAGTCGTTGGCGCCGCCTCGCAACAGCGTCTGGCACGCGTCGATCCCGAGCTTCACCCACGACACCTGAACGTTCGGGACGAGGCCGTCGAGGAGGATGCGCGCCAGGGCGTGCATCCTGCGATCCTCCTCGTGAGTGGATCCGGGCCTCGCTTTGCCCGCAAGGTAAATGGGGGCATTCTGGTGCACGAACGGAAGCGGCACGAACTCCGTGAACCCGCCCGTTTCGGCCTGGATCCGGCCGATGCGTCGCAGATGCGCCACCCAGTGCGGGGGGGCATCGACGTGGCCGTACATGATCGTCGACGACGAACGAATGCCCAACCGATGGGCCGTCTTCACGATCTCCTCCCACGCATCCGCGGGGAGCTTGCCCTTGGTCAAGACCCAGCGCACGTCGTCGTCGAGGATCTCCGCCGCCGTGCCGGGAATCGTTCCGAGTCCGTGCTCCCGGCACTCCTCCAGGAACGCGCTGTAGGACACACCGAGCTTGGTCGAGCCGTTCAGTATCTCCATCGGACTGAACGCGTGGATGTGCATCCTCGGGGTGCGTCGTTTCACCGCATCGAGCAGATCGACATAAAACGTGCCGGGAAGATCGGGATGGATCCCCCCTTGCATACAGACCTCCGTGGCCCCCAGATCCCACGCCTCGGCGGCCCGATCGGCGACCTCGTCGAGGGTCAGCGTGTAGGACTCGGGGTCGACCTCCCGCTGCGCGAAGGCGCAGAACCGGCATCCGACGTAACAGACGTTGGTGAAATTGATGTTGCGGTTCACGACGTAGGTGACGTCGTCGCCCACGGCCTCCCGACGCAGATCGTCGGCCACGCCGCACAACGCCTCCAGGGCGTCGCCGGTTGTGGAAAACAGCGTCAGCGCCTCGTCGTCGCTGATGGGACGGTGCGTCGCGGCCTTGCGGAGCGCGTTCTTCACCTCCGCGTCGAGCCGCCGCGGCGTTCGCGCGCGGGTTTTCCACATCCGGGTCCCCTCCAGGGCCTCGAAGTCCCCGTAGACGGCCATCGCATCCTCGCGCAGCCCCGACGCCGGCTCCTTCGCGAACGTGAGGTCGATCCGGCGCGGTTTCCACTGGACCTCGGGCTCCTGCCAGGGATGCGGCTCGGGGACCATGCCCTCCCGTGCGAGGCCGTCCTCGCCGGCGAGGGCCGCCACCGGCCCGCGCATCTTGCCGGCGAGGTAGGGATCCGGACGCGCGGCGAACTCCGGGTGAACGGCCAACCGCTCCCGCAGCACGAGCCCGCGCTCGGCCGTGGTCGCGCGAAGCGCCTCGATGTTCGGCCACGGCGCCTCCGGGTTCACGTGATCGGGCGTCAGCGGCGAGACGCCGCCCCAGTCGTCGATGCCCGCGTCGAGCAGCCGCAGGCGCTGCCGCGGGTCGGACAGGTTCGGCGGCGCCTGGATATGCATCCGCGGTCCCAGGACCACCCGGGCGGTCGCGACGGCGGCGAGCATCTCCTCCGCGTGCGGCTCCCGGGACGCCTGCATCGCGGTCCCGGGCTTGGCGCGGAAGTTCTGAACGATGATCTCCTGCACGTGCCGGTACCGGCGATGCACCTCCCGAAGCGCGAGCAACGACTCGGCCCGCTCGCGATGCGTCTCGCCGATCCCGATCAGGATCCCCGACGTGAAGGGGATCGCCAGGCGGCCGGCATCCTCGAGCGTGCGCAGCCGCACGGAGGGGACCTTGTCGGGCGAGCCGAAGTGCGGTCCGCCGCGCTTCGACAGGCGCTCCGACGACGTCTCGAGCATGATTCCCATCGATGCGCTCACCTGCTTCAGGCGGGCCATCTCCTCCCACGTCATGACGCCGGGGTTCAGGTGAGGGAGCAGGCCCGTCTCCTCGATCACACGGATCGCCGCGGCTCGCACGTAGTCGAGGGTCGATGCGAACCCTCGCTCCTCGAGCCACGTCCGGGCCGCCGGGTATCGCTCCTCGGGGCGGTCGCCGAGGGTGAACAGCGCCTCCTTGCAGCCGAGCCGCCGACCGGCCTCGGCGATGGCGATCACCTCCTCCTGGGAGAGGAACGGCGAGGCGAGCTTCGCCGGAGGCTTCGCGAACGTGCAGTAGTGGCAGTGGTCACGGCAGAGCATCGTGAGCGGAACGAAGACCTTGCGGGAGTAGGACACCGTGCTCCCGTGCCCCAGCTCGCGGAGATGCGAGGCGACCGAGCACAGGCGCTCGAGCTCGACGCCGCGAGACTGCAGCAACGACTCGGTCTCGTCGACCGACAGCGCCTTCCCGGCCTCCGCGCGCGCGAGCGCTCGACGTCGCTGCTGTGGGGTGGCTGCGGCCATCGGCCGCGAGCCTACTACCATCCCCGCGCGTCGTTGCCCGCGCGCGAGCCCGCTTCGGGTCCCGGCGCGCGCTGGCTCGGTCCGCCCTTCGGGCCCGCTCTACAGTCCCACGAACTTGCCCTGCCCGGGGTCCGGCGCGCGATCGCGGAAGACGTTGGAATACCAGGATTCGACGGCGAAGCGGGGCGGCTTCTGGATCTCGAGCCAGGCCCGGGGGAAGATGCAGTAGATGCCCGAGCCGAGCACGCCTCGGGCCTGATCAAGCCCGGTGATGAACGCGTCCCGCGTGCCGATGTTCGTCCCGTTTCTCGTCCAGGCGTCGCAGTAGAACTTGCCGTCGGGTGGGTAGTAGAAGAGGAACACGAGGAAATCGAACCGTGCTCGGCGCTGGGTGTCGAACAGGTACACGAAGTAGTTGTCGTTCTGGACGTTCAGGTCCCCCTCCTCGAAGGGGTCCCAGGTTCCTACCTCCAGGTACACGAAGCGGCCGCCGGACCTGAACTGGTCCGTGCCGACGCTCCTGATGTCCAGCACGTTCGCCGTGTCGTCGCCGTCGTTGCGATAGGTGATGCTTCCGCCGGCCGACGCCGGGGTCGCCCACAGGCCGATCCCCACCACCGCCGACACGATGCTTACCAGCATCCTTTGCATGGATACCTCCTCTCACGCGGGCACGGTCGCACTCCCCGGGCGTTCGAGTCGGCCTTCGACATGCGCCCGCTCCCGGTCCAACACACGTTTGCGGGCGCGTCATTGTGGAACGGAAGGGCACGCGCCCGCAAGTCGCGCTCCGAGGCAACGGTCGCCCCGTACCGGCGACTACCATTCCCGCCATGAAGGTCGTCGCGCTCGCGGGAGGCGTCGGGGCGGGGAAGTTCCTGCGGGGCCTGCAGCATGCCGAGCCCGGCGGCCTCGATGCGGTCGTGGTCAATACGGGCGACGACATCGAGGTGCTGGGCCTTCACGTGTCCCCCGATCTCGACTCGGTGTGCTACTGGCTGTCGGGCGCGGCCGATCGCGAGCGGGGCTGGGGAGTGGCGAACGAGACGTTTCACGCGATGGAGGAGCTCCGATCGGTCGAGGGGGTCGACTCATGGTTCTCCCTCGGCGACCGCGACCTCGCCACGCACCTCGTCCGCACCCAGCTGCTCCGGCGAGGAGCCTCCTTGTCCGAGGCGACCCGGACGCTGGCCAGAACCAGGTTCGGCCTCTCGGCGCGCATCCTGCCGATGAGCGACGACGCCGTCACGACCCGCATCGACGCGGTCGACGGCGGAGGGCGGGGGCTCGATCTCCATTTCCAGGAGTACTGGGTCCAGCGGCGCGCCGCCGACGCGGTGAAGGGAGTCCGCTACGAGGGCGCCGCCGGCGCCGCCCCGTCGCCCGGCGTGCTGGATGCCATCTCGGAAGCGGACGTGGTCCTGCTGTGCCCGTCGAACCCCGTGGCGTCGATCGGCCCGATCCTCGCGGTGCCGGGGATCCGTGAGGCGCTCTCCGCGCGAGGCGACCTCGTGGGCGTATCGCCGATCGTCGGCGGCGCGCCGCTCGCCGGCATGGCCGACAAGCTGATGCCCGCCCAGGGGCTGGAGGTCTCGGCGCTGGGCGCGGCGCGCGCCTACGAGGGCCTGTTGGCCGGCTGGGTGATCGACGAACGGGATGAGGGCCTCGCGCCGCGCATCGAGCGGGAGCTCTCGATCCGGGTCGCGGTCACCGACACCATCATGCGCGACGACGAGCGGGCGGGCTCGATCGCGCGGGTCGCCCTGTCGCTCGCCGCGAGATGAGCGCGATGCTCGCCCTCCGGCCGTGAGCCCGTGATGGTCGAGGTCCTGGCGCTCCGCGGCATCCCCGAGGTCCACCCGGGTGACGACGTCGCCGGCCTCATCGAGCCGCCGCTTCGGGCCGCGGAGGTCCGGGACGGGGACGTGCTCGCCGTCACGCAGAAGATCATCTCCAAGGCCGAGGGGCGCGTGGTGCCGGCGCGGGGCATTGATTGGGTGGCCGCCGAGAGCCGGCGCGTGCTCGCCCGCCGCGACGAGATCGTGATCACGGAGACCAGGCACGGCTTCGTCTGCGCGAACGCCGGCGTCGACGCCTCGAACGTGGCCGACGGATTCGTCTCGCTCCTCCCGGAGGACCCGGACGGGTCGGCGGAGGAGCTTCGCGCGTCCATCACGGACCGCCTCGGCGCGAGGATCGGCGTCGTCATCACCGATACCTTCGGGCGAGCGTGGCGACGAGGCGTCGTGAACGTCGCGATCGGATGCGCGGGACTGCCGGCGCTCGTCGATCTTCGAGGATCGACCGACGACCGCGGCCACGAGCTCACCGCGACGATCGTCGCGCTCGCCGACGAGATCGCGGCGGCGAGCGGCCTCGTCATGCCGAAGGCCGGCCGCATCCCGGCCGCGATCGTGCGCGGGATCTCGATGCCGGTCGAGGCGGGCCCGGCGACCGGAGCCTCGACGATCATCCGCCCGCCCGACGAGGACCTCTTCCGCGAGTCGCCGCTGTCGTCGATCTCCTCGCGACCGACGGCCCAGAGGTTCGGGCCGGGGGACGCCCCGAGGCCCGCCGTCGAGGAGGCGGTCCGTGCCGCGTGCTCGGCGCCGGCGCCGCACGACTCGATCCCGTGGCTCTTCGTCGCGCTCGACTCGGGGCCCGCCAGGCGCCGCCTGCTCGACGCGACGCGCCCGGCGTGGTCCGAGGATCTCGATCGCGCGCCCATGCTCGTCGTCCCGCTCGTCCGCCTCGGGGGCCCCAACGCCGAGCGCGTCGGAGCATCGGCGGCGCGTGACGCGTTGCTGCTCGCATCCGGCGCGGCGATCCAGGGATTGCTGCTGGCCCTGCACGCGCAAGGGCTGGCGTCGTGCTGGCTGTCCTCCCCGCCCCTGAGCCCGGAGGCGGTGCGAGGGGCGCTCTCCCTCGACGACGGGTGGATGCCGGCGGGCATCGTCGCCGTCGGGCAGCCGCCCGAGGACGCACCGCCTCCCCGGCCCCGTCTCGACCCCGCGGAGCATCTTCGGTTCATCTGAGCCGAGGCGAGCGCGTCCCCGTCGTGCCCCGGGTCGGCGCGCGGTCGCGGGCCCGCGACCCTCAAACGACGCCGTGGATGAAATACCAGGCGAAGATCGCGGCCACGACGTAGAGGAGCGGGTGGACGTCCCTCCCCCGCCCGCGCAACAGCGCGATGACCGTGTACGAGAGGAATCCCGCCCCGACCCCGTTCGTGATCGAGTAGGTGAACGGCATCATCACGATCGTGAGCAGCGCCGGGATGCCGATCGCGGGATTCGACCACTCGATGTCGCGCACCAAGGTCATCATGAAGTAGCCGACGATCACGAGCGCCGGCGCGGTCGCCTCCGGCGGGATCACGCCGGCGATGGGCGAGAAGAACATCGCGAGCAGGAACAGCACCCCCGTCACCACGGCGGTCAGGCCGGTTCGCCCTCCCTCGGAGACGCCCGACGCGCTCTCGATGTAGGTCGTGTTCGACGACGAGGACGTCACGCCGCCTGCGACGGCGCCGAGGGAGTCCACGAGCAGCACGCGGTTGATTCTCGGCAGCCGCCCGCGCTCGTCGAGCATGCCGGCCTCGCCTCCGATGCCGATCACGGTGCCCATGGTGTCGAAGAAATCGGAGAGCATGACGGACAGGACCGCGGCGGCCGCGCTCGCCAGCCCCAGCGCGCCGATGAACCCGAATGAGAAGTCGCCGACCAGAGCGAAATCCGGCATCGCCACGACGCCCCCGGGGATCTGCGCGATCCCGTTCCGCCAGATGGAGCCGCCGACGGCCTCGTTGACGATGATGGCCATAGCGGTGGCCACGAGGATGCCGATGAGGAGCGCGCCCCGCACTCGGCGCGCCACCAGCACGGCGCTCACCGTGAACCCCACGACGAACACCGCGATCGACCACCTCGTCAGCTCGGGCGCGAGGCTGAGCGGGGTCGCTCCCTTGTTCGTCACGACGCCGGCGTTCACGAGCCCGATCAGCGCGATGAAGGCGCCGATGCCGATGCCGATCGCCCGCTTCAGATCCATCGGGATGGCGTTCAGGATCTGCTCGCGCACCTTCGTGAGCACGAGGATCGTGATCAGGATGCCCTCGGCGACGATGACGCCCATCGCCTCGGGGAACGTCAGGTTCTGGCCGCCCACGAGGGTGAAGGCCACGAAGGCGTTGAGTCCGAGTCCGGCCGCGAGCGCGAAGGGGTAGTTCGCGACCACGCCCATGAGGATCGTCAGGACGCCGGCCGCGAGCGCCGTGACCGTCAGCACCTGTGCAAAGGGGAGGCCGTTGCCGCCGAGGCCCAGGATCGCGGGGTTCACGAACAGGATGTACGCCATCGTGAGCCAGGTCGTGACGCCGGCGAGGACCTCGATGCGTGGCGTGGAGCCCCGCGCCGAGATGCTGAAGTAGCGGTCCAGCCCTTGACCGGTGCGCCGGCTGTTGGTCGTCGCCATTGCCCTCCCCCTCGCGACGCCCGGCCGGATCGGCGCCGGCCGCGGCAGGTAGGCGGGGAAGACGAATGCAGCATAGGCACGTCGCAGATCGCGGGCAATCCGTGGGCCGCCGGTATCCTGAGACCCGAGGTGGCCGGCTGAACCGAGCCACCGCCGACGTCGAGATTCCATGGACGGCGCGCTGGGACGGACCCGGCCCAGGCACACGCGATCGACGCAGGTACACCCGATCGACGAGGGAAGAGGAGGTGGCGGCGACGGCCGGCACGGGCGAGCGACAGACGAAGGCACAGCGGAAGGAGGCCGCGAGGCGCGAGCGCGAGGAGATCCAGCGCCGCATGGTCCGCCAGCGCCGGAACCGCCGGGTCGGCATCGCCGGCGTCGCCGTCGTGGTCGTCGCCGCGATCGTCGTCCTGGTCGCCGTGCAGCCGGGCAAGACGGAGGTCCCTTCGCCGAGCGAGCTGCTCCGCGAGGCGCCGGCGGCGGCGCAGGCCGCGGGATGCGACGAGGTGAAGGAGATCGGGCCGTACCAGCCCGAGGATCAGGACCAGACGCACCTCGGGAGCGGCGGCCTGCTCACGATGCCCCCGGTCTCGACCTACCCGTCGGTGCCGCCCACCTCCGGCCCGCACAACCCGACGCCGCTGCCGCAGGGCATCTACTCGAGTCCCCCGCCGCTCGACCAGAGCCATCCACTCGCTGGAGCACGGCGCGGTCATCATCTGGTACGACCCCTCGGCGACCGGGGAGCAGCTGGATCGGCTGAGGACCTTCTATCGCGAGTACCGCTCGATGAGCGAGGGAGCGACGCAGTCGCAGAAGATCATCGTCGCGCCCTACGACTACCCGGATCAGGGCGAGGCCGGACGGCTCCCGGCCGGCACGCAGATGGCGCTCGACGCGTGGCACCGGCTGCAGACGTGCGCCAAGGTGAGCCTCCCCGTCGCGTTCGACTTCACGGCGCACTACGTCGTTCCGCCGTTCGAGAACGAGCAGTACCGGGGCGAGGCTCCCGAGCCGCAGTCGGCCCTCTCCTAGCCCGCGAGATGGCGAAGGGAAAGAAGCGCCGCCGGCGTGGCTCCGCCGCGTCCCGAAGCGCGGCCGCCGGATCGCGTCCGGGCGGGGACCGCGGCACGCGCACGTCCACCGCGGGACGCGAGGACCGCCGCCCCTCGCCCGGCGGCGCACGGAAGACGGGAGCCGAGAAGCGGGCGTCCGCTCGTCGGGCCGGCGAGCGGCAGCGCACCGGCGCTGCGCGGCGCAGCTCGGTTCGCCGGGTCGCACGGCTCGCCGCCGCGACCTTCGCCGTCGTGCTGGTCCTGCAGCTGCTCGTCCGCGGGGACGCACCGCAGCCCGTCGCCGCGGCGGCGCTCGCGGCCGGGCGCGCCGCGGGCTGCGGCCGGATCCTCACGCCGGCCGCCGACGCGCCCGGCGGGCTCCACATCCCGGCCGGCGCCCCCCACCAGTATCCGCAGGAGCCGGCGACGTCGGGCCCCCACGACCCCTCGCCGCTTCCCGACACGCCGAAGGTGCTCACCGAGCCCGTGTCCGATCGCGCGGTGGGCGGCGTCGTGCCGGAGAGCCGCGCCGTGCACAACCTCGAGCACGCCTTCGTGATCGTCTACTACCGGATGGACGGACCCGACGCGCTGCCGACCGGCGTGGTCGATAGCCTCGCGGCGTTGGTGCGGGGCGAGGACCGGGTGTTGATGGCGCCGCACGAGGACCTTCCCGACGGGACCTCCCTCGCCCTGACGGCGTGGAACAAGCTGTGG
The DNA here is from genome assembly GCA_963728285.1 of uncultured Actinomycetes bacterium. GTDB lineage: Bacteria > Actinomycetota > UBA4738 > UBA4738 > HRBIN12 > CAVSJR01. The sequence goes on along the minus strand of CAVSJR010000005.1, from coordinate 272,495 downwards.
TCGTGTCCCGCGACCATTACGTCCACGCAGGCGGCGTCCATCGCACGGGGATTCATCGACGCGTACCGAGGAACCACGAACGCGCCGGAGGCGCCCCTCTTCTAGCTCGAGGAGTCGGCGGCTGAATCGCCGGCCGTGTCGCCGGCCGAGATCCTGGCGCCCTCGAGCACGAGCCCGGGCGGGACCTCGGCTCCCTCCGCGAGGACGCAGGACCGCACGCTCGCCCCGGCGCCGACGCGAGCGCCGGGGCCGAGGATGCACCCGACCACCCGGGCCCGGACCTCGATCACGGCCCCAGGATGGATCACCGAGTGCTGCACCTCGGCCTCCTCCGCGATGGTCGCTCCCCGTCCCACGACCACCGACGGTCCGAGGCTCGCTCGAGGATGCACGCTCGCGCCGTCCACGACGAAGGGCGCGGGATACCGCTCCCCCTCCACCCGCTTCTCGAGGATGTCCACGTGCGCCTGCAGGTACTTCTCCGGCGTGCCGAGATCCATCCAGTAGCCGTGCGACAGGTAGCCGTAGACGGGCCGGCCGGACTCGATCAACGCGGGGAAGATCTCGAGCTCGATGGAGATCGCCCGGCCGGAGGGCCAGTCGGCCAGCGCGGCGGGATCGAGGACGTAGGTGCCCGCGTTGACCTCGCCGGGAACGAGCTCGGCCGGCTTCTCCCTGAACTCGATCACGCGACCGTCGTCCTCGGTCGGAACGAGCCCGAACGGACGGGCGTCCTCGACGCGAGTGAGGGCGATGGTGGCCGCCGCCCCTCGCTCGCGGTGAAATGCCAGCATGCCGGTGAGATCGAGGTCGGTCAGGATGTCGCCGTTGAGCGCGAGGAACGGCTCGGGGCCGAGGTGGTCGAGCGCATTCACGACCGCCCCGCCCGTTCCCAACGCCGTCTCCTCGGTGATCCAGGTGATCCTCGGGCGTCCGCGACGCGAGGCGATGAACGGGGCGAACGTCTCCTCCAGGTAGGGAGACGACATGATCACCTCGTCCACGCCGTGGCGGACCAGGTGATCGAGGACCTTGTCGAGGAACCTTCGATCCATGAGCGGAATCAGCGGCTTGGGGATCGTCTCGGTCAGCGGACGAAGGCGCGTCCCCTCCCCTCCCACCAGCACGACGGCCTTCACCGGGCCCGCGCCCTTCCTCGCGCCCACTCAGCCTCGGCGCGCAGGCGCAGCACCAGCCACGCGAACGGCAGCGTCGCCCGCCGCCATCCCACCGCGCGATGCTTGCGGTAGTAGCGATAGATGCTGTCGGAGTGCATGATCAGCGTGCGACGAGATCTCCCGGTCGACACGCCGATCGCGTGCAGGATCTCGATCTCGGGAGTGAACACCACCGACCAGCCAGCGTCCTGCAGGCGCGTGGCGAAGTCGAGCTCCTCCCCGTAGAGCAGGAAGTCCTCGTCCATCAGGCCGACCTCGTCGAAGGCCGCCCTCGGCACCAGCATGCAGGCGCCGGAGACCCAGTCCACCACCCGCTCGGTCGTTCGATCCCATCCGTGCTGGTGATACCGCCGGGTGAAGCGATTCCGGGGCCACACCGTGCCGAGGAAGCCGTGTCCCACGGCGTCGACGACGCTCGGAAACGGCCGGCCGCTCGGGTACACCGTCCCATCCGGATTGCGGACGACCGGGCCGACGATGCCCGCGCGAGGAGTCCGGCGCGCCACCGCGACGTAGTCGGCGAGCGTGCCCCGCCACCATTCGATGTCGGGGTTCAACAGCAGGACGTACGGCGAGGACGTCGCGCGGATCCCCTGGTTCCACGCGGGCGACAGGTACACGTTCCGTGGGTTCTCGAGGAGCCTGACCCACGGGTGAGCGGCCACGGCCCTGCGGTGACTTCCGTCGTGCGAGGCGTTGTCGATGACGAGGACGTCGAGCTCGATGGCACCGCGATGCGCCTCGAGCGAGGCGAGGCACCGCTCGAGATAGTCGCCCGTGTTGTAGTTCACGATGACGATCGCGAGCTCGGCGGCCGGGGGTGGATCCACGCCGGCGTCGGCCGAGAGCGTGTTCGTCGCGGAGCCGCCGGTCATCTAGGTGTGCGGCGTCTGGGCCACGAGCGCGATCCCGCCGGCGATGAGGGCCACGCCCGCCCAGCGGACGACGCTCACGTCCTCGTGCAGGATGAACATGTCGAAGAGCAGGATGAGTACGTAGGTGAGCGACACGAACGGGTAGGCGAACGAGAGCGAGGCGCGGGACAGGACCGCGAGCCACACGGCGGCGGAGATCCCGAACAGCGCCAGGCCGCCCCAGATCGCGGGGGTCGTGACGACCGATCGCAGCGATTCGCCGCTGAACTGCAGGACCCCGGTCTCCTGGCGGACGTGATTCATCCCGTACTTCAGGGTCAGCTGCGCGGTGGCGGCCAGGATCACCGAGACGAGGATGAGGCCGATGAGCATGGGCACGTGTCCTTTCGCGTCGGCGTCGTTCTGCGGATCGGCGGCGCCGGTACCTCGCGGCCCGCCGTCGGACGGCCGCCCGGGCTCGCCGTCCCGCGTCGCTCGAACCATCAGAGATCCTCGACCGAGACGACGACCGGAACCTCGATCCGCTCCCGGGCGGCGGATTGCTCGTGGACCTCGAACCAATAGCGCTGCGTCTGCACGTGGTACAGGCGGCCGGTCGTTGCGGACTCCAGGCCGATCGTGACCCAGTACTTTCCGGCGGCGAGCGGCACCTCTCGCAGCAGGAACCTGACGCGCCGCTTGCCGTTGAGGCGTCCGAAGTCGTAGCCCTCCCGGGAGGTCCGGCCGTCCACGACGAGCTGATTGGCCCCGTCGTACACGGCGAAGGTCGCATCGAGGTCGTCGACCGGCTCGTTGGTCCTCACGTCCACCTGCACCGTGAGGTCCTCGCCGGGCGCCACCGGGCGCGCGGTGGATCCGTCGTCGCGGATCAGCTCGACCGAGGCGATCTCCACCTCTCGCGTCCCCTCCTCGGGAACGAAGTTCGGATCGCGCCGCAGCAGGACGTACCGCAGCTCGTAGACGACCTCCTCCGGCGAGCCGATGGCGTGCACGCGCCCGTGGTCCAGCATCACGGCGCGATCGCAGACCTGGCGAACCGTGTCCAGGGCGTGCGTCACGAGCACGATGGTGCGGCCCTCTCGCTGGAAGCGGCGGACGCGCTCCAGGCACCGAGCCTGGAAGGCCTCGTCCCCGACGGCGAGCACCTCGTCGATCAGCAGGATGTCGGGATCCACGTGGACCGCGACCGCGAAGCCGAGGCGGACGAGCATGCCGGACGAGTAGAACTTCACCTGGTTGTCCATGAAGTCCTGGAGCTCCGCGAACTCCACGATGCCCTCGTAGACGCGGTCGGTCTCCTTGCGAGTGAGCCCGAGGAAGCTCGCGTTCAGGTAGACGTTCTCGCGCCCGGTCAGCTCCGGATGAAATCCGGCTCCCAGCTCGAGCAGGGCCGCGATGCGCCCGTACTGCCGGACGGCTCCGGAGGTGGGCCGCAGGATGCCGGCGATGACCTTCAGCAGCGTCGTCTTGCCCGACCCGTTGTGGCCGATGAGGCCGAGCGACTCGCCCTCCTGGATCTCGAACGTGATGTCCCGCAGCGCCCAGAACTCCTCCGCCCGCGAGCGGGACGTCAGGAGGCGCGCCTTCAGCGAGGACGGCTTCTCGCGATAGAGGCGGAAGACCTTGCTGACGCCGTCGACGTCGATCGCGGGCGCGGCCATCCGCCTACAGCTCCTCGGCGAAGTCGCCGGAGAGCCGGAAGAACGTCCGCCAGGCGAACCACAGCAGGCGCGAGGGAGATGATGAGGACCAGCCCGACCACGCCGGTCAGCCATCGGAGGCTCACGTCGAAGAGCACCGGGGGGTCGGTCGGCGACGGCATGGGATCGACCACGCCGTACAGCGCGCGCTGAAACGCGCCCACGATCGACGCGAGCGGGTTCAGCATGTAGAGATCGAACGCTCGCACGCCGGCGACGGTGTACGCATTCAGCTTGGCCTGCACGAACCCGCTCGCGTACACGATCGGCGTCGCCCAGAACCAGACCAGCAGGCCGATGTTCAACAGGTGACGGACATCGCGGTAGCGGACGTTCAGGGCCGAGACGTAGAACGACACGGCGACCGAGAACACGAGCAGCGTGAGAAACCCGAGGGGGAAGAGCACCAGGAACGCGACGCCGTCGATGTGGGTGAAGGCGTACCCGCTGACGACGATGAAGAGCAGCAGCACGGCCATCTGCAGCACGAAATCGACGAGGGCGACGCCCACGGCCGACAGCGGCAGAATCTCCCGCGGGAAGTACACCTTCTTCACGAGGTTCGAGTTCCCGAGGACGGATTCGGACGCCTGCGTGATCGAGGCCGAGAACAGGTTCCAGGGGAGCAGGCCGGCGAGCAGGTACACGGGGTAGTTCGGGAGGTTGTTGTTCAGCACGAGCGATACGAACGAGAACACGGCGAGGAAGACGATCGGGTTCAGCAGCGACCACACGGCCCCGAGCACCGACGCCGTGTACTTCACCTTCAGCTCCTTGCGCACGAGGTTGAGGAGGATCTCCCGGTGCGCGTAGATCTCCCCGATGCGGGCCGGGGTGAGGCGGGGCGGCTCCGACGTCCGCTCCACGAGGCCTGTGTGCGTCGTTATGGTCCCTCGTTCCTCTCGAGATCCTCCGGCGTCGACCGTGCGACGCCGGGTCGGTGGGGCGCCGGCGGGCGGGGTGCCGGGCGCGGGCGCAGGGCGAGTCTAGCAAGGCCCCCTGCGCCGATGGCCTTTCGAGGCTATGACGATCGCGTGAAGTCCTCGAACGCCTGCATGTACGACACGCCGTAGCCCTCGCGCACCATGTCGTCGTCGACGCCCAGGTCGACGAGCGAGCCGCCCCATCGGGAGGCCGCCACGCGGACCGGATCGCGCACGAGCCCGAGGGTCCGCTCGATCGCGGCCGCGTATCCCCGCGCCGTGGCGTCCGAGGCGGCCCGTTCGGCGATGTGCTCGCGGGCGGCCTCGCCCATGCGCGCACGCAGCTCCGGGTCGTCGGCGAGGCGACGCAGGGCGGCCGCGAGCTCGTCGGGGTCGGCGGGCCCGGGCGAGATCCGCAGGACCATCTCGTCGGGGATGTCGAGGTAGGTGCCGGTGCCGCTCACGACGGCCGCCCTGCCCGCCTGCATCGCCCGCGCCAGCGAGCCGCTCACCTCGCCGCGGTGCGGATATCGCAGGTCGACGATCGCATCGGCGGCGAACAGCCACCCGCGAAAGTCGTCGTCGCTCACGTCGGGCGCGACGGTCACGCGGTCGCCGAGCCCGCTCGTCGCCGCCGCGCGATCCGCGTCGTAGCCCTCGATGCGCCGGCCGACGAGCGCGAGATGCACGCCGGGATCGAGCTTCGCCACGGCGGCGAGGACGGCGTCCAGCTGCTTCGCCTCGTTCAGATCGCCGGGGGCGACGATCACGGTGTGGGCCCCCCGGGACTCGAGGGGACGCCGCAGCGCCCTGCCGTGTCGCTCGGCGCGGCGCATGTCGTCGTCGTGCTCGATGACCGGGTGCGGCACGACGAACACGGGCGTGCGGCACCCGAGCTCCTCCAGGTACCCCTTGCAGAACGCCGAGTGGACGATCACGCCGCGAGCGCGGCGGACGAGGTGGCCGCACCACGGCTCGCGAAGCGGCTCGTTGCGCACGGCGTCGGGCGAGTGCAGGCGATCGCGCAGGCGTGCGGCCTCGCGCTCCGCGACGAACCCGAGCGGATCCCCCGCCGCCTTCAGCCCACGGACGAAGTCGTCCAGGGCGACGTCGTGGAGGACGACGAGCCCCGGCGCCTGACAGGCGAACCGGTAGATGTCGCCGTGGAACTCGACGTTGTTCCCGATCTGGTAGATCCCGAGCGAGTACCACGGGACGATCCCCTCGTGCTTCGGCTCGATGGGCCAGACGACGTCCATCGCGTGCCGTTCCAGGAACCCGATGCGCCGGAGCCCCTCGAGCACCGACGCGGAGTAGGTCGCGACGCCCGTCCTCGCCGGCGGGAGCGGGGCGAGGAACCCGAGCCGCGGGTGCATGATGGCGTCCCACACCCGCCGCTGGCGCCACCGCTTGCGGGCGGCGGCGAGGGCAGCCCGCGGCCGTCGGGTCGCCGAGCCCATCAGTCGAGCAGCCTGGCCACGACCTCGGGCCAGGTCGGCACCCGCTCGGTGACGAGGTCGTAGCCGGCGCCGCCGAGCCGCCTCGCGAGTTCCTCGTCGGAGGCGAGGCGGTCGAACGCGCCGGCGATCGCCCTCGGCTCGGGCGGAGTCACGATCCCGGTGCGGCCGTCGTCCACGAACTCGAGGGGGCCGCCGCTGTCGGTGAGCGTCACCACGGGCCGCCGAGCGGCGAAGCCCTCGATCGTGATGTAGCCGTAGTCCTCGTCGTACGGGCCGAAGTACACGCCGCGCGCCCCGAGGTAGAGCTGATGCAGCCGCGCGTCGTCGGGCCCGATCTCGAAGGCCACCTTGGACGCGACGCCGGCCTCCTTCGCCTGGCGCCGCAGCGACTCCTCGTCCGGGCCGCGGCCGACGAGCACGAGCGAGACGTTCGATCTCGTGTGGCGCATCGCGTCGATGACGAGCGACTGCCGCTTGAGCGCCTCCATCCGGCTCGGATACAGGATGTAGTCGCCGTAGGGCCCCGGCTCGAGGTCGCGGAGCACCTCGACGTTGTGGGACGGGTGGTACAGCGGCTCGGAGCCGAGCCGGAGCGAGCTCCAGAGCCGGTCGGCGACGTTGCGGGAGTTCGTGAAGATCCGCTTCGACTCGCCGAGCGCGAGCCGGTCGGCCGTCCAGATCATGTCGCGCAGCCGCGGGCCCTCCTCCTGCCTCGACAGGTCGGCGAACTCCGGGTGATCCCACAGCTCGTACGCGGAGCGGTGCTGATGGATGAGCCACACGATCTTTCGCTCGTGCTTCACGAGGTAGGCGGGGAACTTGAGCGCGATGACGGCGTCGACCTTGAGCCCGTTGGACTCGGAGATGTCGAAGCTGCGCCACACGGCCATCTGGTGCGCGAGCTCCGTCGCCGGATACCACTTCCCCGCGATCGTCACCTGCTCGGCCTCGTGACCGGCGGCGCGCAGCGCGTGGACGAGCGCCTCGGTGTGGTTCTCCGCGCCGCCCCGGACGAAGGCGGACTGGGCGTGCAGCACCGCGATCCGCATCAGGCCCGGCCCTCGGGATGCGCGCGGCCGGGATCCGGTCGCCCTCCGGCGGCGCCCTCCCGCCGCGCGAGCTCCTCGCGAAGGCGCCCGATCTCCGCCTCGGCGGCCGCGAGCCGCTCGGCCAGCGTCGTGGTCAGCTCGGCGTGGTCGCCGAGCAGCCGGTCGTAGCGCCAGGAGATCGGCCGCATCAGCCGGAACAGCCGGAGCTTGAGCTGCCGGCGCCACCTGGATATCGCGGCGAGGTTCGGCTCGCCCCGCGGGATGACGAGCTTCTCGTCCGCGCGCATCAGGGCCGCGAAGTCGTGCAGCTCATCGCGGACGTCGGGCGTCGACATGCGCCCACGCGGGGTCGCCTCCTCCGCCCAGTACATCTCTCGCAGCAGCGCCTCGGCCGGCGAGGCTCCGAGCGCGGAGGGCTCGTACGACGGGTCGGGGAAGGACTCGCTCGAAGGGGTTTCGGTGGGCATCGGCGCAGGTGAGCGTAGCATCCGTGCCCCCCGGATCGGCATCGTTCGAAGGGCTCGACGCCCATCGGAGGCCACCGGCCGCGCCTAGCAGTCCCTCCTCGGCGGCAGGGGCTCCGGCGGCCTCGGCTCCTGGGAGAAGTCGAAGTCGTAGCTCAGATTGTCGGCGTCCCGGTCGCGGTGGGTCAGGCGGCCGAGGCCCCAGTTGTCCTCGATGAACCGCAGCACGCTGGAGAACTCGCCGGGGCGATGATCCACCACGCCCTGCTTCGCGTAGGGCGAGATCACGAGCAGGGGCACGCGGATCCCGAACCCGAACCCGTCGACCTGCGGCGGCGGCACGTGGTCGTAGAAGCCGCCGTAGTCGTCCCAGGTGAGGAAGATGGCCGTGGACGACCACATCGGGGACTTCATGATCGCGTTGATGACCTTCGTGGACCAGCTCTCCCCGAGACAGAAGTTGTACTGGGGGTGCTCCGACACCTCGTAGCGGGGCGTGATCCAGGTCACCGCCGGAAGTCGGTCCTTGCGGATGTCGGTGACGACCCCGTCGACCGGCAGCACGTGCTTGTGCCATGGCCCGTCTCGCGGATGTGCTGGATGGCGGCGTAGGCGGACCAGATGTAGCCGAGTTGGTTCGGCTCCGCCGCGTAGTAGGACCAGGGGATGCCGGCATCCGAAAGGAGGTCGCCCTCGGTCTGGAAATCGAAGCACGGGCGAACGCTCTTGACGTGGCCCTCGGTGTCGACGATCTCGACCGTCTGCTCGGGCGGCGCGTCGCAGCCGAACGTGTTGCTGTCGCGTACGCCGGGGCCGCGCCTGGGGTTGTCGTGCGCGCCCCCCGACTGTGCGGCGATGGAGTAGAGGTGATTCGGGAACGACGGGCCCTGCGCCGAGGAGAAGAAGTTGTCCGCCAGCACGAACGATCGCGCCCACTCCCAGTAGTTGGGGAGCTGCGGCCGACGGAGCTGCGTGTAGGCCCACCGGTCGGAGGCGGCGTCCTGATTGAAGCCGTCCATCTTCCCGTGGTTCCACGCCTCGCGCGAACACGGATAGCAGTGCGGGATGTCGCTCGACCCGATGCTTCCCTCGGTGCCACGCAGCAGCGGCCGGCGCTCGCCGTCGTCCATACCGACGGTGACGCCGTCGGCCCCGGGAAACGTCCCGAACAGGTTGTCGAACGTCCGATTCTCCTTGATGAGGAAGACGACGTGCTCGATCGGCCAGCGCGTCTCGGACCGACCCCCCGCGGGGCGGGGGGAGGCCGTGGGCGACGCCGCCGGGGAGGTGCCGGACCGCGGCGACGACGCCGCGCCGTCGGGCGCCACCGTGGCTCCCGAGGAGCACGCGGCGGCGATCAGCGCGGCGCCCGCGAGGAGGGCGGCCCGGCGTGCGCGGGGTGCCGCCGAGCGTGGGGACGAGTGCGACGACGAGTGCCGCGAGGGGCGCGCCTGCACGCTGCGTCCTGGGTCCCGAGCCGGCCGCCATGCACAGCACGACTTCCGCCGGTCCGCCGAGGTTCCATCGGCATCCGGCGTCGTCGCCGGGAACTCCATCTAGCCGGCGGGGGCCCAGATGGGGCCGCGGCAGTCCGTGCGCAGCGGCCTGGGATCCGGCGGCCGGGGCTCCTGGGAGAAGTCGAAGTCGTAGCTCATGTTCCTCGCGTCGCGGTCCCGGTGGGTGAGCTGGGTCAAGCCCCAGTTGTCCTCGATGAACCGCAGCACGCTCGAGAACTCGCCGAGGCGGTGATCGACGACGCCCTCCTTCGCGTAGGGCGAGATCACGAGCATCGGAACGCGGATCCCGAACCCGAAGTCGTCGACCTGGGGCGGCGGCACGTGGTCGTAGAACCCGCCGTAGTCGTCCCAGGTGAGGAAGATCGCCGTGTGCTTCCACATCGGGCTCTCCATGATGGCGTTGATGACCTTCGTCGACCAGTTCTCGCCGTGACAGAAGTTGTACTCGGGATGTTCCGAGAGCTCGAACCGGGGCGTGATCCACGTGACCGGCGGCAGCCGGTCCGCCCGGATGTCCTGCACCACCTGGTCGACGGGGAACATGTGCCGCTGCCAGTTCCTGGGGTTCTGCCGGTACCGGCGGATCGCGGAGTAGGCGGACCAGATGTAGCCCTTCTGATCCTCGCTCGCCGCGTAGTAGGACCACGGGATGTCGGCCCGGTTCAGCAGATCGCCCTCGGTCAGGAAGTCGAAGCACGGGGCGACCATCTTCGTCCGCCCCTCGGAGTCGACGACCTCGACGAGCTGCTCCTTCGGCGCGTCGCAGCCGAACGTGTTCGATCCGTGCGTGAGGCCCGGCTTGCGCCGCGGATTGTCGTGGGCGCCCCCCGACTGTGCCGCGATCGAGTACAGGTGGTTGGGGAACGACGGGCCCTGCGCCGACGCGAAGAAGTAGTCCGAGAGGACGAAGTTCTCCGCCCACGCCCAGTAGTTCGGGAGCTGGCCATGCCGGAGCTGCGTGTAGGCCCACCGATCGGCGCTCTCCGACTGGTTGAACCCGTCCATCCTCCCCTCGTTCCACGCCGCGAGCGCGCACGTGTAGCAGTGCGGGATGTCCGAGTCGGTCCTGCCGTCGGTTCCGCGGACGAGCGGGCGTCGCGTGCCGTGGTCCATCCCCGAGCGGACGCCGTCGGCGCCGGGGAACGTGCCGAACAGGTTGTCGAACGTCCGGTTCTCCTTGATGAGGAACACGACCTGCTTGATCGGCCAGCGGGTGTCGAGGGTCGCCGGGTCGACGACGTCCGGCACCGGCGTGACGGGGGCCACATCGGACGTGGGGCTCTCTGTGGGCGTCGTCGTGCCCGGCCGCGGCGACTCCCCCGCGCCGGGCGCCGCATCCGGGCTGGAGCACGCGGCGGCGATGACGGCCGTCGTGAGCAGCCCGGCGAGCAGCGAGGTGATCGGGGAGGGGCGCATGGAACGCGGCCGAGTGTACCGATGGACGAGCCGTTTCGCGACGCAGGGACCCGTCGTCGCTACGAACGCCCTCCGAGGAACGCGGTCAGCGACTCGTCGAGCGGGGGCATGGGTTCGATCCCCGCCTCGGCCGCGAAGACGCTGACGAGGGCGGAGTTGCGGGGCCTCGGGGCGGCGAGCGCCAGCTCCTCCGCCCGCTGCGGCCTGACCGCCCCCGGGAGGTCGCCGAGGCGCTTGACGCGCTGGAGCACGTCGAACCACGTCGAGGGCTCCGGGCCCGCGAGGTGATAGGTCCCGAACCGCTGGCTCAGCACCAACGGCAGCAGCCGATCCGCGAGGTCCCGGACGAACGTGGGCGTCCCCGTTCGATCTCGAAGGCCGCCCGCGTCCTCGCCGTCGGCCAGCGCGCGGACGGCGCGCGTGAGATAGTCCGCGCCGCCTCCGAACACGTAGCCCGTGCGCACGACGAACGACTCGGGCTGAAGGCGTGCGACCAGCTCCTCCCCCGCGAGCTTGCTTCGCGCGTAGACGGAGATCGGACGCGGCGGATCGAGCTCGTCGTAGGCACCCTCCTTCTCGCCGTCGAAGACGTAGTCGGTGGACACGTGCAGCAGCGTCGAGCCCGTGCGCCTGGCGGCGAGGGCGAGATTCTGCGGGCCCACGGCGTTCGCGTGATACGCGCGCTCGGGCGCGCCCTCGCACTCGTCGACCCTCGTGTACGCGGCGCAGTTCACGATCGCGTCCGGAGCGAGGGGAAGCAGGGTTCGCATCACCGCGGCGTAATCCCCGATGTCGAGCTCCTCGTGGCTCATCGCCACCACGTCGTGATGCAGGGGCACCCGCTCGCAGAAGGCGCGGCCGAGCCCTCCGCCCGCCCCGGTGACGAGCAGCCTCACGCGGGCGAGTCCTCCATCGGCGTCGCGATCTCGTCGAGGTGGTGCCGGTACCAGGCGATCGTGCGCTCCAGTCCCTCGTCGAACGACACCGAGGGCGTCCATCCCAGCGCCCGCAGCCTGTCCGGGCGCAGGCCGTAGCGAAAGTCGTGTCCCGGTCGATCGGGAACGAACGTGATGAGCGACTCGGGAGCCCCGGCCATCTCGCAGATGCGCTTGGCGAGCTCGAGGTTCGAGAGTTCGTGGCCCTCGCCGATGTTGTAGACGTCGCCGGGGCGACCGCGATCCATCACGGTCATCGCGGCCCGCACCCAGTCCTCCACGTACAGGAACTCGCGGCGCTGCAGGCCCTCGCCGTAGACCGGCAGCGGCCGCCCCCGGAGCGCCGCGACGACGTAGGTTGGGATCACCCGCTCCTGCTGGCGCGGGCCGAAGGCGTTCGTTCCTCGCACGACGGTGACCGGCAGCCCGTACGTGACGAGATACGCGTGGCAGAGCATGTCCGCCGCCGCCTTGCTGACCGCGTACGGGCTCCTCGGCGTCATCCGGTCCTCCTCGTCGAACCCGCCTCCCGAGGGGTCGCCGGCCCCGTAGACCTCATCGGTCGAGAGCATGAGCACCCGCGTCCCGCCGCCGCGACAGGCGTCCAGGACGGCCTGCGTCCCGAGGACGTTCGAGACGAGGAACTCGCGCGGGCCCGCGATGCTCCGGTCGACGTGGGACTCCGCGGCGGCGTGGACGACGAGGTCGGACGACTCGACGAGCGATCCGACGGTCGACGCATCGTTCACGTCGCCCAGCACGAACGTGAACCGTGGATCGGCGTCGTGCTGCGACCAGGTTCGATCGGCTCCCCCCGTGCGACAGCCTGTCGAGCACCGTCACCCACACGTCGGGGCGGGCGAGGAGGCCGTCGACGAGGTGCGAGCCGATGAAGCCAGCGCCGCCTGTGACCAGGACATGAAGGCCATCGCTCGGGTTCGGCATCGTCGCTCCCCTCGGGGACCGGGAGTCTACCCGTCCGGATCCCCGTGCCGCGCCGAGTCCGCGGCCCGATGCAAAGCCGCTGCCGTCGCCCTTGCGGTCCGCTCCCAGGTGAACGCGGCCGCGCGCGCGAGTCCCATGCCCGCGAGACGGATGCGAAGGTCCTCGTCCTCGAGGAGCTCCGACATCCCGGCGGTCATGGCCGCGAGGTCGTCGGGATCCACCAGGACGGCGGCGTTGCCGGCGACCTCCGGGAGCGAGGAGACGTTCGATGTCAGCACCGGGGTGCCGCACGCCATCGCCTCGAGCACCGGCATGCCGAAGCCCTCGTAGCGAGACGGATACAGGAATGCCGACGCGCCCGTCAGCAGCGCCAGCTTGTCGGCGTCGGAGACGTAGCCGGGAAGGATCACGCGGTCGCGGGCCCTCGCCGGCAGCTCTCCGACGGCCGCCTCGAGCTCGTCGACCCCCTCCGGGTACCAGCGGACGGGCCCGCCCGCCAGGACGAGCGTCGCCTCCTCCCGAAGGTCGCCGAACGCTCGCACGAGGGAGATGAGGTTCTTCCGAGGCTCGATCCCACCGACGAAGAACAGGTAGCGACCCTCGATGCCGAACGCCGCCCGGACCCGGCCGACCTCGGCGGCCGGCACCGGGCGGTAGGCATCCGCATCGACGCCGTGATGGATCGCGGCAACGCGCGCCGGGTCGACGCCGGCGAGCCGCACGAGATCCGATCTCGCCGACTCGGAGGGAACGAGCAGGCCCGCCGCCGACTGCAGCGAGCGCTCGAACCTGCGGTTCCACCGCCCGTCCATATGCGGGGCCGTCTCCGGGAACAGTCGGAAGGCGAGATCGTGGACCATCATCACGACGCCGGCGCTTCGCGTCGCGGGAGGGAGGAAGTTCGTCGCGAGGAGGACGTCGAACTCGCCGAACCACTCGAGGCGCGGCACGCCGGCCCGCGAGGAGATCGGCTCGAAGACGCGCGCGGGGAACGGAGAGCTCCGCTCCGAGAAGTTCCTCGCCCGGACGTCGGAGAAGAACCTCCGCGGCCGCAGGAGGCCCTTCGCGTGCAGGTACCAGGCGGTATAGGTCGTCTCCGGATCGGCGTGAGGCAGGGCGCGGATGAGGGAGTTGGCGTAGTAGCCGACGCCCGTCTTTCGAGCGTCGAGGGCGGGCCTCGCGTCGACGACCACGCGCATGGTCAGTCGACTTCGACCCGGCTCTGGTCGCTGACGATGCCGACGATCAGCCGATGCTTGCCGTCCCGGCGGCCGGAGTGGCGCACCTCCACGTGCTTGCCCAGGATCGACGTGGCGAGCCCCCGCACATCGCGGATCGTGCATCCCTGCAGGACGATCGAATCCTCGACCACGCTCCCGACGACGGTGCACCCCTCGCCGATGGAGGTGTAGGGGCCGATCTCCGAGTCCTCCACCAGGCTCCCCTCCCCCACGACCGAGGGACCGTGGATCCGCGAGCGGACGACCTTCGCGCCGGCGGCCACGACGACGTTGCCCTCCAGCGACGAGGCGTCGTCGACCTCGCCGTCGGTTCTCGACTGCTGGACGCCGAGCATGATGCGGTTCGCCTCGAGCAGATCCTCCGGCTTGCCGGTGTCCTTCCACCAGCCGCTCACCATCTCGGCGCGAACGGTCCGGCCGTGATCGATCAGCCACTGGATCGCCTCGGTGATCTCGTACTCGCCCCGCCACGAGGGCTTGAGCGTCTCCGCGGCCTCGACGATCGAGTCGTCGAACAGATACACGCCGACGAGCGCGAGATCCGAGATGTGCTCCTTCGGCTTCTCCACGAGTCGCACGACTCGTTCGCCATCGAGGACGGCGACGCCGAAACGCTCGGGCTCGGGAACGTGTGCGAGGAAGATCTGCGCGTCCGGGCGCGTCCGCTCGAACTCCTCCACGAAGCGGGAGAGCCCCTCGAGCAGCACGTTGTCGCCGAGGTACATGAGGAACGGCTGGCCGGCCACGAAATCGCGGGCCGCCAGCACCGCGTGGGCCAGGCCGAGGGGGGCATCCTGGCGGATGTAGGTGATGCGCACCCCCCACCGGGAGCCGTCGCCGACGGCGGCTCGCACCTCGTCGGCGGTGGCGCCGACGACGAGGCCCACCTCGACGATCCCCGCGTCGCTGATCGCCTCGATCGCGCGAAACAGGATCGGCTCTCCCGCGATGGGAAGCAGCTGCTTCGCGCTCGTGTAGGTGATGGGTCGAAGCCGCGATCCCTCGCCCCCCGAGAGGACGAGCGCGCGCATCAGCGACTGGGCCGGTTCGACATACGCGGAAGCCTACCGCGGCCGTTGCGCCGCACGATCCGCTACGGGGCGGGCTGCTCGACGCCGGCCGCGCAGTCGGGGGCGGCCGGCGCGCCGCCGGTGCCGACCGGTGCCGGCCGGTAGCCCGACGTCACGTGCACGGCCACGGCGCCGCCGGGCAGCACGCCGCCGTCGACCTCCACCATCTTCAGGTTCGAGAAGTACTTGGCGACGACGGCCGCGCGTGCCTCGTCGCCCGGCCCGTACAGGATGGCCGAGCCCTTCACGTCGGCCGTCAGCTCGTCGGCGGGCAGGATGCCGGGCGCGACGTTGAAGCCGGCCTCGGCGAGCACCTTCTCGACGGCGTGGGCGCCGCCGTCCGAGTTCTTGTCGTAGACCGCGGCCTCGATGTTGGCCTCCGAGATCGCGGTCTGGGCGAGCTCGTGGCCGACGTCGCCGAGCGACCTCGCCCTCGCGCAGGTCGCGGAACAGCTCGCGCGCCTGCGGCGTGACCGAGACGACGCTGATGCCCGAGGGGAACTCCGGCGGCGTGATCAGCTCCGGCTGGCCCGGCACGGCGCGGAAGTCGGCCGCGCCCGTGCTCACGCCCTGGAGCTGCCGCGCGAGCTCGATGATGTCGAGGATCTGGAAGTCGCTGTCCTTCACGACGTTGGAGGCGACGGGCTTCACGAGCCCCGGAAGGTTCGCGACCTCGCTCGGGGAGAGGAGCTTCGTGAGCACGGCCCGCAGGAACTGCTGCTGGCGTCCGATGCGCGCGAAGTCGGGAACCGCGTCGCAGGGCTGGTGCCGCGTCCTGACGAAGGCGAGCGCCGTCCCCCCGTCGAACTCCTGGCAGCCCGCCTGGACGTCGAGCCCGGTCAGCACATCCTGCATCGGATACGGCACGCACATGCGCACGCCGCCGAGCGCATCGACCACGCCCTGGAACCCGGCGAGGTCGACGTAGAGGAAGTGGTTGATGTGCAGGCCGGTGAGGTCCTCGACGGTCCTGGCGACGAGATCGGCGCCGCCGCCGCGCACGCCGCCCTCGAACGCGCTGTTGATCTTGTCCATGCCGTGGCCGGGGACGGGAACCCAGAGGTCGCGCGGGAAGCTCAGGATGACCGCCTGCTCGCGGTCCGGATCGACGTGGATGAGCATGATCGTGTCGGCCCGCTGCTCGCCCCCGAGATCGGCGTTGGTGCCGGAGATGACCTGATCCTCGTGGCTGAGGCCGGTCCGGGAGTCGCTGCCGAGGAGCAGGTAGTTGCAGGCGCGGCGGACGCACGGGCCGCCGATGATCTTCTCGCCGGTCTCCGGGTCCCGCTGTGATTCGACGCCCGTCTCGTCCAGCTTGTGCTGCGCCCAGACGAGCGAGCCGAAGCCGAGCCCCCCGACGAGCCCGACGAGCAGCGCCACGCTCGCCGTCAGGGCGAGGAGGACGCGAAGCCGACGCCCGCCCCGACCGGGGGGGGTCGCCGGTGTGGTCGCGGGTGTTGTCGACACGCCGTTCGCCATCGCCCGAAGCGTACCGTGCGCCCCCCTCGCGGGATCAAGCGGCGCGGTGGCGATCGTGTGGCGACCGTGTGACGGCCGCTCGGAGCCCATGGCCCCGCCGGGAGCCCCTCCGCCCTCCGGCCGCCGACCCCGCCGATGCCCTAGAGTGTGGCGATTCCCTATGGCTGACGAGACGAACGAGACCGCCGAGGACACCGCCGGCATCTGGTCCGACCAGGCGACCGGCCTGTATAACCTCGATGCCCTGACGCTCATCGCCGAGCATCGCATGCGGGTCTCCAACCGGGCGAAGGAGCCGATCGTCATCGTGTTCCTCTGGATCGACGCGCTCGACGACGTCCGGCGGGATCACGGCGACGAGGAGGTGGATCGCCTCGTCGGGGAGGCCGCACAGGTCGTTCGCGAGGCCACCCGCGAGTCCGACGTCGTGGCTCGGATCGGCGAGGGCTCCTTCTGCATCATGCTCACCGGCGCGGCCCCGGGCGCCGAGGCCATGGTGCTCAGCCGCCTGGTCGAGGCCGTCGCGGTGCACCGGTCCGACGAGGGGCCCGGCGCTCCCCTGTCGGTGTCGGTGGGCACGGCGCAATACGACCCCGACAACCCGGCCGGGCTGGAGGAGTTGCTCCGCCGTGCCGACGCCGGCCCGGGGGCGGCCGCCGCGGAGGACTGAGGCGTGACGCACCGGTGATCCGACCCGCGCTCCACCCGTGATCCGTCCGCGCGACCAGCGCGAATACTCCCCGAAGGAGGATCGGCCCGCACGCTCACCACGGACGCCGTCCGCGGGCCTCGAATCTGCTCACCGACGAAAGGCACCGCGGTGATCGCCGAGGCTCCGGAGGCCCGGGATCGGGACCTCATCCGGAGGATCGGCGCCGGGGAGGAGGATGCCTTCCGGAAGCTCTTTCGGACGTTCGCGCCGAGCGCCCAGTCGCTCGCCCAGCGCATCGTGCGCCAGCCGTTCCTCGCGGAGGAGATCGTTCAGGAGGTGTTCCTCGCAGTGTGGCGGAGTCCGGACGGCTATCGGGAGGAACGCGGCTCGGTGAAGAGCTGGCTCCTCGGCATGGTGCATCACCGAGCCGTCGATGCCGTTCGCCGCGAGGAGTCCCAGCGCCGCCGGGCCGAGGAGGCGGTTCCCGACGCCCTGGACCTCGCCGAGGATCCGGGCGTCACGGTGATCGAGGAGATCGGGATCCCGGAGGAGCGAAAGGCCGTGCGCGGCGCCCTCGAGGAGCTCCCGTCCGAGCAGCGACAGGTCCTCGAGCTCATGTACTTCTCCGGCATGTCGCAATCGCAGATCTCCGAACGGCTCGCCCTGCCGCTCGGAACGGTGAAGTCTCGGACGCTGCTCGGCATGCGCCGGATGCGCGCCGCGCTCGTGGGGATGGAGCGCTGAGGGGATGAGCGACGATCGGCGGCCGATGAGGGATCACGAACGAATCGAGGAGCTGATCAGCATCCGGTCGCTCGGCGGCCTCGACCTCGACGACGAGTCCCTCCTCGAGCGGCTCATGGAGGAGCACGGCGACGCGTGCGAGGAATGCCGGCTCCTCCGGGACGAGTACGCGGAGGTCGCGGGCCGGCTCGCGTTCGCACTGGCCCCCGCCGCGCTTCGCGAGGGATTCGAGGACGAGGTCGTCTCCCTCGCGACGAGCGCGCGGAGCGCCTCGGCGCCACCGGGGGGATCCGAGCGCGCGAGCGATCGGGTCGTTGGACGATCGCAGGGCCGATCGGAGGCGGCGGCGCGGCGGGTCCGGAGCCTGGAAGGGGCTCGTCGCCGCGGCGGCCGCGCTCGCGCTCGTCGCCGGCGGGTGGATCGCACGCGACGTCATCGTCCCCGCCGGGACCGGACCTCGCCGATGCCCGCGTCGTCGCCTTCAGCGGCGAGCGGGGCGAGCTCGCGATCGCCTACCGGCCCGGCGAACGCGGGGCGTACCTGGTCGGCTCCGACCTTCCCCCCGCGGGACCCGGCAAGGTCCTCGAGGTGTGGATGATCCGCGGGGATCAGGTCGTGCGCGGCGTGTGTCTCACGCCGACTGACGACGGGTCGCTCGCCACCTTCGTCGACGCGGACCTCGGATCGACGAGCGCGATGGCGGTCACCGTGGAGCCCAGCAGCTGTCCCTCGAAGCCCTCGACCGACCCGATCCTCACGGCCGATCTCGCGGACGGCCGCACGGCCTGAGCTTCGCCGTCCGGCGGATCGGTTCAGCGCGACGATCCGGTGCGACGCTCCGGGCGCACGATCAGCACCGAGCAGGGAGCGTGGGACGTGACGTGCTCGCCGACGCTGCCGAGGAGCAGCCGCTGGATGCCGCTGATCCCGCGGTGGCCGACGACCACGAGGTCGGCGGCGTCTCGCCGGGCCACCTCCACGAGCGCGTTCTCCGGCCGGCCCATCGCCATCTCGAGGACGGGCTGGACGCCTCGAGCGCGCGCCCGGTCGAGCGCCGGCTGCAGCTCGGGCGGCACCGGCTCGTCGGCGCCCACCTCCCACTCCTCGTTGCCTCCCCGGAACACCGGGATCACGTGGATCACGCGAAAGTCCGCGTCGGCGAGCGCGGCGACCTGCGCCGCCACGTCGGCGGTCATCGCGGAGCTCTCGGACCCGTCCACGCCGCAGAGCACGCGGCTCGGAAAGCGCTCGAACGTCCCCCGCGCCACGAGCACCGACGACCCCGCGAGCTGCGCGACGTGGGCCGCCACGCGCCCGATCCTGTGCGGCTTGTCGAGCAGTCCCGTATCGGCCCCGACGCAGATGAGCTCGATGCCGAGCTCCGAGGCCTCGCGCACGAGGGACTGGGCGGGATCGCCGGCCACCGTCAGTCGCTCCACGTCCACGCCGAACGAGTTCGCGATCTCGGTCCCGCGCCGCAGGACGCGCTCGGCCTCGAGCTCGGCGTCTCCCTCCTGAGGATGGCCTTGATCCAGGACGAACATGAGCGTGAGCCTCGAGCCCGTGAGGCTCGCGAGCCGCGCGCCCTGGCCGACGGCGACCTCCGACTGGGGAGATCCGTTGGTCCCGACCAGGATCCGGCCGCCCCCGAGCCCCTCCGCGGCGCTCACGTCGCGATCAGCTGACGGGCGACCATTCGAAGGATGCCGCCGTTCTCGTAGTAGTCGACCTCCGCCGGCTCGTCGATCCTCACGACCGCCGGGAAGGTCATGGTCGATCCGTCGCGACGGGTCGCCTCCACGGTGACCTGCTGCGCGGGGGCCACGCCCTCGTCGAGGCCGAGGACGGTGAAGGTCTCGGCTCCGGTGATCCCGAGCGAGATGGCCGAATCCCCCGGCGCGAACTGCAACGGCAGGATGCCCATGCCGACGAGGTTGCTTCGATGGATTCGCTCGTAGCTCTCGGCGAGCACCGCGCGGACGCCGAGCAGGGCGGGGCCCTTCGCGGCCCAGTCGCGCGAGCTGCCCGAGCCGTACTCCTTGCCGGCGATCACGAGCAGCGGCACCCCCTCCGTCCGGTAGCGCTCGGCCGCATCGTAGATCGTCATCCGCTCGCCGCTCGGCTGATGCGTCGTCCAGGGCCCCTCCGTCCCCGGCGCCAGCTGATTGCGCAGCCGGACGTTCGCGAAGGTGCCGCGCAGCATCACCTCATGGTTCCCGCGCCGTGATCCGTAGCTGTTGAACTCCGCCTGCGGCACGCCTCGCTCCAGCAGGTACGCGCCGGCGGGCGAATCGGGACGGATCGCCCCCGCGGGAGAGATGTGATCGGTCGTCACCGAGTCCCCGACCATGACGAGCACGCGAGCGTCGGCCGGCGCGCCCGGCCGCTCCCCCCGCCCCTCGGTCACGTCGTCGAAGAACGGCGGCTCCCGGACGTAGGTGGAGGCATCGTTCCACTCGTACATCGAGCCCGTCGGCGCATCCAGCGACCTCCACCGCTCGTCGCCGTCGAACACCCGCGAGTACTCCTCGCGGAACTGGTCCGGCGAGACCGCCGTCGCGATCTGATCGCGCACCTCCTCCGGCGTCGGCCAGATGTCGCGAAGGTAGACGGGGAGCCCCTCGGGGGTGTGGCCGAGCGGGTCGGCGGTGAGGTCGACGTCGACCCGTCCCGCCAGCGCGTACGCCACGCACAGCGGCGGCGACGCGAGATAGCTGGCCCGCACCTGCGGGTGGATGCGCCCCTCGAAGTTGCGGTTTCCCGACAGGACCGCGACGACCGCCAGGTCGCCCTCGTCGATCTGGGCGGCCACCTCGTCGGGGAGGGGGCCGGAGTTCCCGATGCAGGTCGTGCACCCGTAGCCGACGAGGTCGAATCCCAGCTTCTCGAGGTAGGGCGTGAGGCCGGCGGCGTCGAGGTAGTCGGTCACGACCCGCGAGCCCGGCGCCAGGCTCGTCTTCACCCAGGGCTTGGACTCGAGCCCGGCCTCGACCGCCTTCCTCGCGAGGAGCCCGGCGGCCAGCATCACCGAGGGGTTCGACGTGTTCGTGCAGCTCGTGATCGCCGCGATGACGACGGAGCCGTGACCGACGCGCGACTCGTCGGCGAGCCGTTCGCCGTCGGGCCCCGGGTCGATCGCGCCGTCCGGCTCGTGCAGCAGCGGCTGTCCTCCCTCGTCGAGGAGCCGCCCGACCTCCGTCGGTCGCGGATCGGGCTCCATCCGGTCGCGGAAGGCCTCGACGAACGACCGCCAGACCGACGAGAGCGCGACCCGATCCTGCGGGCGCTTCGGGCCGGCGAGGCTCGGCTCGACCGCCGACAGGTCGAGGTCGAGCACCTCGCTGAAGGCCGGCTCCGGATCCTCGTCGGTCCGGAACAGTCCCTGCTCCTTCGTGGCCCGATCCACCAGGTCGACGACGTCACCCCGGCCGGTCAACTCCAGGTATCGAAGCGTCTCGGCGTCGACCGGGAAGTAGGCGGCGGTCGCCCCGTATTCGGGGCACATGTTCGACAGCGTGGCGCGGTCGGCGAGCTCGAGCGTCGACAGCCCCGGCCCGAAGAACTCGACGAACTTCCCGACGACCCCGTGCGAGCGCAGCATCTGGGTGAGCGTGAGGACGAGGTCCGTTGCCGTCGTGCCGGCCGGCAGCGCGCCGGCGACGCGCACGCCGACGACGACCGGCTGGGGAAGGAACATCGGCTGGCCGAGCATCGCTGCCTCCGCCTCGATCCCCCCGACCCCCCAGCCGAGCACGCCGAGGCCGTTGATCATCGTGGTGTGCGAGTCGGTGCCCACGAGCGTGTCGGGCATGGCCACGCCGTCCTGCACGGCGACGACGCGCCCGAGGTGCTCGAGGTTCACCTGATGACAGATCCCCGCCCCCGGAGGGACCACGCGGACGCCCTCGAACGCCCCCTGCGCCCAGCGCAGGAGCGCATACCGCTCGCTGTTTCGCCGGTACTCCCACTCGATGTTCGCCTCGTACGCCGCGGCGCTTCGAAACACGTCGACCTGCACGGAGTGGTCGATGACGAGGTCGACCGCGATGGAGGGGCTGACCCGCCCCGGGTCGCCACCGGCGCGGGCGACCGCCGAGCGGATGGCGGCGAGGTCCACGATGGCGGGAACGCCGGTGAAGTCCTGCATGAGCACGCGGGCGGGCATGAAGGCGATGTCGCCGGCCCGCCCCGGCCAGGCCGCCAGCGCGCGGACGTCCTCGTCCCGCACCTCCCTCGAGCCGGCGCGGCGAAGCAGGTTCTCCAGCAGGATCTTCACGGTGTGGGGCAGGTGGTCGACCTCGCCCATTCCCTGCTCGGCGAGCCAGCGCAGCCGGTAGTGGTCCAGGCCGCCGGACGCCGTCTCGAGGCGGCTCCGTGCGCCGCCCAGCTCGCTGCTCATCGTCGCGGTTCCCTCCGGTGGTGGGTTCCCCTCCATCCTTTCAGACGGAGGAACTCGTGAGGGAATCCGGGTCGCGTGGCTACGCCTCCGGGCGGATGGAGGCCGCGCGGGAGGACTCGATCGTCCGGAGATGCTCCAGCCGGGACGCCCGCCTGATGCGCGCCTCCCGCTGTCGGCGTCGCTGCTCGTCGGTCTCCGGCACGATCGGGGGAACCGGACGCGCGGCCCCGTCGGCGTCGATCGCAACCATCACGACGTAGGCGCTCGAGGTATGCACGCGCCGGCCGGTGACGATGTTCTCCGCCTCGACGCGGACGCCCGCCTCCATGGACGTTCGGCCCACGTCGTTGATCGACGCTCGCACGTGCAGGAGGTTGCCGACGAACACGGGGGCGTGAAAGGACATCTCGTCGATCGAGGCCGTGACGGCCACGCCGCCGCAGTGACGGATCGCCGCGAGGCCCGCCGCCGTGTCGACGAGCTTCATGACCGTTCCCCCGTGGACGGTCCCCATGATGTTCGCGTCCTCGGCGGCCATGAGCTCCACCAGCACCACCTCCGACGTCGAGGCGGCGCGCGGCGTCAGGTCCCAGTCGCCCATGCCGCGCATTGTCGCACGGGCTCCCTTCGGGGCTTCGCCGCGAAAGGAGCCCGGCGCTCAGTCCCTCCTCGGCTCAGGTCGCCCTTCGCGCGGAGAGCTCCCCGGCCGGACGGGTCAATGCCGCGGCGACCAGCAGCGCGGCGCCGCTCACCAGGTGCAGGATGTGGTCGGGCACGTTGAGCGCGAGGATGTTGGCCTCGCCCTCGATGAAGAACCCGGCGATCCCGAGGATCACGTACACGGCCCCGATGATCGTCGCCACCGCGCGAACGGCCGCGGCCCCGGAGTAGAAGGCGGCGATGAGCGCGATGCCGATCGCCAGGTGCACCAGGTTGTGCAGCGGATTGACCTCGAAGACGCCGAGAAGCTTGTCGCCCTGGGTCCCCGCGAACTCCACGCCGCCGGTCACGAAGAACCCGAGGATGCCGACCAGCACGTACACCGCGCCCAACACAACGGCGATGTACTCGCCGACCGTCCGGTCGGTCGTGGTGGCGGCGCGGCCGCGGGCACCGTCGTCTCTGTCCATGTCCCCTCCTCAGCAGTGAATCTCTGTGTCGAGATAGTTCCCGACCGGGAGAGGGCTACGCGTTCAAACCCATGCACGTCGACGCGAGGCCGGCGAGGCTCGAGGCGAGGCGCCGGAGGAAGGCCCCTACGAGACGATCCGGAGGCTGCTGCCGCGCGGAGACTTCTCCACCTCGACGCGGGCGGGGAGGCGGATCGCGAGCTCCTGCACGTGCGTGATGACCCCGACCATCCGCTCGTCGCCGCCGAGGCCCTCGATCGCTCCGACCACCACCTCGAGCGTCTCGGGGTCGAGCGTCCCGAAGCCCTCATCGAGGAACAGGCTCTCGAGCCGGGCTCGTTCGCTCACCGCGAGCGACTGCACCTGGTCCGAGAGGGCGAGGGCAAGCGCGAGCGAGGCGAGGAACGTCTCTCCGCCGGAGAGCGTGCGGGCGCTCCTGATCTCCTCGCCGTTCCACGTGTCCACCACGAAGAACTCGTCGGCATCGAACTGGAGCCGGTACCTGCCGTCCGAGAGCGTCGCCAGCCGCTCCGATCCGGCCGCCGCCAGCAGCTCGAGCGCCTCGAGCTGAAGGAACTCGATGACGTTGTCGGCTCGGAGCTCCCTCGCCAGCGCGGCGAACCGCTCGGCCCGTTCGCGAAGCACGCGGACCTCCTCGGCGAGCGCCGCGGAGGCCTCCAGCCGCTCTCGCAGTCGCGCCGACTGCTCCGCGGCGGTCGCCGATTCCGCGGTCGCGCTGCGAGCCGCAGCCTCCGCGGCGTCCACGAGCTCATCGAGCGCGCCGGCCGGCGGCTCCAGCAGCCCCTCGACCGCGGCGTGCGCCTCGGCGAGCAGCCGGGCGCCGCCCTCGGCTCGCCGAGCGGCGATGCGCTCGAGCTCCCCGGCGACCCGATGAAGGACGTCGCGCATGCTCGCCGACGCCTCGGTCAGCCCGGCGGCGTCCTCCGGCAGCGCCCCGAGGTCCGAGGGAGCGGCCGCATCGAGGTCCTCCCGGGAGAGCCGGGCGGCTCGGGCGAGAAGCGCCGCAACCGGTTGCGCGGCAAGCCCGGCCCGAAGCTCGGCGACCGCGCCCGGCGAGCGCGGCGAGCCGCGTCCTCGCCTCGACGCCGAGGCGCTCCGCGGCCGCCGCCGCCTCGCCCGCGGCCCGCTCCACGGAGGAGAGCCGCTCGAGCCGATCGAGGCGCTCGTCGATGACGGCGAGCGGATCCTCCTCCTCGCCGCCGCCCACCCCGGCGAGCGCGTCCTCCATCTCCGCGACGTCCGAGCGACGTCGCTCCATCTCGCCCTCGAGGCGCTCGACATCTCGTCGTGAATCCGCGCGCTCGGACTCGGCGGCATCCCGCCTGCGCTCGGCGCCGCGGACGGCGTCGTCGAGCGCGGCGAGCGCGTCCTCCGCCGCCTTCAGCGACCGTTTCGCGGCGGCGATGTCAGCCGACCCCCCGCCCTCGGGGGCGGCGGCGATCGGGACGCCGCACACCGGACACGGATCGCCGACCACGGCCCCGGCGCGGACGGCATCCACGAGGTTGGCGTGTTGGGCTCCCTCGAGCGCCTCGCGCGCCGCGGCGAGGCGCTCCAGGCCACGTCCACGCTCCGCCTCCGCCTTCGAGACGTCGCGTCCGGCCGAGGCCGCCGACCGATCCCGTCTCGGAATCGCCGCGGTCGCCTCGACGAGCTGCTCGCCGAGCTCGGCGATCTCCCGGCGGCGGCCCGCGAGCTCCTCCGCCCGCGCCCGCATGGCGACCAGTCCCATCGCGGGTCCCCATTCCGCCTCCGCGCGTGCCCGGGCATCGCTCGCCTGGGCGGCCTCCTTGGCGAGCTCCTCGGCTCCCTCCACCGTGGCCTCCACGGCCTCCTTCGCCTCGGCGAGCTCCGCCGCGAGCTCCACGAACGCGGCGTGCGCGTCGGCCGCCGCCCGCTCCACGTCGGCGGCCTCGAGCGCGCATCCTCGGAGCTCCCGCACCTCGGCGTCGGCTCGCTCGCCCTTGCGCGCGAGGGCTCGGACGGCCTTCACCGCCTTCGCCAGCGCCCGCTCTCGCGCGGCGGCGGCCTTGGCGGTTCGCACCGCCTCGTCGAGCGCCTTCCTGCTGACGCCGGCGTACTCGGTGTCGAGCAGGTCGGCCTTGGCCTGGGCGGCGATCGCCGCGCCCGATCGCACCTCGCCCGCGCGTTTGGCCAGCCGCTTGAACAGCTCCAACCCGAGCAGCTCGGTCAGGATCTCCCGCCGGTCCTTGGCCTCCCCGACGAGGAACTCGGCGAACCGGCCCTGGGGAAGCAGCACCGATCGGGTGAACGCGTCGAAGTCGAGGCCGATCACCGCACGAAGCCGCGCGTTCACGTCGCGCACGCGGTCGGAGCCCTCCCCCGCCTGCCGCCAGTCGTCGCCGTCGTGCACCTGAAGCAGGATCTTCGTCGGCGCCGTCTTGGATGCCGACGTGGAACGCGTCACGCGGTAGCGCTCGCCCGCGACCTCGAAGTCGAAGGTCACGGCCATCCGAGGCTGGCCCTGGCTGACGAGCTGGCTCACGCCGCGGCCGACCCGGTCCACCTCGCCGAAGAGCGCGTAGGTGATCGCGTCCAACAACGAGGACTTTCCCGACCCGGTGGGTCCGACGATCGCGAACAGGTCGAGCCCCTCGAAGTCGATCGCCTGTTCGTCTCGAAACGACGTGAAGCCCTTCACGGCGAGCCGGATCGGGCGCACGCGCTAGAGCTCTCCCGCCTCGGCGGCCAGGACCTCGTCGAACGACTCGAGCAACCGCTCGTCCGGGTCGGCCCCGTGCTGCGATCGGTAGTAGGCGACGAACTGGTCCCTCGGGGCGAGCGAGGACACCGGCGCGCCGGCACGGCCCTCCGCCTCGGCTCGCTCGTAGACGAGATGCACGTCGAGCGCGTTGGGCAGGTCGTCGCGGATCCGGTCCGCGATGCCGGGCACGGGGCCGTCCGTCGTGACGAACACCCGCAGGAACGCGTCGCCCACGTCGCCCGCGTGCGCGGCCACCTCGTCGAGCGTCCCGTGGAGGTCGAGGAGCCGGCGCCCCGAGGTCAGCTCCACCTCTCGCACCTTCGCCGGCCGCCCCGGCGACGCGTCGACGATCGAGACCGACTTCGTCTGATCGCGCTCCCCGAAGTCGAGCTGAAGCACGGAGCCCGCGTAGCGGGTCGGCGAGGGAGCGGCCGGGACCGCCTGAGGCTTGTGCACGTGGCCGAGCGCGACGTACTGCGCGGTGCCCGGCAGCCGCCCGGGGAGACGGCGTAGGCCATCCCGATCGTCAGCTCGCGCTCCCCCCCGCCGACGAGGGCGCCGTCGGTGAACAGGTGGCCGAGCACGACGTTCACTCGGTCGTGGCCGGAACGCCGCCCGCCATCGCGGCGAGCAGCTCGCCCATGCCGTCGCGCGTAGCGACCGGTACCACGCCTCGGTGGCATCGAACAGCGCGGCGGCGTCCCCGAACCGCCGTTCGGGGACGAACGGGATGCAGGCGATGAGCGCCGCGTCCGAGCCGTCCCGCGCCGGCACCTCGACGACGCCGCCGCCGTCGGGCGGAGCGACCCTGGCGACGACCGTCACGCCGATGGGCAGCGAGGAGCTTGCCGAGCGCCTCGAATCGGAGCGCGGAATCGTGGTTGCCGGGGATCACGACGACCGGGATGCCGGCCTCGTGAGAGGCGCACGAGGGTCTCGAACACGAGCGCGTCCGCCTCCGGCGCCGCGGCGCGCTGATCGTAGACGTCGCCGGCGACAGCACCGCGTCGACGCCCTCGTCCACGGCGATGCCCGAGACCTCGCCGAGCGCCGCCGCGAACTCCGTCGAGTCGCGAGCGCCCCCGGATCGCCTTGCCGACGTGCCAGTCCGCGGTGTGCAGCAGGCGCATCCGGTCAGTCCGCCTCGAACGGCCGAAACGGATCCGCGTCCGCGGGAGCCGCCGCCTCGTCGGCGCGCGTGGCCCACGCCGGGAACGGGAACCGGATCTGCAGCGGCACCGGGATGTGCGGCTGCTGCAGGATCATCGACCCCGGCTTGAGGATCGATCGCGCGGGCCCGGGTCACCGCGGGCAGGAACCCGTACTCGCTTCGCTGGGCCTCCGCGGTGTCGAGCCGCCCCACCACGCGGAACGCGGAGTTGGCGATGACCCGGCGCTCGACCTCGCTCGCGGTCTGCTCCGCGCCGATCAGGATCATCCCGAGCGATCGACCGCGCTCGGCGACGTCGAGCAGGACCTCCTTGATCGGGCTCCAGTCCCGTCGCGCGGCGCGTACCGGTTCAGCTCGTCGAGGACGAGGAACGTGAGCGGCTCGCGTCGCCCATCCGCTCCTTGTGCTCGAACAGCCGCTTGATCACCACGCCGGTGACGAACCGCTTCGCGCGGTCGTGCAGGTTGTGGATGTCGACGACCGTGACCTGCGCGGCCTCCCAATCGATGCGATGGCGATCCGGATGCTCGGCGTCGCGGCCCCAGATCAGGTGGCCGATCGCGGAACCGTGCCGGCGTCCAGTCGCCGGAGGAACGCGTCGACGGTCGCGTCGGCGACGCCGACCGCGCCACGACGAGCGCGTCGTCCTCGAGCTCGGTGCGGATGATCTCGCACAGCTGCTCGAAGTCGTGGACGGCGTAGCCGCCGAAGGCGACGGTGGCGTCGTTGCTCGGGATCGTCCTCGCACTCGCGGTCGAGGTAGCGCCTCGACCCGCGCCACGAGATCGGCGATCTGCGAGCGCTCGTCGTCGGCCTCCGCGAACATGAACCGGAGGAAGCTTCTCCCGCACGAACTCGCGGACGGTCCAGTAGTAGGCGCGTGACGCCCTCCGCGCGGCTCTCGACCTGCGGGAGCGCCTGCCCGCCGGCGTCGGGGCGAACCGGCGCCCACAGGCCCACCGACTCGAACGGCCCGGCGCGGCAGGCCGAGCCGCGCGTAGTCCTCGCGGTCCTCCTCGGTGAGCCGGGCGTTCGGCCGTGTCGAGCCACATCAGGTCCTCGCCCTTGACGTTGAACACGATCGCCTTGGTGTTCGGCGCGTAGCCGCCGAGCGCGTCGGAGTGGAACAGCGCGTACAGGAGGAACAGCGCGTACGTGGTCTTCGTCGCGACGCCCGAGATCCCCGAGATGTTGACGTGCGCCCCCCGCGAGCCGTCCAGGAAGTCGAGGTCGAGGAACACGGGCTCGCCGTCGCGGGTGAGCCCGCCGACGAGTCGCCGCGTCCATCTGGTCGAAGTACAGGGCCTCGTCGCGGTCCTTGCCCGCGCGCGCGGAGGGCGGCGAGCCCCGGCATCGGCGGCACGAAGATCTCGGGCTCGAACCGGGTCGCGACGACCTGCGCGGCGACCGCCGTGTCGACGGGCAGCACGCCCCGGTCGACGAGGAACACGTCCGTGTCGAACGAGGCGCCCTCGTGGCGCGCCCGCACGTCCTGGACGATGCCGGCGATCCGCACGCGACCCGCGCCCGGGAACCTCGGCGTCGACGATCGACGGCGTCGTCGAGCTGCAGGTAGGCGTCGTCGGCGACCCCCACCCAGAACGTCAGCGGCGTGGCGTCCTCGGTCCCGAGGACCATGCCGACCGGCTCGCTGACGTCGTCCATGGTCACGCCCCCCTCCGCGTCAGCCAGGCGGTCAGCGCGCGGCGGACGATGCCTGCGGTGTCCCAGCCGGTGCTGGAGCCACGCCTCGAGCGCCGCCCACGGGCGCGAGGTTCTGCGGGATACCGGGGGTCGCTCGGGCGGCCCGGCGAATCGAGGGCAGCAGCCGCGGTGACCCGGTCCGCGATCGCCGACGCGTCGTCGAGGCCCGACCCCCGCGCGCACCTCGCAGCGGACGAGGCCGGCGTGGTCGTGCCACTCGGGGCGCGACGGGGCGAGCCGCGTGTACCAGGCGTAGCGCTCGAGCGGGCTGTCCCTCGTAGATCAGGCCGAACAGCGGGGTCCGCTCGCCCGGCCGCGAGCCTCGGAAGCAGGGCGTCGTGCTCCGGCTCCAGATACGCGCGGACGAATCGCTTCACGATCCCGACCACGGGGCTGGTGGTCGGGATCGAGGAAGCCCAGCCGCCCGTCGGCCAGGACGAGGCACTCGCCGGCGCTCGCGAGGCGCGATGGCCATCGTTCGATTCCGCCGCCTGCATGACCTTCTGGAGCCCGTCGAGCGGCGCGTTCTGATCCGTCCCCGGCTCGCTTCGCGGCTCGTACACGAGTCGCGTGCCGCCGATCTCGATCTCCACCGCGCCCGCTCGAACGCCGCCCCCGATCACGAGCCATCGCCCGATCTCGTGATCGCCGAACGCCGCGGTCCCGTCGCATCGGACCGCCCCCACGGCGGTGGAGCCGAACAGGCCGAACGGGCGGCGGTCGCCGTCGGAGGCGACCAGGCGCAGCTCGATCCGGCGCACGCCGTCGACGAACCAGAGCGTCCCCGGGGAGGCGGGCGGGGGGAGGCGGGGCCGCGACCAGTCCTCCGACTCGACGAACGGATCGGCGGTCGCCGGCGTCTCGTCGGGGGCCGCCTCGAACCCCATCCCCCGATCCGGCGCCCAGGGGTCGACGCGCAACTCGACCATGGCCCCGAGGATACCGACCGCCCCGGACACGATGCTCGGCGGGGGGATGCGCGCTCGGCCTGGCCCGCCCTGCGTGGTCAATCCTGACTATTCGTCGTCGGAAGCCACTCCAGTTTCGCGGGGTCGTTTGCCGATACCCCCGGTGAAACCGAAACCGACCGGAGGGGACCATGCCCGGACGCGACGCCCGTCGAAGCCAACGCCCGATCTGGGCCGCCATGACGGCGCTGCTCCTCACCGGGATGATCACATCGCTGTTCCTCGCCGCTCGCGCGAAGCAGAGCGCGGAGGCGACCGCGACCTCGCGGGCGCAGGTCGCCGTCCAGGAGGAACTGGCTCCGCTCCTCACGTCGTCGGACGCCGCCCAGCCGGTTACCGGAGAGCGCTACCAGACCCTGAGCGCGCTGGTGACCAGGAGGCTCCTCTCCACCGGGCCGTCCGACGGCGTGACCATCTACTCGCCGGACGCGACGATCGTCTTCGACGTCGAGCGCGGCCGCGTGGGTGACCACGCGCCGGAGCTGCGCGCGCGGATCGAACGAGTGCTGGGCCAGGGGCGCGAGAGCGTCGTCCAGGGGGACGCGTTCCACGCTTTCGTTCCGCTCCGCCTCAAGCCGGAGGAGGACCCGCTTGCCGTCGTCGACGTGATGCAGCCGTACGAACCGCTGTGGAGCTCGGCCAGCAAGCCGTGGCGCGTCGCCGCCATCGGATTCGCCGCGCTGCTGCTGCCGGCCTTCGGCATGCTCGTGCTCAGCTTCCGGGGCGCATTCGGCCGCAGCACGGGAGGGACCGCATGGGGACGCGCCGCGGGGGGGACCCGCGCGATCTCAGGTCCGGCCGTCCGGGCTCCCGAGGCGAGCATGCGACCGGCCGGGAATGCCGGGGAGCCGTCGTGGAACCGTCGCCCGTGTACGAGCATCCGGGCTATCGCGCCGAGGTCGAGGGGCGGCGCAAGGCCGAGGAGCGCGCCGCGATGGCTGAGGAGGCGGCCGAGGCGATCCGCCGGGAGCTCAAGCAGCTCAAGCAGGCATCGGCCGGCCCCGACGTCGCGGCCGTCGCGCAGATGCAGCTCAAGCTCGCCGAGGCCGAGGAGCACGCGCGCGCCACCGAGGGCGAACGGGACGAGATCTCGGAGAAGCTCCGTCGAACGGAGACCCAGCGCGGCGAGCTCTTCGAGCGGCTCGACGTGGCGCTCGAGGAGCTGGCGGAGGCCAAGCAGCAGCAGGCGCAGGCGATCCCCATCGGGGATCCCGAGCTCGACGCTCGTGCCACGCGGGCGGAGGAGCGCGCGGCCGCCGCCGAGTCGGCGCTTCGGCTCGCGGAGGACGCCGCGTCACGCAACGAGGCGAGCCGCCGGTCCGCGGAGGAGCTGGCGGCCGCGGCCCGCGAGGAGGCGGCGGCGCTGCAGGGGCGGATGGCCGACGCGGAGCGGGGACGGTCGGAGGCCGAGGTCCGGGCGCTCGCAGCCGAGTCGGACGCCGAGTCGGCGCGCCGGGATGGCGCCGGCACGCGGGACGAGCGGCTCGCCGCCGCGGAGGAGCGGGCCGAGCGCGCCAGGGTGGAGCTGGCCGACGCGGGAGCCCGCCTGGCCGCGAGCGAGGAGCGGGCCGCGAAGGCGGAGGACATGACGCACGTCCTCGGAGAGCGCGTGCGCGCGGCCGAGGACCGCGTGAACGAGGCGAGCGAGCGCGTGCGCGAGGCGGAGGAAGCCCTGCGGAACTCGCAGCAGCGCACGCGCGACGCGGAGCGCGACGCGGCGGTGGCGAAGGAGCGGGCGGACTCCATCGAGGCCGACGCGCAGCGCGGCACCGATCGCGCCCTCACGGCGGAGCGCGCCCTGGCGAACGCGAT
The DNA here is from genome assembly GCA_963728285.1 of uncultured Actinomycetes bacterium. Taxonomy (GTDB): domain Bacteria; phylum Actinomycetota; class UBA4738; order UBA4738; family HRBIN12; genus CAVSJR01. The sequence continues at coordinate 240,917 of CAVSJR010000005.1, read as the reverse complement.
CGAGCGGCTGGACGGCGCGACCGAGCGGGCCCGGCTGGCGTCCGACGAGCTCGCGACGGCGCAAGGAACAGGAGCGGATCTCCGCTGAGGCGGTCGCCGACATGCAGGAGCGCGTCCGGCTCGCGGACGAGCGGGCGGAGGCCGACCGCGGCGACGCGATCACGGCCGCCGAGCGGGCCGCGTTCGCCGAGCAGGAGGTCACGTCCGTGCGCGGGCAGCTCGCGCTCGCGCAGGAGCAGGTGAGGGCCGCGCAGGCGCAGGCCGTCGAGGCGGGCACTCGCGCCGAGCAGGCGGAGGAGCACCTGCGGGTGGTCGCGCAGGAACGCGCGGCCGAGGCCGAGGCGGCCAAGGCGCTGGCGGAGGAGCAGCCACAGCTGGAGGAGGTGCTGCGCATCACGAAGGAGCGGCTGCACCGCAGCGGCGAGCGCCTGCAGGAGACGGAGGCCCGGGCCCGGGCGGCCGAGCACGACCTCGAGTCGGCGCGGCAGCGGACCGAGGAGCTCGAGGGAACGATGCGTCGCGAGAAGCTCCACGACGCCCTCCAGCACCTGCGCGGCGACGACCAGCCGGTGCACGCGCCTCCGATCGAGGAGCGCCGCGCGGCCGCCCCGTTCATGAAGGCGCTCTCGCTCGACGCTCGAAACTCCGTCGCGGCGATCCAGGGGCTCGTCCTCGCGATGAAGCACGCGGAGAAGGCCGACGAGCAACCCGCCATGCTCCGCAAGCTCAACGCGCACGCGCGAAAGCTCGACCGGCTCGTGGGCGACCTGCTGGACGCCGACCGGCTCGCTCGCGGCGACGTGGAGCTCAAGGTCCGCAGGACCGACATCGAGGCGCTCGCCAAGCGGGTCCTGGAGGAGTGCGCGTTCGACGGCGATCGGAACATCGAGATTCGAAGCGAGAAGGTGGTCGTCGCCGTGGATCCCATCAGGGTCGAGGGCATCATCGTCGCGCTGCTCAACAACGCCGTCGATCGGTCGCGCCCGCGACACGAGATCACGGTGCGGGTCGCGCCGAAGGACGACGGGGCGCTCATCAGCGTCGAGGACGAGGAGCCGTCCTCGGACGCGTCCCTGAGCCCGGTCGTCGCCAGGTTCGCCGACGTCCACGGCGGCTGGGCGACGGTCGAGAGCCGGCAGGGCGGCGGCTCGGCGTTCCGCGTGTTCCTCCCCGGCGAGGGCGCCCGAACGGCCCACACCACGATCGCTCCGGAGCGGGACACGATCGAGATCCGGGATTCCGCGGCGGCCGAGCTGTCCGCGGAGGCACCAGGGGCCTGACGGCGGCGGCGTCAGCGGGGGCGCCTCGACGCCGCCGCCGAAGGACCTTGGAGTATGGCTAAGCGTCGCGTCGAAGGATCAGCGCGTCGCCCTGGCCCCCTCCCCCGCAGATCGCGGCGCCGCCGAGCGTGAGCCCCCGCCGCCGCATCTCATTCGCGAGCGTCAGCACGATGCGAGTTCCGCTCGCGCCGATCGGATGCCCCAGCGCGACGGCTCCCCCGTTCACGTTCACGATCTCCTCCGACAGCCCCAGCATGCGGGCGGCGTTGAACGACACGGCGGCGAACGCCTCGTTGATCTCCACGAGCTCCAGATCGCCGGCCTCGGCGCCGGCCCGCTTGAGCGCACGCTCCATGGCGAGCGCCGGCACGGTGTGCAGATAGGCGAACCGGTCGGCGGCCATGCCCGAGGAGGCGATCTCCACGAGGGGCTCCACGCCGAGCGCGTCGGCGCGCTCGCGACTCATGACGACCACGGCCGCGGCGCCGTCCGAGACCTGCGAGGCGTTCCCCGCGGTGATCGTGCCGTCGGGGCCGAACGCCGGACGCAGGCCGGCGAGCGTCTCCACGGTCGAATCCGGCCGGATGCCCTCGTCGCGGTCGACCACGACCGGCTCGCCCTTGCGGCGGGGGACCTCGACGGCCACGACCTCCTCCTTGAGCCGTCCCGACTCCCACGCGTCGTGCGCGCGACGGTGGCTCCGGGCCGCCCAGGCGTCCTGCGCCTCTCGCGTCACCCCCAACTCGCGGTTGACGTCGTCGGAGGACTCCCCCATGTGCTGGCTCGTGAACGTCGACCACAGCCCGTCGCGGATCATCGCGTCGACGAGCTCGGCGTCGCCCAGCCGCGCGCCCTCCCGGGCGCGCGGGAGGAGGTAGGGGGCCCTGCTCATCGACTCCATGCCCCCCGCCACGGCCACGTCGATGTCGCCCGCGCGGATCATCTGATCCGCGAGCGTGATCGCCGACGAGCCGGAGAGGCACACCTTGTTCACCGTGATCGCCGGCACCTCACGCGGGATCCCCGCAGCGACGGCCGCCTGACGGGCGGTGATCTGGCCGGTGCCGGCCTGGATGACGTGCCCCATGAGGACGTAGTCGACCTGGCCGCCCTCGATGCCCGCCCGCGAGAGCGCCTCGCGGATCGCGTGGGCGCCGAGGTCCACCGCCTCGAGCGAGGACAGTGCGCCGCCGAATCGTCCGATGGGGGTCCGTGCCCCCGCGACGATCACCGACGAGGTCATACCCTCGAGTCTACTTCGCGCGCCCGACGGAACAGCTCCCGGCCGTCGGGCGGGAACGCGTGGGTGGCGAGAACCGAGTCTCGGCGGCCGGGCTATCCCCGGTCGGCGAGGGCCTTCTCGATGACCTCGAGGATCTCCCCGCCGACGAGCTCGTCGCCCTCCATGAGCGCGTCTCGCAGCGCGAGCACCACATCGCGGTTCTCCTCGAGCAGCGCGGTGACGCGAGCCTTCTGCGACGTGAGGATGTCCTCGACGCGCTGGCGGCCGTCGCCGTCGACGAGGACCTTCGCCACGAGGTTCGTCCGCCCGATGGGGCCCTCGGAGATGGCGTCGTAGGAGATGAGGGATCCGGCCATGCCGAACGACCCGACCATCTGGGCCGCGAGCGAGGTCGCCGCCGAGAGGTCCGACGCCGGGCCGGTTCCCGACTCGCCGAGGAACAGCTCCTCCGAGACGAGGCCGCCGAGCGCGATGCCGATGTGCGACTCGATCTCGGAGCGCGAGCGCGTCCATTTCTCCTCGTCGTCCCCGTGGGCGAGCAGCCCGAGCGACTCTCGCCGCTTGATGATGGAGAGGACCTCCAGTCGCCTGCCCTTCCCGAGAAAGTACGCGACGGTCGCGTGCCCGGCCTCGTGCGACGCGACCGACGCGCGTTCGTTGTCGGTGTAGACCACCGCCTGCTTGACGCCGACCTCCTCGGTCAGCTTGGCCTCGTAGACGTCGTTGACGTGCATCTCCCGCCGCCCTTGCCGGAGGGCGACCAGGAGCGACTCGTCGAAGAGATGCTCGATCATGACGGGCGTGTAGCCCAGCGTGTCGTGGGCGAGCCGCTCGCGAACGGCGTCGTCGTCCAGCTGCACGTGATGCGCCTTCGTCGTGAGGAAGTAGTCGATCAGCTCTCGGCGCTCGTGCTTCGTCGGCGCGTCGAAGTAGAGCAGGCGGTCGAAACGCCCGGGACGCAGCAGCGCGGGATCCAGGGCGTCGGCCCGGTTCGTCGCGGCGATCAACAGGACGTTGCTGTAGCCCGGCTTGGAGGTGGAGATCCTGAAGCTCGCCGGGAGGTAGCCGTTGACGACGTCCATCAGCCTCGCCTTCGCCCGTTGGCGCATCGGCGGCTGGTCGAAGGACTGCATCTGGATCAGCAGCTCGTTCACGATGCCGCTGTTGCCCTGCGACCCCATCATCGGGGAGACGGTGCGCGCGAGGAGCCCCTCGGGAGCGGGGGACGCCGACAGCCCGCCCCGGGCCCCGCCGATGGCGTCGATCTCCTCGATGAAGCCGATCGCGCCGCCCTCCTTGCGAGCGGCCTTGCGAAGGGCCTTGAAGTAGGACCGGATGCGGTAGGCGGTCATCCCGTACCACATCGACTGAAACGCCGGCGCGGCGATGAACAGGAAGGGGACGCCCGCCTCCTTCGCCATCGCCTTCGCGAGATAGGTCTTCCCGGTTCCGGGCGGTCCCTCGAACAGGATGCCGCGCCGCGGGTTGCCCCCGAGCTCGTCGCGGAACGTCGCGTAGCCGAGGAACACCTCCAGCGAGCGCGCCACCTCGTCCACCTGCGTGTCGAGCCCGCGCACGTCCGGAAGCCCGACGCTCATCTGCTCCGGCCGCACGAGCAGGTGCGGGGAGCGGCCGGACAGCACCGGCATCGCGACCATGACGACGATGCCGATGAGCAGCAGGAACGGCGCCATGAGGAACAGCAGGTCCGGGGAGACCGTCGGAAGCTGGATCGGGTTGTCCGTGGCGTAGCGAAACCACAGGAAGCCGTCGATCGCGAGGAACACCGAGAGGAGCCGGATCAGCCGTCGCCGCTTCGTGCGATCGCGGATCCTGAAGACGTCCGCCTTGCCCGCTTGCAGGACCTCGGATCCTTCGACGAGCGCCGCGTCGGCGGCTGAGGGATGGTGCGCTTGCTTCATCGGGGGCCATCCTTGGGGCGCGGGCCGGAGCGTCCCGTGTTCGTGTGCGAATGGTAGGCGTCGCGGCCCTCGCGCGCATCCGCCCTTCGGCCACTCGGCCGGGGCCACGAGGTCCCGGCCGGATGCTGTGCCGCCGGCGCGGTCCCCGCCGCTCGTCCCGCCCCGACTCCGCCGGGGCGGCGCGCAGAGGTTGCGCCGCAACGGGTCGTGCGAGTTCGATCTCGTTCGGGCCTCCGGTCGACCCCTCCGCGTCGGCGCCGGTCCGTACCATCGGGGAGGACGAGCGGATAAGGTCGTGGCCCCGCACGTCCTCCGTCGCCGGCGCGGGCCGCCGCGGACGGCACGCCGGCAAGGCCGGCAAGGAAGGAACGAATGGCTCGCAAGAAGCAACCGCCCGTCGCCGAGGAGGACCGAAAGGCCCTCGGTGGGCTGCTGCGCGAGCTCCGGCGCGGCGCCGGATACCGGTCGGTCGAGCGCGCGGCCGACACCAAGGGGTGCCCCGCGGCGCGCCAGACGATCTACGCCTACGAGCGGGGCGGACTCGTCCCCTCGCTCAAGCAGTTCCTCGAGCTCGTCGAGTTCTACGTGCTCAGGACGCCGGCGAGCAACGGGGCGAAGCCGGAGGCGGACCTGCGGGCGCAGGGGGTCGCCGCCGTGGTCCGGGCGCTCACGCTTCCCGCCTATCACGTCTCCGAGGCGATGGAGCTCGTCGCGAGGATGCAGCCGGCATCCGGGACCCGGTCGAGGAGGTCCTGAGGCCCGTGCCGGGCGGCGCGCCCCTCGATATCGATCACGTCGGGATCGCCGTCGACGACCTGGACGCCGCCGTCGACCTCTACCGCAGCACCCTCGGCGTCGAGCCCGTGCATCGGGAGCGCGTGGACGACCAGGGCGTGGAGGAGGTCCTGCTCCCCGTTGGGACGTCCTACATCCAGCTCCTCGGCGCGCTCGGTGCGAAGACGCCGGTCGGCGCGTTCCTGGAGGCGCGCGGCCCGGGGCTGCACCACGTGGCCTATCGCGTCGCCGACATCGAGGAGGCGCTCGCGCGCCTTCGGGGCGAGGGCGTCCGGCTGATCGACGAGTCGCCGCGGCGCGGCTCCCGCGGGACGAGCATCGCGTTCGTGCACCCGAAGGCGTTCCGCGGCGTGCTGGTGGAGCTCGTGCAGGAACCGAAGGGCGCCCGAGGCTAGGCCTGGGGCAGGTCCGTCAGGCCTCTCCCCGGCGCGTTGATGAGCACCGCCACGTTCCCCTCCGGGAGGTTCCCGTCGGCCATCAGCTGGTGCACGTGGCCGGCCTCGGCGTAGTCGTAGGCGTGTCCGAGCGTCGTCCGCACCGCTCCGTCGACGACCAGGCGGTTGAAGGCCTCGGCCTGGTCGTCGTTGAACAGGTGCGAGCCCTGATAGCGCTTCTGCATGTACCAGAGGTAGCGGACGTCCACCATCGTGTCGTAGCCGGTCGTCCCCGCGCAGATGACGATCATCCCTCCGCGATCGGCCACGAACACCGACGTCGGGATCGTGTCCTCGCCCGGGTGCTCGAACACGATGCGGGGACTCGTCTTCTCCCCGAGCGCCTCCCAGATGGCCTTGCCGAATCCCTTCGCCTGGCCGAACCAGTCCTTCCACTCGGGCGAGTCCCACTTCGGCGGCACGCCCCAGTGCGAGAAGTCCTTGCGATTCACGAACCCGACGGCGCCGAGCTCCATGCAGAACTCGCCCTTCTCCTGCGAGCTCACGACGGCGACCGGGCGTCCTCCCGCGATCCGCACGAGCTGGATGGCGAGGGAGCCGAGGCCCCCCGCCCCGCCCCAGACGAGGACGACGTCGCCCTCGCGCACCGTGTGCGGCGGCCAGCCGTGGAGCATGCGGTACGCGGTCGCGCCGGTGAGGGTGGGGGCGGCCGCCTCCTCCCACGAGAGGTGCTCGCCCTTGGGCAGGCACTGATGCGCCTGGACCTTGGTGAACTGCGCGAACGAGCCCCAGCACGTGTCGTAGCCCCACACGCGGAAGCTCGGAGCCAGCCCGGGGTCGTTGCCGGCGACGACCCAGGGATCGTCGGGCTCCCACTGGCCCGCGTGGACGATCACCCGATCGCCGACCCGGACGTTCGTGACCTCCGCGCCGACGGCGTAGACGACCCCGGCGGCGTCGGAGCCGACGATGTGGAAGTCGGTCGGCTCGCCCCACCGGGCCTGCGTCTTGGTGACGTCCACGGGCACGCCGCGGGCGGCCCAGACGTTGTTGAAGTTCACCCCGCCCGCCATCACCATCACGAGCGCCTCACGCGGTCCGATCTCGGGGACGTCGATGACCTCGTCCTGGATCGCCTTCTCGGGCTCGCCGTAGCGCTCGGGCCGCACGAGTTGCGCGTGCATCCTCGCGGGGACCTCGCCGACGGGAGGGATCTCGCCGATCTCGTACAGGTCGCGTGCCATCGAATGCTCACCCCCGAGTGCGCCGAACGGACGCGCGAAACCCTAACAGGGAGGCGCGCTCGTGGATGGAGCGCCGCGCCGGCGGCCTAGGAGCGGCCCCCGAGCATCCCGCGCCGCCGGGGCCGGAACGAGGCGCTCAGGTCCTCCTCCGTGAACGCGCCCGACGCCTCGCCGGTCGTCGCGTATCGGTAGAGCGCGGCGTTGAAGACGCCGGAGAGCGCCGAGCCGACCGCGGCGAGGGCGAGGATGCCCACGATCCCGACGACGACGCCCAGCGCGGGAACGAGCATCCCGAGCGCGACCGCGACGGCGGCCACGAGCACCCCCGCCAGGAACAGCACGAAGCCGATGGTGGCGTTGCCGACGAACTGCTCGCCCCAGCGCTGCTTGAACAGCGAGGCCGATCGCTTGATCGAGCCGCCCACGCCGACGGGCTCGTAGAGGAGCACGGGGACGACGAAGAACGTGAGCACGTTCCAGGCGACCCCGAGCAGTCCGACGATGATGCGTCCGAGGATCCCGACCCGCTCCTGGATCATGCGCAGGATCATCCCGACGGTGGCGGTGACCACGGCCCAGACGAAGATCGCGCCCAGGTGCTCCCGGGCGAGCGCCAGCCCGTCCGAGATCCGGGCCTCCTCGCCCTTGAGGCGTTTCATCGCCGTGCCGATCACCGCGGCGTTGAAGAAGATCGCGACGAACGACGTCGCCACGTAGAACAGGAACCCCAGCACGTACAGCGCCGGCGACGGATCGCGGCCCTGCTCGGGCAGCCCGATCCCGAATGCGCCGAGCCCGAAGACGACGGCGACCACGAGGATCAACGCGAACGAGAAGACCGGCAGCAGCAGGAGCTCTCGATCCGCCTTGATCACGCTCCAGCTCGCCTTGACGAGCCGGAGTCCACGTCCGATCGATCCCATGCGGAGCCCCTTTCGCCCAGTCAGCGGCGCCGGCCGCTCCCGGCCGCTCGATCTTCGTATCGGCCGTGGCGGCCGGGACCTTCAGTGGGCCCCGGAGGCGGCGCCGTCCGCGGCTGGGGCCGACGCTGAGGCGGGGCACGTGCGGGATCGGGGACACCAGTCGCAATGACGGCCGGGCGTGAGCGCGGGCGTCGCGCCTCGCGCCACCGATGCCGCTCCGCGTACCGCCGCCACGACCCGGTCGGCCGCGTGCTCGAGGGTCTCCACCGTCACGTCCTCGAGCTGCCATTCTCCCGAGGCGAGGAACACCGTCGCGACGCGATACGGGGGAACCCCGAACCGCAGGGCGTGCACCAGCGCGTAGAACCGCATGTCCTCCGCGTGCTCGGGCCACGCGCCCTCCCCCTTCAGGTCGATGAGCAGGCGCCCGGACGCGGGAGCCGCCTGGAGGCCGAGCGAGAGGTCGACGCGCCCGTCCAGGATCAGCGCCCCGCCGGCCAGCTCGGCCCGAAAGCGCCACTCGACCATCGGGACCAGCTCGGCGCGCCTGGGGCGGAGCGGCGGAAACGTCTCGCGGAAGAGGACGAGCGCCGCCATCGCCCGCATCAGCAGCTCGTCCCGGCCGACGGGGTCGAGGGAGCGCCAGAAGGCGGCGAACCCGCGGTCGGCGTCCTCGAGCCTTCGCGCCGCGAGCTCGACGAGCGCGTGGGGGTCGCGCTCCTCGCGGCCGCCGACCTCGAGCTCGATCGCCTTGTGCATGAGCAGCCCCCCCGCGGTCCTGTCGCTGTGCTCGAACGCGGGGCCCTCCCGCTGGAGCGCAGCCTGCAGGCGGCCCAGGCAGCGACCGGCGTCGGTGAGACGGGCCTTGGTGAGGTACAACGGCTCCGGCGGCTCGAGGCCGCGGACGGCGCCCTCGATCCGGTCGCGGAGGCGGACGGCGACGCCGGACGAGAAGATCGGGCGTTCGCCGCCGCCGATGAGGACGTCCAGGGTGCGGCGCTGAAGCGCGGTCACCTCCATCCGCAGCATGCTAGGGATGCCCACCGACAGGGCCGCAGCGCTGGGGATGCCCTCGACAGGGCCGCCGCGTGCTAGGGATACCACCGACATGGCGGAGACCCCGGACGATATCCTCAGGGCGCTCGCCGACCCCGAGCGGCTCGCGATCGCGGGAGCGCTGGCGCTCGGCCCGCGCGACGCGACGGAGCTGGCGGCCTCGCTCGGCGTCTCGATCGCGCGCGTTCGCAGGCACCTGAACCGGCTCTCGTCGGCGGGCGTCGTGCGGGCGCAGGAGGATCGCCGGACCTACCGGCTCGACGCGGGCACGTTGCGGGCGGCGGCCGAGGAGGTGGGTCCGCCCCGGGAGGCGGGCCTCGCGCTCGGGGCGGCCAACGAGGACGAGGAGACCGTCCTGCGGTCGTACTTCCGCGGCGGCACGCTTCGCGAGATCCCCGCCAAGGCGTCCAAGCGACGCATCGTGCTGGAGCGGATCGCGGTCGAGTTCGACCCCGGCGTGCGCTATTCGGAGTCCGAGGTGAACGCCGTCCTCGGCCGCTTCCACCCCGATCATGCGGCGCTGCGCCGGTACCTCGTCGACGACGGCTTCCTCTCGCGGGAGCGCGGCATCTACTGGCGGACCGGCGGCCGCGTGGACGTGTGACGCGTGGTAGCGTGCACGCGCCGCTGGGAGGATCGCCCCTCAGCGGTTTCGCCGTTCCACGGGAGGATGCGCGCGTGCACGATCGTCGATGGCCCAACCGGCGCCGGCCGACGCGTGCGGCCGTGATGGCGGTGGCCGCCGCGGCGACGGCGCTGGCGACGATGCTCGCGCCCTCGGCGAGCGCCCGCCATCGGGAGGGCCCCTGCGATCCCCATCGCCAGGAGGACGAGAGCATCCAGGCCCATCAGCGCGAGCTCATCCGGTGCGCCACGAACCATTGGACCGTCTTCGGCGGATACGAGAAGGCGCTGTGCATCGCGAAGCGAGAGAGCGGCCTGAATCCCAGGGCCGTCTCGAGCGACGGGAAGTACCTCGGCCTGTATCAGCACGCCAAGCGCTATTGGCCCGGCCGCTACGACGCATACACGAGGCGCGCGTGGGAGCTGAACGACAGCGCCCTCATCGGGCGCACCAACGCCATCGTCTCCATCCGGATGGCCAGCGACGTGGGCTGGGGTGCGTGGCGAGGCACGGGATGCGCGGTGACCCGGTAACCACCCCGGCGCACGGGGAGTCGAACGCCTCGTCCCCCGCGTCGCGATGGCGACCGGTTCCCGAGCGCTAGACTCCCAGGCCATGGCCAAGACAGAGGATCGACCCGACGCGGAGGCCCCCGAGCCCGCGGGCCCGAGCGTCCGCGAGCGGCTCGATGAGCTTCGCAGGCGCAAGGAGGGCACCCTCGCTCCCGGCGGAAGGGACGCCGCCCAGAAGCAGCACGCGCGCGGCAAGCTGACGGCCCGGGAACGGCTCGACATCCTGCTCGACAGGGGCTCGTTCACCGAGCTCGACCCGTTCGCCAAGCACCGCTCCCACGATTTCGGGATGGAGCGGCGCAGGCCGGACGGCGACGGCGTCGTGACGGGATTCGGCACGATCGACGGACGCAAGGTGTTCGTCGCGTCCGAGGACTTCACGGTGTTCGGCGGCTCCCTCGGCGAGGTGCACGCGCAGAAGATCTGCAAGGTGCAAGACCTCGCGATGTCGACCGGCGCGCCGCTCATCCAGATCAACGACTCCGGCGGGGCGCGCATCCAGGAGGGAGCGGCGTCGCTGGCCGGCTACGGCACGATCTTCGAGCGAAACGTCCGCGCGTCCGGCGTGATCCCGCAGATCTCGGTGATCATGGGCCCGTGCGCGGGCGGCGCCGTCTACTCCCCCGCCATGACGGACTTCGTCTTCATGGTGAAGGAGACCTCCCACATGTTCATCACCGGCCCCGACGTCATTCGGACGGTGACCGGAGAGGAGGTGACGTTCGAGGAGCTCGGCGGCGCGATGACGCACGCGGGGCGCTCTGGCGTCGCGAGCTTCGTCGCCCAGGACGAGGAGGACTGCCTGGCGCAGGTTCGCTACCTGCTGTCGTTCCTTCCCTCGAACAACCTCGAGGATGCTCCCTCGTTCGCGCCCACCGACGATCCGGAGCGTCACGACGAGGTGCTGAATCACATGATCCCGGACTCGGCGCGAGCGCCGTACGACATGCACGAGGTCATCCGGCGGATCGTCGACGACGGCGATCTCTTCGAGGTCTTTCCGATCTGGGCCATGAACATCGTCGTCGGGTTCGCCCGGCTCGACGGACGCTCGATCGGGATCGTCGCGAACCAGCCGAAGGTGCTCGCGGGGACGCTCGACATCGAATCGAGCGAGAAGGCCGCGCGGTTCATCCGCTTCTGCGACGCCTTCAACATCCCCCTCCTCACGCTCGAGGACACGCCCGGGTTCCTGCCCGGCACGACGCAGGAGTTCGACGGCATCATCCGCCACGGAGCCAAGCTCGCGTACGCGTTCGCGGACGCGACGGTGCCGAGGGTCACCGTCATCACGCGCAAGGCGTACGGCGGCGCGTACATCGTGATGAACTCGAAGCACATGCGCGGCGACATGTCGCTCGCCTGGCCCACCGCGGAGATCGCGGTGATGGGCCCGGAGGGCGCCGTCAACATCGTCTTCCGCAAGGAGATCGAGAAGGCGGACGACCCCGTCGCCCGGCGCGCGGAGCTCATCGCCGAGTACAAGGCGAAGTTCTCCACCCCCTACGCGGCCGCGGAGCGAGGGTTCATCGACGACGTCATCGAGCCGGCGCAGACCAGATCGAGGCTGATCAGGGCCTTCCGGATGCTGCAGACCAAGCGCGAGACGGTGCCGGCGCGCAAACACGGCAACATCCCGCTGTAGGAGGGCGGTCGCGATGACGCATCCGCGCTTCCGGCTTCCCGAGGGGTTGGATCCCGACGACGAGCGGCTCATCCTCGCCTCGCTCGAGCGCTACTTTCGCCAGGAGACGATGCGGCCGGACGCGTGGTCGCTGGCGGGCCGCATGCAGGCGACCGGACAGGGGGCACTGCAGGCGAGGCGCTTGATGGACGCCCCGTGGGGCGCGATCGCCCGCTCGCCGTTCGCCCGTCACGGCGCGCCGCCGTACCACGGCCGCGCCGACGCTCGCTAGGGTGGGCGAACGCACCGTGGCCGCGAGGAGGACACCGCGGGCGGTCGGCGGCCGCGACGACGCGCTGGCGGCGCTGGCCGCCGAGCGCTGTTCGAACCCTCGGGCGTGGTCCAACGGCGCCGGCGATACGTACGGGCGACACGCGCACGACGCGCACAAGGTGCTGTTCTGTCTCGAGGGCTCGATCGTGTTCCACACGCCCGGCGGCGACGTCGGGCTCTCCGAGGGCGACCGGCTCGACCTGGATCCCGGGACCGAGCACGCCGCGACGGTCGGCCCCGAGGGCTGCTCCTGCCTCGAGGGGATGCGATGACCTCCGTCGCCTTCCACGTCGATCAGCTGTTCTTCTCCGTCGCCGGCGGCATCGGCACCTACGTGCGCGAGCTGGTCCCGGCGCTCGTCCGCCAGGATGCGGGGCTCGACCTCACGTTGTTCCATGCTCGCTTCCCCGGCTCATCCCTCGGCTCCTCCGGCCCCCCAACCGCGCGACTCCCCCACCGGCTCGGCCGCGGCCGAGCGCTGGGCCGGCGACCTTCACGTGGAGGAGATCCCCGCGGGCATCCGCTCCCTCTACCCGCGATGGGACCTCCTCGCGAGGCCTCCCCTCCCGGCGATCCTGCGGGCATGCGACGTCGTGCACGCGACGAACCACGCCGCGGTCCCCCCGGCGGCGCAGGGGCAACGCCTGGTGGTCACGGTGCACGATCTCGCCTTCGAGCATCACCCGGAGCTGTTTCCGACCTCGTGGCGCTGGCTCTTCCGCGCCGGGCTCCGCGCGACCGTGCGCCGGGCGGACGCGATCATCACGCCGTCGAGGAGCACCGCCGAGGATCTCGTCTCGCGCACGGCGGCGCGTCCGGACCGGATTCACGTCATCCCGCTCGCCGCGTCGCTGCCGGGGAGCGAGCGCGACGTCGGCGCGGTGCTCGGCCGGCTGAAGATCCCGTCCCCCTACGTGCTGTTCGTCGGCACGCTCGAGCCGCGAAAGAACCTCGTGCGCCTGGTGCGGGCGTATCGTCGCGCGGCGGGCACGGGCCTGCCGCATGCGCTGGTCCTCGCGGGCGGGATGGGATGGCACGGGGACGAGCTGCTGCGGGAGATCGCGCTCTCCGGCCCCGGAGACGTCGTGCTGACGGGCGCCGTGTCCGGGGCGGATCTCGACGCGCTGTACCGGGGCGCGAGCTGCTTCGCCTATCCGTCGCTGTACGAGGGGTTCGGCCTCCCCGTGCTCGAGGCCATGGCGAGGGGCGTCCCGGTCGTGACCTCCAGCACCTCCTCGATCCCGGAGGTGGCCGGCACCGCGGCCGTGACCGTGGATCCCACGTCCATCGCCGCGATCGCCGAGGGCCTCGGGCGGGTCGCCGGCGACCCCGCCCTCGCCGCGGAGTTCGCGAAGCGCGGTCGGGAGCAGGCCGCGCGCTTCTCCTGGGACGATACGGCCCGGCGTACGCTGCAGGTCTACGAGAAGGCGGTCCACGGCTGAAGGGGGCCGCTCCGCGTGCCGATGCCGCGGACGGACCGCCGAGAGAGGACGGAATCAGGTTGGCGCTCAAGGTCTCCCTCGTCACGACGGTGAAGGACTCCGGGGACCACGTCGGGGAGTTCCTCGCCTCCGTGCGGACGCAAACGAGGCCGCCGGACGAGGTCGTCGTCGTGGACGGCGGATCGACCGACGGCACGCTCGAGCGGCTGCGGGCGGCCGAGGGGATCACCCTCATCGAGGAGCCCGGCGCCAACATCTCCCGCGGGCGCAACCTCGCGATCCAGGCCGCGACCCACGACGTCCTCGCCGTGTCGGACGCCGACTGCGTGCTCGAGACCGGCTGGCTGGAGCGGCTCCTCGAGCCGATCGAGTCGGGAGCGGACGTCTCCATGGGCGCCTACGTCCCGGTCGTGGACGGCTTCCTTCAGGCGTGCATCGCGGCGGTGAACCTCCCATCGCCCGAGGAGCTCGACGAGGCGACCTTCATGCCGAGCGCCCGGTCGGTCGCCTTCCGGCGAAGCGCGATCGAGGCCGCGGGCGGGTATCCGGAGTGGCTCGACATCGGCGAGGACATGTACGTGAACCATCGATGGCGCGAGCTCGGCCTCGACCTCCGCCTGGCCAGGGGGGCGGTGGTCCACTGGCGGCTGCGCCGCGGCCTTCGGGCCACGTGGCGCCAGTACTACCGATACGCGCGGGGCGATGCGATCGCGGGGATGTATCCGCGTCGGCACGCGCTGCGCTTCGCCGTGTACGGCGGGCTCGCCGCATCGCTGCTCCTCCGCCGCCGTCTGCCGGCGATCGTGGCCCTGCTCGCCGGCGCCGCCTACGCGGGACGGCCCACCGTTCGCGCCGTCTCGCGCGCGAGGGGTCCGGGGACTCGAGCGGCGGCGGCCGCGGCCGTTCCGGCGATCATGGCGTTCCTCGACCTCGCGAAGATGTCGGGCTACGTCGCCGGGCTGCTTCGGCGGCGACGGTAGTCGGAGATCGGGCTCGCCGGGAGCCTACGCAGGCCGGTAATCGGGGTCGGTGTCGGCGCCGGCGTCGTTCGTCGTGTTCGTGACCGAGCCGGGAACCGCGAGATCCCTCAACGTGATCTCGTTGTTCGCGATCCGGTTCGACGAGTACACCACCTTGGACGGCGCGCCCCCGCCCGGAACCGGCACCCACGAGGGGTCGAGGTCGCTCGCCGGATCCGCCGTGAGGAACGTCTGGCGGGTGCCGTTGGCGTTCATCATCGCGATCTCGTTGTCCCTGCCGTCGTAGCGGTACATCAGGATCCGCAGCCCGTTCGGCGACCAGGTCGGCGATCCCTCGTCGACGGCGTTGTCGGTGAGCTTCACCGCCGCGGCGGCGGCCGCCGCCGGCGTCGTGTAGATCTCGGCCGTGGTCGGGCAGCCCGACAGCCCCACGCACACGCGCACGAACGCGATCGTCGCGCCGTCGGGCGACCAGTCGGGCGAGCATCCGCGTGGGCCGTCGTTGCAGGCCTTCTTCGTCAGCTTGACCGGGACGCCCGTGCCGTTCGAGGGCGCCTTCAACACGTTGAACTTGTTCGTGGCCTTGTTCGTCGCGATCGCGTACTGGCTCGAGTACGCCAGCTGCGTCCCGTCCGGCGACCACGTCGGCTGGATGTCGGTCCCAGCGGTGGTGATGACCGGCGTCACGTTCGTTCCGTCCGCGTTCATCACGTAGATGTCGATGTTGCCCGTGCACGCGCCGGTCGCGGGCACGATGGCGCGGCCGCTCGCGAACGCGATCTTGGTGCCGTCGGGCGACCATGCGGGCGTCTTGTCGCACGCCGCGCCCGCCGGGGTCATGTTCACCTGGGCCGTGCCGTCCTCATACATCGCGAAGATGTCCAGGTCACCGCCGGCGCGGTTGCTGACGAACACCACGTCCCGGGTTGTGATCGGCGTCTCGATGGTGGACGAGTTGTTGGCCGGCACGGGGTCGGTGCCGCCGAACGTCACCGTCGCCGTGTTGCTGTAGGGCGTGAGCCGATCGCCCGCGGAGGCGACCGTCAGGGTCAGCACGACCGGCGCCTGCGGCTCCGTCACCGTGCCCAGGTTCCACGTCACCGTTCCGGCCAGGTTCGTGCCTCCGCCGCTCGCGCTCACGAAGGTCGTGCCCGCGGGAATCGCGTCGGACACCTGGACGCTCGGTGCCGCCGCCGGCCCGAGGTTGTCGACCGTGATCGTGTAGACGATGTTGGCGCCGGCCCTCACCGACGCCGGCCCGGTCTTGGTGATGGAGAGGTCCGCCTTCGTCGCCGCGTTCACCGTGATCGTCGCCGACGCCGTCGAGCACAGCTGCGGGGTGCCCGCGTCGCAGGCCTGGTAGTCGAAGCTCCCGGTGCCGGTGAAGGCGCCGCCGGCCGTGTACCGGATCTGGTCGCCCTCCGCGACGGCCGTTCCTCCGACGACGTTCGTGATGGTTCCGAGCGAGAGCGCCTGGCCGGACTCGTTGGCCGGGCCGGGCGAGTCGTTGCCCAGCACCGGGATCAGCACGGAGTCACCGCCCTCGATGGGCCCGCCGTGTCGTTCTGGGCCACGGGCGCGTCGTTGACCGGATCGACCGTGATGCTCACGGTCGCCGACGGCGACTCGGCGCTGCCGTCGGTCGTGCGGTAGTTGAAGGAGTCCGGCCCGTACGCGTCGGCGGCCGGGTGGTAGCTCAGCTGGTGGGCGGCATCCTGCACGGTGTACGGCAGGTCGGCGTTCACGATCTGGTGCGCCCCGTCGAACAGCGAGCCGTTCGCGGGCAGCTGCGTGACCACGAACGAGAGCGTGTCCCCGTCCGGATCGGCGCCCGAGAGGGTGACCGTCACGTTGACGTCCTCGTTCGTCTGCACGGACTTCGCGTCGGCGCTCGGCGCATCGTTCCCGATCACCTCGTCGTCCACGACCGGGTTGCCCTGATCCGTGGCGTCGTCGGGCGTGATCGAGGCCGCGACCGTGTCGCCCCGGGACGGGTTGATGGTGGCCGGGTGGGCTGATCCCCGTGCAGCTGCTGGTCGGATACGTCTGCGTCAGGTCGAGCGCGTCGCTGAAGTTCGATCCACTGGCGGCGTAGGCGGTCTGTCGTGGACCTCACGAGACAGGTGTTCGCGCCCCGGGTCACCGTCCAGGCGATGGTCGCCCGCACCTGATCGTTGTCGCCGTCGGTGATCTTCGTCAGCGCCGTCGCCGTCTGGTTCGTCTTGGGGCCCGGCGGCGACAGGGTGAACGGGTCGGCCGCCGGAGGCGTGTTCTGGACCGTCACGGTGTTCGAGGCGGGCAGTCCCTGACCGTCGTGGGCATCGTGCGGCGTGACGGTGACGCGCACCGTGTCGCCTCGCTGAACGTTGATCGTGCCGAGGCTTGCCCCGCTGCAGTTGGACGAGGCGATCGGCTGACTCAGGTCCAGGACCTTGACGTGCGTCGAGGGAGGAGTGGCGGGAGCGGATTCCTCGGTCGCGAGGGCGCAGGTGTTTCCGTCGCGCGTCACGCTCCAGGCGAAGGTGACGCCGACGTCGTCGTCATCGAGGTCCCCGACACCCGTCGACGCCTCGAGCTGCGTGTTCGTCCTCGGGCTGCTCGGCGCGAAGGCCGGGTTCGAAGCGGCCGGCGGGGTGAGCGCGAGCGCCGCGGTGGGGGGCGCGATCAGCAGGAGCATCGCCGCGAAGGCGACGATCGATACGATGTGCTTCGGCCCACCGGACCGACGGATCCGGAACGACGCTTTGTGCATCCTCACACTCTCCTCGGCCGACCCTCTCGTCGCAGCATCCGAGCGTCCGAATCGGGGTGGGCTCCCCCGGTCCCGATGGTGAGTGCGGGCGTGTCCTCCGGCGCGCGGGTGCGCGTCGGCGGGCATCGGGGGGCGCCGTCCGTGTCGTTTCGCTTCGCGTCATATCCTTTGCGTTACGGGGGATATGTGTCAACGGTGTGAGCTACGCCGTTCGGCCATTTCTCGCGCGAAGGAACACCTACCAACGGCCCCTTGACCGCGGCATTCGGCGCGCGGCGGCGTCGAGGGCGGAGCACGCAGAGCCGCTTCGGCACGCCTCGGACGGACGGCCCTCCGGACGCGGGCGGGCGACGATCCGCCGCCCGTCAGTAGTCGTAGAAGCCGCGTCCTGCCTTGCGACCCAATCGTCCCGCCGCCACCATCCGCCGGAGCAAGGGAGCCGGCGCATACTGCGGCTCGGCGAACTCGCGATGCAGGACCTCCGCGATGAACACGGTCGTGTCGATCCCGATGAGGTCCATGAGCGCGAGCGGTCCCATCGGATGACCGAGGCCGAGGGTGATCGCGGCGTCGATGTCCTCGCGCGACGCGGTGCCCTCGTCCACCAGGCGGGCCGCCGAGTTGAGGTACGGGATCAGGAGCCGGTTCACGATGAAGCCCGCCCGGTCCGCCGATCGCACACAGGTCTTTCCCAGTCGCTCGCCGAAGCCGCGCGCGAGCTCGCTCGTCTCGTCCGAGGTGGTGATCGCGGGGATGATCTCCAGGAGCCTCATGACCGGCGGTGGGTTGAAGAAGTGCATCCCGATCACGCGGTCCGGCCTGCCCGAGGCGGCGCCGAGATCCGCGATCGGGATCGACGAGGTGTTGCTCGCCAGCACGGTCTCCGGCCGCGTGAGCTCGCCCAGCCGGCGGAAGACGTCGAACTTCGCCTCCACGTCCTCGGTCGTTGCCTCGATCACGAGGTCCACGTCGCCGAGCGCCGCGAGATCCAGGACCCCCCGGATGCGGCCGAGCGCCTCCGCTCGCTCCTGGGGGGTGATCTTGCCGCGCTCCACGGCGCGTTCGAGCGACGCCTCGATCCGCTCCCGCCCCCGCGCCACGAGGTCCTCGGATGCCTCCACGAACGTCACCTCGGCGCCGGCGCGCGCGACGACCTCCGCGATGCCCGATCCCATGAGCCCACAGCCGACGATCCCGACCGTGCGCACGTCCTCCGGCTTCATCGAGGGCTCTCCCTTCGCTCGTCGGGGTCCAGCGTACAATCGCCTGGTGGGAGCCCGAATGCGGCTCCAACGCGGCTCGAGCGTGAGGAGATCGTGGAGGCATGGTGAGGACACGCGGCATATCGCGAGGTCTGCGCCGGTTCCCCGTCTTCGCGGTCGCCGCCGCCGGGGTCCTCATCGGGCACTGGCTCACCTACGCCCTCCTCCTTGCCCAGCCGGCCCGTCGCGAGGCCGTGCTGTCGGCGACGGGCCACGGATACCTGCGCCTCGCTTCCGTGACGGTGCTGGTCCTGATCCTCCTGGCGCTGGGAAGCGCGGTCATGTGCGCCCTGGACGCACGGTCGGACCCCGCCGGCGCCTCGCGCGCCGGGCGCATCCGCAGGCTGTTCCCTCGATTGTGGCTCCTGCAGGGCCTGACGTTCGCGGGGGTGGAGGTCGTCGAGCGCCTCGTTGCCGGCGCGCCGCTCGGCGTCCTCCTGGGCCGCGTCCTCCTGGTCGGCCTCCTCGTGCAAGCGCTCGCCGCCGTCGTGGGCGCGGTGCTGCTGCACGTGCTGCACCGAGCGGCGGCGAGCCTCGCGCGGCTGGTGGGCTCGCCCGGCACCGCCTCCGCTCCGAGGATCATTCCCTCCCTCGCCCCCTGCCTCAACGGTCCCCGCTCGCCGCTGCTCGCCGGGGCGGCGGGGCTTCGCGGCCCCCCGCTCGCCTGACGCACCTCCGCCCACGCTCCGCTCTCGGTCGCACGCCGGCGCCCGCACGTGGATGACGTTGGGCGGCGTCGTCACGCTCGACACCGAGGGAGGACTCATCATGAGGAGAAGGATCGGCATCGCAATCATCGCCACCGCGGCGGCCACGCTCGCGACGCTGCCGTTCGCGCCGTCGGCCGCCGCCCACGAGGCGAAGCACGTGGGCGACCTGGAGATGGTCGTCGGATTCGGGACCGAGCCCGCGTACGCGGGATACCCGAACAGCGTGCAGCTTCTCCTGAGCCACCACGACGGAGCGCCCGTGACGGACCTGAAATCCGGCGACCTCGGCGTCGAGGTGAAGTTCGGTGACGCGACGAAGGACCTGGACCTGGAGCCGTTCTTCGAGGTCGGGGAGTTCGGGGAGCCGGGCGACTACCGGGCTTGGTTCGTGCCGACGAGGCCCGGCGCCTACACCTTCACCTTCTCGGGCAACGCGGACGGACAGAAGATCGACGAGTCGTTCTCGTCCGGCCCGGACACGTTCAGCGAGGTGACCAGCCCGTCCGCCGAGGAGTTCCCCGTGCAGGATCCGACCAACGGCGAGCTGGCCGAGCGGATCGATCGCGAGGTTCCCCGGCTGACCGAGGGCATCGCGGCCGCGAAGCAGGCGGCCGAGGACGAGGCCGGCACCGCCACGACGATCGCGGTCGTGGCCATCGTGGTCGGGGCGATCGGCCTGATCCTGGGCGCGGTCGCCATCGCGTCGGCCCGGAAGCGAGGCTGAGCGCTTGAGCCTGCGCGTCGCCGCCGGAGATGCGTGATGCCGTTGCTGGCGCATGCCGGGACCCCCGACGAGCTCGCGGCGACCCTGCTGATCTTCGGCGGGGTGACCGTTGGCTGGGTGGCGTGGACACGGTTGCGACGCAAGGGATTCCCGCGGCTGCCGAGCTGGGCCGCCGTGGCGCTCCTCCCGGCGGCCGTGGGGCTGGTCGTGCTGTCGTTCATCGTGCCGACGCTGTTTCGTCCCACCGCGCCGGCCCGGGCGGGCGGCGCGCGGCCCGCCTCCACGGCCACGCTCGCGTTCGAGAAGCCGGCGCCCGGACGGCCCGTCTCCGGCGACGAGCTCGCCGTCGTGCTTCGGTTGACCGGCGGCAGGATCATCTCGGCGACGTCGACGGATCTGCAGCCCGACGAGGGGCACATCCATCTCTCGCTCGACGGGCGGCTCATCTCGATGACGTACGGGACGCTGCAGACGGTGGACCTGAGCGGCACGCCGCCGGGGATGCACGAGCTCGACGCCGAGTTCGTCGCGGCCGACCACGCGCCGTTCGATCCGAGGGTGACCGCGTCCGTCCGGTTCGAGGTTCCCGGATGACGCGGCCCCGACGCTCGCGTGCCTCCCTCGCCGCTCGCGTGCTCGCCGCCGCGCTGCTCGGTGCCGGTGCGCTCGTCGCGATGGCGCCGCCGGCCTCCGCGCACGCCCTCCTCGAGCGGTCCGTCCCCGCGGGCGACTCGATCGTCGACCACGCTCCGTCCGACGTCCTGCATCACCTTCACCGAGCCGCCGGATCCGGACCTCTCGCAGATCGACGTGCTCGATTCCACGGGGAGCTCCGTCGCGCGCGGCCCGGCCGCGGTTCCGCCCGGGGACGAGCACGAGCTCCGCGTGCCGCTGCGGCCGGGGCTCCCCGACGGCATCTACACGGTCACGTGGCGAACGACGTCGACCGCCGACGGGCACTCGACGGGGGGGTCCTTCGCCTTCGGCGTGGGCGTCTCCCCGGCCGGCTCCTCCCCGCCGGCGGGAGCCGTCATCCCGGCGACGCCCAAGCCCTCCCCGGAGGCGGTGGCCGGCCGCTGGCTTCTGTACGCGGGGCTCGCGGTGCTGCTGGCGACCGCGACGATGCGATTCGCCGTGCTCCGCGAGCGCCCGCGCGGGTCGAGGATCGTGCTGCCGGTCGCGTGGACGCTCGCCGCCGTCGGCCTTCTCCTCGTTGCCGTCGCCGAGAGCTCGGCGGCCGGCGTCTCGCTCGGCACGCTGCTGTCGTCGGCGACGGGGACCCCGCTCGCTCGCCAGGCGATCGCCCTCGGGCTGACCGGCGTCGCGGTGGCGGTCGCGTCCGTCCGCCGATCGGACGCCGCGATCGCCGCGGTGGGCGTCGGCGCAGCGGCCGGGCTCCTGTTCCACGCCATCGGGGGCCACGCGGGCGCGCCGGGCCCGTTCCGCGGGTTCGACGTGCTGGTCCAGTGGCTCCACCTCCTGGCCGTCGGGATCTGGATCGGGGGCCTCGCGTGGCTGCTCATCGACCTGCGCGACGCCGCCGGCGTGCGCCGGGACGCCCATATCCGCCGGTTCTCCGGGCTGGCCGCCCCGGCCCTCGCCGTCATCCTGGCCACGGGGACGATCCGGTCGGTGGACCTCCTCGGCGGCTGGACGGTCCTCGGCCGGCTCCTGACGACCGGATGGGGCAACGCCCTGTTGTGGAAGCTCGGCCTCTTCGCCGCCCTCGTCGCCCTCGCCGCGTGGAATCGGTTCGTCAACGTGCGCCGCCTCGACGACGCCCACGCCTTCTCGGTCCGCCGGCTCCTGGGCGGCGAGCTGCTCCTCGCGGCCAGCATCTTCGCCGTCACCGGCGTCCTGGCCGGCCTCCCGCCGCCCGCGCAGCTGGCCGCGATGCAGGGCCCGGCGCAGTCGCGGGTCGTCGTCTCCGGAAGCGACTTCGCGACGACGACGCGGGTCCGCCTCGAGATCACGCCCGGCACCGTGGGCGAGAATCGGTTCCGACGCGGACGTCTCCGACTACGACACGCGCGAACCCGTCGCGGCGACGAGGGTCGCGTTGCGATTCGACCTGCCGGCTCAGCCGGGCCTCGGCGCGTCCACGCAGGAGCTGCGCCGCGAGGGGCCCGGGTCGTGGACGACGACGTCCACCGCGCTGTCGATCGAGGGCACGTGGGACGTCGTCGTGCTCGTTCAGACCGATCGGGGCGCGACGGAGGTCCCGCTCGTCGTCCGGGCTCGGCCGCCGACGGCCGCCGCCACGCCGTCGGGATCGCGAACCTCGGTCGCCCGAACACCCGGCCTCCCGGACCTCTACACGATCACGCTTCCCGACGGCTCATCGGTGCAGGCCTACCTCGACCCGGCGAGGCCCGGCCGGGCGGAGGTGCACTTCACCGCGTTCGATTCGAACGGGAGCGAGCTCCCGCTGACGTCCGCCGAGGCGACGGCCACCTCTCCGTCGGGGACGCGGCCCCTCAAGCTGCTGCGGCTCTCGCCGGGGCACTTCACGGCGAACGTGCGACTCACGGCCGGCACATGGTCGTTCGCCTTCGACGCCACCGCCAAGACGGGAGCGGCGGTGTCCGCCTCGTTCGAACAGGAGGTCACATGACGATGAGGTCCCGCGCCGCCCTGCCACGTGGAACGATGGCGGCCGTGCTCACGCTCGCCGTCGCGGTCGGAGGCGTCGCCTGCTCGTCCGAGGCGAGCCCGGCACCGCCGTCGTCGCGTCCTCCGGCGGCCGCCCGGCCGTCGAGCACCGCGAGGCTGTCGATCGTATCCCCGAGGAACGGCGAGGCGCTGGCCGGGCCGTCGGTGCCGCTCAAGGTGTCGCTCGAGGGGGCCACGATCACGGCCGCGACCTCGACCAACCTCCGGCCCGACGAGGGCCACCTGCACGTCATCCTCGACGACCGCCTCGTCTCGATGACCTCCGGCCTACGTGAGAACATCCCCGACGTGAAGCCGGGACCACACCTGCTGCGGGTCGAGTTCGTCGCCAACGACCACGCGCCCTTCGATCCCCGCGTCGTCCAGCAGGTGGCCTTCGAGGTGCGGCGATGACCGCCGAGGCCGCGGAGGCTCGGGCCGGCTCGGCGATCGCTCCCTCCGTCGACGGTCGGGTGCTCCCGTACGCGGTCGCGGCGCTCGCCGTCGCGCTGCTGCTCGCTCGCGCGCTCGTCCCGGGGGCCACCGCGCGTCCCGCGACGCTGCTGACGCTTCTCTACGCGGCCGTCCTGCTGGGGTCGATCGCCGTGCCGCTCGTGCGTGCCCCGCGGCCGGCCCGCCTCTGGCCGGCGACGATCGTGGGCGCGGCGGCGGTCGCGGCGAGCGTCCTCGTGGCCGGGCCCCCGGCGCCGCTGCGGCTCGTCGCACTCGCGCTCCCGATGAACGCCTTCGCGGCGGTCTCCGAGGAGGCGCTCTTCCGGCGGCTCCTCTATGGAAGGCTCGAGCGCTTCGGCGCCCCGGCCGCGATCGGCGTGACGGCGGTGGCGTTCGCGGCGATCCACCTCCCGCTCTACGGCGTCGTCGCGCTCCCCCTGGACCTCGGCGCCGGGCTGCTGTTCTCGTGGCAGCGATTCGCATCGGGATCGTGGGCCGCGCCCGCCGCGACGCACGTCGCCGCCAACGTGCTTGCGAGCCTCCGGTGAGTCGTCTGAGGGCCGGGGCGCTGGCCGGGGCGCTCGTCATTCTCGGGGCGGTCGCCGGGTCGTGCACGAGGAGCGCCGGGGAGCCGGTTCGGGTGGGCGCCGTCTATCCGCTCGAGGGATCCCAGGGACCCGGAGGCGTCGACGAGTATCGGGGCGTCCGTCTGGCCGCGGAGTTCGCGAACGACGACGGCGGCATCGACGGCCGCCCGATCGAGCTGCGGCCCGTCGAGGTGGCCAGCGCCGACGCCGCGACCCCCGCGATCGCGATGCTGCACGCCGACGGCTACCGGTTCGTCGTCGGAAGCTACGGCAGCACGATCTCGATCCCGGCCGCCGAGGCCGCCTCCGCGAGGGGGATGTTGTATTGGGAGACCGGCGCCGTCGCGGAGCTCGAGCTGCACGAGGACGAGCACGAGGGCATGGACGCGGACGCGATGAGCCCCTCCCCGGGCGACCCAGCGGTCGCGTCGCCCAACGACCTCGTGTTCCACGTCCCGCCCACGGGCGCCGTGCTGGGTCGGGCCGCCATCGAGTTCATGGTCGATCAGTACGCGGCGAGGCTGCATCAGCCGGCCGAGGACCTCCGCTTCGCCGTGACCTACGTCGACGACGCGTACGGACGCTCGGTGGGACGGGGGGCGATCGACACGATCCTCGAGCGCGACCTCGATCTCGTCGGCCGGTTCCCCTACCCGGCGCGGGGCGCCGACATGCCGGCGCTCGTGCGCCGGATCGATCGCGCCCGCCCCGACATCCTGTTCGTCTCCGCCTACGTCGAGGACGGCGTCGCGATGCGCCGCGAGCTCGTGCGGGCGCACGTGCCGCTGGTCGCCGGCATCGGCACCTCCTCCAGCTACTGCATGCCGGAGTTCGGCGCGCGCCTCGGCCGCGATGCGGTCGGCCTGTTCGCATCGGACAAGCCCGATGCCGGGGCGCTGAATCCCGAGGGCCTGCTGCCCGGGGCCAGGTCGCTGCTCGACCGTGCGTCGGCCACCTACGAGGATCGGTACGGCGAGGGCATGAGCGCCGCGGCGCTCGCCGGATTCTCCGCGGCGTGGGCGCTGTTCCACGACGTCATGCCCGACGCCTCACGGCTGACGCCGGGCGGCGTCGCCGCCGCGGCACGCGCGGCCGACATCCCGCCGGGCGGCCTTCCGAACGGGAGCGGCCTCCGCTTCGCCCCGCCCGGATCCCCGGACGCCGGATCGAACCTCGCGGCGGCGAGCGTGATCTGGGAATGGGTCGACGTCGGCGAGCGCGCCGTCGTGTGGCCGCCGCAGTACGCGACGCAGCCTCCGCAGTGGATCCCACTCGCGTCGTGACGCGGGGCATCGCCTCGTTCGTCCGCCGCCACCGGGTCCTGATCGGCGGGATGTGCGCGGTCGGCGTCTTCCTCGCCGGCGCGGCGCTGTCCGGGTCGCTCAGCCCGCTCGCCCGCCGGCCGCTCCTCGACGGCCTCTCGGCGCCGCCGCCCTACAACTACGTCAACCCGCCGGCGGGAGCGCAGAGCCGCCGGCAGCCCGCGAGCGGGACCTTCGACGCCGCGCTGACGGCGGCCGGCTCGAAGGCCGACGTCTTCGCGACCGGAGACGTGCAGTTCACGATCGTGGCCGAGCGCGGCATGGCCCCGCCCAACGACGACGACGCGCGCGTGGTGCTCGAGGCGAAGCCGCTCGATCCGGCCACGACGGGGCCGCTGCCCGACGACCTGGAGCCGCAGGGGAACGTGTATCGGTTGAGCGCGCGCTACGACCCGTCCGGGCGCGCGCTGCGCCGGTTCTCCGCGCCGAGCCAGGTGATCCTGGCCTACCCGGCCCAGCCGGGGGCGCACCAAAAGCACACGCTGCTGTACTCCGCCGACGGGAGGCGCTGGGAGCCGCTGAAGTCCACGGACGTTCCCAACCTGCAGCAGGTGGGCGCCGACATCGAGGCGCCCGGCTACGTCGTCGTGGCCGCGCCGCCGCCCGTCGGGATCGCCCCATCGCCGACGGACGGTGGAGGAGGGATCCCGGTCGCCGTCTGGGTGGTGATCGGGAGCGTCGTCCTGATCGGGCTCGGGCTCGCCACCCGGTTCCTCAGCCGCGGAGGGACGAACGGCTCGACCCCGCCCGACTGACCGCGACGAGCTCGCCGCGGTTCGCGAGCACACCGCTCGCTAGCACACCGTTCGCTAGCACACCTGGGTCAAGAGCGGATACGGATTCAGCGCGTCGTCGATGATGGAGTGCCCGTAGGAGCTCGTCGGCCAGCTCGTCGGCATGGCGATGGGATGCCACTCGAAATGGTCGTGCGGCGGACCGCCCACGGCATCGCCCGAATTCCCGACGTAGCCGATGACGTCGCCGGCGTGCACGGGGCCGAGCTGCCCCAGCTGCGACAAGTGGGCGTTGTAGACGTAGCCGGCCGCCCCATGCACGTACACCGACAGTCCCCCGAGCCCGTTCGACGCGTCGGAGGCCGTCCCGTCGAACGGGGCGTAGATGGGCGTGCCGTACGGCGCGAGGATGTCGTTGCCCGCGTGCAGGTGGTAGCCGCCGGCGTAGCGAGGGGCGCCGAAGTCGTCGCCGAACGCTCGCGGCTGGCCGACGGGGCACACCTGGAACACGCCGTTCGGGACCAGCCCGACGCTCGCCGCATACCGGGCCTCGAGCTGCTCGCGTCGCTCGCGCTTCAGGCGCGTGATCGCCCGCGCCGCCTCGCGCTTCCTCGCCGCGATGTCGTCGATCAACGCCTGCTGCAGCGCGAACTGCTGATCCAGCTCCAGCTCGCGTTGCCGCAGATCGTCGTACGCGCCCTGCTGCGTCGCCCGGAGCCGCTCCAGCTCGCGCGCGTCCCGCGACAGCCCGGCCTTCAGGGCCTCCACCTCGGACGCGATCTCGGCGTCGCTCGCGCTCACCTGATCGACGAACTGAAGGCGGTCGGAGAGGTCGGCCAGGGATGCCGAGGAGAGGAGGAAGCCGATGTTGCTGCCCGGCCCCCCGGAGATGAACGCATCCCTCGCCCGGTCCTCGAGGAGCTCCACGCGATCGTCGTAGATTCCCCGGACCCGTTCGAGCCGCGACCTCGTCTCGATCAGCCGTTGCCGGGTGGCGTCGAGCTCGTCGCTCGCCCGGAGGACCTCCTCGGCGATCTCCGCGCCGCGCGTTTGGAGCGCGTCGAGCTCGCCCTGCATCGCGGCGATCTCCTCCTGGAGCGCGGCGTATCTCGTTTCCGCCTTGTCGATGTCGGACGGCGACACCGCTCCGGCGACGGGCCCCCGCCCGAGCGCGGCGAACAGCAGGAGCGCCGCGGTCGTCATCGCGACGCGCGCCCCGGCACGGCGACGAGGAGGGGAACCGCTGGAGGGACGGCTCGTCTTCATGGGGGACAGGATCGTCCGAGGGTACCCAATTCGCCTCCGCGCAGGTGGGAGCCCACCCGAGGCTCGGGTGATCCTCCTCAGGTGGTCTCGGGCACGAGGTCCGGTTCCTTGAGCGCCTGCACCCAGTGGTTGCCCTCGAGGAGCAGGCGCGCGCGCTCCACCTCGTCCTCTCCGCCGGCCGGCTCGGGCCCGAACAGGCGGCCGATCCACCACACCTGGGCGGCGACCTGGTTCGGCCACCCCTGCGCGCGCTCCTGGTCGAGCGCCCGGACGGCCGTTTCGAGCGCCGTCTCGCGGTCGCCCTCGGCGAGCGAGAGCACGGTCTCGGCGGCCAGCATCGACGCGACGGACCCCGGCTCCGCGGCGGCGAGGCGCGCCGCCGGATCGTCGAGGACATGCCGCGCCCCGGCCGCCTCGCCCTTCGCGACGAGGATCCGCGACAGCTCCGAGGCGGTCCACGAGACGAGCGCTCGCTCGTTCAGGTCGCGGCAGAGCCGGAAGGCCTCCCGCAGATCCGGCTCGGCCTCGCCCGGTTCGCTCATGAGCCGACGGATCAAGCCGCGGTCGCCGAGCGCGCTCGCGAGCTCCCACCGGGCGCCGAGCTCACGGAAGGTGCGGATGGCGGCGTCGGCGTGCTCGAGCGCGTCGTCGAGCCGCCACATCCGACGCAGCGAGTTGGCGACGGTCTCCTGCGCCACCGCGGTGGTGAACGCATC
Organism: uncultured Actinomycetes bacterium; assembly: GCA_963728285.1. GTDB lineage: Bacteria > Actinomycetota > UBA4738 > UBA4738 > HRBIN12 > CAVSJR01. The sequence continues at coordinate 213,305 of CAVSJR010000005.1, read as the reverse complement.
GCCGCTGCGGCGGCCGATGTCGAGGGCGCGCTGCGCGAGGTCGAGGGACTCCTCCTCGTCGCCCACGGGGGAGGTGATCGACGAGAGCCCGACGAGCGCTCGAGCCTCGGCCCACGCGTCGCCCTCGGGATTTCCCAGCGCGACCTCGAGGGCCTCCTCGAACATCGCGCGCGCCCGGTCGAGATCGTTCCTCCAGTACGGGACCCAGCCGGCCATCAGCAGGGTGCGGGCGAGCACGATGGGGTTGCCGAGCTCCCGGGAGGACGCGAGCGACCGCTCGAACAGCGGGGCCGCGCGCTCGTAGTCGCCGTGGATGGTGAGCGCGATGTCGGCGAGATACCGGAGCGCGTGGGCGCGGATGAGCACGCTGTCGCCGTCGAGCTCCAGCGCACGCTGCAGCGAGTCCTCCGCTGCGGCGAACTCCCCCATCCAGTATTGCGCCTCCCCCCGCAGCGACAGCACCCAGGCCTCGGCCGGGCCCCACCCCGACTCGGGGCCGGCCATCGCGAGCGCGCGATCGTAGAGGTCGACCGCCGCCTGGGAGTCCAGCCGCCGTCTGGCGAGGTCGCCGGCGTAGACGAGCGCCGTGACGGCGCGCTCGGCGAGCGTTCGGTCGCGCGGATCCAGGTCGAGGGCGTTGCGCGCCGCCTGCTCGAGGTGGTAGGCGATCGTGCGCGGATACCGGTCGGCGAGCTCGGGCTCCGACAGCTTGTTGGCGAGTCGCAGGTGAAGGCGCTGTCGTTCGCGCTTGGCGAGGCTCTCGTACGCGACGTCGCGAAGCAGGTCGTGGCGGAACCGCCAGACGTTCGGCCGCTCGGCGTCGTGGATGAGGATCTCCTCGTCCTCCAGCTCGTCCATGACCTCGCCCGTCGGGCTCGCGATCAGGGCAAGCTCCGACACGTCGAACTCGGCGCGAGCGAAGATCGACGCCTTTCGCAGCACCTCCCGGGCGGGGGGCGACAGGTGATCGATCCTCGCCGAGACGACGGCCTGCACCGTCGCCGGCAGCAGCCGCGACGGCGGGCCGCCCGCGTGCGGCATCTCGAGCTCCTCGTGGCGCAGCATCGCGGTGGTCTCGACGATGAAGAACGGGTTGCCCCCGGCGTGCCTCGCGATCCGCTCCGCCTCCACCTCGTCGAGGCCCTCCCCCGCCTCGAGGGCGAGCTCGGTGGAGTGGTCGAGCGAGAGCGGCTCGACCCACAGCGTCACCGCGTCCGCGAGCCCTCCCGCCCAGTTCGGCCGGATGTCGAGCAGCTCCCACCGCCCCACCCCGAGCACGAGGATCGGGAGCCTCCGCGCCTCCTTGACCAGCAGCTCGACCGTCTCGAGCAGGGTCGGCTGGGCGAGGTGCAGGTCCTCGAACACGAGCACGACGGGGGCGCGAGCCGTCAGCCGGCCGATCAGCGCGAGCAGGCCCGAACGGATCTCGCCCGCCCGGTATCTGCGCTCCTCCCCGGACTCATCCCCCAGGCCGAGCGCGAGCCCGAGCCGGGCCGCCGCCTGCTCCGCCTCCTCGCCCTCCAACCCGAGGTCCCGCACGCGCTCGCCCAGCAGGCGCCACAGCTCCTCCTGCGGCGCATCGGCGTCGGCGTCGACCGCGCTCAGGATCATCTGCGCGAGCGGGGCGTAGGTCAGATCCTCCTCGAAGGCGCTCGACCTCCCGCGCAGCACGGTGGTCGTCGAGGGCACGGAGGACAGGAACTCCTCGAGGACGCGGCTCTTGCCGATGCCGGGCTCGCCGAGCAAGGTCAGCAGATGCGCGCGCTCCCGTTCGACCACCCGCTCGTAGGTGTCGGAGAGCAGCGCGAGCTCTCGGCGGCGATCCACCATCGGGATGCGCCGGCGAAACGAGCCCGGGGCGAGCCGGATGACGGGCCGGGCCGAGACCCCGTCCTCGAATCCCTTCGCCTGGATCTCGCGCTTGGGGCCGTACTCGACGGCGTCGCGCGTCAGGACCCACGTCGTCTCGCCGACGAGGATGGTCCCCGGCTCCGCCGCCTGCTGCAGCCGCGCGGCCAGATGCACCTCGGCCCCGATGACGAGGCTCTGGTCGGCGGCATCGGCGCCGATCGCGACCTGGCCGGTGTTGATGCCGATGCGGACCTGCACCGGCAGGGCGAGGCCGAGCTTCTCGCGGATTCGTCCGACCCGCTCGATGATCGCGAGCGACGCGCGAATGCCCCGGAGGGCGTCGTCGTCGCGCGCGAGCGGGATGCCGAACGTGCCGACGACGGCGTCGCCGACGAAGTTCGCCGGCCGTCCCCCGTAGGCCACGAGCTCGGAGCTCACCGCCTCGTAGAACGCCGAGAGGACCTCGCGGAAGCGCTCCGCGTCGAGCGAGGACGACAGCCCGGTTGAGCCGACGATGTCGACGAACACGACCGTGACGACCTTGCGCTCCTCGGCCGTCGACAGCCCGACGGGCGCTCCGCAGTTCGGGCAGAAGCGCGCTCCATCGGGAAGGGGATGTCCACAGCGCGGGCAGATGTCGAGCGCCACGGTTGGCTAGGACCGCAGGTACTCGATGATCTGGAGCACGTTGCCGTCCGGATCGCGGAACGAGGCGAATCGCGCCAGCCCGGGGACCTCCCCGTCCTCCTGGTCGAACACGACGCCTCGCTCCCCCAGCCGAAGGCGCGCCGAGTCGAGGTCGTCGACCTCGAACACCGCGGTTCCTCCGGTGGGAACCACGTCGGCGGTCCCGCCGTGGAGGGCGAACCGGATCGGACCGGCGTCGAACTCGGCCCAGGCGCTCCCCTCGCGCCTGACGAGCACGAGGCCCACGACGTCGCCGTAGAAGTCGACGGCGGCGTCCATGTCGGCGGTCCAGTAATAGATGTGGTCGAGCACGCCCACGGCCATGCCCCGACATATACCACGGGCCGCCGCGGGGCCTCCGGTCGCCGGGCTAGGAGGGGCGCCGGCCGAGGATGCGGGCCTTCTGCTCCTGGAACTCGTCCTCGGTCAGCACGCCCCGCTCGCGCAGGTCGGCCAGGCGTTGCAGCTCGGTGGTCATGGAGGGGGCCTGAGGCACGACCTGCCCGCTGCCGCGCATGCGCTGCTGATTGAGCTCCCCCTGGTGATAGATCGTCTTCTGGACCATCTCGGGGTCCCGGACGTCCGCGAACTCCTGGCGGCCGGCCTCGCTCGCCGAGTGGATCACGAGCGTCCCGGCGCCGATGATCCGCTCGAAGATCCCCTGCTGGAACCGGACGTCGTTGATGGCCTCGAGCGGGACCTCCATCGACCGCTTGGCGATGAATCCCTCTCGGTGGATCACCCTGTCGGTGGTCACGACGAAGTTCGACGTCAGCCACTCGACCAGGTCGCGAAGCGCGTACCAGATGAGCAGGATCGCGCCGACGCCGAGGATGATCCACCGCAGCACGTCTCCCGTGGTGCCGTCGGGGAGATTGCGAAGCAGCAGGAACCACGCGACGGCGACGACGAGGGCGATGAGGACGGCGCGCACCAGCGCGATCCAGTGCGGTCGCAGGTCGAGCACGAGCTCCTCGCCCTCGATGAGCAGGCGGCGCGGGAACGTCACGAGCGGGACGCTACCCGCACGTCAGGCCGCCGACAAGTCGGCGCGGGCCGCGCATGCCCGAGCGTCATGGGTCGGTCCGAAGGTGATCGACGTCCCCGAACGCCACGATCGACCGGGCGCCGTCGGGCCGCTCCACGATCAACCCGCCTCGCTCGTCGACGTCCACGGCGACGCCGGCCACGTCGTGACCCCGGGCGTCCGTCGCACGGACGCGTCGCCCGAGGGTGACCGACGCACGCCGCCACGCGGCCAGGACCGAGGCGTCGAACCCCTCGTCGTGCGGGCGGTAGGACCGGTGCAGGCGGGTGAGGAACTCCTCGAGCAATGCCGCCGCGTCCACGCCCGGAACGGACGCGGCGCCGTCGACATCGGGGGGTACGCCGAGGTTCATCCCGATCCCCAGGACGACGTGGCGCAGCTCGTCTCCCTCGACCGAGGCCTCGGCCAGGATCCCGCCCACCTTGTCGGAGTCGACCATCACGTCGTTCGGCCACTTGCAGCCGGCACGCACGCCCGCGCGGGAGCCGACCGCCTCGGCCATCGCCGCCCCGGCCAGCAGGGGGAGCAGTCCCGCGAGCTCCGCGGCGATCCGGGGACGCAGGAGGACCGAGAACAGGAGCGACTCCCCCGGCCGGTCCCGCCAGGATCGGTCCAGCCGGCCCCGCCCCGCCGTCTGATGGCCCGCGGCGACGAGGGTCCACTCCGGAGCCCCGCTCGCGGCGAGCTCGGCGCACGTGGCGTTCGTCGAGCCGGTAACCTCATCGAAGCGAACCGGGGCCGCGAGGCCGAGTCGGCCCAGGATCTGCGCGAGGATCGGCTCGGACAGCAATGGCGTGACCTCCCTTCGAGCGGGGCGAGCGTAACGCGGGCCGGGGCGGCCGGCGGGAAGTAGCGGGGTGTGGTGGCCAAACCCAGGATCCTGATCGCGAACCGCGGCGAGATCGCCGTCCGGATCATCCGGACGTGCCGCGAGATGGGCATCCACTCCATCGCGGTGTACTCGGACGCGGACCGCGATGCGCTGCACGTGCAGATGGCCGACAGCGCGTACCGGATCGGGCCCGGCGTCGCGTCCGACTCCTACCTCTCCATCGGATCGATCCTCGAGGCCGCGCGGCGTTCCCGCGCGACCATGATCCACCCCGGGTACGGCTTCCTCTCCGAGCGCTCGCACTTCGCGACCGCCGTCGAGCAGTTCGGCGCGACGTTCATCGGGCCGACGGCGGAGTCGATCGAGATCATGGGAGACAAGTCGCTCGCCCGGCAGGCGGCCGACCGCGCCGGCGTCCCGATCATCCCGGGAACGGTCGAGCCCGTGGAGCTGGATCGAGCGGCCTCCGAGGCGATGCGGCTCGGCTTTCCGCTCGTCGTGAAGGCGTCGTTCGGAGGCGGCGGCCGGGGCATGCACGTCGTTCGGTCCGCCGAGCGGCTGGAGGACGCGCTCAAGCGGGCGGCGCGCGAGGCGGGCACCTACTTCGGACGCTCGGAGGTGTTCCTCGAGCGCTACATCGATCGAGCACACCACGTCGAGGCGCAGATCCTCTGCGATCAGCACGGCAACGCCTACTTCCTCGGCGAACGGGACTGCACGGTGCAGCGGCGGCACCAGAAGCTGATCGAGGAGACGGAGTCGCCCATCGTCGATACCGAGCTTCGCGCGCGGATCGGCGAGGCCGCCCTCGCGCTCGCCAAGGGCGCGGGCTACGTCAACGCCGGCACCGTCGAGGGCATCGTCGACGAGGCCGGCAACTTCTATTTCCTCGAGATGAACACGAGGCTGCAGGTCGAGCATCCGATCACCGAGATGGTGACGGGCTACGACCTCGTGGCGCTCCAGATCGCCGTCGCGCTCGGCGAGCGGCTGGACCTGAGCCCCGAGCCGCGAGGCCACGCGATCGAGTGCCGCATCAACGCCGAGGATCCCGGCCGCAACTTCCTTCCGGGGCCGGGGCAGATCAGCGCGTACCGTGAGCCCTCCGGCCCGTTCGTGCGAGTCGACTCGGGCGTCGTGCAGGGCAAGACCGTGCCGGGCGACTACGACTCGCTGTTCGCCAAGGTGATCGTGTGGGGGCAGGACCGCGAGCACGCCCGCCGGCGGATGCTTCGAGCGCTGAGCGAGTTCCACATCGAGGGGGTCCCGACGACGATCCCCCTCCACGCCTGGGCGCTCGAGACGACGGACTTCAAGAAGGCGACGCACACGACGACGTGGCTGGAGCGGGCGCTCGCCGACGCCGACCTGCCCGCGCCGGCGAACCTGCTGCCGGCGTCATCGGCGGCGCCGGGTCGCGAGCCGAGGCCCGAGGACATCCTGCTCGAGGTGGCCGGACGGCGCGTCCCGATCCGGATCTTCGACGAACGCCGGGACACCGCGCCGCGGCCGCCGGCCCAGCACGACTCGCACCACGGCGAACACGTCCACGGCGAGATCGCGGCGCCGATGCAGGGCACCATCATGCGCGTGCTGGTGGACGTGGGACAGAAGATCGAGGCGGGCGACGTCGTCTGCATCCTCGAGGCGATGAAGATGGAGAACTCCATCGTCGCGCGCCGCGAGGGGGAGGTCACCGAGCTGATGATCGAGCCCGGCCAGGTCGTCGAGACCGGTCAGACGCTCGCCGTAATCGACTGATCGCCCGTCGCGGGCTCCCCGTCGGACTCGCCGGCAGGAGCCTCGTCCTCGCGGCCCGGCGGCGAGAAGCGGGACGAACAGGCAGAACGTCGACCCCCGGCGCCCGGAGGACTCCAGCCAGATTCGGGCGCCGAGCTGCTCGGCCATCTTGCGGCAGATGTAGAGGCCGAGGCCGGTGCCGCCGACCGAGCGCGTCGCCGAGGAGTCGACCTGGTAGAAGCGCTCGAAGACCTGCTCGCGCTCATCAACCGGGATCCCGTGCCCCTCGTCCTGCACCGCGGCGACGATGCCGTCCTGCGCGCGGCTCGATCCGGATGGTGATGCGCGTGTCCGGGGGCGAGTACTTGAGCGCGTTCTCGACGAGGTTCGACAGGATCTGATGGACCTTGTGCTCGTCGGTCCGGACGAACGGCGTGTCCGGGTCGGAGCGCAGGTCGAAGGCGTGCCCGTGGGCTCGAGGGCGAAGCTCCTCGATGACGTTGCGGGCGACCGAGGTCAGCGAGACGGGGGTCGCGGCGATCGGTTCCGAGTGCGTCTCCAGCCGGCCGACGACGAGGAGCTGCTCGATGAGGCTTCGCAGGCGGTCGGACTGGCGATCGGCGGCCTCCAGGAACGACCGCTCCTGCGCCTCGTCGAGCTGCCCGGCGAGCTGCAGCAGCGTCTTGACGTAGCCCTGGATGGAGGTCAGCGGCGTGCGAAGCTCGTGCGAGACGACGGCGACGAAGTCGTCCTTCATGCGGTTCAGCTCGGTCATCTGCTCGAGGGAATCGCGGAGCCGGTCGACGAGCCGGCTGTTCTCGAGCGCCTTCGTCATGCCCCAGTACACGGCCGCGATCGGGATCGCGAACAACGGCACGAACCAGAGGCTGACCTCCGCCACGACGACGACGACCGGGGAGAGCGCCAGCAGCGCGGGCGTCATGTGCGCCGAGAAGGCGATGTTCTTGTAGACGTAGGGAATCAGCGGGAGCCGCTGCCACAGGCCGACCGCGATGCTGGTGAGCACGAGGTTGACGAGGAACATCGTGAGGGCGGAGGCGGCGATCGCGGGGATCTCTCGCGCCGTCACGATCGCCGATCCACCGAGGAGCTCGTAGACGGCGCCCGCGGCGGCGATCGACAGGACGTACTGGCCGACGTTGAACACCACCCGGAGCGGGGACTTGCCCTGCCGCACGTCGCCGATCGCGCTGGCGACGATGTTCGGGAGGATGGCCGCGCCCGCGCCGAAGGAGAGGATGAGCGCGAACGAGAACGTGACGGACGTCGTGTTCTCCGTGAGCTCGTCCCGCATCTGCACCCGGAGGGGGAACATCTCCCCCAACAGGACGAAGACGGAGAACAACCAGAACCCGGCGGAGCCGAGGGCGGTCGGGATCCTCGGCGAGGCCAACATGAACGGGATCAGTCCGACGCCGACGAGCGACACCGCGCAGACGTAGGTCACCCAGGCCGTGTTGCGCTCCGGATCCATCGCCGCATCCAACCCCACCCAGCGACGTCTCGGGACCCCCCGAGACTTCTTCGGGCGAAGCGCCGCTACGTTCGCGAGACGGCGATCCCATGGTGGCTACTTTCCACCCCTAGGGTGCTTCGCGGCGGCGCCCAGGACGAACACGACCAGAGCCAGCGTGGTGCCCGAGTAGAGCACCCGCAGAATCAGCTTCTTCATGCGTCTCACCTCCTCTCGATGGAGTCGGGCGCCGTCCGATACGAACGAACCGAAAACGGACCGATCCTCCATTTCGTCGGCGCAACGTGCCCGTTCCTTGAACCGAGCGAGCCGTGGCGGCGACTTCACTCAGAGTAGGGAGGCGGGCCGTCGGGCGCATCCGGCCTTGGTTCGGACATCCGGTAGGCCGACCATGGGGCGGCGCCGGCGCCGCGGCCTAGGCGGAGCCTGGCCGCTCGTCCGGCCTCGGACCTAGGACCCTTGCCCGGACGCCGCGTGCCGCGGACCCTTCAGGCGCGAAGACGCCCCGCCGATAGAGCTACTGACCCATGGGAGGCCCGCGCGCCCGATGTTGTTGCTCTTCTTCCTGCTCGCTGCGATCGTCACGGTCCCGCTGACCGGCGGAAGCCTTCGCGCGCTCGCCGACCTCCGGTTCCGCCATACCTGGCTGCTGGTGGCCGCGCTCGGGACTCAGGTCTGGCTGATCGCGCGGCCGGGGCCGCAGACCGTCCTGCTCGACGACGCTTGAGCTCGGCGCCTATCCGCTCGGGGTGGCGTTCCTGTGGGTCAACCGGGACATCCCCGGGTTCAAGATCATCGCCCTCGGCGCCGCGATGAATTTCGCGGCCATCGCCGCCAATGGAGGGATCATGCCGGCGGCCGACCACGCCGTCGCCCTCGCGGGGCTCCCCACCGACTGGGGTGGGCTCTACGCGAACTCGGCGGCGATCCCGCATCCCAGCCTGCTCGTCCTCGGCGACATCTTCGCGGTGCCGTCGAGCCTTCCCTACGCCAACGTCTTCAGCATCGGCGACCTGGTGGTCGTGATCGGCGCCGGGATCGGCGTCCATCGCATCGCCGCCGGAGGTCACCGCCCGCGGACGAGCTCCGCCCGTGTCCTCGCGAACGGGACGCTGCTCAGGCTGGCGGGCGGCAACGCCCTCGCGAACCTCGGCACGTGGGGATACTTCTTCTTCGCCGGCGTGGTGCTGGCGGCGGGACCGGGCGATCCGTCGGACGCCGTTCGCTCGATCGGGCTCCTCCTCCTCGTCCAGCTCGCGGCCTCGGGGCTCGCGGGCGCGACCGTGGCCGGGCCCCTCGCCGACCGGGCGTCGAGGAGGACCGTGATGCTGTGCGCCCATGCCGGGCGCGCGGTCGCCGTCGGGAGCCTCGCCGTCGTGGGCCAGAGCGATGCGGCGCTCGTGGCCGTCGCCGCCGTCCTCGGCGCCCTCGGAGCGGTTCACCGGGCGAGCCTGCTCGCGTCGGTTCCGGACATCGTGGACGAGGCCGACACGCCGGCGGCCATCGCCGTCGTGAACGCGACGACGCAGTTTCCGATCCTCGTCGGACCGGCGCTGGCGGGCTATCTCGTGCGAACGGTGTCCCCGACCGCCTTCTTCGTCGGCTACGCGTGCGCGCTGCTCGCCGGCGCCGGCCTCGTGTGGAGCGCGCGCTCGGTCGGCGCGGACCCGTCGCGGACCGGGACGACGTTCCTCGACGACCTTCGGCTCGGCTGGCGAACATCGCTCGCCGATCCGGTCGTCCGCGGACTCGCGGCCGTCTCCGCGATGGCGCTTCTCGCCGTCGCCTGGGGGGGCCCGATCGCTCCGCTCCTCGTCCGCGAGGCGCTCGTTCGCGGGGAGCCGCTGTCCGGGCTCGGGAGCGGCCTCGTCCTGATCATCGGGACCGTGGGGATCGGCATGCTGCTCGGGTCGCTCGCGGCGCCCGGCACGCTCCGACGCTGGGTCCCGCAGCGGCTCATCCTCGTCGCGCTCCTCGCCCTGGCGTCGTCGGTGCTCCTGATGTCGCGCACATCGGAGCTCCCGGCGCTGCTGCTCGCCTGGCTGTTCACGGGCTTCGCCGCCTCGCTCGCGCTCGTTGCCGTCGACGCGCTCCTGCTCGCTCGGCGCCCCGACTCGGCTCGTGGGCGCAAGGTCGCGGCGGTCGGCGCCGTGGCGGACCTGGCGCTGCTTCCGGCGCTGCTCGCGGTCGGGCCGCTCGCGGCATGGCTGGCGGCGCCGACCATCGTCGCGATCGCCGGCTGGCTGATCCTCGTCGCGGCCCTCGGCGTGCTCGTCCTGCTCCCCGAGCCGGGATCGCCGCCGCTCCCGCTCCGCGGCAGCGAGTCCGGCGACTCCCTCGCCGAGCGCGACGAGGCGGACCTGGGGAGCCGATCCTAGGGAAGGAGCGGCGCCTATCGAGTGGGCGACGTGCGCCCCCACGAGTCTCGCCCTGTGACCCGGAACCCGGCGTCGTGGATTCCGTACCCGCGATTGATGCTGATGAGCAGCGCCGTGAGCGTCTCGACGATGGCCGCCATCGAGAGCGGGCCGGCGTCGACCCATCGCAGGTCCGGGATGCCCTCGATGAGCTCGCCCACGACGCCCTTCGCCTCCGCATCGGAGCCGCACACGAAGACGTCGCTGTCGACGGGGTGATCGAGATCCGCCGAGCGCCTCGGCGGAGATCGTGTGGAACGCTCCGACCATCCGGACGCCGGGCGCAAGCAGCGCCTTCGCCTGCTCCGCCGCCGAGCCGTGCCAGGGCCGGAGGACCTGCCAGGGGCGGCCGCCGACGGCCGTGGCCAGCGGGCTCGTCGCATCGACGACGATCCGTCCCGGCTCGATGCGCCCCTTGAGTGACCGGTAGATCTCCGCCTGTCCCGCGTACGGCACCGTCACGATCACCACGTCCGCATCGGCGGCCGCACCATCGTTCGACGTGCCCTCCACGCGCGCGCCCTCGCCGACGATCCCGATCGCCCGGGCGGCCGCCTCCGCGCCCCGTTCCTCGGATCGGGAGCCGATGACGACTCGGTGTCCGGATCGAGCGAGCCGGAGCGTCAGGCCGAAGCCCTCCGCGCCCGTCCCCCCGATGATCGACACGTTCACCGACGCGAAGCTTACCGGAGCGGCCCGCGCGGCTCGTGTCGCGACGTCAGTGCGTCGGGTGGTACTCGCCGAAGGTCTCTCGCAGCACGTCCGAGACCTCGCCGAGCGTTGCGCGGGCTCGAAGCGCCTCCTTCATCGGGGGCAGCAGATTGCCCGTGCCCTGCGCCGCGCGGGCGACGTCGGCGAGCCTGCGCTGCACCTCGGATCCGTCGCGTTCGGCGCGAAGCCGGCGCACGGACTCGACCTGACCGGCGACCTCCTCGTCGGAGATCCGAAGCAGCTGCGGCGGCTGCTCGTCCGCCTCCTCGAAGCGATTGACCCCGACGACGACGCGATCCCCCGACTCGATCCCCCGCTGGATGCGAAAGGCGGCCTCGTGGATCTCGTCCTGATAGAAGCCGGCCTCGATCGCGGCCACCGCGCCGCCCATCCCGTCGATCTTGTCCAGGTACTGCAGCGCGCGCGCCTCGAGCTGGTTCGTGAGCGACTCCACGAAGTAGGAGCCGCCCAGGGGGTCCGCCGTGTCGGCGACGCCGGACTCGTCGCCGATGATCTGCTGGGTCCGCAGCGCGATCTTCGCCGCGTGCTCGCTCGGAAGCGCGAGCGCCTCGTCGAAGGAGTTCGTGTGCAGCGACTGCGTGCCCCCGAGCACGGCGGACAGCGCCTCGAGGGCGGTGCGCACGATGTTGTTCTGCGGCTGCTGCGCGGTCAGCGTGGCGCCGCCGGTCTGCGTATGAAACCGCAGGATCGCGCTCCGCGGATCCTTGGACTCGAAGCGCTCGGTCATCACCCTGGCCCACATCCTTCGGGCGGCCCGGAACTTCGCCACCTCCTCGAAGAAGTTCATGTGACAGGCGAAGAAGAACGACAGCCGGGGCGCGACGTCGTCGACCGCGAGTCCGGCGTCCAGGGCGGCCTGGACGTAGGCGATGCCGTTGGCCAGCGTGAAGGCGATCTCCTGCGCGGCCGTCGCGCCCGCCTCGCGCATGTGGTACCCGGAGATCGAGATCGTGTTCCACCGGGGGATGTGCTCCCCCGCGTAGGAGAACACGTCCGTGATGATGCGCATCGAGGGCGCCGGCGGATAGATGTAGGTGCCGCGCGCGGCGTACTCCTTCAACAGGTCGTTCTGGACGGTTCCGGAGAGCCGGTCGGCGGGGACACCCGCCTCCTCCGCAGCCAGCTCGTACAGCAGGAGGAGGATCGCCGCCGTCGCGTTGATCGTCATCGACGTGGAGACGCGATCCATCGGGATGCCGTCGAACAGCCGCTTCATGTCCTCCACGGAATCGATCGCGACGCCGGTCCTGCCGACCTCGCCCTCGGCACGAGGATGGTCGGAGTCGTAGCCCATCTGCGTGGGGAGATCGAACGCGACGGAGAGCCCGGTCTGGCCGTGATCGAGGAGATAGCGGAAGCGCGCGTTGGTCTCCCGCGCCGTCGCCATTCCCGCGTACTGCCGCATGGTCCACGGTCGCCCGCGGTACATCGTCGGGTACACGCCTCGGGTGTACGGGGGCCGCCCGGGCTCCCCGAGGTCGCGCGCCGGATCGAACCCCTCGAGATGCTCGGGACCGTAGACGGGATCGATCTCGATGCCGGAGTCGGTGAAGCGGGGATCGTCGTCGGCCATGGCGGCTACAGACTAGCGCCGGAGCGGATAGGGTTCGCACGTGAACATCGTCGATCCCGAGGTGGAGCGCTACATGCGCGGGCTCCTCACGCGGTGGGACGAGCCCGTCCTGCTCGAGATGGAGGCGGAGGGCGAGGCGCGCGGGTTCCCGATCGTCGGCCGCCAGGTCGGCGTCACGCTCGAGCTGCTCGCCCGTTCGATCGACGCGCGCCGGGTCGTGGAGCTCGGCTCCGGCTTCGGCTACTCGGCGTACTGGTTCTCTCGCGCCGTGGGCGAGGATGGCGAGCTGCACCTCACCGACGGCGACCCCGAGAACGAACGGAAGGCCGAGGACTACCTGCGCCGGGCGAACCTGGCCGGGCCGGTCCGCTATCACGTCGGCGACGCCGTGGCCTCGTTCCAGAAGCTCGAGGGCGAGTTCGACGTCGTCTACTGCGACATCGACAAGCAGGGATATCCGGACGCCTGGCGGGCCGCGCGCGACCGGATCCGGCCGGGCGGCCTGTACCTGTGCGACAACGTGTTGTGGTCCGGGCGCGTGACCGAGCCGTCCCCCGATCCGACGACGTCGGCGATCCTCGAGCACAACGAGATGATCGCCGGTGACGAACGCTACCTCTCGACGATCGTTCCGACGCGCGACGGCGTGATGGTGGCGCGGCGCGAGCGCTGAACCGGCAGGTCGGGCTTGGACGAACTGGAGTAGACTCCGCGCCCGTTGGGCCGGACCGGCGGAGGGCGTACCGTCCGGCCGCGATAGCCTGAGAGGGAACTCACGTGGCGACCCGAACCGGCAAGCGCAAGAGCGACTTCGGCCCGCTGTACAAGGGCCACGAGGGACAGTACTCGTGGCTCTTCCATCGGGTCACCGGGGTCGCCATCATCCTCTTCCTCTTCGCCCACGTCGTGGACACGGCGGTGATCGGATGGGGCCCCGAGGCCTACAACCGCGTCCTGTCCGCGTACGAGAACCCGGTCGTCCGGGTGCTCGAGTACGGGCTCGTCGCCGCGGTGCTCTATCACGCGATCAACGGGACCAAGATCCTGCTCATCGACTTCTTTCCGAGCCTGACGCGCCACATACGGGGGCTCGGATGGGCCACGGTCGTCATCTTCGTCGCGAGCATGATCCCGGTCACCTGGCTCATGGGCGAGCAGGTCATCGACCTCCTGAACCACTGATGGCGACCGCGACCGAACCGCGCCGGTCGTCGCCCGACCCTCAGGCCCCCGGAGTTCGGGATCCGCGCACGGGACGGGAGCGTCCGGTCGGCGGATTCGAGCTCTGGTCGTGGCTGTTCATGCGCGATCTCGGGCATCGTCCTGCTCGTGCTCGCGGTCGGGCACGTCATCATCATGCATCTGCCGGCCGGCGGCGTGTCGCGCATCAACTTCGGGTTCGTCGCGACGCGCTGGCAGAGCCCGTTTTGGAGGACGTGGGACTGGGCGCTGCTGGTCCTCGCGCTGATCCACGGCATCAACGGCCTGCGGGTGATCATCCTCGACTACGTCAGGCCGCCCGGCGCGCGGCTGGCCTTGAACATGCTGTTCTACACCCTGGGGTTCATCCTCTTCGTCCTCGGCACGGTCATCGTCTTCACGTTCGATCCGTCGAAGTGGGGAGCCGGCGTCTGACATGACGATCTCCCACACCTTCGACGCCGTCATCGTCGGCGCCGGCGGCGCCGGCCTCAGGGCGGCCATCGAGGCGACCGAGGGAACCCGGACGGCGGTCGTCTCGAAGCTCTACCCCACCCGCTCGCACACCGGCGCGGCTCAGGGAGGCGTGTGCGCGGCGCTCTCGAACGTCGAGGACGACTCCCCCGAGTGGCATGCGTTCGACACCGTGAAGGGCGGCGACTACCTCGTCGACCAGCCCGCGGCGCAGCTCATGTGCGAGGAGGCCATCGACTCGATCTACGAGCTCGAGCACTGGGGGCTGCCCTTCAACCGGACGCCGGACGGACGGATCGACCAGCGCCGGTTCGGCGGCCATACCCGCAACCACGGCGAGGCGCCCGTCAGGCGCGCCTGCTACGCGGCCGACCGAACGGGCCACATGATCCTCCAGACGCTGTACCAGCAGTGCATCAAGCGCGACGTCCGCTTCTTCAACGAGTTCTACTGCCTGGATCTGCTGATGCTGGACGGGCGCTGCGCGGGCATCGTCGCCTACGAGCTCGCGACCGGCGAGCTTCACGTCTTCCGCTCCAAGACCGTGCTGTTCGCGACGGGCGGCTACGGCCGGATGTTCCGCGTCTCCTCGAACGCGCACGCCCTGACCGGCGACGGACCGAGCATCGTGTTCCGGCGCGGCCTGCCGCTCGAGGACATGGAGTTCTTCCAGTTCCACCCGACCGGCGTCTACAAGATGGGCATCCTGCTGTCCGAGGCCGTCCGCGGAGAGGGCGGGATCCTCCTGAACGCGAAGGGCGAGCGCTTCATGGAGCGCTACGCGCCGACCGTGAAGGACCTCGCGCCGCGGGACATGGTGTCGCGGGCCATCTACCAGGAGATCAAGGAGGGCCGGGGCGTCGGGCCGAACGGCGATGCCGTCTTCCTCGACGTCCGTCACCTCCCCCGCAGCGTGATCGAGGAGAAGCTCCCCGACGTCACGGAGTTCGCCCGCGTCTATCTGAACGTGGAGCCGACGACCGAGCCGGTCCCCATCCAGCCCACGGCGCACTACGCGATGGGCGGGATCCCGACCAACGTCGACGGACAGGTCGTGGTGGGGCCGCAGGAGGAGCCGGTCCCGGGCCTCTACGCGGCCGGGGAGTGCGCCTGCGTCAGCGTCCACGGCGCGAACCGGCTGGGAACCAACTCGCTGCTCGACATCGTCGTGTTCGGTCGCCGGGGGGGTCGTCACATGGCCCGCTACGCGCGCGAGAGCGATCTCCCCGACCTCCCGGAGCGGCCCGCCGGACGATCCCTCGAGATGCTGGACCCGATCCTGACCAGGACGGAGGGCTCCAACGCCGCCGACATCCGCGCCGAGCTCCAGGACGGGATGTTCGACCTCGCCTTCGTCGTGCGCACCGAGGACGGGCTGCGCAAGATGCAGGACATCCTCACCGGGCTTCGTGAGCGCTACGAGCGCGTCGCCATCCAGGACAAGGGAAGCGTCTACAACACCGATCTGATGGAGGCGGTGGAGGTCGGCTTCCTGCTCGACTGCGCCGACGCCCTCGTGGTCGCCGCCCTCGCACGCGACGAGAGTCGCGGCGCACACTTCCGCGAGGATCATCCCCTTCGCGACGACGATCACTGGCTGAAGCATTCGCTCGGCACGCGCGAGCCGGACGGCTCGATCAGGCTCGACTACAAGCCGGTTCGCATGGGCCCCTACGTCCCGATGGAGCGGAAGTACTGATGGGACCGGAGGACGCGACGCTCGGCGACGTGCTCGACGAGCCGGACCGGCGGCGGGCGAATCGCACGACCGAGCTGACGCTTCGGATCCGCCGCTTCAACCCGGAGGTCTCGGAGGAGTCGTGGTGGGATGAGTTCACCGTCGAGATGCATCCCACCGACCGCCTGCTGGACGCGCTGCACGAGGTCAAATGGCACCAGGACGGGACCCTCTCGTTGCGACGGTCGTGCGCCCACGGGATCTGCGGCTCGGACGCGATGGTCATCGACGGCCACAACGCGCTCGCCTGCAAGGTGTTGATCCAGGACGTCGCGCCGAAGGTCACCATCGAGCCGATACGGGGCCTGCGCGTGCTGAAGGATCTGATCGTCGACATGGACCCGTTCTTCGAGGGCTATGCCTCCGTGCTGCCCTACCTGGTGAACGACGAGGGCGAGCCCGAGCGCGAACGCCTCCAGTCGCCCGAGGAGCGCGAGAGGTTCGACGACACGACGAAGTGCATCCTGTGCGCCGCGTGCACGACCAGCTGCCCGATCTTCTGGAGCGACGACCAGTACATCGGGCCCGCCGCGATCGTCAACGCCCACCGCTTCATCTACGACTCTCGCGACCGGGCCGGCACGGAGCGGCTGAAGATCCTCTCGGAGAAGACGGGCGTGTTCCGCTGCCGGACCACGTTCAACTGCACGGAGGCCTGCCCGCGAGGCATCCACGTGACGCAGGCGATCCAGGAGGTCAAACGCTCCATCCTGTTCGACCGCTTCTAGCTACGGAGCGGTGTAGCTCGCCGTCGGCGACCAGCCGCTCACCCGCGTCGGGCTCGAGGCGTCGGCCTGCGAGCGAGCGCGGAACTCGTAGATCTCCCCGGGCTGGACGGTGATCGGCGCGCCCTGCTTGCCGAAGGTCCCGGCGAGCGCCGCCGTGTCCGTCCTCCAGCTCCTCCAGAGCCCTCCGGCCTTGCGGTACTGAACGTCGAACGCGCTGCCCGTCCGGGTCCCGGTTGCCCATACGACGCCGAACGGCGCGCCGGTGGGGCCGTCGTTCGTCGTCGGGGCGATGCGAAGGGTCCCGTCCATGCCGCCGGACGGCCCCCCGTGCAGCGTGCAGTAGTAGTGGAAGGTCCCGGCCGACGGCGTCCGCTTGAACGTCGTGCCGGCGACGGCGGTCGTCTTCGACCTGAAGAGCCGGTGATCCTCGAAGACGTCGTGCGCCGCCTGGAGGCCGTCCGCCCATTTCCACGACACCGTGTCCCCCACGACGCCGGCGGCCCCCGACGGCGCGAACTCGTAGTCGCGGACGCCGATCTTTGCCTCGGCCGCGGACGCGACGAGCCCGGACGGCGATGCCAGGCCGAGGGCGAGACCGAGGGCGAGCACGGCGACTCTGCGCACGGGGGGACCTCCTTTGGGGGATATCTCGGCGGACCATAGCCCATGCCGTGGGCCTCGCCAACGGCCGAAAGGCCCCTCCCGGCGATCGCGCCCGGGCATCGCCCTCGAGCGGCCCGGCCTCGCCCGTACGATGCACGCATGCATCACGTGACCCTGATCCCGGGGGACGGGATCGGCCCGGAGGTCGCGGGCGCGACCCGTCTCGTGCTCGAGGCGACGGGGGTCCCCATCGAGTGGACGCTCGCCGAGGCCGGCGTGGTCGCGCTCGAGCGGTCCGGGACCACGCTGCCCGAGTCCACCATGGATGCGATCAGGGCGTGCCGCGTGGCCCTGAAGGGGCCGATCACGACGCCCGTCGGAACGGGGTTCCGCAGCGTCAACGTGGCGCTTCGCCAGGAGCTCGACCTGTTCGCCGCCGTCCGCCCGGCGCGAAGCCTGCCCGGGGTGCCCACGCGGCACGCCGGCGTCGACCTCGTCGTCATCCGCGAGAACACCGAGGACCTGTATCAGGGCATCGAGTTCGAGTGCGGGTCGGAACAGGTCGCGAGGCTGCGGACGAAGCTCCAGGCCCTCGCCGGCGTGCACATCCGCGAGGACGCGGGGGTCACCGTGAAGCCGATCTCGGTCACGGGGACGCGGCGGATCGTCTACTTCGCCTTCGACTTCGCTCGCTGGAACGGCCGCAGGGTGGTGACCGTGGGCCACAAGGCCAACATCATGCGCTTCTCCGACGGGCTGTTCCTCGAGACGGCGCGCGAGGAGGCGGCGAACCACTACGACGTCGAGTACCGGGAGGTGCAGATCGACCACCTGTCCATGCGGCTCACGCGCGAGCCGCAGTCGCTGGACGTCCTGCTGCTGCCCAACCTGTACGGCGACATCCTCTCCGACCTCGGCGCCGGGCTGGTGGGCGGCCTGGGGCTGGTCCCCGGCGCGAACCTCGGCTGGGAGTTCTCGGTGTTCGAGCCCGTGCACGGAAGCGCGCCCGACATCGCGGGCCGCGGGCTGGCGAACCCGATCGCGATGATCCTCTCGGGGGCGATGATGCTCCGCCACCTCGGGGAGCCGCTCGCGGCCGCGAGCGTGGAGCGGGCGGTCGACCGCGTGCTCGGCGCGGGCCGCGTTCGAACGCCCGACCTCGGCGGAACGGCGACGACGATGCAGGTCGCGGAGGCGATCGCCGACGCCACCGGGGAGGATGCGCTCACGTAGCTTTCATGCGCCCCCGTGGGATGCCACACTGACGCCCGATGCTCTCCACGGCGCGCCCGAGCTCCCTGCGGCTCATCCAGTTCGCGTTCACCGCCCTCGGAGGGCTCCTCATGGGGGTGGGCGCGCTCCTGACCTGGGCCACGGTGAGCCTGGGACCCAAGATCGAGGGCGTGGAGACCAAGGGGATCGACACCACCGAGGGCAAGATCGTGCTCGGGCTCGCCGTGCTCGTCCTGCTCTCCATCCCCGTGCTTCGCATGGCATCGTCGAGCGGCGCACGCCGGGCCCTCGTGGCCTTCGTGCTGCTCGCCTCGCTCGCCGCCGGCGCGCTCACGGCCTGGGACATCGTGGCGAAGGACGACAGGCTCGGGCTGCCCGCCCTCGACGAGAAGCAGCGAGAGGTCGCGGAGGCATCCGGCCTGCCGCTTCCGGGCATCAAGCAGCTCCAGGCCCTGACGTTCGTGGACCTGAAGCCCGGGATCTACGTCGCGCTCGGCGGCGCGGTGCTCGGCGTGATCGGCGGCGCCCTCGGGCTCGCGTGGATCCGCCGGGGCGAGCTCCTGCCCGCGTCGGCGGTCGCCGACGACGACCCGGACGACGACCCCGCCGCGGAGGAAGCGACCTAGAGCTTCGCGAGGTCCGCGCATTTCGCGCGGATCCCCTCGGCGGCGTCGCGCAGGGCGGTGAGCTCCTCGTCGTTCAGGTCGAGCTCCACGATGTCGGCGACGCCGTCCCCGGACAGCCTGACCGGCACGCCCACGTACACGTCGTGGATGCCGTACTGCCCGGTGACCCACGCGCACACCGGCAGCACCTCTCGCGAGTCGCTCGCGATCGCCGAGACCATGGCGGCGACCGCCGCGGAGGGCGCGTAGTAGGCGCTCCCCTTCTTCAGGAGCGCGACGATCTCCGCGCCGGCGTCTCGCGTCCGCGCGTAGAGGCGCTCCAGCGTCGTGTCGTCCACCAGCTCCGGCAGGGGCTTGCCGTCGACCGTCGCATGCCGGGGAAGCGCCACCATGGACTCGCCGTGCGATCCGAGCGTCATCGCCTCGACGTCGAGCGGCGAGACGCCGAGCTCCTCCGCGATGAAGTACCGAAGGCGCGCGCCGTCCAGGACGCCCGCCATCCCGACGACCCGCTGCTTGGGGAACCCGGAGACCTCGGATGCGAGGTGCGTCATCTCGTCCAGGGGGTTGGTGACGTTGATGAGGATGGCGTTCGGCGAGCCCGGGACCACCTGCTCCACGACGCTTCGAATGATGCCGGCGTTCTTCCCGAGGAGGTCCATGCGGCTCATTCCCGGCTGGCGGGGGAACCCGGCGGTGATCACGACCACGTCGGATCCCGCGGTGTCGCGGTAGTCGTTGGTGCCCGTGATGTCCGGCTCGAAGCGCTCGATGGGCGAGGACTCCCTCATGTCGAGCGCGAGGCCCTGCGGCAGCCCTTCCACGATGTCGATGAGCACGACGTCCCCGATGCCTCTGCTGCACGAGCCGCATGGCGGTCGTCTGCCCCACGAATCCACTGCCGACCACGGTGACCTTCATCTCCGCTCCTTCTCCTCGCCCGGCACCTCGCCCGGCTTCTCGCCGGTCCTCGTCTCCGCGCCCCATCGTATCCGGGCGATCCGGACGCCCGAGCCCCGGGTCATCCTCGGAGGCGCGCGATGATGGCGTCGCCGGCCTCCTCGGTGCCGACGGCGGTCGGGTCCTCGCGCGAGGGCTTCAGGTCGTAGGTCACCGAGCGGCCGTCCGCGATCACGTCCGCGACCGCCGCCTCGACGCGATCGGCGGCATCCTGCTCTCCGAGGTGGCGCAGCAGCATGGCTCCGGACAGCACCATCGCGATCGGGTTGGCGCGTCCCGGAGGAATGCGCGGCCCGGTGCCGTGCGTCGCCTCGAACACGGCGCACCGGTCGCCGATCTGCCCTCCCGGTGCGACCCCGAGCCCGCCGATCAACCCGGCGCACAGGTCGGAGACGACGTCGCCGTACAGGTTCGGCATCACCAGCACGTCGAACCGGTCGGGGGCCTGGACGAGCTGCATGCACAACGCGTCGATGATGCGATCGTCGAACCCGAGATCCGGATACTCCTCGGCCGCGACGCGACGCGCCGTCGCGAGGAAGAGCCCATCGGAGAACTTCATGATGTTCGCCTTGTGGGCGGCGGTGACCCTCGAGCGTCCGTGATCGATCGCGTACCGCATCGCGAAGCGCGTGATGCGCTCGCTTCCGGCGACGGAGATGCTCTTGATCGACATCCCGGCGTCCCGTCGCACCGGCCGTCCGGTCTGCTCCGCGATGAATTCGATCAGCTCCTGCGTCGCCGCCCGCCCCTGCTCGAACTCGATCCCCGTGTACATGTCCTCGGTGTTCTCCCGCACGACCACGAGGTCCACGGCGTCGTAGGGGGACCGCACGCCCGGGAACAGTCGGCACGGGCGCACGCCCGCGTACAGATCGAGCTCCTGCCGGAGGGTGACGTTGACGCTTCGGACGCCGGAGGCGAGCGGTGTCGAGACCGGCCCCTTGAGCGCCACGCCGTTGGCTCGGATCGATCGAAGGACGTCCTCGGGCAGCAGGGTCCCGTCGTGCTCGAGGGCGGCCATCCCGGCCTCCCGCCGGTCCCAGTCGACCTCGACGCCGGTCGCCTCGATCACCCGCCGGGCGGCCTCGACCACGGAGGGGCCGATCCCGTCCCCGGGAATGAGGGTGACCGAGTAAGGCACGCTGTCTTCGCTCCGATACCACTTGGGAAGCGGCGCCGTGGACCGCGGGACTCGCGTCGCGGGTCGGGCGCCGGCGGGCGGCCATTCTGCCACGCTGCGAGCGCCCCGGGCGCCGGCCGGATGCGGGTCCGTGTGCGCGCGGGTGCTAGAGTTTGAACGGTCATTCAGGCAAGGGGAACCACGTGAGCGAGATGGGACTTCGAGAGGTCGTCGCGGCGGAGACCAGCATCTCCGACATCGACGGCCAGCAGGGCCGGCTCTGGTACGCCGGCTACGACATCCACGATCTCGCCAGCCACGCGACCTACGAGGAGGTGGTCTACCTCCTCCACCACCTGCGGCTCCCGACACA
This sequence comes from uncultured Actinomycetes bacterium, assembly GCA_963728285.1. Lineage (GTDB taxonomy): Bacteria > Actinomycetota > UBA4738 > UBA4738 > HRBIN12 > CAVSJR01. The sequence goes on along the minus strand of CAVSJR010000005.1, from coordinate 191,872 downwards.
GACCGACCTCGACGACCTGAACGAGTTCCTCGTCGAGGGGCGCAATCCATCGTCGTTTCACGACAACCTGATGCCCACGCTCGCGCAGCAGACCTCCCCGATGTCGATGCTCAGGACGAGCGTCTCGGCCGCCTCGGCCCACGACCCCGACGGCTGGGACAGCTCCGAGGCGGCCAACTACCGCAAGGCCCTGCGCCTGGTCTCGCAGATGCCCGGATACATCGCCATGTATCACCGGTTGCGGACGGGGCAGGAGATCGTGCCGCCCAACCCGAAGCTCCCGCACGCCGCGAACTTCCTGACGATGCTGCTCGGCGAGGAGCCCGACCAGGAGGCGGCGCGCGCGCTGGACGTCACGTTCATCCTGTACGCCGATCACACGATGAACGCGTCCACGTTCACCGCTCGCATCATCGCCTCGACGCTCTCCGACATGCACTCCGCCATCACGGGGGCCATCGCCGCGCTGAAGGGTCCGCTGCACGGCGGCGCCAACGAGGAGTCGATGCGGATGCTGGAGGAGGTGGGCGAGCCCGCGAAGGCGGCCGCCTACGTCAGGGACCGCCTCGCGCGAAAGCAGAAGATCATGGGCTTCGGCCACGCGGTCTACCGGACCGAGGATCCGCGGGCGACGCACCTGCGCCGCCTCTCACAGGAGCTGGGAGAGCGAGGCGGCGACACGCGGTGGTACGAGATCTCGAGGGCGATCGAGGACGCGGCGCACGAGGAGCGAGGGCTGCACGCGAACGTCGACTTCTACGCCGCGAGCGTCTACCACAGCCTCGGCATCCCGACCGACCTCATGACGCCGATCTTCGCGCTCGCCCGCATGGCCGGATGGACGGCTCACGTACGCGAGCAGTACGCGAACAACCGGGTCATCCGCCCCGGCTCGGAGTACGTCGGGCCGAGGGACCAGACCTGGGCTCCGATCGACGAGCGCGTCTAGGGGGCCGGCGGCGGAAGCGGGGGCGGCGGCGGTGGCTCCTCGAATCCGGTCCGAGGCTCGCCCGACCCCTCGAGCGCTCGAAGCAGGGGCCATCTCGCGGCGGCGAAGACGCAGAGCATGACGACGTTCAGCAGCGGCACCGGGGCGACGAGGATCCACCACGCCGAGTAGCCGGCCTTTCGGACGATCACGGCGAGCGCGATCAGGGAGGCCAGCAGGCTCACGGCGTACAGCGCGGCCAGGGCGACGAGCGCCGCGTCGTCGGCGACACGGACCTCCACGGTGGTTTGGCCGACCCAGATCATCACGCCTCCACGGTCGTCCGGGGCATCAGACCGGCCGGGGAAAGAGCCCGGCGCCCTCGACGACCCTGCGGATCACCTCGTCTCGTCCGAGCGCCATGATGTGGACGCCGGCGATGCCCGGGATCGCCCGAAGGCCCTGAACGAGCTCGATGGCCATGTCGACGCCGACGTCCTCGGCACGAGGCCCGGCCTCCTCGAGCGCGTCGATGATCCGCTGCGGGACCGTGACGCCGAAGAGGTTCTCGTTCATGAATCGCGCCGTCCTCGCGCTCCGAAGCGGCGTCATCCCCACGATCACCGACGCGCGGTCGAGGATGCCGCGCGAGCCGACGGTCTCCGCCCACGAACGGAGAGCATCGAGATCGTAGGCGATCTGGGTCTGCACGAAATCGGCCCCCGCGTCGAGCTTCGCCTCCAGGCGCCCCGGATCGTACTCGGCGATGAGCGGCGCGTCGGCCACCCCGATGAAGTAGCGAGGCGGAGCGTCGATCGGCTTGCCCTCGAGCGGCTGTCCCTCGTCCCGCAGCCTCGCCGCGAGCGAGACGAGGTCGAGCACGGACAGATCGCGCACCTCGGTGGCGCCGGGGTGATCACCGACCGAGAGCGGATCCCCGGAGAGGCACAGGATCGAACGGGCGCCGAGCGCCCAGGCCCCGAGGAGGTCGCTGGTGAGCGCGAGGCGATTGCGGTCGCGCACGGTGATCTGCAGGATGGGCTCGAGGCCCAGCCCGGCGAGCAATCCCGCCCCCGCGACGGCCGACATGTGCGCCGACGCGCGGGGATTGTCGGTGACGTTCACGGCGTCCGCGTAGCCGACGAGCGCGCGCCCGTGCGCCTCCACCGTGGCCGGATCGGCGGACCGCGGCGGAACGACCTCGGCCGTGACCGCGAACTGACCGCGCGCGAGGACCCGCGCGAGCCTGCTGGGCGGCCGGCTCAAGGCCGGTAGGTGGCGAGCTCGGCGGCCGTCACGGTGTTCACCATGAGCATGGCCACCGTCATCGGTCCCACGCCCCCCGGCACGGGTGTGATGGCGCCGGCAACCTGGCTGACCTCGTCGAACTTCACGTCGCCGACCATGCCTCGCTCCGTTCGGTGCACGCCGACGTCGAGGACCGTCGCGCCCGGCTTCACCATGTCGCCGGTGATCATCTCGGGGAGCCCTGCCGCCGCGACCAGGATGTCCGCCCGCTTCGTGTGCTCGCCCAGGTCCTTGGTGCGGACGTGGGTGATGGTCACGGTGGCGTTGCCCCGGATCGAGTCCTGCGCCAGCATGATCGACAGCGGCGCTCCGACGAGCTCGCCGTAGCCGACGACGCAGACCTCGGCCCCGTCGAGGGAGATGCCGGTGCGAAGCAGGAGCTCGACGATCCCGTACGGGGTGGCCGGGGGGAACGCGGGCTCGCCCCGGACCATGAGCCCGACGTTCAGGGGATGCAGCCCGTCGACGTCCTTCGCGGGATCCATGGTCTGCTGCACCGTGAGCTCGGAGATGTGCTTCGGGACCGGGAGCTGCACGATGATGCCGTGGATCTCCGGGTCGCGGTTCAAGCGCCGGATCGTGGCCAGCAGCTCGGCCTCGGTCACGAACGCGGGGAGATCGACCTGCTCGGATCGGATCCCGACGTCGGCGCAGGCCTTGTGCTTGGCGCCGACGTAGAGGCGCGACGCGGGGTCGTCGCCGACCAGGACCGCCGCCAGCCCCGGCGTGACCCCCCGGTCCTGCAGCTCGCGTACCCGCTCGGCCACCTCGGACCGGATCTGGGCCGCGACGTCCCTTCCGTCGAGGATGGCGGCGCTCATCGGAGCGATCCTACCCGTCGGGTCGGCGAGTCGACCAAGCGTGACGGCGTCAGTGGCGGAAGTGACGACGGCCCGTCACGACGACGGCCATCCCGCGTCGCTCGGCCGTCGCCAGGACCTCATCGTCGCGAACCGACCCCCCCGGGTGAACGACGGCGGAGACGCCGGCATCCGCCGCGACCTCCACCGCATCGGGAAACGGAAAGAACGCGTCGCTCGCCATCACGGCGCCGCCCGCCCGCTCCCCCGCCTTTCGAGCGGCGAGGAACGAGGAGTCCACCCTCGACATCTGGCCGGCGCCGATCCCCACCGTCGCTCCGTTCGCTGCGAACACGATCGCGTTGGACTTGACGCGGGCTGCGACCGTCCACGCGAACAGCAGGTCGGCCCACTCCCGTTCGCTCGGCTCCCGCGACGAGACGACCTTCATGTCCTCCCGGGCCTCCTCGATCGCGTCGGCGTCCTGCACGAGGGCGCCTCCGGGGATCGGCCTCACGTCCGTCGGAGGCGCCGAGGGAAGCGGCGCCCGCACGACCCGGAGGTTGGCCCGGTCGGCGAACGTCGCCATCGCCTCCGGCGTGAACGACGGCGCCACGACGACCTCGGTGAAGACCTCGGCCATCGCCTCGGCGGCGTCGGCATCCGCCTCGCCGTTGAACGCCACGATCCCGCCGAACGCCGACACCGTGTCGCTCGCGAACGCCTTGGCGTAGGCGTCGGCGAACGACGCGCCCAGCGCGACGCCGCAGGGGTTGTTGTGCTTGACGATGACCGCGGCCGGCGAGGGAAGCTCGGCCGCGAGGGAATACGCCGCGACGAGGTCCAGCCAGTTGTTGTAGGACATCTCCTTGCCCTGGAGCACCTCCGCCCCGCCGAGCACCCCGGAGCCGGACGCCTCCGCGTAGAGCGCGCCACGCTGGTGCGGGTTCTCGCCGTAGCGAAGGTCGGTCACGTTGTGCAGCGCGAGCCCGATGAACGGGGGAAGCGACGGGGGGTCCGACTCCGATCCCTCGACCCGCGCGAACCAGCTCGCGATCGCGCCGTCGTAGCCGGCGGTGTGGGCGAACGCCTCGGCCGCGAACCGGCGGCGGAGGTCCCGGTCGACCCCGCCGCTTCGCCGGATCCCCTCGATGATCTCGCCGTATCGAGCCGGCTCGACTACGACCGCAACGGATTCGAAGTTCTTGGCCGCGGCACGCACCATCGCCGGCCCCCCGACGTCGATGTTCTCGATCACCTCGTCGTCCCCCGCGCCGGACGCCACCGCCCGTCGGAACGGATAGAGGTTCACGACGACGAGGTCGAACGGCTCGATGCCGTGCTCCTCGAGCTCTCGAACGTGCTCGGGACGCCGCCGGTCCGCCAGGATGCCGCCGTGGATGCTGGGATGCAGCGTCTTGACCCGCCCGCCGAACATCTCCGGCGAGCCGGTCACCTCCGAGACGGCCGTCACGTCGATGCCCGCGTCGCGCAACGCGGCCGCCGTCCCCCCGGACGAGACGATCTCGACCCCGAGCTCCGTCAGCTCGCGCGCGAGCTCCACCACGCCGGCCTTGTCCGCGACCGCGATGAGCGCGCGGCGGACGCCTCCGGGCGCGCTCATGCCGGGCCCTCGGCCATCACGCTCCGGCGGCCCTCCACGCGGACGCGCCCCTCGACCAGCGCCCGAACGGCGGACTTGTAGATGCGATGCTCCGCCTCCTGGATCCGTCCGTGCAGGCTCCACTCGTCGTCGTCGTCCAGGACCGGGACCGCCTGCTGCAGGACGATGGGCCCGTGGTCGACCTCCTCGTCGAGAAGATGCACCGTCGCGCCGGTGACCTTCACGCCCCACGCCAGCGCCTCCGGCACGGCATTCGCCCCGGGGAACGAGGGAAGCAGCGACGGATGGACGTTCAGCCAGCGGCCTTCGTAGGCGCGGACGATCTCGGGTCCGAGGATCCGCATGAAGCCGGCGTTCACGACGAACCCGATGTCTCGTTCGGCGAACATCTCGAGGAGCGCGGCGTCGAACCCCGCCCGATCGCCGAACCCGGCCGGGTCCAGGAACACGGCCTCGACGCCGGCGGCGCGACCGCGCTCGAGCGCTCGCGCCTCCTTGCTGTCCGACACGACCAACGCCACCCAGGGCCGAACGACCGGGTCGTCCAGCAGCGCCTGCAGGTTCGATCCGACCCCCGACGCCAGCACCGCGATCCGCGCATCCATGAGAGGCCGCACACGCTAGGAGCGGCCGACGCGGGTGTCAACGCGCCGACCGGCTACCCGTCGTCGTCCATCTCCCGGCGAACCTCGTCATCCGTGACCGGCTTCCCGTGGAAGGCGTATCGCCACTGAGCGGCCAACGCGATGCCCATCCCGAGGATGGGGAGGATCGGCCAGAAGAAGGCGTTCTCGGAGTCGCGGGTCGTGAAGAACCAGATCATGACCAGGACCAGGCCCACGAGGGCGAAGGTGATGGCGACCCACGTGAAGTCCCGTTTCGCCTTGAGCCTCGCGATCGCCCGCTCTCGCCGTTCGTCCTCGGACGCCATCGGTCCTCCTCCGCCGGACCACCCCCCGAGCCCGCGCATCTCGCGTCCCTCTCACTATCGCACCGTAGTCCCCAACACCGACTCGTGTCGCGCGCGTAAGCTTGCGCCGTGCCGACCGACGAGCGCACCGTGAAGGGCACCGACAAGGGCAGCGACAAGGGCAGCGACCGGTGCGAGATGCACCCGGGCGTGCCGTCGGTCGCGCATTGCGACCGATGCCGGAGGGCGCTCTGCGTCGACTGCGCCGTCCCCGTGCGGGGCAGGATCCTCGGACCGGAATGCGTGCCCGCGTCGCCCGGCGAGGCCCCGGGTCCCGACTCGCCCCCGCCCGGGAGGGTCGCACGGCGGCCGGGGCTGGCGGGGGTCGGCGCCGCGTTCGCGATCTGCGTCGCCCTCACGTCGTTGCCGTGGACGCGGTTCGGGCACGCCTCGGGCCCGTTCGACGCGTGGCGATGGCCGAGGTGGTCGCTGATGGCGGCGGTCGCCGCGGTCCTCGGCCTCGCCGTCTGGGCATTTCAGTGGTGGCGACCGCGCATGACCGACCGAGCGGCCCTGCTCGTGCTCGCGTCCCTGGCGGCCGTGACCACGCTCGGCGGCCTCCTCGCGGGGCTGGTTCCCGCGCCGCTCACGAAGTCGACGTGGGTGCCCTGGGTCGTGGCCGCGATCGGCGCCGTCGCCGCGCTCGCCGCCGCCCGGTCCAGGGGGACGTCGCCGCGCCGCCACGTGTGAGCCGTCGGCGTGCGCCGACGATCGTGCTCACCGGCGGCGCCCGCCGCGGCCGGCGAGCGCCGGCGAAGCCGATGTGCGCTAGCCTCACCCCATCGCCGGGCGCCCCGCGCGCGGCCGTCGCATCGTGGAAGGAAGGGACGTGACGTGAAGAGGTGCCCGTACTGCGCAGAGGAGATCCAGGACGAGGCCATCCTGTGCCGCTACTGCAAGAGCGACCTGACGGTGCCGCCGCCATCGGGCGCCGCATCCGCACTGGGCGGCGGCGCCCCCGGTTCGACGCAGGAGGCGCAGCGGCTCCGAGTCCGCGGCGTCGGACATCAACGACGCCTTCTCGTCGGGGCCACCGGCCGGCGCCGCATCCGAGTCCGATCCGGTCGGCGAGCCCACCGGCTCTGCTAGCCAGGCGGCCGGGCCGGGGAGCCAGGCGGCCGGGCCGGGTAGCCAGGCGGCCGGCTCGGGTGGCGAGACGTCCGGCCCAAGCGGGGAGGTTGCCGGCCCGAGCGGCGAGGGGGCCGCGACGGTCTACACCCACTCGGGGCACCGATACGTCCTCGGCTACGGGCCCGATTTCTTCGGGATCTGGGACCGCCAGGCTCCGTCGGGGGCCGTGGAACGATTCGCCCGCACCGACGACGGCTGGCGGCAAGCATGGCAGCGCTACGCCGCCCTCGAGCCGGGGAACGTGGAGGTGGCACGGGCGGGGAGCTACGCGGGCACGGGCCAGGCGATGCAGTACACGCATTCCGGCCAGCGATTCCTGCTCGGCTACGGAGCCGACTTCTTCGGGATCTGGGATCGAGGGAACCTCTCGCAGCCCGTCCAACGGTATCCGCGCACGGACGAGGGATGGCGCACCGCGTGGCAGCAGTTCGCCACCTGGGAGCCGCACAGCAGCGAGGTCGGGATCGGCGGGGACGGCTAACCGGCGTCGGCCCCGGAGCCGGGACGCTCTGCCGGCCTCCCGCCGAGCAGCGCGCCGATCGCACCACCGACGATCCCCCATCCCAGGGCGAGCATGCCCGCCCGCAGCGGATGCGGGCCGTAGACGACCGAGCCGGCCGACGCCCCACGGAACAGCTCCCCGGATACCCGAATCCCGGCGAGCGCAGATGCGACCGCGACCAGCACGGCGAAGACGGCCCCCGCGGCCGCCCCGAGTCCCGCGCGCTCCAGACCGCTCCGCCCCCGAGCGCGCCGCACCGCCGCGGCGCCGCCGAGCGTCGTGGCCGCGGCCGGCGCGAGCAGAAGGATCAGGAAGGCACGGGGTGCGTCGGCGATCTCGGGGCGCGGCCCGGACTCCGGCGTGAACAGATCGAGCGAGAGCTCGCGCGGGAACCGGTCGAGGCAGATCACATCCAGCCGGACGCCCTCCCCGTAGACGCCGTCGCATCCTCCCATCGCGGGGACGAGCGCGAAGACGGCGTGGTTCGGAAGCGAGAGCGCCTGGGCGGCGACGATGACCGTCGCCTCGCCGGGGCCCGAGCGGATCACGGACCGCGCATACGCCGCGGTGGCATCCGGCTGGGCCACCGCGAGCACGACGAGCCCGGCGAGGGCGAACCCGAGGCTCAGGAGCAGCATGCGCCAGCCGCTCGCGATCACGCCGGCGAGCGTGCCGCCGCCGCCACGCTCGTCGGCGCCTGCCTCGAGCGCGGACCGGCGGCCGCCGGCGGCGCCCGCGATCGCCGCGATGACGAGCGGCCACGCGAAGGATCCGAACGGCGACGGCCGGATGGAGAGATCCCGCACGAACGGGTTGGCCGGCACGGCGATCCGCACCTCGACGAGGATGGAGACCAGCAACGCCGCCAGGGCGTAGACCGGCGCGACCTTGGCGCCGTGCAGCATCCTCGTGAGCGTGTTCCCTCCAACGCGGTCGGCGGTCCTGCGTCCCGCGACGAAGAGGACGAACGCGGCGCCGGCCGTGCCGGTCAGCAGCGCGGCGGCGACGGTCCCGGTGACCCCGCCCGCATCAGCGTCGGAGGCCGAGGCGACGACCCGGATCGGCACGTGATGGAACAGGCACGTGACGAGCCATCCGATCCTCGCCGACGCCGCGAGCGAGCCACCGACCCCCGACAGCCTGAACGCGAGCCCGACGACCTGGCCGGCGAGGGCGACGACCAGGAACGACACCGCTCCCCACGCGGCGGCGGCCGTCCACCCGGCGGCGATGCGAGCGGCCCAGCCGTCGGCCGGCGGCGGACGAGTGCGATCGGGCAGACGTCCCGGGTCCTCCGACGCGCCGGGCCCCGGATCCGGGCGGGTGGTCACGCCCCGAGGGCGTCGGCGACGAGCTGCGCGACCTCGGTCGGCGTGCGCCCGACTCGCACTCCGGCGGCCTCCAGCGCCTCGGCCTTGGCCTGCGCCGTCCCGCTCGAGCCCGTGACGATGGCGCCGGCATGTCCCATCCGCTTGCCGGGCGGCGCGGTGAACCCGGCGATGTAGGCGACGACCGGCTTGTGCACGTGCTCGGCGATGAAGGCGGCCGCACGCTCCTCGGCGTCCCCGCCGATCTCCCCCACCATCACGACCAGGTCGGTCTCGGGATCCTGCTCGAACCGCCGGATCGAGCCGATGTGGTCCAGGCCGTGCACGGGGTCGCCCCCCATCCCCACGCACGTGGACTGTCCGATGCCACGCTGCGTGAGCTCGTACACGATCTGATACACGAGCGTCCCGGAGCGCGAGACGAGCCCCACGCGGCCCGGCGCGCACACCTCGCCGGGGATGATGCCGACGTTGGACCGTCCGGGCGAGATGAGGCCGGGGCAGTTCGGGCCGACGAGCACGGCGTCGCCGCCTCGCAGGTGGCTCGCCACCTCCGCCATGTCGCGAACGGGGATTCCCTCGGTGATGCAGACGACGAGGCCCACGCCGGCGTCCGCGGCCTCCCTGATCGCCTCGGCCGCGAACCGCGGCGGCACGAAGATCAGGGACGTGTTCGCGGCGGTCTCCGCCACCGCGTCGGCGACGGTCTCGAACACCGGGATCCCGTCGACGTCCTCCCCGCCCTTGCCGGGCGTGACGCCGGCGACGACGTTCGTGCCGTAGTCGCGGTTGCGCAGCGTATGGAAGGTTCCCTCCCGGCCCGTGATGCCCTGCACGACCACCCTCGTGGACGCGTCGATCAGGATCGACATGGCTAGGCCCCCACGCGCGCGAGCTCGGCCGCACGCTCGGCGGCCTCCAGCATCGTGGCGGCCGTCACGATGTTCGCGTGGTCGGCCTCCGCCAGCATCCGCCGTCCCTCCTCGGCGTTCGTTCCGTCGAGCCGAACGACGATCGGCACGGTCGCGTCGATGCGGTTCAGGGCCTCCAGGATGCCGGCGGCCACGAGATCGCACCGCGTGATGCCGCCGAAGATGTTGACCAGCACCGATCGCACGCTCGAGTCGGACAGGATGACCTCCAGCGAGGTGGCCATGAGGTCGGCCGAGGCGCCGCCGCCCACATCGAGGAAGTTCGCCGCCCGAGCCCCGGCGAGCTGCACGACGTCGAGGGTCGACATCACGAGGCCGGCCCCGTTGCCGATGATTCCGACCTCTCCCTCGAGCTTCACGTACTGCAGACCGGCCTCCCTGGCGCGCGCCTCGACGGGATCCACCGGGTATCCGGCCTTCAACTCCTCGATCTCCGGCCGCCTGCCGAGCGCGTTGTCGTCGACGGTGATCTTCGAGTCGAGCGCCACGACGCGTCCGTCCTCGAGCAGCACGAGCGGATTGACCTCGACGAGCGTCGCGTCGGCATCCGACACCACGGCCCAGAGCCGCTCGACGATATCCGCGGCGCCCGCCCGCGCCTCCCTCGGGAGGCATCCGACGAGCCGTCGGACGTGATAGCCGCGGAGGCCGAGCATCGGGTCGATGTGCACGCGCCGCAGCTCCTCCGGCCGCGTGCGCGCGAGCTCCTCGATGTCGATCCCGCCCTCGGCGGTCATCATCGCGAGGTAGTCCCGCGAGGAGCGGTCGAGCAGGATGGACGCGTAGAACTCGGTCGCGATGGGCAGCAGCTCCTCGACGAGCACGCGCGTGACGGGCATGTCCTTGAACCCGTCGCGAAGCATCCGCTCGGCCTCCCGCGACGCCTCGTCGGGCGACCTCACGAGCACGACGCCGCCCCCCTTGCCTCGGCCGCCGATCTGGACCTGGACCTTCACGACCGACGCGCCGCCGAGCCGCTCGGTCGCCGCGCGCGCCTCCTCCGGCGTCGTCGCGACGATGCCGCGGGGAACGGGGATCCCGTGCGAGGCGAAGAGATCCTTCCCCTGGTGCTCGTAGAGGTCCATCAGCCGGTCGTGGCCTCGGCGCCGAGCCGCTCGCGGAGCCACTCGACGATCTCGCCCGTCGACGCCCCGGGCGTGAAGATCCGTTCGATCCCTCCGGCCTGAAGCTGGGCGATGTCGTCGGCGGGAACGATGCCGCCCGCGAAGACCACGATGTCCCCGGCGCCCCGCGCGCGGAGCTGCTGGACGACCCTCGGGAACAGCGTCATGTGCGCGCCCGAATGGCTCGACAGCCCGACGGCGTCGGCGTCCTCCTGGATCGCCGTCTCGACGATCTGCTCCGGCGTCTGATGCAGGCCCGTGTAGATGACCTCGAACCCGGCGTCTCGAAGGGCGCGCGCGACGACCTTGGCCCCGCGATCGTGCCCGTCGAGGCCGGGCTTCGCGACGATGACTCGATAGCGGCGGGCCACGGCGCAGGCAGTGTAGCGAACCCCGAGTGGCGCCCGATTTCGCCGGCGTCGCTGACGGGTGCGTGCTCTACGCTGGTGCCGTGAGGAGACGGCGCATCCGGTTTCGCCCACCGGGCTTGAAGCCCACCACCAAGGTGGGCACGCTCGGCCCCTACCGGGGCAGGCTCGGGTTCGCCTGGGTGATCGCGCCGATCCTCGCCGGCATCCTCATCCTGGTCGCCGGCTACCTCGCGATCTTCCGGTGAGGGCTACGACTGCGGGATCGCCGACATGTCCATGTGGATGAACGACCACTGATGGCCGTCGGGGTCGCGGAAGCCCCGCATGTACATGACCCCGTCGTCCTGCGCGTCGCCCAGGCTCTGCCCGCCGGCCGCGAGCGCCTTGTCGACTCGCTCGTCGACCTCCTGCTTGCTCTCGGCCGACAGGCCCACGATCACCTCTCGGCTCGTCGACGTGTCGGTGATGTCCTGCTGCGTGAATCCCTTGAAGAACGGCTCCACCACCAGCATGGCGTAGGTCTCGTCGCTGATGATCATGCACGTGGCGTCCTCGTTCGTGAACTGTTGATTGAACGAGAAGCCCACCTGGTTGAAGAATCGGGTCGTCCTCGCCAGGTCCTTCACGGGCAGGTTGATGAACGTGTTCCTCGACATCGCGCTCTCCCTTCTCGATACCTCCACGGTCACTGGCACGGTCACTCGTACCGACCGGCTGCCCCGGCGAAACTCATCGAGGATCGAGCGATCCGGATTCAGATCCTCCGTAAGGGGGCGTAGGCGAGCAGGAGGCGCTTCTCGCCCACGTCCTCGAAGCGGACGGTCGCCTGGGCATCGGTGCCCACGCCCGCGATCGAGAGGACCACGCCCTCTCCCCAGCGCTCGTGGACGACGGTGTCGCCCGGGTTCACCGGCGCCGGCTCGTGCCGTTGCACTGCGGCCGCCGGCCGGTTCCCCTCCGCCGGCCCGCCCTCCCCGCCGGCAGGCCGTCCACCGATGATCCGGCCGCCGTCGGCGTCTCCGCGGCCCGACCACGTCCGTGAGCGCGCGTGCGGCGATTCGGCCTCGATCGCATGAAGCAGGTCCTCCGGGATCTCCCCCAGAAACCGGCTCGGTGGGTTGTACGACGTGTTGCCGAACAGCGTGCGGCTCCACGCATGACACAGGTAGAGGCGCTCGCGGGCCCGCGTCACGCCCACGTAGGCGAGCCGGCGCTCCTCCTCCAGCTGCGCGGAGTCCCCCATCGACCGGTAGTGCGGGAACACGCCGTCCTCGAGCCCGATCACGAACACCACCGGGAACTCCAATCCCTTGGCGTTGTGAAGCGTCATGAGGGTGACCGTGGATGCCTCGTCGTCGTATTCGTCCTGCTCGCCCACCAGGGAGACCTGCTCGAGGAAGTCGGCCAGGCGGGCCTCGGGATCCCTGGATTCGAACTCGGCCGCGACGCCGACGAGCTCCCGGAGGTTCTCGATTCGCCCCTCCGCCTCCACCGTGCGGTCCGCCTCGAGCTCGGCCAGGTACCCCGACGTCCGCACCGCGGCGTCCACCATCGCCGAGGGCCTCGCACCGTCCTCGAACCGCTCGCGCAGCTCGTCCATGATTCGCACGAAGCCGGAGACCGCCCCGCGGGCCCGCGCCGCCAGCAGCGAGATCTCGTCCGCGCGCCGACCGGCCTCCAGGAACGTGATGTCCTCCTCCGCGGCGAACGCCTCGATCGCGGCCACCGTCGCATCGCCGATGCCGCGCTTGGGCGTGTTGACGACGCGCCGGGCCGAGATCACGTCCTGCGGATTCACCAGCAGCCGAAGGTAGGCCAGCACGTCCTTGACCTCTCGACGCTGATAGAAGCGAACGCCCCCGACGACCCGATACGGGATGCCGACGCGCATGAACACGTCCTCGAGGACACGGGACTGCGCGTTGATGCGGTAGAAGACCGCGATGTCACGATAGCGGTGGCCCTCCTCGGAACAGAGCCGCTCGATCTCCTCCGCGACGAACAGCGCCTCCTCGTGCTCGTTGTCGGCGCGATAGCGGACGCTCAGCTCGCCTCCGGCGTCCTCGGTCCACAGGCTCTTGGGCTTTCGCTGCACGTTGTGCTCGATGAGCGCGTTGGCCACCGCCAGGATGTTCTGGGTCGAGCGGTAGTTCTGTTCCATCAGGAACACGGCCGCATCGGGATAGTCGCGCTCGAAGTCGAGCAGGTTCTGGATCGTCGCCCCGCGCCACGAGTACACGCCCTGATCCGCATCGCCGACGACGCAGACGTTGCGGTATTTCGCCGCGAGGAGGTTCACGAGCTCGTACTGGGCGCGGTTGGTGTCCTGGTACTCGTCGACGAGGATGTAGCGGAAGCGCTCCTGGTAGTGCTCGAGGACCTCGGCATGATCGCGGAAGAGCCGCACGCACTCCGTGATCAGATCGTCGAAGTCGAGCGCCCCGGCCGCCCGTTTGCGGCGCTCGTACTCGCCGTAGACCTGGGCCACCGTCTCCTCGTAGAAGTTCGTCGCCCGGCTCGAGTAGGCCTCGGCGTCGATCACGTTGTCCTTCGCCCGCCCGATTGCGGCCGCCATGGCGCGGGCCGGGAAGCGCTTCGGGTCGATGTTGCGGTCCCTCAGGACCCCCGCGATCAGCCGCTCGGTGTCGCCGTCGTCGTAGATCGTGAAGCTCGAGGGCAGGCCGAGCCGGGCGTGCTCGCGCCTGAGGATCCTCGCCGCCGATGAGTGGAACGTCAGGATCCACATGCCCTTCGCCACCCGGGATCCGAGGAGGCCCTCGACCCGGTCGACCATCTCGCGGGCGGCCTTGTTCGTGAAGGTGATGGCGAGGATCTCGAACGGCGAGGCGCCCTCGTCCCGGATGAGGTGGGCGATGCGGTGGGTGAGCGCGCGCGTCTTGCCCGATCCGGCGCCCGCCACGATGAGCACCGGGCCCTCGGTGTGGAGCACGGCCTCGGCCTGAACGGGATTCAGCCCCTCGAGGAGCGGGTTCTCGGACAGCTGCTGATCGGGGGTCACGCGCAGATTGTAGGCGCCGCCTCCCACGTGAAGCGCCCGCAGCCTGTGTGGGCCGTGATCTCCCTCCCCATGGGTCGGCTGGGCGCTGGACCGGGCGCCGCGTACGCTCGAGGCGCCGGACGAGCGAGGGAATCCGACCACTGACCGCGAATGCACGCACGACCCCGAACGAGCGAGGCGACCAGGCGAGCGCACTCGCCCATCCGCCTTCCCGCTCCGGCGTCGTCCTGCGCTGGATCGGGATCACGTGTCTGGTGCTCGCCTCGGGGATCGCCGGCTACCTCACCTGGGTGCTCTGGGGCACCGGGCTCGAGACGGCTCGCGCGCAGGAGACGCTCCGCAGCGGGTTCGAGCGCCAGATCGGGACCGAGCGCCCCGACGCCGGCGACGCGGACCGCCCGGTCCTCTCAGGGGACGCGGTCGCCGAGATCCTCATCCCGGCGATCGACATCGACTTCGTGGTCGTTCAGGGCACGGACACGGAGGCGCTCAAGGAAGGGCCCGGCCACTACGTCGACACGGCGATGCCGTGGGAGGACGAGGGACGCGTCGGCATCGCCGGCCATCGAACGACCTATCTGCATCCGTTCCAGAATCTGGACGAGCTGCGTCCCGGCGATGGGATCGAGCTCCGGACGAGGTTCGGAACCTTCCGCTACCGCGTGACCCGCGTGTTCACGACGCCCTCCGCCGGCTCCGGCTACGTCCTGGAGCAGACGCCCCGACCGACGCTCGTCCTCACGACGTGCCACCCGGAGTTCTCCTCGGCGCAGCGCCTCATCGTCGAGGCGTCGCGAACGGGGGCGTAGGCGGGCTCGGACCCGCGCTCACGACGCCGCTGCGGCCCCCGTCGGCTTCACGATCCACAATCCACTCCTGATGTCGCTCGCGTAGACGATGCCGGTCTCCGGGTCGACCGCGACGCCCCACACATACGGGAACGGAGGTCCGAGCACGCTCTTGAAGCGCCGGCCCGCGTGCGGCACGAACTGCCCCACGCGCACCGGGTTCGCCGGATCGGTGAGGTCGAGGGCGACGATGCCATGGCTGTACCAGGACGAGTAGCCACGGTCCCCGAGCACCTCGGTGTTGTGGATCGACCACTGGCCGAGCGGGGCATCGAGGGTGCCGGTGACGTAGGGAAGGTCGTCGAACGACCCGACTTGGTCGTACTCGACGACGCCGTCGCCGTCCGCGTCGCTTCCCGTTGCCTCGCTGAACACGCGCAAGAATCCCCACGAGGGCGTGCCCGGCGTGAGCCTCGCCGTCACGGTCGCTCCCTGAGCCAGCCGCCGCCGGATGGCCAGGGCCTCCTCGTCGATGTCGGAGATCTGAATGATGGGCATCCCCTCCGCCTCGCTCGCCACCAGGTCGAAATTGCCCCGGAAGTAGGGGTAGCCGTTGTCGGGGCTGACGAGGTTCGACACGAAGGCCGCTGCGCCGGCTCGGGCGGCCAGCACGACCTGGCGGCCGACCGTGCACGGTACCGGTCCCCAGCCGTCGATGATCCCCACGTAGAAGGGGTCGACGCTGTCCGCCAGCGCGATCGTTCCCGCCGCGCCGTCGAAGTCTCGCGCCGCGCACCCGTCGCCGGCGTCGAACACCTCCCGCTGCCTGGACCGACCTCGTACAGGTGCGTGGGAGCCCACGGCTCCTCGATGCCGGCGAAGACCTTGTCGCCGGTCGCGCTGGATTCGAATGTCGGGATCGGCGTGAGGTCGACGTCCTCGTCGTTTGGAGGATGTATCGATCGCCGCCGACCTCGTACGTCGTCACGGAGTGTCCTTCGCCTTCCGCGTCCACGGGAAAGACGGTCCTCCCGACGAGCTTCGGGTTCGCCGGGTCGCTGATGTCCATCTTCAGGACCCCGGCATCCCACCACGACACGTAGGCCGTCATTCCGTGATCGGCCGCTCGCACGCTATGGGCGAAGACCTCGGCGAAATTGCCCAGCCCCTGGAACGTGCTCGAGAACGGCCTCGTCCCGGAGGGAATCGGAATGGACGCGTCGGCGATCAAGCCCCAGTCCGCCACCTCCTTGGGCCTCCTCGGATGGGTTATATCCACGATCCGGAACTCGCCGCCGCGATCCGCGCCGAGGTACGTATCGTGGAATTCCAGCTCGGGGACGGCCAGCAGCGCCAGTGCCCGGCCGCCCGGCTGGACGACCAGGTCGAGCTCGTTCACCCCGCGCTGCGGGGTCCGGACGAAGCTCAGCCAGACGGCCCG
The DNA here is from genome assembly GCA_963728285.1 of uncultured Actinomycetes bacterium. GTDB lineage: Bacteria > Actinomycetota > UBA4738 > UBA4738 > HRBIN12 > CAVSJR01. Next base: position 175,606 of record CAVSJR010000005.1, on the reverse strand, counting down.
CTTCGGGTTGGTCACGTCGAAGAACTCGACGCCGCTTCGCCCGTCCCTGCCGCACCGCTCCACCCCCACGGCCATCACGTCTCGGTCGCCGATCCGCCGCACGACCACGTCATGGTGCGACTCACCGTGATGGGAGCCGACGACCCCAACGAGGCGCGGATCGGTCGGCTCGTTCACGTTGATGACATTGACGCCGGTGCCGGCGCAGAACGCCTGCCACGAGCCGACGTAGGCGTACTTCCCTGCCGTCCCCCCGTGGTCGTAGAAGAAGACGTCGCCGTGCGCCTCGTCCTTCAAGAGGCGCTCGTGGCCGAGCACCTCGAACGAGTTCACGCTCGCCGGCGCCGCCCGCCCCGCTGGGTCGGACGCCGGATCAGCCGATCGAGCTGGATCTCGCACAGCCTCGATCCGCTGGAGGAATCCTTGGTCGGACACTCGTGACCGAGCCGAGTCGCTCGCCGCTGCGGGCAGGAACGCCGAGGTCACCAGGATGGCCAGGAGTGCCATGCCGACGAGGTATCGCCGCATGTCGCCCCCCTCTCGTCCTGGCGGGACCATAGTCCGGCCCGATCCGAGCAGGCAAACGCGGCCGTCGCACCTGCCTCAGGGGCCGCTACTTCTGCATCGTCGGCGACGCGGGGTCCACGGGCGCGCAGGGCATGAGCGAGGCGCCCTTCGCGACCGTCGCGGATTGCACGGGATAGCTACTCCCACTCGATCGTGCCGGGCGGCTTGCTCGTGATGTCGTAGGCGACCCGGTTCACGTCGGGCACCTCGGCGATGATGCGCGACGCGATTCGGTCGAGCACCGAGTGGGGCAGCCGCGCCCAGTCGGCCGTCATGGCGTCCTCGCTCGTCACCACCCGGATGATGACCGGATGGTGATAGGTCCGCCCGTCGCCCATCACGCCGACGCTCCGCACGTCCGCCAGCAGCACGGCGAACGCCTGCCAGGTCTCGCGCTCCAGGCCGGCGCGACGGATCTCCTCGGCGACGATGCGATCGGCGGCGCGAACCGTCGCCAGCCGCGCCGCGTTGACCTCTCCGACGATGCGCACCGCCAGTCCGGGCCCGGGGAACGGCTGGCGGTGGACGATCTCCTCGGGGAGCCCGAGCTCCGCGCCGACGCTCCGTACCTCGTCCTTGAACAGCTCCCGCAGGGGCTCGACGAGCTCGAAGCGCATCCCCTCCGGCAACCCTCCGACGTTGTGGTGGCTCTTGATGTTCGCGGCCGTCCGGGATCCGCTCTCGATGACGTCCGGATAGAGGGTCCCCTGCACGAGGAATCGGGCGTCGGCGTGCTCTCGAGCCACCTCCTCGAAGACGCGGATGAACTCACGCCCGATGACCTTGCGCTTTCGCTCCGGATCGGTGACGCCCGCGAGCACCTCCAGGAATCGGTCCGCCGCCTTCACGTGAACGAGCGGAACGTCGAAATGCCGCGCGAAGGTGTCCTCGACCTGGTCGGGCTCTCCCTCGCGATTCAGCCCGTGATCGACGAACACGCACGTGAGTCGCTTTCCGATCGCCTTGTACACGAGCAGCGCCGCGACGGCCGAGTCGACGCCGCCGGAGAGCGCGCAGACCGCGTCGGCGTCGCCGATCCGAGCTCGGATCGCCTCGACGCTGCGCTCGATGACGTTTGCCGGCGTCCAGTCGGGCAGCAGCTCGCATGCGTCGTAGAGGAAGCGCTTGAAGATCGCCGGCCCCTTCGGCGTGTGCACGACCTCGGGATGAAATTGCACGGCGTACAGACCCCGATCGGGATCCTCCATCGACGCGATGGGGGTGGAGTCGGTGTGCGAGGTGGCGTGAAAGCCGTCGGGCGCGCGAACGACGGCGTCGCCGTGACTCATCCAGACCGGCTCCTCGGCCGCGAGATCGCGCAGCAGCAGGCCCGGCGAATCGACCGCCAGCGTCGTCCCGCCGTACTCGCGCCGTCCGGTCGCCGCGACCTCGCCGCCGAGCGCCTGCGCCATGAACTGGTGGCCGTAGCAGATGCCGAGCACCGGGACGCCCAGGTCGGAACAGCTCGGGATCGACGCGAGGGGCTCCCTGCTCGTAGACCGATGCGGGGCCGCCCGAGAGGATGATGCCGGCCGGACGCCTCGCGCGGATCTCGGCGATCGGGGCGTCGTGGGCGACGATCTCGGAGTAGACGTGGCACTCGCGCACCCGCCGCGCGATGAGCTGTGCGTACTGCGCCCCGAGGTCCACGACGAGGACGGGGCGGGGACGCTCCGGCGTCACGCCGTCAGTTCCCCATGCCCACGCCCTGCGAGCGTTGGTAGCTCTTGCCCTCGGTCTTGATCGACGGAGCGATCACGAGCTCGGCCTTCTGGAACTCCTTCACGTTGGCGTAGCCCGTCGTGGCCATCGACGTCGCGAGGGCCCCGAACAGGTTGAACGTGCCGTCGTTCTCGTGGGCGGGACCGACGAGGATCTCGCTCGAGCGATGCGACCTGATTGGTCTTCACCCGCGCGCCACGCGGAAGCGTGGGGTGAAACGTCGCCATCCCCCAGTGGTAGCCGCGGCCGGGCGCCTCGTACGCAGCGCGTGAGCGGCGAGCCGATCATCACGGCGTCGGCGCCGCAGGCGATCGCCTTGGCGATGTCGCCGCCGGTCCGCATTCCGCCGTCGGCGATGACGTGGCAGTAGCGGCCCGTCTCGTGCTGATGCTCGCGGCGCGCGGCCGCCGCGTCCGCGATGGCCGTCGCCTGCGGCACCCCGACGCCGATGACGCCGCGCGTCGTGCACGCGTTCCCGGGCCCGACGCCGACGAGCACGCCGACCGCACCGGTTCGCATCAGGTGCAGCGCCGTGGCGTACGACGCGCATCCGCCGACGATGACCGGGATGTCGAACGACGCGAATGAACTCCTTGAGGTTGAGGGGCTCCGTCCGCGTGGAGACGTGCTCGCCGGACACGACCGTTCCCTGGATCACCAGGACGTCGAGGCTCCGCCTCGAGCGTGAGCGGCGGCGTAGCGCTCGACCTTCTGCGGCGTGAGCGACGCGGCCGCGACGACCCCGCCCTCCTTGATCTCCCGGATTCGGCGTCCGATCAGCTCCTCCTTGATCGGCTCCTTGTAGAGCTCCTGCATCCTCCGGGTGGCCTTCTCGTCGGACAGCTGGGCGATCTCCTCGAAGATCGGGTCGGGGTCCTCGAAGCGCGTCTGCAGTCCCTCGAGGTTCAGGCAGGCGAGCCCGCCGAGGCGTCCGATCTCGATCGCGGTGGCCGGCGACACGGCGGCGTCCATCGCCGATGCCATCATCGGAAGCGTCGAACGGTACGCGTCGATCTCCCAGGAGATGTCGACGTCGTCGGGATCGCGCGTGCGGCGGGATGGAACGATCGCCACCTCGTCGAAGCCGTAGGCCCGCCGGGCGGTCTTCCCGATGCCGATCTCGTACTCCATCCGCTCCTCCCCTAGCTCGCGGGCCCCGGAAACGCAGAGCGCCCACCCGGGAAGGGACGGGCGCTCGGACGTCTGCATCCTCCGAAGGTACCAGGCACGGCGAACGGCCGTGGGCTCAGGCTTACCGACCCTTCGCCACGTGCCCCGTGTCGGTGGTGCGCAGATCCGTCAGGCCCGAGTGGACGCGGTCGCCCTCGACGCGAGCCGTCGCGTCCTCGATGTAGCCGAGCGTCGGCGAGCACGTCGAGCACGTGCTGCATGGACTGCCTCGGGCTCCTCGGCCATCGGTGTCGATGACGAGCTCGGGGTCCTCGGGCGCCTCGTAGGGGTCGTCGACCCCGGTGAAGTCCGTTGATCTCCCCGGCGAGCGCCTTCTTGTACAGGCCCTTCGGATCGCGGTGCTCGGCGATCTCCTCGACGGTCGCGTAGACGAAGACCTCGACGAACTCGCCGATCATGCGGCGGCACGCGTCCCGCGTCTCCTTGTAGGGGGAGATCGGGCAGCAGATCGTCGCCGACGCCGTTGCGCGTGAGCAGGTCGGCGACGAACGCGATCCGCATGATGTTCGTGTCGCGGTCCTCCTTGGAGAAGCCGAGGCCCTTCGACAGGTTCTTGCCGGACGACGTCGCCGTCCAGGATCTCGATCTTCATCTCGCGCGCCTGCAGCTCGTGGTAGAGCATCTCGGCGATCGTCGACTTGCCCGAGCCGGACAGTCCGGTGAACCAGACGGTGAACCCCTTCTGCTCCGGGTGATGCGTCACAGGAAGCTCCTCCCGACCGCCCCTTCGGGCGCGTCGATGCCGATAGATCTTGAGGACGCTGGGTCCCACGTCGACGAGGTTCAGGCCGTCGACCTCGCCCATGGGCTGGCCGGGAAGGCCCATCATGGAGAACACCGCCCGTCCGGTCGTGGTTCGCGCCGTCGGGACCGGTGTCGTTCTCGTGCGTGAAGAGGCTCGGGATTGCCGACCGTGCCCACGGAGCGCCATTCCAGGTCGCCGAAGTACACGATGAGATCGGGCGCCACCCCGCAGACCTCCGGGATAGACGTCCTGTCGGGCTTGAGCACCTTCGTTCCGAGGGGCCGCCCATCCGGGTCCGAGCTGCGCCTCGAGCTTGGCGATCAGCTCGTCTCGCACCGCCTCGTACCGGGACGGCTCGATGATGCCCTGCGGCTCCCGTCCCTTGACGTTCAGGAAGCAGCGGCCGTAGTAGCCGCCGTCGCCCCACGCGATCGGTGCGGCTCCAGTCGATCGGCGCCTTCGCGATCGGCGTGATCTCCGCCACGTCCTCCGACATCGCGAGGTAGCCCTCCTGCATCAGCCAGTCGTTGAAGCACAGGCCGCCCTGCATCATCCGGCGCGCGCCGTGGTCCGACATGACGATGGTGACGCAGTCATCCGGCAGCAGCTCGATGAGCGAGCCGACCTCCTTGTCCAGGTAGCGGTAGTAGTCCTGGAACGCCGATCTCGAACGGGTTGCCCGGCTCGTACTTGCGGGTGGCGCGGGTCGAAGTGCTGCCAGAACACGTGATGAAGCCGATCCGCCCCCATCTCCACCATCATGAAGAAGTCCCAGGGCTTGTTCTTCACCATCCGGCGCGCGACCCGGAACCTGCGCTCCGTCATCTTGAACAGCTGATCGTGAACCTGCTCCATCCCCTTCTCGCGGAAGTTCGGGATGTCGAAGATGTACGGCTCCTCGGGACCGAGCTCCTGCTCGACCTCGGCCTCACGTCGTCGGGATACGCGTAGCTCTTGGCCGACGGCGGCGTGAGAAAGCAGCTGATGCGCCATCCCTCGAGCGGCTGGATGGGATAGCCGGGCGGGACGCCGATGAGCAGCGACTTCTTCCCCTGCTCGCCGAGGAGATCCCAGACGGTCGGCTCCTTGACCGACGCGGAGGTCGCGATCGACAGGCCGTCGTAGGTGTTGTCCTTCCGGTTGCGAAACCCGTAGATGCCCAGCTGACCGGGGGTCTTTCCCGTCATGGCGCACGCCCACGCCGGGACGGTGATCGGCGGCGTGATGCTCGCGAGGTCGCCGTGCATGCCGTTCGACATGAGCTTGCGGATGTTCGGGGTCTCGTTGGCGAGGTCGCGGAACAACAGTTGGGGCGTCACGCAGTCCAGGCCGATGATGGCCACCCGCGGTCCTTGCGTCATTCATCACCTCATGGATCGGTAGGGTCCGTCGGACCGGGCCCGGATACCGGGGGGAGCCAAGGCCCGCGAAAAGCGCCCGTATCCTACCAACCGGGTCATTGCCGAACCAAGCTGGGAGAATGCGCGCCCGTATGGCGTTTCTCCGTCGAGTCCTCTATTGGGAGGCAGCCGCGTGGACCCTGATCGGGGCGGTCGCCGTCATCGCCCCGAAGTTCCTCCTCGTGACCCTCCTCGAGCAGGTGCCCTATCCGGAGTACTCGGCGTTTCGCATCATGGGCATCCAGGCCATCGGGATCTCGCTCGTGGCCGTGCTGATCGCCCAGCGCATCGACGATCACTGGTGGTGGTCGTGGGCCATCCTCTTCGTCGCGGCCGCGTCCGCGACGGTCTTCGCGCTGACCGGTCTCCTCGGCCTTCCCGAGGGCTCCCCAACCTGGCCGTGGTGGCTGTTCAGCGTGCTGGCGCTGCTCACGGCGATCGGCCTCCTGGTCGGCTTGGCGCGCGCGGGGGCGGAGCAGCCGATCACGTAGCGGCGGGGGCCGCCGGGCGTGCTCGGGAGGACGCGATCCGATCCTCGGCGAGGCGGCGCGCCGCGGCGTCGGTCGAGATGCCGGCCTCGTCGGCGGCGGCCAACACCTTCTGCAGCGTGTCGCCGATGCCGCGAAGCCTGCGCTCGAGCTCATCCCCGGTCCAGCCCAACGTCTCGAGGCCCGCCAGGCTCAAGACGCCGCCGGCGTTCACGACGAAGTCCGGCGCGTAGAGGATCCCCGCCGCCCGCAATCGATCCGCGTCCGGCTCGGTGGCAAGTTGATTGTTCGCCGCGCCCGCGACGATCCGGCATCGCAGACGAGGGATGGTCTCCTCGCTCAGGACGGCGCCCGTCGCGCACGGCGAGAAGACGTCGCACGGCGTCTCGATCGCCTCGGTGACCGCGACCTCCCCGGCCCCCGTCCGATCGACGACATCGCGAACGCGATCCGCCACCGGGTCGGCGATGAGCACGGACGCCCCCGCATCGGAGAGCAGCGTCGAGAGCCTGGCGCCCACGGCGCCCGCGCCCTGCACCACCACCGTTCGGCCGTCGAGTCCGTCCTCGCCCGCGTGCGACAGGGAAGCGCGAATACCGTGGAAGACCCCCGTGGCGGTCGCCGGGGCGGAGCTCCCCGATCCACCGTTGCCCGGCGATCGACCCAGAACGGAGGAGCAGCGTTCGGCGATGACGTCCATGTCCGCAACCGTCGTGTTCATGTCACACGCCGTGACGTACGTGCCTCCGAGCGACGCGAGCAGCTCCGCGTAGCGCTCGAGCAGGCGCCGGCGATGGTCCCCCTCGGGAATCGCGTCGACGGCCAGCACCGCCTTGCCGCCGCCGAACGGCAGGCCGGCCGCCGCGTTCTTGAGCGTCATCGCTCCGGAGAGGCGAAGCACGTCCCGCATTGCGGCGTCGGGCTTCTCGTACGCCTTCATGCGGGTCCCGCCCATCGCGGGGCCGAGCGCGGTGGAGTGAACGCCGACCAGCATCCACGCGTCGAGTTGATCGTCGAAGCGGACGACGACCTCCTCGCCGTCCCACGCTTCGGATCAGGTCCTCGAACATTCCGGTCCCCTCGACGAGCTCCGACCGTCACGGCCAGTCTAGGACGTGGTGCCGCGACCTCGAGCCGCGCCCGGGTATTGCGCTTACAGGATTCGACGCACTAGACTTCCCTTCGCCCGCCGGCGAGGGGAAGGAACATGCGAATGGCGCGCCTCACGCCAACCTGGTTGGCGGTGGTCCTCGGGCTCCTGGTGCTCGGCACTTCACCGACGGCCCGCGCCACGTTCCCCGGACCCGACGGACGCATCGCGTTCTCCTACGGAGACCAGTTCCCGGGAGGCGACCTCGGCTTCCACTCGGATATCTACACGATCCGGCCGAACGGGAGCCACCTCCAACGGTTGACGCACGTCCCCGACCCCGCAGCCGCTGCGCTGCCCTCCTGGTCGCCGGATGGCTCGAAGATCGCGTTCGAGAGCAATGTGAGCGGCAACTACGAGATCTGGGTCATGGATTCCGACGGCCGGCACAAGACGCAGATCACCGACGAGCCGCGGTTCGAGCACCTGACGCCCAGTTGGTCGCCCGACGGCACGCAGATCGTCTACAGCCGCTGCGACATGCCGTTCGGCTTCATCGGTTCGTGCGATATCAGCGTGATGAGCGCCGACGGCAGCTACGCGTACCGAGTCGTGGGCGGGCATCGAATCCACGTCCGCCCCGTGTTCTCCCCCGACGGCACGTCGATCGCGTTCGCGAGCGATCGAGCCGGCTTCACTCTCGGCCGTCTGGGTCGTGAACGCCGACGGAACCGGCCTTCAGCGGCTGACGAGCCCCGATACCGAGGGCTTCTGGCCGGACTGGTCCCCGGACGGAGAGCGAATCCTGTTCACCGACAACTGTTGTCGTGCCCCACAGCAACCTCTGGAGCGTCAGGCCCGACGGCACGGGACTCACCCGCCTGACGGACTCGGCGCCCCGCCACAACCTGATGTTCGGCTCGTACGCCCCGAGCGGCAGGAAGATCGTCCTCACGAGCGACGAGGCCTACCCGCGCTTTTGCTGCACGGACATCGTCGTGCGAGGGGCGAATGGGGATCTCTCCACCATCGTGGAGGGCGGCCGCGCGTTGGTCATTGCTTCATGGGGTCCAGCGACGTGACGCGGCGGACTGAGCGGAATCGGAGCGAGGAGCCATGCGTTGAGATCGACACGACGAATGCGGTGGCGAGCGGCGCTGCTCGTGGGACTCCTCGCGGCCCTCGGTCGTTGCACCGCGAGCCCCGCGACGGCGACCTTCCCCGGCCGCGACGGCAGGATCGCGTTCGCCGACTTCATCACGGGGCAGATCTACGCCGTCAACCCCGACGGCACGGGGCTCGCGCAGTTGACGCACACGGATGCGCGGCACGTGACATTCACCCCGGAGTGGACGGCGGACGGACGCCTCACCTTCTCGCTCCTCCGTGCGAACACACCGGACGACCATGCCCGCATCTGGATCATGAACGCCGACGGCACCGATCAGCACAGGCTGGCCGGGGACGCGCCCGGGTATCGAGACTATGGTGCCACCCTCACCCCGGATGGAAGGGTCGTGTTCGCTCGATGCAAGCCCGACAACGGCGTCTGCGCGATCTGGATCATGCGGTCCGACGGCACGGACAAGCGGCCGCTGACCCGGTACCGACAGGGCCAGAACGAGGCGATCGACTTCTTCCCCGACCGTGTCCCCCGACGGCCGGCACGTCGCATTCACCCGGTTCGCCTGGAAGGGCATCGCCGCGCAGGTCTACGAGATGCGGATCGACGGCTCCGGCGAGCACGCGATCACGCCCGCCGCCCTCGAAGCGACGTCCCCCGACTATTCGCCCGACGGCTCGCTCGTCCTGGTCAACAGCCAGGCGGTCCGCCTCGGAAACATCGTCTATTCGCTTCACCGGGACGGTACGCACGTGACGAGGCTCACGCAGGCGGCCTACCCGAACAACGACTTCGATCCGACCTACTCGCCGCGGGGCGACCGGATCGCGTTCTCGAGCGATCGGCGCTACGACGACTTCTGCTGTGCCGACCTGTTCTCGATGACGAACGACGGTGCGCGTGGAGCACCGCATCCCCACCGAAGGGGTCCAGGGTGTCTTCCAGGTCACGTGGGGATCCGCACCACAGATGACGGATGCCGACGCCGCTCGGTTGTCGCCGGTGGCATCGGGGGAGCCCGACTCGGCCGCGGGGCGCGGCCGGTGCACATCGTTACCCGCGATCGTCCGGATGGGGATCTGCTAGTCGGCGCCTCGGGCGCGCTCGGCCAGCGCTCGGTTCATCTCCTCGAATCCCGCGAGGGTGCGATCGCGGATCGAGCGCTTCAGCGGGCCGGCAAGGATGCCGTCGAACCGTTCGGATTGAACGAACCGAGTCCGACCCCCGTCGAGGGGCTCAAGCTCGAATCGGTGCGCTCCGTCGAACACCCCCGGAACGCCGAGGCGGCCGAGCCAACCGAATGCCTCGCGCGGCCTCAGCGTCGTCACCGTGGGGCGAAACGTCATGCCTCGTCCCGTGGGCGGCTCCAGCCTCGCCTTCAGCTTCGACCCGACCTCCGCTCGGCCGTGCACGCCGGCGGATGAACGGATTCCATGAGGGATACGAGTCGAAGTCCATCAGCACCTTCCACACCGCTTCGGGCGGCGCTTCGATCTCGACCTGGGCCCGAATCTCCCACCCCATCGCTGGCTCCCCCTTCGGCACCCGGGCCTTCGTCCTCCGGAACGGCCTCACCGAGTCGACCGTGTGAACACGCTAGCCGGTCGACACCGGCCACCGGACGCCCGACGCAAAGAGGGCGGGGCCGAAGCCCCGCCCTCGAGCGGTCCGGTTCTGGTTCGGACCTCAGTGCATGTGACCGGCGCCGGCCGCGGCGGCCGCCGACTCGTCCTCCTCCTCGGGCTTCTCCACGACGGCGCTCTCGGTCGTGATCACGAGCCCGGCGATCGAGGCGGCGTTCTGCAGCGCCGAGCGAGTCACCTTGGCGGGGTCGATGATCCCGGACTTGACCATGTCCACCCACTCACCGGTGGCGGCGTTGAACCCCGCTGCCGTCGCCCTCGCTGCGGATCCGCTGGACGATCACGGCGCCCTCGTAGCCGGCGTTCTCGGCGATGCGTCCGGGCCGGCTCGGCCAGCGCGGACTTGCACGATCTTCGCGCCGGTGGCCTCGTCGCCCGTCAGGTCGAGCTTGTCGAGCGCCTCCTCCGCGCGGATCAGCGTGACGCCCCCGCCGGGGACGATGCCCTCCTCGATCGCCGCCCGCGTGGAGCGCAGCGCGTCCTCGATGCGGTGCTTCTTCTCCTTCAGCTCCACCTCGGTTGCCGCGCCGACCTTCACGACCGCGACGCCGCCGGAGAGCTTCGCCAGCCGCTCCTGAAGCTTCTCGCGGTCCCAGTCGGAGTCGGTCGCCTCGATCTCGGCCTTGATCTGGTTGATCCGGCCCTTGACCTCTTCCTCGCTCCCCTGCCCCTCGATGATCGTCGTGTCGTCCTTCGTGACGACCACCCTCCGGGCGCGACCCAGGAGGTCCAGGTCGGCGTTCTCGAGCTTGAGGCCGACCTCCTCGGAGATGACCTGGCCGCCGGTCAGGATCGCGATGTCCTGGAGCATGGCCTTGCGCCGATCGCCGAATCCGGGAGCCTTGACCGCGACGGCGTTGAACGTGCCGCGGATCTTGTTGACGACGAGCGTTGCGAGGGCCTCGCCCTCGATGTCCTCGGCGATGATCACGAGCGGCTTGCCGCTCTGCATCACCTTCTCGAGCGCGGGAAGCATCTCCGGCACGCTCGAGATCTTCTTGTTCACGATCAGGATGTAGGGCTCCTCGAGCGACGGCCTCCATGCGCTCCTGGTCGGTGACGAAGTACGGCGAGATGTATCCCTTGTCGAACTGCATGCCCTCGACGAACTCGAGCTCCATGCCGAAGGTGTTCGACTCCTCGACGGTGACGACGCCGTCCTTGCCGACCTTGTCGAGCGCCTCGGCGAGCACGTCGCCGACCGTCTCGTCGGCGGCGGAGATGGAGGCGACGTTCGCGATCTCCTCGCGCGTCTCGACGTCCTTGGCCTGGTTCTTGATGTGCTCCACCGCGGCCGCGACCGCCTTCTCGATGCCGCGCTTCAGCGCCATCGGGTTCGCGCCGGCCGCGACGTTGCGCATCCCGCTGTGAACCATGGCGCGGGCGAGCACCGTCGCCGTCGTCGTGCCGTCACCGGCGACGTCGTTGGTCTTGGTGGCGACCTCCTTCGCGAGCTGCGCGCCCATGTTCTCCCACGGGTCCTCGAGCTCGACCTCCTTCGCGATCGTCACGCCGTCGTTGGTGATCGTCGGCGGGCCCCACTTCTTGTCGAGCACCACGTTGTGGCCCTTGGGCCCGAGCGTGATCGCCACGGCGTCGGCCAGCTTGTTGACGCCGGCCTCGAGCGAGCGTCGCGCGTCCTCGCTGAACTTCAGCAGCTTGGCTGCCATGCATTCCTCCTTGGCTGGTTCGATAGAGCGGAGCGGCCCTCACGCAGCGAGCCCCCGCAGAGATCGGTATCTTAGCCGTTGACGGCCAGCACGTCGCGGGCGGACAGGATCAGCAGTACTCCTCGCCGTCGACCTTGACCTCGGTGCCGCCGTACTTCGAGTAGATGACCTTGTCGCCCACCGAGACGTCGAGCGGCACGCGCGTCCCGTCCTCGAAGCGCCCCGGCCCGACCGCGACGACCTCGCCCTCCTGGGGCTTCTCCTTCGCCGTGTCGGGGATCACGATGCCCGAGGACGGTCGTCTCCTCGCCCTCGACCGGCTTCACCACGATCCGGTCCTCGAGGGGCTTCAGTTTGAATCCATGCCATCGCCTTCCCTCCCCGTTTCGTTAGCACTCCCCTGGTTGGAGTGCTAACAGGATAGCGGTGGAGTGCCAGGGTCAACGCGTTGCCAGGCAGGCCTTCCCCGGCGCGGTGATCGACCAGGCAGGGTTTGCATCCTCGGCGCCCGTCCGGGAGCATGCGGCCGGGCTCACCAACGGGGTGGGCAGGGGAGGCATCCATGAACATCGTTCGAAGGCACACGGCCACGATCGTCGTGGCGATGGTGGTAGCCGCCGCGACGGCCGGCGGGACGGCCATCGCCGGTCAGATCATCAACGCGGACAAGCTGGAGGGGTACCGGGCCGACCAGCTGATCCGCGCGGCGGAGAAGCATCGGAACGGCGGGGTCCTGCGGTCCGCTCGCGGGGACGGCGGCACGCAGATCCTCAGCGTCAACATCACGGCCCCGAAGCGCGGGTACCTCGTGATGGATGCGTCCTCCGACGTGTTCCTCCCGGGGGGAGCTCGCGGAGTCGTCACGGCCGAGGTCAGCACGTGTTTCCTCGATCTCAACGGAGTCGAGATCGTCAGCTCCCAGCGCACGATGCGGCTCGAGGCGAACGACGGAAACAGCGACAACGAGAGCAACTGCGCGACCAATTCCGCGTGGCCGGTCGCGAGCGGCCAGCACACCGTACGGTTGATGGCCGCCTCGACCGGCAACGTCATCTACGACGAGGCCTCGTTGAACGTCATCTACGTTCCGTTCAACGGCAAGGGCAACGTCCCGGATCCCGAGCCGGTCCAGCCGCCGGCCGCCGCCGGCCTCGGCAACGCCTAACCCGATCCCCGCACGTCGTCGTGCCCGGGCATTCCCCGCCCGGGCACGACGCTGCCTCAGGGGCTCGCAGGGAGGAGGCGGGCCAGCGGCCAGCCGCGGACGGTGAGGCCCACGATCGAGCCCCCCGAGGCCGTGCGAAAGACGCAGGCCTCGCCCGCCTCCCTGCCTCCCCGCACGATGAATCGAAGCGGGTCGTCCGTGGGTTCGAGGACCTGCGTCTGCATGTTCTCGTCCTCCTCCGACCACACGAGGACGAGGCGTCCGTCGCGCCACTCGACCCGCACCCACGCGCCGGCGTCCTCCCACGCGTACAGCCCGAGCAACGCTCGGTAGCGCTCCGGGACCGGCGCCGGAAGCACCGCCGCGCCCGGTCGGATGCTGCGAACCGCCTCGAGGGCATGGCCCAAGAGATCGAGCGCGAGCGCGGAGGCCGGCGCGGTTCCGTTCGACAGCACAACGACGCCGACCGGCTCCCGCGAGCTGAAGGCCACGCAGCTCGAGAAGCCGAACGTTCCGCCCGAGTGCCCGACGACGATCTCCTTCCCCCTGCGCCTCACCTGCCATGCGAGCGCCTGCGCCCGGGTCCACGACGCGTCCAGCACGCGGCGCGGACGGTGCATCTCGGCCAGGGAGCGCCCCGACAGGATCCGGCCTCCGCCGGCTTCCTCCTCGTCGGTGCGGAACTGCAGCGAGACCCACCGAGCGAGATCCGCGACCGTCGAGTAGAGGCCGCCGTCGGCCGACGTCGCCTTGGATCGCTCGACCGACGGAGCCAGGTGGTCGGAGAACGTACGGGCGTCGTGCCCGCGTGCGGCGCGTCCCCGCTGCTCGTCGTCGGGGGCGAAGGTGCTCGAGTCCATCCCGAGCGGCCTCAGCAGTCGCTCCTCGACGAAGGACTCGTACGGGGCTCTCGCCGAGCCGAGCCACGAGCTCGCCGAGCAGCTGATACCCGAGGTTCGAGTACTTGAAGGCCGAGTCGGGAGCCACGGGGAGGATGACGTCGCCGAGCGAGGCGAGGATGTCCGGCATCGCGGGATATCCACGGCCGGCCCAGTCGAACAGCGGGGACTCGACCGGCAGGCCCGACTCGTGCGTGAGCAGGCGACGGATCGTGACCTCTTCGATCGGACCGTAGGGGTTGGTCGCCGCGGCGAACTCCGGGAGGTGAGCGACGAGCGGATCGTCGAGGTGCAGCCGCCCCTCGTCGCGCAGGACGACCACCGCCGCGCCGGTGAAGGTCTTGGTGATCGACGCGACTCGGTAGAGCGTGTGCTCGCCGGCCGGGACCCCGGTCTCGAGCTCGGTAAAGCCGTACGGCAGGGACCACGCGAGCTCATCGCCCAGGACCACGCCGGCGCTCGCGCCCGGGAGGCGCCGCTCGCGAACGAACGACGCGACCGCGTGCTCGAGCTGCGACTCGACGTCCGAGAGCGGCGCGTTCACGCGCCGCAGCGTAGTCGGTGAGCGGCGAACCGCCGATCGGCCCGAGCTACTGCCGGCCTGAACGCGGCGGTAGCTCGGGCCCCCGACGGCTTCCTATGCGGGTCGCAGCACCACGACGGTCCCGATGTTCACGGCCGCCACGCTCGCCGTCGCGACCCGCGTCCCGGTGGCTCCCGCCGCCGCGAGCGTCTCGTCGGCCAGCTCCACGGCGACCTTCTTCGGGCCCGACCCGGTCTTGATGTCGGCCCGCTCCACCATGCCGGCCGCCGGGGTCATCGTCGCGTTGATGGCGGTGCCGAACACGCCCACGAGCATGGACCCGGGGACCGTCGACGTCACGGACGGCGCGGTGATCGAGGTGGAGGAGGTGTTCTTCTTGGCGCCCGACGTGTCCACCGGCGTCGTGGTGTTCACGCCGCTGTAGGCGGCGATCGACGCCCGCCACGACCGACTTCGCGCTCAGCGTGAACTTGGCCGACGCCGGGATCGTGCGCTCCCACGACGCTCACGTACGTCGCCTGGCGAAGGTCGCTTCCGGTGACGGTCGCCCGGACGGACGTCCAGCCCGCGGGCACGGTGATCTTGGCCGCGCTCCGCACGGTGATGGCGGCGAGCATGACGTCACCCGTCTGCACCCCGGCCGGGCGTCGTGATCGTCAGCGTCCTTGACCTTGGCGCCGGTCGCCGAAATGGCGGTCGAGACGCCTCGGAGCACGATGTTCGCCGGCCCGGCCGTCACGGTCCAGGTGAAGCTCTCCGTGTCGGTGTCGTGCCCGTCGCTCGCGCTCACCTGGACGCTGTAGGGGCTGTCCGCCGCGGCGCCCGGCGAGATGGTCCCCTCGATGAGGCCCGTCGTGGACCCGATGAACAGGCCGGGGGGCAGACCGAGCGAACTGTACTCGAGGGTCGCCGTGTCGGTATCGGTCGCGACGACCTGCAGGCTCACGGCATCGCCCTCGGCGTCCGTCTGAGGGCCGGGGTTCGTCACGACGGGCGGCTGCGCCCGCCGGGACGGCCTTGATGACCCACGGGAAGGTCGTGTCGTCCGTCAGCTCGCCGTCGCTCGCGACGACGTTCACGATGTACGGACTGCCCGACGAGGCGCCCGCCGTGACGGTTCCGGAGATCAGCCCCGTCGCCGGGTCGATCGCGAGGCCGGTCGGCAGGTTCGTCGCCGTGTAGCTGAGCGGCGTGTTGTCGTCGGATCCGTCGCCTGGATCTGGAAGCAGACGATGTCGCCCTCGACGCTCTCCTGGTCGGGCGGATTGACGATCACCGGCGCGTGATTGTTGAGGGTGACGGTCCAGAAGAAGCTCTCGTTCGCCGTCTCCGTTCCGTCGCTCACGCTGACCTGCACGTTGTACGGGCTGAGGGTCCGGGCGCCGGCCGCGATCGTGCCGCTGATCAGGCCCGTGTTCTGGTCGATGCTGAGGCCTGCGGGCAGGCCGGTAGCCGAGTAGGCTCAGCGAATCGCCGTCGCCGTCGGAGGCGACGACCTGCAGGTCGATGACGTCGCCCTCGACGTTGAATTGATTGTCGGGCTTCGTCAGGACCGGCGCCTGGTTCCCGGGCGCTGGGGCAAGCGAGAACTCGACGATGACGCCGTCGTTCTCGGCCGGATCCACATCGTTGTCCACGCCCGCGATCGGACACGTACAGGTGCCTCTCCGACGGCGCGGTGCTGCCGGGGGCGAACGTGATGCCGGAGGGGT
The DNA here is from genome assembly GCA_963728285.1 of uncultured Actinomycetes bacterium. Classification (GTDB taxonomy): domain Bacteria; phylum Actinomycetota; class UBA4738; order UBA4738; family HRBIN12; genus CAVSJR01. Next base: position 159,647 of record CAVSJR010000005.1, on the reverse strand, counting down.
CGATGTTGGCCGCTGAGATGTCGATCAGGTTGACGAGCGCTCCGGCGGTCGTCGTCTCGGCGATGGCGTCGTCCATCCGGCTCGCGATGAAGAGGTGGCCGCTCACGGGGTCGTACTCGATGTCCTCGGGGTCGCGCATGCCGACCGCCGCAGCATCGAAGCTGGTGATGATGTCGTCCCTCGGGGCCGGTCCCCCGAACTTCCCGTCGGCTCCACGCTCGATGTGGAAGACCGTCGCGGTCACGCCGTCGGTCAGATACAGCGACCGATCGTCCATTCGGTACGCGAGGCCCTCCGCGTCGGTGATGCCGTTCGGGTAGCCGGGGATGACGATGTTGTTCAGAGAGAGCGCGGTGCCGGACGTGTCGTCCGCCGTCCCGATGCGCCCGTCCGCCTGCGGGTTGTACCTGAGGACCCGGTCGCGGTCGTCGTCGACCACGTAGAGGACCTGCCCTTGGGTGCCGGCGCCGCTGTTGTTGTCCCACGCGACGTCGGCGGCCTCGAGCGACTTCGTCGAGAGGCCGTTCCCCTCGGTGTTCCCCGTGTCGAGCAGCGTGCCGTCCGGCGTCGCCTCGAAGAGGTTCTGCCCCGTGTAGAGCGACGGGATCTCGTCGACCTCGGAGTCGCCGGCCAGGAGCCGTCCGTTCGATCCGCGGTAGGTGAGGCCGGCGGGATCGGGGCTGGGAGGCGACCAGCTCGAGGTCTCGATCCGGTGCACGCTCCGTCGCGACATCCCCCGCGGCGGCGGAGGCCGTCATCGGCGCGGATACCGCGAGAAGGGCGAGCGTGGCGGCGAGCGCAGTCAGGGCACGTCTCATGGGGCGGGTCTCCTCCATCGTCCGGGGGTTACCTGATCAAACAACCGCCATCGTAGGAAACACCTGGCGCGCTCTCGCGCGCCAGGTGCACCAACAAATCCACCGCAGATGCGTGAGACGGCTGGTTACGCGCCCACGCGGAACTCGAAGATCCGCCCGTCGTTCTCGCCGGGATTGGTGTCGTTGTCCTGACCGCGGTCGGCGACGTAGATGTGCGTCTGGGTTGCGACGTCGCTGCCGGGGGCCAGCGTGATCCCGGCCGGCTGGATCAGGTTCGCGGCGGAGATATCGATCGTCCGCACGAGGACGCCCGCGGCGGTGGTCTCGCCGATGATGCCCTCATCGGTCGAGCTGACGATGAGGAGGTGCTTGCTCTTCGGATCCCACTCGACGTCCTCGACGTTCCGCAGCCCGAGGGCGAACGCGTCGAAGCTCCGCCTGATGTCGTCCGCCGGTGCCGAACGCGCCGTCCGGCCCGCGCTGGACGTGGTAGACGCGGTCGGTGTCGGGATCGGCGATGAACAGCGAACGGCTCTTCACGCGGTACGCGAGCCCTTCAGGATTGTTGACGCCGAACGTGCTCGTCGTGAGCGCCGTTGAGATCGAGTCGTCGGCGGATCCGATCCTCCCGTCCGGACCGGGATTGATCCGGAAGATCTTGTCCTTGTCGTCATCGGCGACATACAGGACTTCGGCGCCGTTGTCCCACGCCACGTCCTCGGGCTCGAGCGAGGTCGGGCTCACCTTGCCGGTCCTCTTCAGGACGCCTCGGGCGGTCGCCTCGAAGATGTTCTTGTTGGCGAAGAGGGTCGTCTCGTCCACCTCTGGATCGGACACGACCAGCCGCTTGATCGACTTGCGGTACGTCAGGCCCGCCGGGTCCGGGCTCGGGCGTCCCCCACGAGGACGTCTGGGTGGTCCTGCACCCTCGTCGCCACGACGCCGCCTCCCATCGCGGGGGGAGCGACTGTCATTGCGAGGGCGGATGCAGCGGCGATCGTTCCGAGGACGCGTCTCATTTGTGTTCCTCCCAAGGCCGGGGAAGCATCGATCGTAGGCCGTCGCGACGAAGGCCGTTCCCCCATCACCTGCACCAACAAATGCACGCTGAACGCATGAGGCGGACCGGACGGGGAATGAGGTACGACATGGCTCCGCCGGTTGGCTTCCGTTGCGCTTGATCGAACCATCTACGTCATCGGAGGTAGCGGAACTACCGCTCATGCCGGTCGGCAACCACGGACGCGTACGCATACGCTTCCGTGCACCTGAATCCCCCCGACCCAATGGAGTGATGCCGTGAACGTCGCAGTCATGGGTACAGGACACGTCGGCCTCATCACCTGCGTCACCCTCGCAAGCATCGGGCACGAGGTGACCGGCACCGACATCGACGCGGAACGGATCGCGCTGTTGCAGCGACTGGTCCCCCCCTTCTTCGAGCCGGGCCTCGAGGCCGCGCTCGCCGAGGAGACCGCCTCGGGCCGCCTCTCGTTCACCACGGAGCCGGCGGAGGCGCTCTCCGACGCCGACGTCGTGTTCATCTGCGTGGGGACGCCGGCCCGCGCGAGCGGGGAGGCGAACCTCCTCGCGATGGAGCACTCCGCGAGCGAGATCGCTCGCCACGGGAAGGACGGCGCCGTCGTCGTCGAGAAGTCGACGGTCCCGGCGGGGACGGCGGACCGGGTTCGGCTGACCCTGCAGCGCGACAGCGGAGGCCGCGACTTCGACGTCGCCTCGAACCCCGAGTTCCTGAGGGAGGGCTCGGCGTTGCACGACTCGCTCGAGCCCGACCGGATCGTCGTCGGCGCCGAGTCCGAGCGCGGCGTTCGATGCGATGCGCCGCCTCTACGAGCCGCTGACGAGCAAGGGCTGTCCGCTCATCGAGACCGACATCGCGACCGCGGAGCTCGCCAAGCACGCGAGCAACGCCTTCCTCGCGCTCAAGATCTCGTTCGCGAACGCGCTCGCGAGGATCTGCGAGCTCGCGTCGGCCGACGTCACGTCGGTGGCGAACGTGATGGGCTCGGATCCGCGCATCGGCCGGCAGTTCCTGGACGCGGGACTCGGCTACGGCGGCTACTGCTTCCCCAAGGACGTGGCGGCGCTCGAGCGGCTCGCGGAGCAGCTCGGGTATCCGTTCCCGCTGTTGGGGGAGGTCAGGAGGATCAACGAGGAGACGGTCGACGCGGCGGTGTCGAAGGTCACCGACGCGCTGTGGAACCTCGAGGAGAAGCGAATCGCGATGCTCGGGCTCAGCTTCAAGCCGGGCACCGACGACGTCCGGTTCTCCCCCGCGCTCGCCCTCGCGGGCAAGCTCATCGCCGCGGGCGCCAGCGTCGTGGGCTACGATCCCAGCGCGGGACGGTATGCGAAGGAGGAGCTCCAGGAGCTGGAGCTCGGGAACGATCCGTATGATGCGGCCGCGGGCGCCCATTGCCTCGTGCTCGCGACCGAGTGGCCGGAGTTCAGGGAGCTCGATCTGCGCGCGCTGCGAGACGTGATGGTGTATCCGGTGGTGGTCGACACGCGAAACGCGCTCGATCCCGCCGCCATGATCGACGCCGGATTCTCCTACTACGCGATGGGCCGTCCGTCGCAGATCGACGGTTCCCGACTCGCCGCCGGCCTCGAACGGCAACGGGACCGGGAACGGACACCGGGCGGACGTCGGCGGATCGCTCCGATCGGCGAAGTAGCGATGGGAGTCCGCGCGGTCGTCACCGGCGGAGCCGGGTTCGTGGGCTCGCACCTGTGCGAACGGCTGCTCGCGGAGGGCTGGAGCGTCGTCTGCGTCGATTCGCTGATGACGGGGAGCACGGAGAACCTGGCCGGCGCATTCGGCGACGATCGCTTCGCGTTCCAGCAGGCGAACGTCAGCGAGCGCATCGACGTCGACGGCCCGGTCGACTGGGTGCTGCACTTCGCCTCGCCCGCCTCCCCGCGCGATTACCTCGACCATCCGATTCAGACGCTGAAGGTCGGCTCGCTGGGGACCATGAACTCGCTCGGGCTGGCGCGCGCGAAGGGAGCCGGGCTCCTGCTCGCCTCGACCTCGGAGGTCTACGGCGACCCGCTGGTGCATCCTCAGCCGGAGTCCTACTGGGGCAACGTCAATCCGATCGGGCCCCGCTCGGTCTACGACGAGGCGAAGCGGTACGCGGAGGCGATCGCCACCGCCTACCACCGGGTCCATGGGATCCCCGTCAAGATCGTGCGGATCTTCAACACCTACGGACCTCGCATGCGCGAGAACGACGGCCGGGCGGTTCCCGCGTTCATCTCGCAGGCCCTGCGCGGCGAGCCGATCACCGTCCACGGCACCGGCAGCCAGACGCGATCGCTGTGCTACGTCGACGACCTGGTCGAGGGACTCTGGAGGTTCCTGAGCTCCGAGGTCCCCGGCCCGCTGAACCTCGGGAACCCGCACGAGGTGTCCGTCCTCGAGCTCGCGGAGCTCATCCGCTCGCTGACGGGGAGCGCGTCGGAGATCGTGTTCGAGGAGCGGCCCGCGGACGATCCCGAGGTGCGCTGCCCCGATATCACCAAGGCTCGCGAGGAGCTCGGCTGGGAGCCCGGCGTCTCGCTCGAGGACGGACTCATGCGGACCATCGCGCACTGGCCGGGGCGCGCCCAGACGAACCCCGAACGCTCGGCCGTGGTCGGAATCGACGCGGCCGCCGAGTGACGCCGGAGCACGGGAGCGAAAAAGAGCTTCGCTGCTAGCTCATCTGCGGCGTAGGGAACCTACGGCGAACCGCCGATGTCGTCCGCTCCTCGCGCAGGGAGACTCAGAACGAAACACCTCCCGGCCCCCCGAACCACGGAGAGACAAATGACGCACGACGAGGCGATGTCGGCGATGCCGGCATCGCGAGGCTGACCTATGGATGCGGTGCAGCGGGCGGACATCCGCGCGCCCGTCGCGGTCTCAACCTGGATCCCATCCGCCGCGATCGTTCCCGCCGTCGACGCGCTGGCCCTGCTGGCGGCGGCCGTCATCGCGAGCAGCAACACTGGGAGCACCAGCGCTGCGAGCAGCGGCACCGAGTCTGCCGGCGGACTCGGGGTCCACCTCATATTCGCGGCCATCGCGTGGATCGTCCTCAACGCTGGCGGCTGGCGCTATCCGAGGATCAATCCACGCCTCGGCGGCGACGTCATCTGGATCGTCGCGCGGCTCGCGATCCTCTCGATCGTGTTGCTGCATTTCACCAACGACAAGCTGGACCCCGCCATTACGGTCGGGATTTCGGCCGCGGTGCTCCTTCCGTCTCGGGCAGTCGCCTACGCTCTGCTTCGCTCGGTACGTAGACGAGGCCGCATCACCGAGCCGACGCTGATCGTGGGCTCGGGGCCGGTCGCCGAGCTCGTCGCGTCGACCTGTCGGGAGCATCCCGAGTACGGGCTCGTCCCCATCGGCCTGCTCGATTCGGCGCCCGAGCCCGAGCTCCCGCTGCCCCTGCTTGGGTCGCCGGAGGACCTTCCCCGGGTCGTCCGCGAATGGGACGTCCGGCGCGTGATCGTGGCGTTCGGGGCGATGCGGGAGAGGCAGCTCATCGAGGTGCTGCGCGCCGCCGAGGACCTCCCCGTCGCGGTGTACTGCGTGCCCCGGTTCTTCGAGCTGCGCGTACCCCGCGAGCGGTCCCGCACGGACGAGATCTGGGGCATCCCGCTGACCAGGCTCACCCCGACCGGACCGAGGGTGCTCGAGCGGCATGCGAAGCGGGCCCTGGATCTGTTGACCGCCTCGGCGGCCGTCGTCGTCCTCGCGCCGGTCCTCGCGTGTGCGGCGCTGGCCGTCCGCCTCTCGAGTCCCGGGCCCATCCTGTTTCGGCAAGACCGGCGTCGGCCAGGGCGGGCGGCCCTTCCCCTTGCTCAAGTTCCGCTCGATGATGGAGAACAACGACTCGGACACGGCGTGGTCGGTGCTGCACGACGACCGCGTCACGCGCGTCGGGCGATTCCTCCGCCGAACCAGCCTCGACGAGCTCCCGCAGCTCTTCAACATCATCCGCGGCGAGATGTCCCTCGTGGGACCGCGCCCCGAGCGGCCGCATTTCGTCGACGAGTTCTCCGCCGTGATCCCCCGCTACCGGGACCGGCTCCGCGTCCCGGCCGGCCTGACCGGATGGGCCCAGGTCCACGGGCTCCGCGGGGACACGTCGATCCTGGAGCGCGTGCGCTTCGACAACGCCTACATCGAGAACTGGTCGCTCTGGCTCGACCTCGTCATCATCGCCAGGACGCTCCGCGAGGCCGTCATGGGAGGAGAACGGCGAGCACGTCGCCACGAGGTGCGCCGCATCCTCGAGACGACGAGCTCCTCGGACGACTCATGACGACGTACGTCCTCTACGCCGATCAACGGATGTTGTTTGAGGAACCTGCCGCTAGCTTTGTTCGGATGTCCCGTCCGGCAAGCATGTCTTGGAGGGCGCAGCGCGCCCGGGGGTGAAATCTTGCGTCTTTCACAGCACGTTCGACAGCCAGTCCGCGCACCGCATGAGGCGCCTGGCCGCGATCTCTCCTCAGCGGCGCCCTCGGCGCGATGCTGCTCCCGGCCACTCGGAGCCGTCGGCCGGCACTCCGGATATCCAGGTTCGCGAGGCCACGACCATCCGGTCGATCTACCCGAGCGAGTTCGGCGAGGCTCGCCCGGCCGCGCTGACGTACTCGCCGGCGGAGAGCGCACTGTTCCTGGCCGACGCCAAGGTCGACGGCACGCTCGACCTCGTGGGCCTGACGACCATCGAGGATCCCGCGGGCGACGTGACGGCCACGATCCCCGAGACGACCACGACGGCCGACACCCTGGCCTTCGATCCGGTCGCCGGCGAGTTCACCGCCCTGTCCGGCAACGTCCTCGTCGCCATCACGCCGACCGGCACGGTCGACCGCCGCGACGTCTCCGACCTCGGCCTCCAGTCGCCCGTGGGCGCCACGTTCGACAGCGCCGGCCGCTGGTACGTCCTGGACGCGGCGACAAAGACGATCTTCCAACTGTCCTCCGCGAGCGACCCCACTCCCACGGTCACAGAGATCCCGATCCAGGCCCTCGACGCCGTCACGCTCCAGGGGCTCGCGTTCAACAAGGCGGACGGCCTCCTGTACACGATGGACCGCGCCTCGAAGATCCTGTACGGGCTCGACACGACGGGCGTCGTTCGACGGGCCTACGACTTCAACGAGCGCGTCCGCGACCCCGGCTCGATGGTGTTCGCGCCGAGCGCCGACTACACGGACAAGCCCGCCGAGACGAGCCTGTTCATCGCCGACTCCGGCTCGAGCGCCGTCCTCGGCCAGGTGCTCGAGGTCTCCCTCGCGGCCGCGATCGCCGCTCCCGTGAACCAGAACGCCACGCTCGTGCGCACCTCGAACCTCGCCAATCTGAATCCGCCGGTCCCCGACTCGGCCGGCATCGCCTACATCCCGTCGCAGAACAACATGATGATCGTCGACTCCGAGGTCGACGAGATGTCGATCTACCAGGGCGCGAACATGTTCAAGACCACCCTGACGGGCGGCCTCGTGCAGACCGGCAACACCTCGGCCTTCTCCGACGAGCCGACCGGCGCCGGGTTCCGAACGTCGAACAGCCAGCTCTACATCTCCGACGACGATGCCAATCGGGTCTTCCTCGACCGGCCCGGGCCGGACGGCCGTTGGGGAAGCGCCGACGACCTCACCGGCAACATCAACACGAGGAACTTCGGCTCCGAGGACGCCGAGGGCTCGGCGTTCAACAACAACAACAACCACTACTACGTCATCGACGGCGTCGGGAACGAGGTCTACGACGTCGCCCCGGGCCCCAACGGAGTGCCCGGCAACGGCGTGCCTCCCCAGGGCGACGACGTCGCGACGCACTTCGACGTCGGCCAGTTCGGAGCGATCGATCCCGAGGGCATCGCCGTCGACGAGTCGAACAACAACATCTTCATCCTCGACCACAAGAGCAACACGATCTACGAGACGAGCCCGACGGGCACGCTCGCTGCGCACGATCAGCATCTCGGCGGCGAACCCCATCAACGCGGCGGGGCTCGAATTCGCCCGCTCCAGCGCCAGCGCCAGCGTCAAGAACTTCTACATCGTCGACCGCGGCCTGGACAACGACTCGAACCCGAACGAGAACGACGGCAAGATGTATGAGATGTCGATCGGCTCCGCCGCCCGAACACGGCGCCGGTCGTGAACGCCGGGACCGGACCAGACGATCACAGCTCCCGACCTCGGTCGACGCTGAGCGGCACCGTGACCGACGATGGCCAGCCGGCCCGCCAGGGACAACGACGAAGCAGTGGACGAAGATCTCGGGTCCGGGAACCGTCACCTTCGGCGCCCCGAACAACGTCAACACGACGGCGACGTTCTCCCAGGCCGGGACCTACGTGCTTCGCCTGACGGCGAACGACTCGGCGCTGTCCGGCTTCGATGAGCTGACGTGACCGTGAACCCGAGCCGCCGCAGAACCAGGCGCCGGTGGTGAACGCCGGGCCCGACCAGACGATCACCTTCCCGAGCTCGGCGACGCTGAACGGCACCGTGACCGACGACGGCCTGCCGAGCATCGCCGGGCTCCACGACGAAGCAGTGGACGAAGACCTCCGGGCCGGGAACGGTCACCTTCACCAGCCCGACCACCGCCAACACGGACGCGAGCTTCTCCCAGGCCGGCACCTACGTGCTTCGCCTGACGGCGAACGACGGGCAGCTGTCGGCTTCGACGAGGTGACGGTGACCGTGAACCCACAGGCGGCCGGGAACCAGGCGCCGGTGGTGAACGCCGGGCCCGACCAGACCGTCACCTTCCCGACGACGGTGACGCTGAACGGGTCGGTGACCGACGACGGCCTGCCGGCCGTCCCGGGATCCACGACGAAGCAGTGGACGAAGACCTCCGGGCCGGGGACGGTCACCTTCACCAGCCCGACCACCGCCAACACGGACGCCTCTTCTCCCAGGCCGGGACCTACGTGCTTCGCCTGACGGCGAACGACGGGGAGCTCTCGAGCTTCGACGAGGTGACGATCACGGAGACCGCGGGAGGGACGCCCGTCATCCTGAATCGGTCGATCGCGGCCGGCTCGGATGACGCCGAGCAGCAGGCGAGCGGCGCCGTCGATCTCGTGAGCTCCGACATCGAGCTCGTGCAGGACGGGAGCAGCAACAACCAGACCGATCGGCCTGCGGTTCACCAACATCACCGTGCCGTCCGGCGCAACGATCACCAACGCCTACATCCAGTTCCAGGTCGACGAGGTCACGACGGCCACCCCCGTCAACCTGACGGTTCGGGGCGAGCTGAATCCGAACCCGGTGACCTTCACCACCGCGACGAACAACGTCTCGTCGCGGCCGAACACGCAGGCATCGGTGCCGTGGACGCCCGTTCCGACCTGGCCCACCGTGGGAGCACGGGGTCAGGATCAGCGGACGCCCGAGATCAAGTCGATCGTTCAGGAGCTCATCGGCCAGGGAGGCTGGGCCTCCGGCAACGCGATGGCCTTCAAGATAACCGGTACGGGGAAGAGAACGGCTGAGGCATTCGAGAGCGGGGCGGCCATCGCGGCATCCCTGCACATCGAATACACGACCGGCGGAGGGCCCGGAAACCAGGCGCCGGTGGTGAACGCCGGGCCCGACCAGACGATCACGCTTCCCGAGCTCGGCGACGCTGAACGGGACCGTGACCGACGACGGCCTGCCGGCCATCCCCGGGATCCACGACGAAGCAGTGGACGAAGACCTCCGGGCCGGGAACGGTCACCTTCACCAGCCCGACCACCGCCAACACGGACGCGAGCTTCTCCCAGGCCGGGACCTACGTGCTTCGCCTGACGGCGAACGACGGGCAGCTGTCGAGCTTCGACGAGGTGACCGTGACCGTGAACCCGCAGCCGGCAGGGAACCAGGCGCCGGTGGTGAACGCCGGGCCCGACCAGACCGTCACCTTCCCGACGACGGTGACGCTGAACGGGTCGGTGACCGACGACGGCCTGCCGGCCGTCCCGGGCTCCACGACGAAGCAGTGGACGAAGACCTCCGGGCCGGGGACGGTCACCTTCACCAGCCCGACCACCGCCAACACGGACGCGAGCTTCTCCCAGGCAGGGACCTACGTGCTTCGCCTGACGGCGAACGACGGGGAGCTCTCGAGCTTCGACGAGGTGACGATCACCGGAGACCGCAGGGAGGGACGCCCGTCATCCTGAATCGGTCGATCGCGGCCGGCTCGGATGACGCCGAGCAGCAGGCGAGCGGCGCCGTCGATCTCGTGAGCTCCGACATCGAGCTCGTGCAGGACGGGAGCTCCAACAACCAGACGGACGGCCTGCGGTTCACCAACATCACCGTGCCGTCCGGCGCAACGATCACCAACGCCTACATCCAGTTCCAGGTCGACGAGGTCACGACGGCCAACCCCGTCAACCTGACGGTTCGGGGCGAGCTGAACCCGAACCCGGTGACCTTCACCACCGCGACGAACAACGTCTCGTCGCGGCCGAACACGCAGGCATCGGTGCCGTGGACGCCGTTCCGACCTGGCCCACCGTGGGAGCACGGGGTCAGGATCAGCGGACGCCCGAGATCAAGACGATCGTTCAGGAGCTCATCGGCCAGGGAGGCTGGGCCTCCGGCAACGCGATGGCCTTCAAGATAACCGGTACGGGGAAGAGAACGGCTGAGGCATTCGAGAGCGGGGCGGCCATCGCGGCATCCCTGCACATCGAATACACGACGTAACAGGAGGTCCGTTCCCCCGAACGGCTGTGTTGAAGGAGAGGTCCACATGCGGAAGTGGCTCCCGTCCATCGGGGTCCTGCTTATCGCGACCTCGTTCATGCCGGCCGTGGCCGGCGCGAGCGACATGACGGTCGGCTGGATCAACAAGTGCGACATCTCGCATCGCGCGGAGGATGATCCCATCGTCTATCCGGGCCAGCCGGGGGCGAGCCATCTCCACGACTTCTACGGGAACAGGAGCACCGACGCGTCCTCGACCTACGACTCGCTGCTCGGCAAGAACACGACGTGCGAGCTCACGAGGGACACGGCGGCCTACTGGTTCCCGACGCGTGTACTTCAACGGCGATCCTGCGGCGACCCTACAGCGTGAAGTTCTACTACCGGAGCATCATCGATCCACCGAGCGACGTGCAACCGTTTCCCAAGGGCCTGAAGATGGTCTGGGGAGATGCCCGCGCGACCGGGCCCGCAGGACCTCAACAAGGTGTGGTGGCAGTGCGACCACGAGGAGCACACCGCCACGCCGCACGACTGCGGTCGGGGCGAGCACGTCGTCTATCACGTGAAGTTCCCCGAGTGCTGGGACGGCGTCCACCTCGACTCGGCGGATCACCGCAGCCACATGTCGGAGTCCGTCGACCGCAACGGCGGCCTCGACACGTGCCCGCGGAGCCACCCGGTCGCGCTCCCGCGCCTGATCGCGCGCCTCGAGTTCGGCTTCCGGCAGGGGTCCAGGGTGACGCTCTCGAGCGGATTCCCGTACACGCTGCACGGCGACTTCATCAACTCGTGGCATCAGCGCCGTCTCGTCCGCCTCGTGGATCGGTGCATCAACGCGCGCGATCGACTGCGGCGTGCTGGCGGCCTAGGCGTCGCCCGCGAACGGCGGCTCAGGACGGGATCGCGATCCCTCCGCGGCGTGCCGCCGGGCCCATGAGCGTGACGATCCGATTCACCAGCAGCGCGACCTCCCGATCCCGCGGTTCGTCGTCGCCGTTGTCGACCTCGACGATCTCCCCCTCCCGACTCGATGCCCGCCACCATTCGACGAGGGATTCGAGGAGCTCCCGCCCCCGCCGCAGCTCCGCCGTTCGCTCTGCGGCGCCGAGGGCCTGGGTCCGGCTGTGACTCGAGCGCCGGGCGCCGAGCCGGGCGTCGGCCACGTCGGTCGGCGCGTTCACCACCACGAGGACCCTGGGCCGGATCCACCGGGCGGCGCCGGCGTCCAGCAGCTCCAGCAGCGCGTCGGGATCCCCTCGCAGGCCGATGGACCACAGCGCCTGGAGCACGCCCTCCCCGAACACGTGCACGCCCGCCCGCCCGGCCGCTCGGTCGAGGACCCGCTGGGTCACGAACCACTGCAGGGACCTGGAGACGACGTCCACGGCATCCCGCTCGGCGCGCGCGATCGCGAGGCCGACGCGCGCGGCCCCGGCGGGATCGGAGAGCACCTCCCGCCCGGCCGCGAGGAGCTTGCGGGGGATGCGCCGGACCGGGGCGATGTCCGGAGCGATCGACGCGTCGCCGGCGCGCGCCGGGATCCCCTCGCGCCGCAGGCTCGCGAGGAGGGCGCCGGCGAGGTGCGACTTGCCGGCGCCGGGGAGGCCGCAGAACTCGATCAGCAGCGCGCCTCGCGCCGCTCCGTCGGCGGCGGTGTCCCCATGGTTCACGCCAGCGCCCCGGAGCGAACGCGGCCGGCATGCCAGCGAACCTGCTCCGCCAGGCCATCCGGGAGCCGGACCGCCGGGCTCCAGCCCAGGGCCTCCGCCGCGCGGCGGCTCGAGCCGCCGGTGCGCTCCACGTCGCCGGCCTCGGCCGGGCGCCGCTCGAGCCTGACGGGTCGTCCGACCAGCTCGCCGACGATCTCGACGACCTCGAGCAGGCTCGTCGCGGTGCCGCCGGCGATGTTCAGGACCGAGCCCGGCGCGACGTCGGCGCCGGCGGCGAGCAGGTTGGCCTCGACCACGTCGCCGACGTAGGTGAAGTCGCGGATCTGACGCCCGTCCCCGTACAGCGGGAAGGAGCTCCCGGCCATCGCCGCCTCGATCAGGCGATGCATCGCCATGTCGGGGCGCTGTCTCGGCCCGTAGACGGTGAAGTAGCGAAGCGCGACCGTCGGCACGCCCCACGTGCGGGCGTAGACGCCGCACAGGTGCTCGGCCGCGAGCTTCGTGACGCCGTAGGGGCTCTGCGGCCGCGGCATGTCGTCCTCGTCGGTCGGGTACGACGTCGCGTTGCCGTAGACGGACGAGCTCGAGGCGTAGACGAACCGCCGGACCCCGGCGTCCTTCACGGCCTCCAGGAGCCGCTGCGTGACGAGGACGTTGTGCTCGACGTAGGGGACGAACCCCTCGCTCCACGACGCCCTGACGCCGGGCTGGCCGGCCTGGTGGAAGACGACGTCGGCGTCGGCGAGGAGCGGTCGGAGATCGCCGTCGCGCAGATCCACGCGGGCGATCTCACAGCTCGGCAGCGCGGCGAGGGCCTCCAGGTTCGACCGCTTCTGCCCGAGGTCGTAGTAGTCGGTGAGGCAGTCGACGGCCAGGACGCCGTGTCCCTCGGCGACGAGCCGCTCCGCGAGGTGGCTTCCGACGAATCCCGCGGCGCCGGTGACGACCGCGCGCATGCGGGTCACCGGTCCCCCGTCGCGCGATCGCCGAGCGACGCGGTCGCGTCGATCGCCGCGACGGCCTCCGACAGCACGACCGCGTACGGGCGTCGGGCGTCGATCTCGGTCACCGCCGAGCCGTTGAATCGGAGCGAGCGGATGAGCGCGATGCGCCCGTCGAGATAGTCCCGGCCGAGCCCGGGCCGGCGCGAGCTCGCGGTGTCGGTGTCCACGTCCAGGCGGAGGACGAGGTCGGGAGACGAGCGGGCGGCGAGCTCGTACGGGCGGGCCTCCCACGAGGCGATCCGCCGGAGCAGCCGGGATCTCGACCGGCTCCACGCGCCACAGCAGCGGGCCGTCGTTCTGCCCGGGGAACTGCACCTGGGGATAGCGATCGCAGACGACGATCGCGCCGTCGTCGCGGGCGATCATCGCCGTTCGGAGCTTGCGTCGCTTCTCCGCGGCCAGGGCGAGCGCCCACACCACCCGCGCCGCCGGGAGCCACGACCCCCGAGGGCGCCCGGCCGCCCCGTCGCCGACCGGTTCGCGGGCCGACTCCTTCGACCCGAGGAACCGGTCCTTGACCGCCTTCATCGGGCGCCGGAGCAGCGACGAGGGTCCGTCACCGCTGCCGAAGTACAGGTGCTTCGCGTCCATCTCCGACGAGAGCCGCTCGTAGAGATCGCGACTGATCGTCGACTTGCCCGATCCGTCGGATCCGATCACCGCCACGAGCATCCCGGGTCCCCGAGCGGCGCGGACGCCGAGCGAGTCCAGGGCCGTCGATGTGGCCTCGGCCACCGAGCTCTGCTCCGTGTCGATGCCGAGGATCGGCAGCCCGCGACGCGACAGGTCCGCGAGCACCGCGTCGTAGCTGGCGCGCTCGGCCCACAGGATCGACCGTGCCGACGCCTCGGACGCGCCCTTGGCTCGATGATCCTTGGGCCGGTCGAGGATTCGCTGCATCAGCACATCGTCGGGCGCGTCCAGCACGATCGCCAGGTCGAGCTCCGTCGCCCACTGGGTGAGCTTCGCCGACCACCAGCGGCAAAACGCGGGAGCGCCGGACGAGCGCTCGGCGAGGTCGCACAGCCGGGTCAGCGTGTACACGGGGCCCTGCGCGAAGACGACGACGCGCTCCCCCGACGCGACGATGGACCGGCGGAGCACGCGCGAGGACGCCTCCAGGCGGATCATCTTGTTGAGCTCCCACAGCGACGGCCGCGCGACGACGGAGGTGGGAACCAGGACGCGGGCGAGCGAGAGGACGCTCCACAGGTACGCCGGGACGTGCCGGATGCGCCGGTACTCGGCGACCGGCCCCACGCCGACGCCGGAGGAGGTCAGCGCCTCCAGCAGCGACGTCTTGCCGGAGCCGGGCGGCCCCACGACCTCGGCCGCCAGCCGCCTTCGGTTCGTCCCGGAGGCCGCCACGTCACAGCCTCGACCAGACGATGGACTTGACCTCGGACAGCACCTGCTCCTTGGTCCGTCCGGCGTCCACGACGATCGCGCGGCTTCCGCTCCAGTCCGCCCGCCAGACCTCCTCGCATCGCGGGCGAACGAAGTCCTCCTCCTCGTCGCCGCGCCGTGCGACCGCCACGTCGGGATCCACGCGCAGGACGATGGCGATCTCCGGCTCGGAGATTCGTTCGTAGTACATCGCCTCCCGGCGGACCAGGGAGCGGGCGATCCTCCCGAGCGACGGATCGCCCGCGAACTCCCTCGTCCGCGCGGTGTCCATGAATCGAAGCTGGGGAAGGGGTATCGGTCGCAGACCACCAGCGTGCCGTTCGTCGCGCTTCGCCGGGCCCCGGCGTACTCGCGGTAGCGATCGCGGGCGGTCAGGACGTGCCACAGCAGCCAGGCGTAGCCGGGGAACCGCGCCGCGTCGGCCGGCATCGCGTGAGCGGGGATCCTCGTGCTGGAGAAGCGCCCCGCCCGCCGGCCGAGGACCATGATCCCCTTCAGCACCATCGTGGTCGCCGACCGGGGCGGCTTGCCGAGGTGAACGCGGCGCGTCTCGAAGCCCGTCGACAGCCAGGCCCGCAATCCGTCCACGGCCGAGGACTTCCCCGCGCCGTCGCCGCCGACGACCGCGATGAGGGCGCCGCCGGCGTCGAGCCGCTTGGGCGTTCCCCGGCGGAGCACGAACCGGCGGGTCACGGCCGCCGCCCGCCGCCACAGCTTGAGCCACGTGTCGACCGGGCGTGGGCGGCGGCTGCATGCCGCCAGGCGGCGCTGCATCCGGGCGGCGGTTCGCGCCCGGAACCACGCCGACCTGCCGGGCCGCAGGCACTCGAGGCAGCGCTCGAACAACTCCGGACCGATGGAGGGCAGGTGCCCGCGGACGATCGCGCCGAGCTCGGCGGCGTCGGCCCGGCTCGTCAGGTCGTCGAGCTCCCGGGCCTCGCTCGCCGCGAGGCTCCCCTGCAGGCTCAGCATCGCGTCCCACGTCGAGTGCTTCAGCATCATGCGGACGACGAACACGGCGAGCTCCCAGGCCGCGGACGGGACCATGAACACGCCCTGCGGGACCGACGAAGCGAGGTAGGGCTCCTCGACGGGCAGTCGGTAGTTCTTCGTCATGTCGTCGCCGATGACGAGCTGGTAATGCGCGTGGACGTGGACGAACCGTCCCGACGGCGCATCGAGCCCGTAGGCATGGAACACGCCCGGCAGCTCCTTCGCGGGGCGCAGCCGAGCCTGCTTGAACCCGAGGCGCCGAAGCACCTCGGCGAAGCCCTGCGCATCGCCGCGCGAGATGAGCAGATCGAGGTCGTTCTCGCCGCTCGCCGACCGATCGAGCGCCTCGTTGCTCTTCCAATGGCAGTAGGAGATCCCCCGCTCCGTCAGCTCCTCACACAGGCGCGAGACGAGCTCCAGGGCGGCGGGCGTCGGATCCGCCGCGGGCGCGTGGCCGTTGCGGGCCGAGGACGCGGCGTCGCGATCGAGCACGCCGGGCCCACGCTCGGCGGCGTTGGTCTCGATCGGGTCGCCGATCCACGGGGAGGCTCGCACGTCACGCTCCGGCGCCAAGGGGTCAGCCCACCTCCGGGCGGGACGATCCCGCGACGGTCTCGGGCGCCGGGCCGACCGGAACGTCGGCCTGGTCGCCGCGGTCGCCGTCGACGCGAACGCCCGCCGCCGTTCCGCGGCGCGCGCGCCCTCGACAGGCCGAGGGCGTCCCTCGCCCGCTCGCGGGAGCGGAACTCCAGCGCGTACGCGATCGCCGCGCCGAGCAGCAGTCCGAGGAGCGCGGCGATGAGCACGTTGAACGTCGTGTTCGGGATCACGGGCGTCGAGCTCGCCTGCGCCCGCTCGATGACCTCGAGGCGGTTCACCGATCCGCCGCGTATTGGATTCGAGCAGCGCGGTGTACTCCTCCGCCCACGCGGCGATCTGCTCCTCCGCCTCGGCGATCTGCTTCCGCAGCAGCGTGCCCTGCGCGGAGGATCCCGCGGTCGTGAGCTGCTTCTGCAGGGAGTCGATGCGGCGCTGCTTGGCGTCGATGTTGCGGCTCAGCGTGTCGAGCCGCTCCACCACGAACCTCTGGTTGACGTCCTGCACGTCGGTCGGGCTGATCGCCACGAGCTGGGTCGCCGTCGCCGTCGCGATCTCGGTCGCCTCCTCGGTCGAGGGGCCGTCGGCCGTGATCACGATCAGCTCGGTGTTGCCCGGCACGAGCTCCCCGTGCACCCGCGTGCGCAGCTGCTGCCAGGTCGTCCGCAGGCCCAGGCTGTCGACGACGCCCTGCAGCACCGGCTGGCGCCCGACCATGTCCGCGTACAGGAGCGTGAGATGCTCGCTCGAGTCGATGTCGTCCGGCGACACGTTCGTATCGTCGAGGCCGCCGCCCGACGAGCACGCTCGTCGACGCCCGGTAGACCGGCGTGATGGACAGGCTGACGGCGTAGGCGGCGCCCGCCGCGAACAGCGTCAGCGGCACCACGAGCCACCACCTCCGCAGGGTGGCCATCACGATCGTCCTCAGCTCAACTCGTTCGCTCACGTTCGCTGCCCTCCTCGTGTTGCTCTCATCCTCAGCGTAGATCGCTCGAGGGATGACCAGTTCGACGGCGTCTCGATCGGCACGAGAGCCCATCACGTGCGCGTAGATGGGGACGTAGGCACGGTGCATGGCCTCGAGCCCGAATCGCTCCTCCACGAGCTGCCTGCACTCGGCCCCCAGCCGCGCTCGCTCCTCGCTCCGGCATATCCCGGTAGCGTCGAAGCTCCGTGGCGAAGCCGTCGACGTCGTCGGGCGGAATGAGCGGGATGAAGCCCTCCCGGTCGACGATCTCCCGGTGCGGAGGGATGTCGGAGAGGATGACGGGACGCCCGCATGCCATCGCCTCGAGGACGGCGACCGGAAGGCCCTCCCCGCGCGATGCGGAGACGACCACGTCGCCCTCGGCGACGTGCCGGTAGACGTCGTCGCGCTCGACGAGCCCCGTGAACACGACCTGTCCGTTCATGCTTCGGCGGTCCGCGTCGGCTCGCAGCTCGGGTCGAAGCGAGCCGTCGCCGACGAACACGAGCCGGCTGTCCTCGTCGCGCGCGCGGTCGAACGCCCCGATGACCGTGGCGGCGTTCTTGATGGGGATGAGCCTGCCCACGGAGACGACGGTGAACCCGTCTCGCCTCGGCAGGCCCGCGGACACGCGCTCGGCCCGGCGCGTGTCGACCGCGTTCGGCACGACCGCGGTGCGACCGCGGCCGAGCCGCCGCAGCGACGACGGCATGCTCGCCTCCACCGCGTTGCTGCAGAGCACGATCCGAGGGAAGGCGGCGAACATCGCGTAGAGCAGGAGCCGGTTGCGCAGCCGGTAGTTGCGATAGGAGTTCTGGATCGTGTAGACGCAGTTCGACATCGATCTGCGCGCGAGGAGGTTCGCCGCCAGCAGCCCCATACCCGCCACGGCGGCGTGCGCGTGGACCACGTCGTAGTCGCGGGCGGCGAGCGCGGAACGGAGCGCGCGCAGGAAGCCGCGCACCGTTCCGTCGCCCTCGAACAGCGTGATCTCGGGAGGCGTCGGGATGGACGCGGGGAAGACGGAGCAGATCGCGATCTCCCGCGTACGGGCGAGCGGCAGGCAGTGCTCGTTGTACTGGCCGTTGGTCGGCCCGACGGCGGTGATCACATGCAGGATTCGCAACGGGCGCGTGGGGGATGTCATGCGCGCACCTCCTCGCTCGCCGGCTCGGCCGGGGCCATCGCCAGCGCGAGGCCGAGCCCGAAGAGCAGCCAGTAGTGCCGGTGAACCATGATCGGGGTCGTCAGGAAGATGGTCATGATCGCCGCCATCGACGCGATGAAGGCCGCGAGCAGCTGGTGCCGGGACGATCGGGCCGCGCTCCTGCGCCACGCTCGAACGACGTCGAAGAACCACCGCAGGATGATGAAGGCGAACGCGGCCGTGCCGATCAGCCCGATCTGGGCGAGGAACTGGATCCAGATGTTGTGCGGAGCCTGGGGCGTCGCCGCCCGCTCGTAGCGCGTCGACACGTACCGGAAGTTGTCGAGGCCGGTGCCGACGAACGGCGACGACTCGAACGCCCGGATGCCGGCGGCCGCGAGCCGCTCGCGATCGTCGGTGAGCGACCCCTCCTCGGCGATGGTCCCCTGGATCCGCCCCTTGAGCAGGGGCGGGAAGTACGGCGTCTGGAAGAAGGCGTAGCTCGCGGCGCCGACCACGCACACCACCACGACGAGCCGGGCGAGCAGGGCGAGGTCGACGCGATCGCTCTTCCGCAGGGCGAGGAACACCGGCAGCGCGACGAGGAGCGCGATGGCCGCACCCCGGGATGCGGAGACGGCGATCGAGTAGACGACGAGGTAGATCAGCACGGCCGCGCCGACGATGGAGGCCGTGTGGCGGCCGCGCCGCCACAGCTCGACGAGGAAGCAGATCGCGAACGGGAGGACGTAGGCCGACGCATAGCCGAGCGGGTTCGGATTCTCGCTGTAGTAGGTGAGCACGCGGTCCGCCTCCGTCCCGCCGCTCGTCGCCACCGAGACCACGACGACGGCGAACGAGCCGATCGCGAACAGGATCAGGCTCCACCGGATGAGCAGGGGCGACCGGGCGATCGTGAGGATCACGGGGATCTGCACGAAGAAGACGAACCCGAACTGGGCGAGCTGCGTGAGCGATTCGCCGGGCAGCGTGGCGCGGAACGAGCTCACGAGCGCGGAGACGAGGAAGATGATCACGGCGGGGAGGTACGCCTTGGGCAGCGGCCGCATCCGCCGCGGACCGGCCCAGATCAGGAAGGCGAGGCCGCCGATCACCACGTCGTACAGCGTGAGGCTGTGCACGAGGTAGAGCTCCAGCGGCGCGATGAGCGCGCTCGCGAGGAAGACGAGGTCCAGCAGGTCCGGGCGCTCGGCCTCCACGCTCGTCGCCCCCGTCGACGCGACCGCCTCCCGCGTCATCATCGGGCGGCCTTCCCGGCGGCCGAGGGAAGCATCCGTCGCGCTCGACGGAGGAGATAGCGGCGCTGGCTCGCGTTCATGCCGAGGAACGTCGCAACGACGGCGACGACGCCCGCCGTCGCGATCGAGCCGAGCACGAGCTCGACCCAGGAGTCGACGACGAACTCGCGACCGACGGAGGTGGCCACCGCGAAGATCACCGCGGTCACGAGCACCGGGCGGAGCACGCCGCGAAGCTGGGCGCCGAGCGGCTGGCCGATCGCTCGGCCGATCAGCCATGGATACGCGACGGTCAGGATCGACCGGCCGATCAGCAGCCCGATGCACAACCCGACGATGCCGCCGCCCATCGAGGCGAAGACGGCCGCGAGCCCCAGCGAGAGCCCCGTGGACACGATCCCGATGAGCACCTTCGGACGCAGGTCGAGCGTGAGATCGATGATGAACGCGTCGTTTCGGATGAAGATGAACTGGGCGGCCGTCACGACGATCAGCAACGTCGCGATCGTGCCGGGCGTGGCCACGTCGCTGACCCACAGGCCCAGGAACGAGGCGTTCCACACGAGGATGCCCGCCCCGGCGACCGTCACGAGGAGCCAGGTGACGATCATGAGCTCCGCCCGAACGCGAACGGCCTTGGGGTACTCCCCCTTGCCGATCACGCCTCCCAGCCCCGGGGAGACGGCCTGCACGATGGTGGCGAGCAGGGCCGTCAGCGCCTCGGGGACGAACTTCGACAGCGCGTAGACCGTCACGAGGTTCACGGAGCCGAAGAAGCCGAGCACGAGGAGGTCGCCTCCGGCCATGAGCTGCATCAGGACCTTCCATCCCGTGAACCACCAGCTCAGGCCGAGGAACCACTTGACCGTCGCTCGCGCCGGACGGGACATGCCGAACCACGGAACGTGACGGCGGGCGACCAGCAGGAACGTGCCGCCGGTGATGAACGTGCCCGTGATGTTGGCCACCGCCACGCCGACGATCCCGGTGTCGAGGATCAGGGCGAGCGCCGTCAGCGCGCCCTGGGCCACGCACGAGCAGCGCCGACAGGCCCATGCGCTTGTAGCCGAGGTTCTCGCCCTGGAGCACCGAACGCGGGACCGTGAGCAGCGTCAGGGCGATGGCGTCGGCCACGAGCAGCGCAGCCGTGATGCGCACGTCGCCGACGTACTGGGCCGGGGTCTTGAGGGCATACGGCGCGGCCCACACGCAGATCGCGCCGATGCTGCCGAGCAGCGGCAGGAAGATGAACCAGACGACGACCGCGCTTCCGACGTGCCGCCGCTTCTCCTCGTGGTCCGCGGTGTGCTGCTTGTTCGCGATCGCCCACTGGAGCGCCTGGGACGAGCGGCCGCTCGATGCCCAGATGTACCCGGTGAGGCGCCAGAGCACGCGCCACGCCCCGTAGAGGTAGGTCCCGAGGCCCGCGACGAGCATCGGATTCAGGATCAGCTCCACGACGGTTCTCGCGCCGTAGTCGAGGGCCGCCGCGATCGTGTTGAGCGATGCCTTCTTGGACAGGTCCGGATTCGAGCGCCAGTCCGCGACGCGCGACATCAGGCCCGCCGACTTCACGCGCGCGCCCATCCCGTCGGGCTCCGTCTTCGTCGGGCTCACGCGCGCGTACCGGAATCGGGCTCGCCGACACGCAGCGCCGCGCCGGCGTGGGGGCGGACGAAGCGACCGGTCCTGCCATCGCTCGCGGGGGCGGCGCCGTTCACACGGTCCGACAGCGCCGCCGCGAGCAGCCGCCGGTACCCGGCCGCGATCTCCGCCTCGTCCCACCCCGAGAGGTCGATCGATGGTGAGGGGCCGCGGCGGCCGCGCAGACACGTCGGAGGCCGCCCTCGCCGCCGCGGCAACATCGCCGAGGGGGACGACCGCGCCGACGGCGCCCTCGTCGAGCAGCTCCTGGCCGCCGTCCACGGCATAGGCGACGAACGGCGTCCCGGCCGCCGCGGCCTGCACCAGGACCTGGGGGATGCCCTCGGCGCTGCTCAAGAGCACGATCGCATCCGACGCCGCGATCAGGGGCGCCGGGTCGGACACGAAACCGACGAGCGCCGAGTCCT
This sequence comes from uncultured Actinomycetes bacterium, assembly GCA_963728285.1. Taxonomy (GTDB): domain Bacteria; phylum Actinomycetota; class UBA4738; order UBA4738; family HRBIN12; genus CAVSJR01. Next base: position 137,957 of record CAVSJR010000005.1, on the reverse strand, counting down.
CCGACAGCCCCATCGCCTCGAGCCGACCTTCGGAGCTCGCCGGCCAGCGGCCCCTCGCCGGCGACGACGAGGAACGGCCTGGCGGAGGACCCGATCGGCGAGGACGCGCGAGAGGAAGCCGGGAAGGGCGAGGACGTTCTTCCGCGGCTCGAGGCTCCCGAGGTACAGGATCAGCGGCCGGTCCACGGGGATGCCCAGCTCGCTCCCGGACCCGGTCGCGCTCGGCCCCGTTCACCGGCGCCGCCGTCGACAGGCGCACCCCGGACCGCACGATGGTCAGCTTCGAGGGCGGGACGCCGATCGCGCGGTAGCGGCCGGCCAGGTCGCTCCCCGCGACCGCGTAGGCGGTGGTGAGGCCCGCGAGCCTCGCCTCGAGGGTCCGAAACAGCAGGTCCTGCCATCGCGGGTAGCCGGGGCCGAAGCTCGACATCGAAAGGGAATGGACGACCGGCGTCCGGCCGGCCAGACGCGCGGCGGCCCTCCCGAGCACGCCGGCCTTGGACTGATGGGTAACGACGAGGTCGTACGGCGATCGCCGCAGGAGCGCGGCGAGCCTTCCGAGCGCGGCGATGTCCTTCACCGGATCGGGTTCACGAACGAGGGCAGGAACGATCGTGAGCGTCCTCGGCTCCGAGCTGGCTTCGCGCGAGGTCCGGATCGCTCTCGGAGCCCAGCAGGACGTGATGGTCGGCCTCCGGGTACGAGCGCACGATGTCGCGGATGCGTCGTTCCGAGCCACCTCGGAGATACCGCGTGGCGATGTGGACCACCTGTGGGCGGCTGGAAGCGGATAGCACCGTTTCCCTCACGGACCTTTCTGGCTCTCGGGGACAAGCACGACGCGTCGAACGGGGGGGTGGCGCACCCACGCCGGTCCACCGTCAGACAACAGACGATAGGGCGGGAGGTGGGCCGGATCACGCGTGCAGCGACGTAACTTGTCTACGTCATCCGCATGAGCCCGACGTCCGAGCGATGCGCAGCGACGCAGCCTAGCCGTCGGCGGTCACGAGGTCGTTCAGGATGCGATTCTGCGACACGAACATCGCTGCCTCGAGGCGCGAGTGTACCCCGAGCTTCGCGATCACGTTCTGGATGTGCGTTCGGGCCGTCTCCGGGCTGATCACGAGCGCCTCGGCGATCGCCACGTTGCCGGCTCCGCGCGCGAGGAGCGCGAGCACCTCCCGCTCGCGCCGCGTCAGCCGGCCCATCCGGCGAAGCGCCTCCTCTTGATCCTTCCGCCGGCGGATGAGGCCCGAGACCAGCGCGCCGAGCATCTGCGGAGGCACGAGAGTTTCTCCTCGGTGCACCGCCCTGACGGCCTCGATCAGCTCCTCGAGGGGGCTCTCCTTCGTGAGGTAGCCGCTCGCTCCGGCCTCGAGCGCCTCGATGAGCGAGTCCTGATCCTCCTGCCCCGCGAGGACGAGCACGTGGCACTCCGGCACGTCGTCCCTGATTCGACGCGTGGCGGAGAACCCGTTGCTGGTGGCCAGCCCCGCATCCAGGAGCACGCAGTCGGGCCTCGTCCTTCGTGCCTCGGTGGCAGCCTGGAACCCGTCGCTCACGTCGCCAACGACGTGGATGTCCGGCTCGGCTTCGAGGACCACCCGCACGGCCTCACGGAACAATGCGTGCTCGTCCGCGAGCATGACGCGTACCGGTGTTCGCACGTCGTGCATACGACGCTCCCAGTTTCGACGGGAATGGATGCTGCGAACGATAGGCGGCCCGCACGGGAAAAACACGCGAAGGATGCCGTACAGATGCTACGTCGAATGGCCTAGCTACTCGCGGTCGTGCCTACCCCGCCCGCGCCGCGCGGCCGTCCGCGGCTCGCTGCTGTGCCGGCGCCGCGACGAGCCCGTGGCGAACGGCGAACGTCGCCGCCTCGAGCCGCGAATGGACCTGCAGCTTGGTGAGGACGCTCTGGACGTGGGTCCTGACCGTGTTGGTGCTGATGGTCAGCCGCTCGGCGATGTCCGCCCCGCTGGCGCCGTCCACCAGAAGCGCCAGCACCTCGCGCTCACGCTCGGTGAGCTGCTGTCCGAGGAGCGCCGCGTGTCGTTCCTCCGCGGATCGCGCCCCTCCCACCGCCGTCGCGAGCTGCCGGGGGATCACCACCTGCCCCTCCAGCACGGCTTGGACCGCCGACACGAAGCGCTGGACGCGCACGTCCTTGGTGACGTAGCCGCGGAAGCCGATCCGAAGCGCCTCCTTGACGACCTGCGGGTCGTCCACCGCCGTCACGGCGAGCATGGCCGACGTCGGGCGCAGCTCGAGGATGGCCTTGCCCACCGCCAGCCCGCTCTGATCGGGGAGCCCGAGGTCCAGCAGGATCACGTCGAAGGGCCGTTCCCGGACCGCCTCGAGGGCCTCGTCCCCCCTCGTGGCCATGGAGACGTTCATACCGAGCCGGGAGAGCGTCGGACCCACGGCATCCGCGAAGAGCTTGTGGTCGTCGACGATCAGGACCTGGGGCTCGATACGGGTACCCTCCCCTCGGCGCGCGACGCGCTCCATGCCGGAAGCTCGATGTGGAACATCGCGCCGCCCTCCCCCGAGCCGGACGCCAGCCAGATCCTGCCGTTGTGTGCCTCGACGATCTGTCGGGCGATGTAGAGGCCGAGTCCGCGCCCGTTTCGGGGGCGATGGGTCTGGCCGCCGCGCACGAACGGATCGAAGATCGCACGGACGTCGTCGGCATCGACGCCGGGACCCTGGTCCTCGACGCTGATGGAGACGACGTCGGCGCGGGCCGCGATGCGGACCACGACCTGCGCGCCCGCGGGCGAGTACGCGAGGGCGTTTCCGACGATGTTGGCCACGGCCGCTCGAAGGTGCGGACGCGCCGCCCGCACCACCGCGGCCTCGGGCGCCTTGAGGACCACCCGCTGCAGGCCCGCATCCTTGTTCGCCGATGTCACCAGCGGCCTCACGAGCGCCACCAGGTCCGTTCGTCGGAGCGGCGGCGTCTCGCCGGTCGCCGCCCATCGAAGCATCGCCTCGGCGAGCTCGACCAGGGCCTCGAGCTCCTTGCGCGAGCGCCGCAGACGGTCACGATGGTCGGCGCCGAGGGCTCCCTCGTAGAGGATCGAATCGATCTGGGCCTTCGCGGCGAGCATCGGCTCTCGGAGCTCGTGCGCCGTCATCGCGAGCGCGGCCTCGAGGTCGTCGTCTCGCCGCCTCGCCCACGCCACGGCGTCGAGGTGGTCGATCACGTCGGTCAACAGCGACTGGATCGACCGGATCGGCTCGCGCAACGGGTCGGAGACGCCGCCGACCACGATGAGCGCGCGGCCGGCGTCGATCGCCTCCACGTCGTGCATGCCGGACACGTCGGCGAAGGCCTCCGCCGCGGCCCGCGAGAGACTCGCCCCGGTCGACGCCTCGCCGTTCAGCCGGGGCGCGAGCTCCGCGCGCTTGCCGGATCCGAGGCCGCGTGCCGCGACCAGGCGCGCACCACCCGGGTCGTCGACCAGCCACCCCGCGGCCGGAAGCCCGAGCCGATCGGCCCACGAACGCACGGAGATCCGTACTACCTCCTGCGGCGTGCCGGCCCGGATGAGCTCTCGGGCGAGTCCCGCGACGTGGCGCAGGGCCTCATTGCTGCGGCGCAGTCCTTCTTGCTCGGCGAGGTGGCGAAGCGAGATCGACGCCTGCGCGACGACGGCGTCGAGCGTTCGCCAATGTTCCTGGATCGTGGCTCCCGTCGCGACGATCTCGAGGACGCCGAGGGACGTCCCGCTCGAGACGAGTGGAAGGACGGCGACGCTGGACCCGCGGGGGCGAAGCAGCTCGGCGCGTATCGGGCGCCGCTCGTCGAACGCGACACGGAGGCGAGACGAGCGGCCGGGGACCGATCCTGCTTGGTGGCCCTCGGCGAGCGCGAGCCGAAGTCGCCCGCTCTCGTCCGGCAGCACGAGACGCGCGGCGGTGGTGCCCTCGCCGAGGAGACGACGCACCGTCCGAATGGTCGACGCGACGACGGCGTCGACGTCCGGCTCTGCCGGAACTCCCCGCGGAATGCCCGCGGGGATCGAAGCTATGTCCATGCGTGCCTCCGCCCGCTCCATTCCACCCCCCGCAGGCTCTGGTTTCGGGAGTGTAGAACAGACGGCCTACGTCTGGCAAGGTGGGGTCAAGTGCGTTTCCGCTGCTCAGAGCCGGTTCGGCGAATCTTGGCAATCCTTTCGCCGTAGGTCGCACGCAGGGGAAGGGCCGACATTCGGCCGACACGCCGTACCTTGGGAAGACAACCTGGACCACGTTTCGCACGGACCGGTAGCGGCGGCCGCGCCCGGCGGAGGTTCGCACCGGCCGTAGGCACGCTACGACGGACGCGCCAGGACGTCACACGCCCTCGTGGAGAGACCATCCTCCGGAGTGACTAGATCCCCTTGAGATAGGCGACGGTCTCCCCGAGGCCGTCCTCGAGGTGGGTCCACGGCCGCCACCCGAGGGCTTGGCCGGCCAGCGTGTGGTCCAGTGAGATGCGCCGCAGCTCCCCCGGGGGGAGCGGGCCGTGCTCCGGCATGACGCCGATCCCGAGGATGTCGGCGAGCATGCGGTACAGCCCGTTGACCGAGGTCTCCACGCCGGTCCCGATGTTCAGCAGCCGGCCGGATCCTCGATCCATGCCCAGCGCGAACGCGTGAACGACGTCGTCGATGAACACGTAGTCGCGGGTCTGGTTGCCGTCCCCGAAGATGACCGGGATCTCGCCCGCCAGCATCCTGGCGGAGAAGATCGCGATCACCCCGGCCTCACCGTGCGGGTCCTGCCTTGGGCCGTAGACGTTTCCGAGGGCGAGCGCCGAGAAGTCGAGCCCCCGATAGCGCTGATAGAACGACAGGTATTGGAGCGCCACCTTCTTGGAGATCCCGTAGGGAGACTGCGGCTGCGCGCTCGCCGCCGATGACTCCTTCACCGGCACCTTCTTCGGCTCGCCGTACAGCGTCCCTCCCGACGCCGCGTAGACGACCTTTCGCACGCCCGACCTCACCGAGCACTCGAGAACGTTCAGCGTCCCCATCACGTTGATGTCGGCGTCCTTCGCCGGATCCTCCAGCGAGGGACGGACGCCCGACTGCGCGGCCAGATGCATCACGACCTCCGGATGATGGCGCTCGAACAACGGGAGCAGGCCCTCGGCCCGGATGTCCATGTTGAAGAAGGTGAACTCCTTCTTGCCGTAGCCGCGAGCGTCGGACAGGTTCGCGATGCGGCCGGTCGTGAGGTCGTCCACGGCGATGACCCGGTGGCCCTCCGCCAGCAGTCGGTCGCACAGATGGGAGCCGATGAAGCCGGCGCCTCCGGTGACGAGGACGGTCGTCACGACGCGAGCCTCATGTTCGGCTCGGCGCCGACGTCCCACGGCGTTCGCTCGCCGCGGGCGATCCTCGATGATCCCGCGCACGCGATCATCGCCGCGTTGTCGGTACACAATGCGAGGGAAGGGAAGAGCACCCTGCGTCCCGCGGCCTCGCCGGCGGCCAGCATGCGGTCTCGAAGCCGGGTGTTCGCGACGACTCCGCCGCCGAGCAGGATCGTCGAGACGCCGAGGGCCTCGGCCGCCTCGATCGTCTTGTCGACCTGCACGTCGACGATCGCCTCCTGAAACGACGCGGCGAGATCGGCGGGCACGACCTCCCGCCCGGCCGCCGCCTCCGCCTTCACGTGCCGCAGGACCGCGGTCTTCAGCCCGGACATGGAGAAGTCGAAGTTGCCCGAGTCCGCCATCGGACGGGGGAACGAGATGGCCCGCGGGTCACCGTCCCTCGCGAGCCGATCGAGCGCCGGCCCACCCGGGAAGCCGAGGCCGATCAGGCGGGCGATCTTGTCGAACGCCTCCCCCGCCGCGTCGTCGACGGTCTGGCCCAGCACCTCGTAGCGATGGTCCTCCGGCATGTGGACGAGCATGGTATGGCCACCCGACACCACAAGACACACGTAGGGAGGCTCCGGCGGTCCGTGCTCGAGGAAGTTCGCGTAGATGTGGCCCTCGAGATGATTCACGCCGATCAGCGGCGCCCCGGTCGCGAGGGCGAGCGACTTTCCGGCCGCGATGCCCACGAGGAGGGCGCCCACGAGCCCCGGACCGACCGTCACCGCCACCCCGTCGAGGTCGGCGAAGGAGGCCCCCGCCTCGTCGAGGGCCTGCTGCGTCAGCGGAGAGAGCGCCTCGACATGAGCCCGCGCCGCAACCTCGGGGACGACGCCGCCGAACCGGCCGTGGAGATCGACCTGGCTCGAGATCACATTGGAGCGGACGGTTCGCCCGTCCTCCACTACCGCGACGGCCGTCTCGTCGCACGAGGTTTCGATCCCGAGGACGATCACCCCAGCGCTCGCCTCGAGTGAATGGAGCGAGGTGCCCTCGCGAGCGCGGAAAACGCGACGGGAGCTCGCCTCGAGTGAATGGAGCGAGGTGCCCTCGCGAGCGCGGAAAACGTGACGGGAGCTCGCCTCGGGTGGGGGATGCGGGATGCCGTCACGGGCGCAGCCCTTCGGGGAGGGAGTCCGCGATGCGCTCGAGCCTCACGCCGTACTCGGACGTCCGGACGTCGTCGGCCCACATGATCAGGGCGTCCTCGTTGATCTCCTGGTAGTAGTTCTTCCGGATCCCGACCGGCCGGAAGCCGAACTTGCCGTACAGGCGTTGCGCCCCCCAGTTCGACACGCGCACCTCCAGGGAGACGGCCTCCGCCCCGAGCTCCAGCCCGCCGACGACGAGCTCGTACATCAGGCGCGTCCCGATCTTGTGGCGATGCTGCTCGGGATCGACCGCGATGTTCGTGATGTGGGCCTCCTCGCCGTAGCAGATCAGCCCACCGTATCCGACGATCTGCCTGTCGATGCGGGCGACCAGGTAGCAGCGATTCGAGCTCTCCATCATCTCCGTCAGGAACAGGTTGGGGCTCCACGGGCGTGGATAGACCTGTCGCTCGATGGCCATCACGCCGCGAAGGTGGCGCCGGCGCATCCGCGTCACCTCGAGCCTCGGCGCCTCCGGCTCGCTGATCCCGATCGATCTCCGCATCAGCCAAGATTACCGTCTGCACCTGGGACGATGGGAAGGGCCGGAAGGCCAGGTTTATTCGCCCGTTCGAAGGCCCCTGTCGAGGTTGATCTCCGCGTCCGACTTCCTCAGGTACAGGGGGACCACCTCGGCGAGCCGGTCGTGCTCCTCCCGCACGAATCGGGGGACCGAGAGCTCGACCAGCGCCGCGGCCTGCGGATGCGCCCACATGGGGGAGGCGAACTCCACCTGGCTTCCCATCTCCTCGATCTCCCTGCGATACAGGATGGCACCGTCGCCGACGACCAGGAGGTCCTCCGCGAGCGCCGTGAGCTCGCCCACGAGGTGGTCCGGGGGGCCCACCGCGAACTCGCCCTCCCGGAGCATGCCCCCCGGCACGGGGCGGTAGACCCCCCAGAACACCTCCCCTCGCCTGGCGTCGATGACCGCGGCGACCGGGCGCGACGTGTGCCGCACGGAGAACGCGAGCACGTCCAGGGAGGTCAGGCCGACGATGGGGATGCGCAGCGCCTGCGCCAGGGACTTCGCGGTCTGCACCCCCACGCGCAGGCCGGTGAACAGCCCCGGCCCGACGCCGACCGCGATGCCCGCGAGCTGCGGCAGCTCGGCCCCCGACCACGTGAGCAGCTGTCGCAGCGTGGGGATGACCTGCTCCTGGTGCGCGCGGCCCTTGAGCGCCGCCGACGCGATGATCCCCGATTCGCCGCCGAGGGCGACGGAGGTCTGCGGGGTCGAGGTCTCGATCCCGAGGACGATCACGGCTCGCCGTCGGGATGGCTCACGCCGCGGGGCTCCAGCGAGCCAGGGCTCCCTCGAGGGGCTCGGCTCGCTCCCGCCAGGACGAGCCCCTCGGGGTGATCCGGATGCGCCGGGCGTCGGACCCCGGGTCGGGCCCCGTGAGCTCGATCTCCAGCCGGTCGTCGGGGAGGAGCGCGGCGACGGCGTCGCCCCATTCGACGAACAGCACCCCGGGCTCGGCCGGCAGCTCCTCGAGCCCGAGGTCGATGACGTCCTGGATCCGCTCGAGCCGGTACACGTCGACGTGGGCCACGGGGATCCGGCCCTCGTACTCCCGAACGAGCGTGAAGGTCGGGGAGACGACCTGGTCCCTCACGCCGAGCGCCCGCGCCGCGCCCTGCACCAGCGTGGTCTTCCCCGCCCCGAGGTCCCCCGTGAGGGCGATCGCGTCGCCCGGACGCAGGAGGCCGGCGATCGCCTCGCCCACCTCCCGCGTCTCCTCGGCCGTCACCGTTCGAAGCTCCAGGTGCATCAGAACAGGCCGAGCTGCTCGGACGAGGACTCCGCCTCCGGAAGCCGGATGACGTTGCCCGCCGGATCCACGCCGACGGCTCGTCCGGGGACGGCGGCGGGCTCGCGCTTCTCGTCGAGTGCGGCCTTGATCTCGCGAAAGTCCTCGCGGAGGGACTGCATCTGCCGGGAGTTCTCGCCGCCCCCGTGCAGGACCGCGGCGGGGTGAAACGTCGGGATGACCGTGCGCTCGCGCCAGCGAAACCGCTGGCCCCGAAGTCGGCTGATCGACGACGTCGTGTCGAGGATGAATCGGGTGGCGAAGTTGCCGAGCGTCACGACGATCCGGGGGTCGATCAGCTCCAGCTTCTCCATGAGCCAGGGAGTGCACGCCTCGATCTCGTCGGGCATGGGATCGCGGTTGCCCGGCGGCCGGCACATCACGACGTTCGCGATGTAGGCGTCCTCGCGCTGGAACCCGATCTCCCCCAGCATGCGGTTGAGCAGCTGCCCCGCCGCGCCCACGAACGGCTCCCCCTGCTTGTCCTCGTAGAAGCCGGGCCCCTCCCCGACGAACATCAGGTCGGCGTGCGGGTTCCCGACTCCGTACACCACCTGCGTGCGGCCCTGCGCCAGCCGGCACCTCGTGCATCCCGATGCCTCGCGCGCCGCGTCCTCCAGCGTCCTCATGCGTCTCCCCCGATCGCCGGTACGCCCCCGAGGCCCTCCGCGAGCCGTACCGCCCGTCGGATCGCCTCGGCCACCGTTTCCTCCGCGAGCCCCTCGACGGAGCCCTGCGGGGCGTCCACCTCGCCGGTGGCGAGGGAGAAGATGGCATCGCCGTCCCACATCGTATGCGCCGGCCGGACCGACGTCTCGATCCCGTCGTGAGCGGCGGCGGCGAGCAGGTTGGCCCGCTCCTTCGAGAGCCTGGCGTTCGTCGCGACGACGCCGATGACGCTGTTCGCGCCGGGGCTCGGCGCCGACGGCTCCGACACCGAGTCGCCGTCGCCCGGCCCGCTCCGCGCGGCCGCGAGGAGCTCGCCGTCCTCGTCGAGGATCTCGCCGAGCGCATTGACCGCGATGAGCGCTCCGACGATCAGGCCGTCCCGCTCCGACGCGGCCGTTCCGATCCCCCCCTTCACGGCCCCCTCGGGACCGTGCAGCTTCGCCACGGTGGCCCCGGTGCCCGCCCCGACGCTCCCCTCGCTCACCCGCTCGTCGCTCGCGTGCAGACACGCCTCGTAGCCCGCCTCGGGCCCCGGCCTCGCGGCCGCGTCGCCCACGCCGAGGTCGAACAGCACGGCGGCGGGAACGATCGGGACGCGCGCGACGCCGGGGACCTCGAAGCCGATGCCCCGTTCCTCGAGATAGCGCATCACGCCGTCGGCGGCCGCGAGCCCGAAGGCGCTGCCGCCCGTGAGGAGCACCGCGTTCACCTCCTCGACGAGTGTGCCGGGCCGAAGCAGGTCGGTCTCGCGCGTCCCCGGCGCGCCGCCGCGTTGCTCGCCCGAGCCGACGGTGCCGGCGGGCGCGAGGACCACCGAGCAGCCGGTGATGCCCTCGGCGTCGGTCCAGTGCCCGACGCGAATGCCCGGCACGCGCGTGATCACGTCGCGGGCCTGCCGGCCGCCATCGACGCCGACTCGTTCACGTGCTCCACCGGGACGCGCGCCCCGATCGTCGTGACGACCTCGTAGGAGATCGTCCCCATGAGCCCCGCGAGCTCGTCCGCCGTGATCGCCTCGCCGCCCTGGCGGCCGAGGAGGACCACCTCGTCGCCGGCGGCGACCTCGTCGTCGCCGCAGTCGACCATCAGATGATCCATCGTGACGTTGCCGGCGACGGGCCGTCGCCGGCCGCGGATCAGCACCTCCGCGCCGGGCGAGAGCGCGCGGGCGTAGCCGTCGTCGTAGCCCACCGGCACGGTCGCGATGCTTGCGTCCCGCGACAGCCGATAGCGATGGCCGTAGGAGATGGCCTCCCCGGCGGGCAGCCGCCTCACGGCCGTCACCGCCGACCGCCACGAGAGCGCCGGCCGCAGCCCGAGCGTGCCGCCGATGCCCGGAGCCGGCTCCAGCCCGTAGCAGGCGATGCCCGTCCGGACGAGATCCAGATGCGCCTCCGGATAGAGGATGGTCGCGGCGCTGTTCGCGGCGTGAAGGTAGCGGGGGCGATCGATCATCGAGGCGGCCCGGTGAAGCGATCGAGAGCTGCTCGCGCGTGGTCGCCTCGTCGTCCTCGGCCCTCGCGAAGTGCGTCCACAGGCCCTCGACCGCGAGCCCGGCGTCCGACGCGCGCCGAGCGAGCGGCCCGGCGGACTCCGGCGGGTACGCGCCCGCGCGATGCATGCCGGTGTCGACCTTCACGTGGACGGAGACGCGCCGCCCCAGCGCGCTCGCGGCGGCGGCGACCGCGTCGACGCCCTCCTCGCGTGCAGACGGTGGGGGTGAGCCCCACGGCGATGGCGTCGCGCTCGCTCCCCGGCGGGAACTCCGACAACACAAGGATCGCCGCATCGATCCCGGCATCCCGCAGCCGGATCCCCTCCTCGACCAGGGCGACCCCGAGCCAGGACGCGCCGGCCTCAAGTGCGGCGCGAGCGACGCCGACGTCGCCGTGCCCGTACGCGTTTCCCTTCACCACCGCCATGAGCTCCGCCGAGGCCGGCTTCAGCGCCCGCACGTTGTGGCGGATCGCCTCGAGGTCCACCTCGACGACGGTCGGGCGGTACCGGGTCACGTCTCCCGCCATCTCGAGCCGACCCCTGCGGGCTCGAGGACCTCCCGGACGGCCTCGGGGAGCCGGGCCGCGATGTCGCCCGCCATCGTCCCGTCCCCGGTGGCCCTGCCGGCGAGATGCCCGGCGACGCCGTGCAGGAACGCTCCGGCGCTCGCCGCGTCCGCCGGCTCGAGCCCGCGCGCGACGAGGCCCGCCGATCGTGCCCGTCAGCACGTCGCCGGAGCCCGCGGTGGCCAGCACGGAGGTCCCCGTGGCGTTGATCGCGCACGAAGCCGTCCGGCGATCGCGATCACCGTTCGGCTGCCCTTGAGCAGCACGACGGCGCCGGTCGACGCCGCGAGCTCGCGGACGTGCCCGACGCGATCCGAGGAGACCTCGCGGACGCTCGCGCCCGAGAGGCGCGAGAACTCGCCCGCGTGCGGCGTCAGGACCGCGTCGGACCGGCGCTCCGAGAGCTCGCCGGCGCGCGCCTCGAACGCGTTCAGCGCGTCCGCGTCGATGATCATCGGGGCCGGGGACTCGCGAACGAACGCCCGGACCAGCTCCGCGGTCTCGTCGGCCCGCCCCATGCCGGGCCCGAGGGCGACGGCATCCACCCTCGAGGCCGCCTCCAGCAGCTCGCCGAGCGCATCGCGCGCCACGCCGCCCGCGGCGGTCTCGGGAAGCGGAAGGTACGTCGCCTCGGCGAGGCCCTGCTGCACGACGACGGCGACGTCCCTCGGCACGGCGATCGTGACGAGGCCGGCCCCGATGCGGTACGCGGCGGTGCCCACGAGCCGCATCGCTCCCGTCATCTCGCGCGATCCGCCCACCACGAGCACGACCCCGGTCGCGCGCTTGTGGGTGTCGAGCTCGCGGGCCGGCAGCCGGGTCGCGACGTCGACCGACTCCACGAGCGCGATGTCGGCGTGGATCAGGTCGCCGGGATAGCCGATGTCGGCCACCTCGACGAACCCGGCCCGCTCCGCTCCCGGCGGGAGCACCGTCCCGACCTTCTCCGCACCGAGCGCGACCGTCGCCTCGGCCCACACGGCCTCGCCCTCCACCGACCCCGTCTCGCCGTTCACCCCCGAGGGGATGTCGACGGCGACCACCATGGCGCCCGCCTCGTTCAGCGCGTCGATCGCCTCGGCGAACGCGTCCTCCGGGGTTCCGCGGAAGCCGGTCCCGAAGATGGCGTCGATCGCGACGTCGGCGCGCTCGAGCGCCCGGCCGGCCGCGGCGGGCGAGAAGCTCAGCACGCGGGCGTCGACCTCGCGCATGCGACGCGCGTTCGTCGCGGCCGGCTCGCGAAGGTCGTCGACCGGCTCCAGGGTCAGCACGTCGACTCGCATGCCCCGGCGAGCGAGCCGGCGCGCGGCGACGAAGCCGTCGCCGCCGTTGTTGCCCTTGCCGCACACGACGACGGCCCGCCGACCGTAGGCGCCGCCGGCCAGGTCCTCGGCCGCCCGGGCGACCGCCTCGCCGGCCCGCTCCATGAGGTCGGCCGCCGCGATCCCCCTCGCCTGCGCCGCGCGATCGAGCTCCGACGGCCTCCGCCGGCGTGAGGATCGGCCTCACGAGCCCACCGCCATACAGAACGCGATGGCGCTGGTCCGCTCGTGGGTGAACGTGACGAGGAGTCGGTCGACGCCGAGCGCCTCGGCCCTGGACCGGGCGTTGCCGGCGAGCACGATGCCCGGGGCGCCGCTCGGCTGCCGGCTCACGCTGATGTCCTGCCAGCGCCTGCCCCGGTAGCCGCCGAGCGCCTTGATCGCGGCCTCGCGGGCGGCGAAGCGGCCCGCGTAGCTCTCGGCCGGACGCGCGCGGGTATCGCAGTACGCGCGCTCCTCCTCGGTGAAGACGCGTCGCGCCAGCGTGGGGTGCCGGGCGAGCGCCCGCTCCATCCTCTCGATCTCGCAGATGTCGACCCCCAGGCCGAGGACGTTCACGGGGACAGACTAGCCGCGGCGGAACGTGCCTCGCGCGTCACTCAACCGTGACGCTCTTGGCCAGGTTCCTCGGCTGGTCGACGTTACAGCCGCGCGCCCTCGCGACGTGGTACGCGAACAGCTGGAGGGGGACCGACACGACCACCGGCGAGAAGAGCTCGCCCGTCGTCGGCACGCGCAGCACGTGCTGCGCGAGCGAATCGATCTCCGCGTCGTCCTCGGACGCGACCGCGATGACCTCGGCCCCGCGGGCCCGCACCTCCTGGATGTTGGAGAGCATCTTCGGATAGACGTGGCATGCCGTCGCGATCGCGACGACCGGGAAGCCGGGCTCGATCAGCGCGATGGGCCCGTGCTTCAGCTCGCCCGCCGCACAGCCCTCCGCGTGGATGTAGGTGATCTCCTTGAGCTTGAGCGCGCCCTCCAGCGCCGCGGGGTAGCCCGTGTGACGGCCGATGAACAAGACGTCGTTCGCGGCCGCGTAGCGCGCCGCGAGCTCGCGAACCTGGGCGTCCAGGCCGAGCGCCGCCTCCACCTGCTCGGGGAGGGCCTGCATGCGCGCGACCTCCTCGGTGATCTCCTCGGGGAACTTCGTGCCGCGCACCTGCGCCAGATAGAGCGCGGTGAGATGCAGCGCCACCATCTGGGTGGAGAAGGTCTTCGTCGCGGCCACGCCGATCTCCGGACCCGCGTGGGTATAGAGGACGCCGTCGGCCTCGCGCGAGATCGACGAGCCGACCGTGTTGGTGATGGCGACGACGCGCGAGCCCTGCCGCTTCGCGTGCCGCGCCGCCTCCAGCGTGTCGATGGTCTCCCCCGACTGCGAGACGGCGAGGGTGAGCGTCCCGGGATCGAGCACGGGATCGCGATAGCGGAACTCCGATGCGATCTCGATCTCCACCGGCAGCCGCGTCCAGTGCTCGATCGCGTACTTCGCGACGAGGCCGGCGTGGAACGCCGTGCCGCAGGCGATCACGAACACCTTGTCGACGTCGCGGAAGACGTCGTCGCTGATCCGGAGCTCGTCGAGCGACAGGCGGCCGTCCTCATCGACGCGCCCGACCAGCGAGTCCCTGACGGCGTGCGGTTGCTCGTGGATCTCCTTCAGCATGAAGTCGTCGAACCCGCCCTTCTGCGCGCGGGCGACATCCCAGTCGATCTGGATCGGCGAGGGATGAAGCGGCGTTCCCTCGAAATCGCTGAACGCCACTCCGCCGCTTCGGACCTCGACGATCCACCCCTCCTCAACCGGGATCACGGTCCTCGTCCGGCTCAACACCGCGGGGATGTCCGACGCGAGCAGCGTCTCGCCGTCGCCGAGGCCGACGACGAGCGGGCTCGAGACCTTCGCCCCGACGATGACGTCCGGATCGTCGAGCGAGAGCGCCACGATCGCGTACGCGCCCTCGAGCTCGGCGACGGCCGCGCGAACGGCGGAGACGAGGTGCTCGGGCTCTCCCCCGGCATCCGCGAGCCTGTCCTCGACGAGGTGCGCGATGACCTCGGTGTCGGTCTCCGAGACGAAGGTGTGCCCGTCCTTCTCGAGGCGCTGCCGGAGCGGGCGGTGATTCTCGATGATGCCGTTGTGGATGATCGCGAGCCGCCCCGCGCAGTCGACGTGAGGATGGGCGTTGTCGTCGTTGGGCTCCCCGTGCGTCGCCCACCGCGTGTGGCCGATCCCGATGGACGAGGCGGGCATGCCGCCGTCCTCCTCCAGGGCCAGCTCGAGCTGCCCGAGCTTGCCGGCGCGCTTCAGCACCGAGAGCTCGCCCGTCAGCAGCGCGACGCCCGCGGAGTCATAGCCGCGGTACTCGAGGCGCCGAAGGCCCTCGAGGATGATGGGAAGCGCCTGGTCAGGGCCGACGTAGCCGACGATGCCGCACATCAGGATTCGAAGGTACCAGTCGACGGCGGCCGGCCGGATATTCCGCCCCGCGCCGCCCCGCGTTCATGCTCCCTCCACCTCTGCGGGATAGCCTCGCCCCCAGATGAGCACAGACATGAGCACCGAGACGAGATCACGGGACTGCCCGGAGTGCGGGTGCGCCGGCTCGTTGCGACTCGACGTCTGCCAGGTCTGCTACGCGGAGGTGGGAGAGCGCGACCGGACGCTGTTCTGGGACCTGCGGTTCGACGAGTACCTGTTCGAGACGGACGCGTTCCAGAGCGCCTGAGGCGGCCCGATGGCGAGGGTCCGGCGGCCGCTATCCGAGTGCTCCTCGGATCTCCGCCGCGATCGCCTCGGCGTGGCGTGAGGCCTCCGCCTCCGACTCCGCCTCGACCATCACGCGAACGAGCGGCTCGGTCCCAGACGGCCGAACCAGGACCCGGCCAGCGTCCCCGAGGGACGCTTCCGCCGCCCGGACGGCTGCCCAGACGGCGTCGGTCGACTCGAGCGCTCCCCTGTCCGACACCTCCACGTTGATGAGTACCTGCGGGAATCGGCGCATGCACGAGGCCAGCTCTCCGACGCTCACCCCTCGTCGGGCCGCCGTGGACAGAAACCGAACGGCCGTGAGCAGCCCGTCGCCCGTCGAGGCGTGATCGGCGAAGATCACGTGCCCGGACTGCTCGCCGCCGAGCACCGCGCCGTTTCGCTGCATCTCCTCGAGGACGTAGCGGTCGCCCACCTTGGCGGCGATCACGTGGACGCCCGCCTCGTCCATCGCGCGGCGGAACCCGAGGTTCGCCATGACGGTCGTCACGACGGTGTCGCCCGCCAGCGCCCCTCGCTCCTTCATGTCGAGCGCGCACGCGGCGAGCACCTGGTCGCCGTCGATGACCGCGCCGGACGCGTCGGCGAACAGCGCGCGATCCGCGTCTCCGTCGTGCGAGACTCCCGCATCCGCCCCCATGCGAACGACCGCCGACGCGACGACGTCTGGATGGAGGGCCCCGCATCCCTCGTTGATGTTCGTTCCGTCCGGGTCGCAGTGGATCGCGTGCACCGTCGCGCCGAGCCTGCGGAGCACCTCGGGCGCGTCGGACGACGCCGAACCGTTCGCGCAGTCGACCACGACCGTCATGCCGTCGAGCCTCGCCTGCGCGGCCTCGACGAGGTGATCGAGGTAGCGCGACTCCGCGCCCGCGGGCGGGAGGACGCGCCCGGGGCCGGCGGGAGGGACGACGTCGCGTCCGAGGAGCGACTCGATCTCGTCCTCGAGCTCGTCGGAGAGCTTGGTCCCGGTCCGTCCGAAGAACTTGATGCCGTTGTATTCGGGGGGATTGTGGGACGCGGAGATGACGGCGCCGCACGACGCCCCCAGCTCGGTCGTCACGAAGGCGATGGCGGGGGTGGGCGTCACGCCGGCGAGGATGACGTCCCCGCCCGCGGCGCGGATGCCGTCCACGAGGGCGCACTGCAGCCACTCCCCGGACTCGCGCGTGTCGCGGCCCACGACCACCGTCGGCGTTCCCTCGCCGTGGCGGCCCAGCACGACGACTGCGGCGCGGCCGAGACCGAAGGCGAGCTCCTTCGTGAGCTCCTTTCCGGCCAGCCCTCGCACGCCGTCGGTGCCGAAGAGTCGCTCCCGCTGCGCCATCAGGGATGCAAAGGCTACCCCAGGCCGCAATCGGGAAACACCACCCGTTCGGCCTCGTGAGCTGCGCCGAAAGGCTACTCCCCCTGCGTGGAGGGTTCGTGGAAGAATTCGCGGATGAGCTCCGAGACCGACTTCGTCCCCGCCTTCCACGCGCCCTCGCTCCCGCTCGGGGAGATCGCGAAGAGCAAGCTCGAATCCGAGGGCATCCAGGTCATGATCAAGGGCGGAAGCGCCTACGCCTACCCGACGGGCCCGTTCGAGCTCTGGGTTCCCCGCGACCAGCTCGAGAGGGCCAGGCGGATCCTGCGGGATGCGGGCGAGGGCGAGCTCGCGCTGTCAGACGAGCCGGACGAGGCGACCTAGCGCTTCGAGTACTGCGGCGCCTTGCGAGCCTTCTTCAGCCCGTACTTGCGACGCTCCTTCTCGCGCGCGTCGCGACGAAGGAACCCCTCGGCCTTGAGCTGGCCGCGCAGCTCCGGGTCGAGCTCGATGAGGGCGCGCGCGATCCCGAGGCGAAGCGCGCCCGCCTGTCCGTTGACGCCGCCGCCGTGGATTCGGGCGACGACGTCGAAGTCCTTTTCCCGGCCGACGAGACGCAGCGGCGCGGTCACGGTCATCCGGTGCGCGCGCGTCGTGAAGTACTCCTCCAGCGGCCGGCCGTTGAGCTCGAAGCTTCCCGTGCCGGGCACCAGGCGGACGCGGGCCACCGATTCCTTGCGGCGGCCGGTGCTGAGCGTCGGAGCGGCGTTGGTGGCCACTTAGGCGTCCTCCCCTTCCTTCTTGGTGCGGCGGAGGCGCGACTTGGAGGCACCCGCCGTCGATGACTTCGCCGCCGACTTCTTCGCGGTCGGCTTCTTCGCCGCCGACTTCTTCGCGGTGGCCTTCTTGGTCGACTTCTCCGTGGACTTCTTCGCGGTGGTCTTCTTCGTGGTCGCCTTCGCCGCGGGCTTCTTCGCCGCGGGCTTGGCGCCGGCCCGCTTCGCGGTCGCGGGCTTTCGCGCAGGCGACTTCGCCTTCGGCCGTGCCTCCTCGGCGGCGGGCGCCGGGAGGCCGTCCCACCTCGGGACCTCGCCGACGGCCAGGGGCTTGGGCTGCTGAGCGGCGTGCGGGTGCTCCGCGCCCTCGTAGACCTGCAGCTTGCGAAGCATCGAGCGGCCCAGCGAGTTCTTCGGGAGCATGCCCTTGACGGCCTTCTGGACGACGAACGCCGGGCGCTCGTCGAGCAGCCGATCGTAGCGAGTCTCGGTCAGGCCGCCCGGGTGGCCGGAGTGGCGGTACGCGATCTTCTTCATCTCCTTGCCGCCGGTGAGCCGGATGCCGCCGGCGTTGACCACGACCACGTGGTCGCCGGTGTCGGCGTGGGGTGCGTAGATGGGCTTGTGCTTGCCCTTGAGGATGGCGGCGACCTCCGACGCGAGACGCCCGAGTACCACGTCGTTGGCGTCGACGACGTACCAACGGCGCTCGATGTCGCGCGGCTTGGGAGCGTAGGTCTTCATACGTGAAAGATGCCGGCCGGGAGGCCGACGCCCCATGCTACCTGCGAAGATGCGCGGCCGTCAAAGCTTCACGCGCCGGCTCCGCGGCCGTAGATCACGCGCTCGAGCGTGAGCCCGTGCGGCGGCGCGAGCCGGCCCGCCCGGGAGCGGTCCCGCGCCCGGAGGATCTCCCCCACCTCGTCCGCGTCCATGCGGCCCGCCCCCACGTCCACGAGGGTCCCGACGAGGCTTCGGACCATCTGATGCAGGAAGGCGTTCGCGCGGAACGTCAGCTCCAGCCCCTGCCCCGCTCGCCGGATGGAGACGGTCTCGAGCCGGCGCACCGTGGGCTTCCCGGGCCCCGGCGAGCGGCAGAACGACGAGAAGTCGCGTTCCCCGAGGAGCGGGACGGCCGCCGCTCGCATCCGTGCGACCGAGAGCGCGCCCTCCCGATGCCATACGAACCGGGCCGTGAACGGATCCGGGACCGGCCCGGTGTCGATCCGGTAGGTGTAGACGCGGGCGGTCGCCGAATGGCGCGCGTGAAATCCCCGCCGCGCGACCGAGGCGTCCCGCACGACCACCTCCGGCCCCAGAATGGAATTGACCGCGCGCCGAACGCGCTCCGGCTCCACCGCCGGAGCCTCAAACGACGCCACCTGCCCGCGAGCATGAACCCCCGCATCCGTCCGCCCCGCAACGGCGAGCCGCGGCTCCTCCCCGAGCACCCGGCCCAGCGCCTGCCCCAACACGCCCTCGACGGTCCGAACCCCATCCCCCCGCTGCCGAGCCCACCCCCGAAACCCAGTGCCGTCATACGCCACCAGAGTCGGACAACACGCTCGTTCCCAGACGTGGACGGTGCGAACGCGGTTCCCGCGCTGGTGGACATCGCCAAGCGAGCCTAACGGTGGAGCCGTGGCCGAGCGCGGGGCGGTGCTTGGCGCAGCTGGGGTCGGGCGGGGTCGGCCAGCGGAGCCAAGCACCGCCCCGCCCACCCCGCGGGAGACTCGCTACTCCCCCCGCTCCACCAGCTCGATCCGCGCCATCGGCGCCCCATCGCCCTTCCGCTGCCCGAGCTTCAGGATGCGCGTGTATCCCCCCGGCCGCTCCGAGAACCGCGGCCCGATCTCGGCGAACAGGCGCCCGACGACGTCGCGGTCGGGGATCACCTTCAGCACCTGACGCCGAGCCGTGAGGTCGCCGCGCTTGGCGAAGGTGATGAGCCTCTCGGCGTAGGGGCGCAGGGCCTTGGCCTTGGCCTCCGTCGTCGTGATCGCCTCGTGCACGAACAGCTGGGTGGCGAGCCCCGAGAGCAGGAGCTTCTGGTGTGCCGGGCCCGAGCCCAGGCGGGGTCCCTTCTTGGGGGAGGCCATCCCTATTCCTCCCGCAGGCCCAGGCCGAGCTCCTCGAGCTTGGTCTTCACCTCGTCGATCGACTTCTGCCCGAAGTTGCGGATGTCCATCAGCTCGGTCTCGCTCTTCTGGACGAGGTCGCCCACCGTGTTCAGGCCCTCCCGCTTGAGGCAGTTGTAGCTGCGTACGGACAGGTTCAGCTCCTCGATCGTGATCGCGTAGTCGCTGGGGGCCGAGTCGTCCTCCGCCGGGCCCACGGTGACGCTGTCGGTCTCGGCGAGGTCGGCGAACAGCTGCGTCAGCTCGAGGAGCGCCCCGCCCGCGGATGCCAGCGCCTCCCGCGGCGTGACCGATCCGTCGGTCTCGAGGTCGAGGATCAGCTTGTCTCGGTCGGTCATCTGCTCGACGCGCGTGTTCTCGACCGCGTAGGAGACGCGGCGCACGGGCGAGAAGATCGAGTCGACGGGGATCACGCCGATCGGGTCGCGCGACTTCTTGTTCTTGTCCGCCATCCGGTAGCCGACGCCGCGCTCGACGGCCATCTCCATCTCGAGGCTGGCGCCCTTGCCGAGCGTCGCGAGGTGCAGCTCGGAGTTCAGGATCTCGACGCCCGCCGGCGGAGCGACGTCGCCGGCCGTGACCTCGCCGGGACCCTTCGCCTTCAGATAGACGTTGACCGGCTCCTCCACGTCGGAGCGGATCACGAGCTCCTTGAGGTTCAGGATGATGTCGGTGACGTCCTCGGTGACCTTCGGGATCGTCGAGAACTCGTGCAGCACACCCTCGATCCGCACCGACGAGATGGCTGCGCCGGGGATCGACGACAGCAGCGTGCGGCGCAGCGAGTTGCCGATCGTGTACCCGAATCCGGGCTCGAGCGGCTCGATGATGAACTTCGACCGGGTCGGGGAGACGGGCTCCTCGGCGATCTGCGGCCTGGCGACGATGAACAACGTGCTACCTCCTCCGGCGGGGGATCATCCACTCCTACCCCACCCTCTGGGTCCGCCGGCTCGGTGAGCAGCGGACCGCGTACCGACGCGGAACTTAGACGCGCCGGCGCTTCTTCGGCCGGCAGCCGTTGTGCGGCACCGGCGTGACATCCTGGATCCCCGCGATCTCCAGGCCGGTCGCGGCGAGCGACCGGATCGCGGTCTCCCGGCCCGACCCGGGACCCTTCACGAAGACGTCGACCCGCTGCAGGCCGTGCTCCTGCGCGCGACGGGCGGCCGCCTCGGCGGCGAGCTGCGCGGCGAACGGCGTCGACTTGCGGGATCCCTTGAAGCCGACGTTCCCGGCGCTGGCCCAGGAGAGCGTGTTGCCCTGCTGGTCGGTGATCGTGACGATCGTGTTGTTGAACGTCGACTTGATGTGGGCCTGCCCGTGGACGACGTTCTTCTTCTCGCGCTTGCGGGTCTTCTTCGCCTTCGGCTTCGCCATATCGGGGGCTCCCTTACTTCTTCTTGACCTTCTTCTTGCCGGCGATGGCCTTCTTCGGGCCCTTGCGAGTCCGCGCATTGGTATGCGTGCGCTGGCCACGGACGGGGAGGCTCCGGCGGTGGCGGATCCCCTGATAGCAGCCGATCTCGATCTTCCGCTTGATGTCGGAGGCGACGTCGCGCCGCAGGTCGCCCTCGACCTTGAAGTTGCGGTCGATGTACTCGCGGATGCGGATGACCTCTTCCTCGGCGAGGTCGCGCACCTTCGTCGAGGGGTCGATGCCGGTCCCCTTCACGATCTTCGACGCGTTCGTCGTGCCGATGCCGTAGATGTACTGCAAGCCGATGTCGAGCCGCTTGTCGCGGGGAAGATCGACGCCCGAGATCCGTGCCACCTGCTGCCTCCTAGCCTTGCCGCTGCTTGTGCCGGGGGTTCGTGCAGATGACGAGCACGCGGCCGCGACGCCGGATCACCCGGCACTTGTCGCACATCTTCTTGACCGATGGCCGAACCTTCATCTGCGTGGTCCCCCCACTACTTGTACCGGTACGTGATCCTGCCCCTCGACAGGTCGTACGGCGACAGCTCCACCAGCACCCGATCCCCGGGAAGGATCCGGATGTAGTGCATCCGCATCTTCCCAGAGATGTGCGCCAACACCTTGTGCCCGTTCTCGAGTGTCACCCGGAACATCGCGTTGGGAAGGGGCTCGGTGACCGTGCCCTCGACCTCGATGGCGTCCTTCTTCGGCAAGCTCCCGGATTCCTCGATCGACGCAGGCGGATGGCTCACCCGAGGCGAGCCAGAATCGCCTCCGGACGGAGGCGAACCTGCAGTATACGGGCGCAACCGAGGCGTCGTCCATTCGGCCAGGGAGCCGGCCCGGAAGCGGGATCCAAAAGGGTCCCCGCGGGGTCGGACGCTCAGCAGCCTCGCGACAGGGGCGTGACCGATCCACCCGCCAGCCGGAGCGCCTGCGTCGCCGTGTTGTCCCCGACCTCGGCCTCCACGAGCCTCCGGGCGGGGTTCACCGTCGACGAGAAGCAGTAGTCCCCGTCCGGGACGTTGGTCACGTCGACGAACTGGCCCGGGAGGCTGGACTCGTAGACGTCGGCCCATCCCGCCGAGAGCCCCTGGGCCTTGTCGGGCTGGCAGGAGCGATAGTAGCCGGCTGTCGGCGACCCCGGGATCCCGGGATATGGCTGATCGCTGTCGAGGAGGCAGAATCCGACCTTCTCGTGGGCGGAGACGACCTGCCCGTCCGACAGCCTCGCGAGCTCGAATCGGGCGAAGTTCTTGAAGTGCCAGTGCTGGTGACGCTCGTCGAAGCGGAAGCATCCGACCCTGACCGTCGAGAACGCCGTGTCCACCGAGCGCCGGAAGGCGCCGTCGCCGTCGGCGTCCTGGTAGACGTGCTGGAAGGCGGTCCGATCGTTGTCGAAGCTGCCGTCGCCGTCGCAGTCCTTCTTCCGGGCCTTCACCTCGACGGGACCGACGCCGACGTTCACGCTCGCGATGGTCATCCGCAGGCGGCGTCGCTGCCCCTCCTGGACGATGCGGAAGTCCTCGGGCGCCCTCGTCCACAGGTTCGGGAGCAGGGGCGATCCCACGGCCGTCGGGGCGGCAGCCGCGCCGGCGTGGGTCCGGGGGTCGGCGAGGCCTCGGATGGCGCCGCCGAGGCCACCCCCGGCACCAACGCCGCGAGGACCGCTGCTGCCAGCATCGTGCCCAGGCGGCGTCTCACGGGGCGCAGTATGCCGCCGACCTCCGCATTCCGACAAGGGCCAAACGGCTCAACCGGTGCCCGACGTCCGGGCCGTCAGCACCTCGTGCCCGTCGTCGGTGACGGCGATCGTGTGCTCGAAATGCGCGGAGAGCGAGCCGTCGGCCGTCACGACGGTCCAGCCGTCGTCGAGCGCCACCGTCTCCCAGCCGCCGAGGTTCACCATCGGCTCCACGGCGAGCACCAGCCCGGGGCGGAGCTCCGGCCCTCGTCCGGGCGGCCCGTAGTTCGGGATCTGAGGGTCCTCGTGCATCGCCCGGCCGATGCCGTGGCCGACGTACTCGCGCACGACGGAGAAGCCGGCGCCCTCCGCCACCTGCTGCACCGCATGGGAGATGTCCGACAGGCGCCCGCCCGGCCGGATCTGGGCGATGCCCGCCTCGAGCGCCTCCTCCGTCACGCGCACCAGCTTCTCGGCCTCGGCCG
Source organism: uncultured Actinomycetes bacterium (assembly GCA_963728285.1). GTDB lineage: Bacteria > Actinomycetota > UBA4738 > UBA4738 > HRBIN12 > CAVSJR01. Next base: position 114,973 of record CAVSJR010000005.1, on the reverse strand, counting down.
AGGGCGCCTCCCCCACGACGACGGTCACCGCCGAGTCCCCCACGAACCCGTCCCAGACCGAGCCGAAGTCGAGCGACACGAGGTCCCGCTCGCGGATCACCCGGGTGCGCGACGGGATGCCGTGGACGATCTCGTTGTTGATCGACGCGCAGATGGAGGCGGGGAAGCCTCGATACCCCTTGAACGCCGGCGTGGCGCCCTGCTCGCGGATGTAGGACTCGGCCACCGCGTCCAGCTCCGCGGTCGAGACGCCGGGCCGGACCGCGGCGAGGACCCGCTCGATCGTCCCGGCCGTGATCCGCCCCGCCACGCGCATCCGGTCGATCTCATCGTGGGACTTGTAGATGATCACCTGCGCACACCTCGCCCCTGGGACGCTCGACTCACTCGTTCAGGTCGATGATGTCGGAGATGGCCTCGATCGTCCGCTCCGTCACGACATCCTCGGGGCCCTCGGCGTCGATCTCCCGCAGCAGCCCGCGCTCCCAATAGAAGAACTCGAGCGGCTGGGTCTCCTCCCGATACACCTCGAGACGGCGCCGGACGGTGACCTCGTCGTCGTCGCCGCGCCGGGTGAGCTGGTGACCGCAGTGGTCGCAGATCCCCGGGACGCCGGGAGGCTTGAACGCGAGGTTGTACGTCCGCTTGCAGTTCGGGCACGTCCAGCGGTTCGCCAGCCGCTTCACGGCCATCTCGTCGCTGATCTTGAACTTCAGCACGGCCGACAGCGGGAGCTCCACCGCCGCGAGCGCGTTCTCGAGCGCCTGCGCCTGCGGGACCGTCCGGGGGAAGCCGTCCAGGATGAACCCGTCCTGCGCGTCCAGCTCGCGGAGGCGGTCCATCACCATCCGCACGACGAGCTCGTCCGCCACGTACTCGCCGCGATCCATGTACGCGCGGGCCTGGATGCCGAGCCGCGTGCCCTGCTCCACGTGCTCCCGCAGGAGGTCTCCCGTGGAGATGATCGCGCACCCGAACTTCTCGGCCAGCCGGGCCGCTTGGGTTCCCTTCCCCGCGCCCGGCGGTCCGAGGAGCACGAGTCGCATGGCTACTTGAGGAATCCCTCGTAGTTGTGCATCTGCAGCTGCGACTCGAGCTGCTTCATCGTCTCGAGCGCGACGCCGACGGTGATGAGCAACGACGTGCCGCCGAAGGGGAATTGCTGAAACGCCCAGACCGCAAGGACGATCGACGGGATCAGCGCCACGGCGGCGAGGAACAGCGAGCCGGGCAGCGTGATGCGGACGAGGATGTCGTTGAGGTACTTCGCCGTGGGGGGACCGGGCCGGATGCCCGGGACGAACCCTCCGAACTTTCGCAGGTTGTCGGCCGTGTCGACCGGGTTGAAGGCGATCGCCGTGTAGAAGTAGGCGAAGAACACGACCATGGCGCCGTAGATGATCATGTAGACGACGCTGCGGGGATTGTTGAGGTAGTTGTTGACGAGCGTCTGGAACCAGTCGGCCTGATACGCGCTCGCGATCAGCGTCGGGAAGTACAGCACCGACGACGCGAAGATGATCGGGATGACGCCCGCCTGGTTCACCTTCAGCGGGATGTAGGTGCTGCCGCCGGACTGCATCCGCCGCCCGACCACCCGCTTGGCGTACTGGACCGGGATGCGCCGCTGCCCCTGCTCGATGTAGACGACCGCGACGATGATCGCCAGGGCGAGCAGGAGGATCGCGATGAACTTCCCGGTCCCACCCTGCCGCAGGATCGCCAGCCCCTGTTGCGGCAACGTCGAGATCACGCTCGTGAAGATGAGGATCGACATGCCGTTGCCGATGCCCCGCTGGGTGACGAGCTCGCCCATCCACATGATCAGCGCGGTGCCGGCCGTGAGCGTCAGCACGACGAGGGCGATCCGGGCCGGCGTCATCTGCACGGTGAACAGGTCGAGGCCGCTGTTCGGGTTGTTGAACAGGAACACGAGGCCCGTGGACTGGAGGATCGCCAGGACGATCGTGACGTAGCGCGTCCACTGGTTGATCTTCTTGGTGCCGGCCTCGCCCTCCTTCTGCCACTGCTCCAGCTTCGGGATCACGACCCCGAGCAGCTGCATGATGATCGAGGCCGTGATGTAGGGCATGATCCCGAGCGCGAAGACGGCCATGCGCGTCAGGGCGCCTCCCGAGAACAGGTTGATGAACTGCAGGAACCCCTGGTTCGCGGCGCTGTGGTCTGCTGCGTTGAGCGCGTTCAGGTCCACCAGCGGCACCGGCACGTGGCGAGCCGAACCGATACACGGCGATGATGAACAGCGTGAACAGGATCTTCTTGCGGAGATCCGGGATCTTGAAGGCGTTGACGAAGGCGCTCAGCACGGTGGCCCCGATTCTACCCCGGTCAACCGATCAACTCGGCGGTGCCCCCGGCCCGCTCGATCTTCGCCCTCGCGGTGCCCGAGAACGCGTGCGCGCGCACCGTGAGCGCCCTGATCGAGCTCCCCGCGCCCCAGCACCTTCACCCGACGGCCCTTGCGCACGAGCCCGTGCTCGAGCAGCGTCGCTCGGGTCACCTCGGCCGCTCCCGAGTCGGCCCCGAACACCCGGGCGAGCGTCTCCACGTTCACCACGGCGTACTCGACCCGGTTCGGGTTCGTGAACCCCTTCAGCTTCGGCACGCGGCGCTGCAGCGGCATCTGGCCGCCCTCGAACCCGAGCTTGGGGTTGTGGCGCGCGCCCCAGCCCTTGGTCCCGCGGCCGGCGGTCTTGCCCTGCCCGGCGGCCTCGCCGCGTCCCTTCGCGGTTGCGCTTCCTCGTGGAGCCCTCGGCGGGCTTGAGGTGATGGAGCTTCATCCCTCGACCTCCTCCACCTCGACCAGGTGCGAGACCTTCGCGATCATGCCGCGGATGTCGGGGCGGTCGTCCTTGACCACGGAGTCGTTGATCCGATGCAGCCCGAGCCGGCGGACGGTGTCGACCTGGTCCCTCGGGCGATCGATGACGCTGCGTCCGCTGCGTGACCCTAAGCCTTGTCACCGTAGACCCCCTCCAGCGTCTCGGCGCGCTTGGCCTGGGTGCGTCGCCTGCGCGGCGGCCACCGCTTCGACCATCGGCTTGGGCGCGACCTCGTGGACCTCCCGGTCGCGAAGCGCGGCCACCTGGTCCGGGGCGGCGAAGCATCTTCAGCCCGGCGACGGCGGCCTTGATGATGTTGATCTGGTTCGACGAGCCGAGCGACTTGGAGAGGATGTCCTTGATCCCCGCGCACTCGACGAGCGCGCGGACCGGGCCGCCGGCGATGACGCCGGTGCCGGGGGCCGCGGGCTTGAGCAGCACGACGCCGGCGCCGTCCTCGCCGATCACCTGGTGCGGGATCGTCGTGCCCATCATGGTGACCTCGAACATCTTCTTGCGGGCGTCCTCGACGCCCTTCTGGATCGCGGCCGGAACCTCCTTGGCCTTGCCGTAGCCGACGCCGACGCGACCGGCGCCGTCGCCGACGACGACCAGCGCGGCGAACGAGAACCGCCGGCCGCCCTTGACGACCTTGGCGACCCGGTTGATGTAGATGACCCGCTCCTCGAACGGGCTCTTGTTATCGGCTTGCGCGTCGTAGCGTCGCATCAGATCTGCAGTCCTTCCTCTCGCGCGGCGTCCGCCAGCGCGGCGACCCGGCCGTGATACAGCCGGCCACCGCGGTCGAACACCACGCGCTCGATCCCCGCCTCACGGGCGCGGGTCGCGATGAGCTTGCCCACGGCCTTCGCCCGCTCGGTCTTGTCCCCCGAGGCGCTCGCCTCGACGTCGTTCGCCGATGCGAGCGTTCGCGCCTCGACGTCGTCGACGAGCTGGACGTAGATGTGCCGGTTCGACCGGTACACCACGAGCCTCGGACGCTCCCCGCTGCCGGAGATCCGCTTGCGCACGCGGACGTGGCGGCGCACCCGGGCGCGGCGCTTGCGATCGACCTCGGGCATCAGGCGCTCCCCTTCGCGGCCTTGCCGGCCTTCTTGCGAACGTACTCGTCCTCGTAGCGGATGCCCTTGCCCTTGTACGGCTCGGGCTTTCGGACCTTGCGGATCCTCGCGGCGATCTCGCCGACGGCCTGCTTGTCGTTGCCGCGGATGACGATCGACGTCGGCGTCGGGACCTCGAACTCGATGCCCTCCGGGCAGCGCACCGGCACCGGGTGCGAATACCCCACGGCGAGCTCCAGATCCTTGCCCCGGAGCTGCGCGCGGTAGCCGACCCCGACGATCGCCAGCCGCTTCTCGAACCCCTTCGTGACGCCCTCGACCATGTTGGCGATCAGCGTCCTGGTGAGGCCGTGCAGGCCTCGGTAGAACCCCTCGTCGTTGGGACGCTCGACGCGCACCGCCCCGTCCTCCTGGCGGATCCGCATCTCCGGATGCACGCGCTGCACGAGCTGCCCCCGGGGCCCCTTCACGGTCACGACCTCGTTCGCCGCGTCGACCTCGACGCCGCTCGGGATCTCGATGGGCTGCTTGCCGATCCTGCTCATGTCCGCACCATCACCACACGTGGGCGAGCACTTCGCCGCCGATGCCCTTCCTCGACGCGTCCCTGTCCGTCATGAGCCCCTGCGAGGTCGAGATGATCGCCACGCCGAGCCCCCCGAGCACGCGAGGGAGGCCGTCGCGCTTGGCGTACACGCGGCGCCCCGGCTTGGAGATGCGCTTCAGCCCGGTGATCGTGCGCTCGCGACCGCGCCCGTACTTGAGCCGCACGCGGAACGCGCGGTGCACCCCATCGTCGTCGTCGGGGGCGTAGGAGTCGATGTAGCCCTCGTCGCGCAGGATGCGCAGCAGGGCGTCGTTCATCTTCGAGGCCGGGAGGAAGATCTCCTCCTTGTACGCGAGGTTCGCGTTGCGGATCCGCGTGAGCATGTCGCCCACGGGATCGTTGACGTTCGTCCGCAGCTTGCCCCGCTTCGGCCTGGCGGCCGTCGTGTCCGTCGCGCCGGTCACCATGAGGCCTTCGTCACCCCCGGAAGCTCGCCGAGGTGCGCGAGCTCGCGAAAGCAGATGCGGCACAGCATGAACTTGCGGAACACGGCGCGTGGCCGCCCGCATCGCTGGCATCGCGTGTACTCCTGCACGTGGATACTTCGCCCGCCGGCGCTGCTTCTCCTTGAGTGCTGTCTTCGCCATACGCCTCTCCGCTAGCTCGCCCGGCTCGCCGACGCGGCCGGCTCGGCCCCCGCGATCGGGAAGCCGAGGGCGAGCAACAGCGCCCGCCCCTCGTCGTCGGTCTTCGCCGTCGTCACGACGGTGATGTCCATGCCCCTGACCTTCGGGACCTTGTCGTAGTCGATCTCGGGGAAGATCAACTGCTCGGTGACCCCGATGGTGTAGTTTCCCTTGCCGTCGAACGCCTTCGGCGGCAGACCCCGGAAGTCCCGGATCCGCGGCAGCGCGATCGACAGCAGCCGGTCGAGGAACTCCCACATGCGGTCGCCCCGCAGCGTCACCTTCGCCCCGATCGCCATCCCCTCGCGGAGCTTGAAGCCGGCGATCGACTTGCGGGCCTTCGTGACGATCGGCTTCTGCCCGGTGATCGTCTCCAGATCCCCGACGGCCGCCTCCAGCATACGACCGTCCTTGATCGCGTCGCCGACGCCCATGTTCACGACGATCTTCTCGACCGTCGGAACCTGCATCACGTTGGCGTAGCCGAGCTCGCCCTGCAGGCGCGGAGATCACCTCGGCGCGGTAGCGCTGCTTCAGGCGCGGAACGTAGCCGTCGCGACTCATAGCTCGCTCCCGCACTTGCGGCAGATCCGGACCTTCGTGCCGTCCTCCATGCGGTGGCCGATGCGGGTGGGCTTGCCCGCAGGAGGGGCACACGAGCTGCACGTTCGAGATGTCGATCGGCATCTCCTTGTCGATGATGCCGCCCTGCTGGTTCTGCCTTCGTGGGCTTCGTGTGACGCTTGGCGCGCGCGGCGCCCTCGACCTCACGCGGCCGCGCTTGCGGTACACGTTCACGACCCGGCCCATGTGCCCGCGGTCCTTGCCGGTCATCACCATCACGGTGTCGTCCTTCCGGATCTCGATCCTCCGCCATCGTCACAGCACCTCCGGAGCCAGCGAGATGATCTTCATGAACCGCTTCTCGCGCAGCTCGCGGGCGACGGGCCCGAAGATGCGCGTGCCGCGCGGGTTGCTTCTGCTCGTTGATGATCACGACCGCGTTGTCGTCGAAGCGGATGTAGGAGCCGTCGGGGCGGCGACGCTCCTTCGCGGTGCGGACGACGACGGCCCGGACGACCTCGCCCTTCTTCACGGCGCCGCCGGGCAGGGCGTCCTTGACCGAGCCGACGATCATGTCGCCGACGCCGGCGTAGCGGCGGGCGGAGCCGCCGAGCACGCGGATGCAGAGGACCTCCTTGGCCCCCGTGTTGTCCGCGACCTTGCACCGCGTCTCCTGCTGGATCATCCGCCTACTCGGCCCTCTCCACGATCTCCACGACCCGCCACCGCTTCGTCTTCGACAGCGGCGCGGTCTCCATCACGCGGACCGTGTCGCCCACGTGCGCGTCGTTGCCCTCGTCGTGCGCCGCAGCTTCGTGATGCGCCGCATCGTCTTGCGGTACACCCGATGCAGCGCCGTGCGGTCGATGCGGACGAGCACCGTCTTGTCCATCTTCGTCGGACACGACGACGCCCGTGCGCACCTTGCGGCTTCCCCGCTGCGGACGTCGGTACCTGCCTCGCTCACGACCCCTCCTCCTCGGGCTGCGGCTCCCGCCGCTCCTCGCTCCTCGCTCGCGCAGCACGGTGAGGATCCGAGCCACGTCGTGGCGGACCTGCTTCATGCGCGCCGGGTTGTCGAGCTGGCCCGTGGCGAGCTGGAAGCGGAGGTTGAACAGCTCCTCCTTGGCGCCCTCGAGCTGCTCGAGGAGTTCGTCCTCGGGCAGCTCCCGGAGCTCGGCGGCCGCGGCCATCACTCGCCACCCCCGCCCGGCTGATGAACTTCGTCTTGATGGGAAGCTTGTGGGCCGCGCGAACATCGCCGAACGCGCGAGCTCCTCCGGCACGCCGGCGAGCTCGAACATCACGCGGCCGGGCTTGACGACGGCGACCCATCCCTCCGGGTTCCCCTTGCCCGAGCCCATGCGGGTCTCGGCGGGCTTCTTCGTGAACGGCTTGTCGGGGAAGATGTTGATCCACACCTTTCCGCCGCGGCGGATGTGGCGCGTGATCGCGACACGCGCCGCCTCGATCTGGCGGTTGGTGATCCACGCGGGCTCGAGCGCCACGAGCCCGTAGTCCCCGAAGTGGATCTCGGTGCCGCCCTTGGCCATGCCGCGGCGGCGCCCCCGGTGCTGCTTGCGGTGCTTGACCTTCTTCGGCGCGAGCATCAGGCTCCGCCCCCGCCCGAGTCGTTCGTTCGGGGACCCAGCTCGGGGGTCGGCTCGGAGTCGACGGCCTTCTGGCTCGGCTCGGCCTCCGGTGCGGCCGTCTCCCCGGTCGCGTCGGCCACGGGCGTCTCGGGCTTGGCGCCCTGGAACCGGGGCCGCCGGAGGCTCCACCGTGGCGGTCGACGGCGTCGCCTGCTCGACGACCGCCGGCCTCCTCGGTCACCGGGGACGGGGCGGCCGCCCGAGGACACCTGGGCCAGCGCGCGGGCGCGAAGGCGCTCGGTCTCCTGCTCCGCGACCGGGATCTCGTCGCCGTGGTAGACCCAGACCTTGACGCCGATGCGGCCGAAGGTCGTCTTGGCCTCCGCCAGGCCGAAGTCGATCTTCGCGCGGAGCGTGTGCAGCGGCACCCGTCCCTCGCGGTACCACTCGCGCCGCGACATCTCGGTGCCGCCGAGGCGCCCGCCGCACTGGACGCGGACGCCGAGCGCGCCCGAGCGCATCGCGGTCTGGACCGCGCGGCGCATCGCGCGCCGGAACGACACGCGCCCGGCGAGCTGCTCCGCGACGCCCTGCGCGAGCAGCGCGGCGTCGGTCTCGGGGCGCGACTCGCTCGCGGCCGAGTTCATGTCCTCGACCTTCACGTCGACCCGCTTCTTCGTGTAGCGCTCGACGTCCTTGCGGATCCGGTCGACCTCCGCGCCCTTGCGGCCGATCACGATGCCGGGGCGGGCCGTGCGGATGAACACCCAGATCTGGTCGCCCTTGCGCTCGATGTCGATCGACGAGATGCCGGCGCGCGACAGCCGCGAGCGAATGTGCTTGCGGATCCAGATGTCCTCGTGGAGCTGCTCGGCGTAGTCGCGGCCGGCGTACCAGTTGGACTTCCAGGGATAGATGACCCCCAGCCGGAACCCGTACGGATTGACCTTGTGACCCACTAGATTCCCTCTCCCGTCGACTTCACGATCACCGTCACGTGCGCGGTGCGTTTGCGCACACGGGCGGCGCGTCCGTATGCGCGAGGCCGGTAGCGGCGAAGCGTCGGGCCCTCGTCCACCCACGCGCGCTCCACCACCAGGTTCTGCGGGATGATCCCCGGCGTCTGCTCCGCGTTGGCGACGGCCGAGTTCAGCAGCTTCTCGACGTCCCTCGTCGCCCCCAGCGGAGAGAAGCGGAGGATCCGGCGCGCCTCCTCGACGTGCTGGCCGCGGATGAGCTCGATCACGCGCCGCATCTTGCGGGGCGACGTGCGCGCGTACTTCATCGAGGCCTTCGCTTCCATCCCGTCTACCTCACGCCCGTGCTTCGCTCGGTCCGCGCGTGCGAGCGAAACGTCCTCGTCGGCGCGAACTCGCCCAGCTTGTGTCCCACCATCGACTCCGAGATGTAGACGGGCACGTGCTTTCGCCCGTCGTGCACGGCGACCGTGTGGCCCACCATCTCGGGCACGATCGTGGAGCGCCGCGACCACGTCCGGATGACCTTCTTGTCGTTGCGCTTGTTCATCTCGGTCACCTTGACCAGCAGGTGCTCGTCGACGAAGGGACCCTTCTTGATCGACCTCGGCATCAGCCACGCCCCTTCCCGCGACGCCGCACGATGTACTTGTTGGAGGGGTTGTTCTTCTTGCGCGTGCGCCCCTCCTTCTTGCCCCACGGCGTGGTCGGATGGCGACCCCCGGAGGACTTGCCCTCCCCGCCGCCGAGCGGGTGGTCCACGGGGTTCATCGCGACGCCTCGCACGGACGGCCGCTTGTTCTTCCAGCGGTTGCGCCCGGCCTTGCCGATCTGGACGAGCTCGTGCTCGGCGTTGCCGACCACGCCGACGACGCCCTTGCAGGCCGCCTCCACGCGCCGCGTCTCCCCCGAGGGCAGGCGCACCGTGGCGTAGCCGCGCCTCCTTCGCCATGAGCTGCACGGACACGCCGGCGGAGCGAGCCATCTTCGCGCCGCCGCCGGGCCGCAGCTCGACCGCGTGGATGACGGTGCCGACCGGGATGTTTCGAAGCGGCAGCGCGTTGCCGGGACGGATCTCGGCGCGGTCGCCGGACATGAGGGTGTCGCCCACCGACACGCCCTGCGGCGCGAGGATGTAGCGCTTCTCCCCGTCCGCGTAGTGCAGCAGCGCGATGCGCGCGCTGCGGTTCGGGTCGTACTCGATGTGGGCGACCTTGGCCGGCACGCCGTCCTTGTTGCGGCGGAAGTCCACGACGCGGTAGCGCCGCTTGTTGCCGCCGCCCTGATGGCGCGTCGTGATCTTGCCCTTGTTGTTGCGCCCGGCCTTCTTGCGCCCCTTGGCGACGAGCGACTTCTCCGGCTTGGCCCGGGTGACCTCGTCGAACGTCGAGACGGACGCCCCTCGGCGCCCCGGGCTGGTCGGCTTGTATTTGCGAACGGCCATGTCGCTACTTCCCGGTCTCGAAGATCTCGATCGAATCACCCTCGGCGAGGGTGACGACGGCCCGCTTCTCGTCGGGCCGCTTGCCCAGCGTGTATCTGTTGCGCTTGACCTTGCCCCTGCGCCGCAACGTGTTCACCGAGGTCACGCGGACGCTCCAGATGGCCTGGACCGCCTCCTTGATCTCGGTCTTGTTCGCCCGCGGGTCCACGAGGAACGTGTAGCTGTTGTTCTCGAGGCCCGAGTAGGACTTCTCCGACACGATCGGGCGGAGGATGACGTCGCGCACCGACTTCATTCGCCGCCTCCCATCATAGTCGAGCGCCGGCCTGGTGAACAGCACGCGGTCGGCGGCCAGGACGTCGTAGGTGCTGAGCCCCCGCACGCTCGTGATGCGCACGAACGGCAGGTTGCGGAAGGACTTCTCGACGGCCTCGTGCGGCTCCGGAAGCACGAGCAGGACCCTCCCGGAGACCGACAGCGCATCCAGCACGCCGACGGCCTGCTTCGTCTTCGGCTCATCGAACGCGAGCTCGGAGACGACCGCGAGCTTCCCGCTCTGCGCCGCGTCGGTGAGCGCCGAGCGGAGCGCTCCCCTGCGCATCTTCTTGTTCACGCGGACGTCGTGGCTCCTCGGCTGCGGCCCGTGCGCCACGCCGCCGCCCGACCAGATCGGCGAGCGGATCGAGCCGTGCCGCGCGCGCCCGGTGCCCTTCTGCCGCCACGGCTTCTTGCCGCCGCCCGACACCTCGCCGCGCGTCTTCGTCGAGTGCGTGCCGGAGCGCAGCGAGGCGAGGCCGGCGACGACGACCTGGTGCATCAGCGGCACGCTGACCTTCGCGTCGAAGACCTCGGCGGGCAGGTCGGCGTCGGCGACCTGCTTGCCGGCGGGATCGAGGACGGGAACGCTCGCCACGCTCACACCCCCCTCGCCGCGGCCGGCGCCTTCACCGCGGAGCGGATCATGACGAGGCCGCCCTCGGGACCGGGAACGGCGCCCCGGACGAGCAGCAGGCCCCGCTCCGGATCGGCTCGCACCACCTCGAGGTTCAAGACGCTGATGCGCTCGTTGCCCATGTGGCCGGCCATCGGCATGCCCTTGAACACCCGCGACGGCGTCGCGCACGCGCCGATGGCGCCGGGCGCGCGGTGCTTCTGCTCGTTGCCGTGGCTCGCGCCCTGGCCGTGCGCGCCGTGGCGCTTCATGACCCCGGCGAACCCCTTGCCCTTCGAGACGCCGATCGACGTCGGCGCGCTCGCCGGCCTCGAAGATGTCGGCGCGGATCTCCTGGCCGGGCTGGTAGCTCGCCGCGTCGTCCGTCCGCAGCTCCACGAGGTGCCGCCCCGGCTTGCCGCCGTGCGCGTCGAAGTGGCCCTGCATCGGCCTGGAGATCTTGGAGGGCTTGGGCTCGACGTAGGAGAGCTGCACGGCCTCGTAGCCGTCGTTCTCCGTGGTCTTCACCTGCGCGACGAAGCACGGCCCGGCCTTGATCACCGTGACCGGCACGGCGCGCGTCTCGTCGAAGATCTGGGTCATGCCCAGCTTCTCCCCGAGGATCCCCTTGACCTCAGCCATCACAGTTTGATCTCGATATCCACCCCGGCGGACAGGTTCAGCCGCTGAAGCTCCTGAACCGTCTTCGAGGTCGCGTCCACGATGTCGATGAGCCGCTTGTGCGTCAGCATCTGGAAGTGCTCGCGCGAGTCCTTGTACTTGTGCGGCGAGCGGATGACCGTGTACACGCTGCGCTCGGTGGGCAGCGGAACCGGCCCGACGACCTTGGCGCCCGTGCGGGTGACGTGCTCGACGATGTCGCGCGCGGCGACGTCGAGCATCCGGTGGTCGTAGGCGCGCAGCTTGATGCGGATCTTGGGTCCCGCCATCAGCCGCGCACCTCCCGCTCCCCGCTCCATGATCACTTCGTGATCTCGGTGACGCGCCCTGCGCCCACGGTCCGGCCGCCCTCGCGGATGGCGAAGCGCAGGCCCTCCTCCATGGCGATGGGGGCGCCGAGCTCGACGGTCATCTCGACGTTGTCGCCCGGCATGACCATCTCCACCCCGTCGGGGAGGTTGGCGGTGCCGGTGACGTCGGTGGTGCGGAAGTAGAACTGGGGCCGGTAGCCGTTGAAGAACGGGGTGTGGCGGCCGCCCTCGTCCTTGGACAGGACGTAGACCTGGGCCTTGAAGTTGGTGTGCGGGGTGATGGTGCCGGGCTTCGCCAGCACCTGGCCCCGCTGGACCCCCTCCTTGTCCACGCCTCGCAGCAGCACCCCGACGTTGTCGCCGGCGCGGACCTCGTCCAGCAGCTTTCGGAACATCTCGAGGTCGGTGGCGACGGTCTTCTTCGTGTCCTTCAGGCCGACGATCTCGACCTCCTCCATCTTCTTCAATACCCCCTGCTCCACCCGCCCGGTGGTGACGGTGCCTCGGCCGGTGATGGAGAACACGTCCTCGATCGACATGAGGAAGGGCTTGTCGGTGTCGCTCACCGGCTCGGGGATGTAGGTGTCGACGGCGTCCATGAGCTCATCGATCTTGGCCACGGCCTCGGCGTCTCCCTCCAGCGCCTTCAGGGCCGAGCCGACGATCACGGGGACGTCGTCGCCGGGGAACTCATAGGAGGACAGGAGCTCTCTGACCTCGAGCTCCACGAGGTCCAGCAGCTCGGGGTCGTCGACCATGTCGGCCTTGTTCAGAAAGACAACGATGTAGGGGACGCCGACCTGGCGGGCGAGCAGGACGTGCTCGCGGGTCTGGGGCATGGGGCCGTCGGCCGCCGAGACCACCAGGATGGCGCCGTCGATCTGGGCGGCCCCGGTGATCATGTTCTTGATGTAGTCGGCGTGCCCGGGCATGTCGACGTGGGCGTAGTGGCGGTTCTCGGTCTCGTACTCGACGTGGGCGATGGCGATCGTGATGCCGCGCTCGCGCTCCTCGGGGGCCTTGTCGATCTCGTCGAACGGGGTGAAGTCGGCCATGCCCTTGTCGGCGAGCACCTTGGTGATCGCCGCGGTGAGCGTGGTCTTGCCGTGGTCGATGTGGCCCATCGTCCCGATGTTCACGTGGGGCTTGTTGCGCTCGAACTTCTTCTTCGCCATACCGTTTCCTCGTCCTTCCCCGGTCGCCCGTCCGCCGGCTACTCGCCGGTGATGCGGGCGACGATCTCCTTCGCGATGTTCTGCGGGACCTCCGCGTAGGCGTGCAGCTGCATCGGCGAGTGCGCGGCGCGGCCCTGCGTGCGCGAGCGCAGCTCGGTCGCGTAGCCGAACAGCTCCGCGAGCGGCACGAGCACGCGGATGGACTTCTGGCCGCCGCGCTCGTCGATCTGTTCCACGCGGCCGCGGCGCGCGGTCACGTCGCCCATCACCTCGCCCATGAACTCCTCCGGCGTCGTCACCTCGAACTCCATGACGGGCTCGAGCAGGACGGGGTCCGCGCGCTTGGCCGCGTCCTTCAGGGCCATCGAGCCGGCGATCTTGAACGCCATCTCGGAGGAGTCCACCTCGTGATAGCTGCCGTCGGTGAGCGTCGCCCGCACGTCGACGAGCGGGTAGCCGGCCAGGACGCCGCCCTCGGCGGCCTCCTGGATGCCCTGGTCGACGGAGGGGATGTACTCCCGCGGGATCTTCCCGCCGGAGATCTTGTTGATGAACTCGTACCCGCCGCCGGGGCCCGTGGGCTCGAGGTCGATGTAGACGTGGGCGAACTGCCCGCGGCCTCCGGTCTGGCGCACGAAGCGCGTCTCGACCTTGTTCACGGTCTTGCGAATCGTCTCGCGGTACGCCACCTGCGGCTTGCCGACGTTCGCGTCGACGTTGAACTCCCGCTTCAGCCGGTCGACCAGGATCTGCAGGTGGAGCTCCCCCATGCCCGAGATCACGGTCTGGCCGGTCTCGTCGTCGTACTTCACGACGAACGTCGGGTCCTCGTCGGAGAGCTTGCCGAGGCCGCTGCCGAGCTTGTCCTGGTCGGCCTTGGTCTTGGGCTCGACGGCCACCGAGATGACCGGCGTCGGGAAGCTGATCGCCTCGAGGACGATCGGCTCGCTCGGGTCGCAGATCGTGTCCCCGGTGGAGGAGTGCTTCAGCCCCACGACGGCGATGATGTCGCCGGTGAAGGCGGCCTCCATGTCCTCGCGGTGATTCGCGTGCATCTGGAGGACCCGCCCGATCCGCTCCTTGCGGTCCTTCGAGGAGTTGTAGACGTGCGCGCCCTGGCGAAGCACGCCCGAGTAGACGCGCATGTAGGTGAGCCGGCCGACGTAGGGGTCGGACATGATCTTGAAGGCGAGCGCCGAGAACGGCTCGTCGTCGGACGGCGCGCGGGTGAGCTCGTGCTCGGGGCCGTTCGGGCGGTGGCCCTCCACCGGCGGAACGTCGACCGGCGAGGGGAGGTAGTTCACGATCGCGTCGAGCAGCAGCTGGACGCCCTTGTTCTTGAACGCCGAGCCGCACAGGACGGGGACGCCGGCGCTGTCGAGCGTCGCCTTGCGGATCGCCCGGCGGAGCTCCTCCTTGGAGGGCTCCTCCTCGGACACGAACTTCTCCATCAACGCCTCGTCGTGGTCGGCGAGCTTCTCGAAGAGCTCGTGGTGGGCGGCCTCGGCGCGCTCCCGGTACTCCTCCGGGATCTCGACGTCCTTCCACTCCTCGCCCATCTCGCCCTCCCAGTAATGGGCGTTCATGTCGACGAGGTCGATCACGCCGTGGAAGTCGGCCTCCGTGCCCCACGGGAGCTGAAGCACGAGCGGGTTGGCGTTCAGGCGGTCGACCATCATCGCGACGGTGCGATCGAAGTCCGCGCCGGTGCGGTCCATCTTGTTGACGAAGCAGATGCGCGGCACGCCGTAGCCGTCGGCCTGGCGCCAGACCGTCTCGGTCTGGGGCTCGACGCCGGCGACCGCGTCGAAGACCGCGACGGCGCCGTCGAGCACCCGGAGGCTGCGCTCCACCTCGACCGTGAAGTCCACGTGGCCGGGGGTATCGATGATGTTGATCCAGTGGTCCTTCCAGTTGCACGTCGTCGCGGCGGACGTGATCGTGATGCCGCGCTCGCGCTCCTGGACCATCCAGTCCATCTGCGCCGTGCCCTCGTGGACCTCGCCGATCTTGTAGGCCTTGCCGGTGTAGTAGAGGATGCGCTCGGTCGTCGTGGTCTTCCCGGCGTCGATGTGCGCCATGATCCCGATGTTCCGCGTACGGGCGAGCGGATACTGCCGGATCACGAGGTCCTTGCCGGACCCTCCGGTTGGTCGTCCCTTGATCTGCTGCGCTGGTTCTGCCACGTTCCTCATCTTCTCCGCGGGCTCTGCCATATCAGCCCGTCACCATCGATAGTGTGCGAAGGCCTTGTTCGCCTCCGCCATCTTGTGCATGTCCTCGCGCCGCTTCACCGAGGCTCCCTGGCCCTGGGAGGCGTCCATGATCTCCGTGACCAGCCGCTCGGCCATCGTGTTCTCGCGCCGGCCGCGCGAGAAGTTCACGAGCCAGCGAAGGGCGAGCGTCGTGCCGCGGTTCGGCCGAACCTCGACCGGCACCTGATACGTCGCGCCACCCACCCGGCGCGAGCGGACCTCGAGCATCGGGCGAACGTTCTCGACCGCCTTCTTGAGCGCGATCACGGGGTCGTTCGCGGTCCGCTCGGAGATGATCTCCAGCGCCTTGTACACGGTGCGCTCGGCGACCGTCTTCTTGCCGTCCAGCAGGACCTTGTTGATCAGCTGCGTGACCAGCGGGTTCTGATAGACGGGGTCCGAGGCGACCTCGCGCCGTACGGCAGGGCCCTTTCGCGGCATGTCAGGAGCCCTTCTTGGTCCCGTACTTGGACCGCGCCTTCTTGCGGTCCCTGACGCCGGCGGTGTCGAGCGCCGCCCGGACGACCTTGTAGCGCACGCCCGGCATGTCCTTCACGCGCCCGCCCCGGACCAGGACGATCGAGTGCTCCTGCAGGTTGTGTCCGACCCCGGGGATGTAGGCGGTGACCTCGACTCCGGTGGTCAGGCGGACGCGCGCGACCTTGCGAAGCGCGGAGTTCGGCTTCTTCGGCGTCGCGGTGTAGACGCGCGTGCAGACGCCGCGGCGCTGCGGGGAGTCGCGAAGAGCCGGGCTCTTCGTCTTCCTCCGCGGCCGCTCGCGGCCGTTCCTGACCAGTTGCTGAATCGTGGGCATAGCTCGCTCGCAGTTCTCAGTTCCGAATGTCGCATGGGCCTCCACCGAAAAGCCGGACACGCGTGAGCGCGATGCCGGCCCCAGGAACGCTTCGTAGCACAGCGCGTCCCTTAGGGATCCCCCCAGGAAACCAACCGAAAGCCGGACCCACCCGCTGGGCCCAGGCGCAACTAGTAAAGCTACTAGGCACGACAGAGGCATGTCAACGTGGAGGCCCACGTAGAATGGGGTTTGCCGCAGCGCCTGCCGAAGGGGAAGGAGAGGCATGGTGACTGAGACTCCCCGTCGCCCGGCCGCGGGCCGGCTGGTTCGAGGTACGACCGCTCTGACCTGCGCTTTCGTCCTCTCCGGCCTCCTCGTCGGCGTCGTCGTCGGCTACGCCTCCCCCAGCCGGCCGGCGCGGCCGTCAAGCCCCGCGAGCGGCTGCTCACCCTGATCAACGAGGTTCGCGAGCACCGTGGCGTCCGCCCGGTGCGACTCGCCACTCGGGCGTCCCGCCTGGCCGGGCGCCACAGCGAACGGATGGCTCGAGCCGGAGAGGTTTCTCCTTCGGGCATCAACTACCGCTACGACGAGTGGGGGGAGAACGTCTCCTGCGGCCGGTCGATCCGGCAGGCGCACGAGAAGCTCATGGAGGCGGCGGACGCCAGGAGGAACATCATCCGGGCGCGGTTCCGTCGCGTGGGCCTCGGGATCGCGACGTCACAGCCGAAACGGCGAGTCTGCCACGGGGCCACGTTCTGGGTGACCGAGGTCTTCTTCAGCGACTGAGCCGGCGGCCGGGCCAGCATGGACCTCGATGAGCTGCGGGCCGTCGCCGAGCACGCCGCGTCTCGCGGCTGCGAGGTGGTCCGCGATCGGACCGAGCGCGCGGCCACGGCGAAGGGGGCGGGCGACTACGTCACCGCGGTCGATCTCGCGAGCGAGCGGGCCATCACGGCGCTGTTGCGGGAGGCAACGCCCGACATCCCCGTGCTCGGGGAGGAGGAGGGCGGGGCGGCGCTCGGAGCGGGGCGGTCGTGGGTGGTCGACCCGCTCGATGGGACCACGAACTTCGTCCATGGGTTCCCCGTCGTCGGCGTCTCGGTGGCGCTCGTGGAGGAGGGCCGGCCCGTGGCCGGCGCAGTTGAAGCCCCGTTCCTCGGCGGGCGATGGTCCGCGGCCCGAGGGCGGGGGGCGTTCGGCATCCGCGACGTCGACGCCTCCCCGGTTCGGCTGAGCGTCTCGACCCGCCAGCGGGCGCAGGCGGTCGTGGGGACCGGGTTCCCCTTCCGCCACAAGGACGCGCTGCCCCGCTATCTCCGCGTGATGGAGGGAGCGCTCGAGCGGTTCGAGGACCTGCGACGGCCGGGGGCCGCCGCGCTCGACCTGGCCTGGGTCGCGGCCGGCGTGTTCGACGGCTTCTTCGAGCTCGGGCTGTCGCCCTGGGACGTCGCGGCGGGCGCGCTGCTGATCGAGGAGGCGGGCGGCGTCGTGACGGACTGGGAGGGCGCCGACGGCTACCTGGGCGGGGACATCCTCGCGGGACCCCCGGACGTCCACGCCGCGCTCCTCGACCTGACCCGGCGCTGACGCCGGAGGCATGCCACCTTGCGCCCGAACGTCAACATCCTGTCGCCGTTAACGTCAGGATGTTGTCGGACCTCCGGGACCGAGCCCGGGCACCATCCGCTGTCAGGCCCACCACTGGGCCCTGCGTCCCACGTGCCCCGGGACGCCCGCTCGCACCGTTCCAGCAACCTCCGGAGGCCATCACGTTCATCGTCGGGGAAGGCCCGTTCCAGCGCCAACGGAACGTCTCTGGCGGCGCGATGCGCATATCCGAGGATCGTCCGGCCGCTCTCTGTGAGACGCGTCACAAAGACCCTGCGATCGCCGGCGGCCGGAACGCGCTCGACGAGGCCGCCCCGCTCCAGCGTCGACACGACCACCGTCATCGACTGACGGCGAACGAGCCACCGTCGAGCGAGATCCGCGGCTGACAGATTCGGCCACTCGTCCGGTGAGACGAGGACCAGATACTGCGTGGCCGTGGGATCCCACTCGTGAACGCCCTCGTGATTGCCGTCCGGTGCGCAGCCGCGGCCCTCAGCAACGAGTAGGTGAGCGTCCCCTGCACCGGCGGAAGGGCATCCACGTCGCCATCGTCCATCGAGGGGCTGACACGACGTCCGCGGGCCGAGCGCCTCGTACGGGGTCTGCGGTCGTTCACCCGACTTACGCGGGGTGGGCGATGTGTGTTACACAACGGCCAACGTTTTCGCGGAGAGAAGGGGAGGTCCCGCGGATGAAGCGTCCCGTCGTCGTGTCCACCGTCGCCGCCGTTGCCCTCGTGTTCGCAACGATCCTCGCGCCTCCCGCCGCGGCTCGTTCGGACCTCAGCGTCGCATCCGTTCGCCAGACTGGGTGCCACGCAGACCGTCTCGAAGGCGGCGTCCACGCGGCTCGCGCGAACCGATCGCTCGCTGCTTCGGATCCGCGGCTCGAAGCCGGTCAAGGTGATGGTGAAGCTCGACTACGACTCGGTCGCGTCGTATCGGGGCGGCGTTGCCGGCCTCGCCGCGACCAGCCCCCTCACCACGGGACGGTCGCTGCGCGACAATGCCGCGGCCGTCGCACGCTACTCCGACTACGTGGTCCGGCGAGAGCGCGACGCGGTCGCCGCGATCCGCTCGGCGATCCCCGGCGCCGACGTCTACGGCCGGTACCGGCTGGCGTACGGCGGCGTCGCGTTGCGGGTGCGATCCGATCGAATCGGGCGCCTGCTGCGTGTCCCCGGCGTCGTCGCCGTGCAACGCGATCACCTCGAACAGCCACAGACGAGCGTGACGCCGCAATTCCTCGGCGCCCCGGACGTGTGGAGGAGTCTGGGCGGCCAGAGCGTGGCGGGCGAGAACGTCATCGTCGGCGTGCTGGACACCGGCGTGTGGCCGGAGAACCCCGGCTTCCGGGACCCCGGCATCGACCCGGCCCCGGGGGACTACCAATGCGAGTTCGGAGACGGAAGCCGGCTGCTCGGGCCGACGTTCGAGTGCAACGACAAGCTGATCGGCGCGCACGCGATGTTGCGGACGTACATGCGGTTCGTCGGCGCGCTGCCCGGTGAGTTCTGCGACAACCGCACGCTCGAGTGCTCGGCGCGCGACGCCGATGGACACGGCACCCACACCAGCACGACGGCCGCCGGGAGCCCCGTCGACTCCGCGCCGATCTTCGGGATCGAGCGCGGGCCGATCAGCGGCGTCGCCCCGGGCGCACACGTCATCGGCTACCGCGTGTGCCTCACCCTGGGGTGCTTCAACTCCGATTCCATCCGGGCGGTGCAGCGAGCCATCCGCGACGGCATCGATGTGATCAATTTCTCCATCGGCGGCGGCGACGCCTACACCGATCCCGTGGAGGTCGCCTTCCTCGATGCCTATGCGGCCGGCATCAGCGTCAACGCGTCGGCGGGCAACTCCGGGCCGGGCGCGCAGACCGTCGAGCACGGAGGCCCGTGGGTGACCACGGTGGGGGCGTCCACCTCGCCGCGCTGGTTCATGACGACGCTGTTCCTCTCCGACGGCGACGGCGACACGCTGACGCTTCGGGGAGCCACGGTCACCCACGGTGTCAGGTCAACTCGAGTCGCGTTGGCCGAGGACCTCCCCGGCTACAACGATCCCACCTGCAGCAGCGTGATACGCGATGGCGCGGCCGACGGCCTGGTCGTCGCATGCCGGCGAGGAGGAGCGTCGGGCCGGGTCTTCAAGGGTCACAACGTCGCCAACGCGAACGGGGCCGGCATGATCCTCTACAACTCCACGAACGAGGATCTCTTCACCGACAACCACTGGGTTCCGACGGTCCACATCGAGGGACCCAAGAACGCCAACCGGTTCCTCGCCTTTATGCAGGGTGGCGACGTCACGGCGCACTGGAGGACCGGCCAGCCGACGGCGATCCGACCCGATGTGATGACGACCTTCTCCTCTCGCGGCCCGCTGGCGGATTTCATCAAGCCGGACGTCACTGCGCCCGGGATTCAGATCGTGGCCGGGAACTCGCCTCAGCCGGCGTCCACGACCGACAGCAGTGTTCCCGGCGAGAACTTCCAGGCGATCGCCGGGACGTCGATGTCGAGCCCGCACTCGGCCGGCGTGTCGGCGCTCGTGAAGGCGGCCCACCCCGATTGGACGCCGGGGCAGATCAAGTCCGCGCTCATGACCTCGGCCGTCCAGGATGTGCTGAAGGAGGACGGCAGAACGCCGGCCGACCCGTTCGACATGGGAGCCGGCTCCATCCGCGCCGACCGGGCCGTCGACGCGGCGCTGACGTTCGACGTGTCGGCTGAGGCGTACGCGGCCTCCGGCCCCGATCCGCTCTCGCGGATCGACCTGAACCTTCCGAGCATCAACGCGCCCGTCATGCCCGGCTCGGTCACGACCACGAGGACGGCGACCAACGTGAGCGGGCAGACGCTGTCCTTCGAGGTGACGACGAGCGCGACGGGCGGCGAGATCCGGGTCCAGCCGTCGGCCTTCTCGCTGGCGGCCGGCGAGAGCAGGAGCTCCGGATCACGATCGACGGCGGGAGCCGTCTCGCCCGCGGCCAGTACTTCGGCCGGATCACGATCCACCCCGAGGGCGGCCATCCCGACGCCGTGCTGCCCGTCGCGTTCGCGCAGGGGCAGGGCGACGTGCGGCTGCACCACCGCTGCAACCGCCGCAACGTCCAGGTCGGAGGCGGGGCGACCTGCACCGCCTCCGTTAAGAACCTGTCGGGGGCGGCGGCGAGGGCCGACGCTCGACGTCGAGGGCCCGGATGCGCGCGACCTCGAGATCACCGACGTGTCCGACCCCGGCGCGGCGACCGGCAACGGCTTCACGGCCTCGGGTCGGCTCTCGGGCGCGGTCCCGCCTCCGATCCAGGCGATCACGCCGGGCGGGACGGGCCTCGGCTACGTCTCGCTCGGAGATCTCGGCGCGGAGCCGATCCCCGACATGAGCGACGAGTCGATCGCCAATTTCGAGGTGACCCCCTACCTCTTCGGCCATCAGCGATACGACCAGATCGGCGTCACCTCCAACGGCTACGCGGTGGTCGGGGGAGGCGGCGCGACCGACGTCGACTTCGTCCCGCAGGATCTGCCGAATCCGGCGCCGCCGAACAACGTGCTCGCCCCGTTCTGGACCGACCTCGATCCGGGGAGCGGCGGAAGCATGTATCTCGCCGAGGTCACCGACGACGCATCCGGGGCCTCCTGGATCGTCGCCGAATGGGCGGACGTCCCGACGTTCGGCACCGACGACCTGCAGTCCTTCCAGATCTGGATCCAGACGTCGGGAGGGGTCGAGGCGAACTCGTTCGAGTACGGGCGCCTCACCGGCGCTGGTGATCCGAGCGTCGGGCTCACCGTCGGCGCCGAGAACTACGACGGCACGAGCGGCGTGAGCCTCGGAGCGGTTCCCCAGGAGGGCGACGAGTACACGATCGAGACCGGCCAGCCGATCCCGGGCGGGGCCCTCACGGTGACGTACCGGGTGATCGGGCACCGCGCCGGCGACTACGACCTCGTCGCGGAGATGACGTCGGACCTGACGCTCGGCACCGCGAGGCGGGTCCACCACATCAGCGTGCTCGCGATCCCGTAGATCCTCAGAGCAGGGGAGACCGTCGGCGACGGCGTCGGTCGGGGAATCGAGCCGGCCTCAACGACAGCGCCGTCGTGCGCCCCATCTGCTGCACGGTGAGCCGCGACGTCAGCATCTGAGGAAGGTTCGCCGACACGCGCAGCTCGACGCCCGCCCGGCGCGCTGCATGCGTCACCCTGCGCATGCCCTGGGCGTCCACGGCGGCCGACGCCACGAACAGGCACTCGGCGCCGAACCCCTGGATCAACGAGCCGAGCCGATCGAGGGATCCGACGACCGGTCCCACGACCGGCCCGACGACCGGCAACGACTCCGTCGCCGACGGCGATCGATCGACGACCACGAATCCGATCGGCCTGAACCCCGACCCCGGCCTGGCGAGGGCTCGCGCCAGGCGCATCGCCTCTGCGTCGGCGCCGACGATCAGGGTGCGAAACGAGAGGCTGCCGCCCCGCCGCATGCGGCCCAATCCCCACGCCCACGCGCGGCGCACGGCGAGCTCCAGGACCACCGCGATGAGCCAGGTCGTGCCGATCCACGCGGGAGACAGGGGCGAGGTCGTCCACACGCCCTCCATCGCCAGAAGCAACACGCCGACGCTGGCAGCCCCGATGATCCTTCGAAGCATCTCGGCCGTCGACAGATGCTGGGGCGCATACAGGCCGAAGGCGTGAAAGACGGCGATCCACACGATGGGGGCGGTGAGGCCCACGAGCGTGAACCACGCCGCATCGGGCCGCCCATCGAACGCCCAGAGCGAGGAGGCGAACAGGGCGACGGAGATGCACGACGGCGTCGGAGGCGGCCAACGCCAGGCCGATGCGGCGGTATCGGCGGAGCACGGCGCCCTCGGATCGCGCGGGCGGCGCGACGGCGCCGATGCCCTGCTGCGGGCCGACCGAGGCTCCGGCGTCGGCGAGGGGGGGCTCCTCGGCGACGCTTTGCGACCGGAGCTCCTCCACGAACAACCGCCCTCCCCACAGGCTGGCGATGGCCGTCACGGCGCGCCTCTCACCAGCAGAACTCTAGACCGTTCAGCTTAGGCCATTTGCCCTATGGGCAACACCCCTGATCAGGAACCGCCCGAACCGTTCCGCCGCAACCTCCATCGATCCTGCAGCCGCCTGGGGAGCGTCTTCGTCGCATGGCCCAGCGGGCGGTAGATGGAGTTCTGGCGATGGAGCGATCGCAGCTCGTCGTCCGAGGAGGGGGAGGCGATCGCCTCCTCGAACCGCCGGCACGCCCATCCATACAGCTCCATGTCGAGCCGGTTCTGCTGCTCGATCCACCGCAGGGTGTCGGGCGAGGCCCCCTGGCCCCGGGGCCAGTGAAGATCGCCGTCGGCTCGCACGTACCACAGCTTCGACCAGCCGAAGGTTCGGCGCAGCAGGACGAGCGTCTCATCGAACCGCTCCGTCAGCCCCGCGACCGACACGCGCTCGCGGATGTTCGACTTCGCGAGCTCCAACATCGCGTCGGAGCACTCGCCGAACGGGGTGGAGGTGTCGCCGGAGAGCGCGCGCGTCTGGCTGTTGTCGGTCTCCAGGCTGATCCCGCTGCGGACGTAGGCGTCCAGCGTCATCTCCCCCCACGTCACCCCTCGGTCGGCCCGCTCCCCCGCCCCGCGCGAGGCGGCGGCGAACTTCGACATGACCAGCGAGACCGGATCCCGCAGCAGCGTGATGTAGGTCGAGGGCCGGGGAACCAGCTCATGGAGGCCGAAGATCGTGTGGCCCTCGATGAGCCGGGCACCGGCGCGTGTCGATTCCGGCAGGGTCGCGAAGTGCGTGAGGGTCGCCTCCCTCTGGGGCGCAGATGCGATGGCTCGCGGTCGGCGCTCGGCACGACGAGCACCTCCGACGAGGGGAAGTGACGCTGCAGGACCGTGCGAAGGGTCGTCCCCCCCGTCTGCGCGACGTGGAGAAAGATGACCGTCGGTTCGTCCGCTAGGGGGGCATCGTGGTTCAAACGCGAATCCAAACCCGAAGAGACAGACGTTCTCGTGCCGGAGGGGAGCCTAGCATCGACGGGCGGTGCGGTGCCCGACGCCCTCGGCTCGGGAATTCGCTACGCGATCTCGATGCCGTGAAGGCCGTCGACGGCGTCGCGGTCCTGGCCGTCGTCCAGGCCGGGGCCTCCCCAGAGCCTGTCCCTGCGCCCGTCGACGGCGTGAAGGACGTCGTCGTCCTTGCCGCCGTACAGGATGTCGCGCCCCGGCCCGCCCGTGATGTCGTCGCGGCCGGTCTCACCGTCGATCGTCTGGGCGCCCGGTGCGCCGACGATCGTGTCATCGCCGCCGCCCGCCGAGATCCATTCGAAGTCCGGCATGACCCGGTCCCCTTCGCCGGGAACGCCGTCGTTCGCGAGCCCGTCGAGGGTGAGGGAGAGATCGTCGGCGCGCCAATATTGGAGGCGATCGAAGCCGCCGCCTCCGGAGAGCACATCGGCCTCCGCCGCTTCCTTCGTCGAGGTCTCCGTGTTGACGACGATATCGTCACCGTCATCCGCGCGAAGCACGTCGCGCCCGGGTCCGCCCTCCAGATAGTCCTCCCCCGGGCTTCCGAGCAGCGTGTCGTCGCCGAGGCTGCCGAGCAACATCGAGCCCTCCGCGCGGGCCGTGATCCGGTCGTCGCCCTCGGCGCCGTCCAACCAGCAGCACGTGCCGAGGCCCCCCGTGATGTCGTCATCTCCCGGGCCCCCGGTGAGCCCGAGGTCGTCCAGCACCGAGGCCCGGCCGGTTCCACGACCTCCGGAACCCGAGATCACATCCGCTCCCTCGCCCGCCCCGAGGTACAGGGAGTCGATGCCGCCGAAGGCGATGTCGACGTCGCGATCCGCATTCGTGTTCATGCCCCTCACACCGAGCGTGAGAACGTCCCGTGCTCCCGAGGTGGCAATGCTCACATCGTCTGCGTCGGACCGACCGGTGCCGTGCAGCGCGAGCTCGAGCTCGATCTCGGGATGGCCGTCCGACTCCGGTGAGCGACCGGGTTCGAGCGGCCCTTCCTGCAGCATCAGTTCGACGTCGTCGAAGGAATCGTTGGCTCCCGTGACGTGGATCGTGTCGGTGTTCAGGACCGTGGCCCCGCAGAACTCGCGATCGACCAGGATGTCCGAGCCGTGCCGACTGATCTGAAGTGCGGCGTCGGGCGCGGTGAACCGGACGACGAGAAGCCCGGTGGCCGCGTCGAAGGCACACGTCGAGGTATCACCCGCCGAGGCCGACGGAACCACCGCCGCGAGGGACAGCAGCGCGACCAGCATCGAGAGCGACGCGGCCAGGACCATCGATCTGGGTCGGAAGAGCGTGCGCGTGGGGGGACCTCCTTCTACTGGAGCCCAGAGCTTCCGCGAGGGCGCTCCCGGCGTCAATGGGCCATCCGGCCAGCGCCGGCGGCATCCGGCCCGTGCGCCGAGCTCACGACCGGCGATGCGAAGAGGGCGGGGCCGAAGCCCCGCCCTCGTACCGCCCTGCGCTCTTGCGCCCCGCCTATTCCTCCGAGGTGGCGCCCCCGGTGCCCGCGGGGGTGAGCGATCCCCCGAGCATCTTCTCGGCCTCCTCGCGGGTGATCGACCCGGCCGCCACGTGCTCCCCGCCCTCGGAGGCCACGACCTCCGCCAGCTCCCGCTGACGCGCGAGCCAGTACTCGGGAATCGCCTCCGGATCGATCTTCGCGGCGATCCCGCGGTAGCGCATCATGCCGGTCCCGGCCGGGATCAGCTTGCCGATGATCACGTTCTCCTTCAGGCCGAGCAGCGGGTCGGACTTGGCGCTGATGGCCGCGTCCGTCAGCACCCGCGTCGTCTCCTGGAAGCTCGCCGCCGCGAGCCACGAGTCCGTGGCGAGCGACGCCTTCGTGATCCCGAGCAGCAGCGGCCGAGCCGAGGCCGGCTCCCCGCCGCCCTCGACCACCTCGGCGTTGGTCTCCTCGAAGCGCTTGCGGTCGACCATGTCGCCGGGCAGGAACGTCGTGTCGCCCGGCTCGATGATGTGCACCTTGCGGAGCATCTGCCGCACGATGAGCTCGATGTGCTTGTCGTGGATCGTCACGCCCTGCGACCGGTACACCTGCTGAACCTCGTCCACCAGGTGCATCTGCAGCGCCTGCACGCCCTCGACCCGCAGCTTCTCGTGCGGGTTCACCGAACCCTCCGTCAGCTGCTCGCCGACGTCGACCTCGTCCCCGTTCGAGACGAGCAACCTCGCCCGGAACGACACCGCGTACTGCACCTGATCGCCGTCGGGGGACGTCACCGTGATCTTGCGAACCTTCTTGTCCTCGTCGTCCTCGATCTCGACCCGGCCGGGCAGCTCGGTGATCTGCGCCTCGCCCTTGGGCTTGCGGGCCTCGAACAGCTCGACCACGCGCGGCAGGCCGTGCGTGATGTCCTCGCCCGCCACGCCACCGGTGTGGAAGGTCCGCATCGTGAGCTGGGTTCCCGGCTCGCCGATCGACTGCGCGGCGATGATCCCGACGGCCTCGCCGATCTCGACCATGCGGCCGGTCGCCAGGTTCCGCCCGTAGCACATCTGGCAGACCCCGACCTCGGCCTCGCAGGTCGTGACCGAACGGGCGATGACCTCGCCGACGCCCGCCTGCACGAGCCGCTCGGTCAACTCGTCGTTGAGCTCCTCATTGCGAGAGCCGACGACGGTCCTCCCGCTCTTCACGTCCTCGGCGAGCACCCGCCCGTAGGCGGAGGTGTCCAGCTGCGCGTTCTTCACGCGGCCGCCGTCGGGGCGCTCGGTGGTCACCATGATCGGGATGCCGCGGTCGCTGCCGCAGTCCTCCTCGCGGATGATGAGCTCCTGGGCGACGTCGACCAGGCGCCGGGTGAGGTAGCCGGAGTCCGCCGTCCGCAGCGCGGTGTCGGCCAGTCCCTTTCGGGCACCGTGCGTCGAGATGAAGTACTCGAGCACGGTCAGGCCCTCTCGGAAGTTGGCCTTGATCGGCCGAGGGATGATCTCGCCCTTCGGGTTGGCGACGAGGCCGCGCATGCCGGCCAGCTGGCGGATCTGCATGATGTTCCCGCGCGCTCCGGAGTTGGCCATCATGTAGATCGGGTTCGTCCGCGAGAAGCCCTCCTCCATCGCGTCCTTCACCTCGTCGGTGGCCTGCGTCCAGATCTCGATGAGCTCCTGCCGGCGCTCGTCGTCGGTGATGATCCCCTTGCGGTACTGGGTCTCGACCTTCGACGCGCGCTTCTCGTGCTCGTCGAGGATCCGCTGCTTGGCGGGCGGCGTCGTGACGTCCTCGATGCCCAGCGTGACGCCCGCCCGGGTGGCGTAGTGGAACCCGAGGTTCTTCAGCGAGTCGAGGACGTCCTCCACCTGCGCCCGGTCGTAGCGCCGGACGCACTCGTCGACGACCTTGCCGACGTCGCCCTTCAGCACGTGCATGTTCTGGTACTCGAAGTCGTCGGGCAGCGCCCGGTTGAACAGCACGCGGCCGGCGGTCGTCTGGATGATCGGCGTCCGGGTGGAGCCGTTCTCGCCGCCGGGCTCCCATCCCTCCGGGATGAGGTCGGCCGGCAGCGCCTTGCCCGGCAGCCGCACCTTGATCGTGTCGTGCAGCGTGATGCGCTTGGCGTCCAGGGCGAGCAGCACCTCGTCGACCGACCCGAAGCGAGGGATGTCCTCGTCCTTGGGGGTCTTGCCCGCCGCGGCCACCCGGTCGTACGTGAGGTAGTAGATCCCGAGGATCATGTCCTGGGTCGGCACCGCGATCGGACGGCCGTGCGCCGGCGAGAGGATGTTGTTGGCCGAGAGCATGAGGATCCGCGCCTCCGCCTGGGCCTCCGCGGACAGCGGCACGTGGACCGCCATCTGGTCGCCGTCGAAGTCGGCGTTGAAGGCCGTGCAGACGAGCGGGTGGATCTGGATCGCCTTGCCCTCGACGAGCACCGGCTCGAACGCCTGGATGCCGAGCCGGTGCAGCGTCGGCGCACGGTTCAGCATGACGGGGTGCTCGCGGATGACCTCCTCGAGCACGTCCCAGACCTGCGGGCGGGCGCGCTCGACCATCCGCTTCGCGCTCTTGATGTTCTGCGCGAGGTTCTGATCGACGAGCCGCTTCATGACGAAGGGCTTGAACAGCTCGAGCGCCATCTGCTTGGGCAGCCCGCACTGGTGCAGGCGAAGCTCCGGACCGACGACGATGACCGAGCGGCCCGAGTAGTCGACGCGCTTTCCGAGCAGGTTCTGACGGAACCGTCCCTGCTTGCCCTTCAGCATGTCGGACAGCGACTTCAGCGGGCGGTTGCCCGGTCCCGTGACCGGACGGCCGCGGCGGCCGTTGTCGAACAACGCGTCGACGGCCTCCTGCAGCATCCGCTTCTCGTTGTTCACGATGATCTCGGGCGCCTGCAGGTCGAGCAGCCGCTTCAGGCGGTTGTTGCGGTTGATCACCCGGCGGTAGAGGTCGTTGAGGTCCGACGTGGCGAAGCGGCCGCCGTCGAGCTGCACCATCGGGCGCAGGTCGGGCGGGATCACCGGCACGGCGTCGAGCACCATGCCGAGCGGCGTGTTGCGGCCGCTGGTGAAGTTGGAGACCACCTTGAGGCGCTTGATCGCCTTCAGGCGCCGCGTGCCCTTCGTGGTGTCGATCTGATCGCGCAGGAACTCCGCCTCGGCCTCGAGGTCGAGGTCCGAGAGCAGCCGCTTGATCGCCTCGGCCCCCATGCCGCCGTCGAAGTAGTCGCCGAAGCGCTCACGCAGCGACCGATACACCGAGTCGTCCGCGACGAGCTGCTTGACCTTGAGGCCCTTGAACGCCGACAGCACCTCGTCGAGGTGATCCGTCTCGCGCTTGGCGGCCTCGGTGATCCGGTCGACGTCGCGCTGCGCCTCGCGCTTCGCGGCGGAGAGCTGGGCGCCCTTCGCCTTCTCCGACTCCAGCTCGTGCAGCCGGTCCTCGAGCTCGGACAGGCGCGACTTGATGTCGTCGTCCCGGTCGGCCTCGATCTCCTTCTTCTCCTGATCGATGCCCTTCTCGATCTCGGGGAGCTCCTTGTGCCTGCGGTCCTCGTCGATGCGGGTGACGACGTAGGCGGCGAAGTAGATGATCCGCTCGAGGTCCTTCGGCGCGAGGTCGAGCAGGTAGCCCAGGCGCGAGGGGACGCCCTTGAAGTACCAGATGTGGGTCACCGGGGCGGCGAGCTCGATGTGGCCCATGCGGTCGCGGCGCACCTTGGAGCGCGTGATCTCGACGCCACACCGCTCGCAGATGATGCCCTTGAAGCGGACGCGCTTGTACTTGCCGCAGTGGCACTCCCAGTCCCGCGTCGGTCCGAAGATCCGCTCGCAGAACAGGCCGTCCTTCTCCGGCTTCAGCGTCCGGTAGTTGATGGTCTCCGGCTTCTTGACCTCTCCGTTGGACCACGCGCGGATCTGATCCGCCGTGGCAAGGCCGATTCGGAGCTCATCGAAGTAGTTCACGTCCAGCACTGAGCGCTCGCCTCCTCAGGCACCTCGCAGAAAATTCCCCGCACCTTGTACAACCGATGCATATTCCCGGTGGTTCTCGTACCGCCGCGCCCGTCCACGCGCAGCGGCCTCAATCGAAGTCCGCTCCCGCCGGCTCCCGCCGGGACAGGTCGATGCCCAGCTCCTCCGCCGCGCGGAACACGTCCTCGTCGGTCTCGCGCAGCTCGATCTCCTCGCCGGCCGCCGAGCGGACCTCGACGTTCAGGCACAGCGACTGCATCTCCTTGATGAGCACCTTGAACGACTCGGGGATCCCCGGCTCGGGGATGTTCTCCCCCTTCACGATGGCCTCGTAGACCTTCACCCGGCCGAGCACGTCGTCGGACTTGATCGTCAGCAGCTCCTGCAGCGCGTAGGCGGCGCCGTAGGCCTCGAGGGCCCAGACCTCCATCTCTCCGAAGCGCTGGCCGCCGAACTGGGCCTTTCCGCCCAGGGGCTGCTGCGTGATCATCGAGTAGGGGCCGGTGGAGCGCGCGTGGATCTTGTCGTCCACCAGGTGGAGCAGCTTCAGGATGTAGGCGACGCCGACGGTGACCGGCTCGTCGTAGAGCTCGCCGGAGCGGCCGTCGAACAGCCGCGCCTTGCCGACCTCGTCGACGAGCCGCACGCCGTCCCGGTTCGGGTGGGCGCTTCGGATCGCCTCGAGGATCTCGCCCTCGCGCGCGCCGTCGAACACCGGCGAGGCGACGGCCTGCGGGCCCTGGTAGTCGACGCCGTCCTTCTTGAAGCCGACCATGGCGGCCCAGGCGAGGTGCGCCTCGAGCACCTGCCCGAGGTTCATCCGCGAGGGGACGCCGAGCGGGTTCAAGATGATGTCGACCGGCGTTCCGTCCGCGAGGAAGGGCATGTCCTCCTCGGGCAGGATCGTCGAGATGACGCCCTTGTTCCCGTGTCGGCCGGCGAGCTTGTCGCCGTCGGAGATCTTTCGCTTCTGGGCCACGTACACGCGGACCAGCTGGTTCACGCCCGGCGGCAGCTCGTCGCCGTCCTCGCGGGTGAACACGCGGACGCCGATGACCTTGCCCTGCTCGCCGTGCGGGACCTTGAGCGAGGTGTCGCGGACCTCCCGCGCCTTCTCACCGAAGATCGCCCGCAGCAGCCGCTCCTCCGGCGTGAGCTCGGTCTCCCCCTTCGGGGTGACCTTGCCGACGAGGTAGTCGCCGGGGTTCACCTCGGCGCCGATGCGAACGATCCCGCGCTCGTCGAGGTCCTTCAGGATCTCCTCGGAGACGTTGGGGATGTCGCGGGTGATCTCCTCCGCGCCGAGCTTGGTGTCGCGGGCGTCGACCTCGTGCTCCTCGATGTGGATCGAGGTGAGGACGTCGTCCTTCACCAGCCGCTCGGACAGGATGATCGCGTCCTCGTAGTTGTGGCCCTCCCAGGGCATGTAGGCGACGATCAGGTTCTTGCCCAGGCCGAGCTCGCCCATCTCCGTGGACGGCCCATCGGCGATCACCTGGCCCTTCGTCACCTTGTCGCCGGTCTCCACGATCGGCTTCTGCGTGATGCAGGTGCCCTGGTTGGAGCGGCGGAACTTCAGCAGGTCGTAGGTGCGCAGGTTGCCGCCGCGCTCGCGGACGACGATCTCGTCGGCCGCCGCCTCCTCGACGGTCCCGGACTCCTCGGCGAGCACCACGTCGCCGGCGTCCACGGCCGCGCGGAACTCCACGCCCGTGCCCACCAGCGGCGCCTCGGCCCGCAGCAGCGGGACCGCCTGGCGCTGCATGTTCGCGCCCATCAGGGCCCGGTTGGCGTCGTCGTGCTCGAGGAACGGGATGAGCGCCGCGCCCGACGGAGACGATCTGGCGCGGGGCGACGTCCATGTAGTCGACCTCGTCCGGCGTCACCTGGTCGACCTCGCCGCCCTTGCGGCGGACCAGGACCGTTGGGTTCTCGAAGGCGCCGTCGCGCTTCAGCGGCTCGTTGGCCTGCGCGATGACGTGCTTGTCCTCCTCGTCGGCCGACAGGTAGTCGATCTTGTCGGTGACCTTGCCGCTGGTGACCCGGCGGTAGGGCGTCTCGATGAACCCGTAGGCGTTGATCCGCCCGTAGGTGGACAGCGTCCCGATCAGGCCGATGTTGGGGCCCTCCGGCGTCTCGATCGGGCACATCCGCCCGTAGTGGGAGGCGTGCACGTCGCGGACCTCGAACCCGGCGCGCTCGCGGGAGAGGCCGCCCGGGCCGAGGGCCGAGAGCCGGCGCTTGTGGGTCAGGCCGGCGAGCGGGTTGGTCTGGTCCATGAACTGCGACAGCTGCGAGGTCCCGAAGAACTCCTTGATGGAGGCGACCACGGGGCGGATGTTGATCAGCGTCTGGGGCGTGATCGCCTCGACGTCCTGGGTCGTCATCCGCTCCTTCACGACGCGCTCCATGCGCGACAGGCCGATCCGCAGCTGGTTCTGGATCAGCTCGCCGACCGAGCGCAGGCGCCGGTTGCCGAAGTGGTCGATGTCGTCGGGGTCGTAGCCCTCCTCGCCGGCGTGCAGCTTGGCGAGGTAGCGGACGGTCTTCAGCATGTCCTCGTAGGTGAGGATGGCCTTGTACTTCGGCCCGCCGGGCTGGCCCTTCTCGTCCTTCTGCTCGTCGGCGAAGACGCGGTAGCGAGGCTGATCCCAGGCCTTCTTGTCCTCCTTGTTGAGCTCCTCCAGCGCCTTGTACCGCGCCTTGAGCTGCTTCATGAGGACGCCGTCGGCGGGACCGAGCTTCTTGTTCACCTTGTGGCGGCCGACGCGCGCGACGTCGTAGCGCTTGGGGTTGAAGAACAGGTTCTCGAGCAGCGTGCGAGCGGACTCCGCCGTCGGCGGCTCGCCCGGACGCAGCTTGCGGTAGATGTCCTCGAGCGCCTCCTCCTGGGTCTCCACGTGGTCCTTCTCCAGCGTGAGCTGGATGGAGGGGGCGTGGTCGAACAGCTCGAGGATCTCGTCGGCCGTCCATCCGAGCGCCTTCAGCAGCACGGTGACGAGCTGCCGGCGCTTGCGGTCGATCCGAACGCCGAGGGTCTCCTTCTTGTCGACGTCGAACTCCAGCCACGCGCCCCGGGAGGGGATGATCTTCGCGATGAAGATGTCCTTGTCCGAGGTCTTGTCCAGCTCGCGGCTGAAGTAGGTGCCCGGCGAGCGGACGAGCTGGGACACCACGACGCGCTCGGTGCCGTTGATGATGAACGTCCCGCGCCCGGTCATGATGGGGAAGTCCCCCATGAAGACCTCCTGCTCCTTGATCTCGCCGGTGGCCTTGTTGACGAACTCGGCCTCGACGAAGAGCGGGGCGGCGTAGGTGATGTCCTTGTCCCGGCACTCCTCCTCGGAGTGCTTCACGTCCTTGAACTGGTGGGACTTGAAGGACAGCTGGAACTGCTCGGTGAAGTCCTCGATCGGAGAGACCTCCTCGAGGACCTCCTTGAGGCCTTCATTCAGGAGCCAGTCGAAGGACTCCCGCTGGATACCGACGAGATCCGGAAGCGGCAGGACCTCCTCGATCTTGGCGAAACTGACACGGTCGCGGACTGGGACGAGCGAGTCAGGCAAGAAATATCCCCCCTAGGGAACGAGACGTGCGCGAAGCGACCCCACGCAGAAGACGGCACGACGGCAGAAGACGGCACGGCAATCGGATAGTGTACGCACGAATGCAGGCACAGTCAACCCCTGTGCCCACGGTCCCTTGAGGGGACGGCCAAAACGGTACCGCCGCATCGGCCCGGGGTCAACCCGCCGTTCGGGCGGTTCCCGGCTCCGCCGGCCGCCCGAGGCCGGGCCGTGCCTCCGCCCCGGTCAGGCGACCCCGTTGTTCCAGCCGGCGAGCATGGAGGCGACGGAGAGGTACTTGCTCCGCAGCTGTGTGCCCAGGGCCGAGTTGACGCCCGCCAGCAGGTCCTTCGTCGTGTAGCCGAACGGGGGGTAGCCGTCGGTGTACCGGGCCCTGTTCAGCAGCCCGGCCGTCGCCTGGCGAAGCAGGGTCCGGGCGCCTCCGGCCAGCTGGGGGCCGTCCGAGTACGCGAGCGCCTTGCGCAGCGTGTCCGCCGATCCGTCGTTGTCGAGGTCGAGGACCCCGTTGTGAAGCAGCGTCGACGGGACCTTGAAGACGTCGGTGACCTTCGTGTTGGGCCCGACGCTCACCGAGCGGCCCTTGAAGTTGACGATGGAGAAGGAGGGCCAGTTGGAGAGGTGCGTCCTCCAGTATGCGGCGGTGCGCCCGTGCCAGTACAGGTAGACCGACGCGTCGTCGGAGTCGGTCGCCTCGCGGGATTGCGCGTCGTAGGCCTTCGCCGTGACCACGTCCACGAACGTGTCCCCGGGGTCACCCTGAACATCGCCGACGAAGCGGCAGACGTAGGATGCGCCGGGCTGGATCACCTGCGGAAGCCGGCAGTCTCCCCTGCCGTTCACGTTGCCGTACTGATCGTCGCGCAGGTAGGTCAGGGTGACCGGATCGGGTCCCTCGTTGGTGACCACGATCGTGTAGGTGATGCGGTCGAACCGGAAGAACCCCCTCGTCGGGTTCGCGGTCTTGTCCACGTCGATCTGCGGTCCCCGACCCTCGGCGACCGTGACGGTGGCGCTCGCCGAGCCGGAGACGGCGGTCTGCTCGTCGTCTTGGCCGGCGGCGGTCACGGTGTCGGTCTCCGAGTCACCGGCGTCGCCGCTCACCGTGGCGGTGAAGGTGCAGGTGTAGGTGTTGCCGGGGGTGATCAGCTGGGGCACCGAGCAGGTCCCCTGGCCGTCCAGGTCGCCGTGGATGTCGTCGGTGAGCGAGGTGATCGTCACCGGGTCGGTGGGTCCGGAGGTGTTCTTCACCGAGACCGTGAAGGTCACCGGGCCGCCCGGCTCGTCGACCGAGGAGGGGCTGGGGCTCTTCGTCACCTCGATCGAGGGTGCCGCCTCGCGCACCGTGACGGTGGCGTCGTCCGAGCCGGTGGCGGTGTTGTCGTCGTCGTCGGAGACCGTGGCGGTGACGGTGTCGGTCTCGGAGTCGACGGCCGGCGCCGCTCACCGTGGCGGTGAACGAACAGGTGTAGGTGTCGCCGGCCGCGATCGTCTGGGGCACGTGCAGGTCCCCTGGCCGTCGAGGTTGCCGTGGACGTCGTCGGTGAGGCTCGTCAGGGTGACCGGCTCCGGGGAGGTGTTCTTCACCGAGACGGCGAAGGTCACCGTGCCGCCGGGGGTGGTGACGGTCGTGGGCGTGGCGTCCTTGGTCACCTCGATCGTGGGCTTCACGTCGTTGACCGTGACGGTGGCGCTGGCCTCGTCGGAGACGGCGGTCTGCTCGTCGTCTTGGCCGGCGGCGGTGACGGTGTCGGTCTCCGAGTCACCGGCGTCGCCGCTCACCGTGGCGGTGAAGGTGCAGGTGTAGGTGTTGCCGGGGGTGATCGTCTGGGGCACCGAGCAGGTCCCCTGGCCGTGCAGGTCGCCGTGGATGTCGTCGGTGAGCGAGGTGATCGTCACCGGGTCGGTGGGTCCGGAGGTGTTCTTCACCGAGACCGTGAAGGTCACCGGGCCGCCCGGCTCGTCGACCGAGGAGGGGCTGGGGCTCTTCGTCACCTCGATCGAGGGTGCCGCCTCGCGCACCGTGACGGTGGCGTCGTCCGAGCCGGTGGCGGTGTTGTCGTCGTCGTCGGAGACCGTGGCGGTGACGGTGTCGGTCTCGGAGTCGACCGGCGGCGCCGCTCACCGTGGCGGTGAACGAACAGGTGTAGGTGTCGCCGGCCGCGATCGTCTGGGGCACGTCGCAGGTCCCCTGGCCGTCGAGGTTGCCGTGGACGTCGTCGGTGAGGCTCGTCAGGGTGACCGGCTCCGGGGAGGTGTTCTTCACCGAGACGGCGAAGGTCACCGTGCCGCCGGGGGTGGTGACGGTCGTGGGCGTGGCGTCCTTGGTCACCTCGATCGTGGGCTTCACGTCGTTGACCGTGACGGTGGCGCTGGCCTCGTCGGAGACGCCGGTCTGCTCGTCGTCTTGGCCGGCGGCGGTGACGGTGTCGGTCTCCGAGTCACCGGCGTCGCCGCTCACCGTGGCGGTGAAGGTGCAGGTGTAGGTGTTGCCGGGGGTGATCAGCTGGGGCACCGAGCAGGTCCCCTGGCCGTGCAGGTCGCCGTGGATGTCGTCGGTGAGCGAGGTGATCGTCACCGGGTCGGTGGGTCCGGAGGTGTTCTTCACCGAGACCGTGAAGGTCACCGGGCCGCCCGGCTCGTCGACCGAGGAGGGGCTGGGGCTCTTCGTCACCTCGATCGAGGGTGCCGCCTCGCGCACCGTGACGGTGGCGTCGTCCGAGCCGGTGGCGGTGTTGTCGTCGTCGTCGGAGACCGTGGCGGTGACGGTGTCGGTCTCGGAGTCACCGGCGGCACCGCTCACCGTGGCGGTGAACGAACAGGTGTAGGTGTCGCCGGCCGCGATCGTCTGGGGCACCGAGCAGGTCCCCTGGCCGTCGAGATCGCCGTGGACGTCGTCGGTGAGGCTCGTCAGGGTGACCGGCTCCGGGGAGGTGTTCTTCACCGAGACGGCGAAGGTCACCGTGCCGCCGGGGGTGGTGACGGTCGTCGGCGTGGCGTCCTTGGTCACCTCGATCGTGGGCTTCACGTCGTTGACCGTGACGGTGGCGCTGGCCTCGTCGGAGACGGCGGTCTGCTCGTCGTCTTGGCCGGCGGCGGTCACCGTGTCGGTCTCCGAGTCACCGGCGTCGCCGCTCACCGTGGCGGTGAAGGTGCAGGTGTAGGTGTTGCCGGGGGCGATCGTCTGGGGCACCGAGCAGGTCCCCTGGCCGTGCAGGTCGCCGTGGATGTCGTCGGTGAGGGAGGTGATCGTCACCGGGTCGGTGGGTCCGGAGGTGTTCTTCACCGAGACCGTGAAGGTCACCGGGCCGCCCGGCTCGTCGACCGAGGAGGGGCTGGGGCTCTTCGTCACCTCGATCGAGGGTGCCGCCTCGCAGGAGGCGATCGTCGTGCTCGCCTGCGCCTGGTCGTTCTGGGTATTGGACTGCAAGGTGGTCGTCGTCGCCGAGGCCGTATTGGTCAGGGTCGTCCCACACAGCGATTGATCGGCGGCGATCGTCCCGGTGATCGTGATGGAGGCCGAGGCACCTCCGGCGAGATTGCCGATGGTGCAGGTGACCGTCTGCGCGGCGTTCGTGCAGGTGCCGGCGCCGACCGGAGCCGTCTTCGTCCACGCCCCGGACACGAAGGTCACGCCCGTCGGGAGCGTGTCGGTCACGACGACCGCATTCGCGGTGGTCATGGAGTCGAGGTTCGTGACGGTGAGCGTGTAGGAGATCGGCTGGCCGATCACCCCCGCTTGCGGCGCCTGCTTCGTGATGGCGATATCGGTCACCGGCGCGACGGCCGATGACGGGATCGGCAGCGACTTCTTGCCCGAGTCCTTGATGTCTCCCGTTGCGTCGTTGACCTCGACGTGCTGGCTCGATCCGCTCGCGCACGAGGCGGCGCCGTCCGAAAGATGCAGCGTGAAGTTCAGCCGCACCGCGAGCTGGGCGGTCGAGGAGAGCTGGAAGTGTGGCGACGGCATCGTCCCCGTCCTGGGTGGGACCCGGAACGAGCGTCGCGCTGAACCCTGCCCCGGGATCGATCGCATCCGTGGACCGATCGAAGTCGACCGACGACGTTCGTGGGATTCTCGAACGTGAAGAACCGGCACGCCGGGTCGCTCGTGTAGCCGATGAGGAGGTCGCCGCTCAACGTGCCGGGATCGGAATCCAGATCGAGGCGGAACCGAACGGTGTCGCCCTCCTTGTACCCGGCGATGTTGCCGTTGGTCCAGTTGTTGCTGCCCTGGGGCGCGATCTCGCCCTCGAAGTTGCTGTACTGGATCTCCCCCGCGTCCGAGAACGTCGTCTCCGCGAGGCCCGATGCCGTGCCGGTCGCTCGGACCGTGTACAGCGGGACGTACCAGGACGGCAGCGTGAGGCTCACCGTGAACGATCCGGCGCCGTCCGCGACGATGGCGTCGCTGTCATCGGGCGTCTGCTCGTCGCTGGCCCAGCTCCAGGTCCCGCCGCCCTCGTCGGCCACCTCGACCACGACGGTCTCGCCGGGGACCCAGTCCGCTCCCGTGAGCGTGACGACCTCGCCCGCCCGGTAGTCGGGCTTGTCGCTCGCGATCGTGGGGCCGCCGGCCGCCTGCGCGGCGGGAGCGTGGGCGAGCATCGTCGCGAGCACCAACAGGGGCAGCGCCCCCGACAGGATGCGCCTGATGGACCCGGGGTGACGCGCTTTGCGACCGACCATCCTGACCTCCGACCTCGGGCTAGACCCTTCGGGGCCGGAGTCGCTCCCCCGGCAATGCCGACCCGTGAGATTGCCTACGTCAAATGCGTGATGCGCGGGAAGATAACAGTACGGTGCGAGGATGGGAACGGCGTAGGAGGAGAAATCTGCCGTGACTACGTCGGCAAACGGCCTATTTTCGGTGCCCCGTGTCTGGCCTCGCCCACGGCAAACGAGCAGCGTGAAGGCCTGCCGCAGGCGCGCCGGCCAGCCGGGAGGATCGGGATCCAGCGTCTGCGGTAGCCCGGCCAGGCGAAGGGGTTTGCCGTAGCGCATGTGGGCGATTGCGCGTAGATGACTCGCATCCTACAGTCCGCACTTCCCCATCCCCCAGGAGGAGCCCCGGTGGACCGTTCTCGAGCGCTCGAGCGAGCGCAGCCTGGGCGAAGGTCCCATCGGTTCGGCCGTCCATGGAGGTGGGCCTCTTCCCTTGTGACGGGACGCGGATGGCGCGCTCGGATGGCCGCCAGCATCCGGCGCGACGCTCCCCTCGCCGCAATGGACGTCTGCGCGGTCCTGCCGGCGTACCTCGGACCCCTCGTCCTTCGGTTCGACGGGGCGGTGCCCGACTCGTATTGGCGAAATTTCTGGGAGTTCATCCCCGTCGCCGCCGCAGTCCACTTGGGAGCCAACCTCGCGTTCGGGCTGTACGGACAGATGTGGCGCTACGCGAGCGTCCGCGAGGCTCGCCGGGTCGCGGTCGCCGGGCTGGCCGCGGGGGCCGTCATCGTCGGCATCGTCCTCCTCGCGGGCGTTCCGAGGCCGCTCCCGATCTCGGTCGTCGGCCTCGGGGCGGTCCTATCCCTGCTCGCCTTCGGCGCGATTCGCTTTCAGAGCCGGCTCCTGGCGTTTCATCGGCCGGCCGCCG
This sequence comes from uncultured Actinomycetes bacterium, assembly GCA_963728285.1. Lineage (GTDB taxonomy): Bacteria > Actinomycetota > UBA4738 > UBA4738 > HRBIN12 > CAVSJR01. The sequence continues at coordinate 76,811 of CAVSJR010000005.1, read as the reverse complement.
ATCGCGAGGCGAGGAGGGTGCTGATCGTCGGCGCCGGGGACGCGGGCGCCATGGTCCTCAACGACATCCTTCACAACCCCTCGCTCGGGCTCGAGGCCGTCGGCATCCTCGACGACGATCGGCGCAAGGCGTCGCGTTCCCTGCACGGCGTTCCGATCCTCGGCAGGACCGAAGAGCTGCCCGCCTTCGCGGATCGCCTCGACGTCGACGAGGTACTCCTGGCGATCCCCTCGGCGACGGGCGACCTGGTGCGACAGGTGTCGGCGCTGTGCGAGCAGGGGGATGTCCCGCTCCGGGTGCTGCCGTCGGTACGGGAGATCGTCGGCGGGCGCATCACCGCCCGCGACATCCGCGACCTCCAGATCGAGGACCTCCTCGGCCGCCAACAGGTCGCGACCGACCTCGAGGGCCTCGAGGCAGTGCTCCGGGGTCGCCGCGTCCTCGTGACGGGGGCCGGGGGATCGATCGGCTCGGAGATCGCACGGCAGGTCTCCGGCTTCGAGCCCTCGGAGCTCATCGTCCTCGACCACGACGAGACGCTGCTGCACGAGGCCGTGCTGCAGCTGGCCGGCGCGACCGCCAGTGCGGTGCTCGCCGACGTCCGCGATCGCGACCGGATGCTCGAGGTCCTCCTCGCTCGCCGTCCGGAGATCGTGTTTCACGCCGCCGCCCACAAGCACGTCCCGCTGCTCGAGGCGTTTCCGGGGGAGGCCGTCCTCACGAACGTGTTCGGCACGGCCAACGTCGTCGACGCGGCGGTCGCCGCGGGGGTGGAGCGATTCGTCCTCATCTCCACCGACAAGGCGGTTCGGCCGGTGAGCGTGATGGGCGCGACGAAGTGGTTCGCGGAGCAGATCGTGCGGAGCGTCCATGGGCGCGGCACGACCTTCTGCGCAGTGCGCTTCGGCAACGTCCTCGGGAGCCGGGGCAGCGTCATCCCGACGTTCCTCGGGCAGATCGCCGTCGGCGGGCCCGTGACCGTCACCGACGCGTCGATGACGCGGTACTTCATGAGCATCCAGGAGGCCGTCGAGCTGGTGCTGCAGGCGTCCGCGCTGTCGCAGGGAGGCGAGGTCCTCACCCTCGAGATGGGGCAGCCGGTCAGCATCCCGGACCTCGCCCGCCGGCTCATCCGACTCTCCGGCCTGGTGCCGGGCCGCGATGTCCCGATCGAGATCATTGGCGCTCGTCCCGGCGAGAAGCTGATCGAGGATCTCGTCGACCCGGATGACGAGTCGGTGCCCAGCGGGCACCCGGGCATCGTGGCCGCCAGGCCGGCCGTCCCGGACCGGCCCACCTTGCGCCGGGCGATGGCCGAGCTCGAGCTCCTCATGAGCGAGGGGCGGACGGAGGAGCTCGCCGACCGGCTGAAGGCACTGGCCGCGGACCCGCGCCCACCCGTCGTGATGATCGAGGGCGCCGGATGATCGCTCGGGCGGTCGTGGTGGCCCATCGGGAGGCGATGGTGGCCGAGGGAATCTCCGCGGCCCTGGCCCGCTATCCCGGCATCGTCTCGCTCGGTGCGACCACGGCCGCGAGGGATGCAGAACGACTCGGCGCCCAGGCGTATGCGGTGGCGATCGACCCGGCGCTCCCCGGCGCCCTCCCGGCCGCAGGCAAGCTACGACGGATGGGCGTCCGCGTGGTTTTTCTGGGCGACGGAAACGGCGACGTCGTGAACGAGGCCGAGGACGGAGAAGAAGAAGGACTGCGGGTGCCGACGCACGCGCCCGTCGCCACGCTGGCGGCGGCTCTCGCACCCGGCTCTCGGTCGCCCGAGGCGACGGCGACGCTGACGGAGCGCGAGCAGGAGGTCCTTCGGCTGATCGCCAAGGGTCGCTCCGGAAAGCAGGTCGCCAAGCAGCTCGGCATCAGCCCCAAGACCGTGGAGCGCCACAAGACGAGGATCTTCGCCAAGCTGGGCGTCCCGAACCAGGCTGCGGCCGCCTTCCTGTACGGCGAGCGGATCGAGAGGAGTCGCGCGTGGAGCGCGTCGACTACCTAGGCGGACTTCGCCGCCGCTGGTTCATCATCGTCGCCGCCGTTGCGCTGGGAATGCTCGGCGCATGGCTCACCAGATCCGTCGGGTCCGTCTACATCTGGAGGGTTCGAGGCGGGAACGCCGATCCTTGGGTCTACCGATCCCGGCGATCACCAACCTCGCGACGCTTGCGGCGCTGACGACGCTCGGCGAGGTCCCGCGCCGCGTCGCCGCCGAACTCAACTACGAGGGTAGTCCGTCGGACCTCGCCAGACGCGTCGCCGCGTCGCCGGACCAGGGAACGGGCATCCTGTGGATCGTCGCCGCAGGGGTCCAGCGCCCAGCAGGCAGAACGCCTCGCCAACACATTCGCCCGCGAGCTCGTCGACTGGGTCGACCAGGGCAGGAACTCCTCGACGGAGAAGACTGCCGAACGATTGCAGGACCAGATCGACCAGCAGAGGGACGACATCGCGGAGCTCGAGGACCGCATCGCGAGCGCCAACGCGAGGGAGGTCGAGACCCTGACCGCGGAACGGGATGCCGCGATTCAGCAGTACGGCCTCCTCGTTACGCAGCACGCCGCGGCCACGGAGGAGACGTTCGCCCCGTCGCCGCTCGGCATCCTGCAACCGGCATCGGCCACGCCGATCGAGGGCGACCAGCTGCTCGGCCCGCTGTCGACGGCGGGCCGCCTGGCCGTCGGCGGCGCGCTGGGTCTCCTGGCGGGACTCGCCCTGGCCCTCGTCCTGGAGCGCTTCGACCGGCGGATCCGCACGAGGGCCGGCGCCGAGCGCTCGTTCCGGTTGCCCGTTCTGGCCGAGATCCCGTCGCTTCGCCGACGCGAGCGCCGAGCCGTCGTCGACGACGACGGGCGCGTCTCGCCGACGGTGCAGCCGTTTCGGCTGCTTGCGGCCCAGCTCGGCCCCGGCGGGGGGTCGAGCGGCCCGCCCGGAGGGAACGGCCACCGGGCGCCGCCGGGACAGCTCTTCCTCATCACGAGCCCCGGATCGGCCGAGGGCAAGTCGCGGGTCGTTGGGAGCCTGGCGGCAAGCTACGCCGAGAGTGGAAGAAAGGTGCTCGTGGTGTCGTGCGACCTTCGGCGGCCGCTCGTCCACAAGTTGCTGCGCGCGCCGGACCAGCCGGGCCTCTCCGACACGCTCACGTCCGGCAACGGTAGCGGGCTGCTGCAGTCCGTCGCGCAGAGCACGCCACTGCCGAACCTGAAGGTCATTCCGAGCGGGCACCCGACGGACAATCCGAACCGGCTGATCAGCTCCGAGCGGATGTTGCGCGTGCTGGATGAGGCCCGCCAGGCCGCGGACGTCGTGCTGGTGGACGCCGCACCCCTGCTGGCCGGCGGCGACGCCACGTATCTCCTGTCGGAGGCCGACGCGGTGTTGCTCGTCGCGCGGGCGGGCAAGACGACCATGGACGAGGCGGAGCAGACCGCGGAGCTCTTGGAGCGGCTCGATGCGCCGGTGGCGGGCGTGGCCCTGACCGCGAACGGGTGATCATCCCCACGGTCTTGTCACTCTCGGTGTGAGGGATTTCCCCACCTTGTGCGTCATCGCATCCGGCAATAGCTTCTACCGTCGAGGAGGTTTGCGTGCTCGATTCCCCGGAGCAGGTCATCACCTGTCTCCTCATGTTCACGGACTGGTGGCAGCCCACGTCCACGTCGATCCTTCAGGTGGGCGGCGCGCGCCGAAAGACCGAGTTCTCCGACGGCTTCCGCTCGGGGCTGCTGGACAGCCTCGCGGTCCGAGGTGAGCTGTGCAGCCGCGTGGCCCAGCTTGGCCGACCGGGACCGCCGGCTTCTCTTCCTCTGGTACGTGGTGCAGCTCCTCCCCGAGGACATCGGCAAAGCCCTCGGGATCTCCCGTCGACAGTGCTTTCGTCGCCGCGCCAGCGCCATCCGCAAGATCGTGGAGCTCGGGCAGACTGAGGCCGCCTAGCCCGCCGGCTCGCCCGCTCCACGAAGACATCGCCGCGCACCGCCAACCTTTCTTGGAGGTTCATCCGTGATGCTCGCGTTCGGTTCAGCATCGGGGCACCGCCGCATGGGCGTGAGGGAGATCCCGGCGGCACCGCCGGCCGAGCTGCGCTTTCGGCGGCGGGTCCGGCTCGGGGCCACGTTGAAGGACCTCTGGCGAGCGAGGGAGCTCGTTCGAGCGCTCGCCGAGCGACAGCTCCGCGCCCGCTACAAGCAGGCCATCCTCGGCTTCGCGTGGGCCCTGATCCCTCCCGTGGTCCTCATGGTGGTGCTGACGGTCTTCGTCCAAAGGGTCGTGGACGTCCCGACGGGGGGCGTCCCGTATCCGTTGTTCTCCTACGTGGCGCTCGTGCCGTGGACCTTCTTTGCCACGTCCGTCAGTGCGGCGAGCGGAAGCATCCTGACCAGCATGGAGCTGATCAACAAGATCTACGCGCCACGGGAGGTCTTCCCCCTCGCCTCCATCGTCACGTCCGGCGTGGATGCCCTCGTCGGGTTGCTCGCGCTCGTGTTCCTGTTCGCCATCTACACGTTCGTCCCGGCGCCCACTTCCATCTGGGTTCCCGTGCTCGCGCTCGTGCAGCTCGCGTTCACGGTCGGCCTCTGCCTGGCGCTCTCGGCACTCGTGGTCTTTCTGCGCGACCTGCGCCACGCCGTGCCGGTCATCGTTCAGCTCGGCCTGTTCGCGACGCCGATCGCCTACGGCATGGATCAGATCCCGCCGTCGCTTCGCCTCCCCTACTCCGCCCTCAACCCCCTCGCCCCGGTCATCGACGGATACCGGCGGACCGTGCTTCTCGGGGAGCCGCCCCAATTCGAACTGCTCCTGGCGGGAGCCATCACGTCCTTCGCCCTCCTGGCGGTGGGCTTCGTCGTCTTCAAGCGACTGGAGGCGGGGTTCGCGGATGTTACCTAGCGGGACACTCGTCGCCGACCGGCTCTGGAAGCGCTTTCGTGCCGACCAGCGTCGCACCCTGCTCCGCGATGAGCTCGAGCGCCTGCGCGGAGCACGGCACGGCGATCGCCGCGGATGGCGGTGGGCCCTTCGCGACATCACGTTCGACATCGAGCCGGGCGACTCCGTCGGGATGGTCGGGACGAACGGTTCCGGCAAGACGACGCTGCTCAAGATCCTGGCCGGCGTCATGTATCCGTACGCGGGGCGGATGGAGGTCTCGGGCAGACTCGGCCCGCTCATCGATCTGCGCGCCGGCCTGCATCCCGATCTGACCGGCCGGGAGAACGTCTACATCTCCGGATCCCTGTTCGGCCTGTCGCCGCAAGGAGATCACTCGGCGGTTCGACGAGGTGGTCGCCTTCGCGGAGCTCGAGGACGCGATCGGGCGGCAGGTCAAGTTCTACTCGAGCGGGATGCAGCTCCGGCTCGGGTTCGCCATCGTCACCGCGACGAAGCCGGACATCCTGCTCGTCGACGAGGTCCTCGGCGTGGGCGACGCGGCGTTCCAGCAGAAGTGCCTCGACCGGACCCGGGACATGATCCTGTCCGGGACGACGCTGATCTACGTCGCTCACGATCTCGCCTCCGTCGAGGGAATGTGCAGGAAGGGGCTCTGGCTGCGGGACGGCGTCGTCCAGGAGAGGGGCGAGGTGCGCGACGTCATCGGGGCATACCGCCGCTGGATCGAGGAGCTCGAGGGGGCGATGCTGGCCGAGGCGCGCAAGGCGGGAGTCGCGCGGCTGATCAAGGCCGAGGTCACCGGCCCGCAGGGCGACGGATGTCGAACCGATGGACCGATCGAGATTCGAGCGATCATCGAGAGCGGCCGGCGCACCGACGGAACGCTGTACGTGGGAATCAGCGAGGGACCGGGCACGCCGATCTTCGTGATCCAGCACGCGACTGTCGCTGCGCGACGGGCAGACGGAGGCTCGCTGCTCGATCCCGCACCTTCCGCTGCCCGGCGGCCGCTTCTTCGCGTGGGTCGCCGTCATGGGAACCGACGGTCAGGAGCTTCTGCCGTGGCAGCCGGCCACGAACTTCGACGTGGCCGGGCCGGATCTGGATCCGACCCCGCAGGGAGTCATCCGCCTCGCGCCGGTCCAGGTGCGGGCGGCATGGGAGGTCGACGGGCGATCGTGAGAAGCGAAGAGCGCGTGGCCGAACGCGCGGAACCTTTGGATCCGTCGCGCGCGGGCTCACCCTCGCCACCTCCGTCGTCCTGACCTATCGCCGCCCTCGGCACGCCGCACGAGTCGTTCGGAGCCTGCTCGAGGACGAGGGCCTCCCGGCGTCGCAGGTGATCGTGGTCGTCAACGGCGAGGGCGGCCTCGACGATCCGACGCTCGAGCGCGCCATCACGATGCTGACGCTGGAGGAGAACATCGGACCGGCGGGCGGCTTCGCGCGAGCGTTCCGGTTCGTGCGAGGCATCACGGAGTCGCCGTGGATCTACGCCTGCGAGGACGACACCGATGCGCGCGGCCCGGCATCGCCGCGGCTCCCCAGGTTGATCGAACGGGTCGAGGCCTTCGAGCGCGAGGTCCCCGGACCTCCCGTCGGGGTGGTACTGACCTCGGGCTGGAACGTCGATCGCCGAACCGGTCGAACCACGCGGCACCGGGTACAGTCGTCGGCCGCGTCGTTCGAGGAAGTGGACTTCGGCGCGTGGGATTCGACCCTCGTGTCGAGGCGGGTGATCGACGCCGGGATCGCTCCCGGACGAGTCCCTCTTCTGGTGGGCCGAGGAGCTCGACTTCTGTCTGCGCGTGCGGCGGGCAGGCTTCCGCGTGCTGGTCGACGTCCCTACGCTGCTCGATCGTGAGCGGGCTCCCGAGCCTGGCCTCGGAAGGCGGCGGCGCTCTGCCCACCCGCGCCGACGAGCCGTGGTGCAGCTACTACATGGCGCGGAACGGGTTCCTGGTCGGGCGCCGTCTGGGGACCCCGACGTGGAGCCTCTGTCACGTGCTGAAGTCGGCGAGAAGGTTCCAGCTGGCCCCCTCGAACGCCCATCGAGTCGCGATCCTGAGGGGACTCGCCGACGGCCTCCGGGGCAAGAGCGGACGGCACGCATCGTTCACGCGGGAGGTTGGCGAGTGGTGAGCGTCGACGAACAGCGGGCGAGCGGGATCGGCGGCTCGCCGGAGAGCGTCGCGGGCGCGCGGCGTCCCGCGGACCGTCACGTGCCATCGGCCGATCATCGCCGTGGCGGGAACGCGATGGGCGCGACGCGCGCACGAGCTCCTGCTCTCCGCCGGAGCCGCGGCCTACCTCGTCGAGCCGGCCCCCCGGGACAACGTCTTGCGCCGCGCGCGCGTGCACCGCGATCTGCTGGGCGCCGACGTCGTCCTCGGAATCCACGGACGGGCTCGTCTCGGCCCCCTCGAGCGCCTCGCGATCAGGCTCGGGAGACCGAAGGTCGTCGAATGGGTGGGCACCGACGTCCTGCAGCACGCCGCCTCCGCCGAGCCCTTCACGAGGGAGGCGGTCTGGAACTGGTGCGAGTCCTCCTGGATCTCGGATGAATTGCATGCAGCCGGGTTCGGCGATGTCGACGTCGTTCCGTTGACGTGCACGTTGTTCCCCGACGAGGTCCCTCCCCTGCCCGAGCGATTCGGGGTCGTGGCCTACACGCCAGACGGCCGCCACGAGTTCTACGGCCTCCCGTTCGTCGTCGAGCTGGCGCGGCGGCTTCCCGACGTGCCGTTCGATCTTCTCGCGACGAAGGGCGCGCCCAACCTCCCGCCGAACGTGCGTCCGCGAGGCTGGGTCGAGGACATGGACGGTGTGCTTCGCGCGTGCACGGTCTACCTCCGCCCCGTCGCCCACGATGGCGTCTCCCATACGGTCCTCGAGGCACTGTCCTACGGGCGGTACGTCGTCTGGACCTACGCCTTCCCCGGCGTCGAGAAGATCGAAGACGTCGACGCCGTCGAGCGCATCATCCGCGACCTCGCCGCGGCGCACCGAGCCGGCACCCTTCCCCTCAATCTCGAGGGCAGGGCCGCCGTGGAGGAGCGATTCTCGCCGCCCCGTCATCGCGACGCAGCTGAGGAGCCGACTGGAGGACGTCGCCCTGCAGCAATGGGCGGCGGCCCCGGCGGCGAGCTTCACGGGTCCTGTGCAGTGTCGCCCTGCGGCTCGCGAGGACCCTGTTGTTCCTTCCTCGAAGCCGCGGCCTGCGGCTCGCCGGCCGGCCGCCCCGGCCGTTCCCGGGGGACCAGGCCGGATGACGCAGCAAGTAAAGGAAGGTGCAGCGATGAGATCGGCACGCGCGGAGACCGCGGCCATACCGGGCAGGACGGAGTTCCTTCCGTTTCACCGGCCGCACATCGACGAGGAGGATATCCGGGCGGTCGGCGACGCCCTTCGGTCGGGGTGGTTGACGCACGGGCCCGTCTGCCGGCGGTTCGAGGAGGAGTTCGCGGCGGCGGTCGAAGCGAAGCACGCTGTGGCCGTCTCCTCCTGCACGGCCGCCATGCAGCTGTCGTTGCAGGCCCTCGGGATCGGTCAAGGCGACGAGGTCATCACGACGCCGTTTACCTTCTGCGCGACGGCCCATGTCATCGAGCATGTGGGCGCCACGCCCGTGTTCGTCGACGTCGAGCCGGACATGTTGCAGATCGACCCGGCCGGCGTGCGACGCGCCGTCACCTCGCGGACGAGGGCGATCCTGCCCGTGCACTTCGGCGGCCACCCCTATGACATCGAGGCGACCAATGCGGGCCTCGATGGGATGCCCACCATCGAGGACGCGGCGCATGCCTTCGGCGCCGCGGTCGGCGGAGTGCCCATCGGAGGGTTCGGGACGGTCACGTGCTTCTCCTTCTACGCGACGAAGGCGATCACGACGGGCGAGGGTGGCATGGCGACGACCAACGACGACGCGCTCGCGGAGCGTCTCGAGATCCTGAGGCTCCACGGGATTTCCCGGGACGCCTGGAACCGGTACGGGCGTGGTGGAAGCTGGGCCTACGACGTCTCGGAGGCGGGGCTCAAGGCGAACCTGACCGACTTCCAGGCCGCGCTCGGGCTCACCCAACTCGCGAAGGAGCCCTGGCTGCGGGACAGGAGGACCCGGATCGCTGCGCGCTACGACAAGGCCTTCTCGAGGCTCAATGAGTTCGTCGAGATCCCGCACGTGGCTGCCGGCGTCCGGCCGGCATGGCACCTGTATCCGCTCCGGCTCCGTCTCGAGGCCCTCTCCGTGGATCGCGATCGGTTTATCGAGGAGCTCGAGGCCGCAAACATCGGAGCGAGCGTCCACTTCATCCCGCTTCATTTGCTCGAGCACTTTCAGCGGCGGTTCGGCCTGCGGCCCGGAGACTTTCCCGTGGCGGAGGCCGCCTTCGAGCGCATCATCTCCCTGCCCCTCTACCCCTCCATGAGCGACGGCGACGTCGGGCGACGTCATCTCGGCCGTGCAGGGCATCGTGCATCGGCACGCGCGGTGACGGAGCTCACGCTGTTCGTCAGCGCGACGGGCGGCCTGGGCGGGCCCTCCCGCAGCCTCGCGACCGTCCTCGAACACGTCGATTCCGGCGGGCGGGTCCTGGCCGCACCGGACGGGAGCTTCTCCGGCCTCGTCCGCGCGCGGCACTTGAGCGAGGAGGAGGTGAGGATCCTGGACGGCGACCGGCCACGGCGGGGCTCGACGCTTCGGTCGGTGGTTCGCCTCGCTGCCTGGAGCTGGCGCCGCAGGACGAGGCTCACGGCCATCCACGCCAACGGCCTGGCGGAGCTCAACCTCGCGGCACCGGCCGCGATCCTGAGCCGGACCCCGGTCGTCGTGTGGGTCCACACATCGGATCCGTCGGCGTGGGCTCGGCGCCTGATCGCCCGCCTGGAGGCGCCTGCTACCTGAGGTCCGCTGGGCGGCTGTGTCCTCGATCTCTCGCGACGTCCTAGTCGACATCGGGGCGTGCGAAGCCGACGCCGTCTCGATCATCCCCAACCCGGTGGATCCCCGAGACGTCGAGGCGAGCTCCCGCGCGCCGTCCGATATGCCGACGGTCGGCTACATCGGCCCGGCGACGTCGCAGAAGGGTTTCGACCTGCTGCCCGGCATCGCGCGGCGGCTGTCCGATGTGACGCTCTCGTGGTTGGTGTTCGTGCCGGCCGCCTCCGCGACGGCGGTCCTCGACGGCCCGGACTACCGCGCGTTGCGCGAAGCCGTTGGAGGCCGTCTCCGGATTCGACCGTGGGTCGGCGACGTGCGCGATGTGTACGCGGCGTGCGACATGGTCCTGTGTCCCTCCCGAAGGGAATCCTTCTCACGGGTCGCCGCCGAGGCGATGGTCAACGGGCTGCCGATCGTGGCGAGCGACCTCGCGGCCTTCCGCGACCTGCTCGGCGACGATGAGGCCGGTCTCCTGTTCCCGGCGGGGGACGCGGAGGAAGCTGCCCGGGCGCTCAGGCGGCTCGTCGCCGATCCGTCCCTTCGATCGCGGCTCGGTGAGCGGGGTCGGTCGAGGGCTCGGGCCTACGGTCCGGAGGCGGTCATGCGGCGGCTTGCGCCACTGCTTCACTTGTCGAAGACGGTCCCATCGTTCGTTCGACGCGAGTCCGTTGATCCGGCGCGACCGCGGACGGGTGTCTGATGCGCGCAGTGGAGCCGATGGAACAGAGGGGGGACCCCGCGACGCCCCTCGTGTCCGTCGTGATTCCGTGCTTCGAGCGGGAGGGGTACGCGCGCGAGCTGCTCGCCAGCATCCTCGCTCAGAGCTTCGCCGATTGGGAGGCCATCCTGGTGGACGACGGGTCGCGTGCCGCCGACCTCGGTCGGGTGGTGCGAGAGACCGGCGATGCTCGCTGCAGGATCATCGTCCATGAGCGAAACCGGGGCCTGGGCCCGGCAAGAAACACGGGATTCGCCGCGGCGCGGGGCCGGCTCGTCGTGCCGGTCGACGCCGATGACCTCTTGGCGCCGTCGTTCTTGGCGGCCACGGCCGCCGCGTTGTCGGGCGATCCCGAGGCGGATTGCGCGTACACGGACCTTCAGCTCTTCGGCGACAGCGAGGCGGTTTGGCGATTCGACCTGAGATCCCCCGCGGACATGCTGTCGGTGCAGTGGATACCCGGAACCGGGGCCCTCATGCGCAAGGAGCTCTGGGAGCGCCTCGGCGGCTATGGGGACCTCTGGGGAAATGAGGACTGGGACTTCTGGATCGCGGCGGTCCGGTTGGGCATCAAGCCGATCCGGATCGCTGCGCCCCTCTACATGTATCGGAGAACGCCTCACTCCATGAGCGCCACGTCGCTGAGGTACTACGAGCACCGGTCGCGCGAGGCGATCTACCGACGGCACCGGCCGTTCTTCGACCGGCACCATGCGGGAGGAGCGTTTCGCGCGGAGGGCTATCTGCGGAGTTCACGGGCGGCCTTGAGGCAGGGGCAGCGCCTGCGCGCGATTTGTCTGGCGATCCACGGGATGATGCTCGCCCCGACCTCGCCCTCAATGGTCAGAACGCTCCTGCTGGCCGTACTCCCGGACGGCGTGGTGAGGCTCCTCAAACCGCCGGTGCCTGCCGAATCGAGGGGCTGAGGGTGCACCTCCTGTACGTGATCGACAGCCTCGCCCCGTTCGGCGCAGAGCAGTCGCTCGCGGCGCTCGCCCCTCGGTATCGAGCGCGAGGGATCGCATTGGACGTCGCCTACTTGAAGGAGGAGCAGGGCCTGCTGGAGGACCTGCACGTTGGCGGAGCTCGGTGCTTCCGCGTCAACGGCAGGGGCCGCGCCGGCCGGGTGAGGTCCCTGCGGGCGCTGATCAGGCACCGCCGGCCCAACCTGATCCACACGACTCTGTTCGAGGCTGACATCGCAGGAAGGATCGCCGGCGCGGCCGAGCGCGTCCCGATCGTCTCGAGCCTCGTCAGCGAGCCCTACGGACGGGAGCACGCCGAGGACCCTCGGATCGTTCCGTGGAGGCTGCGAGGGGCGCAGCTCGTCGATGGCGGGACGGCCCGGCTCGTGCGTCGCTTCCACGCCCTCACGTCACACACAGCGGACGTGATGGGACGCCGGCTTCGGATCCGACGGAGCCTGATCGACGTGATCCCCGCGGTCGAGACCATCTCGCGTTCGGAGTCAGGGATCCGGAGCGCCGGCGACGAGTCCGGCGCTCGCTCGGGGTTGGGGATGACGAGCGGCTGATCCTGTCGGTCGCGAGACAGGAGCATCAGAAGGGGCTCGACGTGCTCCTGCGAGCAATGCCGGCCGTACGGGCGGAGCTTCCGACTGCACGGCTGCTTGTCGCCGGACGCGAGGGAGGTCAGTCCCCGCTGCTGCGAAGGCTCGCGGACGACCTCGACCTGGACGGGGCGGTTTCCTTCCTCGGCGTTCGACGGGACGTCCCGGATCTCCTCGCATCCGCGGACGCGTTCGTGTTCCCGTCGCGCTTCGAGGGATTCGGATGCGCCCTGCTCGAGGCCATGGCGCTCGAGGCGCCGATCGTGGCCTCCGACCTGGGTCCGATACGAGAGGTCGTGGGCCCGGACACGCCCGCGTTGCTCGTGCCGCCGGACGGATGCCCGCTCCCTCGGCCGAGCGGTCGTCTCGACGCTGATGGACCGTCCGGGCGCTGCGAGCCGCGCCGACGTGGCGCGGGCGCGGTTCCTACAGCGATTCACGATCGACGGTGTCACCGACGACATGGTCCGCTTCTACGACCGGGCGCTCCTGGGAGGAGAGCGATGGAAGATCACCAACCGAACCGCTCGTGACGGTCACGATCCCGACGTACAACAGAGCAGACCTCCTACGCGACACCATTCGCAGCGTCTTGGACCAGTCCATGAATGACCTCGAGCTCTTCGTCTCCGACAACGCGTCGACGGATCACACCGGCGCGGTCGTCGGCTCGTTTCACGACCCGCGCGTGCATTACATTCGTAATGACACAAACCTTGGGCATCTCGTGAACATGTCTCGCGGTCTCCGGCTTGGCGCGGCGCCATTTCTCACGATCCTGCCGGACGACGACGTCATGCTCCCTGGCCACTTGGAGCGGAAGCTTCGCCTTCTTCAAGGCGATCCCCGGCTGGGCCTCGCTCACTCGGCGAGCAAGCTAGTCCACATCGGGCCCGACAACGACGTGCTATCGACGACCGTCTACTACACGGGTGGTCGCACCGACTCGAGGCAGACCGGCACAGATGTCCTGCGGGGACTGCTCACGGACGCGACGTGGATCAACTTCCCTACCGCGGTGATTCAGGCGCTCTGTCATCGGGGATGCTCGATTCGACGAGGCGGACGGATTGGCCGACGACCTCGGGATGTTCATGCGTCTGATGCGGCGCGTCGACGCCGTCGCCTACATCGCGGAGCCCCTCGTCGCGCTTCGGATGCATGTCGGCGCCGTGAGCAGCGGTCATGCGTTCCATGAGCTGCGAGGGGGCGCCTACCATCCCACCTTCGTCACGATGACCAACATCCGTGATGCGAGGCAGCGCTTCCTCGACCGAGTACGGGGACGAGCTCGGGATTCCCGCGCGATCCGAGCTTCGTCTCGCAGTTGGATCCGCGACAACGTCATGCAGGTCGCCCAGGCGAAATCGTCCCCGGCCAGTCGATCGGTGCTGGCGTTGCTGCGCCATGCGGCCGGCGATCGACCCCGGCATGGTCCTCATCGAGGGACGGCACGCGGTTGCTCGCGAAGAGCGTCCTCGGTCCCGAGGCCCCCGACGCAGCTCGGCCGGCGCGCACCATGAGGGCTGGAGACCGTGTGCGAGGACGCGATCGGCCTTGGACGAGGACGATCCCGCATCGGGTTGGTCGGGGGGCCGCGTTGAGCACCCAGGGAGCCGAGGAGATGACGTCGACGTCCGCCCGACTGCTCGCCTTCTACCTGCCGCAGTTCCATCCGATCCCGGAGAACGACGACTGGTGGGGAGCGGGGTTCACGGAGTGGACGCAACGTCGCCGAGGCCCGGCCGCTGTTTCCGCGGCCACGACCAGCCGCACCTCCCCGCCGATCTCGGCTTCTACGACCTGCGGCTCGCGGCGACGTGCGCGAGGCGCAGGCGGAGCTCGCGCGCGCCTACGGCATCTACGGGTTCTGCTACTACCACTACTGGTTCGACGGCCGGCGCCTGCTCGACCGCCCGTTCGACGAGGTGCTCGCGACCGGGCGGCCCGACTTCCCGTTCTGCCTGTGCTGGGCCAACGAGAACTGGACCCGCGTTGGGACGGCGGACGCGGCGACGTGCTGATCGAGCCAGGACTACTCGGAGGCGGACGACCTCGACGCACATCCGCTGGCTGGCTCGCGGCGCTTCGCCGACCCGCGCTACCTCCGCGTCGACGGCCGGCCGCTGTTCCTCGTCTACCGCGCGTCCGATCCTTCCCGATCCGCGCCGCACGACGACGATCTGGCGGGAGGAGGCGCGCCGGCTCGGCGTCGGCGAGCCGTCTACCTCTGCCGGGTCGAGAGCTTCGGCGACGAGCGCGGCGATCCGGCGGCGCTGGGCTTCGATGCCGCGGTCGAGTTCCAGCCCGACTTGCGGTCAACCTGGGCCGGCGCCCTTCGGCGAAACAAGTCGCTGGCGTCGCGCTGCGACAAGCTGCGGCCTCACGAACCCGGCGTACCGGCAAGCACCGCATCTACGACTACGGCGACGTCGTCGAGCGGATGCTGCGGCGACCGCCGCGGCTCCGTACCGGCGCTTCCCGTGCGTGACGCCGGCCTGGGACAACACGCCCGCGTCGCGAGCGGCATGGCGTGATCGTCTACACGGCTCGACGCCCGAGCTCTACGAGCGGTGGCTGCGCGAGCACGATCGAGACGCGCACGTGCGGTCCCGACGGGCGAGCCGCTCGTGTTCGTCAACGCGTGGAACGAGTGGGCCGAGGGCGCCACCTCGAGCCGAGCCGCCGCTGGGGCCGCGGCTACCTGGAGGCGACGCGGAACGGCTGCGAGCCGCCCTCGAGATCCCGCGTGTCGCCGCAATCGCGGAGCGTTCCTTCACGGAAGGTGCGCTGTGTGGATGAGCCGCTGGTGAGTATCTGCATTCCCACCTACAACGGCGCCCGATATCTCCGGGAATGTCTCGACAGCGCCGTCGGGCAGACCTTTCGCGTCCATCGAGATCGTCATCGTCGACGACGCCTCGGCCGACGAGACGCCGGCTATCGCCGAGGAGTATGCCCGCAGCGGACGACCGCGTCCGACTGATCAGGAATCCTCGGCGCCTCGGCCTGGTCGGCAACTGGAACCGCTCCATTGAGCTAGCGCGGGGAGCATGGGTGAAGTTGCTCTTCCAGGACGACCTTCTGGAGCCGGCGTGTATCGAGCGAATGGTAGCCGCGGCGCATCCCGCCGGCCCCCCGATCGTCGCGTGCTGGCGGCGCATCGTCTTCGAGGACGTGGAGGAGCAAGCTCACAGCGTCGCTATGACCGCTACACGGCAGAGGAGTCGTTACGAGGGGTTTTCGCCCTGGAACACCTGGTCTCCGCCGAGCGATTCTGCGACGCCGTACTCGAGCACATCGGGCAGAACTTCGTCGGCGAACCAACGGCCGTGCTGGTGAAGAGGACGGCCTTCGAGGAGTACGGCACGTTCAATTCGGATCTCGTCGCCGTTCCCGATCTCGAGTACTGGGTCCGGGTCGCCGCGAATACGGGCATCGCGTTGGTCCCGGAGACGCTCGCGACGTTCCGGTGCATCCGGGCAATGCCAGCAGCGCCAACGTCCGGAGACCGCGAATACCGCCTTACGATGGATCTGGTGATCCTGCTCCACCAGTTCGCGTATCATCCGGCCTTCTCTCGGCTCCGGGCGCGGGCAGTTCGACGAGACCCTCCGATCGACCTCAAATCGATGTTCGGAGATCGGGCGGTAGCGCGTACGAACCTCGCGCGAGCGTCTCGTAGCAGAGGGACGTCCCGCCACCGCTGGGCGGAGTGGGGCGATCTGGCGTCCAGGTATCCGGAGATCCGATCCTCGCCCCCCTTCCGGATGGCGCGGCTCCGAAGGCTACGCTTTCGTATCCGGAGCCACGTTGCACGCATAGCGCACGACGCCGGCTCTTCCGCAGGACGTCGTTCGATGAGGGTCGGGCGCCGTCGTGCTGCACTACCGGTTGTGGCCGCAGGTCCGTTCCACGCTGCAGGCGCTCGCGTCGCAGACCAGGCCCCCGGACGATCTCGTCGTCGTCGACAACCGCTCGGGGGACGGATCGCTCGATGAGCTTCGGACGGCCTTCCCGGAGATCGAGATCGTCGAGACGGCCGCCAACCTCGGCTATGCCGGCGGCATGAACGTCGGCACCCGGATGCTCATGCAGCGCGGCGTCGAGGCCGTCCTGCTCCTCACGCACGAATGCCGGCTGGCGCCGGACGCCCTCGAGGAGATGGTCGACAGGCTCGAGCGAGAGCCGGGCCTCGGTGCCGTCGGGCCGCTGATCGGCTATCGGAGCAGGCCCGACACGGTCTTCTCCGCGGGTGGGGTGATGGATCGGAGGTGGCGGCCCCAGCTGGTGCGGGAACCGGCGCTCATGACGACATGGGCGGCGGCGCCACCCCACGCGGCGGAATGGCTGCACGGGTCGTGCCTCCTGCTTCGGGGATCCGCGATCCGTCAGGCGGGCGAGATGGACGAGCGGTACTTCCTCTATTTCGAAGAGACGGAGTACCTGCTCACCCTCGGCCGCCTCGGATGGCGCGTGGAGTGCGTCCCGGCCGCCGTGGCATGGCAGGAGCCGGGGATCCAGCCGACGTACCTGTGGGTGCGCAACCGATTGCGCTTCCAGGCCAGGACCGGCCGCCCCCGGCATGTGGTTCGGGAGGCCGGGCGGCTGGCGGCCTCGATCGCGAGGGACAGCGTGTTCCCCAGGCCGAGCACGACGCCGGTGCAGCTGCGAGACCGGCGACGGGCGCTGTTCGATTTCCTCGCGAGACGGTGGGGTCCCGACACGTACGGCCAGACGCGGGAAGAAGGCGAGGCGTCGCCTCCCGCCCGAGGGATCCCGAGCAACCAGGACGCGGGCGATGGCGCCGGCGATCGAAAGGAGACGGTGAGTGGCGACGCGCGATCCTGATACGTCCGTGGCGATCCTCGGCGCGGGGATCTCCGGGCTCAGCACCTCGTATCACCTCGGCCACCGGGATTCGGTCGTCTTCGAGGCCGGCGACGGCTACGGCGGACACGTCACCTCGTGGACCCGGGACGGGTTCACATGGGACGACGGGCCGCATATCTCGTTCACGACCAACGAGTACGTGCGCGAGCTCTTCGCCGACAACGTGGATCGCGAGTACGAGGAGCTCGACGTCAGAGCCACGAACTACTACCGGGGCCACTGGATCGAGCACCCGGCGCAGACCCACCTCTATCAGGTGCCCGAGCCGCTGCGGTCCCGATGCCTGGCGAGCTTCCTCGAGTCCGTGCCCGGGGACGGCCATCCGGACCCGTCGACGTATCGCGAGTGGCTGCATCAGGCGATGGGGCCCGTGTTCGCCGACACCTTCCCCGCCGCGTACACGCGGAAGTACTGGACGACGGATCCCGGCAACCTCGACGTCGACTGGATCGGCATCCGCGTCCATCGGCCGACCGTCGAGGAGGTCGTCGAGGGGGCGAGGGGGCCGCTCGGCCGCTCCACGTACTACGTGGCGAGCCGGGACTCTCGCTACCCATCGCGCGGCGGCTTCTGGTCCTACACGCACCGGCTCGCTCGCGGGGCGACGATCGCGTACGGCAAGCGGCTCGAGCGGGTTCACTTCGGGCGGCGACGGCTCGGCTTCTCCGATGGAAGCGAGGCGAGCTACGACCAGCTCGTCTCGACGATCCCCCTGCCGGTCCTGATCGCCGCCGCGGAGGACGCTCCGCCGGCGGTTCGCGAGGCTGCATCTCAGCTGAGGTGCACGAACTTCCTCTACGTCCAGGTCGCCGCGAACCACCCCACCAAGCGCGAGGAGTTCTGGGTGTACGTGTACGACGAGGACAAGCTGAGCACGCGGATCAGCTTCACGGAGAAGTTCTCGCCGAACAACGCTCCCGCCGGGACAACGGGGGTTCAGGTGGAGGTGTACGGCTCCCCCTACCGGCCGCTGCCATCCGACCAGGACGAGGTCGGCCGTCGGGTCACGGACGAGCTGGTGGAGATGGGGTTGGTGGAGCCCGGCGCCGTGCGTTCCGTGCACGTGAAGGCGGTCCCATGGGGCAACGTGATCTTCGACCTCGACCGCCGGGCGGCGCTGGCGGAGATCGATGGCTTCCTCGACGACCTCGGCGTGCACAGGGCCGGGCGCTACGCCGAGTGGAAGTACCTGATGACCGACGCGTGCGTCCTCTCCGGACGAAGGGTCGCCTCGGCGAGCGCCCACGCGGTCAGGAAGCCGTCGACGGTTCCATGAGCGGAGCAAGCAGAACCGTGCGAACCGGCGATCTCTTGGACATCGAGATCGCGACGTCGTGTCGTGGGTGCGACGCGGCGGGGCTCGAGGTCATCCTCTCGCTCGGCGAGATGCCGCTCGCGAACGCGTTGCCGACGCTCGAGCAGCTGAACGACCCCGAGGCGCGCTATCCACTCGACGTCGCCTTCTGCGCGGGTTGCGGGCTCGTTCAGCTGACCGCCTCGGTGCCGCCCGAGGCGCTCTTCAGCGACTACCCCTACTACTCGTCCTACTCCGACGCCGTCGTGGACAACGCCCGTCGGCTCGTCGGTCGCATGATCGAGGAGCGCGGCCTCGGACCCACGAGCCTGGCCATCGAGATCGCGAGCAACGACGGCTATCTGCTGCAGCACTACGTCCGCGCGGGCGTCCGCGTCCTCGGCATCGACCCGGCGGCGAATATCGCCCCCGCCGCCGAGGCGCGAGGGCGTCCCGACGCTCTGCGCGTTCTTCGGCGAGGAGCTCGCCGACGACCTGCGCGCGGCCGGATACCGAGCGGACGTGCTGCACGCACACAACGTGCTGGCTCACGTGCCCCGGCTGGACGACGTCCTCCGCGGCATCGCCCGGATCCTGGCGGACGACGGCGTCGCCGTGATCGAGACGCCCTACGTCGGTGACCTCGTCGAGGCGCTGGAGTTCGACACGATCTATCACGAGCACCTCTTCTACTACTCGCTCACGTCGCTGGATGCCGCCCTGCGCCGCAACGGCCTGCACGCCGTCGACGTCGAGCGGATCCCCCTGCACGGCGGATCGCTCCGCGTCCTCGCCGCCCGAGGCGGACGCCGGCGTCCACTCCCCCGCCGTCGCCGGCCTGCTCGCCTCCGAGGCGCGCGCGGGAATGGCCTCCGCGGCGTACTACCGCGGGTTCGCCGGCCGCGTCGCGACGTTGTGCGACGAGCTGCGCGACCTGCTCGGGGGATTGAAGTCGCGGGGGTCCAGCATCGCGGCGTACGGGGCGGCGGCGAAGGGGGCCACGCTCCTCAACGCGGCCGAGCTCCCGGACGGCACGCTCGACTTCGTCGCCGACCGGAGCCCGCACAAGCAGGGGCGATACATGCCCGGGGTGCACCTCCCGATCGTGGCGCCGGATCGGCTGCTCGAGGCGATGCCCGAGTACCTCCTCCTCCTCGCGTGGAACCACGCCGAGGAGATCGTCCTCCAGCAGGCCGAGTACGAACGCCGCGGCGGGCGCTTCATCGTCCCCGTTCCGGTCCCCCGCGTGATGGAACGAGGGGAGGTGTGAGGACATTGAGCGCAGGCCTCGCACCCGACCTCGACGCACTGGGCGCGGAGATCCACGAGCTCATGGCCGAGCTGTATCCGATCCCCCGGAGCATCACCGGGGACGGAGTCCGGGAGACCCTGTCGCGCATCGGCAAGCGGATCCCCCTCGAGGTCCGAGAGGTCCCGAGCGGCACGCCGGTGCTCGACTGGACCGTGCCCCCGGAATGGAACCTGCGGGACGCCTACATCGCGGACCCGGCCGGCAACCGAATCGTGGACGCCGCCGACTGCAACCTGCACGTCGTCGGCTACAGCGTCCCGGTGCAGGAGCGGCTTTCGCTTGCGGAGCTGAGGGAGCACGTCTTCACGCTTCCCGAGCATCCGGACCGGATCCCGTACCGGACCTCCTACTACGACCGCTCGTGGGGGTTCTGTCTCAGCCAGCGCCAGCTCGATGGCCTCGCCGAGGGCGACTACGAGGTGCGTGTGGACGCGACGCTCGAGGACGGCTCCCTCACGTTCGGCGAGTACTACCTCGAGGGCGAGCGCGACGAGGAGATCCTCCTCTCCGCACACGTGTGCCACCCGTCGCTCGCCAACGACAACCTCTCGGGGGTCGCCGTCGCCACGCTGCTCGCGCAGCATCTGGCCGACGTCCCCCGCCGGTTCTCCTACCGGTTCCTCTTCATCCCGGGAACGATCGGATCCATCACGTGGCTCGCGCTAACGACGAGGCGACGCGGCGGATCAGGGGCGGCCTGGTCCTGGCCGGCCTCGGCGATCCGGGGAGGTCCACCTACAAGCGGAGCCGCCACGGCGCCACCGAGATCGACCGCGCGGCGGCGCACGTGCTTCGACACGCGGGCGATCACGCCATCGAGGCGTTCGAGCCCTACGGCTACGACGAGCGGCAGTACTGCTCGCCGGGATTCGACCTCCCGGTCGGGTGCCTCATGCGGACCCCGCACGGACGATATCCCGAGTACCACACGTCGGCCGACGACATGAGCTTCGTGAAGCCGCCGTTCCTGGCGGACTCCTTCGCGAAGTGCCTCGGCATCCTGAGCGTCATGGAGGGCAACCGCACCTATCGCAACCTCAGCCCAAAGGGCGAGCCGCAGCTCGGCAGGCGGGGGCTGTACGGCGCGATCGGAGGAAGCGGCGACGGCGACTCGGCCCGGATGGCGATGCTGTGGGTGCTGAACCTCTCCGACGGCGATCACAGCCTCTTGGACATCGCCGATCGAGCGTCCCTCCCGTTCGACCTCGTGCGCGAGGCGGCGGACGCCCTGGAGGCCGGAGGGCTGCTGGCGGAACGCTAGCTCGCGACCGACCCGACGGCGGTCACGGCCCCGGCGGGGCGAACCACTCCTCGAGCTGCGGCCGGAGCTCACGGAGCGGGGGGGCGCCGCGGTCTCGGTCCGACAGGATCGGGTCCCCCAGGGGCCAGGGGATCTCGAGGTCCGCATCGTCCCACGCGATCGCGACATCGAGCCCCGGCTCGTAGAAGCGGTCGTGCCGGTAACAGACGTCCGCCGTCTCCGACGTGGCCTGGAAGCCGTGCGCGAATCCCGGAGGGACGTAGACCTGCGCGTGGAGGCGATCGTCGAGGACGAACCGCTCCCACCTTCCGAAGGACGCAGACCACGGACGAACGTCGACGACGACGTCGAAGATCTCGCCGCGGCTGCACCTGACGGTCTTGCCCTCCCCGTCGGCCCGCAGATGCAGCCCGCGGATGGTCCGCCGCACGGAGCGGGACTGGTTCTCCTGGACGAAGCGGGTGTGGTCGATGCCCGCCTCGCCGAAGACGTCGGCCGACAGGACGCGGACGAAGAAGCCGCGTTCGTCGGCGACGGGATCGGGCTCGAACACGATGACCTCCGGCAGGGAGGCCGGGCGAAAGCGCATCACCCGTCCCGGGCAGCGGGGCGGCCGCAGAAACGCACGAGACAGAGTATGCCCGGACCGGGCGTCGCCGGTCGCGGGCCTCGGACGCGAGGAGACGCCATGACATCAGGACGCGGGCAGGACGCCGACATCCCCGTCGTCGTCCTCTGCGGCGGGCAGGGAACCCGGCTGCGGGAGGAGACCGAGCGCGTGCCCAAGCCGCTCGTCGACATCGGCGGCAAGCCGATCCTGTGGCACATCCTCAAGGTCTACGGCCACTACGGCTTCTCCCGATTCGTCCTGTGCCTCGGCTACAAGAGCTGGGACATCAAGGAGTACTTCCTGCGGTTCCGTGAGCATCAGACCGACTTCACGGTCCGGCTGGGCAACGACCGGAGCGACCCGGTCCTGCACAACGGCCGCGGCCTGGAGGACTGGGAGGTCACCTGCGCCGACACGGGGCTCTACGCCGCCACCGGCGCGCGGATCTGGAACATCCGCGACTACGTCCGCAGCGACACGTTCATGCTCACCTACGGAGACGGTCTGGGGGACGTCGACGTCGGGGCCCTCCTCGCCTTCCATCGCGAGCAGGGCCGCATCGGGACCGTCACGGGCGTGCACCCGTCGTCCAGATACGGCGAGATGCGGGTGGAGGACCGCCTGGTCGTCGAGTTCAACGAGAAGCCGACGCGCCCCGACGGGCTCGTGAGCGGGGGCTTCTTCGTCTTCCAGCGGGAGTTCTTCCGCTACCTCAACGACGACCCGAACCTGTTCTTCGAGCACGAGCCGCTGCAGAAGCTCGCGCGCGACGGAGAGCTCTCGGTCTTCCCGCACGAGGGGTTCTGGATGGGCATGGACACCTACCGCGAGTACCTCGAGCTGAACCGGCTGTGGCAGAACGGCGAGGCGCCGTGGAGGGTCTGGGGCGACGAGGACGTGCCGTCCAACGGCGCGCTTCGACTGTCGCCTCCCGGATTCCTGCGGCCTCAACACATCCCTTCGTGAACGCGACGCCGGGGAGGCGACTTCGGTGAAGGTGCTCGTCACCGGGCACGACGGCTATATCGGGTGCCGCGTCGTGTCCGCGCTCGTGGCATCGGGACACGAGGTCGCGGGCTACGACAGCTACTTCTTTCACGACTGCGTGTTCGGCGAGGGCTCCGGCGAATTGCCGCGGGGGGTGCCGGAGCCCTCGCCGAGCCGCGCAGAGGACGTCCGGGACATCGGGGTCGCCGACCTGAGGGGATTCGACGCGGTCGTTCACCTCGCGGCGCTC
Organism: uncultured Actinomycetes bacterium; assembly: GCA_963728285.1. Classification (GTDB taxonomy): domain Bacteria; phylum Actinomycetota; class UBA4738; order UBA4738; family HRBIN12; genus CAVSJR01. The sequence continues at coordinate 54,081 of CAVSJR010000005.1, read as the reverse complement.
TCGAACGACCCGATGGGGAACCTCAACGCGGCGTGCACCTACGACATCAACCACGCGGGAAGCGTGGGGCTTGCGACGCTCGCGAAGGAGGCGGGCGTCACGCGGTTCCTCTTCTCCTCCTCGTGCAGCCTCTACGGCGCCGCGGGCGAGGACGTCCTCGACGAGCGGGCCGCGTTCCATCCGGTGACGCCGTACGGGCGCTCCAAGGTCCTGGCCGAGCGGGACATCTCGAAACTGGCCGACGAACGGTTCAGTCCGACGTTCCTCCGCAACGCCACGGCGTACGGGGTCTCGCCCCGGCTCCGGGGCGACGTCGTGGTCAACAACCTCGTGGGGATCGCGTGCACCACCGGCGAGATCCGCCTCGAGAGCGACGGGACCCCATGGCGACCGCTGGTGCACGTCGACGACATCGCTCGCGCCTTTCTTGCGGTGCTGCACGCCCCCCGCGAGCTGGTGCACGACGAGGCGTTCAACGTCGGGCGATCCGAGGAGAACTACCGCGTCGCCGACGTGGCCGAGATGGTCCGAGATCAGATCCCCGGAAGCACCGTCACCATGCAGGGAGGGCGCCGGCCCCGACCGGAGAAGCTATCGGGTGAACTTCGACAGGCTCCCGAGGACGCTGCCGGAGTTCCGGCCGCGGTGGTCGGTGCGGCGAGGGATCGAGGAGCTCGCCGACGCCTTCCGTCGACACGCGCTGGACCGCGCCGACCTCATCGGACCCCGGTATCAGCGAATCGAGCGAATCAAGGAGCTGCTGCGCGAGGAACGCTTGGACGCGAGCCTCCGGTGGCGTGCCCCCCAGCTGGTCGGGGGCACCACCGCCCGAGGGCCGCGACAAAGAGGAACGCCCGGCTCGCCGTTCACATCGGAGGAGGACGCATGAAGGGGATCGTGCTGGCGGGAGGCCTCGGCACCCGCTTTCACCCGGTGACGAAGGTCGTGAACAAGCATCTGCTCGACGTCTACGACGAGCCGATGATCTTCCACCCGATCAGGACCCTGGCCGGTGCGGGGATCACGGAGATCGTCGTCGTCACCGGGGACGAGATCCCCCAGTTCAAGCGACTCCTCGGCGACGGCGCAGCGCTCGGGGTGACGCTCGAGTACGCGTACCAGCAGGGTGGCGGCGGCATCGCCGACGCGCTCGCGAAGGCGGAGGGACTGGTCCGCGACGCCAACGTCGTCGTCATCCTCGGCGACAACATCTTCCAGGAGGGCCTCGGCCCCTACCTCGACGCCTACCGGGAGCAGGAGAAGGGCGCCAAGGTCCTGCTGAAGGAGGTATCCCTCGACGACGCGAGGCGATTCGGCGTCGCTCACGTCGAGGACGGACGGATCTCCCGCGTCGAGGAGAAGCCGTCGGAGCCCACGTCGAGCCTCGTGGTGACCGGCTGCTACATGTACGACGCGCGGGTCTTCGACCTCATCCGGCTGCTGCTCCCCTCGGCGCGTGGAGAGCTCGAGGTCACCGACCTCAACAACCTCTACATCGACGAGGGCACCATGACCTACGACGTCCTCCGGGGCTGGTGGACCGACGCCGGAACGCCCGCGAGCAAGCTCAAGGCGTCGATCCTCGTCGCCCTCGCGAAGGGCGTGACCTTCCAGTCCTGATGCCGCGTCGCTGCAATCGATCGGGAGGGGCTTTGAGTTGAGTTCGGTTCGCGTGTTGCACGTCGTCGCCACGGGATCGCGGAGGGGCGCGGAGGTCTTCGCGTCCGACCTCGTGCGAGCGCTCGCCCGCGCCGGCGTCCCGCAGCGAGTCGCCGTGCTCAGGGGAGCCGCCACCGAGGTGGGCTTCGACGCGCCCGTCACGATGCTGGATGAGGCGGAGGAGGATGCCGGCGCCACGACGCTGACCGCGACCCGCCGGCGATTGCTCCGCCTTCGGCACGCCGCCGCCGAATGGTCGCCGGACGTCGTCCAGGCACACGGCGGCGAGGCGACGAAACACGCGCTCTCCTCGCTCGTCGGCACGCGGACCCCGGTCATCTACCGAAGGATCGGCGTGGCGCCCCCGTGGCTTCATCACGGACCTCGCAGGGCAGCGTACGCCTGGCTCATGCGGCGAGCGGCGCGCGTCGTGACCGTCGGCGATGAGGTCCGGCGCGAGACGCGAGAGCTGTTCGGTGTGCCCACCTCCAGCATCGTTGCGATCCCCAACGGCGTGGATCGGGAGCGAGTCGCGGCGGTGCACGGGCGGGACGAGATCCGCCGCAGCATCGGCATCCCCCCGGGCCGGCAGATGCTCGTGTCGGTCGGCGGCATCACGTGGGAGAAGGACCCGCTCGGACACCTTCGGATCGCCGCCCGCGTGCTGCATCGCCGCGACGCCGCGCACGTGTGGGTCGGCGACGGCCCGATGCGGCAGGCGCTGGAGCATCAAGCCGCGAGGTCGGGGCTGAACGGGCGTTTCGTCCTCCTGGGACGCCGTACCGACGTCGGCGACCTCCTCGCGGCCGCCGATGTGCTGCTGTTCGCGAGCCGCGCGGACGGGATGGAGGGCATGCCCGCGGCGCTCATCGAGGCGGGGATGGCCGGCCTCCCCGCCGCCGGGTTCGCCGTCGCGGGAGCCCCCGAGGTGATCGAGGACGGGCGCACCGGCATGCTGGCGTCGCTCCGGGCGACGAGGAGGCGCTCGCCGGCCGGGTCATGGAGCTCCTCGAGGACGACGAGCGGCGGCGGGCGGTCGGGGACGGCCGCGCGAGAGCGGTGTCTCGCGCGCTTCGAGATCGAGCCGATCTCCCGGATCGCTACCTGTCCCTCTACGACGAGGTGGCCGGGCGATGAAGCGCATCCTCCTGCTCATCAAAGGGCTCGGGCGGGGCGGCGCCGAGCAGCTGCTCGCCAGCGCGGCGCCCCATCTCGACCGAAGCCGGTTTCGCTACGAGGTCGCCTACCTCCTTCCATGGAAGGACGCGCTCGTGGGCGAGCTCGAGGGCGCCGGCCTGCGGGTGCACTGCCTGCACGGCGGGCGCGGGCCCGGCTGGATCGCACCGCCTCGGCGGCCTCGTCCGCGACGGCGCGCTTCGATCTCGTGCACGCGCATTCGCCGCTGGCGGCGATCGGGGCAGCGCTCCGGCTTCCTCGGCGCGCGCGGACCCCGCGCTCGTCTACACCGAGCACAACGTCTGGGAGCGCTATCACCGCGCGACCTACTGGGGGAACGTGGCCACCTACCACCGAAACGACTACGTCATCGCGGTCTCGCAGCACGTTCCGACTCCATCCGCTATCCCGGCGCCGGCCAGGGCGCTCCCGATGCCTCCCGTCGAGACCCGCTATCAGGGCATCGATCCCGAGGCCGTCGTCGTCGCGGAGGCCGATCGACGGCGTTCGCGAGGAGCTCGGGATCGCCGCGGACGCCCCGGTGGTCGGCATGGTCGCGAACTTCAAGCCCGGCAAGGGCCACGACGGGCTCGTCGACGCATCCGCCCTGGTTCGAAGGAGCGTCCCCGACGCGCGGTTCGTGCTCGTCGGACGCGGGCCGTTCGAGCCCGAGGTTCGGCGGCAGGGCACGGGAGCTCGGCGTGGAGGCGAGCTTCGTGTTCGCCGGCTACCGGGAGGACGCGAGGCGAATCATGACGGCGTTCGACGTGCTGGCGGTCCCCTCCGTCTACGACGGCCTCTCCATCGCCCTGCTCGAGGCGATGGACCTCGGCGTGCCGCCGGTGCTCACGCGCGTGGGCGGCAACCCCGAGGCGGTCGCCGACGGCGAGCATGGACTGGTCGTCCCGCCGGCCGATCCGGCGGCGCTCTCCGGGGGCATCGTCGCGCTGCTCCGCGACGCCGACCTGCGTGCGCGCCTCGGCCGGGCCGCGAGGCTGCGGGCCGCCGACTTCGACATCCGGGCCGCGGTCCGCAGGACCGAGGAGGTCTACGAGGAGCTCCTGCGATGACGGAGACGGTCGAGCCGAGATTCACACCGAGCTCCCGCGGGGAGCCCGTCACCACTCGTGGATACCTGGAGCGCGACGAGGCCGAGGTCCTCGAGCTGCTGTCGATGTCGCCTCGGCCCCGGTCCGGTCGGCCGGCGCGCGCCCGAGTTCTTCCGATGGAAGCACCTCGAGAACCCGTTCGGTCCCTCCTTCCTGCTGCTGGCGGAGTCGGCGGGCCGGATCGTCGGGCTCCGCGCCTTCATGCGCTGGCGATTCCGCGTCGGCGACCGAAGCGTTCGGGCCGTGCGGGCCGTCGACACCGCCACGCATCCCGATCACCGCGGGACGGGGATCTTCTCCCGCGCTCACCGGAACAGGCGCTGCAGGAGGTTCGAGGAGGGGCGGAGCTGGTGTTCAACACCCCGAACGACCAGAGCTCGCCCCGGCTACCTGAAGATGGGCTGGCGGACGGTCGGTCGCATCCCGGTCGCGATCCGCCTCCGCCGCCCGGTCGCCGTCCTCCGCGATGCTCGGCGGCTTCGTTCGGGCGCCGGCGCGCCGCGCCCCGCACGGCCCAGGCCTCGCCTCGACGCCGAGACCGCGGCCGAGGCCCTCGCCGATCCCGAGCTGCCCGGGCTCCTGGGCGACGCCGCGGGCGCATCGCCCGCGCGGCTGGCCACGCCCCGGGATGCCGCGTTCCTCGACTGGCGATACGGATCGGCACCGCTGCTCGACTACCGCGGGGTTCGCGAGCACATCGGGGGGCATGCTCGCCGGGATCGCCCTGTTCCGCATGCGCCAGCGCGGGCGGCTCTGGGAATCGACCGTCGCCGACGTGATCGTCCGGCCCGGCGACGTGCGAACGGCCGGGCGCCTGCTGCGGCGGGTGGCCGCCGCCGCAGCGGTGGATCACGTCGCGTGCTCGTTTCCGCCGGGATCCGAGCCGCGCCCGGGCCGCGCGCCGGCCCGGGTTCGTTCGCTCGCCCGGCGGCCCGACGCTGACCGCGAAGGCCGTGCGGGCGGAGTCCTGAGGCCCGATCCGTACGAGCGCCGATCCTGGGCGCTCTGCCTCGGCGATCTGGAGGTCTTCTGATGCAGGCGGCCAGGTCGTGGACTCCGTCGTGGAGCCCATGGACCGCTCGGGGGGCGCGGGATCGCGCTCGCGGCCATCGGCGTCTGGGTGGCCGCGCTGCTCGCCCTCATGACGTCCACCGGCTACGACGCCGCCGCGCCGGTGTTCCTCGCACCCATCTTCATCGCGCTGTCGCTTCCTGCGCTCGTCGCGCAGGCACGCCGTGAGGAGAGCGACGTCCTGCTCTGGGTGCTGATCGCCGCGCTCGTGCTGAAGCTCGCGAGCGCGGTGGCCCGGCACTACGTCGCCGTCGACATCTACTCCGGCGCCTCCGACGCGGTCGGCTATCACGAGGAGGGGCTGCGGCTGCGAGCGCAGTTCCTGGCGGGGAACTTCAACACCGGCCTGTCGCCCCTCACGTCGACGAACTTCATCCGGTTCCTCACCGGGATCGTCTACACGATCATCGGCCCGAGCAGGCTCGGGGGCTTCATGGCCTTCTCGTGGCTCGGGTTCTGGGGACAGTTCCTCTTCTACCGCGCGTTCACCATCGCGGTGCCGGAGGGCCGGCGCAGGACGTACGCGCTCCTCGTCTTCTTCCTCCCCTCACTGCTCTTTTGGCCGTCGGGCATCGGCAAGGAAGCGTGGATGATGTTCGCTCTCGGCATCGTCGCCTACGGCGCGGCCCGCATCCTCACTGGATCGACCATGCGCGGGACTCCTCGGCACGGGGCTCGGACTGTGGCTCTCGGCGCTCGCTCGGCCGCACGTGGCGGGGATGGCCGGCCTCGCGCTGGCGGGCGCCTACTTGCTCCGGCCCGCGAAGGCGGAGCTTCGCGAGCTTGCGCCGATCGCGAAGACGGTGTCGCTCGTCGTCCTCGCGATAGCGGCCGTCGTCCTGATCATGCGGACGGACGAATTCTTGAAACGCTCGGGCATCGACACCGAGAGTCGGCGTCGACTCCGTGGTCCAGGACGTGCAGGCCCGCACGGACGAGGGCGGGTCCGAGTTCGAGCCGTCCCCGATCCTCGAGAACCCGGGGCTCGCCCCGGTCGGGATCGTGACCGTGCTGTTTCGACCCTTGATCCTCGATGCCCACAACGTCCAGACCCTGATCACGGCGCTGGAGGGAACGTTCCTCCTCCTGCTGTCGCTCGTGAGGATCCGGTGGGCGATCGCCGCGGTCGGAAGCTGGAGGCGGCAACCCTACGTTGTCTTCGCGCTCCTGTTCGCCGGCATGTTCGTGGTCGCCTTCTCGGGGGTGGCCAACTTCGGCCTGCTGGCGCGCGAGCGCGTGCAACTGCTGCCCTTCTACCTCGTGCTGTTCTCGATCCCACCTCGAAAGGAGCAAGCGATGACGAACGAACTTCGCCGGCGCGGCGCATGGACGACGAAGACGATCCAGCAGACGAGTACCGGAGCGACGTGGCGCGCGCCGGCGCCCGAGGAGGTGCCGGCGGCGGCCGCGCAAGAGCTCCGCTCCCTCGAGGCGAGGGTGAACGAGCTCGAGAGGACGCTGGCGACCCTCCCGGCGGCGGTGCACGGGGTCGGCGCCGCCGGCCTGGACGAGTCCCTCGAGGCGCACCCCGCCGCGGGCGGACGGTCCATCGACCTGGTGCCCGAGCATCTGCGCCGGGATGCGGAGGAGGAGGCGGAGCGGATCCTGGCCGAGGCGAACGCCGAGGCCGAGCGCGTCCGAGCCGAGGCGCAGGCGATTCGGGACGCGGCCCAGGCTGCCGCGCAGGCGCTCCTCGAGGACACGCAGGCCCGCGCGCAGCAGCTCCTGGCGGGGGCCCGGATCGAGCAGCCGCTTCCCGACCCGCCCGTGCTTCGCGACGTGGTCGTCGGCGACCTTCAGAAGCTGTCGCGGCGGGTCACGAGCGCCCTGAAGGACCTCCAGGCGACCATCGAGGCCGCGGACGACGATCGCCTCCGAGCCGAGGCCGAGGGCCTGCAGCCGGGCGGCGCGTCGTAGGCGAGGCGCGGACGATGCGCTCAAGCTCGTTGATTCGCAAGGCCTCCAAGGCCGCCGTCCTCCCCCTCGGGGTGCGCTCGGGCCGGGGACCCGACGACGTCGTGATCCTCCTGTATCACCGGATCGGCGACGGGGAGCGAGAGATCGACATCCCCTCGGCGGCCTTCGAGCGCCACCTCGCCTCGCTCGTCGGCCGCGACCGGGCCCGGTCCCTCGACGACGTCCTCCAGCCGGAGGGCGGTGGCGTCGTCGTGACCTTCGACGACGGCTTCCGGGACTTCCACGACCACGCGTTGCCGCTGCTCGTGCGGCACCGCGTGCCGGCACTGCTCTACCTGGCGACCGGCTTCGTGCGCAACGGCGGACCATCCGGCGTCGCCGCCGGCGCTGAGCTGGTCGCAGCTGGAGGAGGCGGTGGGGACGGGCCTCGTCACGGTGGGGAGCCACACGCACTCGCACGTCTCGCTCGCCGGGGCGACCGAGCGCCGGGCGGAGGACGAGATGCGAAGGTCGAAGGAGCTCATCGAGGACCGCCTCGGGGTCGCATGCCGGCACTTCGCCTATCCGTGGGCCGTCGGCTCGGACCAGGCCGACCGGGCTGCCCGGCGGTTGTTCGACACGGTCGCGTGGGACGCCTGGCGCACCAACCGCCGGGGCCACATCGACCGCCACCGGCTCGGACGGACGCCGGTGCTCCGCAACGATGGGCGCCTGTTCTTTCGCGCGAAGGTGCGCGGGCGGCTGGACGGAGAGCGGCACGTCTACCGGGCGCTTCGCAGGGGCCCGTGGAGGTCGCCGTGACGCCGCGGATCCGCGTCGCCCACGTCGCCACGATCGACCTCACGCTGAGGTTCCTGCTGCTCGGTCAGATGCGGCGGCTGCGCGACGAGGGCTTCGACGTGACGGCGATCAGTGCGCCGGGTCCGTGGGCCGCCGAGGTCGAGGACGAGGGAATCCGCCACATCCCGTGGCGAAACGCGACGCGGGCGTGGAATCCGTCGGCCGACGTCGCCGCGTTCCTGGAGCTCCGCCGCATCTTCGCGCGCGAGTCCTTTCACCTCGTGCACACGCACAACCCCAAGCCGGGGATCCTGGGGAGGATCGCCGCCAGGGCGGCCGGCGTGCCGTGCGTGCTCAACACCGTCCACGGGCTGTACGCGACGCCGAGCGATCCGGCGCTCAAGCGGCTCGGCGTGCTCGGGGCCGAGGCGCTCGCGAGCAGGTTCTCCGACCTCGAGCTGTATCAGAGCGGCGAGGACCTCGCCTGGGCGCGGGCCGCGCACGTCGTCCGCTCGCCGGCCTCGAGCGTGCTGCTGGGCAACGGCATCGACCTCGACCGCTTCGACCCCTCGGCGGTTCCGCCGGGCCGGACCTCCGCGCTGCGGCGCGAGCTCGGCATCCCGGAGGGCGCCGTCGTCGTCGGGACCGTCGGAAGGATGGTCGCCGAGAAGGGCTATCGGGAGTTCTTCGCCGCCGCTCGCGCCGTGCGGCGCGCCGACCCGAACGTGCGGTTCCTCGCGGTCGGCTCGTCGGACGTGGCGAAGGCCGACGCCATCGGCGAGCGGGAGATCGCGCGCGCGAGCGAGGATGTCGTCTTCGCGGGATGGAGGCGAGACGTCGGCGAGCTGCTCGCCGCGATGGACGTGTTCGTCCTGCCGTCGTGGCGCGAGGGGATCCCTCGATCCGCGATGGAGGCGGCCGCGATGGGCGTCGCGTCGGTGCTCACCGACATCCGCGGATGCCGCGAGGTCGCGACGGACGGGCGGGAGGCGCTGCTCGTGCCGCCGAGGGATGCCGGCCGGCTCGCGACGGCGATCGCCCGGCTGGCCAGTGACGACGCGCTTCGCGAGCGCCTCGGCCGGGCGGCCCGGATGAGGGCGGTCGAGCACTTCGACGAGCGAACCGTCGGAGACATCGTCGTCGCCGCATACCGCCGAGTGCTGCGGGCGAAGGGGATCGCGGGCGACGTCCCTCCGCCGGGCCCGAGGCCGGTCTCACGGCCGGACGCGCGCCCCGTGGCGCCGATCCAGGGATAGCGGGAAACGACCGAACGGCAAGGGGACGGACGTGGGATCGGATATCGACGGTCGTTTCGTGGGAGCGGGCGACGAACGGCGGACGGGCGATGCGCTCAAGCGGGCGGTCGACGTGCTCGTCTCCGCGTGCGGGCTGCTGCTCGGATCGCCGTTCCTCCTCGTCATCGCCGTCGTGATCCGGGCGACGATGGGCTCGCCGATCCTGTTCCGGCAGGAGCGGCTCGGGATCGGCGGCAGGCCGTTCACGCTCTACAAGTTCCGGACGATGACCGAGGAGCAAGACGCGCGACGGCCGGCCCCTGCCCGACGCCGATCGCCTCACCCGGGTCGGGCGCGCCCTTCGCGCCGTGGCGCTGGACGAGCTGCCGGAGCTCGTGAACGTGCTGCTCGGCGACATGAGCCTCGTCGGTCCGCGGCCGCTGCTCCCCTCCTACCGGAAGCTCTACACCGCCGAGCAGTGGCGCCGGCACGAGGTTCGTCCGGGGATGGCCGGGCCGCGTCGTCGCGCGAGGGCGGAACGCCCTCAGCTGGAAGGAGAAGTTCGCGCTCGACGTCTGGTACGTCGACCATCGCTCCGCGCCGCTCGACATGAAGCTCCTCGCGCTGTCCTCGTGGAAGGCGCTGACGCGCGAGGGCGTGAACCAACCGGGACGGGCGACGGTGGACTACTACCGCGGGGAGGAGACGTGACGGCGAGGAACGGCGACGGCCTGCGCTACGCCTTCGCCGGGGATCGCGACGTCGCGGTGGACGTGCTGGACTTCATGCTCGATGGCGGGCACCGGCCGCTGGCGCTCCTGCTTCCCGAGGGCGCCAGCCACGGCGCCGAGCTTCGGCGGCGATGCGCCGATCTGGATCCCGCGCGGGTGCTCGTCGGCGAGGCCTTCTGCAGGCCGGAGGGCCTTCGCATCCTCGGCGAGCTCGAGCTCGACTACATCATCTGCGTTCACTTCCCTCGGCCCGTCCCCGATGAGGTGCTCCGCACCGCGGGCGTGGGCGTGCTGAACCTGCATCCGGCGCTTCTGCCCCACAACCGGGGCTGGCACTGTCCGTCGTGGGCGATCCTCGAGGGGACCCCGTACGGCGCGACGCTGCACTTCATCACGGAGCAGCTCGACGCCGGCGACGTGATCCATCAGCGGGAGCTCGAGGTCGCGCCCGGCGACACGGCCGACAGCCTCTACGCGCGGGCCAAACACCTGGAGCTCGACGTGTTCCGAGAGGCGTTCCCATCGCTGCTGACCGGCGCCCCGCCGCGCCGGCCGCAGGACATCGGCTCGGGCACGTTTCACCGACGCAGCGAGCTCCTGCGCCCCGACGTGCGAGAGATCCAGGCCGACCGGCGCGACGAGCGCCGGCGAGCTGATCGACCGCCTGCGTGCGCTCACGACCGATCGGATCGACGAGGCCGCGATCCTCGTCCGAAACGGCGAGCGGCTCCGAGTCCAGGTGAGGATCGTTCCGGAACGTGAGCCGGACTCCCCGGGAGCCTGACGCTATCGGGCGCATCCGCGTTGCCCTCACCACCAGTCCCTCGATCAGTAAGGAGTAATGGCATGGCCCTGACCTACCCCACCTCCGGATCGCCCCCCGCCATCCAGGGTGGACGGCCGGCGTTCCCCGACGGCCTGGCCTTCGCCAGGCCCGGCCTTCCGCCGAGCGCGGAAGTACTGCGGGACGTGGAGCGGATCCTCGCGAGCGGCCAGCTCACCAACGGGCCTCACGTGCGGGAGCTGGAGGATCGGGCGGCCGAGTATCTCGGCGTGCGCCACTGTGTCGCCGTGTCCTCGTGCACGTCCGGCCTCATGCTCACCCTTCGCGCATCGGGGTTGTCGGGGGGCGTCGTGGTTCCCTCCTTCACGTTCGCGGCCACCGCGCATGCCGTGGCGTGGAACGGCCTGCAGCCGACGTTCGCCGACATCGATGAGGCGACGCACACCCTCTCGCCGGACGCGGCCGCGCGGACGATCGGCGTGAGGACCTCGGCGATCCTCGCGACCCACACGTACGGGACCCCGTGCGACGTGGAGGGACTCGCCGACGTCGCCGCGAGCAACGGCGTCAGGCTGTTCTTCGACGCGGCCCACGCGTTCGGCTCCCAGCGCGACGGCGTGCACGTGGGCGGGTTCGGCGACGCGGAGGTGTTCAGCCTGTCCCCGACCAAGGTGCTCGTCGCCGGCGAGGGAGGCATCATCGCGACGAACGACGACGTCCTCGCCGAGCGATGCCGCATCGGCAGGAACTACGGGGACCCCGGCGACTACGACTGCCGGTTCGTGGGCCTGAACGCGCGGATGTCCGAGGTGCACGCCGCGCTGGCCCTCCGCTCCCTGGACGAGGTCGAGGCGCGGATCGAACGGCGAAACGAGCTCGCGAGCCTCTATCGGGACGTCCTCTCGTCGATCGACGGCCTGGAGTTCCCCCAGGTGCGGGGCGCGGACCGAAGCACCTACAAGGACTTCTCGATGCTCGTCGACCCCGCGTCGTTCGGTCGCGACGCAGCCTGGCTCGCCACGGCGTTGGCGGCGGAGGGCGTCGAGACGCGCCGCTACTACAGTCCGCCGGTGCACGAGATGCGCGCGTACCGCCACCTCGCCGGACGAAACGGCGCCCTGCACGCGACGAACGCCGCGGCGGCGCGGGTCCTGACGCTGCCGATGTGGGCCGATCTGGCCGAGGAACAGGTCGTCCTCGTGGCCGATGCGGTGCGCCGGCTGCACGAGTTCGTGAGCTGGGAGACCTCCGGCGAAGCCCCGGGGTCGGTCGCGGAGCGAGGCTCCCCCACGATCGTCGTCGAGGGGGAGTCGCCCACGATCATCTCCCGTAGACGACTTACGCGGCCCCGCGGAACGCCGCCATGGTCCGCCGAAGGCCCTCGCGAATCGGGACCCTCGGCTCGTAGCCGAGGGCGGCGCGCGCCCTCGATACGTCGGCGTAGGTCATGCGGACGTCGCCGTCGCGAGACGGCTCGTGAATCGGATCGGGGGAGGTCCCGGCGAGCTCGGCGACCATCCCGAGGAGCTCGTTGATCGAGGTCGGCACCCCGCCCCCGCCGATGTTGAACGCCCCGCCGAATGCTTCCTCGCCCGCCTGGGCCGACCTCACGTTCGCCTCGACGATGTCGTCCACGAACGTGAAGTCGCGCGCCTGCTCGCCGTCGCCGTGGATCACCGGCCTCGTCCCGTCGAGGCACGCGGTGATGAAGCGGGGAACGACGGCCGCGTACTCGCTGTTCGGATCCTGCCCGGGGCCGTAGACGTTGAAGTAGCGAAGCGAGATGGCCGGCACGCCCATCGACGTCCAGACGGCGAGGCAGTAGGCCTCCCCCGCGGCCTTGCTCGCGGCGTAGGGCGATTTCGGGCGCGGCGACATCGACTCCTCCTGCGGAAACCGATCTTGGTCGCCGTACACCGACGACGACGACGCGGCGACGACGAGCGCCCCGACCTCCCGGGCCGCCAGCAGCACGTTCAGCGTGCCGCCGACGTTCACCTCCGTCGTGAGCCCCGGCTCGAGGATCGACCGCGGCACGGATCGCTTCGCGCCCTGATGGAAGATCGCCTGGGCGCCCTCGGCCGCCGCGCGAACCGCATCCGGGCTGCGGAGATCGCCGTCCACGAACTCGACCTCGGGAGCGTCCGCGAGATTGTCGAGCGATCCGTCCGACAGGTCGTCGAAGGCCCTGACCTCGTGGCCGTCGGCCACGAGCCGGGCGCAGAGGCGGGAGCCGATGAACCCGGCACCGCCGGTCACGAGGGCACGCACGGCGAGATGCTAGCGGAATCCCCTCCGGCGGCGATGACCGGGGTGTGCCGGAGAGAATCTGCGTCGCATCCCCTCGCCGACCGTCGTTCGATCAGGGGATTCTCGGGGCGGCGGGCGCAAATGAGGGGAAAGCGCTTCGAGGCGCGTCAATCAGCCGGTAGGTTAGCCACGAGAGCTCGAGCTCGTGTCGGGGGGACGAAGCGAATGAGCGTGCAGGAACGCACAGAGGTGGACCCGCTCGAGGCCCTTGCGGCTCGCATCCGAGGCAAGGAGGCGGTCGTCGCCGTCGTCGGGCTCGGCTACGTGGGACTTCCGCTCGCGGTCGGGCTATCGCACGCCGGCTTTCCCGTGATCGGGTTCGACACCGACCCGGGGAAGATCGACGCGCTTCGCGACGGCCGCTCCTACATCGTCGACGTCTCGGACTCCGAGGTCGCGGGCCTCGATGACGTCGAGCTGTCGGCCGATCCCGCGATCCTGCGGCGCGCCGACATCGTCTCGATCTGCGTCCCGACGCCGCTCGCCGACAACGCGCCCGACCTGTCGATGGTGCGGGAGGCCGCCGAGAGGATCAGCGAGCAGCTCCTCCCCGGACGGCTCGTCATCCTGGAGTCGACGACCTATCCCGGGACCACCGAGGAGGAGATCCGCCCGATCCTCGAGAAGTCCGGCCTTCAGCTCGGCGTCGACTTCTGCCTGGCGTACTCGCCCGAGCGCATCGATCCGGGGCAGCAGGTTCACCGGCTGGAGAACACCCCGAAGATCGTCTCCGGTGTGACGGATCGATGCCGCGAGCTCGCCACGTCCTTCTACTCCATGTTCGTCCGCGAGGTCGTGGCCACCTCCACGCCGCGCGAGGCCGAGATGGCCAAGCTCGTGGAGAACACGTTCCGCCAGGTCAACATCGCCCTCGTCAACGAGCTCGCGATCCTGGCCCGGGAGCTCGGCGTGGACATCTGGGAGGCGCTCGAGGCCGCGAGCACGAAGCCGTTCGGCTACATGCCGTTCTGGCCGGGCCCCGGCGTCGGCGGGCACTGCATCTCCATCGACCCCAGCTACCTGTCGTGGCGCGCCGGCCAGCAGCTCGGCTACCGCATCGGGTTCATCGAGCACGCGAACGAGGTCAACAACCGGATGCCCGACTACGTCGTGTCCCGGGTCGGCGAGGCGCTCAACGACGCCGGCAAGCCGATCCGCGGGTGCCCGGATCCTCGCCGTGGGGGTCGCCTACAAGCCCGGCGTCGACGACCGGCGGCAGTCGCCCTCACTCGCGGTCATGGAGCGACTGGAGGACAAGGGAGCGCGGATCGGCTACCACGACCCGTTCGTCGACGAGATCCGCCTCGGCGAGCGGACGCTGCACTCCCGGCCCCTCGAGGACGACACGGTCGCGGATCAGGACTGCGTGCTGATCCTCACCGCCCATCCCGGGATCGATATCCGTCGCCTCGCACGGACGGCCCCGCTGGTGTTCGACACGCGCGGCGTCACGGCCGGGTTCGACGAGCCGAACGTCACTCGCCTGTAGAGCGGCCCCGCGGTTCGGCATGCCGCAGGCGGTCGGCCAGGGCGTGGTACGCGGGCTTGGGCTGCAGTCCCCGATCGAACGGCAGGGGCCGCCGGTGCGCGCCGTCCCTTCGCGGGTAATCCTCCTCGAGCCACGTGTAGCGGTCGGAGAGGCCGAAGGTCATGACGGTGCTCACCGCCGGCTCGGCGAGCGCGGCCTCGAGGTATCGCCGGTAGACGTCGGCGACCATGCGGTCGCGGATCCTGGGGCCGGGGGGCAAGCCGCTGTCGAGCACATCCAGCTCGGTGATCAGGATCTTCAGCCCGCGATTCGCCACCTCGGACAGGAATTGCCGATACGCGTAGGCGTCGAACCGCTCCGCGAAGTCCCTCGCGAGCAGGTGCGCCTGCACCCCGAGCGCGTGGACGGGAACGCCCGCACCGAGCAACCGATCGAGCACCTGCAGCGTCGCACGCTGTTTGTCGGCAGGGTCGATCCCCGTACCGGTTGATCGTCTCGTAGCCGAAGTCGTTGAGCACGAGCACCGCCCGCGGATCGACGGCGTGCGCGATCCGAAATGACTCGGCGACGTAGGACGGCCCGATCGTCTCGTACCACGGGACGTCCGTGCGCAGCCCCCGGACGCCCTCGGGACTGATCGCCTCGTTGACGACGCTCCACGCTCCCACCCGCCCGCGATAGCGGCCGACGGTTTGCCTCACCGTGCCGAAGAGGAGCTCACGAGCATCAGGCTCGTCCAACCCCCACAGATCGTCATCCGTCCACCCCTCGCCGAAGCCCTGATCCCAGACCAGATGGGCTCCGAATACCTGCATCCCATGACGTTCGGCGAACGCGACGATCCGGTCGCCGTACGTGAAGTCGAGCTCGGACTCCGGCGTCGGGCGCAGCCTGTACCAGAGGAGGTCATCCTCGGTGAAGAGGATGCCCGCCTCGGCGGCGAAGAGCGCCCGGTACTCCGCATCCTCCAGCTGCCAGGTCGCGGTCGACGAGCCGAATGTGAGGCCCCGACGGCGAGCGATCCGCCACAACGGCACGCGAGCGGCGCCGAGGGGCGATACATCGGCAGCCGAGAGCCGTCGCTCCGGCCAGATCCGAGGCGATCGCGGCGCCGACGAGCCCGGCCGCGCCGAGAAGCATCGAACGTCGTGTGATCAGACCGTCACCGTCCATAGTCCCCCTCCTCCGATGAACTCGTAGCTTCCCACCAACATCACAACGCCCGCGCCGGCGTCAACCCCGCGGGGCATCAGGTCGACCGCATCCTGAAGCCACGGAGCGGATGCCGGGTCAACGGCATCACGCGAATCTCACACAACGAGAAATGGGGGAACGGCCTCTCGGCCGCTCCCCCATTTTTCTTTGTCCCGGCGCGATCACTCAGGCAGCGAGGTGAACGATGATCCTGGCCTGCGTCTCGGACTTCTCGATGACGTGGACCTCTCCGGACGCGCCCTCATACTGGCCGGTTCCGCCCGTGACGGCGAGCGTGAACCGCCGGGCGTCTCCCCGGTCTCCACGATGAGTCCCTGAATCGTGATCTGGCCCTCGGAGAGGTACGCCGTGACCACGCACTGCGCCTCGCCGGCCGGGCCCTCCACGCTCGTGACGGTGCAGACTCCCCCGTCGTGGCCGACTCGCTCCCCTGCCTGGCGGAGGACGTCGTGGAAGATGAACTGATCGCCGAGGCTGTCTCCCTTCTCGCCGAGATCGAGGAACGTCTGCTCCGTCGTCTTGGCGCGGAAGCGGAGCTCCACCTCGTTCCCCCCCGCCGAGGCCACGGTGAGCGTCGTTCCGACGACCATCGCGCCGAGCAGGAGCGTCGCTCCGATCGCCGCAAGCTTGGTTCTCATGGCTTCCCCTTTCGATCACGGGCGTCGAGATCATCGAGTCAGAGACGTTGCGGCGACCGAAGGAGGCGAACGGGGGTTGTGGGGGCACGCCATGCCTTCCGACCCTAGGACAGGGGCACGGAGAAACACAAGGGGAACCGGGCCCGACACGACGGAGGAGCGTGATCCTCCGGCGTCAGCTGACGGTCACGACGGGCGACTCGATGCGCTTCGTCTTCAACGCGAGGCTGAAGACGGACCCGTGCTCGTCGGAGCTCTCGAGCCACAGCCGGGCGTCGATCTCCTCCGCGAACCGGCGGCAGATGTACAGGCCGAGCCCGACGCCGCCCACACGGCGCGTGGTCGACGAGTCGCCCTGATAGAAGCGATCGAAGATGGAGTCCCGAGCCTCGGATGAGATGCCCGGGCCCCGGTCGCGAACCGAGACGATCACCTCGTCGTCCTCGAGGCGCGCCTCGATCGTGACGGGGCGGTCGGCGGCCGAGTACTTCAGCGCGTTGTCGACCAGGTTGCCGAGGATGCGGTGGACGACCGCGTCGTCGCCCTCGATGGGCGGCAGGTCCTCGGGGACGTCGAACCGGATGCGGCCGGTGCCCAGGCGGGGATCCACCTCGACGCCGCGCACGATCTCGGCGGTCGAGGAGACCGTTCGCCGTCTCTCCGTGGTGGCCTGCTCGAGCCTGGCGGCCGCGAGAAGCTGCTCGACGAGATCGCGCATGCGGTCGGACGCGCGCTCCGCCGACTCCAGCAGGGCGTCCCGCTCCCCATGAGGGAGCTCGACCTTCGCGCGTCGCACGGTCTTCACGGCGCCCGCGATGACCGTGAGCGGCGTCCTCAGCTCGTGTGAGACCACGCCGACGAAATCGTCCTTCAGCCGGTTCATCTCCTGCAGCTCATCCAGGGACTCCCGGAGTCGCGACAGGAGCCTGGCGTTCTGCAGCGCGGCGTCCGCGTGATGCGCCAGGGTCGTGAACAGCTCCAGATCCTCCTGGTCGAACGTCGCGATGTCGCTCATCCGATTGCCCACGAGCATCAGGCCGACGACGCCGGTGCCGGCGTCGCCCTTCAACGGCGCGACCATCGCGTCGCGGATGCCGCGCTCGCCGAAGTGCCGGGCGAGCCGCTCGTTCGTGATCGGCCGCTGGAAGAGCAACGGCTGCTCCTCCGCGGCGACCCGCGCCCAGACGCCCTCGGTCGGCTGCAGCGTGGCCTCGACCCGGCTCTCGACCGCATCGCCGGGACCGACCTGCCACCGGAGCGCCGGCTCCTCCGGGCCGGCCGCGAAGTACACGATCTCGGCGAGGTCGGCGCGGAACATGGCGCGCGCCTGCGACAGCACCACGTGCGCCGCGGGATCGAGCTCGGTCGCCTCCTGCAGCAGCCGCGTCGTGTCGTGGAGGAACTGGAGCGCCTGATGCCGCTTGCGCTGCCGGTTATAGGCTCGGTAGGCGAGCACCACGGCGGCCATCGGCACCACGAGCAGCGCCGCCCCGCCCGGCGCGATCCACAACAGCTGCACGGTGAGCAGCCCCAGGCTGGTGTTCGTGAGCTGCATCGCGCGGCTGAAGGCGAACCCGTCGAACAGCGAGCGGACGTCGACGCGGTTCTCCGCGAGCGAGATGGCGATGAACACGGAGACGTCCGCGATGAGCGCCGTCGCCGAGGTGGCCGCCAGGGCGCCCAGCCACGACGCCGCGGCCTCCGGGTTCGGGCTCCCGGCGATCGCCCCGAAGACGATGCAGGCGACGGCCGCCTCGAGGGCCAGGTGGCTCAGGTTGAAGGCCACCTTGAGCGGCGACTGCCGGCGATGCAGGATCAGCGCCGCCGCGGAGCCAAGGACCTGCGCGAGGATCAGCTGCTGGGGCTCGAGGAAGAAGAGCCCCACGACGAGCGGGACCTCGCTCAGCGAGAACGAATACGACTCGCGGCGGATCTCGACGTGCACGACGGCGATCTCGGCCAGGCAGAACGCCCCCGCCACGACCCACCACGGGACCACGAGCGAGACCGCGAGCGGCGGCCCGCCGCCGTGGAGGCCGAGGAACAGCACGGCGGCGAGCCCCGCGAGCAACGACGTGAACAGCCAGATCTTGGCCGGACCGGTGAGGACGCGAGAGGGCGCCGTCACGAGGCTACTCCCCGTCCGCGGCCGGCCATCCGTCGCCCGACCACGTCATGCCGGACCACGTCTTGCCGGACCAGGTCTTCCCTTCCCACCCGTCGCCGGACCACGTCTTGCCCGACCACGTCTTGCCGGTCCACGTGTCGCCGGACCAGGTCTTGCCCGACCACGCGGCGCCGGTCCAGGTCGCGCCGGACCAGCTCGCGCCGCTCCAGCTGGAGGCGCACCAGCAGCCGCCCGACCACGTCTTCCCGAGCCAGTCCCCGCCCGACCAGGCGCTGCCCCCCGCCGCGAGGGCGGTCCACACCGACGGCTGCCACGGGGTCCCGAAGATGTCCTGCTCGCCCTCGAGCGATGACCTGGCCGTCGGAGACGTGCGCCGTCCCGCGCGCCAGCTCGAGCGATCCGAGCCCCGTCGCCCTCGGCCATGTCTGCGTCACCGACAGCTTCGTCGGCGTCGCCATGTCGACGCGCATGCCTCAGGTCGATCATCCCGGCGCCCTGCTCGGCCGTCGTGGCGCCGAAGATCCGCTTGGCGGACTTCGTCATCAGCGCCTTGACCTGATCCGGGTTGAGACCCGGACGCTGCTCGATGATGAGCGCCGCCGCGCCGGAGGCGACCGCGGCCGCCTGCGACGTCCCGCTTCCGCGGAAGAACCGGTCCGCGACCAGAGCCTGTGGGTTGGTCTCATCGATGAACGACCCAGGCGCGCGCAGGCTCGCGATGGACGTGCCGGGCGCGACGAAGATCCGGCCGCCGCAGCGCATCGCCGCGGCTCGAGAAGTCCGCGACCGTATCGCCGTCGCCGTTGGCGCTGAACTTGCCGTTGGTCGTGGCCGCACCGACCGCGATCACGTAGGGGTCGTACGCGGGGTTGTTCAGCTTCGATGAGCCGTAGCCCTTGTTCCCGCCCGCGACCACGACGACGATCCCCTTGTGCCACGCGGCCTCGGCGGCGAACGTCAGCGGGTCGAGCAGGTAGTCCTGGACGCCGTCGGTCCCGAACGACAGGTTCAGCACGCGGATGTTCATGCCCGGATCGTTCCTGTGCGTCACGACCCAGTCGATGGCCGCGATCACCTGCGAGACGTCGGCCGCGCCGAGCGCGTCGGCCACCTTGATGTTCACGATGTGCGCGCCGGGGGCCATCCCGAGGAAGTGGTCCTGATCGCCCTTCTGCACGGGCTCGGGCGTGTCGTCGTCGCGTCCGGCGATGATGCCGGCCATGTGGGTCCCGTGACCGAACGTGTCGAGGTGCTCGAGCTGCGGCACCTGCGACTCGAAGGAGAGGTCCGGGCCGTTGACCACCTTGCCGGGCGTCGTCAGGCCCTCGACCGGGAGGACGCCGGAGTCGATCAGGGCGACCCCGACGCCCCTGCCCGTGTAGCCGTTGGCCCAGTAGGAGCCCGCCCCGGCCTCCGTCTGCCCGATGTTGTACATGGAGTTCGGGTCGCCGGCGACGTCGTGGCCGTCCACGGACGTCAGCTGGATCCTCGCGTCGGGGGTAACCGAGAGGATCTCCGGCGAGCCGGTGAGATCCGACATCGAGGATTCGGGGACGAGCGCCGTGAACCCGTCGATGATCGAGATGTGGCTCTCGACGGTTCCCCCGAGCGCGGCGACGAGACGCTCTGGGACGTCCCCCGCGCGGGGCATCTCCCGGACGATCACCGAGACCGTCTCGGCCGACGCCGTTCGCGCCTGCTGGCCTGCGGGCGTCGAGAGGATCGCGACGACCAGCGCCAGCGCGGTGAGGGTCGCCCGGACGTGGCCCTTCTTGTCGTTCCACGTCACGGCGAGCGTCGGTGTCATCGAGCCTCCTGGCGGAATCCTGCGGTCGGAACCTGTCGTCAAGCTGTTGACCCAGGGTCGTGCAATGAGCCTCCGCGGTACATAGGGCGTCCGGTCAGAGGAGCGAAGCGCGCGCCCCAAACCGTTGTCCCCCACACCGATCCGGATGGGGCCGAACGTCCTAGGAGGCGGCGCCCGCGCACGTCGGGGGCGGCCCACTCGGTCCGTCTCGATGCACTACGCTGGCCCCGTGCTGGCCAGAGGTCTCGCCGTCCTCACTCTCCTGGTCGCGACGGGGATCCCCGTGGCAGCCTCGGCCGGCGAGGAACCGCCGGTGGCACCGGCGCCGACCCGCGAGATCCGCCCGAGGACGACGCCTACCGCGTCGTCGAGGACGACGACCCTCGAGGCACGCCGAGTCGCTACGGCCCGTACACGAGGACCCAGAATTCGGCGTTGCGCGCACGCGGCCGACCGTCCTGCGTGCCGGTGTCCCAGACCCGTACCGCGAAGACCTGGTCCTCCAGCAGGTAGACCGAGCACAGCGCGTCGCGGGTGTCGACCCAATTCGAGTCGATCGTGCACTGGGCGTAGTCGTCGACGATCGAGAATCCGAAGTCGATGAGCCACCGGCCGTGGTCGCCGGAGATCGTCGGCTCGACCCCGTTCACCGCGTTGAACCACTTGTCGATCGCCGGCTGCGAACGCTGCCCCTGGCGGAACGTGTGGACGCCGGCGAGGACGCGCCCCTCGACGATTGGTCCCCGCGACGAGCCCCCGCCCGTCGGAGCGGCGTTCCCGGCGAGGGTCGTCGTCACCCCCACGGTCGCGGCCGAAATCACGACCGTCGCGAGGATGATGCCGGCACGATGCCATCTACGGGTGGTCATGGCCTCCCCCTTTCTCCGGCCGTGGTTATAGGCACGTCCGACCTCGCGAAACAACATGCACCGCTGGGGGCCCAGCTAGGTACCTACCGCGCTCGCGAGGTGGCGCCCATCGCGCGCACGATCGGAATCGCGTTGGGCCGATGCGGAAGGGAGCTCTGGGCTATGAGGTCGGCTCCCGACACGCGGGTGGACCTCGTGGTCTTGTCGGGATTCGTGCGGGCATGGGAGTCGCCGTCGCGAGCTCCCCGAGCCCCGAGAGTGGAGCAGCGTGGGATCTCTTTCAGCGCGTCGAGCAGTATCGCGATCCTGAATGCATCGACCATCGAGACGCCCGGGGGTTCCCGTCACGAGTGGCTGCCGACGACGGCCGCCGTGGCCCCTGAGATCAAACTGACCGAGCCAGCCCACGTCCCAGAAGTGGGCGCCGGGGGATTCGCCCTAGCCTAGGTTGCCCTGAAGCTGCTTGACGACGTGCTCGGAAGCTTCACCTCGACCGTTGGACGGCTTGGGCGCCGGCCGCGTGGTGTCGCCGCCGGCGACTTCAGCTGGGCGGCGTAGATCGTGGCCTTGCCGACCGCGATCAGCTCCTGAAGCTGCTCGCATTGCACTCGGAGACGCGCAAGCTCCGCTTCGGCGTCGGCGAGGCCGGCCTCGATTTCCTTCTGGCTGTTCTCAAGACCCTTCTTCAACACGTCGGACACGCGGTCTCCTCCTGGCTCTGTGGTCCTGTCGACACGTCTTCGGTAGGCGACATGGTGAGGCAACACACGGCGCTGTCGGTATCCGACGTACGGGTTGGGTTTCCCTCGCGGAGGGCTAGGCCGGACGGTGAGCGTGGTTTCCGCCGACGACTCCGGGCGGCGAACCACTCAGTCAGCGCTCGGGTCGCGCAGCCGTTCGCTCCTCGGTGCCCGCCCGTGAGCTGATCCTCGACTCCGTCGTGGGGCATCGTCTCTCCTTTCTCACTGGAGGTAGGCTCCGCCGGAGCCGGCCCGGTTCGTGCGCCCCGTCATGTGAGTTCGGTGGCGATGCCGTCCGCCCACGCGCGGATCTCGTCCCAGTTGCGGAAGTCGCCCTCCGGCGCCTTGACCGCCTTCACCATCATCCGCTCGCCGAAGCCGAGCTTGTCCCGGTCGAGGACGCCGAAGAGCACTCGGTGATCCCTCGGCCGAAGCTTCTCGCGGAGCTCGCCGAGCTGCTTCGGCTGCTCCTCCTCGTCCTGGATCTCGGTCCCGAGCGGACCGACGCTGAACAGCCACACGGGGATCGACCGAAGCGTGCTCAGATGGCGATCCACGAACTCCGGCGCCTCCTTCATCCACGACCCCAGGTAGACGGCGCTTCCCAGGACGACCGCCTCGACGCCGCTCAGGTCCGACACCTCCTGCACCGGGGCCGCATCGGCCTCGATCCCGCGCTCACGAAATCGGTCGGCGATGAAGCGCGCGATCTCCTCGGTCGAGCCGTGCTTGCTCGCGTACGCCACAAGGACACTCATCGTCTTCACCCTCCCTCACGAGTGAGGCGCTCGCAAGCGGTGACCGCGTCGCTGGCGCCTCCCGACACTTTCTGGAGGAGGCTTCAGCTCCTCCCCGGTCGATCCGATCCCCTAGGCATGGACGGACGAGGCCCTCTACGCCCACCGGACGGCGTGATTCGACACGTCCTCCTGGTGGAGGACAACCCGGACATCAGGCTCACGCTGAGGGCGAACCTCGAGTACGAGGGCTTCTCGGTCATCGAGGCCGCGAACGCGCCGGAGGGCATCGACCTGGTCGAGTCCCGGCACCCCGACGTCGTCGTGCTCGATCTCATGCTTCCCGTGAAGGACGGCTGGTGGTTCCTGCGCGAGGTGCAGCAATGTCCCGCACCTCGGCCGGTGGTCATGGTTCTCACGGCACGGTCGGGGCAGGGAGAACGCCTCATGGCGCAGTCGCTCGGAGCGGCGGCCTTCATGGAGAAACCGTTCGAGCCCGAGGACGTGGTCAAGAAGGTCCAGTCGCTCGTCGGACGCCGCCGCGACGATCGCGCCCTGGGCTGACCTCGGCACTGGTCGGGGTCGTGTCCAGATGAGCGCGTACGCCGCAAGACGCTCAGTGTTGATCGCGCGGCCTCGGTAACAAGGCGAGAGGCGGGGCCTTCGCCCCGCCTCTGCTCCGTGGTCGTCCCCATCAGTAGAGGATCGGGTGGGCCTTGACGTAGGGGATCCGCTGCCAGATCTTCCCGAGCCCGTAGTAGCGGCCGGCGTTCGCGAGGATCAGCGCCACCAGGACGAGGATCTCGACGATGTGGTCGTCCACGACCGGGTTGTTCTCGGGCCAGATCGACGTCGCCGTGTAGAAGACCGTCATCCACACGATCCCGCCGGCGGCCGCGATACGGGTCATCACGCCGGTGATGAGCCCCAGGCCGATGAGGAGCATGGAGGCCATATAGACCACATCGATCCAGCCGTTGCCGGTGGCGACCGGTCCCTGCGCCGTCATCTGCACCCCGCCGATGGCTTCGTAGAAGCCCTTGAACGGTCCCTTCAGCGCGAAGGCGAACACGCCCTCGGTCGGGGACCCGCCGTTGAACCACGCCGCGCCCTTGGCGAAGAAGTCGATCGTGCCGTCCTCGAGGCGGCCGGTCGAAAACCCCAGGGCGAAGGCCTTGTCCAGGAACGCCCACAGGAACGTGAACCCCAGCACGAGGCGCAGGGCCCCGAAGACCCGCTGGAGCCCGCGCTCGTGGACCGGCTCGAGCCGCTCGGCCTCGGGGATGTCCACGCGATCGGTCTCATCCCTCGTCCGATGCAGGATGTCCATGGATCCCACCTCCCTTTCCATTGATATGCCCAGTCTGGGCGGCGGCAGGGACGGGGACCCGGGCCAGGGGGCCCCACTTGGTCGGGACCTTCGGCCCGCGGCCCTGCCCGGCCGCAGGTCGAGGGACCGCTAGTCTTTGCCTCGTGGGCCAGGAGGATCGCAGCAAGGCGCTCATCGAGGCCGGCCTCGTGCTCAGCTCCGAGCTGTCGCTGGACGCCGTCCTGCAGCGGATCGTGGAGGTGGCGGCCGCGATCTCCGGCGCCCGCTACGGTGCGCTCGGCGTCGTCGATCACACCGGTGTGATCCGGGAGTTCATCACGACGGGCGTCACATCCGAGCAGCGGGCGGCGATCGGCCACATTCCCGTGGGAAAAGGCCTTCTCGGGCTGCTGATTCGCGAGCAGCGGCCCATCCGCATCCCGGAGATCGGGGAGGATCCGCGCTCCGTCGGATTCCCACCGAACCACCCTCCGATGAAGTCGTTCATGGGAGCGCCGGTCACGGCCCGAGGAAAGGTGTTCGGCAACATCTACCTCACCGAGAAGGTCGGCGAGAGGGAGTTCTCGGAGGAGGACGAGCAGGCGCTCATCGTCCTGGCCGCGCAGGCGGGGATCGCGATCGAGAACGCCCGCCTGTATGCCGAGGCGGGGCGCCGGGAGCGCTGGCTCGACGGTGTGCGCGAGGTCAGCGCGTTGATCATGTCGGGGGCGGAGGCGAACGAGGCGTTGGAGCTCATCGCGAGGCGAGCGATGGAGCTCGTCGACGCCGATCTCGCGACCGTCGCTATCCCCGGCTCCGACGCTGGGGAGCTGACGATCGCAGCGGCCGCGGGTGCGCGAGCGACCGACATCCTGGGCGCGACGTTCCCGCGACGTGACTCCCTGTCCGGAGACGCCGTGGCAGCAGACCGAGCGATGCTGGTCGAGGACGCCTCGGCGGCCGACGCCGCGCACCAGCCGATCGTGCGCATCGGGGACGTGGGTCCGGCGATGTTCGTCCCGCTCGCGGGAGGCCTCGGCACGCTGGCGGTGGCGAATCACCGTGGGGGCCGCAGCTTCGATGACGATGAGGTCCAGTTGATCCAGACGTTCGCAACACAGGCCGTCGTGGCCCTCGAGTACGAAAGAGCCCAACGGCAGGCGCAGCGCCTGCTGGTCATGGAGGACCGCGAGCGGATCGGCAAGGAGCTGCACGACGGCGTCATCCAGTCGCTGTTCGCCGTCGGCATGGGATTGCAGGGCGCCGCGGCGATGAGCACCGATCCTGAGACTGCCAAGCGCCTCGACGACGCCGTGGCCGAGATCGACGGCGCCATCCGGGACCTGCGGAACTACATCTTCGGCCTCCGACCCGGGATCCTGGCCGACCGCCAGCTCGATCAGGCGCTTCGGCAGCTCGCGAAGGACTTCGAGGAGAAGACGGAGGTCGTCACCGTGGTCGAGGTGGACGCCGACGTCGCCGCCGCCCTCGCCGCCCGTGCGGCTGACGTCATTCAGATGGCACGGGAGGCCCTCTCGAACGTCGGGCGACACGCCCACGCGAGCACGTGCCGCGTATCCCTTCGCCGGGACGGAGCATCGGCCGTGCTCGAGGTCGACGACGACGGCCGCGGATTCGATGACGCCGATGCCGGCGCCGGAGGTCAGGGACTCGACAACCTTCGGACCCGTGCCGAGGCCCTCGGAGGCGCGGCGAGCGTGGCGACCTCCGCCGCCAGCGGCACAACGGTCACCATCGAGCTGCCCCTCTAGTCGCGCCGCGCCGACGGCTCCGGGATCCTCGGCGAGCTAGCATGGTCGGTATGTCCGAGGTGCCGCTGCGCGTCATGCTGGTGGACGACCACGAGGTCGTCCGCGGCGGGCATCAGGGCGATGCTGCAGTCGACCGACGACATCATCGTGACGGCCGAGGCCGGCTCGGTCCGCGAGGCCGTCGACGAGGCCGATCGCAGCCGCCCGGACCTCGTCGTCATGGACGTTCGCCTCGCCGACGGCAGCGGCATCGAGGCCACCCGGGAGATCCTGGCGGAGCATCCCAAGACCAGGGTCATCATGCTGACCTCCTTCGCCGATGACGAGGCCCTGTTCTCCTCGATCATGGCCGGGGCCTCCGGCTACGTGCTCAAGCAGGTCGCCGGCGGCGAGCTCGTGCGAGCGATCCGGGCCGTGGGCGCCGGAGAGAGCCTCCTGGACCCGGCCGTCACCAAGTCGGTGCTCGACCGACTCCGCAAGGGCAAGCACCTGATGCGCGACGAGCGCCTCGCGCGGCTCTCGCCGCAGGAAGAACGCATCCTCGCCCTCATCGCCGACGGCAAGACCAACAAGGAGGTCGGCGAGGAGCTCCATCTGGCGGAGAAGACCGTCAAGAACTACGTCTCGAGCATCCTGTCGAAGCTCGAGGTGGCGCGTCGAGCCGAGGCCGCCGCCTATCTCGCCCGCCACACCACCACCCCCGGGTCGGTGGAGTAGCCGGACCGAGCTTCGGCGGAAAGCTCGCTTCCCTCAAGAGGAACGCACCCCGAAGCCCCGCGCACGAACGTGCCGTTCGACCCCGCCATCGCGGGACGCATGCCCCGTGGCCGTCGTGCCGACGCATGGGATGGTCGTGGCGACAAAGGAGATGAGTGGAATGTTCGAGTCCTACGAACTGCGTCGAAACGGTCCCTATCTCCGGGTGATCCTGCCCGACGTGTTGCCGCCGGACTGGTCGCCCCTGGCTCGCGATCTCGAGCTCGAGCTGGACGAGGGAGTCGAGAGCGCGACCCTCGTCACGCCCCAGATCGACGTCGCCAGCGGTGACCTCGATCGCATCCTGCAGCTGTCGTCGATGCTGACCCGCCAAGGCGTGCCCGTGCGGCTGGAGCTGCGCGAGGATGCGTCGCTCGTTCAGGCGTAGCGCCGCCGACGACGCCTCGCCGTGGGCGAGGAGCCCCGGGGAGTACCGAGGAGGAGGCCATGATGAAAGCCCTGGTGGTGTACGAGTCGATGTACGGGAACACGGCGGCCGTCGGTGAGGCGATCGCGACGTCGCTCCGAACAGGAGGGCTGGACGTCGACGCCGGCCCCATCTCGAGGATCACTCCCGCCGATGCGGCGGGCGTCGAGCTCCTCGTCGTGGGCGGCCCGACGCACGCGCATGGGATGAGCCGGCCCGGCACGCGAGAGACCGCGGCCGGCGACAAAGACAACACGTTCGCGGACCCGACCGTCGCTCCGGGGCTCCGGGAGTGGATGGACGAGTTGCCGCCTGGGACCGAACGGCGTGCGGCGGCCTTCGACACGAGGATCGACAAGCCCATCCTGCTCACCGGATCCGCAGCGAAGGGGATCGCGAAGCGACTCGAGCGGCATGGCTATCGCCTGCTGGCGGGGCCGGAGTGCTTCCTCGTCTCGACGAAGAACCGGCTGCTCGAGGGCGAGATCGACCACGCCACGACCTGGGGAGCCGAACTGGTCCGGCTTGACACGGCGGCGAGCGTGGCATGAGACCGCGGTTGTGATCGGCCGACCTCCTGATCCTTCTCGGCATCGGAATCCGTTCACCGGCCGGGCGGCCGTCGTCCGGGCCCTGGAGAAAGGGTCCGAAGGGCCCCCGGACGGCGGGACCTCCTCCCCTCCCTCGGACCGAGTGAAACCGCGACCCTGGAGTCGTCGGAGGATCGCGATTCGAGGAGGGACGAGATGCGGCGTGAGCGCGATTCGTGGACAGATTCGGTCGCCCGGCTCACAGCCGACCCCCAGGACCGCTGCCCACCTGAGGCCGATGTCCGTGCGGTCGGCGGTGCGTTCGCTGTGGCCGGGCCGCCTCCTGCGGCTCGGGGGTGCGGCGGCCGGGGCCGCGCTCTTGTCCTACGGCGCGTACTCGGCGGTCACATGGGCGAGATACGGCGACCTCGACCCGGACCGGCACCCCGGGACGAGCTCCTCGAGAGCTTCATTCCGCATCCTGAGGTGGACGAGTACCACCACCTCAAGGTCCATGCACCCGCGGCGATCACCTTCGCGGCCGCAAAGGACCTGGATCTGCAGGCGTCGCCGATCGCGAAGGGCGTCTTTCGGCTGCGAGAGATCCCCGCGCGGCTCCGCGGCGAGCCGCCTTCCTCCCGCCGGGCCCCGAGGCATCGTCGACCAGACGCTCGCCCTCGGCTGGGGCGTGTTGGCGGAGGTCCCGGACCGAGAGATCGTGATCGGCGCGTACACGCAGCCCTGGCACGAGCAGGTGACATTTCATTCCCTCCCGCCCGAGGAGTTCGCGGCCTTCGACGAGCCGGGGTACGCGAAGATTGCCTGGACGCTCGGCGCGGAGCCGATCGGTCCGGACGATTCGATCTTCGTCACTCGCACCCGGGTGACCACGACGGACCCCGAGGCTCGGCGGCTGTTTCGCCGGTACTGGGCGCCGATGTCGGCCGGCATCATCCTCATTCGATACGCGGGCCTTCCGATCGTGAAGCGAGATGCGGAGCGGCGGGCACGCCGAGCTGCGGAGGAGAGCGATGCGTTCTCGCGCTGACGTCGATCGGGTTCCGAGGCCCATCACGCCGGGGCCGGAGATGGAGGCGCTGGCCCGCTTCCATCCCGACATCACGTGGACCGGCACCATCGAAGAGGGCGGAATGGGCCCCGGCACGCCGGCCATGACCGGTGAGGGTCGGGGGAGGCACGAGCGGATCCAGGACGGCCGCTGGATCGTCGGCACGTACGAACAGGATCAGTACCTGCTTGATGGGACGTTCGTCCTGAAGTGGCAGCTGCATTGGGTGGCGGGCTGGGACCCGGCCAGCGGGGAGTATCGCGCGACCGTCGCGGATGCCTACGGCCACGCCGATGTCATGCGCGGATGGATCGACGGCGATCGCCTCACCTTCGAGACGATGGCCCACGCCCCCGTCGGCCTGCGCCTGGTATGGGACCTCAGTGACCCCGCGGATATGACGTGGCGAAACGAGGTGTCCATCGGCGGTGCCCATGGTCGCTGGTGGAGGAATACCACTGCACGCCCGGTAGCGAACACTGCGGGCGCCGATGAACCTTTCAATCTCTCGTGCGGGAGCCTTCCAAAGCGGGCCGAACGGCCCGACGCCGTCGGGACATCCGGCCCGGGATCCCTCGTCGACGGTCTCGCAGTATGGAGACGACCGACGACGGGAGGTGCGGACCGATGTGGCGATTCCTGTTCATCGCCTTCCTCATCGCGCACGGACTCATCCACCTTGCGATCTGGGTGGTCCCGCCGAAGCCCAAGGACGAAGCGGCCCGCCCGTTCGACCCGTCGCACTCGTGGCTGCTGGGCGACCGGAAGGGGCCCGGCGAGGGTCGCCGCGCTCGCCGCCACGGTCCTGCTCATCGCGGCGGGACTGGGCCTGTGGGCGGACGCCGACTGGTGGCGATCCGCCGCCGTGGCCGGCCTGGCCACCTCGCTCGGCCTGATGATCGTGTACTTCGACCGGTGGTTCCTGTTCATCGAGGCCGTGAACGCCGCCCTGATCGTCGGGATCCTCTGGCTGTCGTGGCCGTCCCCGGCGATGGTCGGCACGTGAATCGGGGTGGCGCGACGGTCTCGTCACGTCCCGAACGATCGACGAACACCGGATGAATTCCGTAGGACCTACGCCCTTCGATGGTTGCATGAGTCACCCGACCTCCCATATCCTCCGCACGCAACGGAGGATATCCGAGGAAGGGAGCCACCTGTGAGGAAACTGCTTCGAGGCCTGATCCTGGGCGTCGTTTCGGCGGCCCTGGTCGGCGGCATGATGCCGCAGGCCGGCGCCGTGAACATCGGAAACGAGGGCTGCACGCCCGGCTACTGGAAGAACCACCAGGACAACTGGGAGGAATACAAGCCGACCGACACGCTCGGCGACCACGAGACCGACCCTGCGCGTGAGTTCGTCATTCCCGACGAGTTCGCGGCCTACCGGGACGTGACCTTCGCCGACGCGCTGAAGCTGAAGGGCGGATCCACGATCCAGGGCGCCTCGGAGATCCTGTTCCGTGCCACGGTGGCCGCGTACCTGAATGCCGCGCACGAGGGCCTCGGGTACCCGTACCGCCGCTTCACCAGCCCCTTCAACATCCTGAGCCAGGTGAACGCCGCGCTGGCGAGCCTGGACCGGGCGACGATCCTGAAGCTGGCGAAGACGCTGGACCAGGCGAACAACCTCGGCTGCCCCCTGAGCTGAGGCTCCGCCTCAGAAACGCACTACCCGAAGAGCGGCCCGGGCTCCCCGGGCCGCTCTTTTGTGTCCGCTGCCGGTCACCGCGAGTCGTTCCGGAACAACCGCCGGACGTCCACCGGGATGGACAGCCCGATCGCCAGCCAGAGACCGCCGCCGTGACAGACGCGCGGCGACGGATCGCCGACCAGAAAAGGGAGCGGCGGGGGATGGATCGGGGGAACTCGGGTAATGGGTCAGAGGGTGCCGGAGACCGGTATGGCCCGGGCGGGAATCGTGCGGGGCAATCGCTTTCGATGGAGGATCCGATGGTGGAGATCTCGACGGGATCACGGGAGGCACGGCTGAAGAGGAGGGGGCACATCAGCAGGGCCCTGGCGCTGGCGTTCTTGGTCTGCCTCTGCATCGGGGCGGTCGCCGGACCCGCCCTCGCCCAGTCAAGTGATACCGAGCTGTCCACGGATGATCAGGTCATCCTCAACGGTCGAGCGGTCGTCCCGGCGGGCGAGACGGTCGGCTCGGTCACGATCTTCAACGGCCCCGCCGTGATCGAGGGCACGGTGCGGGACACCGTCGTCGTCTTCAACGGCGATACCGAGATCGTCGGGCACCGTGGGACGAGACGTGGTCTCGTTCAACGGAGACGTCGTGATCCGATCGGGCGCCGAGGTCGGCGGCGACCTCGTGACGTCGACGATCCGACGATCGAGCAGGGAGCCACCGTACGAGGCAGCCAGCAGAACGTCGCCACGCGCTTCGATCTCGAGGACTTCGGCCTGGCGAGCAGGATCGCCTGGTGGATCGGGGTGACGATCTCCACGATCATCCTCGGCATGGCGCTGCTGCTGTTCGCGCCACGAGCGGCGGAGTCGCTCGAGATGGTCGTCCGTGCCCGCCTCGGCTCCTCGATCGCATGGGGCGTCGGCCTGCTCTTCCTTCTTCCCATCGTTGCGATCATCGCGCTGGTCACCATCGTCGCCCTTCCCCTCGGCCTGGCGCTGCTCGCCGGCCTCGGCCTCCTCTTCATGGTCGGGTACGTCGCCGCAACGTTCGTGGTCGGCCGGCTCATCCTCAAGCCGCCGCAGTCGCCGTATCTGGCATTCCTCGTCGGGTGGGTGATCCTCCGTCTGCTCGCGCTCATCCCGGTCGTCGGCGGGATCGTCTGGGTGCTCGCCAGCGCATGGGGGCTCGGACTGCTCGCGGTCGCCGCGAGGCGCGAGGGGACCCTTTCACGGGAACGCGTCGCGGAGACTCCCCCACCGACGCCGAGCCTTCCCTGACCGGCCACCGAGCGAGCTCGGCCCGCGGAGGCCTCCCCCGCGTGTCCGCTGCGGTCGCCTAGGATTCGGCGATGCCCGACCCGAAGGCCGAAGCGCTTCATCAGCTGCGAGTCCGGGCGGCCGGGATCGCGGC
Organism: uncultured Actinomycetes bacterium; assembly: GCA_963728285.1. GTDB lineage: Bacteria > Actinomycetota > UBA4738 > UBA4738 > HRBIN12 > CAVSJR01. The sequence continues at coordinate 22,765 of CAVSJR010000005.1, read as the reverse complement.
GATGCGAAGCGTCGTCCAGGAGTTGGAGGGCAGCTCGGACCATTCCCGGAGTCGAACCAAGGACCTCCAGCACCTTCAGTCCGCGCTCGTCGACTCGTTGGAGCTGTTCGTGCGGGAGATGCACGACGCGCTGGAGCACGGCGCGAGCAAGGCGGAGATCTCCGAGGCCACGGGGATGAGCGAGCAGCAGGTCGAGTCCGAGCTCGACTGACCTCGCTCGGCGCCCCCATCCTCACCCGGTCCTCGCGTTCAACGAGGCGACTCATCACCGAACGCCTCCCGCTCTCGGAGAATGTGCTACGATGTGCTACATGCGAGCGAACGAAGAACGAGTCGGCGTCCGGGAGCTGCGCCAGAACCTCAGCAAATACCTGCGGAGGGTGGCCAGAGGAGAGACGCTGGAGGTGACGGAGCGCGGGCGCCCCGTCGCCATCCTCGGTCCACCTCACCGCGCCGGCGAGCCCTCTTGATCGCCTCGTTGCCGCGGGACGTGCAAGGCGTCCCGGCGAGATCTCGAAGAGCTCCTGCCTCCGCGGGGACGCGTCTCCACCAAGCTGAGCGAGGCGCTGCTCGAAGAGCGTGCCGAGCGACTCTAGGCCGTGTTGTATCTCGATTCCTCAGCCATCGTGTAGCTCGTCGCGCCGGAGCCGGAGACGTCCGCGCTCATCGAGTCGCTTCGCGCCGATCCTGAGGTCGTCTCCAGCGCCCTATCCCGGGTCGAGGTCATTCGAGCGGTTCGGCGCATCGGAGCATCGGACGACCGCAAGGAGCGAGCGAACGATGTCATCGACCGAATCGCGCTTATTCCGATGGAGGACGCGATCTTGATCCGCGCCGCGCGGCTCGAGCCAGCATCGCTCCGCACGCTCGACGCGATTCATCTTGCGACGGCGTTGACCCTGGGAACCGACCTGGCGGGCCTCGTCACATACGACGGGAAGCTCGCCGAAGCTGCGGTGAGTGAGGGGTTCGACGTCCTGGCCCCCTCCTGTAGACCGCTACGAGGGCGGTGGAGCGCGATCCTCGAGCACCGATCCGTCGGGTCGTCTGAACACCGGTCCCTCTCCCGAGAGCTCGAGGGAGAACCCATCTCCTGTGTGGACCAGGCGGTGATGGCGACGACACAGCAGCACCAGGTTCGAGAGCCCCGTTCGACCTCCCTTCGCCCAGTGCACAACGTGATGGGCGTCACACCACGCATGTGGTCTGTCACACCCGGGGAAGCGGCAGTGCCGATCCCGGCACACGACCGCCCGTCGGATCGACGACGGCACCACCGGGGTTCGCCTTCCCACATCGAGCGGAGCCGATCCCCCCGCCATCACCACCCGCATCACCGAGGCATCACAGGAAAGCCGTCGTGCCGTCCGAAGGGAGACCGGACCCACATGATCGAGCTCCGCACCGGTGGGGAGATCTCGGCCTGCACGCACGCTCGTGAGTTCCGCCTCCGGCTCGCGAGCCCTGCTCGGCCCCGAGCCTCCTCGCCCGGTACCTCCGCCCGGGACTCACGCTCGGCCGACCCCGCCAGGGCCTCGGCCGAGACCGTGAGGGTGAGATGCGGTCGCTCTCCCGCCACGGCGGGACGGGGTGCGAGATCCAGCCACTGACGGCAGACCTCTCCCAGGGCATCGGCACGTCGCTGGGCGGGGGATCGCTCGATCTTCCTCCTCTCGAGCGAGCCTCGGCGTCCACCACGGCTCCGAGCGCCGTCAGCAGGACCTCGCCGGTCTCCGGATCAAGGTCCCCGTCCACCCGCACCATGCCTGCGAAGGTGGCGGAGGCGTGCAGGCGCCGACGTGCCCGGAGCTCCGCCTCGGTGTCTGCACCGGCCTCTGCGGCGACCGCCTCGCGCCAGTGCCCCACCACCCGGGAGAGCCCGGAGATCGAGTGGAGTGAAGCCGCCTGCACGCAACACGGCCTCGGATCGCTCGAAGGCCTCTGGATCACCGCTCGTGCCTGCACGAGCATCCCGACCCCGGCCAGGGAGACCTCGCCGTGCTCGAGCGCTCTCTGGTGTCTCGGGCATGTGCTCGAGCGCTCGTGCGGTAGCAGCCGATCGTCGTGCTGCTCCGTAGGAGACCCGGTGGGTCGATGCCATCCAGGAGGCCACCGAGAGGTGGCCGTCTCGCTCGTGAACCCTTCGCCGTTCGAGGTCGGGGAGCCGACGCAGACAGGCTGCCTCCAGTGCTTCCATGCCGCGACGGAGCTCTTCGAACTCCTCCTCGGCCTGCGCATCCGGCAGCTCCGCGATCGCCTCGGAGCTCCGTTCAACGATGGATGCGAGCTCGCACATCTGCCCCTCCAGCACCCTCCGGCACCATCGTGCCACTCTCGAACGTATGTTCGATAACCTACTGCACGCGTATGACACGCCCGGTCGAACGCGTGAGCAGAAGCTTCCATCCGAGGACCTCCGGCCTGGACGCGAAGTGGAGTGAGCGTTCCCCACGTGGACGACTCCGCGAGCGAATGCGCTAGCGTACCCGTGGCGCGTCCCTCGGTCGCTAGGACGTGACCTCGCACCCGCGGACGTCGTCCTCGGCTCCGGCAAGACACGTATCCACGCCCAGGCCTCCCGAGAACAGATCGATCATCGGGGAGTCCACCTCGCCCTCGGCGAGCGAAGTCATCCCCTCCGTTGCCGAACAACCGGTCGGCTTCCAACCCCGGCGTGGAGGTCGTCGTCGCCCGCTCCGCCGAACACCTGGTCGTCGCCATTCTCCTCATCGCCGAAGTTCAGGACGTCGACACCGGGACCGCCGCGAATCAGGTCATCGCCATCGACGCCGGTGATGAAGTCACGGCCGTCAGCTCCAGACATGCTGTCGTTTCCGGGGCCGCCGTCGATCACATCGCTTCCATCGTTGCCACAGACGAGGTCGTCACCCTCGCCGGCGAAGATGATGTCGCGCCCGCCGAGCCCGATGATCACATCGTTCCCGGAGGTGCCCTCGATCCGTTCACGCCCCTCATCTCCGAGGATCGTGGCCGCCCTCCCGAAGCAGGTGGGCTCCCCGGCCAGCGCCATCGAAGGCACGAACGCGAGCGTCGTGATGCTCACGACGACGATTCCGGCCAGGCGAGCGACGATGGTCCTGTGCTGCTGTGATCCTGCGGGCATCGGGGCCTCCATTGAACGAGGGGTTGCACGATTGTGCTCCCCCGTCCGGCGGCTGTCCATGCCTCGCGCGTGAACGGATCGTGAACTGCAGCTCGGTCGCGCATCAAGACGCTGAGGCCCGGTCATTGATTGAGCCCTCCCAGCCGAGGAGATCCGGTCGGGAGCCGACTCGCACCGTTCCCATCGCGTTCATTCGATGGACGGCTGGGGGACGCGCGTGGCCGTCAAGCTTGCAGCGACATGGACGAGCCACTCGCGCAGGGAGACCGCGACATGACGAGGGAGGAAGGGATGTCGGTGCATGGTTCCAACGTTCGAGTCGGAGACGGCGTCCGGGGCGACGGAGCCACCTCGACGCCCCCGCAGATCGAGCGAACGGCTCGCATCCGCACGAACGACGCCGGCGTGAGATCACACGCCGCGGGGATCGCCTGGCTCGGCTGGATCTCCGGCATCGTCACATCGTGGATCGTGTGGGGCGCCCTCGCGGCGGCCGGCTGGTGGCTGCTCTACTGGCCGGCGCTGCTGGTCCTCGTGCTTCTCTACCTGTACAGCCCGCTCGCCCCGGAAGGCAGGGGCGGCTTCGAGAGCGACCCGCCGGAGGCTCCGTCGCCACTGGGCTCGCTCATGCTTCAGCGACCGCCCCCGTCTCTGGAGCATGAGCCGGCCCAGGTGCCCAACGGCCTCGTGTGCGGCCATCACGTCGGCTGACATCAGCCGCGCGGCCTGCCCGCCCGGCCGCGTCGACGAACTGCATCATGTGTCCACGGGGATCCGCCCGACGACGGTGGTGCCGCGGCCCGGGGCCGAGCGCACCTCGAGCCGACCGCCGATCGCGTCGAGCCGGTCGGCGATCCCCTGGAGGCCGGTCCCGGAGGGAGTGTCGTTCGAGTCGAACCCACGCCCGTCGTCGGTGACCTCGAACCGCAGCTCGCCGTCGCTCGGGCCGAGGCGAACCTCGACGCGAGAGGCTCCGGCGTACTTCGCGACGTTCTGCAGGGCCTCGAGGACCGAGAAGTACACGGTCGCCTCCACCTCCTGGGAGTACCGGGCGACGCCGTCGGGCACGATCTCGACCGGGACGACGGACTTGCGGGCCTGCGCCTCGAGCGCGGCCCGGAGCCCCTTGTCGGCGAGCAGCGGCGGGTAGATGCCGCGGGCGAGATCGCGGAGATCCTCGAGCGTCTCCGTCGTCTGGGTCTGAAGCTCGCCGAGCATCGCCTCGGCCCCGTCCGGGTCTCGGGCGATGAGCGACTGCGCGAGCCGCAGTTTGACCGAGAGCGCGACGAGCTGCTGCTGCGCGCCGTCGTGAATGTTGCGCTCGAGCTTGCGGCGCTCCTCGTCCTGCGCGGCCACGAGGCGCTTCTGCGCGCGCTTCAGATCCTCGAGCCGCGCACGAAGGTCCTCGGTCAGGCGGACGTTCCGAAGGACGAGGCCGGCCTGCGCGGCGAGGTCGGCGACGAGCTTCGCCTTCGCCTCGTCCATCGGGTCGTTGGCCGGCATCGCGACGGCGAGCGCCCCGAGGAGCTCGCCCCGGTGCTCGACCGGGAAGGCGGCGTCCGCCTCGGGAAGCTCGGGGAGCGCGCCATCGCGATCGAGCGGAACCGTGCCGGAACGGTCGCCATCGAACGGCCACGATGCCGCCACCCGCAGCCGGTCGTGCGTGCGGAGCCAAACGTCGGCTCGCGCCGCGCCGATCCCCTCCCCCACCACGCGAGCCATCCTCGGCAGGACCTCGTCGTCGGCGTACGTCTCGGCGACGCGGTCGGAGAACTCGGCGAGGAGCTCGTACGGCGTCGCGCGCGTGCCGTAGACGAGCCGGTCGGCGATCCGGCGAGCCCGCCCGAGCGCCGGCTGGAAGAGCAGCGCGACCACGGCAGCGGCGATGAACGACAACGTCGTCGTCGCACGGGACTCGACCAGCGCCCCGATCCCTCCAACGATGGCGGCGTAGACGATGGTGAAGAACACCGCGATCGCGGCGACGATCACGGCCTTGCGGATCACGACGTTGACGTCGTAGAGCCGGTATCGCAGCACCGCGACCGCGATCGAGATCGGGACGAGGGCGAACGAGATGATGGCGACGTTCTGCAGGATCGAGACCACGCCCTGGTAGCCGGTTCCCCAGTCCGCGTCCGCAGCCAAGGTCATGAACATCGTGATCGCGTACAGCACCGCAACGACCGCCGCCGCGGCGGCGAGCCATTTGATCTGCAACCGCTCGGTCGGGCCGCTCCTCCGATAACGGATGACGAGGCTGAGGGCCGACCCCAGGATCCCGAGCGGGATCGTGACGAGCGCGACGAGAAGGAGGTCGAGCACCGGCCGAATCGCCTCGACGCCGAAGGGGTTCTGGATTTGGGGGTACCCGCTGTCCGCCAACGATCCCGGCGACAGGAGGATCGCCACCGACGTCACGACCATGCCCCCGGCCACGACCCAGGCGAACCACCGCCAGCGCGGGGACGGGAGGTGGCCGTCGGGGAACAACAGAAGCACGAAGGAGCCGGCGAGCCCGACCGTGCCGACCCACGTCCAGGAATCCGAGGCGATCGCCCACTCCGCGCCGGGCAGCCCCGCGGCCAGGGCATGCTTGCCGTACGCGCCCGCGGGCTCGACCAGGAAGAACCCGATCCCGAGCATCACCCACCCGAGCGCGTTCCTCGGCTGCCGGAGCGCCAGGACCAACCCGATGATCGGGAACAGCACGAAGGCGAGGAGGTAGCCGAGGTCGCCGAGGAGGCCGTTCTCCCAGTTTCCCCGCGCCCCGACGCTGTCCATGACGGAGAACGTCACCGACGCGGCGAGCATCAGGACCAGCGCCGCGAACACGACCTTCGCGAGACGCCGAGCTCCGGACTCGGTCACGCGGCCTCAACCCTCAGGCGATCACCCGATCTGTCCGCGCCGATCGGAGGGAAGCGTCCGGCGAGTGATCCACTTCGCCGTTCGGTCGATCCACATGAACAGCGCGACGCCGATCGGCACCCACGCGATCCAGAGCACGAGGGCGATGACCCACCATCTCATCGGTCGGTCCGCCCGATCCCGTTTCCCATCATGCCTCCGACGGTAGGCCCGGCGACGCCCATCGCCATCACGCAAACGCGGTAGACGGCCACGGGATGGTGACGCACGGCGACGGCTGGATGCACGTTTCGACGAGGAACGACTGGCCCGGTGTGATCGACGTGTCGTGATGCCACATCGCATGCACGTCACCACCGCAATTTCCCTTACGCGTCGCCGGGATTCGATTCTGGATCGGGAGGCACGCCGTGCTCCTCGCCACGATCCCCCCCGCCGTCCATCGACTCCGCCGTCGCTCGAGGGAGCTCGACCGTCGATGAAGATGAAGCCGGGAGGAGCGAGAGCTCGTCCAACACCATCTGCGCCGCAGCGAGGATCCGGCCGGCTCGGTCGGAGCTCACCTCCCCCGCCTCCTGAAGGTCGGTCACGGACCCTTGAAGATCGCGAACCGCGGAACGAGCCGCGACTGGATCCTCGGCGATGACCGCCTCCTGGATCGTCGCGACCTGCGAGGTGAGCCGATGCTCCCCGCGTGGCGCGGCGTGCTTTCGATCGGCCTCTTCGTCACAGGCGCCGGTGAGCACCGCCGCGGCCGCGATCACTCCGGCGAGGGCAACCCGGCGAATGTTCATGGATGGACCCGCCTCCCCAGCCGGTCGAGCGCACCTTCACGCAGGCCCCGATGCGGCGCCGCCCTGCAAGGATCGGTGGAGGGCATCACATGCCTACCTTATCCGGTCTCCGCAGCCGGATCGCTCGGCCGACGGACCACGTGGCGCGATGGTGGCATCGGCGGAGGAGACCGTCGGCGACGGCGTCTCCCCACGATCCTAGGAGGCGCGGCGCTCCACGGACGTCCCGGAGTCCGTCGGCGTCGGGGCCGCCTGCGAGCCCGGCTCGGCCGCGCGAGACACGCCCGGGCCGGGAAGCCACGCCATGACGGTCGCGCCGCCGCCGGGAAGGCTGCTGATCTTGCACCAGCCGCCCGCCGACTCCGCTCGCTCCCGCATCGTGCTCATCCCAAGGTGGCCGGGGGCGCTCACCAGCCCGGCCCTCGGCTCGAATCCCACGCCGTTGTCCTGCACCCTCACGAGGTAGCCGCCGTCGCGCTCGAGCAGCTCGACGTCGACCGTGGACGCCTCGGCGTGCTTGATCGCGTTCGCGAGGGCCTCCTGGGCGATCCGATACAGCACGATCCGGATCTCGTCGGCCGGCTCGTCCTCCAGGTGATCGTGGACCTCGAAGGAGAAGTCGGGCTGGCGGTCGATCAGGTAGTGGCGGATCCCGGCCGCGAGCCCCGCCTCCTCGAGGATCGGCGGGCGGAGCTCGAACAACAGGTCCCGCATGCTCCGGATGGCGCTTCGAACCGACCCGAGCAGCTTGTCGACCGTCTCGAGATCCCCCGGGTCCGACAGCGTCTTGCGCAGCAGCTGCAGCCGCATGCTCACCGTCACCATCTTCTGCACCGGCTCGTCGTGGATGTCGCCCGCGATCCGCCGGCGCTCCTCCTCCTGCGCGATCACGAGGTGCGACAGCAGGCCCCGCCGCTGCTCGTCGATCTCCCGAAGCTCGGCGACCGCGCTGCGAAGCTCCTGCGTCTGCTCGGCCACGGTCAGCTCGAGCGAGAGGTTCTGCTTCACCAGCTCGTCCTTCAGCGATCCGATCTCGGTCAGGTTGTCCTGGATCCGCTCCATCAGCCAGGTGTTGTGCAGCGCGAGCGCCGCGTGCGAGGCGAACTGGCGGATCATCGCGACGACCCACGCGCGGATCCGATCGCTCGAGGGATGCTCCAGCAACAGCACCCCGAGCCGGAAGCCGTGATCGAGGAACAGCGGGACGACCAGCACGTTGCGCGCGCCCGGCAGCAGCCTCGCGAGCCTCGGGTCGGTGGCGTCGTCGATCTCCCGCACGAGCACGGGCTCCCGCGTCGTCCACGCCTGCTCCACGAGCGGGTCGAGGCCGGCCTGCATCGCCCCGACCCCGATCTCGCCCATCGAGCCCTGCAGCTGGAGATCCCCATCCGGGGAGGCGAGCACCGCGCCGCGCGTGAAGCCGAACGTCTCCCGAAGCTTGTCGAGCAGGGTGGCGGCGATCGCGGGCGCGTCGTCGCTCTCGTCGGCCTCCACGACCATGGCCGACAGCTGCTCCAGGTTCACCTTCTGGGATCTGAGCTCCCGTTCGTTGAGCGCCGAGAAGGCGGCCGTCGCGAGCGCGACGAGCCAGAAGCCGGCGACCCGCAGCACGATCTCGCCGATGAACTGCGCGTTCGTCAGCTCCCGCGCGGCCACGAGCCCGCCCGGCGGCTGCAGCACGCCGGTCGCCTCCCCCTCGAACAGCAGCAGATACAGCAGCGTGTGCCACAGCGCGATCTTCAGGCCGGTCCGATACGAGGCGAGCAGCGTCACCGCGACGAGGTGCACGTAGACGAGCAGTCGCAGCGGGCTCTCGGTTCCCCCCGTCGCGTACATCGCGTAGACGAGGTAGATCCCGTCGAGCAGGAGCATGCCCTGGACGAGCGGGAGCACCCCCTCCTTCCCGAGGCGTCGAAGCACCTGCGGGAGCGCCGCCGCCGCCACGTAGGCGACGGTGACGAGCGCCAGCGTGACGCGGGAGGTGTCGGCGAGCGAGGGCACGAACAGGGCGGTGGCCATCACCACGACGGCGAATCCCGCGCGGACGGCCTGCAGGTACGCGGCCCGCTCGGAGAGCGGCACGACCTCGCTCCCGTCGGCGCGCCCCCGCGCCGTGCGATGCGATCCGATGAGTGCGCTCATCGGAAGGTCAGGAGCTCTTGGTCGAGCGACGATGCGAGCAGCTTCGGATCCCGGCGATCGAGCCGGTTCTGCACCGCGACGAAGGAGGCCGCGAGGGCCAGGAGCAGCGCGAGCGGAAGCCCGAGCCGGAAGGCGACCTCCGCCGCGATCTCGCGCGCCGCTCGCCCCTCCCGAGATGCCGACGCTGCGATCGGGCGGCCGAGCCTGGGTGAGGGAGCTCGCGGATCCGGCGCCCGGGGCCTGGGCGGACGCCGACCCGGTCGTCAGCCTCGCCGTGACGCTCGGGTCCGGCCGTGTCGCTCGCTCCGCCGCGCGCTCCGTTCTGGGCGCCTCGGCCCCCTCGGTCGTGGTTCCCTGGATCGTTCCCGCGGCCGCTTCCCTCATCACCGCCGCCGGGGTTGCCTCCGCCACCACCGCCGCCGGGGTCACCCCCGCCGCCGGGGTTCAGCACGTCGTCGACGGTGTCCGTGACGCCGCCCACGGTCTCGTCGACCTTGTCGCGGACCTCCTCGGACGTGTCGCGGACGGCCTCTCCCGGCGTCCTCGACCGCTCCCTCGACCCGAGTCCGTCAGACACGCCGGCGCCGGCGTGCACACCTGCGCCCCCGCGGGAGCCGCCGCGAGCAGCGGCGCGAGCCCCAGCCCGGCCGACACCGCCAGGGCGATCCGGATCCTCGTCCCGCGCCTCACAGCTGCACGCCCTTCAGGAAGTCGCCCTGGGCGAGGCGAATGCCGAGCTCGGCCATGACCTCCGCCTCCGCCTGGGTCCACACCTTCTTCGCGATCACCTCGGCGCCGACCGCCGCGCAGAAGGAGGTGACGGTGGCGGCCAGCGCCACGCGCGTCTGCTTCTCCTGCATCCGCGACGTGATCGTCTCGTCGATCCGGACGAAGTCGGGCGCGATCCGCCGGAGGTGCCGGAGGCTCGCGATGCCCGGTGCCGGCGTCGTCGATGGCGATCCGGATCCCGCCGTCGCGCAGCTCGAACAGGTCCTCGTCGAACGCCTGGTCGTCGTGGATGGGCTCCTGCTCGCTGATGGCGAGCACCACGCGGTCGGGCTGCGCTCCCTCGAGCGTGTGCCGAAGCTTGGGCGAGCAGATCGTGTCGGGCGAGACGCTCACGGCGATGAACGCGCCGTCGGGGACGCGATCGATCTCGGACAGCGCCTCTCGCACCAGCGACAGCTCGAGCGGCACGTGCTTGCCGACCGCCCTCGCCTCGGCGAACCAGGCGTCGACCGATCGGTCGGGCCCGGTGCGGAACGCGGCGGTCGCGTCGGCGCCGGCGATCTCGCCGGTGCGCAGATCGCCGATGGGACGAAGCTCCGCGGACATCGAGCCGCGGTGCAGCGCCCGCTCGATCCGGCGGTGCTGCAGGTCGGTGATCGACGAGCGCCCCTGGAGGTGCTCGCGGCACGCGTCGAAGGTGTTGAGGACGCGCTCGATCTCGTTGGCTCCCGGCGCCGGCCTGTCCTCGAGCGTCCGGTGGATCGTCCGGAGGATCTCGTCGGTGGGGTCGCTCTTCGCGACGTAGCCGCTGGCGCCGGCGAGGAGCATCGACAGGACCGTGTCGGAATCCTCGTGCGCGGACACCGCGATGATCTTCGTCGTCGAGGACCGCCGCGAGATCTCCTTCGCCGCTCGGAGCCCGCCGCCGCCGGGCATGCGCACGTCGACGAGCGCCACGTCCGGCTGCTCCTCCGTCGCCAGCGCGATCGCGGAGTCCGCCTCCGCCGCGCTGCCGACGAGCGTCAGCGTGGGGTCGGAGGCGATGACGGCGCCGAGCACATCGCGCACGCCCTCCTCATCGTCGGCCACGAGTACCCGAATCGGTTCCATCAAGGCGTTCTCCTCATCGTTGTCCCTGCGTACTGCCTGATTCCAGGTATCGGCTCGGATGAGGGTTGCGCGGGATCGCTCGCTCGGGTGATTTTTCGCACCGACGAAGGACCTACGTCGGTGGTCTTCGACGAGGTGAAGGCCTACTCGGGCGAGGCCAGGACCTCGGCGAGCGATGGATTCGACCGATCTCGCTCCGAGAGGATCGGGGAATCGGAGGGCCAGGCGATGCCGATCTCGGGATCGTTCCAGGCGACGCCGAACTCGTCCTCGCCGGAGAAGTACCGGTCGACGAAGTAGTTCAGCATGAGGTCGGTGCGAGCGTAGAACCCGTGGGCCACGCCCGGCGGGATGTAGAGGCCGGCCGGCTCGTGCTCGCTCAGGTCCAGCTTGACGGCGACGCGCTGGGTGGGCGAGCCGTCCCGCAGATCGACGAGGCCCACCACGGCGTCTCCACCGACGACGACCCAGTAGTCCGCCTGCTCACGATGGAAGTGCAGGCCTCGCAGAACGCCTGCGCGAGAGCGCGAGATATTCGACTGGACCATCTCGCTCGCGCCGGCCAGCCACTCATCGCGGTACAGCTCGGAGAACGAGCCGCGTGAATCCTCGATCGCCTTCAGGCGTACCAGGAACGAACCGTCGATCCCGAGCTCGTCGCGGTCGATCAGCGCCTCGTCAGTGGACCTCGACCCTCTCATTGTTCGAGCGCGAGCCCAAGCAGACCTTGATGTTCGGGTGCGTCCCGAACTGTGCGGCCCTTGTACTCCGTGTGCCATGTCTTCGTCCGCTTGATCGTCTGGGTGAATTCGTAATGACCGCTGCGGCTCGTCCTCTGCGTCGCCACCTTCTTGTTTCCCTTGAACAGGGCGACCTTTTGGTTCGCACGACACTTCTTCCTCGATGACGACAGATTGCCGGAGAAATCGACCTTGTCGCCCTTGTCGACCGAGTGATCATCGGCGTGCAACGACAGGCTCGTCGACGCCGTCCAGGACGCCGCGAAGGCCGTCCCGGCAAATGCGAACGTGGCGGCGATGGCCACGGCGATGATGCGGCCGGTCAGAGACAGACTCTTCATGGGAACCCCCCGAGAACGTGCTTCCCGTTCGACCTGCCCCTTCACGCCCCCCATGGGGCCGGGCACGCCGGCTAGCATAGAGGCGCTCACCCCGCGGGAACAACCACCCTGGCCACGAGCGTCGAGGGGCTCGAGGAGGTAGCGTTTCGCCTCAATGACGGACACCCTGGACCACCGGCCGGACACCGGTCCGCAGCGGGTTCGAGTCAAGGTGCGCAAACCCGTCCATCGACGGCGGCGGAGACGCCACCCCGTTCGCTGGCTCCTGATCGGCTTGGGCTTGCTCGGCCTGCTCGCCTTCCTCGACGTGTCGTGGGCCGGGTTCACGCTGACCGAGAGCTCAGGGCCGCCAGGGACGCGCTGCAGAGTGGAGCCGACCAGCTGGCCGCCGGAGACCTGGACGCGAGCGGAGACATCGTTCTCCCTGGCGGAGGCCGACGCGGCGCGCGCGCAGGGCGCCGCGGAACACCCCTCGCCCCGACTGCTCGGGTTCCTGCCGGTGATCGGCGACGACGCCCGAGCCGTCCGCGCGATGAGCCGCAGCGCGGTGCTCGCGGCGCAGGCCGGCAACGAGCTGGTGACGGCGGCGCGAGATGCAGGGTGGGACGGCACGAGCGTGCCCGGATTCGAACCGGGAGGGCGCATCGATCTGGACCTCGTGAACGCTGCCGAGCCGGCGCTCGCCCAGGCCGCCACGCTCATGGGCCGCGCCCGGGAGGAGCTGGCACCGATCGACCGTCGCGTCGCTTCTCGGTCCGGTCCGGGATGCCGTATCGAGCGGGCGGAGCGTCGTCGTTCAGCGAGCGAGCCAGGCTGAGAAGGCCGCCGCGCTCGCGAAGCTGCTTCCGGGGTTCCTTGGGGCGGAGGGCGAGCGCACGTATCTGCTCGTCATGATGAACCTGTCCGATCCGCGCGGATCCGGCGGATATCCGGGCTCGTACGGCCTGCTTCACGCCGACGGAAACCGCATCCGGCTCGAGGAGCTCGCGGCCACATCCACGATCCCCAATGCGAAGCGTCCGATCGACGCGCCGGACGACGTCGTGAAGCGCTACGCCACGTTCGGAGCGACGAAGACGTTCATCGCCACGACGTACTCGCCGGACTTCGCGACAAACGCACGGCTCATGGAGGGGATCTGGGAAGCGGCCGGGCGCCCGAAGGTCGACGGCGTGATCGGCGCCGACGCCGTGTGGATGTCCTACCTGCTCGAGGCCATCGGCCCGGTCGACATGCCGCCGGCCGTGCCGAAACTCGGGCAGCCGATCGGAGCGACGTGGCCGGACACGATCTCCGCCGACAACGTGGTCGAGGTGATGGACCGCGATACGTTCCTGACGACCGACATCACGCAGAACGACGATTGGCAGAGCACGCTCGGAAACGCTGTATGGCAGGCGGCGCTTACTCGTCCCTGGCCGCCGGCCGCGATGGGGTCGGCGATCGCGCGGGCCGTCGACGAGCGGCATTTCCAGGTGTACGCGAACGAGGAGAGCGAGCAGGGATTCCTCGGAGAGCTCGGCGCGACCGGAGCGCCACGATTCGGGTCGGATCCGCCACTCGTGACGTTCAACGGCATCACGCCCGTCGCGTGTCGGGTACTTCATCAAGCGATCCGTCACGTCCGACGACGAACGGCGAACGACGACGGATCCGAGACGGTGACGACCACGATCACCCTCAAGAACACGGCGCCGACCTCGCCGCAGAGCATCCTGCTGGGATCGAAGTCCGACGACTTCCCCGTAGGAACGTTCGCCGTGCAGACTGCGACATATGTCCCGGCGGACGCGTCCTCGGTCGAGACCCAGGTGAACGGAGAGCCTGGGTTCCCGCTTGGTGGAACGTGAGTTCGACCGTAAGGTTCCCTTCAGGTCCTCGGGTGCCGGCTGGCGAGACGAAATCCGCCACGGTCAGCTATCGCTTGGACGGCTGAGATAGTGCGCTTTAGCAGCGAGGTTGCGCAGTGCGCGTCGGCTTGACTAGACACCATTCCGTCACCTTTTGCCAACCGGCGTCGAATCGAGACCGCGCGGGTGCAGGCTATGCAGACGTACCTGTGGATCGGCCGATTGGCTGCTTGAACGTCACCGCAAAGCCGAAAGAATGCCACCATGCTCCAGAGGACGCAGACGATGATGAAACGAGCCCTGCTGACGGGAATCACGGGCCAAGATGGATCGTATCTCGCGGAACTCCTTCTGAAGAAGGGCTACGAAGTCCACGGGATGATCCGCCGGGCGTCTCGTTCAACACTGGGCGAATCGACATCTGTACCGAGACCCCCACGAGGCCGATGTTCGACTGTTTCTGCATTACGGCGACCTTACGGATGGATCTCAGCTGGCCCGACTGATTCGTACGGTTGCCCCAGATGAGATCTACAACCTAGCGCGCGCAGAGTCACGTCATGGTCTCCTTCGAACAGCCCGAGTACACCGGCGACGTTGACGGCATCGGGACGACGCGGCTTCTCGAGGCGATCCGCGAGACCGGAATCCAGACGAGGCTGTACCAGGCGGGCCTCTTCCGAGATGTTCGGGGACGTCCCCTCCCCCGCAGTCCGAGGAGACCCCGTTCCAGCCACGCTCCCCGTACGCGGCCGCGAAACTCTACGCGTACTGGCTCACGCGAAACTACCGTGAGGCGTACGGCATGTTCGCCGTCTCCGGAATTCTGTTCAACCACGAGAGCGAACGCCGAGGCGAGACCTTCGTCACCCGCAAGATCACCACTGCGATTGCCCGAATCGTGTCCGGCCTTCAGGACCGCCTTTATCTGGGGAACCTCGACGCGATCCGGGACTGGGGCCACGCGAAGGACTACGTGCGGGCGATGTTCGAAATGCTGCAGCAGGCGAGCCGAACGACTTCGTGATCGGTACCGGCGAGGGGCACACCGTCCGAGAGTTTTGCCAATTGGCCTTTGACCACGTAGGTCTCGACTGGGAACCGTTCGTGGAGGTGGACTCGCGATACCTTCGACCGACCGAGGTCGAGGCATTGGTGGCTGACCCCTCCAAGGCGAGAGCCCAACTGGGATGGCAGCCTAGGATCTCGTTCTCCCGAGCTGGTGACCTCGATGGTGGAGGCCGACCTGGCAAGTGGGGCTCGGCCTGGAGGAAGCGCGGGAACGCGTGCCGGCGGCGAGGTACGGTCCGCTTGTTCGATCTCGACCGATAAGCGCGTTTGGGTGGCTGGACATCGTGGCCTTGCAGGGTCGGCGTTGGTTCGGAGGATTACGCCAAGAGCCCCTCGCGGAGATCGTCACAGCGACCGTCCGAGGACCTCGATCTTCGGCGACAGACCGACGACCGAACGCTTTGTGCGCGAGGCCAGCCCGGATGTGGTCTTTCTGGCGGCGGCCAGGGTCGGCGGAATCGAGGCGAATCGATCAGCCCAAGGCGAGTTCCTGTACGACAACCTCATGATCGGGACGAACGTCCTCGAGGCAGCCCGGCAGGCTGAGGTTTCGAAGACGGTGGTGCTCGGCTCCTCCTGTATCTATCCTCGCGAGGCTCCCCAACCAATCCAGGAGGAGGCCCTCCTGTCTGGGCCACTCGAACCGACGAACGAAGGGTACGCGATCGCCAAGATCGCAGCTCTCGAACTCGGCAAGATGTACCGACGACAGTTCGGCATGAACGTGATCTCGCTGATGCCGACGAACCTGTATGGGCGGGGCGACAACTTTGATTTGAGCAGCCAGCCACGCGCTCTGGCCGTCGCTCCTGCTCGCGAAGATCCATGAGGCGAAAGCGTCGGGCAACTCCACCGTTAAGGTCTGGGGAACGGGCACGCCCCGGCGCGAGTTTCTTCACGCCGACGATCGTGGAGCGGATGCCGCAGTCTTCGCAGCACCGGCTACGAGCGAGGAGGCCATCTCAACGTCGGTACAGGACGCGACATGACCATTCGCGAACTCGCCGAACTGATCGCGGAGACCGTGGGATGGAATGGGGAGCTCGCCTTCGACCCGAGCATGCCCGATGGGATGCCGCGCAAGCTCTTGGATGTGTCTCGGCTTGAGGCGCTCGGGTGGAAAGCGCAAGTAGGTTTGCGTGAAGGCTTAGAGCAGACCTACAGATGGTATGTGAGTTCCCTCACCTGACGGCCCGATGAAACCAACTGGCCGAGATCGCGAAGGAGACCGAGGAGTGGGCTCCCCCGACGCGCCGGATTCCGATTTCCGCCCCGACCTTGGACGGACAGGAAGCCGCCTACGTCCAAGATTGCCCTAGATTCAACATGGATCTCGTCTCGTGGCGAGTACATAGGCAGATTCGAGAAGGCGTTCGCAAGTCTGTGCGAAGCGGAGTACGCAGTGGCCTGCAACACGGGAACGGCTGCTCTTCACCTGGCCATGTTGGCCCTCGGCATCGGCCCCGGAGATGAAGTCATCGTACCGACACTGACTTATGTCGCGACCGCCAACGCGGCACGGTATTGCGGCGCGAACGTGAAATTCGTGGATAGCCGGCCGGAGACCTGGAACCTCGACCCCGAGGATGTCGAGCGTCGGATCGGTCCCCGAACAAGGCGATCGTTGCAGTGCACCTGTACGGAGAGCCAGCGGACATGGGAACTCTCCTGGGGATAGGTCGGGATCATCGTGTCAACCTTATCGAGGACGCCGCCGAAGCACACGGGGCAACCACGAGGGTGCCCGGTAGGCGCCATCGGCCGATTGGGACATTTAGCTTCTTCGGCAACAAGATCGTCACCACGGGTGAAGGAGGCATGGTGGTTGCGAACGACGCCAACTTTGGCCGAGCGGGCGAGACTCTACAAGGGGCAGGGCCAAGCGGTCGACCGCACATATTGGCATCCAGTCATCGGCTACAACTACCGCATGACCAACTTGGAAGCTGCGATTGGACTGGCACAGCTCGAGGGACTGGAAGAGCGTCTCGCGCGCCGCCGGGGTATCGCCGCACGGTACCGCGGAATCTCGCGGCTGTCCCAGGTCTGTCGTTTCAGGCGACCGAAAGCGACGCTCGGTGCGCCAACTGGCTTGTGGGAATCGTTCTGCCGGTAACGTCCTCGGCCACCGCGACGCCGTTCGGGAACGGCTGCGCGAATGGGGGATAGAAACGCGTCCTTTCTTTTATCCCATCCATACCATGCCCCCCTACGGTGGCGGGACCGAGTCTTCCCCGTAGCAGAGGAGCTATCTGCTCGGGGCATCTGTATGCCCACGTGGGCCGGCCTTGCGGACGAGGACGTCGACTATGTGAGTGATCGTCTGGCCGTGGCTCTGAAGGAGGCGTAGAGGCGTGCGCGTCGTCTATATGGGCAAGGACAACGCATCTGTCGTCCAGGGACTGCGATTTCTGGTTGCGAATATGTGGAAGTAATTGCGGTTGTGGGACCGGAAAGAGAGGCCAATCAGGCAAACAGCCTGGTGGCGACTGCTTCGACGCTCGGCATTCCGGTCCGGACGACACTGGATCTCTATCACCAGATCGAGACCGACGGCTTGAACGTCGACTTGGCCGTATCCTTCCTCTTCTGGAAGCGCATTCGGAGGCGCCTCATCGAAGCACCTCGCCTTGGCTGTATCAACTTCCATCCGGCGCCGCTTCCCGACATTCGAGGGGTAAACGGATACAGCATCGCCATCTACGAGAACTTCGATAGCTGGGGAGTCAGTGCGCACTTCGTTAGCGAGGAGTTTGATACGGGAGACATCATCGACGTACGCCGATTCCCCATAGCTGCTGCTGACGAGACGGCACTCACGCTCGCGAGGGAAAGCCAACGTGTCCTCCTCGATCTTTTTCAGGACGTATCAGGAGATGCCTTGGCGGCGAACCTCTACCCAGGAGGCCGCAAGGCCCTGGTCGATACATGAGTCGCGAGGAATTCGAACACTTGCGCCACATTGCGTCAGGAGACAGTCCGGCTGAGATAGGAAGGAAAATTCGGGCCTTTTGGCATCCACCGCACGGTGGGGCAACCTTGGATGTTCACGGAGCCCAGTTCACGCTGGTCGACGATCACCTGTTGCGAGAAATGAGCCAGTTGTACGAAGTGTGTTCGCCCAATTCGAAGTCCAACTAGGCATGTGGAACGATACGAGGTCAGTTCAGGATGACCTGCTCAATGAGACGCACGGACGCCACAGCCTTCAATCCCTGGTGGCAGCGAGGTCGCGGGTCAGATGCATCGAGGTCGTTCGCGAATCCACTGTGTCCTGCGTGTCTTGGTAGCGGTTTGAGTGTCTCTGCGGATGTAGAACGAGGCGGAGACTCGCCGTGAACGCGCTAATGACTGAGTTCATGAAGAGAGCGAAGGGCGGATTGCGTCTGCAGGACCTTGATTCCCTAACCACGGAATCGCGCTCTCGCGAGCGCTATAGGCGAATCGGATCGACGGCAATTACGTCTATGGGCGCTCGAGGTATCGGCATCGCCACTGCTCTCATTTCTGTTCCACTAACCCTCCGTTACTTGGGAGCCGAGGAGTACGGACTGTGGGTGACGATAACCGCTGTCACGGCCTTCCTGACGTTCGCCAACTTCGGACTGGGCAACGGTCTTGTAAACGGAGTGTCGGAGGCTCAGGGCCGAAATGACCGAGAGGCTGTTCGGCGATACGTATCAAGTGCCTTCTACATGCTTCTCGGAGTCATGACTATCTTGGGACTGACGTTCGCGGTGGTCTACCCCCTTGTCCCTTGGCCGCGGGTTTTTCAACGTTGTTTCTTCGGGATGCTGCTGCAGTGGCGGGTCCAGCCACGGCGGTGGTCTTGATCCTGACCCTTGTGGGACTGCCGCTAGGTATCGTCGAGAGCACTCGGGCTGGGTTCCAGGAAGGATTTGCGAGCAGCGTCTGGCAGGGCGTGGGGAGCGTCGTTTCATTGGTGACTTTGATCATCGCGATCGGTGTTCAGCGGACCTGCCCTGGTTGGTGTTGGCTCTTGGCGGAGGCCCTGTCGTAGCGGCCCTCCTTAACGGCGCTGTCCTTTTTCATCGGAGGCCTTGGCTCATCCCCCGACCCAAACAGGCCACCCTGCCAGCAGCCAAGCGCATGATGAGGCTCGGCTCGATGTTCTTTATCCTGGCCATCGCGGCCGCCGTCGCCTATCAAACGGACAACATCGTCATCGCTGGCCTCCTGGGCCCAGAAGAGGTGACCCAGTACGCGGTCCCGATGAAGCTATTCATGATCACGCCCCTGATCTGAGCTTCGCCCTAACGCCGCTTTGGCCTGCGTATTCTGAGGCACTCGCCCGCGGTGATCGGTCATGGGTAAGGCGGACGCTTACGCGATCGATGGTGATATCAGGCTCGCTGGGGCTCGCGATGTCGACTCTCCTGCTGGCGTTCGGAGTTCCAGTGCTGCACGCTTGGGCGGGCGATGCCATGACCCAACCACCCCGCTGCTGTTGGGGTTGGCAGCATGGGCCGTCGTGAGCTGCGTGGTCGGCCCGATCGCCATGTACCTGAATGGATCAAGTGCCCTCGGCTTTCAAGCAGTCTGTGCAACGATCATGATGACCGCGAATCTCGCACTCTCTATAGCCCTGACGCGCGCCGTCGGTATCTCGGGTCCCGTGTGGGGATCCGTCATCGCGCAGGTGGTCTGTGTCTTGGTTCCCTGTGCGATCTACACGCGATCAACCCTCAAACGGCTTGCAGTGGTTGGTGTCGATTGATCTGGCGGAGCACACACGCTTCTCCCTAACATCTGGGAACCTCCCAACCTTAACCCGACCAACGGAGGCGACTATGTCCGTGAAGAAAGTGAGCGTCGATCGCTGGCTCGAAGCGCAGCGGTGGGAACTCGATCTCTGGCAGGGCGCGCAGGCCAAACACGGATGGCGTCGATTCGTCGTGCCCCTGGCTCGACCCATCGCACGCGCGCTTGGGTCAGATCGAGGGCAAGGCGACGACTGGAACCACTGGTGGGCTGATCGATTCGACGGATACTCAATTCTTCCGGACGACATTGGCGACTACATCGAGGTCGGCTGTGGCCCGTACACCAACACGAGACTCATTACTCAAGGAAGGAATGTTCGCCGGATCGTGTGCAGCGATCCATTGATCAGGTCGTACATCCAGTTCAAACATCGCTGGCTCGCTGATGCATACC
Source organism: uncultured Actinomycetes bacterium (assembly GCA_963728285.1). Lineage (GTDB taxonomy): Bacteria > Actinomycetota > UBA4738 > UBA4738 > HRBIN12 > CAVSJR01. The sequence goes on along the minus strand of CAVSJR010000005.1, from coordinate 2,815 downwards.
ATCGTGGCCTCATTCTCATCGATGATCACCCGCTTGAGGAGATACCCTTTGCCCCAATGACATTCGACGTAGTCGTGCTGATCAACGTCCTTGATCACGTCTACGATTTTGATCTCTGCATGCGGAACGCAACGGGTCTGGTCCGATCAGGTGGTTACGTTGTGATCGGTCAGGATCTCTCAAACGAGGAAGAAGCGAAACCCAGGATGTTGGTCACCCAATCCGAGTGACGGCCGAGAATGTCGAGGTCCACCTCGAAGACTTCGATCCCCTCGTTAAGAAGCATCTCACTCGCGAAGAAGGGAGAAATCCCAACCATCACTACTCGACCCTAATCTTTGCGGGGAAGAAGAATACGTGACCGCATCCACGTCATGTTCGACCGAGCCCAACCCGGGACCATGACGACGGTCCACCTCGTGTATCCGCACGGTTCATCGATCTCCTGTCCCGACGCCATCGGGCGGAACGTCTTTGAGCGGCTTCGGCCTCACTACGAGGTCATTCAGTATGATTGGGACGAATCCCGCGGAATCAGGCCGGGTCCAGATGACGTTCTCCTGGACATCCTCACCCAGCGCCATGGACTGTGTTCCGTCGCAGTGCGCGGCGACCGGGATGGCGGCGAATTATCATCATGTGTCCCTTCAATCACGATCCCAGGCAGGTTTCCTTTGTCGATCCCTTAGTCTCCAAGTTATCCACCCCCGCCATAACGGGCAACTTCTGGTTCGAGTCCATTCGTGAGTCTTTGTTCTCGCATTGGGCACCGAAGATGGTGCACGTCGACCTGGCCGTGGATCGGCGGGACTTTCCTGTGGTCAAGCGGACGTTCAATCCGCCCGGAGATCGGCGGTTCCTCGAACATAGGCCACGACGGCCGACCCAAGAACCTCGGGTACTTGTCAACACTCTCAAAGATGATGCCTCAGACACCCATCTCCTGGATCGGCGCGGGAAGAGCCGAACTTGCGGGAATCACGAGCCTGGGCTATCAGGATTTCAAGTCCGATTCCGCGTTGAGACTCATCGCCTCCCATGATTTCCTACTAACCGTTGGGACCGGAGATGCAAACCCCTGCACCAATTCCTCAGGCAATGGCCTGGGACTCGTGCCCGTCTGCACGCCATCCAGTGGCTATGTGGCCTACCCGGGGATCATGAACATCCCGGTCATCATCCGCGGGCGGCCGTGAACGTGCTTACGGATCTTCAGGCCGCCTCCGAGGACACACTCAGGAGCATGCAGGCTGAGAACTGCAGGTTCTCGATTCCCACTTCAACTGGGATCGGATGGCTCGGCAGGTGCTCGAAGCAGTGCGTTCGACCGGGCGGGCGGCGACACCAAGGGAAAGCCTTGGCCGACGGGCTCGACTCCGCATAGCAGCTTTGATTTCTCCGCATTCCCCGCTCCGGAGAGGGAATCTGCAAATGCTCGCTCGTCAGACAGGGCTGATGGGGCGTCGGAATGAGTAAGAGAGGGTCAAACGAGCGACAGCTCATGCCGATCGATGAGGCGATCCGGCATCTTCGAAGCGACGAAAGGTACCACGACCTTGTGCGGGATGCCTACCTCGGGGAGGACACGGATGAGGCGGCTGAGCGGTTCAGGCGTTCAGCCGAGTTCGACGAGGTTGTCGAACTCGTCGGAGCCTCTCTTCGGGGTTGTACCGTGCTCGATCTCGGAGCCGGAAATGGGATCGCCTCCTACTCGATTGCTCTGTCTGGCGCTAGCTCGGGTCGTCCCGCCCGATCGAGATCCGAGCGACGATATTGGCATCAGGGCTCTGCAGAGTCTGACAGGTCGCCTCGCCGTCATCCCATTGATCGGCGTCGGAGAGCAAATACCGCTGCGAGACCTATCGGTCGACCTAGTGTATGTCCGCCAGGTCCTTCATCATGCCTCAGATTTGCCGCTGTTGGTTTCGGAGTGTGCGCGCGTTCTGAAACGTGGTGGGGTGCTACTGGTGTGCCGGGAACACGTGGTGGACGATGAAAGGCAGCTTGACGAATTCCTCAGAGATCACCCAGTGCATCAGTTGGCGGGAGGGGAGAACGCCTTTTGCCTTCCCGAGTACCTTCAAGCCATCGAGGCCAGCGGGCTGCAGGTCCAGCGGGTCCTAAGGCCATGGGATTCCGTGATCAATGCGTTCCCCGTTGTGCGAACAAATGACGAACTGAGAGAGTTTCCAACGACTCTCCTCAAGAGGAAACTTGGACTTGCGGGGGAACTCATCAGCCGTTTGGTCGGCGTTCGGCAGTCGTCCTCCTTCACCTGAACCGCTCCCAACCAGGTCGGCTCTATTCGTTCTTGGCTACTAAGCCATGAAGGAATGCCTACGCCACTCGATTCCCGGATACTGAAACGATTGTCGCTCGTTCACATGCATGTGTGTGACCCGAGGAAGGTCTTGGGTTACGACATTACTGGTCTCGAAGATACGAACTCACGACTCACGGCATGCATCTTGCGACAGGATACGGGAGTCGTCTTCTGAAAGCCTGCGACCGCCTATTCGGCGATAGTGGGCACGGAAACGCTTTGCGGTATTGCTCCACTGCAGCGCCTGTTGCCGCTTCTTGCCTCTTGCAGCCAACGTTTCGCGCAATCGCGGGTCGGCCCAAATTCTTCGGATCGCCTCGGCCATCTGCACATGATCCGTGGGGTCAAAGATCAGCGCTGCGTCGCCCGCCTGCTCCGGGAGCGAGGTGACGTTCGAGCACGCAACGGCGGCCCCAACAGTGAAGGCCTCCATCATTGGAAAACTGCCAGCCTCGAATTTGGTCGGAATCACGACCGCCCGACACAACTTGT
>CAVSJR010000004.1:0-147848 GCA_963728285.1 uncultured Actinomycetes bacterium | reverse complement strand
CCCGCCCCAACCGCGTGCTCCAGCAACGCGGTCTTGCCGACCCCGGGGTCGCCGTACAGCACCAAGACCCCACCCCGACCACCGCGCGCGGCTTCGAGCAACCGCCCCAGCGCTTCGCGCTCGCGTTGCCGCCCGACCAATCCCACACCGGGCGGTCCCTCGATCGGGGTGACGTCGCGCTCCTCATTCCTGACACCGTAACCCGGGTGGGGACTAAGGGATTCCCGGATGCCAACCTCCACCGTCTGCGCGAACCTTGCTCTCAGGACAACCTACGAAGGAGGGGATGGCATGAGCGAGACGCTCGAGGTGGACCAGAGGGTGGCCAGCGCTCGGGAGTTCGTTGCCGGGGTCATCAAAGGTCACGACGCGGAACGTGCGCGGGACTTCTTCACGGCAGACGTCGCATTCCACGCCGGCGTGCTCGGAACGACGGTCGGCCTCGACGAGGTCGTCTCGCTCCTCGGGGGGTTCGTCGGCGCGCTCTCGGACATCGATGCTGCCGAGGAGGACGTGATCGCGAGCGGCGATCTCGTCGCGCTGCGACAGGTCGTCAGCGCGACCCACACCGGCAATCCGCTGGGTGTTCCGGCGACCGGCAAGCGCATCCAGTGGGACGCCGTCGACATCTACAGGGTCACGGACGACGGACGGATCAGCGAGCAGTGGGCCTTCGAGGATCTGGCCGCGATGCTCAGCCAGACGGGCGCGATCTCGCTCCCGTGGGCCGGCTGACCCGCCACGGCAGCGCACACGAACGGGAGGAACACAGATGAGCGATAACGACACGACGTCGGAGTCGTCGATGGATCCGGTCACCGTACTCCCTGATTACGCGCCGGTCCCTCGCCCGGCGATCGGTGCCGCGCTGAACGAGCAGGGCTATCACGTCGGCCGCGTCGAACGGAACCTCTACTTGGCCACCGACGGCACCTACCCGGCGGCGTTCCTGACCACCCCGGACGGTGTCGTCCTGTTCGACGCGCCGCCGACGATCGGCGCCAACATCCAACGAGCAGTGGACGAGATCGCCGCCACCAACGGCGTCAGCAACGAGGTGACACACCTGATCTACTCCCACCACCACGCCGACCACGTCGGCGCGGCGTCGCTGTTCGACAGGGACGTCACGCGGATCGGCCACGAGGAGACGCGACGCCTGCTCCTGCGCGACGACGACCCGGCCAGGCCGCCGAACGAGGAGACGTTCCAGGATCGCCGCACGCTCGAGATCGGCGGCGAGCGGATCGACCTGGCGTGGCACGGCCCCAACCACTCGCCCGACAACATCCTCATCCACCTGCCGGACCACGACACGGTCATCCTCATCGACATCGTCAACCCGGGCTGGGCGCCGATCTACCACTCGAACCTGACCGAGGACATCCCCGGCTACCTCGAGGCGCCGGCGAACGCGCTCGCGTACTCGTGGAAGCACTACATCGGCGGTCACAACGGCCGGCTGGGCACGCGGGAGGACGTGACGCTGCACCAGCAGTACATGGCGGACATCGCCGATAGCTCGAGGAAGGCGATCGACACCGTCGATCCGACGCCCTTCTTCCAGACGTACGGCGAGAACGCCTGGGCGGCGGTGAGGGGTTACCTCGACGAGGTCACGCGGGTCGCGTCCGCGCCGGTGATCGAGAAGTACACGGGCGTCATCGCGGCGGCAGACGTCTACACCGAGAGCACGACGTTCGCGGTGATGCAGTCGATCCGCCTCGACCTCGGCTACGGCTCGTACGTGCACCCCTGATGGCCGGCAGCGTCCGATCGAAGGGAGACCGTCCGTGAGCACCGAGCAACGCGCGACCCTCGACGCGATCCTGCGAGGGTCGGCATTCCCCGCCGACAGCGATGTCGACGAGCAACGGCAACTGCTGAAGGAGTTGCTCTCGGCGCAGCCGCTGCCGGGCGACGTGACCGTGACCGCAGCTGCCCTGGGCGGCGTCCCCACCGCCGAGATCACCGTCGACGGGATCGAAGCCCGCCACGTCGTTCTCTACTTCCACGGCGGCGTGTACGTGATGGGGGACGCCTTCCTCGCCGCCGACCTGGCCTCCCAGGTCGGCCGCCGGACGGACGCGAAGGTCATCTCCGTCGACTACCGGCTCGCCCCAGAGCACCCCTATCCGGCAGCGGTCGACGACGCGCTTTGGGCCTATGAATCCCTCCTGCGGAGCGGCATCGCCCCTTCGGACATCGCATTCGCGGGAGAGTCCGCCGGCGGCGGTCTCGTCATCGCCACCCTGGTCAACGCCCGCGATCACGGGCTGCCCCTGCCGGCCGCGGCCTTCGTCATGTCACCGTATGCCGATCTCACCCTGGCCGGGACGACCATGGAGACCAGACGCGAGGTCGACCCCCTGCTGAGCCCCCAAGCCCTCGAAGCCCGAGTCCCCGACTACACGGCGGGACACGACGCCGCCCTCGGCCTCATCAGCCCGATATTCGCCGACCTGTCCGGCCTGCCGCCCCTGATCATCCAGGCCGGAACGCACGAGGTGCTGCTCGACGACGCCCTCCGACTCGCGGGGCGGGCCGCGGCCGCCGACGTCGAGGTCACGCTTGACGTCACCCCCGGGGTGCCCCACGTCTTCCAGGCCTATCACGCGATCCTCGACGAAGCGGTCGCGGCGCTGGACAGAGCCGGACGATTCCTGTCGGCGCATCTCACCGGTGGAGCGTGACATGGCGACCAACTGGAACGACGCGGTCATCACCGAGTTCCGCGCCAACGAGGGACGCCTCGGCGGCAACTTCGAAGGCGCTCCCGTGGTCCTCGTCCACCATCGCGGCCGGGCGAGCGGACGCGACTACGTCAACCCCGTGATGTACCTGGCCGACGACGACCCCGACACGATCTACGTGTTCGCCAGCAAGGGCGGCGCCCCGACGAACCCGGACTGGTACTACAACCTCATCGCGGCCGGCGAAGGCACCGTCGAGCGGGGCACCGACACCTATCCGGTGACCGTCCACGAGGTCACCGGCGAGGAGCGCGACCGGATCTACGACGAACAGGCACGGCGCTACCCCGGCTTCGCGGACTATGCGCGGCAGACCGACGGCGTGCGAACGATCCCGGTGCTCGCGCTGCGGCGTTCCTCGTGATGTGATCGAGATCGTGCTCATCGGGAGGTTCCTCAAGGAATGACTTGCGGCCGCCGCCGATCCCGCTGCGCGCGAGTTCCTCCGGAACGCGGATCCGGTCCTCGCACTACTGATCGACGCGCGGCCGGACTTCCGTCCGCGGGCCTGGCTGGACGAGCTTCCTCCGCTCGATGCATTCGGGACGCTCGTCTTCCAGGTCGCAGGCCAACAGCTGTCCGTTAGCTCGACCCGCGCGATCATCTCGCATCTCCAGGCGCGATTCGGATGGCATCTTCCGTCGCCGGTCGAGCTGCTCGCGGCCGATCCCCAGGTGCTGCGCGACAGCGGCTTCTCGGCTCGGAAGGGCGCGACGTTGCACGCGCTCGCGGAGAGGTTCGTCGACGGACGTCTGAGTGACCAGGCGCTCTCGCGCATGACCGACGACGAGGTCGAGGCAACGCTGACCGAGGTGCCCGGGATCGGGCCGTGGACCGCCCGGGGGTTCCTACTCGTGGCTCTCGACCGGCCCGACGTCTTCCTCTCGGGCGACCTCGCGCTCCGGCGCGCGATCCAACGAGCGTACGGCTTCGATCACCTTCCGACCGAAGACGAAGTGGCTGAAGTGTCGGACCGCTGGCGCCCGTATCGGAGCCTCGCGGTGAGCTATCTGTTCGCCTCCGAGTACGACGAGGGACCGTGATGGACGAAGAGGATCGCACGCCCGTCTGGATCATCGGCGCCGGTCGCCTCGGGGTCGCGATGGCGCGGACCGTCCTAAGAGGACTACCCACAGCGGGGCGCAATCGACCTCACTGGGGAGATGAGCTAGAACACCAGCTCGAACTGGGTAAGGAGGAGCGCGGATGTTCGTGCGAGAGATCGAGGAAAGTGCCAGGGAGCAGCGCGGAGGGCAAACCTCCTATCTGTTGCTGAGAAAGGGTGATTTCGCCTCCAAGAATCTCGCGATCACGTGGGTGGAATATGGACCGAACAGCCAGCAACCGCTTCACTCGCACCCAGGCGCCGAGCAGGCCTACGTGATCGTGCGTGGGCGGGGAGAAATGATCGTCGGCGATGAGCGCGAAGAGGTTGGTTCGGGCACGATGATCCTTATCCCGCCCGGCACAGACCACGCCATCCGAACGAGCGACGAGACGCTGGTCTACGTTTCTGCGACTTCGCCTCCCTTCGAGCCCGTCGACGTCGGCAGATGGAGGCTCCCGGCGGCGGAGTAAGAGCGGGAATGAATGACGAGTTGACGCGGCTTGCCGACCGCCGGCGACCGTATCGGCGCCTCGCGGTCAGCTACCCGTTCGCGTTCGAGTGAGGCGGACGACCCCCAGACACTGCGGCGGGCGCGGCCCCAGCCGGTCGCGCGCATGCGACGATGGTGCACATGGCTGGAGAGCCAGAGAGGCCGAGCGCCGCCCGGCGCTTCTGGAGCCCACCGGCCCGATTCGCCGACCGACCGGCGGACCGTCGGGTGACCTTCCTGGAGCTCTTCTTCGACCTGGTCTTCGTGGTCGTGATCGCACAGCTCGCGCAACGGCTCGCGGCGCATCCCTCGTGGTCGGGCGTCGGCTGGTTCGTCTTCCTGTTCTATGGGGTCTGGTCGTCGTGGATCAACGGGACGCTCTACCACGACTTGCATGGGACGAACGACGTGAGCGTCCGGGTGTTCACCTTCCTGCAGATGCTCGCCGTTGCGGTGATGGCCGTGTTCGTACGAGACGTACCCGGCGACGGCGCCTCCGGGTTCGCGCTCGGTTTCGCGGCAAACACGATCGTGCTCGTCGTGTTGTGGTTCCGCACCGGATGGCACGACCCTCACCACCGCGTCGCGTCGGTTCCGTACTCGGCTTCCTACCTCGTCGCTGCGGTGGTGTTCGCGGCGAGCGCGGCGACGGAGCCTCCACTGGTCTATCAGTTGTGGGCGATCGCCCTGCTGGTCGAGCTCGCCGGTCAGCTCGTCGCCTACAGAGTGTGGACGCCGCCGACGGACCAGGGAGGTGCCCTGTTCGCGGCGACGCCTTCACTGATCGAGCGGCTCGACCTGTTCGTGATCATCGTGCTCGGTGAGGTCATCATCGGCTCCGTCGATGGGATGGCCGACCTCCACCCGATCGCGGCCGGCGGGATCGTGATCGGTCTGCTCGGCATGCTCGTCGCGATCGGACTGTGGTGGATCTACTTCGATCTGGTGGCCCACCTCGCGCCCACGTCGACCCGGACTCAACTGTGGCTCTACCTGCATCTGCCGCTCGTGAGCGCGATGGCGGCCGTCGGCGCGGGTCTGCTGAACACGGTGGAACACGCGATCGTGCCGCTCCCCGCCGATGTGCGGTGGCTGCTCGTCGGTTCGCTCGCCGTCGCCGTCGCGTCGGTCGCGGCGTTGACCCGGACCCTGAAGGCGCGCCGCGCGTACGTCGCGCTCTACCGGACCACCGCGGGCGCGCTCGCCGGCAGCGCCCTGGCGATCGCGGCGGTGGGGCTCACCGACTGGGGCTCGAAAGGGACACTCGTCGCGATGGTTCTCCTGCTCGGTCTTCCGATCGCAGCAGGTCTGTCCGTCTGGCTGCGACACATGGACGCTGCCGATCTCGGGCTCGACGAGTAGCGACCGTGGTCACGACCTACGGCGATCACGACACGGGATACACCACCGAGTCGGCTGGATGACCCTTGAGCGAAAGATGGCGGTGCTCGAGCCCGGCGAGCAGCCGGCCGGCAGACGAGACGACGTGCTAGACGCGCCTTCATAGGAGGCGCACGAACCCGTGGGAGGATGGTTTGAGTTAGACGGTGCGGGGTCGCCACGGCTCGTGCTCGTGCGCGAGCCAGACCAGCTCGGGGTCGAGCGCGCGCACCCGCAGCTGGCCTTCGGTGTGCGGCTCATCGAGTTCGCCGAACCAAACCGCCACGTCGCCGCCGATGACGACCGGACGCCCGCCCGTCTCGACGACGACCACCTGCGTGCCGCGTGTGTGGCCCGGCGCCGGGACGAGCCGGAGCCCGGGCAGCAGCTCGAGCTCGCCGTCGACCGGCACGTACCGCACGCCAGGCGCGTCGACCCACTCGCGAATGGTGTAGTCGTCCTCGCTGCGCGCGTCGTCGAGCTCCCGACGCTGGACGTAGATCGGCCTCCCGGCGAAGAGGTGGTTGCCGCCGCAGTGGTCGAAGTGCAGGTGCGTGTTGACGACGACGTCGATGCCGCCGAGGTCGAAGTCCTGCTTGCTCAATGGAAGGAGGCGGGGATCGAGGTCGGCCACCGCCGGATGCAGCTCCGTCATGCCGGTGTCGACCAGCACGCGCGCATCGGGATGGTCGATGACGTGCACGTAGACCGGCATCCGCTCGCCTTCGGCGAGCAGGTCGGCAACGCGGACTGGCGTGATGGTGATTGACGCGGGGGCGTTCATTGTGTACCGACCGCTGCAGTGGTGGTTGATATGTGAGTCATCAAGACCTCCTTTACCCGGTGCTGTCTCAGCCGTCGAAGAGGCGGTAAGCCGTGAAGAGCATAGGCGCGCGGTGCTCGCGAAGGTTTGTCGTCGCACCCAGCGCGAGAGACTCATGTTCCCAGCGCGACGTCATCGCGAGCCGCCCCGAGTCCGGTCCGGACCCGCCGGTGCCGGGCTGATCCCCCGACCCGAACCACCACTGGCTTGATCACGGGCGTCATCGGCATGCTCCGGTGACGTCCTTCGCGCGTTTGGAGACCGGGAGCTCGCCTACCTACGGCCAGCAACACCGGCAGCGGCGTCACGATCGTGCGCCACCGGGGTCGAGGACTTCTTCAACGGAGTTCTGAGATGTCAGGGGCCTCAGTAATGAGAACACCCCGCGGTTCGTGGGATGTTCCCGGAACTCTCTCACCACACGGTTTCCGGCGCTTCTGGAGGACTACCCACAGGTTAAGGGAGGTAGTACCCACAGCAGGTCAGAGGCCTCTTTCCCGGAATCTTGGACGAGGCGAGCCGAGTTTCTACGACGGAATGCGACGGACCAGAGCTCCCCACCCACGCAAGGACCACGATCGTCATGAGGCCGTCGACCGTGGGAACGATCCACAGGTGCGGTTCGCGAGACCGATACTCAGTCGATGGTGGACAGAGTGGTCGTTCCTTAAGGGGGTTCGACCCAGCGGACGAGTTGCCCATCAACGGTTTTCAAGACCGTCGCCTTCGTCCGCTCGGCCATCCTCCCGGCAAGAGCCTACTCACAGCCGAGTCGAGGCCATGTCGGCGGTGGCTCGGTGCACGCCTGCGAAGGTCAGGTAGGCGGCATGCCTCGCTACTAGGTGGGGGCCGTCGTCCGCCCACGCCCCACTTCTTGACGAGTCGCTTCTCGCTCGGAGCGGCGTTGCGGGCCGACGGTCCGATGCTCATGTCGGTCGGCTTCGGCATGATCGCCGGCCTGGCGTCGTGGGTCGTCGGCATCTGGGGCACGCCGGCGAGCCTGGCCGAGGCCGCCCTGCCGCCGCCGTACACGGCGGAGTTCTTCACCGAGCGGCTCATCGAGTGGACCTGTCATTGCAACCGGCCGTGATCGTGCCGTTCATCGTGATCGCGATCGTCTCCACGATCTTGGCCTCGCGCCGCACGCGCGAGCCCGCGCCGTTGGGTCCGAGGAAGCCCGTCACGGCCCCTGCGCGAGCACTGAAGCTCAGATCGTCGACCGCAGCAACGTCGCCGAAGCGCTTGGACAATCCATGGATCTCGATCGCAACCATCTGCATTCCTCCTTGTTGAGTTGTTGTGGCCGGGTCCGGTCAGTGGAGTGAGAAGGGTGGGTAGCGGTCGGTGATGAGCAGGCAAGCGTATGCCTCGACACGAAGCCCCCATCGCAGGACGCCTTCGACGAAGTCGAAGATGGCCCGCGGGTAGCGGCCGGTGAACAGCACGGCAAACCAGGCAACGACCACCGCGACGACCGCAGCGATGCACAGGAGGAAGAGCACGACGTAGTGGGGGATAGCGAGTAGCCATTTCACCAGCGGTAGCCAACGGTTGAGATCCTGTTCGACGTTGGGGTAGTCGATGACCAGCTGGACCGTCTGCTCTTCATCGGTGGAGGGGTACACGTCGGACATCAGAGCGAGATACGCCAGCACCCTGGTTGCGAAACGAGCAAGCTGGACGTTGAAGTCGAACCACCACCGCGGGTACTTCTGTCGGAACACGATCATCAACAGGACGGGCGCAGCCAGCACCCCGGCACTAGTGGCACCGAATCGGAATCCGTTCTCAGCGAACCCGAAGCCGGATGTGGAGCCGTCGAGGAGGGCCAGGACGATCCCGATGGGGATGAGGTAGATGAGACGCAGGCCCGTCGACAGGCGGTTCAAGTCGCGGTCGGGGTACTCGACTGTCAATCGCGCCGCGTAGGCGTCGTTGTGTTGAGCGGTCACGGCCAGGTCCTTTCGTGATCTGGGTCAGCCGGCCGGAACGAGCTCTTGCTCGGGCTCGGCTTCGACGGGCTCGGGAACGAGATCGGCTTCCATCTCGGGCTCTGGTAGGGCGGCTTCGCCCTCGATGTCGATGGTGGGAAGCAGGCGATCGAGCCAGCCCGGGATCCACCAGTTGGCGTCGCCCATCAGCTTCATCGTCGCCGGGCACCAAGACCATCCGCACGATGGTGGCATCGACGAAGATGGCGGTGGCCAGGCCGAGGCCCACCATCTTGATCGCTGGGTCTTCACCGAGAACGAAGCCGAGGAACACCGAGATCATGATCAGGGCGGCCGACGTGATCACCCGGGCCGTGCTGGCGATGCCGTGGATCACCGAGGTGTCGTTGTCGCCCGTCACCAGGTATTCCTCACGCACCCGGGAGAGCAGGAATACCTCGTAGTCCATCGAGAGACCGAAGAGAACCGCGAACATGAACAAGGGGATGAACGAGACGATCGGCACGGTCGACTCCAGACCGATGATGCCGATGCCCCACCCCCACTGGAACACCATGACCAGCACGCCGTAGGCGGCACCGATGCTCAGGAGGTTCAGCAACGCGGCCTTCAGAGGCACGAGAACCGATCGGAACACCAGGGTCAGCAGCAGGAACGACAGCAGGATCACCGCAGCGATGAACAGCGGCAATCGATCGTTGACCTGGTCGCCGATGTCGGCGAAGCTCGCCGTCGAGCCACCGACATGCGCCCGGGCCGGGCTCTCGTCCAGCACCGGCGGGAACACCTCCGCCCGGAGACGCTTGATCGTGTCGAGGGTGGCATCGTCCTGAGGTGCTGTGGTCGGGAAGGCAAGCAGCGTCGCCACGCCGGCTTCGGCGTTCACCTCGGGGGGTGCAACGGCGGCGATGCCCTCGTCGGCCATGATGGCGCCGCGAAGGGGTTCGACCACGCTCGAGATCCTCGCGAGATATCGACGGCGATGACCAGCGGGCCGTTGATACCGGGACCGAAGCCCTCGGCCACGAGATCGTAGGCACGACGCTCGGTACGGGTATCGGGCAGCGTGCCCGCGTCGGGGAAGCCCAGACGAAGACCCAGCACCGGCGCCGTCAGCGCCAGAAGGAAGATCGTGACGCCGATGGCGTAGGACCAGGCGTTCCTGGACACGTGCTCACCCCAGCGCTGCCATCCCGAGCCCACCGTGCGGCCGTCCTTCGCTTTGTTCCGTCGGAGTCCGAGGCGGTTGATCCAGTGCCCGGCAAGACCGAGGAACGCGGGAAGCAGGGTGACCGAGGCGACCACCATGATCAGGACGATGACCGATGTGGCGATGCCGGCAGCGGTCATGAACGGAACGCCGGCGACGGCCAGACCGAGGATCGCGATGACGACGGTGCCGCCTGCGAAGACCACCGCCTGACCGGCAGTCGCGACCGCGCGGCCGACCGATTCTTCGATGGTCATCCCGCGAGCCAAGAACTCGCGGTATCGGGTGACGAGGAACAGGGCGTAGTCGATACCCACGGCGAGGCCGATCATGCTGGCCATCTGAGGAGCGAAGCTGGGGATGTCGACCAGGTAGGTGATGAGCGACATCGAGCTGATGCCGAGGGCGAGGCCGAAGAGCGCCATCCCGAGGGGAAGGCCCATGGCGATGAGCGATCCGAACGCCAGGAGCAAGATGATGACCGCGGCGATCAACACCGATCATCTCGCTACCCGTCTGAGCCTCCTCGAACGAAGAGAACAGGTCGCCGCCCATCTCGATCTGCAGCGGCGAACCCTCTCGGGCCTCGACGCCGAACTCCTTGAGGTTCTCCAGGTCGCCCACGCTCAGCTCCTCGATCACCGGGTACTGGACGCGGATGAGGGCGATCCGACCGTCGGGCGACACCGAGCCGCTCGTCGCGGCGGCCTCGGGCCCCGCGGCCAGCGCACCAGCCGGATCGCTCGTGCCCAACACGTTGGGCAGGGCGGCCACCGCCGGCCTGGACCTCGGACAAGGGCAGCCTGTGCGTCGGCCGACTCGAAGAAGGTCACGCTGTCGTCGAGCGGCGTCATGACCACCTGTGCAGTCAGTCCGGCCGTGTCCGACTCGGCGGCCGACAGCAGGTCGACCGCTTCCTGAGAGTCGAGCCCCGGCACCGAGCCTTCGGCCTCGAGCTCGCGACCGAAGGCTCCGGACGCTGCGATCACGACCACGGAGACGACGAGCCATGTGCCGATGACCACCCACGGACGGCGGGCGGCGAACCGACCCAATCGGTACAGAGCATGCGACATCGTTGTTCCTCCTCGACTCGGCTCGATCGCAGTCTGAATCGCTCATCGTGACGAGACTCAGCAGCTGCCACATCGGCTGAGCGGTCGGATGTGAGCTGGCGTTTCGGCTGAGGCGTCGCCCGTACTTTCGGTCGATACGCCGTCCACTCGGGTTCTCTACGCTGGAGTCGTGGTGAGAAACGCTGTCCGATCGCTCTGGGCCGAACCCCGAGTTCCGGATCCGCCCACGCGGGTGTGGCGGGACTGGGCGCTCGTCGCCGTGCTGGTGCCGTTGGCGGTTCTCGAAGTGCATCCTGCGCGAGGACCTGGTTTGGCGACCTGTCGCGCTCGTCCTCGGCTGCGGCGCCCGTGTTCACGCTGCTGTGGCGGCGCACGCACCCTCTCGCCGTGGTCGCTGTCGCGTTCGGTGCCCAGACGTTGGCCGATGTCGACGCGCTCTTCGGTGCCGACGGATCGGTGGTGCTGTACACCACCGCGTACGTGCTCCTGCTCCCCTATTCGCTGTTTCGGTGGGGGTCCGGTCGTGAGGCGGCGATCGGGCTGGCGATCATCCTGGTCGCGTCTTTCGGCATCAGCCGACTACACTGGTGCGTCGATGTGGTGTTCGCGATCGGCTTCTTGCTGTTCCCCGCCGCGCTCGGCGCTTCGGTCCGCTACCGGGCCAGCTCCCGGCTCCGCGAGATGGACCAGGTCAAGCTCCGCGAGCGCGAGCAGCTGGCGCGCGAGCTGCACGACACCGTCGCTCACCACGTCTCGGCCATCGCCATCCGGGCCCAGGCCGGGCGCATCGTTGCCGCAGTCCGACCCCGACGCCGCCGTGGACGCCCTCGAAGTCATCGAAGAGGAGGCTTCGCGCACGCTCGCCGAGATGCGCACCATGGTCGGCGCCCTCCGCCAAGGCGAGGAGCCCGACCTCGCCCCGCAACGGGGCGTGGCCGACATCGAGCGGCTCGCCCGCAGCGCCGGAGACCGGCCGCGTGTCGATGTAGAGCTGTCGGGTGACCTCGATGACCTCCCGCCATCGGTCGAGGCCGGCGATCTATCGCCTCGCCCAGGAGTCGATCACCAACGCGGTACGACACGCCCGCCACGCAACCCGCATCAACGTCTCGGTCGTCGGCGACGACCGAATGCGTGCGCCTGACCGTCAGCGACGATGGCGACGCCGGCTCGTTCAGCGCCAGCTCGTCGTCGGGCTACGGGATCGCGGGTATGACCGAGCGAGCCAAGCTCCTCGGCGGCACCCTCGAGGCCGGTCCGAGCCTGGACCGCGGATGGACCGTCGATGCCGTGCTGCCCAGAAACGGCACCGCCATATGACCATCCGCGTGATCGTTGCTGATGATCAGCACATCATCCGCACCGGGCTCAAGATGATCCTCGACGCCCAGCCCGACATCGAGGTGATCGGCGAGGCTGCCGACGGACGCGAAGCGGTGGCCCTCGCGCGCGAGCTCCGCCCCGACGTGTGCCTGTTCGACATCCGCATGCCCGACCTGGACGGCATCGAGGCCACCCGACAACTCGCCGGACCCGACGTCGATGACCCGCTCGCGATCGTCGTGATCACCACCTTCGACCTCGACGAGTACGTGCACGGCGCCCTCAAGGCAGGCGCCCGGGGCTTCCTGCTCAAAGACGCCGGACCCGAACTCCTGGTCCAGGCGATCCACGCCGCCGCCAACGGTGACGCACTCATCGCCCCGAGCGTGACCGCTCGACTCCTCGCCACATTCTCGGACACACGCATCGGCGACGCCACCGGCTCAGCCCATCGAACCGCTGACCGACCGCGAAGAAGAGGTCCTGCTCACGGTGGCCCACGGTCGAACCAACGCCGAGATCGCCGACGAGCTCCACATCAGCCTCAGCACCGTCAAGACCCACCTCGCCAGCCTGATGGCCAAACTCGGCGCCCGAAACCGCGTCGAGATCGCCATGTGGGCCTACGAAACGGGCCGCATCAAGAGCTGACCCATCTCACAAGCCCCCTCACTGGCAGCGCTTCGTTCCGGGGACCACGTCTTGGCGCATCTCCTACGGCAGGCGTCAGGTAGTCGAGGGCGTCAACGCGATGCTGAAGGGCGGCTTCGTCAACATCCAGCACAAGTTCTTCCGCGTCTTCGGGCTCGCGAAGATGACGCTGCTGCTGGCCTTCACCCTGGTCGGCTACAACCTGGAGGCCATCCGCTCGTTCACCGCGAAGAAGGAGGTCGAGCGCACGGCACCGCCGCCGAAGAGGACGAGGAAGAAGCGTCGCACACCGGTACGTTGACCGACGTGATCGGCTCAGATCGTGCGGAGCCCGGCCGCTCACCGCCTCCAACCTGACCAGCGCGAGTTCGAAGAACACCTCACCTCTGAAGAAGGGCGTCATCGGCATGTTCCGGTGACGCCCTCGCGCGTTCAGGGCCAGTTCCGCGTCCGGCCGCGCCTCCAACCAGCCCTCGATCGCGCGGAACACCGATCGAGACCTTCTTCAGCGGAGTTCTGAGATGTCAGGGGCCCCGGTTTTGAGAGACACCCCTTCGTGGGAGGAGGAGGATTCGAACCTCCGTAGGCTATGCCGGCGATTTTACAGACCGCTCCCTTTGGCCGCTCGGGCATCCTCCCGCGCGACGAAGTCTAGCAAGGGGCCTCATACCGGCCGGAAGTCGGCATCCGGCCTCACCCGCTTCCGAAGGGCATTTCGGCCATCCGGGGGACGCCGCCCTCGCCCTCGCTCGAGTGAGTCGAGCTAGGATTCCGTATGCCGTTCGCTCGTCGTCGGCTCCCCCGACCCGGAGGAACCATGTCCCGAATCCCGCGCAGACCCATCGCGCTCATCGTGCTGCTCCTCGTCGCGATCCCGGGCACGGCGCTCGCCCGCCCGGATCAGCCTTCGCCCACCACCGGCGGCGACCGATCCGCGGATCCGCGGGTCACCGTGACCGGCGCAACGACGCAGTGGGTGTTCTCGACGCGCGACCGGCAGTTCCTTCCCACACACGTCGAACCAGGGATGGTGGTCCAACGTTCACCGAGCCACCAACAGCAACGACAACTACCTGACCGGCCGGTGTTGCGGCGGCGGGGAGTACCGGAACTTCTTCACGTTTCACCTGACCGGCCTGACCGGCACGGTGACCTCGGCGACGCTCGTCCTGCGCAAGTACGAGGGACGCGGTGGGCCCTTCGAGAAGCTTCGCCTCTACGACGTCGCGACGCCCGCCTGGAAGCTCAACCACAACCAGGGCCGCGACCTCCCGATCTTTCGCGACCTCGGCCGAGGGATCAAGTACGGGACCTACCGGTTGTCGACGGCGGACGAGACCTCCCCCGACGACGTCTTCCAGCTCAGGCTGAACCTCTACGCGGTCGCCGACATCTCGCGGGCCCGTGGGGAGTTCTTCTCGCTCGGCGGGCACATCCTGACGCTCAGGGACGGGGGGTTCCTCTTCTCCGGGAGCGGGGGCCGTGGGCGCCAGGAGCTCGTCGTCACGACCACCCCGTAGTCGGAACCCCGCGACCCGCATCCCTGGGGCTTCCGCTACCATTCCCTGCATGGCGAAGGACCAGTTCTCGTTCGACATCGTGTCCGAGGTCTCCATGCCCGAGGTCTCCAACGCCGTGGACCAGGCCGGTCGCGAGCTCGCCCAGCGCTTCGACTTCAAGAACACCCAGACGGGGATCTCCCAGGACGCGACGCTGATCGAGGTCCGCTCCTCCACGGAGGACCGCCTGAAGGCCGCCGTGGACGTGCTGAAGGACAAGGTCGTGAAGCGGGGCATCTCGCTCAAGGCGCTCTCCGAGGGGCCCGTCCAGCCGGCCGCGAAGGGCACCTACAAGCAGAACGTGCACGTCACGACCGGCATCTCGGAGGACAAGGCCAAGGCCATCGTGAAGCACGTGAAGGGATCCGGCCTGAAGGTACAGAGCCAGATCCAGGGCGAGCAGGTGCGCATCACGGGGAAGAAGAAGGACGACCTTCAGGCCGTCATCGCGGCCGTGAAGGAGCAGGACTTCGACCTCCCCCTGCAGTTCACGAACTTCAGGCCCTGACGCGATCACGGGGACAGAGCCCGGGCCGCCGCGTTTGCCGGGGCCGCATTTCCGCAGGTAGAGTGCGGTATCGCGAAGGAGGCTGATAGCGTGGATCAAGAGCGTCTCAACGCCCGGGCGGCGGAGATCGCCGACCGTGAGACCAAGGCCCTGCTCGACCGGACCCCCGCGTCCGCGGCGCTGTTCGAGCGAGCCGTCGAAAAGCCTGCCGGCCGGCGTGTCCTCGAACTTCCAGGGCAACGACCCCTACCCGGTCTACCTGCGGCAGGGGAAGGGGTCGAAGGTCTGGGACGTCGACGGGACCGAGTACACCGATTTCCACGGCGGATTCGGCGTGAACGTCGTCGGCCATGCCAACCCGAAGATCGTCGCGGCCATCAAGCGCGCGGCCGAGGGAGCCATCCACTTCGCGGTCACCACCGAGGCGACCGTCTCGCTCGCCGAGGAGATCTGCCGTCGCTTCCAGGTCGACCGGATGCGGTTCGTGAACTCCGGCACCGAGGCGACGATGGACGCCGTCCGCGTCGCCCGCGCCGCCACGGGCCGCGACCGCATCGTGAAGATGGAGGGCTCCTACCACGGCCACCACGACGCCGTGCTGTTCTCGGTCGTGCCGGAGGCGGACGCCCTCGGCCTGAGGGAGAACGTCTCGGGCGAGTCCGCCGACTCCTCGGGCACGGCGTACACCACCCGTCCCACGTCCAAGGGCGTCCCGAGGTCGATGTGGAACGACACGATCATCGTGCCCTTCAACGACGCGGGGGCGCTCGACGAGCTCTTCCGCGAGCACGGCGGGGAGATCGCCGCGGTGATCCTCGAGCCGGTCATGATGAACGTCGGCATCATCGTTCCGGAGCCCGGCTACCTTCAGGCGTTGCGCGACCTCTGCGACCGCAACGGCTCCGTTCTGATCTACGACGAGGTCAAGTGCGGGGGCACCATCGCCTACGGCGGCGCGACCGAGCGTTACGGCGTGCGCCCACACCTCGCCGCGTGGGCCAAGGCGATCGGCGGGGGCGCCACGATCGGCGCGTTCGGGGGCGAGGCGGAGATCATGGACTTCGTGACCAAGGGCGCGGCACAACAGGGAACGTTCAACGGCAACCCGCTGTCGGCTGCCGCGGGGCTCGCGGCCCTGACCGAGGTGCTGACGAAGGACGCCTACGACCAGCTCGGCAAGCTCGGCACGATGCTGGCCGAGGGCTGCGACCGAGCGATCGAGGATTCGGGCGTGCCCGCGCACACCGTCGACCTGGGCGCGAAGGGGTGCGTGTCCTACCGCAAGGAGCCGCTCAGGAACTACCGCGACTTCCTCGAGACGAATGCGGACCTCTACTACGCGTCGTATCCCTACATGGTGAATCGAGGCATCTTCATGACGCCCGGCGACGAGGAGCAATGGACGATCTCGGTGCAGCACACCGAGGACGACATCCAGCGCTACATCGACGCCTTCGGCGAGTTCTGCTCCGAGCTCGCCGGATAGGAAGGCGCGTCCGGCGGGCGATCGGGGCGATCGGCCGGTGTCACCGTCGGGGATGCACGAGTACACCGAGGCGATGGACGCCTGGGCACAGGCGATCGTCGACTACGCCATCGACCGCATCCGCATGAGCCCCCCGCCCCTGGACGGCCCGCGGCCGGCCGAGGAGCTTCGGCGCGAGGTCGGCGAGACCATCACCGAGGACGGCGTCGGAGGGATGGAGGCGTTCCGCATCTTCGCCGAGCACCTGGCGCCGGCGACGATCTCGGTCGATCATCCGCTGTTCACGGCGTTCGTTCCTGGGGCGCCGACGAAGGCGTCGGTGCTGTTCGACATCCTCGTCGGAGCCTCCTCCATCGTGGGGAGCAGCTGGACGGAGGGCGCCGGGGCGATCTACGCCGAGAACCAGGCCCTGGCATGGCTCGCCGATCTGGCCGGGATGCCGGACGAAGCCGGGGGCACGTTCGTCTCGGGCGGCTCCGCGGGCAACCTCGCCGGGCTCGTGGCGGCCCGCCACACCGCCGACGCGCTCCGGCCGGGGCGGCCCGCGCGCTGGCGGATGATCGCCGCGGACGACGCCCACTCATCGATCTGGACGACGGCCCGCATCATGGACGTCGACGTCCTGCCGGTTCCGCACGACGAGCGGGGCCGGCTCACCGGGGCCGCGCTGCAGACGGCGCTCGAGGGCGAGGACCTCGACGGCATCTTCGCCGTCACCGCGACCGGCGGCACGACGAACGGCGGCTACGTCGACGATCTCGCCGGCATCGCCGAGGTCTGCGGGCGGCTCGGCATCTGGCTGCACGTCGACTGCGCGTACGGCGGCGCGGGACTCGCCGCCCCCTCCGTCCGGTCGCTGTTCGACGGGATCGAGCGGGCCGACTCGATCGTGATCGACCCGCACAAGTGGCTGTTCGCGCCGTTCGACTGCGCCGCGATCCTCTACCGCGATCCACGCCTTGCCGCGGCGGCGTTCACTCAGCAGGCCGAGTACCTCGAGGACATCAACGCCACGGGCGAATGGACGCCGGCGCACTACGCCTACCACCTCACCCGTCGCGTGCGCGGCCTCCCCTTCTGGTTCTCCCTCGCGACGCACGGCACGCGTGCCTACCGGGAGGCCGTGGAGGCGGTCCTGGACGTGACCCGGGCGACCGCGGAGGAGATCCGCCGGCGCCCGGACCTCGAGCTCGTCGCGGAGCCGGCGCTGTCGGTCGTCCTGTTCCGGCGGGCGGGATGGACGAAGGTGGAGTACCTGGCGTGGTCGGATCGGATGCTCCGCGAGCAGGTCGCGTTCTCGCAGCCGACGACGTGGCGCGGCGAGCCGTGCATGCGCTTTTGCTTCGTCAACCCGACGACGAGCGTGGAGGCCGTCTCGGCGCTGCTCGACACGATGAGGTGAGGATTCAGCGCTCGGAGGATGTCGCGTCGTGTGCCCCGGGCAGAACGTCAACATACTGACGAATGCAGGTCGTAAGGAAGCTGACAAACGCTCGGGGCCCGTGGGCATCCCCTGACATCCATGGCGTTCTGGGCACGCAGCTTGTGAAACTGGGAGCGGCGACGGCAGCGAACGAGGCCGTTGCGGCAGCGACTGACGAGTCCAAGCTTCGCGACTCCCTGCTCGGCTCGAGCGAGCTTCGACGGCTCCGAGCTGCTACGCCTTCGTCAGGCCGATGAGGTTGCCCGCGGGGTCGGTGAACTGCGCGATCGTCGTGTCCGTTCCGGGGATCTCCGACGGGGGCATCACGGTCTTGCCGCCCAGCGCCTCGATCCTCTGAAGCGTCGCGGCCGGGTCGGGCACCGAGATGTAGAAGGTGACGTGGCCGGGGTAGGTCTCGTCCATCAGCCCGCCGATGCCGCCGCCGATGCCCTCGCCGGCGTTGTCGACGATCCCGTAGCCCATCGGGTTGCTCGTGTCGATCTTCCAGTCGAAGACGTCCGAGTAGAACGAATGCAGCTTGGGCGCGTCCTTGCTCACGATCTCGAAGTGGATCACCGGGTTCGCCATTGCTCCTCCTTGGTCGTCGTCGGCTCCGAACTACCGCAACGACGCCGCACCGTCAAATCGGCGTCGCGTCAGCTCGGCGCGCGCGTGCCCAGCTCCCGCTTGATCTGCTCGAGCCGGGCGATGCGCTCCTCCGTGGGCGGGTGCGTCGAGAAGAGCCGCACGATGCCGGTCGCGGCGTTTCGCCCGCTGAAGGGATTGACGATGAACATGTGCGCCTCGGCCGGGCTCACGCTGGCCGGCACCGGGACCTGCTTCGCGGCGGCGTCCAGCTTGCGCAGCGAGCTCGCGAGCGCGTCCGGATCCGCCGAGAGCAGCGCCCCCGACTCGTCGGCCTGGAACTCCCGGGACCGCGAGACCGCCATCTGAATGATCGCGGCCGCGAGCGGCGCGAGGATCCACGCCAGGAGCAGCCCGATGGGGCCGAGCGGGCTGTTGTTGTTGTTATCGCCGCCGCCGAAGAACAGGACGAAGCGCGTCAGGAACGTGATGCTCATCCCGATGGCCGCCGCGATGGAGGAGATCAGGATGTCGCGGTTGGCGACATGCGAGAGCTCGTGGGCGAGCACGGCTCGGAGCTCGCGCTCGTCCAGGATCTGGAGGATCCCGCTCGTCACGGAGACGGCCGCGTGCTCGGGGTTCCGGCCGGTGGCGAAGGCGTTGGGCTGGCGCATCTCGGACACGTACAGCCGGGGCATCGGCACCCCGGCCTGCCCGGTGAGCTCCCGGACGATCCGGTGGTACGCGGGGAACTCCCCCTCGGTCACGGGATGCGAGCGGGTCGTTGCGATGGCGATCTTGTCGGAGAACCAGTACATCGAGAAGTTGAAGATGAGGGCGATGACGAGCGCGATCGCCGCGCCCCTCGCCCCACCTACAACGCTCCCGACCACGACGAACAGGCCGCCCAGGGCGGCGATGAGGATCCAGGTCTTCACCCGGTTGAGCCCGATCACGATTCTTCCCCTCCTCGGAAAACGAGGTCGCCACAACCATACGGCCGCGTGCCTCGAACGGTATTCGACGGGACGGGCCCGCGGGTTCGACGACCCGCCGGCGGGCCGACCCTCAGCCGCCGGCCCCGATCAGCGTCGACAGGGGCGGGAACCGGGCGACGAGGTCCGGGTAGAAGCCGATCGCCACGACCGCCAGGGAGGCGGCCACCGCCACCCCCGTGACCAGGGCCGGCGCGACGAGCCGGCGCTCCTCGCTCGGGAGCAGGAACATCGCCCGGGGGATCGCCAGGTAGTAGTAGATGCTGACGACGGAGTTCACCAGCATGATCACGGCGAGATAGGGGCCGATCCCCCCCGCCTCGATCGCGGCGCGGAAGACGACGAGCTTCGCCCAGAACCCGCCGGTCGGCGGGATCCCCGCCAGCGACACCATGAACACCGTCATCGCCACCGCGAGCGCCGGCGCCCGGCGCCCGAGCGCCGCGAAGTCGGAGATGAGCAGGCCGCGGGACTCGCGCGACAGCGCGATCACGACCGCGAACGCGCCGAGCGTCATGATCGCGTAGATGAGGATGTAGGTGACGGCCGCGGAGAAGGCGTGCTCGTTCGTGACGGGGTTGTCGCCCACCAACGCGAAGGGCAGCAGCATGTAGCCGGCCTGCGCGATGCTCGAGTACGCGAGCAGGCGCACCACCTGCGTCTGCCGCAGGGCCACGAAGTTGCCGATGGTCATCGTGAGGACCGACAGCGTCGCGAAGATCGGCGTCCAGAACTCGAACTCGGACGGGAAGGCCACGAACATCAGCTGCAGGAGCCCCGCGAAGCCGGCCGCCTTGGAGGCGCTCGCCAGGAACGCCGCGACCGGCACGGGCGCCCCCTCGTAGGTGTCGGGGGCCCAGAACTGGAACGGCACCGCCGACACCTTGAACGCGAAGCCGACGACGATGAACAGGATCGACGCGAGCGCCAGCGTCTCCTCCGGGCCGGAGAGCTGCGCGACGCGAGCCCCGATCGCGTAGAGGTTGGTCTCCCCCGTCAGGCCGTAGATGAAGCTCATGCCGTAGAGCATCACCGCCGTCGAGAGCACGCCGATCAGGAAGAACTTCAGGCCCGCCTCGCTCGATCGAGGATCGCCCTTGCGGAAGGCCGCGATCAGGAACCCGGGCGCCGAGACCAGCTCGAGCGCGAGGAACAGCATCACGAGGTCCCGCGACGACGGCATCAGCAGGCAGCCCAGGAACGAGGTCATGAGCAGGAAGTAGTACTCGCCCTGGTAGAAGCAGACCGTCCCGGACGTAGCGCAGCGAGATCGCCAGCACGATGATCGCCACGGCCAGGAAGAAGACCTTGAAGAGCAGGGCGAAGTCGTCGACGACGAACATGCCGCCGAACGTCGACCGGCCGGGGCCGGGGATCAGCGTGAACGTCGCGACGAGCGCCGCGATCGCGCCGACGAGCGAGAGCACCATGACCGACGCCTTGCGACGCTCCGACGTGAAGGAGTCGAGGAGCAGCGCGAGCACGAGCGTGCCGGACACGATGAGCTCCGGGAGGATGGCGTGGTAGTCGATCGCCTGCGTCATCGCAGCCCTCGGCTCACCCTGCCGCCGCGGTGATCACGGCCACGAGCCTGTCCACGGCCTCGGTCGTGACGCCGAAGACCAGCCGCGGATAGACGCCGAGCACGACGATCAGCACGAGCATCGGCACCCAGGCGAGCCACTCCACCGTCTCGATGTCGCCGAAGTCCGCGCCCCTCCATCTATCGGGGAGCGTCCCGAGGTTCACCCGCTGCAGCATCCACAGGAAGTACCCGGCGGTGAGCACCGTCCCGATGCCCCCGGCGACCATGAACCCCCGGAAGAGGCCCACGTCCAGGCCGGCGGCGGGCGAGAAGCTCGCCAGCAGGGCCATCACCTCGCCCCAGAATCCCGCGAGGCCCGGCAGCCCCAGCGAGGCGATCGCGACGAACGCCAGGATCGCGCCGATGATCGGGATCTTCTGCATCAGCCCGCCCCCGATGTCGGCGATCTGGCGCGTGTGGTAGCGGTCGTAGATGGAGCCCACCGCGAAGAAGAGCATGCCGGTGATGAGCCCGTGCGCGACCATCCCGAAGATCGCCGCGTTGATGCCGATCGTCGTGAGCGTGGCGATGCCGAGCATCACGAAGCCCATGTGTCCGACCGACGAGTAGGCGATGAGCCGCTTCAGGTCGGTCTGGGCGAGGCAGCACAGCGCCGCCCAGATGATGGCGATCGCGGCGAGCAGGCCGATCCAGGGGGCGTACCGTTCCGCGGCCTCGGGCAGGATCGGCAGCGCGATCCGGACGAAGCCGTAGGTCCCCATCTTCAGCATGATCCCCGCGAGCAACACGGAGCCGATCGTCGGGGCCTCGGTGTGCGCATCGGGAAGCCAGGTGTGGACGGGCCACATCGGCACCTTGACCGCGAACCCGAGCGCGACGGCCCCGAAGACCACGTACTGAAATCCCTGGCTGAACCCGCCGACGGCGGCGAACCGCTGCAGCTCGATGATGTCGAAGGTGCCCTCGCCGGGAGCGCGGAAGAACATGCCGAGGAAGCCCAGCAGCATGAAGATCGAGCCGAACAGCGTGAAGAGGAAGAACTTGATCGCCGCGTACTGCCGGTTGGCGCCCCCCCAGATCGCGATCAGGAAGTACATGGGGACGAGCACGAGCTCCCAGAAGACGAAGAACAGGATGAGGTCGAACGAGATGAAGGTCCCGGCCATCCCGGTCTCGAGCAGCAGCATGAGCGCGAGGAACGGCTTGGTCCGCCCGGGCTCGGGGAGGAACCGCCACGTGTAGATCGCGCACAGGAAGGTCAGGAGGAACGTCAGCACGAACAGCGGCAGGCTGATGCCGTCGATGCCGACGTGGTAGCGCGCCGAGATCGCCTCGATCCAGGGCAGGTCGACGTCGTACTGCAGCACCGCCGTCCGGCCGTAGTCGAAGCCGATCGCGATGGCTGCCGCGACGACCAGCGCGGCGCCGGTGAACACGATGCCCAGCCCCCGCACCAGCCGGTCCCGCTCCCGCGGCACGAGCGCGATGACCAGCGCTCCGACGAGCGGCAGGAACGTCGCGACGGTGATCGCCCAGTCCTTCCAGGCCGGTTCGTTCATCGGTCCTCCCCGTTCCTAGGTCAGTTTGGTGAACACGAGGGTGAGCGCGATGATCCCCGCGAAGAGGAAGACCAGGTAGCGCTGCACGTTTCCCGACTGGAGGTAGCGCAGGAGGCCCCCCGTCTCTCCCGCCCCGATGCCGATGCCGTTGGCCGCCCCGTCGATGGCCTCACGGTCGAACAGGTTCACCGCCATCGCCAGGGCCCGCACGGCGAGCGCGGCGCCGTTGACGATGCCGTCGATGATGTTGCGGTCGACCCACGCGATCGCCGACGAGAGCCCGTACTGCACCGGCCGGACGATGCCGCGCAGGTAGAAGTCGTCGATGTAGAGGCGATGCTCGAGCGCCGTGTACACGACGCCCAGGGATCGCAGCGGGTCCCGCTCCCGGTATTCCCGGTAGAGCAGGTACGCGAGCCCGGCGCCGATCGTCACCAGCGTGATCGACAGCAGCAGGAACGGCACGCTGAAGATGCCGACCTCCGGCTCGTGGGCGAAGACCCAATCGGCGAACGCGCCGTTGAAGCCGAACAGCTGGGGGGCACCCACGAAGCCGAGGAGCGCCGCCGGCACCGCGAGGACCGCCATGGGGGCCACCATCCAGGCGACCGACTCGTGCGGATGGCCGTGTCCCCGGTATTCCCCGAAGAACGTGAGCAGCAGGGCGCGAATCATGTAGAAGGAGGTCATGGCGGCCGTGGCGGCCGCGGCGCCGAACACGAACCAGTTCTCCTCGCGGAACGCCACCGCGATGATCTCGTCCTTGGACCAGTACCCGGCGAACGGGGGGACCCCCATGAGCGCCGCCGTGCCGATGAGGAACACGGCGAAGGTCCACGGCATCGTCTTCCTGAGCCCTCCCATCTCCGACATGTTGTTCGTGTGCACCGCGTGGATCACCGAGCCGGCCGCGAGGAACAGCAGCGCCTTGAACGCGGCGTGGGTGAACATGTGGAACAGGCCTGCGGTGTAGCCGTGCTCCCCGAGCGACAGCGCGGCGAACATGTAGGCGAGCTGCGAGATCGTGGAGTACGCGAGCACCCGTTTGAGGTCGTCCTGGACGAACGCCAGCACGGCTCCGAGCAGCATCGTGATCGAGGCGATGACGGCGACGACCGTGAGCGCCCCGTCCGAGTCGACGAACACCGGGAACATCCGCGCGACGAGGTACACCCCGGCGACCACCATCGTCGCGGCGTGGATGAGCGCCGACGCGGGGGTGGGGCCGGCCATGGCGTCGGGGAGCCACACGTGGAGCGGGAACTGCGCCGACTTCCCCACGGCGCCGCCGAGCAGGAGCAGCGCGCCGGCGAACAGAAGGGCGTGCGAGATCTCCCCCGCCTCCGCCCCGTGAAGGATGGCGGGGATGTTGGCGGTGCCGACGGCGAAGACCAGCGCGAAGATCCCGAAGGCGAACGGCACGTCGCCCACCCGGGTCGTGATGAACGCCTTGTTCGCGGCGTACACGTTCTCCTTCTCCTCCCACCAGAAGCCGATGATCAGGTAGGAGCAGATGCCGACGCCCTCCCATCCGACGAGCAGCTGGAACAGGTCGTTGGCGACGACGAGGTTCAGCATCGAGCCGGTGAACAGCGAGAGCACGGCGTAGAACCAGTAGAAGCGAGGGTCGCCGCGCATGTACTCGACGGAGTACACGTGCACGGCCCACGACACCGTCGCGATCATCACGAGCATGACCGCCGTGAGCCCGTCGACGAACGTGCCGATCCCGAGCCGGAAGCTGCCGATCTGCGCCCACTCCCACCCTCGTTCGACCGGGGTGCCGCCCTGCACGAAGTGCCACAGCACCACGTAGGACAGGATCAGGACGATCGAGATCGACACGATGCCGACGTCTGCCCCCTTGCCCGGCAGCCGCTTGCCGAAGAGCGTGATCACCAGCGCGGCGATGAACGGGATGACGGGGATGATCCAGGCGTACTTCAGGAAGCCGGCATCTCCCGCCCGGGCGACGGTCTCGGCGGCGAGGGCTACCACTTGAGGAGGTTCACCTCGTCGACGTTGATCGTCTCGCGGTTGCGATAGATCAGGATCACGATGGCGAGCCCGATGCCCACCTCGGCCGCCGCGACGGCGATGACGAACAGCGCGAACACCTGGCCGGCGACGTCCCGCAGGTACTGGGAGAAGGCCACGAGGTTGATCGTGACGGCGTTCAGGATCAGCTCGATCGACATCAGCACGAGCACGCCGTTGCGGCGGGCCAGCACGCCGTACACGCCGGCGGAGAACAGGGCGGCGGCGAAGAGCAGCAGGAACGGAAGCCGGATCATTCCGCGTCGTCCTTTCTCGCGAGCACCACGGCGCCGATCAGCGCGGCCAGCAGGAGGAACGAGATGGCCTCGAACGGCAGCACGAAGCGGGAGAACATCGACTCCCCGATCGCGGCGGTGGTGGTGTGGGAGAGCCGCACCGTCGGGTCGGAGAGCGAGTAGGCGTCCCGGATCAGGAACACGAGCCCCGCGAGGACGCCGAGGGCCACGACGAGGGCGAGCACCCGCTGCTGGTTGTCCAGCGTCTCCTTGCCGATCGGCGCCTTCGTGAGCATGAGCCCGAACAGGAACAGGATCACGATCGAGCCGACGTAGATCAGGATCTGGACGCCGCCGATGAACTCCGCCCCGGAGACGAGGAAGATGATCCCGACCGAGGCGAGCGAGACGACGAGCGAGAGGGCGCCGCGGACCACGTTCTTGGTGGTGACCACGCGGATCGCGGCGACGGTCCCGACGAACGCGAAGACGACGAACGCGTACTCCTGGGCGCTCACGCGCCACCTCCGGCGGCGGCCACCGCGGGCGCCTCGCCGGCGGCGGGAGCCGCCGGGGCGCCGACGTCCTCGGCGGCCTCCTCGGGCGGCTCCGCCCCAGCCTCGAGCGGCGGCGGCGGGAGCACCTTGTAGGTCCACTCCTCGAGGCGCTCCTTCTCGTGGGTCATCTCGTCGATGTCGTACTCCGCGTACTCGAACTCGCGGGCTCCAGAACAGGGCGTCGAAGGGCAGACCTCCACGCAGATGCCGCAGTACATGCACAGGGCGTAGTCGATCGCGAACCGATCGAGGATCTTCGCCGACCTCGCGCGGCCGCCGCCGGCCGGGTCGTGCGTCTCCTTGTGCGCGTCGATGTAGATGCACCAGTCGGGGCACTCACGGGAGCACTTGTAGCAGACGGTGCAGTTGGCCTCCTTCAACGCGATGACCCCGCGGGTGCGCGGCGGAAGGTCGGGCTTGACGTGCGGGTAGGCCTGCGTCACCGCGGGCTTCATCATCGTGCGAAGCGTGACGCTCAGGCCCTTCGCGAGCCCCAGGCCGAAGCCCTTCTTGTCCGGGCCTTCGTCCACGAGTTCGTCCTCGGTAGCCATGCCCCCCCTTAGAACGCGACCACCAGGATCGCGACGACCATGATCTGCACCAGCGCAAGCGGGATGAGCGTGAGCCAGGCGAACCGCTGCAGCTGGTCCTCGCGCAGCCTCGGATAGGTTGCGCGGAGCCAGATGACGACGAACGACAGCGCGCCGATCTTCGCGAGCATCCAGAACGGCGGGGGGATCGCCGACAGGCCGGGGAGCGCTCGGTAGCCCCCCAGATACAGGACGCTGGCGATCGCCGAGAGGGCAACGATGCCCCCGTACTCCGCGAGCAGGAAGAACGCGAACTTCAGCCCCGAGTACTCGGTCAGCGCCCCGAAGATGATCTCCGAGTCGGCGACCGGCATGTCGAAGGGCGGCCGGGTGAGCTCCGCCAGGGCGGCCGTCATGAAGATCAGGAACCCGATCGGCTGGCTGAGGATGTACCAGGCGGGGGCCTGGGCCTCCGTGATGCCGACGAGCGACATCGTGCCCGCCTGCATGACGATGGCGGCGGCCGCGAGCACCAGCGGGAGCTCGTAGGCGATCAGCTGCGCCGCGGCCCGCAGTGCGCCGATGAGGGAGAACTTGTTCGCCGAGGACCATCCCGCCATCAGCGTTCCGATCACGGAGACCGACGAGATCGCGAGCAGGAAGAAGACCCCCAGGTCGAGGTTCACGGCGAACAGGGTGGGGCTGAAGGGGATCACGACGAACAGCACGATGTAGGGCACCATCGCCACCGCCGGCGCCAGCGAGAACACGGCCCGGTCGGCGGCCTGCGGGACGATGTCCTCCTTCTGGATGAACTTCACCCCGTCGGCGACGAGCTGGGCCCATCCGTGAAAGCCCCCGGCCTCCATCGGTCCGAAACGCGCCTGCATGTGCGCGAGCACCTTGTGCTCGGTGTAGCCCACCGCGAGCGGCGCCACGAGGAAGAAGCCCACCACCACGACCACCTTGATGATGAGCACCAGCCAGAAGTTCGAGAACGTGGAGTCGAACACGCTCACGCCGGCCTGCGCGAGGGCGATCACTCCTCCTCCCCCTCCTCGCCCTCGGCCTCGCCGGGCCACGGCTTGGCCACGCGGGACATGAGCACGAAGTCCTTGCGAAGGGGATACCCCTCGAACGGCTCGGGCAGCAGCAGCTTCACGGCCTGCGGGTGGCCGGTGAACTCGATGCCGAACATCTCCATCGTCTCGCGCTCGTGCCAGTTCGCGCCGGCGTAGAGGTCGTGGATCGAGGGGCAGGCGGGGCCGTCCGCGGGCAGCCGGACCTTCAGGCGCACGTTGTGATGATGGCGCGTGGAGAACAGGTGCGTCACGACCTCGAACCCCTCGTCCTGCCGGTCGACGCCGCCGACGAACTCGAGGTAGTCGCAGTCGAGCTCGGGCTCGTCCCGGCAGAAGGAGACGACCTCGCGGTAGCGGTCGACGGACACGACGGCGACCGCGTGCCCGAACTGATCGGCGAACTCGACGATGTCGTCCCCGAAGCGGGCCCGCAGACGCCCCTCCACGTCAGGAGGTGAGAGCGGGATCGTCGGACCGGCCACTGAACTTCTCCCTGATGTTCTCTCCGGCGATCTTCTCTTGCAGCTTCACGATCCCGTGGATCAGCGCCTCGGGACGAGGCGGGCATCCGGGGACGTAGACGTCCACGGGGACGAGCTGATCGACGCCCTTGGTCACCGAGTACGAGTCCCAGTAGGGGCCCCCGCAGTTGGAGCACGAGCCCATCGAGATCACGTACCTCGGCTCGGGCATCTGGTCGTAGACGCGCTTCAGCGCCGGCGCCATCTTGTCGGTGAGGGTCCCGGCGACGACCAGCAGGTCGGCCTGCCGCGGCCCGTGGGCGAAGGGGATGACCCCGAGCCGGATGAAGTCGTGCTTGGCGGTGGAGGAGGCGATGAACTCGATCGCGCAGCACGCGAGCCCGAAGTTCATGACCCACAGCGAGTAGCGCCGCCCCCAGTTCAGGACGAACTTGATCGGCTGAACGTCGCCGATGGGCGTCTTCTCGGTGATCAGGCCCATTTCAGCACCCCCTTCCTCCACGCGTACACCAGCCCGGCGCCGAGGATCGCCAGGAAGATGGCCATCTCGACGACGGCCGCCCAGCCGAGGCTCGCGAACACCCTCGCCCAGGGGAACAGGAAGACGCTCTCGACGTCGAAGATGACGAACAGGAACCCGTAGATGTAGTACCGGACCTGGCTCTGGCTCCAGCCGTCGCCGACCGGATCGATGCCGCACTCATAGGTCGTGAGCTTCGCCGGCACGGGCCGATGCGGCGCCATGAGGCGGGCGGTGCCGAAGGCGACGGCGACGAGGCCCACGCCGGCCACCATGACCGCGAGGACGACAGCGTAGGAGGAGTAGTAGGTAGTCACTTTGTGAAAGATTTCCCAAGCGCGGATTCTAGCAGTGCGACTTCGTCCGTTCGCCCGGCCATCACGCTGCCTGCCCTGCCCCGCACCGGACGGCGAGGAAGTTCGACAGCTGGATCAGCGCCGTCCTGGCGCTGCCCTCGGGAAGGCGCCGGGCGAGCTCGACGGCGCGGTGGACCTCCTCGGTCACGGCCAGGCGGGCGTGATCGATGCTCCCGCCCCCGCGGATGATCTGGATCGCGCGGTCCAGGCGCTCCCCGTCGGGAGGGCCGGCCGTCAGCAGCCGCGCGAGCTCCTCCCGGTCCTCGCCCTGGGACAGGGAGTGCAGCACGGGGAGGGTGTAGACGCCCTCCTTCATGTCGACCCCCGGCTCCTTGCCGAGCTCCACCTGGCTGGCGGTGAGGTCCATGATGTCGTCGGAGAGCTGGAACGCCATGCCGAGGGCCTCGCCGAAGGCCTCCAGGACGTCGGTCCGCTCGGGCGGCGCGTCCGACAGCATCCCCCCGAGCCGGCACGAGGTCGCGATCAGCACGCCGGTCTTTCGGCGGATGATCTCCAGGTAGCTCGACTCCTCCTGGTGCACGTCGCTCGAGGACTCGACCTCCCGGATCTGCCCGTCGCACAGGACGGCGATCGTCCGCGCGAGCAGCCGGCAGACCTCGGTGCCGAGGTCGGTGGAGATCTCCGACGCGCGGGCGAACAGGTAGTCCCCCGTCAGGATCGCGACGGTGTTGTCCCATCTGGCGTTGACCGACGGGCTCCCCCGGCGGGAGTCGGCCTCGTCGATGACGTCGTCGTGATACAGCGTGGCCAGGTGCACGAGCTCGATCGCGACGGAGCCCTGGATCAGGCGCGGATCCGTCGGATCCCCGAAGTAGCCGGAGAGCAGGACGAGCATCGGGCGGAACCGCTTGCCGCCGGCCGACAGCAGATAGGACGCGCTCTCCGCCAGCAGATCGGAGTCGGCGACGACGCCCTTCTCGAGGGCGTCCTCCACTCGCTCGAGGCGAGCGCGGATGTCGGCCTCGAGCTGCTCGTCGGGCGCCTCGAGCCCCGGGATCACGCTGCGGCTCATGCCGACCAGCCTAATGGCACACTCGGCTCGGGCGCGAGGCGGGGGAGGCTCACCATCGGATGATCGCCGCCCGCTCCAGGAAGCCGAGGATGAGGCCGGGGAACACCCCGAGCAGCAGCGTGAGGGCGGCCGGGATCGCGATGGCGGCGCGAGCAACGAGCGGCGCATCGAGCTCGGCGGCCTCCTCGGACGGGACCATGTACATGAGGACCATGACGCGCAGGTAGAAGAACGCGGATACGACGCTCGCGAGCACGCCGATGAGGACGAGCAGCCAGTTGCCGGCGTCGATCGCCGCCTGGAACACGGCCACCTTCGCGATGAACCCGGCCGTGGGGGGGATCCCGGCCAGCGAGAGCAGGAACAGGCTCATGAGCCCCGCGAGGAGTGGGTTGGAGCGGGCCAGCCCCCGGTAGGCGTTCAGGCTCGTGCGCTCCTCGCCGCGGATCGAGACGAGCATGACGACGCCGAACGCGCCGAGCACCATGAGCGCGTACGCGACCAGGTAGAACATCGCCGCGCGGATCCCGCTCTGGTCGGCGGCGGTGAGCCCCGTGAGGACGAAGCCCGCGTGCGCGATGCTCGAATAGGCCAGCATCCGCTTCACGTCCGTCTGCGCGATGGCGAGCAGGCTCCCGACGACGACGGAGACGGCGGCCAGCGCCCACACGAGCGGCGTCCAGTCCCAGGAGAGGGCGTGGAACCCGACGTCCAGCACGCGCACGAGCGCGAGGAACGCCGCCACCTTCGTCCCCGCCGACATGAACGCCGTCACGGCCGTCGGGGCGCCCTGATACACGTCCGGCGTCCACATGTGGAACGGCACCGCCGCGACCTTGAACCCGAAGCCCACGAGGAGCAGCCCGACGGCGACGAGCGCGATCGCCCGTGAGCCCGGCCCCGAGAGGACGACCGCCATCTCCGGGATGTTCGTCGTCGCCGTCGCCCCGTAGGCCATGGCGATCCCGTACAGGAAGAACGCCGAGGAGAACGCCCCGAGCAGGAAGTACTTGAGCGACGCCTCCCCGGCGGCGAGCCGGTTCGAGAAGCCCACCATGACGTAGAGCGACAGCGAGAGGATCTCGAGCGCGAGGAACACGATGATGAGATCCGATGCGGCGGTGAACAGCATCATGCCGAGCGTCGCGAACAGCAGGAGCGGATAGATCTCGGCGCGCAGCTCGTCGAGGCGCTCGAAGTAGTCGAAGGCATAGAGGATGCCGATCGCCGCGGTCCCGAGCAGGACGAGGCGCGCGACGACGGCGAACCGATCGGCCCAGATCATCCCGCCGAGGACCGTGGCCTCCCCGTCCCATCCCCACAGCCAGACGGCGGCGGCCGCGGACGCGGCGATCCCGGCGAGGGCGATCGCCACGAACGCCGCGTGCGGCACGGGCCGGCGCAGGCCGGCGAGCAGGAGCGCCAGGATCGCGAACCCCGCGAGGATCAGCTCCGGCAGCAGCGGGAGGACGTCGATCCTCGGCGTCACGGCGCCGCCTCCCCCGCCGCCACGGTGGAGTCCTCCGTCACTCGAACGTGCTCGACGACGGCGGTCGTCGAGGGGTTGATCCGCTCGAGCAGGAGATTCGGCTGCAGCCCGAACACGAGCAGGAGGGCGAGCACGGGCGCCAGGATCGCGACCTCGCGGATCGAGACGTCCCGGTACCCGCGGTGCCGCTCGGGCGGCTCCCCCAGCATCGCCCGCTGATACGACCACAGCAGGTAGACGGCGCTCAGCACGACGCCGGCCGAGGCGAGGACGCCGAAGGCGCGGTTCGAGATCAGCGTCCCGAGGATGACGAGGAACTCCCCGACGAAGTTGTTCAGCCCCGGGAGCCCGATCGAGGAGAGCACCATCACGAGGAACGTCCCGGCGAGCCACGGCATCGTCCGAGCGAGGCCGCCGAGCTCCGCGAGCTCGCGAGTATGCGTGCGCTCGTACAGCATCCCCACGATGAGGAACAGGCCGCCGGTGGACAGGCCGTGGTTCACCATCTGCAGCACGCCGCCCGAGGCCCCCTGATCGGTGAACGCGAAGATCCCCAGCACGACGAATCCGAGGTGCGCCACGGACGAGTAGGCGACGAGCCTCTTCAGATCGCTCTGCATGAGCGCCACGACCGATCCGTAGATGATCCCGATCACCGCGAGGATCGACACCACGTCGGCGAAGTACGCAGACGCCTCGGGGAACAGCGACAGGTTGAAGCGGATGAGGCCGTAGGCCCCGACCTTCAGCAGGACGCCGGCCAGGAGCACCGACCCGGCGGTGGGAGCCTCGGTGTGCGCGTCTGGGAGCCACGTGTGCAGCGGGAACAGCGGAACCTTGACGGCGAACGCGATGAAGAACGCGAGGAACAGCCATCGCCCCGCCGTCGCCGACAGCTGCACGTCCTGGAGGCGAAGGAGGTCGAACGTCGGCCCGCCGGGCAGGTCGCCGGACCGCGAGAAGAGGAAGAGGATGCCGACGAACAGCAGCGCCGACCCCGCCATCGTGAACAGGAAGAACTTCACCGCGGCGTAGATGCGCCGCTCGTAGCCCCAGCCCCCGATGATCAGGTACATCGGAAACAGCAGCGCCTCGAAGAACAGGAAGAACAGCAGCAGATCGAGCGCGAGGAACGAGCCGAGCACGGCGGTCTCGAGGATCAGCATCGCCGCCATGAACAGCCGCACGTTCCGCTCGATCCTCCAGGACGCGAGGATCGCGAGCGGCATCAGGAAGGCCGTGAGCAGCACGAGGAACAGGCTGATGCCGTCGACGCCGACCTCGTAGCGAAGATGCAGGGCGGGCACCCACGTGGCGGACTCGACGAGCTGGAACCCGGGCGCGCCGGCCTCGAAGGCGGCCAGGATCCCCAGCGAGGCCCCGAACGTCGCGATCGTCACCGCCAGCCCGAGCAGCCGGGACAGACGGTCGGGGAGGCCGCGGGCGGCGAGCAGGAACGGGACCCCGACGAGGGGCAGGAAGATGGTGATCGTGAGCCAGGGCATCAGAACCGGAACCCGAGATAGAGGAGGAGCCCCGCCGCCCCGAGGAGCAGGGCGAGGGCGTAGGTCCGAACGAGCCCCGTCTGGACGCGCCGGGCGATCCCCGAGAGCGACATCGTCCCCCCGCCGATCGCGTTCACGAGGCCGTCGATCCACCTGCGGTCGACGGTGAAGGCGAGGAAGCCCGCCACCCCCTTGCCGACGACCTCGTTCACGGTCGCGTACAGCGCGTCGATGCCGAAGCCGGCCCGCAGCGCCGGCTGCAGGCCGAGACGCTCCCGCAGCGCGAGCCAGTCCACCCGGCCCGAGCCCCAGACGTACCACGCGAGCGCGAAGCCGGCCGTCGCGACCAGCGTCGAGATCACGGCGAGCACGCCCTCGGACGGACCGGCGTCGGGATGCGCGAGCGGCCCCGTCACCGGCTCCAGCCACCGGATGAGGTAGCCGGACTCCGGGTTCACGCCCAGGATCCCGCCGAAGAGGGCGCCGATCGCCAGGACGATGAGGGGCCACAGCATGATCGGCGGCGCCTCGTGGCCGTGGAGGCCCGCGCGCGGCTTGCCGAAGAACGTGAGGAACGTCGCCCGGCCCGCGTAGAGCGCCGAGATCAGCGCCCCCGCGAGCGCAAGGAGGAAGACGGCGACCCGCCCCGACTCCGAGGCGTAGTTCACGATCGGGTCCTTGGCGAAGAACCCCGCCAGCGGAGGCACCCCCGCGAGCGCGAGGGCGCCGATCGAGAAGAGCGTCGCGGTCACCGGCATGTCGCGTCGGAGCCCGCCCATCCTCCTCATGTCGAGCTCGCCGTCGAGGCCGTGCATGACGTTGCCGGCCGCGAGGAACAGCAGCGCCTTGTAGAGGGCGTGCGCCACGAGCATCAGCATCGCCGCCCCGTACGCGCGCATGCCCGCGGCGAGGAACATGAATCCCAGCTGGCTGATCGTGGAGTAGGCGAGCACCCGCTTCAGATCGTCCTGGCCGAGCGCCGCGAGCCCCGCGTACAGCAGGGTGGCGAGCCCGATCACGAGCACGACCACGAGCGCCACCCCCGAGTATTCGAACAGGGTGTGGTTGCGCACGACGAGGTAGACGCCCGCCGTGACCATCGTGGCGGCGTGGATCAGCGCCGACACCGGCGAGGGGCCCTCCATGGCGTCCGGCAGCCAGACGTGAAGCGGCAGCTGCGCCGACTTTCCGACCGCCCCGGCGAGCAGCAGCAGCGCGATGATCGTGACCGAGCCGCTGGGGACGCCGGCACTGGCGGGGCTCGAGCCGAGCACCTCGTCGTAGCCGAGCGAGCCGAAGTGGATGAAGATGAGCGCGATGCCGACGAGCATCAAGGTGTCGCCGATTCGCGTCGTGATGAACGCCTTCTTCGCCGCGTTGCCGGCGGCCCGGCGCTCGGAATCGAACCCGATCAGGAGGTAGGAGCACAGGCCGACGCCCTCCCACCCGAGGAAGAGGAGGAGGTAGTTGTCGGC
This sequence comes from uncultured Actinomycetes bacterium, assembly GCA_963728285.1. Taxonomy (GTDB): domain Bacteria; phylum Actinomycetota; class UBA4738; order UBA4738; family HRBIN12; genus CAVSJR01. The sequence continues at coordinate 114,119 of CAVSJR010000004.1, read as the reverse complement.
CAGGACCAGGATCAGCATGAACCCCACGAACAGGTTCAGGTAGGCGAAGAACCGCGCGAAGCGATCGTCCCCGGCCATGTAGCCGATCGAGTAGAGGTGGATCAGCGCCCCCACGCCGGTGATGACGAGCATCATGGTCACGGAGAGCTGGTCGATGCGGAAGTCGAAGCCGACGCGGAAGCTGCCGACCGTGATCCACTCCGCCAGGTGCCGCACGACCTCGCGACCCTCCGCCGGGCGAGAGAGCAGGTCCGCGAAGATCCCGACGGCGAGCGCGAACGACGCGGCGACGGCGATCGTGGCGACCCAGCCCGCCCACCTCCCGAGCCGTTTCCCGACGAGCAGGTTGACGGCGGCCGTGACGAGTGGGATCGCGGGGACCACCCAGATCGCGTCGATCACCGCGTCACCTCCTCATCAGCCCCGCAGGATGCTGGCGTCGTCGACGTCGGTGGACTGGCGCCGGCGGAAGATCGCCACGATGATCGCGAGCCCCACGACCACCTCGGCGGCCGCGACGACCATCGAGAAGAACGCCAGCACCTGGCCGTCGAGGCTGTTGTGCATCCGGGAGAAGGCCACCAGCGAGAGGTTCACGGCGTTCAGTTGCAGCTCCACCGACATGAAGATGAGCAGGGCGTTGCGGCGAATCAGGACCCCGACCGTCCCCAGCGCGAAGAGCAGTCCCGAGACGACGAGGAAATACGCGATCGGGGTCCTCATGCGATGGGCTCCGTCCGGGGGTCGGGCCGGGGGTCGGTCCGGGCGTCCGCGCCGTCGCCTCCGCCGGCTCGCTGCCCGGCCCTCCCCCGCTCGATCTCGACGCGCTGCGCCTCGCGATCGGCGAGCGTGACGGCCCTCGTGCGCCGCTGGGCCAGCACGACGGCGGCCACCGAGGAGACGATGAGCAGGATCGAGGTGACCTCGAACGGCAGGAAGTAGTGGTTGAACAGGAGCGTGCCGAGGGCCTTCGGGTTGCCCCCCCTGTTCACGGCGTCGAACCCCGCGGGGGCGCGCGCGCCGAACCCGATGCCGGCGCGGACGGCGGTGATGATCTCGAGCGCGATGCCGGCGCCGAGCACGAGCGCCAGCGGGCGCTGGCCGCGGATCCGCTCGATCAACGGAAGGTTCCTGTCGACGCCGAGCAGCATGATGACGAACAGGAACAGCACCATGATCGCCCCGGCGTAGACGATGATCTGGACGGCGAACAGCAGCTCCGCGCCGAGCACGAGGTAGAACACCGCGAGGCAGAAGAAGTTCACGATGAGGTACAGCGCGGCGTGCACGGCGTTTCGCTGCATCAGCATCGCGATGGCGGAGCCGACGGCGATCGGCGCGAAGACCCAGAACACGATGAGGTCGACCGCCACTACCCCTCCTCCGTCCCCGGTGCCGTGCCGAGCGGGAGCGGCGGCTCCAGGAGCTGCTCCTTCGTGAAGATGGCGTCCTCGCGTGAGTCGAACGACAGCTCGTAGGCGCTCGTCAGGGTCAGCGCCCGGGTCGGGCAGGCCTCGACGCACAGCCCGCACATGATGCAGCGCAGGTAGTTGATCTGGTAGTCCTTCGCGTACCGCTCGCCCGGCGACGTCGGGTTCTCCGGATCGTTGTCGGCCCCCTCGACCCAGATGGCGTCGGCCGGACACGCGTACGCGCACAGCTCGCACCCGATGCACTTCTCCAGCCCGCTCTCGTGCCGGTTCAGCAGGTGGCGCCCGATGTGCGAGCGCTCCGGAGGCTGCACGATCTCCTTCGGATATTGCTCGGTGACGTCGCGACGGAACGTCTGCTTCCACACCGTGCCCATGCCCTTCGCGATCGCGCCGGCGGCGCCCAGGAAGCTTTGCGGCTCGGGCTGCTCGGGTGGGTGGCCGTCGGCGGGTGGCTCCGCTGGCCGACCCCGCCCGACCCCAGCTGCGCCACCCTCCGCCGGCCCTGCCGCGCGGTCACTCGAGTCCTCGGGCGGCTGCGAGTGTTGGGGATCTTCGCGGGTCGTCGTCGGTCACGTGGATGCTCCTTGGTGGGTGTCCTGGGTCTCCTGGGGGTCTTGGGGTTTGGGGGCGAAGAGGGGCCAGATGATGGAGACGAGGAGGAGGACGCCGGTGATGACGGCGGCGCCGACGAGGATGGTCTGGCGCGAATAGCGCTGCGGGAGGACGACGACGGCGCCGGTGACGAGCGCCCAGATCAGGCCGAAGGGGATCAGGAGCTTCCATCCGAGGGCCATGAGGCGGTCGTAGCGCATGCGGGGCAGCGTCCCTCGGATCCAGATGAACAGGTAGATGATCAGCGTGACCTTCAGCAGGAACCACAGCAGCGGCCAGAGCCACGGGAGGAAGTCGGGGGCCCATCCCCGCCATCCGCCGAGGAACAGCGTCGTCGCGACCGCCGCGACCGTCACCGTGCTGACGTACTCGCCGAGGTAGAACATCGCGAACTTGATGCCCGAGTACTCGGTGTGAAAGCCGGCGACGAGCTCGCCCTCCGCCTCGGGCAGGTCGAACGGGGGCCGGTTCGTCTCCGCGAGGCCGGCGACGAGGAACGCCACGAACGCGGGGAACTGGGGCACGATGTTCCACACGTGATTCTGCGACGCGACGATCGCGGACATCCGAAGCGATCCCGAGTACGTCACGGCCGCGACGATCGCGAGGCCCATCCCGATCTCGTAGGAGATCATCTGCGCGGACGAGCGAACGCCCCCGAGCAGCGGGTAGTTCGACCCGCTCGACCATCCCGCGAGGACCACGCCGTAGACGGCCAGCGAGCTCATCGCGAGGACCCAGAGGATCCCGACGTTGATGTCGGCGAGCTGGAACGGCACCTCCCGGCCGGCGATCGTGACGTGGGTTCCGAACGGGATCACGGCGAAGGCGAGGAACGCCGGGAGCATGGTCGCGATCGGCGCGACGAGATAGACGCCGTGATCGGCGCTCGTGGGAGAGATCCCCTCCTTGAAGAACAGCTTGATCCCATCGGCCAGCGTGATGAGGATCCCCCGCGGGCCGGCCCGCATCGGCCCCATCCGCGTCTGCATGTCGGCGATGACCTTTCGCTCCATCCAGATGTAGAGCATCACGGCGATGAGCAGGGCGAAGAACACGACCACGATCCGCCCGACGAGCAGGAGCCAGTCGAGCCAGTCCACTACGACTCCCCCCCGACGGATGCCGGCTGCGACGAATCCTCGCCGTCCGGCGCGGAGCCGCCCGCCGGCGCCAGCGTCGCGGGCGCCGTGAACGCCCCGGACAGCAGCGTGTTCGCGGCGAGGCCCGGCTGGTTGAACGGCACGAAGACCGAGCCGGCGATCACGCGCTCGGTGACGCGGACGGGGAGGACGGCCTCGCCGGCCTCCGTCGCGATCACGGCCCGCGCTCCCTCGGCCAGGCCGATCCGGCCGGCGTCCCGGGGATGGACCTCCACGAACGCCGGCTCCCCGAGCGCATCCTTCAGCTCCGCCGCGCGCTCGGACAGGCGGCCCTCGTCGACGAGCAGCGGGTAGCTGAACAGCACGAGCCGATCCTCGGCCGACGACGCCTCCTCGGCGGGCGTGGCGCCCGAGTCGAAGCCGAAGCCCTCGACATCGCGCGGGGCGAGGAGCGCGCCGAACTCCTCCTGCAGGGCATCGAGCGTCGCGAAGCCGAGGTCGCCGTCCATCGCCCGCGCCAGCCCGGCGAAGATCTCCCAGTCCTCCTGCGCGATGCCGGGGGCTGGGCGCACGCGCCGGAGGCGCTGCCCGCGGCCCTCCCAGTCGGTGTAGTGGCCGTCCTTCTCCATGAAGGCGGCGGTCGAAAGGAACAGGTCGGTGTACGGCTCGAGCTCCCCGAGCTCGAGGCCCTGCACGACCGTGTGCCGCACGTTCTCGAGCGCCCGGCGCGCCAGCGCCGCGTCGGGATGATCGCGGAGCGGGTCGACGCCGACGAGGAACAGCACCTCGATCTCGCGGTCGGCGGCCGCGCGGAGGATGTCGGCCGTCGCACGGCCCGGCTCCCAGGGGATCGGGCCGCCCCAGGCCGCCTCCACCTCGCCGCGTTCGGCGTCGGCGTCGATCCTGCGGCCGCCCGGCAGGAGCTCGGGCGCCAGCCCCGCCTGCAGGGCCCCGCGGTCGTTCGCGCGCCGGGGCACGGACGCGAACCCGGCCCCCATCTTCATCGCGAGGGCGCCGGCCGCCGCCGCCCCGGGCGGGCCGTCGGCCAGCCGCGGCCCGGCGATCACGATCGCCTCCTCGCCCGACGACCGCATCGCCGCCGCGACCCGGCCGACCTCGGGATCGTCGTCCGGCGCCTCGCCGATCCGGCGAAGCAGCTCCGACTCCGCGCCGGGCGCGCACAGGATGTGCTCGCCGACGTCCTCGAGGCGCGTGCGCCGAGGATGGATCACGAACACCCGCGCGCCCGCGCGGGCCGCCTTGCGGATCCGGAGGTGCAGGATGGGGAGCTCCTGCTCGGCGTCGAGGCCCACGAGGAGGATCACCCGCGCCTCCTCCACGTCGCGATAGGTCACGTGCCAGCGTCCCGGCGTCGCGACGAACCGATCGACGTCGCCGGCGTTGCCCGCCGTCCGTCGCGAGTCGACGTCGTTGGTTCGAAACACCGTGCGGGCCAGCTTCGACAGGGCGTAGGCGTCCTCGTCGGTGAGCCGGCCGCCCGCGATGAAGCCGACGCGCCCGGCGCTCGCCCACCCGGCGATCGCGTCGAAGGCCTCGCCGAACGACACCGGCTCGAGCCCGCGCTCGCGCAGGAGCGGCGTGGAGATCCGGCTCGGCGCGTCGGGGAACCGGTAGGCGAAGCGACCCTTGTCGCAGAGCCACGCGTCGTTGACGTCGTAGTTGTCTCGCGCGAGATGCCGGACGACCTCGCCGCGGCGGATGTCGAGCTTGATGTTGCAGCCGCAGGCGCAATGCGGGCAGACGGTGTCGCCGCTCGTCAGGTCGAAGGGGCGGGCCACGAATCGGTACGGGGTCGCCGTCAGGGCGCCGACCGGACAGATCTGGATGGTGTTCCCGGAGAACGGAGAGCGAAAGTCCTCGCCCGCCGCGATGGCGACCTGCTCGCCGGCGCCCCGGGCGAACAGCTCGATGAACCGGTCGCCGGAGATCTGGTCGCAAAAGCGCGTGCACCGGGCGCAGAGGACACACCGCTCCCGGTCGAGGGCCACGAGCGGCGAGAGGGCGATCGGCTTCTCGTAGGTGCGCTTCGGCTCGCGGTACCGACTCTCCCCGGGTCCGAAGGCGATGGCCTGGTCCTGCAGCGGGCACTCGCCGCCCCGGTCGCAGATCGGGCAGTCGAGCGGATGGTTCAGCAGGAGGAACTCCAGGTTGGCCACCTGGGCCTCGCGCGCGGGCTCGGAGTAGTTCTGCGTCTTCACCACCATGTCCGGCGCGACGGGCGTCGTGCAGGAGGTGAGCAGCTTGCGCTGGCCCTCCACCTCGACGTAGCACTGCCGGCACGCCCCGATCGGCTCGAGCAGCGGGTGATCGCAAAACCGCGGGATCTCGATGCCGAGCTGCTCGGCGGCCCTGATGATGAGCGTGCCCTTGGGAACCGAGACCTCCTTGCCGTCGATGACGAGGGTGACGAGCTCCGGCTCGCGTCGCGGGGGGCTCGCGGAGCCCTCGGGGACGCCCATGCCGCCCGTCTGCCGGGCGGCGACGTCGGCGTCCTGCTCGCGGGCGCTCACGCTCGCACCCCGCGTGCCCCGACCGCCGCCTCGGCGACGACCCCATCGGGACCGCTCGCGTCCCGCTCGGCGCGGCCGGGGCCTACCCCGGTCACGGGGCAGCGGCCCTCGCGGATGTGCGCCTCGTACTCGTCGCGGAAGAACTTCAGCGTCGACTCGAGCGGGGACACGGCGCCGTCGGCGAGCGCGCAGAACGCCTTGAACAGGATGTTCTTCCCGACGTCCTCCATCAGCGGGAGGTCCCGCTCCTCGCCGAGCCCGTGCTCGATCCGCCCCAGCACGCGCGTCGCCCACCACGTCCCCTCGCGGCACGGGGTGCACTTTCCGCAGGATTCGTGCGCGTAGAACTGCATGAGCCGCCGCGCCGCCTCGACCATGCAGTCGGTCTCGTCGAGCACCATCAGCGCGCCGGTTCCGAGCAGCGACCCCGCGGCCTGGACCGACTCGAAGTCGAGGCCGACGTCGAGGTGCTCGGCGGTGAGAAACGGCGTGGAGGAGCCGCCCGGCGTCCACGCCTTCAGCCGCCGGCCGTCGCGCATGCCGCCGGCCAGCTCCTCGATCACGACCCGGGCCGGCGTGCCCATGGGGGCCTCGTAGTTCCCCGGCCGCTCGACCTTGCCGGAGACCGAGAAGATCTTCGACCCCGGCGATTTCTCCGTGCCGATCCCCGCGAACCACTCGCCCCCCCGATCGATGATGTGGGGGACGTTGCAGAGCGTCTCGACGTTGTTGATGACCGTCGGGCTCGCGTACAGGCCCTCGACGGCCGGGAACGGCGGGCGGAGCCGGGGCTGTCCCCGGAACCCCTCGAGCGATTCGAGCAGCGCGGTCTCCTCGCCGCAGATGTACGCGCCGGCCCCTCGGTGCAACACGATGTCGAGGTCGAAGTCGCTCCCGGCGATCCCCTTGCCGAGGTGGCCCCCCTCGTAGGCCTCGGCGATCGCCCGTTCCAGGATCATCCCCGGCCAGAGGAACTCGCCCCGGCAGTAGAGGAACGCGGTGTGGCACCCCACGGCGTAGCTCGCGATCGCGATGCCCTCCAGCAGCTGGTGCGGGTCGCGCTCCACGAGCTCCCGGTTGTTGAACGTCCCGGGCTCGGACTCGTCGAAGTTGCAGACGACGTAGGTGGGCTTGCCCGTGTCCTGCGGCACGAACGACCACTTCACGCCGGTGGGAAAGCCGGCGCCCCCTCGGCCGCGCAGCCCCGACGTCTTCACCGCCTCGATGACGGCGGCGGGCGACATCCCGAGCGCGGTCCGAAGGGCCCGGTAGCCGCCGAGCTCGACGTAGCGATCGGCCCACACGGTGTCCGGCTCGTTCCACCTCGCGGTGATGATCGGCTCGAACTCGCTCACTCGCCGCCTCCGAGCCCGGCGAGGATGCGGGAGGCATCCCGAAAGTCCTGAGCCGCGGTCCCCCGCGACGGCTCGGGCGTCTCGCCGCGGCGGAGCTGCTCGATCATCTCGAGCAGACCCTCCTGCGTGACCCGGTCGTGGTTGGAGAAGTCGATCTGCACGACCGGCGCCGCGTCGCACGCGCCGAGGCACTCCTCCTCGTGGAGGGAGAACATCCCGTCGGGCGTCGCGTCCTCGCTCTGCGGCCCGAGCGCCTCGTGGGCCCGATCGAAGAGCTCGCGCGCGCCGAGCACCGCGCACGAGAGGTTCGTGCAGATCGAGATCAGGTGCTTGCCGGTCGGTCGCACCCGCAGCATCGTGTAGAACGTCGCGACGGCCTCGACCTCCGCCGTCGTCAGCCCGAGGAGGTCGGCGACCTCGCGCAGCCCCTCGCGCGTCACGCTTCCCTCCACCGACTGCGCCAGATAGAGCAAGGGAAGGATCGCCGAGCGCTCGCGCCCGGCCGGATAGCGCGCCTTGACGCGCTCCGCCTGCTCGCGCAGCTCCGCGGAGAAGACCGGCATCAGCGGTCCACCCCGCCCATGACGGGGTCCATGCTCGCGATGCACGCGATCGCGTCCGCGATGAGGCCGCCCTCGAGCAGGATCGGCGCGGCCTGCAGGTTGGAGAACGACGGATCGCGGATCTTGACGCGATACGGGACGTGTGATCGCCGTCGGAGACCACGTAGAGGCCGAGCTCGCCGCGGGCCGACTCCACCGGCTGATACACCTCTCCGGGAGGAACGCGGAAGCCCTGGGTGACCATCTTGAAGTGGTTGATGAGGGCCTCCATCGACTCCTCCATGATGTGCTTGACGTAGGCCTCGGAGTTGCCGATGCCGTCGGGGCCGACCTCGAGCTGCGCCGGCCACGCGACCCTCGTGTCCTGCACCATGATCGGCCCCGGCGTCTCGTGCAGGCGCTCGAGGCACTGCGAGATGATGCGCAGCGACTCCCGCATCTCGCCGAAGCGCACCTCGAAGCGCGCGTAGCAGTCGGATTCCGTGCGCGTGACGACGTCGAAGTCGTAGGTCTCGTACCCGCTGTACGGGCGATCCTTGCGGACGTCCATCGCGACGCCGGCCGCCCGGAGCGGCGGCCCGGTGACCCCCAGCGCGAGCGCGTCCTCGGCGGTCAGGTAGCCGACGCCGCGGTTGCGCTCCAGCCAGATCGGGTTGTCCGAGAGGATCGACTCGTATTCATCGATGCGCCCCGGCATCTCGGCGAGGAACTGGCGGGTCCTGCGCTCCGCGCCCTCGGGCAGGTCCATGATCGTGCCGCCGACCCTGATGTAGGAGTGGTTCAGCCGAAGGCCGGTGATCATCTCCATGATGTCGAGGATCTGCTCGCGCTCGCGAAAGCCGTAGAGCATGACCGAGACGGCCCCGAGCTCCAGGCAGCTCGTCGCGAGCCACACCAGGTGCGAGGCGATCCGGATCAGCTCGTTGACGAACACGCGCAGCACCTGCGCCCGAGCGGGTGCCTCGATCCCGAGGAGGCGCTCGACCGCGAGGCAGTACGCGAGCTCGTTGTGCACCGGGCACAGGTAGTCGGCCCTCGTGACCAGCGTGACGCCCTGCTGCCAGGTGCGGTACTCGCAGTTCTTCTCGATGCCGGTGTGCAGGTAGCCGATCACGGGGCGGGCGGAGACGACGTACTCCCCGTCGAGCTCCAGGACCAGGCGGAGCACCCCGTGCGTCGAGGGGTGCTGAGGCCCCATGTTGATGATCATGGTCTCCTGCCGCAGCTCGGCCGGCTGGCCGGGAGCCTGTATGTCCGCGTCCGCGGGGCGCACGTCCGCGTCGATCTCGTCCCTGCGTTCGGCGTCGATGGCGAGCGCGCGCTCGCCCTCGGCGGGGGCCGGATTCACCCAGCCCTCCTCCGCCGTGCCGCGCCGCGTCGGGTCGCTCACAGCCGCTTGTCCACCGGGGGGATGAATGCCCCCTTGTACTGGGTGTTCACGCCGCCGAGCTCCTCGGTCTTGCGAAGCGGGTAGCCCTCCCAATCGTCCGGGAGCAGGATGCGGGTGAGTTCCGGGTGACCGTCGAAGATCACCCCGTAGAAGTCGAACGCCTCGCGCTCGTGCCAGTCCGCCGCGGGGTACAGCGGCGTGAGCGAGGGCACGTGCGGGTCGACGCCGTCGGCCGCTACCTTCACGCGGATCCGGTGCAGGTGCCGCGCGGACAACAGCTCGGACGACACCCAGAAGGTCGGGACCCGGTCGGGCCAGTGCGTGGCGGTGACGCTCAAGAGCACGTCGAACGCGAGCGCCGGATCGTCGCGAAGGAAGGCGACCGCATCCAGCAGCCGCTCCCCCTCCACCAGCACCGTCACCTCGTCGCGCGCCACGACGACGTCCTCGTAGTGCGAGCGCACGCGCTCGGCGAGCTCCGCGACGCTCACTTGAACGGCTCCTCCTTGGAGACCTTCGCCTGCAGCTGGAGGATCCCGTACATGAGCATCTCCGGCCGCGGAGGACAGCCCGGCACGTAGATGTCGACGGGGACGATCGTGTCGACGCCCTGCACGACCGCGTAGTTCGTGAACATGCCGCCGGAGGACGCGCAGACGCCCATGGAGATCACCCACTTCGGCTCGGGCATCTGGTCGTAGATCCGGCGCAGGACCGGGCCCATCTTCTGGCTCACGCGGCCCGCGACGATCATGAGATCGGCCTGGCGCGGCGAGCCTCGAAACAGCTCCATCCCCCACCGCGACAGGTCGTACGAGCCGGCGCCGGTGGACATCATCTCGATCGCGCAGCAGGCGAGGCCGAAGGTGGCCGGCCACATCGACTGTTTCCGCGCCCACCCGACCGCTCGGTCGAGCGACGTCAACAGCACGCCTCGCCGGACCTCCTCCTCGATCTCGGCGTCGGTCTGCTCGCCCTTGTCTCCCAGCTGGATGCCCTCGACGCGATCAACGGGCACGGGCGGCCGCCTCCCTTCCCCGCTCGTACGGATCGTCCCGATCGTCGGGCGCGAGCCTGAGCCCGGCGTCGCGAGGCGTGAGCGGCCGGCGCGGCGGCCGCTCCCATTCGAACCCGCCCTTCATCCAGACGTACGCCTCGACCACGAACAGCAGCGCGATGAACACGGCCATCGTGAGCAGCCCGAAGATGCCGAGCGCGCGGAGCGAGATGGCCCACACGAACAGGAAGATCGTCTCCACGTCGAAGATGATGAACAGCATCGCGACGAGGTAGAACTTCACGGAGAACCGCTCGCCCTCGGGCAGGCGCTCGGGCTCGATCCCGCACTCGTAGGCGGACAGCTTCACCGGCGTGGGGTGATGGGGACGGAAGAGCCTGGAGACCACCATCGACAGGACGCCGAACGCCAGCGCCAGCGCGAGGAGGATGACGATCGGGAGGTAATCAGCGAGCACGCGCGAATCCTATCGTCGTCGTCATGCCGCTCGTCCGAGCCGCTCGAGCGCGTACATCAGCTTGTCCTGCGTCCCGCCGCCCACGCCGTCGGTCAGGTTCCCCAGCACCCGGAGGGCAAACTTCATCACGGTCCGGTTGGGAAGCAGGAACCTCGTCGACGTCCGCATGATCGCCGGATGCCCGATCGCTCGCGCGAACCCGCGGCCCATCGAGAAGTAGCGGCCGTAGCGCTCCCGCAGCACCGTCGGATACATCATCGCGATCCCGGGCCGGTCGGCGATCAGCGCGTCGTGCACGAGCTCCGCCGCGACCTCGGCCGATTCCATCGCGTAGGCGATCCCCTCCCCGTTGAACGGGTTCACGATCCCCGCCGCGTCGCCGAGCACGAGCAGGCCCGGCTGCGCCACCGGCGTGCGGTTGAACCCCATCGGCAGCGGACCGGAGAGCACGCGCCCCTCGGCCGTCTCCTCGCCGATCCTCCAGTCGGGCGGCAGCATGGCCACGAAGGCATCGAAGAGCCGCTGCGCGGAGATGTCCTTGAAGCCCTTGAACGTGTTCAGCATCCCGGCGCCGAGGTTGAGCGTCCCGTCCGAGAGGGGGAACAGCCAGCCGTAGCCCGGCAGGAGCAGATCGCCCTCCCACAGGTCCAGCCAGGACTCGAACCACGGTCCCGGGCCGCCGCTCGACCCGGAAGTAGCGCCTGGCGGCGATGCCGAGCGGCCGCGTCGCGTCGCGCCGCACGCCGGCCTGGGAGGCGAAGCGCGACGCCGCGCCGTCCGCCGCGAGCACGAACCTCGCGCGGACGTCCCGTAAGGGCGCCGCGCGATCCACGGCGTCGCGGACCCTCGCACCGGTGATCCATCCGTCCGTCGCGACCGGCGCGACGGCCTCCGTTCGCTCGTACACCCGGGCGCCCGCCTTCTCCGCCCGTCGAACGAGGAGCTCGTCGAAGTCGTGGCGCGTTCGCACCAGGCCGTAGTCGGGAAACCCGTCGAGCTCCGGCCAGCGCAGCTCGATCTTCGCGTCGCGCGAATACACGCGCAGCCCGATCACCCGCTCGAAGCCGGGATCGTCGGGGTCGATGCCCATCCTGAGCATCGCCCGGACGCCGCGGGGGGTGAGCCCGTCGCCGCACACCTTCTCCCGGGGAAAGGCGGCCTTGTCCACGACGGTGACGTCGAGCCCGGATCGGGCGAGATAGTAGGCGGCGGCCGATCCGCCCGGACCGGCGCCCACGATCAGGACGTCGGTATCGATCGATTCGCTCAGCGGCCCCATTGCTCAGCCCCTCGACCTTGTGAAAAATTTCACAAGCTGATGCTACCCGACCTCGTGAAGAACTTCACAAGGTGCCCCGTACGCAGCCTAGACCCACGGTCCCGGGTCGGCAACGGGTGGGCAACGGGTCGACAACAGGTCGGCAAACGAGCGTTCCGCCGCAGGTCAGAGGCGATGGTCCCAGGTGTCGAATCGCTCGGGGACGAGCTTCAGGAAGCCCAGCTCCGGCACCGATCTCGCGAACCGCTCGAAGCCGTCGCCCGACAGCAGCGAACGGTACTTCTGGTGCCACGCCGACATGGTGGCCCGCATCGAGGCCTGCTCGGCCGGCACCGCCTCGACGGAGCCCTCGAGGACAACGCCGGACAGCTCGGCCCACTCGTGGCCCCGGTCGATGACCACGGAGACGCGGGGGTCGAGCTCCGCGTTGAGCCAGCTCCGGCTGCCGCGCCGCGTCGAGAGGTAGATCGCGTCCTCGCGCCACACGAACCACGCGGGCGCGACGTGCGGCGCGCCGTCGGGCCCGACGGTCGCGAGGGAGGCGCCCGCCAGATCGCTGAACGTCCGGCGAAGCGTCGGCGTGAGCTCCGCCTCCATCATCGGGTTGGATCCCCGATCGAGACGAGCCCGGCGAGCTCCCCGAGCGCCGTCGCGGGCTCGACCGCGAGCCCCGCGAGCGAGAGCGCCGTCAACGCCTCGTCCACGAGCCCGTTCACGTGCGCGATCGCGGCGTCGAGGGCTCCGCTCGCCCGAATCGCCCCTGCCATCTCCGCCGGGCCGAGGACGGCGAGCCCCTCGCGCCGCTCCGGGCTCCACGAGCTCCCGGGCCTTGGCGAGCACGACCGTCGGCCGGCGCTGCGCGAGGTCACCCTCCTCCTCCAGGACGCCGGCCACGTCGTCGCGCACCTGAAACGCCTCGCCCAGCGGGGCGGCGTACCTCGACAGCCGTTCGTCGAGCTCCCGGGAGCCTCCGGCGAGGGCGGCGCCGATCAACAGCGGGCCGCCGATCGTGTAGCTGCCGGTCTTCAACGACGAGATCCGGCGCGCGAGCGGCTCCTCCACGTCCGCCCCGGAGGTGAGCTCGAGGAACTGGCCGGCGGCCATGTCGACCCGCATCGCGTCGTACCGGCGTTTCGGCTCCATGAGGCGTTCGGGCGGGAATCCCGACTCCAGGAACATGCGGTCGGCGTACACGGCGGCGAGGTCCCCGGCGAGGATCGCGATCGACACGCCCGCATGGGCCGAGTCTCCCTCGAGGGCCCGGCGACGGTGCTCCTCGGCGAGTCGCTCGTGCGTCGCCGGCACCCCGCGACGCACCGGGCTTCGGTCCATGACGTCGTCGTGGATGATCGCGAACGTGTGGAGCAGCTCCAGGGCCGCCGCGGCGCGAATGATCCGGCGGTCGTCCTCGCCGCCGCCCGCCCGGTAGCCCCAGTAGCACATGGCCGGGCGAATCCGCTTTCCTCCCGCCGCGACGAGCCTGATCAGCTCGTCGACGAGCGGCGCGGCCTGCGGGTCCGCGCCCGCCACCTCCGCCCGCTGCCGATCGAGGAAGGTGCGAAGCTCCTCGTCCACCCGAGGTCGGATGGCCTGAAGGCTGGGAGGCGTCCCGGTGACGGGTTCGCCGGCGGCGCGTGCGCGCATGCACCAACCGTATCGCAGCCCCCGGACGATAGGATGAGCTCACGCCCTTCGACGGGGCCCGACGCACCGCCACGATGAACCGTTTCCAAAAGCTCGCCGTCGCCACCGCAGGCGTCACGATCCTGCTATTCAGCGTGGGCGGCCTCGTCCGCGGCACCGACTCCGGACTCGGCTGCTCCACGTGGCCGAACTGCACCCCGGGCGTGCTGTTTCCGAGCGGGACGATCCACTCGCTGATCGAGTTCTCCCACCGCTTCCTCGTCTTCGTCGTCACGGTGCTCGCGTCGGCGACGGCGTTCTTCGCCGTGCGAGATCATCGGCGAACGCCGCGGTTGCTGTGGCCCGCAGTCGCCGCCGTCCCCCTCGTGCTGGGGCAGGCCGTGCTCGGCGGCATCGTGGTCCTGACCGACCTCGACCCCTGGTGGGTGACCGCCCATTTCGCGGCGGCGCTGGCGCTCGTGGCGGACGTCGTCTACGTCGCGGCCACGTCGCTGGAGCCGGCCGCGGCGCAGGACGACGGGCGGGCCGGATCCGACCGATCCTTCGCGCGACTGGCGACCTGGACGGCCGCGGCCACGGGGGCCTTGCTGCTCGTCGGCACCTACGTCCGGGCCCGAGGCGCGGGCCTCGCCTTCGACGACTGGCCGCTCATGGACGGGCGGCTCGTACCCACCCTGGGCGGCGCGGCGACCCCGATGTTCGTCCACCGGGTGCTGGCGGCGTTCGTGTTTCTGCTCGTCGTGTGGATCGCGATCCGCGCGCGGACCATGGAGCCTCGATCGCGCGACCTCGTTGCGCTCTCGACGCTGGCGCTCGCGCTGTTCGTGGGACAGATCCTCGTCGGCGCGGCCAACGTGTGGACGCACCTGCGGCCCGCGGCGGTGGTCGGCCACGTCGCACTCTCGGTGCTGATCTGGAGCACCATCGTCGCGCTGGCCGCCGTCGCGAGGCGGTCGGCCGCCCGCGTGGACGGCGACCCGCTCGGGCCCGCCGGCGCCGGGACGGGCGAGCCGGCGGCGGGCGAGGACGGGTCCGTGCGCGAGACGATCACGGCGTACGTCCAGCTGACGAAGCCGCGGATCATCGTGCTCCTGCTCATCGTGACGGTCCCCGCGATGATCCTCGCCGCGCGCGGCATGCCCAGCCCGTGGCTGATCCTCGCCACGCTGGCGGGGGGCACCATCGCCGCCGGATCGGCCAACGCGATCAACTGCTACCTCGACCGCGATATCGACGAGATCATGAAGCGCACGCGCCGGCGACCGCTTCCCGCCCACCGAATCACGCCCGAGCGAGCGCTGCGGTTCGGCTTCATCCTGGGCGCCGCCTCGTTCCTCTTCCTGAGCATGGCCGTGAACGTGCTGGCGGCGTCGCTCGCCCTCTCGGCGATCGGCTTCTACGTCTTCGTCTACACGATGTGGCTGAAGCGGTCGACCACCCAGAACATCGTCATCGGCGGCGCGGCCGGAGCCGTGCCCGCGCTGGTCGGATGGGCCGCCGTCACCGGGACGGTGGGGATCCCGGCGCTCGTGCTCTTCGCGATCGTGTTCGTGTGGACCCCGCCGCACTTCTGGGCGCTCGCCATGCGCTACTCCGACGACTACGCCTCGGCCGGCGTCCCGATGCTGCCGGCGGTTCGCGGCGATGTGGAGACGCGCCGGCAGATCCTCGTCTACTCCCTCGTCCTGTTCGCGACGACCCTCGTCCTCGTACCGCTCGCGGCGATGGGACCCGTCTACGTCCTGACGGCGGTGGGGCTCGGCGGGACGTTCGTCTACAAGGCGATGCAGTTGTGGCGGAGCTCGTCGCCCGCCCTCGCGATGCGCCTGTTCAAGTTCTCCATCCTGTATCTCGCGCTGTTGTTCGCCGCCGTCGCCGTCGACGGGCTCGTCCTCGCCCGCACCTGAGGACCAACGGCGGACCGGACCGACCCGGCCACCGAGTCGGCGGCCGGATCCCGGCGCCTCAGGCCGGCGAGGGCTCGAGCTCGCTCAGGACTCGGTCGAGCGTGCTCTGCGTGACCTCGCCGTAGAACCGATAGCGAAGCCGGCCCGTCGCGTCCGCGACGTAGGTCGCCGGCAGGCCGGGAAAGCCGAAGTCGCCGGCGGCGGCCCCGTCGGGGTCGGAGACGCTCGGGTATCCGACGTCGAACGTCTCGACCCAGTCCCTGGCCGCAGCGGCGTCGTCGTTGTAGTTGATGCCGACCATGACGACCCCCGTGCGGCGCGTCCGCTCCCAGACGGCTTGGAGCGCCGGCTGCTCGCGGCGGCACGGCGAGCACCACGTCGCCCAGACGTTCACGACGGTCACGTGGCCCCGGTAATCGGCCGGGCCGAAGGATCCTCCTTGAAGCGTCGGGCCCTCGATGCGCGGGAGTGGCCCGGACGCGGGCCGCGCCGTCCCGAACTCCGAGGCGCCGGAATCACGCGTACAGGCGGACGCGGAGGCGAGCGCGAGAAGCAGCATCAGGGCGGCGATGCGACGCACGGGGCCACGCTACCAACATCGAACGAAAAGCTAGTCCGGCGGCCGCGAGCCCCAGTCGATGAACCGCGGGGAGAACGGCAGCGTCGCGATCAGCGTCCGGTCGCTGCCATCCGGATGCATCTTCATCAGCCGGAATCGCTCCTGGTCCACGTCCTGGGCGCGATAGACGATCCACTCCCCGTTCGGCGAGTACGAGCCGGCGAAGAACGCGACGTCGCCCCGGACCGGGCTCGTCAGGAAATGAAGCCCGGAGCCGTCGGGCTCGATCGTCGCCACGCTCGGGAACGTGGCGTCGGGGAAGTCCGCGTACGGCGTGAGCGCGATCCGGCTGGCCGCCGGGCGCCCAGTCGTGCTTGATGCCCACCTCGAGCGTATACGGCGCGATCTTCCGCAGGTGCTCACCGTCGATGTCGACGGCGAACAGCGCCTGCAGCTGCCCGTCCACCTTGTGGCGAACGAACGTGACGGTCACGCCGTCGGGGGACACCTGCGGGTCGCTGTCGCCTTCGTCCGGGAAGGGGTTGTTCGTCAGGCGCAGGCCGGGCGCGTCGGAGCCATCGTCGCGCATCAGGAAGATCCCCGACTCGCCGTCGCAGTCCTCGGAGGCGCACTCGTACACGATGTGGCGCCCGTCGGGCGTGAAGGACGGCTGACCTCCCGGCTCCGTCACCCGGTGCAGGTCGCTGCCGTCGGCGTTCATGATGTAGATCGCCTGATCCTCGAGCCAGAACACGATCCGGGTGCCGTCCGGCGACCAATCGGGATGAAACGCGTTGCCCTCCAGCTCGGTGAGCTGCCGCAGTCCGGTGCCGTTCGGCCTGATGGTGTAGATCTCCCCGCCGAGGCCGAGGTCCGCGGAGAACACGATCCGGCCGTTTCGGCCGGGCGTCGTCGCGAGGGCCGCCGGTCCGGCGAC
This sequence comes from uncultured Actinomycetes bacterium, assembly GCA_963728285.1. Classification (GTDB taxonomy): domain Bacteria; phylum Actinomycetota; class UBA4738; order UBA4738; family HRBIN12; genus CAVSJR01. The sequence continues at coordinate 97,331 of CAVSJR010000004.1, read as the reverse complement.
CGACGTGAGGCCGGCCGCCGTCACTCCGGCGACCGTCAGCAGCGCGAGAACCCGTCTCATGGGCGAAAACCCCCCCGCGGGCACCGGAGTGAAGGCGTTCAGGCTAGGCCGCGTGGGTCGCGCCGGTCAAGGTGCACGCCGTCGCCGGCTCGCTCGACCGGCACGCCGAGCCGGGCGAGGCAAGCTCACCCGTGGCATTGCACCGGGCCGCCCGCGTCGAGCACGGCGCCCGTCTCATCGAGCATCGCCCACCGGTAGGCCTCGGGCTGCAGCCGCATCCTCAGCGCCCCGAACACGCTCGCCTGCCCCGTCGGGGGAACCCGCCGCTGGCTTCCCGCCACCGCGGGCCCGAACCCGTCGTTGCCTCCCTTGCCGCCGGTCCCGACCACGAACTCCCGGGCGCCGTCGGCTCGGCTGCGGTTGGAGATCGGCCTGCCGTTCTCGCCCTTGCGCTGGAAGCGCTCGTACACGTGCTCGTGGCCCGTCAGGACGACGTCCACGCCGCCCCTGACCGCGATGCTCCACGCCCGCTGCATGTCCGCGTCGGAGCCGTGCTCGGCGCCGGACGACCAGCGGGGGTGATGCCAGAACGCCAGCTCGCAGCGCTTCCCGTTCTTCGACAGGTCCCGCTTGAACCAGCGGAGCTGCGGGTCCGACAGCGGGGCGCCGGACTTGGAGTTCAACGCCACGAGGTGCCATGCGCCGAGGTTGAACGAATAGAACCCGCCGCGCGGACGAACCCCGTTCGGATTGACCGCGGCGCGGCCGCGAAAGTAGCTCGAAGTAGCCGGCCGCCGGATCATCGGCGGTCTCGCCCGCCCCGACGTCGTACTCGTGGTTGCCGGGCACGGGGTAGGTGATCCGCATCAGGTCGTGAAGTCCCCAGCCGGCCGCGTAGTACTGCTGGAACTCCGCGAGCGTTCCCGCCTCGTACTGCGCGTCGCCGAGCACGAGGACGGCGTCGGGATCGATCCGGGTCCGGATCATCTGCGCCACGTCGTCGTCCTGCAGCCGCGTATCCGCGGGGGAGATATCGCCCGCGGCCGCGATGATCACGGTCTTCGCGCGCCGCGAGGCGATCGCGACGCCCGGCACGATGGAGACGGCGAGCAGCGCGAGGGCGGTCGCCCCGGCGATCCGCTTCGCGAGCGGCCTGGTTCGCGGGCGATGAATCGGTGACGCGCCCGGCTGCGTCAGTGGCACGAAACGGGTCCGCCCTCGTCGATGACGGCCCCCGAGACATCGAGCATCTTCCAAGAGTACGACCGCTTGGCGAGCCGCAGTCGGAGCGCCCCGAACACCGACGCGCTGCCGTGCGCGGGCCAGCGGACCTGGCTGCCGTCCTCGGGCGCGCCGAAGCCCTCGTTGCCGCCCTTTCCCCCCGTCCCGACGACGAACAGGCGCGCACCGGGCCCGCGGTGCCGTTGCGACACGTGCTGGCCGCGGGCGTCCATCCGGCCGAAGCGCTCATAGAGGTGCTCGTGAGCGCTCAACACGACGTCGACGCCACCGTTCACCGCCGCCGACCAGAACGGCTGCATGGTCTCGTAGCCGCCGTGCTCGATGCCGGAGGACCATCGGGGATGGTGCCAGTACGCGAGCTCGCACCGGGCGTCGCTCCTCGCGAGGTCGCGCTCGAGCCACCGCACCTGCTCCGCGTCGGGAGCGAAGCCCTCCTCGGAGTTCACCGCGGCGACGTGCCACCTGCCGAGGCGGAAGCCGTAGTAGCCCGCGTGCCGAGCGACGCCGTTGGGGTTCACGGCCGCGTGGCGCCGGAAGTACTCGTAGTAGCCGGCCGCCGGATCCCGCGCCGACTCGCCGGGGCCGGCGTCGTACTCGTGATTGCCGGGGACCGGATAGGTGATGCGGGCGAGCGCGCGCACCCCCCAGCTGTGGGCGTAGTAGGTCTGAAACTCCTCCCGCGTTCCGCTCTCATACTGCGCGTCCCCGAGCACCAGGAGGGCGTCGGGCCGGATCGTGCTTCGGATCATGGCCGCCACGTCGTCGTCCTCGCTTCGGTGGCTCGCGGGGGAGATGTCCCCGGCGGCCGCGACGATCTTCGGTGCGGCGCTCGCGGGAACGGAGGAGATCGGCGCGAGGATCGCGAGCAGGATGATCGCGGCCACGGCCGCACCGCTCGGCACGGGGGGATGCCGGGAGGACACGGCGCGAATTGTATGCGCTTTAGCGCAATGAAGGGAAGGGCCAGAGCGGCCCGAATGCGGCCCGACCGCGGCGCTACGAGACCCGAACGTCGCCCTTCATCGTTGGATGGACGTCGCACACGAACACGTAGGTGCCCGGGTCGAGGGCCGGGATCGTGAAGTCCCGCTCCTCCGGCCCGGGGAAGGGCTCGAACGTGAACAGTTGCTCGGCGCCGGGATCCGAGGCGGGATCGGCGGCGTAGATCGAGACGTTGTGGGGAATGCCCGCGTCCCGGTTGTCGAAGGAGAGCGGGGTCTCGGCGCCTCCCTCGAGCGAGAGCGTCGAGGTGCTGAACTGCAGGTTCTCCGCGGCGACGGACGCGGCGGCGCCGGCCGACCCCTCGCCCGAGGTGGCCGGCGGCTCCTCGGGCGGAGCGGCAGCGTCCCGCGCCGCCACCACCCTCGTCCGCCGGGCGCCGCGCCACCGCCGCCCGGCGGCTCGCCGCCGCCGCTGACCACCACGGTGCCGTGCATCGTGGGATGCACGTCGCAGTGAAAGTAGTACTCGCCCTGCGGGCAGCCCCGGCACGTCGAAGGAGCTGTTGCGCCGGCCCCGGGAAGGGCTCGAACGTGAACAGGTTCTCCGCGAGGGTGTCGTCCTCGTAGATCGCGACGTTGTGGGGGATGCCGGCGTCCTTGTTGTCGAACTCCAGCGTCGAGGGCGTGTCCGCCTGGAAGTCGAGCTCCTGCTTGTCGAACTGCAGGTTCTGTGCCGCGATCGCCGCCACGCCGCCGCCGGTGCCCTCCCCGCCCCCGCTTCGCTCGGCGGGCCGGGAGCGACCTTGACGTCGCCCGTTCATCGTCGTCGGGTGCACCTCGCAGAAGAAGTGATACGACCCCTCGCTCAGGGGATCGATCGAGTAGGCCGCCGTGGCGGGGCCGGTGATCGTCCCGTCGGGCTCGAAGAGCAGGGGCGACCCCGGCGTCCTCTCGCCTCGGCGATCGCGACGTTGTGGGGCACGCCGGGATCCTCGTTGTGGAACGTCAGCTCGATGGGCTCGCCCGCCGGGAAGCTCGAGGACCCGCGTGTCGAACCCGTCCGCCGCGGCGCCCGGCGGCGCCGTGATCTCGGCGTGGAACGCCCCGGCCGCCTCGCCGCCACCCTCCTCGGCGGGCTTCGCGACCGCGAGCGCGATGCCGCCCGCCAGCATCGCCACGCCCGCCACGACCCCGAGCAACGACCCGAGGCCGCCGGCGCCCCGCCCGTGGGAGCGCGACGCGACCACGCCCGCGGCGACGAGGATGGTCACCGACACGACCAGTGCCACGACGGTCGCGGCATCGGGCGAGGTATTGAGCAGGATCCTGGAGAACAGCACCATCATCAGCACGATCGCCGCGAGGATCCCGATCGGGAGGAGGATCGGCAGGACGAGGCGGTCCCTGGTCGCCTTCCTCATCGTTTCATCTCCGCCCTGATCTCGCGCTCGAAGCTGCGCCACTGCAGCGCATCCCAGCCGTCACGCTGCTCCTGCGCGAACCAGCGGAAGAAGATCGCCGCGATGAATCCCCAGAGGATCAGGCCGCCGGCCAGCTTCATCGTGAGCCCCGCGATGAGCTGGTCGGTGAGCGCGTCGATCCCCCAGATGCGCGGGAACGACGCGTACACCGGGTACAGCGGCGTGCTGCCGAACGTCAGGAACGAGGCCGGGACGGTGGGCGCGAGGGATTGGAGGAACAGGTAGAGCATCTGTCCGGGGGCCGGCAGCGCGGGCATCTCCGGCAGCGGCGACATCACGGGCCACCACATCACGAACGCCGACGCCACGATGAGCACGTGCAGCCCGAAGTGCAGCGGCTCCGACCGGACGGAGGCGTCGACCACGGCGGGCCAGTGCGAGAACAACAGCACGCCGTTGAACACGATCAGGGCGACGAGCGGACGCGTCAGGAAGCGGACCACGCGCGACACGGCTCGGGGCCGGAGGATCTCGCGAAGCAGCCAGTCCGGCAGGCCGGCGATGAGCAGCGGCGGGGCGACGAGGGTGAACAGCAGGTGCTGGACCATGTGCATGCTGTAGAGGTAGCGCTCCGCCAGATCGTGCAGGGGCCAGTCGGCGCCGAGCCACAGGACGGCGACCCCGAGCGAGAAGAGGGTCACCTTGCGTGCGGATGCCCCCCGCGAGCCGGTGGACCGGCGGCGCCGGCGGAGGGCGACCAGGTACAGCGCCTCGACGGAGGCGAACAGGAGCCAGACGTCGAGATGAAGGTGCCAGGGAGGAAGCCGCATCAGATGCTCTTGCCGGTGAACGCGCCGAACAACAGGAGCACCACGATGTAGAGGGTCACCGCGAACGCGATGCCCATGACGAAGAACCGCGCGTACACCTTGCTGTCGAACTTCAGGTGCATGAACCACATGACCACGAGCGCGAACTTCACCACGGTGAACACGAACAGCACGGGGATGAGGACCGACCGCGGCGGCTCGAGGTAGTAGGTCGAGACCTCCATGATCGTGATCAGGAACAGCACGATCGCGATCCGGATGTATTCCTTCGGGCTGGGGTGCGCGCCGTGGGTGCGCCGGCCCGTCGCCGGGGCGTGCTCGGCGTCGCCGTGGGCCTCGGGCGCTCCTCGAACGTCGGCCTCGCTCACGCCGGTCCCCTCACTTCCCCGTCGGGATCAGGTAGACGACGGTGAAGATCACGATCCAGACGATGTCGACGAAGTGCCAGTACAGGCCGACCATCTCGACCGACATCTCCCCCCGCTCGCCGGGGAGCTTCCCGGCCAAGGACATCCCCACCAGCGACACCAGCATGAGGATGCCGACGGTCACGTGCACGCCGTGAAAGCCGGTCAGGACGAAGAACGTCGAGCCGAACACGTTGGCCGACAGGGTCAGGCCCTCGTGCACGAAGGCCGTGAACTCGTAGATCTGGCCGCCGACGAACACCATGCCGAACAGCGCCGTCGTCAGCAGCCACAGGCGCGCCTGGCTCTCGTCGCCCGCGCTGCTTGGCGGCGAGGGCCAGGACCATGGTCAGGCTGGACGCGAGCAGGACGAACGCGCTGATCGAGGTGTAGGGGATGTCGAAGACGTCCGACGGGGTGGGGCCGCTGACGCTGGAGCCTCGAAACAGGACGTAGGTCGAGATGAGCGCGCCGAAGAGCAGGCACTCCGATGCGAGGAACAGCCACATCGCGAGCTTGACGTGCGGCAGCCCCGTGCTGGTCCGGTCGTGCTCGGGATAGTCGAGGTCGATCGACTCCGGCGAGACGTTCGCGTAGTCGGCCATCGTCGCCTCCCCTACTCCGCCGAGGGCTCCAGCGCCCAGCCGTACACGCCGACGAGCAGCAGGGCCCCGCCGAGCCCGGCGAGCCACCACAGCGCGCCTCCGAACGTGACGCCGTAGCCGAGCGGAAGGAACCCGAGCGCGGCAATGATCGGGTAGTACGAGGGCCCGGGCATATGGATCCCGTGGCCGCCGCCGCCCTCGTGACCCGGGTCGTGATCGGGCGCGGCCCCGGTCGGGACCGGGACCGGCGTGCCCTCCTCGTCCTCGGCGTACTTGCGGTGCCAGAACTCATCGAGGTGATGGACGACCGGGATCTCCTCGAAGTTGTACTCGGGCGGAGGGGAGCTCGTCGTCCACTCCAGTGTCCGCGCGTCCCATGGGTCGGCCTCGCCCGTGCGAGGCCGGCGGAACGAGGCGATGGCGGCCACGAGGAAGACCAGGACCGAGACGGCGATCGTGAAGGCGCCGATGGTCGCCACGAGGTTCCAGACGCCGAGCCCCAGCGACTCGGAGTAGGTGTAGATGCGCCGGGACATCCCCTGCAGCCCGAGGATGTGCATCGGCCCGAAGGCGAGGTTGAACCCGATCAGCATGAGCCAGAACTGAACCTTCCCGCGCCGTCTCGTTCAGCATGCGGCCGAAGATCTTCGGCCACCAGTAGTACAGCCCCGCGAACAGCCCGAAGATCGCCCCGCCGAACAGCACGTAGTGGAAGTGCGCGACGATGTAGTACGTGTCGGTCTGCATGTAGTCGGCCGGGACGACGGCGTGCGTCACGCCCGAGAGTCCGCCGATCACGAACATCGTCACCGTTCCGATCGAGAACAGGAACGGGGACGTGAGGTGAAGGTCGCCCTTCCAGATCGTGCCCATCCAGTTGAAGATCTTCACGCCGGTGGGGACCGCGATGATCATCGTGGAGATGCCGAACGCGGTGTTGGCCACGGGGCCGAGGCCCGTCGCGAACATGTGGTGCACCCACACGCCGAACCCGATGAACCCGATCGCCACTCCGGAGAACACGACGAACTGATAGCCGAACAGCGGCTTGCGGGCGAACACGGGCAGGATCTCGGAGATGATCCCGAACGCGGGCAGGATGAGGATGTAGACCTCGGGGTGGCCGAACAGCCAGAACAGGTGCTGCCACAGCAGCGGGTCGCCGCCGCCCTCCACCTCGAAGAACAGCGTGTGGAACCGCCGGTCGAACAGCAGCTCGAACAGCCCCACCGTGATGATCGGCAGCGAGAACGCGAGCAGGAACTGCACGACCAGGCCCATCCAGACGAAGACCGGCATCCGGAACAGCGTCATGCCCGGCGCACGCATGTTGATGACGGTGACCGCGAGGTTCACCGCCCCCGCCGTCGAGGCGATGCCGGTGATGATGAGGCCGACCGCGTAGAAGGTCATGCCGATGCGACGGGTCGGTCGTGCTGTTGGGCGCGTACCCGAACCATCCCCCGTTCGGCGCGCCGCCCAGGAGGAAGCTCGAGTAGATGAACAGGCCCGCCGAAGAGGAACACCCAGTAGCTGAAGGCGTTCAGCCGCGGGAACGCGACGTCGCGCGCGCCGATCATGAGCGGGATGAGGTAGTTGAAGAACGCGGCCGACAGCGGCATGACGACGAGGAACACCATCGTGACGCCGTGCATCGTGAAGACCTGGTTGTAGGCGTGCGCCGAGAGGATCGTCTGCTCGGGCTGCGCGAGCTGCGCGCGGATCAACAGCGCCTCGATGCCCCCGACCAGGAAGAAGAGGAACGCCGTCACGCCGTAGAGGATGCCGATCTTCTTGTGGTCCACCGTCGTGAACCACGACCAGAACCCCGTCGTGGCCTCGGGCCGGCGCAGCACACCGCGGTGCCGCGCGCTCGCCGCGTCGCGAACGCTCGTGCTCGCCATCAGCGGATCGCCTCCGTCACTTCAGCTGCTCCAGGTACGCGACGAGCGCATCGATCTGCGGCTCGGTGAGGTCGTAGTCGGGCATGAACGACCCGGGCTTCTCCGCCGGAGGGTTCCGGAGCCACGCGGCGAGCTGCTCGGTATCTCGGTTCTCGAAGATGCAGCCGGCGAAGCAGTCGCGGCTCGCGAAGTGCGTGAGGTTCGGCGCTCCGAGGCCGCCGGCAGCCGGGGTCCCGCTCGCCGACATGGGCCCCTCGATGGTGTGGCACGAGATGCACGCCGCCCTTCGAGGAACAGCTCCATCCCCTGCTCGGCGGCGGAGCCGGCCGGCGGGGTGACGGCGTCCTGCTTCTGCCCCTCCACCCATGCGGAGAACTCCGACGCGCCGAGCGCCTCGACGCGGGTCCTCATGTTCGCGTGCGACAGGCCGCAGAACTCGAAGCACTGCCCCTCGGTAGGTCCCCGGGGCATCGGCCGAGAACGAGATGTGGTTCACGTGCCCGGGGATGCAGTCCTGCTTGCCGAACAGCTCGGGGATCCAATAGGAGTGGATGACGGCCTTCCCGATGCCGGCCTGGGCGTCGGGCTCGCATTCGAGGGAGAGGTAGACCGGCCGCTGGACCGGCACGTAGAGCTGGTTGGCGGTCGTCAGCGGCACGCCGTCGGCGACCTGAAGCTCCGGGTCGGTGTAGCGGAACTCCCACCACCACTGATGCCCGACGACGGTCGACGTTCACGACCTCGGGCCCGGTGGGCTTGCGCGCGAGCTCGAAGATCGTCGCCACGGTCGGCACGGCGACGCCGACCAGGACGAGCGCGGGGAGGATCGTCCACCCGACCTCGAGCTTCGTGTTGCCGTGGATCTGCGGAGGGATCCGGTCCCGGCCGGCTCGATGCCGGTACTTGAACAGGAAGTAGACGATGCAGGCCCTCGACGAGCACGAAGACCGCGGCCGCGATCCACAGCACCGGCCAGAACAGCGCGTCGATCGTCCGGGCGTTGGAGCCCTGGGGCTCCAACGAGCTCTGCGTGGCGTTCGGGGCGCACGCAGCGGCGACGACGGCCAGCGCTGCGAGACCGAGCACCCACCGCAGTCCTCTGCGCACGTCCGACTACGCCTCCGTATCCGCCGTTGTTGACACCGTCACGCCGGCCTTCGCGGGCCCTCCGACGCGGGCTCCGCGCACGATACCACCCCACCCGGGACCCTCGAGAACCCGCACGAGCGCGTCACCTGGCATACGTGTGGAGCGAGACGACGAAGGTGTTCACGACGTAGAAGTTGACGAGCAGCGAGGCGAATCCGGCGAGCGCGATCCAGGCGGCGCGGCGGCCCTTCCACCCCGCGGTCGCCCGCGCATGCAGGTACCCGGCGAACACGACCCACGTGATGAACGCCCAGGTCTCCTTCGGATCCCAGCCCCAGTACCTGCCCCACGCCTCCTGCGCCCAGATGGCGCCGGCGATCACGGCGAACGTCCACACGGGAAAGGCGAAGGCGAGGGTGCGGTACGCGAGGCGATCCAGCGTGGCCGCCGACGGCAGCAGCCCGCCCCGGGGCGCGCCGGAGCCCACCGGCTCGTCGGCCCCCGCGATGAAGTGCGGCGGATCCGCCGCAGCGACCCCGGTGGCGTCCACCGCGCCTCCGGCGATCGGCGCCACGGCCCGGTCCGGCCCGGCGCCCGCGGCATTCCGGCGACGCTCGCCGCGGTCCTTGAAGAGGAACAGGATCGTCAGGATGCTGCCGAGCAACAGGAGCGAGGAGGCCAGCATGATGGCCGTCACGTGGATCGAGCGCCAGTACGAGTTGAGGGCGGGGACGAGCGGCGCAGGCCCCACGTAGAGGAAGAGCGCGGCCCCCGCCATCGACAGCACGACGAACGCGAGGACGAAGCCCGCCACCGTCTTCACCCGGTAGACGCCCTCGACGATGACGAGCTCGGCGCCGACGATCAGCGCGCCGACGATCGAGGAGAACTCGTAGAGGTTGCCCCAGGGCAGCCGGCCCGCCGCATACCCTCGCGCCACGATGGAGACGACGTGCGCGGCGAGCCCGAACCAGGCGACCGCGTTCGCGACTCGGTAGACGGCGACACGCCGGAACGCCAGGTAGTGGAAGGAGGCGAGCATCGCGCCGAGGTAGGCGAAGATCGCGACGGTGAAGGCATCGCTCGACAGCCTCGTCCACGCGGCCGCGGTCATCGGGACCTCACCACCTCTCCTCGCTCGGGCTTCTCCGGCTTCTCGGATGCGCGCTCGCCCTCCGAGCCGGATGGCGCGTCCCGGTCCGGCGGTCGTCCCGCGGCGCGGGCGAGCCGATCCACCAGGCGGGTGAACTCCTCCTCGAACTGGCTCGTGCGCTGGAGGGCGTAGCCGCCGACCTTGAGCACGCTCCCCTCGCCGGCGGGCTCCGCCCGCACCCAGACCTTCCTCCGGGAGGTGTAGAGCGCGGGGACGAGGCCGAGGAGGATGAAGATCGCGGCGGCCAGCATAATCCACAGCCCTCGATCCCGGCTGACCTGCAGGACCGAGTACTGCTTCAGGTCGGCGAACGTCACCGTGAGATCGCCTCCGGCTCCGGCGGCGCCGCCCTCGGCGGCTGCGTCTCCGGCCTTGCCCGGCGATCCGAGGACCTTCCCGGTGGCCAGGCTGACCGTCTGCCCGGCGCCGATGATGCCGCTGCGGAACTCCACGAAGGCCGCGGGTGTCGAGCGAGGCGAACGCGGGTCGCAGCTCGGACGCGAGGTCGCCCTCGAACGCCCGGTACCGCAGGACCGGCCGGAAGACCCTGTTCATGAGCGGGACCGATCCCGTCTGCGCGACGGCGAAGAACGCTCGGCTGTCGGGCCACAGCTGGAACTCGATGCCGACCTGCGGATCGGTGGTCGGCAGCCGGAGCACCCCATGCCACGGCACCTGCAGCTCACCGAGCCCGGGCGGCACCGGATCGCGCTCGAACTGCACGGGCCCGGAGGCGATGAGCTCCCCGGCTCGGCGTACCTCGATCACCGGCGACCAGCCGAACGCGAACTGGTAGTAGCGCACCCCGTCGACGGCGGCCGGCTCGTTGACGCGGATGTCCACGGCGCGGGCGGGACCGCCGTCGCCGCTTTGGAGCGTCGCGGTCGTCACGAAGTCCATCGGCTGGCCGCTCTGGCGGAAGCGATCCTCGAAGTCTTGAACGCAGATGCGGGCGCCGGTGTGGTCGCCGCCGAAGAACCGGCCCGTTCGGAGGTTGCCGTCGTAGTTGGCCGCGGCCTCGACCCAGCACTGGCCCTCGCTGATCACCGCGTACCCGGTGAACCCGGTTCCCTTGCCGAAGATGACCCCGAGGAGGATCAGGAAGAACGACCAGTGAAACAGCAGGCTTCCGCCCTCGCGCGCCAGCCCCTTGTCGGCGGCCACGGAGCGGGACGGGCTCGCCGGGCTCACCCGGAAGAGGCTGCGGCGAAGCACCCGCCTGGAGGCCCGCACGGCCCCGTCGGCGTCGGCGGCGACGGGGACCTCGGCGTAGTGGCGAAGCGCGTTCAGCTCTCGCGTGGGCTGCGGCCTCGCGCGGAGGTTTCGGATCATGGCGCGCGTCCGGGGGACCAGGCATGCCCCGAGGGAGACGAGCAGCAGCGTGTAGATCAGCGTGAACCACCAGGACCCGTAGACGTCGAACAGGCCGAGGGAGTCGTAGATCCGAGCGCGAAGCGGGTGGTCCCGGAAGATCGACGCGACCCGCAGCGGCGAGTTCGACGATTGGGGAACGAGGGAGCCGGCGATCGCCGCGAGCGCCAGCAGGAGGAGGAGGATCAGCGCGGTCCGCATCGAGCGCAGGCTGCGCCACACGAGCGCGAGCGAGCGGCGAAGCGTCAGGGGCGCGGCGGCAGACGACATTCGGTCCCCCGATTCTAGGTGACGGCCGCGCTAGATCGGCGGCTGATACCGCGTTGATGACCGGCAGCAGCGGCGCGAGCAGGCGAGCCCACAGCCCCGTCGCGACCAGGACGCCGATCGCGACCATCAGCGCGCCGGAGGCGCCCGCGATCCACCGGTAGTTGCGCTGGATGAAGTCGAACGCGCCCATGAATCGCTTCACGCCCAGTCCGACGAGCACGAACGGGAGCCCGAGCCCGAGCGAGTACATGACCAGCAGGAAGGCCCCCCGCAGCGGCGCTCCCCTGGCCGGCCGCGAGCGCCGTGATCGCCGCGAGGACCGGCCCGATGCAGGGGGTCCAGCCGGCCGCGAAGGCCATGCCGAGGGGGAAGGCCCATGCCGGCCCCGCGCCGACCCCGCCGGCCACCCTGCCCAGGAACGGCCGGCGCTCGGCGTAGAGCCCGATCGGTCCGCGCTCGAAGGCATACAGCAGCAGCAGCGTCCCGAACAGCGCGATCACGGTCCCGGTCACGATCCTGCCCGCGGTGCCGCGGACGACCTGGAGGAACACGTCGGTGAAGCCGAACACGGCGACGAACACCACCGTGAAGCCCCCCACGAACAGGAGCATGGATCCGATCCCGCGGTCGCCCTCCGCCCGCTCCCCGGTGACGAAGGAGAGGTAGCCGGGCACGAGCGGAAAGACGCAGGGGGAGGCGAACGAGACCACGCCGGCCGCGAACGCGAGCGCGAACGCCCACCACGAGGTCAGGCCGGTCTGGACGATGTCGGCGATCATCGGGCTCGGGTGCATCCTGGTGCCCGATCGTCCCATGCCGGCGCGGCGATCGGCCCGTCGCCGGTACCGGCCAACTGGGTTGCCGCGAACTGGGGGTTTGCCGCATAGTGTGATTCAGTGTTTGTGAAGCGTTTCACAATCTCTCCGAGGGCGAGCGGCGGCCGCTCCGCCGGCGCCCGGCGCAGCCGGCGAAGCTATAATCGGCCGGCCCGAGGCCATATGGTGCACCCGCATGAGTGACCCGCAGCCGACGTCACGCCGCGCCAAGATCGGCGCCCGGGTGGCCCACGTGCGGGCTCGGCTCGAGCCGACGGTCAGGGACTTCGAGTGGACGTGGACCAAGGCGGTCGTCTTCTCCATCGGGATGCTCTACTTCATCCTCGTCTCCATGGTGATCATCCCGTCGTTCTGGATGTACTTCGCCGAGCAGAAGCTGCTGTGGGGCGGGCCGTCCGGCGGCGGGGACTGGCAGACCCTCGTTCGCGACGCGATCGCCATGGGGCTCACCACCGGCCCGTTGATCACGGTGCTGGTCGTCGCGGCCATCATGCAGAACTGGCGGCGCAAGCTGCGGGGCACCACCGACGCCCGTCCGGCCGGCGGCTACCGATGAGCGGGCGGCCGGCCGACGCTCGAGCGTGCGAGGCTGGAACCTGATGCCATTCAACAAGACGGAAGTCGACATCCACACCGACTACGTGGTCGAGGCGGTCGACCCCGAGTGGCTGAAGCAGGGCGTGAAGTCGCCCAAGCATCTGATGCTCGACCCCGACAACTGCATCCTGTGCCGCGCCTGCGAGGACGTGTGTCCCTGGAACTGCATCTACATGATGTCCCCCGGAATCGTCGAAGGGGCCGGAGACGATTCCGTCGAGGCGGAGGTCGAGGTCGCCACCGCGATCTTCGTGGTCGACGACAACGCGTGTACGCGCTGCTCGGTGTGCGTGGACCGCTGTCCGACCGACACGCTGTACTATGCGCGGCTGCCGGAGGAGCGCGGCGGACAGCGGCAGATGGCGTCGGTGCCGACATCGCAGAAGGCGTGACCGGGACGGGATCCTCCGCGGCAGCCGAGGAGAGGGAAGCAGGGGAAGCCGGGTGAAGCTGAAGCCACCGAAACCGTTGGACCTGCGCGACACCGAGGTCTGGAAGTCGATCTTCCGGCCCGGTTCGGTCTTCCGGAAGGGCTACAAGGACACCTCGAGGGACCGCGCCCTCGCCACCATGAACAACGTCCTGTACCACCTGCATCCCGTGAAGATGAAGCGCCACGGGCTGAAGCTGACCTACACCTTCTGCCTGGGAGGGCTCTCCTTCTTCCTCTTCGTCCTGCTCACGATCACCGGCATCTTCCTCATGTTCTTCTATCGGCCGTCGGCCACGATCAGCGCCGCGCAGGCGTACACCGACATGCAGAACATCCGGACCACGGTCTTCTTCGGCGACCTCGTCCGCAACCTGCATCGGTGGGGCGCCCACCTGATGGTCTTCTCGGTGACCCTCCACATGGCGCGCGTGTTCTACACCGGCGCCTACAAGCCTCCCCGCGAGTTCAACTGGGTCGTCGGGGTGATCCTGCTCTTCCTCACGCTCGGCCTGTCGTTCACCGGCTACCTGCTTCCGTGGGACCAGCTGGCGATCTGGGCGGTCACGGTCGGCACGAGCCTCGCCGGCTACTCGCCGTTGATCGCGAAGCAGGCGAACTTCCTGCTCCTCGGCGGGGCCGTCGTCGGCCCCGAGACCCTGTTGCGCTGGTACGTGCTGCACGTGCTCGCATTGCCGTTCGTGCTCGTGATCTTCCTCTCCGTCCACTTCTGGCGAATCCGCAAGGACGGCGGGATCTCCGGACCGCTGTAGGGGGCAGACGATGCCAGGACGCGAAGATACGCCGCTCGACCAGGGGGTCTTCGACTCGACCCTCGAGGCGGAGCTGGCCAAGGGCACCGACCGTCGCGTGGCGGAGGGCCGCGCGCGCTCCGCCGCGGTCCGCGCCTATCGCGCCCAGCACGGCGAGCCCACGCCGGCGCCCAAGCCCGCCGCCGCGGGTGCGGCGGCCGGCGGGGACGGCGGCGGGCCGGCGGCAGCAGCAGCAGCGGCCCCCGGCGCCGCACCGGCGGCGGCCGCGCCGGCCGGGGCCGCGCCCGCGGCCGCACCCGGAGGCGTCGCGACCGCCCCCGCGAGGACCGCGCCCGCGCCGACCGGCAACGTCCCCACGCCCAAGAAGGGCGCCGCCGACAAGCACCGGCTCCTCGCGCTCGTCCCGCCCGAGGGCATCCAGCGGGTGGAGCGCGAGCAGGGCGACCGAATCAACGTCTGGCCGCATCTGCTCATCGAGGAATTCGTCGCGATGATGATCGTCTTCGCCGGCGCTGATCATCTTCTCGACCTTCGTGAACGCGCCGCTGCGTGAGCTCGCGAACCCGAACCTGACCCCCAACCCCTCCAAGGCGCCGTGGTACTTCCTCGGGCTGCAGGAGCTGCTGCGCTACTTCCACCCGCTCGTCGCCGGCATCAGCATCCCGACGTTCCTGCTCGTCGCGCTGGCGGCCGTTCCCTACCTCGACCGCAATCCCAGCACGAAGCCCGGCGACCGCAAGCTCGCCATCACGCTGTTCACGATGATGTTCATGTTCGGCGCCACGCTGACGATCATCGGCTCGTTCTTCCGCGGGCCCGGCTACAACTGGATCTGGCCCTGGGCGCAAGGCGTGTTCTTCGAGCTATGAGCCCCTCCCTCGCCGTCGCCGCCAGCACCATCGCCGTCATCGTCATCGTGCTGATCGTCGACCTGTTCGCGATCCTGTTCGGCCTGTCGTTCATGCGAAGCCGGCGCGATGAGCAGCGGGCGCAACAGGCCGCCGCGAGCGGGCTGCCCGTCGCCGAGTCCCGGGCGTCGAAGCCGCTCACGCGCCGCGACTTCTTCCGCGGCTCGCTGATCGTCTCGCTCACTGCTGTTCGGCGTGCAGTTCGGCGCCGGGACGATCGCGTTCCTCTGGCCGAGCCTCAAGGGTGGGTTCGGATCGAAGGTCGTCGCCGGGGACATCGCGGACATCAAGTCGCAGATCCAGTCGACCAAGCAGCCGTTCTACGTCGGCATCGGGCGCTTCTACCTCGTCCCCTACAACGGCAAGCCGACCGACGCGGCCAACGACTACGAAGCGCTCGGCGTCGCCGCCGAGGGCCTGATGCCGCTGTATCAGCGATGCGTGCACCTCGGGTGCCGCGTGCCGTTCTGCCAGTCCTCGCAGTGGTTCGAGTGCCCGTGCCACGGCTCGAAGTACAACGAGGCCGGCGAGTATCAGCTCGGACCGGCGCCGCGCGGGATGGATCGGTTCAAGATCGAGATCGACCTCCGGACAGGTATCCGTCGACACCTCGCTCGTGATCCAGGGGCCGCCTCGCGGCACCGACACGATCCACGAGCCCCCCCAGGGCAGCTTCTGCGTGGCGCCGGGCTAGGGATCGAGGGGGCCGAGGGACACATGCTGGCGATCAGCTCGGGACAGATCGTGATCCTGATCGTGGGCGGCTCGCTGCTGCTGCTCGCCGGGCTCGGCTCGCTCGTGCTGCGGGGCCGGCGACCCGAGCCCGGGCCCGACATCCCCCCGGTGATGAGGCCGGGTCCCTCCGACGCCGACCTCGAGACGCCCGTCCTGCAGAAGCTGCAGGGCTGGGGCGTCGTGCTCGTCGCGTTCTTCGTGGTCTGGATCCCGATCGTGTGGCTCCAGGAGCCGACGAACAACTTCAAGCAGGAGGAGGACCTGCTGACGGCGTCGATCGAGCGAGGCTCCAGGGAGGTGCAGCTGTTCTCCGAGGAGAACCAGCTCGGCGTCGGATGCGTGCGATGCCACGGGCCCGAGCTTCGCGGCGGCACCGTCATCCCGAACGGAACCGATCCCGAGACCGGCGATCCCGAAGTACGGCTATCCGCCGAACCTCACGAACGTCTGCAGCCGCCTGACCCCCGATGAGATCCGGCAGACCATCGAGGAGGGCCGGATCGATCTCGGCATGCCCTCGTGGAGCATCAAGTTCGCCGGCGCGCTCGACGACCAGCAGATCACCGACCTCATCAACTACATCATCTCGATCAACAAGAAGAACGTGCCGTTCGATCAGAACAAGTGCCTGAACCCCGAGCTGTCCTCCACCGCGACGCCGGCGGCGGCCGCCTCGCCCACCGGAGGGTCGCAGGGGTGACCCCGGTCGAGACCTGCCTCGGCTTTCACGTCCCGTGCGACCTCCTCTGGAAGGGCGGCCTCGTCACCCTGCTCAGCTTCCTCATCTTCGTCGGGTCCGTCCACGTCATGCTCTCCGCCGTGTTCGGCCGGCGCATGGGCTTCCTCGTCCTGCTCGTCGCCTTCTCGGGGTGGATGATCGTGCTGTCCTCGATCTGGTTCTTCGGGTTCTACTCGCAGGGGCTCGGCACCAAGACGAACCTCGGTCCGCGCGGATCCGAGCCCGCCTGGGTGCCGGTCGAGAGCGGCATCGAGGCGTCGTCGCCGCAATTCCCCGTGATCGACCGATATCCCTCCGCGCCGTGGAAGGAGCCGACCGCCCGGCATCGACGCGTCGGTGCAGTCGGTCACGAGCGCGGTCCAGACCTTCCTCGTCGAGCACGCCAACGAGGAGGCCGGCCTCTCGGAGACCGATCCCAGCGCGTTCACGACGACGGACTTCAGCGTCGAGGACATCCGATTCGCGACCGCGCCGGACCAGAAGACCTCGCTGGCGGCCGCGCGGGCCTTCTACAACGGCGGCGGGCCCTCGCTCACCGTCCTCGCTGAGGCACGACAGCGGCAGCGTTCCCCGCTACTCGATCATGTTTCTCGCGGGGTCGATCGTCCTGTTCCTGCTGACCCTTCCGCTGCTGGACCGCGCGGAGAAGAAGCGCAAGGACATCCTGACCGGAGGCGAGGCCCCTCCGTGGTACGGACCGGCGTGAGGCCCTCGAGGAGGAACCGACCGTGATGATGCTCGCGCAGACGACCGACGTTCCGCTGCTCGATCAGGGTGCGTTCCAGTTCATCCTGTTCGCGCTCATGGTCATCGCGATCTACATCCTGTTGAAGATCACGGTCGCCAAGTAGGCCCGAGGGCGGCACGGCCGTCCGGCGACCGCGAGTCAGGTCCGAGCCAGGTCGGCGACCGCCCGACCCCGCCGCTTCACCTCCGCGAGCGTCGCCTTGCGCTGCTCGTAGAAGGCCAGGATCTGCAGCTCGATCGCGAGGTCGACCTTGCGGATCGAGACGCCCGGCGGGACGCTGATGACGATCGGGGCGAAGTTCAGGATGGAGCGGATCCCGGCCGCGATCAGGAGGTCGGCCACCTGCTGCACCGCGGGCGCCGGGGTGCAGATCACCCCGATCGCGATGCCGTGCTCCTGCACGATCTCGGGGAGCTCGGCGATGTCGCGGATCGGGACCCCGCCGACGACCTCGCCGACCTTGGCCGGATCGGCATCGACGAGCGCCATGATCTGGAACCCGCGCTCCGCGAAGCCCTTGTAGTTGGCCAGCGCGTGGCCCGAGGTTCCCGATGCCGGCGATCACGATCGGCCAGTGCTGGGTGAGGCCCAGCTCGCGCCGGACCTGGTGGATCAGGTAGGCGACGTCGTAGCCGACCCCTCGGGTGCCGTAGGAGCCGAGGTGGGACAGGTCCTTGCGGACCTTGGCCGAGTTCACGCCCGCGGCCTCGGCGAGCGTCTCCGAGGACACCGTCGCGGCGCCCGTCTCCGCGATGTCGACGAGGGCCCGGAGATAGATCGGGAGCCGCTGAACCGTCGCCTCGGGGATGGAACGCTGGCTCACGCGCGGGATGATAGCGCGATTGTGCACGGATTCTCAAATGCGCAAAGTCCGACAGGCCGCAGCCCGGACGCCTCGCGCAGGGCGGCGGGCGCCCTATCGACGAACGGCCGCCTCGAACGCCCGCGGGTCCACCGAGATCTCGAAGAGCTCCTCGCCGTCGACGGCCACGACCGGGATCCGGATGCCGTACTCCAGCTCGAGGGCGTCGTCGCCCGAGATGTCGACCTCCTCGAGATCGAAGTCGGCCCGCTCCCGGACTCCCTGCACCACGTCGCGCGCCTCGTCGCAGAGCCCGCAGCCGGGGCGCGAATACAGCGTCACACGGGCGCTCACGGCGGGGATGGTACAAGTAGCGCGTGCAGGAACACGATCGCGCGGATCTCGAGCTTCACCGGCGGCTCACGCAGGGAGACGTGGAGGCGTTCGACGAGCTCTACCGCGAATACGCCTCGGCCGCCTACGGCGTCGCCTACCGCGTCACCGGCCAGGAGACGCTCGCCCAGGACGTCGTCCACGACGCCTTCATGGCGCTCTGGCGCGCGCCCGAGGCCTACGATCCGGCCCGCGGCTCGCTGCGCACGTTCTTCCTCTCGCTGGTCCACCACCGGGCCGTGGACATGGTCCGGCGCGAGGAGCGCATGCGGCGGCGAAACGAGCGGGCGGCGAACCTCGAGGCCACGGACGACGAAGATGTAGCGGAGGGCGTTGTGGAGGCCTCCTACCTGGCGATTCGGCGCAAGGAGGTCCTCGAGGCCATGCGGACCCTGCCCGCAGAGCAGCGGCGGGTTCTCGAGTTGGCATACTTCGGCGGCCACACGCAGGCGTGGATCGCCGAGGAGCTCGGGATCCCGATCGGGACCGTCAAGACGCGGACGCTGGCCGCGATGCGCAAGCTGCGGCGAGCGCTGGTGCGAGAGGACTAGAATGGCTGTAGACGACCACGATCGGATCGAGGAGCTGCTGGCGGGCTACGCCCTGCAGAGCCTGAGCGGCGAGGACGCCGCCCGGGCGGACCGCCTGCTCGCCGGCCACGTCCCGAGCTGCTCCCTCTGCCGGGAGATCCTCGTCGACTTCCAGGCGATCACCGGCGACATCGCGCTCTCGGTGCCGCCCCTGGAGCCGCCGGACACGCTGCTGCCCCGCCTGCAACGGGAGATCCGAAGCGGGCCGGCCCCCGGCCGGGTCCATCGGTTCAGCGTCCCGGCGATGGCCGCCGCGGCGAGCTTCGTCGCGCTCGTGGCGGTCGCGGGATTCGCCGTCTCGCTCAGCGGACGCGTGGGCGAGATCGAGAACCAGCGCAAGCTCGTCACCCAGGCGCTCTCCGATGCCTCGGCTCGCGGCGCCACGCCCGTCGGGCTCCAGGCCGAGGAGGGCAACCGCCCCGACAACGCCATGGTCGAGATCTCCGGCCCCGACCTGGAGCGATTCACCCTCGTCGGAACGCAGGTCCCGGATCCGCGCCCCGGCGACGTCTACCGCATCTGGTTCGGCCGCGGCGGGGCATGGGACTACGCCGGCGAATTCGTGCCCGAGGGCGGCTACGTGGTGCTCGCGCTCACCATCGACACGAGCGAGTACGACCAGCTGCTGATCACCGAGGAGCCCGACACGTCCCAGCCGACGACGCCGGCGGAGGACTGGGCCTGGTCGTCCTCGCTCGCGGCGTAGGCCTCGCCGGAGCCGCCGAGACCTGCCCGAGCCGCCTAGACCTGCGCGATGCCGCGCACCGTCAGGAACGCCCCGACGGCGACGATGACCGAGGCCGACAGCACGGGGACGAGCCGCCCGAGGCCGGTCGACAGGCGGCTCGAGACCGCGTCGCGCGCCCGCAGCGCGAGCAGCCCGACGACGATGAGCGAGGCGGCGAGCCCGACGCTGAACATGGCGATCAGCGCCAAGCCGAAGGCGACGCGCTGGAACGAGACCGCGGACAGCAGCACGACCAGCGCCGTCGGGGACGGCAGGATCCCGCCGGCGACGGCCAGCGCCATCAGACCGCGGCGCGACAGCACCGGCGCGTCGGGCGCGAGATGCACGTGGCCGCCCGGGCCGTGGTCGTGGTCGAGCCCCTCCCGAGCGTGGCGGTGCCCCTCGGGCGAGCGAGCTTCGTCCACGGCGACACGGTGCTCGCGCTCGGTTCGCCGCACGTTGGCCCACGCGCCGAGTCGCCGCACGAGCAGGGCAGCTCCGAGGCCGAGCGCAACGAGCCCCGATGCGAGGCCGAGCCAGGGATAGACGCGCTCGGGCGGAAACGTGCGCTCGAGCGACAGCACGAGCACGCCGAGCGCGAGCACCGACGCCGTGTGCATGACCGCGACCGCGCCGCCGACGGCGACGGCCTGTCGAGCGCGCCCGCCGGCGCCGACGAGGTAGGCGGCCATGAGCGTCTTGCCGTGTCCCGGCCCGACCGCGTGGAGCGCTCCGAACCCGAGGGCGAGCAGCATGGACAGCGCGATCACCCCGAGGCCGAGGTCCGAGCGCGAGACGAGGTCGGCGAAACCTCCCCCGGCCTCGCCCGGACGGGGTCCGGTGCTTCCGGCGGCCGACCCCTCACACGCCGGGCCGGCCGAGGCCTCCGAGGGGCCGGGCCCGTACGTGAACGACGCCGTTCGCACGTCGAGCGGGCTCGACAGCAGGTCCTCGCGGGTAGGAGCGAAGCCCGTCGCTCAGGCTCCGAGCGGGAACGGTGGAGCCCTCGAGTCCCGCGCCGTCCACACCGACGGCCGTGACCTCGTGCCACCCGATGTTGCCGGCATAGTTGCCGTCCCGGTAGACGGCGGAGCCCGACTCGGGAACGGCGCCGGAGAACGCGGCGTCGAGCCTGAGCACCGGCAGGCCCGCCTGCCCCGAGGACTCGGACGCCGTGGCGCAGTCCCGTCGCAGGGCGACGGTCGTGCCGTCGATCACGAGCGAGAGGTTGCGCCCGATGTCGCCCGCCACCTCGCTCGCCCAGGCGTCGAGCTCGGCCTGCGACAGGGTCTCGTCCCCATCGTCGTCGACGTCCGGCCTCGCCTGCTGAGCGGGGATCTCCGCCATGTCGACCACGTACGCGATGCGAACGCGGCCGGGAGCCATCTCCACGCGGCTCGCGAGGTTGATGGTGAAGTTCCCGAGCGGGTGAGCGAACGCCGGCGACGGCGCCGCCGCCACCATGATCGCGACGGCGGCGAGCACGAGCAGTCGCCGCGCCGCCCTCATCCCAGCTCGTCCAGGGTCTCGCGCGCGAGCCCCGACCACCGGATGGAGAAGTGGGGATTGATGTCGACGGCGGTCGACAGCAGCGAGCGGGCCTCGGCGCGGTCTCCGAGCTTCAGCTGGATCATCCCAGCGTGAAAGAAGAAGAGCGCGTTGCGGGTGCCGAGCCTCAACGCCTCCCTCGAGTAGGTCTGCGCCTCCCGGTACTCGCCGCTCGCGTACAGCGACCACGCGAGGGCGTCCGCGACGTGGATGCTGTGTCGGCGGTCCCACTCCTCACGCGCCGCGGTCAGCGCCGCCGCGGCGTCTCCGTGATCGGCGTCGTACAGCGACATCTCGAGGTCGACGTTCACGCCGTTCGCCTCGAAGAGCTGCTCCTCGGCCCGGACGAGCTCGGCCTGCTGCTTCGCGAGCCGCGTCCGCCCGACCGATCGATACAGGTCGCCGAGCGCGATCACGTACTCGGGCGCGGGATACACGCTCGTCACCCGCTCGTAGCCCTCGATCGCCTCGTCGGCTCTCCCGCGCGCCCACGCGACCTTCGCGAGTCCGGCGAGCGGGGGCACGTACGCCGGATCGAGCTCCAGGGCGCGGTGATAGTAGCCGGCTGCCCTGGCGACCTCGCCGTCGTTGAACGCGAGCTCCGCGAGCTGATAGCTCGCCCAGGCGGCGTCGGCGGACGTGCCCGCGGCCTGCAGCGCCTGCTTCATCGCCTCCACCGCGCCGGGGACGTCCCCCTGGAGCTCCCGCGCGTACGAGACGCGCGCATAGGACCCCACGTTGGGCTTCGTGTCGACCATCGTCTGGAACGTCGCGAACGCCTGCCGGTAGCGTCCGAGCTCGACCTGCGCGTCGCCGATGACCCCGTAGACGTCACCGTTGTAGGGATTGATCCGCGCCGCTCGCTCTCCGTCGCGAAGCGCGCCGGCGAAATCGTGGCGCGCGGCCTCCAGCGATCCGCGTCCGACGTAGGCCTCGAAGTTGCCGGCCTCCCGGATCCGCAGCGACTCGCTCAGCACGCCCTGCGCCTTGGGGTAGTAGCCCGGATCGGCGGTGATCCTGGCCTGCTGCACGTACGCCGCGCCGAGGGAGGCGAGCGAACGCCAGTCGCCGGGCTCCTCGCGCACGCGCTCCTGCAGCCGAGCGATCAACGACGACAGCGACCCCGACCCGACGACGGGACCGGCGAGCACGCCGGGGCCCGCGACGGACGTCGCGCCCGGCTCGGAGCTCCCGGACCCTCGAAACAGCCCGACCCCGCCCGCCAGGAACAGCGCCGCGGCGATCGCCACCACGACCACGCGTGGCCCTGGCCCCCCGTCGCGCTCCGCTTCGCTCGCCCACGAGCTCCATCTTCCTCATCCCTCCGGATGCCTTCAGGGGTGGGAGCGGGGGCCCGGCGAGCGCCGGACCCCCCGCTCCGCTCGATGCCTACGGTGACGGCGAGGCCGTGGGGTGCGGGTCCTCGTTCGATCCCGAGTGCGCGTACGCCACGTAGGGGAAGGAATCGAGGAAGCCGACGTCGTTGGCTCCGACGCCGTCGCCGAGGTCGTTCGGGCTGCCGAGGAGCTCTCCCTCGACGACCTGCAGCGAGATGTCGATGACGTCGTCGGTCAGCCGCCGGCCGTTCGGATATCCGGCCACGTCGCCGCCGATGACGCCGAGGTCGGAGTGCTCCGCGCACGGCCCGTCCTCGCAGGGCGGGATCGACATGTTGAGCCGCAGCTGCTCGCTGGCCACCACGTTCTTCGGCTGATTCAGCGTCGGCACCCCGGTCAGGAACACCTGGATCAGATCATCGCGCTGGATGCCCGGCGTCGTGTCGTCCGAGTCGGGCGCCGGAACCGCGTAGATCAGCTCGATGAGGCCCGGCAGCTCGGGCTTGTTGACCGAGCGCAGGAACTGCCCGTCGTCCACGGGCCTCGAGGCGTTGAACTTGTCCTTGTCCTTGTACGGGATGACGACCTCGTTCACGAGCGGGTTGCCGAGGCGCGAGACCTGGACGAAGTCGCCCCTCGATGACAGGCCGCCGTCCGGGTCCTGCACGCGCAGGCTCTTGCGCGAGGCCGTGCTCCACACCCCGATGATCGGGTGCGCCGAGGCGTCGCCGCCCTTCGCGACGTTGCCCATGGGCACCTGCAGGGCCATCGTGTTGACGTTGAACCCCGCCAGCGTGTCGTCGTCCACCTCGCTGAAGTCGCCGCCGTACAGGAGGTCGAAGACCCGCAGATCGAGGAAGAACGGATCGTCCGACTGCCCCGCCCAGGTCAGGCCGTTCGGCCCGACGGGCGTGATCCCCTCGTCCGAGAGCACGTCGAACGCCGGCATCGTCGCCGCGCCGACGTTGCTCGGGACCGAGATCGCGTCCTCGACGAGCGTCCTCGTGCCTCCCCCGACCACGATCCTCTGCAGATCGTAGGTCTGGTAGAAGAGCAGGTTCTCGTCGTCGAGCGAGTCGACCGCGCCGTTCGCGTAGAGGAAGGATTCGCCGCCGTCGCGCCGGTGATTCTTGAAGATCCACCGGTAGATGAGATCCGCGCGAGCGTCGCCGTCGTTGTCGATCTTGATGTCGTAGTGAACGCCGGGCGCCCACGGATAGAAGTTCGGGCCGCCGGCCGGCTCCTCGAACGGGATCCACGAGCTGATCAGGTTGACCCTGTCCGGCTCGTCCGGACTCACGAACGCGTAGACGTCGGTGTTGTCGACCTGCGGGTCGGCGGACACGAGCGGCGCCTCGCGGTGGCTCGACGCCAGGCCGGTGGTCGGCGCGAGGCCGGCGTAGAGCCCCACCCCCATCGCCAGCGCGGTCGCGGTCGCGAGCGCGCGTCGTCCAAAGCGCTTCTTCGGCACGGAAACCTCCTGTGGGCTTCGAATCGGTCGCGCGACTGTCGCGCGACGCGGATCGCACGCCTGCAAGCGGCTCGAGGACGGCCCCTCGATGCCGCCGCCTCACCCCCTTTGGTCCGTTTCGGCGGCGTTGCTCAACCCTACTTCGGGCAGCCGCTCCGGGCGGATCACTCGCCCCGGGATGTTCGGACCTGCGCCGGAGGCCGATCGGCCGACGGGCGGGAGGCCCGGCGAAAGCCCCAGAACATGACGGCCACGCCGGCGGTGATCATCAGGGAGAACCCGGCCAGGTTCCCCGCGGCGGCGAATCCGGAGCCGGCGGCGACGATCGTGGCTCCGATCGCGATCCCGAGCGTGCCGAGGAAGCGGTTTCGCAGCGCGCTCGCGCTCCGCATGCTCCAGGCCGACCAGAGGGTCCCCCCGAGCAGGATGAAGAAGCCGGCGAAGGAGTAGATGCGGGCGAGATCGAGCACGAAGGGATCGTTCGCCCAGGCACGGGACCCGCGGGGCAGATCGGCGTCCAGCGCGGTCGCCACGAGCGTCGCGGTGCGGATCCTGTTCAACGCGAAGGCGGCGGCGAACAGCAGGACGAGGAGCAGGACGTCGGCCACGACGCGCCGTTTGACCAGGAGATAGACCTCTCCCATCGCCAGGAAGGGGACGGTCAGGACGGCTCCGAAGAGCCAGTAGGCGCGATACTCCCCCGTCGACCAGCCATCGCCGGCCCCCAGGGCCAGCGCCGCCGACGCCACCGCGTACATCAGGAGCGCGAGCGACCACAGGATCTCGGGCGGCCGCCGGCGATCCAGGTACCGGCGGGCGAGCAACCCGGCGAACGCCAGGGCAACGACCGATCCGAGCGCCGGGAAAATCCACATCTTCGCCATGCAGGCTACCTTCCCGAACCCCCAGGTCGCGCCGGTAGAATACGCTTTCATGCAACTCCTCTTCTCCACGGCCGCCTTCTACCAACGCCCGCTCCGAGAGGCCTTCGCGGCGATCGCCGACGCCGGCTACAAGGCCGTCGAGGTGATGGTCACCAAGGAGCCGGCGACGCAGGACGGCCACCTGCTGGCCGGCCTCGCGGCGGACTACGACCTTCGGGTCGAGGCGATCCACGCACCGTTCCTTTTGATCACGCGGCGAGTGTTCGGCGCGGATCCGATTCAGAAGATCTATCGCTCCGTCCACCTCGCGGAGGAGGTCGGCGCCTCGCTGGTGGTCGTGCATCCCCCGTTCCGCTGGCAACGCGACTATCGCCGCTGGCTCGAGGAGCGACTGCCCGACTTCTCCGCTCGCACCGGGGTCTCCATCGCGGTGGAGAACATGTTCCCCCTCCGCCTTCGAGGCGAGGGAGGCGTCCGATTCCACGCGGACCAGGAGCTCGAACGGTACGAGCGATTCGAGCACGTGGTGCTCGACACGAGCCACGCGGCGGTGAGCGGGCTCGATCTCATCGACTCGGCCCGTCAGCTCAACGGACAGCTCGCACACGTCCACCTCTCCAACAACGCCGGCAAGGGGTGGGACTCGCACCTGCCGGTGGACGAGGGCGTGCTCCCGATCAGCGAGTTCCTCGACGAGCTCGGGAGCGACGGGTTCCGCGGGAACGTCTCGCTCGAGCTCGACGTCCGGCCCTACCTCGGAAGCGAGGCGTCGATCCGCGACGTGCTGGTTCGCCAGCGCGAGTTCTGCGAGGCGCGACTGCCGCTCACCGTCTAGGGAGCTCCCGGCGACGCCTCGAGCTACCGAGGATCCCAGGGCCGAATCGTCGCGACCTCGTCCCCGTGCTCCTCCCACCCGGGGACATCGGCGTACAGCTCGAGCTCGATGCCGTCCGGATCCTTGATGTAGAGGCTGTGCGAGACGCCGTGATCGCTCGCGCCCACGATCTCCGCGCCCGCGTCGGCGAGCACGCGGAACGCCGCACGGACCGACTCGTCCGACGGCAGCCGGATCGCGACGTGGTACAGGCCGACGGCGTTCGGGCCCGGCGACGGCGCATCGCGGCCGACCGCCTGCAACGCAAGGTCGTGATGGTTCGCCCCCGTCGCCGTGAAGAACACCATCATGTTGCCGATCTGGCCCACCTTGCGGAATCCCAGGAGCTCGTAGAAGGGAATCGAGCGCTCGAGCTCGCGCACGCGAAGCACGACGTGCCCGATCTCCTGTGGCTGGATATCCTGCGTCGAAGCGGCTCGCGTCGTCTCGGCCATCACGCCTCCCTTGGTAGCCTTCCGCGTGTGCGACGCGGAACGGCGATCACCCTCATCATCCTGGTCGTGGTCTTGATCGTGACCGGCATCATCCAATACACCCTCGCATCCGGCGACCGAGCGCCCCTCCCGGGTCCGGCGAGCGTCGGCCAGATCCCCTCCCCACCTCCTACCCCCTAGGCCGTCCGCTACTCCGGGCGCTCGTCGGGCGGGCTCAACACGACCGTGTCGCCGCGGGACAGGCCGAACGCCTGCGCGGCGCTGCCGCCGTTCACGGCGAGGGCGAGGTATCCCTGCGAGTCGATGAACGCGGCCGCGGATCCGGGCTGCGCGTCGGCGAAGGTCCCGACACGCGGCACGACCCTCGTTCCGATCTGCACGGCGTCGCCGAGGCCGGCGGCCTCGAGGTCCCGCGGCGTGATGTTCATCTGGACGTTGCCGAAGCCGTCGATCGCAACGACCCTTCCGCCCAGCACCCCCGGCGCCACCATCGGGCCGGGAAGCTCCACCGTGCGCAGGCCCGCGAGGTCGACCCCCGGACCGAGCTCGTCCACGGCCATGCCCCGGGCGAGATGGGCCGCCGCGGGCGCGAAGATGTCGCGGCCGTGGAAGGTCTCCGACATCGGCTCGAGCCGCACCGCGGAGGACGTGATCTCCGCGGCGAGTCGCGCACCGCCCAGCTCGTCCCACGCCATCGACAGCAGCCCGTTGTCGGGGCCGACGAGCACCGCCCCCGACGCGCACGCCACGCCGATCGCGCGCCGATCCGACCCCACGCCCGGATCGACGACCGCGAGGTGCACGGCGTCATCGGGCATGAACCGGACGGCGCGCCCGAGCGTGAGCGCGCCCTGCACGACGTCCTCGCGCGGGATCGCATGCGTGAGGTCGATCACCGTCACGCCCGGGGCGATGCGCTCCATGACCCCGTGACACACGCCGACGAACTCGTCCCCGAGCCCGTAGTCCGTCAGGAACACGATCGGGCGCATCACGGCCGCCGCGCACACGTCACGGCGTCGGCGGCGCCGCGGTGTACCGGTCGAGCGTCGAGACGATCAGTCGCTGTACCTCCTCGCCCCGGCTCACGGTGAGCAGGTCGGTTCCGTGGGCATCGACGGGAAGCACCTCCACACGCTTGGGCGACGATGCCTGCTCGTACAGCGCCTGCGCCGCCTCGGCCGCGACGCCGTCGCCCAGGGCCGCGATGAACAGCTTCGCCGCCTGGATCGACAGGAGCAACTCGGGAGGCGCCGAGAGCCCGTCGATCGACACCGGGGCGGACAGGGTGATCACCGCCTGCACCTGCCCGGCCGGCGGATCGGCGCCCCCGGCGGCGACGAGCGAGGCCGTCCCTCCCATGCTGGCGCCGACGAGCGAGATGCCCGACACGCCCTGGGCTCGAAGGAACGTCGCCGCCCCGGCCACGTCCCGCCAGCTGGCCCCGACGTCCTTCGTGCCGTCCGAGCACCCTCCGGCGCCGCCGGGGCAATAGCCGCGGAGGTCGAACGCGAGCGCGGTGTAGCCCTCGCTCGCCAGGCGCTCGGCGAACGGGAACCACGATCGCTGATCGGCCGGGAGCATGTGCACGAGGACGACGCCGGGGCTTCCCTCGGCGCCGCCGTCGACGGAGGGAAACAGCCTGCCCTCGAGCCCGACGCCGTCCGGGGACTCGAAGGAGACCGGCTTCGATCCCGGGGGGATGCCGGAGGAATCGCCATCGGCACCGCTCGAGCAGCCGGCGCTCGAGGCGGCGACGAGCAGCATCCCCAGCACCGCGACGATTCGGAGGACGTTCGGGGTGGGCGACCGAGGAGGCCGCATGCGAGGGGGCGGCCGCTACCGGCCCTGCTGACGTCGCTGCCAGCGGGTCTTCTTCAGCAGCTTCTTATGCTTCTTCTTTCGCATCTTCTTGCGGCGCTTCTTCACCAGCGACGGCACGCGTGTCCCTTCATTCGGTTCCGAACAGGTTCCGGAGGTCGACACGCTTGGCGCGGTGGCTCTCCTCCAGACGAACGGACCCCAGTCTAAGGGCCTTCGGAGCATCTGCCACCGGGGAGATGAGTCGCAGGACACCCTCGTCGGGGCTCCATTCGAGGTATCCCATCCCCGAGTAGTCGCCCGCTCCGTTGGACAGGCCGACGAGGAGGTGGTCGAGATGCGCGAGGTCGAACATCGGCGGAAGCGCCGGCATGAACACGGTCGGCTTGACGCGGAATCGATGGAGCTCGCCGGAGAAGTACCGCTTCATCGCGAGCTCCCGGTTCGCCGCCCGCTGCTCCACGGAGGTCGCCCGAACGTCGGGATGCACGCCGAGCGAGACGACCTCGGGACCGAAGAACCGCTGCGCGATCCCGAGCACGGGATCGAGCTCCTCACCCCGCTGAAGCCCCACGACCAGGTCGGGGCGGAGCATCTCCAGCTTGTGATACTTGAGCACCTGCCCGTGGATGCCCGAGACCATCCCGCTCGTGTCGACGGCGACGAAATCGGCCCCCTGCGCGCGGGCCTTCGCGAGCAGGCGCGCGGCCCCGGCCACGAGCGGGAGCGTATGACCCTGCGGGGACGTTCCCCCGACGAAGGCCAGCTCGTCGGGGACGGCGAGCTCGTCGACGTCGTCCAGCATCCGCTCGTCGCGAATGTGCTTGAGGCCGATGCTGGCGGGTGGGCCGACGGTCTTCTGCCCCGGATCCGAGTCGAGGAACGCCGCCGACCTGCCGGCTCCGACGGCCGCACGGAGAAGCGTCTTCGCGAGGGTGCTCTTGCCGGAATCGAGCCCGCCGACGAGCATGACGGTGCGCTTGGACTGGACGGCGCCCTCGACGAGCACCTCGTATGCGTTCACGCGCGCCTCCGAAAGGTGTGGCCCCTTCGCGAGGCTCGAGTCGCGATCCGTGCTCGGGCACGAGCGGGTGGCGCTAGCCGGCTTCGTTGAAGCGATCGTTCAAGTAGCGGTGAACATCCTCCTCGCGGATGCGATAGCCGCGGCCCACCCGAAGGGCGGGCAGCTCCCCCTGCTTGATCAGCCGGTAGACGGTCATCCTGGACACTCGCAAGGCCTCAGCGACCTCGTTCACGGTGACGAATCGAACCTCGGGGAAGGGCCGGTTGTTGTTCAATGCGCCGCGATTCTACCCAGGCGCCGACCGTCGCAGGAACCCTCCTTTCGGCGGTTTCCCTTGCGGCGGCTACGGCAGGCGCGAGACGATGGCCTGGAAGCACGGCCAGTACGCGTCGGGCTGGACGTTGTCGTCCATCACGATGACGTCGGACGTCCGTCCGAGCTCGCGGGCGAGCACCAGGGCCGGGTCGTTCACGTCCGCGATCGAGACGGTATCGACGCCGGCCTCGATCGCGCTGCCGGCGAACCCATGGTCGGCGAAGACCAGATCCGGCTCGGCGGCGCGGAGCATACGGCGCATGGGCTCGCCGCTGTGGGTGTGTTTGGCGTTCGCCCGGTCGGTGAGGATGGCCACGCCGAAGAGGTAGCGCACCTGGAGCGGATGAGCATGCGCATCGTCCTCCCAGCTCTCCCCCTCGCACGGACGGAGCAGCGTCGCGCCGCGCGCCGAGAGCTCGCGGCCGACCTGCCCGTAGAGCAGGATGAGGCCGACGGGATGGCCGGTGGCGACGATGACGCGCTCCCCGCGCTCGCAGGCCAGGGCGAGGCGGTCGCCGACGCGCTCGCACGCCTCGAGGACTCGCTCCGGATCGATCGGCGTCGGGCCCTCGTGCACGTCGGGATCCGCCCTGAACCCGGCGAGGCGGCCGACCGCCTGCAGGATCTCCCACTGCTCCATCGCTCCGGGAAGGCCCGTCAGCCCGAACTGCTTGTCCGGGTCCCCCTCGGAGAGCAACCGGATGTTCCTTCGGACGTTGTCGAGGGGATGGCTCGTGATCGGCCCCGCCACCCTTCCGGCGAGCAGGCCGTCGACGAGTTCGTCATGCTCGTGCCGGCGAGGCGTCCAACGATCGTCGATCGCGGGAAGGCGTGCGGCGTGCGATTCGAGGACGTCCATCGGCGACATTCTAGGAGGAGATCATGGAGCTCAACGGAGCGGTGGCGATCGTCACGGGCGCGTCCTCCGGCATCGGCGAGGCGACCGCCCTCGCGCTCGCTCGACGGGGCTCCAACGTCGTGGTGGCGGCACGCCGGCAGGACCGGCTCGACGAGCTCGCGCGGCGGGTCGAGATGTATGGGGCGACGGCGCTCGCCGTCCGCTGCGACGTCACGGACCGCGACGACCTCGCGAATCTCGCGAAGACCGTCGAGGAGCGGTTCGGCCGATGCGACGCCCTCGTGAACAACGCCGGTATCCCGGGAGGTGGACGATTCACGGACCTCACCCCGGATCAGATCGAGCGGGTCGTCCGCGTGAACGAGCTCGGCGTGATGCTCGCGACGAAGGCGCTGCTGCCGACGATGCTGGCGCGCGGACGCGGACACGTCGTCAACGTCGCGTCGCTCGCCGGGCGGTTCGCCGCGCCGGGATCGAGCGTGTACGCGGCGACGAAACACGCGGTCGTGGCCTTCTCCGAGTCCCTCTTCTACGAGCTGGAGCCGCACGGCATCCTCGTCACGGCGGTGAACCCCGGGTTCGTGGCGACCGAGGGATTTCCCCAGACGGGCCTCGACCCCCGACTCGTGCTGTCGACCGAGCGAGTCGCGGACACGATCGTCGATGTCCTCCGAAGGGGCATCGCGCCCGAGATCTCGATCCCGCGGTGGGTTGGGGCGCTGCAGGCGTTCCGGCTCCTGACGCCGGGGCCCTACCGCTGGGGCATGCGCAAGATCGCCGGCCGCCGAACGATGGGGACGCCGGCCCCCGGCTGATCGAGGATCGAGAGGAGTCGTCGAGGAGCGCGGCGGCCCAAGCGACATGCTTCCGATGAGCCCTCGACGGGTATGCTCGCGGTTCGGGGCACGGTCGGGCACGTCAGCAGAGGAGGTCGCGATGACACAGCCAGAGGGCACCAAGCTCACCGACGAGGACATCGAGACGATCCGCGGGGGCGACCGACCCCTCAAGGCCGAGGCCAAAGACCTCGATCAGACCGACCCGGACACGACGGACGGCACGGACACCCAGGACGCGGACGGCACCGACTCCCAGGACGCGGACGGCACCGACTCACCCAGGACGCGGACGGAACCGACACGAAGGATGCGGACGGAACCGATACGAAGGATGCCGACGGAACCGACTCCGGCGACGGCGTCGACCGCATCGACAAGTCCGACACGCCCGGCGAGGACGCTCCCGCCTCGATCGCATAGCGAGGGATCGATGGAGGTCCGGGCCGGCGCGCCCTCCCGTGGTGCGCTCGAGCGTTGCGTAGGCGACCCGAGCGAGTTCCTTCGCGACGTCTGGGCGCAACGCGCGCACGTCCATCACCGGGAGGGCGGGTTCGAGGATCTCCTGACGTTCGAGGACGTCGACCACCTCCTGTCGTCCTCCGCGATGCGCACGCCGGCGTTTCGGCTCGTGAAGGACGGAGAGCCCGTTCCCGCATCGCGCGTGACGAAGTTCGCCAAGATCAGCGACGTGCCCATGACCGGGCTCGCGGATCCGGTCAAGATCTTCCGCGAGTTCGACGAGGGCGCCACGATCGTGCTGCAGGGCATGCATCGCTACTGGCCGCAGCTCGCGCTGTTCTGCCGCGAGCTCGAGCTGTCGCTCGGCCACCCCTGCCAGGTGAACGCCTACATCACCCCGCCGGGGTCGAAGGGCCTCGCCCTGCACGAGGACTCACACGACGTCTTCGTGCTCCAGGCGTTCGGACGAAAGCACTGGGAGGTGCACGCCGCTCCGGCCGAGGTCGCGAGCGGCGGGCGTCCACCGCTCGACGACGCCCTCCGGGCGGGCGACGTCCTGTACATGCCCAAGGGGACCCCGCACGCCGCGCGAACACAGGACGTGCTGTCCGGCCACCTCACGATCGGCGTCCTCGCGACGACGTGGCGACGGCTCGTCGACGACGCCGTCGCGCGACTCTCCCGCGAGGCCGGCTCGTCGCTCGACGAGGCCCTGCCGGTCGGCTACCACGAGGACCCTCGGGCCTTCGGACGCGCCGTGCAGGAACGGCTCGCCGACGTCGCTCGGCGACTCGACAAGCTCGACGGCGACGAGCTCGCGGAGGCGGCGATCGACCGGTTCTTCACCTCCCGCCATTCGATGATCTCCGGAGGGCTCGTCGACATGGTGCGGGTGCGCGAGCTCGGCGACGACACCGTCGTCCGACGGCGCGCCGGCTCGGTCTGCGAGCTCCGTCCCCGCGGCGACCGGCTTGCGGTCCTGCTCGGGGATCGCGAGCTGCGCATGCCGGCTTGGCTCGAGCCCGCGATGCGTTCGATCGCCGACCTTGAGCCGCACGAGGATCTCCGCCCGCGGGACCTCGCCGACGAGCTCGACGTCGGCGGCAGAACGGTGCTCGTCCGCCGGCTCGTTCGCGAGGGGCTCCTCGAGACCGTGGGCGACGCGGTTGTCGACGGGCGCTGATCGCGCGGACGCGGAGGGGCGCAGCGACGCGGAGGGCCCCGCCGCCGGGGCGGCACCACCGGAACGGTGCTCGGCCCGCAGCATCGCCTACGGCGAGCCGATGTTCGGCACCGCCTCCACCGTGCGGAACTGGCTGCTGATCGAGGACCCCGGGCCCTGGGGCACCAGCGCGCTGCTCGACAGCCGGCTGCCCGACGGCATGGGCCGGCGGCTCACGCGGCTCTCCCGCGAGCTCGGGATCCGGGTGCTGCTCATCCGCCGCCACGGCCGGAGCGACCCGCGGGGCCGCGAGGTGATCGCGGCTCATTCGGGTCAGGGCACCGTATGGGTCGAGCGGGGCCGCCTCGACTCCGCCGGCGACGTGTTCGACCTGGATCTCGCGGCGCTCGCCCGCTCGGAGCCCGTGGGCCTCGAGCACACCGTCGATGAGCCCGTGTACCTCGTCTGCTCCCACGGGCGTCGCGATACGTGCTGCGCGGAGAAGGGCCGGCCCGTCGCCGCGGCCCTGACAGCCGTTCGCCCCGATCAATCGTGGGAGTGCTCGCATATCGGGGGCGACCGGTTCGCCGCGAACCTCGTGTGCCTGCCGCACGGGCTCTACTTCGGCCGCGTCGGACACGACGACGCCGCCTCGATCGCGGACGGCTACGCGAACGGCTCCGATCGACCTGGACCACTACCGCGGCCGGAGCTGCTACGACTTCGCCGTTCAGGCGGCCGAGTGGTTCCTTCGCCGGGATCGGGGAATGAGGGGGATCGACGACCTGCGCCTCGTGAACCATGCGCACGCCGCCGAGGGCCAAACGCACACGCGGTTCACCGGCCCGAGCGACCTCTCCTATGTGGTCCGGGTCCGAACCGTCCTGAGCCCCGAGCCACGCCGGCTCACGTGCCGCAGCCAACGAGAGGAGCGTCCGCCGGCCTTCGAGCTCCTCGAGATATCCATGCATTCCACGGAGTAGTCACCGTGGAGCGTTTCCGTTGCCGGGGCCCGGGTATCTGGCACGCATCGAGAGGAACGGAACATGCGGCGCCAACCCCGGAAGGAGCCATGATGGACGGAGACGACACCCTCGCCCGATCGATCCACGACCTCGGCCTCGCGACGTGGTTCGGCGGATCGCTCATGGGCGCGGTCGGGCTGAACGGCGCCTCGGCGGCGGTCCAGAAGCCGAAGGACCGAATTCGCGTGTCCAACGCCGGGTGGGCGAGATGGACGCCCGTCAATCTCGCCGCGATCGGCGCCTACGTCGTCGGCGGGGCCGCCCTCACGTGGTCCAACCGCGACAGGCTTCGAGCGCAGCAGGGCGTCGGCCAGGTGAGCCTGGTGAAGACGGGCGTCAGCGCGCTGGCGCTGGCCGCCACCGCGTACTCTCGCTACCTCGGGCAGAAGATCATGGATGCGGAAGAGGTGCGGGCGCAGGACGCCGTCACGCCGAACGAGGAGACGCCTCCGGAGGTCGCGAAGGCCCAGCGCCAGCTGAAGGTCCTCCAGTGGGCGATTCCGGCGCACGTCGGCGCCCTCATCATCATCTCCTCGAAGATGGGCGAGCAGCAGAAGCCGCAGAGCATGGTCGCCGGCCTGGCGAGGCGGCTGCTTCCCAACGCCGCCTGATCGTCGTCGCGCGCGGCCCGGCCGGGCCTCGTTAGGGCGTCGACTCGCAGTTGACGACGGTGCCGGTGCCGCCGGCCTGCACACACCGATCGGCGTTCGGGCCGCCGTCCATGTCGTCGCCTCCGGACCCGCCGTTCAGGTCGTCGCGGCCCGGACCTCCGAGGAGCTCGTCGTTTCCGCCCTGGGTGGCGAGCAGGTCCGGACCGCCCCGGCCCTCCACCGTGTCGGCGCCGCCGAGGCCGTACAACGTGTCGGCGTCGTCGTCGCCGACCAACGTGTCACCGTGGGGCGACCCCGAGACACGCTCGAAGCCGGCCAGCGTGTCGTTGCCCTCGCCGAACGCCGCGCCGAGGCGAAGATCGACCGTGACGCCGACGGGAGCGAAGGCATACGAGAGCGTGTCCAGCTGCGAGCCGCGTCCGTCCATGACGTCGTCGCCGCTGAGGCCGGCGATCGCGTTGTTCCCGCCGTCCCCGAGGAGCTGGTCGTCGAACGCCGACCCGAGGATGCCCTCGATGCCGACGAGGACGTCGCGGCCGTCCGCGCCCCGGGCATGCCCCGCGGCGAGGTCGATGCGCACCGATCCCGCCGCGAACTCGTAGTTCGCGACGTCGAGGCCCCGCCCACCGCGGAGCCGGTCGCTCCCGCCGGAGCCCGCGAACGTATTGGGGCCGGCGTCGCCGGTCATGACGTCGCCGAACGGCGTCCCCACGGCGCCCTCGACGCCGCGAAGGCCCTCGACGGCGTCCGGATCGCCGAGCGCCCCGTCGCCGAGCGCCGACCCCTCGGACAGTCGCACCTCGACCGGCCCCGGCGCGTGCGTGAACCACGCACGATCCAGGTCCCCCTTCCCCCCACCGTACGTATCGGTGCCGGACTCGCCGATCAGCTGATCGATCCCGGACCCGCCCTTGAGGACGTCGTCGCCCTCGCCCCCATAGATGGTGTCGTGGCCTCCGTGCCCGAGCAGCCGGTCGGCGCCGCCGAACCCGCAGAGGATGTCGTCGCCGGCCGTCCCCTCGACGAGCTCTCCCGCCTCCGTGCCGCCCACCGTGCACGGTGGGCCGCGCCGCCCGGTGCCGGGCGCGACGTCGGGCTCCGCCGCTCGCGCGACCGGAATGCAGGCCAGCACGGCGATCACGAAGACAGACGAAACGAGGCTCGCGCGTCCGGGGCGCCGCCGGGGGGAGGGACTCTGCATGTCGGCCCGAGTCTGACCCACCGGCGACGCCCGGCGCAACCTGCCGCCGGAGGCGTCGAGGCTTCCCTCGGAGGCGGGAGGTGGGCCGGGACTCGCTGCGCTGCCACAATCAACGGGTGAGAGCCGAGACGATCACGGCCCCGACCCCGGTCGAGACCGAGCAGCCGATCGGCGAGGAGGTCGCCGAGCCGGACGTCCCCTGGGTCGTGATCGTCTGGAACGACCCGATCAACCTCATGTCCTACGTGACGTGGGTGTTCCAGAAGCTCTTCGGCTATTCGCGGGCGAGGGCGACCAAGCTCATGCTCGACGTCCATCACAAGGGCAAGGCGGCCGTGAGCCACGGCACGCGCGAGAAGGCGGAGTTCGACGTGGCGCGGCTGCACGCCCACGGCCTCTGGGCGACGATGCAAAAGGACCGCTGAGCGTGGCGAAGCTCCGTGACGACCGCCGCATCAGGCGGAGCCGCAAGGGGGACTTCGAGCTCCGCATCCCCGAGCCCGAGCGTGAGGTCCTTCGGCAGCTCCCCGACCAGCTCCTCGAGATCCACGGAAGCGACGATCCGGTCCTCGAGCGGCTCTTCCCCGCGGCCTACCCGGAGGACGCCGAGCACGAGCGGGAGTTCCGCGACATGACGCACGACGACCTTCGACGCCAGCGCGAGGATGCACTCGAGGTGATGAAGCGGACCATCGATGCGGAGCGCCTCTCGGAGGAGGAGCTCCTCGCCTGGCTCTCCGCGATCAACGATGCGCGGTTGGTGCTGGGACTGCGCCTGGACGTCACCGAGGAGCTCGACGCCTCGCGGATCGCGGACGACGATCCTCGCGCGCCGATGTTCGGCATGTACGCCTACCTCACGTGGCTCGAGGAACAGGCCGTCGGCGCGCTCTCGGCATCGCTCTGACGATTCGGACGACTCGGCCGACTACGCGCGGAGTCGATCGTTGCCCGGGTCGTAGAAGGGCGTGTCGCTGAGCGTGGCGGGAACGAGGGTGCCGGCGACGTCGATCTCGAACCCATCCGGCGCCCGGCCACGGCCTCGAGGGCCGCCCGGCTGACGAAGCCGAGGCCGACCGCCGCGCCGAGCGTGTGCCCGTAGGCGCCGCTCGATACCCTGCCGACCACGCGGCCCTCCAGCAGGATGGATTCCCCGTGGTAGAGGAGGGGGTCGGGATCGTCGAGCTTGACGAACACCTGGCGGCGCGATGGGGGCTGCGAAGCCTTGTGGAGCAGGGCATCCCGGCCGACGAAGCCTCCGTCCTTCTCCATCGCCACCGTGAACTCGAGCGCGGCCTGAAACGGGTCGTCCGCGGGCCCGATGTCGTGGCCGAGATGGCGATACCCCTTCTCGGCCCGCAGCGAGTCGAGCGCGTGATAGCCGGCGTGGCGCAGGCCGAGGCCCGCGCCGGCCGTCACGATCGCGTCGTAGACGTTGACCGCGAACTCGCTCGGGACGTACAGCTCCCACCCCAGCTCGCCGACGAACGAGATGCGCAGGGCGCGGGCGAACGCGTCGGCCGACCTCGATCTCGCGCGCCCGTCCCCACGGATGGGCGGCGTTCGACAGGTCGTCCGGGGAGATCCGGGTGAGGAGCTCGCGGCTCCGCGGTCCCATCACCGCAAGCGTCGCCCATCCGGATGTGGCATCGAAGACGCTCGCGGCGCTGCGGCGCCTCGGCGGCGGCCCGCCGCAGCCGGTGGTACGCGGCGCGCTGCGTCACGGTGGGCGTGACCACGAGGAACCGGTCCTCGGCGAGGCGCGTGACGGTCCCGTCGAGCTCGATCCCGCCGCGATGATTGAGCATGAGCGTGTAGACGATCCTTCCGACGTCGGACGTCGACGTTCGCCGTGCACACTCGCTGGAGGACGCCGAGCGCTCCCGGCCCCACGACCTCGAACTTGGCGAAGCTCGAGAGATCGAAGAGGGCGACCGCCTCGCGCGCGGCCCGGTGCTCCTCCCCCGCGGCGTCGAACCAGTTCTGCCGGCCGAAGGAGTACTCGTAGGCCGGATCCGACCCCCGGAGGCGCGAACCAGTTCGCCCGCTCCCACCCGGCGGCCTCGCCGAAGCACGCGTTCGCCTGCGCCAGCCGCTCGTACAGCGGCGTTCGGCGCACGCCGCGGGCGGTCGAGGGCTGAAGGAACGGCCAGTGGAGCGCGTAGAGGCGCCCCAGGCCCTCGCGCGTGCGCTCGTGCAGGTACCGCCGGTTGGACTGCGACCGTGCGAACCGGCCGACGTCGACCTCCGAGGCGTCGAACGCCGGGGCTCCCTCGACGATCCACTCGGCCAGGGCGCGGCCGGCCCCGGGGCCGTAGATGATCCCCTGCGAGTTGAAGCCGGCGCTCACGTAGAGGCCTCGGACCTCCGGCGTCTCCCCGAGGCAGAAGTTCGCGTCCGGCGTGAAGCTCTCGGGCGCACACAGGAAGCGCTCCCATTCCGCGGACCTCAGGGCGGGCACGCGCTGCTCGGCGTTCCGGCGGACGGGCGCGAAGTGATCCCAGTCCGGATCGAACTCGCCGAACGCGAAGTCACGGCCGATCGACTCCGTGGATCGCGGCTTGCCGTTCGGCTCGAAGGCCCCGACGAGGAGCCGGCCGCGATAGTGGCGGATGTAGAGGTAGCCGTCGAGATCGCGAAGGATGGGAAGCGACGCGACCGCGCCCATCGATCGGGCCCGTCGTCACGTGCACGTGCTCGGCCGCATACAGCGGGACCGACGCGCCGACGGAGGCAGCGAGGTCGCGCGTCCACAGGCCGCAGCATGCCACCACGATCTCGCACTCCACGATCCCGCGTTCGGTCTGCACCCCGACCACGGCATCGCCGGAGGTGAGGATGCGATCGACGCGGACGCCTTCGCGGATGATCACGCCGCGGTCGTGCGCGCCCTTGGCGAACGCGAGGGCCGCCCAGCCCGGGTTCACGCGAGGCGTCGCCCGGCTGGTGGAGCCCTCCCAGGAGCCCCTCGGTCGAGGCGAGCGGCCACAGCTCGCCGACGGCCTCGGGGGCGATGATGTTCGCCTCGGCCCCGTGGTGACGTGCCATCGCCGCCGTGTACGCGATCTCGTCCATCCGGCCGGGCGTTCGGGCGAGGGTCAGGGAGCCGCTGCGGTGGTATCCGATCGGCACGCCGGTCTCCGCCTCGAGCCGCGCGTAGGTGTCGACGCCGTAGCCGGCGAGCTCGGTCATGGGATGCGACCCGCGGACCCGGGCCAGCAGCCCGGCCGCATGCCAGCTCGTCCCGGAGGCGATCCGCTTGCGCTCGAGGACGAGGACGTCGGACACCCCCAGCCCGGCGAGGTGATAGGCGGCGCTCGAGCCCGCCATGCCGCCCCCGATCACGACCGCACGGACGCGGCCCGGGAGGTCCCCGTCGCTCGCCTCCGGGGCGAACCGCGTCGCGGAGATCGAGTCGTCGAGCAGCGCCTCGCCGGTCACGCATCCCCCTCCTGGTCCGGCCCTCGTCGTCCGGGCTCGTCGTTCGGAGCCACCAAGGCTATCCGCCGACGGGCGCCGGCGAGCGGCCGGAGGGCAAGGGCGGTGGAGACGCGAGAGGAAGGAGGCGTTGGGTTCAGCGCACCGAGGGGGCGCGCATTGCGCCGACAGCCGGGACCGCCGGGGCTCTGAAGGGGAAGAACCCGACGATCCCGACTGTCGACAGACCCGAGGATCGATCCGGTTCCCGCGGGTCCCGTTGCCGGAACCGGATCGATCGCACGCTCTGTTCTACCTCGCGCTCCGAGCGTCGGAACGGGGGCAAATGGCGGATTTCGGGCGTCCTACGAAGCCGTGTCCCGCGAACGGCCGAGGCCGGCGAGCTGCTCGACGCGCGCACGCTCCTCCGGCCCGAACCACGGGCCGTCGCCCGCCCGCGCGTTCTCGGCCGCGTGCTCGGGGTCGGCGGTCGCGGGGATCGCGACGTGGATGCGCTCGTCCGAGAGGCACCAGCGCAGCAGCGCCTCCGCCCACGATGAGACGCCGAGCGCCCGGAGCTCCGACGGCGGGGGTCCCGGGAACAACTCGCCCGAGCCGAGCGGTCGCATCGCGATGACGCCGAGCCCAAGCTCCTGCGCGAGCGGCAGGATGCGCGCCTCGGCGTCGCGCTCCGCCGGGTTGTACGGGACCTGGATCGCGTCGATCCTGCCCGTTCGCATCACGCGCTCCAGCTCGCCGAACGCGCGCGGATCGTAGTGCGTCGCGCCGAGCAGCCCGATCCGGCCGGCGGCCCGCTCGTGCCGCATCCATTCGATCTGCTCCGACCACGCCAGGAGGTTGTGCACCTGCTCCACGTCGACGACGCCGTCGTAGAGGGCGAGCTGGCGCTCGAACTGCCTGCGTCCCTCGGCGGGGGTCGCCGCCCAGATCTTCGTCGCCACGACGAAGTCCCTACGACGCTCGCCCAGCGCCCGTCCGAGCACGCCCTCCGCGCGACCGTACATCGGCGAGGAGTCCGCGAAGCGGACGCCGGCGGCGAACGCCGCATCCACGACGCTGCGGGCGACGTCCTCGCGATCGGGTGGCAGGTCGAAGACGCGCCACGTCCCGAGGCCGATGACCGGCACCTCGCGACCGCTCGTGCCGAAGATCCTCGTCTGCATCGCCGGCCTCCTCCGTCCGTTCCACTAGTCTTACCCGCCTTCCGCTCCCCGCTCCCCTCCCCGGGCCGATCCGGCAGCCCGGGGCCGATGGACTCGGGAGGCGCCTCGAGGTTCGCGCGAGCCCGAACGCGGGAAGGGAGGTGCGTGAGAAGCTTGCTCCCCGCGACCCTTGGTATCGGAGTATCCGAATGAGACGCGCACCCGATGATCCGTCCGCCCCGTCGGAGCGACCGATGACCCCGCCGGCGGGAGGAGCGTTCACGCCCGTCGGCCCGACCACGGCCCCCTTCCCGCCGATCGCGTCGTACGGGTTCCTCGCCGACCGCGAGGTGAATGCCCTCGTCGCGCCGAGCGGCGCCGTCGAGTGGATGTGCCTGCCCCGGCCCGACAGCCCGAGCGTCTTCACGGCGATCCTCGATCGGGCGGCCGGATCGTTCCGGATGGGTCCGCCGGACCGCCAGGTGCCGGCGTCGCGCCGCTACGTCCCGGGGACGAACGTGCTGGAGACGACGTGGCAGACCGAGTCCGGATGGCTCGTGGTCCAGGACGCCCTGCTCGTCGGCCCGTGGCCCGAGGACGATCGTCGCGACGAACGCTACGTCCGCCCTCCGGGCAACCATCGAGCACAGCACGTGCTGCTCAGGCTCGCGGAGTGCGTGAACGGCCAGGTCGAGGTCGACCTCGACTGCCAGCCGGTCTACGACTACGGGCGCCGGGACGCCGTCTGGTCGTTCGCCGGCGAGGGATACGGGCGGGCGGTCGCGCGCGGCGGCGAGGACGATCCGGAGCTGCACCTGACGACCGACATGCGGTTGGGGTTCGAGGGCCGCGCCGCGCTCGCCTTTCGGATCATGAACGAGGGCGATCGCGTCTTCGCCGCCCTCTCCTGGGACGGCTCGGACCTGGTGCCGAGCGACGTGGCCGGCGCGCATCGAGCAGATGGAGCGAACGCTTGATTACTGGCGCGACTGGCTCGATCGGGCGACGTTTCCGGATCATCCCTGGACGACCCACCTGCAGCGAAGCGCGCTGGCGCTGAAGGGGCTCACCTACTCTCCGACGGGCGCGCTGATGGCCGCGCCCACGACCTCCCTCCCGGAGACGATCGGCGGCGAGCGGAACTGGGACTACCGGTACAGCTGGGTCCGCGATTCGACCTTCGCGCTGTGGAGCCTCTACACGCTCGGATTCGTGAACGAGGCGAAGAGCTTCTTCAACTTCATCCGGGATCGCGCGGATGGCGGGCGACCGCTCCAGGTGGTCTACGGCATCGGCGGCGAGGACGAGCTCGACGAGAGCACGCTCGACCATCTCACCGGCTACGAGTGGTCGCGCCCGGTTCGAATCGGCAACGACGCCTATCGGCAGGAGCAGCACGACGTCTGGGGTGCCCTGCTCGACTCCGTGTACCTGCACCACAAGGCGGGCGAGTTCGTCAGCGGCGACATGTGGCGGTTCCTGAGCGCGCAGGTCGAGGCGGCGATCGACAACTGGCGAGAGCCCGACCGCGGCATCTGGGAGATCCGCGGCGAGCCGCTGCACTTCACCTCCTCGAAGATCATGTGCTGGGTCGCGTGCGACCGCGGTGCGGTCCTCGCGCACGAGATGTCGAATTCCGAGGGACAGCGCTGGCGCGAGGCCGCAGAGGAGATCCACGCCGACGTGCTGAAGCACGGCGTCGACGATCGCGGCGTGCTGACGCAGTCGTACGGATCGACGGCGCTGGACGCGTCGCTGTTGCTGGCGCCGCTGTTCCGGTTCCTGCCGCCGGACGACGACCGGATCCGGGCCACCGTCCATGCGATCGCGGACGAACTCACGGTCGACGGGATGGTGCTCCGCTATCGCGTGAAGGAGACCGACGACGGCCTGCCGGGCGAGGACGCGACGTTCGCCGCCTGCTCGTTCTGGCTCGTCTCCGCGTTCGCGGAGATCGGGGAGGTGGGACGCGCGCAGGCCCTGCTGGAGCGGATGCTCGCCAGCTCGAGCCCGCTCGGGTTGTTCGCGCGAGGAGATCGACCCGGGCAGCGGAAGGCACCTCGGCAACTTCCCTCAGGGATTCACGCATCTGGCGCTGATCAACGCCGTGATGCACGTGATCCGCGCGACGGCGGCCCTCCATCGCTCGCCTTCGGCGGCGACCCACCCGACCCGGGAAGGCCTGTCGCATCCCCAGGGATCGCTATGACTCGCCACGAGTGAGGAGGGACATCATGCCTCGATCCGTCTGGACCGGCGCGCTGAGGTTCGGGCTCGTCACCATCCCCGTCGCGCTGTATCCGGCGACCGAGCCCAAGGACGTTCGGTTTCATCTCTACGATCGCGAGAGCGGCAGGCGCGTCCGCTATCGGCGGGTCGTCGACGCTGAGCCGACGGACGCGCGGGATATCGACGAGCGTGACGGCTTTGGCGAGGACGTCGAACGCGCCGATGAGCCCGACGCCGAGGCTTCGCGGGCCGAGGGAACCGAACGCCCGCCTGACCGCGATGAGGGCGGCGCGGGAGGGCAGCGGGAGGTCGAGGTCGGCTACGACGATCTCGTCCGGGGGGTGGAGGTGGACCCCGGGCAGGCAGTGTTCCTGGAGCCGGGGGAGATCGAGGAGGCGCGTCCCCAACGCAGCCGCATGATCGACATCGAGGAGTTCGTCGATCTCGGCGACGTCGATCC
This sequence comes from uncultured Actinomycetes bacterium, assembly GCA_963728285.1. Classification (GTDB taxonomy): domain Bacteria; phylum Actinomycetota; class UBA4738; order UBA4738; family HRBIN12; genus CAVSJR01. The sequence goes on along the minus strand of CAVSJR010000004.1, from coordinate 54,666 downwards.
CGTGTACTTCGAGAAGAGCTACTACGTCGCCCCGGGCCGGGATGCCGGCGGCGAGAAGCCCTACGCGCTGCTCCTGCGGGCGTTGGAGCGACGAGGTCGCGCCGGGATCGGCCGCTTCGTCCTCAGGACCAAGCCGCACCTCGTCGCCGTGAGGCCGATGAACGGGGTGATCGCCCTGGAGACGCTGTTCTTCGGCGACGAGGTCCGCCCCGCCGAGCCGCTCGTGCGCGGGCTCGAGAGGGTCCAGGTGAGCGACCGCGAGCTCGAGCTGGCGGAGCAGCTCGTGGAGATGCTCGCCGCGGAGTGGGATCCGGATCGCCACGCCGACGAGTATCGAGAGGGGCTGCTTCGCATGATCGCTGAGAAGACCCCGTCGGTCGTCCGGCACGGGGAGACGGAACCATCGCCGGAGCCCTCGCGGGTCGAGGAGCTGATGGACGCGCTCAGGAGGAGCGTCGAGGCCGTCAAGGAGGAGCAGCGGGACGGCGCTCCGGCCGAACGACGCCGCGCGCGATAGACGCGGGTGGCGCCCTCAGAGGAGGGCCCCGAAGACCTCCTGCCACCGACGCTGCTCGAAGGCCGTATGCAGCACCCGGTACGTCCTGAAGCGATGGGTCACGTCCTCGCCCTCGGGCGCGAGCGTCGGAAAGACCAGCGGGCTGTTCGCCACGAGCGGATCGTCGTATCGCTCCGCGATGATCTCCCGGGCGGCCGGCACGGGGCTGATGTACTGCACCCAGTCGGCGATCATCGCCGCGATCTCGGGCCTGTAGACGAAGTCCATGTACTCGAGCGCGTCCGCGGGATGCTCGGCGCCGCGGGGGATCATCAGGCTGTCGGTCCACAGCATCGCTCCCTGCTCGGGCACTATGAAGCGCAGCTCCGGGTAGCCGATCTGCATGGACTGGAACACGTCGCCCGACCACGCCTGGGTGATCCACACGTCGCCGCGCTGGAGGGCACCGATGTAGCCCTGGTCGTAGTAGTTCCTGAGCACGCCCGACATCTTCTGTTCGCGCAGCCGCGACGCCGCCCGCACCCAGTCCGAGAACGTCGAAACGGCCGGATCGACTCCCTCCGCGAGCAACCCGAAACTCCCGAGGTCCGTCAGATCCCGCAGCATCCCGACGCGCCCCCGAAGGCGACGGTCCCACAGGTCCTCGATCCCACGGGGCTTGCGGCCGAGCGCGTCCACGGCCTCCGGGCGGTAGGCGATGCCGGTGAGGCCCGATTGCCAGGCGACGCTGAACCGGTTGCCCGGATCCCAGGCGGGATCCTTCACGAGGTCGCTGGCGTTGGCGGCGAAGTTCGGAAGTCGCCCGTGATCCAACGGGATCAGATGGTTCTCGCTGAGCAAGCTCGTGAGCTCCGGTCCGTTCGTGATCACGATGAGGTCGTAGCCGATCGAGCGCCCGGCGCGCAGGTCGGGAAGGATGCGCTCGACGAACGTCGCGAGATCCCGGATCGGGCGGAGGTACTGAACTCGGCTGCCCGTCTCCCTGGTGAACCGGTCGAGTGAGGGATGGCTGTTGTCCGAGCGGCGATCGATGTAGTACGGCCAGTTGGCGAAGTCCAGGAGGCCATTGGTCGACTGCCGGCTCCACCACGCATCCCAATTCAGAGCGGCCGAGGTGCCGGCGTCGTTGCTGCACGCGGAGAGCACGGGGAGCGCGAGCGATGCCACCGACGCGAGGCCCGCGCGCAGGATGGTCCTTCTCGAGATCCGGGCCGCCGAGAGCGCCGATCCCTTCGCGACGCGCCCCGAGTCGTTCATTCGGCCCCCTCGACGGACACGGAGATCGGTCGCCGACACGCGGCGCGCCTACGTTCGCGGGTCCCGGGGTGGGGACGGCCGGCGATCAACGGCAGCGACGAACGCGCTGCCCTGAGTGCGAACGGGGGACGCACGGGGACTCCTCACGCGAAAGGAATACGAAGACGACGTATCGTAGGCGCCACCCGCCTCAGAAACCTCGACCCAACCGCACCGAGAAAACTCACGCAGATGCATGAGTCGTCGGGAGTGGCGTGCGTCGAATCGTTGGAGGCGACGACGTGCGTCAGGGGCGAGCCGCGCCAGCGTATGCTCCCCAGTTCACCGCACGGATGGCGACCTCTCCGCCGGGACCCGGATGCGAAGCGTCGATCATCCTGCCGCCGCCGATGTACAGGCCGACGTGAGAGATGGGTCGATAGAAGAAGACGAGGTCCCCCGGCCGCAGGCCTCCACGCGGGACGTGCGGCAGCTGGGCGTACTGTCCTGCCGACGAATGGGAGAGCGACACGCCCCCGTGGGCCCACGCCCACATGGTCAGCCCCGAGCAGTCGAATCCCCGCGGCGTCGAGCCGCCCCAGACGTATCGCGTGCCCACCACGGAATAGGCTGCGCTGATCGCGGCCCTCGCGCCGGAGCCGCCCGTCCCTCCGCTTCCGCCGCCACCGTTTCCGTTGCCGCCGCCGCCGTTTCCGCCGTCGCTTCCGTTTCCCGTTGCCGCCGCCGCCGTTTCCGTTGCCGCCGCCGCCGTTTCCACCATCGCTTCCGCCGCCGGTGCCACCGCCGCTTCCGGTCCCGTCGTCCGCGCCGCTTCCACCGCTGCCGCCGTTTGCCCCGTTGGCACGATCGCCGTCGTTGCCGGCGGCGGTGGCTCCGCCCTGGCGTGTTCCTTCGCCGCCGCTCGCGCGGCCGTCGACCGCCTCGACACGCTTCGCCGCCGCTTCACGAGCGGCCTCCCTGCGGTCGACGGCTCGCCGATAGCGCTCCCCCAGCTCGGCGACCAACGCTTGCTGCCGATCGATCCCCTGCTCGATCTGCACGCTGCGCTGCCGAAGGCGTTCGAGGACGGCGGATCGCTGCGCCTGAACCTTCGCCAATTGATCTGCGGCCCAGCGCGCGCGCTGCGTGACGGCGTCGGCGGCCAGCGCGACGTCGGCATCAGCCTGCTGCAGGCGATCGACGAATGCCAGCCGGTCGGAGAAATCCGAGAAGGAGCCGGCTCCGAGCAGCATCCCGAGCTGGGATCCGCGCTCCATGTAGGCGTTCGACGCGCGACCGGCCAGCTCGCTCAACACGGCCTGTGCCTCCGCCTGCGCGTCGGCATGGACGCTTCGCGCCTCGGCAAGCTGCCCCTTGGTCTGCGCGAGTTGCAGCTTGGCCTGGTTGTACTGCTCGACGAGGAGGGACAGGTGCTCGTTCAGGGAAGCGAGCTCGGCCTTTGCGCTTTCGACGTCCGCCCTGCTCGGGGCCGCGGAGGCGGCGAGCTCCGGCGACACGGCGAAGGCGGGGACGACCGTGGCGGCGACCAGGACCGCCGCAAGCAGCCGAAGGTGGAACCGACCGGCGGACCGCGCGCGATGCCGGGGACCACGGCGGGCACCTGCGTGGGAGGTCCGTCTTCCAGCTCTCGTGTCGCGCGATCGATCAGCGTTCGCCGGAACCGTCCCTCACCTCCCCCGCGTTCCGCCGACCCTACGGCGTCGGATACTCCGCGCAAGTCGGGCAACGGGGGTACACGCGGGGGCCGAGGCCTTTCGTCCTGGTGGAGGGAGGTTGGCGCGTCGTGGAACGGGATCGACGCGCGTGCCTCGCGACCGACCTCGTGCCTCGCGATCGACCTAGCGGTGGCACTCCGTGGCGCCGTCGTCCGCCTCGCCGCCGCCGGTGGTGAGGAAACGCCAGCGATACGCCGCCGATCCGAGGTGGAGCGCGAGCACGCCGTGCTTGACGACTCGCCGCTGGGATCCGCGGACCGACCGCCCCATCCCGTACAGGTAGTACCCGCCCGTCCCGACGACGAACTGCCGGACCCCGTTCGGACGGGACCGGCCGCGTGCGGAGAGCCTCGCGAATCGCTCGTAGTTGTGCTCATGGCCGTTCAACACCACGTCGGCGCCGCGACGGTAGAGGACCTTCCACCAGCCGGCGACCGCCGTGGTGCCTCCATGCTCGCGTCCCGACGACCACCTCGGTTGGTGCCAGTAGGCGAGCTCGCAACGGTGCCGATCGCGCCGGAGATCCCTGCGGAGCCAGCGCTTCTGGTGTCCCGTCCTGCGCTCGGAGTTCAACGCGATCAGGTGCCAGTCCCCGAGGTTGTAGCTGTAGTAGCCGCCGGGGCCGTGCGCCCTCCGCTTGAAGTACCGGAAGTACCCGCGCGCGGCGCGCGTGTCGTACTCGTGATTGCCGGGCACGGGGTAGGTCTTGTTGCGAAACTCGCCCCAGGTCGGACCGTAGGAATGACGGTAGCTCGACAGCGAGCCCTGCGAGTACTGGTTGTCGCCGAGGGGCAGCACCGCACGCGGATTCATGCGACGGATGATCCTCGCCGTCCGTCGCTGGGGATCACACGGATGCCTGGGGCACGCGATGTCGCCGGCCGCCACGACCGTCACCGGCCGGGCCTCGGCGACGGCGCCGATCGCCTGGACGACGAACGCCGCCACGAGGACGACGGCGACCACGGTGGAACGAGCATGGAGGCTTCGCACGGTGCATCAGTCTTCCCCAGACACCCACCGAATGTAAAACCGGCCTCCGGCACGGCCGTGTTCCGTCGGTCGGTCGTCGGCAAGGCGGGAGGCAGGGCGCCGAGCAGCGCCCCGCCTCCCGCCACCGTGCGTCTCGTCAGCGCGTGTTAGAGCTCGACCGTCGTGAGGTCGGACGCGTTCACGCAGACGCTGTCGGGCTTCGGCGAGCACGCGGTGAACGACAGGCTCACCTCGGTCGGCTCTCCGGTCGCGAACTCCTCGTCGGTCGTGCTCGCGGCGAAGCGAACCGTGAACCGGTCGGCCGTGCCGCCGCAGTTCACCTGCGCCCGGAAGTGGCGAACGGGGGACACGAGGTCGTCCTCCACGCCCTCCTCGCCGTACTGGGCGATCCACGCCCGGTTCCTGGTGATCTCGTACCCGGCCGGGCACGTGACCTCCCCGACGACGCGGACGACGCCGGCCTTGTTGATCGTCGCGTTGATGAGGTCGACGTCGGCCACCGTCGCCGCCTGCGCGGCCGGTGCGAGCACGAGCATCAGTGCTCCAACAAGGGGAAGCAGCAGTACCTTCTTCATCGCATTCCTCCAAGGTCGCTACGACATAAGGACCAGACACAAGCTGTTGTGGGGTTTACATCATCTTCACCTCCCCCGGGGTACGGGAGATGAGCGTCGGAGGTGGCGCCCAGCTGCGCGTTGCGGTGATATGCCCGCGCGGCCGGGGGCTAACCGGCCGGGGCGGCATTTTTTCGCCGCGTCGTTCCCGGGCCCTCACGCCGGAGCCCCGCGGGCGCGCTCGCCCACGGGGCTCCGAACCACCAGCATCAGGGCGCCGGCCGGTGGAGGATCCGGCGTCGCCCTCGTTTCGTCGTCGTCGGTGCGAGCGGCGTCAGCCCTCGCAGTTTGCGACCGTCTCTCCGTTCACGCACGTGTCGATGCCGCCGCCGCCATCCGTCGTGTCGGTCCCGTTGCCGCCGTCGAGCGCGTCCTCGCCGGGAAGCCCGAACAACACGTCGTCGTCCTCACCGCCGGCGATCGTGTCGTTGTCGTCTCCGCCTCGGAGCTCGTCGTTGCCGGGTCCGCCGAGCTGCGTGTCGTCGCCGATCTCGCCACGCAGCGTGTCGTCACCCTCGCTTCCGGTCATTCGGTCGTTGCCCGCTCCGCCGATCAGGACGTCGCGAACCGCTCCGCCGGTGATCGAATCGTTGCCGGCGTCGCCGTAGAGGATCCCGAAGTCGGCTCCGCCGTTGATCGTGTCCGCTCCGCCTCCACCGAGCACGCGGTCCCTTCCCGCGTCCCCGACGATCGTGTCCTTGCCTGCGCCACCGCACATCACGTCGTTGCCGCCGAGGCCGTTGATCTGATCGTTGCCGCCGAGGCCGACGAGGACGTCGCTGTCGCGCGTTCCTCTGATGACGTCATCCCCTTGCGTCCCAACCTTGGTCGCGGCCAATCCGCCGCAAGTCGCTCCCGCGGACGCGGGCATCGGCAAGACGCCGACGACCGCGAGGACGGCTCCTGCGGCGACGAGCGCCACGCGAGCGTGCACCTTCGTACGAGGAGTGCTGCGCATTGCTTCCCCTTCCTCTCTGGTCTACGACCGCCCTGAACATACATGCGGCCACAGCGCCGACGCTGCGCGCCGGCCATCGGCCGCGTGAGTCAGAACGTCGAACTTGCTCTACGCCTTGCGCACTGTCAACCCGCAACCGCGGGAGATACGCGCAAGGCGTGTTCGGTGTGATCGTGGTGTGACGAACGTGCGCAATGAACTCTGCGCAACGTCCGTCCTCGGACGCGCATCGAGGCCACTGCGCGTCAAGGACGCAGGCCGAGCTCCTCCATCGCCGCGGCCCACGCGAGCGCTCCCTCCGGGCTCGGGGTCGTCGCGCCACGCTCCCAGCGCGAGAGCGTCGACGGATCCACCTCGATCCTGGACGCCAGCTCCCTGACCGAGAGGGCCGCCCCTTCGCGCATCCGCCTGGCTCGCCCGCTCCGGAACTGTCGCCTCACCCGCGAGATCCTCACGATGTCCATCACATCGCTATCGGCTCGCCGGAGCGGGTCCTGAACCCGCCCGAGGCACGAGCGGGGCTCCCGTGTTGCATGTTCGTTGCACGTCGTGCAAGGATGGCCGTGCAACTCCAAGGGACCCGACACTCGCTTCTCCAGCGGGTGGGGGGCGGTCGGCCGGTGCCGATTCGGGGGGACGCCCGGCCGGCCGCCCTGGTCCCGAGGACGCCCACAGAAGACTCGGCCCCGCCGACCACGCAACCTCTCCCGCAAACGGAGGTTGCCTCGGTCGCGCTCGCGTGCTCACATCCGCGGGCGGGGAGACCATCCGACTTCCAAGCACAGGCCGAGTCCTGCTCGCGTCGCTCGTGTTCGCGACCGCGATGCTCGCGTTTCGCGCGCCCGCAGCCGGGGCCGCAACGCTCACCGTCGCTCCCGACGCCGACGCCCGCGTGAGCGAGGGGAACGCATCGACGAACTACGGGACCTCATCGACCCTACGCGTCGACGCGGGGTCGGATCCAGATGTCGAGAGCTACCTGCGGTTCACGGTCGCGAACGTCTCCGGCCCGATCCAGAGCGCGAGGCTCCGGCTCTTCGCCTCGAGCTCGACGGGCAACGGTCCGGCGGTCTCCGCCGTAACGAATGCCTGGACCGAGACTGGGATCAGCTGGGGCAACCGACCGGCAAGGACCGGCGACCCGCAGGATGACAAGGCGGCGATCGCGAGCGGCGCGTGGGTCGAGTGGAACGTCACCGCGCTCGTCACGGGCAACGGCACGTACAGCTTCGCCCTCACCGGCACCTCGACCGACGGAGTCGACTTCGGCTCGCGCGAGGGATCCAACAAGCCCTCGCTGGTGCTCGAGATCGGAACCGCCGTCGACACCGGGCCGCCCACCGCCCCCTCGGGCCTGACGGCGACCGCCACGGGCCCGACGAGGGTGGATCTGTCGTGGACCGCGTCTAGTGACGACCAGGGCATCGCCTCCTACGACGTCTATCGCGGCGGGGCGTTCCTCGCCACGTCGGCCGGTCCCGGGACGACCTACTCGGACACGTCGGTCGCGCCGTCGACGACGTACTCGTACCACCTCGTTGCCCGCGACACCGCCGGGAAGCTGTCTGGGCCCAGCACCGCCGCACAGGCAACGACCCCGGCCGGAAGCCCGACGCCGATCACGCAGACCTTCACCGCCGCCGCGGATGCACGGGTCTCGGAGGCCAGCTCCGGCACGAATTACGGATCGGCGACGGCGCTACGAGTCGACGCCGGATCCGACCCCGACGTCGAGAGCTTCCTTCGCTTCTCCGTCGGGAGCTTGAGCGGAACGGTGCAGTCCGCCCTCCTTCGCGTGTACGCCTCGAGCGGCACCGCGGACGGTCCCGCCGCGTACTCCACGTCGCCGAACTGGCAGGAGGCGGGCATCACCTGGTCGACGCGACCCGCCCGCACCAGCGGCCCGACCGACGACAAGGGATCCATCGCCTCCGGACGCTGGATTGAATGGAACGTGACCCCCCTCGTCACGGCGGGCGCGTCCAGCTTCGTCCTGGCGGGGACGTCGACGGATGGAGTGGACTTTCAGTCCCGAGAGGCGGCGAACAAGCCACAGCTTCTCGTGACGACCGGGAACCCGGTTCCCGATGCCGAGCCGCCGTCCGCGCCCGAACACCTCACCGCCACGGCCCCGACGGCGACCCGGGTGAACCTCTCGTGGGAGGCGTCGCGCGACGACGTGGGGGTGACGGGCTACGACGTCTACCGCAACGAGGCGTTCCTCAAGTCCGTCGGCGCGGAGACGACCACGACCGATCAGACCGTGGCCGCCTCGACGACGTACGCGTACCACGTGCTGGCGCGGGACGCGTCCGGGAAGCTCTCCGAACCCAGCAACACCGCGACGGTCACGACGCCCGGGGCATCTCCCGACCCCGTCATCGCCGCCGCGGGCGACATCGCATGTGCGCCGAACAGCTCGAGCTACAACGGCGGCCTGGGCACGAGCACGGCATGCCGTCAACGATTCACGTCCGATCTGCTGGTCGCCGGGGGGTATGCGGCCGTGCTCGCGCTCGGCGATCTGCAGTACCCGGGAGGAGCCTTCGACGATTTCCAGGCGTCGTACGACCCGACGTGGGGGCGCGTGAAGACGATCACGAAGCCCGTGCCGGGCAACCACGAGTACCAGACGGCCAACGCGTCGGGCTACTACTCGTACATGGGACCCGCGGCCGGGGACCCGACGAAGGGGTACTACGGCTTCGACGTCGGCTCCTGGCACATCGTGGCCCTCAACAGCAACTGCAGCAGCATCTCCGGCGGGTGCGGCGCCGGCTCCCCGCAGGAGACCTGGCTGCGAGCGGATCTCGCGGCTCACCCGACCACCTGCGCGCTCGCGTACTGGCACCATCCGCGGTGGAGCTCCGCCGGAGGCGGCACGTCGTCCATGCAGGCGATCTGGAAGGCGGCCTACGACGCGGGCGTGGACGTGGTGCTCGCGGGCCATACGCACAACTACGAACGCTTCGCCCCGCAGGGCGCCACGGGGGCGCTCAACAACTCGACCGGCGTCCGCGAGTTCGTCGTCGGGACCGGCGGGGTGAACTTCGCCAGCGCCAGCTCCCCCATCGCGAACAGCCAGGTCCTCCAGAACACCACGTTCGGCGTGCTCGAGCTCTCGCTGCACGCCACCAGCTACGACTGGCGGTTCGTTCCCGAGGCGGGGAAGACGTTCACCGACTCGGGCTCGACGGCCTGTCACTGACAAACCTGGACGTTCGCCTCGGGAACTAGCCGAACGGCCGAGGCTCCGGGGTTGCTTCGAAGGATACCTTTCGGCGGATGCCCGCGCAGCGCCCCTCGAGGACTCGACGATGGCTCGCGTCCACGCTCGCCGTCGCCTCGATGGCGGCGGCGATGTGCGTGGCCCCCGGCGCCCCTCGCCAAGCCCGGGCGGCCGGGGTCACGATCTTCGCGGCCGGCGATATCGCGTGCGACCCGAACAGCGGATCGTTCAACGATGGGGCGGGCACCTCCGGCGCCTGCCGCATGCGCGCGACGTCGAACCTGATCCTCTCGAAGAGCTACGACGCGGTGCTTCCGCTGGGCGACAATCAGTACGAGCGCGGAACCCTCGGGCAGTATCGAGACAGCTACGCTCCGAGCTGGGGGAGGCTCGACCGCTCGCGGACCTTCCCGGTTCCGGGCAACCACGATTACGAGGATCCCGCCGGGGATGCCGCGGGATACTTCGACTTCTTCGGGGCGCGGGCGCACGGACCCCGGGGCTACTACTCCTATACCGTCGGCGGCTGGCACCTCGCCGCGCTGAACTCGAACTGCGCCTGGGTGCCGTGCGGCGGGAATTCGCCACAGGCGGCGTGGCTCGCCCGCGACCTCGCCGACGCGCGAGGCAGGTGCCAGCTCGTCTACTCCCATATTCCCCGCTTCGCGAGCGGGGGCAACGCCGCCATCCTCGATGACCTCTGGAACATCGCGAAGGACCGGGGCGTCGATGTCTGGCTCGCCGGACACATGCATCAGTACGAGCGGCTCGCGCCACTCAACCGGCGGGGAGAGGTCGACTCGAACGGCATCCGAACGTTCATCGTAGGGACGGGCGGAAAGAGCCTCCAGGACTTCGACTCCGCGCGCAGCGGCAGCCGAATTCGACTCGAGCAATTCGGCGTCCTCCGGCTCCGGCTGCGAGCGACGGATTACAGCTGGGCGTTCATCAACGATTCCGGCCGCATCCTCGACTCCGGCCGCGGCCGCTGTCACTAAGAGTTCAGCGCATCGAGCGCGCCCACCGGCGATGGAGCCACCGGGGCACCCGCGGTCGCCGCGCGCACGCTTCACGTGACCATGCCGCCCCACACTCATGCCCCGAGCACCTCCTGTCGGGGTGGATCCGGACCCGCGTGGTAGGGAGCACCGCCGGGACGGAACCACCGGACCTCACCGCTCGGGTCCCGGCGGAGCTCCCAGCCGTGCTCGTGCACGAGCTTGTGGTGAAAGGTGCAGATCAACACCAGGTTTGCGAGGTCGGTGGTCCCTCCTCGCTTCCACCACACGATGTGATGAGCCTGCGTGAACTGTCGGGCCCCACACCCTGGGAACCGGCACTCGGTGTCGCGATAGCGAAGCTGGCGCACCATGGCCGCAGACGGCTCCCTCGAGATCCGACCGAGCGCAAGAGGCTGGCCGTGCTCGTCCTCGATCACCGTCTGGATCCGAGCGTCACAGGCAAGGCGGCGGGCGGTCTCGGGATGTGCCACCCCGCCGTCTTCGAGTGATGCTCCTCCACGGCCCTGTCTCCAGGGATGCCAGGGGGGCATGCACCACCACCGTGGCCCGATCCGGATCGGGATCGGACCCCAGGCGAGAAGAGCACAGCGCCACCAGGGCATCGGCCCGTCTGGCCTCGGCGGAGGAGGCATCGTCTTCTCCCGGCATCTGAGGCACTCGCTCGGCCGCTCGTCCGAGCGCCCGTGCCACCACCGCCCCGGAGGCGGCGGGAAGCTCCGCGGCAAGCCCGAAGCGCCTGCCGTCGTCGGACCACCACCAGGACACGAAGCGGGCACGCTCGGCATCGACCGTCTCCTCGATCGATCCTGCGGCAACAAGATCCCCTCTGCGACGGATGGCCGCACACGAGACCCCACCCGCCCAGGCAAGGAGCCTTTCCTCGGTCTCGGGGGTGGCGAACCGGCAGAGCTCCACGACCTTGTCGACCGACAGGTCACCGCAGGCGAAGGCCTGCGGAGATCCGAGGCAGGTCCCCCAGGGCATGCGAGGCCGCGATCCAGCGAAGGGCCTTCCAGTGGGAGATCCCGTAGCGCATGGAGAGCCAGTGGGCCATGTCTCGGGCACCCCAGTTCCGCCACAGCTCCCGGCGATCACCCTTCGCGATCGCCTCGAACATCGCTCGCTGGGCATCGCAGGCTCGGGCATGGCAGGCGTCGATGCCCTCGATCAGCTCGTCGTCGGTTTGCTCGTCGCGGTCGTGCACCCCGACCTCACATGGGGTCACGGGGGAGGAGGGACATTCATCGTATCGAACACATGTTCGAAAGTCAAGCGGATGGCGGCGAACTTCCCGTCCCTGCCGGTTCGGGCTGGCCCACGACGTGGGTGACCGGCACGCGGTATGCGGCCTCGACCCGATGGGGCAGGTCGAGCTTCAGCCATCGCGAACTGCCCGGGGGCAGCGTCGAGATGATGATCTCGTCGAAGGGTCCGTCGTCTCGAAGCGCATCGTCGATCGCGTCCATCGGACGGTGATCCCCGACCCCGCCGTCGGCGTCCGCGCCCAGTTCCCGAAACCGATCGAGCGCCGTGCGGAGCCGCCGGAGCGCCACGCCTTGTGCCTCTCCCTCGATCCACGTCGCCCGCTCGTGGATCGGAGACGCCGGAACGAGGACGTGGAACCGACACGGCCCGGCGCGAAGTCGGGCTTGCACGGCGTCGACGAGGTGTGAGCCGCCGAGGGTCTGGTTCGCGACAACGAGATATCGTCGCATGGCTGCCTCCTCGGGCTTCCCTTCGACGATCCTACGCCGCGATCGGCGGCTCCGCTGACGCCCTGAGGCAAAGCCATGGAGCCTCGGTTCGGTGGGGTGAACACGCGTGAGGGGCGACGGGACTCGCCGCCCCTCGAGATTCTCTCGCGATGCCTCAGGAGCGAAGCATCGAGTCGGCCGCGACCTCGGCCTGCCGGTGCTCCTCGAGCCTCGAGTACGCCACGGCGATGCCGAGGATGGCGGGCCAGTAGAGCAGCCACCACGCGCCCGCGGCCACGATGCCCGACGTCGTCCATGACAGCGCGATCCCCGCGATCCACCCGGCCCACGGGGCGAGTGCCGTCGCTCGGTTCTCCATGCGCCTCCCTTTCTCCGGTCCGGCCTCCGTCGTGGCCGGTGCGCTGGTCTTCATCGACATCAGCGTCCCCGGAGCGGACGTCCACGCCATGACGGCCGGGTGAACGCGGGGAAGCCCGTCGATGAACAGTTGGAGCGGGGTCCTCGTGGATGGCGCTGGCCTCGGAGGCGCGCGCAGGCTATCTTCCGTGCATGATCGTCACCCGAGCCTCACGGATGAACAACGCTCACCGTCCGGTCGCCACGCGACGACTGCGCGTCGCAGCGACGGCGGTGCTCCTGCTCCTGCTGGCGATGGCCGCCTGCACGAGTGGCGGCGAGGGCGACGACACGCCCGCAGGCGATGCGTCGCAGACGCTCGAGCTGAACGTCATGGAGTTCAACATCGAGTACGGCGGCAACAACGTGGACTCAAGCGTCGTCGAGGCCATCCAGGCCGCCGACGCCGACGTCGTCGCGATCGAGGAGGCCTACGGCATGATGCCCCGCCTCGCCGCGGAGCTCGGATGGCCGTACTACGACGCCGGCTTGCAGCTCGCCTCCCGCTTTCCGCTGCTCGCGCCCCCCGAGAGCGACGGCCTCTATACCTACGTCGCCGTGCGACCCGGTCGCGTCGTGGCCATCGGCAACGTCCACCTCCCGTCGACGCGCTACGGTCCGTTTCAGATCGAACGCAACGACGCGAAGCCCGAGGAGGTGATGGAGATCGAGCGGAACCTGCGTCTGCCGGCCGTTGAACCCTCGCTCGACGCCGTGTCGGCCCTCGCCGAGCAGGGCATGCCGGTCTTCCTCGCCGGCGACTTCAACGCCCCGTCGCACCTGGACTGGACACCGGAGACCGTCGGGCTCCGCGACCACGTGCGATTCCCGCTGGACTGGCCGGTGAGCGAGGCGGTCGAGCAAGCCGGCCTCCACGACTCCTACAGGGAGGCGCACCCCGACCCGGTGGCGGACCAGGGCATCACGTGGCCGGCGGCTCGGCGGGGGAAGGGATACAACCCGGCCCGCAACGGCGCGGCCGCCGACCGAATCGACTTCGTGTACGCGGGGGGGCCGGCGAAGACCACGGGAAGCGTGCTCGTCGGCGAGCCGGGGGGCGCCGGCGTCGAAATCGAGATTCCGCAGTGGCCCACCGACCACCGCGCAACGGTGTCGACCTTCGACGTCACGCCGGCGGATCCCCCGGCGTTCGTCGCCGTGGAACAGCGCTTGGTCGAGGTCGGCGACGATGCGCGAGTGACCTACCATGCGCCGGATGGAGACGCCGGACGCGTCGTCGTCGTGCCGGAGGGCGAGGCACCGGGCGCCGGGGACGTAGCCGAACAGCCCGCGGAGGGCGCGAAGACCGACGGGACGCGACCCTTCTCCACCGCCGGATGGGAGCCCGGAAGCTACGAGGCGGTGCTGCTGTCGTCTACCGACGATGAGCTCGCCCGCATCCCCTTCTGGGTCCGGGGGGCAGGGGCCGGCCCGGAGATCGACACGGTACAGCCAACCTACGAGGAGGGGCGGCCGATCGACGTGGAGTGGCACGCGGCGCCGGGCAACCGCGCGGATTGGATCGGGATCTACAAGCGGGGCGCCGACCCGCACGTCGCCTACTACATCATGTGGAACTATACGGACGCCGCCATCGAGGGCTCGGCCACGTTCGACGACGACGCGCACGGGCCCTGGCCGCTCAAGCCCGGCGACTACAGCGTGTACCTGCTCCAGGACGACAGCTACAAGTTGCTCGCCGGCGGGGACTTCACCGTCCGCGGCTGAGGAGGCGCCCTCTCAAGCGTCCGCGGAACCGGTTCCGATTCGATGTGAACGGCCGGCTCGGCCACAACGGGGGAATGATCGGGTGCGGGTGCTGATCTGGCACGGATGGCTCCTGGAGGGCTCGGGGTCCAACGTCTACACGGCCAGGCTGGCCGAGGTGCTCGCCGCCGAGGGCCACGACGTCCTCCTGCTCTGCCAGGAGGGCCACCCGGAGCGCTACCCGTGGATCGACGCGTGGGGGACGGTCGGGCCCGGCGGGGTGTCCATCGTGGGGTCGAAGGAGAGGTCCGCTGCGGGCAGCTGCGTGTTGCTGCGGCCGGAGATCGGAAGGATGCTGCCGGTCTTCGTGGCCGACGAGTACGAGGGCTTCGAGGTCACGACGTTCGTCGATCTGGATGCCGACGAGCTCGAGCGATACCTCGACCGCAACGTCGACGCCCTCCGGGCCGCCGCCGACTGGCACCGCAGTGACGCCGTGATCTCGGGGCATGCCGTCCCCGGCGCGGTCGTCGCGAGGCGCGCCCTGGGATCCGGATCGTTCGTCGCCAAGATCCACGGCAGCGACATCGAGTACGCCATGCGGGTGCAGGCGAGATATCTGGAGCTCGCGCGAGAGGGCTTGACGGCCGCGCGGGTCGTGGTGGGCGCGAGCTCCGACGTGATTCGCAGATGCCTCGAGCTCGTTCCCGGCATCGATCGCGTCGCGACGGTTTCTCCCGGCGTGGAGGTCCACGCGTTTCGACCCCGGCCCCGGGTCGAGGCCCTCCTCGAGGTCGCGACCCGGCTGGATCGGGACCCCGATGTCTCGGCCGGGCGGCCCTCGTCGGTCGACGACGAGGTGGAGCGCGCGATGGCAGCCGGAGATGTCCGAGCGCTCGACGACCTCGCCCACGCGTACGACCAACGGGTTCCCGATCCCGATGCCGCGGGCCGCCTGCGGGAACTGGCCTCGACGCCGGACCCGATCGTCGGCTACTTCGGCAAGCTCATTCCGCAGAAGGGCGTCGAGCTCGCGATGGCGGCCGCGCGCCTGTCGAGGCACCGGCCGGCCTCGCTCATCGTCGGGTTCGGCCTGCACCGGGAATGGCTGACCGCCCTCGACATCGCGCTGCGGACGAGGGATGCCGACGCGCTCGCCTGGCTGCGGGACCCGGGAGGATTGCCCGTCGAGCCGTCGGCCGGGGAGCTCGCCGAAGGGAGCGGGCCGACGATCTTCACCGGCCGGCTCGATCATCGTTACGCGCCCAGCGCGCTCGCGGCGATGGACGTCCTCCTCGTGCCCTCCATCCTCGAGGAGGCCTTCGGGATGGTCGCCATCGAGGGCGCGGCAGCAGGAGCCCTCCCGCTCGTCGCCCGCCACTCGGGCCTCGCGGAGGTGGCGTCGGCGCTCGAGGATGCCGTCGACCGTCCGGGGCTCTTCTCGTTCCAGCCCGGCCCGGGCGCCACGTCGAGGATCGCCGACGGCATCGACCGGCTGCTGTCGCTGCCGAAGGAGGAGCGAGACCGACTCGGGGCGCAGGTCAACGAGTTCGTCGCCCGCGAATGGTCGTGGCAGCGGACGGCGTCCCGCCTCCTGGATGCGGCCACGACATGACCCCGATGCGACTCTCGAGCTTCGCTCCTCTTCCCCGAGGTTCGTTTACCGGCTCCTAACGAGCGGCTGACCGGGCCTTAGGACGGCGGCCGGCTAGCGTCGTCGCCGTGAGGACCGTCGTCGCATCCATCGCGCTCGTGCTGGGGCTGGCCGCATGCTCGGCCGACGCCGCCCCGGGAAGCGGCGATCCCGCTCGTCCTCGATCCGCGACGCCACGTTCCTTCGATGCCGGCGGCGATCCATCCTCCGGCGACGACGCCGCGTCGCGCGGTCGCGTGGATCCGAAGGCGAATGGGCTCGACGTGTCGCTCGGCGAATGGGCCGTCACGCTCGAGGCCGAGCCGCTTCGGCCGGGGCGGGTCACGTTCGCGGTGGAGAACCGGGGGACCGTGGCACACGGCTTCGAGATCGAGGCCGAGGAGGGAGCAGGACAACAGCGGACCCGGCAGCTCCGACGGTTTCAAGGCGGAGACGGGGCTCCTGCAGCCCGCGCAGCGTCAACGACTCACGGTGTCGCTCGCTCCCGGCGTCTACAAGTTCGAGTGCATCGTCGACGGGCACGACGACCTCGGGATGGAGGGCCTGCTGACGGTTCGCCGCGGCGCGCCGTTCGTCCTCGAGGAGCGCTCGGACGCGAAGGCGGTGAGCATCTCGGGCTTCGCCTTCGCCGAACCCTCGCTGGAGGTCGCCGCCGGCACGCGGGTGAGCTGGGTGAACGACGACCCGACCGAGCACACGGTGACCTCGGAGGACGGATCGTTCGACTCGGGCCCGATCGCGCCGGGCGAGGGCTTCGCCGTGCGATTCGCCGACGCCGGCGAATACCCCTACGTGTGCGCCATCCATCCCGATATGCGCGGGACCATCGTGGTCTCGGCCTGAGGCTGCTGCGTCGGACGCGAGTCCTCAATCACTCGGCTGGGACGCGAACTCGACGCGGACCCCGAGGAGTCGAACGGGCCGGTCCAGATCGAACCGGTCGAGCGCCGACATCGCTCCCCGTTCGATCGCCTGCGGGTCCGCCGTCGGACGAGCGAGCGAGACGCCGTGGGTGTGCGTGAAGAACGGCGCGAATCGCACCTTCACGACGACGCGAGCGACGGGTCGTCCGTCGGCGCCGATCTCGGCCGCGAGCTCGCGCGAGAGCCTGCCGATCTCCGCGCACGATCTCCTCGCGATCGCCGATGTCCCGCTGATAGGTCCGCTCCTTCCCCCGTCCCTTCGCGACGTGGGGATCCGACGACACCTTCCAGGTGCTCTCGCCCTCGGCGAGGCTCCGCAGCCACGGGCCGGTGCTCGGCCCGAAGGCCGCGGCGAGCGCCTCCACGTCGGCGCGGGCGAGGTCCCCGACGGTGTGGAGCCCGGCCTCGGCGAGCCGCCCGGCCGTCTTGCGCCCGATCCCCCACAGCGCCTCGGTGGGGCGCCCCTCCATGACGGTGCGCCAGTTGCTCCTGGTGAGGCGAAAGACGCCGCCCGGCTTCCTCATGTCCGACGCGATCTTCGCCCGGAGCTTGTTGTCGCCGATGCCGACCGAGCACGACAGCCCCGTGGCGCCGAGGACCGCGCGCTGGATCTCGGCGGCGAGCGCCTCGGGATCCTCGGCCTCGACGTCGAGGTAGGCCTCGTCCCACCCGGCGACCTCGACGACCGCCGGAAACGTCCGAAGCGTCCGCATGACCTTGCCGGATGCCTCGTGATACGCCTCGGCGTCGACGGGCAGGAACACCGCCTCGGGACAGCGCCGCGCCGCCGTTCGCAGCGGCATCCCGGATCTGATCCCGAACCTGCGCGCCTCGTAGGAGGCCGTCGAGACCACCCCGCGCTTCGTGGGATCACCGTCGCCGCCGACGACGACGGGGACGTCGCGCAGGTCGGGCCGGCGAAGGACCTCGACGGCCGCGATGAACTGGTCGAGATCGACGTGAAGGACGAACCGGCCCACGGCACGCCACCCTACGAGAGCGGGAGCGCACTGTGACGAACGTCATCGCCCGCCGTCCGCTGGACCTGGATCCTGCTCCCCGTGAGCGCGGGTCGAATGATGCGGAGCATCGCCGTCGGCGTCCTTCTCCTCGCCGGCGCGCCGAGGACGCCGCCCCCCACGCTCGTCGGATATCCGAACTCGATGGCGGCGCTCGGGGACTCCATCACCCGAGCGTTCAACACCGGCACGCTTCCGTTCACCGACGAGGAACGGAACTCCTGGTCGACCGGCGCCAACGAGCCCGTCGGGAGCCACTACCTTCGGATCCTGGGGCATGAGCCGGCGGTGGTCGGCCGGAACGACAACGAGGCCCGCTCCGGCGCCCGGGTGGACGACCTGCTCGCCCAGGTGCGGGCGGCGAACGAGGACGTCGTCTCCTACGTCACCATCCTGATCGGCGCGAACGACGTGTGCACGTCGAGCGTCGATTCGATGACGTCCGTGGCGGCCTTTCGCGACGCGTTCGGTCAGGCCATGCGGGCCCTCTCGGCCGGCTCCCCTCGCGCCCGGATCTTCGTCGCGAGCATCCCCGACGTCTACCGGCTGTGGGCGCTCCTGAAGGACAGCGTGTGGGCCAGGCTCGCGTGGCGCGTTCTCCACGTCTGCCCATCGCTGCTGGACGATCCCGGCTCGACCGACGCCGACGACGCGCGGCGGCGTCGCGCGGTCAGGCGCCGTACCCGGGACTTCAACGAACAGCTCGAGGAGGTCTGCGCTCGCTACATCCACTGTCGCTTCGACGAGGGGGCCGTGTTCGCCGATCCGTTCACGCCGGCCGACGTCTCGTCCCGGGACTTCTTCCATCCATCGCTCGAGGGACAACAGCGACTCTCGCGCGTCACCTGGGGCGCGACGTTCGACTTCAGCGACCGGACGCCGCCGGCGTCCACCGCCACGATCACTCGATCACAGGCGGGGACGCTCGTCGCCCTCGAGGCGGCCGACGACGTCGGGGTCGCCGGGATCGAGTACCGGATCGACGCGGGTCCCTTCGTCCGCTACGGGAGCACGCTGTCGGTCGCCGCGGGGAGCGAACTGAGATATCGCGCCGTGGACGTGAACGGAAACGTCGAATCGACCCACGTGCTGATCGGCTGACGGCGCGCCCGGCGCTCGAGGCCGCTAGGACGCGACCGGCTCGCCCGCCACCAGAAGTCGCTCGATCAGGTCGGCGCCCTTGACCCGGCCGGGCTCCTCTTGGATCGTGGCGGCGTTCGCGCGCATTCGGGCGCGGAGATCGTCGTCGTCCAGCAGCCGGTTCACCGTCCCGATCAGTTGGTCCTCCGTCCAGTCGTAGGTGGGCAGCCGCGCGCCGAACCCCGTCTCGTCGAGGCGCTGGGCGTTGTCGTACTGGTCCCAGAACAACGGCAGCCCGATCATCGGAAGCCCGAAATGGAACCCCTCGCACGTCGTGTTGTTTCCTCCGTGCGTGATCAGCAGATCGCACTGCGGGAGGATGGACGGCTGCGGGAGGAACTGATCCCCGTACATGTTCGGCCCGAGCTTCATCTGCTCCTTCAGCGGACCCATCGACACGATCGTGCGGTGCTCGGTCGCGGCCATTGCGTCGATGAGCCGCTGCATCAGCCCGAGATCCATGCATCCGAGCGAGCCGAGCGACAGATACACCACCTTCCCGTCGCCGGGAACGTGCTCGGCGACGTCGAAGGCCGCATCGCTCGTGCGAACCGTCGACTCGAGGCGGTGCCAGGTCGCGCCGAGCGGGCGCGAGCGAGGGTAGTCGGCCACGCCGGGGAACAGGTACAGGTTCAGCCACGGGGACTCCGTGTTGAACTCGTCGGGCGGGCACGGCGCCACACCGACCGAGGCGCGGAACTCGTTGTGCTCCGCGAGCAGGTCCTCGTGCTGGCGGTGGTACTCCTCGCGGAACGCCTGCCACTCGCTCGCATCGTCGGCCGGCAGGCCCGAGAGCGGAGGCGGAAGCTGCGGATCGCGCATCTCGAGCGGGTTCGCCGACACGAAGCGAACCCAGGGCGCATTCGCGAGCTCCACGGCGGCATAGCCCGTCACGTTGTCGGTGACGACGGCGTCGGGCCGGACGTCCTCCCAGATCTGCATCAGGCGGTCGTGCGAATAGCGCTCGCCCGCCACGAGCGCCTCCCAGATCGGTTTGGTGACGGTCGCGATCTGCTCGATGGTGGGCCTGCGAAACTCCGGGGCGGTCACCCGGATGAACTCGGCCCACGGATCGGCGTTCGGGTCGGCGTTCTCCTCGGGCGGCGCCATCCGCATGAGGCGCTCCTCGAACCCGCGCTTCGCCAGGACGCCCTCGAACGACTCGTCGACGACGAAGACGATTCGGTGGCCGCGTTCGGCGAGGACGTCGGCGATCGCGACGCAGTTGTTCGTCGGACCCCAGGCCCCGGGCTCGGGAAAGAACGCGATCGTCCTGCGGTCGGTCATCGCCGGTGCCTCCTCCTGTGGCGGGACTGCGCCCTCGGGCTCACCTCCGTCGCCGTGCGCGCGCGGTCGAGGCCGGATTGTAGGCGCCGGAAGCAGGGGTCGCCACGCGGAGGCGGCGGCGCGGCGGAGCGTGTGGCGGACTCGCCCGGATCGGCCGCCGAGTCAGCGCGAGGAGGGGCGTTGCCGCTGCTCGCGAGGCTCGTTCGTCGGGCCCGACGCCATCTCGACCAGGCGGGCCCGACACTCCCAGCAGCGAAGCGGAAGGAGGTCGGGGTGCGCCTCGTACCCCGCGCCGCATGAGAGGCAGAGCCAGGTCCGCTTCTCCTTCATGCCGTCGTCTTCGGCACCCTGGGAGCGGGCTTGAGCGGCCGTGCGTCCGGCCCCACCCATCCTCGGCCGTGGCCTCCATCCGGGGGAGGCCGATCGGTCGAGGTTACCGAAGCGGCGCAGCGGGAATGACCGAAGCGGATGGAAACCAACGAGGGCGGGCCGGGCTCCGATGAAAGCTGGGTCATCGGGAGCCCCGACGCCGAACACCTCGAGCACGTCGAGCGCCCGCCCGAGCCGCCGTCCCACCGCGGCCCGCGGTGGCGGAAGCTCCTGGTCGCCCCCGTCGTCGTCGGCCTGCTGCTCCTGATCTTCGGACTCGCGACGTTCGGGATCCTGTACGCGCGCACCCGCGTTCCCGCGGCCCCGCCGCTGGCGGAGGCGACCGAGCTGTTGGACCGCGACGGCAGGCCCCTCGCGACGCTCGCCGGGGAGGAGGATCGCGAGATCATCCCCTTCCGCAAGATCCCCGAGCACCTGCGGGATGCGGTGATCGCGACCGAGGATGCGGAGTTCTACGACCATCCGGGCGTCGACGTGACGTCCACCGCGCGTGCCGCGATCGCCAACCTCCGGTCGGGCGAGTTCACGCAGGGCGGATCCACGATCACCCAGCAGCTCGTCAAGAACCTCTACACCGGCGCGGACAAGACGATCGAACGCAAGGTCAACGAGGCGGTGCTCGCCCTCAAGCTCGAGCGTGAGCTCACCAAGGACGAGATCCTCGCCAAGTACCTGAACACCGTGTACTTCGGCCACGGCGCCTACGGCGTCCAGGCGGCCGCGCAGACCTACTTCGACGTCCCCGCCCGCGAGCTCGACGTGGTGCAGTCGGCGATGCTCGCCGGCCTGCTCGCGGCGCCCTCGCACTGGGATCCGATCGCGTACCCGGGGCCGGCCGACCGCAGGCGCCGGTTCGTGCTGCAGCGAATGGCGGACGAGGGCTACCTCTCGAGGGCGCAGGCGCGGCGGCTCTCGAAGGCCGAGCTCCCGCTCGCGAAGCGCGAGGCGTCGTGGACCGAGGACGGCGCCGCGTACTTCATCGACGACGCGAAGCGCTGGCTGGAGGATCGATTCGGTTCTGAGCAGACGTTCGCCGGCGGGCTCGATGTGACGACCACGCTCGATACCGAGTGGCAGGACGCGGCGGAGGACGCCGTCGGCGTGCTCCCGGCCCACGGCCCGCAGGGAGCCCTCGTCGCCATCGACCCGGCGACCGGCGCGATCCGCGCGATGGTCGGGGGACGAGACTTTCAGCGCGCGCAGTTCAACCTCGCGACGCAGGCCCGTCGCCAGCCCGGCAGCGCCGCGAAGCTGTTCGGACTCGTCGCCGCGCTCGAGTCCGGGATCTCGCCGCTCGAGCGATTCGCCGGCCCTCCCCGGATCCGCATCCCGAAGCCGCCGTGTGGAGCGCCCGGGGAGCCGTGGGTCGTTGAGAACTACGCCGACGCCTCCGCCGGAACCACCGACCTGTTCGGCGCCACGGCGAACTCGGTGAACACGATCTACGCGCAGATCGTCGAGGAGGTCGGCCCCGAGGCGGTCGCCGCGGCCGCGAGCCAGCTCGGCGTGCGCTCCGAGCTCGAGGCCGTCTGTCCGATCGTCCTCGGATCCGAGGAGGTGACGCCGCTCGAACTGACGTCGGCCTTCGCGACGGTGGCGGCCGGCGGCGTCTACCACGAGCCGTCGCCGGTCGAGGAGGTCCTCGATCGGCGGGGAACCCGGATCGCGGCGATCGCCCGAGCGGGCGAGCCCGCGCTCGATCCGACCACAGCGGCGATCGTGACGGAGGCGCTCCAGGGGGTCGTCACGTCCGGAACCGGGACGGCGGCCGCCCTGCCCGACCGGCCCGTGGCCGGCAAGACCGGGACGGCCCAGGAGTACACGAACGCCTGGTTCTGCGGCTACGTCCCCCAGCTCGCCGCGTGCGTCTGGATGGGCTATCCCGACGGCAACCGCCCGATGGACGGCGTCACCGGCGGCTCCACCCCCGCGGAGATCTGGCGGGCGTTCATGTCGGCGGCGACCGAGGGCATGGAGGTGCAGGACTTCCCGGCCGTGGACCTCTCGCCGTACCGGGCATCGCCCTCACCGGCGCCGACCCCCACCCAGGTGATCACGCCCTCGAACGGGCCGGAAGCCACCGTGACCGCCGGCGCGCCGCCTCCGACCGCCACGGCATCGCCGTCGGACGGGGGCGGAGCGACGCCCTCGCCCTCGCCGACGCGCGGCGGGGGGCCGAAGGGCTCGCCGTCGCCGACCCCGACACCCAAGGGAAGCCCCGCCGGCGACGCCCCGTGATGGTGCTCGCCCGTCGCGGCTGGCCCGAGCAGCGCCGCGCTATCGCTCGGAGCCGGCCAACAGCCCCTGGACGAAGTACCGCTGGAAGGCGAAGAAGACGATCAGGGGCACCAGCATCTGAAGGAATGCGGCCGGCGCGATCACATCGATGTTCGTGCCGAACGAGCGGAGCTGTTCGCGGATCGTGACGGTGAGCGGCTGATTCTCGCCGCCGGCGAACACGAGCGCGACGAGGAGATCGTTCCACACCCACAGGAACTGAAAGATCAGCAACGACGCGATGGCCGGCAGGCCGAGCGGAAGCACGACACGACGAAAGACGCGCCACTCGCCCGCGCCGTCCATCCGGGCCGCCTCGAGCAACTCGTGGGGGATGCCGGCGAAGAAGTTCCGAAGGAGGAAGATGGCGAACGGCAGCCCGAAGGCAACATGGAAGAGCACGACGCCGGGGATCGTGCCGAACAGGTCGAGCACGTCGTACAGCCGCGCCACCGGGATGAGGGCGACCTGCAGGGGAACGACGAGCAGGCCCACCACCACGAGGAAGAGGAGATCCCGGCCGGGAAACCGCATCCATGCGAAGGCGTAGGCGGCGAGCGAGGCGAGCAGCACGACGAGCAGCGCCGACGGCACGGTGATGAGCGCGGTGTTGATGAACGACTCGATCATGGTGGGATCGTCGAGCAGGTTCGCGTACGGCTCGAGGGTGAGCTGCGCCGGCATCGTGAGCGCCGTCCACCAGCCGGACTCGGTGTTGTCGGCCGCGGTCCGGAAGGACGCGATCAACAGGCTGAAGGTCGGGACGAGCCACAGGATTCCCACGACGGCGAGCACGATCGCCGCCGGCCCCCGCGTCACGGCGCGGACGATCCCGCCCGCCCTCTCCGTGCGAGTCGGGACGCTCGGTGCCTCGCTCGCGGCCGCCATCAGCGCTCCGACCTGAATCGCCGGATGTTGAACGCCATGGCCGGGAGCACCAGGACGAACAGGAAGACGGCCAGGGCGCTCCCGAGGCCGAAGTCACGCACGCCGAACGCCGTCTTCCACATCTGCAGGGCGATCACGTTCGCGTCCCTCTGCGAGGATCCGGGCGCAATCACCAGCACGAGGTCGAAGACCTTGAGCACGTTGATGATCAAGGTCACGAGGACGACCGCCAGGACGGGCGCCAGGAGCGGGACGGTGACGCGGCGGAACGTGTACCACTCGTTCGCCCCGTCCACTCGCGCGGCCTCCAGCACATCGCGCGGGATCGCGGCGAGGCCCGCGCCGATCACGACCATGGCGAAGCCGGCCCAGATCCAGACGTACGACACGATGATCGAGGGCGTCACCAGCGCGGGGCCGAGCCACGAGACGCCCCCGAAGGGCTCGCGGAAGTTCGAGGCGGCGAGGCGAAGCCGGTACTCGCCGTCCTGCAGCCCGTCGATGACGAAGGACCCGTCCGGCTCCGTCTGAGCGGATGCGACGACCTCATCGCCGGCGACCGCCTCGACCGTCGCCGACGGGAGCCCGACCTCGCCCTGGTCGATCTCACCCTGCTCCCCGCCCCCGCCCGGCGCGAAGTCGAGCCACACGGTGCCGGCGATCGCGTTCGCAGGCGTCGTCGGAGTGGCGGCGGGCTCGGCGTCCGGCGGAACGGCGTCGGCGGGGATCGCGACGAGGCCGAGTCGCGCCGCGTCGCCGGGTGCGAATGCATCGCTCGTCACGAAGCCCCCGGCCTGGCTCCGCAGCGCTTGATCGTCCGAGGGCCGGGCGCCCGGATAGGGACCCGGGGGCCGGACGACATCGACGATCCCCGCGAGCGCGGCGTTGGCGAGGCCGCGGCTCGGATCCTGGTCGTAGATCAGGCGCCACGTCACGCCGGCGGACAGGAACGAGATCGCCATCGGCATGAACACGGCGACCTTGAAGGCGGTGTTCCATCGGATGCGCTCCGTGAGGACGGCGAAGACGAGGCCGAGCGCCGTGACGAGGCTCGGAGCGAACACGACCCAGATGAGGTTGTTCTTCACCGCCGTCAGCGTGGCGGGCGAGGTGAAGATCTCCTCGTAGTTGTCGACGCCGACGAAGGAGGAACCGCTCTCGTCGAAGAAGCTCCTGAACACGGAGAAGAAGATGGGGTACACGACGAGCGCACCCAGCAGCAGCAGGGCCGGGATGAGGAACAACCCCGCCACGACGTACGCCCGGCCGCGTGCCCGGCGGCCGAGCCGCCGCCGGCCTCGCGTTCGCTCAACGTCCCGTCCCTACGAGTAGGCCTGCTTGGCGGCGGCCTCGAGCGCCTCGGCTGTCCCGTCGACGTCGTTCGGGTCGCGAACGAAGTCCTGGAAGATGCCCCAGATGCCCTGGCCGGTCGTCGCGCCGAACTCCGTCGGCTGCAGGTCGGAGAGGTCGTAGCGGACGTCGTCGCCGGCCTTCGCCAGCGCCTCCGCGGCCCTCCGGCTCAGCTCGTCGGGGTAGGCGGACAGGTCGACCTTCGTGTTCGGCGAGATGTAGCCGCCCTCGGCGGCCCAGATCTCCGCGGCCTCGGGAGTCGCCAGGTACTCGATGAGGGCCTTGCCTCCCTCGCTGTCCTTCAACAGCACCGCGATGTCGCCGCCGCCGACGACCACGTTCTCCGAGCCGTCGATCGAGGGGAACTCGAAGAAGTCGGCGTCCTTTCCGAGGGTTGCGTCGGTCTGCCGGTGATGATGCCGCCGACGAAGTCCCCTTCGAACACGATCGCCCCCTTCGGGCGGATCGTTGAACGCCTGCGTGACCGACGTGTTGAAGTCGGTCTGCAGCGCGCCGGAGGCGCCGCCGGCGATCTTGTCGTTCTCGAGGACGTCGGCCATGGTCGTCGAGCGCTTCCTTGACCGACCGGTCGGTCCACGGGATCTCGTGCGCGGCGAGCTGATCGTACTTCTCGGGCCCGGCCGTCCTGAGGTAGATGTTCTCGAACAGGTCGGACAGGGGCCACCCGTCGGCGCCGCCGTACGAGTACGGCTCGACGCCCGAGTCGGAGATCGTCTGCCCGGTGTCGAGCAGCTCGTCCCACGTCGCCGGGGGCTCCACACCGGCGTCCGCGAAGACGTTCGTGTTGTACCAGACGGTCGACTTCTGCGCCGTCTTGAACCACACGCCGTAGAGCGTCCCGTCCGCGGATCCGACGTCGCGCGCCGTCTCGCTGAAGTTCTGGTCGACCTCGTCGCCCGCGACGTCATCGATCGGGATCAGATCGCCCTGGTCGGCGAAGCTCTGGAGGACCCCGGGCTGCGGAAGCATCGCCACGTCCGGCGGGTCCCCGCCCTCGATCCTCGGCCCGACGAATGCGGCGATGTCGTCGCCGGCCGACAGGAACCGAACCTCGGCCCCGGACTGCTCCGCGAACCCATCCAGGACCATCTGGAAACGTTCCTGCTCGGGCCCCGTCCAGGTGGCCGCGACCTCGATCGTCTCCCCGTCCACGGCGGTCCCGCCGCCGTCACCGTCGCTGAACCGCCGTCGTCCCCGGTGCACGCCGCCGCCAAGAGCACCAGCGCCAGGGCTGCGATCGTTCCTCTGCGTTGTCCCACCATCGTGTCGACCCTCCTCCACTCCATCACTCACCCGATCCGTCGTAGATGCCCCTGCCGGTTTCGATGTCGAAGAAGTGCATCCGCCCCGTATCGACGACGAGCTCGATCCGGTCACCCTTCCGCGCCTCGGTGCGCGGACTCAGGCGTGCGATGAACATCGACCGCTGCCGCCTCGACCTTGCCGAGATCCTCCAGGCCGGAGTCTCGTGCGAGCTCCAGCGTGTCCTCGGTCACCACGAGCGGGACGTCCACCTCGAAGTGCACGAGGACCTCGGAGCCGAGCGCTTCCCGCAGCGACACCGTCGTCGTGAACCGATGGTCCTCCGGCGCGTCGGGCGCCTGGCCCGCATCCTCCATGTCCTCGGGCCGGATGCCGGCGATGACCCTCCTTCCCTCATACCGCGGCGAGCGCCGGCCGCTGCTGGAGGACCTCGTCGTCCACCCGCAGCCGGACGTCGGCGAACTGGACGAAGAGGGCTCCGTCGGCCCGGACGAGATCGGCCTCGACCATGTTCATGGCCGGCGACCCGATGAAGCCGGCGACGAACAGCTTCTCGGGGCGGTCGTAGAGCACCTGAGGCGCGTCCACCTGCTGAAGCTCGCCCTTCTTGAGGACCGCGACCCGGTCGCCCATGGTCATGGCCTCGGTCTGGTCGTGCGTGACGTAGATCGTCGTGACGCCGAGATCGGACTGAAGTCGCGCGATCTCGGCCCGCGTCTGAACGCGGAGCTTTGCGTCCAGGTTCGACAACGGCTCGTCCATCAGGAACACGCGCGGCTCTCGCACGATCGCCCGGCCCATCGCCACCCGCTGTCGCTGTCCTCCGGAGAGGGCCCGAGGCTTGCGATCGAGGAACTCGGTCAGCCCCAGGATGCCCGCGGCCTCGCGCACGCGGGCATCGATGACCGACTTCTCGGTCTTTCGGAGTCGCAGGCCGAAGGCCATGTTCTCGTAGACGCGTGAGGTGGGGATACAGGGCGTAGTTCTGGAACACCATCGCGACGTCCCGGTCCTTCGACGGGACATCGTTCACCACTCGATCGCCGATCTCGATCGTGCCGCGAGAGATGTCCTCCAGCCCGGCGACCATTCGAAGAGCCGTCGTCTTGCCGCACCCGGATGGACCGACGAAGACCATGAACTCGCCGTCGTCGATCGTGAGATCGAGGTCCTTCACCGCCTCGGTCCCGTCCGGATAGATCTTCGCCACGCCCTCCAGCGCGACCTGAGCCACGCAACCCCCCTCTCGCAGCCCGCGCATCCTCGTCCGAGGATCCGACGACCGGGTGGATCCTTACCTCGAGAACCGCTTCCTGAACCCCATCATGAAGGGTCGTGGGCCACGGCGCACGTCGGAACGGACAGCGGGCTGCACCGTGCCGGCCGTGCTCCGTCCGGACACCATCGAGTTTCCTCGGCCCGTAGACTCCGCCGCGTGGCGGCGCGCACGCTGACCGAGCGGGAGCTGAACCGGGCGCTGCTCTCCCGGCAGCTGCTGTTGGAGCGCGCCGAGTTGCCGATCGCCCGCGCGGTCGAGCGCGTCGGCGGCTTGCAGACGCAGTACGCGCCCTCGGCCTACGTCTCGCTCTGGTCCCGCCTCTCGGGGTTCGAGCGCGCGGATCTGACGAAGGCGCTGGAGCGGCGCGCCGTCGTCCAGGGCACGCTCATGCGAGCCACGATCCATATCGTGTCGGCTCGCGACTACCCCCTCCTCGCCGAGGCGATTCGCGAGCCCCGGCGGGAATGGTGGCTCAGGAGCCAGCCCAACCGGGCCGACGCGAGGACCATCTCTCGCGCCGCACGCCGTGTTCGGACGATGCTTGCCGAGGGGCCTCGCCGGCGCGCCGACGTGGTCGAGGAGCTCGGCCTCGATGCCTCGACCTGGAACGGCGTCGGCCTCTGGGTCGACCTGGTCCGCGCTCCCCCGTCGGGAACCTGGGAGCAGCGGCGGGCCGACCTCTACGCCGCCGCCGACGAGTGGCTCGGCCCCTCGGACGCGACGTACGAGGAAGGCCTCGAGCATCTCCTTCGCCGGTACCTCGGGGCCTTCGGGCCCGCATCGGTGAAGGATGCCGCGGCCTGGGCGGGTCTCCCCCTCTCGATCGTCGGGCCGGCGCTCGAGCGGATGCGCCTGCGCCGGTTCCTCGACGAGGGCGGCGGGGAGCTGCTCGACCTCCCGCGCGCGCCGCTGCCGGACCCCGACACGCCGGCGCCGGTTCGCTTCCTGCCGACATGGGACGCGACCCTGCTCGTGCACGCCCGGCGGACGCAGGTCCTGCCCGAGCGGTTTCGCTCCAGGGTGTTCCACACGAAGACCCCCCATTCCGTGCCGACCTTCCTGGTGGACGGCCGCGTGGCCGGGACGTGGAGATACGAAGGAGGTCGCGTGCTCGTCGAGCCGTTCGAGCCGATCCCCAAGGCGACCCGACGCCGGGTCGACGACGAGGCGGAGCGTCTCGCGGAGTTCCACGCATAAGCCGCTCGGAGACTCGAGCCGCAGCGACCGCCGTTCGGCGCGACCGCCGTTCGGTGCGGCCGTCGTTCGGTGCGGCCGGCCTACCGGGGCGCGCGCACCGAACGAGAGGCGTCGTACACGAAGCCGTGTCCCGGGCCGTGCACGACCCGGACCGCGCGCGTCGGCTCCTCGGCGCGCAGCCGGACGGTTCGGGGCTCGTCGGCCGGGGGCATGATCAACGTCGCGCCCGGCCGGACGCTCGTCTCGTCGCCGGCGATCCGAACGCCGCCCTCTCGGACGCTCACGAGCCCGCCCTCGCCCGCGGCCAGATCGACGGGAAGCACGGCTCCGGGCTCGAGGCTCGAATCGGTGAACAGCCGGATGTCCCCGTTCACCCGCATCGACGAGCTCGGCCCCACCAGCTCCTTCGTTCGGAGCCCGGCGCCCTCCTGATACCGCGGCGCGTCCGCGTCCCGAAGGGCGTGAAACGCCGCCTCCGGCGGGACGGGGTCGGTGGTGTAGACGAGGATGTACGCGCGGGTATCGACGTCCCCGTGGTTCCACTCGGAATGCACCATCCCGCGGCGCCCCTCCGTGAACTGTCCGACGTCCCCGGTGTCCATATGGCCGGTGATGTGGTTGAGCGCGTCGTCGTGATCGAGCTCTCCCCCCTCGATGTAGAACAGTCGCTCGTTGAACCGGTGCGGGTGATGCCCGATGCCGAGGCCCGCCGCGATGATGGAATCGTGCACCGTGATGAGCGGCCCCGAGGCCTGGACGGCGACGAACGGGCCGATCGACTCGACGGCCCGCAGGCCGGGCATGCCGAACTGGGCCTCGCCGAGCACCGCGTGCTCCTCCGGGGGGAGGAGCACGTACGGGCGGGTGATCGCGGTGCTCACACTCCTCCTCTTCCACGTCGCGGGCAGGGGAAACACCCGCCGTTCGCGCCGCCGCCGACATCGCGGCGCGACGGCGCCCCGGGCGCCGGAGGGTGGCGCCGCCCTTAGAGCTCGACCCTGAGGAGCTCGCCCCCGCCGGGGCAAACGCCGCAGTTGGTCACGAAGAGCTCGTGTCTCCCGGCGAGGGCGACGCTGGTGGGAAACACCAGCCCCTCATCCAGGAGCACCTTCGTCTCCCCCGTCGGGCTCATCACGGAGAGCGCCCCGAACGGCGTGGCGGAGGCGAGGCTGTTGTGCGCGATCTCGAGCACGTAGAGGTTGCCCCGCGCATCGAACGCGATGTCGATGATGTTCGTGAAGCCCCTCGCGTAGACCTCCGGACGCTCGCCCGGGACGACCCGGAACACGCGCGCGGCGCCCTCGGGGAACGGGGCTCCCGGTGAGCTGGCCGACGTAGAAGGCGCCGTCGGGTCCTCGCACCACCGAGGTCGGGACCGACTGCATCGGGATGTCCTCGCCGTCGAAGCGGATGATCCGATCCGGGAACACCGCCAGCGTTCGGATGTGTCCATCGTCGGTGACGCGCAGCAGGGAGTTCCCGCCCGGCGTCCGTGACGATGCTGCGCCCGCGCAACCGCAGGAGCCCGTACGGGTCGCTGTCGACCGCGCCGCCGTCCGGATTGCGCCTGCCCTCGTACCCGGTCAGGTCGGCCACGTCCTCGACTCCGCCGCTCCCGGTCATCCGCACGAGGTGGCCGAGCAGCGTCCCGCGCCGGCCGAACTGCTCCCGGCTCTCGGGCGAGCCGGCCAGGCCGACGGTCGCATACAGGGCACCGTCGCTGCCCATGCCGACGTCGTGCGGCCCGAACGCTGCGGAGCCGTCGGGCGAGGCGAGCGACGGCAGGCGCACCAGGGGATGGCGCACGCCGCCCAGCACGTGGGTGATGGTCCCGCTTCGGCCAACGCAGATCTCTCCCGAGCGGCCCGGCGCCGCACGGGCCGGATCCGCCCTTGCCCGCCTCGGCCACGAGGAACGAGCCCTCGCCGACGATCTCCAACCCTCGCGGGCTGTTCATGCCGGAGGCCACCACGGTCACGACCGGGGAAGCTGCGCCGCCCGCCGCTGCGGGCGACGAGGCGAGCAGGGCCACGAGCCCCGCCATGGCCGCCAGGGACAGTCCTCGAAGCCGAGCTCGTGTCGCAACCACAGAGCACCTCCTGAACGTTCGGTCGGTCCAGTTACCTACAGGACGTGTCGCCACGTCAAGCCGGCCCGGCTCAGTCCTTGTCGTCGAGAGGCTGGAAGTAGTGGTCCAGCGCCCAGTCGCCCACCTTCTTGCCCTGGGCGTTCCCGACCACGTCCGCCGTGCGGAAATGGATGCCCGACCAGACGCGGGCATCGACCACGTCACGGTTGAGCTGGCCCGCGAACTCGTAGTGCCGGGTGACGCCCGCCGCGACCGACGTGATCCGCAGGTCGATGCGATTGGTGCCGAGGACCCCGGCCAGCGCGCGCGACGCCGAGCCGATCACGGCGCTGAGGCCGCTCGTGTAGTCGGGGTAGGGCGGGGTCGGGATCAACGGCATCCCAGTCGGCGTCTTGCGGCCGTATGGGGATTGTCGTCCCTCCTCGCCCGGTGGATCGCGGTGATGCGGCCGCCAGAACCCGAAATGGAGCTTGCTGTCCCAGCTGCTCCCGACCCCGTCG
Source organism: uncultured Actinomycetes bacterium (assembly GCA_963728285.1). Taxonomy (GTDB): domain Bacteria; phylum Actinomycetota; class UBA4738; order UBA4738; family HRBIN12; genus CAVSJR01. Next base: position 23,266 of record CAVSJR010000004.1, on the reverse strand, counting down.
GCGATGCTCAGGTCGGTCGCCGCGAACAGCCGCGCGGCGTCGCTGATGTTCATCCCCCGCCGGGTCACGAGGTCCCGCAGCGCCGCCTGAAGCGCCCCCACCCCGATGTCGGAGAAGAACAGCGCGGTCTCGGTCTGTTCCGGGGTCCGCTGCGAGCCCTCGAGCGAGCCGAGCTCCTTCACCTCCTTGAAGTCCCTCGTGTATCGCTTGGAGGTCAAGGCGGGCGGGCCGTCCGGGCGGAACTGGCTGTTCGACCTGAGCAGGAGCGGCCGCATCTTCGCCAGCCACGGATCGAAGAACGGCGTGAACGTCGGCGGCGCGGGGCGCCAGACGCCGGGCGCCAGCGGGATCTCGAAGGGGACGTCGGCGAAGCGGCCGTCGTCGGTCCGGAGCCTGATGATGCGGGCCGCCGCTCGCTCGCCGAACCGGATGCCGCCCTCCTTGGGGTCGCCATCCGGGATCCCATCGAGCGAGGTCTCGTAGGCCGCGTTCAGCTTCGCCTCCGACGCGGGGAAATACTCCAGGAGCACGCGGAAGGCGGCCGTCGCGGCTGCGGCCTCCGGCGACGCGACCTCGGGAGGGTCGGGGTCCCACTTGTAGGGCTCATAGCGCCCCGTGATCCCGACGACGGCGTTGTAGACCGCGGCCTGCTCGAACGCGTACCAGAGGAACGCCTCCGCGTTCGCCTTGCCGGCGTCGACGACGATCACGTCCACCGCCACGGCGTTCCAGTACGGGATGACGGCGGGGTCGGCGGCGGCTCGGGCGGGCGCCGCCCCCGCGCCGATCCCGCCGAGGGTCGTGGCGAGGAGCGCGGCGGCCAGGACGCCGGCGGCGATGATGCGCCTCACGTCGGGGTGAGCGGTGGGGTGGGAGTGATGAACGCGGCGCATGACGGACCTCCATTTCGCCGCGGGCAGAACGCCTGCGTATCACGTTCGCGTCTGCTGGGCAAACCCGCATTCGGTGGGACCCGCGCACGGCCCGATTCATCCCGGAGCCGGGCGCGCCGCCGTCTCACGCCCTGTCGAGGGCGCCCATCGCGTTCGGCACGGTCTCGGCCGGCTTCACCCCGTACCAGGCGCGCTCGATCAGGCCCTGCTCGTCGACCAGGAAGGCGGACCTCGTGATCCCCGTCGACGCCCGCCCATCGGCCCTCGGTCTGCGCCAGACGCCCCACGCCTCGGCGACCGCGTGGTCCTCGTCGGCGAGGAGCGGAAACCCGAGCCCGTACTTTCGATCGAACGCGAGCTGCGCCTCCGGCGCGTCCGGCGAGACGCCGACGACGTCCACACCGATGCCGGCGAGATCCTTCCGGTGGTCGCGCACGTCGCAGGACTGCGTCGTGCAACCCGGCGTATCCGCCTCGGGATAGAAGTACACGAGGAGCTTTCGACCTCGAAAACCGTCCAGGCGAACGGTCTCCCCGCGCTGATCCGAGAGGGCGAAGGCGGGCGCGGGATCTCCCGGGCCGAGGGTCGTCATGCCTTCACGATACCCGCCGCCCCGAACGGCGGGACCACGGGCATCGACCTCGGGAGCAAGGCGGAGGCGCAGGTCAGCGGCGTCACTGGATGGCGAGGCGTACGCCCGAGAGCATAGATTGAACTGAGCCGGCACCCGGCGACGTCCTGGGCGGCCAAGGGAGACCCTCATGCAGACCGACAGCGCGCAGCCCGAGCGCGAGGCGAGCTCCGAGCGAGCGAACGCCGATCGGGCGAACGCCGATCTGGGCCCGCTGCCGCGCGTCCTGCGCCCGTTCGTCGACTGGGTGGCCGGCGTCAACGCCTCGGTGCACGCGAAGCTGCTCGCCGGATTCCTCGTGATCGCCCTCCTGCTGTTGTCGATGGGAGTACTCAGCATCGCCGTGCTCGCGCGCGTCAACGACCAGGTCGACACCCTCACCATCCTCAACCGTCAGACGAATCAGGCTCGCGACATGATCTACGACGTCACGTCGCAGAGCCACTTCCGAGCGATGGCGCTCGTCACCCGGGACGCGAGCTGGAACGACAAGATCGTCGGCGCGAAGGCGGATTTCAGCCGGAACCTCGAGGAGCTACGAAGCTACGCCATCCCCGACAGGACGGCGTTCTTCGAGAGGCTCGAGTTCGTGAACGATGAATACGCGCGGTCCGGCGACGAGGTCACGCGACTGTATGAGGCGGGTGACTACGACGAGGCCCTGAAGGTTCATCTCCATCAGGAGCACCTCATCTCCCACGTGCTGGAGGACTCCCTGAATACCCTCATCGACGACTCTGGGAGAGCTCGTCGCCGCCGAGACCGCCGCCTTCCACTCCAACCGCCGGTTCCTCACGCTGGCGGTCGCCGCATTCTCCGGCGTCAGCCTCCTGGGAGCGTTGGCCCTCGGCGCCGTCCTGTCATGGTCGCTGATCCGCCCCGTCCGCAAGGTCGACGGAGCGCTCGAGCGCATCGCCGACGGGGACTTCGACGCCCACGTCGAGGTCCCCAACCGCGACGAGTTCGGCAACCTCACGAAGAACCTCAACCGCACGACCGGGCAGCTGTCGACCCTCTACAACGACCTGCAGTCGCTGAACTCGAACCTTCAGGAGACGGTGGACGCAAAGGTGGCCGAACTGGAGCGCGCCTCCCGACTCAAGCGATATCTCTCGCCGGGCCTCGCGGAGTCGATCATCGCGGGCGAGCAGGACGTGAAGCTCGCGTCCAGCCGGAAGTTCCTGACCACCTTCTTCTCCGATATTCGCGGCTTCACGACCGCGGTGGAGCGCATGGAGCCGGAGGAGCTCGTGGACGAGCTCAACGACTACCTCTCGGAGATGACCGAGATCGTGTTCAAGCACGGCGGGACGCTCGACAAGTACGTGGGGGACGCGGTGATGGTGTTCTTCGGCGACCCCGTGCCGCAGAAGGATCACGCGGCGAGGGCCGTGAGGATGGGCCTCGAGATGCACGAGCGCATGGCCAGCCTCCAGGACCGATGGCTCCGGAAGTACAACGAGCCCTTCACGATCGGCATCGGGATCGCGACCGGGTGGGTGACGGTCGGCGACATCGGGTCCCCGGCGCGAAGCGACTACACGGTCCTCGGCAACCAGGTCAACCTGGCATCACGGCTGGCGGATCGGGCCGAAGCCGGGCGGATCCTCGTCACCGAGCGGACGATGATCGAGGTCGAGGATTTCGTGGACGGAACGGTGGTCGACGAGATCACCCTGAAGGGCATCAACCGCCCTATTCGGATCTACGAGCTTCGTCCTCGGGATCGGTAGGCGAGGGCTCCCCGTTCCGCTCTCGCGCCACCCGGGTCAGCTCGAGCTCGACGGCCCCTCCCTCGACGTCCGCCCCGCTGAGCCGGTCGCGAAGGCCGCTGTTGTCCCAGGGCGCCAACGTGGTCTTCGGGTGGCGGCGCTTCGCGGTCTCGTCCGGCTCGCTCATGCACCGATGGTAGGGCCGGTGAATCGAACGCGCCATTCGTCGCTCGGGCCAAACCACGGACCCGTCGATGACCTCCGTCCGCCCGCCCCTCGATCGCACCGGCCTACGCCGATGGTCTCGAGTCAGCCGGCCGGGCACCACGCTAGGATCCATCGCCGACCGAGTGGCGGGCGGCGGCGGGAGCGGAGGGGCTGTGCAGGCACATGCGGGTTCCGAGGCGACGATCGCCTACGAGCAGTTCGGGGGCGGACCCGACCTCGTCTGGGTCTCCGGGGGCGGGGCGAGGGGAAGCGACTGGCACCGATATCAGATCCCGTTCTTCAGCACGGACTACCGGAACACGACGTACGACAATCGAGGCATCGGCGAGACGACGTGTGACATGCCGATGCCGTGGCCGATCGAGGATTTCGCGCGAGACGCCGCGGAGCTGATCGGCGCCGTCTGCGACCCTCCGGTCGCGCTGGTGGGATCCTCGTTCGGGTCGGCGATCGTGCAGCAGGTCGCCATCGACTACCCCCACCTGGTCCGCGTCGCGATCGTGATGGGCACCGGGGCGTGGAGCACCGGGTGGGGGTGGGACTTCCAGCAGGCCGAGATCGACTTTCGGAAGGCGGGAGGCCGGCTCGACGGCCTCATGGGCGTGACGCACTACGCCGCCATGCTGTACCCGGCCAAGGTGCTCGGCGACCGGCAGCTCTGGCCGAAGCTCCGCGACGACCTCATGCGATGGATGGACTCCGGCGAGAACGAGGACTCGCTGATCCCCCAATGGGAGGCGTCGCTGAAGTTCGACCAGCGCGAGCTGCTGGGCGGGGTCAGCGTGCCGATGCACGTGCTGGCGTTCGCCGAGGACGTTCAGGCTCCGCCGCAGGACGGAGAGGAGCTGGCGAGCATGGTCCCGACGGCGGAGTACCACCTCTTCGACGGCATGGGGCACGGCTCCTGGTACGGACACACCCACGAGACGCTGAACCCCTTCATCAAGGGACTCCTCCAGCGCCACGCGTGAGGCCCGCGGCCGCCGAGCCTCGGTGGCAGGCGTGCGGCTACCGGGCCGTCGCGATCAGCCGGTCGGCGTACGTGCCGTAGTCGGCCTTGACCTGGCGGATGAGGCCGGTGACGTAGTGGCCGCCCGTGCAGCCGGGGCACCAGCTCGATTGCTTGATCGCGCGGGCCGTCTTCATCGGCGGCGCGCACCGGTCGAGCCTGCGAACGATCTCGCCGTAGCCGTAGATCGTGAAGCCACGCTCGATCGTCAAACGCGACGCATCGGTCCCCTGTCCGAGCCCGACGTAGTTCCTGACGCCGACCGAGTTGTACTTCGTCGCGCCGGGCATGTCGTAGGTCGTTGCGAGCGGGTTCCACACCGCCGCGGTGCCCTCGTTCACCTGCCAGGCGACGACGACGATCTTGTTCTCCGAGCACCGAGGGACCTGCATCTCGCGAAGGAACCTGGACGCCCAGTGTCCGTACGACACCCAGCGCTGATGCGTCACCCACCCCGAGTCCGGGGTCACGTCGCAGACGGTCTGTGGGCACCCCTGGTCCCAGTCGACGACCTTCCACCGGTGGAAGCTGGGAGATCCGATCGCCTGTGGGCGCACGGCGTAGACGACCCCGGACGGGCTCGGCTTCGACACCTTCGCCTCGCCCGTCTTCACCGCATCGTCGACGTTCATGACGTCGCCGTCACCGCAGATCGTGTACTCCACCCTCCGCAATCCGGCCTGGATGACGAGGCACGGGGCGTCCGACTTGACGAAGGGCCAGTAGGTCGTGATCCGATACCGCAGGCGATCGTGCCGGCCGTGCCCTGCCTCGACCGAGGCGATGTCGGGCCCGAGGGCGGCGTCCTGCGGATCGGCGACGACGGTCGTATCGGCCCGCGCCGTGCCGAACCCCGCGAGGATGGACGCGGCGACGACCGCCGAAACGGCGAGGGCGATCCCCCGGCTCACGCTCCTGGGTGCGCGCACCCTGTAGCCATCGGACCTCGCCGCGGTGTCCTTGAGCGGGCACGCCGCAGGCGCACACGGTGGCCCCGGGAGGCCGGCGGCAGCGACTCGATCCCGTCCTGCGCCCAGGCGTACCCAGGAGGCGCCGACTCTCCCCGCTTCGCTCCACCTGCTCCCCCGTCCGCCGGCGGCGCGCGCCGCCGAGCACCGGCGGGCCGATCGCCGACCTACGACGTCCGCCCGCGGCCGCGGAGGATATCGTCGTCCGGCGAGGAACGATGTGACGCTCGTCGCATCAATGCGCGCGCCGACCCAGCGAACGCTGGGCTGGCCATTGAGGTCGTGCTACCCTTTCCCGCACATGCTTTGACTCCCTGCCACGCCGCGCGCCATCGCCTCGTTCGAGGCCCGGCTGGCGTGTGCCCGATCCCCGCCACCAGCGCCGAGCTCCCTTGCGCCCGACGAACTCCTTCGTCAAAAAGGAGGTCTCCGCATGCTCGCGATTCACGCGACCGGACTGATCAAGAGCTACGACGATACGCGGGCGGTCGACGGCGTCGATCTGGCGGTCGAGGAGGGCGACATCGTGGGGCTCCTCGGACCGAACGGCGCCGGGAAGACGACGACCATCATGATGCTCCTCGGACTCATCGAGCCGGATGCCGGCATGGTCCGCCTGCTGGGCCGGCGCATGCCCGAGGAACGTACCGCCGCCCTGGAGGAGGCCAACTTCACGGCGAGCTACGTCGGCATGCCCGACCGCATGCAGGTTCGAGAGATCCTCTGGGTCTTCGCCGGCATCTACGGAGCCACCCGTCACCGCGTGGATGAGCTGATCGAGCTCTTCGACCTCGGCCCGCTCGCAAAGCGCACGGTCTCGCAGCTGTCCAGCGGACAGAGGACGCTCCTCGGGCTGGCGAAATCGCTGCTGAACCGCCCCCGCCTGCTGTTTCTCGACGAGCCCACGGCCTCCCTCGACCCCGCGATCTCACAGCACATCCGGGAGATCCTCCTCGACGTGCACCGCGAGGACCGGTTCACCCTGTTGATCACGTCACACAACATGTCCGATATCGAGCGGCTCTGCCGCCGAGTCATCTTCATGGGGAGCGGCCGAATCGTCGCCGACGGATCGCCGACCGAGATCGTGGAGCGATACGGCGCCGAGGACCTGGAGGGCACGTTCCTGTCGATCGCGAGCGAGGAACGAGGATGAGCACCGGACGCGTCATGGCCGTCTACCGCCGATTCTTCTACTCATCGATTCACTCGCCCCCGCTGCTGTTCGACATCCTCCTGTGGCCGCTGCTCGACCTGCTGATCTGGGGCCTGCTGACGAGGTTCATCGAGACGAGTGGAACCGAGCTTCCCCTGCCGGTCGGCTTCCTCCTTGGAGGCGTCCTGATCTGGGACCTGCTGTTCCGGGCCAACCAGGGCATCAGCCTCGCGTTCCTCGACGACTCCGCGTGGTCCCGGAACGCGCTCAACGTCTTCGCGTCCCCGCTCCGGCCGCTCGAGTACCTCGCCGGAGCGACGCTGTGGATGCTCGCCAAGGTCGCCGTCGGGTGGTCCGTCATGGCGATCGGCGCCTATCTGTTGTTCTCGTTCGGGATCCTCGAGATCGGGTGGGCCCTCATCCCCTTCATCCTCGCGGCCATGCTGTTCGGGGTCGTGATGTCGCTCATGGTCGTCGGCCTGATCCTGCGGTTCGGCAACACCGCGGAGATCTTCGCGTGGGGGATCGCCGAGATCGTGAGCCCGTTGTGCGCCGTGTACTACCCGCTGTCCGTGCTCCCCGGGTGGGCCCAAGTCAATCGCCTGGTGGCTGCCGCCGTCGCACGTGTTCGAGGGGATGCGCGCGGTGCTGGCCGGGAAGCCCCTCCCGGTGACGAGCCTCGCGATCGCCCTCACGCTGGACGTCGTCTACCTCGTGGGAGCCTTCTTCTTCGCGAACGCGATGCTCCGCCAGCTCCGGCGCCGCGGCCTGGTGACCCGCTACATGTGATCCCGGGCATGATGTCGCCGTGGAGCAGCTCTGGACGTGCCCCCGTGCGGCCGCCGGTTCACGTGCCGAACCTGTGGCATTCCTGCGTTACGACCACGGTGGATGAGCATCTCTCGCGCGTCCCCGAGGCGGTGGGCGATCTCTATCGAGGGTTCGAGGCGATGGTGCGGGCGTGCGGGCCGGTCGAGGTCGTCCCGGTCAAGACCTACATCTCGTTCATGGTCCGCGTCCGGTTCGCGTTCGCCATCCCGCAGCAGCGTGCGCTCCGCCTCCGCCTCGAGGGGCCCCGGGCGATCGATCCCCACGGATCGTGAAGGTCGAGCGGTATGGAAAGATCGCCGGGAGCTACCTGCGCGTCGTCGGGCCCGAAGGGCTGGACGACGAGCTCGCCGCCTGGGTCGCCGAGTCGTACGCTCACGGCGCCGCCGGGAGGGAGTGAACATGACGCCATGAGCCGCGACGACGTCCGCACGAACCTGCGGCACTGGGAATCTCACAGCGACGACTACCAGGCCACCAACGAGCCGCAGCTGAACCGCTGGGACAGGCTCGGCTGGGGGACCTGGGACGTGGCGGAGGACGAGATCCGCGCGCTCGGCGAGGTCGACGGCGTCCGGGCCCTGGAGCTCGGGTGCGGGGCCGCCCAGTTCGGGCTCAAGGTCGCGATGCGCGGGGCGCTCGTGACGGGCATCGACTTCTCGGCGAGCCAGCTTCGCCACGCGCGAACGAACCGGGAGGAGACCGGCGTCGCCATGCCCCTCGTGCGCGGGAGCGCCGAGGAGCTGCCGTTCGCCGACGCGTCGTTCGATCTCGTCTTCTGCGATCACGGGGCGACGTCGTTCACGGATCCCCATCGCACGATCCCGGAGGCGGCGCGCGTGCTCCGAGCGGGCGGCCTCCTCGTCTTCGACATGGCGACGCCCATCATCTGGCTGTGCTGGGGCGACGACGACCGGCCGGCGGGCCGCGAGCTTCGCACCGCGTACTTCGGCATTGGCAGGACCCCGAGCGAGGATCCGGAGTGGCGCACGGTCGAATGGCAGCTCACGTACGGGGACTGGATCCGCCTGTTCCGCTCATCCGGGTTCGTCGTCGAGGACCTCATCGAGCTCCGGCCCGCCGACGGGGCGACGACCACGTACGACTACGTCTCCCTCGACTGGGCTCGCGACTTCCCGGGCGAGCACATCTGGAAGGTTCGCCGGCAATGAGGCCGCCCGCATCTCGCCGCGGCACGGTGACGAAGCCGGTTCCGTCCCGATCGCGTTAGTTGTTCGAGATGGATCCGTGAGGATCGATGACGAACTTCTTCGCGGCACCCTTGTCGAAGTCCTCGTAGCCCTGCGGCGCCTCGTCCAGCTTGATCACGTTGACGTTGACGTTCTTCGCCGGATGCACCTTGTCGTGCAGGATCGCCTGCATCAGCTGCCGGTTGTAGCGCATCACCGGACACTGGCCGGTCGAGAACGTGTGGGACTTCGCCCAGCCGAGGCCGATGCGAATGCCGAGCATCCCGATCTTCGCGTTGTCGTCGACGCCGCCCGGATCGCCCGTGACGTAGAGGCCCGGGATCCCGATCGCTCCGCCGGCTCGGGTGACCTCCATGAGCGAGTTGAGCACCGTCGCGGGCTGCTCGGTATCGGCGTCCCGGCCCTGCCCCTTCGCCTCGAACCCGACGCAATCGACCGCGGCATCGACCTCGGGCTCCCCCACGATCTGCTCGATCTGATCGGGGAGGGAGGCGTCCACCTTCAGGTCGATCGTCTCGCACCCGAAGCTCGCCGCCTGCCGCAGGCGCTCGTCGATCATGTCGCCGACGATCACGACCGCGGCGCCGAGGAGCTGGCAGGCCGTGGCGCACGCCAGGCCGACCGGGCCCGCCCCGGCGACGTAGACGATGGAGCCCGGTCCGACGCCGGCCGTGAAGGCACCGTGGTAGCCCGTCGGGAAGATATCGGACAGCAGCGCGAGGTCCCGGATCTTCTCCATGGCCTGGTCCCGGTCGGGAAACACCAGGCAGTTCCAGTCGGCGTACGGCACGGTCACGTAGTCCGCCTGTCCGCCGATCCACCCGCCCATGTCGACGTAGCCGTACGCGGCGCCCGGTCGTGCGGGGTTCACGTTCAAGCAGATGCCGGTCTTCCCCTCCTTGCAGTTCCGGCATCGCCCGCACGCGATGTTGAACGGCACCGAGACGAGGTCCCCCACGTCGACGAACTCCACGTCGCGCCCCTTCTCGATCACCTCGCCGGTGATCTCGTGTCCGAGGATCAACCCCTCCGGCGCCGTGGTCCGGCCGCGGACCATGTGCTGGTCGCTGCCGCAGATGTTGGTGGCGACGGTCTTGAGGATGACGCCGTGCTGGAGCTTGCGGTCCCCGAGCGCGAGCTCGGGATACTCGATCTCCTGCAGCTCCACCTTTCCGGGACCCATGTAGGCGACGCCGCGGTTCGAAGCCATGTTCTGCCTCCTCCTTGGACCCTCTGCGCCCTTCGTCGGGGAAGGGAGACGGTTACCGAACCGCGTTCGCGCCCGCCGCCGCGACGGTGTGGTCGTTCTCGACCGTGGAGCCCGACACGCCGATCGCGCCGATGACGATGTCGCCGTCCTTGATCGGCACCCCGCCGGGGAACGTGATCAAGCCTCCGTTGGAGTGCTCGATGTTGAACAACGGGCCTCCGGGCTGCGACAGCTGACCGATGTCGCCCGTGTTCATGTCGAAGAACCGTGCCGTGCGCGCCTTCTTCTGGGAGATGTCGATGCTTCCCAGCCACGCGCCGTCCATCCGAGCGAACGCCTTGAGGTTCCCACCGACGTCCACGACCGCGATGTCCATCGTGGTGCCGATCTCCTCCGCCTTCTTGATGGCGGCCTCGAGGGCTGCGTTGGCCTGGTCGAGTCCGATGTCCTTCGTTCCGAGTGCACCCATGGAGCATCTACCTCCCCGCGGAGCGCGCGACCGGAAGGGACCGGTCCCTGAGGCGTACCTTCTATCACTCCCCCCTCGCGACCTCAAATCAGGTTCGGCCTCGAGTCCGAGCGCCACGTGTTCCGCGAGAAGACACCGGGATCTCCCGGCTATGAACGAGCCCGCCCACGGACTAAGCTCCGCTCGTAGGAAGATGAACTCCGATCAGGAACCCGTTCGCTCGACACACCTGCTGACACGCCGGGAGGTTCTCCGCTCCGGCGGCCTCGCCGGCATCGCCACCCTCCTCGTCGCCACCCCGGTCGGCGCCCGCACGCGCTCGCGCGCCGCACTGGACGAGTTCGTCCTCGAGCAGATGCGCGCCGGCCGGCTGCCCGGCCTCTCGGCGAGCGTGATTCGCGACGGTGCCGTCGTCTGGTCCGGCGCCTACGGCTGGGCGAACATCCGGGCCGAGCGGCGCGTCCGGCCCGACACCCCCTTCATGCTCGCCTCCGTCTCGAAGACGGTCATTGCGACGGCGGTGATGCAGGGGGTCGAGGACGGCATCCTCGACCTGCACGCCGACGTGAACGACGTGCTGCCCTTCCGGGTCCGCCTGCCCGATCACCCGCGCCGGCCGATCACGACCTGGCACCTGCTGACCCACACGTCGGGGATCCGCGACCGGTGGTCGGTGTGGGACAACCTCTACTCGGAGGGCGATTCGACGATGCCGCTCGGCGTCTTCCTGCGGCGGTATCTCGAGCCCGGCGGCGCGTACTACCGCTCCAACAACTTCTTCTCCTTCGCCCCCGGCGAGGTCTATCGCTACAGCAACATCGGGGCGTCGCTCGCGGCCTACGTCCTGGAGGTCGCCGCAGGCAAGCCCTTCGACGAGTGGTGCGAGGACCGCATCTTCTATCCGCTCGGGATGGGCCGCACGGCGTGGCACCTCGACGACCTCCCGCGTCGCGAGGTCGCGATGCCCTACCGGTGGTCGGCCGCCCGAGACCGCTACGTCGCCTACGGGCAGTACGGGTACCCCGATTATCCGGACGGGCAGCTGCGTGCGTCCGCGTCGGATGTCGCGCGGCACGTGTTGATGTTCATGGGAGGCGGCACGCTCGACGGCGTGCGCGTGCTGCAGCCCGACACGGTGCGAGAGATGCGACGCTCCCAGGCCCCCGAGGTGGTCGACGGCCAGGGATTGATCTGGTACCGGACGCACCATCGGGGGCGCACGCTGATCGGCCACAACGGCGGCGACTACGGCGTCGCCACGGTGGCCTTCTACGACCCCGACGCGGGGACGGCGGTCGTCGTCCTCGGCAACGGGAACTGGCGGCAAGCGGGCGGCCGCTGGCCCCTGATGCTGATCATGAACCGGCTGTTCGAGGAGGCCGGCCGCCTCTAGGTCGCCGAACGGCGACCGAAGAAGGACCGAACGGCGCGCCCGATGCCCGATGCCCGCTCGGTGGGGGCGCGCTAGAACCGTCCGTATGAAATGGCGCGCCGCCGGCGCGCTCCTCGCCATGGTCGCCGGGAGCGTGCTGGCCCTTCCCCCGGTCGATGCGGTGGCGGTCCAGACGTGCGGGGTCTCGCACATCTGGACCCTCTGCCTCACCGTGCCGGACGGCGCCCTCTCCGGCGACGTCCCCATCTCCGTGTCGGTCTCGGGCAAGGACCGGGACAAGCTCGAGAAGCTGATCTTCACCTACCGGCCGAGCGGGGGCTCCTCGGTCGAGGTCATTCGCGATTTCGAGCGCCCGTACGGCTTCCTGTGGCCGACGGGGAAGGAGCTCGACGGTACCGGCGTGCTGGCGGTCCAATCGGAGAGCACCTCGAACGACGTCGGCGAGAAGGTGCGCCTCACGGTCACGCTGGCGAACGGCAACCTCGGGAGCATTCCGCGCAACCCCGCCGACTGGGCGGCGCGATTCCACCCGGAGATGCCGCCGGCCGGCGACCCGGTGATCGCGGCCGTCGGACGCGGCGCCATGGGAAAGCGCGTGAACGACCAGGTGATCGACTCCATCCTCGCGCGGGCGCCGTCCCTGTTCCTCTATCTCGGCGAGGTGTACGAGTTCGGGACCTACGCCTCCATGAGGAACTGGTACGGGCTCGCGGACGTCGACGACCCGAGCGGGGAGGGAACGGCCTGGGGAAGGATGGCCTCCTACACGGCGCCGACCGCCGGCAACCACGACACCCTCGAGGGCACCGACCCCTGGCTCGACTACTGGCACCAACGCCCCCTCTACACGTCGTTCGACTTCGGCGGCGTTCACTACCTCGATCTCGACAGCAACTGCGGCCAGGTGGGCGGCTGCGGGTCGACCAGCAAGCAGTACGCGTTCTTCAAGGCCGACCTCCAGGCGAACACGCTCCCCTGCGTCGTCGCGTACTGGAACAAGACGATCCTGTCCCTCGATGCCCACCGCGAGGGCTCGAGCATGGCCGACCTCTGGTCGCTCATCGCAAGAACGGCGGCGACCTGGTCTTGAACGCCGGCGGCCACGGGATGGAGGAGTGGAAGCCCTTGAGCCCCGCGCTCCAGGCGGGGCGGTGGAACTCCCACATGGTGGAGCTCAACGTGTCGAGCGGGACCGACCGATGGGAGCGCGTCTACCGGCCGGACGATCGCAACGCCTGGGAGGCCTACCCGCAGCTCGGGGCGCTCTCCATGACGGCGGACGGCGGCGCCCTCGGGCCGGCGACCGGCCTCACGTGGACGTTTCACGACACGGCCGGAACGACGCTTCGCCAGAACAGCGTCGGCTGCTGAAGCGTACGTGGTGAGGGACGCCGAGGACGCCTAGCTTCGACCCTCACGCCGACCCGGGGCCCGTGAGGTGCTCCGGGCCGTCCTTCGTCAGCACCACGACCGGCCAGTTGTAGTAGGCGAGGTAGTCGCGCGGATCGCGCATCATCTGCCTCGCGTACAGGAGGACGGCGTCGACGTAGGGCCACGCGTGGTTGTAGTAGTACAGCGCGCGGCGATTCCGGCGAGGCGCGCCGCCCGAGCTGAGGAAGTTCGCGGCTCCGAGGATCGCGTCGTGGGGGTCCAGGATGTCGCCGCCCATCCCGTACGCGCGCCAGGTCTCGGGGAGGAACTGCATCGGGCCCTGCGCGCCGGCGGGGCTCGCCGAGCGCGCCCGGCCGAACCTCGACTCGACGTAGTTGACGGCGGCGAGCACCTCCCACTCGACGCCGAACCGCTCCTCGGCCTCCCGGTAGTAGGCCAGGAGATCCTCGGCCGGCTCCGGCCGCTGCGTCCTGAGCGTGATCTCGCCCTCGATCGGCGTCACGAGGGAGCGAATCTCGGCCCCGGCTTCGATGTTCGCCCTCGCTTCGCCGGCGAGCCCCGCGGGAGCCGAGGAATGGTCAGCCTCGCGAGCTGCGGATCCTCGGTCAGGGCCCAGTAGAGCCGTTGCTGGTGAAAGGCGAGCAGCCGCACGTCCCGCGGCGGCGGCGCCGAGAGACCCACGCCCTCGGCCCACCCGTCGATCGCTTCACGCAGCGCGAACGTCGTCGTTGCGAGCGCGTCGGCGAGTCGATCCGGCGAGCTCGGGATCGGCTCGTCCGGCGACGGGAGCGCCCCGTCGAGCGCGGGCGTCGACGCGTCGGGGGTGCGCGACTCGATCGCGCCAGTCGGGCGGCCTTCGACCTGCGGCGCCGCGGATCTGTCGGCTCGGTCGGCCGCGGGCGCGCCGGAGCAAGCCCAAAGGAGAAGCGCCACCATGGAGATGAGGGCCCGACGCATGATCGGCACAGGCTAGCGAACGCCTCCGCGTCCCTTCGAGGTCTTCCGTCGCAGACATCGACGGGCGCCGGGGACCGCCGGTTCCGCATCTCGTCGGGCGAACGTCCACGAGTCCGGCGCGGGCTCCCGCCCGGCAGCATGTGCCTCCCGGCGGTTTGAGGGGTAAGGCGACCGGCGTGCAGACGTTCCTCCCTTACCCCGATTTCGCGCGCAGCGCACGCGTGCTCGATGCGCGCAGGCTCGGAAAACAGCGGGTCGAGGTGCTCCAGATCTGCAACGCGCTGCATCGCGAGACCGGCGGGTGGATCAACCACCCCGCCACCCGCATGTGGCGCGGATACGAACCCGCCCTGGTCGCCTACGGCCTCGCAGTCACCAGCCGCTGGATGAGCCTGGGCCACGTCGACACGGTCCACGACAAGCTGGTGGCTCACCTGCACGGCGAGCCCGAGCGAACGCAGCGGGAGCTCCGGGCCCTCGGGATGCTTCCGCCGTGGCTGGGGAGCCGAGACCTGCACCGCGCGTACCGCTCCGCGCTCGTGCGAAAGGACCCGGAGCACTACCGTCCCATGTTCCCCGACGTGCCCGACGACCTCGAGTACGTGTGGCCCGTGTGACCCGCGCGGTGCGCCGCCCCGCGACCGCCGAGAGCGGTGAGCCCTAGGCCGGCCCTCGCGGCACGGGAACGCGACCCGTGACCGACGTTCCCATCCCCGGCTGAGACCGAACCACCAACGTGCCGCCGATGGCGTCCAGGCGATCGGCCATGCCCTGCAGGCCGCTTCCCCGCGGCGTGGCGCCCGGGTCGAATCCCGTCCCGTCGTCGGTCACCTCGAACGAGAGCTCACCGTCGCTCGCCCACAGCCGCGCCTCGGCGCGCGTGGCGTGCGCATACTTCGCCACGTTCTGCAGCGCCTCGAGGCAGGAGAAGTACACCGCCGACTCGACCTCCTGCGGGTACCGGGCGACCCCGTCGGGGGACACGCTCACCGGGAGCGGTGACTTGCGAGCCTGCGCCTCGAGGGCCGCGGCCAGTCCCTTGTCCGCGAGCAGCGGCGGGTAGATGCCTCGCGCGAGATCCCGGAGGTCCTCGAGCGCCTCGGTGGCCTCCGACTGGAGCTGCGCGGCCATCTGCGCAGCCTTCGCCCCATCCCTGGGCGCGAGCTGCTCGAGGAGCCGAAGCTTCACCGTCAGCGCGACGAGCTGCTGTTGCGCGCCGTCGTGGATGTTGCGCTCGAGCGCCTTGGCGCGTTCGTCCTGGGCGGCGACGATGCGACGCCGCGACTCCCGCAGCTCCTCGATGAGGCGGACGTTGCGAAGGATCAACCCGGTCTGGGCCGCCGCATCGCTCAGAAGCTTCTCCCTGTCGGGGGTGAGGGGATCGTTCGGCGGAGCCACCACCGTGATCGCGCCGAGCAGCTCACCCCCGTGGCGAACCGGAAACGCGCGCTCGCGCTCGCCGAAGTCCGGAAGGTCGTTCCCCGAGATGCGAACGGGCGCCGCAGCCGAGCCGACCGGCCAGGACGCGCCGACGCGGAGCTCCGACCCGACGCAGAGCCAGACCCGCGCCTCGGTCGCTCCGGTCCCCGCAGCGAGGATCTCGACCATCCGCGGCAGCACATCGTCCGTCGAGTACGTGCCCGCCGCTCGCTCGGAGAAGTCCGAGAGGACCTCGTACGGGGTCGCTCGCTCGCCGTACACGAGCCGGTCCGCGAGCCGACGGACCCGCTCCCGGATCGGCTGGAAGGCGACGGCGATGATCGCGGTCGCGAGGATCGACAGGAAGATGTTCCGCCGGCTTCCCACGAGCGCACCGATCCCGACGACCACCCCCAGGTACACGGACGTGATGAACGCGGCGAGAAGGCCGATCACGACGCTCTTCCTGATGACGGTGTCGATCTCGTAGAGGCGGTACTTCAGGATGGCGATGCCGACGGCCACCGGGATGGACGACGAAGGCGAGGGTGTCCAGCACCGTCAGCAACCATGTACTTCGCGCCACACCGAGCGCCTCCAGGACGGTGTCGACCAGGATGTCGACGACGAGCAGGGCGGCGGCGAACAGGAACCACGCGATCTGCTTGCGCTCCTCGCCCACGGCCCGACGGAACCGGACGAGCAGGGAAGCCACCGAGGCGATGGACAGCACGGTGAGTGCGAAGAACCCCGTCCCCGCGACGGCGTCGAGGAACCTCCCGGCACCCGGGATGCCGATCGGGTTGGTTGCAGGCGTGCTCTCGAGGCGGCCCGGCATGAGGGCCGTCGCGATGCACACGAGCGCGATGGCGGCGCCGGACGCCCACGCCACCGGCCTCCACCGACGAGACGGGAGTCGTCCATCCGGGAAGAGCAGGAGCAGGAAGGTCAGCAATACCCCGATCGCGAGCGCCCACGGCCACGACGACAGCCACGCCATCCAGCGAAGGAACGGGAGCCGGGCGCCCTCGCCGTACCCGTAGATGACATAGGACGACGCCGTGAAGGCGACCGCGATGACGCAGGCGCTGAACAGCAGGAGCCAGCCGATCGGGGTCTCGGGCCGACGCGACGCGATGAGGGCGCCGATCGAGGCCATCGCCAGGAAGATGGTCGCGAACACGGCGTCCTCCGCGACGTCCCCGCGGGAGCTGCCGACCAGGTAGAGGCCGACGGGGGCGAGCAACGTGAACAGCCCGACCGCGGGCCATACGATCCGCCTGGCCGTCCGCGTCTCCATCAAGCCTCCCGCGTCTCGTCAGCGCCAGTCGAGGCTGACGACCTCCACGGGCTCCGATGATCCCCTTCAACGTGAGCGAGCGAGCATCCGATCGGGGGAACCGCGCACCGACGGCCGTGTCCGAGCTGGCGAGGATCTCGCCCGCCTCGGCCTGCGCCGCGATCCGCGCGGCCTCGTGCACGCCCTTGCCGCTGAAGTTGCCTCCCACCTGCGTCGCGTCGGACGCATGCAGTCCGATCCGCACCTGGGGGGCGAACCCGTGCTTCTGCCGGTGCTCCGACAGTCCACGCTGGATTGCGACGGCACACGCGATGGCAGGCTCCGGAGAGTCGAACCCGACGAAGAACCCGTCGCCGGTGGCGACGACCTCCTCGCCCTGATGCGCCCCGAACAGCGAGCGGAGTGTCTGATCGTGCCAGCGCAGGAGGTTCTCCCACGCCTCGTCCCCCAGGGCCTCCACGAGGTTGGTCGACCGGACGATGTCGGTGAACATGAACGTCTTCACCACCCTCCGAGCCGGACCGGCGGTGCCCCGGAGCTGCCAGGGGAGCAATTCCTCGATGTCCTCGATCTCGATCGCCTTGGTGGGGCAGGCCAGGGCGGCCTCGCGAAGCTGGTCCTCGTCGACGCTCTCGACGTCGAGGACCTCCGCCTTGCCGAACTCGCCCCGCAGCCAGTCGAACGCGGTCGGCGCGATCGTGATGCAGTTGCCGGCGCCGATGCACTTGTGGCGATCCAGGCGTGCGCGCAGCATCAGGGAATCCCCTCCCGGAACGCGAAGGCCGTCGCCTCCGCACGCGACGACGCGTGGATCGCCGTGAAGATCTCCCCCAGCCTGCGCGTGAGGTCCTCGTCGGAGATGCCGAGCTCGGCCGCGATCTCCGAGTTCGTCTTCCCCTGCGTGAGGAGGTGGAGCAGCGTGCGATCCTCGTCCCGGAGCTGCTCCGCCTGCCCCTGTCCATCGGGCTCCGGCCTCGACCCGATCCGCTCGATCGGCCCGGCCAGCTCGGCCAGCTCCCTGCCGTACGGTCCCCGGAGCCACCGGACGCGTGCGTCCTCGTCCAACGTGCGTTGCACGATGCCGGACAGAAGGAGCTGGAGGCGATCGCGAATCGTCTCCCGAGCCTCCTCATCGCCGCCGGCGAGGATGGCCCGCGCCGCGGGCAAGAGCACGTCCAGGTTCATGTCCTCGTGCAGCGCCTCCTCCAGCGCCCGCAGCGCGGAGTCCCCCGCGAGCGCGGCCCCCTCGGCGTTCCCCTTCGCGAGCGCCACGCGGGCGAGGGCCCCATCGGCCTGCGCACCCCACGGCGGATGGCCGGGAAGCAGTCGGAGCACCTCCTTCGCGTCGAACGCGGCCCCCTCCGCCAGTGCCAAGAGCTCGTCGTCGTCGCGCGCCGCTCCGAGCCGGGCGGCCTCCAGCGCCAGCCGGGCGAGGGCCTCGCAGCGGGCGGCGGGCCGGCCCTCGTCGGTGGCCATTGCGACCGCGCGCTCCAGATGGTCGCGCATGCCCTGCGGATCATCCGCTCCCGCGCGGGCCATGCCCCGCCACAGCTCGACCTGCCGCGCGCGGAGGGGGGTGGGCGAGCTCGCGGCCGCCGAGCTCGCCCGCTCGAGCCACCGCTCCGCCTGATCGACCTCCCCGAGATCGAGGTGGGTGAGCGCCATGCCGCCGGCGGCGACGAACTCGACCGCGCGGTCGCCCTGCATCCGGGCAAGGCGATAGGCCTCCTCCCCGCGCGCCAGCGCGAGGTCGGGCACGACCTTCGCTTGGGCATAGACCTGGACGCCGTACAGCATCTGCAGCTCGGCCTGCGCCCGTTCGCTCTCCTTCGTCATCGAGCTCATCCGGGAGGCCAGCCGCCGGATCTCCTCGATGTGCCGGGCCGACGACGTGAGATGGATGACGGGCGCGTAGCTGACGTAGGCCATGGCGATGAGGGTCGACATGACCCCGCGGCGGTCTTCGAGCCGCTCGTACATGTCGAGGGCACGCTCGATACAGCTCGCTCGCCTGGTGGAACAGCGGCGCGATGGGAAGCGTCGGGAGGATCTCGTCCATCCCCTCGCCGGCCGTGATCCGCTCGATGTAGCCGGCGACCCGGCCCGACTGCACCTCGCCGACGTACCAGTGGCGAATGTGGGCCACCACGATGACGCCGAGCTCCCGAGTCGCGGCCGCCACGCTTCGGTCGTCTCCCAGCTCCTCGCCCAGGGCGACGGCGCGCTGGAGCGCCTCCTCCGCCCCATCCAGATCCACCTCGCTCGCCGTGGGCGAGAACGATTCGCCGAGCGAGGTGCGAAGCAGGTCCTGGGCCAGCTCGAGACAGGCGGCGAGCTCGCCGGCGCGGTCCCCTCGCTCCGCGGCGAGCGTGCGAACCCGCCGGGCGAGGTCCGCGGCGATATCGACGTCGTCCTCCGAGAGGCGCAACGTCGCGGCGCGGCGGAGCTGAACGTCGAGCTCCACGTGCGAATCGCCCAGCGCCTCGGCGAGGGCGGCCAGCTCGGCGAGCCCGTCGAGGCGATCGGCGGCTCGCCGGAGCATGGCCAGCGCATCGTCGCGGGCCGTCAGCAGCGCGAGCCGGTCCTGCGGGGTCGACGCGGCGGGGAGCGCCTGGTCCACGACCCGGAGCACCTCCTCGGGGGCGTTCGCCTCCAGCGCCCCTCGCGCGGCGTCGACCGAGAATCGAGCGGCACGCTGCGGGTCCCCCGCGGCCAGGGCATGGAGGGCGAGCAACGGCAGGCTCGCCGGCGGCGGGTGCCCATCGCCCTCGAGCATGTCGACGATCGCCGAGTGGATCGCCCGCCGCCGCGCGAGCGGGAGCCCCGCAGCCGCGAACTCCCGAACCTGCTCGTGGCTGAACGTGAAGTCGGCCGGAGCGTCCCCCGCGTGGGGCAACAGAAGCCCGGCCTCCGCCGCCGGAGCGAGCGCCTCCGCCAGCGACGCGGCGTCGACCTGGGCCTCCCCCAGCTGTTCGCGGATCGTGACGAGGTCACGGAGGCTGAAGCTCCGGCCGAGCACGGCGGCGTCGCCGAGCGCGGCTCGCGCGTCGTCCGGCAGCCGCGCGGCGCGGCGCTGGATCAGCGTTCGAACCGCCGACGGCACGAGCCGCGCGGCGTTCGAGGCGAGGGACCAGACGCCGTCGATCTGCTGAATCATGCCGGCATCCCGATAGGTCCGGGCGATCTCCTCCACGATGAAGGGCACGCCCTCGGATTGCGCGTGCATGGTCGCCGCAGACTCCGCCTCGACCGGTCCGGCCAGCAGCTGGCGGAGGAGCTCGGCGGTCTCGGGCTGGGTGAACCTGCCGAGCTTCAAGCGCCGCACGATCCCCATCCGCTCCATGTCCGCGACGAGCCTCACGGCCTCGCTGACCTGAGCCATCTCGTCCGGGCGGACGGCCAGCAACAGGAAGATCGGGTTGTTCGCGGCGGCGCGCACGAGGTACCTGAGGAGGCGGACCGTGTCGTCGTCCGCCCATTGCAGGTCGTCGATCAGCAGCGCCAGGGGACGCTCGGCGGCCGCGGCCCCGAGCGCGACCGCCGCGAGATCGAACGCGCGCAGGAGCTTGCGATCGGGGGAGAGCGTCTCCAGGCCGGGTTCGTCCCGGCCGGAGACCGCGTCGGCCGCGCGTTGAACGACGGCCTCCGCGCCCGAGCCCGCGACCGCGTCCCTGAGGCCCTCGGCGGCGAACACGCTCTGTGCCAGGAGAAAGGGACCGCGGATCTCCTCGTCCGCCGTCACCGCGACGGGGATGAAGCCGGACGTCTGCGCGATCTCCGCAGTGGCCACGAGCAGCCGCGTCTTGCCGATTCCCGGCTCGCCCTCCAGGGTCACGGCCGAGAGCTGCGAGCGGGCGGCGGTCAGCTCCTGCTGGATGGCAGCGAGCTCGAGGGGGCGGCCCACGACGGACCCGGTCACCCGGCGAAGCTGGACGGCGAGCGAGCATTGCGGCTGGACGACGGCCTGCAGCACGCTGTCGTCCGGGACGGCCGTCATCGCGCGTCCGGGGGAGGACACGCGGTCGTGAGCAGCCGAGGCGTCGGCCGCGGTCATGAGATGAATTATCCACCCTCCACGACCATCTCGGCCCTCCGATCCCCTTGGCCTCCTTCCCGGATCCGGCATACGGTTACGGCCGGTGCACAATGGGTGGGCGGCCGGAGGGGGGGAATCATGCAGCAGGACGGTCGGCACATCGCTGAGGCGCTGTGGAAGGCGCTCGCGGCCGGGGACTGGGACGCGGCCGCGACCTACCTTCACGACGACTACGTCCAGGAGTGGCCGCAGTCGGGCGAGCGAATCGTCGGGCGCGACAACATGCTCGCGATCAACAAGAGCTTCCCGGGAGGCCTGCCCAGGATGAGCTTCCGGCGGATCAGCGGCGAGGGCGACCTGGTGGTGCTCGAGACCGAGCTGCGCTACGCGGACGGAAGCGTCTATCGGGGCGTGAGCATCATCGAGCTTCGCGACGGGAGGATCGCCAGGGAGACCGACTACTTCGCGGAGCCGTTCGTGGCCCCGCAGTGGCGGGCACAGTGGGTGGAGCGAATGTAGCGGACCCGCCCGGTCCCGCGCCTCTCGAGGCGCGCGCCGGGCACCCGGCCCTCCCGTCCGCGCGTACAGGAGCGAATGCATGAACGACCGCCAGAAACGCTGGACGATGATCGCCGTCATCCTCGGCTCGGGGATCGTGTTCCTCGACACGTCCGTCGTGACGCTCGCGCTGCCGCGGATCGGCCAGGAGCTCTCGTCCTCGCAGTTCGGCACCCTCGAGGCGCAGTCCTACGTGGCCAACGGCTACTTCGTGACGCTCAGCGCCCTGCTCATCCTCGCGGGCGCGCTGACCGACTACTACGGACGCAAGCGGATGTTCGCGATCGGGCTGGTCGGGTTCGCCGCGACCTCGTTGCTGTGCGGAGTCGCTCCAACGATGGAGTTCCTGATCATCGCCCGAGTCCTCCAGGGCGCCGCCGGCGCGTTCCTCGTCCCGGGATCGCTGTCGATCATCACGGCGAGCTTCAAGGGCGAGGAGCAGGGGCGGGCGTTCGGCGTGTGGGCGGGAGCCTCCGCGGCCACGAGCATCCTCGGACCCTTCCTCGGCGGCGTGCTCGTGAACACCGTCTCGTGGCGGGCGGCGTTCCTGATCAACCTCCCGTTCCTCGCCATCGCCTACTACGCGACCGTCCGCTACGTGCCCGAGTCGAGGGACGAGGAGGCGACGGGGAGATTCGACTGGCTGGGATCCATCGTGATCGCCGTCGCGGTGGGCGGCCTCGCCTTCGGCACGATCCGCGGGCAGCAGCAGGGATGGGGGGAGCCGGCCGCGATCGTGAGCCTCGTCGTCGGGGCGGCCGCGGCGATCGCGTTCCCGTTCATGATGCTCCATCGCCCCGACCCGCTGGTGCCGCCGAAGCTGTTCCGATCCCGAAACTTCACGGTGACCAACCTCTCGACGTTCGTGATCTACGGCGCCCTCTACGTGGGGCTCACCTTCCAGGGGATCTTCATGATCGGGACGCTCGGCTACAACGAGCAGGCCGCCGGGATCGCCGGCGTGCCGGGCAGCCTGTTCCTGGTCCTGTTCTCGGCCCGGTTCGGAAGGCTCGCCGCGCGCCACGGACCACGCCTGTTCATGTCGCTCGGCCCGGCCGTGATGGCGCTCGGGCTCCTGTGGTTCGTTCGCCTGCCCGCCGACAGCGAGCCCTGGGTGCTCGGGACGAGCGGCTCGGCGACCCTTCTCCCCCCGAAGAGCTACTTCGTCGATTTTCTGCCCGCGCTCATCGTGTTCGGCATCGGCCTCACGATCATGGTGGCGCCGCTGACGACGGCGCTGATGACGTCGGTCTCGGAGAGCAACGCGGGCGTCGCCTCCGCCATCAACAACGCGATCTCGCGCGTCGGCTCTCCGCTCGTGAACGCCCTCATCTTCGTCGCCATCGCGTCGAGCTTCTACGCGGTGATCGCCCAGCGCGTCCCCGGCGTCGACACGTCGTCGCCTCGATTCCGAAACGAGGTCTCACCGCTGAACGAGCCCGACGGCGCCGTCCCCCCTGACGTGCGAGCCGCGGCGACGGTCGCATCGACGGACGCGTTTCACCTGGCGATGGCCGTCGCGGCCGGGCTGCTCGCCACGGGCGCCGTCATCAACGGCGTCGGCATCCGCAACCCGTCGCCGACCGGCCGGCGGATGGGGCCGGGCGGCGAACAGCCTCCTCCGAAGGATGGCGCCGGAGGACCGAGCATCCCCGTCCGAGGCTCGCGGGAACAGCAGGCGAAGCGGGAGGGCGTCGCGGAGGGAACCGGGCCCGCCTACGACCCTCCCCCCGGCTGACGGGCGGCGATCGTCGGGCGTTCAGACGCAATCCCGGGGATGTTCCGGTGAAACGTCTTGGCGAACACGAGGCGCCCGTTCTCGAATGCCTCGAGCACATCGGTGAGATGGAACTCGCGCGCGTGGCGCTCATGGTGCTGCTGGTCTCGATCCGCACG
>CAVSJR010000003.1:0-739310 GCA_963728285.1 uncultured Actinomycetes bacterium | reverse complement strand
GGGAGCGCCTAGGCCGGGTACGAGTCGCGCGGGTCTGGTCGACGTCATTCGATCGGCGGCAGATGAGCGGCCGCCTGACGAACTACGCGTCGTACCTGGCAAGCTCTGTCGCCGGAGCCCTCGCCGTCCGACGCCCCGATGTGGTCGTCGCGTTAACGGATCCGCCGCCGATCGGCCTCATCGGCGCGATGGTAGGGCGCATGCGTGGAGTCCCATTCGTCCTGGTCACGAAGGACATCTTTCCAGAGGTCGCGATCCAGATAGGGGCCCTTCGGAACCCGCTTGCCGTGAGATCGATGCGTGCGCTCTCGCGCCGACTCTTCGGCAGCGCGACGGCGATCGTGTCCATCGGCCGCGACATGGATCGCCGGCTTCGCGAACTCGGGGTTCCGGAGGGCAAGATACGCCGGATCCAGGATTGGTCCGACGGCTCACTTGTGAAGCCCTCCCCGGGCCCTTCGGCGCTGCGCGCCGAGCGGGGATGGACGGACCGATTCGTCGTCATGCACTCGGGCAACGTCGGGCTGTCCCAGGACCTCGATACGCTGATCAATGCCGCAGAGCTTCTTCGCGGCGAGCCTGACGTCCTCATCGCCATCGTGGGTGACGGAGCGTCAAAAGCTGCATTGCAGCGATCGGCGCTCAGAACGAGGCCTCCAGAACGTTGAGTTCCTCCCCTATCAGCCCAAGGCATCGCTCGCCGAGTCACTCGGAGCTGCGGACTTGCACGTGATTGGGCTTCGCCGGGGCCTCGCCGGCTACATCGTCCCGAGCAAGCTCTACGGCATCCTGGCAGCGGGGAAGCCGTTCGTCGCCGCAGTCGAGCCGGGATCCGAACCGGCATTGGTCGCCTCCGAGCACGACTGCGGCCTCGTCGTCGATCCCGGCGATCCGAGAGCGCTCGCCGACGCGATCATCCGGGCACGGGGCGCGGACCTGGCCGCCATGGGTACCCGGGGTCGGGAGGCGCTCGAGTCCCGCTTCGATCGTCCCCTCGCCACTTCGGCCTACCGGCGGATGTTCGAGGAGGTCGGAGGGAGGACCTGACCCCGGGAGTTTCACCGTCCCCTGCCAGGCTGATTGCACTGCCCCTGGATCGTCCTTAGCATTGCTCGACTGACAACCCCCCTCTGACCCAAAGGGCCGAGAGAACTTGCGGTATTTGATCACGGGTGGTGCGGGCTTCATCGGCTCGCATCTGTCCGATGCGCTACTGGCACGCGGCGACTCAGTGGTGGCGCTCGACGACGTCTCCACCGGCTCCATCCACAACGTCAGCCACTTGGAACAGCATCCCCGATTCGCCCTTGAGCGTGGCACGATCCTGGACGAGGGGCTGGTCTCGATGCTGGCCGGCCGCGCCGATGTCATCGTTCACCTCGCTGCCGCGGTCGGGGTGAATCTCATCGTGGAGCGTCCGCTGGCCTCGCTGACGACGAACATTCGCGGGACCGAGAACGTCCTCGAGGCTGCCGCCCGGGCAGGCTGCAAGATCCTGGTGACATCCACGTCCGAGATCTACGGAAAGAACGGCGGCGGGGCCGTCGCGGAGGACGCCGATCGAATCCTCGGCTCGCCCCTGAAGACTCGCTGGTCCTACAGCACGGCCAAGGCCGTCGACGAGATCCTCGCGTATGCGTACTGGCGGGAGCGCGGAACTCCATCCGTCATCGTTCGACTCTTCAATTGCGTCGGACCGCGGCAGACCGGGAGCTACGGCATGGTCCTGCCCCGGTTCGTCCGCCAGGCGATCGCCGGCGAGGACGTCACCGTGTACGGAGACGGCCACCAGCGCAGATGCTTCTGCCACGTGCTCGATACCGTCGACGCGCTCCTCGCGCTGCTCGACCATCCAGAGGCCGTCGGCGAGGTATTCAACGTCGGCGCGCAGAACGAGATCACGATCAACGACCTCGCCAGACAGGTCATCGAGATGACGGGATCGTCGTCTCGGATCGTGCACATCCCCTACGACGAGGCGTACGAGGAGGGGTTCGAGGACATGCACCGGCGGATGCCCGACGTAACACGATTGGAGACCCTCACGGGATGGCAGCCGAGCCGGGGGCTGAAGGACATCCTCGCGGACGCCATCGACTACGAAGCGGCGAGTCGCTCCAGTCCAGCGATCGACGCGGAGCTCGTGCGGTGAGCGACGCAGTGCGGTACGGGCTCGCGTTCGGCCTCCCCCTGCTGCTGACCCTCCTGCTCACTCCCCTCGCCCGCCAGCTGGCCCGCCAGCTCGGACTCGTCGATCACCCCCGGGAGCACAAGTTTCATCGGGAGGCGACGCCATATCTCGGAGGCCTCGCGGTCGCGCTCGGGGTCCTGGCGCTGGCAGCCGTCACGGCCGGGACGTCCCGTCAGGTGCTCACGATCCTGGCGGCAGGGCTGGCGGCGACCGTGCTCGGGCTCGTCGACGATTGGCGAGGGGTCGGCCCGCTCGTGAAACTGCTGGTCGAGGCGAGCATCGGCGTGGCGCTCTGGGTGGCGGGGGTGCGAGCCGGGCTGTTCGGGATCGAGGCCCTCGATCTGATCGTCACGGTCGTCTGGGTCGTCGCGATCACGAACGCCATGAACTTGCTCGACAACATGGATGGCATCGCAGCAGGCGTCGCCGCCGTGTGCGCCGCCGGCTTCTTCGCCATCGCCGCCACGCGCGGTGATTATCTCGTCGCATCCTTGGCCGCCGGAGTCGCCGGAGGAAGCCTGGGATTCCTCCGCTACAACTTCCCCCGCGCGCGCATCTTCCTCGGGGACGCAGGCTCGCTCTTGCTGGGGTTCCTCCTCGCGGCACTCGGGTTGAAGCTCGATCTCATCGGGCAGTCCGGCGCGGTTCGCGCTGCGATCGCCGTTCTCATCGTCGCCGTCCCGCTCTTCGACATGATGCTGGTGATCGCGGCACGCGTTCACGATGGGCGGCCCATCTCCCGCGGCGGGACCGATCACACCGCCCATCGACTCGTCTTCCGGGGCCTCGAGCCTCGCCGGGTCGCCATCGTCGCCTATCTCGTCCAGTTCGCCTGCTGTGTCCTGGCCTACGTCCTCGAGGAGGCACCGGATCCGACCGTCCTGATCGCGACGGGGGCTCTGGCCGCGCTGTCGCTCGGTCTCCTCGCGTACGTGATGCGGATGGAGACGCCGACCAGGACGGTGGTCCGCCTTCCGGAGGCTGAAACGACAAATCCCTCACGGCTGCGCTCATCCAGGTAGCATCGAGAGCTCGGGGGGGATCACGATGAGCGGACAACACGCAACGCCAGGCCACGGCGATACGGAGGACTTCCGCCACTACCTCTCCGTGCTCCGCCGGCGGAAGTGGAGCATCGCCCTGGTCACGGCCGTCACCGTGGGTGCCGCCCTGTTCTTCTCGTTCCGGCAGACGCCCGTCTACCGAAGCAGCACGCAGGTCTTCGTTCGGCCTGTGACCGCGGCCGGTGAGTCCCCCAGGTTCCTGAATATGGAGAACGAGCAGGTCCTGGCATCCTCAACGGCGGTCGCTCAGATGGTCCAGGAGCAGTTGGAGGCATCGGGCCAGCCGACGACCTCGCCCGATGACCTGCGGGCATCCCTGGACGTCGCGCTCCAGGGAACCGCGGAAGCGCTGACGATCGGCTACTCCGATCCGGACCCGGCACGAGCGCAGCAGCTGGCATCGGCATTCGCCACGGCGTACCTGGACTTCCGGACGCGGGATGCCCTCGAGGAGATCGACACAAGCATCCAGGGAGTGAACGAGCGGCTGAACTCGGTCCAGAAGAGCCTCGCGAAGGTCCAGGCGGACATCGATCGAACCAGGGACCGAGATCAGCTGCAGTCGCTCAATCGGCAGGAGAACAACTACCTCATCGAGCAGGCCGACCTCACAGGGCAGCTCCAGGAATTCGAACTCCAGCGATCCACGCTCGGACAGGGGGGTGAGGTGACGATTCCGGCCAATCTCCCGTCCTCCCCGGCGAGCCCCAACCACATCCAGAACGGCCTCCTGGCACTCGCGGCAGGACTCGCCCTTGGAATCGGCCTCGCCTTCCTTCGCGAGCGGCTCGACGACCACGTGCGGAGTCGCGAGGATGTTGAGCACCAGCTGCGGACCCCGGTGCTCGCGGTCGTGCCAAGCTTCCCGGGCCGGAGGAAGAAGCGGGAGATGCTCCCGACCTTGGCCGCACCGAAGAGCCCGAGCGCGGAGGCCTACCGAACGATCCGCACGAACCTCCAGTTCCTCGGCCGGGACGGCGGCCTCACCGTGGTCTCGGTAACGAGCCCGAGTTCCGGTGAGGGCAAGACGACCACGGTGGCGAACCTCGCCGTGACGATGGCCCTTGCGGGCAAGCGCGTCGTGGCGGTCTCCTGCGACCTCCGCAAACCGGCGTTACACCGCTTGTTCCATCTGTCCAACGACGTCGGCCTCAGTTCGTTCCTGTCCGGCCGCGTGTCGCTCCCCCAGGCTGCTCAGCGGGGCGGGGTCGACAACCTGCGCGTCATGGCGAGCGGACCCGTGCCGCTCAATCCCGCCGAGCTCCTCGGATCGAACGCCATGGAGGAGTTCCTGCAGTATCTTCGGGAGCACGCGGACGTCGTTCTGCTCGACACGCCGCCCGTGTTCGCGGTCTCCGACGCCCTCGCGCTCGCCCCCCTCTCGGACGGCGTCATCGTGGTGGCCGACGCGAGGACAACGACCCGTGGAGCGCTGTCCCACGTCAGGGAGCAGCTTGACCAGGTCGGCGGCCGAATCCTCGGCGGAGTCCTGAACAACTTCGATCCATCGGATGCCAAGTATCAGCCGACGTACTATCGCTACTACTACACGTACGAATACCGCGACGCGGCCCCGGAGCCTCGTCAGACTCAGAACGGCAACGGGCACGTCCCTGCGCCCATACCTCAACCCGAGAGCGATCCTCCACGCAAAGCTGCGCCGCGGCGGTCAGACCCAATCCCGCCACCCCGCGCCCCGGAGGCTCCCTCGTCGGGGTCGCAGGCCCCGGCGCCAAACGGAGCGCAGCCTGAACCCCACCCGCAGGACATCTGGCGATAATCCCCCGCTCGTCGGCCTTGTGCCCGACCGCGGACACCAGTCGCGAGGCCAGGCGGAATCTACGGTGACAACACGAACAAGCCCCTGGCCATCCAGTTCAGCCCGTCCCCGGCGTCGGGGCCGCTGATGAGCACCGCGGTCCCGGCCGCGGGGCGTCCCTTCCGCCACGGGATCCCGTACAGGTTGCCGTCGCCTGAGGCGCCCGGGCCGTCCGTCCCGAAGTAGACCAGGCCGTTCGCGAGCGTCAGGCCGCTGACGCTGCTCCAGTCGAGGCCGTCGCTCTCCCCGCTCGCGACGAACTCGTCGGTCCCGACGACGCCGCTCTCGGGCGTGAAGTAGCGGTAGTAGAGGTTCCGATCGCCCGAGCGCGTGTAGAACAGCCGCCCCCGCCAGAAGAACATGCCCGTGACGTCGGCGAAGCTCGTGCTCGTGGTGGCCAGGTCGACCGCCGGGCCCACCGCCGAGCCGTTGAACGTGCGGACGTAGAGCCTGCCGTCGTCCCATCCCGTGTACAGCTTGCCGCTCAGCATGAACGCGCCTCGCGCGTGGCTCCAGTCGACCGCCGGTCGCGACGTTCGCCGGGGCGCCGAACGACGATCCGTCGAACTGGCGCCGGACGAGCGTCGTCCCCGAGGCCCCGAGCTGGAAGAACCCGCCCGGCAGCTTGCCGGCCTTCGCCGCAGGCACGGCCGTGCCGCCCGCGACGGGGAAGAACCCCAGGCGGGCGTGGACCTCGCCGCCGAGCTGGCTGGTGTCGCTCCCGAGGTAGAGGCCGTCCGGCGTGCCGACGAGGTCGAAGACCCCGCGCCCCCTGGAGCGCCCGGGGTTCCAGGAGTACGGCAGCCCGTTGACCGGATCCAGCGCCGCGAGGCCGCTGCGGGGGATCGCCCCCGGGCCCTCCGCGTCGCGGGCGAACGTGTTGTTCATCCAGCGCTGGTGTCCCCCGACGTAGATCGCCCTGCCGGTCACCGCGACGGCCGTGAGCGAGTCGCCGCCCGTGTAGTCGGCCCAGGTCGGCTCCTGCCCCGATCCGGTCGCCGAGAGCTCCCAGCGGGTGGCCGTGTCGCAGAGCGTCCCGTCGAAGCCGGCTCCCCTGGAGACGAGCACGAAGTAGCGCCCGTTCGGCGAGATGTCGACGTCGGTGATGTAGTGGTCGGTCCTGGGCGAGCAGGGCGCCTCCCAGCGGTCGGTCTGCCAGTCCGCGACCCGCGCCGGCTTCGACAGGTTCCCGAGGTTCAACACCGCGACCTCCATCCGGTCGAGGCCGTCGACGCGCGTGAAGTTCCCGATCGCGACGAGCTTGGACCCGTCCGGCGTCACGTCGATCTTGGTGACCTCCCGGGTGCCGTTCCTGGCGTCGGTGAACGGAAGGTCCAGGTTGGGATTCACCCGCCCGCTGGTCGGATCCACCGCCGCGACGCCGCACCGCGGCTCGCCCTTGATCTTGCAGAACGCCCCCGCCACGAACAGGACGCCGCCGCGAACCACCAGGTCGCGGACGTGGCTGCTCGTGGTCGAGCGGAACACCGGATCCTCGACGCCGGTGGCGACGTTGAGCTTGGTCAGGTCGTCTCGATCCACGCCGTTCACCGTGTCGAAGTACCCGCCGACGAACACGGATCCTCCACCGGGCGCCGCGGCGACCGCCTCCACCCTGTCGTCGAGCTCGGGGAGGAAGTCCGTGTCGATGCGTCCCGTCGTCCGGTCGAAGGCGAACAGGTAGGGCTGGTCGAGGACCGTCGTGCTGCCCTGGTTCTGGATCTGGGTGAAGGTGCCGCCCACGACGATCGAGGTGCCCACCGCGGCGATCGTGCGCACCTGCCCGTCGAGCACGTGCGGGGTGTTGTCGGCGGGATTCGCCGACACGATGACGGAGTGGGCGGCCTGCACCGAGGCCGCCGGAATGGTCGGGAGGAGCGCCAACGACAGGGTCAGCAGCCCACCGACGATGACATGCCCGGATAGGCGGTGGTCTCGGTTCACGCGTTTCGCCCCTTCCCCTGGCGCGAGCCCCAACACTGGGCCACCACGGGCGAGCCTACGCCTGCGGAGGAACCGGTCCAACCGCCGCGGCCGAATCTTGGCGCCCTTTTCCGCAACACCGTCTCGAGGATGCCCCTCGCTCGGTCGGCCGATCGGGCCATCGCCGGGAGTGACGCCGAACGGCGACGATCGCTCGCCGAAGGTCGCGTCGCAGCTCAGGGGCGTTTTCTTCGCTTCGAACGAGGCATAACCGCCTCGACGAACGAAGGGAGCGGGAATGATGCATCGAGTTCGAACGGCCATCGCCGGGGCGTCCGTGGGGCTCGTCGCGGGGGCGGCGGCGCTGCTGCCCGCAGCGCCGGCCGCCGCCGCGACGTCGGCCGATGTCTCCATCGACGCCGACGTGAACCGGGACCACGCGCCCGTTGGGGCGGAGGTCACCTACACCATCGTCGTGACGAACGACGGGCCGGACACCGCGGACCTCGTCACGCTGACCGATCAGCTGCCCGCCGAGCTGTCGCTCGACTCGGCCAGCGTGGACGTCGGGATCTGCGCGGGCGACCCCACCGTGGTCTGCACGATCGGATCGCTGAACAACGGGGACTCCGCGACCGTGACGATCGACGCGCGTGGGCTGCAGGCCGGCCCCGTGGACAACTCGCCGTCCGCGTCGAGCGCCACCGTCGACCCGACGCCCTCCAACAACTCATCGGTGCTGAGGACGACGTTCTTCGACCGCGCCGGCGGCTGCACCGTGAGCGGCACGGCGGGCAACGATCGGCTGACGGGGACGTCGGGCGACGACGTCATCTGTGGCCTCGGGGGCAACGACCGGATCTCGGGCCGCGGGGGCGACGACACGCTGAAGGGAAACGGCGGCAACGACCGGCTCCGCGGGCAGGGCGGCAGGGACCGCCTGCGCGGCGGATCCGGGCGTGACCGGCTCGCCGGAGGAGGCGGCCGCGACCGACTGGCAGGAGGGGGCGGGCGCGACCGCTGCAGCCGCAGGGGCGACCGGGCGAGGAGTTGCCCGTAAGCGGGGCACCGCGAGAAGGAAAGATGGCTCTCGGGAGTCGGGGCGTCGGCGCCCCGACTCCCGTGGCCAGGTGGTGCTAGGTCCTCGGCGCGTCGAGCGACAGCCAGCCGACCGAGGCGATGGACGGGTCGGCGAGCGGATTGTCGGTCTCCGTGCCGCTGTCGCTCGCGGCCCTCGCCGCCAGGAGCATGTCCGCCACGGCGTCGGCCAGCCTCGCGCCCTGCTCGGAGGACTCGATCTCGATCCCGCGCTCCTGAAGCCTGGCGAAGAACGACTCGAGCACGGCGCGCTCGTCCCCGAGCAGCGACGCCTCCGAAACCTTCAACGCCGTCGACAGACGCTCGAGCGTCTGGATGGACGGCGCCACGTGCCCGTTCTCGTACCGAGACAGCCGTGCCTTCGGAATGCCCGAGATCTCCTCGAGCTCCGACTGACTCAATCCCGCGTTGATCCGTGCTTCACGCAGTCGCTGACCGAAGTTCTTCCCATCCTTACGCATCGAGCCGCGCCCCCTTTCAATCGAACGGCTGTTTGCGTCCCCCGTTCGCGCAACCATAGCATTGAATGATGTTCAGAAGGAAATAGCCTTGGGCGCAACAAGCATGACCCGGGGTTGCGGTCCGGGTCGGCGCCTCTGCGTGTACCTACGTAGGTGAACGCCCGTTCGGCTCTATTTCACCTCGACGGTGGCGCCGGCGCCCTCGAGCTGCTCCTTCGCCTTGTCCGCCTGCTCCTTGTTCACCCGCTCGAGCACGGGCTTCGGCGCGCTGTCGACGAGGTCCTTCGCCTCCTTCAGGCCGAGGCTCGTCAGCGCGCGCACCTCCTTGATCACCTGGATCTTCTTGTCGCCCGCGCCGGTGAGCACGACGTCGAAGTCGGTCTTCTCCTCCTCGCCGCCGCCGCCGTCGCCGCCCGCCCCCGCGCCGGGTGCCTGCATCATCACGGGCGCCGCGGCGGCCGCGGTCACGTCGAACGTCTCCTCGAACTGCTTGATGAACTCCGACAGCTCGAGCAGCGTCATCTCCCTGAACTGATCGAGCAGCTCGTCGCTGGTCATCTTCTTGGTCGCCATGTCGCTCCTCCTACTCCTCGGCGGCGGGAGGCGTCGCCTCGCCGTCGTTCTCGCTCGTGGACTCGCCGGACGTCTCGCCCGACGAAGCTTCGGCCGGCTCTTCGGTGCTCGCGGTCGGCTCGGCCCCTTCCGACTCCGGGGCCGCGGCCTCCGCGCTGGGAGCCGCCTCCGCGGGAGCTTCGGCCTCCCCAGCCTGGGGCTCGGCTGGAGCCTCGGGCTCGGCTGCCGCGGTCGACTCCGCCTCCGCGGGAGCCTCGGCCTCCGCTTCCGCGGGCGGTTCGGCCTCAGCGGGAGCCTCGGGTTCCGCCTCGGGCTCGCCCGGGACCTTCTCCCGCAGGGCCTCGAGGACGCCGAGGAAGCGCGACTGCAGGGCCTGGAACATCGATGCCGCTCGCGACATCTCCGCCTTCGCCATGCCGGCGATCTGAGCCAGCATCGCCTCGCGGGAGTCGAGCTTCGCCAACGCCTTCGCGTCGTCGGCGGACAGCAGCCGCCCCTCCATGAACCCGCCCTTGATCTCCAAGGTGGGGAACTTGCGCGTGGCCTCCGACAAGCGCTTGGCCGCGAGCACCGCGTCGCCGCGGACGAACGCCACGGCGGTGGGCCCCTCCAGCAGCGGGTCGAGCACGTCCATCCCGGACTCCCCCGCCGCTCGCTTCATGAGCGTGTTCTTGACCACTGCGAAGGCGGCGTCCGCCTCCCGCAGGCTCGTGCGAAGGTCCTTCGTCTCGACGACCGTCAGGCCCCGGTAGTCGGCGAGCAGGAGCGCCTCGGAGCCCTCGATCCGCTCCTTCAGCGTCGCGACCTTCTCGACCTTCTCCGCCTTCGCCATCCGGCCTCCTCCACGAAAAAACGCCCCCGCAGACAGCGGAGGCGCGGGCACGGATGCCGGTCCTTCGTCGCCTCGGCAGGTGCCCCCACGGGGATTACGCGGCGAACCGCCCCTGCTGTCTGCAGCCGAGCCAGGCTACCAAAGCCCGCCGGGAGCGGAGGGCCTCAATTGGCGGGCTCCTGCTTGCGTAGCCCTCACATGGCATCCAGGATCCCCCAGACGGCGGTTGATGAGACCCCTTCGGTGGGCGAAGGTGCTCCCACGCCCCGAGACACCTGGAGAAACCACGATCGAGGTCGTGATGCCACCGGCGCGCTCAGCTCACTCGCTGAAAACGCGCGATGGTCATCTGCTCGAGGGCCGCAACGGCGGGCTGCGCGCCCTGGGGCTCGCCTGCGTCCTGCTGCTGGCCGTCTCGTGCGGGGGTGGGGACAAGACCGAGCAAGAGCTCGCGCGAGAGGCGCTCGATCACGGCCTGGCGGAGCAGCGCGCGGGAGACGTCGAGGCCGCCGGCGAGGCCTACCGAGACGTCCTGCGCCACGACCCCGACAACGCCTTCGCGTTCTACAACCTCGGCGTTCTCGCGCAGGCCGACAACCGGCTGGCCGACGCCGAGGAGAACTATCGGGCTGCGCTGAACACCGATCCGACGTTCGCCCGCGCCCTGTACAACCTCGCCACGGTCCGCTATCGGCTCGGAGCGAAGCTCGAAGCCGTCGATCTCTATCACCAGGTCATCGAGCTCGAGCCCCAGAACGCGAGCGCCCACCTCAATCTGGCGTTCTCGCTGCGCGATCTGGGCAAGGAGGAGGAGGCCGGCTGAGGAATTCGGGACGGCCGTTCAGCTCGATCCGCGGCTCGTCTCCCGAGTCCCAGATGACGTGATCCTCAACCTGGGCGGAGGCAACGACCAAGGCAAGGTCGAGGGCGAGTGAGATTCGTCTCGACAAAAGGAAGAGGGGCGGCTCTCGGGCCGCCCCTCGTTCCCTGTTGACCGTGTCGCCTAGGCGCAGACCACGTAGGCGCGAAGCGACCAGTTCGGTGCGGGTCCGCCGCGCCGTCCGGATCCCGGAGACCGACCAGACGGTCGCGCTCGTCGGGTGGCTGTCGAAGACGATGACCTCGTCCGTCGCAGCACCCGCAACCGTGTAGCCGCCGCCGAGAGCACTCGTCGCGCCCGGGCACGTCGCCGTGGCGGTCTTCGGAGTGGTGTTGTTCGAGGCCGTCGCGGTTCCCTGGACGATCGTCACGCCGCCGATGCCGGGACCGGTGGCCCCCGTTGGCCCGGTGACGCCGTCGAGGCCGTCCGAGCCGGATGCCCCGGTCACGCCGGTCGGGCCGGCCGGACCGCTCGGGCCCGTGGCGCCGGTGACGCCGTCGGCGCCGTCAGAGCCGGATGCCCCCGTCGCGCCGGTGGCGCCGGTCGCGCCGGTGAGGCCATCGAGGCCGTCCGAGCCGGATGCCCCAGTCGCGCCGGTGGCGCCGGTCGCGCCGGTGGCGCCCGCGCCTGGTCCGGTCGCGCCGGTCGCGCCGGTCACGCCGGTCACGCCCGCCGGGCCGGTCACGCCGGCCGGGCCGGTCACGCCCACGGCACCCGTGGCGCCCGCCGCGTTCCAGTCGACCGCACGATAGCCACGCGGGCACCGCTGGCCGACCTTCAGGATCTTGACCGTCTTCGACTTCCTGGCCACACAGCTGTGGATCGTGCCAGAGCCGCCGGCGGCCGCCGAGATCGCCGCGAACGAGGCGACGAGCACGACGACGAGCCCTGCGGTGGCCGCTGCTCGCAGCCGCACACTCCTCACTCGCTTCATCACTGTACGGATCCTTTCCTACGGTCCGGCGGGGCGACCTCGCGGATCGCCCCCATCCGGGGGACAAGTTCCTTTATGCATTCGGCAGCCACCTGGATGTCCTTAAGGGCACCGAAGGAGAAAGAAGCGGGCCGAAGCCTCGGGCGGCGCCCTCCGGGTCAGCGTTCCCCGGAAAGGCGTCGTGAGCAGCGCTTATTCGGTCTCGCGGCGCCCGAGGAGGTCCTGGGCCCAGAGGAGGCCCATCAGGGACAGCGCCCCCGCGGCGAGCCACACCGGGTACCAGGGATAGGGCTCGTAGGTGAAGACGATCCGGTGCTGCCCCGGACCCACCGGCACGCCTACGGAGGCCGGCGCGACCATCTGCGTGGGAGCCTCGACGCCGTCGACCGACGCCCGCCAGCGGGGATCGTAGGACGCCTTCAGCAGCACGACGGCGGGCCGCTCGGCGCGCACCGTCCCCGCGAAGAAGCCGTCGGCCGGGCCGTCGAACTCCTCGACGACGACACCCGGCGGCTCATCGGGCGCCGCATCGGGCGGGAGCGACGGGGCGGCGGGCGGGTCCCCGGAGAACCCCACCGTCGGGAAGAGCCCCTCTGCGGGGAGGCCCGAGTCGATGAAGCTCGACATCTGCTGCCCGAGGTTCGTGCGATCGACGAGGATCGGCGTGATGGTGTCGACCACGCGAAGGTAGGCCGAGGTCGCCGGAACGGACCACAGGACGTGGCGGCCCGCCCGCGCGACCTCCTCCGCGGCCACGCCCGGCTCCTGCCCCTCGGGCAGGATCACGAAGCGCACGTTGAACAGGTCGTAGTGGGCCGGGTTCGCCGGGTCGAATCGCACCTCGACGCCGGAGGCGAGCGACCACGTCGGCCGCGTGAACCCGACGGCGTCCACGTCGTGGTTCAGCAGCGACGCGTAGGCCGGCACCGTGCCGATCCGGTAGTCCGGTCCGCCGCCCGAGCGAGCGCCGGCGAAGACCCGCCCCCCACCGAGCGCCTTCGCCCGGGCCACCAGGGAGGCGAACGCGGCCCCGTCGGTCGCGTCGGCCAGCCGCTGCTCCTGGACCCACGTCGCGTCCTTGGCCGCGAACGCGCGCCGCTCGAGGAGGGCGGGCGCGAGGACGATCAGCACGATCAGGCCGGCGGCGGCCGCGACGGCCGCGGGACGCAGCGACGGCCTCCATGACGCCAGCCGCCGCCGAAGGAAGCCGACGAGCCACCATCCGCCCACCCCCGCAAGGTAGATGCCGGCGAGGTGCACGCCCATGATGTAGCGGCGCAGGAACAGGTTCGACCCGCCCGGCAGCAGGTCGATCAGCGGCCCGAGCGTCGGACGCCCGAAGAACAGCAGCAGGCTGAGCCCTCCGGCGAGCAGGATCGCCCTCGAGGGCTCGTCCCTCCGCCATCGCGCGATCGCGATCACCAGGCCGATCCCGGCGAGCACGGTGACGACCGGGAGCCGGTCGGCGTCGAAGATCTGTCCCGAGAGAAGCCACGCGAGGATGCGACGGGCGCCGAAGGAGTCGTAGAAGTGGGTGTTGCGGGAGAACTCGTCCTCGATCGTCCACTTCGCGTCCACGAGCAGCGGCACGAGCATCCACGACGCCGCCAGCAGCGCGCCCACGCCGACGAGCGCTGCGCGAACGAGGCGCCGGCGAAATTCGCTCGGCGCGGCGAGCACCCACATCCCGATGGAGAGCAACGCGAGATAGCCGGTGAGCAGGTGCAGCGCGATCGTGAGGGCGACGGCGAGCGCGCCGAGGGCCAGCGAGCGGTTGCGTGCCACCGCCCGCCAGCTCAGCCCCCACGCGAGCGGAAGCATCCACATCCCCCACAGCTGGCTCCAGGTCCCCGAGCCGCGCCAGACGTAGCTCCCGAACTCGTAGCCGAGCCCCGGCGCGCTCGTGAGCAGCGGCGAGATCGCCGCCGCGACGGCGGCCGGCCACGGATCGAGATCGAGCAGGCGCGCCCCCCAGTACACGGAGAACGGCCACAGCGCGAGCAGCAGGTACAGCGACCACTGGAACGTCGAGGGGCCGAACGCGACGGAGGCGTAGGCCGTCAGGATGTGCGGGAGGCTCTGATAGTGGTGAAAGCGGGAGGACCCGAGCGACAGGTACGGATACCAGCCGTCGAGCGGCACGTGGCCGTCGCGGATCCGGGACTCGGCCCAGCGGACCATCGAGGCGTGGATCGACGCGTCGTTCAGGTTCTGGACCGGGGTGGCCTCGGCCCTGAGGACCCACAGATTGAAGAGCACGGCGAGGACCACGATCGCCAGCGGCGCCTGCCGCGCATTGAAGATCCCTTGCCCGGTCGACGACCTCTGCCCGGCCTCGTCTGCACGCCCGTCCCGGGCGGTCGACTCGAGCGTGGCGGTGCCGCGTCCGCGTTCGCCCATGAACACGCCTCCCCCGTGGCGTCCCTCACCGGGGACGGGCCCTCAGTCTAGGGCCGGCACGTCCCCGGATCGCGCAGCGTCAGGACCTGAACTTCTTGATCGCCTCGCTGGGCAGGTGCGTCGCATCCCCCGGGAAGGAGATCACGAACCTGTACGCGCCCTTGGGCGGCTTCTTGAACTTCTTGGTGATGCGACCCTCCATCACGAGGTCGCTGTCGGCGTCGGTCACCGTCCGCACCACCGAGGTCCTCGACAGCCCCCGCACGTACTTGCTGCCCTTCTTCTTCTGCATCTTGATGGTCACCGTCATACCGACCTCCGCGTTCAGGAGGGTGGCGCCGGCGGTGACCTTGGCCTTCGACTTGGTCGCCGAGGCGAGGACGATGGACGTCGGGATCTTGTCGTTGTCGGTGATCGTGCCGGTGCCGTCTCCTCCGACGGCCGAGGCATTCGACGGCGTTCGAGAGCTCGAGGGTGAACGTCTCGTCCGGCTCGTCGGCCGTGTCGCCCACGACGTCGACGGCGACCGTCTTCGTCGTCTCGCCCGGCGCGAACGTCAGGGTGCCGCTCGTGGCCGTGTAGTCGTCGGGGGCCACCGCGGTGTCGTCGGCGGTCGCGTAGTCGACCGTCACGGTCTTGAAGCTGGACGCCGAGAGCGAGACCGTGAAGCTCGCGGTCGACGTGGAGCCCGTGTCGACCTCGTCCACCGACACGTCGTCGGCCGACACCGAGGGATCGGGGTCGTTGTCGGTGATGGTGGCATCGCCCTGGCCGTCCACGACGGTGACGTTCACCGGAGTGGCGAGGTTCAGGACGAACGTCTCGTCCGGCTCGGCGGCCAGGTCGCCCTCCACGGGCACGTCCACGTCCTTCGTCGTCTCGCCCGGCGAGAACGTCAGCGTGCCGCTCGTGGCCGCGTAGTCGTCGGGCTCCACGGCGGTTCCGTCGGCCGTCGCGTAGTCGACCGTGACGTCCCGGCCGCTCGCGGACCGAGAGCGTGACCGTGAAGGTGGCGTTGTCCGTGCCGGCGTCTCCCTCCGTCACGCCGGCGTCACCCACGGACACGTCCGGAAGCGCATCGTCGTCGGTGATCTGCCCCACGCCGTTTCCGTCCGCGACGTTCGCGTTCGAGGGGTTGGAGAGGTCGACCGCGTACGTCTCGTCGATCTCGTCCAGGACATCGCCCTTGACCGAGACCGACACCGTCTTCGTGAGCTGGCCGGGGTTGAAGGTGAGGGTGCCGCTGCCGGCCACGAAATCGGCGGGCGCCACGGCGCTGTCCTCGAGGGTCGCGTAGTCGATGGTCACCGTCTTGCCGCTCTCGCTCGACAGCGAGACGGTGAAGTCGGCCGGAGCGGTTCCCGAGTCTCCCTCCCCGACGACGACGTTGTCGATCGACAGCGACGGCGCGGCGTCGTCGTCCTCGATCGTGCCGATCCCCGGGCCGTCGGCGAGCGTCGTGTTGACGGGGTTGGAGAGCGAGACCTCGAACGTCTCGTCGTCCTCGTCGAGGGTGTCGC
Organism: uncultured Actinomycetes bacterium; assembly: GCA_963728285.1. Lineage (GTDB taxonomy): Bacteria > Actinomycetota > UBA4738 > UBA4738 > HRBIN12 > CAVSJR01. The sequence continues at coordinate 723,615 of CAVSJR010000003.1, read as the reverse complement.
CGGCGACGTCGACGACCACCGTCTTCGTCGTCTGGCCGGGGGTGAACGTGAGCGTGCCGCTCGTGGCCGTGTAGTCGTCCGGCTCGACGGCGCTGTCGTCGACCGTCGCGTAGTCGACGCTCACGGTCTTGACGCTGGACCCGGCGAGCGAGACCGTGAAGCTGGCCTGCGCCGTCCCGGCGTCACCCTCCGTCACCGACACGCTGTCGATCGCGACCGGGGGGTCCGGGTCGTTGTCGGTGATGCTGCCGACGCCCTGGCCGTCGGCGACGGTGGCATTGATCGGCGCCGTGAGGTTCACGGTGAAGCTCTCCGGGTTCTCGGCGGAGAGCTCGCCCACGACGGGGACGCTGATGTCCTTCGTCGTCTCGCCGGCCGCGAACGTCAGCGTGCCGCTCCGGGACGAGTAGTCGCTCGGCGCGACCGCGGTGCCGTCGGCCGTGGCGTAGCTCACCGACACGGCCCGGCCGCTGGCGGCCGAGAGGGTGACCGTGAAGGTCGCGTCCTGCGTCCCCGAATCTCCCTCGGGCACGGATGCGTCGCCGATGGAGATGCTCGGCGTGGGATCGTCGTCGGTGATCGTGCCGAGGCCCTGGCCGTCGGCGATGGTCGCGTTGGAGGGAGCTGGACAGGTCGACCCGGAAGGTCTCGTTGTCCTCATCGAGGGCGTCGCCCTTGACGGTGACCGAGACGGTCTTCGACACCTGGCCGGGATTGAAGGTGAGCGTCGCGCTCTGGGACGCGAAGTCGTCGGGCGACACGGCGTCGAGCTCCACCGTCGCGTAGTTGACGGTCACCGTCCTGCCGCTGGCGGCCGACAGCGAGACCGTGAAGTCGGCCTGGACTCGTTCCCGAGTCGCCCTCCGTGACCGAGGCGTCGCCGACCGACAGGGTCGGCTGGGCGTCGTCGTCGTTGATCGTGGCGGTCCCCTGCCCGCCAACGACCGAGGTGTTGCTGGGATTCGACAGCGCGATGCTCGAACGTCTCGTCCAGCTCGTCGAGCGTGTCCCCGGCGACCTGCACAAACACCGTCTTCGACGTCTCCCCGGGCGCGAACGTCAGCGTCCCGCTCTTCGTGATGTAGTCGTTCGGGTCGACGGCGTTTCCGTCGAGGGTCGCGTAGTCGACCGTCACGGTCTTGTAGCTCGAGGCGGAGAGGTCGACCGTGAACGCCGCGTTCGTGGTGCCGACGTTGCCCTCGTTCACCGTGACGTCGTCGACGGAGACCGTCGGGTCGGGGTCGCTGTCCGTGATGGTGCCGACGCCGACTGGCATCCGCGACGGTGGCGTTGGATGGCGCGGTCAGGTTCAGGGTGAAGCTCTCCGTCAGCTCGGTGTCGAGCTCGCCGACCACGGGCACGTTCACGTCCTTGCGTGGTCTCCCCCGCGGCGAACGTCAGCGTGCCGCTCGTCGCGGTGTAGTCGCCCGGCGCGACCGCCGTGCCGTTGGTCGTGCCGTAGTCCACGGTCACCGTCCGGCCGCTCGCGGGCGAGAGCGTCACGGTGAAGGCCGCGTTCTGCGTGCCGGAATCACCCTCCGCCACCGTGACGTCGCCGACCGTGATCGCCGGCAGGCCGTCGTCGTCGGTGATCGTGCCGACGCCCTGACCGTCGGAGAGCGTCGCGTTGGACGGAGCCGAGAGGTCGAGCGTGAACGTCTCGTTGTCCTCGTCCAGCGTGTCTCCCTTGGTGACGACGGTCACCGGGAGCGACGTCTGGCCGGGGTTGAAGGTCAGCGTCGTGCTGCTCTTGGCCGTGTAGTCGGCGGGGGCCACGGCGGTTCCGTTGGCCGTCGCGTAGTTGACCGTGACGGTCTTGCCGCTCGCGGGCGACAGCGACACGGTGAAGTTCGCGTTCGTGGTGCCGCTGTTCCCCTCGGTGACCGTCGCGTTGTCGACCGAGAGGCCCGGAGGGCCGTCGTCGTCGGTGATCGTCGCCACGCCGGTCCCGTCCGCGATCGTCGACGTTCGTCGGCGACGACAGCACGACGGAGAACGTCTCGTTCACCTCGTCCGCGACGTCGCCGTCGACGACGATCGGGATCGGCTCGCTCGTGTCGCCGGGAGCGAAGGATAACCGTGCCGCTGGCGGTCGCGTAGTCGCCGGGGCTCACGGCGGTTCCGTCGCTGGTCGCGTACTGCACGGTGACGGTCCGGCCGCTCACGGCCGACAGCGTCGCGGTGAAGTTCCCCGCCGTGGTGCCGCCGTTCCCCTCGTTGATCGCCACATCGTTGACGGACACCGTCGGCAGCGGGTCGTTGTCGTTGATCGTGCCGAGGCCCGTTCCCGACTGGATGATGCCGTTGACCGGGTTCGACAGGACCACGAGGAAGAGCTCGTTGTTCTCATCGAGGGTGTCCCCGACGACGGGGACGGTGACGGTCGCGTCGGTGTTCTTGTTGACCGTGACCGACCCGGTGCGGAACGTGTAGTCGGCCGGCGCCACTGCGCTGCTGTCGGCGGTCGTGTACGTGACGCTCATCGAGCCCGAGACGCCGTCGCACATCGTGACCGTGAACGTCGCGTTGACCGTGCCCGTGTCCCCTTCGGTCACCGCAGCGTCGTTGATGCAGACCGCTCGCGTGGCCGCCTGCGCCGTCCCGGGAAGCCCGAGCACGATCACCAGCGCGGACACGAGCCCTGCTCGCGTACCGGGCGATCTTCGTTCCCATGTTCAGCTCCTCGAGGTCTTTCCTGGTCGGGGGCGGTCGGCTGTCCCGCTCATGCCCCCCGCATCGGCACAATGGCGGACGGCCTCAATGGCCCCCCTAGGTGGTTCCGGCCTACCCAGAATCGGGTACGGCTTCGCAGCTCACGGATTAGCCATCGGCACACCGGGCCGGACCTTCAGTGCTCAGGCGAGAAACTGTCCAGACCGGTGCCGGCCGCCTACCTGGCCCGGGCTCGGACCCTCGGCAGCAGACGCCACGCCGCCCATGCGGCCACCGCGCCCAGGATGCTGGCGACCGCGTCCCACGCGTCGGCGGTCCTCGACGTGAAGGCGCCCTGCGCCAGCTCGATGACGCCGGAGAGCACGATGGCCGCGCCGAGGATCAGCGGGGCGCTTCGCGGGAAGCCGCCCGGCCCCCTGCCGGGCCGCCAGACGGCGGCCAGCAGGAACGTGCCCGTCGTCGCGGCGTACGCGCCGAAATGCAGGAGCTTGTCGCCGAAGGAGAGGTCCGCCAGCGCGGAGGGAGGCGGGCCCAGGGAGGACCAGACGACGCCGGCGACGAGCAGCCACGCGACGACCCACAGGACGAGGTCGACCACGTTGACCGGCTGCGGCCGGGGGTGCGACGACGTCGGGTCGTTCAGGCGGGGGCCGCGACGGTGTCCGTGTCGCGGACGCGCGCGGGGTCGATCGGGACGCTCGGGCCCATCGTCGTCGAGATCGACATCGTCTTGATGTACTTGCCCTTGGCCGCGGACGGCTTCGCGCGAAGGATCTCCTCGACGACGGCGAGATAGTTCTCCACGAGCTGCCCCTCGTCGAACGACCGCTTTCCGATGATGAGATGGAGGTTGCCGGTTCGGTCGACGCGGTACTCGAGCTTGCCCGCCTTGATGTCCGAGACCGCCTTGCCGACGTCCATCGTCACGGTCCCGGTCTTGGGGTTCGGCATCAGGCCGCGGGGGCCGAGCACGCGTCCGGCCTTCCCGACCGCCGCCATCATGTCGGGCGTCGCGACCGTCGCCTCGAAGTCGATGGTTCCCTTGATGACGTCCTCGACGAGCTCCTCGCCGCCGACGACGTCGGCTCCCGCCTCCTTCGCCTCGCGGGCCTTCTCGCCCACGGCGAAGACGGCGACGCGAACGGAGCGGCCGGTGCCGTGCGGGAGGTTCACCGTTCCCCGCACGAGCTGATCGGCCTTGCGCGGGTCGACGCCGAGGCGAAAGGCGAGCTCGACGGTCTCGTCGAACTTGGCGCCGGGGAACTCGCGCACGAGCCTGAGCGCCTCGCCCGGAAGATACTGCCGGCCGAGGTCGAGCGAGGACATCGCCTCGCGATAGCGCTTGCCGTGCCCGCTCACGCGCCCACCTCCACGCCCATGCTGCGGGCCGTGCCCTCGATGATCTTCATGGCGGCGTCGATGTCGGACGCGTTCAGGTCCGGCATCTTCTGCTCGGCGATCCGGCGGACCTGATCGGGCGAGATGGTCCCCACCTTGTCGCGGTTGGGGACGCCCGAGCCCTTCTCGAGCGACGCCGCCTGCTTGATCAGCTCGGCCGCCGGGGGCTGCTTCGTGACGAAGGTGAACGACCGGTCCTCGTAGATGGTCAGCTCCACGGGGATGACCTGGCCGCTCTGCTGCTGCGTCGCGTCGTTGTACTGACGGCAGAAGTCCATGATGTTCACGCCGTGCTGGCCGAGGGCCGTTCCGACGGGGGGCGCCGGGGTCGCCTGGCCGGCGCGGATCTGAAGCTTGACGTTCGCGAGCACCTTCTTCGGTGCCATGGGCATGCACCTCCTGCGGTTCGAACGGCCTCGCGGCCTCCCGCACTCGTGGGCCGCCGCCCGGAGGGACGGCGTCTTCGATGCTAACAGCCGGGCGAGCTAGACCTTCGCGACCTGGTCGAACCCGAGCTCGACCGGGGTCTCACGGTCGAAGATGTTCACCAGGACCTTCAGCTTGCTCTGGTCGACGTTGATCTCGTTGATGGTCCCGTTGAAGTCGGCGAACGGGCCGGAGATGATGCGCACGACGTCGCCCTCCTCGAAGCCGAGGCGGAACGCCGGCTTCACCTCCTCCTTCTTCACCGACAGGATCTTCTCGACCTCGCGCCGGGAGAGCGGAGTGGGCTTGGAGCCCGTCCCGGCTGCGACGAACCCGGTCACGCCCGGCGTGTTGCGCACGACGTACCAGGAGTCGTTGTCGTAGACCATCTTCACGAGGAGGTAGCCCGGGAAGACCTTCTTCTGGACGACCTGCTTCTTGCCGCCCTTGATCTCCATGACGTCCTCCATGGGGATGTGGACGTCGAAGATCTTGTCCTCCATCTGCATCGTGTGGATGCGGGAGGACAGGTTGGTCTTCACCTTGTTCTCGTAGCCGGCGTAGGTGTGCACGACGTACCAGTCGCCCGGACCCTTGTAGGGATCCGCGACGATCGTCTCCGTCTCTCGGCTCGGGTTCCGCCTCCGCCTTGGCCTTGGCCTTGGACCTTGGACTTGGACTTGGCGGCGGGCGCGGGCGGCTCGGCCGTCTCGGCCACTTCGGCGGTCTCGGCGACCTCGGCCACCTCGGCCGTCTCGGTCACCTCGGCCGCGGGCACCTCGATCACTTCCTCGTCCGGCTTCTCGTAGTCGGTGTCGACCACGTCCTCGTCGCGGCCGAGGCCCTCGCTCTCGGTCTCGCCCTCGACCTCCGCGATCGGAGCCGCCTCGGCGACCAGCTCGTCGGTGTCGGGCTCCTCCAGGCCGACCTCCGCGGCGGCGGCCAGGATCACCGGCCGCTCCCCGGGATCGGTCTCCGCGAGGGGGATGTCGCCGAAGTCGGAGCTCGTTCCGAGCGGCTCGGTGACCCCCGCGACGGAGTCGCTCTCGGCCACCTCGTCGCTCGAGCGGCTCGTCGGGCGCGACGTGCATCGCGGCCTCCTCGGCCACCTCGTCGGCGCCGCCGCCGGACCATTCGTCGACCAGCGGCGTGTTGCCGCCCTCCTCCTGCGCGAGGTCGACCTCGGCCAGGCCAGGGTTGTCGATCGTCTTCTCGGCCTCCGCCTCGATCTCGTCCTCGCGAAACGCCTGCTCGCTGTGGCGTCGCTCCTCGCCCGGCTCGTCGGCCGGCTCCTCGCCGGTGGGCGCGTCGGACTCGCTCACGGGCGCGCCGGAGAGCTCCTGGGTGCGGATGTCGTCGTCCATCAAACGTCCTCGCTCGCGATCAGGTGAACATCTGGAAGATCGCCTTGGAGAACACGTAATCGAGTCCGAAGACGAGGCTCGTGAGCACGACCACGGAGACGAGCACCACGATCGTGTAGGCGATCAGTTCCTGCCGGGTCGGCCAGTTTACCTTCTTGAGCTCCTGGCGGACCTCCTTCAGAAACTGCCGCGCCGGCGTCCGCTTGCGCTTCTCCTGCTGCTGGGCGCGACGAGCGGACGTCACGGCCTGCGCGCGCTCGTTCTGCGTGCGCTCCTGGCGGGCCTGCATCCGCTTCGTCTGTCTGTTCATCGTGCTCCTTGCAGGGGCGGAGGGACTCGAACCCCCAACCGCCGGTTTTGGAGACCGGTGCTCTGCCAGGTTGAGCTACGCCCCTTCGAGACCCCGGCCTGTCTCGGCGTGGGGGACATCAAGATGGCCAGTATATGGCCTGCTCTCCGGGCCCGCCAAAGGTCCGGTCGAGGCCGGAGCCCCTGAGCCCCCAGGCTCCAGACCGTGCCCCGCCGCGCCGAAGAGTGGATCGTCATGGATACGCACCCTTCGACGGTTCTCGAGGTGTCCGACCCCGCTCCGACCACCCTCGGCGAGGCCGATACCGGACTGCCGGCGTCCCGGCGCCCTCGACGCCGGGCTGCTCCTGATCACCGTCGCCGTGCCGCTCGCCTTCACGGTGTTCTCCTGGGCGCCGTTCGCCGACGCCAAACTCGTCTTTCTCGCGCTCGGCACGCTGCTCGTCTGGATCGGCGGGGTGCCGCTCGACCGGCGGCTCGCGATCGCGGCCGGGGCTTGGTTCGGCGTGACCGTCATCGCGGCGATCTGGGGCGTCGACCCGCTCCGCAGCCTCACCGGCTACGACTTCCCGCTGACCGGGCTCGCCATGCTGGGCCCCTGCGCCTACCTCGTCGTCGTCGGAGCGTCCCTGCCGCCACGCACTGTCGCCCGGATGCGCGGATGGCTCGTCTGGACCGGCCTCCTCATGGCCGGTGGTCCTCTTCATGGCGAGGCTCCTGCCCGGCGTCACTCCACGCCGTCGTCCCCGATCTGACCTTCTCCGGGTCCACGGCCGGAAACCCCGTGTTCGCCGTCGCGGTCATGACGGTCGCCCTCTCGGCGCTGCTCGGCTCCGAGGCGGCGACGACCGGCCGGCTCACGCCCAGGACGGTGGTCACGCTCGTTCTGCTCGTCTCGGGCATCTCCCTCGCCGGCGAGCGGTCGGCCTGGCTCCTGCCGTTGGTGGCGGTCCCGCTCACGCTGTGGTGGTTCCGCGTCCCGATCCGGCGCTCGCTCGTGCTCGGGGCCATCGTGGTGGCCACGTGCGCGATCTGGGTCGCCGCCCAGCCGCTGCTGCCGGTGGTCTCGCCCGCGGGGCAGCTGACCTTCGCCGGCGACGAGGGCCGGGTCACCGCCTTCGTCGGTCCACACGCGCGCCGCGCTCGATCGCCCGGTCCTCGGATGGGGTCCCGCCAACAGCTTCAGCGCCTTCCGGGCCACCGCCACGGAAGCGGAGATCGATCGCGCCCTCCCGTCTGTGGTCCGAGGCCGCACAACATCTTCATCCAGACGGCGGTGACCAGCGGCGTGATCGGCCTCAGAGCATTCGCCGCCCTGGTGGTGCTCGTCGCCTCGCGCGCGAGGCGAGCCGACCGCCGCCTCGCGTGGGTCGTCGGGGCGGTCGGCGCGCTCGCCGCCTTCAACCTGTACGAGCCGTTCGACCTGTCCGTGACGCCGCTGGCCTTCCTGCTCGCCGGGTCGCCGCCGAGCACGGCGACGCGCGCCGGCCGCTCCCGCCCGGAGGCATCCGACTGCGGGCGGGGCGAACCCTCGTCGGCGCCGGCCTCGCCGGCACGCTCGTCCTCTCGACGATCGTCGCGATCTCCTCCACGTTCCAGCACGTCGGCGAGCGATACGAGTCCGAATGGGCGCTGCGGCATTCGCTTCAGCTGCAGCCGTGGCGGCTCGCGACGGTGGACGCCCTGGCCGAGGACCTGGCGCTCGACTCCCGAGCCGGGAAGCCGGGGGCCGCCGAGGAGGCGTCGCGCTTGATCGCCGACGCCGTCCGAGAGCATCCCTGGGATCCGCTGATCCGCATCCGAGGTGTCGATGCCGAGGCGCTCAGCCGCGACTTCGCCACGGCACGGGGCTACCTGCGGGATCAGGTCAGGCGTTTCCCGGGCGACGCCGCGTTCCTTCCGCCGGAAAGCGCCATCAAGGAGACCACGGTCAGCGTGGAGGACCTGACCTAGAGCGCAACCCGAGCGCCGTCCTGAGTCACACTCCGCGCGACATGCCCGGCTCCCAAACTCAGTGGCGCCCCTTACGTGTGGCGCGAGGGTGCCTCCCCTAGACTCCTCCAAACGCTCTCGCGCCGGCCCCGGAATGCGAGCGAGCATGCAGTCGAACGAGCCCTTCCCCGACGACCCCGGTCATCGGCGTCGTTCCCTGTTCGGCCGAGGATCGGCCGACCCCGAGGACGTCCGGATCGAGGAGGCCCTCGCCGGATATCAGCGCGTCCTCGAGGACCGGCTCGACCGCGGCCTCGCCGCGATCCAGTCGTCCGCCGTCCAGCTCATGAGGGACGTCGCCTCCGAGATGTGGCGCTCGAGCGGCGGCGACACCGCCCAGACGCAATCGAGCATCCTCCAGTTCCTCTCCCGCGATCAGGCGATCCGCGGGCTGATCTCCCACAGCGACGAGCGGTTTCAGGCGCTCGCCGTTCGCACCGACCGGCTCGAGGACGCCCTCCAGCAGGTCAATCGCTCCAACGCCCAGCTGACCGAGCACATCGCCCGCAGCGCCCGCGCCCTCGCCGACGTGGCCCAGTCGCCCGCGCTGCAGAACGTCGACGGCCTGCGCGAGCAGATCGAGCAGGTGGAGCGCCACATCGCCTCCACCATCGCCTACATCGCCGAGCGCGACCGCGAGCTCGTCGAGAACATCCGCGCCCAGGTTCAGGAGAACGGCAACATCGTCGCGAGCGAGGCCGAGCGCATCGTCGAGGCGATGCAGGGCTACGTCTCCGGCGGGGTCGACACGATGGGACGGCTCGCCCAGCGGATGGAGCAGCACATCGAGACGGCGACCGCGCAGGACGACGACCTGACCGATCGCATCCACGCGCAGATCCAGACGACGCTCGGCGAGCAGATCCAGCTCCTCTACGAGCGCCTCGGGATCGAGGCTCGGACCCTGGCCGACACGCTCGCCTCCCACGAGACCTGGATGAGCCGCACGCTCGAGGAGGCGGCCGACCGCACCGACGAGCAGTGGCGCCAGCAGAACGAGGCGATCCGAGAGTCGGCCCGCATGGGCGCCGAGCAGGTCACGCACGTGCTGGAGGCCCGGGTCATGGGGCTCGCCCAGCTCGTTCGCTCCGACTCCGAGGCTCTTCGCCAGCGACTCGTCGACAACGCCGCCGCGCAGGACGAGGCGATCGGGCGGATGCTGGACGAGCGGCTGATCCGGGTGACCGAGGCCGTCGACGCGGCGACGCAGTTCACGGTGGAGGAGTCGAGCCGGCGGATCGGCGAGGTCACCGAGCGGGCGATCGACGGCCGCGTCGAGGGGATCTCACTCGCGCTCGATCGCAACCTCATCGTGCTGAAGGAGAAGATGGACGCGGACCTCACCGCGCTCGGCGACCGGACGGCGAGCGTCGTCGAGACGGCCATCGGCGCGGGGATGCAGGCGAACGCCGACCGGCTCTCGACGAGCGTCGAGGCGATCGACCGGGCTCGGACGTCGTTCGAGCGGATGCAGGCGCGAGGGCGACGCCGGCGTCGGCCGGGCGATCGATCAGCGCATCGGCGCGCTCGCCAAGATGATCCGGTCCGACAACCAGGCGCTCGCCAACAGGATCGACCAGCAGGAGGACTCGGACGCCTCGAGGCAGGCGCTTCGCGCCGTGAAGGAGCTCCAGGCGAACCTCGGCAACGAGGTGCTCGGCGCGATGGACCGAAAGTTCTCGATACTCGCCGATCAGCTGCACCGCGAGACGCAGTCGATGGCCGAGTCGTTCGCGACGTCGGCCGACGTGCTCACCCGCAAGATCGATCGGATCCAATCGCAGACCGGCGGGCGCGAGATGCAGACGGCGATCGAGAAGATGGGCGATGCCATGCACGCCCTCGCGGCGATCGGTCGCCAGGGACCGCCCGAGGACCGCATCGACCTCGAGTAGGGACTCCGCTACGTCGCCGCGGCGGCGAGGCGGTTCCGCCGGCGGCGAGCCAGGGCGACGGCGCCGATCGCGGTCGCGCCGAGGGCCGCCCCGCCGATCGAGGCGAGCGCCACCCACTCCGGATGCTCGCGAAGCGACGTCCGCACCCGGCCGCCGAGCGACGGCAGCGGCGCGCGAGCCATCACCCGAGCCTCGAATCCGGGAGGGGCGGCCGGTCCGACGTCGCGGAGCTCGGCCAGGCTCCCGAGCAGCGATCGGTAGGCGGCGAGCTCGGCCCGGCATCCCGCGCACGACGCGAGATGGACCTCGAGATCGCCGGCCTGATGGACCCTCCGCTCGGCGTAGGCGGAAAGCAGCGGTCGCACCTCGTCGCAGCTCAGCACGGCGTCAGCTCCCCTCTCCCTCCTCCTGCCCCGGATCCGACAGCAGCTCCAGCAGCCGCCGCCGGGCCCGATGCAACCGCACCTTGACGGCGCCCTCCGCGATCCCGAGCTCCTCGGCGATCTCCCGCACCGGCATGTCGTAGACGTCCTTCATGATCACGGGGATCCGCTGGCCCGGAGGCAGCGAGGCCAGCGCCCGCTGGAGATCGTCCCGCTCCACCGCGACGTCCTCGAACCGCTCCGGCGAGGCGATATCGGCGACCCGCTCGAGGGCGTCCTCCTCGGCGAGCAGGTCCCCGAAACGGCCGCGCCGGCGCAGGTGCGTGAACGCGGTGTTGGCGACGATCCGATGCATCCACGTCTCGAACCTCGCCTCCTCCCGGAACCCCGCCAATCCCCGAAACATCCGGAGATAGGCCTCCTGCGCCACGTCCTCCGCCTCGGCCGGGTCGCCCACGAGCCGCAGGGCGAGCCCGTACACGCGCCGGCTCGTGGCGGCGACGAGCTCCTCCTGGGCGCGCCGGTCGCCGCGGCGGCATGCCGCGAGCAACGCTGCGGAGACCCGGGCCTCAGACACGGGGTTCGACTCCGGAGGAGAGCGGGTGGTTACGCGAGCTGCACCTCGGCGTCGCTGCGACGGATCGGGTACTCGGTGGCTCCCTCGCGGTCCACGGTCACCCACACCTCGAGGCTCGCCCGCCGGGTCGCCGGGTCGAGCTCCCTGACCCGCCCGCCGGCGACGATCACGTCGCCCATGCGGACCGCCGCTCGAAAGGCCACCCGCATCCGGGTGATCGCCCCCGCGTCGCCCGCCCACGCCGTGAGGCACGACGCCAGGTGGCCCATCGTGAACATGCCGTGGGCGATCACGCCCGGGAACCCGGCGGCCCGGGCGACCTCGTCGTCCAGGTGCAGCGGGTTGCGGTCCCCGGAGGCATCGGCGTAGGACCGCACGTCCTCGCGCCGGACCGTCCGCTCCAGCGCCGGCAGCTCGTCGCCGACGGCGACGTCGTCGAACCGGAGCGCCGGCGGCATCAGGCGGCCCGCTCGATCAGGGTGGCCCGCGCCAGGACGACCACCTCGCCGTCCGGCGTCGCGGAGCTCCGTCTCGATCGTGAGGAACCCGGTGCCCCGCTTCTCGCGGATCGCGGCGATGCGCGACGTGGCCGACAGCGACTCCCCCTCGACGAAGGCCCGGCGCCACTCGTATTCCTGCTCCCCGTGGACGACGCGCGAGAAGTCGAGGCCGAGGTCGGGATCGGAGATGATCGCGGGGAAGGCGGCGAACTCCGCGGCGGTGGCGAACGTCGGCGGCACGCCGAGGCCCTCCGGAGCGAGCACCGCGAGCCCGAACGCGCGGACGCGATCGGGGTCGACCACGAGCTCGACGGCCGGATAGACCCGGCCTTCCGCCTGTAGGTTCACGGCGCCACACCCTACGGCGGAGGGATTTTTCCGGCAACGGCGCCGGCGTTCGTGCCCAACCGTAGGACAGACGGCCTACTGCGTACTGCGCTACAGCGGATTCGGTCGCTTTCCTTACGTGACCCCGCCCTTTTGTCACCCTAGGATTCGGCCGATGGGTCGAAGCCCGCAGTCCGCGATCAAGGTCCTCATCGTCGACGATCAGCGCACCTTCGGCGAGGCGCTCAGCATGGCGCTCGCGAAGGAGAAGGACCTCCGCGTGATCGACGTCGTGACCGACGGCGAGACGGCCGTTCAGGTCAACGAGGAGGAGCACCCCGACGTCGTCCTCATGGACCTCGCGATGCCCGGCATGGACGGCATCGAGGCGACCCGCCGCATCGTGGACGAGAACGAGGACACGCACGTGATCCTGCTGACCGGTCACGTCGGCGACCTGACGACCGCCCGCGCCGCGCAGGCCGGCGCCAGCGGGTGTCTGCCGAAGACCGAGGCCGTCGTCGACCTCGCCGGCGCCGTTCGTCGCGCGCATGCCGGCGAGTCGCTGATGGATCCGGAGGAGGTCGAGGCGAGCCTTCGCCGCCTGCGCCACCGCCGCAAGCAGGAGGCCACCATCGAGCAGCGCCTCGAGCGGCTGACGCCGCGCGAGCTCGAGATCCTCCAGCTCATCGCCGACGGTGTCGCGAGCGATGAGATCGCGCCGACGCTGGGGGTCAGCCCGCATACCCTTCGCACGCACCTGCAGAACGTGCTCACGAAGCTCAAGGTGCACTCCAAGCTCGACGCCGTCGTGCTCGCGATCCGCCACGGCAAGATCGTCGCCAACCTCGCCGCGGCGCAGGGCGGCGACTCCGAGGAGGGGTTCTCCGGGGCGGAGGTCGTGGACGTCGCGGCCCTCGAGGCGGAGCGCGAGGCGGAGCGCGGCTCGAACGGCGCGCGCAGCGGCGGCCCATGGGCCGCGCCGCGGGATCCGGCCGGCCGGGGAGAGGCTAGGCCGGCCTCAGCGCGTCTCGCGGTGCAGGGTGTGGCGGCGGCACCAGCGACAGTACTTCTTCATCTCCAGACGGTCGCGGTCGTTCACGCGGTTCTTCACCGTGTTGTAGTTCCGCCGCTTGCACTCGGTGCACGCGAGCGTGATGTTCGGTCTGTTATCGGTCTTGGCCATGGATGCTCCGCGCTCCCCGCGTCCTACTGCGTGATCTCGGTGACGCGCCCTGCGCCCACGGTCCGGCCGCCCTCGCGGATGGCGAAGCGCAGGCCCTCCTCCATGGCGATGGGGGCGCCGAGCTCGACGGTCATCTCGACGTTGTCGCCCGGCATGACCATCTCCACCCCGTCGGGGAGGTTGGCGGTGCCGGTGACGTCGGTGGTGCGGAAGTAGAACTGGGGCCGGTAGCCGTTGAAGAACGGGGTGTGGCGGCCGCCCTCGTCCTTGGACAGGACGTAGACCTGGGCCTTGAAGTTGGTGTGCGGGGTGATGGTGCCGGGCTTCGCCAGCACCTGGCCCCGCTGGACCCCCTCCTTGTCCACGCCTCGCAGCAGCACCCCGACGTTGTCGCCGGCTCGGACCTCGTCGAGCAGCTTTCGGAACATCTCGAGGTCGGTGGCGACGGTCTTCTTCGTGTCCTTCAGGCCGACGATCTCGACCTCCTCCATCTTCTTCAATACCCCCTGCTCCACCCGCCCGGTGGTCACGGTGCCTCGGCCGGTGATGGAGAACACGTCCTCGATCGACATGAGGAAGGGCTTGTCGGTGTCGCTGCACCGGCTCGGGGATGTAGGTGTCGACGGCGTCCATGAGCTCATCGATCTTGGCCACGGCCTCGGCGTCTCCCTCCAGCGCCTTCAGGGCCGAGCCGACGATCACGGGGACGTCGTCGCCGGGGAACTCATAGGAGGACAGGAGCTCTCTGACCTCGAGCTCCACGAGGTCCAGCAGCTCGGGGTCGTCGACCATGTCGGCCTTGTTCAGAAAGACAACGATGTAGGGGACGCCGACCTGGCGGGCGAGCAGGACGTGCTCGCGGGTCTGGGGCATGGGGCCGTCTGCCGCCGAGACCACCAGGATGGCGCCGTCGATCTGGGCGGCCCCGGTGATCATGTTCTTGATGTAGTCGGCGTGCCCGGGCATGTCGACGTGGGCGTAGTGGCGGTTCTCGGTCTCGTACTCGACGTGGGCGATGGCGATCGTGATGCCGCGCTCGCGCTCCTCGGGGGCCTTGTCGATCTCGTCGAACGGGGTGAAGTCGGCCATGCCCTTGTCGGCGAGCACCTTGGTGATCGCCGCGGTGAGCGTGGTCTTGCCGTGGTCGATGTGGCCCATCGTCCCGATGTTCACGTGGGGCTTGTTGCGCTCGAACTTCTTCTTCGCCATACCGTTTCCTCCCGGGAGTGGGGCCCTGTCGCCTCGGAATCGCTCGTAGCGGCGGGTGGACTCGAACCACCGACACAGCGATTATGAGCCGCTTGCTCTGCCCCTGAGCTACGCCGCCTCGGTCGTGAAGTCTACCAATCCCACTCCCCTCCACGGCTCGTCGACGTGCCTCGCGCGCGAGGGTTCCGAGGCGGCGGGAGCGGGAAGAGCACCTGTCTCGACCGAGAATCGACCTTGGAGGCGACCATGAGGCTACCGCTCGACACACTCGCCGAGCGCATCGAGGAGCTCCGGGCGATCGACCCGGTGTCCAAGCGCATCGCGACGATCACCGGCGAGGCGATCCGTCCCGGGCCGCTGAAGGACGCGCTGAGCGGCACGTGGATCGGCCACGCCCTGCACCCGGCGCTCACCGACCTCGTCGTCGGCTCCTGGACGAGCGCCCTCATCCTCGACCTCGTGGGAGGAGAGCGCGCCGAGGCCGCGGCCGACACGCTCGTCGGGGTCGGGATCCTCTCCGCGCTGCCGACGGCCGCCACCGGCCTGAACGACTGGGCCGACACGACGGGTCGCGAGCAGCGAATGGGCTTCGTGCACGGCGCCGGCAACGTCGCCGCCCTGGGCACCTACGCCCTGTCCTACCTCGCCCGCCGCAGCGGCCGGCGGGGCCTCGGCGTCGCGCTCGGGATGCTCGGCGGCGGCATCGCGACCTTCGACCGCCTACCTCGGGGGGCACCTGGTGTTCGACCGCGCGGTCGGCGTCAACCAGACGGCCACCGAGCACCGGCCGAGGCGCTGGGTCACGGCGCTGAACGCCTCGGAGCTTCCCGATCGCACCCCGGTCCTCGCTCGAGCAGGCGGCGAGCCCGTGATGCTGTATCGCCGCGACGGGGAGATCCTCGCGATCGCCGAGCGCTGCTCGCACCGCGGCGGGCCGCTGCACCAGGGGGAGATCGACGACGACGCGTGCACCGTCACGTGCCCCTGGCACGGCAGCATCTTCCGGCTGCGGGACGGTGCGATCGAGCGCGGCCCCGCGACCTCGAAGCAGCCGACCTACGAGGCTCGCGAACGCGACGGCTCGATCGAGGTGCGGGCCACGGCCTAGGCCGGCTCCGGGCGGGGGAACTACCTCGGTCCGCGCGCCTCCTCGACCTCGCGCGTCGCGGTGTACGCCCCGGCCCGTGCGTCGACGATGGTGGCGTCCGCCCGCCGGTGATACCGGGCGCCCCAGAGGCCACCGAGGAACCCGCCCACAAGCGTCGCGACGACGGCTCCGATGCCGCTGAGCGCGGCGCCGATGGTGACATCCCGGTCGGAGAACCACGCGTCGAACCAGTTGGGCAGGTCGACCCGGCCGACGACGTTGTACTCGGCGCCGAACCAGATGCCGAGCCCGGCGAGGATGGCCGTCAGGAGAAGGAACCAGACGGCGGTCATGAGGCCGTTTCGACCCCCGTCGTAGCGGGCGATCCGGCCCGCGGCCCACCCGCCGATGAGGAACGACACGAGCAACACCGCGAGGCCCGAAGCGAGCGCGCCGACGGAGATCTCGTTCAGGTTCCCCTGCAGGCCCGTCTGGTAGGCGATGCTGCCGATGACGGCTCCCGCGATGCCGCCGAGCAGCACCACGAGTCCGATCGCCACGAGCATGCCGGTCAGCTGCGCCGGCACGTCGAAGCCACCGAACCGGTCGTGCGCGCGTTCCACGCCCACCCTGCCCGGATCCACGTCGTCGGCCGGGCGGTCAGGGACGTCGGTGCGTTCCACCACGACATCGTCCTCCTCGACCCGGGACGAGCCCGTCCGGGTCCGATCCTCGGTCTCCCTGTACTCCATGAGTGCGTCCTTTCCGTAGGCTTGCAGTTTCTTTTCTTAGATACCCCTTTCCTTTCCCGCCGGCGGCCGCCGCTACACCTCGCCCAGGTGGCATGCGTCCGCCGCAGCTCAACCGCCCCTCGGGGATGCCGATGGACAGGATCATGGCGAACGACGGTTCCGGGGGAGCCGACTCCCCCGGGCGGCAGTGGCCCGCCGACGACAAGCCCACGGTCCTCATCGTCGAGGACGAGCCTCAGCTCCTCATGCTCATGCAGCTGAATCTCGAGGGCGCGGGGTTCGACACGGCCCTCGCGGCCGACGGAAACCAGGCGCTGGAGTCGATGCGCTCGTCCATGCCCGACATCGTCCTGCTCGATCTCATGATGCCGTACCTGGACGGCTGGGCCGTGCTGGAGGAGATCAGGCAGTGGGAGTACTCCCCGCCCGTGGTCGTGACGAGCGCCGTCAGCCTGCACGCCCAGCGGCAGCGCGCCTTCGGGATGGGCGCGGCCGGCTACCTCGTGAAGCCGTTCCCGATCGAGGATCTGCTCGACCTCATGCGCTCGCTGCTCGGCATGGCGGTCCCCGAGGAGGAGCTGCCCGCGCTCGAGGGCCCGGACGTGTGGGGGGACGCCGACGGAGGGTTTCACGTCCGGGTCGGCGACGGCCCCAAGGCGGGCCTGTGGAACGTCATCTTCCGCAGCGGCACCTACGACTTCCTCGATGGCTTTCGGGTCGAGCCGTGCTGGGTCGTGGTCTCGCCCGAGGGCGACGAGCAGACGATGAGCGCGATCGCCGACCAGGGCGTGCGCGGACTCGAGGAGTGGCTGGCCCGGACGCTGGACCCGCAGGCCGCGGCCGCGTTGATCGCCTACTGCGTTCCCTCACAGGACCGGCTCGGACAGGTCGTCCCGCGGCGCCACCTCGTCGTGTAGCGGGCGCAGCTCCCCGGCCTCAGCCTCGCGCGCTCCTACCGTCCCCCGCGGAGCTTGCGGCTCGCAACCAACACGGCGCCGACCACGATCGCGGTCGTCGTGATCGGAGCGACCCTCCCCCCGCCGTCGTCGCCGGGCGACGAGGGGGCCTCGGCGGGCCCGGGTTCCCACCTCGGCTCGGCGATCGATCGGTGCGGCGCGGGAAGCCGTCGCCGGACCTGGAGCGGGAGCGGGACGGTGCGGGAGCCGCGTCGGACTCGAGGGACCCATCCCTCCCCTCGCCTCCGCCTCGGCTCGAAGCGCGCGTTCGCGCTCCAGCTCGCCGTTCAGCTCCGCCCCCACGAGGATCGCGAGCGCGGTGATGTACAGCCACAGGACGAGGATGATGACGCCCGCGAGGGCGCCGTAGGTCTTGGCGTAGGAGCCGCCGAAGTGGGAGACGTAGACGGAGAACAGCACCGACGCCGCGACCCAGATCACCGTCGCGAGGATGCCGCCCGGCGACAGCCACGACCAGCTCGGCGGCTGGCGGTTCGGCCCGATGAAGTAGAACAGCGCGAACAGCGTGACGACCGCCAGGAGGGCGAGGACCCATCGGATCGCCGTCCACAGCCACACGAAGTACGTCGCCGGCCCCGATCGCGTCGCGCAGGTAATCCTCGCAGCGGCTCCCCGAACACCAGCAGGACGACGGCGATCCCACCGAGGACGAGCGTCGCGAGGATGAGGACCAGGCTCATGAGCCGCTTCTTCACGAACCTCCGGTCGTCGGGGACGTCGTACGCGACGTCCAGCCCGACCTGGGTCGCCGCCATCCCGGACGACGCCCCCCACAGCGCGAGCGCCGATCCCGATCAGCAGCGTGGTGAGTCCCGACCCCGCGGCCCTCGCCTGCGAGTCCACCACCGCGTTCGTCAGGACCTTCGCGGCGCTGTCGGGCAGCAACGTCTCGAGCACGTCCTTGATCGCCCTGCGCGGCGTCCGGGCGTGATCCGCAGGAGCGTGATGAGTCCCACGGCGGCGAACAGCAGCGGGAAGATGGCGAGGAACCAGTAGAAGGCCATGCCGGCCGCGATGATCGTGATCCGATCCCGCTGAATCTCCTTGAGCGCGCGGCGAATGGTGTCGCGCCATTCCGCCGCCCCGATGTCGAGCGGGTCGTGGGGGCCGCCGTGCTCCGGCTGTTCGACCGCCCCATCCTCGCGCACCGGCATGCCGTCCTCCTCCGTCGCACTCCGAACGTACCCGCGCGAGGCCGTCGCTCAACCCCGGACGTCGAACGTTTCTGATCGGGTCGCCGGATGCTGCGGACGACGGGGCTCGCGTCAGTCCTCGGGCTCGACGAACTCCAGCTGGTCGTCGAGCCGCGTGATCTGAAAGACCTTCTGCACGCGGTCGGGGCCGGCGATGAGCCGCAGGCGCTCTCCCAGGCTCCGCGCCCGGGCGTCCGCCCGCAGGATCGCTCGAATGCCGGACGAGTCGATGAAGGTGAGCTGGCGCAGATCGAGGGTCACGGTGGGGCGTCCGCCCGCCTGGATGCCGCCCAGCGCCTCGTCCACCTGCTTGAAGCCGGTGATGTCGAAGTCGCCGTAGAGCCGCACCAGATGGTCGTCGCCGTGCTGCGAGGTCTCGAATCTGAAGTCGCTCATGACAGGACGTCCCCCGATCGAGTGGGCTCCGACAGCGCCATTGTCCTGCGCGCGAGGGACACCGACAAAGGGTACGACCGCGGGTCTAGTCCGTTCGTACCCATTTCCGCGCGGTACGGGTACCGTGCCGGCCCGCCGGGTAAGGGCGGGGCGAGCCCATGGAATTCCACGCCACGTTCCCGCCCGTCCCGGCGACGGTCGCCCAGGCCCGCACGGCGATCGACCGCGCCCTCGGCCCCGCCCTGCCCGCCCCGGTGGCCAACGACCTCCGCCTGATCGTCAGCGAGCTCGTCACGAACGTGGTCCGGCACGCGGCGCTTGACCCGGGCCAGGAGATGGAGCTCCGCGGGGAGCTCGCGAAGGGCCGCGTGCGCGTCGAGGTCTCGGACCCGGGAACGGGCTTCGAGCCCGAGGTCACCCCGTCGCCCGATCGCGGATCCGGCTGGGGCCTCTACATCCTGGACCGGCTCGCGCATCGGTGGGGCGTCGTCAGGGACGAGCCGAACGTCGTGTGGTTCGAGCTCGACCTCGATCGCGCGACGGAGACCGTCACACCAGGAGATCGGCGAACTGCGCGTAGCCTCGCCGAGGCGATCCGTTCACCAGGGTGAAGTCGCCGCCGACGTGCAGGTCGGTCCCGAACGCGTCCAGCCCGCGCACGCCCACCTCGCTGTTGAAGGCGGGGCTCCACGGGTCGAGGGCGCCGCTCGACGCCGCGACGGCGAAGATCTTCTTTCGCGAGGCCGCGCCGACCGTCGTGAAGTGGCCGCCGGCGTAGACGCGCGTCCCGATCGTCGTGACGGCCTGGACGTCCCCGTTCGTGCGAAGCGACCAGTCGGGCTGCGGGTCCAGCGATCCGAAGGAGGCGAGCGTCCCCCCGGTGCCGGCCCCCGCGACGTAGACGTGATCGACGGCGGCGGCCAGATCGAGGACCGGATAGCGCGGCGCCGGATCCCAGGGCAGCACCGCTCCGGTGAGGCCGTCCACCACCCCGAGGTTGGAGCGAGCGGCACTCCCGAGGCGAGTGAACGTCCCGCCGATGTAGAGGCGAGCGCCCTCGGGCGACAGGGACACCGCTCGAACGCTTCCGTTGGTCTCCGTACCCCAGCCGGGGATCGGCGATCCGGTGATCGGGTCCAGGGCCGCGAGGTCCCGGTGTCGCGCCCCGGCCACCTTCGTGAACCCGCCGCCCACGTACACGACACCCTCCGACGCGACGAGGTCGTGGACGATTCCGCCGTTGGCGCCGGCGGTCCAGGTGGGCAGCGGCTCCCCCGTGACGGCGTTCAGCGCCGCGAGGCGCGCATGGGTCTCTCCGTCGATCGCGTGGAACTGGCCACCGACGTAGACGCGGGTCCCGTCGGGGGACACCGCGAGCGACCAGACGATGTCGTCGGCGCGTGGCGCGAACCCATCCACCGGCGCCCCGGTGACCGCGTCGAGGGCCGCGATGCGCATGCGTGGGACCGAGTGGCCGGCGCCGTCGGTCAGCGCGGTGAAGTCTCCGGCGAGATAGACGCGCCCCCCGACGCGGGCCACGGCGTACACGTTGCCGTTGGCCATCCAGGTGTCCTCCGGCTCCGGACGAGGAGCGGCCTGTGCGGAGCCGGACAGCATGAGGACGGCGGCGAGGATGGCCGCGAGCATCCTCGCGGCCCGGCGTGACACGAGCGTCGATGCGGGCGTCGATTGCATGCGCCGGATCCTCGCCCACCGAGCGCGCGGGGACAATGAGGCGAACGGCGGCTTCCGGGCTCAGAAACGTGGCCGAAAGGCGGAGATTGAGAGGAGGCGCGTCCGGGTACGCGTGCCCGCCGCCGCCGTCCTCAGGTGCCGGGAGCCTCGAAGTCCTCGCAGTCGACGTCGGCGTTCAGGCAGTTCGTGCACGAGCTCCTTCAGGCGGCCCTGCTTCCATGTATTCCAGAAGTCACCGTGGATCGTGGAGGCCGAGCCGGACGACAGCGTGATCCGGCCGAAGTCCCCACGGCCGAGCGGCCACTCGTAGCGCTCGATGAGCCACGGCAGGGCGATGGGATGCGAGCGCGGGCATTGGTCCCGCTCCTCGTTCGGATACACGACGGCCTTCGGGTCCTTGGCCATGTTGATGTGCTCGCCGTCCCAGCAGTTCGGGAAGCGGATGTGCAGCGTCAGGACCCCGTCCGGACACGACGCGGGTGGCCGAGCCAGGTTCGTGATGTTGGACCCGTTGAAGCATCCCCAGTAGATGTCGTCGCCGAGCTCGGCGTTCGCCCAGCCGTTGCCCGCGAGGAGCTTCATGTTGGGCGGGAAGGGCCTGATCCGGGTGCCCTCATCGAGGTTCGAATCCCGGTAGTAGAACTCGATGTCGGTGTCCTCGCCGTCGGTCCCGAACCCGCGCGCGAGTCGTCGCTCGCCGTCCTCGTACAGCGCCGGGATCCAGTAGCCCGCCGTGTCGGGCGACACGCAGCTCGTTCCGTTCTTCAGCATGGATCGGTAGGTCGAGTACGCATCCGTGTCCTCGGCGCCGAAGAAGTCGTGCAGATGCGATTTCCCCGGCTGATCCGGGTACACGATCGGATCGTCCTTCATCGAGCGGGTGTACAGGCATTCGTTGATCCAGCCGGCGCTCGCGGCGGCCGGAGGCGCGGGCAGCAGGACGCTCGCGAGAGCGACGAGCGCGAGGGTCAGGGCCCGCAGGCTCCTCGCCGAGGCGGATGCTCGATCGCTTCGTCGGAAGTTCATAGGTCCTCTCCCTTCGGGGGTTCACCGCTGAAGTCCACCTGCGTCGCGGAGAAGTCGGTGGAGGATGAGCCGGAGCGATCGCCGGCCCTCGTTGTGGGCACCAGTCGTAGCACGGCTCGGGGGCGATTGGGAAGCCCAGGGCTCCGAGCTGGGCGTTCGTGGCTGCCGGGAGCCCGACGGCGGACTCAGTGCCTCACGATGGCGAGGACGGCGGCATCGTCCGCGAGGCGCTGCCGCGCGAGGATGGCCTCCACCGAGGACACGATGCCCGTCGCATCGGGAGCGCCGCGGATCGCCGAGGCCATCTCGTCATCGTCCTCCAGGAACACGTTCTCGTGCCCTCGTTCGGACACGCCGTCCGTGTACAGCACGAGCGCCTCGCCGGCGCCGAGGTCGAACTCCACGTCGGCGAACAGAGGATCGTCGACGATCCCCAGCATGCTGCCCGGGGTCCCGGCCGGGATCAGCTTTCCATCGGGGCGAACCAGGACGGGCAGGGGATGGCCCGCCGAGGCGATCGAGAGGCGAGTTCGCCCATCTCCAACCTCGATCCGCACGACGCACGCCGTGCAGAACCGGCTCGCCGACACGCGCGGCCTCATCACCCGGTCGATCTCCTCGAGGATCCGGCTCGGCGAGTCGTAGAGTCCACCGAGGGCCCACGCGGCGTGGCGGACGATCCCCATCACCGCCGCGGCCTCCGGCCCGCGCCCGCACACGTCCCCCATGATGGCCAGCCACGTTCCCGGCAGGACCTCGAAGACGTCGTAGAAGTCGCCGCCGACCTCGTTTCCCTCCCCCGCCGGCCAATAGCCCGCGGCGATGTCGAGCCCCGGGATGGCGGGGATCTCGAGCGGGAGCAGGCTCTGCTGAAGGACGCGCGCCGTACGGTCCCGGTCCTCGTAGAGACGGGCGTTCTCGATCCACAGGGCCGCGCGGCCCGCGAGCTCCACGACGGTGCCAACGTCCGCCGGGCCGTACCGGCGCGCCGGATCCGTGGAGATCAGGCTCAGCGTCCCCACGATGCGCGTCCGGGTTCGAAGCGGGACCGACATGTACGACCGGAACCCGAGCGCGGAGACCAGCCGTGCATGCTCATCATCCGTGGTGCCCTGCGCGATGAACTCCGGTGCCACCTCGGCGCTCCATGCCGGCTCCCCGGCGCGCATGACCTGGAAGATCGGGAGCGAGAACGCGCCGCCCGGCGCGTAGCGCTCCTTGAGGTCATCCACGAGCGGCTGTCTCGAGGGGTCCCGATGAACCGCGGCCACTCGCTCGACGTCGCCGTCCTCGTCCACCACGTCGATGACGCAGACGTCGGCGACCCGTCGCACCAGGAGCTCCGCAAGCAGGGAGAGATTCTCGGCGAACCCAAGCCGCTCGTCCACGACGGCGCTCGCATCCGCGATGAGCCGGAGCCGGTCGCTGGCGCGCTCCGCCTCGACGCGGGCGGAACGCTCCCCCTCGTACAGGGCCGCCCGTCGCATCGCCTGGCCCGTCTGCGTCGTCACGGCCTCGAGGAAGGCGATGGCATCGGCGTCGAACGTGCGCGGCTCCGGAAAGCTGATGCTCATGCCCCCGACGACGTGATCTTGCACGAGCATGGGCAGGCACGACGACGGCGTGGTCGTCGGGCATCACCTCGCCCCTCAGGGTGGGAAACCGCCGGTCGCGGTCCGCGAGCGTCTCCATCACGACGGGCCGGCCCTCGCGGACGGCGTTGGACAGCGGCAGCTCGGCATCGACCGGAAACCTCGCCCATCGCTGCATCACGTCCTCGCGGTACCCGAGCTGTCCGACGACCTCGAGCTCCGTGCCGTCGTCCGACAGCGTCGCCACCAGCGCCGCCCGAGCGCCGATCTCCTTGACCGCGTCCTCCAGGACGGCACCGACGACGTCGGGCAGGGCCGCTGCTCGAGACAGGGACGAGGCGAGCCGCTGCAGCACGACGTTTCGTTCCGAGCTGCGCTTCGCGAGCTCGTAGGACCGAACCGTGTCGATCGACAACGAGGCGCGGCGGGCGAGCTCCATGACGAACCGGAGGTCGTCGCGATCGTAGGTGGAGCCGGTCTCCGCGGAGACCAGGGTCAGGGAGCCGAACGTGTTCCCGCGCGCACGGAGCGGGCGCGATGATGACCGATCGCATCCCCACGCGACGAAGCACCTCGAGCTGCCCCTCATCCTGGGCGGCGTGAACGAGCATCTCGTCGTCGATGTGCTCGTACAGCTCGGGACGACCCGACCGCATGACGGCCGGGACGCCGGTCGGCGACGCCGGATCCACCGGATAGCGAGCCTGAAGGTCGAGCGCCATCTGCACCTGCGCGGGATCCTGATGCGCGATCGCGATCGGACGGATGTCCCTGCCCATCGGCGGCGAGGTGCACGACACACCAGTCGGCGATCGCGGGGGTGACGTACCTCGCGAGCCGGCGAAGGGTCTCCTCGTAGTCGAGCGACTCCTCGAGGACCTCGTTCGCGCCCGCCAGGAAGGCCAGCCGCTCGGACTCGCGCCGCGCATCCCGAGTCTCCCGCTGCTGGCGATCGATCACGAGAACGACGGCGCAGCCTGCGGCCGCGAAGGCGAGCACGGCGACGACGTCGGCGGCATCGAAGCTGGGGCTTCCGAACCGCGGGAGGACCACGACATCGAGCAGGACGACCGACAGCGCCACCTCGACGAAGCCGGCCACGCGGCCCGCGGCGACGGCCACGAGGACGATCGCGAACAGGAAGGGGAACGAGGGAAGCGGCTCGACGAGGGCTCGCGCGACAACCGTCGCGACCGCGGACGACGCGACGATCCAGAGCGTCGCGTACAGCATCCGTCGGGCCGGGAAGCCGTTCCCGTCCCGAGCGGGCCGTCGTGCAAGGGAGCTCACTGGCTACGACCTCCGGTCACCCTGTGGTGATAGGGATTTTGGGGTTTCCTCGGGCTTCGTCAACCGAGGGCTCCGACGTCGCGGCGGAGACTACCCGCCGTGGAGGCACGAACATCCCGGTCTGAACCGTCTCGGTCCGCGCTTTAGGCGGCGGTCGAGCGGTGGGGCACGATGGCGAGGTTCGGGATCGTATCGGCGCGTGCCAGCTGCAGGAGCCTGGCGACCGGTCGGACCGGCGAGAGCAGCACGAGCCTGCCCCTCCCCTCGAGCTGCTTCGACAGGTCGAGGAGGGCGAGGAGCCCGGCGCTGTCCATGAAGGAGAGGGCCGAGAGGTCCAGCGTGAGATCCCCGGAGCCCGCCAGCAGCGATGGGCGAACGCCCTCGAGAAGGTCGTTTGCGGTCATGGTGTCGAGCTCGCCGGCGACGTGAACGGTCCCATCGGACACGTCCGATTCCATCCAGACCCGCATCTGACTTCCCCCGACGGGACCGTTCCGGCCCCGCTCTCGCAAGGCTACTCCTCGGTGAACGATGCGTCGATACGACACCGCACGCTCGCGGAGGAGCGCCTCCGGCGACGACGCACGTAGAGCCGGGGTGGATCCCGCTAGGCGACCAGATCCGGCGACAGATGAACGATGTCGCCTCCCACCATCGTGAGCAGCACCTTCGTGGTGGAAACCCTCTCGAGCGGCACCTCGAAGATGTTGCGGTCCAAGACGATGAGATCGGCGAGCCTGTCGCGCCGGATCGTGCCGGTCCTGTCCTGGTGAAGCTGGTACGCCGAATTGCGCGTGTGCATCGCGACCGAGGAGCGCAAGTCGAGCGCCTGCTGGGGGTTCAGCGGCTTCGGATATCCCGCGTAGACCTCGTCCACCGTCCGGTTCACGCCCATCTCGATCTGCCGGAATGGCAGCAGGGGATCCACCGGCCAGTCGCTCCCCCCGCACACGCGGGCTCCGCTGTCCCACAAGCTGCCCGCCGGATACAGCCTGCGCCAGCGGGTGGAGCCGATGTAGGGCTTGAGATAGTCCATCGTGTACGTATCGCGCTCGGCCCACTGCAGCTGCATGTTCGGAAGGACGCCGAGCTCCCGGAAACGGTCGAAGTCGTCCCCGTGAACGACCTCCAGGTGCGCGATCGTGTGGCGCCGATCGGTCGTCCCGTTCGCGGCGCGCGCGTAGGCGAACGCGTCGAGGGCGGAATGAACCGCGCGGTCGCCGATCGCATGCACGTGGACCTGCCACCCGGCCGCATCGAGGGCGGCGACGCCCGGGTTCGCAACATCCTGAGGGAAGTACGTGGGGCCGAACGAGTCGCCCGGCACCCAATGCGGGTCCTGCTTGGTCCCCTCGTTGACGCGATAGGGCTTGAGCAGGGCGGCGGTCTGGGCCGGATACTCGATCACGCCGTCGAAGAACAACTTCACGCAGTCGATCGTGACGTCGGGCCTCCCGAAGGTCTCCCGCATCTCCCCCAGGTGGCCGAGGAGGCGTCCCGGATCGCCGAGCTGTCGCGGGCTCGCGAACAACGCCACGGAGGGCCGCAGGGTCAGCTCCCCCGCATCGCTGAGCGAGGCGAGGGCGCCGAGTTGACCCTCTCCCGCGGACGCGTCCAGATAGGACGTGATGCCCACGGAGTTCATGAGCTCGAAGGCAGCCTTGAGCGCGCGCGCGTTCTGCTCCACCGTGGGCGGGGGGATCACCGAGGAGACGAGCCCGATGGCGCCGTCGAGGAGCACCCCCGTCGGCTCGCCGTTCCTGTCGCGGCGGATCTCGCCGTCGGGCGGGTCCGGCGTCGCGGCGGTGATGCCCGCGAGCTCCAGGGCACGGGAGTTGACCACCGCGAAGTGTCCGTCGAGGGATCTGATGAAGATGGGTCGCGAGGTCGGCAGCGCGTCGAGGTCGTGCCTGTCGGGAAGGGTTCCCATCGCGACGGCATCCCACTGCCCGACGACGAGCCAGCCGTCGGGCTCATCCTCCGAGGTCGCCTTCAAAAGCGCGGCGATCCGATCCAGGAACTCGCTCAGCGACAACTGCTCGTAGTTCAGGCTCGGGGCGGTCAGGCTGCGCCCGCCGGACAGGGGATGAATGTGGCCGTCGTGGATGCCGGGCAGAACCATCCGGCCGCGGAGGTCGAGCACCTCCGTCCGATTGCCGACGAACTCCTGCGCGCCGCGCACCGATCCGACGAACACGATCGTGCCGCCCGAGATCGCGACCGCCCGAGCGAAGGGCTTTCGCGGGTTGAGCGTCCAGACGGAGGCATTGGTGAGGACGACATCGGCGGTGCCGGAGCCGCGAGCGAAGGCGGGCGCCGCTCCCGCCAGCACGGCTCCCCCGGCGATCGCGCCACCCCGTTTCAGAAAGGCCCGACGTGAGAAGCGGTTCGGAACCCGGTCGTCGTGGCTGCCGGACATAGTGCCTCCCCCTCCCGTCCTACCGCAGATGGGGGCGACTCTAGCGGGCCGGCGCGGATGCCCGCAAACCGGCTGCCGTCAGATCCGCCCGGCCGCGTTCGACTCGTGCACGGGTGCCTCCGTCGGGGCCGCCGCGGCCAGGCGACCGTCCCGCTCGGGAGCCCTCGACCCGGGGACGAAGAAGAGGAATGCGAGGACGATCGCCGCCCCCCCGAGACCGGCGACGACCAGCGTCGGGCGCACGCCGAACGCGGCGGCCGCCGGTCCCACCAGCGCAAACGACAGCGGGACGCCCGCCTGCGTCATCAGCCAGTCGATGCTGCTCACGCGGCCGAGCAATCTCGCGGGCACCAGGCGCTGCAACGCCGTGTACCAGATGACCACCAGCACGGTGAGCGATCCCTCGAGCAGGAGCGCCATGAGCATCGCCTGCCACAGCGACGTGACCACCCCGAATCCCGCGAGGGCGAACATCATGAGGGCCCAGGCGAGATACAGCGCGGTGATCGGCCTTCGTGGGAGCGTGCCGCGCTGGGCGAGCACCGCCGCGGCGGCGACCGCGCCGACGCCGCCCACCCCGTAGACCAGTCCGAGATCCTCGGCTCCTCCGCCGAGGTCGTTGCGCACGACGAAGGGGATCAGCGTCTCCCACGGCCCCCACGTGAGCAGGAAGGTCACCGCGCTCGCGATCAACGCGACGAACAGCCATCGCTCGTGGCGGACGAAGCGCATGCCCTCCATGACGTCCTGCCGCATGGGCCGACGCTCCTCCTCAGCGACGCGGGCCCGCGTGCGGATGGACGCGATCATCGCCGCTGAGAACCCGAACGTCGCCGCGTCCACGACGAACGCCCATCCGACCCCGAGTGCCGCGATGAGGGCTCCGCCGACCAGCGGACCGATGAGCATCATCGCCAACGGCCGCACGAACCTTCCGAGGGCGTTCGCCTCGACGAGCGATCGGTCCGGCACGATCATCGGGACGATGGCGTTCAGCGACGGGTGGAAGATCGCCTGGCCGGCGCCGTAGATCGCGACGAGCCCGACGAGGATCGGCACCGACAGCGCGCCGGCGAGCGACAGGATTCCGATCGTGCTGATCGACACGAGCTGCGTGAGATCGCCGGCGACCATCAAGGCGCGCCGATCGAAGCGATCCGACAGCGCGCCGGCGGCGAGGACGAGCAGCACCTGGGGAAGGCTCCATGCGAGGCCGACGATGGCCAGGGCCGCCGGGCTGTCGGACAGGTCGTAGACCTGCCAGGCGATCGCGACGAGGTAGATGCCGTCGCCGATCAACGAGACGAACAGTCCCGTCCACAGCTTCGCGAAGTCCCGGTGCTGGAGCGGTCGCAGCATCCCGAGGCGCCGCGCCGAGTTCATCGCGGCACTATACCGTCGGACATCGACCCGTCCGACCGGACGAGCGACCGGTGCACTGACTCAGGGATAGAGCTTCGTGTGCTCGTTCAGCATCGCGACGTACTTCGCGATGCGCCGCGCCCGCGTCTCGGGCTTCTTCGCGTCCTGGATCCGATAGAGGATCGCGTACCTGTTCCTGGAGTCGAGCGTCGCGAAGAATGCCCGGGCCGCGTCGTTCTTCTCGAGCGCTCGGTGCAGGTCGTCGGGCATCGTCGCGGTGCCCTGCGACTCATACGCCGCGTCCCATCGCCCGTCGGACTTGGCCCGCTCGACCTCGGCGAGGCCCGCAGGCTTCATCTCGCCCCGCTCGATGAGTCCGCTGGCCCTGTCGCGGTTGATCCGCGACCACTTGCTCCTACGGCGGCGGGGCGTGAACCGCTGCAGCCAGTAGGTCTCGTCGAAGCTCGCCGCCTGACCGTCGATCCAGCCGTAGCACAGCGCGACCTCCACGGCCTCCGCGTACGAGACCGAGTCGATGCCGGCGCCGACCTTGGCGAGCTTCAGCCAGAGCCCGTTCGACGTCGCGTGCTCCTCGGCGAGCCACTCCTCCCACGCGCCTCGAGAGGCGAACGAGATGACCGGCAGATCGCCCCTGGCGCTCATGCGTCGACCCTACGAGCTCAGCTGGGATCGAGCCAGGAGTCTCCGAAGATGTCGGTGTTGCCGATGCTTGAGGGGGACCGGCCTTCCCGCCGATCCCCCTCGACGGTTGGGTCCGATCACGGACAGCCGATGTTGTTGTTGTATTTGTCCAGGTCGTCCTTGATGGCGATCACAAGGTTCCGTTGTGCGGTCGTCAGCCGGTAGGTGCCCGACGGGCCCGTGTAGGTGACTCCCGTCGCCGTCTTGCCACCGTACGTGACCGACTGCCCCTTCAGGAAGTTGTCGGCCGCGGTGATGGCGGCGTTGATGCACGCCAGCTCCGTCCCGTTCTTCACGTTCAGCTTCGAGGCGAGCAGATGTCCGGCCAGGCACCCGACCGCATCGTTGGCCTGCGTGCTCGAGCAGTTCATCTTGTCGAAGACCGACTTCGCCTTCGTGAACGTGTCCACGGTGTAGTTCCCGAGCTTGATCGGGAGCAGCGCCGTCGTCTGCGCCTGGTGGTTCTTCCAGTATCCGGGCGTCTTGCGGAGACGGAAGTCGTCGTTCGTCACCGTGCAGGTCTTCGATTGACCCTCCTGGATCTGGCCGGAGCAGTCGGCCGAGAACGTCGCCCGATAGCCGATCCACTCGAACGACGGCTGGGTCTCGGTCACTCCGTAGGTGCCCGGGTCGAGCCGGACCGTCGTGCCGCTCGTGCTTCCGGGGAACGAGCTCGGGCTCGGATTGCCTCCCGTCACCTTCATCGTGAACTGCGATGCGGTGGCCGTTCCGCCGTTGTCGTTGACCACGCGCTTGATCACGATCAGCCGTGGCTTGTCGGTGTTGGTCAGCGTGCACGTCTTCGTGTCGCCGACGTTGAGCGTCACGCTACCGGAGGCTGAGCACGCGCCGGAGAATCCGACGAACGTGTAGCCCGATGGCCCGCCGGTCTCTGAGACCGTGTAGGAGCCGCCGCTCAGAGTGTACGTGTCGCCGGTCTCGGATCCCGGCTTCGGGCTGCCGGCGACCTCGCTCGAGCCCGCCTTCACGTGGATGGACCATGCTCCGGCTGTCGCCGTCCCACCGTCGTTGTTCACCACGTGCTTGATGACCTTGAGCGTCGGAGCGATGTCGTCGTTGGTGATCGTGCAGGTGAGCTCATCGCCGAGCTTCAGGGTGATCTGTCCGCCGGCATCGCAGTCACCCGGTGAAGCCGACCAGGGCATAGCCCTGCGGCCCTCCGGTCTCAGAGACCGTGTAGGAGCCGGCACTCAAGGTGTAGGTGTCGCCGGTCTCGGATCCCGGCTTCGGGCTGCCGGCGACCTCGCTCGAGCCCGACTTCACGTGGATCGACCATGCTCCGGCTGTCGCCGTCCCACCGTTGTTGTTGATGACGTGCTTGATGACGGTCAGCGTGCCGGCCTGGTCGTCGTTGGTGATCGTGCAGGTCTTCGCCTGCCCGAGCGCCAGAGTCACGCTTCCGCTGTTGTCGCAATCACCCGAGAAGCTCTCCGAAGTAACCTGATCGTGACCCCCGGTCTCGGAGACCGAGTACGTGCCGGCCGAGAGCGTGTAGGTGTCGCCGGGGGATTCCTTGCCGGTCTTGGGGCTGCCGGCGACCTCGCTGGAGCCGGACTTCACGTGGATCGACCAGGCGCTGGCCGTAGCGGTCCCGCCGTCGTTGTTCACGACGTGCTTGATGACGGTCAGCGTTCCCGCCTGGTCATCGTTCGTGATGGTGCAGGTCTTCGACTCTCCCGCCTGCAAGGTCACGCTTCCGGTGTTATCGCAGGCACCGGAGAACGAAGCGGTGTACCCGTTCGGACCACTGGTCTCGGAGACCGAGTACGTGCCGGCCGAGAGCGTGTAGGTGTCGCCGGGGGATTCCTTGCCGGTCTTGGGGCTGCCGGCGACCTCGCTGGAGCCGGACTTCACGTGGATCGACCAGGCGCTGGCCGTAGCGGTCCCGCCGTCGTTGTTCACGACGTGCTTGATGACGGTCAGCGTTCCCGCCTGGTCATCGTTCGTGATGGTGCAGGTCTTCGACTCTCCCGCCTGCAAGGTCACGCTTCCGGTGTTATCGCAGGCACCGGAGAACGAAGCGGTGTACCCGTTCGGACCACTGGTCTCGGAGACCGAGTACGTGCCGGCCGAGAGCGTGTAGGTGTCGCCGGGGGATTCCTTGCCGGTCTTGGGGCTGCCGGCGACCTCGCTGGAGCCGGACTTCACGTGGATCGACCAGGCGCTGGCCGTAGCGGTCCCGCCGTCGTTGTTCACGACGTGCTTGATGACGGTCAGCGTCCCTTGCTGACGGTCGTTCGAGAAGGTGCAGGCGACGTTCTCGCCCTCCTTCAGGTTGATCGTGACGGCCGGGTTGTTGACCGTCTGCGTTCCCCCGTTGGGGCTCGTTACGGTGCACGTGATCGACGCCAACGACCAACCGCTCGGCACGGTCTCGCTGATCGCGTACGACTGGAAATCGGTGATACCTGTAAACGGCTTCGTGGGGTCGCTCGAGGCGCTGTTGTCGGTGAGAGAGAAGTTCGAGAGTGGAGAAGGAGACGCGGTGAACTGAAAAGCCGTTGAGCCCTCAGGCGATGCATGCTTCGCGATAGTGATGGATGCGGGGAAGATGACAGCGGCCGCGGCCGTCTGCATATCCCTGTTGCCCTGGCTGCCGAAATTGTCGCTGACGTCGCCGAGCGACACGTGGTACGGGGAGCCGGAGATCGCGACGGCGGAATTATTCGCTCCCCAGTCGGCCCTCGTTGCGATGTGCGCTCCCCATGCCAGGACGACGTTCTTCGTGCCGGTCGAGCCCGTGACGGTAAAGGTGACCTTGATAGATGTGGTGCTGTCCCCTGCATAGGATCCGCTAGTGATTCCCTGGAAGGCGACGGCGTCGATGGTCGCGTTCCAGATCGAGAAAACGCCGGTGGCGTAGGCGAATGGAATGCTCGGGTCATTGTTGGGGATCGCTGCGGTTCCCGCGCTCCCGGAGCATCCGGTGACGCCGGCGCATGGATCGGCCGTCGCCACCGTTCGGTCGTAGGTCGTCAAATAGTCGAATGCATGCTTCGCACTCTTCGTCGTGTCGTAGTCGATGGTCACGGAGTACTGCGTGCCGGCGTCCGCACCGGACGCGACTAGTCGCTGAGGGATCGAGTCGCCCTCGAAGTAATGGGCCTTCGATTCGGTCAGGTTTCCCCTGGCCCAGTCGTTGGCGTTCGCTGCGCTGCACGCCGATGCGGCTGGACTGGCGAGGGATCCATTCTGACATTGGTCCAGATCGGGCTTCGGCGCGTCCGTGAAGGTCGTCGAGGCGGTACGGCCATCCGGCGTCGAGGCCACGGCCCGATAGACGGCAACGAACTGCTCCGGAAGATTGAAGCTGTCGGCGATGACACCGGAGTCGTCCGCGACGACATCCACTTCGTGAATCCACACTTGGCCTTGGTCGTCGTTGACTCTGATGTGCACCGTCTCGCCGGCGACCCAGTTCGTCCCGGTGAGTGTGACGCGTCCTCCCGCCGGATAGTCGGGGGCATCGCTGGAGAGCGTGGGGGGGTCCGCGGGGATCGTCGGAGAGGATGTCGGCGTCGGCTCGGTCGTGGGCGTCGCGGTTTCGCTCGGCGACGGGTCGGGCGTCGGCGTTTCGCTCGGCGACGGCGTCGGCTCGGTCGTGGGCGTCACGGTTTCGCTCGGCGACGGCGTCGGGTCCGTCTGCGCGACGGCGGGAACGACCGCCACAGATTGAGACACGAGGATTGCGAGTGGAATGATCAGCGCGCCGACTCCTCGAAGCCGACGGTTCAGGCGCTTGCTGGGTTGCAACGTACCGCTCCTCTCGCTCCGCTTACCGGAGGGGTGCGGGACGTCCCCTGCGATGGGTATATACAACGATCGCCTTAGGCCCTCTGGGCCAGCGAGAATGTAGCAGGCGGGATGCGTAGTTGTGAACCCCCCCGCGTGAACACTTCTCATCGGTTCGGCGACCCGTGCATGAACGTGCCGCACTGGCGCCATGCTTTCGACGGGGCTGTCAACGAGGGACTTCGCCACAGACACGGGCACCGGACGGTGCCCTGACTGCGTGGTGCTGTCGTGTGCCACTGCGGTTAGCTGGTGCTTCTGGCAGGGAACCTGGCGGTCCTGTGAAGCCGGCCGGATAGGCGACGACAACGCAGTAGATGAATGTGTCTCCCCGAGAGAACTCGAGCGTGATCGACGTTCCGAGCCCGGTCAGCGTCCCGGTGCACGAGACAGACTGGGTCTCCTACATCGTTCTTTGCCCGCCTTCCCCGGCACAAAGATGCCGCTACTTGACCAAGGGAGATCAGGCCGCCTTCTCAACACCTTGGCGCGGAGGGAAACGACCGCGACACACCCTCGTTCGCGCGGAGCGGCCGCCAGACTTGACACTCTGGATCAGAGCCGATCAACCCGCTACGCCGCCTCCGTCGACCGGCAACGCGACACCTGTGATGTAGCTGGACTCGTCGCTCGCCAGGAATACGACGGCGCGCGCGATCTCCTCGGGCTGGCCCATCCGGGGAATCGCGCGGCCTTCCGCTGCCCGCGCGACGTACTCGTCCCAGCTCATGTCCTGATCCGCGGCGTCCCGATGCTCCATAGGCGTCTCGGTGTCGCCGGGACAGACGGCGTTGACGCGGATGCCTCGGCTGCCGTAGTCGAGCGCCATTGCCTTCGTCAGCGTGACCATGCCACCCTTGGCAGCGCAGTAGGCTGCGGCTTTCTCGCCGCCGACGAGGCCCCACCCGGAACTGCAATGCACGATCGAGCCCCCGCCCTGGCCGATCATGTGCGGCAGCGTGTACTTCGACATGAGGAAGGCACCCTTCAGGCTCGTGTCGACTTGCAAGTCCCACTCGTCCTCATCGCACCCGAGAACGTCGTTGGCGACGTAAACGCCCGCGTTGTTGAAGAGCACGTCGAGGCGACCGAACGCATCGATCGTTTCTGCGACCGATCGCTGGCAGTCGACGGTCGCCCGGACATCGGCCCGTACGAAGCACCCCGTGCCCGCCCCACCGGAGGCCTCGATCTCCCGAACGACCTCGGCGCCCCGGGCCTCATCGCGACCGACGATCGCCACCCGGGCACCCTCAGCGGCGAAGAGTGCGGCGGTCGTCCGCCCGATGCCCGAGGTGCCGCCGGTGATGATCGCTACCTTTTCGTCGAGCCGTCCCATCACGCGAGGGTAATCAAGGCAGAACGTGGCTGCAGCCGGAGTTGGTGAGATTCGACAGGTCGCGACTCCGGTGTGAGACTCGGTCGGAGTCGAGGATCGGAGGGGAAGATGGCGACTGAAGGCAAGGCAGCGAACGGAAGCCGGCCGACCGTTGTCCTCGTGCACGGGGGGTTTGCCGACGCCACCGGCTTCGGCGCGGTGATTCGCGCCCTGCACGAGCGGGGGTTTGCCGCCATCGGCGTGCCAAACCCGCTCCGCCACCTAACGGACGACGCCGCCTACGTTGCGGACTTCCTGCAGACCATTTCCGGGCCGATTGTCCTCGTGGGTCACTCCTACGGCGGCGCGGTCATAAGCAGCGCGGCCACCGCGAACGCGCAGGTGAAGGCGCTCGTCTACCTGAACGGGTGGATGCCCGACGAAGGAGAGAGCATCCAGCAGCTCCTCGAATCCGAGATCGTCGAGGGCAGTCTGGTTCCACCGGCGCTTCGACCGGTGCCGTTCAAGAACCCGGACGGGAGCGACGGCGTGGACCTCTACATCGATCGCGATGCATTCCGCGAGGTGTTTGCCGCCGACGTCGACGCCGAGACCGCCCTCGTGATGGCGGCTGCTCAGCGACCGTGGAGCGGGGCTGCAGCGGCCACGCCCTCGGACACGCCGGCGTGGAGGACGATCCCGTCGTGGTATCTGCTCGGCACGGAGGACCAGCCATCCCACCGAAGGCTCAGCGATTCATGGCCGAGCGTGCGAACGCACGGATCGAGGAGGTGGCGGCGTCACACGCGTCGTTCGTTTCGCAGCCGGAGGCCGTCACCCAGCTGATCCTGACGGCGATCGAGGAGACGGCCGCCCCGGGCTAGATCCGCGGTCGCCCGCGAGCAAGCTCCCACAGGTCATCGGCGGTACCTCTCTGGGTGTGCCGTCCGACGAGCGCCGTGCATCCTCGAACGGATTGTGCGGAAATGCGGCAGGCGGTGTTTCGGCGGTAAAACTCGAGCTGGAGCGGGGAATCGAACCCCGGACCCCCTCCTTACCATGGAGGTGCTCTGCCGTCTGAGCTACTCCAGCGCCTTCGAACCGATCATAGCAACCGCCCGCCGCCGGGCTCCTCCGCCGAACACCGTGGGACGATGACATCGTGCGACCGTTTGTACCGCTCACGCTCGCAGTCTTCCTCGTCCTCGGCGTCGCCTGCTCGGATGCGCCGGCGACGGGATCCGAGGCGCTATCGAGCGATTCGACTACGGCGCGCGCCGCCTTCTCGACCTCATCCGGCTCCGTGGAGACATCGCCGTTGTGGGTGGCCGACTCGGACGACGAGCGAGAACGAGGGCTGATGGGTCGTACGAGCCTTCCGCCCGATGGTGGCATGGTGTTTCACTTTCCCGAGCCGACCGACGCCGGCTTCTGGATGAAGGACACGCGCCTCCCGCTGTCCATCGCGTTCTGGGATCGGGCCGGGCGCATCATCGCTATCCTCGACATGGAGCCGTGCACGAACGACCCTTGTCCCGTCTACCGGGCCGGCGCGACCTATGAGACGGCGCTCGAGATGCGCCGCGGCTGGTTCGACGAGCACGGCGTCGAGATCGGAGACCGCGTTGAGCTCATCGACGGACCCGCGTAGCGAGGAACAACACGACGGCTGCCTGCTGTGCGACGCCGAGCGGGTCACCGACTGGCACTTCGAGGACGAGGATTGCTGGGTCGCGGACTGCATCGTCTGCGCGACGCCGATGATCGTCTGGCGCACGCACGGCCTGCCGGAGGCGCAGCTCGAGGCGCGGCTGCTGTCGCGGCTCGAGCGCGTCGCCGCCGCACGGTACGGCGACGAGGGGTACTGGGTCGACGGCGAACGCCGGCGCATCCCCGACCACTGGCACGCGCACGCGCGGCCCGCGGGAGGGTTCTTCGATCCGGGAAGCGAGCTCTACGGGCAGTACGAGTCGCAGGAGGAGTGAACGGCCGTCGCAAGGGTCGTGCCTTTACGAAACCTCGGGCGACCCGGTAGGCTCGAAGACGCCCGCGGGAGAGATGGCCCGCGGGAGTCCGAACACCGACGTGAAGGGAGTCGTTCATGCGAATCCGTTCCTCCGCGCGTCGACCGTTCCTCGCGCTCGCCCTCGCCTCGGGCTTGGTGCTGTCGTTCGCCGGCACCGCGCAGGCGAGGGAGGTCGTGAGGGCCACCGACAACCAGTTCCGTCCCGCCAGGGTCACCGTCAGCGTAGGCGAGAGGGTGATCTGGCGAAACACCGGCAACAACGCGCACACCGTGACCGCCTATAGCCGCAACTGGAGCAAGAACTCCACGATCTTCTCCGGCGAAAGTACGTCGAGGACCTTCTCAGCCACGGGCGTCTACAAGTATCGCTGCCGCTTCCACTCAAGCTTGATCGGCAGGCAGTGCACAGGCATGTGCGGCAGGGTGACCGTCGGCTAGCGTCCCCGCAACCTCAAGGAACATGGAAGAGGCCCGGGCTCCTCGCCCGGGCCTCTTCACTTCTTGCATCGGGTGTCCTCACCTGCCGGGTCGACCACGCAGCATGGGCTCCTTCGCATCACCGGAGGTGCACGACGTTCCCGGTGACCAAGGCCGCGTGATCCGAGACGAGGAACGCGATCACGTTCGCGACCTCCTCGGGCGAACCGACATGGAACAGCTCCCCGCTCTCTCGGACGGCTCGCTCGACCTCCGGCGTGATCCACCCCGTGTCGGTCACCGGCGGATGGACGACGTTCGCCGTCACGCCGTACTCGGCCAGCTCGACGGCGGCCGACATCGTGAGGTTCTCCTGCGCCGCCTTCGCCGCCCCGTACGAGACCTCCTGCGGGAACCCGAGCGGTCCGCCCGAGGTGAGGCCGACGATCCTCCCCCACGTCGCGCCCCGGGCGACGTGGCGCCGGGCGAACTCGGCGATGAGCAACGCCGGCGCGCGGGCGTCGACGGCGAACACCTCGTCGAACGTCGCCGGCGAGACGCCCGGGAGCGATCGGCCCAGCCGGTCTCGAGGTGCCGGCACGAACGAGTCGGCCCTCCAGCCGCTGGCGTTGTTCACGACGACGTCGACCGGTCCGAACCGCTCCTCCGCCGCATCGAAGGGAAGCGTGTGGCTCCCCTCGTCCGCGAGGTCCGCCTCGAGGGCGACGGCCTCGCCCCCGTCGGCAACGATGCGGCCGACGACCTCGTCGGCGTGCGATCCCCGCTCCCGGGCATAGGAGTCGGGGAGGCCGGGGTCGGGCTCCATCTCGAGCCTGAGGTAGGTCAGCAGCACCGAGGCGCCGCCGGCGGCGAGCACGCGAGCCGTGGCCGCGCCGATCCCGTGGTTGGCGCCGGTCACGACGGCGACGTGGCCGTGCAGATCGAAGGGGCGGACGTCGGAAACGGGCATCGTGGCTCCTCTCGCGCCCTGAGAGCTACCGCCTCTGCTCGGGGAGGGTCGAGGGTCCGACGTTGGTCCGGAGCCATTGGTTCAGCGGCCGCGAGAGCCGGAAGAACTCGGCCACCCTGTCCTTCGCCTTCTTGGTTCCGAGCCACGCGCCCGCCGGCCACTCGCGCCAGGTGATGAGGCCCTTGTACCGAAGGAGTTCGATCCGGGGATGGTCCTTCGGGTATCCCCGTGGGGCCGTCTTCAGCTCCCCGTGTGCCGTGACGTCCAGGCCCGCCTCCCTGGCCTTGGCCACCAGCCCGGAGAGCCTCTTCCCGGATCGTTCGTCGTCGACGGCCTCGCGGTAGCGCTCGAGCTGATCGGGGGCCATCTCCCACATGCCGCAGCCCGCACCCAGCCCCTCGGCGGTCAGCTGCACGTATCCCTCGCCGACCATGGCCGCGATGTTGGTCTTGTACGGGGATTTGTCGGAGCTGAACCGGACGTCGCGATAGGGCCGAAAGATCCGGCCCTCGCCCCACTCGGGCTCCAGCTCGATGAGCAGCGCCTCCATGGGGCCGCGGACCAGCTCGTCGTAGACATCCTTGTTCCGCTGCCAGTACGCCTTGGAGTTGTCGGCCTCCAGCCCGTCGAAGAACTCGAGCGCCTCCGCTCGCCAGCCGTGAAACGCCATTCCCTCGACCCCCTCGACCTCCGGGCTCGCGCGACCCTCCCGAGCGTAGCCGAGAATGCGCGCGAGAGCGGGGACCGATCCGACGTCGACGGGAGAACGTGTCCGGGGTGGGTTACGGACGCGTTCGGATCCGGGCCGATGCCGGCGGTCATGCCGAAGTCGATCGAGATGCAGGCCCCGGTGATCGGGTCGACCTTCCCGGATGCGAGGAACACGACGAGCTCGGCGATCTCCTCCGGGCGAATGAAACGCGCCCTGCGTCCCTGCGGCCTGCTCGCGAGGAGCGCGGCGAGGTATCCCTTGGGATCGTCGCCTCCGTAGTCGCGGGCCTGGCCAGCGAGCATCGGAGTGTCGACATCGGCGGGGCAGATCGCGTTGACGCGAATGCCGCGCGGAGCGAGCTCGAGCGCGA
The DNA here is from genome assembly GCA_963728285.1 of uncultured Actinomycetes bacterium. Lineage (GTDB taxonomy): Bacteria > Actinomycetota > UBA4738 > UBA4738 > HRBIN12 > CAVSJR01. Next base: position 685,259 of record CAVSJR010000003.1, on the reverse strand, counting down.
GGGACCTCGTGAGGTTGTTCACGCCCGCCTTGGACGCGTCGTAGATCGCGTTGCCCGCGGTTCCGTGTACGCCGGCGTCGGAGCTGATGTTGACGATGCATCCCTCGGTTCGCTCGAGGGCGGGGATGGCGTACCGACAGCAGAAGAAGGTCCCCTTCAGGTTCACGTCGACCGTCCGGTCCCACTCCTCCTCGGTCATGGAATCGGATTCCCCTCCACCCAGACGCCTGCCGCGTTCACCACCACGTCCAGTCGCCCGGCTCCCTCGATCACGGCATCGACCATGCGCTCGCAGTCGGCGACGCGCCTCACGTCCGCGGCGAGCGTCTCCAAGCGTGCGCCGCCGCAGCGAGCGGTGGTCCGCCGCGGCCTCCGCGAGGCCGGCCTCGTCGATGTCCGCGAGAAACACGGTCTCGCCGTCCTCGAGGAACCGCGTTGCCGTGGCCCGGCCCATTCCTCCCGCGCCGCCGGTGATCAAGACGACGCGCGGATCTCCCTCGCTCACACGCTCTCCTCCCCGGCCCGCCTCGTGCCCGAGCACGGCCGATTCCTCCGTCCGGTCCGACCGAATCCTAGGACCTCGGGCGCGCAGGGGCGTCCGCGCGGCGGGGGTGGTGGCACCCTTCGAAGCTGTGGTGTCGGCCCGGTGGTATCCCCGACGCGATGTGCCTTAGTGTGCAACACGACGGAGGAGCACCATGAAGCGAACCACCCCGACGGACGGCGATCAGGCCCGGTCGGTGAAGCGCGGGGAGCACCTCCCGACGGCGTCGGTTGCGACGGCGACCGTCGACCGCGAGGGGGAGCGACCGAGCCGCCGCTGGCTCGCATGGTCGCTGTTCATCTTCGGCGGCGTGTGGGTCGCGGTCGGCTCGGTCCTGCTGGTTCTTCGCGTCTCGGACGGCACCCTGACCGTGACGGCGGCGATCGGGCAGTTCGCGCTCCTGCCGCCGGCCGCCGCCTTCTCCATCGTGGGCCTGGTCGTCGCGCTCCGTCAGCCGCGAAACGCCTGTGGATGGCTCATGCTCGTGATCGGAACCATCTGGAGCCTGGGGGTGAGCCCGCCGCTGGAGCCGGACTCCCTGCTCGAATGGGCAACGACCTGGAGTTGGGTGGTCCCGTTCGGGCTCATGGCCACCCACCTCCCCCTCCGGCTCCCGGACGGCCGGCTTCCCTCTCCCCGGTGGCGCTGGGTATCGCGCCTCGCGACGGCGGCGATGGTCGCAACCTCCTTCGGCTTCCTGTTCGATCCGGAGATTCCGGGAAACCCGGTCGCGAACAGGGAACTCGCGTTCATCGGCCTCGGCGGGCTGATCCTGCTCGGGGTCTGCGCCATCCTCTCGATCGCGTCGCTGGTGGTCCGCTCCCGCACGGCGGGCGCCGACGAGCGCCACCAGATCCGTTGGATCGCGATCGGCGCGGCGGTCTTCCTCGCAGTGTGGTTGCTGAGCTTCGTCGCGCAGCCGGTGTTCGGAACGTCCCCCGGCGACGAGGTGATCGTTGGCAGCCTGACGCTCCTGTTCTATTGCGCCATCCCCGTTCGATCGGGATCGCGATCCTGAAGTACCGGCTCTACGACATCGACATCGTGATCCGCAAGACGTTGGTCGTCGCCGTGCTCGCCGCGTTCTTCGTGCTCGTGTACGCGCTCGTCGTCGGCGGAGTCGGCGCGCTCGTGGAGACCTCCAGCAACTCGACGCTCTCGTTCGCGGCGGCGGCGGTGGTCGCCGTGCTCTTCCAGCCGGCGCTCGGCCGCGCCCGGCGGTTCGCCGATCGCGTCGTCTACGGGGAGCGCGCCACGCCGTATGAGGTGCTGGCCGAGTTCAGCGAGCATCTCGCGGATACCTACGCGGCCGACGATGTGCTCCCGCGGACCGCTCGGGTCCTGGCGGAGGGCGTGGGGGCCGACCGCGCCCGGGTCTGGCTCTCGGCCGGCCGCGAGCTCCGCCCGGTCGCGACGTGGCCGAACGACGCCGATCCGGCTCGGGCCGACGATCACCGCGCCGAGGTGCGCCACCAGGGCGAGCTGTTGGGCGCCCTGTCGGTCGCGATGCCGGCGAGCGATCCCATGGACCCCGCCAAGGAGAAGTTGATGGCCGACCTCGCCGCACAGGCGGGGCTGGTGTTACGGAACGTCCGCCTCGTGGAGGATCTGCGCGGATCCCGCCGGCGCCTGGTCTCGGCCCAGGACGAGGAGCGCCGGCGACTCGAGCGCAACATCCACGACGGCGCCCAGCAGCAGCTGGTCGCGCTCGCGGTGAAGGCGCGGCTCGCGCGCCAGCTGACCGATCGCGACCCGGAGAAGGTCGTGCAGCTTCTCACCCAGATCGAGGCGGAGACCAGCCGCGCCCTGGAGGATCTGCGGGACCTCGCGCGAGGCATCTACCCTCCGCTCCTCGCGGACAAGGGGCTCGCCGCCGCCCTCCAAGCGCAGGCTCGCAGGTCGGCGATCCACGTGGAGGTCGATCCCCGATGGCGTGGGCCGCTACCCACAGGCGGTCGAGGCCGCCGTGTACTTCTCGGTCCTGGAGGCCCTCCAAAACGTCGCGAAGTACGCGGATGCCTCACGCGCCGACGTCCGGCTCGCGCAGACGGGCTCCGCCCTGACGTTCGAGGTCCGCGACGACGGGCGGGGCTTCGACCCGGCGTCCATCGGCTACGGGACGGGCCTGCAGGGCATCGCCGACCGACTGGCCGCCCTGAACGGGACCCTCCGCGTAGCATCCGCCGCGGGGGACGGCACCACGGTGACCGGCGTGATCCCCCTCGAGGAGGTCACCGGCTAGACGCCGCGTCGCCGCCCACGCGGACGTGATGTGATGGGATCACGGCGGCGAACTGCACTCGCACGTGGGACGAGCGATAGCGATGAGTTTTGAACTCCAAGGCGGTCCCAATGACGTGAGGCGATCGAAGGGGGGAACGGACTGATCGCATACGCAAGGTCCTGAGCAGGCTGGTTTTGGAGACCACAAGGGGAGGCGACGTGAACCTGAACAGCATCTTGATCGGATCCGAGGACCCGAAGCGCCTGGCCGACTACTACACCAAGCTCTTCGGCGCCCCCGGCTGGGACGAAGGCGGCTACACGGGTTGGCTCATCGGGGCGGGAGGGATCACCGTGGGGCCGCACGACCAGGTCAAGGGCAAGAACGCCCAGCCGGGCCGGCTGATCTGGAACATCGAGAGCACGGACGTGAAGGGCGACTTCGCACGGCTTCAAGCCGCCGGGGCGACGGTGGTCCAGGAGCCCTATCGCCCGGATGAGGGCGCGGAGATGTGGATCGCGACGTTCTCGGACCCGGACGACAACTACTTCCAGCTCGTCAGCCCGATGTAGTTCCCGTCGAGGCGCCGGGCGAGCTCCAGGTGCTTCGCTGCCTGCTCGCCCGTTGGCGGCGTCCTACCGGTCCCGTGGATTGGGACGGTCCAGGTTCCAATGCCTGACGACCGAACACAGCCATCGGGAGTCTGCGATCGGCGCGAGCGCGAACCGGCCGATCGCATGCTGCCCGCCCTCATGGTCGGAGTACAGGAGCTCCATCCCGAACATGCGGGATGTCCGCGCCGCCTCGAGGAGGCTCTCGTACTCGGGATCGTCGCGATCGCGGACCGCCGCCTGCCAAAAGCCGATGTCGTTGCCGGCGATGTAGAGATCCCGGAGCTGCTGCCGGAACTCGCCGGGCTCGGCGTGGGAATGAGGGTCGCGCAGATCCGCCACGACGTGCCATCCCTGGATCACGGCGATGCCCGATCCCGAGTTGCGCAGCGACATCGCCAGGTAGACGTTGCCATCGACCTCCTCCACGATGGCGCCGCCGCCGGAGAGCCGGGCCCAGTGCTCGTCTCCCCACATGATCTTCTGGATGGGATCCTCGAGCCGCGACGGCATGAGCAGCGGCCGGATGCCGATCTGCATGGAGTACTCAGCGACACGGGCGGCGCGGTTGGCGGCTCGAACCGCCACGAACGTCGCGAACGCGAGCACGAGCGTTCCCAGCGCGGTGGCGAGCGATGCAGCCGTCGACCAGTCGGCCATCGGGCGAGCGTAGCGCCACGCCCTCCGACCGTCATCGAGTGAAGCACGACGCTGCGCGGCGGCCTCGAGCAGCGGCCGATCCGGCGGGCGCGACGGCCGACAGCCAGTTCGGGTGGGCTGAGAAGGCCGCAGACGGAATAGAACTCGCGACAGGCGGTTGCGCAAGAGGCAGGGAAGGAGATGAGGAGCATGAGACAAGAGATCGAGGAAACGGAGCGCGACGCGTTGCTCGTGGAGGACGCCGCGCTGATCCGGATGATGGGCGTGCCGGTCCTGGAGGCGGTGCCCTCCCGCGGGGCCCCCTACGAACGGACCGACCCCTTCATCCTGGTGCACGAAGGCCGGTTCCGCCTCTCCGAGATGTCGGGCAAAGACACCAAGCATCCGCACCGAGGGTTCGACAACCTCTGGTATGTGCTGCAGGGCTCGGCCAGCACCGGCCACACCACGGGGCCGGGTGGGTCCGTGGAGCGGGCTCGGCTGTCCGAGGGGTCGCTCCTCGCGCTCAGGACGGGACGAGGCGCGTGGCACGCCGAGGCGGTGGGAGCCGACGAGGTCGAGGAGGGCCACGGCGACACGGAGTTCCGCAGCGTGCTGTTCTGGGTGAACCTGGCCCGGAAGGACAAGGACGTCGAACCGAGCGCGCAGGTCGTGCGGCCGGAAGAGATCCCGGTGCGACGGGAAGGCGATGCGATCGTTCGTGTCCTGGTCGGTGAGGGCTCTCCCGTGCACCTGGGCACGCCGGCGCTGATCCTCGACGTCGAACTCCCCGAGGGCGGGCAGCTCACGACACCGGTGCCGCCCGAGTTCCAGGGGTTCGCCTACCTGCTCGAGGGCGAGGGTATCTTCGGGGCGAACCTGCGCCCGGCCAGGCCTCCCCAACTGGTCCTCATGGGTCCAGGAGACGAATTCACGGTCACGGACGCCGCTCCCGGCACTCGGTACATGCTCATGGCAGGGAAGCCGTACGGGGAGGAGCCGGTGTTCAACGGGCCGTTCGTCGACTAGCCGCGCCGATCGGTCCAGGGCATCCCCTCACCGGACGTCCCTTCCCAAGCGGACCTCTCGCTCAAGTCGGGCGGCATCCGGCCGATGCTTCATGAGGAATGTCCTCCAGACGGGGCTCGCTCTGGTGGCCTACCGCGTCGGGCATTCCGGAGAGGAGGTGAACACCGTTGAAGAAGCTGATCCTTCGGGTCGTCTACAGCGGCACGGTCGTGTCGCTGCTCGTGTTCGCCCTGGGTGCCGGAAACAAGCACCCCAAGTAGCCAGATTCGACACTCCCGCGGAACCGGCATCGCTCGAGGGCTGCGCCCCGAGCGACACTGCCGGTTCTGCTTGGTTTGGACTCGGGTTTCACAGCACCAATGAACGGTCCTGAGGGCCACTGACCGATATCGGCGCGGCGGCGGCAACCCACGGATTCATCAGCGTTGTCGAACCGCCGCCTCGCGGCCCGCCCATGCCAGCCAGCATGGCAGGAGCCCCCCCGTCATCCAGCGGCCGCAGGGACCCATACCTTTTCTTCCCGATCGCGCTAGATTAGGAGGTCCAAGGGGAGGAGGTCGGCATGGACAAGGTCGTGCACTTCGAGATCCCAGTGGACGACGAGGGGCGGGCGAAGGAGTTCTATGCCTCGGCATTCGACTGGGACTGAACGACAACGACATGGGGGGCGGCAACATCTACACGACGGCCACGACGGTCGCGATCGACGACCAGATGCGGCCGAAGGAACCCGGCGCGATCAACGGCGGCATCATGAAGCGCGCATCCGAGACGCCTTCGCCCGTGATCACGATCGGCGTCGACTCGATCGACGACGCCCTGAAGAAAGTGGAGGCCAGCGGCGGCAGCACCATCACTCCCCGGACGCCGATCCCGGACATGGGGGCCTTTGCCTACTTCAAGGACAGCGAAGGCAACACGATGGGCCTCTGGGAGACCGCGATCTGACTGCTGGGCTTCGGTTCGGTCTCCCGGATACGCGCAACGCGTCGTCAGCGGCTGGCCTCGTGCAGTCGGACGGGATGCGGCAAGCCCTCCAACTCAACCAGTCCGATGTCGACGAACCGTATCGCCGGGTCGCGCGCGGATCGTACGACGCCGTCACTGACCAAGACCTGCCCGGACCCGGCGTGAGCGGCGATCCTCGCGGCCGTGTTGACCGTCCTGCCGAAGTAGTCGCCGTCCTGGAGGATCACCGGGCCGGCATCGATGCCCGTATGCGCGGGCGGCAGGCCGGCGGCCGGCACGCCATCGGCCAACTCCAGCGCTGAGAGGACGGCCGCAGCGGGTTCCGGGAAATAGAGCATCACCCCATCGCCCAGCCACTTGACCGCTCGACCCCCGCGGCGCTGGGCGGTCAGCTGGACCAACTGCCCGAGGGTCGCCGCAATCGCTGCCGCAGCCTCGTCGCCACGCTCCTCGGTCAGTCGCGTGTAGCCCGAGAGGTCGAGGAAGCACATCGCGGGCGGCTCGGCCACCGTGTGATGCAGGCCCGCCTTCTCCAAGGTGGCCTCCACCGCCTCGACCACATTCGACATCCAGGTGTGCTCGGAGTGGGCGTGGTACATGGCGACGATCGCTCGGTCGAGGTGGGGAATGCCCGCAGCGACGGCCTCGTTGGCCACGAGCATCACCTGGGCCTCGCTCATCCCCGACCGGAGGAGCGGAGCCTCGATCTGCGCGTGGTAGAAGGTCGCCGCCGACTCGGTGATGCGGCGCATGCTCTCGCCCCACACACGAACCAGCCGCTCAATCGCGACCGTGTCGGCGCCGGCCTCAAGAACAACCTTCATCACGGGGATGAGGTCGAGCTCTTCCTCGTGGACGGAATCCTCCGGCTCCGGACGAGCAGATCCCATCGACTCGCGAATGACCTGCAGCAGCTCCAGGTCCACCCCGGTCTCCGCGCTGAGCTCACGATAGGTCTTTCCGACGAACCCGCCGTACCAGTCCCAGCTGGGGAGATCCAGGAATCGGAAGGAAAGATCGCCGTTTCGGACGGCGGTGCCGATCCCCTCGAGCGGCAGTCCCCCCTCCTCCAGGCCCCGGACCAGGCGGGATCTCCGAACGTCACCCTCCGAGAACAGCGAGCCGGCCTCAGGTGGGGCAAGGATGCCGAGCTCGATCAACCGATCCACGTAGCCGACGTGAACCCCCGCTCGCTCGGCAAGAGCTTCCCGCGTGAATCCGCCCACGATCCACCGCATGGTAGTGGCAGTCCGGAGATGGGGCGCGCGATGAGTTTCGCTCCGCTGGGCGGTCTTATGCTGCGGTGGGCTCGCTGATGACTGGGATCCGATCGAAAGGACACGAGAGATGAGAAAGCTGATCGTGAACACCTTCCTGACGCTCGACGGCGTCATGCAGGCTCCGGGCGGACCCGAAGAGGACGACAGCGGCGGCTTCGCGCTCGGTGGCTGGTCGGTGAACTACTGGGACGACCAGATGGGTCAGGTCATGGGCGAGGCGATGAGCACGCCGTTCGACCTCGTTCTCGGACGCACCACCTACGACATCTTCGCCGCATATTGGCCGCACGCCACGGACGAGGCCGGCGCCAAGCCCCTGAACGACGCCACCAAGTACGTCGCGTCGCGGAGTCGTCCCACGCTGGAGTGGAGCAAGTCGGTCCTGATCGAGGGAGACGCGGCCGAAGGCATCGCGGCGCTCAAGAAGGAGGATGGGCCGGAGCTGCAGGTCCACGGCAGCGGGAACCTGATCCAGACGCTCATGCGCCACAACCTCGTCGACGAGTACCGCCTGTGGGTCTTCCCCCTCGTCATCGGGTCGGGAAAGCGCCTGTTCGCGGAGGGCACCATCCCCTCGGGGCTGAAGCTCGTCGACAGCAAGGTCTCCACCACGGGGGTCGTGATCGGTACGTACGAGCCGGCGGGCGAGATCGTCACCGGATCGTTCGCGCTGGACTGACTCAGCCGAGGCTGATCACGCGGACCAGCAGGGCACGCTGGCACGCTGGGACGGCGGATTCGTTGGTCCGCGTGAGAGAGTGACGTCCCGTGCCCAAGAAGATGCTGCCGATCGAGCAGATCCTGACCCTGCTTACCGAATCGCCGCGGCGCATCGCCGCGCTGACCGCCGGCCTGGCACCCCCTCGATTACGCGCGGCCCCGAACGACGAGTGGTCCGCGAACGATGTGCTCGCTCACCTCCGCGCGTGCGCCGACGTGTGGGGCGGCAGCATCGTGACCATGGTCCGCGAGGACCATCCGACCATCCGAGCGATCAACCCGAGGACGTGGATCCGGGACACGGACTACCTCGACCGCGCGTTCCGTCCGTCGTTGCGGGCCTATACCCGGCAACGCACCGAGCTCCTGGCGCTCCTCGAGGCCCTGTCGCCCGAGGACTGGGAGCGTGGTGGGACGTTCACGGGGGCGGGAAAGCCCATCGAGCGGACCGTGCTCTCGGAAGCCGACGCGATCGCCCGGCATGAACGGTTGCACGTCAAGCAGATCGCGCGCGTCGTGAACGGCTAGCGAGGCCGCACCCAGAGCAGGCGGAGGGAGCCTGCGAGGTTCTGCATCGTTGCCCCTAGCTCGGCAGGACCCGGATCGTCGTGGATCGTGCCTCTGGGCTCGTGATGTGGTCGACGGCCGTGGAGGTTCGCCCGTACTTGCGCCGGTACTCCTCGTCGATCTCGTCGTCCAGGCCGTGATCCGCATCCTCGAGGACGACGTCCGCATCGACGCCCCCAGCCGAGATGTGACCTGCATGCCTCGCCTGCACGCCGCGGAACCAGGCCCCGTCCGGCCCGTTCACGGATCGGACGTAGACGTCGTCGCCGTGGCGGACGACCCAGATGATCCGGGGGCGCTGGAGCGAGCCGTCGCGCCGCTGGGGCGCGATCCGGAGCTCGTCCGCTCCCCCGATATCGGTCAGCTCCTCATCCTTCCATGCAGTCATCGACGCAGCCTCCGATCACGTCGTCGGTCCACCGGATGTTGGTCCCACTCGCACATGACAACCAAACCACCGGGGAGACACCCATATGGCGAGATGGCTTCGAGCGACCGATCAGAAAGAACGCGGTTCGCCGGGCCTAGTCCTGCGAACAGTCGTATGGACCCGCCCCAGGCCGGTGTGGATCTCCTCCTTCGATCGCCCACGCGAAGACGAAGGCGATGGCGTCGAGGTCACAATCGGACACGACGGGATCGCCGAGGTCCGGCCAGCCGTAGCCCATCAGGTCGGTGCTCTCCTCCAGGTTCGTCGCGTGTCCGAGTCCCAGCGCGTGGCCGACCTCGTGCATCGTCACCCACCCGAGGTATTCCGGCGTGTACCCCTCCTCGCCGAGGCTCGGCGGGAATTCCGAGCCCACGAGGACGTTGTTGCAATCCTGTCGCCCGCAGAGCGCGAGACCTGCGAGCGCGACGCCGCCGAAGTGCGGGACGTAGTGCACGACGATGTCGGCGGCTTGATGCGCGTTGTTCCCCGTGCCGGTGATGTCGGTCAAGGTGATGAGCCCGTCGAAGCAGTCGAGCAGGACCTCGGACCACATCGCGATGCCGTCGTGGATCCCCTCGATCTTCGACTCGTTAGCGTTCGGGTGTGCATGGACCGCGATCGTCAGGTCCGTGTGATCCCACCAGTACCCCTGATAGTAGGTGCTGAGGAGCTCGAGACTCTCGGCATTTGAATCCGGGAGATTGCAGCTCGTCTGTCGTGCCGACTCGTTCGGTGTGTTCCTCGCGGCGGCGAACGCAGGACCCGGTACGAGGAGAACGACGGCAGTCGCGGCAATGAAGACCGAACGGACGCGCATGCGGAGCCTCCAATCTCGTGCGATTGCTCACCGTAGCATTCCAGTTCGCTCGGACGCAGCTCGATGTCGAGCACCCAGAGCGGTCGGGTCTCCCCCCTAGGAGAACCGGCTTGACCCGTGTTGCCGAGTCCGCGCATCCGGCTCAGAGTTCTCAGCTGAGAGCGAGGTGCGCAGATGAAACGGATGACGGGTCCGACGACGCCACTGCCGACGGAAGGGCGTTTCCCTTCCCTGAAGGGTGCGACCGAGTGGCTGAACTCGCCACCCCTGGAACCGGGGGACCTGCGTGGCAGGGTCGTCGTCGTCGACTTCTGCACGTACACCTGCATCAACTGGATCCGGACGCTTCCGTACGTCCGTGCGTGGGCCGAGAGGTACCGGGATCACGGGCTCGTCGTCATCGGCGTGCACACCCCCGAGTTCTCCTTCGAGCACGAGCTCGAGAACTCTCGCCGTGCCCTCGAGGAGCTGAACGTGGAGTATCCGATCGCGGTCGACAATGAGTACGCGATATGGGACGCGTTCGCGAACAACTATTGGCCGGCCCTGTACTTCATCGACGCCCAAGGTGGCATCCGACACCACCGGTACGGCGAAGGCGACTACGAGCGATCGGAGACCGTCATCCAGAACCTCTTGATCGAGGCCGGGGCCGAACGTGTCGCGGGTGAGCTGGTTGCAGTCGACCCGGTCGGACCGGAGGTCGAAGCCGACTGGGACGACCTCCGGTCGCCCGAGACGTACCTCGGCCATCAGCGAACACGGAACTTCGCGTCGCCGGGTGGGATGCCGCCGGGGCGGCAGAACTCGTACGTCGCCCCGGCCGCCCTGAGGCTGAATGATTGGGCCCTCTCCGGCGATTGGACGGCCGAGGCCGAGAGCGTCGTCCTGAACCATCCGAACGGTCGCATCTCGTTCCGCTTCCACGCGCGCGACGTCCATCTCGTGATGGGGCCGGTGAGTGGAGCGACGTCGATCGCATTCCGGGTGTCGATCGACGGGGAGCCGCCGCGTGGCGCGTCGGGGAGCGACATGGACGACGAGGGGGCGGGGCTGCTCGTCGAGCAGCGGATGTACCAGCTCATCCGGCAACAGGGACCGGTCGTCGACCGCCTGTTCGAGATCGAGTTCCTCGATCGAGGCGCGGAGGCGTTCGTGTTCACGTTCGGCTGATCTCGAGCCCTCCAAGACGGGGCCCGGACGGTAGCTCCACGATAGTGTGCCCTATCGACTCAGCCATTCGGAACGACGGAGCGGGGTCCGCACTGTTCGATGACGGGACCCTCGACGTGCCCAGCGGAGCCGCAGATCCCGTGGGGCGGGTGATCGTGGTGGGCGCGGGGATCGCCGGCCTCACGGTAGCCAACGCCCTGACCCACGCGGGCGTGGAGGTCGTGGTCCTCGAAGCACGGGAGCGGATCGGGGGACGACTTCACACCGTTGATCTGGGCGGATCGCACGTAGACCTCGGCGGTTCCTGGATCCATACCCCGGACGGGAACCCGATGAGCGCCCTGGCCGGCCTGCTCGGCGTCACGCGTTCGCCCGTGGACTTCTTCGAGAGCGCGGTCCTCGTGGACACCGACGGCAACCGCGACTCGCTTGCACCGGCCCTCCCGACCGTCGATGCGTTCTACGAGTGGCTCGATCAAGAGCGAGCGGCGTTCGATGCCTCCCTGTCGCTGGCCGACGCGATCGACCGCTTCCTCGCCGGATCGGCTTCCCCGGATCCGCGCGAGTGGGAGCTGACCCGTCGGTTCCTCCGATCCCTGGTGAGCGCCGAGAACGCGTGGCCGCCCGAGGAGGTCGTCGCGCGAGAGTTCCCGCCGAACACCGTGGAGTACGGGGGCAGCTCCCTCGGCGAGTACCCCGACGGCGGGTACAAGCGGATCCTCGACGCGCTTGCCGAGGGCCTCGACGTGCTCACGTCGTACCCGGTGGGCGAGATCGGCCAGGATGACCAGGGCGTCAGCGTTCGGCGATATCCGAGCGGCGAGGCCCTCATGGGCTCGCACGCCGTCGTCACGGTGCCACTCGGCGTGCTCAAGGACCCGGATGCGATCGCGTTCACGCCGGGACTCCCGGCGGAGCGGCGCGCGGCGATCGACCGGCTCGGCTTCGGAGGCTTCGAGAAGGTCATCCTCCGGTTCGACGAGCCCTTCTGGACCCGCGCAGAACCGTTCGCGGTGGTGCCTGATGGCGACGTCAGCGACTGGCTCATCTGCTTCGAGCTCCACGCCTTCACGGGGGCTCCCGTGCTCGTCGCGTTCGCCGTCGGTCACGCCGCGAAGCGGGTGCTCGGACGGCCCCTCGAGCAGCGCGTCACCGAGGTCCTCGAGCTGGTCCGTTCCGTCACGGGGGTCGAACCTCCGGCACCGACCGACGTCGTTGCCTCCGAGTGGGCCGTCGATCCTTACTCGCGTGGGGCATACTCGTTCATCCGCCTGGGATCCTCGCGGGAGGATCTCGAACGCCTGGGCGAGCCGATCGGCGGCCGGTTGCTGTTCGCAGGAGAGGCCACGGGTTCGGCGAGGACCGGGTTCGCCGACGGCGCGATGCTCACCGGGATCCGCGAGGCCAAGCGACTCCTCGGGACCGGCCAGGTCCGCCTCGGCAGGCTTTGAGACGGTCACGGCGCGAGCCTCGATCTCGGACAACCGGATCCCTTTTGTATGACCGCTTCACATACTCACCCACGCCGATGGGTGGACGGTCGCGCGAACACCCATTCCTTCCACCGACGAGGTCGGCTAGCATGCTCGTTTCTTGGCAGACCGGGCTATTGTCTTCGATCTCGATGGCACGCTCGTCGACGTGCGTGCCGCATACGTTCGCGCTCACCAGCTCGCCGCGGCGGAGGTCTTGGGGATCGAGCTAGGCGAGAGGCGTGTGCTGGACCTGATGGCCACCGGAATGCCGATCCGCGCGCACATGGCGGTGCTCGACGAGAACTCTGCGGATCGGCTCGTCGAGGTCTTTGTCCGTCACTACCGCCTCGAACGCGAGGGACGTGCCCGCCCATTCCCAGGAGTGACGGAGCTGCTTGAAAGCGTTCGAGCGTCCGGAAACGCGATTGCGATCGTCACATCGAAACTGCGCGACGACGCACGATCCGAACTGCTCGTCACAGGGCTCGATAGACAGATCGATGTCCTGATTGCATTCGAGGACACTGAAGTGCACAAGCCCGACCCCGGTCCGATGCTCAAGGCGCTCGGTTCCATTAGCCCGACCAAAGGCATCGGCGTGGGTGGTCTGCCGACGGATGTGGCATCGGCCAAGGCCGCCGGGCTTCAGGCGATCGGTGTCGGGCTGGGGATATGGGACACCCGAGGCTCTGCTCGGCGCCGGTGCCGCATGCGTTTGTGACACCGTTGCCACTCTCGCCAGTGAAATCGAGGGGGTCATCAGCACGCTCCGGTGACGTCATTCATCCGTCCCGAGCTCGATGGGAAGCTGCCTATCGGCTGGGAAGCGATCGCGGCAGCCCGAACCATGGGAGCACGCTGTTGTCGAAGCGGGTGACGGAGCAGATCCGGTCGCCCGTGAGGGTGAGGACGAGGAGGCCGGTCCCGTGGCGGATGCCGGTCGAGGCGCGGAGGTAGGCCCCGAACGCCGGCTGACCGTTGGCTCGCGTCGGTACGAGGTCGAACCTCCGGCCCGAGCCCATCATGGTTCCGTAGAAGCGAGCGACGACGTCACGGCCTTCGTATTCGAGGGGGAACGGTGGCATCGAGAGGAAGACATCGTCGGTGAGCAGGGCGACCAAAGCGTCGAGATCGCCGGACTCGTACGCTCGGACGAACTCCGCCACCGTCGCTTGCTCGGAGGGTGAATCGGGAGCGGGAGCCGGTTCGCGATCGGCACTCGTCGGCAGCCGGCGCTGCAGGCTGGCGCGAGCCCGTTTGAGGAGGCTGTTGACCGAATCGATCGTCGAGTCGAGCATGTCGGCCACCTCGTTCGCGTGGAATCCGAGGACGTCGCGCAAGACGAGCACGGCGAGCTGGCGAGGCGGCAGGACCTGAAGAGCGGTCACGAATGCCAGGGAGATCGACTCGGCTTGTTCGTACCGAGCCTCGGGCCCAAGAGATACGTCCATCACACCCTCGAGGAGGGAGTCGGGGAATGGCTCGAGCCATACGATCTTCGCCGAGCCCGGTCGGCTCGGGCGGTTCATACTCGGCGATGTTCCACTCCTTGGCCGGGCGTCGGCTGGCTGAACGACGCGCGTTGAGACACCGGTTGGTGGCGATCCGGTAGAGCCACGTGCGGATCGAAGCCCGTCCCTCGAACCCGTTGAGGCCTTGCCAGGCGCCCAGGAGCGTGTCCTGGAGGGCATCCTCGGCGTCCTGGAGGGATCCGAGCATCCGGTAGCAGTACACCTGGAGCTCTCGACGGTACGGCTCGGTCAGCTCTCGGAACGCCTCGCCGTCCCCGGCTCGCGCCCTGGTGATCAGATCGGTCGTCACCTCTCCACCCTAGCGTCACGTCCCTCGCTCTCCCGGTCCACTTTTGGTATCGACACCGGCCGTCCGGCGAACTGGGCGGAAGGTGAGCACCCAGATTCCCGTCCTGATCGTGTCTGCATGGTCGACGGCTCGGACGATCCCGGCCTCAACGACAAGGAACAATCACGAGCGAGGAGAATCGCCGACACGAGGAGGGAGAGAGACATGACTATCGAAGCCCCGGCAACTGATCTCGACGCCGAGTTCAGCAGCCCCGGCGCCACGGCGTTGCCGTGGACGGAAGCTGAAGATCACCTGCGGAAGGCGGACATATTCTGGATATCCACAGTTCGGCCTGAAGGGCGGCCGCACGTCGTTCCACTGATCGCCGTCTGGCTCAACGGCTCGCTCTACTTCGCCACCGGTGATGGGGAGCGCAAGGCGAAGAACCTGGCGAAGAACAATCAGGTCTCCATCACTACGGGCTGCAACGATCTCGACGAGGGACTCGACATCGTAGTGGAGGGTCGGGCCATCCCTGTGACCGACGACGCCAAGTTGCGCCGCGTGGTGGAGACGTACGTTGCGAAGTACGGGGAAGGTTGGCGCTTCCCGATCGGAGACGTTCTCGTCTTCGAAGTGACCCCATCGAAGGTCTTCGGTTTCGGCAGGAAGAACGGGAGGATTGGGCTTCCGGCAGGCCGGGGCGAGATGTTCAACCAGACCCGCTGGCGCTTCCAGGCACGGCCGGCAGCCAGATGAGAACGCTTGTCGGAATGGCATCCACCGCGCAAGACGCAGGATCGGCGATTGGGGACCAGAGATGATGCTGAAGGACAAGGTCGCGGTGGTCTACGGAGCCGGAGGCGGGATCGGCGGCGCCGTCGCACGCGCCTTCGCGCGCGAGGGAGCCAGGGTCTTTCTCACTGGGCACCGGCTGGCGCCGGTCGAAGCCGTCGCCAAGGAGGTCGTCTCCGCCGGCGGATCCGCGGAGGCGGCGGAGGTCGACGCACTCGACGAGCAGGCCGTGGACAAGCATCTAGAGTCCGTGATCGGTCAGGCGAGCCGCGTCGACATCTCGTTCAACGCGGTCGGCATCCAGAATGCGACGATCTTGGGTGTCCCTCTGATCGAGCTCGATGTCGAGCGGTTCTCCCTGCCGATCACGACCTACACGAGGTCGTACTTCCTGACCGCCCGCCTTGCGGCGCGGCGGATGGTCGCCAACGGATCGGGGGTGATCATGACCGTCACCTCCCTCCTCTCGCGGACGGGCACCCCATTGGTGGGAGGCTACGGTCCGGCGCAGGCCGCCAAGGAGGCACTCACCCGAGATCTGTCCGCCGAGCTCGCACCTCAGGGCATCCGCGTGGTCGGTCTGCGACCACAGGGCATGCCGGAGACACGCACGATCAAGGACGCCTTCGAGCCTCGCGCGAAGGCATCGGGATTGACCTGGGAGCAGTGGCAAGAGCTGCTCGCAAGCAGGACCCACCCGCGACGTCTCATGACGCTCGAGGAGATGGCAAACACGGCGGTCTTCATGGCTTCCGACGACGCGAGCGGGATGACGGGAACGACCGTCAACTTGACGATGGGGAGCGTGGACGACTAGCGGATACGGGACCGAGGTCGAACCGGGCCATGCTCAGGTTGCGGCGTGGAGAAGGCTCATTCGGTCACCGTGCGCGGCTCAAAGACGACGACCGCCGTCTCTTGCGGGCGTCGTGCAGCGTAGCCGTCGAGGTTCTGGTCCAGTTCGCGCCAGCGCTGCCAGAGCCGTTCACGCTCCTGGCCGAGCGCGGCCCTGCAGACCACCTCGCGCCGCATCCCGCCGGCTAACTCGACGACCGCCTCCGGATGGGCCTGCAGGTTGAGCCACCAGGCCGGCTCGGCCGCACCCCATCCGTTCATGGCCATCGAGATCAGGTTGGGCCCGTCTTCGTAGTAGCCGACGATCACGCTCCGCGGCTCGCTGCTGCGTCGGCCCCTCGTGGTGAGCCGCAGGGCGCCCCACTTGCCCGAGCGGGGAGGCCACAGGCCTTTGCGCCCCCCGGTGGCCCGGAATATCCACCGGTGCACGTGCCAAGCGGTCACGACAAACCATCGCGGTGGCAGTCGCCCTTTGCCTCCGGCCATGCCCACTCCCTCGCCAACGAAGATGCACGGAGGTTGCCCATTGTTCCTCGTCCCGTCATTGAGGACACCTACCCCGTGATCGGCCAATGCGTGGAGAGCGCAGCGCCCTCGAGTCCGCTGTTCGTGCTGAGAGTGAGCAGGCCGCGGCCGCGGACGCGCTCGTGCAGGAAGCGCTTGAGACGGGGCTTGGTGGATCCCACCCCGGACGCTTCACGCGAAGATGCTCCGGCTCGAGCTCCTGAACGTGAAGGGCGATCTCGAGCGGGAGCTCGGCCAGCTCGTACTCCACTGCGAGTCCTGCGGACGAAGGGTGCGCTGGGTCCGGGACTTGGCGTCGAGCCGGGCCACTGGGCGCACCAGGAGCCGTCCCCGGTCCACGAACCCACGATCTGAGCGCACCGGGCCAGGAACCGCCGATGTAGCTGCCTACACGTCAGCTTTCGTCAGGTATGGGTGGCGGACCTCCCATGGATAGGCGGCGCAGGTCGCCTCCAAGTGATCAACCGTCCGAATCGCGGCACCCCGCACGCAGGGTTTGATGCGAGGCTCGTGATCAAGCCCCTCTCGAGACTCACCTGGCGGAGAAGGATGCCATCGTCGATGGCGTGGACTGGCGCGAAGGCGTACACCGTGTCCGTCAACATCCAGGGCAGACCCCGAGCACCTTCCGACGACTACATTCTGCTCACTGGTGTTCGTGATGTGAAGGCCAGTCGAAAAGGGGGTAGGTGCCGAGCTCGTTGTCACTCAGGTGGCGGATGCGTCGGTCGACAGGCTCTGAGGTGAGTTGCGTCACACTACGCTGACCGCACTATCGTTTCGGACTCCTCGGTCTCCCGTTTGTTCCGGCTCATCGTCGCAGGCCGGTATCGAGGCGGCCACGACAAGAAGCAGACCGAGTACAAGGACTCCACGCATGGCGCGAGCGTAACGGCCGTCGGGAGCCCGTTGAACCGGCATGTCGAACAATCCACCGAATCTCAACGAATGGCGGTGGCGGATCCTCACAGGGGTGGTGCAGCGGACGGTGTCCTCAAGCCACCGGCCGGATTGCGGGATGTGTTACAAGCCTCTCGCGCCGGGCCGCGAGGGAAGTTGTACCACCCCATCTGGGGCGGATGAGGCCGGGTCCCTCAGGCCCTCAACTCGCGGCGAATCACCTCGCGCACGGCCTGTTCCCGCTTCGCGGAGCCTTGTGAGGGCAACACCTCGCGCCCTACGATCCCCGCATGATGAAGCGAACGAACTGGTTGATCGTCGTCGGGATCGCACTCGGCTTGCTCGTACCGGCGGGGACGGCGTACGCGTCTCCCGCTACGGCACGCCTCTTCTTCGTGAGCAGCTTCCTGCGTTTCCGTTCTCCGGCGGACCGTCCGGTGGATCTGACCGTCTTTCTGAACGACGAAGGCGTGGTTACCCTTCGAGACGACTTCGGTCGCATCACGCCTGGCCCCGGCTGTGTCGCGGTCTCGCCTCGAGAGGTCGAGTGTGACCATCCCGCCGCAGGCGAAGTGGACTTTGTCGGGTCTTACCAGTTCGAGAATCTGGTCCGCCTTCAGTTCGCTCCTCCCCGTGGATTCAGCGGGCTTGGTGGCGCGAGTGACGACCAGTTCTTCGGGCAGTCCAGTAACGACAGGTTCCAGGGCAATGCCGGCGACGACGAGCTCCATGGGCGGGGGGGCGAGGACGACCTCTCCGCGTACGATGGGGCC
Source organism: uncultured Actinomycetes bacterium (assembly GCA_963728285.1). Classification (GTDB taxonomy): domain Bacteria; phylum Actinomycetota; class UBA4738; order UBA4738; family HRBIN12; genus CAVSJR01. The sequence goes on along the minus strand of CAVSJR010000003.1, from coordinate 667,130 downwards.
GATCGACTCTTCGGGGGTTCCGGCAACGACCGTCTGGAGCTCGACTCTCTCGAGTCACCGGACGAGCCCGACGAAGTCTCCGGGGGCCACGGCGTGGACCAGGTCCGCTATGGGAGCACCGACGAAACCCTCCGCGTGTCCCTGAACGATATTGCCGACGATGGCGTGGCCGGCGAGCACGACAACGTCCTGTCGGACGTCGAGGATGTCCTCGGCAGCACGGGGGACGACGTTCTCGAGGGCGACGGAGACGACAACCAGCTGGGCGGGCAGAACGGGGACGACGTGCTCATCGGCGGAGGGGGCAACGACGCGCTGGGCGGACGTCGGGGGGACGACAGGTTGGTTGGCGACCAGGGGAACGACAGGCTCTTCGGCTGGGAGGACCAGGACGATCTGTTCGGAAGTCGGGGGGACGACATGCTCAGGGGGGAGAGGACCACGACGATCTGTTCGGGCATCGGGGGGACGACACGCTGGACGGCGAGGAGGGCAACGACTCGCTCACCGGCGGAGACGGCCACGACGATCTGTTCGGACGTGGGGGGAGCGACCATCTCGACACGGTGGACGATGTGGCCGACCGCGCTGACTGCGGGGCCGGGATCGACGTCGCGACCGTGGACGCCTTGGACCAGGTGTCTGCCTCCTGCGAGACGGTGAACGTGATCGCGTAGCGAGAGAAGCTCAGTCGACGACGACCGCACCGAACAAGATGCAACCGACGACCAGTCTGCATCCCTCTCGCCTCGCTCACCAGGGTGCGGGGGTGTACGTCACCGTGTTCAGCCGTTCCTGTTTCGCCCGCCAGTCGGCCACGAACCGCTCTGCCGCGTCGAGGGGTTCGGGTTCCGGTTCCAGGGTCCTGCCCCCGCGCCGTTCGCGCATCTTCGCCCTGAAGTATCCGCGCCAGGCTTCGCAGCAGTCGTCGCACCGACAGCCATCCTGCCCCCCACCGCGTTGGTAGCGGGCGATGGACCCCATGTCCAGACCCCGTTTTCGCAGTTCATCGTTGGTAGTCCCAACGGGATTTGAACCCGTGTCTCCACCTTGAGAGGGTGGTGTCCTAGGCCACTAGACGATGGGACCGTGTCTGTCTGCCGATGCCCCCGACAGACTGTACCTGTCGTCACGACTCCCGAATCGGGCCGTCCGGTACCGGTCGGAATCGGCGGGGAACGCCGGAGAGTGTATCCAAGGGCTCCCGCAGCCGACGGGTCCTCGCATCGGGCCACAGCGCGGACCCGTCCTGGCCGGCCGAGGCCTCGGCCGCAGGTCAGGAGGGTAGATTCGCTGAATGGAGCGAAGGATCTGGACCATCGGACACGGGACGCGGCCGCTCGAGGAATTCATCGGCCTTCTGACGCAGGCGGGCGTCCGGCGTCTCGTCGACGTTCGATCCTTCCCGGGCTCGCGCAGACACCCGCAATTCGGACGCGACGCTCTCGAGGCGGAACTCGAGGCCGCCGGCATCGAGTACGTCTGGCGAAAGGATCTCGGGGGCTTCCGAAAGCCTCGCTCGGATTCGCCCCACGTCGCCCTCCGCAATCCGGGATTTCGCGGCTACGCCGACTACATGGAGGGCGCGGAGTTCAGGGAGGCGCTGGAGTGGCTGACGAGCTCCTCGGTTCGGACGCCGACGGCCATCATGTGTGCGGAGACGGTGTGGTGGCGCTGCCACCGGCGCATGATTGCCGATGCCCTCCTGGCCGGCGGCTGGGAGGTCACGCACATCATCGGGCCCGGCATGCCGACGTCTCACGCGCTTCATCCGGCGGCCCGCGTCGACGCCGGCCGCGTGATCTACGACGTCGGCGGTCAAGCGGAGCTCTCCGTCTGAGCGAGAGGCGCGAGCCTCGGCTGTGGGACGCGCCTCCTAGTTCTCTCCCTGCGCCCGCGTGAAGCCGAGCTCTCCGTCGAACTCCTGGAGCTTCTCGATGTGCATCCAGCGGTGCCGGGTCGAGACGCGCTTCAGCAGCTCGAAGACCGCCTCGTCGGAGAGGTCGCCCGGGTTCTCCCGGATGATGAACCGGCACGCGTAGTGATCGACGCCGTCCGACTCCGCCCCCGTCGGCGGGAACACCTGGCGGCCCCGGTTCGAGATGACCTTGAGCGACAGGTTGGTGTCGGACGTGAGCTCCATGAGGCTCGCGCCGAGCTCCGCCGGTGACAACGGCGACTCGACGAACAGGTCCAGCCCGACGACCGCCCGCTCCTCGGGCACCACGAAGTCGGGCCGCTGAGCCGACCTGCGGCAGCCGGATCGGCTTGTAGTCGCGAACCTGCCAGCCCTGTGAGCGCCGTCCGAGGTTGGAGATGATCGCGTCCGTGTACGCGGAGGTCGAGGCCGCGTGCTCGTCGCCGGCGATGTCGCGGGTCAGCATCCCGGACTCGAGCGTGACCAGGACCGCGTGCTCGACGTCGGCGGCCGCGTCGAACTCACCGAGGTGGCGCAGCATCATCACGGCGGTCAGGATGACGGCGGTCGGATTGATCACGTCCTTGCCCGCATACTTCGGCGCGGATCCATGGACGGCCTCGAAGATCGAGATCTCGTTTCCGATGTTGGCGCTCGGGGCGAATCCGAGTCCTCCGATGAGCGCGGAGGATTCGTCGGAGAGGATGTCGCCGTTCATGTTGGTCGTGACGATCACGTCGAACTGCTCCGGGCGCTTGACGAGCTGGTGGGCGCAGTTGTCGACGATGATGTGATTGGCCTCCATCCCCGGGTACTCGGGCGCGATCTCCTCGAAGGTCTTCTTCAGCATGCCCTCGGAGAACTTCATGATGTTGGCCTTCGTGGCGCAGTGAACGGCGGAGCGTCCCTCGGCGATCGCGAGCTCGAACGCGAAGCGGACGATCTTCTCGCATCCCTTGCGGGAGATCAGCTTCAGCGCCTGGGCGACGCCGGGGGTCTGCATATGCTCGATCCCCGCGTAGAGGTCCTCCACGTTCTCCCGGACGACCACGAGATCGATGCCGCGGCCGCTGTACGGCGTGCGAACGCCGGGGAGCTCCCGCGCGGGCCGCACGTTCGCGTAGGTCTCGAAGAGCTTGCGCAGGGTGACGTTGGCGCTCTTCTCGCCGAACCCCACGGGGGTCTCGAGCGGTCCCTTGAGGACGACGCGCGTCCGGGCGATGGATTCGATCGTCTCCGGAGGCACGCCCGAGGGAAGTCCCTGCTTGAACACCTCCGCGCCCGCGAGGCGTTCCTCCCACTCGACCTCGGCCCCGGAAGCCTCGACGATTCGTTGCGCGGACCGAACGACCTCGGGACCGATCCCGTCCCCGGGGATGACCGTGACGAGCCTCTTTCCGCTCGGGCCCTTCGCCTCGACATCCACGGGCATTCCCTTTCCCACCGGCCGCTCGGCCGGCCGCATCACGGTCCTGGAGCCACCATGGTACTGAAGGCCCATCCCCGGCCCCGCGATCCGGAGTCGCGCGTCCCGACCGCGGGATGCCCCGTCGGTCGCCGCAACGCGACGTCGTCCGCGGTCAGCAGGCGGATGCGGCCGAGTCCGAGTCCAGGCTGCACGAGGATTCGTCGATCGCCTCGAAGGCCGACGCCGGAACCTCCTTGAGCTGATCGAGCAGCGAGTTGCGCCACCGATCGTCGACGGTGCCCTGGAAGTACCAGTTCGATCCGTTGTCGGCCAGGATCATCCCGTAGGTCTTCATCGCCTGGAGGATCACCTGGGCGTTCGGGCTGTAGCCGGAGATGTCGTAGTCGCCGTCGAGCCTGAATCGGGCGCCCATCGGCGGGTAGCTGTCGTTCGGGGATCCCGCGTCGTGGCGCGCGGGCCACACGTGCTCGTCGCGTGTCAGCTCGGCGGTGAATCGGATGGCGTGGTCGACGAACCCCGACTCGACCTCGTCGTATCGAAGCAGGCCCGCGAGGATCGGCAGCCCGGCGGCATCCGCGGACGTGTATCCGTCGGGGCGCAGCTCGTTCGAGCCGAGCTTGAAGATGGCGCCGCTTCCCGCCGTGGGGTGCCCGCCCTTCCAGCGGACCGCGAACAACTCGTACAGCGTGCAGGTATCCCTGTTCACCATGAGCGCGTGCCGGTCCGAGCCGCCCTCGATCGGCGTTCGCTTCGTGAGCGGATATCGTCGCCGGTCGCTCTCGCGGGCGTACCGGAACTTCACGTCGACCTTCGGCGTCCCGTTCGTCACGACGTTGTACGGGATCCCGTAGTCGGGCGGCCCGAAGTCGGGGTGAAGCTCCGTCGTCCCCGCCTCCATCGAGTCGAGCCACTCGGCCCCCTGGGGGTGCAGCGGGAGGCTCGAGACGTCGGTGTGCCAGACGTTGTTCGCGGGGAAGACGTCGCACGAGGTCCCGGGGACCGGTCGCGCCGGCCCTCCCGCGGCCCGCGCGCCCGGGGGCAGGGACAGCGCCCCGAGCACAAGGGCGAGGCTGCCCGCGATCGCGACCAGCCGTCGCCCCGCCGGCCGCCGGGGCCGGTCGGTCCATGCCGCATCCATCATCACCAGGCTATCGGCATCCTCGGGGCCCCATCTGGAGCCTCCTCGTCGGGGCGGTCGGGTACCCCCCGTCCGGGGGAGCTCACCCCTCCCGAAGGAGGTTTCTTCAGGCAGCCCGAACCCGCTCCGATACCTACGGGGACACGCGAGGAATCCTCGAGCCGAGAGCAATGGAGGTCGAGTGGCCGAGACGATCCTGGTCGTCGACGACGATCCGGACATCACCAGATTCATCGAGCTGAACCTGCGCGATGCCGGCTACCACGTCGCCGTCGCCGGCGACGGCGAGGAGGCGCTCTCGAAGATCGGAGAGCTGAACCCCGATCTGGTGGTGCTCGACGTCATGATGCCGAAGGTCGACGGATTTCAGGTCGCGGAGCACCTTCGGCAGAGCGCTCGGCGGGGCAACATCAGCATCATCATGCTGACGGCCCAGGGGCTTCCCGAACAGCGCGTGCGCGGACTGACGATGGGGGTCGACGACTACATCGTCAAGCCGTTCGATCCTGTGATCCTGCTCGCCCGAGTTCGGGCGACGCTCATGCGGGCGCGCGAGATGCGCAACGTCTCACCGACGACGGGGCTTCCCGGATCGATGCTCATCGAGCAGGAGGTCATGCGCCGGATCCACAACGGCGACGGGTTCGCTCTCCTCTACTGCGATCTCGATCACTTCAAGGCGTTCAACGACAAGAAGGGTTGGGACCTCGGAAACCGGGTCATCGAGACCGCGGCCGCCACGATCCATGCCTCGATCGTGCGGTTCGCCGGGCGCGAGGGATTCATCGGCCACATCGGAGGGGACGATTTCGTCGCGCTCGTCCCTCCGCAGGTCGCGGAGACGGTGGCCGAGTGGATCTGCGGACGGTTCGATGAGCGCGTCCTCGATTTCTACAGCTTCGAGGAGAAGGAGTTCGGGTGGATCGAGGTCCTCGATCGAAACGGTGAGCCGCAGCAGTATCCGTTCGTCGGCATCTCGATCGGCATCGCCAGCTCGAGCGTCCGCAGCTTCACGCACTACGCCGAGGCGGTGTCGGCGGCCACGGAGATGAAGCAGTATGCGAAGGGTCGGGTGGGATCGACGTACGCGCTCGATCGCCGGACCTCATAGCCACCGCGGGCCTCCGCGATGGCGCCCCCCAACCAAGGAATCAGCGATCGTGCCGGGAACATCGCTCACGGCTACGGCCCGGCGGTCTCAACGCCATCGTGCGACGGCGGCCTTCGTCATTGCCGTCCTCGCGGTCCTTGCGAATGCGTACGGTCCGTCGACCGTGCCGGCCGTCGCCGCGAGCGGAGCCGTCGACATCGCCGCCGGCGTGGGCATCGCCGAGGTCACGCAGAGCTGGAGCGTCGCGGTGGGGGACTACGACGTGGACGGCCGCCCCGACTTCCTCCTGGGACGTCACCAGCTCCCGGGGAGGCTCTACCACGGCGACGGGGCATCGTTCCTGGAGGTGGATGCCGGCACCTTCGGGGCCTCGGACCGGCACGACTGCACGTGGGGTGATGTGCAAGGGGACGGCCTCCCCGACCTGTTCTGCTCGGTCGGAGCCGCCCAGGGGACGGCGAAGAAGTCGGATCAACTGTGGATCCAGCACCCGGATCACAGCTTCACAGACGAGGCGGCCACGATGAACGTCGTGGACATGTACGGCAGGGGCCGCGAGGCGACGTTCATCGACTCGAACCACGATGCGTACCCCGACCTGTTCGTCGGCAACGACTACCCCCGGACGGACGGGCGTCGATCGGCGAATCGATTCTTCGTCAATAACGGCGGAACCGGCTTCAGCCCCCAGCACGTTCCGGGCATGACCGCGGAGATCGGCGCGCGATGCGCCCAAGCCGCCGATGTGACGGGCGACGGCTGGGACGACCTGCTCGTCTGCGGCAAGAAGGAGCTTCGGCTGTACCGCAACGCCCATGGAGCCGGCTTCACCGACATCAGCCGCAGATGGCAGCTCTCCGGCGCGCCGAGGCATGCGGTGCTCGCCGACCTCAACGGCGACGGCCGACTCGACATCGCGAGGGCGGGCGGACACGGCCTGATCCTGCAGATGGGTGGGGCGGGACGCTTCCTTCGTCCGTTCGTCGTGCTCCGGGCCCCGTACGGCGTTCGCGTGGCCTCGGGAGACGTCGACGGCGACGGTGACGGCGACCTCTACCTGCTCCAGGGGTGCGTCGGCGACGTCACCAACCGCCCCGATCGGCTGCTCCTGAATTCGGGGGACGGCAGGTCCTGGTCGGAGATCCCCACGCCGGAGGCGGGGGTCGGCTGCGGGGACGACGCGGCCCCGCTCGACTACGACGGAGACGGTACCGATGAGATCGTCGTGACGAACGGCGGCGGCTTCCGGAACGTCCCACGGCCGGGACCCGTGCAACTGATCGACGTCGTTCCCTGACGGCAAGGCCGCTCGAGCCGCGGCGCGCCGGCCCGGTTCGTGAGCGTGCGGCCTAGCGGTCGAGCCGATAGAAGCGAAGGAAATCGTGTTCGATCGGCAAGACCGAAACGGCATCGAACCCCGCTTGCTTCGCGTACCTCTCGAAGGTGGCCTTCCGCATGACGGTGCCGGTCGCCGCCGACGTGTGGTCGTCCATGGCGGACGGCAGGCAACACAGGACGCTGTAGGTGTAGAAGAGTCGCTCCGTCTCGCTCGCGGGCGCGGTGAAGGAATCCTCGGTTCGTTCGTCGGCAACGATCAGCGTTCCTCCGGGCTTGAGCATCTCCCTGATCGCGCTCAACACCGCGACGGGCTGCGACAGATCGTGGATCGCCTCCACGACGATCGCGACGTCATACCGGCTCTCCAGCGCGGGATCGGCGGCGTCCTTCGCCTCGAAATGCACGCGATCGGCGACACCGGCTTCCTTCGCGTTGCGGGATGCGATCTCGATCGAGAGCTCGTCGAGGTCGAAGCCGTCGACGGTGATGTTCGGATATGCACGTGCGAGTGAGATGGCCGCCCACCCGACGCCGCAGGCGACGTCCGCGACCCTCGCACCGGCCTCACTCATGAGCCGTTCATGAACGTCGGGGATCGCGGGCAGATACTCCGTGCCGAGGGAGCCGACGAGCCACGGTCGGTTGAAGTCACCCTGCGCCTCGACCATGTCGCGGCCGTATGCACGCCAGGGGACCTCCTCTCCGGAGCGGAACGCGGCGACGAGGTCGGGCATGGCGCCGGAGATGGCGACGAACGACTTGCAGAACGGCGCGATCGAATAGGGGCTCTCGGGATCCAGGAGCGGCTCGATGTGACCCGGCGGCAACAGATACCTGCGTTGATCCGCTTCCGCAGAAGCGTCGTCGACGACCAGGATCCCGGCGGCGGCCTGCTGCTCCAGCCACTCTCTCGCGTATCGCTCGAAGATCTCCGTCTCCCTCGCCAGCTCGGGAGCCGTCATCGAGCCCCTTCGTTCGAGAGCTCGATAGAGCCCGAGCGTGTCGCCGAGGTAGACCGTCAACAGCTCCGCCATCCCCAGGCCCGCGGCGAACAGCCGCTCCACGAGCTCGTCGCGCTGACGGTCCGCATCGATCATCTCTTCCTCCTTGACGCTCCGATTCGACGGATGCTTCGAGGTGGCCCCGTCGCGCGTTCCGGCGTGGCTGGCCCGCCTAGATTCGAACTAGGACTAACTGATCCAGAGTCAGTCGTGCTGCCGTTACACCACGGGCCAATGTCGACATCCTAGCTGCCCGGGAGGCGCCGGCCATGAGCCGTCCCCTCCGTTCAGCCCGGCCGCTCGCCTTCGGCAACTCGGGCCCCTCCCGTGCGGCTTGGCCGTGGATGAGGGTGCCGGGTCCCAGCCTCCCCCGGGAAGTTGTGCTCAAGACCGCGGGGAGGAACCGGCCCGAGCGGGCGAGGAGCCGGCTCCTCGCCGGCCTTCGACGGCATATCGACGAAGAAGATCCCGGTCGATCCGGCCCGTCTACGTTGACCGCACACCGTCGAGGTCGTTACGGTGCAACGGAGGTCCAGCCGAAGGAGGAGCGAGTGAACAAGAGCGGTCTGATCACCGAGGTGGCGAAGCGCACCGGCGCCAGCAAGGCCGACGTCTCGCGCTTCCTCGAGGCGACCATGGGCACGATCCGCGAGAACGTGGCCAAGGGCAATCGCGTGGCGCTCTCGGGGTTCGGGACGTTCGAACGCAAGCATCGCAACAAGCGAGTCGCTCGCAACCCTCGCAAGCCCGACGTCCCGATCGTCGTGCAGGCCCGAGACATCCCCTCGTTCAATCCCGGCAACGAGTTCCGGGACGCCATCGCGTCGAAGCGTCGGAAGTCCGCGACGAAGAAGCGCTGATCGGGCCGCCTCAGTCGACCGTGAGGATTCGAAGCTTGCGCGCCAGCTTCGCGTCGCCGTGCTCGACGATCTCGAACTTCACTCGCTGTCCGAGACGGAGATAGCGCAGTCCTGAGTCCTGGGTCGAGACCGGGTCGATGCCGATCTCCGTTCCGTCATCGAGCAATACCGATCCCGCGTGCCCCTCGACGTCGTACCGCTTGACGGTTCCCTGCGCCATCTCTCCTCCTCGGTGTGCCTGCCGTGACCCCGCTCCGGCGGCACCCCTCAGGCGCCGACCCGGATCCGCGATCGGAGGTCGAGCTCCAGGCAGACGTCCCGGGTGCGTCCCGGCCCGCCGGCCTCGAGCAGCGTGAGGATATCGTCCGGGCCGTCGAGGTCGAAGGCCAGGCCGGGGCCGTGGACCACGGAGACGGGAAGGTGCTTTCGCGCCGCCTCCGTCCGATGCTTGGCGAACGATCCGGATCCGAACCGGGGGCGGATGGCCCGCGGAGGGCGGCGGACCAGCACGTTCGTGCCCAGCTCGTCGGCCGCCGGCGCCAGCACGACGGGTCCCAGGGTCTGCAGCGCGTCCGTCAGCTCCGGTGCCGACAGCAGCGGAGTATCCCCGAGCACGATGGCGAGCGCGTCCGCACCACGCTCGGTCGCCTCCTCGTCGACCTGGCGAACCGCGCCCAGGAGGGAGGGCGTCTCCTCGAGCACCGCGCGCGCCCGGCGCCGCGCGGCCACCTCGAGGACCGCTTCGTCCGGGGAGATCACCCACGTCTCCCACCCCGGCACGTCGAGCGCCGCGTCGAGGACGTCCTCGAGCATGGCGAGGGTGAGCGCGCCTCGCTCGAGGGGCGAGCAGATCGGCGAGAGCCGGCTCTTGGATCGCCCGAGCGCCTTCACGGGGACCGCGATGATGCGCACGCATGACAGCCTAACCGGGTGCGCGACCGCGGACGAAGACGTAACCTTCGGCTCCGCACCGGGAGTCCTAGGCGACGACGAACCCGACACCGGAGGAGGAACCATGACCACGCTCGCGCTCGCCGTGGCGCCGTCCAGGGCCCGATCGAACCGCCTCGGCTATCAGCTGGCCCTGGCGCTGCTGGGGAGCTGGCTGATCGCCGGGCTGGCGCAGCTCTCGATCCACCTGCCGTTCACGCCCGTCCCGATCACCGGCCAGACCCTCGGCGTCCTGCTCGTGGGCGCATCCCTCGGGCCGACCTTCGGGGCGCTCTCGGTTGCGCTGTACCTGGTCCAGGCCGTTCTCGGCCTGCCGGTGCTGGCGCCGGACGCCACCGGGGCGCACGACGTCGGGATCGCCGTCCTGCGCTCGACCGCCGCGACCGGTGGCTATCTCTGGGGGTTCCTCGCCGCCGCCGCCGTCGTGGGGGGCCTCGCCCGGCGAGGCTGGGACCGGTCCCTCAGCGGCTCGATCGGGATGTTCTTCGTCGGAGAGCTCATCATCTTCTGCGATCGGGATCCCCTGGCTGATGCAGGCCGCGGGCCTGAAGCTCGAGGAGGCGCTGGCGCTGGGCCTGTACCCGTTCGTCGTCGGCGATGCGATCAAGCTGCTCCTGGCGGCGGTGCTTCTGCCGGCGGCGTGGCGCCTCACCGGCCGAGCCGAAGGAGGCCGAGGCTAGAATCCGAGGCGCGCGAGGGGAGGGAGCTACCTGGAGCCCGCGTACCGCATCGCCGAGGTCCTGGGGCTGCCGCCGTTCAAGCTCTGGTTCAACTGGCGGTTCGAGGACCTCGACCGGATTCCGGAGCGTGGGCCGGTGCTGCTGGCGGCGAACCACATCTCTTATCTCGATCCCGTGGCCCACGCATACTTCCTGGCCGAGCGGGGGAGGCGCGCGCGATTCCTCGCCAAGTCGGAGCTCTTCGAGATCCCCGTGTTCGGCGCCGCCCTTCGCAACGCCAAGCAGATCCCGGTGCAGCGCGGCGCCCGCGATCGTTCGCCGCTCGAGCGGGCTGAGCGGGCGCTCGACGAGGGCGAGGCGGTGGTGGTCTACCCCGAGGGGACGGTGACCAACGACCCACGGTATCTCCCGATGCGGGCGAGGACCGGGATCGTTCGTCTTTCGCTGGCATCGGGAGTGCCCATCACGCCGCTGGCCGTCTGGGGGGCGCAGCACGTATGGCAGAAGTCGGGGCGGGGGAGCCTTAGGATCGGTCGCCCGATCTGGGTCAAGGCGGGAGCGCCAATCGACCTCTCCGCGTACCGGGAGCAGGCGGACGACGGCGACGTCCTTCGGCGGCTCACCGACGAGCTGATCGAGCAGCTGCGTGCGCTCGTGGACGACCTTCGGGGCCGCTATCCGGCCAGGTGGTCCTGAGGTCCGCGACGACCGGTGCCCGTGGGCGGACCGAGGCCCGGGCCGGGAGATACTCGGCGCGCGCTCGCCTTCGCCTGCGAGATGCGGCTAGGCTGACCCGACGAGGGGGGTGTGCGCGTGAAGCGTCGCGTCGTGGTGCTGTTCGGCGGTCGTTCGGCCGAGCACGAGATCTCGTGTATCTCCGCCAGGTCGGTCGTCGACGCCCTCGACCCGGAGCGGTACGAGGTCATCGCGATCGGTATCGACCGGGAGGGCGCCTGGCACCTCGTGCCCGACGGTCCGGCCGCGCTCGCCGAAGGCTCCGGCGACGCGCTTCCGGCCGTCGCCGCCGGCAGCGGACGCGACGTCGCCCTCGACCAGCAGCCGGGTTCCCGCTCGCTCGTCGCCCGCGACGGCGCCCGCAGCGAGATCGACGTCGTCCTGCCGGTGCTCCACGGGCCCTACGGAGAGGACGGAGCGATGCAGGGCATGCTCGAGCTCGCCGGCGTCCCGTACGTTGGTGCGGGCGTCCTCGCCTCCGCCGTGGGCATGGACAAGGCCGTTCAGAAGGTGCTGTTCGAGGCGGCGGGGCTTCCCGTCGTGCCGAACGAGGTCGTGCACGAGCGGGATTGGGAGGAGGACCCCGAGGGCGTCGAGGCCCGCGCGGAGCATCTGGGCTACCCGCTGTTCGCCAAGCCCGCCACGCTCGGGTCGTCGGTGGGGGTCGGCAAGGTCCACGAACCGGCCGAGCTCCGCGGGCGTCTCGAGGAGGCCTTTCGGTACGCGCGAAAGGCGGTGCTCGAGCGCAGCATCGAGGGAGCCCGCGAGATCGAATGCGCCGTCCTCGGAAACGATGATCCGGTCGCGTCGGTTGCGGGTGAGATCGTGCCCGCGGGCGAGTTCTATGACTACCGCGCGAAGTACTTGGACGAGGGGAGCGAACTGCGGATCCCCGCCGAGCTCCCCGACGGCGTCCTCGAGGAGGTCCAGCGGATGGCGATCGCCGCGTTTCGGGCGATCGACTGCTCCGGGATGGCGCGCGTCGACTTCTTCCTCCGCGAGGGGAAGGCCGGCGGCGCGGAGCTGCTCGTGAACGAGATCAACACGATCCCCGGATTCACGCAGATCTCGATGTACCCGAAGCTCTGGGCCGCGTCGGGCCTGTCCTATCCCGAGCTGATCGACCGATTGATCGACCTCGCGGTCGAGCGGCACGAGCGCGAGCGCAAGAAGGGGACCGGGGCGAGCGAGCTCCTCAGGCCGAGCGAGAACCGCTCGAGCGACGCTTGACGACGCCCGACTACAGGTGCACCACCGGGCATGTAAGGGTCCGGGTGATGCCCTCGACGCCCTGGATCTGTGCCACCACGAGCTTGCCGAGATCGTCGACGTTGCCCGCCTCGGCCCGAACGATGACGTCGTAGGGACCGGTGACGTCCTCCGCATCCGTGACGCCGTCGATGGTGCGGACCTCGTTGGCGACTTGTGCGGCTTTGCCGACCTCGGTTTGGATCAGGACGTAAGCGTGAACCACGTGTGCCCTCCCTCTGCCTGGGGCGTCATGCTATCCACCTCCCGTTCCGGCGGGCAAACGGGGACCGTGCGCGCGGACGCTCCGCTCCTGGTGGGACAATCGAGGCATGAGGTTCGCCGACCGGGCGGAGGCGGGTCGAAGCCTCGCGGACGCGCTCGAGCGCTTCCGGGACGACGATGCCGTGGTCCTCGCGATCCCGCGTGGCGGCGTCGTCGTGGGCGCCGAGGTGGCGCGGCATCTCGGCGCGCCGCTCGATGTCGTGGTCCCGCGGAAGATCCGCGCGCCGGGGAACCCGGAGCTTGGACTCGGGGCGGTGGCGCACGGCGTGCGCGTGCTCGACGAGGCGCTCATCTCTCGCCTGGGCGTGACGGCGTCCTACGTCGAGGACGAGACGAGCCGTCAGATCGTCGAGATCCAGCGCCGGGAGCGCGTCTATCGCGGGGATCGCGCGGCGACCACGGTGCGGGGCCGCCCGGCGATCGTCGTGGACGACGGGATCGCGACGGGCGGCACGGCGGTCGCGGCGCTTCGATGGACGCGATCGCAGGAGCCCTCGCGCGTCGTCCTCGCGGTCCCCGTGGCCCCTCGCGCCACCGCGCGGCGAATGCAGCGGGAGGCCGACGACGTCGTGGTCCTGGCCACGCCGGAGCCCTTCCTCGCCGTCGGCGAGTGGTACGCGCACTTCGATCAGACGAGCGATGACGAGGTCGTCCGCCTGCTCGGCGGCCTCGCGAGGAGCTCGGCATGACGCTCCGATGCTGAGGGGCCGGCGATGAAGGTGGTGGAGTGGATCGTCGCGGCCATGCTCGCCGCCGGGGGGCTGCGATCGTTGTGGATCTGGTCCCGCCGGCGCTTCGAGGGAAACGACCTCGTCGACCACCTGCTCTATGCGATGTTCACCACGGGGCGCGTGGGGCTGTGGTTCGCGCTCGCCGGGCTGTTCGCGATGTATGCATCGACCGACGTCGAGGGGCGCGCCTTCATCGACGACGTTGAGCGGTTCCGATGGTACGTCATCGTCCCGATCGCGCTCTCCGCGATGCAGTTCCTGGCGGGCCAGCTGCTCGGACGCCGAACGCCCGCGGCTCGTCGGCGCTCCACCGCGACGCCGGACTCGGACGGGGACCGCCGCGGCTGAGCACGTTGCGATGACGTGACGTTCGTGCCTGCTCATCGTGCTGGGCCTCGGCATATCCGCGCCGAGGTGCTACAACTGTTTCATGCCCTCGACCACACGAGCTCGGGTCGCGGGAGCGGTCCTCGCCCTGACCCTGGCGGCGGGAGCGCTCGGGATCTCCGCCGTTCGGGCCGATCCCACCCCCGACCTGCCTCCCGTCGCCGCGGACGAGCTGCTCGCATCGTCGCTCCGCGCGATGTCCTCGCCTCCTCCCGTGTCGGGAACGGTGCGGACGCATGTGGATCTCGGCATCCCGGCGCTCCCGGACATCTCCACGGGCGCCGCCAACGGCGAAGCGGCGACGGCCGCATCGATGCTCCTCGGCGACCAGACGTTCCGGCTGTGGCGCTCGCCGGACGGCATCCGAATCTCGCACCTCGCGAGGTTCCAGGAGCAGGTGCTCGTCGCGAACCATGCCGAGGCGTGGGCCTGGGACTCGCAGTCGCTGAGCGCCGTGCGGCTCACGCCGCAGGACCTCACGGCCGCCGTTCCCCAGGGACTCGCGCGCCGCGTCGAGCGCTCCGCCCCGTCGGTGCCTCCCTCCCTGGGCGACCCGATCCGGATCGCGCGAACCGTGATCGAGGGCGTGAGCCCGTACGCCGTCGCGAGCGTCGCGACCCCCGAGAGGGTGGCCGGGCGAGACGCGTACACGCTTCGGCTCAGTCCTCGTTCGGAGAGGACGCTCGTCGGGGCCGTCGATGTCGCGATCGACGCCGAGACTCGCCTTCCCCTTCGGCTTCAGGTGGTGCCGCGGAACGCGCTCGATCCGTCGATCGAGGTCGGCTTCTCGGCGATCGACTACGGCCCGATCGACCCGTCGATCTTCGCGTTCCATCCCCCGGCTGAGGCGAACGTCACCGACGCCGGTCCCGCCCTCGCTCGCGTCCTGAGCGCCGCGCACGTCCGTCGCCTCGCGGCGATGCACGGCGATCCCTCGAAGGCGGACGTCAAAGCGATGTCGCGCCCTGCTTCGACGGGCCCGCTCCGTTCCCACGATGCGCGTCTTCGGCGAGGGGTTCGGCCTGATCATCGCCGTGCGCGTGACGGAGGTTCCGGCGGAGCTGCGGTCGATGCTTCCCTATTCGGGTCCCCTGGCGTCCGCCGCGCTCGTGGACCGAGGGCGTATCCGCCTGGATCGTGGCGGGCGCCGTGACGCCCGACGCGCTGTCGTCGGTCCAGTCCCAGGCTGCCTTGACGGCCCTGCGGGCCAAGGGCCTGACCAAACGCTACGACGGGACGGCCGTCGTCGATGCCCTTGATCTGTCGGTCGAGCGAGGCGAGCTGTACGGGTTCCTCGGCCCGAATGGGGCCGGAAAGACGACGACGATTCGGATGGCGCTCGGGTTGATACGGCCGAGCGGGGGCGACGTCGAGGTCCTCGGGTCGTCGGTCGGGCGAGGCACGCCGCCGCTCGAGCGTGTCGGGGCGCTCGTCGAGGAGCCTGCGTTCTGGAAGTACCTGTCGGGAGCCAGGAACCTCGAGTACTTCGCGCGGTCGGGGGGCCGGGGCGAGGGAACGAGGGAACGGCTGCGAAGGATCGACGAGGTGTTGGAGATCGTCGGCCTCGCCGATGCGGGCGCCAAGCGAGTGAAGGCCTACAGCCAGGGAATGCGCCAGCGACTGGGCATCGGCCTCGCCATGCTGGGGACGCCCGACCTGCTCGTGCTCGACGAGCCGACCAACGGCCTGGATCCCCAGGGAATGCGGGAGATCCGCCGGCTCCTGCGGCGTCTCGCCGACGGGGGCACCACGGTGTTCGTCTCCAGCCACCTCCTTTCGGAGGTCGAGGCGATGTGTGATCGCGTCGGCGTCATGGCCCGCGGGAGGCTTGTGGCCGAGGGGCCACCGGGGACACTGCGCGGCGCCGCCGATCGCGTGCGCCTCGAGGTCGACGACCGGGTCCGGGCGCTGGAGATCCTGGGCGGCATCCCGGGGGTCGGCCCGGCCGAACGAAACGGCGCGGCCATCAGGGTCCGGCTCTCCGAGGGAGCCACCGCGGCCGGCGTGAATGAGGCGCTCGTCGCGGCGGGGGTGGGGGTGCATGCCCTCGTTCCCGAGCGCCATTCGCTCGAGGACGTCTTCCTCTCGCTCGTCGAGGAGGACGACGCGGATGCGGCGGGCGAAGGACGGAGGGCCGACGATGTTCCGCGTTGAGATCGCCAAGGCGCTCCGCCGGTGGAGGACGTGGTTGCTGGCCGCCGCGGTCGGAGGGATCCCGGTCGTGATCGTGATCGCATTGAAGATCTCCCCCCCGCCGGCGCAGGCGGGCGAGGACGCGCCCCCGTTCCTCTTCCAGATCCTTCGCAACGGGCTGTTCGCTCCGCTCACCGGGCTCGCCGTCGTGCAGCCGTTCTTCCTTCCGCTCGCGACGGGGCTGTTCGCCGGGGACGGGATCGCGGGAGAGGCGCAGGGGGGACGCTGCGCTACCTCCTGGTTCGCCCCGTGCTGCGATGGAGGCTGGTGCTCGCGAAGTACGCGTCCGCGATGACGTTGCTGGCTGCGCTGCTCGGCGTCGTGATCGCGTGCGGTGCGATCGCGGGAGCCATCGTGTTCGACTTCGGGCCGCTGCCGACGCTCTCCGGGACCGCGCTCTCGGAGGCCGAGACGATGCTGCGGATCCTCGCCGCGGCCGCCTACATGATCCTCGCGGTATCGGGGATCGCGGCGATCGGCATCTTCATCTCGACGCTGACGGACTCGGGCCCGGGGGCCGCGGTGGCGACCATCGTGCTCGCCATCGCGAGCCAGATCCTCGACAACATCCCGAGCCTGCGGGTGATCCACCCGTACCTTCCGACCCACGGGTGGCTCGCCTTCACGGATCTGTTCCGATTTCCGGTCGAGTGGACGTCGATGCGCGGGGGCATCCTCGTCAGCGCCGCATACACCGGGGTCTTCCTGGCGATGGCGCTCATCGCGTTCACGCGGCGTGACATCACCAGCTAACCCGAAGCCGGACGAAGGTCGGTGGGCGCCTAGCCGACGGCCTTGATGATGTCGGAGGAGAGCTCGGGGAATTCCTCCAGCCGGGCGGTCCGCTCGGCCTTGAGGCGCTCGACCATCTCCGCGTACTCGCCCATCCGCCCCTCACGCTCATAGAGCCGGCGCGGCTGGAGGAGCTCCACGTCGTCGAACTCGGGCACGGACTCGGCGATCCGGTAGCCGAAGTCCGGGTCCTCCGTCCACGAGATGGTGCCCTCCGCGACGCCTTTCACGACGGCCGACGAATGAGGGATCTTCACCTTCTTCGACAGCTCGTCGTCCTCCTTGCCGCCCACGCGCCCGGTGTTCATGAGATAGGTGTCGATGGGGTGGGACGCGAGCAGGTCGAGGATCCGATTGCCCTGAAGTCCGTGGGGAAGCGGGAAGAAGGGATTCGTCCCCGGGACGCGGAGGAACTTTCCCGCCTCGGCGGCGCCACCGGCCGAGGTGCCGGTCGTCTCGCCGAGCATGAAGTACGCGGCGGCCTGCTCCTGATCGAGCCTCGCCACGGCCGGGATGATGTTCTCGTTGCGGTTCAGGATGAGCAGGACGTCGACCGTCCCGATATCGGAAGCGTCCCGGAATCGCGCCAGGTCGGACATCTGGAACACGGCCCGGCCGTTCTGCGTGTAGCTCTCCTCGAAGAAGTTCACCTTGCCGTCGTCGTCCTGATAGACGTTCTCGAGGTAGGCGTTCGGCTTCACGACGGCGTTGTAGATGTTCGGCTCGAAGTCGGGGTCCAGCGAGAACGTCTTCGCGAAGCAGCCGTTCTCCGTGCCGTAGGCCACGCCACCCGGCATCAGCGCGACGAAATCGTCCTGGACCGGGAGCGAGCCGTTCTGCGTCGTGAACGTCGTGGTGGTCTTCCCCGTTCCGGACAGCCCGATGATCATGACGGTCACCTCGCCGGCGTCCGTCGGGATCACCTTGATGCCGGCGTGCAGCGCGAGCCCGCCCCGCCCGTACACGATGTTGTTCCACATCCGCAGGCCGCCCTTCTTCGACTCCCCGAAGTAGTCGGAGTTCATGACCCGCGTGACGTTGTTCTCGAGATCGACCGCGATGGCGCGGTCGTCGGGGTAGCCCGGGACGGCCAGGTTCGGCGTGTAGATCACCTGCACCTCGGGCTCGGCGCCGTCGTCCCGAGGGAAATAGAGCTTCTGCTGCATCCCGGCGATGTTGGCGTTCGCCAGCTCGATCGTGAGGCGCGCCGGCGTTCGAAAGCTCGGGTCGTTGCCGATGTAGCCGTCGATCACGATGAGGTCTTTGTCGGAGAGGTACTCGTCCTGAAGCCCGGCCAGCCGGTCGTATTCCTCCCGGCCGATGGCCTTCTGCGACGTGGAGGATGGATCCTCGGTGACGACGTACGTGCTTCCGGAGCTGCGCGAGACCACCCGGGTCTGAACGTTCACGTTGTCGAACTCGGTGATCCGGGCCTGCGGCATCCGCTCGGTGAATGCGCGGAGTTCCTCCGGCGTGGGGTTGCGATGGGTCGTACCCGTCGTTCGGACCTGCATCCAGTCTCCTTCGTCGTCCGCGAGGTGTGGTCGCCCGCGTATCTTGAGCGTGAATCCGCCTAGAGTCTACTGAAAGCGCCTCGGCGCCACGCCCTCCAGCAGGGAGAACGCGGGACGCGACGACCGTCCAAACCGTCATGGAAGTGAGCGAAGACGACCTCGTGGCTGCGATCGCCCGGCTGCTGTCGGGGACCGGCCCCGACGTCCTCACCGGCATCGGGGACGATGCAGCGGTCGTCGAGCCCGGCGCCGGACAGCTCGTCCTCGCCGCCGACGTCCTCGTCGAGGCCGTTCACTTCGATCGCGCGATCTCGTCGGCTCGCTCGATCGGGTATCGGGCGGTCGTGGTCAACGTCTCGGACATGGCCGCGATGGCCGCCAGCCCGAGGTACGGCCTCGTCTCCCTCGGCGTTCCCGTGGACGTCGACGTGTCGTGGGTCATGGAGCTATTCGGGGGAATGCGCGCCGCGGCCGACGAGTATGCCCTCGCGCTCATCGGGGGCGATCTCAGCAGGAGCGAGGAGGTCGTCATCTCGGTGGCGATCACGGGAGCGGTCGCTCCGGGGGGCGCGGTCGAGCGATCGGGCGCGAGGCCGGGCGACCGGCTCGTCGTCACCGGCGCGCTCGGCGCCTCGGCGGGAGGCCTGGCCCTGGCGCGGATGCCGCGAGCGTCGGCGCATGCGGGCACCGCGTGGGCGCGCGCGCTCGAGGAGGCCTACGAGCGACCGGTCGCGCGCGTCGGGGAGGCGCAGGTCCTGGCGCGTGCCGGGGCGACGGCGATGATGGATCTCTCCGACGGGCTGTCGACCGACCTCCCGAGGCTCTGCGCCGCGAGCGGCGTGGGGGCGAGGATCGAGGAGTCCTCCGTCCCGATCTCCGATGCGCTGGTCGAGGCCGAGGATGCGCTCTCGATCGACCCGCTGCGGCTGGCGCTGTCGGGGGGCGATGACTACGAGCTGCTCGCGACCTTGCCGGCCGATCGCGTGGAGGGAGCCAGGCTCGAGCTGAAGGAGCGCTTCGGGGTGCCGCTCGCCGACATCGGCGTCATGATCGAGGGGTCGGGTGTCGTGGCGCTCGCGCCGGGGGGCCGCGAGGAGCCGTTGGTACGCGGAGGGTGGGATCACTTCGGTGGATGACGCACAGCAGGCCGGACGCGCCGCGGCCAGGCCCCGCGCGTTGAGCATCGCCGGGTCCGATTCCGGCGGCGGGGCCGGGATCCAGGCCGATCTCAAGACGTTCAGCGTCATGGGCGTCTACGGCATGACGGCGATCACGGCCGTCACGGTCCAGAACACGATGGGGGTCGCCTCCTACGAGGAGCTCTCGCCGCAGACCGTCGGCGATCAGATCCGCGCGGTGGTGACCGACATCGGGGTCGACGCCGCCAAGACGGGCATGCTCGCCTCCGCCGCGATCGTCGAGGCGGTCGCGGAGGCCGTCTCCGAGACCCGCGTCCCCAATCTCGTCGTCGATCCCGTGGCCGTGTCGAGGCACGGGAACTCGCTGCTCGACGCCGATGCGGTCGACGCCCTCCGGCGCACGATCCTGCCCCTCGCGACGCTCGTGACGCCGAACCTGCCCGAGGCCGGGAGCCTCGCGGGGGGCCGGGTCGAGACGCCCGACGACATGCTCCGCGCGGCCGACGCGATCCTCGCGCTGGGTCCTCGGGCGGTGCTCGTGAAGGGCGGACATCTCGCGGGATCGCCGACCGCGAGGGATCTGTTCGCCGACGGCGAGCGATGCGAGTGGATCGAGGCGGAGCGGATCGACACCCCCCACACGCACGGGACCGGTTGCACGCTGGCCGCGGCGATCACGGCGTCCCTCGCGAGGGGCGACGACCTGCCCGAGGCGGTGCGCGCCGGCAAGGCGTTCGTGACGCAGGCGATCCGTCACTCGCTGCGGCTCGGGGAGGGCGTCGGGCCCGTCGACCAGCTCTGGAGCCTCGGCCGGGATGGCGTCCTCGATCATCGACGTCTCCGGACGGCGCCGTCAGGTCCCGACCCAGCCCGCGTCCGGGACCCGGTCCGTGACGCAGGTGGTTGAGCAGTACTTGCTCGTCGCGTAGAAGGCCTTGCGGCCCCGCGTGTTGTACGGCTGACGAGAGGGCAGCACGACGCGGTACGTGTCGTGTGCGAGCCGGAAGACGGGAAGCGGGTTGAACGGGTCCCGGCCTCCGAGGTCGTCGATCTCCATGAGGATCCCGATGCGCGTCGACCGGATGGTTCCCTTGAAGTCGGCGTCCCCGTCGACGTTGACGTCGATCCACAGGAACAGCGCGTTCGGCTTCTTCAGCGCCTGCGGACGGAATCCGTCGTGAAACGTCATCGTGGCGATGGCGTTGTCGATTCGGCGGCGCTTGGTCGCCGAGAGCCTCTTGAAGTCGAGCTTGCCGGAGACGTCGTCGGGGTCGCGGACGTCGTTGCCCGACGCCACCGTCGGGGCGAGGATCAACGAGAGGGCGACGAGTACCGCGATGACCGGTGCGAGCGGCTTGCGGTGCGGCACGAGGATCCTCCCTCGCGGTTGAGGGCGCTCGAGGCCGGCGTCTAGCCGACCCGCGTGACCTTGCCGGCCTTGATGCAGCTGGTGCAGACGTTGAGCCGCCTGGGCGTGCCGTCGACGAGCGCGCGGACGCGCTGCACGTTCGGGTTCCACCGGCGGTTGGTCCGCCGGTGGGAGTGGGAGACGCGCTTGCCGAAGAAGGGCTTCTTGGCGCAGATGTCGCAGACGGCGGCCATGAGGCCAGGGTAGCAGACGCTCACGTCCGCCTTCCCCCGAGCTCAGGCCAGCAGCTCGTCGATGTTGCGCCTCAGGGTCTCCGCGTCGATCTCGCCGCCGTGGGTTGCGGCGATGGCGCCGTCGCGGCCGTAGAAGATGGTATCGGGCTGGCCGGGGAACCCGAGATGATCGCGAATGGATCCGGTCGCGTCGAACACGCTCGGATAGGTCCAGCCGTACTGCGCGATGAACTGCCGAGCGGATCCCCGCTCGTCCTGGATGTCGATGCCGAGGAACTGCACCCGGTCCCCGTAGTCCCTCGCCGCCCGCGCGAGGACGGGCGCCTCCGCGCGACACGGGCCGCACCACGATGCCCAGATGTTGACGACGGCCGGGGTGCCCTTCAGCTGCCCGAGCAGCTCCTCGTACCCTGCCGCGTCGAACGAGGGAAGGGCCGACGTCGTCGCCGGCAGGAGCGCCGCCGAGGCGGCGTTTCGCGCCGGCGCCGCGCTCGCGGGCGCGGGATCGACCGAGGCCGAGGTGCAGCCGGCGCAGAGCAGGAGCAGGGCGGCGCAGATCGGCAGGAGTCGGGGAGCTTTCACGGCATCATGGTAGAACCCCGCCATCGAGTCGCCGGGGGACCAGCCGATCATGGAGCCGCGATCATGTCCTTGACCCTTGCGTCGCCCGTCGGCGCCATCGATCCCCGGCTCGCCGCTCGCCGGGTCGGGCTGAAGACCAAGGGCCCGCCCGCCGCCGAGGTGCTGCGCGAGGGGCTCGAGATCGAGACGGTGCGCGACCTCCTGCATCACTATCCGCGCCGCTACATCGATCGGTCGCAGGTCGCTGCGATCCGCGACCTTCGGGTCGGGCAGCACGCGACCGTGATCGCGAAGGTGAAGAACGTCGAGAAGCGCCAGACGCGCCATCGCCGATCGATGGTCACGGTGACGGTCTGGGACGGAACCGGCGCCCTCGACATGGTCTTCTTCAATCAGCCCTGGACCGCCGGCATGTACCGCGAGGGAATGGAGCTGGCCGTGTCGGCGACGGTCGGCCGGTACGGCCGGAGGCTGCAGGCGCAGAACCAGGAGGTCGAGGTGCTCCGCGGCGAGGGGGTCGACACGGTGCACACCGGCCGCATCACCCCCGTTCATCCGGCGACCGACGGCATCACGACTCGGACGATCCGGGAGCTCGTCTACCGGGCGCTGATGGAGCTTCCGGAGATCCCGGATCCGGTGCCGTCGGCCATCGTCGAGGACGAGGCGCTGCCCTCGTTCGACGCGGCCGTCCGGGCGATCCATTTCCCGGGCTCGCAGGAGGAGCTCGAGGCCGCCCGCGAACGACTCAAGTTCGACGAGCTCTTCACGCTCGAGCTCGGGGTCGCGTTTCGCAAGGCGCGGGTGGAGGCCGAGACCACCGGCGTCGAGCACGACCCCGCCGGTCGTCTCGTGGAACGACTCGGCGAGGTTCTGCCCTACGAGCTCACGTCCGCGCAGCGGCATGCGATCGGTGAGGTCGACGTCGCGATGAGCCGGTCGCGCCCGATGAACGTCCTGCTGCAGGGCGACGTCGGCGCCGGCAAGACCGTCGTGGCGCTGCACGCCGCCCTCGTGGCGATCCAATCGGGGCATCAGGCCGCGGTGATGGCGCCGACCGAGGTGCTCGCCGGCCAGCACGTCCGCTCGATGGAGGCGCTCCTCGGTCCCATGGGCGCACGGGCGTTCCTGGACGGGAGGCCGGACCGGGGGGCGCGCGAGCAGTCGTCGCTGTTCGAGCCCACGGATGCGGCCGACCCGGGGGAGTCGGCCCTCACGTACGCGCTGCTGACCGCCGCCGTCACCGGCAAGGATCGAGCCAGGGTGCTCGAGGGCGTGGCGGACGGCGCGATCGATCTCGTCGTCGGCACCCACGCGCTCGTCCAGGAGGGGGTGTCGTTCAAGGACCTGTCGCTCGCGATCGTCGACGAGCAACATCGATTCGGCGTGCACCAGCGGATGGCGCTCAAGGCCAAGGGGGTCGGGGTGGGCGTCGACCCCGACGTCCTCATCATGACGGCGACGCCGATTCCGAGGACCCTCGCCCTCACCTACTACGGGGACCTCGACGTGGTGGTCCTGGACGAGCTCCCGAGCGGCAGGCGGCCGGTCGAGACGCGCGTGGTGCGCACGGCCGCGGCCCGCAAGGCGGCCTACGAGCTCGTCCGCCGGGAGGTCCGGGCGGGCAGACAGGCATTCGTCGTGTGCGCCGCGATCGACGAGGGAAACCGCAGCCAGGTGAAGGCGGCGGAGCAGGAGGCGAACCGCCTCGCGGCCGATGTCTTCCCGGACCTGCGCGTGGATGTCCTCCACGGCCGCATGCGACCGGCCGACAAGGAGCGGACGATGGAGGAGTTCAGCTCCGGCGGCTCCGACCTGCTGATCTCGACCACGGTGATCGAGGTGGGCGTCGACGTTCCGAACGCGACCGTGATGCTCGTCGAGAACGCGGAGCGCTTCGGGCTCGCGCAGCTCCATCAGCTCCGCGGCCGGATCGGGCGGGCGGAGCATGCCTCGTTCTGCTTCCTGTTCGACGAGAGCCCGGAGGACAACGACGAGGCGCGGGCCAGGCTCGAGGCGATGGTTCGGACGACCGACGGGTTCGAGCTCGCCGACGAGGACCTCAAGCTGCGCGGCGAGGGCACGCTGTTCGATGTGCGGCAGTCGGGCATGCCCGATCTGAGGCTCGCCCGCCTGGCCGAGGACCTCGACCTCGTGAAGCGAGCCCGGGCGCGCGCCTTCGCCATCATCGAGGGGGATCCGCGTTTGGAGGCGCATCCCACGCTGCTGTCCGAGCTCCGGTCCCGATTCGAGCGGTCGATCGAATGGCTGTTCCACAGCTGAGTCCGGGACGCCGATGCGGGTGATCGCGGGGAGCGCGCGGGGGACGCGCCTCGGCGCGGTTCCGAAGGGCGTGCGGCCCGTGTCCGATCGAGCGCGCGAGGGGCTGTTCTCGAGCCTGGAGAGCGGCGGGGGCGTCGACGGGCTTCTGGTCTTGGATCTGTTCGCGGGCACGGGCGCCCTCGGGATCGAGGCGCTCTCGCGCGGCGCCGAGCACGCCACCTTCGTCGATCGCTCGGCCGCATCGCTCGCCGCGGTCCGCGGAAACCTCGACCGGACGCACCTCGTGGATTCCGCCACGCTCGTCCGTGAGGAGGCCGTCTCTTTTCTCACGAGAAAGGGTAATCCGGCGCCGGCCTCGATCGCCTTCCTCGACCCCCCGTACGACGCACCACCAGGGGAGATCGAGGGAGCCCTGCGGGCGCTGACGCGTGGATGGCTTGTCCAGCGCGACTGGACCGTAGTGCTCACCCGCCCGAAGCGGTCTTCCAACGTTGTAATTCCAGTAGACTGGGCCGTCGCGAGGCGGCTCGACTACGGCGACAGCCTCGTCATCTGCTACCGGGAGGAATGACAAGTGGGCCCGACCGCCCTGTGCCCGGGGACGTTCGATCCCGTGACCAACGGTCACCTCGACATCATCGTCCGCACGAGCCGATCCTTCGACGCGGTCCTCGTCGCGGTGCTCGAGAACCCGTCGAAGGAGCCGCTGTTCGGGATCGAGGAGCGGGTCGGCATGCTGAAGGAGGCCACGGGGGACCTCACGAACGTCGAGATCGGGTCGTTCTCCGGGCTCCTGGTCGACTACGCGACGCAGCGGGACGTGCGGGTCGTGGTGAAGGGACTGCGCGCGGTCACCGACTTCGAGTTCGAGATCCAGATGGCGCAGATGAACGAGAGGTTGGCCGGGATCGAGACGCTGTTCATGCCGACGAACCCGAGGTGGTCGTTTCTCTCCTCCTCGCTCGTCAAGGAGGTCGCCCGCCTCGGCGGCGACGTCGGGGGCCTGATCCCCGACCAGGTCCGAGACCGGCTCCTCGAGAAGCTGGCCGAGCAGCGCGAGGGCCGGGAGGGCAGGACTAGGGAGAGCTAGGCCGCAACGAGCGAAAGGCCACCAGCGAAGGCCAAACCACGGACTGAACGAAGAGCGAAAGCCAGAAACGAAAGCCAGAAACGAAAGAAGGTACACGGATCGATGGATCTCGCCGCCCGCATACAGCAGCTCGAGGAACTCGTCACCGAGGCGAAGTCCATGCCGCTGTCCTCCTCCGTCCTCGTGAACAGGGAGGAAGTGCTCGAGCTGGTCGAGGAGATGAAGAACGAGCTGCCGGAGGAGATCAAGCAGGCCCGGTGGATCGTGAAGGATCGCGAGGAGCTGCTCGCGAAGGCTCGGCAGGAGGCCGATTCGATCGTGGAGCACGCCCGCCAAGAGCAACTGAAGATGGCCCGCCAGGAGGAGATCGCCGACCGGGCGACGAGGGAGGCGGAGCGGGTCCTCGAGCTCGCCGATCAGGAGGGTCGAAGGATCCGGCTCGAGGCCGAGGACTACGTCGACGCGAAGCTCGCGCAGTTCGAGAACGTCCTCATGCGGGTCTCGGACGAGGTGGGCTCCACCTCGCAGGCGATCGACCGGACGGTCGAGCAGGTCCGGGCCGGACGAGACAAGCTCTCCGGCGCGCCGACGACCACGGCGCAGCAGGAGCTCGGATCGACCGAGGATCAGCTCGCGGCGCTGGCGCCGGAGCTGCCGGGGGAGGAGGCATGATGCGCGCGATCGACATCCGCGAGCTTCTGGCCCGTCCGGGCGGGGCCGCGAAGGAGCGGATCGAGGAGCCGATCGAGGGACTGCACACGGAGCTCGCCGACGTCCCCGCCGACGCGCCGGTCGAGGGCGAGCTCTTGCTGGAGAACGTCGTGGAGGGCGTCCTCGTCTCCGGCACGCTCAACGCGACGATGACGTTGCGATGCGCGCGCTGCCTGAAGGACTACTCGCGCAAGGTCGAGGTCGACGTCCACGAGCTGTACAGCCAGCAGCCGGACCCCGACGGCGACGAGTACGAGATCGCCCCGGAGGGCTCGCTCGACCCCGAGCCGATGGTCCGGGACGCGATCGGGCTGCAGCTGCCCTTCGCGCCGCTGTGCAGGCCCGATTGCGCCGGGTTGTGCGAGCGATGCGGCGGGGACCGCAACCTCGGCGAGTGTTCGTGCGAGGAGCAGATCGACGCCCGTTGGGCGCCGCTGCAAGGGTTTTCGGAGAACTAGCGACCACCTCCCTACGAGAGAAGGAACGACGATGGCCGTCCCGAAGAAGAAGCAGAGCAAGACGCGCAGTCGCAAGCGCGCGGCGAACTGGAAGGCGCGGGCCTCCACGTACTCGGAGTGCCCGCAGTGCCACCAGCCCAAGCTCCCGCACCGCGTGTGTTCGAACTGCGGGTACTACGCGGGTCGCCAGGCGGTCGAGGTCGAATAGGAGGCCGGGGATCCGCGTGAGCGCAGATCGGGACGAGGGGAGCGGCCGCGGCGGCAGCGCGCCGGCCGAGACCCTCGATCGTGCGCTCGGCCTGCGATTCGAGGACCGGAGCCTCCGTGAGGCCGCGCTCATCCACCGCTCCTTCGCGTTCGAGCAGGGGCTGGTCACGACCAACGAACGCCTCGAGTTCCTGGGTGACGCCGTCCTCGGCATCGTCGTGACCGACCTGGCCTTTCGGCGCTTTCCCGACCTGCCCGAGGGCTCGCTCGCGAAGCTGCGCGCCGCGACGGTGAACATGAACTCGCTCGCGGAGGTGGCACGAGAGCTGAGCCTCGGATCGGTGATCCTGCTCGGCAAGGGCGAGGAGATGAGCGGCGGACGAGACAAGCCGAGCATCCTGGCCGACGCGCTCGAGGCAGTGCTCGGCGCCGTCTACCTGGACCTCGGGCTCGATGCGGCGCGAGACGTGATCGAGCGCCTGTTCTGGCCACGCATGGAGGCCTACGCGCGCGGAGAGGGCGCACGCGACTACAAGACGATCCTCCAGGAGCTGGCGTCGCAGGACCTGCGGGCGCTCCCGGAGTATCAGCTCTCCGACGAGGGTCCGGACCACGAGAAGGAGTTCACGGCAACGGTCTATCTCGCCGGGCGCCCGTGGGGCACGGGGAGAGGACGATCCAAGAAGGAAGCCGAGCAGCAGGCCGCTCGCGAAGCGTTCGCGAAGCTGCGCGCCGGCGCGGGACGGAAGGGGGGGTAGTGGAGCTTCCCGAGGTGGAGGTGATGCGCCGCGATCTGGAGAAGGACGTCGTCGGCCGTCGGGTGAAGGCGGCGGAGGTCCGTCCATCGAAGAACGCGATGCGCGTGATCCGCCGCCATGGGAAACGCAAGGAGTTCACGTCGCGCCTCGAGGGTCGCAAGATCTCCAAGGTCGAGCGCCACGGCAAGTACATCCTGATGGAGCTCGACGACGGAGACGTGCTCGTCGCGCACTTCGGAATGAGCGGGCAGTTCGTCCGCGGGAACAAGCGCATGCCCGTCGCGCCACACACCCACATCGTCATGACGTTCACCCAAGGCGGCGATCTTCGGTTCATCGACCCGCGAACCTTCGGCGAGCTCTTCATCACGACGCAGGATGAGCTCGGGAAGGTGAAGGAGCTGAACCACATCGCGATCGATCCGCTCGATCAGGTGTTCACGTGGCCGACGTTCCAGATGAAGCTCGCCGAGAAGGCCGCGAAGATGAAGTCGCTGTTGATGGACCAGAAGTTCATCTCCGGGCTCGGCAACATCTATTCGGACGAGGTCCTGTTCGCCGCCGGCCTGCGCTACGACCGCATGTCGGACACGCTGTCGTCGCAGGAGGTTCGCCGGCTGTATCGGGCGATCCAGGAGACCCTGCAGGACGCCATCCGCTACCGGGGCACGACGCTGGAGGACGACGCCTACGTCGACCTCAACGGCGAGCCCGGCGCGTTCCAGGCCGAGCTGAAGGTGTACGGCCGGGCCGGACAACCGTGCCGCCGCTGCCGGACGCCCATCGAGTCGGTGAAGATCGGCGGGCGAAACGCCTACTACTGCCCGCAGTGCCAGTCGTGACGCCGGCCGACTCGGACGGCGTCGTTCACTCCTCGAGGTCGGTTCCCGCTCCGCGCATCGCTTCGACCGCCCTGTCGCCGTCGCCGGGTCGCAGGTCGACGGCGCGGATCGCGTCCCGGACGACCGTCGCGTGGAATCCACGCTCGGCCGCGTCGAGCGCGGTCTCCTTCACGCAGTAGTCGGTCGCGAGCCCCATGATGACGAGCCGTTCGATCCTGCTCGTGCGGAGCATGCTCTCGAGCAGCGTGGCCGACTCTGCGCCGCTCTCGGGATCGCGGACGCTGAACGCCGAATAGCCGTCCTCGCCGCCGACCCCCTTGCGCAGGACGGTCCCGTCGACCCGAAGC
This sequence comes from uncultured Actinomycetes bacterium, assembly GCA_963728285.1. Lineage (GTDB taxonomy): Bacteria > Actinomycetota > UBA4738 > UBA4738 > HRBIN12 > CAVSJR01. Next base: position 638,800 of record CAVSJR010000003.1, on the reverse strand, counting down.
GCCGGATGGAGCTCGGCGCCCCACGTCTCCCAAACGCAGTGGACCGGCCAGATGCCGCCGTCCTTTTCGAAGTGGGGCGTCGAGGGCGGATGCCAGTCCTGCGTGTAGACGACCGTCGCGCGCGCGGCGAGCGCCTCGCCGATCTCGTCGTTGATCCTGGGGATGATGCCCTCACCGCCGCGCACGTACAGGCTGCCGCTTGGATCGGCGAAGTCGTTTTGGACGTCGACCACGAGGAGCGCCGTCGTCTGATCGTAGGTGGGCATGCCCGCGTCGCCGGTGCGGCCGACCGGCCCTCTCGACCCCACCTTATCGGCATGGGGGAGACTCTCAGGATGACCGAGGACGATCGCCGGCGCGTGCGAGTGATCGTCTCCGGCGTCGTGCAGGGGGTGTTCTACCGCTCCTCGTGCGCGGAGGAGGCCCGATCGCGCCGGGGTCGGCGGCTTCGTCCGCAACCTGGCCGACGGCAGCGTCGAGGCGGCGTTCGAGGGCCCTCCGCGGGAGGTCGAAGGGATGGTCCGGTGGTGCCGATCCGGCCCGAGGGGGGCGAGGGTCGACCGAGTCCGACTCCACGAGGAGGAGCTCACGGGCGAGCGATCGTTCCGAATCCTGGGCTGACCGTGCCCCGTCGCGGGGCCGGAGTCCGGTCCCAATCGGTCGGTCCAACGGGAGATTCGCCCCCTGCGCGCTGTTAGCATCGCTGCCGCGAATGTTCCTGCGGTCTCTCAGCATCCGTGGCTTCAAGTCGTTCGCCGACAGGACCGTCCTGGAGTTCACGCCCGGGGTCTCCGTCATCGTCGGCCCGAACGGGTCGGGGAAGTCGAACCTCGTCGATGCGATCTCCTGGGTCCTCGGCGAGCAGGGTCCGCGGGCGCTCCGGGGCGGGCAGATGGCCGACGTCATCTTCGCCGGCAGCCCGTCGCGCGCCGCCCTCGGCATGGCCGAGGTCAAGCTCGTCATCGACAACTCCGCCGGAGCGATCCCGGTTCCCCTCACCGAGATCGAGGTCAGCCGCGCCATCTTCCGTTCCGGCGAGAGCGAGTACCGCATCGGCGGACAGGTGTGCCGGCTCCTCGACGTCCAAGAGCTGCTCGCCGAATCGGGAATCGGCCGCGCGCTGCATACCGTCGTCGGGCAGGGTCAGCTCGAGGACGTGCTGTCCGCCCGCCCCGAGGATCGGCGCCGGTACATAGAGGAGGCCGCGGGGATCGCCAAGCACCGAAAGCGTAAGGAGCGAGCGGAGCGAAAGCTCTCCGGCCTCGAGGGGGACCTCGTGCGACTGCAGGACGTCCTCGGGGAGCTCCGCCGGCAGCTGAAGCCGCTCAAGCAGCAGGCCGAGATGGCCTCGCGCCACGAGCAGCTGACCTCCCAGGCGGACGAGCTCTCGGTCAAGCTGGCGGCCGCGCGGGTGCGCGACCTCCGCGCTGAGCGAGAACGGCGTCGCTCCGGCTGGCACGAGGGCATCGAGTTGCGCAAGGCCGCGCGCGCTCGCCTCGACGAGCTCGATCTCGACGCCGTTCGCGTCGGCGGCGAGCGGACGGCCGCCGCGGCCGCGCTCTCGGAGGCGGAGGCTCGGTTCGACGAGGCCCAGGCCCTCAGATCGGGCGGGGAGCACGCGTATCGGGCCGCCGTCGAGCGTGAATCGGCCGCCCGCGGGGAGCTGGCTGCAGAGGCGGCCGGCGCCGGGAGGCTCGCCGCGGTGGACGACGAACTGGCTCGCCTCGAAGCCGAGGTCCGCGCGACGGCCGAGGAGCTCGATGAGCGCGAGCGCGAGCTCGAGGTCGCCGAGCGCGAGTACCACGCGAGCGACCAGGCCCGCCGGGACGTCGAGGACGAGCGCCGGCGGCTGTCCGAGGAAGCCGCCGGCCGCCGTGCCGAGATCGAGACCCTTCGGCGCTCGCTCGCCGCCTACGATCGCGATCGCGAGCGCATCAGCGAGGACCTGGAGAGGGTTCGAGCCGGGATCGCCGGCACGCACGCCGAGCGCTCGACCCTCGAGGGCGAGATCGAGCGGCTCGACGCGGAGGCCACGCCGCTCGGGGAGCGCAAGGCCGCGCTCGATCGGGAACGGCGGGGGATCGTCGATGCGATGGCCGGCATCGAGGAGGCCATCCGGCGGCACGAGTCCAGGAGGGACCTGCTGGAGGCCCGCCGAAGCGACATCGAGGACACGCCGGGCTCCAGGTTCCTCGCCTCCCATCGCGGCCGCGCGATCGGGCTGCTGCGGGACCTCGTGCGGGCGGAACGCGGCCTCGAGCGCGCCCTCATCGCCGCGCTCGGCCCGCTCGCCGACGCCGTCGTCTACCAGGATGGGGACCTGGCGCTCGCGGATGCGCCGGAGGGCGGCGGGGCCATCCTCGCCGTCGCCGCGGGCGGGCCCGTCGCGTTCAAGCTCCCGGGCGAGCGAAGCCTGCTGTCCGTGATCGACGCAGAGCCTCCCGCGCGCGGCCTCGCGAGCACGGTGCTGCGGGACGTCTACCTCGCGAGCTCGGTGCAGGAGGCAGCCGACAAGCACCGCCGCCACCCGACCGCCTCCTTCGTCACGGCGGCGGGCGTCCTCGTCGGCCCCGCCGTGATCCATACGGCCGCCGTGGCCGACGAGCGCGTCCGCGAGATCCGCGCCGAGCTCTCCGTGATCGATCACGATCTCGCCGTGGCGAGGTCGTCGTTGCGGCCCAAGCGCGAACGGCTCGAGGACATCGCTCGCGAGGCGGCCGAGATCGGGGAGGGCATGCAGGCGTGCGATGCCGCGATCACGGCGGCCGCGGAGGCGACCGTCGGGTTGTCCAACGGCCTCGCCTCCATGAGCAAGGAGGAGGAGCTCCTGACGCAGCGGCTGTCGGCGCTCGACGACGCGGCGGCCGCCTGGCGCGAGGGACTCGCCGGAGCCGGTGCGCCCTCGGCGCAGCTCCCCGAGCTGCCGCCCGCGCCCGAGCCTCCCGTGCGCGCCCGCGTCGTCGTCGAGACCCTGCGCCGGGATCGGACCGCACACGAGGCCCGGATCGCGGAGTTGCGGGCCGAGCGAGCGCGGCTCGCGGCCACCGATCCTGCGGCACTCAGGGCCGAGCTCGCGGCCGCCGAGGCCGAACACGCCGCGCGCCGAGAGCAGCTTCGCGCCGCCGAGGCCGCGGTCGAGGCGGTGACGGCGGCCCGCGCGCAGGCGGTCGCGCGCGAGCGAGAGAGCGCCGAGGCCGAGGCGGCGGTCAACCGGGCGTGGAGGGAGGCCTCCCACGAGCTCGACAGGCTGCGCGAGGCCTACGAGGACGATGATCGCGCGCGAGGCGAGCTCGAGCGGCGCATCCGCGAGGGCGAGCGACTCATCCGCGAGGGACACGGTGGGGACCCGGACGTGGTCCTCGCGACGTTGGCCGACGACGACACCGTCGAGTCGCTGGAGAAGCGTGCGCAGCTGGTCCAGCGCCGGCTCGCGCTGCTCGGACGGGTCAACCTGCTGGCGAGCGGCGAATTCGAGGCGCTGCAGGAGCGGCACGACTTCCTCGCTCGTGAGCTGGACGACGTCCGCAAGGCGCGCCGGGACCTGCTCGAGGTGATCCAGCGGATCGACGAGGAGATCACGCAGACCTTCGACGCCGCCTACCGCGACGTCGCCGTCGAGTTCGAGCGGCTCATCGCCGACCTGTTCCCCGGCGGGGAGGGTCGGCTCGTGCTCACCGACCCCGCCGAGCCGCTCACGAGCGGGATCGAGATCGAGGCGCGGCCCGGCCGAAAGCGCGTGCGGCGCATCTCGCTGCTCTCGGGTGGCGAGCGCGCCCTCACCGCGCTCGCCTTCCTCTTCTCGATCTTCCGCGCGAGGCCGAGCCCCTTCTACTTCATGGACGAGGTCGAGCCGGCGCTCGACGACGTGAACCTCCACCGGTTCCTGCGCTTGGTCGAGGGATTCGCCTCGGACTCGCAGGTCCTGATCGTCACGCATCAGAAGCGGACGATGGAGGTCGCGGGGATGATGTACGGGGTGTCGATGTCGCGGGACGGGACGTCCACGGTGATCTCGCAACGCCTGGAGACGCCCGACGCCCCCGGCGGCGGCCACGGCCGCGGCGACGATGGAGCGCTCACGCTCACGGTGCCCGAACCCGACGCCGTCGGCTAGCCTGTCTTGCCATGGAGCAAGCGATCACCGTGGCCGTCCTCGTGGTGCTCGTCCTGGCCGGCGTGCTCGTGGTGGGGATGCTCCTGCGAGCGCGATCGAGCACCCTGTCGAGGCCGGTGGACGCGAGCGTCTCGGCCCCGGAGCGACCCGCGGCCGGCGGGCTCGCCTCGCGCCTTCACGATCTGCTGGGCCGGGTACCGGGCGAGGAGGAATGGGGTCGCCTCGAGGAGGCCCTGATCCGCGCGGACGTCGGCGCGAGGGCGGCGGGCGACCTCGTACGCCGGGTGCGCGAACGATTCACGCAGGACGCGGACCCGGCGGATCTCCTGCGCCAGGAGATCGTCGCGCTGCTCGGGCCGGACGCAGTCCTCGAGCTCCCCGACGACCGGCTCGGCGTCGTGATGGTCGTCGGCGTCAACGGCTCGGGAAAGACCACCACCATCGGCAAGCTCGCCGGCATGCTCGGCTCCGAGGGCAAGAAGGTCACGCTCGCCGGCAGCGACACCTTCCGCGCGGCGGCGGGCGAGCAGATCGAGGTCTGGGCGGATCGGTCCGGCGCGCAGCTCGTCGCCCAGGAGCGGGGCGCGGATCCCGGCTCGGTCGCCTTCGATGCCGTCCAGTCCGCCACCGCGAAGGGCTCCGACGTGCTGATCGTCGACACCGCCGGGCGGCTTCACACGCGCACCCCGCTGATGGACGAGCTCGGAAAGGTCAAGCGGGTGATCGAGAAGGCCGGGGGGAAGGTGGATGAGACGCTGCTCGTCCTCGATGCCTCGACCGGACAGAATGGGGTGGCCCAGGCGAGGGCGTTCACGGAGGCGGTCGACGTCAGCGGCGTCGTGCTCTCGAAGATGGACGGGACGGCCCGCGGCGGGATCGTGCTCGTGGTGCGAGAGGAGCTCGGCGTTCCGGTCAAGCTGGTCGGCACCGGCGAGGGGATCGGCGATCTCGAGCCGTTCCGGGCAGAGGCGTTCGCCGAGCGGCTCCTGCGAGAGTGAGGGCGGGATGCGACCATGAGGCCAATCCGATGACCGAGGGTTCCGGGACCCAGATCCTGATCGTGGAGGATCACCCGACGATGCGCGAGGCGATGCGCATGGTGCTCGAGCACGAGGGCTTCGCGATCAGAGAGGCCGCCGACGGCGCGGCCGCGCTCTCGATGGTTCGCCAGCAGCAGCCCGATCTCGTCTTCCTGGACCTGAACATCCCCGGGACGAGCGGAGCCGACGTCCTGCGCGAGCTGAAGGGCGACCCGGAGACTCGCGACGTCCGAGTGATCATCGTGACCGCGACGGGCGAGGAGGGTCGCGAGCAGGTCATCAGCCTCGGCGCAGACGAGTACTTCACGAAGCCGTTCAGCCCCCTCGCCCTGCTGCGCACCGTCGAGCGCGTCCTCGCGGGCGACGGCGCGGTTCCGGAGGGCGACCCCGGAGCGGGCTGATGTTCGACACGCTGACCGAGCGGCTCGACGGCACCTTCAAGAAGCTCCGGGCCCGGGGCAAGCTCCACCCGAAGCAGGTCGACAAGGCGCTGGCGGAGATCCGCGTGGCTCTGCTCGACGCCGACGTCGCCCTGGAGGTCGCGGACGACTTCATCGACCGCGTGCGCGCGCGGTCGCTGTCCGAGGAGGTCATGAAGAGCCTCACGCCCGCGCAGCAGGTCGTGAAGATCGTGGACGAGGAGCTCACCGCCACGATGGGCGGCGAGCACGTCGCATTCACGCTCCCGTCGGCGAACCCCGTGGTCGTGCTGATGGCGGGCGTCCAGGGCTCCGGAAAGACGACCGCGTGCGCGAAGCTCGCGAAGCACGTCAAGGGGAAGGGAAAGCGTCCCCTCCTGGTCGCCGCCGACCTGGAGCGGCCGGCGGCGATCGAGCAGCTTCGGACGCTCGGCGCCGAGATCGGCGTGCCCGTGGTCTCCGACGGCAAGGATCCGGTCAAGGTGGCGAGAAACGGCGTCAAGGAGGCGAGCCGCCAGGGCGCCGACGTCGTGATCGTCGACACCGCCGGACGCCTGCACGTCGACGCCGACATGATGGCTCAGGCCCGGCGCATCCGCGATGTGACGAAGCCGCAGCTCGTGGTCATGGCGTGCGACGCCATGACGGGACAGGATGCGGTCGTCCAGGCGAAGGCCTTCATGCGCGACGTCGATACCAGCGGCTTCATCCTGACCAAGCTCGACGGCGACGCGCGCGGCGGGGCGGCGCTGTCCATCACCGCCGTCACGGGGCGTCCCGTCTACTTCGTCGGCACCGGCGAGAAGCCCGACGACCTCGAACCCTTCTACCCGGATCGCATGGCGTCGCGCATCCTCGGCATGGGCGACGTCCTCACGCTGATCGACAAGGCCCAGGAGAAGATGGATACGGACTCGGCGAAGGAATCCGCCGAGCGCATGATGAAGGCGCAGTTCACGCTCGAGGATTTCCTGGTGCAGATGCGGGAGATGAAGAAGCTCGGGCCGATCCAGGACCTGCTCGCGATGATGCCCGGCGTCCCTGGGGGCAAGAACGCCATCAAGGATCTCGCCGGACAGGTGGACGAGGGACAGATGTCCCGGGCCGAGGCCATCATCCTGTCCATGACCGGGGACGAGCGTCGCAATCCCGCTATCATCGGGGGGTCTCGCCGCCTGCGGATCGCCCGCGGGTCGGGCACGACGACCGCCGAGGTCAACGGGCTCCTGAAGGACTTCGAGGGCGCCCGGAAGATGATGCGGTCGATGATGGGAGGCAAGCGCATGCCCAAGATCCCCGGCATGCCCACGCTTCCGAAGGGTCGTTGAGAGGCGAAAGGCTGACGGTATGGCGACGAGGATCAGGTTGCGGCGGATGGGCGCGACGAAGCGGCCGTTCTTCCGCGTGGTGGTGACCGACCAGCGCAATGCTCGGGACGGCCGCTTCATCGAGAACATCGGGAAGTACCACCCGCTGGAGGATCCGTCGTTGATCGAGATCGACGAGGAGCGGGCCCTGCATTGGCTTCGCATCGGCGCTCAGCCGAGTCAGTCGGTCCAGAACCTGCTCGACGTGATCGGGGTCTGGGAGACGTTCTCCGCCGAGCGGCCCTCCGTGCGCCGGCGGGCGGAGGTCGAACGCAAGAACGCGGCCAAGAAGATGGAGCGGTCCAAGGCCGCCGAGGCGTCGAGGCCGAAGGCGCGGGCCGACGACGCCGCCGCGGCGCAGGAATCCGCCGAGCCGGCGGCCGCCGAGGAGCCCGCCTCCGAGTGAAGGAGCTTCTCGAGTTCCTGGCCAGGGAGCTCGTCGACAACCCCGACGCCGTGAAGGTGACGGAGGTGACCGACGATCGAGGCCTCCTGCTCCGGCTCCACGTCGACCCGGACGACATGGGAAAGGTCATCGGGCGCGGCGGACGAACGGCTCGCGCCATCCGATCCATCGTGCGCGCGGCCGCGACGCGACGGGACATCCACGCGAGCGTCGATATCGTCGAGGACTAGCGTGCCGGAGCCGACCGTCGTCGTCGGCAAGGTCACCAGGGCCCACGGCGTCCACGGAGAGGTCAGCGTCCTGGTCCTGTCGGAGGTCCCGGATCGTTTCGCCGACGGGGCAACGGTATGGCTCGAGGACGGGCGCCCTCTCGTGGTGGACTCCTCACGAGAGAACCGCGGCCGGCTCCTGATTCGCTTTCAAGAGATCCGCGATCGAGCGACCGCCGAGGCCCTGCGGGGAAGCTTCCTGGCCGTGCCCGAGTCGGCGCTTCCCGAGCTCCCGGAGGGCTCGTGGTGGCCGCACCAGCTCGAGGGGAGCGAGGTCCTGACCGAGGAGGGCCGATCGCTCGGCACGCTCGTCGAGGTCGTCTTGAACCCTGCCAACGATCTGTGGGTGACGCGCGGCGCGGATCGGGAGGTGCTCATCCCCGCCCTGCGCGACGTGATCGTGTCGGTCGATGTCGTCGCCAGGCGAGTCGTCGTGCGAGACATCCCCGGCCTCACGACGCCGGAGGAAGAGGGGTCCTGATCCGGCTTCGCTCACCGGGCGACCGGAGCGAGCCCGGGGCGCTGATAGCCTCGCCTCATGCGGGTCGATATCTTCACGATCTTCCCCGGGATCCTCGGCGCTCCCCTCCGCGAGAGCTTGCTCGGCAAGGCGATCCAGGCGGGGATCGTCGACGTGAGGGTGCACGACCTCCGCGCGTTCGCGGATCCGTCCGATCCGCATCGCGCCATCGACGATGCGTCGTTCGGGGGCGGCCCCGGGATGGTGATGAAGCCCGAGCCCGTGTTCGCGGCCGTCGAGTCGCTCGGGTCCGATCGGGGACGCACGATCCTGCTCTCGCCGGGTGGCCGGCGGCTGGATCAGGCGTTCGCCCGCGAGCTCGCCCGAGAGCCCCGCCTCGTGCTGATCTGCGGACGCTATGAGGGGGTGGACGAGCGCGTCGTTCAGGGCCTGCCCGCGGAGGAGGTCTCGATCGGCGACTACGTCCTGTCCGGGGGCGAGGTGGCGGCGCTGGTCGTGCTCGAGGCCGTGACGAGGCTCGTCCCGGGCGTCATCGGCAGGGAGGAGTCGCTCGAGCGCGAATCCTTCGAGGACGGCATCCTCGACCACCCTCACTTCACGCGCCCGCGGGAGTTCCGCGGCATGGCCGTGCCCGACGTCCTGGTCTCCGGCGATCACGCGGCGATCGAGCGCTGGCGGCGGTCCGCAGCGCTCGAGAAGACGCGTCGGAACCGGCCCGACCTGCTCGAGGGCCTCGATGACGGGGGTCCGGCTCGGTCCGGGTGAGCGCCCTGCGTCCCACCGGAGGCTGCGAGGCCCCGGCTGCTATCATGCCTGGGCTCCCGGCCGGAATAGGGCGAACCTGGCATGAACAAAACCGACCTCGTCGATCGAGCCTATCTCCGGACGGATCTGCCGGAGTTCCGTCCCGGCGACACCGTGAAGGTGCACGTCCGCGTCGTCGAGGGCAATCGCGAGCGCATCCAGGTCTTCCAGGGCGTCGTGATCCGGCGGCAGGGAGGCGGCCTGCAGGAGACGTTCACGGTTCGAAAGATGTCGTTCGGCGTCGGCGTCGAGCGAACGTTCCCCGTCCACTCTCCCTCCATCAGCAAGCTCGAGATCGCCTCGAGGGGGCGCGTTCGCCGCGCAAAGCTCTACTACCTCCGGGAGCGTCGCGGGAAGAAGGCTCGCATCAAGGAGCGCCGGGACGAGGCCGCCGAGGCGGCCGAGGCCGAGCGGCTGGCGGCGCTGGAGGAGTCGGCGCGCCTCGAGGAGCTGGCCGCCGAGGGGCCCTCGGAGGCCGACGGAGACGGTCGGCCCGTCGAGATCGGGGCGGAGGCCGGCGGCGATGAGCCGGCGGTGGACGCCTCGGTGACGGACGAGCCCGTCGAGGCGACCGCCGGCGCGGGAGCGGAGACCCAGGGCGAGGAGTAGCCCGTGGCCGGGCAGTCGGCCCGCGTCGAGCCCCTCACCACCGCACGGCGTCTGCGACGAGGGCTCTCGCTGGCCGTCGTCGTCCTGGCGCTCGCCCTGCTCCTGCGGGCGTTCGTCGTGCAGGCCTTCTGGATCCCCACCGCGTCGATGGAGCCGACGCTCGTTCCGGGGGACCGGGTCCTCGTCAGCAAGCTCGCCGCTCGCCTCGGCGGCGTTCATCGAGGCGACGTGGTCGTCTTCGAGGATCCCCGGCCGGAGCCGGAGGCCGATGGGAGCCCGGCCTCGGCCCTGCTCCGATGGGTGCTCGCGGGCCTCGGTGTGGCGCAGCCCGCGGATCAAGACTTCGTCAAGCGCGTGATCGCGCTTCCGGGCGAGAGCTGGGAGATCCGTCGGGGGGTCGTCTACATCGACGGCAAGCGCCTGGATGAGCCCTACCTGGATCCGACGGTGGATGCCCGGTCGTTCGGCCCGGCGACCGTTCCGCCGGGACGATTGTTCGTGCTGGGAGACAACCGCACGCGCTCCGGCGATTCACGGTTCACGCAGCTGGGGTACGTTCCGGAGGATAAGGTCGTGGGCAGGGCGGTCGCCGTGATCTGGCCGCCGTCGAGGATGGGATGGCTGTAGCCGAGGACCTGACCAAGTACGAACGCCACCTGCGCAGGCAGGGGTTCAGCCGCATCGCGGGGGTCGACGAGGCGGGCCGCGGGGCGCTCGCGGGGCCGATGTTCGCGGCGGCGGTGATCCTCCCGGAGTCGTTCGACTGCGAGGGGATCAACGACTCCAAGCTCCTGACCAAGCGCCAGCGCGAGGTGGGCTATCGCCGCATCCTCGCCGGCGCGACGGCGATCGCGGTCTGCCGGACGACGCCCGCGAGGATCGACAGCAAGGGGCTGCATCGATGCAACCTGGCGCTGCTCCGCCGCGCGGTCCGCGCGCTGCCCGTCGACCCCGATTACGTCCTGACCGACGGGTGGCCCATCAGGCGCATGCCCGTGCCGGCGCTGTCCATCAAGAAGGGCGACGCGGTCACGGCGTTTCGGTCGCGGCGGCCTCCATCGTGGCGAAGGTCGAGCGAGACCGAACGATGGAGCGCTACCACCGCCGATTTCCGGAGTTCGGCTTCGATCACCATCGCGGGTACGGGACGGCGGGGCATTGGGAGGTCCTCGTCCGCCTCGGGCCCACGCCGATCCACCGGCTGTCGTTCAGGGGCGTCGCCGACCCGCGCCCGAAGGACGTCGAGATCGTGGCCGACGACGCCCTGGAGCTCGCGGACGATGCCACCTGGGATGATGGGGGCCCATGAGCGACGACGACATCGAGCGATTCGAGGAGGAACGGGAGCTCGAGCTCTACCGGGAGTACCGGGACGTGCTCCCGATGTTCTCCTACGTGGTCGAGACCGAACGCCGGTTCTACCTGGCGAACGAGGTCAAGGTCGTCCCCCAGCAGGAGAACGCGGGCTGGGTCGAGGTGCAGCTCGAGGACGCGTGGGTGTGGGACATGTTTCGCCCGGCGAGGTTCGTGTCGAGCGTCCGGGTCCTCACCCGCCACGACGTCAACGTCGAGGAGCTGTCCCACCGGGATGAGGAACCGATCCCCCAATAGGAGCCGCCGGCTCGGCAGGGCCGGGCCGGCGCTCCCGAGTCGCAAGCGCTTCATGGCGATCGCGCTCGCGGCGACAATCGCAGGGACCCCGGCCGGCGGGGCGTCGGCGGGGCTCGCCTCCGGTGCACGCCTCCCCGATGCTCCCGAGACGACGGCGACCCTTCGCACCGGCCCGCTCGGGCATCGCTGGAGGGGAGACGTCCAGATCGCCTTTCACAACGGCGGCGGCGATCCGATGGACGAGATCTGGCTCCGGCTGTGGCCGAACGGGATCGAGGGATGCGCCGAATCGCTGCCGGTTCGAACGTCCGGTATGGAGGGCGGTGTCGCGGGGGATCTGGAGGTCGGGTGCACGGCGCTGCCCGTGGCGCTCGATGAGCCGGTGCCGGGGGGCGGCACCGGCGAGATCCGATTTCGCATCACGATCGACGTCCCTCATCGAAACGATCGATTCGGATGGGACAACGGCCTCGCGTTTCTGGGATCGGCGCTTCCCGCGCTCGCGATCAGCGACGCCCACGGGACGCATCTCGACCCGTATTCGGATCTCGGTGAGAGCTTCTATTCGCAGGTGGGGAGCTATTCCGTGACGCTGGACGTCCCGGAGGGGCTCGACACGCCGGCGACGGGGACCCTGGCCTCGGCGGTCGCAGCCGACGGGCGCGTGGTGCGGACCTACACGGCGGCCGATGTGCGGGACTTCGCGTGGGCCGCGGGACGGCTGAGGAACCGCACGGACGTCGACCGAAGCGGAGTCCTCATCCGCGTCTGGCATCCGCCCGGCCGCGAGGAGGACGGGAGGGCCGCGCTGAACGCCGCCGTGCGCGCGATGAACGAGTATCGGCGAAGCTTCGGCCCGTACGGGTACCCGGAGGTGGACGTCGTCACCGCGGAGTTCGTGACGTTCGGGGGCATGGAGTATCCGACGCTCGTGTTCGCCAACCCGAACTCAGGGGTGATCGCGCACGAGCTCGCGCATCAGTGGTGGTACGGGATCGTGGGCAACGACGAGTACAACGAACCCTGGTTGGACGAGGCCTTCGCCACCTGGTCGGAAGGCCTCGTCCTCGATCGAGCCGTCTCCGGGTGCCGTCAGCGACCGTGGCCGAGCGCCACCGCCCGCATCTCCAACGCGATGGACTACTGGGAGGCCCATCCGGGCGAATACGGCCCGGTGGTGTACGAGCAGGGGGCGTGTGCGCTCTCGGCGCTGGCGGCGCGATTCGGCCTCGAGCGATTCCTCGAGATCCTCGCGGACTACGTCGCGGCCCACCGCCTGGGCTTCTCCACGACCGGGAGATTCACGTCGGCGATCGAGTCGGCGGCCGCGTCCCTGCCGACGCCCTGGGATCCGACGGCCTTCTGGGATCGCTGGCGCATCGGCCCGCCGTAGCCCCTCGCAGACGCCGACCGCGCGCTCGTTTCCGGACCCGACCCTGCGCGTTTCCCTCCCCGCCCCGCCGAGGCCACGGCGGTGTCACTGCGCCCTCCTAGGGTGAATTCATGGATACCGAGGAGAGGGAACTTCGGAGGAGCGGGATGTCGACGGGGGTGCGCGGGCGGCCCTGGGACGAGCCGGGGAAGAGGCTGCGCTGCAGGTGTATCTGCGGAACGGCTTCCGCCTCATCGCGCGGAACTGGCGCTGCGGCCTCGGGGAGCTCGACCTCGTCGTCCGCCGAGGCCGCCTCCTCGTCTTCTGCGAGGTGAAGACCAGGAGCACCATCGCGTTGGGCGGCGGCTACGAGGCGGTCACGTGGTCCAAGCGGCGCCGCCTTCGCCGCCTCGCCGAGGCGTTCGTGTCGCAGACGCCGGTCCGTCCGGCCGCCACCCGGTTCGACGTGGCGAGCGTCCACGTGTCCCGGGGAAGCGCGCCCGACGTCGAGGTGTATCAGGACGCGTTCTGACCTGCGAGGGAGCCCGCGAGACGTGGGCCGAGGTCCCCGACGCCGCTCCCCCGAAGCGGGGCGCCCGCGTGCGATGGTCCTACGTCCTCTCGAGTCGTCCGCTCGTGTGGGGGACGGGGAAATGATCACGGGGCCTCATTCAGTTTCCCGACGCTCGCTCATACACTTGGCCGACCAGCGACACCCACCGAACAGGAGCCCCGAGATGGAGAACAAGACGCACCAGGCAGGAACGGTCGCCGGCTGCACCAACTGCCGGGAAGTCGTCTACGAGCCGGGCTGGTACCAGATGCTGCGGCGCCTGGCGGAGCCCGACCAGCCGCGAAGCCTCCATCTCGTGTGCGGAGACGGTCCCCGCGAGACCGCGGCGGCCGATGCTTCCCCCGACGCCTGGAGCGCCGGGGCTCCGGCCCTCGCGACCTCCAGCCTCGGCTTCTAGCCCTTCGGCCTCACCCTTCGCTTCACGACGAACACGGCAATCGCGTACGGGCGCGCGGACGCCGAGCATGATCAGCCCGCGACGTTGACGGCACCGCCCAGAGGACCCGGTACTGACCGCAGAGGTCAGTTCCTCCGGCGGGGCCGTCGATGTCATTGGGAGGCTCTACCGTCCCGATCCCATGTACGGACGGGTCGTGGGCGTGGCGGTCGTCGGAATGCACGGCCGTCTGCTCGCCGTCGAAGCGCATATCGGGCGAGGGCTCCCGTCGCTGTCGATCACCGGCCTGCCCGGCTCCACCATCCAGGACGCCAGAGACCGCATCCGTCCCGCGGTCGAGCGCGCCGGGCTGCAATGGCCGCTGCGTCGAATCGTCGTCAACCTCTCGCCCGGGAACGTCCGCAAGGAGGGACCCGGATTGGACCTCCCCCTCGCGGCGTGCGTCCTGGCCGCCTCGGAGCAGGTTCCTCGAACCCGGCTGGACCGGTACGCGTTCTTCGGCGAGCTCTCGCTCGAGGGGTCGCTCGTTCCGACGCCGGGCGCCCTGTCGGTGGCGCTCGCGGCCTCCAGGGCGGGACTCGAGGGCGTCGTCGTTCCGCCGGGGAACGCGGCCGAGGCGGCGATGGTGGACGGGCTCCGGGTGGTCCCGGCGCGGACGATCGCCGACGTCGTGGGATTCCTCCGGGGGTCGTGGACCCCGCCGGAGGTTCCGCCGGCGCGAGGAGATCAAACGAGCGCCGGAAGCCGCGTCGATTTCAACGAGGTGCGCGGGCAGGGAATCGCTCGGCGAGCGCTCGAGGTCGCGGCCGCGGGCGGGCACAACGTGCTCCTGGTGGGCCCGCCCGGCGCGGGCAAGACGATGCTGGCGCGCCGGCTCGCCACCGTCCTCCCGAGCCTCACGAGGCCCGAGGCGCTCGAGGTGACGCAGCTTCGATCCGTCGCGGGGACGCTCGGGAGCGGCGAGATCGCCGTCGGGCGCCCCTTTCGCTCACCACATCACTCCATCTCGATGTCCGGGCTGCTCGGCGGCGGCAGCGGCAGCGGGTGGTTTCGCCCCGGCGAGGTCTCCCTGGCGCATCACGGGGTGCTGTTCCTCGATGAGCTGACGGAGTTCCGGCGCGATGCGCTGGAGGGCCTCCGCCAGCCGCTCGAGGACGGCAGGATCCGCATCACCCGCGCGAGCGGATCCGTGGAGTATCCGGCCGGCTTCACGCTCGTGGCGGCCGCGAACCCGTGTCCGTGCGGGTTCGCGGGCGATCCGCGCGGCTGCACATGTCAGGCGAACAGGATCGAGGCCCACCGGCAGCGCCTGTCGGGACCCCTCCTGGACCGAATCGACATTCGCTTGACCATCCCGCGGTTGACGAAGCGCGAGCTCCTCGGGGAGGTGCCGGGGGAGCCGTCGGAGGCGATCCGCCGGCGCGTCGAGGCCGCTCGCATCCGCCAGCGCGTCCGCTGCGCGGGCGTCGGGGTCCCCTGCAATGCTCGGCTGTCGGGCCCGGCGGCGCGACGGCTCGCGGATCTGAGCTCCCCGGCGCGCGATCTGCTCGCTCGGGCGGTCGAGACGTTCGAGCTGTCCGGCCGGGGCTTCGATCGCGCGCTGAAGGTCGCCAGAACGATCGCCGACCTCGACGCCTCGGAGCGCGTCTCCGCCGAGCACGTGTCGGAGGCGCTCGGCTATCGGGGGTCGGGGGACGGCGGGCTCGCTCGTGCCGGATGACGGGCAGCGGGGATGGCCGGCCGGATTCGCCGGCCGCGGCGCGCGACCGGGAGGCGCTCCTCGTGCTCGCGTCGCTCCGAAGCCTCACGCCCCGGCGTCTTCACCGGCTTGCGTGGCGCGTCGGTTCCGCATCGTCATGCCTCGCCGCCGTGCGGGCCCGGCGCTCGGGGAGCGCCGGCGACGCGGAGTGCGCGCAACCGGCTCCGCCCCGAGGACATCCAGCGGCGCCTCGACCGCCTCCACCTCCGGACGGTGGTCCCCGGGAGCGCCGAGTATGTCGATGCGCTCGAGGATCTGCCCGACCCGCCGGCCGCGCTGTTCGTTCGCGGGCGCGAGCTGCCGGGGCTCGCCCCCGCGGTGGCGATCGTCGGCGCCCGCAGGTGCTCGGCGCTCGGCGCGGAGGTCGCACGCTCGCTCGGCTCGCGCCTCGCGGCCTCGGGCGTCTGCGTGGTGAGCGGCGCGGCTCGCGGCATCGACAGGGCCTCGCACGAGGGTGCCCTCGCCGCCCCGGGCCCGACCATCGCGGTTCTGGGCTGCGGCGTGGATCGAGTCTCCTCGGACACGCTGCGACTGCTGCGCAGGATCGAGGATGACGGCGCGGTCGTCACCGAATACCCGCCCGGCGTCGAGGCAGCGCCGCGCACCTTTCCCGCGAGGAACCGGCTCGTCGCTGCGCTCGCGCGGGGCGTCGTCATCGTCGAGGGCGGGGAGCGAAGCGGCACGCTGATCACGACCGACCACGCGCTCTCGATGGGGCGCGAGGTCTTCGCCGTGCCGGGCCCGATCACGAATCCGCTGAGCGACGTGCCCCACGCGCTGATCCGCGAGGGTGCCATCCTGGTCCGAGGCGCCGACGACATCCTGGCGGAGCTCGGGCTCGAGGGGAGCGTCGATGGGTCTTCCGAGCCCGCGCTCGAGGGCGACGAGCACGCCGTCTACGCCCTCGTGACGTCGGCGGTGCTCGCTGAGACGCTCTCCGCGACGACACGGCTCTCGACCGCACGCGTGAGCGCGGCGTTGACGACCCTGGAGATGAAGGGGCTCGTGCGGTGCGTGGGCGGCCGCTACGAGCGACGATACCGACGCTAGCGCCGGCGCAGCGACGTCGCAGCCGCGGCGCCGCCTCAGGCGGAACCGAGCGCCCTGGCGAAGTCGTCGATCAGATCGTCGGGGTCCTCGAGGCCCACGCTGACCCGGAGGAGACCGTCGGCGATGCCGGCGGCCCTGCGGGCATCCGGTTCCAGCTGGCGATGCGTCGTGGAGGCCGGGTGCGCCACCAGCGTTCGCGTCGCGCCGAGGCTGCCGCCGACCCAGGCGAGCTCGAGGGCGTCGGCGACGCGGGCACCGCCGCCGACGCCCCCGGGCACCTCGAAGGCGAGCATGCCCCCGAAGCCTCGAAGCTGCTTTCGCGCGATCTCGTGCTGCGGATGCCCCGCCAGCCCGGGATAGTGCACGCGTTGAACCTTGGGGTGTTCGTCGAGCGCACCGGCCAGGCGAGCCGCCGACCGGCCGTGCTGCTCCATCCGGATCGCCAGCGTGGCGAGCCCGCGCAGACAGAGCCACGCCTCGAGGGGCTGCATGGTCCCTCCCGTGTCGATGGCCATGGACCGAATCGACTCGATCGCCTCGGCCGATCCGCAGACGACCCCGCCGATCAGGTCACCGTGGCCGCCGATGTACTTCGTGGCCGAGTGGATGACGAGATCGACGCCGAGGGCCGACGGGTTGCACAGGTAGGGGGACGCGAACGTGTTGTCGACGACCGACGCGACGCCGGCGTCGCGACACGATTCGGCGAGGGCGGCGAGATCCGCCACCGTGACGAGCGGGTTCGTCATCGTCTCGACGTAGAAGCACGCGGCCCCGGGGAGGGCGTGCGAGACGGCGTCGAGATCGTGTGGATCCACGAACTCCACGTCCACGCCGTAGCGCGGGAGGACGTTGGACAACAGCGAGAACGTGCCGCCGTAGAGCTCGCGGCTCGCGACGACGCGTTGGCCCGCGCCGGCGAGCGTCGTGAGCGTCGCGTGGATCGCGGCCATTCCCGACGCGAACCCCATCGCGGCGCCGGTGTTCTCGAGGTCGGCCATCGTGTGCTCGAACGCGTCGACGGTCGGATTTCCGAATCCGCGCGAATACACGTGCCCCGGGCGTCGCCGCTGGCTGACCTCCGCGAACTCCTCCGACGTGTCGAAGCGCCACGTGGCGGTCTGATAGATGGGCACGCTGGCGGGCTCCTGATGAACCTGGGGAGCGCCGGCTCCGTGCACCGCGCGCGTCGCGAACCCGCGTTCGTCCTTCACGATCGCCAGCCTAGTAGCTCTCGCGCAGCGAGCGGAACAGGCTGCCCTCTGAGCCATCGGTGGGAGATCAGGTCGGTGAGTTCCAGACCAACGACGAGTTCCCTTCGACGGCAACCAGACGTAGAGTCCCATCTCCAGATCGTCTCGAGGAGGGAACTCCCTGTGAGAAAGCTGCTTGCTCCTGATGCTCCTTCCGATCGTGCTCGCTGTCGGCGCTGCTGCTGGCTCCATCGACGGCGCTCGCCGCCGGCCCGGCGGTGAGGGTCGACGACCCGGACGACGTGACGGGTCGGCGGCTCCTGGACATCAAGTCAGCCACCAATCAGGCGGAAGATTGGGGAGGGACCCTCGAGAACGGCATGTTCTCCATCCAAGCGTTCGAGCCGATCGGCCAAGGGAACTTCTTGACCCGACGCGGAGCCGTTCCGTACGCGACCATTCGCATCATCGTTCGATACACGAAGGTCCACCCCGGTCCGGACTACATCTTCACCCTTCGCTGGGATGAGGAGTTCGACGCCTACTGGCGCGGAGAGGACCTCGTTACGGGCGACGTCACCGATATCGCTGGAGGGGTCTTCACCCCAACGCCGGATACGCTGGCATTCTTCTATGAAGCCGGGATCATCCCGGTCGACGGAATCAGCCGCTTCTCCTGGGCGACCCAGTACGTTCGCCTGAACCGCGAAACGGGTGAGGTGCGCGGCGTGATTGACCGTGCACCGGACGAGGGCTTCGCCTCTCAGGGGGCGTCCTAGCACCGCGAGGGGTCCGGGAAGGGCGTCCTTGATCGCGGGCGGCGCCGCTGGTAGAAGTGCTGGACCCCCGTCCGCCCACGCGAAAGGATGCCGTGCCGCGAGACGATCCGCTCCCGCCATCGGAGGCCCTCCTCCTCGAGCGATTCTGCGACCATCTGGCGCTCGAACGGCGGCTGTCGCCGCACACGGTCGCGGCCTACCGGCGGGACCTTCTGCAGCTGGCGGTCTTCCTCGATCGCCGAGGGGATTCGATCGCCGGCGCGGATCACGCCGTGCTGAGGCGGTTCCTCGCTCAGCAGGCCACGCTCGGCTACGCGCGCGCATCGATCGCTCGGAGGGTCGGAGCGATCCGTACGTTCTACCGGTGGGCCGAGGCGCACGGCATCGTCGATGCGGATCCGGCGGCCGTGCTCGGGCGCCCGAAGGTGGTCTCCCGGCTGCCGGTCGTGCTTCGAAACGAGGAGGCCGGCGACCTCGTCGAGGCGCCCTCCGCGCCTGCGCCCACCGAGGGAGGCCGCGGCGAGGCACGCGCCGCGCTCGAGGCGGCCGTCGCCCTGCGCGATCGGGCCATCCTCGAGCTGCTGTACGGCTCCGGCCTGCGCGTGGCCGAGGTGGCGTCCCTCACGGTCGAGGCGGTCGATCTCGAACGCGCGCGCGTCCTCGTGCACGGGAAGGGGTCGAAGGATCGAGAGGTCCCCCTCTCGGACTACTCGGTGGAGGCCGTTCGGGCGTACCTGGTCGGGGGACGCCCGGCCATGGGGCCGGAGGAGGCCACTCGGACCCTCTTCTTCAATCGGCGGCGCAAGGACATCAGCACACGTGACATCCGGGCCATGGTGACCCAATATGGAGAGCGAACTCTGTCGGGGCGACGCGTCACGCCGCATACCCTGCGGCACTCGTTCGCCACCCACTTGCTCGAGGGAGGAGCGGATATCCGCGCGGTACAGGAGCTTCTCGGCCATGCCAGCGTGGCCACGACCCAGCGGTATACGCACGTCTCGCGATCGAGGCTCGTCGACGCCTATCGCAAGAGCCATCCGAGGGCCTGATGGCGGGGACGGCGAAGGCTCCCGGCGGCGCACGCAAGGCGCCGAAGACGGCGAAGGCCGCGAAGTCGGCGAAGGCGGCCACCGGCTCCGTCTCGAAACGTCCGGCGGGCGGCACCGCGACGGCGACGCGAACCGCCGACATCCCCGCGGACCTCGCGCAGCTCTGGGACGAGTACAAGAGCGAACGCGACCCGCAGGCGCGTGAGCGACTGATCCTTCATTACGCGCCGCTCGTGAAATACGTTGCGAGCCGCGTGGCGACCGGTCTGCCGGCGAGCGTGGAACAGGCCGACCTCGTGTCCTACGGCATGTTCGGCCTCATCGACGGGCTCGAGAAGTTCGAGCCGGGTCGGGGGAACAAGTTCGAGACCTACGCGATCCCGCGGATCAAGGGCGCGATCATCGACGAGCTCCGAGCGATGGACTGGGTACCGCGGTCGGTTCGGTTCAAGGCGCGCGAGATCGAGAAGGCCCATTCCGATCTCGAGACGATGCTGAAGCGGGCTCCGACCGAGGGGGAGCTCTCCGAGCGGCTCGGGATCTCGCGCAGCGAACTGCACGACGTCGTGACGCAGATCTCCTTCGTCTCCGTGCTCGCGCTCGACGAGATGGTCTCGGTGGGCGCGGATCGCGGGGAACAGGTCTCGTTGCTCGACACGCTCGCCGACCGGGGCATCGATCCGGGCGCCGGCATGGAGAGCCATGAGACTCGCGGGCTGCTCGCCGCGGCCATCAACTCGCTGTCGGAGCGCGAGAAGATCGTCGTCACGCTCTACTACTTCGAGGGGCTCACCCTCGCGGAGATCGGCGAGATCCTCGGTGTGACGGAGTCCCGCGTCTGCCAGATCCACACCAAGGCGGTCGGCGGTCTGCGCCTGCAGTTCCAGGACGACTGACCGCTCGGCGACGCCCGGTTCGTGTGACGTCCATCACGGAAGGGCGTCCGCCCCGCGCATAGCCTTCCGCCGTGCTCAACGTCGGCGTCCTCATTTCGGTCCGCTTCACCTGCGTGCTGTTGCTCGCGTGCCTCGGGGTCGCCGCCGGGTCGACCGCGGCGAGCGCGGCGGACGAGCCCTGGACGTGGCCGGTCGTCGGGCCCGTCATTCGATCGTTCGATGCGCCCGACTCACCGTACGGTTCCGGACACCGGGGCATCGACATCGCCGCGCCCGTCGATTCGACCGTGCGTTCGCCCGCAGCGGGCACCGTGGCGTTCGCCGGGAGCATCGCTGGAGAGGTGTTCGTGGCGATCGATCACGGGGGCGGCCTCCGATCGACGTACTCGTGGCTCGCCTCGTCCTCCGTCGAGGAGGGCGACGCCGTGTTCGCGGGCGACGCCATCGCTCGATCGGGCGCGGGCCACCCGGGTTCCAGCGTCGCGCACATGCACTTCGGAGCGAAACGCGACGGCATCTACGTCGATCCCCTGAGCCTTCTGGCGCCGGCCTCGGTCGTGCACCTGATCCACCTCGTCCCGCTCGGGAGGTCGTCGATGAATCCCTGATGCCTCCGTGCACGAGTGGGCGCGCCGACCGCAACGATGAGGCTTCCGCCTAGAATGAGCGCTCCACTCGACCCGGAAGGCGCATCCTGACCCAGCCCCGACGAAGCATCCCCCGTCGAACGCTGCGTGCGTTCGCCGTTACCGTGCTGGCCGCGTTCCTCGTCGTGGGGTCCACCACCTGGATCGCGCGGGCCCTCGACGGCTGGGGACAGTATCAAGGTGACGCGCAGCACACCGGCGCGGCCGATGGTCCCGCGCCTCCCTATCGCGAGACATGGTCCTTCGAGGTTCCCACCGCCGATCAGGGCGTTTCGCCGACGCCGAGCGCCTCGCCGAGCGCATCGCCGACCGCCGGCCCCCGGCCGAACCAGCAGGGACTCTCGGCGCCGGTGATCGTCGATGCCCCGGCGCTGGCCGTGGCGGTCGGGCCGCGCGAGGTCATCGCCGTCGACGTCGAGACGGGGGAGTCGGCATGGGAGGTCGATCGGACGTACGGTCCGTCGGCGACGCCGGCCCTCGCCGGCGATCCCGAGGCGGCGGTCGTCGTCTACACGCAGGGATCGGGCGTCGACGACTCCTCGGTCATGGCCCTCGATCCCCGCGACGGCGAGGGCGCGTGGGACGAGCCGGTGTCCCTGAAGGCCGTGAGTCGGACGGGGGTCACCGTGGAGGGGCAAACGGCGTTCGTGGGGGACGACCGCGGGAATATCTACGCGCTTCGCGCGTCGAACGGTGAGCTCCTGTGGTCGGTTCGGCTGCCGGGACGGACGCTCGCGCCGCTCGCCGCCCAGGGCGAGACGGTGGTGGCGACGGTCGCGGGATCGGATCCGGATCTCCCTGATCGTGACCGCGCTCGATGCGGCCAGCGGCGAGCGAATGTGGCAGGTCGAGCCGGAGGTCCTCGCGGCGGGTGCGACGAGCGGGGTCATCCAGGGGCAGACGTTCGCCCTCGGGCTCCCGGATCGCGCGGTGCATGCGTTCGATCTCGCCGATGGGGCGTCGCGGTGGACCAGCCGCCCGTTCTTCAGCCTCCCGTCCCCGTTCGGCGGCGGGGCCGCCTTCGAGGGCGACTTCGTGTTCGTCTTCTTCGGCGATTCCACGGGCGATGTGCGGCGCCTGGACGGATCCACCGGCGAGATCGTCTGGGACTACCCACTGAACAGCCCCGTGCTTCGTAGCTCCCCCGTCGTGTCCGGCTCCGCCGTGGTGGTCGGGCTTCGCGACGGTGCCATCGTGGCGCTGGACGGCGCCTCGGGCGAGCAGCTGTTCCGGGGGCTCCGGCGTCGGGCTTGATCGGGCCGCTCGCCGTGACGCCGCGGCTGATCGTCGCCGTCCGCGGCGGGCACGAGGCGGGCCTGGTCGCGTTCGAGCACGACCCGTCGGGAACGATCGAGCGCGTTCCCTCGCCCTCCGACCCGGATCCGGTCGCGCTCGTCTCGAGCTTCGTCGCCGCGACGGCCGCCGTCCTGCTCATCCTGATGCTCCCCTCGCGCCTCGTCGCGGCCAAACGCGGTCCCGCCTTCGAGGATGAGTTCGACGGCGCGCGCGACGTGACCGACGGCGACGAGGACGAGGAATCCGACCCGCTCCGACGATGACGGCGATGACGACGACGGGGACTCGCGGTGAGCGGCGAGTGAGCGGCAGCAAGAAGAAGCGGCGGCGGCCGGACTATCGCGCCCCGGGGAGCTCGCCCGAGGTGGCTGCCGGATCATCGCGTCCCGCGGCGAGCGGCGCTCGGGGGACGGGCGGCATCCTCGGGTCACTGTTTCGGGGCTCCCCGGGGGACTCCCCGTATCCGAAGCTCCGCGTCTCGTTCGAGCGAGCGGTCCTCGCGGTGTGCTCCTCCCCGGCCATCATGCTCTCGATCGCGGCGTTGGTGTTCGTCCTTCGCCTCGCCCTCGTGCTCCTCGGCGTTCCGGCGCGAGGATCGGTCTTCGCCGCGGTGCTGGCGCTTCCGCCCGTCGGCACCGTCCTCGATCTCCAGGCCGCCGGAACCGTCTTCGGCGACGCAACCGGGTTCCTGATCGCGCCCGCATTCCTCCTCGTCCGATCCATCATCCTCGCGGTCTTGACGGGGATGATCGTCGAGTCGCTCCGGACCGGGCGCGTCACCGCGAGGGGGGCGCTGGGCGGCCTTCGTGCGCTCCCGGCCATCTTCGGCGTCGGGATCATCGAGCTGGGGTCCGTCTTCATGGGCTCGCTCATCATCGGCTTCACCGGCCTGGGCCTCCTCGGCGTCGTCCTCGTGCTCGTCGCGATCCTCTTCGCCTTCGGCTATGCACCGGTCATCTCGGTTCGTGAGCCCAGGGGACTGCAGTGGATCGCAAGGAAGTCGATACGCGCGGCGCGTATCCCGGGCAGCCAAAACGTCTTTCTCGCCCTCATCTACACGATCCTCGCGCTCGTCATCCTGCCGGTGCTGATCCCCGGCGGACAGGTGGTCGCCGTCAACCCCGGCGTGGCGACGTGGATCGGCATCCTCCTGGTGAACCTCTTCCACGTGGTGTTCCTCGCCGTGTACTGCCACCGCTACCTGTACGCCGAGGACGAGATCGCCGACCCTCCGGAGCCCCGCGGCCGCTCGTGACCGGCGGTCGGCTCGAGCGTTCCCGCTGCTAGACTCCCTGCGCGGCGCCTCGGCGTCGACGACACACGCCGGAGGACCGCCTCCGGGGTCCCGGCCTCGCGCCGGGCCGGGGCGGGTCGAGTCCGGCGGAGGACACAACCGGAAGGAGGAAGCATGCCTGTCGTGACACGGCGGGAGCTCCTCGAGGCAGGCGTTCACTTCGGGCACCAGACCCGCCGCTGGAATCCGAAGATGGCGAGGTACCTGTACGGGGAACGCTCCGGCATCTACATCATCGACCTCGAGAAGAGCCTGTCGGGCCTCGAGGACGCCCACGCGTTCGTTCGGGACCTCGCGCGCCGCGGTGGCCTGATCCTGTTCGTCGGAACCAAGAAGCAGGCGCAGGAGCCCATCACCGAGCAGGCGGAGCGCGTCAGCATGCCGTACGTGACCACGCGATGGCTCGGCGGCATGCTCACGAACTTCCAGACGATCTCTCGCCGCCTCGTCCGCATGCGCGAGCTGCGGCAGATGGAGGCGACCGGCGCGTTCGAGTCGCTCCCGAAGAAGGAGGTGCTGCGGCTCAAGCACGAGAAGGAGAAGCTGGAGCGAAACCTCGGGGGCTTCCAGGAGCTGGATCGGCTTCCCGACGCCATCTTCGTGATCGACACGAAGAAGGAACACATCGCGGTCAACGAGGCTCGCAAGCTCGGCCTGCCCGTGGTCGCGATCGTCGACACGAACTGCGATCCGGACGAGGTCGACTACGTGATCCCCGGCAACGACGACGCGATCCGCTCGGTGAATCTCGTCACGCGCGTGGTCGCCGACGCCATCGCGGAGGGCCGACGCGAGGGTCAGGAGCGCCTCATCACGAGGGCAACGGGACCGGAGATCGAGCCGGAGCCGGCTCCGGCCTCCGGGGAGGCGGCCGCGCCACCGGCACCCGCCGCCGCCGAGCCCGCCTCGACGCAGCCGCCCGCCGCCGAGCCCGAGGGGGCCGCCTCGGGCGCCGCGACGACGCCCGGCCCCACGGTGGTGGCGCCCCAGGAGGACGACATCGTGCCCGAGCCCGCGGAGGCCGGCGCGACGGCGGGGGCATCGCAGGAGGAGGCATGACCGACTCGGGCATCGACGCCCAGCTGGTCAGGCAGCTCCGCGAGGCGACGGGCGCCGGCATGATGGACTGCAAGCGCGCCCTCGAGGAGGCCTCGGGCGACCTCGCGCGCGCAACCGAGATCCTTCGCGAGAAGGGCCTCGCCGACGCCGCCAAGCGAGCCGGGAAGTCGGCGAACCAAGGGCTCGTCGATGGCTACATCCACTTCAACAACACGGTCGGCGTGCTCGTCGAGGTGAATTGCGAGACGGATTTCGTCGCGAACACCGACGAATTCCGCCAGCTCGTGAAGGACATCGCGCTGCACATCGCCAGCCCTGCGGCCCCCCACTACGTGACGCGCGAGGAGGTACCGGCCGAGCGCATCGATTCGGAGCGACACATCTTCGAGGTGCAGGCCAAGGAGATGGGCAAGCCCGAGCGCGTCGTCCCCAACATCGTCGAGGGAAAGATGAAGGCGTTCTACGAGGACAACGTCCTGCTCGACCAGAGGTTCGTCAAGGACGACTCGAAGACGATCCAGCAGCTGCTCGACGAGGTCTCCGCGAGCGTCAAGGAGAAAGTTGCCGTCCGGCGCTTCGTCCGGTACAAGCTTGGCGAGGAACTGGGCTGAGAGGGGGCCGGATGACCGAGGGATCGTCGACGCCGGCCCGCCCCATCTACAACCGGGTGCTCTTGAAGCTCTCCGGGGACGCCTTCTCGCCGAGCGGCCAGGACTTCGGCATCTCGACGGAGGCGACGGCCCTGTTGGCTCGTCAGCTCGCGGAGGTAGTCGACCTCGGCGTCCAGACCGCCGTCGTCGTCGGCGGCGGGAACATCTTTCGCGGTCGCCAGGCGCCCGGCATCGATCGCGGGCGTGCGGACTACATGGGGATGCTCGCCACCGTCATGAATGCCCTCGCGCTGCAGGACGCCCTGGAGAAGATCCACGTCACGACGCGGGTGCAAACCGCGCTGCAGATGTCGCAGATCGCCGAGCCCTATGTCCCGCTGCGAGCGCAGCGCCACCTCGAGAAGGGACGCATCGTCATCTTCGCCGCCGGCATCGGGGCGCCGTTCTTCTCGACGGACACCACGGCCGCGCAACGGGCGCTGGAGATCAAGGCGGAGGCGATCCTCAAGGGGACGAAGGTCGACGGCGTCTACACGGCGGACCCGCATCTGGACTCCACCGCACGTCGATACGAATCGATCGAGTACATCGAGGTCCTTCGCGAGGGCTATCAGGTGATGGATGCGACGGCCATCTCCCTGTGCATGGAGAACAAGCTCCCCATCATCGTCTTCGACTTCCGAGAGGAAGGGAACATCCGTCGAGCGCTCTCCGGCGAGCCGATCGGAACGCTCGTCCACGGGGGAGTCGCGTGACCGTCGCGAGTGCCCTCTCCGACGCCAAGGACAAGATGCACAAGGCGATCCTTCACCTCAAGGAGGAGATGGGCAGCATCCGCACCGGCCGCGCCTCGCCGGCGCTGCTCTCCCGTATCACCGTCGACTATTACGGGGCCACGGTGCCGCTCCAGCAACTCGCGTCGATCACGGTGCCGGAGCCGCGTACGCTGATGGTCCAGCCGTTCGACAAGAACTCGATCCAATCCATCGAGAAGGCCCTTCAGTCCAGCGACCTCGGCATCACGCCCTCCAACGACGGCCAGGTGATCAGGCTGAGCATCCCGCAACTCACTGAGGAGCGGCGCAAGGACCTCATCCGGGTGGTCCACGGCCGGGCGGAGGAGGGGCGCGTCGCAGTTCGCAACGTCCGGCGGCACCACAAGGATGAGCTCGAGAAGCTTGAGAAGGACCGCGCCATCTCGGAAGATGACCTGATGCGTGCCGAGAAGGACC
Source organism: uncultured Actinomycetes bacterium (assembly GCA_963728285.1). Classification (GTDB taxonomy): domain Bacteria; phylum Actinomycetota; class UBA4738; order UBA4738; family HRBIN12; genus CAVSJR01. The sequence goes on along the minus strand of CAVSJR010000003.1, from coordinate 612,469 downwards.
TCCAGAAGCTGACCGATCAGTTCATCTCGGAGGTGGACGAGATCCTCGTTCACAAGGAGCAGGAACTGAAGGAGATCTGAGGCCGTGATGCCAGAGGGCGACCAGGGCAACAAGGACGAGCTGTTCGAGGACCTGGACAAGTTCTTCGCACCGATCCAGGACGTCGAGTGGCCCGAGCCGGAGGCACCCGAGGCGGCTCCTCCCTCCCCGGGGGCCGACGCCCCAGACGTGGACGAGCAGGAGGCTGGGGCCGAGCACCCGGACCCGCTCGTTTCGCCAGAGAGCACCGTTCGGCTTCCCGAGGCCGACCCCGAGACGGCCGCGCCGGAGGCCCCGGCGTCGGAGTTCGCGGCCGAGGAGGGCGCGGAGGCCGACGACATCCTGGTTCGACCCGCGGACGACTCGTCGGATCCCACGGATCAGGGGGGATTGTTCGGCCGGGGTGCCGAGCCGGAGCCGGCCGAGGGGTGGCTTCCCGAGACGACCGCCGTGGAGGAGGGCTGGCCCGGCCCGGAGGAATACCCGGATGACGTGCCGCAGCCGATCACGTCCGCCGAGGAGGAGTACACCGAGATCGCCGCGGACGCCTCCGAGCCCTCGATCGAGGATGTCGAGGCGGCCGCCGACCACTTCGCCGAGTCGGTGCGGGCCGAGACGGGATCCGACGAGGATATGGCAGCGATCGGAGACTCGCCCGAGACGTCGACCGAGCCGATGCAGACCGTCGATCTCTCGTCGCTGGAGGCGGAGGCCGACATCACGATCGGAGGCGACGAGGACGTCGAGCAGAGCATCCTCGCCGATCTCGACGAGCCCGAGGTGGCCCAGCGCACCGTCGTGGTCGGATCGGGCGAGGGGCTGGGCGGGCCGAGCTGGCAGGAGCCGACGTCGGTCGAGGTGGGCGCCGACCAGGAGGGCCGCCCCGACGCCGGACGCGACGTTCCGGCGGCGTTCCTGACCGGCCTCGTCCTCGCCGCGATCGCCCTGGGGAGCCTGGCCATCGGTTCGGGGGTGTTCGCCGTGGTCGCCTCCCTCATCGCGCTCGTGGCGATGGGGGAGCTGTACGGCGTCATGCATCGGCGCCACCTCCAGCCGGCGACGGCCGTCGGCCTCGTGGGCGGGGCGCTCGTGTTGGCCGGCGCCTATCTCCACGGAGAGGCGGCGATGGCCGCGATGCTCGCCATGACGACGGCCGCCGCCTTCGTGTGGTTCATGACGGTCCCGCAGTCGCACAGGAAGAACATCACCTCATCCATCGGCGTCACGATCCTTCCCGTCGTGTACGTGGCGCTCCTCGCCGGCTATGCCCTCACCACGGTGACGCTGGATGCTCCGCTCAACGGGCCGCGCCTCGTCATCGATGTGATCGTCCTGACGTTCGCCTACGACGCCGTCGCGTTCGCCGTGGGATCCGGATGGGGGAGCCGCCCGCTCGCGCAGACGATCAGCCCGAAGAAGTCGTGGGAGGGATCCGCCGCCGCCACCGTCGTGGTGATCGGGGTGTCGGTCGTGATGGCGGCGTTGTTCGTTCCGGCGCTCGACACCATTCCGCGGTCGGTGGGACTCGCGATCGTCGTGGCGGTGTTCGCCCCGCTGGGCGATCTCGCGGAGTCGCTCATCAAGCGGGATCTGGACGTGAAGGACATGGGGAGCATCCTTCCGGGGCACGGCGGGGTGCTGGACCGCATCGACTCCCTCCTGTTCGTCGCGCCGGCTGCCTTCCTGTATTTCCGCATCTTTCTGTAGGCCGGAGTCGGGCTTGACCTGGGGACATCCGGTGCGGGTCGGGTTTTGTCGGCGCCCGGGGTAATCTGTTCAGATGCGCTCCATCGTCGTCCTCGGCTCAACGGGCTCCGTCGGCACCCAGGCGCTCGACGTCGTGCGGCGGAATCCCGACCGCTTCCGCGTGGTCGGCCTCTCGGCGGGCTCCAACCATGAGCTGCTGATCGGCCAGATTCGCGAGTTCCTGCCGCCCCTGGTCGCCATCGCCGACGAGAACGCGGCGGCCGATCTGCGCGAGCGGCTCTCCGGCCTTCGCGACATGGAGATCATGGTCGGCCCCGATGCCGCGGAGCGGTTGGCGCGCGAGAGCGATGCCGACATGGTGCTCAACGCCCTCGTCGGCTCGGCCGGGCTCGGGCCCACCATGTCGGCCCTGCAGAACGGCAAGATGCTCGCCCTCGCCAACAAGGAGAGCCTCGTCGTCGGCGGCGACCTCGTGAAGGATCTGATCAAGGGGGAGCCGGAGCGCCTCGTTCCCGTCGATTCCGAGCACGCCGCCCTGGCGCTGTGCCTGCGGGGAGACCGGCGCGACGACCTCAAGCGGGTGATCCTCACGGGGTCCGGCGGTCCGTTCCGAGGGTGGACGCATTCGGAGCTCGCGCGGGCATCCGTGAAGGAGGCGCTGGCTCATCCCGTCTGGACGATGGGGCCCAAGATCACGATCGATTCGGCGACGCTCATGAACAAGGGGCTCGAGGTCATCGAGGCGCACTACCTGTTCGATCTCGAGTACTCCCAGATCCATGCCGTGATCCACCCGGAGGGCATCGTGCACGCGCTCGCGGAGTTCCGCGACGGCGCCATCACGGCGCAGCTCGCCCAGCCAGACATGCGCCTGCCCATCCAGCTCGCCCTCGCGTGGCCGGAGCGCCTGCCGACCGGCATCGACTCCGTCCCCCTCGTGGACCGGAGCCTCACGTTCGAGCCGATCGACCGAGAGGCGTTCCCGGCGGTGGACCTCGCGTACCGGGCCGGCGGGCTGGGATTGACCTTCCCGGCCGTGATGAACGCCGCGAACGAGGTCGCCGTGATGGCGTTCCTCGAGGGAAAGATCCCGCTGACGCACATCGTCGAGACGGCCCAGACGGTCGTCGACGAGCACGAGCCGCCGTCCGTGGTCTCGGTGGTGAACCTCGAGCGCGCCGACGGGTGGGCGCGCCGACGCGCCGCGGAGCTCATCGAGGGGCGCTAAGGCGGCGATGTCCCCGACCGTCGGCATCATCGCGCTCGCCGTGATGCTCATCGTGGTCATCCTGGTCCACGAGGCCGCGCACTTCGCGTTCGCGAAGCGGTTCGGGTTCAAGGTCGAGGAGTTCTTCGTCGGGTTCGGGCCCAAGCTCTGGTCCACGAGGCGCGGGGAGACCGAGTACGGGCTGAAGGCGATCGTGGCGGGCGGCTACGTGAAGATCGCGGGCATGAACCCGTTCCAGCCGACGCCTCCGGAGGACCTCGACCGCAGCTACGGGGCGAAGCCGATCTGGCAGCGGGCGATCGTGATCGTCGCGGGGCCGGCGACCCACTTCGTCCTCGCGTTCGTGTTCCTCGCGGTCGCGCTCGCGATGGTCGGCCGTCCCACCGACACCGCCTCCCTCAACGGGATCGCCCCATCGCTGAACGGGGCGGTTTCGCCCGCGGCCGAGGCGGGGCTCCGGCCCGGCGATCGCATCGTCTCGCTCTCGGCCGACGGCTCGTCCACGATCCGGGATCCATCGGTGGATGCGTTCGGGACCTTCGTTCAGGCCCACGTCGGGGACCCCATCACGATCACGGTTCGCCGCGGGGATCGGACCGTCACCAGGACGCTCACGCCGGTTCGCTCGACGGTGGACGGCCGGCCGCAGGGCCGCATCGGCGTCACCGTCGGCGAGGCCACGGAGCCGGTCGGCGTGACGGGCGCGCTGACGGGCGCCGTCGCGCTCGAGGGCCGGATGATCGTCGAGGCGGTCGAGAACATGGGCAGGGTCTTCGGGCCCGACGGGGTCCGGCGGATCGGCGAGCTGCTCTTCACCGACGCGCCGAGGGAGTCGAGCGATGCGGCCAGCGTCGTGGGCATCTCCAGGGTGGCCGGCGAGGTCGCGCGAACGGGCCAGGTCGCCCTGCTGCTTCAGATGTTCGCGTTCATCAACCTCTTCATCGGGCTGCTGAACCTGCTTCCGCTGCCTCCCTTCGACGGCGGACATCTCGCCGTGCTCCTCATCGAGAAGATCCGGGGACGCGGCGTGGACATGCGCAAGATGGTCCCGGTCTCCGCCGTGGTCCTCGTCTTCTTCGTGATGTTCACGATGGCGACCGTCTTCCTCGACCTCACGAAGCCCCTGCAGGTCTCCCCCTAGCCGAAGGCGGCTCCCCCCCGGGGAAAGGTTCGGTCGTCGTTCGAGCGGCGTCGAGGGGGCGCACGCCGCGTGTGACCTGCTGAAACGCCGAGCTTGCAATAGGATCTCCATACCGCTGCCGGAAGCGCCGCAACACTCGAGGGCTACCATTGCCACGTGAGTGAACAGACGATCCTCGTCGTGGACGACGAGGAGGCGATCGCCGAGGCCGTCCGGGCGCGGCTCGAGGCCGAGGGGTATCGAGTGGTGGTGGCCTCCGACGGGCCGCAGGCGATCGAGGCTCACAGCGTCGAGCACCCGGCCCTCGTGGTCCTCGACCTCATGCTTCCGGGGATGGACGGCCTCGAGGTGTGCCGCCAGATCCAGCGGGAGCGATGGACCCCCGTCCTGATGCTGACGGCGAGGACCGAGGAGGCCGACAAGGTCGCCGGGTTCGCCGTTGGTGCCGACGACTACCTCACGAAGCCCTTCAGCCTGCGCGAGCTCGCGGTCAGGGTTCGGGCGATCCTTCGACGGATGGAGCACATCCGATCCCAGAAGGCCACGGGCCCGATCGAGCACAACGGGCTGACGATCGACCTGCAGCGGCGGCGGGCCGTGCTGGACGGCGACGAGGTCGGGCTCACGCCGCTCGAGTTCGAGATCCTGATCACCCTCGCCCGTGATCCGGGGGTCGTGCTGTCGCGGGAGCAGCTGATGGATCGCGTGTGGGGGTATCGCGACTACGCGGGCGGGCGCGTCGTCGATTCGCACGTGGCTCGCATCCGTCGCAAGCTCAAGGAGGACGGCGCCGAGCCGCGCTTCATCCGAACGGTCCACGGCGTCGGATACGCCTTCCGGGACGACTCGTGAGCATGCGCCCGCTCGAACGCCTGCCCACGATCCGGGCGAAGCTCGGCTCGACGATCGTATTCGCCGTGGGCATGACGGTCTTGCTCGTCTACCTGCTGTTCGGCTACGCGCTCCGTCACTCGCAGGCCGACACCGAGTGGCTGAAGCTGATGGCCGTCGCCAATCGCGCCGCCTCGACGGAGATCCGGACGCCTCCGAAGGGAACCCAGATCGTGCGTCTGGATCCCGTGCTCGGGTTCATCGGCGCTCGTCTCGAGGCCGAGCCGCCCCGATTCTTCGACGGGAAGGCTCACTGGGGCATCTCGAACGGGATCGAGTATGCGTCGGTGCCCAGGGTCGTCGGGGGCGAGCAGAACGGCAGCGTCTACGCGATCCGCGACGCGCCGGACACGGGGCTGATCGGCGGATTGACCGAGACGGGCAGGTTCCTCCGCCACTTCTGGCTGCAGCTGCTCGGCGCCGGCGCGGTGGCGGCGCTCATCGCGCTCCTGCTGTCGCGCTGGCTCGCCCGCGGCATGACGCAGCCGCTGCGCGACATGGCGGAGGCCGCCCGGAAGATGGAGACGGGCGACTACAGCGAGCGCGTCCACACGCGGTCCCGAGACGAGGTGGGACAGCTGGCCGAGGCGTTCAACCGCATGAGTGCCGAGCTGGAGGGAGTGGAGCGGCTTCGCAGGGACCTCGTGGCGAACGTGTCGCACGAGCTGAAGACGCCCATCTCCGCCCTGCGTGCGCACCTCGAGAACCTCCTCGACGGCATCGAGGAGCCGAATCCGGAGACGCTGCAGGTCATGCTGAACCAGTCCGAGCGCCTCGGCCGGTTGGTGGAGGAGGTGCTCGACCTCTCCAGGCTCGAGTCGGGCGACGTCCCGCTCGACCGGCGGGCGGTCGAGCTGGAGCCGCTCGTCTCCGAGGTGCTCTCGGAGATCGAGGTCGTTCGGGCGGATCGGCGCGTGCAGGTCGACAGCGAGCTCCCGATCGACCTTCCGCCCGCCCTCGCCGACCGCAATCGCGTTCACCAGGTCCTGTTCAATCTGCTCGACAATGCCGTACGGTTCACCCCCGAAGGAGGTCATGTCGAGGTATCGGCGTCCCGGCACAACGGCGCCGTGGAGGTGAGGGTCACCGACACCGGCGTCGGGATCCCGGAGCGGCACCTGCCGATGTTGTTCGAGCGGTTCTATCGAGTCGACACGGCGAGGTCGCGCAACGACGGCGGGACCGGCATCGGCCTCGCCATCGCGCGTTCGGTGATCGAGGCGCATGGTGGCAGGATCTGGGCGGAGAGCACGCCCGGCGAGGGGAGCGTGTTCGCGTTCGAGCTGCCCGTCGCGAGGATGAACGATGAGAAGGAGGGATGAGTGACTGCCCGTATGACGACGACGGAGGTGACGGCGCTCGAGCGCTACGGCTACATCGACCTCACCGACGAGCTGCAGCGCGCGATCAAGGACTCGGGCGTGACGGACGGCGCGGCGATCGCCTTCTGTGCGCACACCACATGCGCATTGCTCATCAACGAGTGGGAGGACGGGGCCCTGGAGGACTTCCGCGCTCGGGTGCGGACGCTCGTCCCCGACGAGGAGCATGTACTACGCCCACGACGACCTGGACCGGAGGACGCAGAACCTCGCGGAGTCCCACGAGCGGGCCAACGGGCACGCGCACGTGAAGGCGATGCTGCTCTCGGCCACGTCCCACGCGATCCCCGTGGTCGCCGGCGAGCCGGCCTTCGGGCGGTGGCAGCGGCTCATCCTGCTGGAGCTCGATGAGCCGAAGCAGCGCCAGATCAGCTTTCACGTCTTCGGCGACTGAAGGCGTCGCGGATCTCGCCCCCGAACCCGACGTGGCCCCGACGTAGACTGGATGTGACGATGCCCTCCCAGCGACGCACGACGAGACGGATTCGCATCGGCGACGTCGATGTGGGCGGGGACGCTCCCGTTCGAGTCCAGTCGATGACGACGACGAAGACCGCGGACGTCAACGCGACGCTTCAGCAGATCGCGTCGCTCGTCGCGGCGGGCTGCGAGATCGTCCGGGTGGCGGTGCCCCATTGGGAGGACGCCGAGGCGCTCGAGGCGATCGCCGCGAAATCGACCATCCCGGTCGTCGCGGACATCCACTTTCAGTGGAAGTACGCGATGGCGGCGCTGGAGGCGGGCATCCAGGGGCTGCGCATCAACCCCGGCAACATCAAGTACCAGGACAAGGTTCGGCTGATCGCCCGCGAGGCGCGGGCTCGCGGCGTTCCGATCAGGATCGGCGTGAATGCCGGTTCGCTCGAGAAGGACCTCCTCGCGAAGTACGGGGCGCCGACGCCGGAGGCGCTCGTCGACAGCGCGCTGAGCGAGGCGCGGATCCTCGAGGACGAGGACTTCGTCGACATCAAGATCTCCGTGAAGCACTCCAACCCGCGGGTCATGATCGAGGCGTACCGGCAGCTCGCGGAGGCGTGCGACTACCCGCTCCACCTCGGCGTGACCGAGGCGGGCCCCATGCCGATGGGCGGCGTGAAGAGCGCGGTCGGCATCGGAACGCTCCTGGCCGAGGGGATCGGCGACACGATCCGCGTCTCGCTGACCGACGATCCCGTGGAGGAGGTCAAGGTCGGCATCGCGATCCTCCAGTCGCTCGGCCTGCGGCGGCGCGGCCTCGACCTCGTCGCCTGCCCGAGCTGCGGCCGGGCGGAGGTGGACGTCCTCGGCCTCACCAAGCAGGTCAACGAGGCGCTCGAGAGCAAGGGCATCAAGGTGCCGCTGCGCGTCGCCGTGATGGGCTGCGTGGTGAACGGTCCGGGGGAGGCGCGCGAGGCCGACCTCGGCATCGCCGCGGGCAAGGGTCAGGGGTTCCTGATCGTGAAGGGCGAGGTGAAGGAGAAGATCCCGGAGGCTCGCTTCGTCGAGGCGCTGGTCGCCGAGGCCGAGGTGCTCGCGGCCGAGGCCGCCGAGTCGGCCTCGGGTGAAGATCAGGCCGCGCGGGGCTGACCCTTCATGGGCGCCGTCTCGACGCCCGGCGCCTACGCCACTCGGCCGAAGATGGCCAGCAGCTTGGTCTGGGTGTCCGCCGCCTCCGGAGGCGTGACCCTCCCGCCGTAGACGCCGTAGGACTTGAGGTCATCCTCCATCGGAGCCGCTCGCGCGTAGAGGACGTCCACGAACTCGGGGTCGATCGCCTCGTCGGCGCCGATCCCGCGCGCGAGATCCCACCCGTGGATCGCGAGGTCGATGAACATCTCGTTGACGTAGTCGCCCGCCGGCCGGTCCCCGTACGACAGGTGGACCGTGCGCCGCATCGCGTCCGGGTCGGCCACCGCGGCGAGGGCACCGTCCGCCGAGGCCTCCCACGCCGCACCCGGGTCCGTGCCGAGCTGATCGCCGTCGAAGCGATCGCCGACCTCCTCGATGGTCCTCCCCTCCAGGAGGGGCGGCACCCACAGGTTCTCGTTCACGAGGTGGTTCACCAGCGCGCGGACATCCCATTCGGAGCAGGGCGTGGCGTTCGCCCATTGATCCTCGCGGACCGCGTGCACCTTCTCGCCGAACTGCTTGAGCGCCCTCGCGTACAGATCGCGCGTGCCGTCCGGAGCCTCGTCCCTGATCTCGCTCATGCCTCCCCCTCGACCGATGCAGCCACCCTAGCCTCTCCCGCGACGACGGCGACGGTCAAACCTGGGCTATCGAAGCGCGGAGGATTCAGCCGCGGCGGGCGAGCGCGAGGAAGTTCTCGACGATCTTGGGCCCGTGCGGCGTCAGGATGCTCTCCGGGTGAAACTGCACGCCGAACCGGGGGAGCTCCCGATGCTGGACCCCCATGACGAGGCCGTCCTCGGTCCACGCGGTGAGCTCCAGCTCCGCGGGAAGCTCGGCCCGCGTGACGACGAGGGAGTGGTATCTCCCCGCCTCGAACGGGCTCGGCACGCCGGCGAGGATCCCCCGCGAGTCGTGGTAGATGGCCGAGGCCTTGCCGTGAACCGGGACCGGCCCGCGGTCGACGCGTCCGCCGAGCGCCTCTCCGATCGCCTGATGGCCGAGGCACACCCCGAGCAGAGGCGTCGCCTCGTCGAGGGCCTCGGCGAGCTCGAGGAAGCACCCGGCGTCCTCGGGCCGCCCGGGCCCCGGCGACAGGATGACCGCCTCGGGCGCGCGCGCGAGCATCTCTCGCGCGCTCTCGGCATCCGACCGGACGACCTCGGTCTTGGATCCCAGGCTCTCGACGAGCTGGACCAGGTTGTAGACGAAGGAGTCGTAGTGATCGACGACGAGGATCATCGGGGCGCCTCCGCTCCCTCGACCTCGGCGACCGGCACGCCGGCCCCTCGGCTCCGGCGCCGGCTCGGGCGAGCCGTGGGAGTCACGCTCGATCCCCGTGGAGACCGCCGGCAGGAGCGCGGACGCCTTTGCCTTCGACTCGCGCAACTCCGTCGCAGGGTCGGAGTCGGCGACCACGCCGCATCCCGACTGGATGTGTGCGAGGCCGTCGGCGATGACGACCGTCCTGATCGTGATGCAGAAGTCCAGGTCGCCTGCGAAGGTGAGATAGCCGACGGCGCCGGCGTAGGGGCCCCTGGCGGTGGGCTCCGCGGCCGCGATGAGCTCCATCGCCCGTCGCTTCGGCGCTCCGGTGACCGTCCCGGCGGGAAACGTCACGGCCAGCGCGTCCAGGGGATGCAGATCGTCCGCGAGGTCTCCCTCGACCGTGCTCACGATGTGCATGACCCGGGAGAATCGCTCGACGACCATGAGCTCCGTCGGCTCGACGGTTCCGGGCGTGCAGACGCGCCCGATGTCGTTTCGCGCGAGGTCGACGAGCATCGCGTGCTCCGAGCGCTCCTTCGCGTCCGCGAGCAACTCACGTTCGAGCTCGCGATCGCGCTCCTCCGTGTCTCCCCTGGGGTAGGTGCCGGCGATCGGGCGCGTCGTGACGCGCCGCCCCTCGACCCGGACGAGCGGCTCGGGAGAGGACCCGGCGAGCTCCATGGCCGGCGTGCGCACGAAGAACATGTACGGCGCGGGATTGCTCACCCTGAGCATGCGATACACGGGAAACCCTCCGCGCGGCGCGGGGAACGAGACGCGCCGAGACGGAACGCCCTGGAAGATGTCGCCGGCGAGGATGTGCTCCTTGAAGTCGTGGACGATGCCGGTGAATCGCTCGTCGGGCATGTTGGGTGCTCCATCGTCGGGACCTGCTGAGGGCTCGGAATCGATCGGCTCCGGCGCGGGCACCTCCGCCGTTCGCACGTTCGCCGCGAGGCCTCGAAGGGCCTCGATGCCGGCGTCGTACCCACCGGCGGGAACGTGCGCCACGAGCAGGAGTCGCTGCCGCCAGTGATCGAAGACGACGGCTCGATCGATGACCTGCAGCGAGATGGGCGGACACGGGGCGTCGCCCGGCGGATACGGGTGCCCGTCGAGAAGGGACGCGGCCTCGTAGGCCAGCACGCCCATCAGGCCGCCGGTGAGCGGCGGAAGCTCGGGAATCCGAGGAGCTCGCAGCTGGTCGGCGACCTGCTTCAGCGCCGCGCGGGTATCGGAGGCGTCCGAGGGAGGCGAAAGGGGCAGCCGGCCGGCGTCCTCGGTGATCCTGACGCCCGACTCGTCGGCGACCACGACGGCGGCCGGATCGCCCGCGACGAAGGAGTACCTGCCCCAACGCTCGGATCGCTCGACGCTCTCGAGCAGGATCCCGGACCCGCCTCCGGCGAGCCCGTTGAACAGCCCGACCGGCGTCGAGACGTCGGCGAGCAGTTCGGTCCACACCGGCACGATCGGCCACGAGGCCGCGAGCGCCTCGAACTCGGCACGGTGCGGGCGGATCCGCAGTTCGGTCTCCATCGTCGTCCCCCATACACACAAAAAGGGCCCCGGGCGTCTCGCCCGAGGCCTCCGCTCTGTCGCTGATCGTGTCGCCTAGACGCGCGCCGGCACCGGGCTGCTGCAACCCCGACGCCAAAGCCAGCTCTCCGCGCGTCGTCTCATGATCGCATTGTCCGGCTCACGACCTTCGGCGTCAACGGCCTGCGGCCCGCCGCGGCCGCCTCCGTGCGAGGGCGGCCCGGCTCGGGCCGATCGCTCGCCCGTGGCGCGGGCCCCGGTAGAGTCCCACGGGTGCGGCTACGGTCGCGAGCCGCTCGGGTGATCGAGGGGGGAGATCATGCGAATCGTGGCACAACGGGCGCGGCCGCTGATCGTGGTCGCGGTGGTACTGGCGAGCTCCGGCATCGCGACGGCATCGAGGCCCGGAGCGGGAGGCGAGCGCCCGGCCGGCGCCGGTTCGCCCGCCGTCGACGGGTCCCTTCGCGGCGTCGCGCGCTCGTCCGGCTTCGTGCCGGCCACCTCCACCTCGACCTCCGCCTCGACCTCCGCGGCCCGGCCGCTGCTTGGGCCCTCGGGTCTTCCGGCCTCGCCGCCGGCGCGGCACGAGCAGGCGGCCGTCTCCACGCGCGAAGGCGCCTCTCCCGGGAGGAGCGCCGCCCGGGCCCCCGCCCCGATCGGTGGCGGATTCGACGCGTTGCGCAACGCGCGTCCCATCCTCTCGCCGTCGGATTCCACGGGAGCCCTGGGCGACTCGTGGTTCATGACCGCCGTCAACGTCCGGACGGCCGTCTACAGCCGCGCCGGCGCGGCTCAGTTCCCCTCGATCCGCCTGCGGTCGCTCGGCGGTGTGCTCCCGGAGCGGTCCTTCGAGTTCGATCCCAAGGTGGTCTACGACCAGTACGACGACCACTTCGTCCTCGTCTTCCTGGCGAACGAGCGGGCGACGGCCTTCACGAAGTCCTGGATCGTCATCGCGACCGTCTCCGACGCGCAGGCCGACGATCCCTCGAGCTGGTGCGTCACGCGAATCGCCGGCGATCAGTATCGAGGGGATGGGCGGCAGTGGGCGGACTACCCGGGGCTCGGCTACGACGCGGATCGCGTGACGCTCACGACCAATCAATTCGGGTTCTCCAGGGGCTACGCGGGGACGCAGATCCTGTCCATGCCCAAGGCGGACCTGTACGACTGCGACGCGGGGCTGCGCGGGACCGTGTTCGCCGGGGCGAGGACGAGAAATCCCGACGGGTCGAAGTCCTTCACCGTGCAGCCGGCGCAGACGGTCGGCGGAACGGAGCCCTCGACGCAGTACCTGTTGGAGTTCCAATACGGGCGGCGGGGGGGATCCAAGCTGGTCGTGTTCCGGATCCGCAGGACCGACGCGGGGCTGCGACTGTGGAAGGCCCAGGTGCCGGTGGATCGGGCGCGGCCCGCGCTGGCGGCGACGCAGGCGGGTGAGGTGGGTCCCGACACGGTGTGGGACCCGGGCGACCTGCGGCTCGTGAACGCCTGGTACGACGCCGACCTCCACCGGCTGTTCGCCGCGCACACCATCCGCAACAACGTGGAGCCCAGCCGCTACGTCGAGGCTGCGACGAGCTGGTACGAGCTTCGCCCCGCGGGGAAGCTTCGCTCCTCGGAAGTGACTCGCTCCGGCGTGATCGGCACGAGCCTGCGCGACTACGGCTGGCCGGTCGTCGCTACCGACACGTTGGGAGACCTGTTCATCACCTACAGCCGCGCGGGTTCGAGGGGGGGAGGCGAGTACCTGTCGGCCTGGGCGGCCGAGGTGCGCCCGTCGGACGCGGTGAGCGAGGTGCTGCTCAAGGCGGGTGAGGCCACGTACGACTTCGGCCCCGGCCTCGAGCGATGGGGCGATTACAACGGCATCAGCCGGGATCCGGCGGACGGAACGCTCATCGCGACCGTCAATCAGTACGCGATCGGAGATGGACGGGACCGCACGCGACTGTGGCGCCAGTGGGTCGACGTCGTGCATGACGCGTGACGGCGGCGTCGTTCGAATCGAGCCGCTGCCCCTGCCGGTATCCTGAGTGCTCATGAGGCTGTCGCAGCTGTTCGCCCGCACGCTCCGCGAGGCTCCCGCCGAGGCCGAGGCGCCGTCGCACATCCTCCTGCTGCGTGCGGCCTTCATCCGCCAGCTCTCCTCCGGCATCTACACGACCCTGCCGCTCGGCGTGCGGACGATGCGAAAGGTCGAGCGCATCGTCCGCGCCGAGATGGAGGCGGCCGGCGCGCAAGAGATCCGGATGCCGATCGTGCTGCCGGCCGATCCGTGGAAGGTCACCGGCCGGTGGGAGGCCTACGGAGACCTGCTGTTCAAGCTCACCGATCGTCAGGGGCGCGAGCTGCTGCTCGGGCCGACGCACGAGGAGGTGGTCGCGCCGCTCGTGGCCAGCGAAGCCCCCTCGTACCGGGACCTGCCCGTGAACCTGTTCCAGATCGAGTGGAAGTATCGGGACGAGCTCCGCCCTCGGTTCGGACTGCTCCGCGTGCGAGAGTTCCTGATGAAGGACGCGTACTCCTTCGACCGCGACGAGGACGGCATGCGCCGTTCCTACGACGTGATGCTCGAGTCGTACCGCCGCATCTTCGACCGGTGCGGGCTGCGCTATCTCGTGGTCGAGGCCGATCCGGGCCAGATCGGGGGCGGCGTGAACCACGAGTTCATCGCCGTCTCCGAGGTCGGGGAGGATCGATTCGTCGCGTGCGTGAACGGCGACTACCTGGCCGACGTCGAGGCGGCGACGCCCAGGGCGCCGGAGCCGGCCGACGACGACGCCCCCGAACGGCCGCTGGAGGTGCTCGAGACACCGAACACGCCGACCATCGAGTCGCTGGCCTCGCTCCTGGGGTGCGCGCCGGGCGAGACGCTGAAGTGCATGATGTACGACGCCGGCGGCCGCACCGTCGCCGTCCTCGTGCCCGGAGACCGGGACGTGAGCGAGCCCAAGCTCGAGCGGTTGTTCTTCCCCACGCCCGTTCGCCGGCTGGAGGACGACGACTTCGAGGCCCGCGGCCTCGTCAAGGGCTACGTCGGCCCCCAGGGCCTTCCCGAGGAGACGACGATCCTCGCGGACCACGTCGGTTCGGGGCAGGCGGGATTGGGTCACCGGCGCCAATCAACTCGATCGGCACGTGCGAGGCGCGAGCACCCCCCGCGACTTTCGGGTCGACCGATACGAGGACCTGGTGGAGATCCGCGAGGGCGACCTGTGCCCGAACGACGGCGGGGCCCTCCGCATCGGGCGCTCCATCGTCGTCGGGCACATCTATCAGCTCGGGACGAAGTACTCGAAGCCCCTGAAGGCGACCTTCGTGGACGAGGACGGCACCGAGCAGCCCTTCGCCATGGCCTGTTACGGCATCGGCATCTCGCGCATCATGGCGGCTGCGGCGGAGCAGTTCCACGACGACGACGGGCTCCGCTGGCCTCGCGCGATCGCTCCCTTCGAGGTCGTGGTCATCCTCGCGAACCGGGATCACGAGCGGGCGGCGGCCGAGGCGGAGCGCGTCTACCGAGAGCTCATCGATCGGGGGATCGAGGCGGCGATCGACGACCGTGAGGAGAGCGCCGGCGTCAAGTTCAAGGACGCGGACCTGATCGGCTATCCGGTGCAGGTCGTCGTGGGCAAGCGTGGCATCGACGCGGGGACCGTGGACGTGAAGCTGCGTGCCACGGGGGAGCGGTCGAGCCCGCGGCTCGCGGATGCCGTGCCCGCGATCCTCGACGCGCTGAACACGGCCCCCTAGCCGGTCCGAGCGCCGGAGCCGGCGAGGGGTGAGGTCGGAGCGGGGTGCTTGACTCGCCACGGAGCCGCCTCCATCCTTGCACCTCATGCATCGGGCCGGTCCCCGCACACGCAGCTGGCTGCCACCCTTCCTGTTCGTCGTCCTGGCCGTCGCCCTCGTGGCCCCGAGCGGCACGTTGGCCGCTCACCGACGCGCTCGCCTCGAGTCCCGCGCGCCCGCGGTCTCTCGGCCGACGTTCTCCAAGCCGTCCGTGACCGCTCGAGGATGGATCCGATCCGGCGTCGACCCGACGGTTCCCGGCGAGATCGTCGTCGGCTATACCGACGGCGCCGTCGGACGCGAGCGCGCGGCGGCGGCCGACCCGCTCGATCCGCAAAGCGTGAGGCGCCTGACGCCGTCCGTCTCGCTCGTCCGGGCGGCGTCGGCCCGATCCGATCGCGGGCTCGATCGGGCGCTCCGGATCCTGAAGGCCGATCCGGCGGTGGCCTTCGCCGAGCCGAACCTCGTCCGCACGCCCGACCTCGAGCCGGACGACCCCCGCTACGACGAGCTGTGGGGGCTGTCGAACACCGGCCAGGATCACCCCATTGCGGATCCTCCTCCACCGCAAGCCGGCGGTACGGCGGACGCCGACATCGATGCAAACGACGCCTGGGATTCGCAGACGGGCGCGAGCGACGTGATCGTCGCGGTGATCGACTCTGGCGTCGACGTCTCGCATCCGGATCTGGACGGCAGCCTCTGGGTGAACGCCGCCGAGGACATCGGGACCCCGGGCGTCGACGACGACGTCAACGGCTACGTGGACGACGTCAATGGCTACGACTTCGTCGACGACGACGCGGATCCTTCGCCGGGCACGGGGGCGTTCGCCGGCCACGGCACGCACATCGCGGGAACCATCGCGGCCGAGCAGAACAACACGATCGGCGTGACGGGCGTCTGTCCCGGCTGCCGCATCATGGCGCTGCGGTTCGGATTGACCACCGCGAGCGAGGTGCAGGCCGTCCAGTACGCGATCGACAACGGCGCCGACATCATCAACGCGAGCTTCGGGGCCCCGGTCTGGTCGCGGGCGGAGCGCGCCGCGATCGCCGACGCGGGAGCCGCCGGCATCCTGTTCGTCTCGTCGGCGGGGAACGCGTTCGGCGACAACGACATGTTCCTCGCCGATCGCAGCCGCGTGTACTCGCCGAGTTTCCCCGCCACGTACACGCTGACCAACGTCCTGGCGGTCGCGGCCAGCAACCACAGGGACCAGTACGGCTACGACACCGGATGCGCGACGCGAAACCCGAAGTGGCAATGTCAGTTCACGAACTTCGGGGAGGAATCCGTGGACCTGGCCGCTCCGGGCGTCGACGTGCTGAGCACGTGGCCGGTCGCCGACGGGTCCTACGCCGTGGCCAACGGGACGTCGATGGCGGCCCCGCACGTTGCGGGCGTGGCCGGCCTGGTGCGATCGTCCAATCCATCCTTCTCGCCAGAGGACGTGAAGAACGCGATCATGAACTCCGCCGACGCGCCGTCGGGCCTCGAGAGGATCTACGTCCGCGGGGGGACCATCTCCGGGTCGTTCACGCGGACGGCCGGGCGGGCGAACGCGCTGTCGGCGCTGTCGGGCTCCACCGTGGACGCGTCGCCCGTCACGGACGGCGCGATCCAGGGCGCGGTCGGGATCCGCCGCTCCAAGCGCGGCCGGGTCGGCTGGCCCGAGGACGTCAACGACGTGTATCGCAAGCGACTGCGGCGCGGCCATGGGTATCGGGTGTCGGTGGACTTCGGGCGACGCGCTGACCTCGACGTGTGGATCTGGGAGCCGGGGACCGAGGAGATCTGGAAGCTGACCCCCGGTTGCTACCGCCGTCACGGGGCGTGCCCGATCGCCGCGGTCTCGGCGAGCGACGAGCGGCCGGAGGTCGTCACGTTCCGGGCGCGCGAGACGGGCGTGTACTTCATCCAGGTGGAGTCGTTCCTCTCACGCGGGCGATACGTCCTGCGGATCGGCCGGGCTCGCTAGCGCCGGACCGCAGTCCGCAAGCCGCCTCGCCGAATGCCCGACCGCGCAGGTCGCAGCCCATATGAGGGCTACTTCGGTATACTCGGAACCAACACAGGAGTCGGCGTACCGGAAGTGGGCTCGCGCCCACTTTCTTTTTCGAGGGGCGAGAGTGGACGTGGAGGCGCTGGTCGGGCCGGTGGTGGAATCGGCCGGGCTGGAGCTGGTGGAGGTCGCGTTCGGCCGGGAGAGCGGCCGCCGGGTCCTGCGCGTGACGATCGAGCGGGAGGAGGGCGGCGTGGACCTGGACACGATCTCCGGCGCTGTCCGAGCAGATCTCCCGCCGCCTCGATCTGGAGGGGTTCGCTCCGGGCCCCTACGAGCTCGAGGTGTCGTCCCCCGGAATCGAACGTCCGCTGCGTGAGCCGCGGCACTTCGCGCGTCACGTCGGCGAGCGGGTCAAGCTGACGACGGCCGAGCCGCTGAACGGAGCACGGACCCACCACGGCGCGCTGGTCGCGGCCGACGCGGAGGCCATCGTCGTGGCCACCGACGGCGGTGAGCTGCGCGTCCCCTACGCGGACATCCGGTCCGCGCGCACCGTGTTCGACTGGGACACGGAGAAGAACAGGAGCACCACATGAACGCCGAGATGATCGCGGCGCTCCGCGAATTGGAGCGCGAGAAGGGGATCGCCTTCGAGACCATCCTTTCCGGCCTCGAGGAGGCGATGGCGTCCGCGTACAAGTCGTGGTGGAAGCAGAACAACCCCGACCTCGACGAGGAGAGCTTCGGCGTGCGGGCACAGATCGATCCGGAGTCCGGCGACCTCCGCGTGTGGCTGCAGGAGCTGGAGGAGGTCGAGCCACCCGCGGCGGAGGAGGAGCCCGGCGAGGAGGCGGGCGAACCGGTCCCGCCCGAGGTGAAGGTGATCTCCGAGAAGGAGGTCGTGGTCACCGACGAGTTCAAGGGCCGCATCGGGGCACAGACGGCGAAGCAGGTGATCTTCCAGAAGCTCCGCGACGCGGAGCGGGAGATGACCTACGAGGAATTCGCCGGCCGGGAGGGCGACGTCGTGACGGGCATCGTCCAGCAGTCCGAGCGCCGCTACACGCTGCTGGATCTCGGAAAGGTCGAGGCGTTGCTCCCGCAGGCCGAGCAGGTGCCAAGCGAGCCATACCGAAACGGCGAGCGTTTGAAGGCCTACATCACGGAGGTTCGCAAGGGATCGAAGGGGCCGCAGATCGTCGTCTCCCGGACCCACCCCGGACTGCTCAAGAAGCTGTTCGAGCTGGAGGTCCCGGAGATCGCGGAGCGCATCGTGGAGATCAAGGCGGTCGCGCGGGAGCCCGGGCATCGTTCGAAGATCGCCGTCGCATCCAACGAGCCGGCCGTGGACCCGGTCGGCGCGTGCGTCGGGCCCAAGGGCGGGCGCGTGCGAAACGTGGTGACGGAGCTGCGCGGCGAGAAGATCGACGTCGTCCCGTGGAGCTCGAATCCCGGCGAATTCGTCGCGAACGCCTTGCAGCCGGCCAAGGTGAAGGAGGTCCGGACCGACGACTCGACGCAAACGGCGCTGGTGATCGTGCCCGACTACCAGCTGTCGCTCGCGATCGGCAAGGAGGGGCAGAACGCGCGCCTGGCCGCACGACTGACCGGATGGCGCATCGACATCAAGTCCGAGTCGCAGTTCAGCGAGGAGCAGCGGCGGCCGGCCGTTCAGGCCCCGGCCCCGCAGGACGTCGCCGAGCCGTCGGGGGACGTGCCCGAGCAGGGCACGGCGATCGCGCCCGACTCCGCACCGGAGCCCTCCTCCGCGCCGGCCGAGGTGTCCGCCGCCGGCGAGGCCGCGTCCTCGGGCGTCGCCTCCCGCCGGGACGGAGGACGCCTCCGAGGTGGCCGCCACCGTGGAGACGCCGGAGCTCGCGGAGGCGGAGGCATCGGAGGCCTCGAAGGACTGAGGTGGCCGCCCGCCGGGAGCCGGTGCGAACGTGCATCGGATGCCGCGCCCGGGCTCCCAAGGGTGAGCTGATTCGGGTTGCTCGAACGCCCGAGGGAGGGGTCCGGCTGGATCCCCGGGGGTCGGCGCCTGGCCGCGGGGCCCACGTCCATCCGCGGCCCGAATGCGCGGGCGCGGCCGGATCGGACCGGAGGCTCGTTGCGGCGCTGCGGGCGAGCGCCGGTCCGGACGAAGCCGCTAGGCTACTGGCAGAGATCGGAAGGATCGTGAGGAGAACGTGAGGGTTCACGAACTGGCGAAGGAGCTCGGCGTCACGAGCAAGGAGGTGATCGCCGCCCTGGAGGAGATGGGCCTGGGCGGCCGTACCGCCTCCTCCGCCGTGCCCGACGAGGCCGTGCCTCGCCTGCGGGCATCCGGAGGACACGCCGTTCCCGGCCAGCGAGTCAGGGCGGCGGTCGAGGAGCCCAAGCCCAAGGCAAGGTCGCGAGCGAAGCCCAAGGCCAAGCCCGCCGCCTCCGCTCCGACGCCCGAGCCCGCGGCGAGCTCACCGGCGTCCACTGCCGCGCCCACGCAGCCGGCCGCGGCGGTCGCCGAGCCGGCGTCGCGGAACCCGTTGCCCAGCCGGCCGCCGCACGCGCCGCGTCGCCGGAGGACGGTCCCGGCGCCGGATCCGCGCAGGCCCCGCCCGCCGCTGCGCCGGCCACGTCGCTGCCCACGCTGCGCATCGGCCGTGCGGCGACCGCCCAGGAGCTCGCGGATCGGACCGGCCGCAGCCCCGTCGATGTCGTCAAGGTCCTGATGGGGATGGGCGAGATGGCCTCGGCGACCACCTCGCTGTCCGACGACGCGCTGAACCTCGTCGGCGCCGAGCTCGGCTACGACGTCGAGGTCGTCGACGTGGCCGACGACCTGGGCGACGCGGACGCAGAGGACGACGTCGACGCGTCGAGGCTGGAGCCACGCCCACCCGTCGTGACGGTGATGGGCCACGTGGATCACGGGAAGACCCGCCTGCTGGACGCGATCCGGAGCACGGACGTGGTCTCCGGGGAGTTCGGAGGGATCACCCAGCACATCGGCGCCTATCAGGTACGCACGCAGGCAAGGGAGATCACCTTCATCGACACGCCCGGCCATGAGGCCTTCACCGCGATGCGGGCGCGCGGCGCCCAGGTCACCGACATCGTGGTCCTCGTCGTCGCGGCCGACGACGGCGTCATGCCTCAGACCGTCGAGGCGCTCGACCACGCGAAGGCCGCGGGGGTGCCGATCATCGTGGCCGTCAACAAGGTCGACAAGCCCGAGGCGGATCCGCAGCGCGCGCGCCAGCAGATGGTCGAGCACGGCGTCGTCCCCGTCGAGTGGGGAGGCGAGACGGAGTTCGTCGATGTCTCGGCGAAGGCCAAGACCAACATCGATACCCTGCTCGAGACGATCCTGCTGGTGGCCGACCTGGAGGAGCTGAAGGCCGATCCGGCCGGCCGCGCAAGGGGCACCGTCATCGAGGCGAACCTCGACAAGGGGCGCGGCCCGGTCGCCACGGCGCTCGTGCAGCGAGGGTCGCTCGACGTGGGCGACGTGCTCGTGTCCGGGACGGCGTACGCGAGGATCCGCGCGATGCAGGACGAGAACGGCATGGCGGTGGAGCACGCCGGGCCGAGCAAGCCGGTCCTGATCCTGGGCTGGTCGGCCGTGCCCAACGCCGGAGACGACGTTCGCGAGGTCGCGGACGAGCGTGCGGCGCGGCACGTCGCGCAGGAACGGGAATCCCGCGTCCGTGCCGCGGAGCTCGTCGTGAGCTCCCGGCCGCCGACGCTCGCCGACCTGATGGAGCAGGCGGCCGACGCCGAGGTGCCGGAGCTGAACCTCGTGCTGAAGGCCGATGTGCAGGGCTCCCTCGGCGCGCTCGCGGACGCGTTCCTCAAGCTGCCGCAGGACGAGGTGCGCATCCGGGTCATCCACAGCGCCGCCGGCGGGATCACCGAGAACGACATCGCCCTGGCCCTGGCCTCCAAGGCCATCGTCATCGGGTTCAACGTGCGCCCCGACGCCAACGCCCGCGCGCTCGCGGAGAAGGAGGGCGTGGACGTCCGCCTGTACCGCGTGATCTACGAGGCGATCTCGGACGTGCGACAGGCGTTGAGCGGGCTGCTCGCGCCGGAACAGCGGGAGGAGGACCGTGGCCGCGCCGAGGTTCGCGCCACGTTCCGGGTTCCCCGCATCGGCCTCGTCGCCGGCTGCTACGTCCTCGACGGAACGATCACGCGCGGATCCCGCGCTCGCGTCGTCCGCGACGGCGTCATCGTCTACGACGGGCGGATCGGTTCGCTCCGCCGGTTCAAGGACGACGCTCGCGAGGTGGCGCAGGGCTATGAGTGCGGCATCGGGATCGAGAACTTCCAAGATGTGAAGGAGGGCGACATCATCGAGGCCTACGAGGTCCGCGAGGTGGCGCGCTCGCTCTGAGGCCCGACCGGGGCCGGCCGGGCTCGGAGGGGCTGAGGAAATGCTCGTCGCGGTGGAGCGGTTCGACCTGCGGATCCCCGGATCCGGGTCGCTCAAGGAGAAGCGGCACGTGGTGAAGACGCTGAACGCGAGGCTGCGATCCAAGTTCAATGTGTCGGTCGCCGAGGTGGATCACCAGGAGCTGTGGCAACGTGCCGCGGTGGCGGTCGCGGCCGTCGCCGCGGAGCAGTATCACGCCCGGAGGGTGATGCACGAGATCGAGCGCTTCGTCGAGCGGCACCCGGGCGTGGACGTGATCGAGGCGGAGCTGTCGCTCCACTATCCGGAGGACGAATGAGGACCATGACCCAGGGAGCCCGTCCCGCGCGCGTGTCGGAGGAGTTCAGGGAGGTGCTGGCGGAGGCGCTCCCCAGGCTGAAGGATCCTCGGATCGGGTTCGTGACGATCACGGG
The DNA here is from genome assembly GCA_963728285.1 of uncultured Actinomycetes bacterium. Taxonomy (GTDB): domain Bacteria; phylum Actinomycetota; class UBA4738; order UBA4738; family HRBIN12; genus CAVSJR01. Next base: position 591,032 of record CAVSJR010000003.1, on the reverse strand, counting down.
GGTGAGGGTGACGCCGGACCTGCGAAACGCATGGGCCTTCTACACGACCTACGGCGACGATCGGGAACGCGCCGCCACGCGGGCGGGCCTGCGATCGGCGACGCCGCATCTGCGCTCGGAGATCGGGCGGCAGGTACGGCTGAAGTTCCTGCCCGAGCTGCACTTCCAGGAGGATCCGACGATCGAGGAGGCCCAACACATCGAGGACCTGATCCGCAAGCTCCATGAGGCCGAGCGTGAACGCTGAGGCCGGGAGCATGTCGCCCGACGTCTCCGGGGCGCTCGACCGAGCGGCGGAGGTGCTGCGCTCCGCGCCCAACGTCGCCATGGCGTGTCACGTGAATCCGGACGCCGATGCCCTCGGGTCCATGCTCGGCCTCGCCGCGTACCTCAGGGAGAAGGGTGTCGAGGTGGTGTGCTCGTTCGGCAACGAGCCGCTGGAGCCGCCGAGGTGGGCGGCGCTGCTCGCCGGCAGCGATCGACTGGTCGAGGCCAAGGATTTCCCTCGACGGCCCGATGTGATGGTCACGCTCGACTGCGCTGCGATCGACCGCCTCGGACCGCTCGCGGGTCCGGCGTCGAAGGCGCGGGAGCTCATCTGGATCGATCATCACGTGAGCAACGAAGGGCTCGGAACCATCCCGGTGATCGATCCGCGCGCCTCCTCCACGGCGGAGGTGGTGTACCGGCTGATCGAGCGCCTCGGCGGGGGGCTGACCGACGAGGCGGCGATGTGCCTCTACGCGGGGCTGGTCACCGACACCGGGCGGTTCCAGTATCAGGCGACGACGCCCGAGGTGTTGCGCGTGGCCGCGAAGCTGCGTGAGCATGCCTTCGACCACACGCGGATCGTGCAGGCGCTGTATGAGGACACCGCGTTCGCCTACGTGCGGCTGCTCGGGACCGCGCTCCAGCGCGCCCAGCTGGACCCGGCCAGCGATCTCGTCTGGACCTACCTGACGCAGGCCGACCTCAGCGGCGCAGGCATCCATCCCGCGGAGGCCGACGACCTCATCGACGTCCTGCGAACCGCCCGCGAGGCCGACGTGGCGGCGGTGATCAAGCAGCAGCGCGACGGCCGGTTCAAGGTCAGCCTCCGCTCGCGCGGCGGACACGACGTCGCCGCGGTGGCGGCCGCCTTCGGGGGCGGTGGTCACCGGCTCGCGGCGGGCTACACCTCCCAGCACGGGCTCGCGGAGACGGTCGACCGGATGTCCGGGGCGCTGCGCGGCGAGCCCGCCCTGCGGTGAGCCGGGGCGCCGCGGGCGCGCCGAGGCCTCCTGCGCCGGAAGGGCTCCTGCTCATCGACAAGCCCAGGGGCGTGACCTCCCACGACGTCGTGGACGTCGTCCGACGCGCGCTCGGCACGCGGAAGGTGGGCCACGCGGGCACCCTCGATCCCCTCGCGACGGGGCTGCTGGTCGTCGGCGTCGGGCGCGCGACGCGCCTGCTCCGATTCCTCTCGGACCTCGACAAGACCTACGAGGGAACCGCCCGGCTCGGCGAGGAGACCGACACGCTCGATGCCGACGGAGAGATCGTCGCGACGTCGGATGTCTCGGTGACGAGGGAGGCCGTCGCCCGGGCCGCCGAGGCCATGGTGGGGGAGTCGCGTCCAGACGCCGCCGGCATACTCGGCGGTGAAGGTCGGAGGACGGCCGATGTACCGAGCGGCCCGACGAGGCGACCGCGGTGGACGCCCCCGCTCGATGGATCCGCGTCGACGCCTTCGAGGTGCTCTCGTTCGACGGCGAGCGAGACGCCGACGTTCGCGTCACGTGCTCCAGCGGAACCTACGTCCGCGTCCTCGTCGCCGATCTCGGCCGGGCCCTCGGCTGCGGCGCGCATCTCCGCCGGCTGGTGCGCACCCGGATCGGCCCCTTCGAGCTGTCCGACGCCACGCAGCCCGAGGCGCCCGGGGTCCCCCTCTCGCTCGAACGCGCCGTCGCCCACCTGCCGCGGATCGACCTGTCGGCGGAGGAGGCCGTCGCCGCCGGCCACGGCCGGATCCTCGGGCCGGCGGGCATCGACGGCCCCTACGGCGCGTTCTCGCCCGACGGCCGACTTCTCGGCGTCTATCGGGACGACGGAACGAAGGCCCGTCCGGAGGTCATCCTGGCGCCGTCGGCGTGATGTCGGGCGCTTGGCGATGATCGTTCGCATCACCCGGCGGCGCCTTCCTCGCCTCGCGACGTACGACGATGTCTCGGACCTCGGTCGAGATGCCCGCGGAGAGGATCGCGATCCCCGCGCCGAGGAGGCTTCCCGCGAGGACGTCGGAGAACCAGTGGGCGTTCAGATACGTTCGCGAGAGCGACATGAAGAAGGTGACGGCGATCGCCGCGGCCTCCCATTTTCGCCGCGTGGATCCCTCGGGAAGCAGGACGAGCACGAGCGCCACCGCCGTGGCGGCGACCGCGGTCGCGTGTCCGGAGGGGAACGAGGATCCGGACGTCGGCACGAGCTGCCCGGGAGGCCTCGGGCGATCGAACCACATCTTCACCATCGTGACCGTGATCTCCGACAGCGCCCACGTGAGCACCCACGTCGCGAAAGCGCGCCAGCGTCGTCGCGCGATGAGCCAGACGGCGACGCCGATCCGGATCGGCAATGTGACGTAGACGCCGCCGAGGAGATCGAGGACCTTCGCCAGGAACGTGGCGGCCGGCGAGCGAAGGTCGTTCATCGCCGCGTACCAGCGATCGTCGAGCGGCTGGATCACGGGATGGCGAGGATTCGCCCCTACGATCGCGAATAGCACCGCCGTCGCCACGAGCAGCGCGGCCGAATACGCCAGGGCCCGCCGGTGGTCTCGCAGCACCCGTTCAGCCTATCCGGCGCAGGAAACGCCGGCTCCACAGAGCTTGAGTCCGTAGTCCTTCGCGACCGACTGTACGACGTCCGCCCGCGGAAGGAAGCTCAGCGCCTCGTCCGCCTCGAACTGGAGGGCGGAGGGGGCGGCCGACGAGAACGCGTATCGATAGACGATGCACCCGCCCTCGAACCGGTAGAAGCGAACGAGCCGCAGGGGACGCAGCTGCTCCGGCCTGTCGAATCGCTCGAGCCCGAGCTCGTCGTCGGCCGTCGAGGGCACGGAGACGGCGCCGGCGATGTCGCAGCCGGGCATGGAGCTCGACCTGCACGGCGTGGGTCCCCGCGATGTCCGAGCCGAGCCAGAACATGGTGATGCGGCTGGCGACCTGCTGTTCCTCGAACCGCCATCCGGCGGGCAGCTCCGCGACGCAGGGGAGCTGGGTGGCCGACGGAACGGACTGGGCGACGAGGACCATTGCGTCCCCGGGGGCGTCGCACCTGGGCGTCCCCGGTGTCGTGTCCGCCTCACAGGCGGCGAGCGAGATCAAGGCGAGCACCCCGAGCGCCGAACCGCCGAGCCTCCTCACAGGATCCTCGCGTTGCCCTGCGACGAGCCCGAACGCGATCAGCGAGATGAGCACCACGCCGATCGTGACCAACACTCGCTTGAACGACCACACCTGGATGGGGATCCGCCGCCGCGACGGCGCGAGCGACCGAAACTCGTCGACGAGGTCGCGCTGGTCGCCCTTCAGCTCGGACCGGAGCTGGCTGGGGCTGGCGATCCCGTGGGTCGCGGCGAACGCCTCGGCGACCTCATCGGGCGTGAAGACCTCGAGCGCGCGCTCGTACACCGTTTGCGCGTCCGACCGCAGCCCGAGGACGAGCATCATGTTCGCGAGGTCGATCGCCTGGCGCCACGGGGACGGCCGCACCTGCGCGAAGCCCGTGTCGATCAACAGGAGCTCGCCGTCGCGGACCATGAGGTTCGCCGGCTTCAGGTCCCGGTGGGCGAGCCCCGCGTCCCACATCTTGAGGACGAGGCCCAGTCCCTGGTCGATGATGCCCTCGTCGATCTCGGACTTTCCGATCTCCTCGGCGCCGTCGAAGAACTCGGTGATGAGCATGTACTCCGCCTCGGGCGTGATCTCGACGATGCCGTAGGGCTTCGCGATTCGGATGCCGGCGTCGCGCATCAACCGGAGCATGTGGTCCTCGTACTCCACGATGCGGCGCACGGTCTTGAACGAGGACTCATCCTCCAGGCCGCCGTAGAGGATGGTGCGCCCGAGCTTGTACCAGCGATCCGATCGGACGTGCGTCTTGGCGAACACCTTGGCGAAAAGGTGACGCTCGCCCTCGTCGTCGAGCACCGTCACCCGCACGGGCGAGGATCCTCCCGATGCCTCCAATCCGACCGGCTTCAGCGCCGTGACCCGAAGCCCCAGCTGCTCGTGGATCGCCTGCTTGATGGCCTCGCCGCGGCGTCCCCCCACGTCCAAGTGGGCGGCCTTGCCCTTCCCGTACGCCACGGGGAACACCTCGTTGGGCGTGAACATCCGGAACGCCATGACGCCCACCCCGATGCCGAGGATCGCCCCGAAGACGACGTCCGAGGGATTGTTGGCCGCGAGGTACAGCAACGCCAACGCGTAGAGCGAGACCAGCACGCCGATGACCCATTTGGCGGTCTCCCGCGGCTTGCCGGGAACGATGAGCGTGTAGGCGATGCCGATCAACGTGATCGCGAGCGACGCGATGGTCCTCGACGGAAGGCTCGGCCCCGACCACCCCACCAGGATCTCGACGTTGAACGGGCGCGGTCGGTAGAAGATCAGCGCGATGGCGCCGACGATCGTCTCGAGGGCGATGATGGAGCCGACGAACACGACCAGGTGCCGCCACCGCCGGAACACGATCAGGGCGATGATGATCCCCCAGCGGAGGATGCGTACCGACATCCGCGTCCCCAGGGTCGAGTACGCCTCCATCAGATCCGTCAAGCAGCGCGGTCCGGACGCGGGCGAACCCCTCCAGGATCCAGGTATCGAGCTGGGTATTCGCATGGCCGCGGATGACGTGACCGCGACGATGATGGGATCAGGACGAACAGCCCGATCATGCCGAGCCAGAACCTGCCGCTCTTTCCGAGCTCGCGGGGGAGCGGAGGGGGCGCACCCGTCGGCCGGCGCTGGACCTTGCGGTCCTCGCGTCGCTGCCGCCGAGACAGACGCTCGGCCGGTTGCTGGTCGGCGATGTCCATGACGGCGAGCCTATCCTGCCGGGGTCGGGTTCGGGACCGCGAGATCGTGCTCGCTCAGCCAGTCCCGCGCGACGTTCGCGGCGGTCGCGCCCTCGAATTGCATGCGCGCGTTCAGCAGCCTCAGATCCACGGTAGTCATCGCGCCGGAGACGCGATCGATCCCCCGGCGGATGGCCGGGTCGAGGCCGTCGAGCACGGCATCGCGGATCACGGGAACGACGTGCTCCGCCGGCTGAAGGCCTCGGTTGTCCCGAAGCGCGACGAGGCGTTGCTCTCGGATCGTGCCGTCGGTCGAGAACAGGACGCCGACGTCGATGGCGCCGTCCGCGAGCGCGTTCGCCACCGTCTCGGCCGTGTCGAGCGGGACGAACTCCCGGAAGCTGAGGCCGTAGATCCGCTCGAGCCCGAGTAGGCAGAGCGCCCGATCCGGGCACTCGGGCGGGCCCCCGAGGGCGAGCTCGTCGGCGTGCCCGGACAGGTCGCTGATCTTCTTGAGGCCGAGTCGACTGGCGGTGTCGTTGGTCACGGCGAACGCGTTTTGGTCCTGCGCGGGCGACGGGGTGAGGGCGGTGATGCGAACGTCCGCGAGATATCGCTGCAGGTGGGCGTACGTCACCTCCAGGTCCGATTCGGCGAGCCCCGAGCCGCCGTCGAGGAACTCGAGGGCGGCTCCGGTGTACTCGGGGACGACGTCGACGAGGCCGCGGATCAACGCCGGCATGACGAGCTCACGGGCGCCCAGATCGAGCTCGTATTGGACGGGGACGCCGTGCGCAGCGAGCGTCTGGCCGTAGAGCTGGGCGAGGACCTCGCTCTCGGGAAAGTTGAAGGACGCGACGACGACCGACGATCCGGCTCGCGGCGACGCGGGGCCGGGGGGCGGGGGAGGGCCGAACGTGACGCAGGCCGTCAGCCCGACGAGGAACATCAGGGACAGCGCGAGTGGTCGCTCGACGACGGGATGCGAGCCGAGCGTACCGGTCGGATCGCGCTCGAGGAGCAGGCGGCGGCAGCATCGCGGTTCACCCTAACGGGAAGGCCTCGAAGCCGCAGGTTCCGGGTCCGTGGCGGAGCGAGCGGCCCACGATACGCTCGGAGCGCGATGGACGTCGTCCGCGGGGTCGCCTCGCTTCCGTTGCAAGCCGGCCCCACGGTCGTGACGGTGGGGTTCTTCGACGGCGTGCATCGGGGGCATCGCGCCGTGCTCGAGCGGGCCGTCGAGGCGGCGCGCGAGCGAGGGGTTCCCTCCGTTGCCGTGACGTTCGACCGCCATCCTCGGGAGGTGCTCGATCCCGGCACGGCGCCTCGGCTCCTGACGACGGTCGAGCGCAAGGCGGGCCTCATCGCCGAGCTGGGCGTGGACGTGCTCGCGGTCCTGGAGTTCACGCCCGAGTTCTCGCGGTGGTCGTCCGAGGAGTTCCTCGTCCGGATCCTCCGCGACGGGCTCGCCGCTCACCACGTCGTGATCGGGGAGAACTTCACGTTCGGACACCGGGCTGCGGGAACGCTCGCCACGCTGCTCGAGCGCGGCGAGGACCTCGGGTTCACGGCCGAGGGCGTCGGCTTGGTCCACATCGACGGCCGGCGGGTGTCCTCCTCGTCGGTCCGCGACGCCCTCGCGGAGGGGGACCTCGACTGGCCGGAGCGCGCCCTGGGACGGAGGTTCGTGCTGGACGGCGAGGTCGTGGCGGGCGCGGGTCGGGGCAAGGGGCTCGGGTACCCGACCGCCAATCTCAGGACGTGGCCCCGGTTGCTCCTCCCGGGGTCGGGCATCTACGCCGGCGTCGCGGAGGCCGCAGGCGAGCGTCACGTCGCGGCCATCAGCGTGGGCACCAACCCCACGTTCGGCGCCGAGCCGCTGCACGTCGAGGCCTACCTCCTCGACTACGGGGGGGCCGAGCTGCGTGGGAGCCCCATCGCCGTTGAGTTCTGGGCGAGGCTTCGCGACGAGCGGCGGTTCGACTCGCCGTCGGAGCTCACCGAGGCGATCGCCCAGGACGTGGAGCGACCAAGAGCCTGGTGCCCGGAGCCGGCTCGCGCGCGAAGCCGAGGCTGAGGCTCGAGGCGTCGATCCTCACCGCCGCCCGTCCGGCGCCCGACCCGTGCCCGACCCCCGCGAACCCCTGTGGTAGCCTCGAGGTCGAGCTATGGCACTTGCGACCGACGACAAATCCCGGATCATCGCGGAGTACCGCCGTGGCGACGCGGACACAGGCTCGGCGGAGGTACAGATCGCCGTGCTCTCCAAGCGGATCGCGGATCTGACCGAGCACCTGAAGGCCCACAAGACGGACCACGCGTCTCGCCGCGGCCTGCTGCAGATGGTCGGGCGCCGGCGCAGGATGCTGGACTACCTCAGGCGCGAGGACATCGCGCGCTACCGAGAGCTCATCTCCCGCCTTGGACTCAGGCGGTGACCGACCACTGAGGCGGCCCCGGCCGCCCGTACCTCTGGGGGGGATGCGAACGATCGAGTGATCCCACGAAGAGGGAGCGTGCACCGGGTCGGTTCTCAGTAGCGAATCCCCGAGCTCAAGAGCAATGACCGGGTTCGGGCATTCACCACTGACAACTGGCCGGCAACTCCTCCCCGATATCGACCTCACCGCGAGCGCTCAGGCGTTCGAATCCCAAGGAGGAACCGCCAAATGGCCACGAAGCTCACCAAGACCATCGGGTCGCAACAGATCACGCTCGAGGCGGGCAGGCTCGCCCCGCTCGCCGACGGCTCGTGCGTCGTCACGATCGGCGAGACGCAGATCCTCGCCACCTGCACCACCAGCAAGCCCCGCGAGGGGATCGACTTCTTCCCCCTCACGGTGGACGTCGAGGAGCGGGCATACGCCGCCGGCAAGATCCCCGGCAGCTTCTTTCGCCGTGAGGGCCGGCCGGGGGAGACCGCGATCCTCACCGCGCGCCTCATCGACCGCCCACTTCGTCCGACCTTCAAGGACGGCTACCGGGACGAGGTCCAGGTCATCATCACCGTCCTGTCGGTGGACATGGCCAACCCCTACGACATCCCCGGCATGAACGGCGCCAGCCTGGCGACGATGATCGCCGGGCTCCCGTTCGACGGCCCCGTGGGCGCGGTCCGCATGGGGTTGATGGACGGCCAGTGGGTGATGAACCCCACCTACCAGGACGAGGAGAACCAGACGTTCGACGTCATCGTCGCCGGGCGCCGCAACGACGAGGGAGCCATCGACATCCTCATGATCGAGGGCGAGGCGCCCGAGGGCACCTGGCAGCGCCTCGAGGCCGGCGAGGGCGCCGTGACCCCGACCGAGGAGGTCGTCGCCGAGGGACTCGAGGCGGCGAAGCGCGCCATCGGCGAGATGATCGATCTTCAGCTCGAGTTCCTCGCGCAGCTGGACGTGAAGCAGCGCGAGTTCGAGCCCCAGCCGCTGTACTCGCAGGAGACCTGGCAGGCGGTGGAGGCCTTCGCCCGCGAGAGGATCCAGGAGGCCATCGTCCCGGGGAAGGCGGAGCGGGACGAGGCGCTCGGCTCCATCAAGGAGGAGCTGAGGGCGCACCTGCGCGAGACCTGGGGGGAGGACGTGTTCAACCAGCGCGCGGCGGAGATCTCCCCGGCGTTCAAGGACCTCCAGAAGAAGATCATGCGCGCGAGGATCCTCGAACACGGCGTGCGCCTCGACGGGCGGTCGCCGACCGACATCCGGCCCCTGTCCGCCGACGTTGGGCTCGTGCCTCGCGCGCACGGCTCCGCGCTCTTCGAGCGCGGAGAGACCCAGGTGCTGAACGTCACGACGCTCGGCATGCTCCGGATGACGCAGATGATCGACACGTTGGACCCCGAGGACAGCAAGCGGTACATCCATCACTACAACTTCCCCCCCTTCTCGACCGGTGAGACCGGGCGAGTGGGAAGCCCGCGCCGACGCGAGATCGGCCACGGGGCCCTCGCCGAGCGAGCGCTGATCCCCGTGATCCCCACGGAGGAGGAGTTTCCGTACGCGCTGCGCCTGGTGTCGGACGTCCTCGCGTCCAACGGGTCGACCTCGATGGCGAGCGTCTGCGGCTCGACGCTCTCGTTGATGGACGCGGGGGTGCCGATCAAGGCGCCCGTCGGGGGCATCGCGATGGGGATGGTCGCCGAGGGCGGCAAGTACGTCACGCTCACCGACATCCTCGGCGCCGAGGACGCGCTCGGGGACATGGACTTCAAGGTGGCCGGCACGAGCGAGCTCGTCACGGCGATCCAGCTCGACATGAAGGTGACGGGCCTCCCCGCCGAGGCGCTTCGGCAGGCGCTCCAGCAGGCCAAGGACGCCCGGATGATCGTGTTGAAGACGATCACCGACCGCCTTCCCGAGCCACGGGTGGAGGTGAACCCCAAGGCGCCGCGCATCCTGTCGATCCAGATCCCGGTCGAGAAGATCGGGGAGGTCATCGGCCCCAAGGGCAAGCGGATCAACGAGATCATCGCGATGACCGGCGCCGACATCGACATCCAGGACGACGGGACCGTCTTCATCGGCTCGCGAGAGGGAGCCGGAGCCGACGAGGCCGCCAAGATGATCGACGAGATCGCGAACCCGCGGCCGCTCTCGGTCGGGGAGAAGTTCCTCGGCACCGTCGTCAAGACGACGACCTTCGGCGCGTTCGTGAACCTGGTCCCCGGGCGCGACGGCCTGGTCCACATCTCGAAGCTCGGCAAGGGCAAGCGGCTCTCGAGCGTCGAGGAGGCCGTCAAGGAGGGCGACCAGCTCGAGGTCGAGATCCAAGACATCGACGCGATGGGCAAGATCTCGCTCATGCCCGTCGGGGACGAGTGGGCGATCCCCGAGGGCGCGGCGGTGGACGATCAGCGCGAGCGCCGTCCCCGGCGAGAGGGCGATCGGGAACGCCGCCCGCGCCGCGACCGCGACCGAGACCGGGACCGCCGGGGTGGGCGCGAGGGCGGCTCCGGCGGGGGCGAGCCCCGGCGGGACTCCTAGGTCCCCGGGGCGCCCAGCCGAGCCGCCGAGCCGCCGACCTCCGTGGCCATCCGCCGAACCGAGTTCGCGTCCGGCCTGCGCGTGATCACCGAGCGCATGCCGGGGGTCCGCTCGGCGGCGCTCGGGTTCTGGGTGCTCGCCGGATCGCGCGACGAGGCGCCTCGGATCAGCGGCTCCAGCCATTTCCTGGAGCACCTGCTCTTCAAGGGCACCAAGGAGCGCACCGCGCGGGACATCGCCGAGGCGTTCGACGCCGTCGGCGGTGACCTCAACGCGTTCACCGCGAAGGAGTACACGTGCTTCTACGCTCGCGTGCTCGACCGGGACGTTCCGATGGCGATCGACCATCTCGCGGACATGCTGCAGCACTCGGTCATCCGATCGGCCGATCTCGACGCGGAGCGGCAGGTCATCCTCGAGGAGATTCACATGCACGACGATGCCCCGGACGAGGTCGTTCACGACCTCTTCACCGAGGCGCTGTGGCCGGATCATCCGCTGGGGCGTCCGGTCCTCGGGACGGTGCAGACCATCGAGGCGGCGTCGCGCGATCAGGTCCGCCGCTTCTACAAACGCCACTATGTCCCCGGCAACCTCGTGGTCGTCGCCGCCGGCAACGTGGACCACGACGCGATCGTCGAGCAGCTCACCTCGCTCATGGAGACCGGCGACCCGCTTCCCGAGGGGCGCGCGTCACGGTGGAACCTTCGCTCGGCGGGCCCGCCGCCGGCCCCGTCGGGCCGGCGTCTGGTGAAGCGGCGCAAGACCGAGCAGGCCCACATCGTCCTCGGGACGAACGGGCTCGCGAGGACCGACCCGGATCGGTTCGCGTTCCTGATCGTGAACACCGCCCTCGGGGGCGGGATGTCGTCCCGGCTGTTTCAAGAGGTCCGGGAGAAGCGAGGCCTCGCGTACTCGGTGTTCAGCTATCAGTATCAGTACACGGAGGCCGGACAGTTCGCGGCCTACGCCGGCACCACGCCCGCACGAGCGGAGGAGGTGGTCGGGCTGCTCCGGCGCGAGATCGATGCCGTCGGATCGGGGGGCCTCGAGGAGGAGGAGTTCTCGAGGGCCAAGGGCCACGCCAAGGGGTCGCTCGTCCTCTCGCTGGAGGACCCGGGTGGACGCATGTCGAGGCTGGGGAAGTCCGAGATCTCCCACGGCGAGATCCTGACGGTGGATCAGACCCTTCGGCGCATCGATGCGGTCACGCCGGAGGATGCACGCCGCGTGGCCGAGCGGGTACTGTCGCAGCCGATGACGCTGACCGTTCTGGGGCCGTTCGGCGCTCGTTCGTTTCGGGGCGACTCGTGATCCGCGTCGGGGTGATCGGGGCCCTGGGCCGGATGGGACAGCTCGTCTGCCGATCCGTCGTGGAGGACCCGGAGCTCGCGCTCGTCGCGGCCGTGGACCGCTCCCGACGCGGGGAGTCGATCGGCCGAGTGATCGGACATCCCGAGATCGACGTCATCGTCTCCGACGAGCTGGACGCCTTCCTCCAGGCCGAGGTGGAGGTCGCCGTCGACTTCACCCATCCCGACGTCGTCGGCGACAACATCCAGTGGTGCATCGATCACGCGATGCACGTCGTGGTCGGCACGACCGGGCTCGGCCCGGACGAGCTCGAGGAGGTCGGCAAGCAGCTCGAGCTCGAGAACGGCGAGTCGAACGTCATCTTCGCGCCGAACTTCGCGCTTGGGGCGGTCCTGATGGAGCGGTTCGCGGGGATCGCTGTGCGGGTGTTTCCCGCGGCCGAGATCATCGAGCTCCACCACGACCAGAAGGCGGACGCGCCCTCGGGGACCGCCATCGCGACCGCGCGGCGCCTCGAGCAGGAGCGCGCCAGCGTATACCGCGGCCCCGACGCGGAGATCCTGCCGGGCGCCCGGGGCGGAGACCAAGACGGCATCCGCATCCATTCGGTTCGCCTTCCCGGCCTCGTCGCGCACCAGGAGGTGATCTTCGGCGCGCAGGGCCAGACGCTCACGATCCGGCACGACGCCACGGATCGCAGCTCGTTCATGCCCGGCGTCCTGCTGGCCATCAAGGCGGTGTCGACGCGGCCGGGGCTCACCGTCGGGCTCGAGTCGCTGCTCGATCTGCCCGTGGCGCCGTGAGCCACGCGCTGGCCGTCGTCGTGGCGCACCCCGACGACGACACCTTCGGCGTCACCGGCACGGCGGCGCTGCACGACCACGATCCGGCGTTCGAGCTCACCGCGGTGCTGTTGACGAGCGGGGACGCGGGGGAGATCGCCGATCCGAGCCTCGCGACGCCGGAGACGCTCGGCGAGGTCCGCGAGGCGGAGGACCGCGCGTCCTGGGCGGCGCTCGGGCGTCGTGCCCGCCCGGCACGAGTTCCTGCGCTATCGCGACGGCTTGCTCCCCGAGGCGGATCGCGAGGAGGCCGTCTCGCGCATCGCCGACATCCTTCGCGAGCAGCGCCCCGATGTCGTCGTGACGTTCGGACCCGAGGGCATCACCGAGCACGTCGACCACGTGCGGGCCGGCGAGCTCGCGACCGATGCCTTTCACCGCGTCCGCGAGGAGGGGGGAGGCGGCCTTCGGCGGCTCCTGTACAACGCGCTGCCCGAGTCCCAGCTTCGCTGGTACAGCGAACGGCTCGTGGAACGAGGCATGGACCCCATCGACTCGACCCAGCCGTATCAGCCGCGTGGGGTGCCCGACGAGGCGATCGACGTCGACGTCGATTGCTCGGCCGTCTGGCGCCGCCGGCTCGCCGCGCTGCGCGAGCACAAGACCCAGGGGGGATCCGAGGGGTTTCCGGAGGACATCGTGGCGGAGCTCCTGAGCAGGGAGTGGTTCACGCAGGCGTGGCCCGAGCGCCCGGCGGGAGCGCCGGTGCTCCGCAGCGTGTTCGAGGGCCTCGACCCGGCGTAGCATCGTCGGGATGGATATCGAGATCAGGAGCATCCGCCCCGAGGAGTTCGATGCATGGTTGCGGGGCATGAGCAAGGCCTTCAACGAGTATCCGCGGGACGAATGGCTCGAGATGGAGCGAAAGCTCATCGAGCCGGAGCGCACCTTCGCGGCGATCGACGGCGACGACTTCGTCGGGGGCGCCTCGACGGCCTCCATGCGGATGACCGTTCCGGGGGGCGAGGTTGCCCATGGCAGGGGTGACGGGGGTCGGCGTGGCGCCGACGCATCGTCGGCGGGGCGTGGCGACCATGCTGATACGCCACCAGCTCGAGCACGTCCGCGAGCGTGGAGAGGAGCCGGTCGCGGCGCTGCACGCCTCGGAGGGAGGCATCTACGGCCGGTTCGGATACGGGGTGGCCACGTCCGACTGCTCGATCGAGATCGAGCGTGAGCGGACGGCCTTCCTCTGGCTTCCGCGCGAGCAGGGCCGCGTGCGCCTCATCGATCGCGAGAAGGCCTTCGCGGCGATGCAGCCGGTGTACGACGTGGTGTGTGGGGTGCAGCCCGGGATGATCGAGCGCCGCGGGGTCTGGTGGGATGCGCGATTCGAGGACTTCGAGCACGATCGAGAGGGCGCGAGCCCGTTCTTCTTCGCGATCCACGAAGGTCCCGACGGCGTCGACGCCTATGCCGTGTACCGCTTCAAGCACGACTGGCCCCAGGCGCTTCCCCACGGGTCGGTCGACGTCGAGGAGCTTCTCGCGACGTCGCCGGACGCCTACGCGAACATGTGGCGCTTCGTCTTCGACCTCGATCTCGCCGCGCGCATCAAGGCGGAGCTTCGTCCGATCGACGATCCCCTCCTCGGGCTCCTGGTGGAACCGCGGCGGCTGCGCCTCACGGTGCGGGACGGCATGTGGCTCCGGATCGTCGACGTGCGCGCCGCGCTCGGCGCCCGCCGGTACCGCGTCGACGGCTCGCTGGTGCTGGAGGTTCGCGACCAGTTCTGTCCCTGGAACGACGGCCGCTATCGCCTCGAGGGCGGACCCGACGGCGCGGCGTGCACGAGGACCGACGCCGAGCCGGACCTCGCGCTGTCCGCCTCCGAGCTGGGCGCGGCGTTCCTCGGCGGCTCGTCGTTCGGGCAGCTCGCGAGGGCGGGGCGCGTCCACGAGGAGCGATCGGGAGCGCTGCGCCGCGCCGATCTCATGTTCGGTTGGGACCTCGCACCCTGGTGCACGCAGCTCTTCTGAGCGATCGGTCGCCTCCTAGCCGGTCAGCCTGAGCTCCCGGACGCGAAGTGAGCCGTCCTCCTCGGTGACCAGGATGCCCTCGCACTCGCCGAGAGGCTCGATGCGCTCCCCGGTGAGTCCCTCGGCAGCGCGCTCGATCAGCGGCGTGTGTCCGACGGCGAGCGCGCTCGCTCCGTCGGGGATGCCGGCGAGGAGGGCGCGCACGGTCTCGGCCATGCCGGCCGCGTCCGAGCCTCCGGGGTCCTCGCCCGCGAGGCCGGGGATTACGCCGTGATCCGGGAGCTGCTCGCCGAGGCCGCGCAGGAACCACGCGGCCGTCTCCGCGGCGCGCTGCGCGGGCGCGACGTAGACGACGGCGTAGCCACCGGCGAGCGTCCTCCCGACGTCCTCCGCCTGCAGCCGGCCCTCCGGCGACAGCCGGTCGGCGTCGGGATCGCGGCGTGCGTGCCGGCGCAGCTCCAGGGATCTCACGGCGGGCGCCTCCCTTTTCCCCCTGCGGGGCGTCGCATCGCGTATCATGCCCCGACTCTCATGGGCACGATACGTCGGTTCGCAGCGTTGCTCCTGCTCGTCGCCGTCCTCGCGGCGGGCTGCACGAGCGACGGCGACGACGGCGGCGCCTCGAGCGGGCCTCCGTCGGTCACGGATACCTCGACCGAGGCCCCCCCGGCGGCCGTGAAGGGCGCGTACTCGTACGCGAACGCGGGCCTCAACGCCAGCGTCAGGTTCGATCCGAGCGGGGGCGCCACGCTCGAGATCGACAACGACACCGGGCGAACGCTGCCGAAGCCGGGGCTGTACGTGGAGAACGCCTCCACGGGCAAGGAGATCGACGGGAAGGTCGTCTCGTCGGCCGCGGTCCCCGACGGGAAGACCAGCACGTTCGACGTCACGTTCCCGCCGGAGGTGCGCCCGGACACCATCGGGTTGCTCATCCTGCTGTTCGGGCCCGACAACTACGGCGCCTTCGTCCCGCCCGCAACCGGCTAGGCCGGCGCTCGGGCGGGAGGTGGCGCTCGGCCGGCGATCAGGCCTTCGAGATCCGTCGTCGTGACGGCCTCGTCGTCATCGCCTTCCAGGCGGGCTTCCCGCGGGGCAGGTACCGCCTGCAATCACGGTACGGTGGCGACGCCAGCACCTCCCGGGCATTTCCGAATGGTCTCGCTTCGAGGTCACGGGAGGAACGTCGAGGCTCGCCGCGCGGTCCGCTCTCGTCGTCGACGGGTTCCCGGGCAAGCCCGTCGCCTGATCGCCGCCGGCGCGTGTCGCCATAGCCGGGTGGACGCGCTCGTCCTCAGTCAGTCCGGCTCACCGGCTCCGACTCGCCCGCCTGCCATCGGGCGAGCACGAAGAGCAGATCGCTCAGCCGGTTCAGGTAGCGGGCCACCTCGGGGTTGGCCCCCCCGCCGCCGCCATCGAGGAGGTCGACCACCCGTCGTTCGGCGCGACGGATGATGCCGCGCGCCACGTCGAGCGAGGCGCTGCCGGGATTTGCGCCGGGCACGACGAACGCCTCGGGCAGGGGGCGCCGGGCCACGAGGTCGTCGATCCGCCGCTCGAGACGCTCGGTCATGGCCTCGGTGACGAGGGAGACGCCGGGCTCGAGCTTGGCTCGCTCGCGCGGATTCGTCGCGAGGTCGGCGCCGACGACGAAGAGCTCACGCTGCAGCTCCAGGAGGTCGCCCCCGAGCGCGGGATCGTCGATGAGCGCCCTGGCGAGGCCGATCGCGGCCACCGCCTCGTCCGTCGTGCCGTACGCCTCGGTCGCGGGATGCGCCTTGGAGATCCTCCCCCCGTATAGGAGCCCGGTCGTCCCGTCGTCTCCCGTCCCCGTGTAGATGCGCGGCATTGGGAGCTAGGATAGCCGCGGAGTTCCGGGGGGTGGCCCGCCGGAGGCCCACCTCCATGCGGCGCCGGTCAGCCGGGCCGGAGGCGACCGGGCACAGGGCGGAGGAGGATGCGATGGGCGGCAGGTTCGGAGCCGTGGTGACCGCGATGGTCACCCCCTTCCACGACGATCACACCCTCGATCTGGACGGCGTGCAGCGGCTCGCCCGGGAGCTGGTCGAATCCGGATCCGACGCCATCGTCGTCGCGGGATCCACCGGCGAGGCCCCGACGCTGTCGGAGAAGGAGAAGGGCGAGCTGTACCGCGCGGTCGTGGAGGCGGCCGACGGGGATGGGCGCGTGATCTGCGGCGCCGGAACGTACTCGACCGCGGAGAGCCTGGAGCTGACCCACATGGCCGCGGAGGCGGGCGCCGATGGCCTGCTCGTGGTGACCCCCTACTACAACAAGCCGCCGCAGCGTGGACTCATCGCGCACTTCGAGCGGATCGCCGAGGAGACCGACCTTCCCATCATCGCCTATAACGTCCCCGGTCGGACGGCCACCCGGCTCGAGCACGAGACGCTGCTCGAGCTCGCCACCATCCCCACCATCGTGGGTGTGAAGGACTCGACCGGCGACTTCCTCGCGGTGTCGCGCCTCATCGAGGAGGCGCCCCCGGACTTCGAGGTGTACTCCGGCGACGACTGGGCCACGTTCGGCTACGTGTGCCTCGGTGCGGTCGGGGTCATCTCGGTCGCCGCCCACCTCGTCGGGTCCCGCATCGGACAGATGATCGAGCTGATCGAGGGCGGAGACATCCCGACGGCACGGAAGATCCATCAGGAGCTCTCGCCGCTGTTCAACACGCTGTTCATCACGAGCAACCCGATCCCGATCAAGGCGGCCCTCGACATCCTCGGGCGGCCCGCCGGTCCGCCTCGCCTCCCACTCGTCCCCGCGACCGCGGGGGAGCGAGAGCGCGTGCGCCGAGCGCTTGCGGATGCCGGACTCCTCTGAGCCGCCGCGACCGAGCGGCTCCTCGTCCCCCGACGCCGATGGGCGCGGCTCCGCGCGCGTCGTCTTCCTCGGCGGCGTCGGCGAGGTCGGCCGCAACATGGCCTGCATCGAGGTCGACGACCGGATCCTGCTGGTCGACGTCGGCCTGTCGTTCCCCAACGCCGACATGCCCGGGGTCGATCTCGTGCTGCCCGACTTCGAGTACGTCCGTCGCAACATCGACCGCGTCGAGGCCGCCGTCCTGACCCACGGCCACGAGGATCACATCGGCGCGCTGCCCTATCTGCTCCGGGAGATCGATCATCTCCCCGTGTACGGCACGCCGTTCACGCTGGCGCTGCTGGAGGGGAAGCTCGAGGAGCACGGCGTTCGCGAGCGCGCCGAGTTCCGCACGGCCGTCGTCGGCGAGGGCGCCACCGTCGGGCCCTTCTCGATGCGCTTCCTTCGCGTGACGCACTCGATCCCCGACGGCATGGCGGTCGCGGTGGACACCCCGTACGGCACCATCCTGCACACGGGCGACTTCAAGATCGACCAGACCCCCCTCGACGGCCGCGCGACCGACCTCCATGCGCTCGCCGAGGAGGCGGGCAGGGGCGTGCACCTGCTCCTCAGCGACTCGACGAACGCCGAGGAGGCGGGCTACACGTCGAGCGAGCGGAGCGTCGGGCCCGTCCTGCACGAGATCATCTCGCGCGCCCGTCAGCTCGTGGTGGTCGCCTGCTTCTCGAGCCACATCCATCGGATCCAGCAGGTGGCCAACGCCGCCCGGGCGAACGAGCGGGTCGTGGCGTTCCTGGGCCGGTCCATGCACCAGGCGACGCGCGCGGCCAGGGAGCTCGGGCTCCTGACGATCCCCGACCAGGACATCGTCCCGATCGAGGACATCGACAAGCTCGATCCGGCCAGCGTCGTCGTGATCTCCACGGGCAGCCAGGGAGAGCCGCTGTCCGCGCTGTCGCTCATGGCCGCGAGGGAGCAGAAGTGGGTGAAGCTGCGCGCAGGCGACACCGTGGTGCTGTCGTCCTCGCTGATCCCCGGCAACGAGCCGGCGATCCACCGCGTCGTCGACGGGCTCTACCGGGCCGGCGCCGACGTGTTCCACGTGCCGGCGGCGCCCGTGCACGCCTCGGGCCACGCGGCCGCGGAGGAGCTGCGCCTCATGCTCTCGCTCGTTCGCCCGCGGTGGTTCATCCCGATCCACGGCGAGCGCCGCCATCTCTCGCATCACGCGAGGATCGCGATCGAGGTGGGCATCCAGCCCGATCACGTCCTGATCGCCGAGGACGGCGACGTCGTCGAGGTCGCCGACGAGGTTCGGATCGTCGACCGGGTGCCCGCCGGCACGACCCTCGTGGACGGGCTCGGGATCGGCGACGTCGGAGGGGAGGTGCTGCGCGACCGCAGGAAGCTCACCGGCGCCGGCGTCGTGGTCGTCGTGGTCGCCATCGATGCGCACCATGGGGAGATCGTCGGGGACATCCAGCTGGTCAATCGGGGGTTTGTCTACGACGAAACCTCCGGCGACATCCTTGAAGAGGGCCGGAATCGCGTCATGCTCTCCCTGAAGGCGAGCGCCGAATCCGAGATCACCGATCGGAGCGTCCTGCAGCAGCACATCCGTCGCGTGCTCGGCAAGTACTTCTGGGAGGTCACCCAGCGAAAGCCGGTGATCCTCCCCGTCGTGATGGAGGTGTAGGTGACGACGAAGTCCACCACGAGGTCGGGGTCGAGCGGCCGCGGCTCCTCGTCGAAGGGCCGCAAGCCCGCGAAACCGTCGGGCCGCAAGCCGGCGCCGAAGAAGCCGGCGAGGACGTCCCTGTGGACGCATCTCGCGCCGTGGGCCCGGGACGCGTTCGGGATCGGACTCGTCGTGCTCGCGCTGCTGTCGGTGCTGGCGCTGTGGTTCGACGCAGCCGGCTTCGCCGGCCGGTGGATCGAGGTCGGCCTGCGGGCGTCCGTCGGATCGGCCGCCGTCGTGGTCCCGATCATCGGGGTCTTCTGGGGGCTCGTGCTGCTCGCCGGAGCGCGGGAGGAGTCGAAGGTCCCGATGTTCATCGGCTTCTGTCTGGCGTTCGGGGGAGCGCTCGCGATCGTGTCGATCCTGGCGGGAAACCCGAGCCCGAGCGCCGGGTACGAGGGTGCGCCGGGCGCCGTCGGCGTGGGGGAGGCGGGCGGCGGGATCGGCGCCCTCCTCGGGTGGCCGCTCGCCCACGCCATCTCGCCGCTCGGGGCCGGGATCGTGTGCGGCGGCGTGGCCCTGCTCGGCGTCTTGATCTTCACCGGCACGCCGCTCTCGGTGGCGTGGGAGCGGTGCCTCGAGCTCATCGAGGCCGCGCGAGTGTCGCTGGGCGGGGGAGACGACGACGAGGAGGAAGGGCGGGACGAGGGCCTCGAGGCGGCGCCCGCCGCGCCCGAGGGAGGGATGCACCGCGTCGTCCGCAACGACGAGGAGGATCCCGTCGTCGTGCCCGAGGCTACGAGGACGACGCGGCGATCGAGGAGCGCGTCGTCCCGTTGGACCCCGACATCATCGAGTCCGAGGGGGAGGAGGGACCCTCCGTGGCCGCCAGGGCCTCCGTCGCCCGAGGCCCCTACAAGCTCCCGCCGCTGGAGCTGCTGCGGCGCGCGCCGGCGAGCGATGCCGACGGGCGGGACGAGGAGGACACGATGGAGGCGCTCGAGCGGACGTTCCGGACGTTCGGCGTGCCGGCGACCGTGCCGACCGCGCACCGTGGTCCCACGGTCACGCTCTACGAGGTCGAGGTCGGCGCCGGGACCAAGGTCAACAAGGTCCTGTCGCTGTCGGACGACATCGCCTACGCGCTCGCGACCCCCGACGTTCGCATCATCGCTCCGATCCCCGGAAAGTCCGCGATCGGGGTCGAGGTGCCCAACAAGGTGCGCGACTTCGTGATGCTCGGCGACATCCTTCGCTCGAAGGTTGCGAGGGAGGACCGCCACCCGCTCTCGGTCGCCCTGGGGAAGGACGTGCACGGGCGGGCGCAGATGGTGAACCTCGGCAGGATGCCGCACATCCTCATCGCGGGAGCCACCGGTGCCGGGAAGTCGAGCCTCATCAACTGCTTCGTCACATCGGTCCTCATGCGCACCGATCCGGATCACGTGAAGCTGGTGCTCATCGACCCGAAGCGCGTGGAGCTGTCCCACTTCGCGGACCTGCCGCACCTGCTCTCGCCGGTGATCGTCCATCCCAAGCGCGCCGCCGAGGCGCTCGCCTGGGTGGTCCGGGAGATGGAGCAGCGCTACGAGCTGCTCGCGACGTGCGGCGTGCGCGACATCGACGGCTACCGGGAGGGCCTCGCCGAGGGAACGCTTCGCATCCCTCCCGGGACAGGAGGAGCGCTTCGTCGACTTCCCCTATCTCGTCGTCGTCATCGACGAGCTGGCCGACCTCATGATGGTGGCGCCGCGCGACGTCGAGGACGCCATCTGCCGGATCGCGCAGATGGCGCGCGCGGTCGGGATCCATCTCGTGGTGGCGACCCAGCGCCCGTCGGTCGACGTGGTCACCGGACTCATCAAGGCGAACATCCCGAGCCGCATCGCGCTCATGACCTCCAGCCAGGCCGACTCCCGCGTCGTCCTCGACATGAACGGCGCCGAGAAGCTGGTGGGCCACGGCGACATGCTCTTCGCGCCGGCGAACGCGAACAAGCCGAGCCGCCTGCAGGCGGCCTGGGTGACCGAGAAGGAGATTCAGGCGATCTCGGAATGGATCCGCGGCCAGCGCGAGGTGGAGTACGCGACGAACATCGAGGGCCTCGGAAGGCCGCCGAGCGCCGAGGAGGAGGCCGCCGCCGAGATCGGCAGCGACGACGACCTCCTCGAACAGGCCGCGGACCTCGTCATCCGCTCGCAGCTGGGGTCGACGTCGATGCTCCAGCGCAAGCTGAAGGTCGGCTTCGCCCGGGCCGGCCGGCTGATGGATCTCCTCGAGGAGCGCGGGGTGGTGGGGCCGGGTCAGGGCTCCAAGGCCCGCGAGGTGCTGCTCACGTGGGAGGAGTGGGAGGAGTCCCGCTCGGCCCGCTCGTCGCGCTGACGCGGCCCCGGGGGCGCACGAGGGATCGCTCCGCCCGCGCGCTTCGAACGATCGTCGCCGGACCGACCTGCAAGTGCATCCGGCGCGCCGCGCGGTCGAGCGCTCCCAGCAGCGGCCGGCCGAGCACCAGCACCATGGCGGCGTTGCCGACCGCCCGGAACGTGTCCCAGGCGAACGACGTGGCCACGTAGAAGGCCGCGTAGTGGCGGACGTTCCCGGCGAGCCCGTCGGCCGGGACCCAGCCGAGCTCGCTGCCGCCGGCGACGAAGGGCCACGACCACAGGTTGATGACCGCACCGAACAGGTACCCGGCCGCGAACCCGTACAGGGCGAGCGATCCGATCCGGACGGGCCACCGTGCGGTCCTTTGTTGAGGCCCGTTCCGGGCCCCGAGCCCGGAAGCAGGCCCGCGCCGGCGCCGACCCATCCGATCGCGATCATCTGAAACGGCAGCCACGGTCCGAGCCCGCCGACGAACAGGCCGGAGGCGAATGTGCCGACGGCCCCGAGCAGGAAGCCGAACGCCGGGCCGAACGCGTTGCCGGCGACCAGCACGATGATGAACATCGCGGAGAACCCCGCGACGAAGCCCGGGAGGCGCAGCGCGACCATGGCGGCGCCGAGGACGCCCACGAGCGCGACGACCTTCGGCCCCATGCCGCCGCGCCCGAGCTCGAGGAACAGCAGCGCCGACAGCGACGCGAGCACGAGGACGAGGATCAGCGGCGCATCCCCGCGGTCCACGCGATCCGAGCCGAGCAGCCCGGGCACGAGGAACGGCCAGGCGAAGGCGAACGCCCCGATCCCGTTGACCGCGATCAACAGCGCCGTCCTGGCCTTGGCCGGGGCGGTGCCCGGCAGCGTCAGGGACGTCATCCGGCCGGCGCCATCGCCGCCATCACCTGCGTGGGCGTCAGCCAGCCCGGCCCGAACACGCGCGTCATCTGGGGAGCGAACACGTGCGAGTCGCCCAACACCTGCTCCGGCGATCCGTCGGCGATGATCTCCCCGCCGGCCACCATGACGACCCGAGTCGCCACGGAGGCCACGAGCTCGACGTCGTGCGAGGCGAGCGCCACCGCGCCGCCACGTTCGGCGTGTCGGCGCAGGAACTCCGCAAGGCGGCCCTTCGACTCCGGGTCGAGCCCGCGCGTGGGCTCGTCGAGCAGCAGCACGGGCGCGCCGGTCGCGACCATGGCCGCCGTCGCGACGAGCAGACGCTCCCCGGCGGAGCAGTCCCTCGGATGCCGCGCGGCCAGATCGCCGATGCCGACGCGCTCGAGGAGCTCGTCGGGCCCGGTCGAGATCCCGCGTGCGCGAAGTGTCGCGACGACCTCGTCTCGCACGGAGTCCCGGAAGAGCACCGACTCTGGCTCCTGGGGACACAGGGCGGTGTCCACGCCGGGCTCGGGAAGTCCGCGAGGCCCGGTGACGCCACCGGCGGCTGGCCGGTGGACGCCGGCGAGGCAGCGAAGCAGCGTCGTCTTCCCAGCGCCGTTGCGTCCCATCACGGCGAGGATCTCGCCCCGGCCGAGCTCCAGGTCGACGGAGCGAAGCACCTGCCGGCCTCCGTATCCGGCAGCGAGGTTGTGCGCTCGAAGGAGCGGGGCGCCTCGGTCCGCCGACTCGTGCGCGTGAGGCGCGGGACGCGGAGGCGGTTCGAGGTCGCCGGCGAGCCGGCGTGCATCCCGCACCGTCAGCGGGACGGGCGACCATCCCATGGCCCGCCCGAGCCGGGCGACCGGCGGGCCGATATCCAGGCGCGCGAACGCGTCGACCGGCGGCCCGGCGCTGACGCGGCCGCCATCGCACCCGAGAACGAGGTCGACGAAGCCGGCGACCCGCTCGAGGCGGTGCTCGGCGATCAGCACGGTCATGCCGTGGTCGTGGACGAGCCGCTGCAGCGCGGCGAGGACGTCCTCCGCGCCCTGTGGATCCAGCTGGCTCGTCGGCTCGTCGAGCACGAGCACCCGCGGCCCGGCCGCGAGCGCCGCCCCGATGGCGACGCGCTGGCGCTCGCCGCCGGAGAGCGTTCGAACGCTTCGGCTCCTGATCGGCTCGAGGGCGAGGAGGTCGAGCGTCTCCTCGACGCGGCGGCGCATCCGATCCGGCGCCACGGCCAGGTTCTCCATGCCGTAGGCGAGCTCGTCCTCGACGATGTCGAGCACGAACGACGCGTCCGGGTCCTGGGGGACGAACGCGACGACGTCCGCAAGCTCTCGCGGGGCGTGGTCGAGCGTCGAGCGGCCGGCGACCTCGACGCGGCCGGCGAACGACCCGCCGGTGAAGTGGGGGACGAGCCCGTCCGCCGCGCGAAGCAGCGTCGACTTTCCCGCGCCGGTCCGCCCGACGGCGAGCGCGAACGCCCCCTCGGGGACGCCCACGGTGACATCGTCGAGGGCGGGCGAGGACGACCCCGGATAGGTGAACGTCACGCCCTCGTAGCGCACCCCCTGCGTCATCCGGCCGGGATCCCTCCCGACACGGCGTCGAGCGAGCGACCGGAGTGCTCCGGCGGCGCCTCGTGGGAGCTCGTCCCCCGCGAGGGGAGGAGCCCCGGGGCGGCGAGCAGACAGAGCGCGACGATCATCAACGGGGACGCCTGCGGCCAGATCAGGGGAAGGTCGACGGATGCAGATCGCCCGTTCCGCCGACGGCCGCCGCGATGAACACGGTGGCCGCCGCACAGGCCGTCGCCCCCGTCACGACCGCGCCCGCGCTCCATCGTTGTGGGCGGTAGCGCGTGCGTCGTCCGCGGCCGTGACCCCGGGCGTCCATGCTCTCGGCGAGGGTGAGCGCCTCCTCCATGCCCGTCTCGAGCACCGGCACGGCCAGCGCCGGCAACGAGCGCCACCGTGCCACGCGGATCCCCCGCAACTGCTGCGCCTCGCGAACCCGGCCCGCCGCCCGGATGGTCCTCGGCGCGATGGAGAGCGCGAGCGCCGCCGCGAGGGCGGGTTCGTGGAACCGGCGCGGGGCCAACCGCAGCACGGCGAACGGATCGGTCACGGCGTTGAACGCGCCGAACACGATCAGGAGCGCGGCGAGTCGCAGGCCCTCGAGGAAAGCGTAGGCGACGCTCGACGCGTCGACCGTTCCGAAGAACACGAGCGCCGTACGCACCGTCATCGCCCCGAGCCCGAAGAGCAGGAACGTGCGAAACGATCGCGCGGTCGGGCCCGGCCGCCGATGCACCGCGTTCACGAACCACGCCACCGCGATCAGCGGGAGCAGGTACAGCGGGTTCGTCGTCGAGAAGGCGACCAGGCCGGCGCACGTGGCCCATAGGATCCACGCCGCCGGATGCATGCCTACCCTCCCGGCCGTCGACGCAGCGACAGCCACCCCGCGACGAGGAGCAGGGCGATCGCGCCGCCGGCGAACGCCAGGGCCGCGACCGGCGGGCCCGTGCTCTCGATCGATGCCGCCGCGAGCGGCGTCGCGTCGACGGGGCTCGGCTCGGGCGAGGGCTCGCTCGACGCCGGCGTGGATGCGGGTACCTCCTCGCCTCCCGCGGGCGCCCCCGCGTTGCGATCGGCGCTGGGCCGCCCCCGCCGGCGTCGGCGGCTCCGCCTCCGTCTCCGGCGGAGGGGCGCGCTTCCCGCTCGTCCGCGGCGCCCTCGCCGGGAAGGGCCCCCGCGTCGCCGCCACCGCCGCCGGTCCCCGCGGAGGGATCCCCGCCACCGCCGCCACCACCGCCGCCCGGATCCGGGCTCGGCGAGGAACTCCCGCAGGCGGATGCGTAAGAGGTGGCCGGCGGCGATGGGTGCGTCGATCCGTCGCGCCCCGTGCCCCACGACCACCCCTCGACGTCGCCCGGCTCCACGACGGTGCTCGCGGCGCCGGTCGAGGACCAGCTCCAGCCGCCTCCCGTCCCGCGCCAGTAGCCCCAGAACGCATCCGAGTCCGTGAAGCACTCGCCGCCCTCGATGCCGACGTGATCCAGGCGGCACACGGCCGCGCCGCCGTAGCCCAGTCGGTAGTCGAGGCCGTACTGCCGAGCCGCCAGCTGGATCAGCTCGATCCCGCTGAGTCTCGCCTCGTCCATCGCGACGCAGTAGCGCGTCGCCCTGCCGCCGGTATCCACGACGAGGGCGGCAGAGTTGCCGGTCGTGGCGCAGGCCGGCGGGGGCGCTACGAGCATCGGGGCGAGCCCGCCGAGCGTGAGGGCCAGGACCAGCGGCGCCACCCCGAGGCGCGCCGAGCCCGGCGCCCGCCGCGGCGGACGCAGCCGTCTCAGCACGGGTTGGTGTCCGGCGCGGGCTTGGACACCGGCAGCGTCTCGGGCGGCAGGGGCTGCTGGAGCACGCCCTGGATGGCCTGGATCGTTGCGCCGACGTCCGGCGGCGTTCGAACGACCCCTCCCCGGCCGTCGTCGGTCCAGCTGTACGCCCATGCTCCGCAGCGCCGGTACTGCAGCGCCTTCAGGGCGGCCAGCGCGCCGCTCGGCAGCCGCCTGCCCGAGGCGGCATAGGCCTCCACGACGAGCGCCGTGGAGTTCGCGTCGGTCGTCTCGAATCCCCAGGTGTAACCCCAGCCGCCGAACCTCGGATCCCGGATGGCGGCGAAGAAGTCGAACGGGTCGTGGGCGGGGACGGCGGACCCACGACCGACCTCGAGCGCCTGAACCGCGACGCTCGTGGTGTTCGTGTCGGAGGTGAAGAAGTCCCCTCCCGGATCGACTCGGTCGAGGCAGTGCTGGTCCTCATCGGGCCCGGGGGGATCGTCGTTCTGCCAGCCGCCGTCGCCGCACTGGGCCCTCGCGAGCCACGCCGTGGCGGCCGTCGATGGGCCGGCGTCCGCGGCCGCGAGGGCCAGCATCGCCAGCGCGTGCTCGTACACGTCGGTGGACCGCCCGTAGCGACCGTTCGGCCGTTCGGTCGCGTCGGAGCTGTGCGATGAGGTTGCGTCCGCCGAACTCGCGCGGGCTCCCGCCGGCGGCGACGACCGCGAGCGCCACCTGGGCTCGCTGGCCGACGTTCGTCACCTCCCCGTTCGCCACCTGCTGGGAGAGGAAGCCCATGGCGTCGGCGATGTTCTCGACGCCCCGTCGTGCGGCCACCATGGAGATGACCGCGTCCGCGGTCGATCCGACGGCGGAGAACGCGGGAATGGACCCGTCCGCCTCCTGCTGGGATGCGAGGTAGCCGACGCCGATGCGGGCTCGCCGCTCCGAATCGGTCGCTGCCATCGCGCTCGTCGGAGCCCCGGCGGCCACGAGCAGCGCGCTCGCGGCGAGACAGGCCGCCGCCCTTCTGACCCGTGGTACCCATGTGCCAGCCGTGCCGCCACCATGTTCGTCCCCCTCTCCGGGCGTCCGCGCGCCCAACAAAAGAACGACCCTCCGAAGCGAAGGGTCGTCGGGATGGACGGGGGCGTCCGGCGGCCGACTCCCTCTCCCACGGAGTTCGTTCGGGCCCACGTCGTTCAGGGCGGCCTGGCTCGTCCGCCACGAGGGGCGGACCTACAGTTGCGGGACAGCGCCGGACTTGGACCGGCTTCGCCTGCACGACGCGAGGAGTCTTCTCTTGTCGCGGCGGAGTGTACACCTTCGCCCGGCGACGTTCACCGCGAACCGCCGGTCACGATCGACCGATGCGCGCGCGAGCCTCGGCGATGACGTCGAGCGCCTCCGCCCGGCCCCCGTATCCCTCGGTCGACACCACCTTGTCCTCCAGGTCCCCGTACACCTGGAAGAAATGCTCGATCTCCTTCAGCAGGCTCTGGGGCAGGTCGGCGATGTCCTGCACGGTGGACCACATCGGATCCCGCAACGGCACGCACAGGATCTTCTCGTCCGGGCCCTTCTCGTCGCTCATCTTGAACAGCCCCACCGGCCGCGCGCGGATGTGACAACCGGGGAACGTCGGCTCGCCGACGAACACGAGCGCGTCGAGCGCGTCGCCGTCGCCGCCGAGCGTTCCGTTGATGAAACCGTAGTCGGCCGGATACTGCATCGAGGTGAAGAGCATCCGGTCGAGCACGATGGCGCCGAGCTCGGGGTCGAACTCGTACTTGTTCCTCGATCCCTTGGGGATCTCGACCACCACGTCGATCAGCTGGGACTCCATTAGGGGCGAGTGTAGCCATCGGGGGGCCGCCGGTCCCGCGCTCCGGGGCGGGGAGGCGTGGCGGCTCCCGGGGGTGCCCACCCCTATACTCCGGGTATCCCCATGGCCGGAGGATGTGAGGAGTGCAGGGATCGTTGATCGGCGTCGGTCCGGCGCTGCGAAAGGCGCGCGAGCGCCGACGCGTGACGGTCGACGAGGCGAGCCGCGGAACCAAGCTCCGCGCGGATGTCCTGGAAGCCCTCGAGGATGAGCGGTTCGACGCCCTCCTCGGGGAGGTCTACGTCCGGGGAGCCCTGCGGACCTACGCCGGCTACCTCGGGCTCGATCCCGACAGGGTCCTGGCCGCCTACTCGAGCGCGGCCGGCGTCGAGGCGCCGCCTCCGCCCGAGCCGCCGAACCAGATCCGCCGCGCGATCGGCGCGGCGCGCCGGCGGGACAATCACCTCCTCGCCGCCGTCGTCGTGGTCGTCCTCGTGGTCGCCGCCGCGGGGTTCGGGCTGCTTTCCGTCCGCAACTCCGCTCCGTCCAACGCCACCCTGCCGGTCTCGGGCTCACCCGCGACGTCGGCGCGAAACGTCATCGTCGGGGTCGCCGCCTCCCGTCGCGTGGACGCCACCGTCATCGCCGACGGCGTCGAGCAGCCGGCGGTCACCCTGCAGGCGGGGGAGACACGAACGTTCCAGGCCGAGGAGTTCCTGACGATCAGGCTCTCGCCAGGCGGCGTGGCCAGCGTGACCGTCAACGGAAGCGAGTTCGGCACCGTCGGGAGCACGAAGCGACCGTGGGAGGAGACGTTCTCGCCGACGAGCATCGCCGACCCGACCCCATGAGGCCGGAGGAGGCCGGGTGAGGGCGGAGGTCGTCGCCGTCGGAACCGAGCTGCTGCTCGGGCAGATCCCGAACACCAACGCGCAGTGGATCTCACAGCGCCTCGCCGAGGTCGGCGTCGACGTGCTTCACCATCGGGTCGTCGGGGACAATCTCGAGCGGATCGTCGAGGCGCTGCGGGAATCGCTCGACGGCGCCGACGTCGTGATCGTCACCGGCGGGCTCGGCCCGACCGGCGACGACCTCACCCGCGACGCGATCGCGGAGGTCCTCGGCGTGCCCATGGTGCGCCACCCCGAGATCGAGCATCTCCTTCGCGAACGGTTCGCCGGGTTCGGGAGGGAGATGCCGGAGAACAACCTTCGTCAGGCCGATGTTCCACAGGGCGCCCGAGCGATCACGCCGACGCGGGGAACCGCGCCGGGCCTCGCCGCGACGGTGAACGGCTCCCGGCTGTATGCCGTCCCCGGCGTGCCCTCGGAGATGCGGGAGATGATGGAGGGAACCATCCTTCCGGAGCTGCGCGAGCTATCGGGCGCCACGATCGTCTCGCGCACGATCCGTTGCACCGGCATCGGGGAGTCGCGCGTGGCGGAGCTCCTCGACGACCTGTTCGAGGCCTCGAGAAATCCGACGGTCGCCTATCTCGCGTCCGTGGGGGAGGTGAAGGTGCGCGTGACGGCGAAGGCGCCGACGGCGGCCGAGGCGGAGGCGCTGATCGAGCCGGTCGTCGACGCCATCGTCGCCAGGCTCGGGGACGTCGTCTTCAGCACGGCCGACGAACCCCTCGAGGCCGCGGTCATGCGGCTGTTGATCGATTCCAAGCGCACGCTGTCGTGCGCCGAATCGCTGACGGGAGGGGGCGTGGCGCAGCGGCTGACGGTCGCGCCGGGCGCCTCGGAGCCATTCGTCGGATCCGCCGTCGTGTATACGCCGGATGCGAAGCGGGCGATCCTCGGCGTACGGGAGGAGACGATCGAGCATTCGGGCGTCGTCAGCGAGGCGTGCGCGCGGGAGATGGCCGCCGGCGCGAGGCGGGCGTTCGAGTCGGACGTCGCGGTGGCGTTGACGGGCGCCGCGGGGCCGGAGCCGCACGAGGGCGCGCCGCCGGGGACGGTATGGATCGCGATCGACGCCGACGGCATGCAGCACGCACGCGGATTCCATTCGCCCGGCGAACGCGACCAGGTGCGCCGCTGGGCCGAGCAGGCCGCCCTCGACCTCGTTCGACGCTATCTCGAGGGGAGCCGCCTCCCCGAGTCCGACCGGGTCCTCTAGGGGCGATGGCGCGCGATCGAGCCGCGCGTCCCGAGGCGAAGCCCCTTCGGCTGTTCGTCGCCGTCGACGTGCCCGACGACGTCCGGGAGTCCGTCGCCGACGCGATCTCCCCGCTTCGAGAGCGATTCCCTCGAGCGCGCTGGTCGCCTCCGGCGAATTGGCACCTCACGACGAAGTTCCTCGGGCGGGCCTATCCTCGCACCCTCGACTGGATCGTGAGCTCGGTCGAGGGCGTCGCCTCGGCGGCGCGCCCGTTCGCCACGTCGGTCGCCGGGCTCGGGGCCTTCCCCTCGGCTCGACGCGCGCGCGTCCTGTGGGCGGGGCTCGAGGACCCGGCGGGACATCTCGGGGCGATCGCCGCGTCGCTCGACGACGCGCTGGCGGCCGAGTACAAGCCCGAGAAGCGGGCGTTCACGCCGCACCTCACCGTGGCGCGCTTCGATCCCCCCGTCGATGTCGGCTCGGACCTCCCCGAGGCCGCGACCCGGCCCTTCGACGTCGACCGGCTCGTCCTGTATCGGAGCCACCTCCGGCGCCCGGCGCCCGTCTACGAGCCGATGGTGGTGTTCACGCTGGGTGGTGGCGCCACGGTGGTTCCTTCCACCTCCTGACGCCGGGGTTCTTGCCATCGAACGTACGTTCGGGTAGCGTCTTGCGAGGTCGACCCCTCGAATTACAGGGGTGTAACGTATGTCAGACCGTCGGGCTACGGTCCCGCCCGACATCGGGGAGGTTCTCGCGACGCCGTCGGCGGCTCGAGCGAGGGGTCAGGAGGTCTCACACATGGATCGGGACAAGATGCTCGACGTCACGCTGTCGCAGATCGAGAAGCAGTTCGGCAAGGGCGCCGTCATGAAGCTCGGGGAGCACTCCATGAGCGACGGGCTCTCCATCATCCCGACCGGCTCCATGGCGCTGGACATCGCGCTCGGCGTGGGTGGCATCCCGAAGGGGCGCGTGGTCGAGGTCTTCGGCCCCGAGGGATCCGGCAAGACGACCGTGACGCTGCACATCATCGCCGAGGCGCAGAAGAAGGGCGGGATCGCGGCGTTCATCGACGCCGAGCACGCGCTCGATCCGACCTACGCGCGCGAGCTCGGCGTCAACATCGACGAGCTGCTGGTCTCGCAGCCCGACTCGGGCGAGCAGGCGCTCGAGATCGCCGACATGCTCGTTCGCTCGGCCGCGCTCGACCTGGTCGTGATCGACTCGGTCGCCGCGCTCGTGCCCCGCGCCGAGATCGAGGGCGAGATGGGCGACACCCACGTCGGGCTCCAGGCGCGGCTGATGTCGCAGGCCATGCGCAAGCTCTCCGGCTCGCTCTCGCGGTTCGATACCACCGCCATCTTCATCAACCAGCTGCGGGAGAAGATAGGTGTGATGTTCGGATGCTTGTCCTATGGGACGAGAGTCACCCTCGCGGATGGGAGCCGGGAGAAGATCGGGAAGATCGTGAACCAGCGGCTGCCCGTCGAGGTGCTGTCGTATGACCCGGATGCGGGAGCCGTCGTTCCACGGAAGGTCGTGAACTGGTTCGACAACGGCCGAACCGATGAGTTCCTCCAATTCACCGCGGCGAAGCCGAGCGGGAACGGACGGTCGCAGTTCGCCTGCACCCCGAACCACCAGATCCGCACGCCCGGCGGATGGCGCGAGGCGCGGGAGCTGACGACCGGCGACCGGATCCTGCAGGCGGTGCCCGTCCGCCTCTCGGACTTTCAGTGGCAGGTGATCCTCGGCGGGCTGATGGGCGACGGATCCCTTTCGCCGAGCCGGAGCGGCTTCGCGGCGAGGTATCGCGTGGGCCACGGCCGCAAGCAGGTCGAGTACGGCGACTGGAAGGCGTCGCTGTTCGCCAACGTCGGCACGAGCCGGAGCGAGAACGCTCGCGGGGCCGTCTTCCACGACATGCCGCCGCTTCCGGAGCTCGCGGAGCTTCGTCGCGCCGTGTACATGGGCGGAAAGAAGGTGTTGAGCGAGGACTACCTGAAACAGCTCACGCCCCTGTCGCTCGCCGTGTGGTACATGGACGACGGCTCCTTCACGGTGCGAGCCAAGGGGCTGCAGCAGCGCACCCGCGACGGGAGCGGCCGTTCGGAGATCTGCGTCGAGGCGATGGATCCCACGACGCGACCACGGCTCGCCGCCTACCTGAGCGACACCTGGGGCATCACGCCCAAGCTGATCGCCCGAGCCGGGAAGGCCGTGCTTCAGTTTCCCAAGGACGAGACCGCGAAGCTGCACGCGCTGATCGCGCCGTTCGTCCATCCGTCGATGCAGTACAAGCTGCTGCCTCGATTCCGTGGCCGCTTCGATGTGCAACCGGCCTTCGCCGAGCAGCGATACGAGCTCATGCCGCTGCCGATCGTCGACATTCATCGGAAGCCCAAGACGCGCTCCACACACCGATTCGACATCGAGGTGGAGGGCACGCACAACTATCTGGCCGACGGCACCGTGGTGCACAACTCACCTGAGACCACCCCGGGCGGCCGGGCGCTGAAGTTCTACTCCTCCGTCCGTCTCGACGTGCGCAAGATCGAGAACCTGAAGGACGGCACCGAGGTGGTCGGGTCGCGAACCCGGGTGAAGGTCGTGAAGAACAAGGTGGCGCCCCCCTTCCGCCAGTGCGAGTTCGACATCATGTACGGCAAGGGGATCTCGAAGGAGGGATCGCTCATCGACGTCGGGGTCGATCTGGAGATCATCAAGAAGGCGGGAGCCTGGTTCACCTACGAGGGCGATCAGCTCGGCCAGGGCCGCGAGAACGCCCGGCAGTTCCTCGTCGAGCACGACGACGTGCGCGACGAGATCGAGCGAAAGGTCCGCGAGGCCGTCGGCCTCACCTCGTTCGGGGAGGAGGGCGAGGAGACGCCGATCGAGGTCGTTCCCGACGTGGTCCTCGACGATGCGGCGCCCTCCGAGCCCGGCAAGTCCAAGGCCAAGGCCGGCTAGGTCCCGTGCCAACCGCGGAGCGGTCCCGGAAGGCGAAGACGCCGAAGAGCTGCCACGAGCGCGCGCTCGGCCTCCTGGCCGTCCGGATGCGAAGCCGCCGCGAGCTCCAGGATCGGCTGAGGCGGGCCGGTTTCGACGCCGAGGAGGTCGACGACGTGCTGGAGCGCCTCGAGCGCGTCGGGCTCATCGACGACGATCGCTTCGCGGACGAGCTCGCCCAGCATGCGGCGGACGTGAAGCGGTCGGGGAGCCGAGCCATCGCCTCGGCCCTCTACGCCAAGGGGGTGGCTCGGGAGACCATCGACCGGGTGGTGGCGGGGGCCGGCGAGGACGAGGAGGCCAGGGCGGAGGCCCTCGCGAGCTCCCGGGTCGGGAGGCTGCGCGGCCTCCCTCCCGCGACCGCCTACCAGCGCCTCACGTCGCTCCTGCTCCGGCGGGGCTACGGACCCGAGATGGCCCGCCGTGCCGCCGGCCGGGCCCTGGGCGCGGAGGCCCTCGAGGACTAGTCCGAGGGAGTCGCCCGAGCACGGCCGGGCGGCGCCCGGAAGGGCCGAACCGTCGCTTGCTCCGGAACCGGGCGGGGCGTAGATTGTGAAATTGAGAGTCCACGACGGAAACCCATACCTCGAACCTACGCCCCAGACCATGAGCAACCGACCAAGGAAAAGGGATCACCACCAGCGGGAACGCGGGGGACCGCATCGTCGCCTGACGTCCTGATCCAGCTCGAACACGCGTAGCCGAGCGAGGGCCCAACGTGGCCTCCGCTCGGCTCGTTTGTATGTTCGGGAGGCAACGATGACGGAGCTACTGGTCGGGATCGCCGGGCTGGTGATCGGGATCGGGATCGGCTTTCTGGTCCGCAAGGCGATCGCCACGTCGCAGGTCCACAGCGCCGAGGCGCGCGCACAGAAGGTGGTCCTCGACGCTCAGGTCGAGGCGAAGACCGTGATGAAGCAATCGCTCGTGGACGGCAACGAGCAGATCGCCGCGCTGCGCCGGGAGGCGGAGGAGGACATCCGGGCGCGCCGCGAGGAGATCCAGCGCCAGGAGCGCCGGGTCGGGGACAAGGAGGAGAGCCTGGACGGCAAGCTCTCCGACCTCGAGCGGCGCTCGGAGGAGATGGACGATCGTGACCGGACGCTGCAGCACGTCCGCGAGGAGCTCGAACGGCAGGCGGAAGGCCACAAGCAGCGGCTCGAGGCCGTGGCCGGGATGACCTCCCAGGAGGCCCGTGAGGCCCTGATGGGCCAGATGGTGGACGATGCCAAGCGCCACTCCATGGCGAAGGTCCGGGAGCTCGAGCAGCTCGCCAGGGAGGAGGGGGAGCAGCGGGCGCGCAAGATCGTCACGATCGCGATCCAGCGAGTGGCGTCCGAGCAGACGGCCGAGTCGACGGTCTCGGTCTTCACCCTTCCCTCCGACGACATGAAGGGCCGGATCATCGGCCGCGAGGGGCGCAACATCCGTGCGTTCGAGGCGACCACCGGGGTCAACCTGATCATCGACGACACGCCCGACACGGTGGTGCTCTCCTCGTTCGACCCCGTTCGTCGCGAGGCCGCGCGGATGACGCTCGAGAAGCTGGTCTCGGACGGCCGCATCCAGCCCGCCCGGATCGAGGAGATGCACGAGCGCTCCCTCGCCGACATCGAGGAACAGATCAAGCGAGCCGGGGAGGAGGCCGTGCTCGAGGTGGGCATCACCGACATCCATCCCGAGCTGATCAAGCTCCTCGGTCGACTTCAGTTCCGGACGTCCTACGGGCAGAACGTGCTGAAGCACCTCGTCGAGTCGGCGCACATCGCCGCGGCGATCTCCGCCGAGCTCGGGATCGACCCCGCGGTGCCCAAGCGCGGCGCGTTCCTGCACGACATCGGCAAGGCGGTGACCCACGAGGTCGAGGGCTCCCACGCGATCATCGGCGCGGAGATCGCGCGCCGGCTGCGGGAGGCCCCCGAGGTCGTCCACTGCATCGAGTCGCATCACGGCGAGGTGGAGCAGCGCACGATCGAGGCGGTCCTCGCCCAGATCTCGGACGGGATCTCCGGCGGGCGGCCCGGCGCGCGCCGGGAGAGCCTCGAGACCTACGTCAAGCGCCTCGAGCGCCTCGAGGAGATCTGCACGAACCATCCGGGCGTCGAGAAGACCTTCGCGATGCAGGCCGGCCGGGAGGTCCGCGTCATGGTCAAGCCCGAGGACATCGACGACCTCCAGGCGCAGGTGCTCGCCCGCGACATCGCGAAGCAGGTCGAGGAGGAGCTCCAGTATCCGGGGCAGATCAAGATCACCGTGGTCCGGGAGTCCCGGTCCGTGGAGTTCGCCCGGTAGCCGACCGGCGGGGTCGGTATCCTCGGAGGCGATGGATCGCAGATATCTCCTGCGCACGTTCGGGTGCCAGATGAACGAGCACGACTCCGAGCGGATCGCGGGCCTGTTGCAGGCCGACGGCATGAGGCCGACCGAGGACGCCGCCGAGGCCAAGGTCGTCGTGTTCAACACGTGCGCGATCCGCGAGAACGCCGACAATCGCCTCTACGGCAACCTCGGACACCTCAGGCCGCTCAAGCAGCGCGATCCGCAGCTTCGCATCGTCGTCGCGGGCTGCCTGGCGCAGAAGGATCAGGGCCGGATCCAGGAGCGCGCCCCGTGGGTCGACGTCGTCATCGGGACGCATGCGCTTCCGGGCCTCCTGGACCTCCTCGACCGAGCCGAGCGCGAAGGCCCGCAGATGGACGTCCGCGAGTACACCGAGACCTTTCCTTCGGCGCTTCCCGCCGCCCGCCACGACGACGCTCGAGCGTGGGTGTCGATCGCGCCGGGTTGCGACAACGCGTGCACGTTCTGCATCGTCCCGCTGGTTCGCGGGCCCCAGCTGTCGCGCCCCATCGGCGACATCCTCGCCGAGGTGCAGGGCCTGGCGCGGCGCGGCGTGGTGGAGATCACGCTGCTCGGCCAGAACGTCAATACGTTCGGCCGGGACCTCACCGTCCCCGGATCGAGCCGCAAACCGCTGTTCGCGCAGCTTCTCCGCGAGGTCGACGCCGTGGAGGGGATCCGGCGCGTGCGGTTCACGAGCCCGCATCCGCACGACTTCACGCCGGACGTGATCGAGGCGATGGCGGAATGTCCGTCGGTGTGCGAGCACATCCACTTCCCGCTGCAGTCGGGGTCGGACCGGATCCTGCGGTCGATGAACCGCTCGTACCGTGCGGAGCGCTACCTCGGCTGGCTCGATCGGATCCGCGCCGGGATTCCCGGGATCGCGGTCTCGACCGACATCATCGTCGGGTTCCCCGGTGAGACCGAGGAGGACTTCGCGGCGACGCTCGACGTCGTCCGCGCCGCTCGGTTCGACTCCGCCTACACGTTCCAGTACTCGCCGCGTCCGGCGACGAAGGCGGCCTCGTTCGCCGACCAGGTCCCGAAGCAGATCGTGCAGGATCGCTTCGACCGGCTCGTCGCCCTGCAGGAGTCCATCTCGCTCGAGCGTGCCCGCGAGCAGCTCGGACGGGTGGAGGAGATCCTGATCGAGGGCCGCAGCAAGCGCGGCGACGCGACGCAGGGGCGGACGCGCGCGAACCGAATCGTGCACGTGCAGGAGCCGCTCGCGCCCGGCGCCTTCGCGTCCGTGGTCATCAACGATGCGAGGGCGCATTACCTCGCCGGAGAGCTCGTCGCGGCCGCCGAGCCGGCCGTCGCCCTGGGCTAGATGGCCTCCTACGGCGGGAGCGGCGGAGGCGAGCCGCTCCTGGCGATCGTCGGCCCGACGGCCTGCGGCAAGACCGAGGCGGCGCTGGAGCTGGCGGCGTCGCTCGGCGCCGAGATCGTCTCGGTCGACTCGATGCTCGTCTATCGCGGGATGGATGTCGGGACGGCGAAGCCGACCCCCGCCGAGCGGGCTCGGGTCCCGCATCACCTCATCGACGTGGCGGATCCGGCGGAGCGGTTCTCCGTGGCGCGCTATCAAGCCCTCGCGCTGGAGGCGGTCGAGGACGCTCGCGGCCGTGGGCGGCGGGTGCTGCTGGCCGGCGGGTCGGGCCTGTACTACCGCGCGGTCGTGGATCGCCTCGAGTTTCCCGGCACGGATCCGGGGACCCGCGCGGAGCTCGAGGCGGAGGCCCGGGTGGTCGGCGGGACCTCGCTCTACGCGCGGCTCGGCGCGTTGGATCCGCCGGCCGCCGCGAAGATCGAGCCGGCCAACGTGCGGCGCACCGTGCGAGCGCTCGAGGTCGCGGCGATCACCGGCCGCCCGTTCTCGGCCTTCTCCGACGCTTGGGACGCCTATCCCGCCGACCGCGTCGTGGCGGCGGGCATCGAGCTCGACGGCGGGACGCTCGATCTCCGCGTCAGGGAACGCGTGAGCCGGATGCTGGAGCTCGGGTTCGCCGACGAGGTGCGCGGGCTCCTCGAGCGTGGCCTCGGCCGCTGGCTCACGGCGAGTCAGGCCATCGGCTACCTCGAGATCGCGCGGCATCTCGAGGGCGCCCTCTCGCTCGAGGAGGCCGTCGCCGGCACCGTGAAGCGCACGAAGGCGCTGGCTCGCCGTCAGATGGCCTGGTTCCGGCGCGATCCGCGCGTCCGCTGGTTCGCAGCCGGTCCCGAGGGCGCGGCCGGGCTCGTCGCCGACCTTCGCGGGTATCTCGATCGATGACCGATCGCCTCGAGTTCGCGAAGTATCAGGGGACGGGCAACGACTTCATCATCGTCGTCGACCTCGACGGCGAGCGGGAGATCGACGCGGCGACCGCGGCCGCGCTCTGCGACCGGCGCTTCGGCATCGGCGCCGACGGGCTCATCCGCATCGCCCCCGCCTCGAATGCGGCGTTCTTCATGGATCACCGAAATGCCGACGGCACGCACGCCGAGATGTGCGGCAACGGGATCCGCTGCCTCGGCAGGCTCGTCGTCGACCGGGGCCTCGCCGTCGGTCCGGAGGTGGACGTGATGACGCGAGCGGGGCTGCGCCGTCTGACGGTCGAGGGCGACGGAGGGCGCGTCACGGTCGAGATGGGGGCTCCGAGGTTCCAGCGTCACGAGATCCCGATGCGCGGCCCGGCGTGGGAGACCTTCCTCGGCATGCCGTTCGACGTCGGCGAGATGACCTTCACGGCGAGCGCGCTCTCGATGGGCAACCCGCACCTCGTGCTGTTCTGCGACGAGGACGTCGCGCGCTATCACGTCGCGCACATCGGCGCCGCGCTCGAGCGCCACGAGCTGTTCCCGGAGCGGACGAACGTCGAGTTCGTGCACGCGCGGGACGGCGGGCTCGACGTCCGGGTGTGGGAGCGAGGCGTCGGCGAGACGATGGCGTGCGGCACCGGCGCGTGTGCCGCGCTGGTCGCCGCCGGCGAGGCCGGCCTGGCGGGACGGCGTTCGATCGTTCGGTTCCCCGGAGGAGCCGTCGAGGTGGAGCGACGAGAGGGCGACGAGGACGTCCTCCTGACGGGTCCCGCGACGCACGTGTTCGACGGGGTGGTCGACCTCGACCGATTGCGCGAGGCCGTCCGCGTTCGATCGCGCGGAGCCGAGGCGGCGGACGCGGCCCCGCTTCTGTGATGATGGGTGCCATGCAACACGTCACGCGCGCGAGGTCCCGCGAGGATCTCACCGCCCGGCTGGCGGAGCGAACGCTCGAGCTCGTGAACATCCCGTCGGTCTCCGGCGATGAGGCCCCCATCCTCGATCACATCGCGGCGGCCCTTCCCGAGGCCTGGGCCGTCATCGACCGCGAGGACGCCTGTCTGTTCGCATCGCCGCCGCGCCGTGCCGGGCGCCCGTTCGTCCTCCTCGCGGGGCACGTCGATACCGTCCCGCCGCAGGCCGGCAACGACGCCGGCGCCCTCGAGGATGAGGGATCCGCGGTGCGTGGCCTCGGGGCGTCGGACATGAAGGGGGCCCTCGCGGTCATGCTCGAGGTCGCCGACGCCATCTCATCGGGCGACCTCGCATCGTCCGTCGACGTCGGCCTGCTGTTCTTCGGCAGAGAGGAGCTCCCGATCGCGCGGAGCGCCCTCCTCCCGCTGCTCGAGCGATCGGCGGCGGTGCGCGCGGCCGACCTCGCGATCGTGATGGAGCCGACGTCGAACGCGCTCCAGATCGGCTGCCTGGGCAACCTGGACGCCGCCGTGACGTTCCGCGGCCGGAGCGCGCACTCCGCGCGCCCGTGGCTCGGGGAGAACGCGATCCACGCCGCGGTGCGAGGCCTCCGTGGGCTGGCCGATGCCGGCATCGTGGACGTCGAGGTCGACGGGCTCGTGTATCGAGAGGTCGCGAGCGTCACGATGATCGAGGGGGGCGTGGCCGCCAACGTGATCCCGGCCGAGGTTCGATGTCGGGTGAACCTCCGCTACGCTCCATCGCGGACCCCCGCGGAGGCGGAGGCGCGGCTCCTCGAGATGCTCGCGGGCAGCGGAGCGGAGATCGACGTCTTGTCCAACGCTCCGCCGGGTCCGGTCACCGTGCGAAACCCCCTCGTCGCGAGGCTCCGCGACGCCGGTGAGCTCGACGTCGGCCCGAAGCAGGCATGGACCCCGGTCGCGGAGTTCGCGACGGCCGGCGTCGATGCGGTGAACTTCGGCCCCGGCGACCCGGCGCTCGCCCATCGCGAGGACGAGCTCGTCGAGGCGGCCTCCCTCGCGCGATGCTTCGAGGTCCTCGCGGCGTTCGTGGCGGAGCCCGATGGGACGGCGGCCCGTGAGGGGATCGCGCGCCCTGCGGACGGTGGAGCCGTATCCGTTCGAGGAGCTCGACCGGGCGAAGGCGCGGGCGCTGCGCGAGGGCCGGGAGCTCATCGACTTCGGCGTGGGCGATCCGCGAGGGGAGACGCCGGCGTTCATTCGCCGTGCGCTCGTGGAGGCGCTCGAGCCCGTGTCGTCGTATCCGCGCGCCGCGGGCCTTCCCGAGCTGCGGGACGCGATCGCCGGGTGGGTCGGACGCCGGTTCGGGGTCGACCTCGATCCGTCGACGGACCTGTTCCCGATCCTCGGAAGCAAGGAGATCGTGTTCTCGCTCGCACAGGCGGTCGTCGAGCCGGCCGACGGAAGGGACCTCGTGGCGGTCACGACGCCCGGCTATCCCATTCCCGAGCGGGGCGCGAGGTGGGTCGGCGCCGACGTCCTGCGGCTCCCGCTCCGCGAGGACAACGACTTCCTGCCCGACCTCGACGCCGTGGACGACGAGACCTGGCGCCGCCTCGCGCTCGTGTGGATCAACTATCCGAACAACCCCACCGGCGCCGTCGCACCCGCAGCCTTCTACGACCGGCTCGCCGGGCTCGCGCGGGAGCACGGGTTCCTCCTCGCCTCGGATGAGGCCTACAGCGAGCTGTACTTCGAGGGATCCCCGCCGGGCTCCGCGCTGCAGGTCGGCGACCTCACCAACGTCCTCGTCGTGAACACGCTGAGCAAGCGCTCGTCGATGACCGGCTACCGGTCCGGTTTCGTGGCGGGGGATCGCGAGCTCATCGCCGGGCTGAAGGCGCTGCGGCCCTCGACCGGCGTCACGCCACAGGAGTTCGTGCAGCGCGCCTCCGTCGCGGCATGGGGCGATGAAGCGCACGTCGAGGAGGCTCGCGCGAGTTACGCCGAGAAGCGGGCGGTCTTCTTGGAGCTGTTCCGGGAGCGCGGGGTCGAGGTGGCGGGGAGCGTGGCGTCGTTCTACCTCTGGGTGAAGGTCCCCGGCGGCGAGGCGTCGGCCGACTTCGCGATGCGCCTCCTCGAGCGAGGCGTGGTCGTCGCGCCGGGATCGTTCTTCGGACCCGAGGGGGAGGGATTCGTGCGAATGGCCATGGTCCCCGCGCTGGAGGCATGCCGCAGGGCGGCCGACCTGCTTGCGGCGTCGCTCGAGGAGGTTCGCGCATGAGCCCCACCGATCTGCGCGAACGGATCGAGAGCTCCTACGCCCAGGCCGACGGGGCCGTCGATGCCGAGGCCGTGGAGGAGGCCATCGCCCTGCTGGACGCCGGCGAGCTTCGGGTCGCGGAGCCGACGGCCGGCGGCTGGGTCGTGAACGAGTGGGCGAAGATGGCGGTGCTCCTGTACTTCCGCGTGCGACGGATGGAGCGCCTCGAGGTCGGGCCCTTCGAGTACCTCGACAAGATCCCGTTGAAGCGCGGGTTCGAGGACGCGGGCGTTCGGGTGGTCCCACCGGCGACGGCACGCTACGGCGCCCACTTGGCGCCCGGCGTCATCCTGATGCCGAGCTACGTGAACATCGGCGCGTGGGTCGGGGGCGGAACGCTCGTCGACACGTGGGCGACCGTCGGCTCGTGCGCGCAGGTCGGCTCGAATGTGCACCTGTCCGGCGGCGTGGGCATCGGCGGCGTGCTCGAGCCGGTGCAGGCGGAGCCGGTGATCGTCGAGGACGGCGCGTTCATCGGCTCGAGGTGCGTGATCGTCGAGGGTGTGCGGGTCGGGCGGGAGGCCGTGCTCGGCGCGGGCGTCGTGCTGACCTCGAATACCCCGATCATCGACGTGACCGGCGACGAGCCGGTCGAGTACCGTGGAGAGGTCCCCCCTCGGTCGGTCGTCGTCCCCGGGACGCGGCCTCGTGCCTTCGCCGCCGGTGACTACGGGCTGCCGTGCGGCCTGATCATCGGCCGCAGGGGGGAGCGAACGGAGTCGAAGCTTCGTCTGAACGAGACGCTTCGCGACTTCGGCCTCGACGCGTATATGGAGGAATCCTCGTGAACGACGACCGCGGCCGCGACAACGGCCGCACCGATCCGACGACGGCGCCCGCCAAGCGGGCGACCCTCGAGTCGCCGCTGTCGGCGACGTGGCGTCCGCGCGTGCGCGAGAAGGCCGTCCTCGTGGGCGTCGGTCCCGGCATCGTCGAGGAGGACCTCGACGAGCTCGCGGCCCTGGCGGATTCGGCTGGGGCGGAGCCGGTCGCGAGGGTGGTGCAGTCTCGCTCCGATCCGGATCCGGCGACGTTCGTCGGGAAGGGGAAGGTCCGGCAGATCCACGACCGGGTCCACCGAAGCGGCGCCGAGGCGGTCATCTTCGACGACGAGCTCTCGCCCGGCCAGCTGCGTTCGCTCGAGGAGCAGCTCGGCGTGAAGGTGATCGATCGGACCGCGCTGATCCTCGACATCTTCGCCCTTCACGCCCGCTCCCGAGAGGGCAAGGCGCAGGTCGAGCTGGCGCAGCTCAACTACCTGCTGCCCCGCCTCCGAGGCTGGGGTGAGGCCATGTCGCGGCTCGGAGGCGGCATCGGCACGCGTGGCCCCGGTGAGACGAAGATGGAGGTCGACCGCCAGCACATTCGCCGGCGGATCTCGAAGCTGCGTCGCGACATCGACGACCTCGCGAGGACTCGCGACATCAAGCGTTCGCAGCGCCAGCGTTCCGGCATTCCGCAGATCGCGATCGCGGGATACACGAACGCCGGCAAGTCGACGCTGATGAACGCCATCGCTCGCTCGGATGCGCTGGTGGCGGATCAGCTGTTCGCGACGCTCGATCCGACGACCAGGCGTATCACGCTGCCGAACGGACGCCATGCGACGGTCTCGGACACCGTGGGCTTCGTCGGCAAGCTCCCGCACGATCTCGTCGAGGCCTTCCGCTCGACCCTCGAGGAGGTGGCCCTCGCGTCGCTCGTGATCCACGTCGCGGACGCATCCTCTCCGGAGCTCGCGACCCAGATCGACGCCGTGCGCGAGGTGCTCGGGGAGATCGGTGCCGGGGCGATCCCCGAGGTGCTCGCCCTCAACAAGATCGACCTGGTCCCACCGGCGGAGCGAGCGGCGCTCGGTCGCCGGTTCGCGGGCGCCGTCGAGATCTCCGCGATCACCGGCGAGGGGATCGAGGACCTGGAGCAGCAGGCCGCCGACACGCTGCCACGACCCCCCGTCGAGGTCACGCTGCTCGTGCCGTACGGACGCGAGGAGGTGACGGCCCGCCTGTATCGCGAGGCGGAGGTGCTCTCGTCCGATGCCGAGCAGGAGGGCACCCTCGTACGGGCTCGGGTGGACGATCGGCTGCTGGCGGCGGTTCGCGACCTCGAGATCGACGGCCGCGGCGCGAGCGGGGATGGCGCGCGACGGCCCGGTGGGCGGCGCCGGCCGGCGCCCTCCTAGCCGAGGCGTCGGTCAGAGCTTCGGAGCCCCGATCGTCCAGAGGGTCTCGTCGGCCCACGGCCCATCGATCACGAGATCGGGATCGAAGCCCCGCTCGGTCGCGTACCGGAGCGCGAGCAGCTGCAGCCGGATGGTGAGGGGGATCTGCGCGAGCAGCGGTCGGAAGATCCGAGGGCTCGGTCACCATGGACGTGGGGACCCCGGCTCCCTTCCGCGGCCTTCGCCATGGCCGGGAGGAACCCGTTGTCGTCGGGGGGCTGCACGAACACGAGGCGATCCTCCCCGGCGAGTGGGACGGCGGAGCCGTGCAGCAGGTATTCGGCGTCGTAGCCCTCGGCCGGAAACCGCGCCGCCTCCCGCACCTTCAACGCGCCCTCGCGGGCCGTGACCGACGCCGGCCCCACGCCGGCGATCACGAGCAGGCGGTTCGGCTGCGGAATCGCGTCGACGCCGGAGTCGGCGATCGCGAGGGAGGCCGCTCCGCTCACCGCCGCAAGGGCTTCGGCGGAGAACGAGTCGGCGCCCATCTCGGCGGCGATCTTTGCCAGGATCATGAGGGCCCCGGTATAGCTCGCGGTGTAGGTGTGCGACTGCTCCTTCGGGACGGTCTCGACCGCCTCCGGAAGCCCGCGCCCCTGCCGGGTGATCGAGACCACTCGAAGCCCTGCCTCGAGCGACTGCAGGCGTGCCGTCGCCGCGTAGGCCGTCTCGTCCCCGGCGTTGTGGCTGATGACCACCACGCCGTCGTGCTGGGCGACGTGCGGCGCCCACGTCACGAAGTGCATCGAGGGCACGGCCTGTGCGGCCCGGCCGGCCTCGTTCAGCATGGCGGCGCCGAGCTCGGCCGCATGCTGGCTCGTTCCCGTGCCCACGAGCCAGATCCGGTGGGCGCGATGCAGTCGCTCCACCGCGGCATGAACGGGGGTCTGTGCGGCGATCCGCGCCAGCTCCTCCGGCTGGGACCGGATCGCGCGCTCGAGCGCCGTGGCGGGTCGCTGTTCCTTTGCCATGGTTCGCGCGAGCTTAGAGCTTTCGCAACACTGCCACCACCACGCCGAGGATGGATCCGTCGGCCATCTCGAATGGCTCGAGGGCCGGGTTCTCGGGGACGAGGATGACGCGGCCCTTCTCGAGTCGGAGACGCTTCACCGTCGCCTCGTCCTCGGCCGGGCCGGGAAGCAGCGCGGCGACGATGTCACCGGTCTTCGCGGAGTCCTGGCGGCGGACGACCACCGTGTCGCCGTCGAGGATGCCGGCATCGATCATCGAGTCGCCCGTCACCCGCAGCGCGAAGTGGTCGACGCCGTCGACGAACCCCATCGGGACCGTGAGGTACTCCTCCACGTGCTCCGAGGCCAGGACGGGGGCGCCGGCGGCGATCCGGCCGAGGACGGGAACGACCGCCCCCTCCACCCGTGGCTCGTCGATCTGGATCGCCCTGGGCTTCGTCGGATCCTTGTGCAGGAGCCCCTTGCGCTGCAGGTTCGCGAGCTGGCTGTGGACGCTGGAGGAGGAGGTCAGCCCCACCGCCTCGCCGATCTCCCGCACGGTGGGCGGATAGCCGCGCTCGCGCACGGTGTCGCCGATGAACTCGAGGATCCGCTGCTGCCGTGCCGTGAGGTCTTCGTCCATGTCCCCCTCCCCGTCGGGCGGACGCTAGCACGGGGGGACGACGGATTCAAACATATGTTCGGGTGAGGCCTTGACTCCGAACGGACGTTCGAGGAGACTCGAGCTTCATGAATCGAACACGCGTTCGCCGGAGGCGGGTCGGGGCGGCCCTGCTGGGACTCGGGATCGTCGCGGGGTTCGCGGGCACCGCGGCCTCGGCCTCGGGCTCTCCCCAAGGAGAGCAGCAGCTCGTCGCCCGCCATCGCTACGTCGTGAAGGCCGGCGACACGCTCTGGGCGATCGCAGAGCACGAGGCGCGTGGCGACGACCCTCGCCCGCTCGTCGATGCCATCGCCGACGCGAACGACCTCGGCTCGGCGAACATCGTTCCCGGTCAGACGCTGATCGTCCCCGTGACCGGTTGACGTGGCCACATCCTGGAGATAGCGTGCCGAGCGCCACAACATCTTGTGGCGTGTGCGTATGCGATGCCCCTGGTGCAACCACGACGACGACAGGGTGGTGGATTCCCGCCCCGCCGAGCACGGCTCGACGATCCGCCGGCGGCGCGAGTGCGGATCGTGCGGGCGCCGGTACACCACCTTCGAGCGGATCGAGGAGCTCGGCCTCATGGTGACCAAGCGCGGCGGCCTCAGGGAGCCCTACGACCGCGAAAAGGTTCTCTCCGGACTGAGAAAAGCCCTCGCGAACCGGCCGGTCGCCGAGCACGAGGTCGCGGCGCTGGCCGACCGGGTGGGGGAACGCCTCCGCTCACGGGGCCCCGAGGTGACCT
Organism: uncultured Actinomycetes bacterium; assembly: GCA_963728285.1. Lineage (GTDB taxonomy): Bacteria > Actinomycetota > UBA4738 > UBA4738 > HRBIN12 > CAVSJR01. The sequence goes on along the minus strand of CAVSJR010000003.1, from coordinate 546,329 downwards.
CGCAGGACGTCGGCTTCGAGGTCCTCGCGGGGCTGAAGCAGCTCGACCAGGTCGCCTACATGCGGTTCGCGAGCGTGTACAAGGACTTCCAGGAGATCACCGATTTCGAGCATGAGCTCGGGTTGCTCCTCGAGAAGAAGGAGCCGGCCAAGCGGCGCCAGTAATCACTATATGTGGTGGTAAACTGGCGATCTTGGCACTATATCTTCGGTCCAAACCCTTGACCGCGAATCCTCCCCGAGGCAGAATCACGGCTCTGTAATTCGAAGTTCCGCTGCTTGCTCGCGGGGGAAGAGGGGGGTTGTCCACGTGACGACGAGAGAGGGCGACGTGCAGATCATCCACAGAGGGCTCCGGTTCCGGCGCTACTTCACCACGGAGGGCAGACACCCCTACGAGGACGTGGAGTGGGAGACCCGAGACGCGGTCATCCCCAACTTCAAGGAGGGCGGCAACGCCTTCGAGCAGCGGGACGTGGAGTTCCCGCGAACCTGGTCGCAGAACGCGACCAACATCGTCGCGCAGAAGTACTTCCGCGGCCCGCTGGGCACGCCCGAGCGCGAGTCCAGCGTCCGCCAGCTCGTCGGCCGAGTCGTGGACACGATCCGCGGGTGGGGGAGCAAGGACGGCTACTTCGAGGGCGAGGACGATGCCCAGGTCTTCGCCGACGAGCTGACCCATCTCCTCGTCAACCAGAAGGCGGCCTTCAATTCGCCCGTGTGGTTCAACGTCGGCGTGCCGAACACCCCGCAGCAGTGCGCTGCGTGCTACATCCTCGCCGTGGACGACACGATGAGCTCGATCCTGAACTGGTACGTGGAGGAGGGCACGATCTTCAAGGGCGGCTCCGGGTCTGGGATCAACCTGTCGCGGATCCGCTCCTCGAAGGAGTCGCTGGCCGGCGGCGGGACCGCATCCGGCCCGGTGTCGTTCATGCGGGGCGCCGACGCGAGCGCGGGGACGATCAAGTCGGGCGGCAAGACCCGTCGGGCCGCGAAGATGGTGGTCCTCGACGCCGATCACCCCGACGTCCGCGAGTTCATCTGGTGCAAGTCCAACGAGGAGAAGAAGGCGCGTGCGCTGCGCGACGCCGGCTTCGACATGGACCTCGACGGCAGGGACTCGCACTCGATCCAGTATCAGAACGCCAACAACTCCGTCCGGGTGACCGACGAGTTCATGCAGGCGTTCCAAGACGATCGCGACTGGAAGCTGAAGGCCGTGCTCACCGACGAGGCGCTCGAGACGATGCGCGCTCGGGATCTCATGCGCGACATCGCCCAGGCGGCGTGGGAGTGCGCGGACCCCGGCATGCAGTTCGACACGACGATCAACGAGTGGCACACGTGCCCGGCGTCGGGGCGGATCAACGCCTCGAACCCGTGTAGTGAGTACATGCACCTGGACAACTCGGCGTGCAACCTGGCGTCGCTGAATCTCCTCACGTTCATGGACGAGGACGGCATCTTCGACGTCGCGAGCTTCAAGCATGCGGTGGAGATCGTGTTCACGGCGCAGGAGATCATCGTCGGGAACTCGAGCTACCCGACCGACAAGATCGAGCGCAACGCGAAGGCGTTCCGCCAGCTCGGGCTCGGCTACGCGAACCTCGGCGCCCTGCTCATGGCCCGTGGACTGCCCTATGACTCCGACGCCGGTCGCGCGTGGGCCGGCGCACTCACGGCGCTGATGACGGGCCACGCGTACCGCACGAGCGCGAAGATCGCGGAGGTGACGGGCCCGTTCGCGGGCTTCGCGCCGAACCGGGACCCGATGCTCCGCGTCATGCGAAAGCACCGAGCCGCGGCGGATGAGATCGATCCCGACCTGGTTCCCGAGGGTCTGCTCTCGGCGGCGAGGAACAGCTGGGACGAGGCCATCGTGCTCGGAGAGGAGCACGGGTTCCGCAACGCGCAGGCCAGCGTGCTCGCGCCGACCGGCACGATCGGGCTCATGATGGATTGCGACACGACCGGGATCGAGCCCGACCTCGCGCTGGTGAAGACGAAGAAGCTCGTCGGCGGGGGCACCATGCAGATCGTGAACCAGACGGTGCCCCGGGCGCTGGCCCGGCTCGGCTACACGCCGGAGCAGTCGGTCGACATCGTCGCCTACGTGGCGGAGAACAACTCCGTCGACGGAGCGCCCCATCTGAAGGAGGAGCACTACCCAGTGTTCGATACCTCCATGGGAGCGGAGGCGATCCACTACATGGGGCACGTGCGCATGATGGCCGCGGCACAGCCCTTCATCTCCGGCGCGATCTCCAAGACCGTCAACATGCCGGAGACGGCGACGGTCGAGGAGGTCGAGGAGCTCCTCGTCCAGTCGTGGAAGCTGGGGTTGAAGGCGGTGGCGATCTACCGCGACAACTGCAAGGTCGCGCAGCCGCTGTCGGCCGACAAGAAGGTCGCGGCCGTCGAGGAGCCGGGGACGCTCGCGCAGCCGGTTCGGCGCAGGCTTCCGCAATCACGGCCGTCGCGCACGACGTCGTTCCAGGTCGGCGACGCCGAGGGCTACATCACCGCGGGGGAGTATCCCGACGACGGCATCGGCGAGATCTTCCTCAAGGTGGCGAAGCAGGGCTCCACGCTCTCCGGGGTGATGGACGCCTTCGCGATCGCGGTCTCGATCGCGCTCCAGTACGGCGTGCCGCTCGAGACCTACGTCGAGAAGTTCATCAACACGCGCTTCGAGCCCTCGGGGATGACCAACGACCCCGACATCCGGTTCGCCTCGTCGCTCGTCGACTACGTGTTCCGGCGCCTCGCCATGGACTACCTGCCGCCCGAGCAGCGGGAGGCGCTGGGGATCAAGACGATCGAGGAGCGCAAGGCCGCAGCGGCCGAGTACGCGCCCAAGCAGGCGGAGCTGCCGGCGGAGGATGGGAGCGTCGACCCGACCCCGGGCGGATCGGTCGCCCCGGCCTCGTCGTCCCAGCCCATCGAGCTCGCCCCGAAGGTGCCGGAGGACAAGCGCCGGGCCTCGTCCTCGATCGCGTCGGATGCCCCGCTCTGCTACGCGTGTGGCTCGAAGATGCAGCCGGCAGGCTCCTGCTACGTCTGCTCGAGTTGCGGATCCACCAGCGGTTGCTCGTAAGCTAGCGCCGTCCCGGAGAGGATCGGGGCTTCGGCCCCGGTCCTCATCGCATCGGTAGGGAGGCAGCGTGACGAGCACCGAGCATCGCCTGACCGGCATCCACCATGTGCAGCTCGCCATGCCGGACGGGGAGGACGAGGCCGCGATCCATTTCTACGGACGCGTGCTGGGGCTCGAGCCGATGCCGAAGCCCGACGAGCTCTCTCCGCGCGGCGGGGTGTGGTTCCGCTCGGGCACGCTCGAGGTGCATCTCGGGGTGGAGGACGGCTTCCAGCCGGCCGTGAAGGCACACCCCGCCTTCCTCGTGGTCGGCCTCGATGAGTTGCGAGAGCGCGTGGAGGCGGCCGGCTTCAAGGTCAGCGACACCGTGCCGATCGAGGGGTTCGAGCGCATCTACGTCCGCGACCCCTTCGGCAACCGGCTGGAGCTCATCGAGCCGCGGTGAGCGAGGCACGGGATTCCGATTCGCGCCGTTCGTGGCTGATCACCGGCTACCATCACGTGCAGCTCGCCATCCCGCCCGGCGGAGAGGAGGAGGCGGCCTCCTTCTACGAGGGCATCCTCGGGCTCACCTCCGTGCCGAAGCCGGCGCACCTCGCCGTCCGCGGCGGCCTGTGGTTCCGAGGAGCCGGGCTCGAGCTGCACCTCGGCATCGAGGACGGCTTCCGGCCGTCGGCGAGGTCGCATCCGGCGCTGCGGATCGAGGGACTGGCGCACCTGCGCGCAGGCCTCCGGGATCAGGGCGTCGGGGTCGAGGACGACACGCAGCTCGAAGGGCACGAGCGCTTCTATGTGCGCGATCCGTTCGGCAACCGGCTGGAGCTGATCGAGGAACGTCGGTGACGGAGCTGCCGTTCCGGCGCCTCGATCCCGCAGCGTCGTTGCCCGAACGAGCGCATCCTGGCGATGCCGGGCTGGACCTTCGGGCGGCGGCCGACGTCGTCGTCGGGCCCGGGGAACGGGCCAAGGTCCCGACCGGGCTCGCCGTGGCCATCCCGGAGGGGCATGCCGGCCTCGTCCTTCCCAGATCCGGCCTCGCCTCCCGTCACGGCCTGACGCTCGCGAACTCGCCCGGACTGATCGACGCCGGGTATCGGGGTGAGGTGCTCTGCGCGGTCGTGAACCTGGATCCGGATGAGCCGGTCAGGATCGCTCGGGGCGACCGGATCGCCCAGCTCGTGGTGGTCGAGATCCCGCAGCTCGATGCCGTATGGGCGCATGAGCTTCCGGAGACGTCTCGAGGCGAGGGGGGATTCGGCTCCACCGGAAGCTAACGGCCGGGCGCCTGGGCACGGCTGGTCGAGCGGTTGAAGCACGTCTGGGAGCCGCCTAGACTTGCTGTGCAACAAGCCATGCGGACGTGGCTCAGTTGGTAGAGCACCACCTTGCCAAGGTGGGGGTCGCGGGTTCGAATCCCGTCGTCCGCTCCAACCCCGTACAACGGTATGAGCGTCCCGGGACCTGCGTCGAGGCCGTTAGGACGGCTTGGCGTAACGGTCGATCTCGTCGGCGAAGTCCACGGCCACGTAGGGCTCATCGCCGACTACCCAGGCATCATGTCCCGGCGGGATGTCGTTTGCATCTCCGGGACCGATCTCGAGCTCGGATCCGTCGTCCATCACGACGTGGATCCGCCCGGAGATGGCGTACCCCATGTGATGGATCATGCATGGACTCGGTCCCCGCGATCGGCTTCACGTCGTTCGACCACCGCCAGCCCGGCTCGAACTGCGCTCGCCCGATCGTTGAGGAGCCGACCTTCACGACCTGGACCCTGCCGTGCTCGAACGTCCGGGTCTCGCCCGAGTCCACATTCACGACCTCGGCGGCCATCAGGGCTCTCCTTTCATCCGTCCTTCCCAACCCCACCCTACGCCTGAGCGCGTAGTAGGGGAGATCCTTAGGTCTCGGATTCCTGCCGGGCGGAGGGCCGTTCCAGGTTGCCGCCTTCAAGTCCGGACTCATGAAGGGCCGATATCTCCTCTAGGGGGATATGAGCGAGATGATTCCTGGCCGAAGGCTGCTGATGGTCCTCTTGATTGGGGGCCTCGCGATGTCGGCCGATCGAGCGGCGGCTCATCAGGCAGGGCCGTTCACCGGCGCGACCAAGGACACGAAGGTGCTGGATCGGACGACGGTTCGGACCACCGTGATCGTGATCAATACGTCGAAGCATGCCCGTCGAGCCAGATGTGTGGTCCAGGCGTACAGCGGGCCGCAGGGCACGTCGGTCACCGAGACCGTGTCGCTCCGCGTGCCCCCGTACCGGAGGGGTGCGGGCTACCATTGGGCGGAGGAAAGAGTCACGCTCAGGTTCGAGCAGGGTCCGATCGAGCCGGTGAGCGCCACCGTCCCTCATTGTCACCGCGCGTGAGATCTCGTCCCCAGCTGAATCGGAGAGACTCAGGCACGTCGGCGGAGCCCTCGACCACATCACGTAAACTACGAGTCGCCCGGGCGTGCCCGGGTCGTTTGTTCGGCGGGGTGGCCGAGTGGTTAGGCAAGGGTCTGCAAAACCCTCTACAGCGGTTCAATTCCGCTCCCCGCCTCGACGGTCCGTCGCGCGCTACGATGCGACGTCCGGGCGGTTAGCTCAGGGGGAGAGCGCTTCCTTGACACGGAAGAGGTCAGAGGTTCAAATCCTCTACCGCCCACAACAAAACCCCATGTCAGAGGCTATTTAGCTCGCTAGCTGCTCTTGTCGTCACCGGTGCTGGGTAGCGTTTGGGTAGCAGGAAATGCTACGTTCCACCAGTCCCGATTCCGATGGACTGGGTATGGCCTGGATCGAGGAACGCCACGCAAGAAGGGGATCGTCTACAAGACGTACTGGCGTGACGTTTCGGGCATCACCCGAACGAAAACCTTCAGCGTCAAGAAGGATGCAGAGAGGTTCGCACGGCATGTCGAGGTAGCGAAGGACCTCGGAACGACGTCGATCCTGGGCTGGGAGACTTAAACCGCGACCTTCTACGAGCACTTCATACACACTGCACAGAACCTTCGGCCTTCAACGCGCGCCAAATATGAGTCCATGCTTGCGCGTACATCCTTCCGGCGTTCGGAGCTCGGCGGCTGAACTCTGTGACGCCGGCAGATGTGCGGTCGTTTGTTGCCGAACTCGGGGATCAAGGGAAAGGGTCCAACTACCATCGAGGCTTGCATCCGTCTGCTCCACCGACTGTTCCAAGTGGCTGTCGAAGAAGAGCGGACCAGCCGCAATCCTTGTCGGGCGTGAAAGTTCCTCAGGCCGATCGGAGGGACCCGCGCTTCCTGACGGAGGAAGAGGTGAGGCGGATCGGTGACCTGGTACCCGATCGGTATCGATGCTTGGTCTACTTCCTCGCGAGCAACCGGGCCTACGGATAGGGGAGGCTTCAGCCCTTGAGTAAGAACGTAGATCTCCAGCGCGGTGTGGTCAACGTCACAGAGTCGAGTCCTGAGGTGGAGGGCCGGAAAATTCCGGTGACACGAAGAATAGGAAGGCGCGGGCCGTCTACATTGGACCTGAGCTCCGAGGGATGGTTCGCGAGCACCTGACGACCTCGGCCGCCCACTGGACAGGGACTCGTTCGTCTTTACCGGAGACCGCGAGTCTCAGATTCGCCAAAACGCCTTCAGGGCTCGTTTCTTCCAGCCCGCCGCAAGGAAGGCTGGAATAGATCCCGTTCCTACAGTTCATGACCTGCGACACACGGCAGCAAGTCTCATGGCTAAGGCCGGGTACACGCTACTCGAGGCTCAACGGGCCCTTGGCCACTCAACCCAAGCAATGGTCGACCGCTATTCACACCTGTACGAGGAAGGGCAGAGAGCCAAGGCGGAGAGTCTGGACGCCCTGATGCGAGGCGGTGGCGCGAAATAGATGTCGAGCCCAAACGGGTAGATCAGGCATCGCATGACGTGACAGGCGAGACGCTAGTTGAAGGCCGGCATCGCGGCATCGGTAGAACGTCCGCCAGCTCCGACGCTTCTTATGTGCCGGAGGGAGGTAAACAACCGACCTTCCTCCGACCGTGAAGCCGCTGCGCCGTCGATTGCTCTTCGCTCCACTTCCAACGCTCATCGTGGGAGCCTCGGAGCTCGCCCTCAGGAGTCCAGGCGATTCGACTCGTGGGTCAGCGAGGAACCGGTGGCCTGCGCAGGCGGCATGCGACAGGTATCTAGTCGCAGCCATTGATCAACCTGAACGTCCGTACCGGCACACCAATCAAGTCGCAGCGGAAAGATGCCGGATCGCCTAGCGGCTTGATGCCGCGGATTCCTGTCTGGCTCGGCTCGATCCAATATCAAATCTCACGCATGGCCGAGAATGCTGAGACCCAGACCGTCCCGGACGCCGGATCCAGCTCGGCATCGTGATAGTAGGAGCGGAGGGGCTCCGAGCGCGCTTCCACATCCAAGGTGTCGGGATCGAATCGAGTGACCCGGACATTCTCGCTGTTTTTCGTCAGCCGACCGACCATAGGGCTTCCGGGGTCACGAGCTGCAGCCCGTCGTCCCGAACCGGAATGGCTTGGACGGCTCGTTTGTTGGACGTCCACGCGGGTCCAGACCCACCGCTCGCCTCGTTCGCCAGCGTAGACAGCATCCGAAGATGCCGTCCGCGGGGAAGCGGACCCAGACCTCGTCGGTGCCCACCGCCATGTGGAAGCCGCCACCGGGACCCTCGCTCATCGTGTTCGTCGCCGGATCGATGCGGATCAGGTCGCTCCCGTACTCGGCGTCTTCGCGCTCGAACCAGCGAACCCCGAGAACCCACACGGAACCCGCTCCCAGCTGGACTTCGTCCTCATAGCCGGCGAATACCCTGGGGGCCGAGCTGGGGATCTCGGCGACGATCTTGTTCGTGGCTGGGTCCACCCGGACGAGGAACCCCTGAGCGGAGCGGTCGATCGTGACCGCCCACACCGCTGCGTCATCCACGACGATCGCGGATATGGAGCGATCGGGGATTGCCACCGACGCGACGATGGCGTTCGTTGCCGGGTCGATCCGCTCGAGCAAGCCGGTCGACCCAACCCAGACGACGTCGGCGGTCGCTGCGATGCGCTTGCGCGAGGGTGCCGCCGCGACTGGAATCTCGGCCACAATCTCGTTCGTTGCGAGGTCGATGCGGATAATCGAGTCCTCTCCGCTTCGCTCTCTTGGCTCCAGTCCGACCCACGCCGAGCCTGCGCCGACCGCCACCCCGAGGTTGTATGTGTCGCGAGGGACGGGAATCTCGGCCGTGATTCGAGGCTCTCCCATTGGGGGAGCGATTGGGCTTGGCTCACCGATGGGTGGGAGCTCTGGGGAAATAGAACGGGTCGGTTCGACCGCCCGTCTCCCGCACGCAACTCCAAGTAAGAGCAGGAAGGCGAGCATCACGTGGCCGTGGCGGTAGACCCTCACACCTGAGGTGACTACTCAATGGATGAGGAGGTTCCGGCGTCATGGGCGGCAGCCGGCCCTCGCTGCGCTCCATCCGGCGAACGCCTTAACGAGGCGATGCATCTGTGCTCTGGACGACGGCGGGCACCCCGGAGCCCTCCCATAGTCTCCGAAGCCGCTTGACTCGGTCAGGCCGTGGAGAACCGGAGGCCAGGGGGAGACGAAGAAGACGCCTCGCTGCGGCTAGGCGAACCAAGAGGAGGCGGGGTCGTCAACGGCAGGGGCCCGGCTCGAGTTCGGGTTCAGCTCCATTGGATCGTGGATGCCGCTCGCGGGGCGCTCCGCGAGCATGCGGCATCGCGCCCGCGACCGCCATCCACGCTGGCCGGGCTTAGGGGTCACAGTGGGTGGGCATGGTGAGAGGCAGTTGGGGGGCGGGGATTGAGCTGCACATGGAGTGGGGGAGTACTGGAGTTGACCCGCTTTCGTGGACACCTGAGACTTGGGGCACGGCCCCGGGAAGGAGTCCACGATGGGAGGCAAGACCAGACCGCCGTACCCGGCCGAGTTCCGCGCTGAAGCGGTCCGCCTTGTCCGCTCCGGCGGCACGATCTCCGGCAGTCGCGAGGGACCTCGGCTGCTCGCCGGAGACGCTTCGACAGCTGGGTCCGCCAGGCCGACGTCGACGCCGGCGCGCAGCGACGGGCCTGACCAGCGACGAGCGCGAGGAGCTCTCGCGCCTGCGCCGGCGCGAACCGCGTCCTCGAGCAGGAACAGGAGATCCTGGTAAAAGCAGCCGCCTTCTTCGCCAAGGAGACCGGCCGGACCCGGTAGCGGTGTTCCGGCTTCGTCGAGCGAGAGAAGGCGCACTATCCCGGTCGCCACGATGTGCCGCGTGCTGGACGTCTCCACCAGCGGCTACTACGCCTGGCGATCAAGGCCCGCATCACGCCCGGTCGCGTGCCGACGCCTGTCTCGCCCAGGTGATCGGCGAGATCCATACCGACAGCCGGGGCACCTATGGCGCGCCGCGAATCCACGCCGAGCTCCGCCTGGATCACCGGATCTTCTGCTCGCCAAAAGCGGGTGGCTCGCCTGATGCACCCGGCAGGCATCCAGGGCGTGCACCGGCGCAAGGGGCTCCGCACGACCCGACGCGATGAGACGGCGGCTCCGGCTCCCGACCTTCGTGCAGCGGGACTTTCAGGCCGACCGAGCCCGACCGGATGTGGGTTGCCGACATCACCTACGTGCCGACCTGGGCAGGGTTCCTCTACGTGGCGGTGGTGATCGACTGCCTTCAGCCGGCGGGTCGTCGGCTGGGCGATGCGCGATCACCTTCGGACCGAGCTGGTGCTGGACGCCCTGGACATGGCGATCCAGCAACCGCCGTCCGACCCAGGGCCTCGTCCACCACTCCGATCGCGGATGCCAGTACACGAGCTCGCCTTCGGCCGACGCTGCCGGGAGGCCGGGCATCGCTCCCGTCGATGGGCTCCGTGGGCGACGCCTACGACAACGCCGCCGCGAGTCTTCTTCGCCACGCTTGGAGTGCGAGCTGATCGACCGGAGCAGCTTCCGCAACCGCACCGAGGCCCGCCTGGCGCGTGTTCGACTTCATCGAGGGCTTCTACAACTCCCGCCGTCGGCACTCGGCGCTCGGGCAGCTCTCTCCGGCCGAGTTCGAGAGGAGGTCGGTCCAGGACCAAACAGTCGTCGCGTAGAGTCCAACCGTCCACGAAAGCGGGGGAACTCCAGCTATGTCCTTGGTGACTCGTAGGTAGTGCATTCCTGGAGGACACGGGCGTCAAAGTACGCCACCCTCTTGATGAGGTGCCGGATGTCATGTTCGCCGATGCGAATCCATCGAGCTACGGCCGACAGCCGCCATTCATCCTGTCCCACGATATGGGCGGGTCCGTCCTGAATCGGACCCCCCACCAAGCTCCCGTGTAGGTCGGTGTCGTGCGCTGTGTCGTCGTACGCACAAGCTCCCAGTCCTCTGTCGCCGGGAACCTCCGGTAGAGGAGCCACTTCACTTCGACGCCAGAGTAAACAGCCTGTTGAGATTGCTCCTCGTAGTAGAGGCGGACGGTCCCACCCAGTCTGGCGTGGCCTTCCTCATCATCCAGGATGGAGCATCGACCCACATAGTCGAGTTGAAGCTCGGCAGCGTCTTCGTGATGGGCGGAGGCAACCGACGGAACGAGCACGACCGCCACGACTGGCAGGACCAACGCCAGGAGCTTGCGCACGAGGACCTCCTCCCTCTAGAAGCACTTCTCAGATGGATAGCGAGCGACCTCCCGAGTGTGGAAGATGTCAGGCTGACCCACGCGCTTCCATTGCACCGTCGCGATTAGGTACTGAGCCCCATCAGGCGGGACATGCCAGGTCACCCCGAATCGTGCCACGTCGTAGAGGCGACGAGAGGACTCGACGTCCCGGAGAAGTTCGTCAGTTGCGGAGTCATAGAGACGCCACCTCGACTTGATTGCCCAGACATCGGCTCGGTGCTCGGTGACCTGGATCTGGCCCTCGAAAGTGACATCAGTTATAGGACCAGGATAGTCATCGTAGAACAAGTGACATCCAGCGCCCTCCCATTCAACCCGCAGCCCGTCGTAGTGGTGATGATGCGCAGATGCGGTCGAGGGCATGAGGACGGCCGAGACAACGACCAGCGTCAGTGCGAGGAACCTTCGCATGGAACTTCCTTTCCACAGGGGCACTCCCCGCGTCAATAGCAGATCTCGTTGCCGGCCGGCCACCGGGCGACCTCGCGGGTATGGAGGATGTCGCGCCTCTCCGGCCGCATGAATCGCACGGTTGCGGTCATGTAGCTTCCATCCTCTGAGAACGCGTAGGTGCTCACGCTATACCTGCCTGGAAGTGGTGACTCCCGGCCACCCCATTCACGACTGAGCCCCGTCATGCTGTTGTAGACGCGCCATATGAGTCTGACGTCCCGCACGTCCGCTCGTTTCTCGGTGACGAGGACGGCCCCCTCGAACGTGACGCCGGTGACTGGCCCACCTGGATCGTCATAGGACCTGATGCAGTAGACCTCGTCCTTGATACGCAGTCCGTCGTAGTGGTGATGATGGGCCGATGCGGTCGAGGGAACGAGCACGACCAGCACAATAGGCAAGGCAACGGCGAGGAGCCTTCGCATTGGAACTCCTTCCTCACAGCTCATTCTTCGCCGTCCCTGGAAGCCGAGACACCTGCAATCGACGTACCAGAATCAGGCTGATTGCACGGGCTGCTTGATTCAGCGCATGCATAGCATGAAGCCCGATCTCACGGAGGGCTTCACACTTGAGGCGCGTCCTTCTCGTTCCGTTTGTCATCGTGGTCATGGGTGCCCTACCTACGGGCTGGCAGCTCTCCCAACCCGTGGTTGCCGGCACACGGGAGACAGTCGAGTCGGACTTCAACGGCGATGGCTTCTCCGATCTCGCAATTGGCGCACCCGGGTACTCTCACGTTCGGTTCCAGGCTGGCGAAGTAAACGTCCTCTACGGGGGACCGAGTGGACTGTCGTCGCAGGAAGACCAACTGTGGCGCCCGGACTCGCCGGGGTTGAACTGGGCAACGCCGATACCTCGACTGTGGAGTTCGGAATTGAGACCGGGAGCGGCGACTTCGACGCAGACGGGTTCGCTGATCTCGCGATCGGTGCCCCGGGGCGCGGAGCAGGTGCACGTCCTCTACGGCTCCGCCGACGGCCTCACGACGCTGCGCGACCAACGGTGGGAACCGAGGTCTCCAGGACTGGACGGCTACTACTCCTACCGGCTCGGGGAGGTTCTCGAGACTGGGGACTTCAACGGTGATGGGTATGCGGAGCTTGCGATCGGTGTCCCGGACCTGTGCTGTGAGAACTACGTCGGGCACCTGCGCATCCTGTATGGGTCGGCCTCCGGCCTGACGGCTGAGGGCAACCAGCTCTGGAGCGAACTGTCTCCCGGATTGAAGGGTCCGCTTCCCCCCAACGACAACGACGTCGGCTGGGCAAGCGACCTTGTGGCCGGCGACTTCGGGAAAGGCCCCGAGGATGATCTGGCGATCCCCGAACCGTTGAACCGGGGTGGCTTCGTCCACGTGCTCTACGGGACTTCGGAAGGTCTGTCTGTGCGGGATGATCAATTGTGGTCGCAGGACAGCTGGGGTGTCCGGCGACAGCGACGACGGACGGTTCGGGGGCTCGCTCGCGGCGGGGGACTTCGGCGGAGAGAAGCTGGGGTTGGAGGATCTCGCGATCAGTGCCCAGGCGGGCTACTACGACACCTCCGGCGGGGCGGTCATCATCCTCTATGCCCGATCGAAGGGACTCGCAGGCACACAGAGCGAGATCTTCACCCAAGACACCGTCGGCGTGGAAGACGAGGCCGAGCCGGGGGATGGGTTTGGCAGGACGCTCGCGGCGGGGGACTTCGACTCGCAAGGCGCAAATGATCTCGCAATCGGCGCACCGTTTGAGGACCGCGAGGGAGAGGACATCGGTGCCGTGAACGTCCTCTACAGCTCGTCGTGTGCGAGCTTGGGATCGCCCTCTGTGCGATCGGCGGTCGATTCTTGTCGCTAGACGTCCCGGGGATCTCCGGTCGTGGCGGGCGCTACGACCGCTTCGCCTCCGCGCTGGTGGCGGGCAACTTCGGGCTTGGGCACTCGAATGATCTCGCGATCGGGATCCCCGGAAGGGATGTGGGAGAGTCGGAGCGAGCCGGAGCCGTGGCTGTGATCTACGGCTCGAGCATCGACGGTCTTACCTCTGAAAACAGTCAGGTTTGGACGCAGGACAGCCCAAGGGTCAGAGGGCAGTCGAAGCAAGACGATCACTTCGGGGCGAGCGAGAGTTAGGCGGCTCGGCGGGATGCCGCCGCACACCGCCTCACATTGGGTCAGTTCATTGGCCCAGTCCCGCAGCGAGGAGGGGAACCAGGGACAGCGATCCATCCATTCGGCGCAAATCGAGCCCGTCTCGTCGTAGGAGCTCGCTATTCGCACTCGTCGGGATCGTTCCGACCGACGAACCGGCTGTGGAAGATGTCTCGCATTCCATGGCGCTTCCATTGGAACGTTGCGATCGCGTGTCCAGAGGCTCGGGGTCCGCCTGCAGGCTCGGTCCGAAGCTCTCCACCGGTTCCTGGGCGGCGTCCGTCTCAAAGCGGCGCCCCTTCTCTTGGTAGAGCTCTCCCGTCTTGCTGTCATACAGCCTCCACATGACCCGGATGGCCCATACGTCGGCCCGGAACTCGCTGACGTTGACGCCCCCCTCGAACGCGTACCAAGACACGGGGCCACCCGGAACGTCGTAGAACTTGATGCAGTGGATGTCCCATTCGTAGATGCGCACCCCGTCGAAGTCCCGATGATGAGCCGAAGCCGTCGACGGAATGAGAAGGGTCGAAAGAACCAGCAAGGCAAGGGCGAGGAGCTTGCGCATCAGGACCTCCTGGTCGCGAAGGGATTGAGGTCGTTCAAGAATGAGCATTAGTCCGGTGGGCCCGCAGGTCCCGCCCGCTGGTGATCCGGGGCGCGTTCTACTTCGGCAACCGAGCCCCTGGTCCAGATCGAAACGGATGTAGCGAGCCACGAAATACATGCCGAAGTGTGTCCTGGGGTGCGGCAACGCAAGCCTGGGAACTACGACGGTGAGCATGCTCGGGGTGGGTCGGAGCACAAAGTAGTCTCCAGGGGCCGATGCGTACTCTCCGGTAGTGAGATCGAACACTCTCACCCAATACCGACCGTAGTCTGAGTTGTACCCGACTACGAGCTTGGCTTCCGCCCAGGATGGTCCTTGATCGTCTCCGCCAAAAAGTGCAGTTCGAACTCACCATCCAGGGATTGTCCGGATTGGCCCTGTACCCAATCGCTCTCGGCCCGAACGCCTTGGATGCCTCGACGCTAAACGACACCATGCTGGTTCCAAACTCAGCCGTTACGGAGACGATGTCGAGGCGCATCCGTTCGCTCGCGCCCCTCGGGGTCGCTGACGGTACACGCAAAGCCAGCGACGGGCGACGGATCGCAAGGAACGGCTGCCCTGGCCGTGCCGGCGAGGAGGGCTGCCAGCAGGGTAGAGAGCACCAGAGCCTTCCTCATGGAGTCTCCTCTCCTGGAGGGATATTCCTCCTCCACGATTCACTCTTCGCTTCTCAGTGGACACCTGCAATCGACGTACCAGAACCGGGCTGAGGGACTGCCCCCACTTTGGTTGACTCGCGGGGTTGAGTGTGCTCAGGCCGCGTGAGCGGCCTGTGTGCATTGTCTCAAACTCGATCGGGGTGAGCTTGCCGAGGGCGCGTTGGCGGCGTCGGCGGTGGTAGGTCCGTTCGATCCAGGTCACGATCGCCAGGCGGAGTTCCTCGCGGGTGCGCCAGCGTTGCCGGTCCAGGACGTTCTTCTGCAGCAGGGCGAAGAACGACTCCATCGCGGCGTTGTCGCCGCAGGCGCCGACCCGGCCCATCGACCCGACCAGGCCGTTGCTCGCGAGCGCCCGGACGAACTTCGCGGATCGGAACTGGCTGCCCCGGTCGGAGTGGACCACGGTGCCCGGCGGGCGCGCGCAGCGCGATCGCGTTGCGCAGCGCCGACGACTGCGAGCGAGGCGGTCATCCGGTCAGTCGATCGAGTAGCCGACGATCCGGTTGGAGCACACGTCCTTGATCGCGCACAGGTAGAGCTTGCCCTCGGCGGTGGGGTGCTCGGTGATGTCGGTCAGCCACAGCTCGTTCGGTGCCGTCGGCGGTGAAGTCACGCGTCGCACCAGGTCGTCGTGCACCGGCGGGCCGGCCTTGCGGCCCAGGCCCCGCTTCTTGGCGAGCACCGACCAGATCCGCTGCTGGCGTGCACAGCCGCCGCACCCGGTTCTCGCCGGCGGTGATGCCCGTGCTCGGCGTCGAGTTCGTCGGCGATGAACCGGTACCCGAACGCCGGGTCGTCGGCGTGGACGTCGAGCGCGGCGTTGATCAGATGCGCGTCGTCCCAGTCCCGCTCGCGTGACCGGGTTGCGCTCGCCACTTGTAGAACGCCTGCGTGGAGAAGCCCAGCACCCGGCAGGTCACCGCGACGGGGATCCCGTCGGCGGCAAGGTCACGGACCAGCGGGTACGATCATTTTGGGTTGAGATCCCTGGCCGAGATAGGCCGCCGCCCGGCGCAGGATCTCGTTCTCCTGCTCGAGCAGCCGGTTGCGTTTCTTGCAGCTCCCGCATCTCGGCCGCCTCCGCCGTGCGTGATGCCCGGGCGGACGCCGTCTTCGATCGTCGGCCAGCTTCAGCCAGCGGTGCAGACACGACTCGGAGATCCCGAAGTCCTTCGCGATCTGGGACAGCGGCGCCTCACCGCTGCGGGCGACCGCGACCACGTCACGGCGGAACTCCTCGGGGAACGGCTTCGGGCATGGTGACATCCTTCCAGCGAGGACTGCATCCTCACAGATCAGGAGTCAACCAAACCCGGGGCAGTCCCCCATTCTCCAGCGGCGTGCTTGGCTCGTTGCCTAAAGACTTTCGCCCCATCCTTGCCCTATACCTGTGTGGTGCAGGATTCGCTCGTGACGGAAGCGCGTGACCGGCTTGAGAAGCTCTATCGCGCTGAGGGTGGAGACTGTGGCGTGCACTCGTCGCGTTCTCCGGGGACCGAGAATCGCCAGTGATTCCGCAGCCGAGGCGTTCACACAGGCATTGTCTCGAGCTGACGAGATCCATTCGCCTCAGGCGTGGATCTGGCGAGCCGCGTTCCGGATCGCATCTGGGGAGCTGAAGCGGCGAACGCAGCACGGCCACCCTCTCGATGAACCGACCTACGACGCCGATGAACCGCTCGCCGATGTGATCGCAGCGCTGCGATCACTCTCCCCTCACCAGCGCGGAGCGGTTGTCCTCCATGACTACGCCGACCGTCCCGTCGGGGAAGTAGCCGTCACCCTCGGGATGGCACGGGCGACCGTCTACGTCCATCTCAGCCAGGGTCGCCGCCGCCTCAGGAAGTTATTGGAGGAGACATGACGCGTGACACCAAGCACATGCTTCGCGTCCTCGACCGACTCGAGCCGCCAGAGCTCTGGGAGCGCATCGCACGGGGAACGACCGTGCCTATGCATAACGCCGCGTTTGAGCGGTCGCGCGCACATCACAGGGTGACCGCCGGAGTCGTCGCTCTTGCCATCGCGGCGGCCGCCGTGTGGATAGCCTTCGTAGCGTTCGGGCCCACGAAACAGAGCGACGGACTAGCTTCGCGACAAGATGGCGCATTGGCGAATGGCAGGATCGCCTTCACGCGTAGGCTGCCAGAGCGCTGGAATTTGTTCACGGTTAACCCGGATGGCTCCGATGAGCAGCAGGTGACCAGCGGCGCGCGCGATTACGCGTCGAGTTGGTCGCCGGACGGCACGAAGCTCGCTGTCGACACTGAACAAGGCGTGACCGTGATGAATGCCGATGGCTCGGATCCGGTCACGATCACGCCAGCTGGAGGATCCACTCCGGCGTGGGCGCCGGACGGAACGAAGATTCTCTTCACCGAATTTAGTAAGGACGGAACCTACGTGCGGGTCAACGCGGGCCACTCTGTTCTCGCGAGCCACATCTTCGCGATTGGTGCCGATGGTAGGAACGAGCAGCAACTTACGGCGGGTCGATATTCCGACTATGGCGGCTCATGGTCTCCGGACGGTTCCCGAGTTGTGTTCGCGAGAGATGCCACTGCCGAGAGCGGCTTGTACATCATGGATGCCGATGGGTCTCATTTGGCGCGCATCTCGGACGGCTGGGACACCGAGCCAGCCTGGTCCCCGGACGGCTCGCGGATCTTGTTTTCTCGCTGGACACAGCGTGACGCCACGATCTTCGTCATGGATGCGGACGGCTCGAACGTCGAGGAGCTGACGAGCGGCTCGAATAACTTCGATACGTCCCCAGCCTGGTCCCCGGACGGATCCAAGATCGCATTCACTCGGCACCTACTTGACAGAGGGAGTGAGGGGGAGGGTCACATCTACTTGATGGGAGCAGACGGTAGAGATGTTGTCCGTCTTACCGCCGGATCGGCAGAAGAGCAGGCCCCTTCCTGGGGGAGCGCCACTACGACGAGATCTGGCTAGTATCAGAGGAAGCAAGCGAGGAAACTCGGCGCTTCCGACCTTCCCGAGTCGGTGCAGGAAAATCTCCTCTCGAGCTTCTGTTAGCCTCCGTTGTTCGATCGGCGAGCCGTCGTCTGAGATCGTTGATTTCGGTCCAGCCTGTTGATTCGGATCGCGGCTTCGCGAAGTCGCTCGAGCATCGGTGCCGGGTCGTCGATCACTTCGGGAAGAAGGCCTCGATGATGAACCAAATCCAAGCTACCAAGGTCCATCTGGCTTGGACGATGCGGTGTGTAAAACAAGGTGCAGAATCTTCCGGGTACAGCGCGAGCCGAGACTGTTTGACTCGAAACTTGGCGGCTCGGGTGCGTCCATCACATTCGATGGGTGAGTTCTTGCTCATTCGTTCCTTCGTCGTGGACCAATTCCGAAGTCCACGACGTCCATGGCGGGTCGACTCCTATCCTTCCCATGGGTGATGCCGGTGGATCGTCCATCCACCGTAGACACATGGCAACGAGGCGGCTCCTAGATAGGCCTTCGCCGCGAATCAAGCACGATTTGCGGTAACCGAGCGTGCTTGCGACCCTAAAGTGAAGCCGACTGGGGGTGGAGACCAATGAGGCGACCGATGCTTGTCATGATCGCGCTCGTGCTGATAGCAATCATCGGCGCATCAGCGCCGTCGAGCGCGGACACACTTCCGCATCTACCGAGGGCGCACATCCCAAACTCGCCCCACCCGTGACCGGAAGGTGGAGTTCCGAGTAATCAAGAACGAGCGCTTCGACATGGTGAGACTGAAGCTCGTTGAGATCGATTTTCGCCTCAAGTGCGATGACGGCTCCTTGACCGACTGGGGTCCCGACATCTCGTTTGGATCCGAACGGTCCGGAGATCAGGGATGGAGTGTTCTCGTTCGCAAACCACTTTGAGCCGAACACCGCGCTTCGTGTTCGCGGCACGATTCGTCCACGAAAGGGTGGGGAGGGAACCGCCTCATACACCGTCGTCATGCTCACCGACGACGAGCAACCACTCTTATGCACGAAGGACGTGACGTGGGACGTTCACTTGTCCAAGGTCATCCGGAACTGGTCTCCGGGGGAATGAACTCACCCATTGTCGTTCTCTAGGCGGATGTTCCGTTGGCGACGCTCTGCGATCTCCTCCCGAGCTTCCGTTAGCCGCCGTTGTCGATCGGCGAGCCGCCGTTTGAGATCGTCGATTTCGGACTCTAGTTTGTTGATCCGGATGAAGGCGTCGTGGAGTCGCTCGTGCATCGGTGTCGGGTCGTCCATCACTTCGGCAAGGGTTCGAGGAAGAACGAAACCCAACGTGCGAACGTCAATCCGGCGTGGATGATGCGATGTCTACGGCAAAGGTGAAGAGTTTCATCCGGGTACGGCGCGAGCCGAGATTGTTTGATGTGATACACGGCGGGTCGGGTACACCGATCACATTCCATCGGACGCTTGCGTGTTCGTCTTACCAGTCGTAGCCAATCCCGTAGTTCACGTCCGACTCGGTGATGCCCCCATCCTCCGGTGATGTCACCCATGGGATAGCTCCAACAACCCAACGCCAACGAGAACGACGGCGAGACTCACGAGCATGACGATCATCCGACCTCGTCGGGTCATCAGTCAGATCCATGAATCCGAGCGAGAACTCGCGGACTCGATCCCGAAACCGAGGTGAATCGTCCACGTTGTCCTCCATGCCGATTCTCATACTTTCCCTTGCCTGGTGCCGGTGGATCATCCATCCGGTGTAGACACGCATGTGGGCGGTATCCACGGAGGTTCGGGAGAGGTAGGCTCGGCCGATGACGTGTCCGTGTTGCTACCGACCCCTCGTCTTGGAGGCGGATCTCCCACCACCACGAGGATCGGTCGGCTCGGGGACCTCTATTGCATGAATTGCGGGTGGCTGTTCGCTGTCGAGATGCTTGCCGGAGATGCACCGATGGCGCTCGACGGGATATGGAATGTCCGTCGCACCGAGGAGGGAGACCATGACCGCGCTGAAGCGCGGAGGCGTTCAGGATGGGGGGGCGATGGCTCCGGTTAGGTGGTCTCGCACCGCATCAAGCGATACTCGCGCCTAGCGACATCGAACACCATCTTGCTCGCCTTCCCCTCGCCTGGCTCGACTCGGACTTGAACCCTGTCCCCGGAGCGACTTTCCCAAGCACCTGTCGCGCCGAAACGGCGACCCGGAGCACGCACGATTAGTTCGATCCGCGGTGGAGCGTGCTTCCTAGGGATCGCCCTATAGAACTCCGACTCGCAGTCCGCTCCGTTGGTCCCGGCGTGTGCGACGGGTGCGGCGAGGACCCCGACCAAGAGGAGAGGTGCGAGCATCGAGCGACGTAGGAGCTTCCGAGAGGTTGCTTTCATACGATCGCTTATCGGGAGCTTAGGGGTCCCCCTTTAGGGCGTACCGCCGCGAGATCACTGTCCACGCCGGAGCCGGGGACGCCGATCGCATCGCGACCGCCGTCTCCCGCCGGATCGGGATGGCGATGAGTGAGCGAACAGTTGGCTAGGAGGAGCTTCCTCCTCGCCCCCTCCGATGAGGTCGGGCGGCATCCTTCCGGTCCGGGAGTTCACGGTGGCTATTTTCCGAGCACTCGAATCATGACATCCGCGAGGAATCCGACGACCACGCCGACGAGGAACGTCGCCACCAGGAGCCACTCGACCCGGCGCTTGCGGCCGGTCGCTCGCTCGGCCGCCTGTCTCTAGGTCTTCCACGGCGACCCTCAATTCTTGGCTCTCGTCCAGCGTGAGTCCCGCCCGGCCTACCGGCTCGACGATGGCGAGCACGCGTCCACGGAGCGAGTCCAGAAGGGCGGCGCGGTTGTGAATGTCCCGCCCGCCGAGCTTGAGCGCCGCCGATCGGACTGCGCCGAACTCCTCGACGACCTTTGCCTTGAGGATCGAACCGTCGACCTGCCTCCCTGTCGCCCACATCGGGCGGAAGTAGTCATAGCGGTCGAGCGTCCTGCGCAGGCGTTCGAGGGCATCGATCAGCGCCCCCGCGTCGGCGACGCGACCGGCTGCCAGATCGAGCATGTGGCCGAGGACGGTCCCCACGATATGCGATCGTAGGTCGGGGGACGGGTGCGATCACGCATCTCCCCGTGGGAAGCTCGTGGGAAGAACCAAACGGCATTTGGGGGTTCTCGGGGGTCTTTGAGGGACCTTCCGAACACCCCCTCACCTGTGGATTGTGGAAAACGCGCTGGTCGCGATGCCGCCCCGGCGATCCTTGACACGGAAGAGGTCAGAGGTTCAAATCCTCTACCGCCGACCACCGAATACCCAGCTCGCAGCACGTTGGTCTTGTGGGGAAAGCCCTTCGCGAGAATGTGCGGGGCGATGGCTATGTATCGATTCGAGAACGATGTTCCAGCCGGTCCCGGCGAATGGTAGAGCGTCAAAGCCGGGGACGTGAACTGCGTCGACGGCGGCTAGCAGAACCGCATGCGCATGATGGCCGGCACTGACGTGCACCAACTGCGAGCGCCCGCGGAGGCGGCGGGCTCTGCCGGTGTCACCGGCGCCAACCGAGCGGCCTCGGCATCGGTCACCAGCGGCGCGGATCCCCAAGCGACCTGCACCACACCCTGGATCCCGTCGGTGGGGACGCGATACTCCTCGGTGCCGCCCCCCGTCATCGCGAACAGGTCGGCACAGCAGAAATCGTCATAGCGCCGATCGCTCGAGAACGCGATCCGGTCGCCCCGCGGCGAGTAGGTCGGGTCGATGTCGTTGTTCGGGTAGGCCGTCCGCGTGAGCCTCGTCACGTGCGTACCGTCCCGGTGAAGCGAATAGATGTTGCTTCCGAGGCGGACCGCCTGGCTGTGGACCACGACGAGCGAGCCGTCGGGCGAATAGTCGGGGGACGTCGCTTCGAGGGCAGCGGGCGTGATCGCGTGCTCGCCGGAGCCGTCGATCCGCATCTCGTAGACCTGCGCGGCGATACCCTTCCAGGCGAACCGTGTGAATGCCACGTGTCGGCCGTCGGGCGACACCGTCGGGAAGAAGTCGATCGCCTCGTTCTGTCCCTCTCGGTACGGGGTCAGCGGCCGCTTGCCCGTGCCGTCGGACCGCATGATCCAAATCGCGCAGACGCCGTTGTCGGGCTTGCATCGAGCGAACACGATGCTTCCATCTGGGGTGAGGGTGGCACCATAGTCGCGATACCCGGGCGCGTCCCCGGCCAGCCTGTGCTGATCGGTTCCGTCGGCGTTCATGATCCAGATGCGGGCATGGTCCTCGGGTGTGTTCGCACGCAGGAGCGAGAAGGTGACACGACCGTCCGCCGTCCACTCAGGGGAGAACGTGACATGCCGTGCATCGGTGTGCGTCAACTGCGCCAGGCCCGTCCCGTCCGGGTTGACGGCGTAGATCTGTCCCGTGATGAAGTCGGCGAACGCGATCCTGCCGTCTCGGCCGGGGAAGGTCGCCGTCGCGGGGCTCGCGGTGCAGACCAGGGCCGCGAGGAGTCCCACGAGGAGCGCCGCTCGCCACCCCACTCGCGGCGATCTCGATGCATGTCTCATCGCTCCGATTCCACTCAGTCCGCCGGTCACGTCGCTGAACCCCATGAAGCAATGACCAACGCGCGGCCGCCCTCCACGATGGTGGAGAGATCCCCATTCGCCCCTCGTACGACGATGTCCGTGCAGCAAAAGCGGGGGTAGGCCTCATCGCTGGTGAGGACGGTCTTCCGGCCGCTCGGGGCGTACGAGCCGAACATCAGGTTGTGGCCGGGCGTCGAGTCCGTCAGGCGGGTGAGTCCCATTCCGTCGGGACTGACGCTCCAGAGGTTGCTGTGGGGCCGACAACAGTTGTCGGTGAACAGGATTCGCTCTCCGTCCGGGGACCAGTCGGGCCAAAAGCCCTCGGTATTGGGACTCGTCAGCCGCTGAAGGCCGGTCCCGTCGGCGTTCACTACCCAGATGGCCGAAATGAAGCCGGCACGATCGCTCGCGAAAGCGATCGACGTCCCGTCGGGGGAGAACACGGGGCGGCCGTGGATTCGATGCCCGCCCACGACTCGGTATGCGTAGCTTCCGTCGGCGCTCATCACGTTGATATCGCACGAACCGATGAAGCCGAACGGCGTGTCGCAGCGGCTATAGGCGATCTGCGAGCCGTCGGGCGACCAGCTGGGCGTCAGATGCTCGAAACGAGGCTCGTCGGTGATCTGCACCTTGTGCCGGCCGTCGGCATCCATGACCCAGATCTCATAGTTGCCGCTCACGTTGCTCTCGAAGGCGATCTTCGTCCCATCGGGCGACCACGAGGGCAGGGCAGCGGCCGCTTCGTTCGGTACGTGCGTCAACTGTTGAAGGTGGCTCCCGTTCGGCCGGATCGCGAAGATGTCCGTGTGGGACCCGAGGTCGCCTCCGGGGAACTGGTCTCCATACGAGAACGCGATGCGTCCGTTGGATCCGGCGAATGTGGCGCGCGCCGTCGGTGGAGTGCTGAGCACGACGAGCCCGAAGATCACCGCCAGCCAGGCTGGCGTGAGGCGCGCAATTCGCATCTTCATCTTCCCCTCGCCGGCGGGCAAGAGGAGTCTAGTGCGACGAATCGAGTAGGCGCAATGCCCCATGCCTGGCTCAATTGACGTTTTGCTCTGACGCGACGAGAGGTAGTGTCGGCCTGCCGGAGATCGGGGAGCCCCCGTGGGAAGCTCATCGCACTCCTAACGCTCGTGCTCGCGGTGAGATGAGCGAACAAACGACCCGCGGTCTGGCTTGGCTCGCAGCCGGCCTCTACTTGTTCTCTTCGCCAGGCTCGCTGGTCTTCGACCCTGGCGACGAAGCCCACAATGGGGCATCCAGGCGTCGGCATCTCGGTGATTTCTTTAGCCTTTCGACAGCATCGTTTCCGATCGTAGCCTGACGTCGACATTGGGAATTCACCCGGGCCGTGTCGCGGTCAGTCATTCGCATCGGGGAGTCAAATGGACGCCCATCTGGTCAATATCTTGTGAAGGAGCCGATGTCACTCAGGGGTACTCCCGGCACTCCTGTGACTACCGAAAACGGTCGTGAGCAGCGAGAGCGCTGGTCACGGCGTTGCGCGGACCTTCTGTGACACGGAAGAGGTCAGAGGTTCAAATCCTCTACCGCCCGCTCGCAGATGCCTGATCAGGGACGCTTTTCGCTCCCGGAACCCCCACCATTCTGCGCTTCCGCAACGATCATGACGCGCCCCTCTCGGTTCTGTACCAGCCGACCGTCTCCGCGATGGCGGTGCTCAGTGGTGTAGTGGCGGTGCCGAACATGGACCGGTACTTCGTCGTATCCAGGACGAAGGGCTCCTCGAACTCGTAGGCCATCTCTGCCAGACCTCGCATCATGGGGCTAAACAGCCCCATCGCGCGCACGGCCAGCGTGGGCACCTTGCGGATGCCCACGGTCCGTCCGACCTCGCCCGCGATGAGCTCGATGATCGCCCGCGTCGCGACTGTCTCCGGGCCAGGCAGGTGCCACGCACCGCCAATGGCTCGTTCATCGGTACCGAGGGTGGCGAGCCCCTTCGCGACGTCGGGGACATAGCTGTACGTGTGAAGGAGGTTGGGATTGCCGATGAAGTCGACGCGCTTTCCGGCGAGGGCGTTGGCGAACACTCGACTGCCAAGCGCCGTCTCTGTGGCTCCCGCCCCGAAGAGATCCGATGCACGGCCGATTGCGATGCGAATTCTGCCGGCCTCCGCCGCGGCAAGCAGTTCCCGTGTCATCGCAGCCCGGGTCCGGCCCTTGACTGTCGTGGCGGAGAGCGGGTGATCCTCCGTCATCGGCTTGCCCCTCGTCGAACCGTAGCTGTACACGTTCTCGAGGGTCACGAGAAGCGCATCGTTGCGCTCTGCGGCTGCCAGCACCCCCCTCTGTAATGGGGGGAACAGTTCGGGCCACTTCGTGTAGGGGGCGTTGAGACATTGGTAGATGACCGATGCGCCCTTGGCAGCCTCGGCGGCCGCTTCATGGTCGGTGGCATCGGCACGTCGCCAGTCGGCCCCTTCAGGCAGCGCCGTCGGGTGATGCATCGACACCGCCCGTACGTCGTACCCCGACCCGGCCAGCTGCGAAATCAGAGCATGCCCAACCTGACCGGTCCCGAACACGACGTGCGTCTCACTCATCGGTCTTCCTCAGGTCAAGCAGGCGTCAAGCCCGCACGGCCAACACGCAGAGGCGATCGTCCTGCCCGAACTTGTGTCTCGAGGAACTGTGACTAGGGTGCTGCTCGAGGCCCGGACCGCTTCCCAAGCGTCGCTAAGCCGCCAAGCACGATCGATCACGGTTCCAATTACCGCTCCCTTGGCCGGTGCCACACCACACGACCTCGAGTTCGAACCGTTGCGGCAATCTTTGCCTACAGGGATGCGACGGCCGTAGAACGCAACTTCGAGCAGGGGAGTTGCAGCAGTGGGCAGCTGGTCAAGGGCAGCAGGCGTCGTGAGCTGGTTGTTCGACACGCTCACCGGAAGGCGGGGAGTAATTCGGTTGCCGCCCAGGTAATGAACTCCTCCTGGGTGTCGCCGCCGACTTGCACCAGCGCGACGTGGGTGAACCCTGCCCCCTCAAACTCCCGGATCCCGGCGACGTGCCGAGCGACGTCCGGGCCGCACGGCATCTGTGCAGACACGTCCTCCTCGCGCACCGTCCTGGACGCGACGTCGAACGATGCCGGACCCGGGAGCTCCGCGTTGACCCTCCACCCACCCGTGAACCAGCGGAACTGATCCATCGCCCGCTTCACGGCGATCTGGGGATCGGGGTCGTACGACAACGCGATCTGGCCGATGCGGGGCTTCCCGGACGCCTCCCGCGTCGTCGAACATCTGGCCGAGCTCGGGACGAGGCTCGGTGGCAATCATGGCGTCGGCGTGCCGTCCCGCTAGACGACAGCTTGCCGGACCCGAGGCCGCGATGCCGATCGGCGGGGCGGTATCCGGCAGGTCCCAGACCTTCGCGGACTCAACGTCGAAATGCCGGCCCCGATAGGTCACCGTGTCTCCCTCCCACAGTGCCCGGATGATCTCCACGGCCTCCTCGAGCATCTCGTGGCGCACGCCGGCGAGCGGCCACCGTCCCCCGACGATGTGCTCGTTCAGGTTCTCGCCCGCGCCGAGCCCGAGGGTGAATCGCCCGTCGGACAGCAGCTGCATGGTCGCCGCCTTCTGCGCGACGACGGCAGGGTGATAGCGGCGGATCGGGCAGGTGACGTACGTCATCAGCGGAATGTGGTCGGTGGCCTGGGCAGCTGCGCCGAGCACGCTCCATGCGTACGGGGAGTGGCCTTGCGAGTCCAGCCACGGGAAGTAGTGGTCGCTGATGACCGCGAAGTCGAAGCCTGCTTCCTCGGCCAGGGCGACGTCTCGCACCAATTGCTTCGGACCAGCCTGCTCGCACATCATCGTGTAGCCGATCAGCGTCGTGACGTTCCTCCCTGCTGCTCGAGCGCGCGCGCCACGACGGTGAGGTCCTGGTCGCCGAGTCCCTCATCGACGGCCTGCTGCCATTCGTCGGCCAGGGACGCAAGGGCGGCGAACCGGTCGTCGTCGGCCGCCTGGAGGGCGAGATGAACGTCCTTTAGCGCGAGGGAGAGCGCGAATTGGGGAGAGTACTCGCCCTTGGCGATCCGTTGCAGCTTGGCTGTCTGCCAAGGAGAAACAAGTGGACTGCCGCCGAGCGCGTCCACCACCTTCTCGATATCGAGCCCCAACCGGCGAGCGAGGGCAACCGACGTGGCAACCGCCTCCGTCTCGAATGCGAGCCATGTGTTGTTCACGAGCTTCAGTCGCGATCCAGCCCCGACCGGTCCCACCCAGATCGTGCGCTGGCCGAGCGCGTCGAACAGAGGCCCGACGCGGGAGCGGGCCTCGTCCGGTCCTGACGCGAAGATCGTCAGCTGTCCCTGCTCTGCGGGGACCTTGCTTCCCGACACCGGCGCATCGAGCAGCGTCATGTCTGGGCGCTCGGCATCGACCAGGGCCGCGACGCGCTCGATTCCCTCCACGCCGATCGTGCTCATCTGCACCCAGATGGCGCCCGGAGCCAGCCCAGCGAGCATGCCCTGATCGCGAGCGATCGAAATCACGGCGTCGGCGTCGGTCACCATCGTGATGACGATCCCGGCTCGACGCGCGGCGTCGGCGGCGGTCTCGGCGACCTCCGCTCCGAGCTCGGCGAGGTCTCGGGTCGCCACTGGCTCCCGGTTCCAGACGATCGTCGGGATGCCCGCGCGTAAAGCACTCGTCGCCATCCCGTGGCCCATCGCGCCGATTCCGAGCACCGCAACGGGTTCCTGCGCCAGTGCCATCGGTCTCCCCCTGCCGGGTGTCTACTCGGCGATGGCTCGCGGCCAGCATAGCGCCGCTCGGGGGAAGGGGAGTCTCCCCGAAGAACCCATTTTCGATGTCCCGGTCGATGGGCCAGGGGAGTGCTTCTCGACTCGCGGGGCTTCACCCGAGCGTCGAAGGGAAGCGCGTCAAGTTCTCGGGCGGGAACCGCACCGTCATGGAGGGTTCCTTCGGCGAGTCGAAGGAACCAACTGCCGGCTACTGGATCCTCGAAGTGAAGTCGATTGACGAAGCCGTCGATCGGGCCAAGCGCGTCCCATTCGAAGCGCTCGCCCGGATCCACCCGGGCGAATACGGCGCGGAGGGCGAGGTCGAGAGCCGTCAGGTGTTCGAGCTGGAGGATGTTGACCAATCGAGGTAACCGTCGCGCCCGTGGGTCCGGGCGGGCCCAACGCACGTCGGGAACTCTGCGCACCTGACGGTTGTTTCCCGAACGGACACGTAGCCTTCACCCAGAGGCCCCCCGGAAGCAAGCGACGATTCACACGAGTTGGACAGGCTGGCTTCATGGATGAGGACTTGCCAATCCAGGCGCTGGCAGTCAATGGACAGGTCGCAGGGGCATACCGCGGCAAGAAGTTCCAAAGGCTGCCTGACGGTACAGCCGGTGGAGGTGAGGTTCTTGGCCGGGTGTTTCTCGATACCGACCGCGGTCCCGTTGCGATTTGGGGCGACGCGAGTGTCCTGACCAAGCTCCGAGCTCTGGACGTGAGCGACGGGGATCAGATCACGATCACTCGACAGGCGGAGGACGTCTACAGAGTGGTTCGCCACGGATAGCGGATGCAGCGGAGGGGAGCCACGGATGGAACCGGAAGCTGATGACTGGAGTGAGGCGGACGACGGAATCGAATTCTTTGACGTCCAGACGGGCGCCCCTGTGTCTGACGCGTTCGCCCATGTCCTGGCGATCGGACACGACGACCATGTACACGTTGCGCCGGACCCATGGCGGGACAACGGGAATCTTCGCAACGTGATCGTGGCTCGTCATCCTGAGTACGACATCAGATGGGAGGCGATTGCCCGAGACGATTGGGATTGGCTCCTAGCGTCTCGTGAACCCTCCCGGGGGTAGATCAGCCGGGCGCGGCACGTCCGCGTGACAATCACGGACCTTCGCGGCATTGGGAAGGAATCCGGAGACCTGTGGGTCCAGCCGAAGTTCCCAAGAGCAAGTCGTATTCGCCTTCGCGACCGTCATCTCGTGGTGCGGTACACGGTCCACTCTCCGGGGACGCCCTTCAGGACGTGCCCGCCCCGGCCTTCGAACGCCATCCCCGAGCCCATGACGAGATCCTTCACGGTCTGCGAGACGAGCACGTCGCCCGCTCCGCCGAGCGCCATGATCCTTGAGGCGATGACGACCGCGATGCCTCCCACCTTGCCGTCGATCGAAGAACATTCCCCCGTATGTACACCCGCCCGGACGGCGATCCCGAGTTCGCGGACCCTGTCCGAGATCCCGATGGCGCAGTCGACGGCGCGCGCCGGACCGTCGAAGGTCGCGAGGAACCCGTCGCCGGCGGTGTCGACCTCGGCGCCGCCGAATCGATCGAGCTCGTGACGGACGATCGCGTGATGGCGGCCGAGGAGGTCGCTCCAGGCCTCGTCGCCGAGGCGAGTCGCCGTCTCGGTGGACGACACGATGTCGGTGAACAGGATCGAGCACAACATTCGCTTGGGCTGCTCCCTGCCCTGTAACCGTGAGAGGAACGACTCGACCTCGTCCAACACCGAGTCCTGGTCACCCGCCCACATGAAATGGTCCGTCCCCGAGAGCTCCACGAAGGTCGCGCCCGGGATGCCGTCGGCGATCCTGCGACCCTGTCGGATCGGGGCAACGAGGTCGCCGCTTCGATGCAGCACGAGGGTTGGGGCTTGGATCGAGGGGAGCACCGCCTCCCAGTCGACCTGGAATCCGAGCCGGAACAACGTCCGCGCCGATCCGGGACTCAGCGCGGAACGCGCGAGGCGAAGGTAGGCGGCCTTCGACTCGTCGTCGGTCACGAGGCTCGGCGCCCAGTGGGCCAGGCTGACGCTCTCGGTACCCCACTCGCGCTCGATCCGGTCCAATGCGACGTCCTCAGATGAGGCGATACGGGACAGCAGGCCAGTATCCGGTTCGATCTTGCCGAAGGTTCCGTACAGAACCAACGCTTCCGTCCGCTCCGGATACGTCGAGGCGAACAGCCCGCACATCGCGCCCCCACCGAGCGTTCCGAACAGCGCCGCTTTCTCTGACCGGGCGGCATCCATCACCGCTGCAACGTCCGCCATCCGCCCTTCGAGCGTCGGCAGGGCATCCGGAGAAACACGGTCGGAGAGCCCAGTGCCGCGCTTGTCGAACAGGATCAGGCGCGAGAAGGATGAGAGCCGATCCAGGAAGCGCGCGAGCGGCGGAACCTCCCAGGCGAGCTCCAGGTGGGTCGCGGCGCCCGGCGAGAGCACGAGATCGATCGGTCCGTCGCCCACGACCTGATAGGCGATGTTGAAGTCGCCCGTCTTCGCGTACCGGGTCCGAGCATCCACCCGGCAAGTCTAAGGTGGCGACGTGGCTCTGGCTGCGGTTACCCGACGGCGGCGACTCACGTGCGAGTAGGCCCCATGAAGAGGTTCTAAGGCAGTCAATCCGTGGGATGGATAGCTGGCCGCGAGGATCTCACCGAGTGCGAGCCATGATCTCGGCTCTCGGAACGTCAACGAGGGATGGCCTGCGGACCCCTCACTCTCGTGCCTCGAATGGATTGCGGTTCGGGGTCCTCGGATCGGGGATGCGGGGATGCCGCGTCGGAGGAAGCGTCCGGCGGTTGATCCACCTCGCCACGCGATCCACGCCGAAGAACAGCGCCACGGCCACCGGCACCCACGCGATCCAGACCACGAGGACGATGAGCCACCATCTCACGAGGGATCCGATCCTAGTCGAAGCCACGGCCGGCCGCCGCGCACGAGTTCGCGATCAGGCTGGCCGGCATCTCCGCAGTCTCTTCAGACGGCGTTGATCCTCGTTCGACTCATCGCAGCTCGGCCCACGGGTCGTAGTCGACCTCGAGAGGTTCCTGTTCCGGACGCTCCTCCTCCGGCACGTTGCGGAGGTTCACTCGGATCCGGTACCAGGTCGTGAACCGTCCGCGCATCGCGTCGACGAGCACGTCGGCCGGCTCGAGGAGCGACGCGGCAGCGGCGTGTCTCGCGCGCCAGCGCTCGAAGCCGTTCATCGCCTCGTCCTGCGTCGCGGCGCGGGCGATCTCGATCAACGGCATGCGCGAGCGGCGGCGGCCGGTTGGGCCGGCGAGCTTGCCGGGCGCGGGAGGCGGGACGACTCCCTCGGCGGGCGCCGCGCCCGGGGCTCGTCGCTTCGACGGCTGGACTCGCGGCGGCTCGCCGGCCTGCTTCGCGAAATGCGGCGGCCACGGCGCGTCGCCGAACCCCGCGGCCTCGTGCTGGTCGGCGAGCTCCAGCAGCGGCTCCAAGGAACCCGCCGTCTCATCGATGCCCTCCGACGGATCGCCGATGCTCGCGAACCGTTCCGGGACGGTCTCGATCGTGAACGCCTCCTGGTCGCAGGCCGGGCACCTCGTCCCACGACAGCGGCGTCGAGACCCGCGCGTCGGGCGTGGGTCGAACGGAATACGCGGACGCGACGGTTCGATCCTTCGCGTTCTGGTTGTAGTCGACGAAGACGCCGTGGCGCTCCTCCTTCCACCACCGGCTCGTCGCGAGGTCGGGCGCGCGCCGCTCCACCTCGCGGGCCAGCGTCAGCGCGGCTCGGCGCACCTCGGGAAACGTCCAGCGGCGCTCGAGGCGAGCGTAGACGTGGATCCCGCGAGAGCCCGACGTCTTCGGCCATCCCACGAGCCCGGAGTCCTCGAGCACGTCGCGCACGACGAGCGCCACGTCCCGGATCTGGGGCCATTCGATGCCCGGGACCGGGTCGAGATCCACGCGGAGCTCATCGGGGTGGTCGAGGTCGTCCGCGCGAACCGGATGCGGATTCAGGTCGATGCATCCGAGATTCACGATCCACGCCAGCTGGGCCGCGTCTCGGACCACGATCTCGTGCGCCGTCCTCCCCGATGGAAAGCGCAGCTCGACCGTCTCGATCCACTCGGGGCGGGACTGAGGCGCACGCTTCTGGAAGAAGAACTCGCCCTCGGCGCCGTGCACATAGCGCTTCAGCGCCATCGGCCGGCCGCCCACCCCGCGAAGCGCGCCGTCGGCCACGTCGATGTAGTAGCGAACGAGGTCGAGCTTCGTGTGGCCGGTCTTGGGGAAGAAGACCTTCGCCGGATTCGAGATCACCACCTCTCGACCCGCGACCTCGAGGACCTCCTTGGGGTCGGGCATGGCAACACAATAGGCGCCGGCAGCGGAAGGCCTGCGTCGGCGCTCCCGAAATGGCCGCTGCGTCCCCGGCTGGCACTTCATCGCCTCGGCGGGAGAAGATACGCGCCGATGGGTGAGCCCCGCGATCGCCTCGACGCACCGACCGCCGAGCTCCTTCTCGACGTCCGAACGCCCGCCGAGCTGGCGTTCTCACCCAACGGGTCCCGGATCGCGTTCGCCTTGCACGCGACGGTCGCCGACACGGGATCGTTCGTGCCGAGCGACCTGTATGTCGTGGAGGCCGCGGGCGAGGCGCAGCCCAATTCGGCTCACGAACGGGGCGTGGAGCGACATGACGCCCGCGTGGTCGCCGGACGGGTCGCGCCTCGCATGGCTCTCGGACCGGATCACCCCGGGCCACCACCTTCCGTACACCATGTCCGCCGACGGCGGCGAGCCCGCGCTGGCCGCGGAGCTGGTGGGATCCGCCGAGTCCGCCGCGTGGTCGAGCGACGCCGGCCGGCTGCTGGTGCTGGCCGCCGATCCCGGCTCGTACGGACTGGACTGGAGCGCCCGCGCCGTCAACGGCGCCGGTCCGGCGCCCGATCCGCTCGTCCGCCGGCCCGGGGACGCTCGTCGACGACTCTTCCTGATCGACCTCGCGTCGGGCGATGTCGCCGAGGTCGGTCCACCCGACCTCAGCGTCTGGGAGGTGGACTGGGACGGCGACGGCACCGCCGTCGCGATCGTGTCGCGCGATCACTCCGGATCGGGCTGGTACCAGGCCGTGGTCGCTCGCCTGAACCTGGAGGCGCGCACGGCCCAGACCCTGTACGAGCCCTCATGGCAGGTCGAGGGCCTGGCCCTCGCGCCCGACGGGAGTCGAGTGGCCGTGGTCGAGGGATACGCGAGCGATCACGGGTTGCTCTCGGGCAGCGTCATGCTCGTCGACCTCGAGACCGGTGCGACGACGGACCCGTGGCCGGACCTGCAGGAGGTCGGCCGGGCGGCGTGGTGCGACGACGGGTCGCTCTGGTACGCGCGCACCGATGGGACGGGAAATGCGTGCGGCCGAATCTGGCTGGACGGGCGGCGCGAGGAACGGTGGCGCGGCGACGCCTTCATCGGTGACGCCGTGACCACGCCCGCCTGTGTGATCACCGAGGACGCAGCCGCCGTCTGGACCACGCATCAGGCGCACGGTCGGGCGCCGGAGCTTGCCCGATTCGATCTCGCGGGCGGCGGATGGTCCCGGCTCACGACCTTCAACGACCGCATCGTGGCGGGGCGCTCGTTCCCCGATGTTCGAACGGTGCGATGGACCGCCGACGATGGGGTGGAGATCGAGGGCCTGCTCATGACCCCGCACGGCGCCGAGGGGCCGCTGCCGATGATCGTGTGCGCGCACGGCGGTCCGACGTGGAGCTGGGGCGCGTACTTCTCGGACTCCGAGCCGAATGCGGTCCTGCTGTCCTCGGCCGGCTACGCGTGCCTGTTGCCGAACCCTCGGGGCAGCATCGGACGCGGACACGCGTTCGCGCAGAGCGTGATCGGCGACGGCGGCGGCGTGGACTTCCGAGACATCATGTCCGGGGTCGATCGCTGCATCGCCGAGGGCATCGCCGACCCGGAGCGGCTCGGGATCGCGGGGCTGTCCTACGGCGGATACCTGGCGGGGTGGGCCGTGGGGCAGACGGATCGCTTCGGCGCCGCGGTCGCCATGTCCGTGGTTTCGGACTACGTGTCGTTTCACCTGACCTCCGAGGTGTGGTGGTACGACCGGGCGATCTTGAAGGGCGAGTGGAACGATCCGACGAGCCAGTACCCGGAGCGATCGCCGGTCACCTACGCGCACCGGTGCACGACGCCCACGCTCATCATCCAGGGGTCGGAGGATCGATGTACGCCGCCCGGGCAGGCCGAGGAGCTCTTCAACGCGATCGCGGCCTCGGGCGCCGATGTCGAGCTCGTCGTCTACCCGCGGGAGGGGCACGTGCCGGTGGAGCGGGAGCACGCGCTCGACGCGATCCGACGGACGCAGGCGTGGTTCGATCGACACCTGCGCCCCGAGCGCTGACCGGACGGCGCGAGTCAGGCGCCTTCCTGGTCGATGAGCCGCTGGAGAGGAGCTCAGACGCGATCTTGCTCACGGGACGCCCGCGGACTCCTCGCCCGCTCCCCGAACCGGCAAACGTGCCCCGGCCGAGGTGCTCTCAGCGGCCATCGTTCGCCGAATCTATGAACGAAGTCGGGACCGATGCTCCCGATTGTCTAACGCGGATGCCCCATGCCGTCGGTCGGCGTTGCCCCTACGGTGGAGACACAGAGCAAGCCGGCCTCCTGCCGCTGTGCGGAGGCCCGGCGACATGCTGGGTGCTGCTGGGGAGGAGACCATGATGCGACGAGCCATCGCTCCGCTGATCGTCATCGCGCTGGGGTTGACGATGTCCGGTGTCGCCGTCGCGGGCGACCCGACCGTCGAGACGGTGGCCTCGTTCGATCCCGCGAAGGGCGAGCTGCCCGAGGGGCTTGCGATCACGGATCGAGGCGTGATCTACGTCGGCTTCGCGCCGACGGGGCAGATCGTCAAGGTGGCCGACGATGGGAGCATGTCTCCGGTCGCGACGCTGCCGAGCGGCCAGGGGTTCCTGGTCGGCCTCGCCGTGGACGGGCGAGGCCGGCTGTTCGCCGCCCTGGCGTCGTTCGACGACACCACACACGGCATCTGGCGGGTCCGCAGCGACGGATCGGCCGAGCGCGTGGTCCCACTGCCGACCGATACGTTCCCGAATGCGATCGCCTTCCGCGGCCGGAGCATGTTCGTCACCGATTCCTTCGGCGGCGCCGTGTGGCGCATCCGGAACGGGCACGCGCGGATCTGGGCGCAGGACGACATCCTCCTCGGAGACACCACGACGGACCTCCCGATCGGAGCCAACGGGCTGGCGTTCTTCGGGCGCTATCTCTACGTCTCGAACACCCAGAAGGGACGGATCGTCCGCATCCCGGTGGAGTCCGGTGGGCGGGCGGGATCGCCGGTGCTCTTGGCCGAGGACGATGCGATCGTCGGTGCCGATGGCATCGCCTTCGACGTGCGCGGCAATCTGTACGTGGCGGTGAACGAGCAGGACAAGCTCGTCCGCATGGGCCCGAGCGGCGGGATGCAAACCCTCGCCACGCGCGCCGACGGGCTGGATTTCCCGGCGACCCCGATCTTCGGCGAACGACCGCCGCACAGGACCGATCTGTACCTCACGAACTTCGCCCTGGATCTGGACCGGCACCCGAATCCGGCGCTGCTGGTGCTGGATGTCGGCGTGGCGGGGAAGCGGCTGCCGTAGCCGACTGCCGACGTGGGAGGCAGGCGCTTGGTCCGGTGATCTCCGCTTCCCTCCGGCCGCGACTCGCGCGCTGGTTTCGTCGGAACGCCACGGATGGAATCGACGGGAAAAACCGGAGCCCTTCTCGTGCCAACGTAGGTTGAATGGACTAGCATTTTCGGCCTACAGCACGCTCTCCCCGGTCGGGGCGAGCTGCGATACGCGGGAGTTGGTGGCCGCGCACTCGCTCACAACACGAACGGCCTGAACGGCGCCTCGACGGACGGCGGTTCAACGATCAGGGAGGACACGCATGAAGCGATCCATCGCGGTGATCCTCGGATTCAGCCTCGCGCTGCTCGCCCTGGTGGCGCTGCCGGCCACGTCGGGGCTCGCCTCGGATGGGTGGATCGTGGAGTGCCCCTACTCGCATTCGCGCACGGACGATCCCATCGTGTATCCGCGCGATCGGGGCGCGTCGCACCGGCACGACTTCTTCGGCGCGAAGGACGTCGACGCGTTCTCGACGGTCAAGTCGATGCGCCGGGGCGGTACGACCTGTGGCCTGAAGGCCGATACGGCCGGCTACTGGCTGCCGGCGCTGAAGAAGAAGGGCAACATCGTTCTCCCGAAGGGCGGAGGCACCGAGCAGGTGATCTACTACCGCAACGATCTCGACGGCGACGAGCACATCGTCGTGCCGCCGAAGAACCTGCAGATCGTCGCGGGAAACGGCCATGCAAGGAGCGAGTCCCAGAATCCGCTGCTGGGTACGTCGAAGATCTACTTCAACTGCAACGACGGCGAGGGCGATGAGGATAAGGTCGCGAAGCCGCCGGTCTGCGACGACGGCATTCTCGTGCTGCACGTCCGATTCCCGCAGTGCTGGGACGGGAAGCATGTCGACTCGCGTGACCACATCAGCCACATGGCATGGGTGGGGGAGGGGGACAACTGTCCGAGCTCGCATCCCGTGGCGATCCCCAGGGTCACGATCCGCGCCGAGTACCCGGTGGGACGCGGCTATTCACCGCGCGATATCTCCTTCGCGAGCGGCCCCTACTACACCATTCACGGTGACTTCTGGCAGACGTGGCACAACAAGAAGCTTCGTCAGCTGGTGAGGCGCTGCTTCGGAGGCGAGGAGGACTGCGGCACGTTCGACGCGGACTGATGGCGAGGCCGTGATCTGAGGATCCGGGTCGCGCGGATCACGAGACGAAGAAGAAGGAGATCGCGATGATGGCGTAGGTCGCCATCAATTGCGCTCCCTCCAGCCAGTTGCTCTCTCCGTCCCGACTGATGACGGCCACCAGGATCGCGGACATCGCCACCGCACCGACCTCGAACGGCGTGAACACGAAATCCATGGGGTGTCCGGCGATCAGGCTGATGAAGACGAGCGCCGGCGCCACGAACAACGCGATCTGGAGCGAGGATCCGGTCGTGATCTCGAGGGTCACGTCGACTTGGTCTCGCATGGCGAACATCACCGCCGAGCTGTGCTCGGCCGCGTTGCCGATGATCGGCACGAGGATGAGGCCGACGAACAGCCGGGAGAGTCCGAGGTCCTCCAGCGCCGGCTCGAGGGATCTCACGAGCAGCTCCGATTCGAGAGCGACGAGGGCGGTCGATGCCAGCAGGACCCCGATGGACCAGCGCACCGACCACGTGGGCTCTTCGTCGGACTGGGGGACCTGGAACAGGTGCTGGTGGGTGACGAACGTGAACACGAGCACGGCGGCGTACAGGAGGATGAGGATGCCCGCGACGACGCCGCTCACCACCTCGCGCTCGAGGAGCGTGTCTTGCCCGGACGAGAGGACGAACAACGCGGGCATCAGAAAGCCGGCAACGGCCAGGATCATCGACGACGTGTGCACCGAGGCGGTCTGGGAACTGAAACGCTGGCGGTCGTGCCGCAATCCCCCGACGAACAGCGACATGCCGAGGACGAGCAGGAGGTTGCCCAGGATCGATCCGGTGAGGGAGGCCTTCACGATCTGGATCTCGTTCCGAAGGATGAGCAGGACCGAGATGATCAGCTCCGTGATGTTCCCGAACGTCGCGTTGAGCAGCCCTCCAGCACGAGGGCCGGACGCGGATCGCGAGCTGCTCCGTCGAGCGTCCGATCAATGCGGCGAGGGGAAGGATCGCGAGCGCGGAGGTGAAGAAGACCGCGAGCTCCTGATGCCAGAGGCTCAAGGCGAGGGAAACCGGAATGAAGAGGAGGAGCCACTCCAGCCTTGGCTTCGTCATCGACCTCACGAGCGCGGAGCCCCTTCGCCGGGATCGGGTGAAACCCTAGCGGCCTCGCCCCGTTGCGTCCGACGGCCCTCGCCTCAGTCGTGAAGTCGGTCGGACGCGGCCGCAACGGCTCGCTCGCCGGCGATCCACCCACGGGCAGCGGCTCGGGCCGGCGCTCCAGAGCCTCACCGAGCCGTCATCGGGATTTGAGCCGAACGGAACCTTGCGCACTCCATGGGTGTCCATGAGGATGAGCAACGACATCCCATGTCGCGTCCGATCCGCCCGCGGCCGGCTGTGGCCTTGGGACGAGTGATGACCCGGTTCGCCGGGCACGAGCGTTTGGAGCAGCGGATGATGCGACGGTTGATCGTCCTGGCGGTCGGGATATCGGTGGCCTTCTCTCTCACGCTTCCCGCTCAGGCGCTTACGGGGCCGCGGGAGCGTTACGACACGGTCGGGCTGGACGCGTTCTGGCAC
The DNA here is from genome assembly GCA_963728285.1 of uncultured Actinomycetes bacterium. Lineage (GTDB taxonomy): Bacteria > Actinomycetota > UBA4738 > UBA4738 > HRBIN12 > CAVSJR01. The sequence goes on along the minus strand of CAVSJR010000003.1, from coordinate 508,998 downwards.
TCCACGCGGCGGATCGATCGCAGCACATATCTGCGTACGACGTGGTACGCGGGCGCGTACATCTCGGAGGGTCACCAGGAGTACCTGTTCTGGTCGGACCTCTACAAGGACGTCCAACGGTGCGAGGAGCGCGACGGCCGCGACCGCTGCCGCGACAGCGGCGTACTGGGTCGGGGTCATCGATGAGCTCGCTGAGGGGGAGTCGTTCTCGGTCGACCGCAAGCTCACGACCGGGCAGCTCATCGCCACGTATCGGCTGCGTCAACGCGACAGCGAGGGATGGGTCGGCCCGCGTCGGACGGTCACCGTGAACGCCACCCTGACCGGTCTGGGCGAAATGCACCGCTCCGAGTACTCCGAGGAGAATTGGGAGGGCCATTGCCTCGTCTGGGGATACGAGGACCGATCCGTCCGCCGCGAGGCCATCGCGACCGGAACCCTCTCGGGCGACGTGACGAGGAGCCTCGGCCGGACGCGAGATGCGGGCCTCAGCACCGGCAGAAGCGCGTTCGTCGAGCGCGATTGCTAGGAGCATCGGCGATGTCGCAGCCCTGCGCGCATGCCGATCGCGACGTGCCGACCGAGGGAACCGAGGCCCGCATGCCTGAGCGTGGTCCGCTGTGATGGATCCTCATACCGTCCGACGGGCGGCCCTCGTCGCGATCCTCCTGATGGCAATCATCGGAGTCGTCGTCGCCGTTCCACAACGGGATCGCCTCATACGCTGGGCGACGTTCGACTGACCGAGGTTCAGCTCCAGGAGATGGCGACGACGCTCACCTCGGCCGACACGCCCTTCAGCGCGACGGGCCGAGGCTCCGATGCGGCGAACGGCGTGGCCGCCTCGGTCGCGGTCTCGGCCGACGCCAGCACCTGCCCGCCCTCCGCCAGGGCCGCGATCCGTGCGGCCACGTGGACGCCGCTGCCGCTGTAATCGCTGCCGCGCCGGTTGGCCTCGGCGGCATGCACGCCCATCCGCACGCTCGGGGCGAACCCGTGCGACCGGCGATGCTCGGCGAGCGCGCGCTGAACGGCCACGGCGCTCTCGAGTGCGCTTCGCGAGGAGTCGAAGGCCACGAAGAATCCGTCGCCGGTCGAGTTCACGACCTCGCCGCCGTGCCGGACGAACAGGGATCGGAGCGTTTCGTCGTGCCACCGCAGCAGATGCTCCCAGGCGACGTCGCCCATCGCCTCCGCGAGGTTCGTCGAGCCCACGATGTCGGTGAACACGAACGTCTTCCGGGTCGAGAGGGGAGCGGCGCCTCGCTCGGCCGCGGCCTTGATCGCGTCGGTCGCCATCGCCACACCCAGGTTTGCTCCGAGTCGTTCGAACTCCGCCTTGGCCGCCTCGAGCTCCAGATCGGCCTGGTCGGAGTCCTCGAGCCCCCGAAGGGCTGAGGCCAGGACCACCCTGTCGCTCGCGACCTCGTAGGGCGCGCCGACGTCCTGCCAGTGCTTCATCGCGGTGCGAAGCTCGCTGATCGCCTTGTCGGCGTCTCCCTCGGCGAGGAGGACGCGACCCCACGCATCGTGCTTGGCGGCGTGAAGCGCGGGGGACCCGTAGGTCTCGCTGATGCCGGAGAGCTCCTCCGCCGCCGCCCTGGCGGTCGTCGGGTCTCCGGCCGCGATCGCGATCTCCGCCTGCGCGGGAAGCAGCCGGGCGCGCGCCCAGAGGTCCCACGTCTCCTCGGCCACCGCCGAGTTGATCGCCGTGGCGGCTGCGCGGACCTTTCCCTCGCTGAGCCGGATCAGCGCGAGGGCGGGCTGCGGCGCGCGACCGAGCGAGTGCGCCTGCCGAAGCGCGTCCTCCGCTCCCTCCAGATCCCCCATGCGCATGCGGACCTCTCCCAGCGCGTACAGGCCGTCCGCCAGCGGCGGCGTGACGTTGTATGCCGCCAACTCCTCGGTCGCCTGTCGCAGCTCCTGCTCGGCGCGCTCCAACGCGCCCTGCAGGCCGACGATCTCCGCCCGATGAACCCGGCAGATCCCCGGGAAGCCGTTGATGGCCTGTCGCTCGCACCACCGGTGGGCGGCGTCGGTCCACTCGCCGGCTCGACGGTAGTCGGTCGTGTTGCGACACGCCGCGATCATGCTGCAGTAGGCCACCCCGGTCGTGTAGGGGCTGAGCTCGCCGTTGACGGCGGCGATGGTCGCCTCCTCCATGAGTGGAAATCCGTCGTCGGTGCGGCCGAGCGTGATCAGGAGCTGCCCCTGCTGCAGGAGCCCCCAGGCCTGGAGGTCCGTGTCTCCGAACCGGCCGCCGAGCTCGACCACGCTCGCCGCGAGCTCGATCGCTCGATCGAAGTCGCCCGCCGCCTGCGCGGCCCAGCTCTGTGAGAGCGCGAGGTAGCCGTTGGCGAAGCTCTCCGGCTGCCCCTTTGAGGAGTCGCTCCCCGCGGCTCGACCACGCCGACGCGATCGAGGACTTGCGCTGCATCATGTATTCGCGGCTGATGTCGAATGCGAGCGCGGCGGCTCGCGTCGTATTCCCCCCGTCGAGGTGCGCCTTGAACGCCCGTTCCTTCGCCTCGACGGCGAGGTCCGCCCGCGCGTTGAACCACGCCGCCTGCGCCAGCGCCTCCAGGTCCTCTGGCTCGAGCAACCCCTCGCGGTCGGCCTGGGAAAGGAGGTCGAACGCCTCGCTCCACCGGTGACCCTCAAGGGCGTCACGGGCGGCGGGCAGGCCGGCCGAGCCGCCGCGCTGCTCCGTGTCCATAGAGATGCATTCTCCCAGGGAGGGGGGCAAAGCCAGTCCGGCCTCCCAGGCCGGACTACGCCATGTTGCTATTGAAGCAGGGAGCGGTGCGAGGGCTCAAGGCTGAGAGCTCGTCGAGGCCGGGGGCCCGCGGCGTCGAGATACCGAGGAGCGGTGGGGGAAGGCCCTGCATTCGGCGGAGGGTCGATCACACGATCGCGGGATTTCGCCCGATAGTGCTACGCGTCCGCGCCGTCCAACGACTCCTCCGATGGCTTCACGTCCGCGACCCGCACGATCGTGAGTTCTTCCCCATCTTCGGTCCGTGCGATCAAGATGAAGTCGTCGGGCCATTCGGGATGCGGCTCGACGTAGCGTCGCAGCTGCTTCAGCGGTTGTTCCTCGGCCTCTGCCTTCTCGCCCGAAGCCATATCGTGACTCCCTTCGTTCCCCACACGATACCCCTCCGGCCGAGAAGGCGCGGGAACAGGGCTCGGGATCCGTGATGTCGAAGACGAAAGGAGGTGCGTCGAAGTGGCATCGAACGGGACCGGCGATCCTGAGCTCACGTCAAAGGGCGTGGGTCGCCGATCGCTCGGGCCGGCTCGCTCCGACGCAGGCCGGAGGGCCCGCGTCGGGCCGTCCTCGTCCGATGCCGGGCTCCATCTCGACGAGAAACCAGCTGTGGCTTTCGAAGGAATCCCCACGCTTCGCCAACAGATGGTGTACGGGGGACGTTCCGCATGGGCTGCGTCGGACGTCGCCGGGCCATGTCGACTGTTGGGCGCGGGGATTCCGGGAAGGATGAGACGGGGAGGAAGCCGATGGCGAGGAAGGCGGGTACCGAGAATCGGGCCGGCGGTCGGGATCGTCCGGCCGGACGATGGCTCGTCGATGGGATGAACCTGATCGGCTCCAGGCCGGACCGATGGTGGAACGATCCGGATCGGGCCGTCAGGCGGCTGATCGAGGAGCTGGACCACTACGGCCGGGCCACGGGCGAGGACGTGACCGTCGTGTTCGACCGTCGGCCTCGAGACGTCTCACCCGGAAGTCACGGCGCGGTAACGGTCGGGTTCGCTTCAAGGCGCGGGCGCAACGCGGCCGACGACGAGATCGTCGAGATGGTGGGCGAGGACGAAGCGCCCCGCACCTTGACGGTGGTGACATCGGACCGAGGACTGATCGAGCGCGTTCGAGGCCGGGGAGCCGACGTCGCCTCGGCGACGTCGTTTCGTCGCCGGCTGGACGCGGCGCTCAAACGTCGGGTCGAGGAGCGCCCGAGGCCCTGATCGGGCACGGCTCGCGATCGCGTTCTGTTCGGCGGCGTGGTCAGGTTGCCAGGAACTGCAGCACCAGGAAGCCGAAACTGGCGTCCGGATCTCCCGTGGACGCCGCCGTGGCGACGACGATGCGTCCGTCGGCGCGAAGCGCCACACCTCCCACGCGGTCCCCGGAGACCTCGGCCCCCGAGACGGCGATGCCGCCCACCCCGAACGAGGTATCCAGGTCGCCGTCCGACTCGTATCGCGCGAGCGCTGCGGTGTCCGAGCTGCCATCGAGGAAGTGGCCGGCCACGACGATCCTTCCGTCGGCCTGGAGGGCCATCCCCTCGGCCTCGTCGAAGTACGAGCCGAAATCGGTACGAACCGTGCCCGCGTCGCCGAATTTCGCATCCAGCGAGCCGTCGGGTTGGTAGCGAGCGAGGGCGACGTCGGAGGCCTGGTCCGCGTCGCCGGGAAACTCCTCCGCGTGACCGGACGCGACGATCGCTCCCTTGGGCGAAAGCGCGATGTCGGTGATGCCGTCGTCGAACGACGCGAAGTCCGTCGTCGCGAGGCCGTCGTCTCCGAAGTCGGCGTCGAGGGCTCCGTCGGAGTCGTAGCGCGCGAGGGCGAAGTCGCTGCGGCGCTTCTCGTCCATGAGCGCGGAGCCTCCCGCGACGATCCCTCCGGCCGCATCGATGGCGACGGCCCTGGCGGCATCCTGGAATCCGCCGAAGTCGGTCCGCGCCACGCCGGCGACGCCGAAGCCGGCGTCCATCGAGCCGCTCTCCCGCAGGCGCAGGACGGCGAAGTCCCTCCCGTCCGTCCCGGCCATCACGATCTTCCCATCCGCCTGCACGAGGACGTCGAACGCGGCATCCACCCCCCCGAGGTCGATCACGCGCTTGCCGTTTCGACTGAATGACGCATCGAGGTCGCCGTCGGCCTCATACCGGGCAACGGCGATATCGTCGGTCGCGCGGCCGACGACGACGATCTTGCCATCCGCCTGGATCGCCACGCCGAGCGCCTCGTCGAATCGACCCCCGAAGTCGGCTCGAGCTCGCCCGTTCCCGCTGAACGTCCGGTCGAGGCGGCCGTCCAGCGCGTATCGAGCCAGCGCGAAGTCGGCCTCGATCGACACGTTGCGGTGCATTCCGCCCGCGACCACCGTTCGTCCATCGGACTGAATCGCGACCGACGTCGCGACGCCGTAGCTGTCGCGGAAGGTCGTGACCGTGAATCCATCCCCGCTGAACGCCGGGTCGAGGTCGCCCGGGGCCGCCGCTGCGGACGAGGCCACAACCATCACGATGAGCACGGCGGCAGCGAGCGATCGGAGCGGACGGGCTGACGGCATCGGCGTTCCTCTCAGACCCCTGTCGGGATCGGTCGTGTTCGATTGGGATTGCGCGGGTGAGCGTACGGAGGTGATGCATTGGCGATCAATCGGACGAAGGGCGCGATTTTGACCGGACCGCTTGCCTCGCGAGCGCGAAGGTCCTCTGATCAGCGGCGTTGCAGCGGCGGTTCGCCGGCCGTTTGCCGAACGTTCACGCGGATTCAGAGCAACTCGAAGGCGTTCGTGGGTCGCAGCTCCGCCACCTGGATCGGATCGGCCTCACGCCGGAACGCCTGCGCGTCTCGCGCAGACCCAACGCGGAACCCGTAGTGCATCGGGACGGCCACGCCCGGCGCCATCGCCCTCACCAGGCCACCGGCCTCCGACGGCCCCATCGTGAAGGGGTCACCCCCGATGCACACCATCGCGACGTCGGTCACGATCTCCTCGAGCTGGGGCAGCGCGTCGGTGTCGCCGGAGTGATAGTAGGTGGAGCCTCCGAGGCTCACGACGTAACCGACCCAGCCCTTGGCCCTCGGGTGTCTTTCCAATCGGTGTTCGACGGTGTTGTATGCCGGGACCGTCCGTATGCGCACGCCGCCGATGTCGTGCGTCTCGCCGGGCGAGACGGCCGTCACCGCCCCCGAGAGCTCGTTCGCCACGTCGCGCGGTGCGGCGATCTTCGTCGAGCCCTTCGTCAGGCGGTCGATCTCCTCGGGCCGGAAATGGTCATCGTGCGCGTGCGTCAGCAGGATGAGATCGGCCGGCTCCTCGTCCTCGCTCGTTCCCCACGGGTCGATGTAGACGACGAGCCCATCGGTCCGAAGGCGCATGGCCGACTGGCGAAACCAGGTGATGTTGTCGAGCACGGTCCCTCCCAGATGTACGCGCCCGAGCCTCGCACGGCATCGGAGGATGATGGTCACATGAGGCCGACTCATTCCCGGGCGGCCTCGAGGGTTTCTACCCGATCCGCCGCGGTGTCATGCGCGAGGGGCTAGCCGGCGAACCCGATCTTGACCCATTTCGCGACGGACGGGACGCCGTCGCCGTCCACGACGAACAGCATGTACATGCCGGGTGGGGCCTCGGCGGCGGTCGGAGGAACGCGCGCGGACAGTCCCCCCGGCCCCGTCGTGAAGGGGAGGTCGACGTAGCGCTGATCGAAGTTGACGCTGTGCGTGACCGAGCCGGCACGAATGAGCGCCACGCGATCGATGTCGGCCGCGTCCGGCGTCCCGATCGAGATCTGCGCGTCGTAGCGCGCACGCGTGGGTGCGGAGCTGATCGTCGGCCGGGGTCCGCGGAAGAGGTACGGGGGGGAGTAGATCTCGGCGGTGGTCTGCAGATCGCCGTCGTTTTGCCCCGCCGACAGCACACGGCCGTCCGGAAGCAGCACCGCGGTCGAGTGATAGACGCGCGGCGCGGTCTGGGCCGCCATCTCCAGCCACGTCTCCGTCTCCGTATCGAACAGCTCGGCGCTGTAAACGGGCCCCACGAACTGTTTGGCCAAGCCACCTCCGACGGCGAGCACGTCCCCGTCCGGGAGGAGGACCGCGTTCTGATACAGCCGCTCGTGATGCATGGGCGCGATCGGGCGCCACTGCGGCGTGGCCGAGTCGAGATCGAGGATCTCCGCGGTATCGGTGGCCTGGTCGGTCCTCGGCCGTACCCCGCCGAAGGCGAGGACCCTGTCCAGCCCGGGGAGGAGCACCGCCACGCCGGCGAACCGAGCGCCGTACGTCATCGGCGCGACGTTCGACCAGGTCCAGGTCCTCGTGTCGAGGCGGGTGGTCATTCGGAGCGGACCGGCCTGAAGGAGGCTCCCATCGGGCAGCAGAAACGATCGCGGGTACAAGCCCATGACGGCGGCGGCCGACGACGGGAGCGAGGAGATCGCGCCCGTGCGGTGACGGAACCGTTCGACCTCGGGGATCGTCGTGCCGTCTTGGTACTCGCGGCCCGACATGATCAGCACGTCGCCGTTGGGCAGCTCCGTGGTCGAGGGGTACCACCGCGGAAAGGCCATCGAGGCCCCGGGCGTCCACACCTGATCACGGGGTTCGAACGTGGCGGTCTGTGCCGTTCCATCGAGCTGGGATGCGGCGTACGCGGTCCCGCCGGCGACGAAGACTCGTCCGTCGGCGAGGACCGTGTGGCCGCCGCAGAAGGCGTCGTAGGCGAACGGGATCGATGCGTCCTGGACCGTCTGCGTCTTGGGATCGATCAGCTTGGCGACCGCGCCCGGTCCCATCGCTGGTCCTGATGCCGCCCTCCGGCCAGTACCAGACGAGCACCCGGCCGGTGCGCAGCAGCACCGCGTGGACCGCGACCGTCCCGATGTCGAACGGTTGCGACCACGCGCCCACGACGGCGGGGTCGGAGCCGATGTCGACGGCCGCCGAGGATGAGGAGGGGCCTCCGACGAGCAGCATCGCGGCGATCGCTCCGGCGGCCGCGAGGCCTGCCGCCCGATTCCGCATGAAGTCGGCCGGGGTGCCGGCGAGCCCCGGATGGTCGTCTGTCGCGGATGAACTCGATGATGCCTCCTCGGGCCGACGCTGTTTCGCGTGAGGGCATATCACTTCAGTGCAACGAAGTCCAGGGCCCGCTCGACGGTCGTTCGCGTTTCTCGGTGCGGGGTGAGAATGTCCCGGGTCGTGGGGGTTCTTCGCGCTTCCGAGGATGCCTTCGGCCGGGCCCTTCTCGATCATCACGAGGGACGGCCCGGGCCTCAGCTGATCCTCGAGCGAGACGACGGCTCGAGCGGGCCGGCGATGCAGCCGGAGGAGTTCTTCCTGCCTCACGAGGCCTGGCCGTGGTGGGAACGGCATGCGTTGGGGTTGGCCGCGGGTGCGGTGCTCGATCTGGGAGCGGGCGCCGGTCGGCACTCCCTGCATCTCCAGGATCTTGGGCACGAGGTGACCGCGGTGGACTCGTCGCCCGGGGCCGTCGCCGTGTGCCGCGCCAGGGGCATCCGGGATGTCCGACTGGCCGACCTCACCACGCTTCGTGCCGGGCAGCGATGGGAGACGGTGCTCCTGATGTGCGGGAACCTCGGGCTCGCCGGTGAGTGGGAGCCCACACGGCGGCTGCTCAAACAGCTCGGAGCGATGACCGTGGCCGGTGGGCTCCTGATCGGCGACTCCGTCGATCCGGACGATCCCGAGGATCTCGACTATCAGGAGCGCAACCGCCGGGCGGGGCTTCAGCTGGGCCGGGTCCGACTCCGCCTCCGCTACCGGGATCTGATGACGCCGTGGTGGGAACTGCTCAATCTGCCACCGGCGGACATCGAGGCGCTCGTCGACGGGACGGGATGGAGGCTCGAGGAGCATCTGATGGAAGGGGCCGACCACGTCGTGGTGCTCCGTCGGCGGGCGTGATCGCAGGCCGAGGGGGGAGGGGGCTCGTGCATCCCGGACTCGAGTGGCTGCGTGCGTCGCCCGAGGGCTCCGCGTGGCTCGAACGGTTGCCTCGCCTGCTTCGGGAGTGCGCGGAGCAGTGGTCGTTGCGCGTCGGCGATGCCTTCCCATACGCGTTCGCTTCCCTCGTGGCGCCCGCAACGCTTCCGGACGGCGACGTGGCCGTCTTGAAGATCCAGTTCCCCGATCGGGAGAGCGAGTTCGAGGCCGCGGCGCTGCGCCATTTGGACGGAGACGGGGCGGTGCGACTGCTCGCTCACGACGCCGGGCGGCATGCCTTGCTGCTGGAGCGCTGCGATCCGGGGACGTCGCTGTCCGAGCTGGATCAGGACGACGCGCTCGACGTCATCGCCTCGCTCCTTCCACGGCTCTGGAGGCCGGTCGGTGGGCCGTTTCGTTCCCTCGCGGACGAGGCGGCATGGTGGGCGGGGTATCTGCCGGCGATGTGGGAGCGCTCCGGCAAGCCCTTCGAGCCCGGCCTGCTGGCGGCGGTGCTCGAGGCGCTGGAGGCCCTTCCCGGCTCGCAGGGCGAGCAGGTGCTGGTGAACCAGGACCTTCACGCCGACAACGTGTTGCGGGCGCAGCGGGAGCCATGGCTCATGATCGACCCGAAGCCGCTCGCCGGCGAGCGCGAGTTCGGCGTTGCAGCGATCGTCCGCGGGGACGAGCTCGGTGACGGGCCGGCGAACCTCCGCCATCGTCTCGATCGGCTGACGGCGGACCTCGGCCTGGACCGAGAGCGGGCTCGTGCCTGGACGATGGCACAAACGCTCGCGTGGGCGGTCGAGGGCGATGAGGACGACGGCGAGTGGGACGAGGGGCAGATCGAAACGGCCAGGTGGCTGCTGGACGCGTGACCTCCTTCGAGGGCGGCGGCGACTCGACCCGAGAGCTGGGCGCGGATGCGCTCAAGGTCCTTGGCGAGTACGGTGGCACCGTGCTCAAGACGTCGCCGTCCGAGGACGCGGTGCGGGAGCTGCAGGAGGCGCTTCACGGGACGCCGCTGGCCGCCTGATGCCGCCGACGTCCAACCCTCGCGCGGGCGCATGAACGGCTCGGTGGTGCCGTGCCCCCAGTGCGGCCGGAGGAACCGAGTGCCGGCGGCGAGGGAGGGCGTGCCGCGCTGCGCGGCGTGCGGCGCGGCGCTGCCGTGGATCGTGGACGCGTCGGACGACGATTTCGCGCCGGTGGCCGAGCACGGCACGCTTCCGGTGCTCGTCGACCTCTGGGCCGAGTGGTGCGCCCCGTGCAGGCAGGTCACCCCCATCGTGGAGCGGTTGGGCCGCGGACATGGCGGGCAAATTGAAGGTGGTGAAGGTCGACGTCGACCGCTCGCCGAAGACGGCGAGCCGGTTCGGCGTGAGGGGCGTGCCGACCTTGCTGCTCCTCAGGGAGGGTCGAGAAATGGACAGGATCGTGGGCGCGCTGCCGGAGGACCAGCTGCGGGCGCGCGTGACGAACGCCATCGCGGTGCAGCCGGCGGACGGACGATGAGGAGGTCACCATGGCTCGAGCGGTAGGGATCGATCTCGGAACGACCAACTCCGTCGTTGCGGCCGTCGAGGGGGACAAGCCGACGGTGATCCCCAACGCCGAGGGCTCGCGCACGACCCCCTCGGTCGTCGGCTTCACCGATCAGGGAGAGCGCCTCGTCGGCCAGCTCGCCAAACGGCAGGCCATCCTGAATCCGAAGCGGACCATCTCGTCGCCGAAGCGATTCATCGGGCGGCGATTCGACGAGGTGCGCTCGGAGGTAGAGACGGTCACCTTCGACGTCGTCGAGGGACCGGACGGCACCGTCAGGTTCAACGTGGACGGCAAGCCGTACGCGCCCGAGGAGATCTCGGGCATGGTCCTCAGGAAGCTCGCCGACGACGCGGCCAAGTTCCTCGGCGAGAAGGTAACGGAGGCGGTGATCACGGTCCCGGCCTACTTCAACGACGCACAGCGCCAGGCGACGCGCAACGCGGGCCAGATCGCGGGGCTGGAGGTCTTGAGGATCATCAACGAGCCGACGGCGGCCGCGCTCGCCTACGGCCTCGACAAGGTTGGCCACGAGACGGTCCTCGTGTTCGACCTCGGCGGCGGGACGTTCGACGTCAGCATCCTCGAGGTCGGCGACGGCGTCGTCGAGGTGCGCGCAACGTCCGGCGACACGCACCTCGGCGGGGACGACTTCGACAAGCGCATCGTCGACTGGCTCGCCGATCAGTTCAAGAACGAGCAGGGGGTCGACCTCAGGAACGACTCCCAGGCGCTCCAGCGTCTGTTCGAGGCGGCGGAGAAGGCGAAGGTGGAGCTCTCCTCGGTGACGCAGACGCAGATCAACCTGCCGTTCATCACGGCCGACGCCAACGGGCCGAAGCATCTCCAGGCCACGCTCACGCGGTCGACGTTCGAGCAGCTCGTCGACGACCTCATTCAGCGGTGCCTGGGACCGGTGGAGCAGGCCATGGCCGACGCGAAGGTGAGCGCCGACGACCTCGACGAGGTCATCTTGGTGGGTGGGTCCACGAGGATCCCCGCGGTCCAGAACCTGGTCCGACGCCTCACCGGAGGCAAGGACCCGAACATGACCGTCAACCCCGACGAGGTCGTCGCGGTCGGCGCCGCCATCCAGGCGGCGGTCCTCAAGGGGGAGATGAAGGACGTCCTCCTGCTCGACGTCACGCCGCTTTCGCTCGGCGTCGAGACGCTGGGCGGCGTGATGACCAAGCTCATCGAGCGCAACACGACGATCCCGACGCGGCGGACCGAGACCTTCAGCACGGCGGAGGACAACCAACAGGCGGTTGACGTCGTCGTCCTCCAGGGGGAGCGCGAACGGGCGGCGGACAACCGCGTCCTCGGCCGCTTCCGCCTCGAGAACATCCGGCCGGCTCCTCGCGGCGAACCGCAGATCGAGGTCACCTTCGACATCGACGCGAACGGGATCCTCCATGTGAGCGCCAGGGACAAGGACACGGGCGCGAGCCAGGAGATCACCATCAGCGAGAGCTCGAACCTCGATCAGACGGAGGTCGAGCGGATGGTCGCCGACGCGGAGAGCCATCGAACCGAGGACCTGCGGATCCGAGAGCTGGTGGACGCCCGCAACGAGCTCGACGCGCGCCGTCTACCGGGCGGAGCAGCGGCTGCGAGAGCTCGGGGACGCCGTGCCCGTTCATGTGAAGGCTCGGGCGGAGACGCTGATCGCCGACGGACGGCAGCTCGTCAAGGACCAAAGCGACGACCTCCCACGGATTCGCTCGCTGACCCAGGATCTGCAGCAGATCCTCCAGGAGCTGTCCGCGTCGGCGGCGTCGGCCGGCGAGGGAGCCGGGCCGGCCAGCGACGGGAACGGCGGGGGTCCGTCGGCGGCGGCAGGCCGGGGCGACGACGACGTGATCGACGCGGAGTTCACCTCGGAGTGAGCGGATGAGCGAGAATCCCTCCCGCGGCGCCGGCGCGACCGCGGAACCGGAGGGGCCGGAGGAGGCGCCGCCCGATGCGGGAGCCGAGGCGAGCGAGCCTCCCGGCAGATCGCCGATCTCAACGACCGCTGGAGAAGGGCGGCCGCGGACCTCGAGAACTTCAGGAAGCGCTTCGCGCGGGAGCTCGAGCGCGGGCGCGCCGAGGTCCGGGAGCGCATCCTGGGCGAGTGGGTCTCGGTCATCGACGACCTGGAGCGGGCCCTGGCGCACGCGACGAAGGACCCGTCCTCGATCCTGGAGGGCCTCGGGGCGATCCTGGAACGCGCATGGTCGATCATGGAGCGGTTCGGCTATCCGCGATTCGGGGAGACCGGCGTGCCGTTCGATCCCGCTCGACACGAGGCGGTGTCCACCGTGGAGGCCGACGACGAGCACCCTCCGGGGACGGTCGTCGCCATCACGCGAGCCGGGTACGGAGCCGGCGACCGGATCCTTCGGCCCGCGGGCGTCGTCGTGACGCGGCCCGAGGCCTAGGGTGGCCCAGCGCGACTTCTACGAGACCCTGGGCGTCTCCCGGGAATCGACGAAGGAGGAGATCCAGGCCTCCTACCGCAAGCTCGCCCGGCAATGGCATCCGGACGTGAACAAGGCTCCCGGAGGCCGAGGAGCGGTTCAAGGAGATCAGCGAGGCCTACGACACGCTCTCCGATCCGGAGACGCGACGTCGCTACGACGCCTTCGGCGAGGACTTCCGCCGGGTGCCCGATGATGTCGATCCCGAGACGTACGCGCGGGCCCGTGCCGCCGCGGGCGCCGGCAGGGGCCGCGCGGGAGCCGGCCGCGCTGGAGCCGGCCGCACGGCGGGGGCTTCGGAGGCTTCACCGGCGGCGAGGACATCGGCATCGACCTCGAGGATCTCCTCGGCGGCATGGGCTTCGGGGTGGGCGGTGGGGTCCGGTCCGTTCGCGGTCCGGATCAGGAGGCGGTCCTCGAGCTCGATATCGAGGAGGCCTATCGAGGGGGGTCGCGCACGATCACCCTCCCCGGGCCGGAGGGCGAGCGAACCTACACGGTGAAGATCCCGCCCGGCGTGGCCGACGGGCAGCGGATCCGGCTGGGCGGCCAGGGCGCCCAGGGGAGGGGAGGCGGATCCGCCGGCGACCTCTATCTGATCGTCCGCCTTCGCCCGCACGCTCGCTACCGCGTCGACGGCCGCGACATCTACATCGACCTTCCCGTCGCTCCGTGGGAGGCAGCGCTCGGCGCGACGGTGCCGGTGCCGACCCCCGGCGGCGACGTGAAGTTGAAGGTGCCGGCCGGATCCTCGAGCGGTCGCCGCCTCCGGCTCCGGGGCAAGGGCATGCCCAACCAACGCGGGAAACCGGGCGACGCCTACGCCGAGGTGCGCATCGTCGTTCCTCAGAGTCTGTCCGAGCGCGAGCGCGAGCTGTTCGAGGAGCTGGCGAGGGCATCGACGTTCGATCCGAGGGCCGGCGCATGACGGCGCCGCTCGCCCGTCCCGCGCGCCTGCGCCTGGAGGCCCTGGCGGCCTCCGCCGGGATCCATCCGATGTTCCTTCGCCAGCTGGTCTCGCTCGGGCTCGTGGACGCGGAGTCGGGGGAGCGAGGCGAGCTGCTGTTCCCTCCGTCGGCGGTCCTTCGGGTGGCCCGGATCCAGCGGCTTCACGCCGACCTCTCGCTGAACTATTCCGCGATCGGGCTCGTGCTCGATCTCCTGGATAGGATCGATCGACTGGAGGCAGAGCTCCGCCGATCGTCCACGACGACACGTGGAGGGTGACCATGGAGATGGATCGACTGACCGTCAAGTCGCAGGAGGCGCTGCAGGAGGCGCAGACCAAGGCCATCAGGTTCGGCCACACCGAGGTGGACGGCGAGCATCTGCTGCTGGCCCTGCTCGAGCGGCCGGACGACCTCGCTCCGAGGCTCCTCGCGAGCATCGGCGTCGACGTCGACGCGATGCGCGAGGCGGTGGAGTCCGAGCTCTCCAGGAGGCCCCGGACCACCGGCCCGGGCGCCGCGCCCGGGCAGGTGTTCCTCACCCAGCGACTGGCTCGTCTTCTCGACGCCGCCGAGCAGGAGGCCAAGCGCCTGAAGGACGAGTACGTCTCGGTCGAGCATCTCCTTCTCGCCATGCTCGCCGAGGGCCCTTCGTCGGCGGCGGGGCGGGTGCTCTCCCAAGCCGGTGTGACGCGCGAGTCCTTCCTCACCGCGCTCACCAACGTGCGAGGCTCGCAGCGTGTGACCTCGGCGATGCCCGAGGTGGCCTACGAGGCATTGGAGAAGTACGGTCGCGACCTCGTGGCCGACGCTCGCTCGGGCCGGCTGGACCCGGTGATCGGGCGCGACGGAGAGATCCGCCGCGTCGTGCAGATCCTCTCCCGCAAGTCGAAGAACAACCCGGTCCTCATCGGCGATCCGGGGGTGGGCAAGACCGCCATCGTCGAGGGACTCGCGCAGCGGATCGTCCGTGGAGACGTGCCCGAGGGCCTGCGCGACAAGACGATCTTCCAGCTCGACTTGGGCAGCCTCGTCGCGGGGGCGAAATACCGCGGCGAGTTCGAGGAGCGACTCAAGGCGGTCCTCGCCGAGGTGACGGCGGCCGCGGGACGGATCCTCCTGTTCGTCGACGAGCTGCACACCGTCGTCGGGGCGGGCGCGGCCGAGGGCGCGATGGACGCGGGCAACATGCTGAAGCCGATGCTGGCGCGTGGCGAGCTTCACATGATCGGCGCGACCACGATCGATGAGTACCGCAAGCACGTGGAGAAGGACGCCGCGCTGGAGCGACGCTTCCAGCCCGTCATGGTGGAGGAGCCCTCCGAGGAGGACACCATCTCGATCCTGCGCGGGCTTCGAGAGAGGTACGAGGTCTTCCACGGCGTGCAGATCCAGGATGCCGCGTTGGTGGCGGCGGTCACCCTCAGCCACCGCTACATCACCGACCGGTTCCTTCCGGACAAGGCCATCGACCTCGTGGACGAGGCTTGCGCGAAGCTGCGTACGGAGATCGACTCGATGCCGGCCGAGCTCGACGAGATCACCCGCCGCGTCACCAGGCTCGAGATCGAGGAGCAGGCGCTCGAGAAGGAGAGCGACGCCGCCTCACGCGAACGGCTCGAGGCCCTCCGACGGGAGCTCGCCGACCTGCGGGCGCAGGCCGATGCGATGCGCGCGCAGTGGGAGGCGGAGCGGCAGGCGATCCGCAAGATCCAGGAGCTGCGCGAGGAGATCGATCAGGTGCGACGTGAGGCGGAGGAGGCGGAGCGCGCGTACGACCTCTCCCGTGCGGCGGAGCTTCGTCACGGGCGTCTTCCGGAGCTGGAGCGGCGACTGCAGGCCGAGGAGGAACGCCTCGAGGAGCGCTTCGGAGGTCGGCGGCTGCTCCATGAGGTCGTCACCGAGGACGAGGTCGCCGAGATCGTGTCCCGGTGGACGGGCATTCCGATCGCCCGCCTCGTGGAGGGAGAGCGGGAGAAGCTGCTGCGGCTGGACGAGATCCTTCACGAGCGAGTCGTGGGGCAGGACGAGGCGGTGCAGCTCGTCGCCGACGCGGTGATCCGGGCGCGATCCGGCGTCAAGGATCCGCGGCGTCCGATCGGCTCCTTCGTCTTCCTGGGGCCGACCGGCGTCGGCAAGACCGAGCTCGCCCGCACCCTGGCGCAAGCCCTGTTCGACACCGAGGAGAACATGGTCCGCCTCGACATGAGCGAGTATCAGGAGCGGCACACGGTCAGCCGGCTGGTCGGGGCGCCTCCCGGCTACGTCGGCTACGAGGAGGGTGGACAGCTCACCGAGGCGGTCCGGCGCAAGCCGTACTCCGTCGTGCTGTTCGACGAGATCGAGAAGGCCCACTCGGACGTGTTCAACACGCTCCTGCAGATCCTCGACGACGGACGCCTGACCGATGCGCAAGGCCGAACGGTCGACTTCCGCAACACCGTCATCATCATGACCTCGAACATCGGCTCGGAGTGGCTGCTCGAGGGCGTGACGCCCCATGGGGAGATCAAGCCCGAGGCTCGGGAACGCGTCATGGACGAGCTCCGGCGCCATTTCCGGCCGGAGTTCCTCAACCGCGTCGACGACGTCGTCCTGTTCAAGCCCCTGACGCTGCAGGAGATCGAGCGGATCGTGGAGCTCCTGATCGCCGACGTGGCGCGACGCCTCGCGGAGCGCCGGATCGAGCTCGTGGTGACGGAGGCTGCGCTGGAGAAGATCTCCCGAGAGGGCTACGACCCCGTCTACGGTGCCAGGCCGCTGCGGCGCTACATCCAGCGTGAGGTGGAGAGCAGGATCGGCAGGGCGCTTCTCAGCGGCGACGTTCACGACGGCGCCGTCTGCACCATCGACGTCGTGGAGGGCTCGCTGGAGGTGCGCTGGAGCACGAGGGGAAGCGACGCGGGCGACGAGTCCGCGGCGAACAGCTCGCAGGCCGCGGCGAGCTGAGCCCTCGGGCAGCGGCGGGAGGAGGCTCGAGCTGTGAGGGGCGACCGGGTGGAGATCGTGGTCGACTCGGGCGACGGCGCGCTCACCTATGAGATCGAGGCGTCCAAGGCGGGTCGACGGATCGAGGTGTCGACCTCCCGTGGGGTGATCGAGGTCTCGGAGGTCACGCGCAACGGCACGCCCGTTCGCACGGGGCGATTCATGGCCGCCCGCGTGATCGCGCTCGTGGAGCACCCCGCGCCGCCAGTCGCGGACGGGCTCGCCGGCCGGAGAAGGTGAGCTCGGCGAGGGAACCCCCGCCGCCGAGCGCCCGGGCGCCTCGACGAGGCGAACCCTCAGGCGTAGGTGTACGAGGCCCGCGCGACGCGGCCGACGAGCGCCACGATGGCGATTCCGACCGACAGCGCGATCGCTGCGGTCGCGATCTTCGCGGAGAGCTGCGCGTCGCCGAGGAACGGAAGCAACGCAGCGATGAGCGTCGCTACGCCGACGATCCAGGAGAAGAACCGAATGGGCTCGGGGACCGCGACGATCAGGATGTGCGCGACGGCGGTCGCGACCAGCGTGGCGAGCGCCGATGCGATCGCGAACCACACCATCGCGCTGTCGAACAGTCGATCCTCGCCGCGCGGGGTCAGGACCCGAATGTCGAGGATGCCGCGGGTGATGAGGAACCCGATCACGGCGACCCCGGCGACGACGAGGGCCGCGGTTGCCCCGCCGGCCCACAGCCGACCCGCATCGACGCGAGGGCGTGGGCGCCTCGGTTGGGGTTCGGTCCAGCCGGCCGGCTCGGTCATTCCTCATGCTACCCCGGTTCCCCCGGTGAACGTTCCGGGACGGGACGTGGGATGCGTCACGGAGGCGTCGTTCGATGCGCGCGAGGACGATCAGGCTGCATGGCGACGCGCGCCGCGGGCGAGGCCGATCGCGAGGAGGACGACCTCCGGCCAGCATGTCGATCGAGTCTCGTCCGCCCGCCGGGCCGATGGCCTCCACGACGAGGTCGAAGGCGACGGCGCTGATCGGACCCCCGCGCCGAAGGCCATGATCAGGCCAGCGTACGATCGTGGACTCGGTAACGAGGCGAGGGACGCGCCGACGAGGAGGCGGCGTGGCGAGAAGCCCGTCGGCGAATGCGCGGATCATCTGGCGGTCCCCTCTGTTGAATCCAGCGCGGCGATTCTACGGTTCGATCCGCGCGGGAGATGAGGGACCCGGACGCCGAGTGTCAGCCTGCGCCGGCGTGCGAAGGGCCGGCCCCGGAGGGCCGGCCCGTACGCTGGGGGAATGCGTGTCTACCGCTCTACGCTCGCCCGCACCTTCCGGCGAATCACCACGAAGAGGCCGATCCCGATGATGGCGACGACCCCGGCAGTTCCGAGGTTCACCGACGGTGGGGCCGACGGCTTCCGTGTGAGGTCGCTCGTGAGGTCCTGCTTGTCGACCGACGCGTCGGACGACACCGCCGGCGGGTAACCGCCGCAGCCCGTGACCCAGAATTCCTTGTGCTTCACGTCCGCTCCAATGGAGCCGTCCGCGTTGACCGTGAGCCCGATGTGGAATCCCTGCTGAGGATGCGGGGGCTCGCCCGTGGCCGCGATGGCGGCGCTGAGGTCGTACGTCCGCGACGCATCGAGGCCGGCGGTGCTGCCGCCGCCCGCTGCGGAGTCCTCGCCGATGAAGATGCCGTCCTCGGACAGGATCCCGATCATCGAGCCGGTCGGCGGGTCCATCTCGAAGGCGACCGAGGCGAACAGGTCACCCTCGTCGTAGCCGTAGAAATCGACCTGGAACGTGCACCCGACGTGCGGTTCGTTGTTCGGGAGATCGTCGAAGGGCACCCCGTCGATCTTGACCGTCCCGTTGTTCCCAGGGGCAGCCAGTGCCCCTCCCGCCAGGGCCCATGAGACGACGAGCATCGCCGTCCCGATGGCCAAGGTGAGCCCCGCTCTTCTCATCCGTGCCTCCCCCCTCCGCCCGTCGGCCGACCCCGGTGGGCGGGTACTGCGCGGACCGTAGTACAGGGGAGCTACAGATGCACCATCCTTCGGGCAGATTCATGGGTGAAATTCGTCGGCCCTCGGCGGAGGAGCAGGATCGAGGAACCACCGGCTCCCCGGGGACCTCGGCCGGGCCCTTCCTTCCGGTGGATCGAGGCCCTCTCGCGATCACGCGGAACGCGACGTACGCGCTTCGCCTGCTCCACCGGGAAGGTCGGCGATGAGCTCGACGTCGATGCGATCATCGAGGGCGGAAGGGTTGGTGCAGCTGCGGAGGAGCGCCCCGCAAGAACTCACGGAGTGCGTGGCACTGCAGTCGCGGTACGTCTTCGATGCGCCGCGCGTATCCGCCGACGCACGCCGACCACACGGAAGCGTCACACTCCGCCTGAGCTCGGGGCGAGAGGTACAATCCCGCGCTGTGCGTCCGTCCCTGGTCCCTCCTCTCGCGCTGTCGCTCGCCGCATTCATCTGCGCCGGTTGCATGTCCGGCGGCGCGGACGACGCGCCTTCGCCCGGCGAGCCCGCCGCCTCGACGGCGAGCCCCGTCGCCGCCACGGAGGGGCCGAAGGGCATCGAGAAGCTCGAGCACCTCATCTTCGTCGTCCAGGAGAATCGATCGTTCGACCATTACTTCGGGACGTTCCCCGGAGCGAACGGGATCCCCATGAAGGGCGGGAAGCCCGCCGTCTGCATCCCCGACCCGGTCCTCGATCACTGCTCCCGCCCGTATCACGACGAATCGCTGGTGGACTTGGGCGGACCCCACTCGTACTACGACTCCGTCGAGGCGGTGGACGGCGGGCGAATGGACGGATTCATCGACGCCGTCGTGGACACCCCGAATCCGTGCGCCAACGACCGCTTCAAGGGGCCGTGCGCCGATCTCACGGGCCCGCGAGGCGAGCCGGATGTCATGGGCTATCACACCGCGAAGGAGATCCCGAACTACTGGGCGTACGCGAAGAACTTCGTGCTGCAGGACGGCATGTTCGCCCCCGCCGATTCGTGGACCCTGCCGGCGCATCTGTTCCTCTATTCGGGGTGGGCGGCCGCGTGCCGCGACCCGCGGGATCCGATGAGCTGCGAATCGGACCTGATCCAGCAGAACGTGCTGTCGCGGCTGCGCCACGGCATCGCGAAGCCGACCTACGCGTGGACCGATATCACCTATCTGCTCCACGAGGCCGGCGTCAGTTGGGCGTCGTACGTCGGGGAGGAGGTGTGCGACGATCCGCCCTGCGGCGGCAAGGTCGGGCCCCCGCCGGCGCAGAACGTGCTCCCGGGGTTCACGACCGTCATCGACAACGAGCAAGTCGGGAACGTGCGCGATCATCAGGCGTACTACGACGCCGCGGCGGCGGGCGAGCTGCCGTCCGTCTCATGGATCACGCCCGGCCGCGGCGGGATCAGCGAGCATCCGGGAACCGGCGAACCCATCAATCAGGGAATGGCCCACGTCACGCGGGTGGTGAACGCCGCGATGCAGGGGCCCGATTGGGAGAGCACGGCGATCTTCGTTACGTGGGACGACTGGGGAGGCTTCTACGATCACGTGAAGCCGCCGCGGGTGGACGAGAACGGGTACGGCATCCGGGTGCCCGCCTTCATGATCAGCCCGTGGGCGAAGCGGGGGACGATCGATCATCAGACCCTGTCGTTCGACGCCTACCTCAAGCTCATCGAGGATCGGTTCCTCGACGGCGAGCGCCTCGATCCCAAGACCCTCAGCCGTCCGGACTCCCGGCCGACCGTGCGCGAGGACGTGGGGATCCTCGGCGATCTTCGCAAGGAGTTCGATTTCTCCCAGGATCCGCTGCCCCCCCTCGTGCTCGACCCCTCGCCGAAGGGGCTCAAGCCGCTCGCGGCGATCGGAGCCAACATCTCCATCCCGCTCGCCTACCAGGATCGCTGGGAGACGTAGGGAGCCTCGCTCCTCGCCGGTCCCCGACACCCTCGAGGTCCAGAGCAGGCGGGACTCGCTCGGCTAGGGCCGCGGGTCGAGGATCAGCGGCGGCCTGGGCGGCTGGTTGAAGTCGAACTCGCGTCTGAGGTCGCCGAGGATGTGGAGGTCCTCTCGCACCGTCGGTCGCGAATCCGGCCGCCCGTCGGTCTTCGGGTCGAGCCGCTGGCCACCGAGGAAGCGATCCTCGATGAACTTGAGGTAGGCATCGAAGGTGAGCGTCTGATGGTCGATGTAGCCCTCCTTGGCGTACGGGCTCATCAGCAGCCCCGGGACCCGCATCCCGTAGCCGTTCTCGTCCACGCGGGGAGGCTCCACGTGATCGTAGAAGCCTCCCCAGTCGTCCCACGTCAGGAAGATCGCCGTGCTGTCCCAATCGGGCCCTTGCATCGCCGCGTTGACGAGCCTCGTGACGTAGGACTGCGCGCGTGAGACGGGTTGTCCGTTCGTCGGATGATCGCTGACGTTGCTCCCCGGAACGATCCACGACACCGACGGAAGCGTGCCCTCCGACGCGGCCTTGAAATAGGCGTCGTGCCATTTGATGTTGTCGAGCTGATCGGTCTCGTGGACATCCGTGAATCCGGGCAGCGGGTTCTTGCCCGAGGGAGTCTTGCCCTCGGGACCCGGCTCGACGTGACACGGAGGATCGATGCAGGTCCCGGGGCCCGTGTAGTAGGCCCAGCTCACTCCCTCTCGGTGAAGGAGCCACGTGATGTCCGTCCACGCGTAGACGGGGGGACGGCCGTAGCGGTGCTGATCCCCGGGCTCGTCGAGGAAGAGATCCGACTCGCAACTCATCGGATCGTTCGGGTCGCTGCAGTCGGCGGCCCAGCCGGACACGAGGAACAGATGCGCCGGGAGGGTCCAGGAGTCGGTCGGCGCGAACATGCCGTCCTGCAGGACGAACTCCTTCGCGTAGGTCCAGTAGTTCGGGATCTCCTTCGCCGTGTGGTAGCTCATGACGTCCGGTTGCCCGCCTGGGCCCAGCTTGTCGTCGCATTCGGCTCCGGGGGTTCTCGAGCCGGCACACGACTTGTTCTTCATCGATGCGACGCGCACGAACCCATCCATCCTGCCGTCGTTGACGTCCGCGACGGCCGCGGGATGATCGTGTCGGGCCCCGTCCTGATACAGGGACGTCGTGTGGTAGGGGCGGGCGCAGCGCCCAAGGATCGGGTCGGGCAGGCACACCGTGGGCTTCCCGTTGCGCATCGGGATTCCGTCGGCGCCGGGGAACGTGCCGAAGTAGTGATCGAACGAACGGTTCTCCTGGACGATGAAGATGAGATGTTCGAGCTTGTTCATCCCCCGCGGTCCGCCGACGGCGCCGGTGCCCGCCGAGGTGGTCCCGCTCGGTCCCCGAGGTTGCATCGCCTCCGCCGGAGGGGGACTGATCGTCGGTCGCCCGACCGCTGCAACCGACGGCGACGAGCGTGAAGAGGGCGATCAGGCAGGCGGGACGGCGCAGGTCGTGGGCGCGCATGGCAGGCGAGTCTAGGAGATGGTCCTCCCTACGCCCACGCGAGGACGTGCTCACGGTGGAGAGGGGTGGCTCTCGCCGCTCCATGGCCACGAGTATCTTCGTCCTGGACATTGCTCCCATAGGAAACGGCCGGGCACTCCACGGCGGGGCCCGCGACAAGGGGCTTGTCCCACATAGGAAACTCGGGCTACGCTTCGCTGCGTACTTGGCGTGCAGCGGATCCCGCTGCCCCACCGAGCCCCCGGCGAAACGGCCGGCTCCCCAGGGGCCGGCCGTTTCCGCGTGTTGACGCGCCGACAACCGACCTAGGCCTTGCGCAGAGATAGGCCAAAAGACCGATGACGCTGTAGCTCGTGCGGACTAGGCTGGCCCTGCATTCGGGGGTGGCGCGCAAGCCTCGACCCAGCTGTTCCACCCTCAGAATGAACGCAGCACCACCCGATCGGAAGGCGGCCGGCGCCCCCCGCGCCGGTCGTCTTTCCTTTCCGGCCCGTTATCGATCGAGCGGCGGCGGTGACGCGTGGGACGGGGGGTTGCGCCCTTCGGCCAAGGGGTGTATTCATGGGTTTCCATCCGGCGAAAACTCACCTGGTGGACGTCCGAGCTGTGAGGCTCGGCGATGACGGCGGCGCGACGCGGGCACGCGCCGCCGTCTCTCTTTCCCGAGGTCGGGAGCGTCCGCTCTTCGCAGGTCCCGGGGTGCTAGGCTCTGCAACCGCGGGCGCGTAGCTCAGTGGGAGAGCGCTTGCTTCACACGCAAGAGGTCGCAGGTTCAAAACCTGCCGCGCCCACCCCGATGATGGCCTGTCCTGCCGGCCTACCGCGTTCCGGCTAGTTCACATCGTTCACGCTGTCTCCTCGAACAACGCGCGAGCGAGCTGGGTCCGCTGCTCGCCCTCCGTACGCCATTCGTGGAGAGGAAAATCGCCCGTTTGCCCCCGTGCGGCTGGGTCCGAGGGTCGCTAGGTTGGAAGGAACCGGTCTCTACGCGACCGGACGTTCTCGGCCGAACCACAGCCGGAATCACCCCGGTCGTTCGCCTCGCGAGGCAGGCCGGGGTTCCGGCTTTCTCGGCCGCACGGACGACCCCTTGTCTTCTACTCGGGCACATCCTTCATCGCGTAGCGGTTGCCCACCCGAAGCCCGATCTCGCCGGGAGTTTCACCGATGATCTCGAGCGTGAGCTCCAGGATCGGCTCGCCTGGCTCCGCGGGAGGCCACTGCTCGAACCGGACGGTCCACTCGTCCTCTTTCGTGACGCTCTCCTCGACGATCTCGAAGATCAGGGTCCTCTCGGAATCCACGTCGCCCCTTCCCCACAACAGACAGGTGGGGACCGTACGCCTCAACGCTCGGTCGTACAACGAGGCAGTTCGGGGAGGGAGCGGAGGCCCGCGTTTGCGGATGGCCGGGTCGGCACCGCAGCACTTGACCCACCCGTACGCCGCAGCTACGTTCTCTTTGAGAGCACCCTTCCCCGATGCCCGCGAGAGGTTCGAGTGCATGAGGTCGATGCGCGCCGCGCGGGCCGTCGAATGCACGATTCCCGACGGCGGCGATGAGCCGTACGGCCGTTCATCACGTCGTTCACCTCGGGGGAATGTCGTGGACGGAGGGGCCGACCGAGCACTCCGCCCGACCCGTTGAGAGGAAGGAAGCATGCGAAAGCCGGTGATGGCGATGATCGCTGGAATCCTCGTCGTGGGAACGAGCGGGCCCGCGCTCGCGCATCACGCGGGCATCAGGGGCGTGAGCGCCGAGTTCCAGGGGATCTGCCTCACTCAGCATGCGGATCCCTCCCGTGCGATCCTCGATGGCGAGGTGTTCATCGAGGAGTCACGGCGTGACGTGCGCCGGTTCCGCGTCACGTGGAAGCTGCACGCGCGTCCGAGGGATGGGAGCGGGGACTGGACGGTCGTCGGCTCCGACTCGCAGACGAGGAGGAGCAGGGATGGCCGTCCGATCCTGTTCGTCCAGGGGGAGGAGGGCGAGCCGCCGCCTCCGCCGGTGGACGGCACCAGGACCGACCACAAGCTCGTGATGAACGCCGTGTGGGTCCGGCCGCACAAGGCCACGAATATCAACCACACCACGACCGTGGCGTCGTTCATCGATGAGACGTGCAGGATCGTCGGATCCGCCGCCGCGGGGGGTGCATGACCGGTCCCTAGGACCCTCCGGCTGCTGCGGCGAGCCGCTGAGGGCGGCGGCTCTAGGCCGCGGACGGAGGCTTCTGGACGATGCTCGCGATCCGTCCGTTCAGGATCGCGACCTCGTAGGGGAAGGTCTTGAGCGACGTTCGTTGCAGCACGGGCCGCCGCAGGATCTTTCCGAACCTCCCGAGCGGCACGATGGTGCGATCCCCGGCCGCCGGCCGGAGGATCGACACGCCGGTGCCGGGGACGACCGCGATCAGTCGCCATTCGCCGTCGATGAAGGGCTGCGACACGAGGACGCGCGGTGGCGTGGTCGCGACCTGGGCGGCGAGCATCCGTACGCGGTAGGTGCCGTCGGGGAGGGGAGCGCCGACCATGCGGGCCAGCTCCTCGCGAGCGGCGACGCTCTGCTCGTGTGCAAGCCGAAGGTCCGCCTGCACGTCGGCGAGATGCCCTTGGAGATCCTCGACCCGAGTTCCGAGGCGCGCCGAGTGCTCGCTCGAGGACTGCAGTCGGTCCTTCGTGGCGGCCAGACGATGCTGCGTCGACGTGAGCTCATCGCGCAGCGCGCCGATCTCCGCGTCCAAGGCGGCGACCCGGCCGCTGGACGTCGTCAGCTGTCCGCGAACCGCGGCGAGCTCTCTCCCGGAGTTCGTGACCTTCGGATGCTGCCAGCCGTACACGGCGCCCGCGCTCACCAACGCCACGACGAGAACGAGAAGCACCACCGTCGGCGCTCCCGACCACCGAGGACGATCGGGACCATCCACCCGTTGCGCCGGACGCCGCCCGCGTCCGGTCGGCCGAACGTCGACCCCCTCGGTGAACTCCAGCTTCGATGCATCCATGTCGGGTCGACTCCTCAGACGCGCTATTTTGTTCCATTTCGGGGGAAAAAAGCTAGACCCACAAGTCGGCGAAATGCCGAGCTTCAGCCCAGGTGTCGCGCCCGAACGACGGGTCCGGTCGCACCGAGGTAGGGGCGCCCAATTCTCGGTACTCACAACAGAGGCGGAGCGTCGGGGGCTGGAGCGGGTTGGTAGCCTGCCTCGAGGACGGACCGTCGGGGGCGCGCGGCGCTCGCGGGCTTGGCCGGATGACCGGAAGGCGGGTGTGCTCGCCGTGCAGATGATGGATGAAGACCTCCTCCTGTTCGCCGGATCCGCCAGCGGGAAGCTCGCCGGCGAGATCGCGGCCTACCTCGGCCTGCGGATCTCCCCGAGCGAGGTGATCCGATTCTCCGAGGGGAACCTGTTCGTGAGGGTCCTGGAGAACGTTCGGGGCCGCGAGGTCTTCCTGGTGCAGGGCACCGTGTTCCCGGCGAACGATCAGTTCATGGAGCTGCTGTTCTGGATCGACGCCTTCAAGAGGGCGAGCGCGGCCTCCGTGACTGCGTTGATCCCGTACTTCAGCTACGCCAAGGGCGACAAGAAGGACGAGCCGAGGGTCTCCATCCGAGCGCGCGTCTGCGCGGACGCCATCGAGGCAGCCGGCGTCGACCGGGTGATCACGATGGACCTGCACGCGCCGCAGGTCCAGGGGTTCTTCAAGGTGCCCGTCGACGACCTCTACGCCCTCCCCGTGTTGGCGAACGAGATCGCCCGAAGGCGGCTCTCGAATCTCGTCGTGGTGTCGCCCGATGCGGGGTTCGTGAAGAAGGCTCGCCGCTTCGCCCGGCGGCTGGGCGCCCCCCTTGCGATCGCGGACAAGGAGCGGACCGACCATTCCGAGCACCCCGACGTGCTGAACGTGATGGGGGATGTGCGGGGATGCACGGCGCTGCTCGTCGATGACTTCATCCTCTCCGGAGGCACGCTCGTCGAGGCCGCGAATGCATTGCAGGATCGCGGGGCGCAGGCGATCTACGCCGCCGTGACGCACGGCCTGTTCTGCGGCGCGGACGAGTCCCTCATCGAGGCGAGCCCGATCGAGGAGCTCTTCGTCACCGACACGGTTGAGCCGGCCGCTCGTCCGAGGAGTGTGCGCGTTCTCTCGGTCGCTCCGCTGTTCGGCGAGGCGATCCGCCGCATCTACTCCAGGCAGAGCATCAGCAGCCTGTTCGACTGATCCACCCCTGGGACTAGGATTCGCGGGTGGCAATCCGGCGACGCCGTGCGGGGCACCACCCGCGCCGGCGCAAGGTTCGAGGGTTCGGCTACCTCTCCCATCTCGGTCCCGGGATCGTCACGGGCGCGGCCGACGATGATCCATCGGGGATCGGGACGTACTCGCAGATCGGGGCCTCGTTCCGATTCGGGTTGCTGTGGACTGCGCTGTTCACGTTGCCTCTCGCTGCGGCGATGCAGGAGGCCGCGGCACGGCTCGGCCTCGTCACGGGGCAGGGACTGGCCGCGCTCATCAAGGAGCGATTTCCCAGGTGGGTGCTGCTCGGCGCCGTAGCGCTCGTCGCCATCGCCAACGTCTTCAACATCGGCGCCGATCTCGGCGCCATGGCGGCCGCCGTCGGGCTCATCGTCCCCGGATTTCCGTTCGTCGCGGGGATCATCGCGATCACGTCGGGCCTCCTTGCCCTGGAGGTCTCCATGCCCTACCGACGCTACGCGCACGTGCTGCGCTGGCTCACGCTCTCACTCCTGGCGTACGTGATCGTGCTGTTCGTGATCGACGTGGACTGGGCCGAGGTCCTCAAGGCGACGTTCGTCCCCCATGTGTCATGGTCGCGGGTCCAGATCGCCGCGCTCATCGCGATCCTCGGGACCACGATCTCTCCGTATCTGTTCTTCTGGCAGACGAGCGAGGAGGTTGAGGAGGAACCCGGCCACCCGTCGGGCACCGGTGGGATCGACCGGCGATCGATCATGGCCATGCGCACCGACGTCCTCTCCGGGATGACGTCCGCCGTCGTCGTCATGTGGGCGATCATGGTCGCGACGGGAGCCACGCTCGGAGATCACGGCGGCGTCACGATCCGAACCGCGGATCAGGCGGCGCGAGCGCTCCAGCCGATCGCGGGGAGCATCGCCAAGCTCGTCTTCGCGGCCGGCATCATCGGCACGGGTGCGCTGGCGGTCCCCGTCCTCGCCGGATCCACGGCGTACGCGTTGTCGGAGACCTTCGGAGGCGCGGAGGGTCTTGAGAGGCCGTTGCGGCGGGCGCCGATGTTCTACGGAGTCATCGGAGGCGCCATGGCGATCGGACTCGCCCTGAACTTCGTCGGGATCGACCCGGTCCGATCCCTCTACTTCGCCGCGATCCTGAACGGATTGGCGGCCCCGCCGCTGATCCTGCTGATGATCCTCCTCTCGAGATCGGAGGCGGTCGTCGGCGCCTGGTCCGGGCGGCGGCTCTCGGTGGCGCTGATGTCCCTCGCCTTCGCGGCGATGGCCGGGCTCCCGATCGCCTATCTCCTGGCCTAGCGTCCTGCGTGCGCCGAGGATGCCACGCGCGCGCTTTCGCGATCGCTCAGGGACGGCCGGCGCCGGTCGCCCCGCAGCGACGCGGACGAAGTACGAGGAGATCGAGGCGAACGATGACCGGGTCGTCCCCGCCCTCCTCGCCGGCGTCCCGCTCCAACGCGGCCATGCCCCGGCGGAACGCTTCGTCGTCCAGCATGTCGAGCGTCGAGTCGGCACGGGTGCGAATGCGCTCGCCGTACTCCCGAAGGTTCGATGCGCTGACCTGTGGGATCGATCGCAGCTCCGCGAACGAGAAGCCACCCCGAACGAACGCCCCGACGACGTCGTCCGTGCGTGGCCATCGTGCCTCAGCCAGCGGGCGGGCATCGGGGAAGTAGCGGAGCCAGGGGATGCCCTCGGTGCGATCCGAGAAGGCGCTTCGCACGCAGGACGGGGGCTCCGGGCGTCAGCACCCTGTGGAGCTCACGGACGGCGGCGTCGACGTCGGAGACGTGGTGAATCACGGTCGAGAGCATGGCCGCTCCCATCGAGCCAGCGTCCAAAGGGATGTCCTCGGCTCGTCCCGGAACGTATCGGATGAGTGGATGCGGCTCGGCCGCCTCGGCGACCGCCCTCATGCCCTCGGAGGGTTCCACCCCGATCACCCGGACGTTGAACCATCGCGCGAGGGCCCTCGTCCAGATGCCGGTTCCCGAACCGAGATCGAGGATGGGCATCGAGTCGGGCGGGCGGGAGATAGGTGCTCAGCGCCTCCCGCCACGCCTGCATCCCGCTCGTCCGGGAGACTGCGACCGGCCTCGTAGCGGGGGGCCATTCGGTCGTAATCGGTTCGCGGAACGGGCGGGAGCCCGCCGGAGGAGTCCGGTCCGTCCGCAGCCATTCGCCGATCCTACTCGGGCCGGAGGTCTCGGCGGCAAACTGTGGAATGCCCGGATGTGGACACGCAGCGAGCAACGTGGAGCATTTCGTTCTTCTCGTCCAGCTCGTGCTTCCTCGCACAGGTGTTCATACCGCACCCGGCCGGTCGCGATCCAGCTTGAGGGGACCATCGCGCGAACGTACGCTCCCGTCGGTGGTTCCCTTCCTTGGCATCGCGGGGGTGACGGCCGTGGCCGCAGCCGCGCAAGCGATCTCCGGATTCGGGTTCTCGCTGATCGCCGTGCCCCTCATCGCCCTGCTCGCGGGCCCGAAGGCGGCGGTCGTGGGCACCGCGATCATCGGGCTCCTGCTGACGTGGGGGATCATGCTGCGCGAACGCGGCAACGTTCGGTGGGCGACGGTGGCGGTCGTCGCCCTCGCTGCGTTTGCGGGCATGCCGGTCGGGCTCTACGTCCTCTCGACGATCGGCGATCGAGGTCTGCTGTTGGTGATCGGCCTCGCGGTCTTGCTGATCGCGATCGCTCTGTGGCGCGGACTCTCCGTTCCCGCGGGACGGGGGACCGAGGTGGCGGCCGGCGCGCTGTCGGGCGCCCTGGCGACCAGCACCGGCACCAACGGCCCTCCGCTGGTGATCGCGTTTCACTCGGCCGACATGTCTCCAGGCGAGTTTCGAGGCACGCTGTCCGCAGCCTTCGCGGCCCAAGGGCTGGTGGCCCTCGCCGGCTTCTGGCTGACGGGGCACCTGACGTTCGACGCGGGCCGAGTGGCCGTCGCCGCCCTGCCCGGCCTCGCGCTCGGGTGGCTCATCGGCGAGCGGTTCTTCGCGCGAACGAGGGCCGACCGGTTCCGCAACGTCGTTCTCCTGATGCTCGCGGCGAGCGGAGCTGCTTCGCTGATCAGTGCTCTGGCCGACCGATGACGTCCGTGGACGAGAACGGGCCGATCCTCGTCGAGCCGCCTCGCACGATGCTCGCGGTTCACGGGTCCGGGAGCGGACCGTGGGTCTTCGAGGACTGGCTCGGCTGGTTCTCCCCGGCCCGGTTCGACGCTCCCGACCTCCAGGAGGGGCTGGATCCGGCTCGAGCGACGATGGGCGCCTATGCCCAACGCGTGGAGCGTGCGGCGGAGGGGGCGGAGGCTCCGCTCGTGTTGGTCGGCTGGAGCATGGGAGGACTCGTCGCCATGATGGCCGCGCAGACGATCCGCCCAGACGCGATCGTGCTGCTCGAACCGAGCCCACCCGCTGAGGTAGCAGGATTGCGCCCGGAGGTTCCGCTTCGCCGGGGGACGTTCGATCCCGAGCAGGTGTACGGCCCGTTTCCGCCCGGTGTTCGGGCTCGTCCGGAGTCGGCCGTCGCGCGCTCGGAGCGAGCGCGGGGCATCTCCGTCCCGCGGCTGCCGTGTCCGTCGCTGCTCGTCTCCGGGGCCGAGTTCCCCGAGGAGCGGGGGAGCGCGGTCGCGGCGTTCTACGGGAGCCATCACGCGAGCTTCCCGACGCTCGATCATTGGGATCTCGTCCTCCGTCCCGAGGTCCGCGAGACGGTTGGACGCGTGGTATGGGCGTAGCTCGCACGGAGATGGCATTCATCGCGTCCCGCCGCCGACGTTCGCTCGGCGGCTACGGCGGCGGCCTCTGGTGGAAGCGCAGGCTTCTGGATCTGGAGCGTGGGCCGGGGGCGCATGGATCATCGCCCGCTGCGAGCGGCGACCTTCAGACGGTCTCGTGAAGCCGAGAGCTCTCCGAGGTCCCGTTCCCCCGATTGACCGCCAGCACGACGCTCGCCACCACGAGAACGACGAGGTAGGTCCCGATGTACACGAGCCCGCCGGGCTCATGGTCGAAGTCGAACAGCTCCAGATAGACGAGCGCCGGCGTCGTGATCACGACCGCCCCGAAGATGGCGCCGGGCATCAGCCACAGGATCGGGCCGGTCCTCCTGGCGACGAGGAGCGGCAGCACCGCGATCGCGATCGCGAGGTAGAAGGCGCCGAACGAACGCGCCACCGGCAGCGGAAGCTCCCCGGGCCAGATGCGGCCGCCGCGCGTGATGCCGAGGAGCAGCGGGATGGCGATGCGCAAGTCGAACGCGAGGAACAGCGCCGTGAGGACGCGGGCCCAGACGGCGACGGGCCGACCGACCGGCTGCGTGTGCTCGGCTCGAGCACGCACCGCCTCGACGCCGGCGGCGACGGCGGTCACGACCCCCACCGCGAGGACGGCCACGTAGGACCACGTCACCACCGAGCTCTCCACCTCGTCGAGGTGTGCGATGAGGACGCCCGTCTCGAGGATCGGCAGGGCCGCAACGTAGATGATGCCCGGATACACGACCGCCCATCGCGCATCGCGCACCGACCACCAAGCGAGGAACGCGCCGCCGAGGAACCAGCTTCCGGCGGTCATCACCGCGAACGGAGACGCCTCGAAGGGAAAACGTGGCGCCGCCCACGTCGGCGCGACGAAGAGCACGGCTCCGAACGCCGCGAAGATCGCCGCGGTGATCAGCAGGAGCGTGCGGAGCGGGGCGGACAGCATCGCAGGAGCGAGGGCCCCCGGTGTCGCAGCGTGCTCGGATGGTCGTGCCGCCATGGGCTCATACTCCCGCTCGCCCCGTCGCCGAATGGTTGCAGAAACGAGGCCTGCGGGTCCAGCCCGGGGAACTACGCCTTCTTCTTTCCCCGCTTCGCTGCGCGCTTCTCCTTGAGCGAGCGAGCGGCCTTCTTCTGCCCCTTCTTCTCGCCGCCCGTGTTCTTTTCCTTGCCCATCGCCACACGACCTCCGGGGGAGTCTGAACGTTCGAGTCGCTTCCTCATCGTAAGGCTACTCGCAGGCGCGGCCGTTGCCCAGGCGAACGCCGCCGAAGTCGGAGCCGGTACGCTCGGGGCTCCGCATCCGAGGGGAGACTCCATAGCCATGTCCGAGCTCCAGACCGAGGATCCCCTCACGAGGCTTCGCGAGCGTGCGCGGGCGGATCGAGACTTCGCCGTCGCGTCCGGCGCCCGTCTCACGCATCCGCAGGCATGGCACGGGGTGCGCATCTCCGCCTTCGAGGAGTTGGAGCATCTGATCAACGAGCTGCGCCTGGGAAGCGCATGAAGCAGCCGACGCTGACCACCGAGCGGCTCCGCCTCCGCCCGTTCTCCGACGACCTCTCCGATGTGGAGGCGCTGAACGCGATCCAATCCGACCCCGATCACATGCGCTACTATCCGCGCCCGTTCGACCGGGCGATGACGCAGGCGTGGATCGAGCGGTGGCTGGCGGACTACGAGGGCGTCGGATTCGGGCTGTGGGCCATCGAGGACCGGGTCACGGGGCAGTTCCTCGGAAACTGCGGCCCGACGCGCCAGATCGTCGACGGCGAGGCCCACGTTGAGCTCGGGTGGTCGGTCACGCCACGGAGGGCCTCCCAGGGGATCGCGACCGAGGCGGCGACCGCCGCCCGGGACTGGAGCTTCCGGGAGCTCGGACTCGATCACCTCATCGCCCTCGTCCGGCCGGAGAACCTGCCCTCCCGCCGCGTAGCCGAGAAGGTGGGGATGAGCGTCTGGAGGGAAACCCTGTTCGGCAGCACGCAGTGGCTCCATCTGGTCTATCGGGCGACTCCCCGAGGACCTCGAGCCCTAGGGCGATTCAGGCATGGGCCGTGCCCCAGGGCATTCCGACGGGTTCGCCAAATACGTAATGCAACGGATGGGCTTCGAGGATGGGCCCGTGGCACGCTTTGGCCCCCAACGAGGGAACACGGGAGTCCGGGGCCATGCTCATCGCAATCGCCGTCATCATCCTCGCCCTTGCCGCCGTCACCATCGCCTGGGGTCGCCGGATCGACGCCGAGGTCACCGGGCGCATCGAGGCACACCGGCCGCCGGTTCGACGCCCCGCCTGAACCGCTCGTGACGGGTTCCCCGGCCCGCCGGGGATGGGCACCGGACGGGCTCCCGATCCTCTGCGTTCGCTGCGTCACGTAGGCGTTCCCGAGCCGGTTTCGTAGGGTCTCAGCCGAGACGAGATCGCGCACGGCGAGATGGGGGAGCGTTCGATGTCGACGATGCAAGCGGCCTCCGACGTCCCCGCGGCGTCCGCCGCCAGGGCGGTCGATCTGCGAAAGGTCTACGGGGAGGGCGACGCGGCGGTCGAGGCGCTGGCCGGCGTGTCGATCGATTTCGCGGCGGCGGAATTCACCGCGATCATGGGCCCGTCGGGCTCGGGGAAGTCCACGCTGCTCCACTGCATGGCGGCGCTGGATCGCCCGACGTCGGGGAAGGTCTTCATCGGGGACGTCGACCTCACGACGCTCAACGAGAAGCAGACGACCCTGCTGCGTCGGGAGAAGGTCGGGTTCGTCTTTCAGGCGTTCAACCTGGTTCCGACGCTCACGGCGAAGGAGAACATCACGCTCCCGCTGGACATCGCCGGGAGAGACGTCGATCCGACCTGGTTCGACACCGTCGTCGACACGGTCGGGCTGCGGGATCGACTCGGCCACGTTCCGTCCGAGCTCTCGGGCGGCCAGCAGCAACGGGTCGCCGGAGCGCGGGCACTCGTCAGCCGCCCGGACATCATCTTCGCGGACGAGCCGACCGGGAACCTGGATTCGACGTCGGGGACCGAGCTCCTCGAGTTCCTTCGGAGCGCGGTTCGCGATCATGGGCAGACGATCCTGATGGTGACCCACGACCCCCGGGCCGCGAGCTTCGCCGACCGCGTGATCTTCCTCGGCGACGGACGCGTCGTGAGCGAGCTGCGCTCGCCGACCGCGGAACGCGTGCTGGACGCGCTGAAGTCACTGGAGGCGTAGGTGCTCCGCGCCACCGTGAAGAGCCTCCTCGCCCGAAAGCTTCGACTGGCGCTCACGGCGCTGTCGATCGTGCTCGGCGTCGGGTTCATCGCCGGCACGTTCGTCCTGACCGACACCATGAACAAGGCGTTCGACGAGCTCTTCTCGACCGCGACCGGAAGCACCGATGTGATCGTCCGCGCTCGGACGTCCTTCAGCTCGGCCGGTCAGGGCGGCGGAGGGAGCGGGTCGGATCGGGGCTCGTTCGACGAGAGCGTCCTCAAGGACGTGCGTGGCGTCGACGGGGTCGGGGAAGCCTCGGGCGACGTGACCGGCTACGCGCAATTCGTCGATCCGAAGACGGGCGAGGCGATCGGCGGGTTCGGGCCCCCGACGTTCGGGACCAACTGGAATCCTCGGGCCGGCGGATTCCGCATTCGGGAGGGCAGGCCGCCCGAGGGCCCCGACGAGGTCGTGATGGACGTCGCGACCGCGAGGAAGTACGGGTTCTCCCTCGGCGATGACGTCCAGATCCTCTTCGAGGGTCCTCCTCAGGAGTTCAAGCTCGTCGGGCTCGCGGGCTTCGGACAGGCCGACAACATCGGCGGCGCGACGAGCGCGATCTTCACGCTCCCGACGGCGCAGAGGGTCCTCGACCGAGAGGGACAGCTCGACAGCATCCAGGTGCAAGCGGAGGAGGGCGCTCTCGCCGGGGGAGCTCCGGACCGCGGGTTCGAGCGGGTGCTGCCCAAGGGCCTCGAGGCGGTCACGGGAGCCGCGGCCGCGAGCGAGGACTCGCAGGCGATCAAGGACGGCCTGGGCTTCTTCCGAACGGCGCTGCTGGTGTTCGGGCTCGTGTCGCTGTTCGTCGGGGCGTTCATCATCTTCAACACGTTCTCGATCATCGTGGCGCAGCGCACGCAGGAGCTCGGCCTGCTGCGCGCCCTGGGGGCGAGCCGGCGGCAGGTTCTCACGTCGGTCATCGTCGAGGCATTCGTCACGGCGCTCGTCGCGTCGGCGGTCGGCATCGTGGCGGGCATCGGGATCGCGATCGGGCTTCAGTCGGTCCTCGGCGCGTTCGGCATCGATCTCCCGAGCACGACCATTCAGCTCGAGCCTCGGACGGTCGCGGTCTCCATCCTCATCGGGATCGTCGTCACGCTCGCCTCGTCGATCCTGCCGGCCCGTCGCGCATCGAGCGTCGCTCCGATCGAGGCGCTGCGCGACTCGCCGCCCGCGCCGAGGGGGGCCGCACGGCGCCGGGTGATCGCGGGATTCATCGTCGCCGCCGGCGGGGTGGGCCTGCTGCTGTATGGACTGTTCGGGTCGCCGGCCCAGGCGGGCGGCGTCGTCGGAGCCGGCGCGGCCGTCACGTTCATCGGCGTCGCGATCCTGGCGCCGCTGATCGCGCGGCCGCTGGCGAGGCTGATCGGCGCACCGATGGCCCGCCTTGGCGTGACGGGGAAGCTCGGGCGCGAGAACGCGATGCGAAACCCACGGCGCACCGCCTCGACGGCATCCGCGCTGATGATCGGCCTCGGCCTCGTCGTGCTCGTGGCCGTCCTCGCGGCCTCGTTGAAGGCGAGCAGCGACGCCGTCCTGGACGACACCCTTCGCGCCGACTTCATCCTCACGACGAGCTCGTTCGCCCCGTTCAGCCCCGATGTCGCGCGAAAGTTGCGGGATCTCCCGGAGGCGGAGGCCGTGGCCGCCTTCCGGCAGAACGCCATCCGCATCGAGGGGAAGGATCAGCTCGTTCAGGGGGTCGATCCCCGAACGGTGGAACGAGTC
This sequence comes from uncultured Actinomycetes bacterium, assembly GCA_963728285.1. Lineage (GTDB taxonomy): Bacteria > Actinomycetota > UBA4738 > UBA4738 > HRBIN12 > CAVSJR01. Next base: position 473,953 of record CAVSJR010000003.1, on the reverse strand, counting down.
ACCGATCTCGGACTGGAATCCGGAAGCGTGTCGAGCCTCGCGCGGGGCGACCTGCTCGTCAAGGCGGACGTGGCGCGAGATGAAGGGTGGCGCGTCGGTGACCCCATCCGGGTCGAATTCCCCTCGACGGGCACGAAGACGCTCACGCTCGGCGGAACCTACTCCGAGGACCGGATCGTCGGCAGCTACGTGATCTCGAACCACACGTATGCCGACAACTACCCGGATCACCTGGACTCGTTCGTCTTCGTCAAGAAGGCCCCGGGCGTGGGCACCGAGGCGCTTCGCTCCGCGATCGACCGCAAGCTGAAGGACTATCCGAGCGTGGAGGTGCAGGACCAGGCGGCGTTCAAGGCGAAGCAGGCCGGGTTCGTCGATCAGCTGCTCGGCCTCATCACGTCGCTCCTGGCCCTCGCGGTGGTGATCGCGCTGTTCGGCATCGCGAATACGTTGAGCCTCTCGATCTTCGAGCGACGCCGCGAGCTCGGGCTCCTTCGGGCGGTCGGCATGACTCGAGGCCAGGTCCGCCGGATGATCCGCTGGGAGTCGGTGATCATCTCCGTGATGGGAGCGGCGCTCGGCATCGGCATCGGCGTGTTCTTCGGATGGGCGTTGCAGAGCGCGCTCGCCTCGAGCGGCGTCACGGAGCTCGCGATCCCGGGGACCCAGCTCATCCTCTACCTCGTCCTCGCGGGCCTCGCGGGGGTGCTCACGGCGATCGTTCCGGCGCGGCGCGCGTCACGACTCGACGTCCTGCAGGCCATCTCCTACGAGTAGCCGCGATGTTGGGGTGCGGGGCGGCCGCTATCTCGTCGCCACGATGAGCACCGCGAGCAGCGCTACGACGACGAGCGCGACGATCGCCGCCGCCGCCCGGGCCCGCCCGCCGCCGCGCGCTCGGACGATCCGGTAGTCGTCCAGATCTCCGGACCCAGCGCCGACCGCGCGGTCGAGGGCCTCGCCGGCCGCACGGCTGTCGCGATAGATGCCGATGGTGGTCCAGCCTCCGCCCTCGCCGCGGCGCTCGAGGCGCCACGTCGACCGGAGCGCGCTCGCGTACGTGCGGTGGTCGAGCCCCTGCGGCGGGATGTGAGGATCGGGGCCGATGCCCATGCCGAGAGGAGCGTACTCCGCGCCGGATATCATGGCCGCATGCCCAAGCTCGAGCTTCCCGACGGCCGTCGCGTCGATCTGCCCGACGGCGAGCCCGTGGGCTCCGCGCTGGAGCCCGGCGCGATCGCCGCCCGCGTGAACGGCGAGCTCCGCGACCTGTCGTTCGTCCCCGCCGAGGACGCCGCCGTCGAGCCCGTGCGCGGCCTCCGACCCGGACGGGTTGCACGTGCTGCGCCACTCCACATCGCACGTCTTGGCCCAGGCCGTGTGCGACCTCATCCCCGAGGCCAAGTACGCGATCGGGCCGCCCATCGAGCACGGCTTCTACTACGACTTCGACCTCCCCGAGCCGCTCACGCCCGACGACCTCCCCCGGATCGAGAAGCGCATGCGCGAGATCGCCGCGGCCGGTCAGCCGTTCGTTCGGGAGGAGCTGTCGAGGGAGCAGGCGCTCGAGCGCTTCGCGGGGCAGCCGTACAAGCTCGAGATCATCGAGGGACTCGACGAGTCGGAGGGCGCGGGGACCGAGGCCGTCTCGGTCTACCGCAACGACGGCTGGAGCGATCTCTGCCTGGGGCCGCACGTGCCCTCCACGAAGCAGCTCGGCGCCTTCAAGCTCACGTCGCTCGCCGGCGCGTACTGGCGCGGCGACGAGACGAGGCCGATGCTCCAGCGCGTCTACGGGACGGCGTGGGCCACGAAGGAGGATCTTCGCGAGCATCTGGACCGGCTGAAGGAGGCCGAGCGGCGCGACCACCGCAAGCTGGGGCGCCAACTCGACCTGTTCTCGTTCCCCGAGGAGCTCGGGCCGGGGCTCGCCGTGTGGCATCCGAAGGGCGGCATCTTCCGCAAGCAGCTCGAGGACTACGTCCGCGACCTGCACCTCGAGCGCGGCTACGACATCGTGCAGAGTCCGCACCTGGCCCGCCGAGTGCTGTGGGATACGTCGGGGCACACGACGAAATACATCGACAACATGTATCCGGAGATGGTGCGCGACGAGGCGCGCTACTTCGTCAAGCCGATGAACTGTCCCTTCCACGTGCTCATCTACAAGTCCGCCGTGCGGTCCTACCGGGAGCTGCCCATGCGGCTGTCCGAGCTCGGCACCGTGTACCGCTACGAGCGGCTCGGAACCCTGCACGGCCTGCTCCGCGCGCGGGGGATGACCCAGGACGACTCGCACATCATCTGCCGAGAGGACCAGCTCGTCGAGGAGATCAACAGGGTGTTCGATCTCACCCTCGAGATCCACCGGACGTTCGGATTCGGCGAGCCGGTGGTCAACCTGTCGACCAAACCCGGACTGGCGATCGGCAACGAGGAGATGTGGAGCAAGGCGAACCAGGCGCTTCGCGACGCACTCGACGCCAGCGGCCTGAACTACTCGGTGGCCGAGGGCGAGGGAGCGTTCTACGGCCCGAAGGTCGACTTCCACTTCCGGGACGCGATCGGGCGACTCTGGCAGCTCACCACGGTGCAGTGCGACTTCGCGCTGCCGGAGCGGTTCGAGATGGAGTACACGGGCGAGGACAACCAGCGCCACGCCCCGGTGATGATCCATCGTGCGATCCTCGGATCGCTGGAGCGCTTCAGCGGCGTGCTGATCGAGCACTACGCCGGGGCGTTCCCGCTGTGGCTCTCGCCCGAACAGGTGCGCCTGATCCCCGTCGCCGACCGCCACGTCGAGCACGCTCGGGGGCTCGCCGAGCGATTCCGCGCCGCGGGGCTGCGGGCGTTCGTGGACGAGGCGCACGAGAGCGTCGGGAAGAAGATCCGGACCGCGCAGCTGATGAAGGCCCCCTACACCCTCGTGATCGGCGACAGGGAGATCGAGTCGGGGGAGCTCACGGTCCGCGACCGGGAGGGGAACGAGACGCCGGGCATCGGCGTCGACGCGTTCGCGGCGGCCCTCGCCGAGGAGGCGACGTCGCGGTCGCTCGAGCAGACCAGGTTCGGCGGCTGACGCCGGCGTGGAGCACCTGTGGAGTCCGTGGCGGATGGAGTACATCCGTACCGCCACGGAGGCCGACGCCGACGAGTGCATCTTCTGCTCGCTTCCGGCCGCGGGGGACGACGAGGCGGCCCACGTGCTGCGTCGAGGCGAGCTCGCCTTCGTGGTGCTGAACGCCTTCCCCTACAACCCCGGGCACCTCATGGTGGCGCCGCTGCGGCACACCGGCGACTTCGAGGACCTGGCGGCCGAGGAGGCCGATGAGCTCACGCGGCTGCAGCGGACGTCGATGCGCGCGCTGCGAGAGGAGATGGCCCCCCACGGCTTCAACGTCGGCATGAACATCGGGAAGGTCGCGGGCGCGGGGTTCCCCGGCCACCTGCACTGGCACATCGTGCCGCGGTGGAACGGCGACACGAACTTCATGCCGGTCGTCGGCCAGACGCGGGTGCTCCCGGAGCTGCTCGACGAGACCTACCGCAGGCTCCGGCCTCGCTTCGCGTGAGCCGAGCGGGGACGAACTGCGCCATTGCCGCTCCAGCTAGTGCTTCCCGGCCTCCTGCTTCGCGCGCTGCGACTCGTCGATGATCTTCTGGGCGAGGTGCGTCGGCACCTCGTCGTAGTGGGAGAACGACATGGAGAAGGCGCCGCGGCCCCCCGTCATGGACTTGAGATCGATCACGTAGCGCGCGACCTCCGCCTGCGGGACGAGGGCGCGGATGCGCTGCTTGCCGGCGCCGCTCGGCTCCATTCCCGAGATCTTCCCCCGCTTGGAGTTCAGGTCGCCCATCACATCGCCCGTGTAGGCGTCCGGGACGACGACCTCGAGCTCGACGACGGGCTCGAGCAGCACGACGCCGCCCGCCTCCGCCGCCTCCTTCAGGGCGAGGGAGCCCGCGATCTGGAACGCGATGTCCGAGGAGTCGACGGCATGGAACTTCCCATCGAAGAGCGTGCACCGGAGGTCGACCACGGGATTGCCGGACAGGACCCCCTCGCTCATCGCCTTGACGACGCCCTTTCTCGACCGAGCCGATGAACTGGTGGGGGACGGCGCCGCCGACGATCTTGTTGACGAACTCGAACCCTCCGCCCCGGGGCAGCGGCTCGATCTCGACGTTGCACACCGCGTACTGGCCGTGGCCGCCCGTCTGCTTGACGTGGCGCCCGAGCCCCTTGCCCCCTCCTCGGACGGTCTCCCGGTAGGCGATCTTGGCCGGACGGTGGGTCACCTCGACCCCGAACTTGCGCTTCATGCGCTCGATCTGGACCTCCAGGTGAGACTCGCCCATCCCATACATCACCGTCTCGTGCGTCTGGTCGGAGCGCTCGACGTGCAGGGTGGGATCCTCCTCCCGGAGTCGGGCCAGCGCCGTCGACAGCTTGTCCTCGTCGCCCTTGGTCTTCGGCTCGATGGCGAAGGCGAGGAGCGGCTCGGGCATCTGCGTCACCGGCAGCGTCACCGGCTGGTCCTTCGTCGACAGCGTGTCGCCGGTCGTCGTGTGCGTCAGCTTCGCGACCGCCCCGATGTCGCCGGCCGCGATCTCCGACAGGCTCTCGTGCTCCTTGCCCCGGAGGGAGAACAGTTGACCCACTCGCTCGTCGGATCCCTTCGTGGCGTTGTGCACGGAGGAGTCCGGACGAACGGTCCCGGAGAACACGCGGAACATCGTGATGTGGCCGACGTAGGGGTCGGACACGGTCTTGAACACGAGCGCGGTCAGCGGCTCGGACGGGTCGCATGCGCGCTCGACCTCGGATCCGTCCTTGGCGACGGCGGTGATCGCGGCGCGCTCCGTCGGCGCGGGAAACTCCTCTCGGATGAACGACAGCAGGCGGTCGACGCCGATCGGCTTGGTCGCGGACCCGACGAACACCGGCGCGATCCGCGCCTCGGCGAAGCCCGACTTGGCGCCCTGGAGGATCTCCTCCTCGGAGAGCTCGCCCTCGTCGAGATACTTCTCGATCAGCGCGTCGTCGGACTCGGCGACCGCCTCCATCAGCTTCTCGCGGTAGGGGCCGGCCACGTCGGCGAGGTCGGCCGGCCACTCGCCCTCCTCCGCGATCGGCCCGCCCGGATACAGGTCGGCCTTCTTGTGGAGCAGGTCGGCCACGCCCCTGAACTCGTGCTCCTCGCCGATCGGGAGCTCCAGCGGGGCCACCTGGGTGCCGAACGAGGCGACGAGCTGCTGGAGCGTGGTCTCGAAGGAGGCGCGCTCCCGGTCGAGCTTGTTGACGAGGATCGCCCTCGGCAGGCCCGCCTCCACCGCCAGCTCCCACGCGACCTCGGTCTGGACCTGGACGCCGTCGACGGCCGACACGACCAGCAGCACGGCGTCGGCGGCGCGGATCGCCGATCGGAGGTCGCCGATGAAATCCGCGTAGCCCGGGGCGTCGAGGACGTTGACCTTGACGCCCTCCCACTCGACCGGCGCCATCGCGAGCGAGACGCTGATCCCCTTGCGCGTCTCCTCGGGATCGTGGTCGGAGACGGTGTTTCCGTCCTCGATCGTGCCCATCCGCGTGATCGCGCCCGACGTGAACAGCATCGCCTCGAGCAGGCTCGTCTTTCCGGCGCCACCGTGGCCGACGAGGAGGACGTTGCGGATGTTCGAGGCGTCGTAGGTCTTCATACGCTCCCTTTCCACGGTCCGCGAGGTGGAGCGATGATTCTAGCGTCGGAGCGCTTCGAGGTTGCTCGCGGCTCGGCGGGCCGAGGCCGGCCCGCGGAGGCCCGATGATAGGCTCGCGGCCGTCCATGGGCCGGTCGATGGAGGACGCGACGTACTCGCGGGCGGCGTGGCTGGCGCTGATCGCGGCCGTGGTGCTGATCGCGGCCGCGACCTGGTCGATCCTCTCCGGGGAGGACACGGCGCCGGCCGGGGCGGCCGTCGCCGGAGCGGGCGCGGCGCTGCTGGTCGGGGGCGCGCTCGCCGGGCGATCACCGGCCGCGGGGTGGCTTCGACGATGGTGGTTCGTCGAGTCGGTGATCGATCGCACGTTCGACGGGGCGCTGCTCGGCTCCATCGCATGGACCGCCAGGGAGGCGGATCCGGCCGTCTGCGCCGGCGCGCTGGTGGCCCTCGGCGCCGGGTTCCTCGGGTCCTACGTCCACGCGCGTGGATCGGCGCTGGGCTACGAGGTCGAGGACGGGTGGCCGACGAGGCTCCTCCGCTACGGGCTGCTCGCCGCCGGATTGCTGCTGGACGAGCTGTCCTGGGCGGTCTGGGCGATCGCGGCGGTCTCCATCGCGGCGGCGGCGATCCGCACGAGCCGGGTGGCGAAGCAGGGGCGGGCATGAGCGGGCCGGATCGAGACGCCGAGACGCTCCGCGAGCGCCTGATCTATGGGGGATACGTCGGCGCCGCGTGGCTCGCGAGGACGCTGCCCGAGCCGGTGGGGCGCTCGGCCTTCCGCTCGGCCGGCCGGCTGGCGCATCGCTGGCTCGAGGGGATGCGAGCGACGGTCGAGGCGAATCAAGCCCAGGTGCTCGGGCTCGATCCCGACGATCCGTTGGTCGGAAGCGCGGCGCGGGAGGCGTTCGACCTCTACGCGCGGTATTGGTACGAGTCGTTCCGCGCCCCCCTCATGTCGGCGGAGGAGGTGAGCCGCAGGTTCCTGATGGAGGGCAACGAGGCGATCGACCGCGCGCTCGAGGCGGGCAAGGGGTGCATCACCACGCTCCCGCACATGGGGAACTGGGACGTGGCGGGCCGCTGGGTCTCGGCCAGGTACCCGAAGCTCGCCTCGGTCGCCGAGGATTTGAAGCCCAGGCGCCTCACCGAGTTGTTCGTCGAGCATCGGCGGACGCTCGGGATGCGGATCGTGCCGCTCTCGCCGAAGGGGAACGTCGGCCAGCAGCTGGCCTCGCTCCTCGCCGACAACTGGATCGTCGCGCTCGTCGCCGACCGGGATTTCGACGGCCGGGGGGTCGAGGTCGAGATGTTCGGGCGCACCAGGCGGCTTCCCGCGGGTCCGGCGCTGCTGTCGATCACGTCCGGGGCGCCGCTGCTCGTGTGCCCCGTGTTCACGACCGACGACGGGTGGCACTGCCGAATCCGGCAGATCGAGTTCGAGCGGACGGGGGATCTTCGAGGCGACGTGCGCGAGCTCACCAGGCGGATGGCGGCGGCCTTCGAGGACGCGATCGCCGCGAAGCCGCCCGACTGGCACATGTTCCAGCCGGGCTGGGACCGGTGAGGATCCTCCTCTCGTGTCCCTACGCATGGGATGCGCCGGGCGGCGTCCAGGTCCACGTCGGGGAGCTCGGCGCGCGGCTTCGCGCGCGCGGACACGACGTGCGGGTGCTCACGCCGTCGCGCGCCGCACCGCGTGAGCCGTGGGTGCGCGCGGTCGGCCGGCCGATCGCGGTCCCCTACAACCGGTCGGTGGCCCCGATCTGCTTCTCTCCGGCGTCCGCTCGACGGGTGGCGGCGGAGCTTCGCGCCTTCGCCCCCGACGTGGTGCACGCCCACGAGCCGCTGGCCCCCAGCACCTCCATGTTCGCCGTGCGCGCCGGCGCCGCCGAGGGCACGCCCATCGTCGCCACCTTTCACGCGGGGGCGGAGCGGTCGAGGCTGTTCGACATCGCCGCGCCGCTGCTTCGGCGCGTCGCCCGATCCATCGACGTGCGCGTCGCCGTCTCGGCCGCGGCGGCCCGCTTCGCATCGCGCAGGATCGGGGAGGGATTCGTGATCGTGCCCAACGGCGTCGACGTCGAGCGCTTCGCCGGCGCCGAGCCGGCCGAGCTTCCGGCCGGACGGCGCATGCTGTTCGTCGGGCGTCTGGACGAGCGCAAGGGCTTTCGCGTCGCGGTCGCGGCGTTCGAGCGCCTCGCCGGGCGGTTCCCCGACCTCCTGCTCGTCGCGGTCGGCGACGGTCCCGAGGCGGCGGCGGCGAGGGCCCTGCCCGAGTCCATCCGGAGCCGGATCGTGCTCGTCGGTCGCGTCGCGAACGAGGACCTCCACGGCTACGAGGCCGCCGCCGACGTGTTCGTGGCGCCCTCGGTAGGAGGCGAGACCTTCGGCGTCGTGCTCGTCGAGGCGATGGCCGCCGGCGTGCCCGTCGTGGCCAGCGACATCCCCGGGTACGACGAGGTGATCCGCGAGGGGGAGGGGCTGCTCGTCCCCCCGCGCGATCCCGCCGCCCTCGCGGCCGCCGTCGCGCGCGTCCTGGACGACCCTCCGGCGGCGAGGGCGTTCGGCGACGCCGGCCGGGCGCGGGCGCGCACCTACTCCTGGGAGTCCGTCGCCGACCGGCTCGAGGCCATCTACGAGGACGCTCGCCGCGCGTCGTGATTCCGGCGGTGGGCGGGGGGTTCGTTAGCATGGGGCTGCCGTGACCGTCATCTGGATCCTCGTCGGCATCGTCGTCCTCGCGGGCCTGTTCCTCGCCGTCACCTACAACCGCCTCGTCTCGCACCGAAATCGCGTCGAGAACGGCTGGTCGCAGATCGACGTCCAGCTTCGCCGCCGCTACGACCTCATTCCCAACCTGGTGGAGACGGTCGAGGGCTATGCCAAGCACGAACGCGAGGTGCTCGAGAACGTCGCGGCGGCGAGATCCCGGGCGATGGATGCCTCCACCGTCGAGGGACAGGCGCAGGCCGAGAACGCGGTCACGCGCGGGCTCCGGCAGCTCCTCGCGGTGGCCGAGAGCTACCCGGAGCTGAAGGCGAGCCGGAACTTCCTCGCGCTGCAGGAGGAGCTGACCGGGACGGAATCGAAGATCGCGTACGCGCGCCAGTTCTACAACGATCAGGTGATGCGGCTGAACACGCTGATCCAATCGTTTCCCTCGAACGTCGTGGCCCGGACCTTCCGGTTCACGCCCCGCCCGTTCTTCGACATCGAGGATCCGGTCCGGGGCCCGGTCGTGGTCGACCTCTAGTAACGGTGGCACATCGCTCCGATCCTGGAGCCGCCGGGCTCCTCTCGTCGGCCCTAGGTGGGCGATGTGTCGGCGCCCTCCATCTCGAACACCTGACGGATCTCGACCTCGCCATGAGCGCCGTAGTCGCCGGGATAGATCCGGGCGAGCGCTTCGAACGGGACGCGCTTGGCCCACTCGACGGCTTCGTCCATCGACTTCACGTCGAGGATCCAGTAGCCCGCGATTGGTTCCTTCGTCTCGCCGAAGGGTCCTTCGGTCACGATGCGCTTCCCTTCGGAGAACGTGACGCGCTTCCCCTCGCCGCTCGGGTGAAGCCCCGCGAGGTCGAGGAGCACGCCGGCCTCCTTGAGCTCGTCGTTGTACTTCCCCATCGCAGTCGAGGAGTTCCTCGCTGGGCGTTGCGCCCGGTTCCGGATCGCCCTTGATCATCAACATCACTCGCACCGTCGTGCCTCCTTCCCCGTTGGATCCGCCTGCGGACCGCCGCTGCCGAGGACCGCCGGTCTCACAGTCTGCGCCATCCCGACCGGCTCTCGGCTCCATCCTCGCCGGCACGGACCACCACGTGGAGATCCCAGCGTGAGCGGTACATTGCTGCTGTGCTGGTCCTCGTGTCTACCCTGGCGACACCATGACGAGAAGGAGTGCGGGCCCTCGGCCCGTCCCTCGCACGAGCCCCTCACCAGGGCTTTCTCCCGGCCCGGTCGTGGTGGACCCCTAGTCCGTGTACGAGCAAATCGCCGCGAACAAGCGCAAGACCGTTCTGCTCGTGCTGGGCGCGCTCGTGCTGTTCGGCATCGTGGGCTACGCGATCGGGTGGCTGTACCTGACCAGCGGCTGGGTCGGCCTCGCGATCGCGCTCGCCATCGCCGCGGCCATGTCGATCGCCTCCTACCTCTACGGCGACCGCCTCGTGCTCGCGTCGACCCGCGCGAAGGCCGTGTCGCCGGAGGCGGAGCCGCGCCTTCACAACATCGTCGAGGGCATCTCGATCGCGGCCGGCGTGCCGAAGCCGGCCGTGTACGTGGTCCCCGAGCAGGCCCCGAACGCGTTCGCCACGGGACGCGATCCGGAGCACTCCTCGATCGCCGTGACCCAGGGGCTGCTCGACATGATGAACCGCGTCGAGCTCGAGGGGGTGATCGGCCACGAGCTCGCGCACGTGCAGGATCGAGACATCCTCGTCGGCACGATCGTCGCGACGCTCGTCGGCGCGATCGTCCTCGTCTCGGAGTTCTTCCTCCGGTTCTGGTGGATCGGTGGAGCAGGCCGGCGGCGGGACTCGAGCGGGGATGGGGGAGGGATCTTCGGGATCGTCCTGCTCGTGGTCGGGATCCTGCTGCTGATCCTCGCCCCGATCGCGGGGCAGGTGATCAAGCTCGCCGTTTCACGCAATCGCGAGTATCTCGCCGACGCACAGGGGGCGCTGCTGACCCGCTATCCGCCCGGCCTCATCTCGGCGCTGCGCAAGATCGGGGCGAGCCCCACGGCGATGCGCTCGGCGAACAACGCCACCGCCCACCTCTGGCTCTCGCAGCCGTCGCGGCTCCCGGGGGAGAGCACCACCCGCCTCGAGCGGCTGTTCTCGACGCACCCGCCGCTCGAGGATCGGATCCGCCGTTTGGAGGAGATGTGACATCTCCACGAGGTCGTTGAGGAGGCCGGAGGCCGGCTGTAGCATGCGCCCCGACCGGAGACGGTCACACGCTTCACCGCGCGCCGCCCCACCCTCAAGACAACGAAGCCTAGGAGGTCCGTCCGTTGGCGCTCTCACAACGTGGAAAGGTGGTCGCCGGCATCGCCGCCGTCGTCGCCGTGCTCATCGTCGGCATCACCGCGTGGGCGTTGGCGACCGGGAGGAATCCCGTTGAGGCGGTGCGTGCGCTCCCCGGGGTGCCCGACCCCGAGCCACCCAAGTGCCCGCTCACCGGGGAGGACGCACCCGGCGGCGTGATCCCCGACCGCCCCGTGGCGGCGGTCAAGGTCGAGAACACCGACGACGCGCGACCCCAGGCGGGGCTCGACCGAGCCGACATCGTCTACGAGGAGCTCGTCGAGGGCGGCATCACGCGCTTCATCGCCATGTATCACTGCGACGACGCGCCGGTCGTCGGCCCCGTGCGCAGCGCGCGCACGACCGACCCCGACGTGCTGTTGCAGTACGGGCGGCCCATCCTCGCCTACTCCGGCGGCACGAGCCGCGTGCAGAAGCTCGTGGCCCGCTCGGGGGTCTTCGACTTCAACGAGGACACCGGCGGCGAGGCCTTCCAGCGCGATGCGGGCCGCGTGGAGCCGCACAACCTGTTCGTGAACACCACCAAGCTGCGGAAGGTCGCGGGCAAGAAGGCGGACAGGCAGGACGCGCCGGAGCCGCCGTTCACCTACGGGGATTGGGAGGGCAAGAGCAAGAAGGCCACGGACCTCACGATGACCTTCTCGACGCTGAACACGGTGGGGTGGGAGTGGAGCAAGAAGGACGACGCCTGGCTTCGGATCGACAACGGCTCGGCCAACGTGCTCGAGAACGGGGACCGCGTCACCGCGTCCAACGTCATCGTCCAGTTCGTGAAGGTCTCCGAGGGAGACATCCAGGACGTGACCGGCTCGCCCTCGCCGGAGGTCACGCTCACCGGAGGCGGCAAGGCCTACGTCTTCCGCGACGGCCGGGTCATCCCGGGGACGTGGGAGCGGAACTCGCTCGGGGACGTCACGACGTTCCAGGCGAAGGACGGCACGGTGATCCCGCTCGTCCCGGGCCAGACGTGGATCGAGCTGTATCCGGCCAAGGGCGACTTCGCCGACGCCTCGATCGACTTCGGAAAGTAGCGCGTTTACGCGGTTTATCTGGGTTTATCGATCCTTGATAAACCGTTGAAAACTGCATAAACTGCCCGGATGGACCCTCGGCTCAACCCGTACACGCCCAACGCCGGAGCTCGTCCACCGGCCCTGGTAGGGCGAGATTCCGAGATCGAGGCCTTCGACGTTCTCCTATCGCGGCTTCGAGCCGGCAGGACCGAACAGTCGTTGCTGGTGACCGGACTCCGAGGCGTCGGCAAGACGGTGCTCCTTGGGGCGCTGGAGGAACAGGCACGCTTGGCCGGATGGGTGACGGTCGAGACCGAGATCACGAAGCGAGTCGAGTTCGGTCCGCGGATAGCCCAGCTCGTTCGACGCGCCTTGGTCGAGGTAGCTCCCCAGGAACGGTGGCGCGATCGTGCGAAGCGAGCCGCGAGCATCCTGAAGTCGTTCGCGCTGACCGTATCCTCCGACGGGTCCGTGACGGGAAGCTTCGATGTCGAGCCCCTCAGGGGTGTGGGCGACAGTGGAGATCTCGGTGAGGACCTCACGGATCTGCTCGTTGCGCTGGGAGAGGCCGCCATTGAGTTCGACCGCGGGGTCGCATTGTTCCTCGACGAGGTGCAGTTTCTCACCGAGATCGATCTCGAGGCTCTGATTACGGCATTGCACAAGACCGTGCAGCGACAGCTCCCAATCACGATCGTGGGAGCCGGTTTGCCCCAGCTCCCGCGCCTGGCGGGAGAAGCGAAGTCGTACGCAGAGAGGCTGTTCAGGTTCCCGGTGATCGGGCCGCTGTCCGCCGTCGAAGCAGCCGAGGCACTTACCCGCCCCGTCCAAGAGCTGCACGTGTCCTTCGACCGACGGGCGGTCGAAACGGTCGTCGTCTACACGCAGGGGTTCCCGTATTTCGTCCAGGAGTACGGCAAGATGCTGTGGGACCATTCACATGGTCCCGTCATCACCGCGGTTGAAGCCGTCGAAGCGCAGGCCATCGTCGAGGCGAAGCTCGATGGAAACTTCTTCCGGTCGCGTGTCGAGCGGGCCAGCGCCCGCGAGGTGGCGTACCTCCGTGCAATGGCCCAGCTCGGTCCGGAGGCGCAGAGTGCAGGGGATGTGGCCGCGCTGCTTCATTCCACGACGTCGCATGATGGGGCCCACCCGTGCGAGGCTCATCGACAAGGGCCTGCTCTATGCCCCCGACTACGGGCTGGCGGCCTTCACGGTGCCGCAATTCGATCGGTTCATGCGCCGGACATATCCCATGCCCGGATAGGCAGTCGCATCGTGCCGGGCATCGTCCCAACGACCGGCGGCCGATGCCCGGCGGTACACTACGTGGCAGCGCGAATAGGGAGGAGAACCACCCGTGGAGCGGGAGACCGGCACCTTCCGAGTGAAGTCCGGCCTGGCGGAGATGCTGAAGGGCGGCGTCATCATGGACGTCACCACGGCCGAGCAGGCCAAGATCGCCGAGGACGCGGGCGCCTGCGCGGTCATGGCGCTCGAGCGTGTCCCCGCCGACATCCGCAGGGACGGCGGCGTGGCGCGGATGGCGGACGCCACGAAGGTCGAGGAGATCAAGGAGGTCGTCTCGATCCCCGTGATGGCCAAGGCGCGCATCGGGCACTTCGTCGAGGCCCAGGTGCTGCAGGCGCTCGGCGTCGACTACGTCGACGAGTCCGAGGTGCTGACGCCCGCGGACGAGGAGTTCCACATCGACAAATGGGCGTTCACGGTCCCGTTCGTGTGCGGCGCGCGCAACCTTGGGGAGGCGTTGCGGCGGATCGCCGAGGGCGCCGCCATGATCCGCACGAAGGGCGAGGCCGGCACGGGCAACGTCGTGGAGGCCGTCCGCCACCAGCGAACGATGCTTCGCGAGGCCGCCGAGCTGACGACGCTTCGTCCCGAGCAGTACGTGACGAAGGCGAAGGAGCTCGGCGCCCCCGTCGACCTCGTTCGTGACGTCGCCCGGCAGGGTCGTCTTCCGGTCGTCAACTTCGCGGCGGGCGGGCTCGCGACGCCGTCCGACGCGGCGCTCATGATGCAGCTCGGCGTCGACGGCGTGTTCGTCGGCTCGGGGATCTTCAAGTCCGAGGACCCCGCGACGCGCGCCCGCGCGATCGTCGAGGCGACGACGCATTTCAACGACCCCGACGTGCTGGCGAAGGTGTCCCACGGGCTCGGTGAGCCGATGCAGGGGATCGAGATCTCCGAGATCGGCGAGGAGCACCTCCTCCAGACGCGCGGCTGGTAGGCGCGCCGCGTGAAGGCCGGGGTCCTCGCGCTCCAGGGCGACTTCCGGGAGCACGCGCGGATGCTCGCCGCGGCCGGCGCGTCTCCCCTCGAGGTTCGCACCCCGGAGGATCTCGCCGAGGCCTCCTGCCTCGTGATCCCCGGCGGGGAGTCCACGACCATCGCCAAGCTCGCACGCTCGGCGGGCCTCGTCGAGCCGATCCGCGAGCGCGCCGCCGACGGCATGCCCATGCTCGGGACCTGCGCGGGCATGATCGTGATGGCCGAGCGGGTCGTCGAGGGGGAGCCGCTCCTCGGCCTTCTCGACATCGGCGTGCGCCGCAACGCCTACGGGCGGCAGGTCGACTCCTTCGAGGCGGACGTCGACGTCGAGGGGCTCGACCACCCCGTCCGGGGCGTGTTCATCCGGGCGCCGTTGGTGGAGGACGTCGGCGAGCGCGTGCGCGTCCTCGCCGAGCACGAGGGCCACCCGGTGGTGCTGGAGCAGGGGAGCCTCCTCGTGGCATCCTTCCATCCCGAGCTGGTCGGGGAGCACGAGCTTCACGCCTACGTCCTGGGGAAGGTGTAGCGGCATGTCGGGCCACTCCAAGTGGAGCACCATCAAGCGCAAGAAGGAGGCGACCGACGCCAAGCGCAGCAACATGTACGCGAAGCTGCTGCGGGCGGTCGAGGTCGCCGCGCGCGAGGGAGGCGGGCAGCATCGAGGGGAACATGACCCTCGCGTCCGCCGTGGAGAAGGCTCGCACCTTCTCCGTCCCCGGCGACAACATCGATCGCGCGATCAAGCGCGGCACCGGCGAGATCGAGGGCGCGAGATACGAGGAGGTCACCTACGAGGGCTACGGCCCCGGCGGCGTGGCGATGCTCGTCGAGGCCCTCACCGACAACCGCAACCGCACGAGCCAGGAGGTCCGCCACACCTTCACGAAGCAGGGCGGCAACCTCGGGGACCCCGGCAGCACGGCGTGGATGTTCTCGCGCAAGGGCGTGGTCCTCGTCGAGAAGGAGGAGGCGCCCGAGGAGGAGCGGCTCCTCGAGCTCGTCCTCGAGGCCGGCGCCGAGGACGTGAACGACTCCGAGAGCTCGTGGGAGATCACGAGCGACCCCGGCTCCTTCGCATCCGTGCGGGATGCGCTCGAGGGGGAGGGGATCTCGATGGTCTCCGCGGAGCTGACCATGGTGCCGCAGAGCACGGTCCCGGTGGAGGGCTCCCAGGCCAAGTCGGTCCTCAACCTGCTCGAGGCGCTCGAGGAGCTGGACGACGTCCAGAGCGTGTACGCCAACTTCGACATCCCCGAGTCGGTGATGGCCGAGCGCGGGTGAGCGTCCGGGGGCCGTGGACGACGACGGCATCCATGGCGCCGGCTGATTGCCCGGGCCCCCCGCCGCCCATAGACTGAACACATGTTCGATGCCTGCGTGCTCGGCGTTGATCCGGGCATCGCCCGCATCGGCGTGGCCGCGGTGGCCCGCGAGCGCCGGGAGACCAAGCTCGTGTGGGCGGCCACCGTGCGGACGTCCGCCGACCTCGACGAGGCATCCAGGTTGCAGCGGATCGCCCGGGCGATCCGGGACGCGATCGCGACGCAGCGACCGACGTCGGTCGCCGTCGAGCGCGTGGCGTGGAATCGAAACGCGTCGAGCGCCATGGCGGTCGCGCGCGCGACCGGCGTGATCCTGCTGGCGGCGGCCGAGGCGGGCCTTCCCCTCGAGGAGTACGGTCCGCTCGAGGTGAAGATGGCGATCACGGGGCTCGGGACGGCCGACAAGCGCCAGGTGCAGGAGGCGCTCACGCGTGTCCACGGCCTGCGCGACGTTCCCAGGGACGCCGACGCGGCCGATGCCGTCGCCGTCGCCCTCTGTCACCTGACGCGGTCGCGGCTGCGGAGCGCGGCCGAGCGGGCGGGCTCGCGATGATCGCCTCCATCGAGGGATCCGTCGTGGAGGTGGGGGCCGGGCGGGCCGTGCTGTCGGTGAACGGCGTCGGCTACGAGGTCCTCGCGCCGGCGTCGACGATCGCCAAGCTTCCGGGGACGGGTCGGCGCGCCGCCCTGTTCACTCGGCTGGTCGTTCGCGACGATGCGATGGTGCTGTTCGGCTTCTCGTCGCGATCGGAGCGAGAGCTGTTCGACATGCTGACGAGCGTCAGCGGGGTCGGCCCGAAGGTCGCGCTCGCGTTCCTCTCGGCGCTCACCCCGGAGGCCCTCCGTCGGGCCGTCGGATCGGGGGACGTCGCCGCGCTCACGATCGTGCCGGGCGTCGGCAAGAAGGTGGCCCAGCGCGTGGCGCTCGACCTGAAGGATAAATTGGGCGGCGAGGTGGTGGTGCTCGAGGGGCCGCTGTCGGACGTTCGGGAGGCGCTGCTCGCGCTCGGCCTGTCGCCGCAAGAGGCGAGCGAGGCGATGGCAGGGCTGTCGTCGAACGGGGACCGGGGCGTGGAGGAGCTGCTTCGAGAGGCGCTGCAGAGCGTGGGGCGGGGATGACGAGGACGACCGGACCCGACGAGGACGAGCCGATCGCGATCGAGGACGCAGGCGATCGGATCGTCGAGCCGCTGGTGCTCGACGACGAGCTCGAGTTCGACGCCGCGCTTCGCCCGAGGAGCCTCGACGAGTTCGTCGGCCAGGAGCGCGTCAAGGAGCAGCTCTCGCTGCTCATCGAGGGAGCCCGCGCCCGGGACGAGCCCGTCGACCACATGCTGTTCTCCGGGCCGCCGGGGCTCGGCAAGACGACCCTCGCCTGGATCGTGGCCTCGGAGATGGGCGTCGGCTTCCAGCCGTCGTCGGGACCGGCGCTCGATCGGCCGGGGGATCTGGCCGCCATCCTCACCAACCTCGAGGAGGGCGACGTCCTGTTCGTCGACGAGGTCCATCGGATGCCGCGTGCCGTGGAGGAGGTGCTGTATCCGGCGCTGGAGGACTTCAAGCTGGACGTCGTGCTCGGCAAGGGTCCGTCGGCCCGCAGCATCCGCCTCGACCTGCCGCGCTTCACCCTCGTGGCCGCTACGACCCGTCCGGGCCGGATCACCTTGCCGCTTCGCGAGCGGTTCGGGTTCTCGCCCCGCCTCGACTACTACTCGAGCGAGGACCTGTCGAGGATCGTGCGCCGCTCGTCGGGGATCCTGCACGTGGAGCTCGACGCCGACGGCGCGGCCGAGATCGCGGGCCGATCCCGCGGGACGCCGCGCGTCGCGAATCGCCTGCTCCGGCGCGTGCGCGACTTCGCCCAGGTTCGGGGCGACGGCCGGATCGTCGGGGAGGTGGCGCGACGGGGCCTGGAGCTCTTCGAGGTCGACGAGCAGGGACTCGACAAGGTCGATCTGGCGGTCCTGACCACGATCGTCCGGAAGTTCGGCGGAGGCCCCGTCGGCCTGTCGACCCTCGCCGCCGCCGTCGGCGAGGAGACCGAGACGGTCGAGGACGTCTACGAGCCGTATCTGATGCAGCTGGGCTTCCTGCACCGAACCCCGCGCGGGCGGGTCGCCACGGAACGGGCGTACCGGCATCTGGGCGTCACGGCCGAGGGAGCGCTGCCGCTCTAGCGGCCTCGACGGGTCAGGGCGCGCTCGTGCCCTCGCGCCCGAAGTCGTCCTCGAGGCGAACCACGTCGTCGAGCTCCGGCGTCGAGACCTCGACGATCTCCACGCGGTCGACGGCCTCGAAGCGATGGCGCCGTCCCGGCGGCACGTGCCGGTGGTCCCCGGGGCCGAGCTCGGAGACGACGACCGCCCCGTGATCGTCCTCGAGATGCAGGCGCAGCCGGCCGCTCAGCACCAGGATCGTCTCGTCCTTGACCTCGTGATACTGCAGCGACAGGCGGCGGCCGGACTCGATCACGAGGATCTTGCCCACGTAGGATCCGCCGTCCGCCCAGATCACCTCGTGGCCCCAGGGCTTGTCGACCCGTCTCGGCATCGAGCGAGTATGGCAGGCGGCTCGTCGGCCTCCCGGCCCGGCCCGCGATAGCCTGTATGCTCCGGCACCTGCCAAGGAGGCGGACTCATGCACACGCTCCTCCACCACGTTGTCCTCGCCCAAGCCGAGGGCGGCGGCGGAAGCGCGCTCGGGCTGCTGGTGCCGCTCGGCCTGATGGGCGTCCTCTTCTACTTCCTGCTGATCCGCCCGCAGCAGCGCCGCGCTCGCGCCCAACGCGACCTCATCTCCAGCGTGGAGGTCGGCGACGAGATCATGACCGCCGGAGGGATCCTCGGCACGGTGACCGCGATGGACGAAGACGACGAGCTGCTGACCGTCGAGATCGCGCCGGGCACCAGGATCCGGGTGGTCAAGCGCGCGGTGTCGCAGCGCTTCGTCGAGGAGGACGAGGCCGACGAGGAGCCCGACGACGACGGCGACGGCGACGGCAATGCCGATGCCGCCGATGAGGTCGGAGACGACTCGAAGCGGTGATGGAGGACCCGGCCCGGGCGCAGCCGAATGCCTCCGGCGAGGTCATCTCCGAGGCCCCCGAGAGCGCTCCCGAGGCGACCGGCATCACGCTCGAGCTCGTGCAAGCACATCCCGAGCTCTCGACGTTCATCTCGGCGGCGGATCGCGTCATGGAGGGCCTCGGATACACCGAGCACGGGTTCCGCCACGCGAACCTCGTCGCGAGGATCGTCTTCCAGGTGCTGACGCGACTGGAGTTCGACGAGCGCCAGGCGGTCAGGGGCTGCGTCGCCGGCTATCTCCACGACGTGGGCAACATGGTGTCGAGGGAGGTCCATGGCCAGATCGGCGCCGTGCTCGTCTACGAGGCCCTGCGTGGGGAGGTCGGCGCCACCGACCTGACGACGATCGTCGCCGCCGTGGCCAATCATGAGGAGCCCAACGGGCCGCAAGTCTCGCCCGAGAGCGCGGCGGTCATCCTGGCCGACAAGTCGGACGTCCACCGCAGCCGGGTTCGCAAGTCCGGGCAGCCCGAGTTCGACATCCACGACCGGGTGAACTACGCGGCCGAACAGTCGTTCCTGCGGGTAAACTCCGAGGCTCGAACCATCACCCTCGAACTCACGATCGACACCGCGATCAGCCAGGTCATGGAGTACTTCGAGATCTTCCTCGGCAGGATGCAGATGTGCCGCCTCGCGGCCGAGAAGCTGGGCTGCCGGTTCAAGCTCACGATCAACGGAGCCGAGCTCGCGTGACGAAGACGCGCAATCTCTGGCTCTCGATCGGGTTCGTGGCCGTGCTCGTCCTCGCCTCGATCGCCGGGTTCGCGACCGGCTACCTGAAGCCCGTCCTCGGCCTCGACCTCGAGGGCGGCGTCTCGATCACGCTGTCGGCCCCGGAGGGGACCAGCCAGCAGGTCATGAACCGAACGCTCGAGAGCATCCGCAACCGGGTCGACGCGTTCGGCGTCGGCGAGCCCGACATCTTCGTCACCGGCACGAACATCGAGGTGCAGATCCCCGGGCTCGCGAACGGAACGATCCAGCGGCGCGTCGTGGACTCGACGTGCCTCATCGGCAAGGACGATCGGAACTTCGGCTGCGCCGCGTCCCCGGCCGAGGCCGATGCCGCCCTCAAGGCCATCGAGGTCCAGCCCGAGTCGAAGCAGTACTGCATCATGGATGCAAGCGGCGTGCAGCTTCAGTGCCTCGACACACAGAAGGCGGCCGACGCGGCGCTCAAGGCGGCCTCCGTGCAGAAGCAGGCCGACCAGTTCTGCCTGATCGGGCAGACGGGCCAGAGCTTCGGCTGCTTCGCCGATCAGGCGGCCGCGGATCAGGCGAAGGCAGATCTCACGGTGGCGACGCAACGGAACTTCTGCCTGATCGGGGAGGGGAACACGAGCTTCGGCTGCTTCGGCTCCGAGGAGGCGGCCGAGGCGGAGCTCGCCGCCGTGGAGCCCAAGCCGGTCGCGGCCAAGTACTGCGTCATCAGCTCCGCCGGCCAGAACCTCGGGTGCTTCCTCACGCGCGACAAGGCCGAGACCAGGCTGCAGGAGACCGGGCAGGACCGGCTCATCAAGCTGATCGGGACGACGGCGCGCCTGGAGGAGCGGCAGGTGACCGGCACGATCGCCCCCGGCGACCCGCAGTACGAGTCGACGCCGGTCACGTGCGCGACCGTCGCCGAGCAATCGCAGCCCAAGTGCGGCTTCGAGGCCCTGCAGGACCAGCCCGTGACCTATCTCGGTGAGGGCAACGTCAAGTACCAGCTCGGGCCCGTCGAGATCACCGGCGACGCGATCCGAAAGGCCACGCCGATCTTTCAGTCCGCGACGCAGGACGATCCCAACGCGACGCCCGGGTGGCAGGTGCAGTTCGAGCTCACGGGCGACGGCGCGCAGGAGTTCGGCGACGTGACGACCAGGCTCGTCGGCCAGCAGCTCGCGATCATCCTCGATCAGCGGGTCATCTCCGCGCCGACGATCCAGAGCGCGATCACGAACGGGAGCGGCGTCATCACCGGCGACTTCACCGAGCAGGAGGTGAAGGACCTCGCCACCACGCTGAACGCCGGCGCGCTGCCCGTCGCCCTGACCCAGCAGCAGCTCGTCACGGTGAGCCCCACGCTCGGCGAGGAGTCCCTGCACCAGGGGCTCGTCGCCGGGATCGTCGGCCTCGTCGCCCTCGCGCTTGTATCTCCTCCTCTACTACCGGCTGCTCGGGATCGTCGCGATGGTCGGGATGTGCATCTGGGCCATCCTCGCGATCGCGCTCATCTCCCTGGCGGGTCGCGCGTTCGGCTACGCGCTGACGCTCGCGGGCATCGCCGGGCTCGTGATCTCGCTCGGCGTGACGGCCGACTCCTACATCGTGTTCTACGAGCGGCTGAAGGACGAGGTCCGGAGCGGCAAGACGCCCCGCTCCGCGGTCGCGCCGGCGTTCAAGCGCGCGTACAAGACGATCGTCGCCGCGGACATCGTGACCATCCTCGCCGCCGCGGGGCTGTACCTGACGGCCGTGAGCTCCGTCCGGGGATTCGCGCTCACGCTGGGCGTCGCGACCCTGCTCGACCTGTTCGTCGTGTACTTCTTCAAGCGGCCGACCGTGTTCCTGATCGCGCGGAACCCCAAGCTCGTCTCGCTCAGGGGATTCGGGCTTCGCAGCGGCGTCGCCGCCGACCCCGATCGCGCGGTGCCCGCGCCGGTGGCGGGAGGATCCGAATGACGTTTCGCGAGTTCGGCTCGGTCTTCCGCGGGCATCGGGTGCCGCACTTCAGGATCATCGAGCATTCGAGGTGGTGGTTCCTCCTCTCCGGCACGCTCATCGCGCTGTCCATCGTGGGGCTGTTCACCCCGGGCCTGACGCTCTCGATCGACTTCCGCGGCGGCGCCCTGATCACCTACAAGGACACGACCGGGCTGACCGCCGCCGACGTGCAGCAGACGATGGCGGCCTTCGGGCGGCCCGACGCCGAGGTGCAGACGGTCGGAGGGGACACCGTCTCGATCCGGACGGAGAGCTTCACCGGGGACCAGGAGGGCGTGGGCGCCCTCGCGGACGCGCTGGCCGAGCAGGCCGGCATCGCGCCGCAGGAGGTCACGGTCGAGGACGTCGGCCCCACCTGGGGATCGGAGATCTCCCGCAAGGCGCTGACGGGGCTCGTCGTCGTCCTCATCGCGATCCTCATCTACATCTGGCTGCGGTTCGAGGCGAAGATGGCGATCGGGGCGATGATCGCGATGTTCCACGACGTGATCATCACGGCCGGCGTCTACGTCCTCGTCGGGCGCGAGGTGACGCCGGAGACCGTGATCGCCATCCTCACGATCCTCGGGTTCTCCCTCTACGACACCGTGGTCATCTACGACAAGGTCAAGGAGAACACCGAGTCGCTGGCCGCCGTCGCGCGTGAGGGTTACGCGGGCGTCGTCAACGCCTCCCTGAACCAGGTCCTGATGCGCTCGGTCAACACCTCGATCGTCGTGCTGTTCCCCATCCTGTCCCTGCTGCTGTTCGGCGGGGATACCCTCAAGGACTTCGCGTTCGCGATGTTCGTGGGCGTCGTGACCGGCGCGTATTCGTCGATCTTCGTCGCGGCGCCGATCCTCGTCGTGCTCAAGGAGCGCGAGCCTCGCTACCAGCAGCTCCGGAGCCGGGTCGCGCAGCGGAGCGCGGTTCGGCCCGCGGCGGCCGGTGCGGCGGAGCCCGCGGGGACGTCCTCCGAGACGGCGGCCGTCGGGAGCGCCGCGGCGGCCGGCTCGCAGGCGAAGTCGGCGCCGGCGACGCGCCCGCGGCCCAAGAGCAAGCGGAAGCCGCCCGCGAAGCGCCGGCGGAGGTAGCCGATGCAGATCGAGGCCATCAAGGCGCTCATTCGCGACGTGCCCGACTTCCCGCAGGAGGGCATCGTCTTCAAGGACATCACCCCGCTGCTGGCCGACGAGGTCGCCTTCTCCTCGGTCATCGACCTCATCGTCGTGCACTTCGGGCGCGGGGCCGTCGACAAGGTGGTGGGCATCGAGGCGCGGGGCTTCATCCTCGCGTCCCCCGTCGCGTATCACTTCGGCGCCGGGTTCGTCCCCGTGCGAAAGAAGGACAAGCTCCCCTGGGAGACGGAGTCGGCGGAGTACGACCTCGAGTACGGCTCGGCGACGCTCGAGATCCACAAGGACGGGATCGATCCGGGCGAGCGGGTGTTGATCGTCGACGACGTCCTCGCCACGGGCGGGACGGCGCGGGCCACGGCGGAGCTCGTCGAGCGCATCGGCGGCAAGGTCGTCGGCATCGCGTGCCTGCTCGAGCTCTCCTTCCTGAACGGCCGCAGCCAGCTCGAGGGACACGACCTCTTCACACTGATCAGCTACTAGGAGCCTCCGGCCACCGTTACACTTGCGCTCAGGAGGAGCGTACGTGGAGGGCCGAGAGCAGGTCAGGACCGAGAAGGAGCGCCGGGGACCGGCCTCCATCCTCTCGCGCCTGCGGCCCGGCGAGACCGCCCCGGACGAGCTCGATTCGCTCCTTCGCGTCGTCCGCGGCTACAACGCCAAGGCGGACCTCAAGGAGATCCAGCGCGCCTACGCCCTGGCCAAGTCCTCCCACGCGGGGCAGAAGCGCGTGTCCGGGGAGGACTTCATCGAGCATCCCCTCGCGGTGGCCCACGTCCTCGCCGACCTGCATCTCGACACCACCACCATCGTCGCCGCCCTGCTGCACGACACCGTGGAGGACACCGAGGTGTCGATCGAGCAGGTCGAGCGCGACTTCGGCGACCAGGTCGCCCGCATCGTCGACGGGCTCACGAAGCTCGAGACGATCGAGTTCAAGAGCCGCGAGCAGGAGCAGGCCGAGAACGTTCGCAAGATGATCGTCGCGATGGCGGGCGACATCCGCGTCCTGCTCATCAAGCTCGCCGACCGCCTGCACAACATGCGGACCCTCGGCAGCATGCCGGCGACCAAGCAGCGGGAGAAGGCGACCGAGACGCTCGAGATCTACGCGCCGCTCGCCCACCGGCTCGGCGTCCAGCGGATCAAGTGGGAGCTCGAGGACCTGTCGTTCAAGACGCTGCACCCGGGCCCCTATCGCGAGATCGCGAACCTCGTCGACAAGCGCCGCGCCGAGCGCCAGGCGCTCATCGACGACGTGCTGAACGCCACGCGGTCCAAGCTCAAGGAGGTCGGCGTCCGGTCCGACGTCGACGGGCGGCCGAAGCACCTGTATTCGATCTACGAGAAGATGGTGCTCCGCGGCAAGGAGTTCAACGAGATCTACGATCTCGTCGGCGTGCGCGTGCAGGTGGACTCCATGCGCGATTGCTACGCGGCGCTCGGCGCCGTGCACTCGCTCTGGAAGCCCGTCCCCGGCCGCTTCAAGGACTACGTCGCGATGCCCAAGTCCAACATGTATCAGTCGCTGCACACGACCGTCGTCGGCCCCGGCGGCACGCCGATCGAGGTGCAGATCCGCACCCACGAGCAGCACAGGACGGCCCAGTACGGCATCGCCGCCCACTGGCGCTACAAGGAGACGGGCAAGAAGTCCAAGGAGGCCGCCGACCTCGCGTGGCTCGGCCAGATGATGGAGTGGCTGAAGGACATGGCCGACCCGCGGGAGTTCATGGAGGGGCTGAAGATCGACCTCTACGGGGGCCAGGTCTTCGTGTTCACGCCGAAGGGGGACGTGGTCAACCTGCCCGCCGGCGCGACGCCGGTCGATTTCGCCTACTCCATCCACACGGAGGTCGGACACCGCGCGATCGGCGCCAAGGTGGGGGGAAGCTCGTCCCCCTCGACTACGAGCTTCGGACCGGCGACACCGTTGAGGTGCTGACGTCGAAGGCGCGCGTAGAGGGCCCGTCCCAGGACTGGCTGCAGTTCGTCGCGACGCCGAGGGCGCGCAACAAGATCCGTCAGTGGTTCTCGCGCGAGCGACGCGAGGACGCGCTCGAGCAGGGGCGGGACGCGCTGCAGAGGACGCTTCGCAAGCAGAACGTCCCGCTGAAGCGCCTGGCGACGGAGAGCGCCCTGTCCCAGGTCGCCTCGGAGCTCAAGTACCCGAACCTCGAGGGGCTCTACGTCGCGGTGGGGGAGGGACGGGTCTCGCCGCAGTCGATCGTCGCCCGGATGTCGCGCCTCGTCTCCGGGACCCCGCGCGAGGACGTCACCGAGGTGCCGCTCGCCCGCCCGGTGAGGATCGCCCGCCCCGACATCACCCAGGGCGTCGTGGTCCCGGGAGCCTCCGACGTGTGGGTGCGCCTCGGCCGGTGCTGCACGCCGGTGCCGGGCGACGAGATCATGGGGTTCGTCACGCGCGGGCAGGGGGTCAGCGTTCACCGCACCGATTGCCCCAACGCGAAGGCGCTCACGAACGAGCCCGAGCGGCTGATCGACGTGGCCTGGGCCGAGGGCAAGCCGACGAGCTTCACGGTGGCGATCCAGGTGGAGGCGCTCGACCGCACCCGGCTGCTGTCGGACGTCGCCACCATGCTGTCCGACAGCCACGTGAACATCGTCTCCGCCACGTCGTCGACGAGCAAGGAGCGCATCACCAAGCTGCGGTTCACGTTCGAGCTCGCCGACATCACGCACCTGTCCCGCGTGCTGACGGCCGTGAAGAAGGTCGAGGGCGTCTACGACGCCTACCGCGTGGTTCCGCGCTAGCGCCCCGAGATGCGGGTCGTCCTTCAGCGGGTGTCGCGGGCGGCCGTCACGATCGGAGGCGATCGAGTCTCCGAGATCGGCCGGGGCTACCTCCTGCTCGTCGCGTCGGGGGCCGACGACGGCGAGGGCGAGGTCGACCGGCTCGCGGAGAAGATCGTGAACCTGCGCGTGTTCCCCGATTCGGAGGGACGGATGAACCTGCCGCTCGCCGACGTCGGCGGCGAGGTCCTCGTCGTCTCGCAGTTCACGCTCTACGGCGACGTGAGGCGGGGACGCCGGCCGTCGTGGACCGGGGCCGCGCCGCCCGAGGTGGCGGAGGAGCGGATCGAGGCGTTCGCCCGGGCGCTCGAGGCGCTCGGCGTCCGCGTCGCCCGCGGCGTGTTCCGCGCGGACATGCAGGTCGAGCTCGTGAACGACGGCCCGGTCACCCTCGTCCTGGACGGCGCGACGCTCTAGGCCAGCCGAACGGGCAGCCTCAGCAGTGCAATGAGTGGAACACATGCTAGCGATTATCGGGTCGATTCCATCACTCAACCGCTAGTGATTCATGTCCTCATTTCCGTACCCTGACGCCCACGGCAGTAAGGGAATGCAGGCGTCCACGCTCAGAGAGAGGCGGGACCCAGCGCTTCGGCGATCTAGTGTTGACGGAATGCGAAACGGCCGATAACGCCAGCGTTTAGACGGCGTCACCCCTCGTTAGACGAGAAGCACTCTGACCGCCAGGAGCCTCTCCGACGCCGGCCGTGGCGGCGGATGGAGACCAATGAGGGGACGATCCCCGTCCGTCAGTACGGCAGTCGCCCGTTATGTCCCGACGAACCTCGACGCCCGCCTTCGACGGGGACGGCGACGCCCCTCGGGTCTCGACCCGCGGCAGGATCGCCGTCACGCAGGCGATCGATCTGATCGCCGAAGGACGGATCGGTGCTCGTGGAGCTGCACGTCGTTCGGCTCCTCGCGGACGGGTCACTGGATCCCGCTTTCGGCGACGGTGACGGGATCATGAAGTACCGGCGCCTGGTCGTCGGGTTGTCGGATGTGGCCGTGCAGCCCGACGGCGACCTCGCGCTCGCGGGAGATGCCCTCGGCTACGCCATCGGCGAGGACGAGCTCGAACGCGGGTTCATGATCGCGGCCCGCGTGCGGGGCTGACGAGCTCGTCGCGCCCGTCGTCCGGCGAGGCGGGGACGCGAGGGCGAGCGGCTAAGATGGCCGCCTCATGTACCTGGAAGCCTTCAACGACAACTCCTTCGCGACCAACTGCTGGCTGATCGCGGGAGAGGGAAGCGACGAGGCCGTCGTCGTCGACCCGGGGTTCGCCGCGGCGCGGGTGCACGGGACCCTGGAGCGGGCGGGGAAGCGACCGGTCGCCGCCCTGGCGACGCACGGCCACTTCGATCACGTGGGGGCGGCCGCCGAGTTCTGCGGCGACGAGCTCCCGTTCTTCATCCACGAGGCCGACCAGCTCGCGCTGTCGAACGCCTACGCGTGGGGGGCGGGCCACGACGCCCCGGCGGTCCCGGTGAAGGACGTCCGGACCGTCGTCGACGGCTCGGTGCTGGAGTTCGCCGGCTTCCGGATCGAGGTCCGCCACACGCCCGGTCACACGCCGGGCAGCGTCTGCTATCTGACCGACGGGTTCGTGATGTCGGGGGACCTGGTCTTCGCGGGATCGATCGGCCGCCACGACTTCCCGAACTCCTCGCCCGCGGACATGCGCGGCAGCCTTCGCTCGTTCCTCACCCTCCCCGACCCGTTGCCCGTGCACCCCGGGCACGGGCCATCCACGACGGTCGGGCGAGAGCGCGAGACCAACCCCTTCCTCCAGGACTTCCGTTGACGGTCGACCTGGCGCCGCCGCGGGGAACCGCCGACCTGTATCCGCCGCGATCCGACGCGATCCTCGGCCTCGAGGAGGCGGCGCATCGCCTCGCGCACCTGTACGGCTATCGCTACGTCGAGACCCCGGCGTTCGAGTACACCGAGCTGTTCGCGAGGACGTCCGGCGCCGGCTCCGACGTCGTGACCAAGGAGATGTACACCTTCGAGGACAAGGGCGGCCGTTCCCTGACGCTGCGCCCGGAGGGCACGGCGCCGGTGGTGCGCCTGTACCTCGAGCACGCGCACGACCTTCCCTCGCCGTGGAAGGCGTACTACGTCGAGGCCAACTGGCGGCACGGAAGGCCCCAGACCGGCCGCTACCGGGAGTTTCGCCAGTTCGGGGTCGAGGTCATCGGATCCGACGCCGCGGCGGCCGACGTCGAGGTCATCACGGTCGCGGACCGCTTCCTTCGGGGCCTCGGCCTCAGCGGGTTCACGCTGCTGCTGAACTCGATCGGCGACGAGGTCTGCCGGCCGGCCTACCGTGAGGCGCTCGTGGCGTATCTGCGCGACCACGAGGGCGAGCTCTCCGAGGAGTGCCGCGAGCGGATCGACGTGAACCCGTTGCGCACCTTCGATTGCAAGGAGGAGTCGGACCGCCGCGTGATGCGCGGGGCACCGGTGATCTCCGAGCACCTGTGCGAGGCGTGCGCGGAGCACTTCGCGTCGGTTCGGGCGGGCCTGGACGCCGCCGGCATCGCCTACACGTTGGACCCCAGGCTCGTCCGCGGGCTCGACTACTACACGCGCACCGCGTTCGAGTTCGCGTCCGACGCGCTGCCCCCCTCCCAGTCGGGCCTGGGAGGCGGCGGTCGCTACGACGGGCTCGCGGAGCAGCTCGGAGGGCCGAGGACCCCGGGCATCGGGTTCGGGATGGGGCTGGAGCGCATCCTGCTCGCGATGGAGGGGGAGGGTGCGCCGATGCCGCCCGAGCGAGCCCCCCGCTGCTTCGTCGTGACGCTCGGGGAGGAGGCGGCGGCCGCGGGGCGCACGCTCGTCGAGGAGCTGCGTGCCGGGGGCGTGCCCACGACGGCGGCCTTCGAGGAGCGGCCGCTGAAGTCGCAGCTTCGCATGGCCGACCGCGCCGGGGCGGCGTTCGTCGCCATCCTGGGCGAGCGCGACCTGCTGGAGGGAACCGTGACGGTCAAGCGGCTGGTGGACGGCGTGCAGAAGTCGATCCCGCGCGAGGAGGTCGCCGGCCGGCTCGCCCGGCTGGACGACGGGCTGGAGTAGGCGATGGAGCTGTCGACGAGCATGAGGACGCACGCGTGCGGGGAGCTGCGCGCGGACGACGCGGGCGCTCGCGTCGCGCTGTGCGGCTGGGTCGCTCACCGCCGCGATCACGGCGGCGTGACGTTCATCGACCTTCGAGACCGCCTCGGGATCGTGCAGCTCGTCTTTCATCCGGAGGCGGCGCCCGAGGCGCACGCGGCAGCGCAGGACCTTCGCGGCGAGTCGGTGATCCGCGCGACCGGGGTCGTGCGCGCGCGCCCCGAGGGAACCGTCAACCCGGCGCTGCCGACGGGGGAGATCGAGGTCGCCGTCGAGGGGCTGGAGGTGCTGTCCGAGGCGGACACGCCGCCGTTTCCGATCGAGGACCGGATCGACGCCGACGAGCTCCTGCGGTTGAAGTACCGCTACCTGGATCTCCGACGGCCCGAGATGACGGAGAGGCTGCGCGTGCGCCACACCGTCAACCGCGTGACGCGCGCCTACCTCGACGCCCGCGGCTTCCGCGAGGTCGAGACGCCCACGCTGACGCGAAGCACGCCGGAGGGCGCGCGCGACTTCCTCGTGCCCTCGCGCACATCGAGGGGCGCGTTCTACGCGCTCCCGCAGTCCCCGCAACAGCTGAAGCAGCTGCTGATGGTCGCGGGGCAGGACCGCTACTACCAGATCGTCCGCTGCTTTCGCGACGAGGCGACGCGCCTGGATCGCACGATCGAGTTCACGCAGCTCGACGTCGAGATGTCGTTCGTCGAGGAGGAGGACCTGATCTCGCTCATGGAGCCGCTCATGGTGGAGCTGCTCCGGGAGGTCCACGGCGTCGAGGTGGCCACGCCGTTTCCGCGGATGACCTACGACGAGATGATCTCGCGGTTCGGGACCGACAAGCCGGATCTGCGCTACGGCATGGAGCTCGCCGACCTCTCGACGATCCTCGAGGGGACCGAGTTCCGGGCCTTCGCCTCGGCGCTCGAGTCGGGCGGCGCGATCAAGGCGCTCGCGGCGCCCGGCGGCGCGCAGCTCTCGCGCAAGGAGCTGGACGAGCTCGTCACCGAGACGAAGGGCCGCGGCGCCGCGGGGCTCGTGTGGATCGCCTACGAGGGAGGGCGGTTCCGCTCGCCGGTCGAGAAGTACCTCACGGGCGACGAGCTCGCGGAGATCGCCAAGGCGACCGGCGCCGAGGACGGCGACCTCATCCTCATCGTGGCGGACAACCCCGCGCAGGACCGCCGTCGCGCTCGACGGGCTGCGGCGCCGGCTCGCCGACCGGCTCGGCCTGATCCCCGAGGGCGAGTGGGCGTTCTGCTGGATGCTCGAGCCGCCGCTGTTCGAGTGGAGCGAGGAGGAGGCCCGCTGGGCCTCGGTCCATCATCCCTTCACGGCTCCGGCGACCGAGGACCTCAGCCCGGAGCGAGCCAGGGCGCGCGCGTACGACCTGGTCCTGAACGGCTTCGAGCTGGGCGGGGGGAGCATCCGAATCCACCGGCCGGAGGTGCAGCGAACGGTGTTCGCCGCGCTCGGCCTCGACGACGCCGAGATCGAGGACAAGTTCGGCCACCTGCTGAACGCGTTCCGCTACGGCGTTCCCCCACACGGCGGCATCGCCCTGGGATATGACCGGGTCGCCATGCTCCTGGCCGGCGGCGACACGATCCGCGACGTCATCGCGTTTCCGAAGGCGCAGTCGGGCGCCGATCCGCTGACGGGGGCGCCGGCGGAGGTGTCCGAGGAGCAGCTGCGGGAGCTCGGCCTGAGGGTGGTCGAGCGGCCGAAGCGGGAGGGCGGAGCCGTGTCCGAGCAGCCGCGACGGGAGGGCTGAACGTGTCCGAGCAGCCGCTGGCGGCCCGGATGCGACCCCGTTCGTTCGAGGAGTTCGTCGGACAGGAGCACCTGCTCGGCGCGGGCAAGGCCCTGTCTCGTCTGGTCGAGGGAGGCCACCTCCCGTCGATCCTGCTCTGGGGCCCCGCCGGGTCGGGCAAGACGACGCTCGCCCACCTGCTGGCCGACGCCGTCGGGGCGCAGATGACGCAGCTGTCGGCCGTGTCCTCGGGCGTGGCCGATGCCCGCAAGGTGATGGAGGGCGCGCGCGGCGGC
The DNA here is from genome assembly GCA_963728285.1 of uncultured Actinomycetes bacterium. GTDB lineage: Bacteria > Actinomycetota > UBA4738 > UBA4738 > HRBIN12 > CAVSJR01. The sequence goes on along the minus strand of CAVSJR010000003.1, from coordinate 443,685 downwards.
CCGGGGCTGTTTCGCACCGTGCTGTTCGTCGACGAGGTCCACCGCTGGAGCAAGGCCCAGCAGGACGTGCTGCTGCCGGCCGTGGAGGAGGGCACCATCACCCTCATCGGCGCGACGACCGAGAACCCCTACTTCTCCCTCAACACGCCGCTGCTGTCCCGCTGCCTGCTGCTGCGGCTGGAGCCCCTCGACGCCGGCGCGTTGCGGGCCCTGCTGGCCAGGGCGCTCGAGGACAGCGAGCGCGGGCTCGGCAAGCTGGGGATGCACGCGACCGATGAAGCGCTGGACCACCTCGTGGAGATCTCCGGCGGGGACGCCCGCATCGCGCTCACGGGCCTCGACGCCGCCGCCCTCGCCACGGAGGTCCGCGGTGCATCCGAGATCGATCTCGCGACGACGGCGGACGCCGTCCAGAAGAAGGCGATCGTGTACGACCGCCAGGGCGATGCGCACTACGACGTGATCTCCGCGTTCATCAAGAGCATCCGCGGCTCGGACCCGGACGCCGCGCTGTTCTGGCTCGCCCGCATGCTCGAGGCGGGGGAGGACGCCCGGTACATCGCGCGGCGCATGGTCATCCACGCCTCGGAGGACATCGGCCTGGCCGACCCGCGGGCGCTCCTGATCGCCACGGCGGCGGCGCAGGCGGTGGAATACGTCGGGCTGCCCGAGGCGAGGCTGAACCTCGCGGAGGCCGCCATCTACCTCGCCCGGGCGCCGAAATCCAACAGCGTCATCGTCTCGCTCGGCCTCGCGACCGAGGACGCGCGATCCAGCGACGCCGTGCCGCGGCACCTGCGCGACGCCCACTATCCGGCGGCGAAGGGCCTCGGCCACGGAAAGGGCTACCGCTATCCGCACGACTATCCGGGACACCGGGTCGAGCAGGAGTACCGGCCCGCTCGCTACGAGGGCCGCCGGTACTACGAGCCGTCGGGCGAGGGCGAGGAGGCGCTCGGGGACGAACCGGCCTCGGATCAACCTCCCGGGGGCGGCGAGCAGCCGAAGGCTCCTCGCGAGCCTTCGCGGGGCAAGCACGCGTAGGGGGCCGCCGGCGGCCGCAGGTTATGATGCGGCGTCCCGAGCTCCCGAGCGCTAGGAGAACGACATGTCCGTCCTCGCAGCAACCGGCGGCGACATCGCCCTCATCGTCCTCGCGGCCTTCTGGGGCCTGCTGGTGTTGTTCCTCTGCGTCGTGCTGCTCAACACGTTCCGCGTCCTCGAGAGCACGAAGACGCTGATCGACGGGATTCGCCAGGAGACCGTGCCGCTCCTCGGTGAGGTCAAGACGTCGGTCCAGGGCGTGAACAAGGAGCTCGATCGCGTCGACGGGATGCTCGAGACGGCCGGGCGCATCGTCCAGCGGTTCGAGCGCATCGCCGGCCTCGTCGAACAGGCCGCCACGGGCCCGCTCACGAAGATCATCGGCGTCGGGGCCGGCCTGCGAAAGGCCCGCGATCGCATGGGCGGGCGAAAGGGCGAGTGAGGCGCCTCTTCTGGCTCGGCCTGGGGCTCGGCGCCGGCGCCGCGGCGGCGATCGGCGCCTCGCGGTGGACGCGCAGGCAGGCCGAGAAGGTCTCCCCGGTGAGCATCGCTCGCGAGGCGAAGGGCGGGATCCTCGACTTCTCCAAACTCGTGGCGGAGTCGATGGAGGAGGGGAAGCGCGCGATGGCCGAGGCGGAGTCCCGCGTGCGTTCGGAGACCCGGGCGAAGGGTGGGCCGCCGGTAGACTAGCCGCCCATGGAGGGTCGGCGAATTCGCGAGATGTTCCTGCGCTTCTTCGAGGAGCGAGGGCACACGCGCGTGAAGTCGTCGTCGCTCATTCCCGCGCCCGAGTCCGGCCTTCTCCTCGCGAACGCCGGCATGAACCAGTTCACCCCGTACTTCCTCGGCGTCGCCGAGCCGCCCTACCGACGGGCGACCTCCGTCCAGAAGTCCTTCCGTACCTTGGACATCGACAACGTCGGCCACGACGCCCGTCACCTCACCCTGTTCGAGATGCTCGGGAACTTCTCGTTCGCCGACTACTTCAAGGAGGAGTCCCTCGCATGGGGGCTCGAGCTCGTCACCGAGGGATTCGGCATCGACCCGGATCGGCTCTGGGTCACCGTGTTCGAGACCGACGACGAGTCCGTCGAGATCTGGTCGGACCTCGGCATCCCCCGGGACCGGATCCTGCGGCGAGGCAAGGAGGACAACTTCTGGCACATGCACGCGGCGGGCCCGGGGGGCCCGAGCTCGGAGATCTTCGTCGACCGCGGGCCGAAGTACGGGCCGGAGGGCGGTCCGAACGTCGACGAGGACCGCTACATGGAGATCTGGAACCACGTGTTCATGCAGAACGAGGTCGACGAGCGCTTCGAGGTCGATCGGCGACCTCCCGGGGAAGAACGTCGACACGGGCTCGAGCCTCGAGCGGGTCGCCACGGTGCTCAACGACCTCGACTCCGTCGTCGACACCGACCTCTTGCGGCCGATGGTCGAGGTGGCGGAGCGCCTGTCGGGCAAGCGCTACGGCGAGGACGAGCGGGCCGACGTGTCGCTGCGGATCGTCGCGGAGCACGGCCGCGCCACGACGTTCCTGATCGCCGACGGCGTGCAGCCGTCCAACGAGGGACGCGGCTACGTCCTCCGGCGCATGCTCCGGCGGCTGGTGAGCCACGCGCGGCGGATCGGCATCGAGGGCCCGGTGATGCAGGGCATGGTGTCGGCGACGGCCGAGACGCTCGGCGAGGCGTATCCGGAGCTGCGTGGAGAACCAGGCGTTCGTCACGCAGGTCGCCGGCTCGGAGGAGGAGCGATTCTCGGCGACCCTGCGCCAGGGGATGGAGATGTTTCGCTCCGCGGCCGCGGGGGCGTCCGACGGCGGCATGCTGTCGGGCGACGACGCCTTCAAGCTGCACGACACGCACGGATTCCCGAAGGAGCTGACCGAGGAGCTGGCGGCCGAGGAGGGACTGGCCGTCGACCTCGATCGGTTCGACGAGCTCATGGCGGAGCAGCGCCGACGCGGGAAGGAATCCGCCAAGGGCGCGCGACTGGACGAGGCGCTCGCGGAGGCGGTCTCGTCGGCTGGAGCGACCGAGTTCGTCGGCTACGACACCTTGGAGTCCGACGGACACGTCACCGCGCTGATCGCCGACGGCGCCACGGCCGAGGTCGCGGGGGAGGGGCAGGAGGTGCGGCTGCTGCTCGACCGCACGCCGTTCTACGCCGAGTCCGGCGGGCAGGTGGGGGACGCCGGCACGATCAGGACGCCGGGTGGCTCGATCCGCGTGACCGACGCGCAGTGGGCGCCGGGCGAGGCGATCGTGCACGCCGGCGTCGTGACCTCCGGCGAGGTGAGGGTGGGCGACGACGCGCGGGCCGAGGTCGACGCCGATCGCCGCGAGGCCACCACTCGCTCGCACACGGCGACGCACATCGTCCACTGGACGCTGAAGCACCTGCTCGGCGAGCACGCTCGCCAGGCGGGTTCCCTCGTCGCGCCGGGCCGGCTGCGGTTCGACTTCCCGCATCACGCCTCGGTGCCGCGCGACGTGCTCGAGCAGGCCGAGGAGGTCGCGAACCGGCGCCTCGCCGCGGACGACGAGGTGCACATCTTCCACACCAGCTTCGACGAGGCGCGGCAGCTCGGGGCCGTCGCGCTGTTCGGCGAGAAGTACGGCGACACGGTCCGGGTGGTCGAGGTCGGGGAGTACTCGCGCGAGCTCTGCGGCGGGACCCACGTTCACCACACGGGCAACATCGGCGTCGTGCGGATCCTCAACGAGGCCAGCATCGGGGCGGGGATGCGCCGGGTCGAGGCGCTGGTCGGGCCGGACGCGCTGCGCGAGATCAACCTCGAGCGTCGGCTGCTCGACGAGCTGACGGAGGTCCTGAAGGCGGGCGACCCGCGCACCGGCGCCGGATCGCGCGCGTCAACTCATGCGAGAGCTGAAGCAGCTTCAGAACGAGCTCGGGGCGCTCCACAAGGGGGACGTCGCCGCGAGGGTCGAGGGCATCGCGGGGCGCGCCTCCACGGTCGCCGGGGTGCGGCTCGTCGCCTCCGTCGAGGACGGAGATGCCGACGCGCTTCGGGAGCTCGCGCAGAAGGTCGTCAACAAACTCGAGAACGAGGGCGGCGCCGCCGTCGTGCTGGGAAGCGCGAGCAACGGCAAGGCGCTCATCGTCGCCGCGGTCAGCAAGAACCTGGTCGGTCGAGGCGTCACGGCGCCGCAGCTGCTCGAGGACGCCGCGACGCAGATCGGCGGGGGCGCGGGCGGCAAGCCGATCCTGGGCTTCGCCGGCGGGCGAAAGGGCGATGCCGTCGAGGCGGCCGTCGCGAGCACCCGCGGGAGGCTGGAGGCGCTGGTCGCCGGAGCGCGTGCCTGACGACGCTCGATCGGGCGGCCGGGTCCTCGGCCTCGATCTCGGCGACGTCCGGATCGGCGTCGCGATCTCGGATCCCGATCGGAGATTGGCGGTTCCGCTCGGGACCGTGCACGTCGGACGGCCGCCGGGGGAGCTCAAGGCCATCGCGTCGCTGGTCGCGGACAACGACGTGGCGCTGGTCGTCCTCGGATACCCCCTCTCGCTGACCGGCGAGCGGGGGGCGCGAGCGACCCTGGCCGAGGAGTTCGCGGATGCGTTGCGCGCGATCCTCGACGTGCCCGTGGAGCTGCACGACGAGCGGCTCTCGACGGCCGAGGCGGAACGGTCCCTGCGAGCGGCGGGCGCGAGCGGCAGGCAACGTCGGGAGCTCGTGGATCGCACCGCGGCGACCGTCATCCTGCAATCGTTCCTCGAGGCGTCGCGCTGATTCGGGTGTCCGCGCACGGTCGGCGGGTATCCTGCGTGGCTGGATGGCCAATACCCTCGAGAGCCGGCCCGAACGCGAGAAGTCTCCCCGCCGCCACCGCCGGCGCTGGGGGATCGTCGTGTTGCTCCTCGTGATCCTGGTCGTCGGCCTGGCGGGGCTCGGCGGCGCCATGAGCTACTACAACTGGTGCAAGGGCGCCGGAGATGAGCGGCGCTCCGTCTCCGTGAGGATCCCGCAGGGCGCCACCGGCGATGACGTCGTCGACATCCTCAGCGAGGACGAGGTCATCCGCTGCGGCGGGATCGTCGGGACGCTCGCTGCTCACGAAGACGGGCCTCGCCGACGAGATCCGTGCCGGCACCTACGAGCTCACGACGAACATGACGCTCGACGGGGCGCTCGCCGTGATCACGAAGGCGCCCGAGCCCGTGAAGACCACGACGATCACGATCCCCGAGGGCTACCGCCTGACGCAGATCGCCGACGTCGTCCACGACGACCTCGGCCTGTCGGCCGAGAAGTTCCTCGACCTCGCGGAGAGCGGCGACTACTCGCTCCCGCCCTATCTCCCCGAGGGGAAGCCTTCCGTCGAGGGCTTCCTGTTTCCCAACACCTACGAGTTCGCCAAGGACGCCACGAAGCCGGGCGACGTCGTCGACAGGCTGCTGGAGGACTTCGGCACGCAGGTGGAGGGGCTTCCGTGGGGGAACGCCAAGCGGCTCGGGCTGTCGCCGTACGAGATCGTCGTGACCGCCTCGCTGATCGAACGGGAGGCGGTCATACCCTCCGAGCGCCCGAAGATCGCGGCGGTCATCTACAACCGACTGAAGGTGGGCGAGATCCTCGGGATCGACGCCGCCCTCGAGTACGTCGATCCCGATCCGTCGGACGGGCTCACGGAATCCGACCTCGAGATCGACAGCCCCTACAACACGCGCATCCACAAGGGGCTGCCGCCGACCCCGATCGCGAGCCCGGGGCTCGATTCGATCCGGGCCGCCCTCGAGCCGGCCGATGTGGCATACCGTTACTACGTGCTCTGCGGCGACGACGGAAGCCACGTCTTCAGCGAGGACTACGACCAGTTCCTCGCGGACAAGGCCCGCTGCCTCGGATGACCGAGGACCGCGTGCGAACCCGCGTCGACGGGACGACCCACGCCGTGGGCGTCATGGGCTGGCCGGTGTCGGAGAGCCTGTCGCCGATCATCCACAACACCGCCTTCATCGCCCTCGGCCTCGATTGGGTCTACGTGCCCCTGCCGGTGCCGCCGGACCGGGTGCCCGAGGCCCTCGCCGGGCTGTCGGCCCTGGGCTTCTCGGGGGCGAACGTGACGATGCCGCACAAGACGGCGTGCGCCGAGCTGATCGAGGAGCTCTCCGAGGACGCCGAGCGGCTGCACGCGGTGAACACGATCGTGGTGACCGAGGGCGAGCTCTCCGGGTACAACACCGACTCGCCGGGCTTCGACCGGTTCCTTCGGCGGGACGCCGGCTACGAGCCGGCCGGGCGTGAGGCGCTCGTGTACGGGGCCGGCGGGGCCGCGCGGGCCTGCGCCCTGGCGCTCGCGCGGGGCGGACTCCGCCGCCTGTGGGTGGCCGTGCGGGAGCCGGCGCGCGCCGACGATCTCGTCAGGACGCTCGACGGCATTCCCACCCAGGTGTCGCTCGTCCCGTTCGACGGAGCCACGGAGCTCGACGTCTCGCTCGTGGTGAACGCGACGCCGCTCGGCTCGGCGGGCGAGTCGCTCCCGCTGCCCCGCATGCACGAGGGGGTGCTCGCCGTCGACCTGCTCTACCGGCCGTCGGCGACGCCGATGCTGCTGGCGGCCAAGCAGGCGGGGGCGCCGGCGTTCGGGGGGCTCGGCCTGCTGCTGAACCAGGCGGCCCTCTCGTTCGAGCTCTGGACGGGGCAGCCTCCCTCGCTGTCGCAGATGTCCGCGGCGGCGCTCGCGGCGCTCGCCGAACGGGAGCTGGCCCCCGAAGGCTGACGCCGCGGAGGCCGACCCGGCCTCAAGCGCGACGCGCGGTTTCCCGACATCTCTAGAGAAGGACCGTATGGATGACCTCTCGGCACTCGCCGCCCGCATCGCTACCGGTGCCGGCGCGCTCCGGGGTTGTCTCATCCTCTCCAGGGACGGGCTCGTGCTCGGCGCGCACCCGCCCGAGGCCGAGGCTGCCCTGAAGCCGTCCTGGCTTCGCTTCGCCACGCTCGGCGAGAGCGACAAGGGCTTCGTCGAGTTCGGCGACGAGCTGTGGGCCTACGTTCGGCGAGGCGCCTACGGCGCCTTCGCGGTCGCCGACGTGAGCGTGCGGCCGGGCCTGCTGCTCGACCAGCTGGAGCAGGCGCTCCTCGCCGCGGACCAGGACCGGACCGACAAGCGGGACTCCCTGCGGATCCCGGATGCGCCGGCGGCCCCGAGCGGGAAGCCAAGGACGAACCTCCACAAGGAGCCGCGGCCCGCGCCAGCGACGGCCGAGCAGCGCGCACCGGTCGAGCAGCGTGCGTCGGCACCCGCCGCGGGACCGACGGCACCCTCGGCGGCGCCGCCGTCGGGCGGCCCCGACGCGGCCGAGCCACGGCCCGCGCCGTCCGAGGCCGCGACGCCGGGTACGCCCCCGCCGTCGGCCGCCCCTGCGGACGTCGAGCCCGCCGCATCGCAGCAGGATGCAGGCGCGAGCGAGGAGCCCGAGGAAACGGGCGAGGTCGACCGCGTCCTGCTCGCTCAGGAGTTCTCCAGATTGCTACAGGAGCCCGGCCTCGATGACGAAGCATAGGTCGTAGTTCCGACACCTCGTCGGGACTCTGTCGGCGAGGGATTCGATGGCCAAAAAGCCGAAGCAGCTGGGGCAGATCCTCATTGAGCAGGGCCTGATCACCCAGGACCAGCTCGAGAAGGCGCTCGAGGAGCACCGCAGCTCGCCCAAGTCGCTCGGCCGCGTCCTGATCGACATGGGCCTCATCCGCGAGCCGGACCTCGTCCGCGCGCTCTCCGAGCAGGTCGGCCTCGAGTTCGTCGACCTCACCGAGTTCTCGGTGGAGGCGGTCGCCGTCACGCTGCTTCCCGAGCAGCTCGCCCGCCGCTACCGCGCACTGCCGATCGCCGAGCGCGACGGCAAGCTCCTCGTCGCCATGTCCGACCCCGCGAACGTCTACGCCCTCGACGACATCCGCGCGATCACGAACCGCGAGGTCCAGCCGGTCGTCGCGACGGCGAGCGACATCGAACAGGCCATCCAGAAGTACGCGAACATGGAGGGCCAGCTCGAGGAGACGATGAAGGAGGCGGCCGAGGGCCTCGAGGACGACGACGGTCGATGCTCGACGACGCCCTCGAGGAGGCGCCGATCGTCAAGCTGGTGCAGGCGATCATGACGCAGGCGGTCGGCGACCGGGCGTCGGACGTTCACATCGAGCCCAACGAGAAGGACGTCCGGGTCCGGTTCCGCGTCGACGGCGTGCTCCACGAGGTGATGCACTCGCCGAAGAACATCCAGAACGGCTTCATCAGCCGCATCAAGGTCATGGCCGACCTCAACATCGCGGAGAAGCGCGTTCCGCAGGACGGGCGGTTCAGCATGAAGGTCGGCGGCAGGGCGCTCGACCTGCGCGTCGCGACGCTGCCCACGGTCTGGGGCGAGAAGGTCGTGATCCGCGTCCTCGACAAGAGCCAGGCGCTGATCAAGCTGGAGGACCTCGGGTTCCTCGAGGACTCGTACAAGCGGTTCGAGGCGTCGTTCCGCCGGCCCTACGGGGCCATCCTCGTCACCGGCCCCACGGGATCCGGGAAGTCGACGACGATGTACGCGACGCTGAACATCCTGAACCAGATCGACCGCAACATCATCACCGTCGAGGACCCCGTCGAGGTCCGGCTCCCGGGCGTGAACCAGATGCAGATCCACTCGAAGGCGGGGCTGAGCTTCGCCTCCGCGCTTCGGTCGATCCTGCGCGCGGACCCCGACACGATCATGATCGGTGAGATCCGCGACCGCGAGACGGCGATGATCGCCGTCGAGTCGGCGCTCACGGGACACCTCGTGCTGTCCTCGCTTGCACACCAACGACGCGCCCTCGGCGATCACCCGGCTCACCGAGATGGACGTCGAGACGTTCCTCGTGGCCTCGGCGGTGGACTGCATCATCGCCCAGCGGCTGGCCCGCAAGCTCTGCGACCGGTGCAAGGAGGCCTACCAGCCCGACGTCTACGAGCTCGACGCCGCCGGCTACCCCGAGTACGTGTGGCCCGAGATCACGCAGCTGTTTCGCGCGGCCGGGTGCTCGTCGTGCGCCAACACCGGCTACCGCGGCCGGATCGGCATGTACGAGGTCATGCCGATGACCGAGGAGCTCGAGCGACTCACGGTGGATCGTGCGTCGTCCGATCAGATGAAGGCGGTCGCCATCGAGCAGGGGATGCGGACCCTGCGCGACGACGGCCTGGAGAAGGCCCGCAACGGGATGACGTCGATCGAGGAAGTCGCGAGGGTGGTTAAGTGATGAGTGTTCCACAGGACAGATGCCCCCCGGTGGGCAGGCCCCACAGCCCCATCAGGAAGATGCGCAGGTCCCGATCCCGGAGCTCCTCGAGAAGGTGCTCGACCAGGGAGCCTCGGACCTGCACCTGACCGCCGGCGCGCCGCCGGTCATGCGGCTCCACGGCGAGCTCGAGCGCATGAACGACTATCCGATCCTGACGCCCAAGGCGCTGCAGGGCATGATCTACGCGATCCTCGCGCAGAAGATGCGGGAGCGGCTCGAGCAGGAGCTCGAGCTCGACATGTCCTACTCGCTGCCGCAGAAGGCGCGCTTCAGGGTCAACGTCTACTTCCAGCGTGACTCGATCGGCGCGGCCTTCCGGTTGATCCCCTACGAGATCAAGTCGATCGAGTCGCTCGCGCTGCCGCCGGTCGTGGCCGACCTCGCTCGGTTCCCGCGCGGGTTCGTCGTCGTCACCGGCCCCACGGGTTCCGGAAAGTCGACCACGCTCGCCGCCATGGTCGACGTGGTCAACAAGGAGCGCTCGGGCCACATCATGACGGTGGAGGACCCGATCGAGTTCCTCCACAAGCACCAGAAGTGCATCGTCAACCAGCGCGAGGTCGGGGCCGACACGCACGGGTTCGCGCCGGCGCTCAAGCACGTCCTGCGCCAGGACCCCGACGTGATCCTCGTCGGTGAGATGCGGGACCTCGAGACGATCTCCACGGCGATCACCGCCGCGGAGACCGGCCACCTGGTGTTCGCGACCCTGCACACGCAGGACGCGCCGCAGACGATCGACCGCATCATCGACGTGTTCCCGCCCCACCAGCAGCAGCAGGTGCGGGTCCAGCTCGCGACGACCCTGCAGGGCGTGGTGACGCAGCAGCTGCTGCAGACGACCGACGGCAAGGGGCGCGCGGCCGCGGTCGAGATCCTCATCACCACGCCGGCGGTGCGCAACCTCGTTCGCGAGGGCAAGGTGCACCAGATCTACTCCGTCATGCAGGCCGGGGGCGGTTCGGCATGCAGACCATGGACATGTCGATCGCGACCCTCGTGAAGCAGGGCAAGATCTCCCAGCAGCTCGCGTTCGAGCGCTGCCACGACCCGGAGGAGCTCCAGCGCCTGATCGGCAGCGCGAGCCCGGTGAGTGCCGGGCAACTACAACGACGGCTACGACAGCGTTCCCTCCGGGTCCTTCGGCGGCAGCTCGTTCGGAGGGAGCTGAGAGTGCCCGCCACCTACACCTACAAGGCACGCGACAAGGCCGGGAAGGTCATCACCGGCTCGTTGATGGCGGACAACGAGGGCCTGGTCCTCAACCGCCTGCGCGAGATGGGCCACACGCCGCTCGAGGTCGGCAAGCAGAAGAAGAGCATGAACCTCGAGATCAACCTTCACCCGGGCGGGTGAAGCTCAAGGTCATGTCGGTGTTCTCCCGCCAGTTCGCCACGATGATCAACGCCGGCCTCCCGATCCTTCGCGCGATGGCGATCCTGGCCGACCAGACCGACAACAACGAGCTCGAGAAGATCCTCACGCAGGTCCGGCTCGACGTCGAACAGGGCTCCTCGCTCTCCGCAGGCCATGCAGAAGCACCCCGGCGCGTTCAACAACCTGTACATCGCGATGGTCCGCTCGGGAGAGACCGGCGGCAACCTCGACAGCGTGCTTCTCAACCTCGCCGAGCAGATCGAGGCGGAGGTGGAGCTGCGCGGCCGGATCAAGTCGGCGATGACCTATCCGGTCGTCGTCGTCATCCTCGTGGTGCTCATCATGGCCGCGATGCTCCTGTTCATCGTCCCGCAGTTCGAGACCATCTACGCGCAGCTCGGCGGGAAGCTGCCGCTTCCCACGCAGATCCTGCTGACGATGTCGAAGCTCGTCCGGAAGTTCTGGTACATGGTGATCGGCGGGACCATCGCCTTCCGGTTCTTCTTCCGCCGGTACAAGAAGACCGAGAAGGGCCGCGAGGTGGTCGACCGGCTGAAGCTGCGGGTGCCGGTGTTCGGGCCGCTGTTCCACAAGGTCGCCCTCTCGAGGTTCTCGGCGACGCTGGGCATGCTGCTGAAGTCGGGCGTGCCGATCCTCGCGGCGCTCGACATCGTCAAGGAGACGGTGAACAACAAGATGATCAGCCACGCGGTCACGGACGTCCAAGCGAGCGTGCGCGAAGGTGAATCCCTCGCCAAACCGCTCGGAAAGCACCAGGTCTTCCCGCCGATGGTGGTCCAGATGCTCGCCGTCGGAGAGGAGACCGGTGCGGTCGACACGATGCTCGAGAAGGTCTCCCAGTTCTACGAGGCCGAGGTCAAGGCGACGGTCGACGCCCTGACCTCCCTGATCGAGCCGCTGCTGATCGCCATCATCGGCGGAGCGGTCGGCGCGGCCGTCGTCGCCCTGTACATGCCGATGTTCAACATCATCAACCTGGTCAAGTAGGGACTACCCGGAACCGAGTAGTCACTTCGGGCCGGCTTTCGGAATCCGTCGCTGGCCGACTACAGGACGCGCCTGATTGCTGCCGACATCCCAAGGAGTCACGGGTCACCGGGATGCGTGCTGAATTCGGAAGGAGGAGTCTCCATGATCCAACGCCTCATTGATAGGCGTCGTGACGAGGAGGGCTTCACCCTGATCGAGCTGATGGTGGTCGTTCTGATCATCGGCATTCTCATCGCCATCGCTCTGCCGACCTTCCTCGGCGCCCGCGAGCGGGCCCAGAACCGGGCGGCACAGTCGAGCCTGCGGAACGGCCTCGCCGCCGCGAAGACGTTCTTCACGGACGGCGAGACGCTACGTCGGGTTCAACGAGGCCGACGGCGGGCGCGATCGAGCCTTCGCTGACGTGGGAGGAGACTGACGGCGCCGCAACGGCGAACGGGTCACGATCAACACGGCCTCACTGCACGACGATGGCAGCTGCAGCACCAGTAGCGCTCCGGAGTCGTATTCTGCATCAGGGACGTGTCGACTGGACCGGGCAACAATGCTCGGCAACGTCGACGCGACAGGTGCCTGTCGCCTGCGCAGGTGGCTGGTAACTATCACGTAACGAGCACGGGAAAGGGGCGGCCCTCGGCCGCCCCTTTCGCGTGGCCGGACATGGATCAGATGCGCGACAGCGTACCCACTCATTCGCGTGCCATCGGCCGTGGCCCAACTACCCGGTCTACGCCGATCCTCAGGTGGCTGACCAGCCGGCCGCCGTCCTGAGGACCTTCTGAGGCCGCAGGTCAAGCCTATGGGCCTGACCTGCCGAAACAACTCGTGATGGAGCTTCCGTCGCACATTCACGCATGCGCCGGCCGTTCCTCGTCTGGCGAGCGCGTCTCGTTGACGACGAGGGCGGCTTCACGCTCACGGAGACGGTCGTGGCGATCACGATCATCTTCGGGCTGCTCATCAGCCTGGCAGTGGTGGTGACGGCGGGATTCAGTTACCAGGCAAGGGCCCGTCAGCAGCAGAGCGCCAACGGCGTGGCGAACGGGCTCATGGAGGAGATCCGCGGCCTCCCGTTCGACAAGATCAAGGCCGGCCTGCTGTCGACCGACCTGTCGGGCGACTCCAACATCGTCGACTGCGGCGGCACCAAGCGGCTCTTCGCCTGCACGGCGAGTGCCGGCAGCATCCCCGGCACGGCTGAGAAGGTCGTGACGAGCGCCGGCCTTTCCAACACCGACCCGCTCGTTCCCCACCGCTCTTCGACGTCGCCCGAACCAGCCGATCGAGCTGAACGGGAAGACGTTCGGCTGGGCGACGTATGTCAGCCAGAGCGACGCAGCCACCGGGTCTCCGCATCCGTATCGCGTGACCGTCGTCGTCACCTGGACCACCATTGGGGGCGCGAGCAAGTCCGTCCGCGTCCAGAGCCTCTTCTGGTCGCCGACGGGGTGCCGAAGCACCGTCCGTGCACCCCTACTCGGCCCCGTGTCAGCCGCTCCTGTACGGCGAGGCGATCGTGCCCAGCGCCTCGATCATGTTCGCCCCGGTCTCCGGGAGCCAGGAACCGATCCAGGGAGTGCAGCTCTCCAGCGCCGAGCTGGTGCTGTCGGAGGGCGAGGCGACCATGCAGCAGGAGCTCTTGGCGCAGGCTCAGGCGAGCGCCCAAGCATCGGGCGTCCGGTTCACCCAGACGGACGGGACCGAGCTGCTGACGGGCAATATCGAGGCCAGGGCTACGGCGGACAACGATGCGGGCAGCACCGGCGACGACCTACTCGCGCGTCCGGTGCGCCACCGAAGTGGCGTGCACCGGTGGCACGGGCTCGTATCCGAGCAGCAGCGCAGCCACGCGGCTGTCGTTCTCGGTGCCGACGGTCACGGACGGGCAAGGGGTCGCGACGACGAGCGCGACCAGCACCAACGCCTGCCCACCGACGAACGTCCAGGCGACGGGCGAGACCGACTTCCTCCCCTGCAGCGCGGCGGCGATCGTGCAGCCGAGCACGATCACGGCCAACGCGGTGCTCGGAGGCACCACGCCGGCTCTCGGGACCGTGACGCTCGCCCAGGTGCAGGCACCCGCGTCGTCCACGCTCGCTCCCATCCGGGCGTTCGCGAACCGGGTCGCGAACGTGGCCCCGAGTGGAGCCGGCTGCACGCCGGGCGCGGCGACGGACGGGTGTGTCGCGGTGTCCGCGAGCCGCACGCTGGGAACGATCAACGTGGGTGCCCTGCCGTCGGGGATGGGCACGCCCGCGCATTGGTCCGGCAGCAGTCGCCTGGAACGGCTACTACCTCTCGCTCGTGGGCTACCAGGACTCCGCGACCGCCGCCGCCGGCACCGGTGCTCCCGTGCCGACCGTGACCGGGCCTGCGGGAACGCTCTACTACTACGACGCGGCGACGAGCGATTACGCCACCCTTGCCCTGAACTCCTCCTCCATCACGGGGCTCAGCAAGACCTACACCACGACGGGCACCATCTCGGGCACGAACGTGACGGTGACCATGACGATCGATGGCGCCAGCACGACGGCCTCCTCGACCAGCACGTCCGCGAACTCCGAGCACGAGCGGCAGCGTCACGCGCAACGAAGTGACGGCCCAGGTCGTCCCACCGGTGATCACCGTGAACTATCGGATCACGGTGCCCGGCGCCACGCTCGTCGACACGGTCATCACGCTCAACCTCGGCACGCTCGGGTCTCGCGGCACCTACGCGGCGGCGCCCGCCCAGGGGACGTGAGCGTGATGTTTCGCGGATGCTCCGTCGCTGCGACGCCGGCTGCCGAGACGAGGAGGGGATGAGCCTTGTCGAGCTCGTCGTCGGCATGGGGATCATGAGCATCGTGCTGATCGTCTTCGGCACCGTGCTGGCGAGCGTTCAGCGACAGGTCGTCGCACAGGAGAAGCTGAGCGCCGCAAACGATCAGGCACGGCTCGCGCATCCAGCAGCTCGACCGCGAGCTTCGCTCGGGGAACGTTCTCTACGACCCGGCCACCGAAGCCGTGCCGAACATGCGCCTTCGCGTCTACACGCAGACGAACGCGCCGACCCGGGGGACGTACCTGTGCAAGCTGTGGCGAATCCGAGGTCGACGCAGCGTCTTCAGGTCCGAAGCTGGCTTCCCGGCTCGACCGCATGGCTCGACAACTGGAGGACGGTGGCCGACTACGTCGTCAATCGGGATCTCGACGAGGATGCGTTCTGGCTGAATACCGATCCGCTCAAGGGCGGGCGGACGGTGGACATCCACCTGGCCGTGAACCCGGACGTTGACGACAACCCGCAGACGCACCGTCCGACTCGATGCGTCGCTGACGGGGCGAGACACCGCCTACAACTATCCGACAACGCTGTGCCAAACCCTGCCCACACAGCCGCCCGTCGACTGATCGCGAGGGAGAACGATGATTCGCCGACTGCACCAGGACGAACGAGGGGTAGCCCTGATCGTGGCGATCATGGTGTCGTTCGTCGTCCTTCTTCTCTCCGTCGCGGTGATCGATCAAGCGATCAACAACGTCGAGAATTCGGCAGCCGACCGGACGCGAGTCACGTCGGTGAACGCCGCCGAGGCGGGATTGAACTGGTTCTTCAACCACTTCGAGAAGACGGCGGTCGGGAGCCTGCGGACGACTGCCTACTCCGAGACGGTCGGCAGCGGCCCGAACCAGGTCTCGTTCGAGGCCACGCCGACGTACTACGCGGACACGGCCGGCACGACGCCTTACACCGGCGCGTACACTCGAGCCGACCCGCCGAAGTCGGTGAAGATCTCGTCGGTTGGGACATCGAGCGACGGAACGGAACGGCGGATGGAGAGCTTCATCGTCCTGGAGCCCGTCTACAGCGGGATTCAAGGAGCCCTCATCGCCAACTCGAGCACGACGTTCAACAACGCCTTCACGGTCAACGGCAACAACGGCAACGACGGGGACGTCGTGGTGCTGTCGGGCAACTTCAGCGCTCCCTCGGGCCTCGAGACGATCAAGGGCAGCATCACCGTCGTCAACGGGACGGCGTCCGTCGGCACGAACCCGCACGTCTATGGCAACGTGTGGGCGAGCGGCAGCGTCAGCGTCGGGCATCCACAGGCGCAGATCGATGGCTATGTCCGCTCGTCCACGGCCGGCGTCACGGTCTCGTCCGGGCACGTGAACGGCAACGCCTACTACTGCACCGGAAGCGCGCCGGGCTCGGGCGTGGCGGGAAGCAAGATCAACGAATGCGTCGCCGCGCCGACGGCGATCCCGTTCCCGCAAGTGAAGTACGTCGCCACCGCATGGACGAGCCAGGGCTACTACATCTACGACGTCCCCGGGACCGGAGCCACGCAATGCACGAACGCCCGGAACTACGTTGAGGGCAGCGGCGCGGGGACCTTCCAGAGCGGGGCGGGCGTTCCGTCCGGCTACACGGGAGTCGTCGTCTACATCAGCGGAACGTGCTCGTACTCGAACAGCGAACAACGCGACGGTCACGCTTGGGAACCGAACCTGGCGATCGTGACGAACGGCGGCATCAACCTCAGCCAGCAGTCGACCTGGAACGGCTCCGGCTCCACGAGGAACCTCCACTTCCTCAGCGCCTATCCGGGAGCGGGTCGCCCGCGTGTCCCACTCAGAACATCACCGTGGGGAACCACACGGGGTTCAACTCGCTCGCGCAAGTCTCCGTCTATTCTCCTGCACCGTGACGATGAACAACAACAACTCGAGCTTCTACGGGCCAGGTCGTCGGCGAGACGCTCTCGGTCGGGAACCACTTCAACATGACCTACCGGCCCGTCCTGATCCCGGGATCGAACATCACGTCCTTCGAGGAGGACCTCGCGTACGTCCGCGAGGTCGTCAACTCGTGAGGACGGTCGGCGCGGGAGCCTTCCACGACGTAGGAAGCACGTCATGGATGACGTCCCGATCCGCGTGCTGATCGCATTGCCCCTCGGACTCGCGGCGGGCAGCTTCATGACGGTCGTCGCCGGCCGGGTGCCCGCGGGGGAGTCGGTCCTCCGGCCGCGATCCCGATGCCCGCCTGCGGCACGCCGATCCGCACCCGGGACAACATTCCGCTCGTTTCCTGGGTCCTCCTCCGCGGTCGCTGCCATGCGTGCTCCGCGAAGATCCCTGGCGCCTATCCGGCGGTCGAGCTCGCGACGGCCGCCGTGGTCGTCGGCGCCGCATTGACGTACTCGAGCGTGTGGGTCGCCGTGATGATGGCGGCGTTCCTCGCGCTCATGCCGGCGATCGCCGTGATCGATTTCCGGCACCGGATCATCCCGAATCGCGTGATCTATCCCTCCCTCATCGGGTTCTCGGTCTACGTGCTCGTCGCCTGGCTCGCCGGAGCCCCGATCGACCCGGTCACCGCCGCCATCGGGTTCCTCGGGTACGGGGGAACCCTGGCCCTGGTGGCGTTCGTGTCCCCTCGCGGGATGGGCATGGGCGACGTGAAGCTCGTCGCGCTGATCGGCCTCGTCCTCGGATCCGTGGACCCGGCCTCCGTCCTGGTCGCGGCGGGGGCGGGCATCCTGCTCGGGGGGTTCGGCGCCATCGGCGCGCTCCTGTCCGGCGCGTCGAGGAAGCACGCCATTCCGTTCGGCCCGTTCCTTGCGGCCGGGGCCGTGATCGGCGCCCTCTGGGGGCCCGAGCTCGCGAACCTGTACCGGGATCTCCTCCTCTACGCCGAGTAGCCGAGCGAGCCGGACCTCGAGCGTTCCTTCTGTTGCCCGTTGTTGCGCGTGTGACTCGGTGCTCAGAAAGAGTGAATTACATCTCAGGTATTCCGCTCCTGGCTGCCGAGAGTACGGAAGTGAGCGGATTGACACGCATTTGGGGCCATTGTTACTTTCCGGGGCCTTGTTTGGAGGTGGGGTATCAGCGCGCTAGTGTGGCCAATGTTGCCGTTGTTGACGCGGCGGGGGTCTCACCCCCCTCGAGCCGTCGATCATGAGCGGCAAGCGCCCCTTCGTCGGCGACGGCCTCCTCACCGTGAGCGAGGTCGCCGACCTCATGCGGGTCTCCAACATGACCGTGTACCGGCTCATCAAGAGCGGCCAGCTCAAGGCGCTGCGCGTCGGCAAGAACTACCGGATCCGCGAGTCGGAGGTCGATCGGTACCTCTCCGACCGCTCCGTGTGGGTGGAGGGAGGGGAGTAATGGCGCGCACGCGGGTCGGACTCGACATCGGCTCCACCGGGGTTCGCGCGGCCGAGCTCGCCGCCGGCGACGACGCCGACGCTTCTGCGCGCCGCCCAGGTGCCCTTGCCCCCCGGGGCCGTCGAGAACGGCGAGGTCCGCCAGCCGCAGGTCGTCGGAGAGGCCCTGCGCGAGCTGTGGCAGCGAGGCGGCTTCAAGAACAAGCAAGTCGTGATGGGCGTCGGCAACCAGCGGGTCGTCGTGCGGGAGATCACCATCCCCTGGCTGCCGGAGAAGGAGCTTCGCTCGTCGCTCGCCTTCCAGGTCCAGGAGTTCATCCCGATGTCGACCGACGAGGCCGTCCTCGACTACGACCCGCTCGGGGAGCAGGAGCTCGAGGACGGCCGAAAGATGCTGCGCATGCTCCTCGTGGCCGCGCAGAAGGTGATGGTCAACGCCATCGTCGAGGCCGCGGACGCAGCGAAGCTCGAGCCGGTCGGGCTCGACCTCACGCCCTTCGCGCTCGTCCGCGCCGCCGGGACGCCCGAGGGCGGCATGGAGCTCGACACGCCCGGCGACGAGGCGGTCATCGACATCGGCGCGCACGTGACGAACATCTGCGTCCACGACGAGCAGACCACCCGGTTCGTCCGCATCCTCCCGTCCGGAGGGCGAGACGTGACGCTCGCCATCGCGCGAGGCCTGAACGTCGAGGACGACGTCGCCGAGGCGCTGAAGCGGGGGGAGCGGATCGAGGGCGGGCCCGACGTCGAGGAGGTGCGGCGCCTCGCCATGTCGCGCGCCGGCACGTTCGTGGACGAGATTCGTTCGTCGCTGGAGTTCTACACGGCCCAGGTGCCCGGGGCTCGCGTCGGACGGCTGCTCGTGACCGGCGGCGGATCGAAGCTGGACGGGTTCCTCGAGCTCCTCCAGGAACGGATCCCGGTTCGCGTCGAGCGCGGGCATGCGTTCGAGCGCGTCTCGTCCAAGCTCTCGCTCTCCGAGGATGAGCTGGCCGAGGCGGAGCCGGTGCTGGCGGTCGCCATCGGGCTCGCGATGCCCGGGAGGAGCACGTGAGCCAGGTCAATCTGCTCCCACCGGAGATTCGCGAGCGGCAGAAGGTCCGCCAGCGAACGGTGCTCGCCGGCATCATCGGCGCCGGCGTCGTGCTGCTCGTCCTCGCCTTCTACTTCCTGCAGAGCTTCAACCTCTCGAAGGCGAACGAGGATCTCGAGGCGCAGCAGCAGCAGAACGCCCAGCTGGCCGCGCAGGTGAGCGAGCTCCAGGAGTTCGGGGACCTCCAGGCGGAGCTCGCGAAGAAGAAGGAGCTCGCGGCCCAGGTCTTCGAGGGCGAGATCGCCTGGTCGGGGGTGTTGGTGGACGTCTCCCGGATCATGCCGCAGGAGGCCGTGCTGAACAACTTCACCGCCACGCAGACGGTGGGCGGGGCGAGCGCCGACGCGGCGGCCGCCCCCGCCCCGGTCGCCGGGGCAGCCCCGGCCGGGGAGCTCATCGGGAACATGAACTTCGACGTGACCGCCTCAGGGATCGACACGGTCCCCGACTTCCTGTCGTCGCTCGCGGACGTGCAGGGCTGGGCCAACCCGTACACGACGAGCATCACCGAGACGGCGCCGCGATCCAACACCTACACGTTCCAGGCGACCGTGGATCTGACGAAGGACGCGCTCACGGAGCGCGGCCGCGGCGAGGCGGTCACGCCGTGAATCGCCGCGGGCCGGTGATCGTGGGCGCCGTCGCGGGAGTGGTGGCCGTGCTGTTGATCTTCTTCCTCGTCCTTCCCGAAGAAGTCGGAGGTCGCGGAGGCGAAGAAGGCAGCTCGCGACGGCCGAGGAGCAGGAGCAGGAGCTCCAGCTTCAGCTCCAGCAGCTGGAAGCGGCCCAGGCCGCGGCGCCGCAGGCGACCGAGGAGATCCGGCGCCTGGAGGAGCTCGTCCCGCCGACGGCCGACCTGCCGGGGCTCATCCTCCTGCTCTCGGGGGCGGCCAACGACGCCGGCGTCGACTTCTTCACGATGGCCCCGGGGGTGCCGACGCCCAGTACGGGCGGGCAATTCTCGGTGATCCCGACACAGGTGACCGTGACGGGGTCATACTTTGCGATAGAGGAATTCTTGTACAACGTCGAAACCCTCCAGCGTGCAGGAAAGGTCCTGAGCCTCTCCCTGGCGCCCGGGGGCGGCGAAGCGGCTACGACCGAGACGTCGACGACCTCTACGGGCGAGCTCAGCACGTCGCTGAGCATGGAGTTCTATACGACGGACCTGAGCGCCGGGCCGGGGACGACCCCCGACGCGTCGCCGAGCCCGGAGGTCGCGGCGACCCCAACCCCCTCAGCACCGGGAGTCTGACATGGCCCTTTCCCCTCGAGACAAGAGAGTCCTGATGATCGGAGGAGGCGTCGTCGGCGCCGCGCTCCTGCTGTTCCTCGTGTTCAACGTGCTCGGAGGCGGCGGTGGCGAGGAGACCGCGGCCCCGCCGGCCCCGGCCCCGGGCGAGCTCCCGACCGTGGCGCCCTCGCCGACCGAGTCGCCGAGCGAGGTCGTGAACTTCTCCGGGAGGGACCCCTTCTCGGCTCCGCCGGCGCTGGCGTCCGCGGCCACGTCCGCCGCGCCGGTCGACGCCGGCGGCGCCGACACGGGGACCGGCGGCACGACGTCCACGTCGATCGCCCCGCCGGCGGACACGGGCACGTTCGCACCGCCCGGGACCGGCGGGACCGGCACGGGCACGCCCTCGCCGACGCACACGCCCAAGCCGGAGCCGACCTGCAAGGGCAAACGGAAGACCGAGTGCCGGGACGTGGGCAACCACACGGTGGAGATCCGGCGCGTCTACTCGAAGCACCACAAGCTTTTCGCAGACGTGAAAGTCGACGAAAAGAAGGAGTACAAGGGACTCAAACAAGGCGATCGGTTCGCCCACAACTTCAAGCTCGTCGGGTTCAACGACCAGAAGTGCCCGAGGTTCATCTTCGGCGAGGAGGCGTTCACCCTGTGCGAGCAGCGCAAGGGGCACTGAGCTAGCGTCCTCACACAGCCACCGGCGGTCCGCCCACGGGGGGAGCGGTCGCCGGTCGGGGGCGGTCCCGTCACCCGGGGCCGCCCCCTCCTTTTCCAGGGCATTCGGCGCCCGCCCGAGCCGCCGCGGCCTCCCGCGGCCGACGCCGAGCCTCGATCGGGCGCCGGATGCCCACCGGTAGGATGAGGGCATGCTGCGCATGCTCACCGCGGGGGAGTCGCACGGCCGGGCGCTCGTCGCGGTGCTCGAGGGCCTTCCGGCCGGGGTGCCGATCTCGCCGAAGGAGGTGGCCGGCGAGCTCGCCCGCCGCCGGCACGGGCACGGGCGAAGCGGCCGGCAGAAGCTCGAGACCGACGAGTTCGACATCCTCTCCGGCGTCCGGCACGGGCGGACGCTCGGCAGCCCGATCGCGATCACGATCCCCAACACCGAGTGGGAGTCGAAGTACTCGGAGCTGATGGGCGTGGAGGGGGAGATCGATCCCTCCGATCGGCTCACCCGGCCGCGCCCGGGACACGCGGACCTGGTCGGCGTCCAGAAGTACGGGTTCGACGACGTCCGAAACGTGCTCGAGCGGGCGAGCGCCCGCGAGACGGCCGCCCGGGTGGCGATCGGCTCCCTGGCCAAGGCGTTCCTGGCCGAGCTCGGGGTGGGGATCGTGTCCCACGTCGTGCGGATCGGGAAGGTGGCGGTCAAGGCGCTCGGTGGTTCCCGGCCCCGGAGGACCTCGAGGCGGTCGACGCCTCGCCGGTTCGATGCTTCGACCCCGACGCCTCGGCGCGGATGGTGGCCGAGATCGACCGAGTACGCAAGGAGCGGGACACGCTGGGCGGCGTGTTCGAGGTCCTGGCGTATGGGTGCCCTCCCGGCATCGGCTCCTACGTCCACTACGACCGCAAGCTCGACGCCCAGCTGACGCTGGCGCTCATGAGCATCCAGTCGGTGAAGGGGGTCGAGGTCGGGCGACGGCTTCGCCTCCGCGGCCCGCCCCGGGTCCAAGGCGCACGACGAGATCATCGTGCAGCGGCGGCTCGCTGTCCCGAAGGAGCGCACGCGCCGGCGGGATCGAGGGCGGCATGAGCACGGGCCAGCCGATCCGCCTGCGCGCGGCGATGAAGCCGTTCTCGACGGTGCCGCGGGCGCTCGACACGGTCGACATCTCCACGCGGAAGGCCGACGTCGCGATCAAGCAACGGACCGACGTGTGCGCCGTGCCCGCCGGCGGCGTGGTGGGGGAGTCCGCGATCGCCTTCGTCATCGCCGACGGGCGATGCTCGAGAAGTTCGGCGGGGACTCGCTTCCCGAGACCCGGCGAAACCTCGAGGCCTACGTGGCCACGCTCGCATGATCATCTACCTCGTCGGCATGCCGGGCTCGGGCAAGATCGGTGGTCGGCCGCGAGCTGGCCGGCCGGCTGGGGGTGCCCTTCGTCGACCTGGACGAGGAGATCGAGCGCGAGGCCGGCCGGTCGATCTCGCAGATCTTCACCGAGCAGGGCGAGCCCGCGTTCCGCGCGATGGAGGCGACGGCGCTCACCAAGGCCGCGACGCAGGACCCGGCCGTCGTCGCGTGCGGCGGCGGCGTCGTGCTCGAGCCGGCGAACCGCATCACGCTTCGAGCCACCGGAACGGCGGTGTTCCTCTCGGTCCCGGTCGAGGTGCTCCACGAACGCGTCAGGCCCGCGGCCGATCGGCCGCTGATTCACGAGGCGTCGGACCTGGAGCGTCTGCTCGCCGAGCGCGAGCCCCTGTACCGGGAGTTCGCGGCGCGCGTCGTCGACGGCAGCGGCACGCCCAAGGAGGTCGCCCGCTCGATCGAGGAGGAGCTCCGGTGGAGCGGGTGACCGTCCCGATCCCGGGGCGCTCCTACGACGTGACGATCGGCGCCGGCGTCATCGAGGCCGCCGCCGAGCATCTGCCGGAGTTCCCCAGGGCCTCGCAGGCGTTCGTGATCGGCGACCGAACCGTGTCGGATGCCTGGTTCGCCCCCCTCGCGGAGGGCCTCCTGGAGCGGAACCTCGGCGCCGTCCTCCTCGGCGTCCCGTCGGGCGAGGCGGCGAAGACCCTGCAGGTCTACGAGGCGCTGCTTCGCCAGCTCGCGACCCAGGAGGCCCACCGGGACGACGTCGTGATGGCGCTGGGCGGGGGAGCGGTCGGCGACCTCGCCGGCTTCGTCGCCTCCACCTACATGCGGGGCGTCCCGTTCGTGCAGGTGCCGACGACGCTCACCGCGCAGGTCGACGCCGCGATCGGCGGGAAGTCCGCGGTGAACCTGCCGGAGGGAAAGAACCTCGTCGGCGCCTTCTCCCAGCCCGCCGCCGTCCTCGCCGACGTCGGGCGCGCTCGCCACGCTGCCCGACCGCGACCTTCGTTCGGGGCTCGCCGAGGTCGCCAAGTACGGGCTCACGCTCGATCCGGGACTGCTCGATCTCCTCGACGCCGAGCTTCCTCGCGTGCTCGCCCGCGACCCCGAGGTCCTCGAGCGGCTGGTCGCCCGCTGCGTCCGGGCGAAGGCGCGGACCGTGGCGGAGGACGAGCGGGACGCCGGGGCGCGCCTCGTCCTGAACTACGGCCACACGCTCGGGCACGCGCTGGAGCGGCTGGACGCGTTCGCCGGGCGCTCGCACGGCGAGGCCGTGGCGATCGGCATGTCGTTCGCCGCGCGGCTCGCCGAGTCGATGGAGCTGGCGGCCCCCGGGCTCGTCGCGCGCCACCAGTCGGTGCTCGCCTCGCTCGGCCTCGAGGCCGACGCCACCCTGCCGGACGTCGGCGAGATCCTCGCCGCCTTTCGCCTCGACAAGAAGTACTCGGGCGGCTCACGCTTCGTCCTCCTCGAGGCCATCGGCCGGCCGGTGATCGTGGACGACGTCCCCGAGGAGCGAATCCGGTCGACGCTGAAGGAGATGGGAGCCCAGGGATGAAGGTGCTGTTCGTGTTCGGCCCGAGCCTCGGCGCGCTCGGGACCCGCGAGCCGGAGCTCTACGGGTCCCAGACGCTGGACGAGATCATGGGCGGGGTCATCCGGCGGGCGAAGGAGCTCGATCACTTCGTCGCGTGGCGCCAGTCCGACCACGAGGGCGATCTCGTCGGGACGCTGCTGGACGCCCGGAAGGAGGACTTCGAGGCGATCGTGCTGAACCCGGGCGCCCTCTCCCACTACTCCTACGCGCTGCGCGACGCGATCGAGGCCAGCGGGCTGCCCGTGATCGAGGTGCACCAGACGAACATCTACGCGCGCGAGGCGTTTCGGCAGCATTCGGTCGATCTCCGCGGTCTGCCGCACGACCATCGTCGGCGCCGGGACGCGGCGGCTACCACCTGGCGCTCGACGCGCTCCCGTGGATCACGGGCTGAGGCGCGCCCGGCTCGCCGAGCGGCTCGGCGAGCTCGGCGTCGAATCGCTCCTCGTCACCGAGCTCCCGAACGTCCGCTACCTGTCCGGGTTCACCGGATCGAACGGCGCGCTGCTCGTGGCGCCGACCGCGACCGTGTTCCTCACCGACGGGCGCTACGCGGAGCAGGCGAGGCGCGAGGTGCCCGACGTGGAGCGCGTGACCACCTCCCGGCTCGTCCCTGCGGCCGGCGAGCGGGCGCGCGACCTCGGCCTCCGGCGACTCGGGTTCGAGGGGACGCTTCCCTTCCGCGAGCACGGCGCGCTCGCGGAGGCGGCCGCGGGCGTCGAGCTCATCGCCGTGAACGGGGCGGTGGAGCACCTGCGGGCCACGAAGGATGCCGACGAGGTCGCCGCGATTCGTCGCGCGCAGGAGATCACCGATGGAGCCCTCGAGGTCGCGCTGCCGCAGCTGGTCGAGGGCGCCACGGAGCGGGAGATCGCGCTCGTCCTGGAGGTCGCGGTGCGCCGGCTCGGCGCGGAGCGGCTCGGGTTCGACCCGATCGTGGCCTTCGGCGAGGGCGCGGCCGAGCCGCATCACCGCCCGGGCGAGCGCGCGCTCTGCCGCGGGGACGTCGTGAAGCTCGACTTCGGCGCCCTCGTGGACGGCTATCACGCCGACATGACGCGTACGGTCGCCCTCGGCGATCCGCCCGACGAGCTGCTGGCCGTCTACGACGTCGTCCGGGCCGCGCAGTCCTCGGCGGCCGCCTCCCTCACGGCGGGTGCGACTGCCGGGGCGCTCGACGCGGCCGCGCGATCGGTCATCGCCGAGGCGGGGTACGGGGACCGCTACACTCATCCCCTCGGCCACGGGGTCGGCCTCGAGATCCACGAGTGGCCGATCCTGCGAGCCGGAGCCGACGATCGCGTGCCGGCCGGCGCCGTGATCACCCTCGAGCCGGGGATCTACCTGCCGGGCGTCGGCGGGGTGCGGATCGAGGACATGATGTACGTGAGCGAGGACGGGGCCGAGGCGCTCCCCTCGTCGACCAAGGAGCTGGTTGTGCTGTGAGGATGGCGGACGGATGAGCGTTTCCACGAACGACCTCAAGAACGGGATGACCCTCGACCTGGACGGCACGCTGTTTCAGATCGTCGAGTTCCAGCACGTGAAGCCGGGCAAGGGCGGCGCGTTCGTGCGGACGAAGCTGCGCAACGTCCGGACCGGCGCGGTCGTGGAGCGCACGTTCAACGCCGGGGTGAAGGTCGGGCTGGCGATCGTCGAGCGCCGGGAGATGCAGTACCTGTACCCGGACGGCGACGATCTCGTCTTCATGGACCTCGAGACCTACGACCAGCTGCACGTCCCCCGCGACATCGTCGGCGACGGCCGCAACTACCTGGTCGAGGGCTCCACCGCCCAGGTCGTCACGCACGACGGCGTGGCGATCTCCGTCGAGCTCCCCGCCTCGATCGTCCTGGCGATCAAGCAG
This sequence comes from uncultured Actinomycetes bacterium, assembly GCA_963728285.1. Classification (GTDB taxonomy): domain Bacteria; phylum Actinomycetota; class UBA4738; order UBA4738; family HRBIN12; genus CAVSJR01. The sequence continues at coordinate 417,947 of CAVSJR010000003.1, read as the reverse complement.
ACGGACCCCGGCATCAAGGGCGACACGAGGACCGGGGCGATGAAGCCGGCGACGCTGCAGACCGGGATCGTCGTGCAGGTGCCGCTGTTCGTCGAGGAGGGCGAGCGGATCAAGGTCGACACGCGCAGCGGCGCCTACATCGAGCGAGAGAAGTAACCGCGGTGGCGGGACGACATCTCGCCCGCCGCGTCGCCCTCGACATCCTCTTCCAGGCCGACCTCACCGGGCGGGATCCGCTCGCCGTGCTCGACGAGTGGCAATCGGCGGGCGAGGACGTGCCGGAGTTCGCGCAGGGAGCTCGTGAGCGGGGTCACGGCCGACCGGGGTGAGCTCGATCGAGTTCTCGGAGAGCACTCGGACGACTGGAGCGTGGAACGGATGGCGGCGGTGGACCGGGCGATCCTGCGGCTCGCGACCTACGAGGTGCGTTCGCGCCCCGACGTGCCGATCGCGGTGGCGATCGACGAGGCCGTCGAGGCCGCGAAGGAGCTGTCGACGGACGAGTCGGGTCGGTTCGTGAACGGGATCCTCGGGCGGATCGCGCGGGAGCGCGAGGGTCTCGCGGGGACGGAGCCCGATGGCTCCTCCGGGGACTCGTCCGTCGGCGACTCGGGCCGTTAGTCGGGCGGGACCTCCGACCGTGGCTCGCCCTTGGCGACCTCGGTCCGGGCGACCTCGGTCCTCGCGGCCTCGATTCTGGCCGCCTCGGCCTTCGCGGCCTCGGCGCGAGCCCGCTCGTCCTCGTCGAGCTCGACCTTGCCTTCCTTGATGCCCTTCTTGAACTCCGACTGAGACTTGCCGAGTGAGCGGGCGATCTCCGGGAGCTTCTTCGCGCCGAACAGCACCACGACGGCCACGATCCCGACGACGATCCACTCAGGTCCGATTCCACCCATGCCTACCTGCCTTCCGGGAAAGTTCGCACCTCCCAGTGTAGGCCCTCGGGCCCGAGTGCGCCGGCTCGATTGCGACGCTGCCTCCCCGCCGCTATCCTGTCCGAGGAACCGCTTCCCCTTTAAGTCCGGTCCGGAGAGGCCGGGAAGGGAGCTCGAAGACGGATGACGGACGACACTCGCGCCCAGCCGCGCTCGCGGCCGGGCGTTTCGTTTTCATGAGCCGCATCGCTGGACGAGCGCGAGATCCGTCGCGCGACTCACGCGGATCGCCCACGAGATCCTCGAGCGCAACAAGGGGGCCGACGACCTCGTCCTCGTCGGGATCGCCGCCCGGGGCGACGACCTCGCCCGGCGGCTGGCCGCGGGGATCCTCGAGATCGAGGGGACGAAGGTGCCCGTCGGCGTGCTCGACATCACGTTCTACCGCGACGACATCGGCCTGCGAGCGGAGGCCCCCGAGGTCCACGAGACGCGCATCGACTTCGACGTCGGCGGCCGGACGGTCGTGCTCGTCGACGACGTCCTGTTCACGGGACGGACGATCCGCTCCGCCCTCGATGCGCTGATCGACTTCGGCCGGCCCGCGGCAGATCCAGCTCGCGGTGCTCGTGGACCGCGGCCACCGGGAGCTTCCCATCCGGGCGGACTACGTGGGCAAGAACGTGCCGACGCGCGCGGACGAGGCGGTCCGCGTGCTGCTGGTGGAGGTCGACGGCGAGGACGCCGTGGAGGTGGGGGACCCGACATGAACAAGCACCTGCTCTCGCTGCACGACCTCACGCCGGACGACATCGTCCGCGTGCTGGACACGGCCGAGTCCTTCCGCGAGGTCGGCACCCGGGTGATCAAGAAGGTGCCGGCGCTCCGCGGCCGCACGGTCGTGAACCTCTTCTACGAGAACTCCACGCGCACGCAGGATCTCGTTCGAGCTCGCGGCGAAGCGGCTGTCGGCCGACGTGATCAACTTCTCGACCGGCGGATCCAGCGTGTCGAAGGGCGAGAGCCTCAAGGACACGGCGCTCACGCTGCAGGCGATGGGGGCCGACGCGGTCGTGATCCGTCACTCGTCCTCGCGGAGCCCCGCACGCGCTCACGCAATGGATCACGGGCAGCGTGCTGAACGCGGGCGACGGCACGCACGAGCACCCGACGCAGGCGCTGCTCGACCTCTACACGATGCGCGAGCGGCTGGATCGACTCGAGGGCCTGCGCGTCGCGATCATCGGCGACGTCCTGCACTCGCGCGTCGCCCGCTCGCTCTCGTTCGGCCTCGTGAAGATGGGCGCGGACGTCACGCTCGTCGGACCGCCGACGCTCGATCCCCCCGGACGCGCCGGCGTGGGGCGTGCAGGTCTCGTACGACATCGACGCCGTGCTGCCCAAGCTCGACGTCTGCTACATGCTTCGAGTCCAGCGGGAACGACAGCGGCAGCAGTACTTCCCGAGCGTGCGCGAGTACTCGCGGCTGTTCGGCCTCACGCGCGAGCGCGTCGCGCATGCTTGCCGGAGGGCACGCATGATCATGCATCCCGGCCCGATGAACCGCGGCGTGGAGATCGACTCCGAGGTCGCCGACCTTCCGCAGTCGGTCATCGAGGAGCAGGTCACCAACGGGATCGCCGTGCGCATGTCGCTGCTGTACCTGATGCTCGGCGGCGGGGGAGAGGTGGCGCGACGATGCCTGAGCGGATCCTCCTCGCCGGGCGCCCGGGTGGTCGATCCCGCCGCGGATCGAGACGAGGTGCTCGACGTCCTCGTGGCGGACGGACGCGTCGCCTCCGTCGAGCGGGCGGCGAGCCGCGAGGGCGCCGACCGTGCTCGACTGCAGCGGCCTCGTGCTGGCGCCGGGACTCGTCGACCTGCACGCGCACCTGCGCGAGCCCGGCCGCGAGGACAAGGAGACCGTCGAGACGGGCACCCGAGCCGCCGCCGTCGGCGGCTACACGGCCGTGACCGCGATGGCGAACACCGACCCGGTCGCCGACAACGCGGCGGTGATCCGGGAGGTCCTCGCGCTGGCCGAGCGCGCGCGTCTGGCCGACGTCTTCCCGGTCGGGCGCGATCACCCGCGGGCTCGCAGGCGAGCAGATGGCGGAGCTCGGCGAGATGGTCGAGGCGGGGGTCCGGATCTTCTCCGACGACGGGAGGTGCGTGCCCTCGGCGCGCACGCTGCGCAACGCCATCCAGTACGTGAAGGCGTTCGAGGACGTCGTGATCGCCGAGCACTGCGAGGACTCGACGCTCGCGGAGGGGTCGCAGATGCACGAGGGGCTCACCTCCTACTCGCTGGGGCTCTCCGGACAGCCGCGCGAGGCCGAGGAGATCATCGTCGCGCGAGATCTCGCCGTCGCCCGGCTGACCGGCGGGCGCCTGCACCTCATGCACCTGTCGTCGGCGGGATCGGTCGAGCGCGTGCGCAGGGCGAAGGCGGACGGGATCCGGGTGACCGCCGAGGTGACGCCGCACCATCTCGTGTTCACGGACGAGGACCTCTCCGGCTACGACACGAACCTCAAGGTGAACCCCCCGCTTCGGGCGCCCGAGGACCGCGAGGCCCTGCGCGCCGGCGTGGCCGACGGCACCATCGATGTCGTCGCGACGGACCATGCGCCGCACGCCGTCGAGGAGAAGGAGGCCGAGTTCGACCAGGCGCCGCCGGGGACGATCGGGCTCGAGACGGCGCTCGCGGTCGTCCTGACCGAGCTGGTCGCCCCGGGCCACATGTCGCTGTCGCGCGCCGATCGAGGCGCTGTCCACCGCGCCGGCACGGATCCTCGGCGCCGGCGATCACGGAGGCCCGATCGAGCCCGGCCGCCCGGCGAACCTCGTCGCGTTCGATCCCGCCGAGGAGTGGCTCGTCGAGCTGCCCTTCGCGTCGCGCAGCCGCAACTCCGCCTTCCTCGGGCGGACCCTCCGCGGCAGGGTCGTGCACACGGTCTATCGGGGCGAGCTGACCGTCGCCGACGGGAAGGCGCAGCGTTGACGTCCGGCGTCGGTCCGGATGCGGGGGGAACGCGCGGCGCACCGGTTGGTCCGGAGGCGCTCCTCGTGCTGGAGGACGGCTCGGCCTTTCGCGGGAGCGGGTTCGGCGCCGCCGGCGAGGCGTTCGGCGAGGTCGTGTTCAACACCGCGATGGTGGGCTACCAGGAGGTGCTGACCGACCCCTCGTACGCGAGGCAGATCGTCGTGATGACGTCGCCCCATCAGGGGAACTACGGCGTGAACCTCGACGACCCCGAGTCGGCGCACGTGCAGGTCGCCGGGTTCGCCGTCCGGGAGGCGTCGCGCCGGGCCTCGAGCTGGCGGGCCGAGCGGACCCTCCAGGAGGAGCTCTCGTCGGCGGGCGTGGTGGGGATCGAGGGCATCGACACCCGTGCGCTCACGCTGCGCATCCGCGAGGCCGGCGCGATGCGGTGCGGGATCTCGACCGAGGACCTCGATGCCGGCTCGCTCGCGTCGCGGGTCCGCGCCACGCCGGGCATGTCGGGCGCGGATCTCGCGAGCTCGGTCTCCGCGGACGAGCCGTTCGACGCGGGCGAGCTGGTGGGCGCGGCGACGCCGCGGGACGGCCGGACGTATCGCGTCGCGGCGGTCGATTACGGCATGAAGCGCACCATCCTTCGGCTGCTCGCCGCCGAGGGATGCGAGGTCACCGTCTACCCGGCCGAGACGCCGGCCGCCGACATCGCCGCCGGCGGCTTCGACGGCGTCTTCCTCGGCAACGGCCCGGGCGATCCGAGCGTGACGAGCTACGGCATCGCCGTGGCCCGAGAGCTGCTCGGCACCGCCCCCGTGTTCGGGATCTGCCTCGGCCATCAGCTCATGGCGCACGCGCTCGGCGGGTCCACCTACAAGATGAAGTTCGGCCATCGGGGCGCGAACCAGCCGGTCAAGAACCTCCGCACGGGCGTCGTCGAGATCACCAGCCACAACCACGGGTTCGCGGTGGATCCCGCAGCCTGGGACCCGCTGCCCGCCGACGCCACGCCGACCGCGACGGCGACTGCGGACGCGGACGCGCCGGGCCGCGTGAACACGCCGTTCGGGCGCGTCGAGCTGACGCACTGGAACCTCAACGACGGCACGCTCGAGGGGCTGCGCTGCCTGGACGTCCCCGCCTTCAGCGTCCAGTACCACCCGGAGGCCGCGCCGGGTCCGCACGATTCCCGCTACCTGTTCGAGGAGTTCCGCCGGCTGATGGCGGACGGAACGGCCGCCTGATGCCCAGGCGCGGCGACATCCGCAAGATCGTGGTCATCGGCTCCGGGCCGATCGTCATCGGCCAGGCCTGCGAGTTCGACTACTCCGGGACGCAGGCGTGCCGGGCGCTCCGGGCGGAGGGCTACCAGGTCGCGCTCGTCAACTCGAACCCGGCCACGATCATGACCGACCCGGAGTTCGCCGACGCCACCTACATCGAGCCGCTGACCCCCGAGTCGGTGGCGGCGATCATCCACCGGGAGCGGCCCGACGCGCTGCTGCCGACCCTGGGCGGCCAGACGGCGTTGAACGTGGCCGTCGCGCTCGCCGAGTCCGGCGCGCTGGATCGGGAGGGCGTGCGCCTCATCGGGGCCGACCTCGCGGCGATCCGTCGCGCGGAGGACCGAAGCGGCTTCCAGCGCACGATGCAGGCGGCGGGCCTGGCGATCCCGAGGGCGGGGACCGCGACGACCGTCGAGCAGGCCGTGACCATCGCCGAGGACATCGGCTATCCGGTGATCGTGCGCCCATCGTTCATGCTCGGCGGCGGGGGCAGCGGCTTCGCCCACGATCGCGGCCGGCTCGAGGCGCGCGTGCGTCGCAGCCTCGCCGAGAGCCCGGCCACGGAGGTCCTGATCGAGGAGTCGGTCGCCGGCTGGAAGGAGTTCGAGCTCGAGGTCATGCGAGACGGCGCCGACAACGCCGTCATCGTGTGCTCCATCGAGAACGTCGACCCCATGGGCATCCACACCGGGGATTCGGTGACCGTCGCGCCGCAGCAGACGCTCACCGACCGCGAGTATCAGGCGATGCGGGACGACGCGATCGCCTGCATCCGCGCCATCGGCGTGGACACGGGCGGCTCCAACGTCCAGTTCGCGGTCGACCCGAGGACGGGGCGCCGCGTGGTGATCGAGATGAATCCCCGCGTGTCGCGATCGTCCGCCCTCGCATCCAAGGCCACCGGGTTTCCGATCGCGAAGATCGCGGCGCTGCTCGCCGTCGGCTACCGGCTCGACGAGATCGCGAACGACATCACCGGCGAGACGCCCGCCGCCTTCGAGCCCACCCTGGACTACGTCGTCGTGAAGATCCCGCGGTTCGACTTCCAGAAGTTCGCCGGCGCCGATCCGCGCCTCGGGACCGTCGATGAAGTCCGTCGGCGAGGTGATGGCGATCGGCCGCACCTTCAAGGAGGCGCTCGGCAAGGCATGGCGTTCGATGGAGCGCCCGGACCCGGACCCCGCTCTCGATCCGCCCGAGGCCGATGTGGCGGCGCTGGCCGACGGCGGCGAGCACCGGCTGCTGCTGATCGAGCGAGCGCTCGGCCGCGGGGTCCCCGCCGAGCAGGTGGCAGCCGCGACCGGGATCGACCCGTGGTTCCTCGATCAGATCGCCGAGATCGCCGAGGCCGCCGGGGATCTGCGCGGTACCTCCCTGGAGGATCTGAGCGACCGTGCGCTGCGCCGCGTCAAGCGGGTCGGGCTCTCCGACGAGCGGATCGCGGCCGAGGTCGGGGCACAGCCGTCCGCCGTGCGCGCCCGCCGTGAGGAGCTCGGCGTCGCGCCGGTCTACAAGACGGTCGACACGTGCGGAGGGGAGTTCGCCGCGCGGACGCCGTACCACTACTCGACCTACGAGCAGGAGACGGAGGTTCGCCCCGCGGCCCGCCCGCGGGTTGTCATCCTGGGCGCGGGCCCGAACCGCATCGGGCAGGGCATCGAGTTCGACTACGCGTGCGTGCATGCGGCGTTCGCGCTCGAGGAGGCCGGCTTCGAGTCGGTGATGGTCAACAGCAATCCGGAGACCGTCTCCACCGACTACGACACGTCGAGCCGCCTGTACTTCGAGCCGCTGACGGAGGAGGACGTCCTCGCGGTGTGCGAGGCGGAGCAGCCCGTCGGCGTCATCGCGCAGTTCGGGGGCCAGACGCCGCTGAAGCTCGCGCACACCCTCGAGGCGCGCGGGTTCGCCATCCTCGGCACCCAGCCCGAGGCGATCGACCTCGCGGAGGACCGGGGGAAGTTCGCGGCGCTGCTCGCCGAGATGGGCATCCCCGCGCCCCCGCACGGGGAGGCGCACGATCTGCAGGAGGCGCGATCGATCGCGAGCTCGGTCGGGTACCCCGTCCTCGTCCGGCCCTCCTACGTGCTCGGGGGACGAGCGATGGAGATCGTCTACGACGAGGCGGACCTCGAGGGGTTCGTGCGCACCGCGGCCGAGGCGAGCCCCGAGCATCCCGTCCTGATCGACCGTTTCCTCGAGGGGGCGATCGAGGTCGACGTCGACGCCGTGTGCGACGGGACCGACGTGTTCGTCGGCGCGGTGATGGAGCACATCGAGGAGGCCGGCGTGCACTCGGGGGACTCCTCCTGCCAGATCCCGCCGGCCACGCTGTCGGACGAGGAGATGGACACCGTCGAGGACATCGTCGGAAAGCTCGCCCGACGCCTCCGGGTCCGCGGCCTCCTCAACCTGCAGCTCGCCGTGAAGGACGAGCGCGTGTGGGTCCTCGAGGCCAATCCGCGCGCGTCCAGGACCGTGCCGTTCGTCTCCAAGGTGATCGGCGTCTCGCTTGCGAAGGTCGCGACCCTGGTGCTGTGCGGGCGCACGATCGCCGACCTCGCCGAGGAGGGCGTGCTGCCCCAGGACGCCCGTCACTACCGGCACCTGCGCTCCACGGCGGTGAAGGCGGCGGTGCTCCCGTTCGGCCGGTTCCCCGGCGTCGACACGATCCTCGGGCCCGAGATGAAGTCGACCGGCGAGGTGATGGGGATCGACGCCGATCCGGGGGCCGCGCTGGCCAAGGCGCTCGTGGCCAGCGGGGCCGGCCTTCCGACCTCCGGCACGGCGTTCGTGTCGGTCGCGAACCGCGACAAGCGCGCCATCCTGCTTCCGGCCAAGCGCCTGGCCGACCTGGGCTTCCGGCTCGTCGGGACCCCGGGAACGGCCGGGGTGCTGTCCCGCGCCGGGATCCCGGTGGAGGCGGTGCCCAAGGTGTCGGAGGGCTCGCCGAGCGTGATCGACCGGATCGCCGCCGGCGGGGTCGACCTCATCATCAACACGCCGTTCGGACGCGGCGCGCGGACCGACGGCTACTACATCCGCACCGCGGCCGCGGCCGCCGGCGTCCCCTGCATCACGACGATCCCGGGCCTGCTCGCGGCGGTCCGTGGGATCGAGGCGCTGCGTTCCGGCGCCTCCGAGCCTCGATCGATCCAGGAGTACCATGCGCAGGGCGCCGCCGTGCCCGTGCAGGGCCGGCTGCGCCTCGCGAGCGCGGCCGCCGCTGCGTCCGTCCGACGGGGGCCGCACGAGTGAAGCGAGTTCGAGCAGAGATCCTCTCCGCCAGGCGCTTCGGCGCCTATCACTCGATCACGCTCGTCGCACCCGATATCGCGGAGCGCGCGCGGCCAGGCCAATTCCTCGCCGTCGCGATGCCGGAGGGACGGGAGTTCTTCCTGCGCCGGCACTTCTCGATCCACCAGTCGGCCCGACGCGGGGGCTGGGCGGGCACGCTCGAGTTCGCGTTCGACGACCACGGCCGCGGCACGCAGTGGCTGGCGCATGCGCAGCCCCACGAGTTCCTCGACGTGATCGGGCCGCTCGGCACACCCTTCTCCTATCCGCGACAGCTGACCAACTGCCTGCTCGTGGCGGAGGGCCACGGGGCGGCGTCGATCTACTTCCTCGCGCAGGAGCTCCGGTCTCGCGGCAAGCGCGTGGACATGGTCGTCGGCGGCCGGGACGAGGAGCACGTCTTCAAGCAGATCGAGGGCAAGCGCCTGTCGCAGACCATCGCGTTCGTGACGGAGGACGGCAGCCTCGGCGAGCGCGGATCGGCCATGGATGCCGTTCCCGAGATGGCGGAGCGTTCCGGCGCCGAGGTCGTGTACGCGGCCGGGTCGGGCGCGATGCTTCGCCGGCTCGCCGAGTTCTGCCGCGAGTCCCACCTCCCGGCGCAGTTCGCCGTCGAGGAGCGGATGGGCTGCGGGCTCGGGCTGTGCTTCACGTGCGGCGTTCCGGTCGCGCGCAAGGACGGCTCCGGCTACGACACGCTGCGCGCGTGCGTCGAGGGTCCGGTGTTCAACCCGGCGCGCATATTGTGGGACGTCTGGATGGGCGAGCGCGTCCCCGGCGGGCGCGAGCTGCTCGAGACGCCCCCCGAGGGCTTTCCGGTGGTGCGATCGTGGCCGGGATGACGCCGTCGTCCTCCGTCGACCTGAACGGCCTCGTGCTTCCCGGGCCCGTGATGATCGCCTCGGGCTGTTTCGGCACCGGCCGAGAGCTCGGCGGGATGTTCGACCGCCGGGGCCTCGGCGGCATCGTCAGCAGGAGCATCACGGTCAATCCGCGACGGGGGGCGCCCTCGCCGAGGCTCGCCGAGACGCCGTCGGGGTTCCTGTCGATGGTCGGGCTCCAGAACCCGGGGGTGAACGCCTTCGTCGCCGACGACCTCCTGCACATGGCGAGCCTCGGGCTGCCGGTGTTCGTCTCGATCGCGGGAAGCAGCGTCGAGGAGTACATCCGGCTCGCCGCGTTTCTCGAGGCGGCGCCGGGCGTCGTGGCCCTCGAGGTCTACCTCTCCTGCGACGACGAGGAGCTCGAGGGGCGTCCCTGGTTGTCGAGGCCGGATCGCGCCGCGGAGGTCGCGGGCGCCGTCGCGAGACGCGCGTCGGTCCCGGTCTTCGCGAAGCTTCCGGCCATGACGTCCGGCCTCCTCGAGACGGCCGTCGCATGCGTGCGGTCGGGGGTGCACGGGCTGACGCTCATCGACGGCGTGCCGGCGATGGGCGTGGAGGCGGCCAGCATGCGGGCGGCGCTCGGCGGCGCGACCGGGTACCTGTCGGGCCCCGCGGTTCGGCCCCTCGCGCTCCGGGCGATCTACGAGGTCGCCTCGGCCCTTCCCGAGGTGCCGATCCTGGGCGTCGGCGGCGTGTCGAGCGGCACGGACGCCGTGGAGATGCTCCTGGCCGGCGCCTGGGCGGTGCAGGTGGGCACCGCGGTGCTCGTCGACCCCTCGGTGCCGGCCCGGGTGGCCAAGGGCATCTCCGAGTACCTTGGGGCCAAGGGCCTCGCCTCGCCGGACGCGATCCGCGGGAGGATCCGACTCTCCTCGCCGGTCGTTCCCGGCGGCGAGGGGGCGGCGTGAGGACCTCGGCGGCCCGGCCACGACCTCGGAGGCGACCATGATTCCACCCCCCAAAATCCGCTCATCGTCGCGCTCGACGTGTCCGACCTCGATCGCGCGGAGGCGCTCGCGAAGGAGCTCGCCGGGCGGGCCGGCATGCTGAAGGTCGGCCTCGAGTTGTTCTGGGCCCACGGCCCGGAGGCGGTTCGCCGCATCGCTCTGCACGCGCCCGTGTTCGTCGACGCCAAGCTGCACGACATCCCCACCACGGTGGAGCGCGCCGCCGCGAACATCGCGCGGCTGGGCGTCGCGATGATGAACGTGCACTCGCTCGGCGGCGAGGCGATGATGCGCGCGGCCGTCGACGGCGCGGCCCGCGGCGCAGAGGAGGCGGGCCACCCCGTCCCCCTGGTGCTCGCGGTCACCGTGCTGTCGAGCCTTGCGGGGGAAGAGCTTGCGAGCCCCGCCTCGCTGGCGTTCGAGGCGCGCGCGGCCGGCGCGGCCGGCGTGGTCGTCTCGGGCGAGGACGTGACGACGGTGCGGGAGGTGTGCGGCGAGGAGTTCTGTCTGGTGGTTCCCGGCATCCGCCCCGCGGGATCCAACGGGCACGATCAGGTGCGCATCCTCACGCCCGAGGAGGCGATCGCGAAGGGCGCCGACTACCTCGTCGTGGGGCGCCCCGTGACGGAATCGCGCGATCCCGGGGGCGTTGCGCGGTCGATCGTCGCGACGCTCCGGTGAGCGATCGGGCGCGTCGCCCGCGTGCCGAACGCCCGAACACACGGGTCGACGAACGAACTCGACCTCATCCGAAGGTTGAGGAACCCGGCGAAAGCACAGGTCGCGGGGGGTGTTCGCGTTGTGCCCCCCCTCGAGGCCTGCGTATAATCCCCCGGTTCTCGACCCCGAGTAGAAGGAGGCATTCATGCCCCTACCCACCCTGACGGAGGAACAGCGCAAGGAGGCCCTGGCCAAGGCCGCCGAGGCCCGCAAGAAACGGGCCGTGATCAAGGGCGAGCTCAAGGCCGGAAAGCAGACGCTGGGCGGCCTCCTCGAGCAGTCGGGGGACGACATCGTCGGCAAGATGAAGGTGTCCACGGTCCTCGAGTCGCTGCCCGGGGTGGGGAAGGTCCGGGCAACGAAGATCATGGAGGAGCTGGACATCTCCGCCACCCGTCGGATCCGGGGCCTCGGCGCGAAGCAGCGCGAGATGCTCCTGACCAAGTTCGAGAAGTAGGCGCCTCGGGCACCACACGTCCCGGCCGGCTGTTCGTCATCTCCGGTCCCTCCGGGGTCGGCAAGGGGACGATCGTCCGCAAGCTCCTGAGCGAGCTTCCGGACCTGTATCCGTCCGTCTCGGTCACGACCCGTCGACCCCGTCCCGGTGAACGGGACGGGGTCGAGTACTCCTTCGTGTCCGATGAGCGGTTCGACGAGCTCGTCGCGGACCACGAGCTGCTGGAGTGGGCGGAGATCTACGGCCACCGGTCGGGGACGCCCGAGGCGCCGATCCGGGAGATGCTCGCGGAGGGTCGCGACGTGCTGCTCGAGATCGATCCTCAGGGCGCGGCGTGGGTTCGAAAGCGCGTCCCCGACGCCGTCCTGATCTTCCTCCGGCCCCCGTCGCTGGAGGAGCTCGAGCGCCGGTTGCGCACCCGAGCGACGGAGACCGAGGACAAGCTCCGCCGCCGGCTCGCCAAGGCCGGAGTCGAGATCGCCGACGCGGCGTGGTTCGATCACGTCATCGTCAACGACGACCCCGACGAGGCGGCCGCGCAGGTCGCGGCTATACTGGCCGAGTCCCCCGAAGACGGCCATGTAAAGGACGTGCCCTCATGATCGAGCCCAAGATCGACGACCTGCTCGCGCATGTCGACTCCAAGTACTCCCTGGTGATCCTGGCGGCCAAGCGCGCCCGGGAGATCAACTCCTACTACAGCCAGCTCGGGGAGGGCCGCGGCGAGTTCGTGCCGCCGCTCGTGGAGACCGGCGGGCTTCGCAACAAGCCGCTGTCGCTCGCGCTCGAGGAGATCGCCGAGGGCAAGATCAGCGCCGACCGGCCGGACGAGGTTGGCATCAAGTAGCTCGCTCGCGGGGCGCCGGGTCCTGCTCGGCGTCACCGGCGGCATCGCCGCGTACAAGGTCGCCTCGCTGGCGCGCCTGCTGACCGCCGCGGGAGCCACCGTCCAGGTCGTGATGACCGAGGCGGCGACGCGGTTCGTCGGACCCGACACCTTCGCCGCCCTCACCGGGCGGCCCGTTCGGACCTCCCTGTGGGAGGAGCCCGGTCGCGTGCTCCACGTCGAGCTCGCGCACGAGGCCGACCTCGCCATCGTCGCCCCGGCGACCGCCAATTCTCTGGCGAAGCTCGCGCTCGGGCTCGCCGACGACCTCCTCACCTCCACGCTGCTCGAGGCCTCGTGCCCGATCGTGGTCGCCCCGGCGATGCACACGGGGATGTGGGAGCAACGCCGCCACCCGGGGCAACCTCCGCGCCCTCGAGGAGCGGGGGATCCGCGTCGTGGGACCGGAGGTCGGTCCGCTCGCCGCCGGAGACGAGGGGGAGGGCCGCATGGCCGAGCCCGAGGCGATCCTCGCCGCCGCGGAGGGCGCCGCCGTCCTCGGGCCGCGACCTGGCCGGGAGGCGCCTGCTGGTCACGGCCGGCCCGACGCACGAGCCGATCGACCCGGTCCGCTTCATCGGCAATCGATCGAGCGGGCGGATGGGGATCGAGGTCGCCCGCGAGGCCGCCGCCCGCGGCGCGGACGTTCGCCTCGTCCTCGGCCCCGACACGATCGACCCGCCCGAGGGCATGCCCGTGCTCCGGGTCGAGACCGCGGAGCAGATGCGAGATGCCGTCCTCGCGGGGTTCGAGCGCGCCGATGCGGTGGTCATGGCGGCGGCGGTCGCGGACTTCCGCCCCGACTCGTCGGCGCCGGAGAAGCTGAAGAAGCGGGCCGGCCCGCCGGAGTTCCGGCTCGTGCAGACCCCGGACATCCTGAGCGAGCTCGGACGCCGGCGGCGCGGACAGGTGATCGTCGGGTTCGCCGCCGAGACGTCGGACCTCGAGGCGGCCGGGCGCCACAAGCTCGACTCCAAGAAGCTCGACCTGATCGTCGTGAACGAGGTCGGCAAGGAGGGCACGGGCTTCGGCGCCCGGACCAACCGCGCGCTGCTCCTGTCGAGGACCGGCGAGGACGAGCCGCTTCGCATGTGGACCAAGCGGGAGCTCGCGGCGGCGATCTGCGACCGGCTGGCCAAGCTCCTCGGGCCCGTCTAAGGACCTCGGCGAGGGGGCCGCACCCCTGCCGTATACTCGGCGGTCATGACGAGGGGCTACCTGTTCACCTCCGAGTCCGTCACGGAGGGCCACCCGGACAAGCTCGCGGATCAGCTCTCCGACGCGGTCCTCGATGCGATCCTCGAGGTCGATCCGGAGGGCCGGGTCGCGTGCGAGACGCTCGTGACCACCGGCCTCGTCGTGGTCGCAGGCGAGATCACGACCTCCGAGTACATCGACATCCCCTCGGTCGTCCGCCAGACCGTGCTCGAGATCGGCTACACGGACGCGAAGTTCGGGCTCGACGGGGAGACCTGCGGCGTCGTCACCTCCATCCAGGAACAGTCCGCCGACATCGCGCGCGGCGTGAACGACCCCCTGGAGCACCGCGAGGGCTCGCACGACGACCTGGACTCCCTCGGGGCGGGCGATCAGGGCATGATGTTCGGCTACGCCTGCCACGACACCGACGAGCTGATGCCGCTGCCCATCGCCATGGCGCACCGGCTCGCACGACGCCTCGCCGACGTCCGCAAGGCGGGCGTCATTCCGTATCTGCGTCCCGACGGCAAGACGCAGGTGAGCGTGCGCTACGAGGACGGAAGGCCGACCAGCGTGGATACCGTCCTCGTCTCGGCCCAGCACCGCGAGGAGGTCGACGTCGAGACGCTCCTCGCCCCCGACGTCAACGCCGAGGTGATCGATCCGGTCCTGCGGGAGTTCCCCGATCTCGACACCGACGGCGTCCGCGTCCTCGTGAACCCCACGGGGCGGTTCGAGATCGGTGGTCCAAAGGCCGATACGGGCCTCACCGGCCGCAAGATCATCGTCGACAGCTACGGAGGGATGGCGCCGCACGGCGGCGGCTGCTTCTCGGGCAAGGACCCGACGAAGGTCGACCGCTCGGCGGCGTACATGGCGCGGTACGTCGCGAAGAACCTCGTCGCCGCGGGGCTCGCCGACCGGCTGCAGATCCAGGTCGCCTACGCGATCGGGACGGCGCATCCGGTCTCGCTCGCGATCGACACGTTCGGAACCGAGGCCGTCGATCCCGAGCGGATCGTCGAGACGGTGTGGGAGGCATTCGACTTCCGTCCCGCGGCGATCATCCGCGACCTGAACCTGCGCCGGCCGATCTACAAGGACACCGCCGCCTACGGGCACTTCGGGCGCAAGGAGTTCCCCTGGGAGGCGACCGACCGCGCGGACGAGCTCCGAGCCGCCCTCGAGTAGCCGGCCCGTCCTCTCGGGCCCCGTGGCGGTCTGCGTCGACCGTCCGCTCCTGTCGCTCGACAGGCCGTTCACGTACGAGCTCGATGCCTCGCTGAACGCGGGCGTCGGATCGCTCGTGGAGATCTCGTTTCACGGCCGGCGGGTGAAGGGCTGGGTGCTCGGCCCCACCGATGAGGTTCCGCCCCGCATGCTGCCCGTCCGGGCGGCGTCCTCGCAGGTGCGGTTCTTCGACGACGAGCTCCTGCGGGTGCTTCGGTGGGTGAGCGAGCGATACGTCGCGCCGCTCGCGGCGGTGATCGGGCGGGCGTCCCCGCCACGGGTCGCGTCGGAGGAGCGAGCCCTCGAGGAGGCGGGTGGCGCGGCGCCCCCCGCCGACGGCGGGCATCCCTCGCCCGGATCCAAGCGTTCGGTCCTCGACGAGCCCGCCCGCGGCGGCACGCTGCCGTCGTATCGCGGGGCCGACGTCGCCCTCGCGGCGCTCGCCGGCGGATCGGGCCCGTTCCTGCTCCGCCCGGCGCCGGAGGACGAGGTGACGGTCGCCGTCGACGCGGTGGCGGCGACGCTCGCGGCGGGCCGGCGGGCCATCGTCCTCGTGCCCGAGGCCGAGCCGTTGCCCGCGACCGCGCGCGCTCTCGCCGAGGCCTTCGGGGATCGCGTCGCGCTGTATCTCGGCGGGGGAAAGCGGGCGCGCTACCGGCGGTGGCTCGAGATCGGCGAGGGCGCCTTCGACGTCGTCGTGGGGACGCGGCCGGCGGTCTTCGCGCCGGCGCCGGGATCTGGGCCTCGTGTTCGTCTCGCGCGAGAGCCATCCCGGCCACCGCGAGGAGCGATCCCCCTCCTACCACGTGCGAGACGTCGCGTTGGCCCGCGCACGAGAGGCCGGCGCCGTGTGCGTCATGTCGGCGCTGTTCCCGTCGACGGAGGCCGCGATGGCCGGCGCGCCGGAGATCGCGCCCCCCACGCGCCGATGGCCGCCGGTGGAGGTCGTCCGGCCGGGCCCGGAGGGACGGGCGCCGCGGGTCGTGTCCTCGCTGCGCGAGGCGCGAAGGGCGTTCGTGTACGCGCCGCTGCCGGGCTACGGCGTCGCGCAGGTGTGTCGATCCTGCGGCAGCCCCGCCGCCTGCGCGCAGTGCGGTGGCCTGCTGCGGAGCGAGGGCGGCGCGGTGCGGTGCGTGGTGTGCGAGTCGCCCGGGCGCTGCGCGGTCTGCGGATCGGAGGACTTCGGCATCCGCCGCGGCGGCGCGGAGCGCGTGGAGGAGTGGGCGTCGCGCATCGCGCCCGGACCGGTGCGCCGCGTGAGCGACCGAGGCGACGGCGGACCGGGCGGCGCGGGGGCCCTCGGCTCGGCCGAGCTGCTCGCGGAGGACGGCGTCGTCATCGGGGGCGCGGAGGCGGTGAAGGACATCGACCCGCCCGGCCTCGACCTGGTCGCCATCCTCGATGCGGACCTCGCCGCGCGCCGCCCGGGGATGTCGGCGATGGAGCGGTCGCTGTCGACCTGGGCCGAGGCGGCCGGGTGGGCGCGTCCGCGAGGTCGGGTGATCGTGCAGTCGAGCCATCCGAACGATCCCGCGGTGCAGTCGCTCGTGGCCGGGCGGCCGGAGCGGTTTCACCGCTTCGAGGCCGCCCGGCGCGCCGAGGCCGGGTTCCCCGTGGGCGCACCGGTGTTTCGCGTGACGGGGTCGGCGGAGCTCCCGGGGGAGCTCGAGGCCTTCGAGCCGCGGACCCTGCTCGTCTCGGCGCTCGAGGGTCAGACGGTATGCTTGCTCACGCTCGATCCGGGAAGGCTCGAGGCGTTCGGACGCTCCGCGCGCGATCTCGCGGCCCGCGAGGTCGTGACGCGCGTCGAGGCCGAACCCCACCTGTGAGGCAGACGAGGAACGTACGATCAGCATCCTGGCGATCCGAACGCTCGGCGATCCCGTGCTGCGCGAGACGGCGCGTCCGGTCGAGAACTTCGACCGGACGCTTCGCCGCCTCGCCGACGACATGCTCGAGACGATGTACGACGCGCCCGGCGTCGGGCTCGCGGCGCCCCAGGTGGGCATCGCGTCGCGGTTCTTCGTGTTCGACGACGGCGAGACGGGTCCGACGTTCCTCGCCAACGTCCGGCTCATGGATCCCGAGGGGGAGAACCTGCGCGACGAGGGGTGCCTGTCGATCCCGGGGCCGTTCTCTCCGACCGTTCGAGCGGAGCGGATCACGGCGAGGGGACAGGACCTCGAGGGCCGCGACGTCGAGATCCACGCGGACGGCCTGCTGGCGCGCATCCTCCAGCACGAGACCGACCACACCGACGGCGTGCTCTACATCGACCGCATCGACGATGAGGCCCGGCGCGAGGTCATGCGCGTGATGCGCGAGCAGGAGCTGCGCCGGGCCGCCGGGGACGTGCGTTCGCCGCAGCCCTGACCGCCCCGGTCGGCCCGCGGGCCGGCGGTATCCTCCGCCGGTGAGCGTCCGGCCGCTGTCCGTCGCGTTCCTCGGCAACGACGCGTGGTCGGTGCCCTCCCTCGAGGCGCTGACGCGGTCGGCGCATCGCGTCGCGGTGGTCCTCACCTTCCCGCCGCGTCCCGCGGGCCGCGGATCGAACCTGCGACCGACTCGCGTGGCGGAGTCCGCGCGTTCGATGGACCTGCCGCTCGTCGAGGCCGAGTCGGCCCGCCGCGGACCCGGACGTCGCGCGCTGGCGGAGGCGGCGCCCGATGTGCTCGTCGTCGTCGCCTACGGGGAGCTCCTGACGCGTGAGGTCCTGGGCGCCGGCCGCCTCGGCGCGGTGAACGTCCACTTCTCCCTGCTGCCGGCGCTCCGGGGGGCGAGTCCCGTGCAGCACGCGCTGCTGGCGGGCCTGCGGACGACCGGCGTCACGACGATGCTGATGGACGAGGGGCTCGATACCGGGCCCGTGCTGCTGCAGGCGAGCGAGCCGATCCGCGACGAGGACGACGCCGGGTCGCTCGGCGCTCGCCTGGCCGACGCCGGCGCGGCCCTGCTGGTCGAGAGCCTCGACCGGCTGTCCGCCGGGACGCTTCATCCGATCGATCAGGATCATGCCGCGGCGACCCGCGCCCCCAAGCTCGGCGCGGGCGATCGACGCCTCGACTGGAGGGCGGACGCAACCTCGATCGTCGATCGAGTGCGCGCGCTCGCTCCGTCTCCCGCGGCGACGACGACGTTCCGAGGCGAGGGGCTCAAGGTCTTCCGGGCGGCCGCGGCGGAGGGCTCCGGGCGACCCGGGCGTGGTCGTGGAGGCCGACGAGGCCGGGCTCCGGGTCGCGGCGGGAGAGGGTGTCGTTCGCCTGGTGGAGGTCGGTCCCGCCGGGCGGAGGAGGATGAGCGGCGGCGCATTCGTCCGGGGCTATCACCCCCAACCCGGCGACCGCATCGGATGAGCGCGCGGTCGATCGCGCTCGCGGTGATCCTGCGCGTCACCGAGCACGGCGGCTACTCGAACCTGGCGCTGCGGGCGGCGCTTCGAGGCGCGGGCCTTCACCAGGCCGACCGCGATCTCGCGACGGAGCTCACGTACGGGACGCTGCGGCGAATGCTCTCGCTCGATTGGGCGATCGAGCGCGAGTCGGATCGGCCCGTACGGGCGATGACGCCCCGAGCGAGGGCGCTGCTGCGGCTGGGCGCGTACCAGCTGCTCTTCACGCGCGTCCCGGCGCATGCCGCGGTGAGCGAGACCGTGCAGCTGGGCAGCCACGGCGAGAAGGGGTTCGTGAACGCGGTGCTGCGCAAGCTCTCGGCGGCTCCGCCCGAGTGGCCGTCGGGGAGCGCCGACGCGGACGTCGCCGTCCGCACGGGGCTCTCACCGTGGGCGGTGAGCGAGCTTCGCAGGATCGTCGGCGCCCCGGAGGTGGAGGCCGCGGCGGCCGCCCTCGGCGAACGGCCTCCGGTGTGCATCCGGACGAACCCGTGTCGCACGACGACCGATCGCCTCGAGGCCGCGCTGCGCCGGGCCGGGCTGGATCCGCGGCGCGGAGGCGTGCACGAGGGCTCGTTGCTCATCGAGGGCGCCGCGCCGTCGTCGTTGCCGGGGTTCGACGACGGATGGTTCGCGGTGCAGGATCAGGCCTCGGCGTTCGTCGTCGACGCGCTCGACCCGCATCCGGGCGAGTGGGTGCTCGACGCGTGTGCGGGGCCCGGCGGCAAGGCCGCCGACATCGCGTGTCGGGTCGGGGACGGGGGGCGGCTCGTGGCGGCCGACGTCTCGCCGACGCGCTCCGCGCTCGTTCGGCGGACGCTCGGCCGGCTCGGCGTCGACGGGATGGTCCTCGCGCACGATGCGCGCAACCCCGCCGTGCGCGGGACGTTCGATCGCATCCTCGTCGACGCGCCGTGCTCGGGGATCGGCTCGGCGCGGCGACGGCCGGAGCTGCTGTGGCGACCGAGCTCCCGGGACCTGTCGAGGCTCGCCCGCCTGCAGGTATCGATCGCGAGCGCCGCCGTGGACCTGCTCCGGCCGGGCGGGCGGCTCGTGTACTCGGTGTGCACCTTCCCCCGCGCCGAGACCGACGCCGCCTGCGACGCGCTCCTCTCGAAGCGTCCCGACCTGGAGCCGGCCTCGGTCGAGGGGCCCGCGGGTGCGGCGCCTCGGCTGCGGCTCTGGCCGCACCGGGACGGCACGGATGCCATGTTCGTCGCGGCCTTCCGGCGAGGATGAGCCGCTCTGGGGTCGAATCTCCCCGTCCGGCTCGGGCGCGCCGGTAGAATCCCGGCGTGGGAAGCGTCGCCGCGTCCGTCCTCTCCGCCGACCTCGCGCACCTGGCCGACCAGATAAAGCTGGTGGAGCCCTATGCCGAGGCAATTCATATCGATGTCATGGATGCGCATTTCGTGCCGCCCCTCACGATCGGACCCGTGGTCGTGGAGTCCCTCCGCCCCGTCACCGGCCTCACGCTGCACTGCCACCTCATGGTGGAGCACCCCGAATCGCTCCTCGACGACTTCGCCGGCGCGGGCGCCGACATGGTGAGCGTGCACGTCGAGGCCGTCGAGGAGCCGGCCGACGTCCTCCGGAAGGCTCGCGACAAGGGCATGCGCGCGGGGCTGGCCGTCGCGCCGGACACGCCGATCGAGCGCGTCCTTCCGCATCTGGAGGAGCTCGACAACGTGATCGTGATGAGCGTCAGGCCGGGATGGGCCGGTCAGTCGTTTCGACCCGAGGTGCTCCCGAAGATCGAACGCGTCCGGTCGGAGGTCGACCGCCTCGGCCTGTCGGTCGGCGTCGAGGTCGACGGCGGCATCAACGTCGAGACGGGACGCCGCTGCGTGGACGCCGGCGCGACGGTGCTCGCCGCGGCGTCCTCGATCTACCGCGCGCCCGACCCCGTCGACGCCATCCGGGCGCTCGCGGCCGTCGCCCGCGGCGAGGGGGTGGTGTGATGGCGGAGGCGATCCTGGTCGTCGACGACGACCCCGACATCGCGCGCTTCGTCGAGGTGAACCTCCGCTCGGCGGGCTACGAGGTCTCCGTGGCCGGGGACGGTGAGGAGGCGCTCCAGAAGGCCGACGACCTGCATCCCGATCTCGTGCTGCTCGACGTCATGATGCCGCGCATCGACGGGTTCGAGGTCGCGCAGCGCCTGAGGAAGAACCCCAAGACCGCCAACACGAGCATCATCATGCTGACGGCGAAGGCGCTGTCGACCGACAAGGTGCTCGGCCTCACGGCCGGCGCCGACGACTACATCATCAAGCCGTTCGACCCGATCGAGCTGCTCGCCCGAGTCAAGGGGACGCTTCGCCGCGCGAAGGAGATGCGCAACCTCTCGCCGCTGACCGGCCTCCCCGGCAACATCCGGATCCAGGAGGAGATCGAGCGGATGGTCTCGAGCGAGAAGCCCTTCGCGGTGCTCTACTGCGATCTCGACAACTTCAAGGCGTACAACGACTCGAAGGGGTTCGTCCGGGGCGATCGTCTCATCCAGACGACGGCTCGCATCATCCAGGACGCCGTCGTCGAGTTCGCGTCGTCGGACGGCTTCGTCGGCCACGTCGGCGGCGACGACTTCGTCGCGGTGACGCCGCCCGAGGTCTCCGAGGACGTCGCCAAGCGCATCTGCGATCGCTTCGTCGAGATCATCAGGGAGTTCTACGACGCCGAGGATCTCGAGCGCGGCTACGTGAACATGGAGGATCGCAAGGGCGTGCTCCAGGAGATCCCGCTCGTCGCCATCTCGGTCGGTGCCGCCACGACCCTTCAGCGCGAGTTCGCCCACTACGGCGAGGCCGTGGCGGTCGCGACGGAGATGAAGCAGTTCGCCAAGCGCGACGCCGGCTCCTCGTACGCCATCGACCGCCGCCATCCCTAGCCGCCCGGCTCACGCTCGCGCGTCGTCCGGAGCTATACTCCGATCAGAAGAGCTCGTCTTCGGGGCGGGGTGAAAGTCCCCACCGACGGTGACAGTCCGTGACCCCTCGGCAGCCTGTTGGGGGTGGACCCGGTGAAACTCCGGGACCGACCGTGAGAGTCGGGATGGGAGAAGACGGGCGCCGTCGCGGCGCGTCGCCGCGCGTCGCCTCGCTTCCTCCACCCCTGCCCTGGGAAAGGGACGTCGTGGACGACGCGCGGCATATGGCAAGGGCCCTCGAACTGGCCGAGCGAGGGTGGGGCGCCGCATCGCCGAACCCGATGGTCGGCGCCGTCCTCGTCCGCGACGGGGAGGTCGTGGGGGAGGGCTGGTACCGAGGGCCGGGGGCCGGTCACCCGCACGCGGAGGTCAACGCGCTCGCCATGGCGGGGGACGCGGCGCGCGGCGCGACCCTCTACTGCACCCTCGAGCCCTGCGATCACGTCGGCCACACGCCCCCCTGCAGCCGTGCCCTGATCGCCGCCGGGATCGCCAGGGCGGTGGTCGCGGCCGGCGATCCCAACCCGATCGTCGACGGACGCGGGATCGCCCGCCTGCGCGATGCCGGGATCGACGTGGCGCGGGGCCCGCTGACCGACGAAGCGCGCCGGCTCAACGAGGCGTTCGAGCACGCCGTGACGACGGGGCGGCCCCTCGTGACGCTGAAGATGGCGGCGACGCTCGACGGCAAGGTCGCGGCCCGCGACGGGAGCTCCAGGTGGATCACCGGCGAGGCCGCCCGCGCGGACGTGCACCGGCTGCGCGCCGGCGCCGACGCGATCGTGATCGGGGCGGGAACCGCGCTCGCCGACGACCCCTCGCTCACGGTGAGGCACCGCTCCTACGCCGGCCTCCCGGTCCCGCGCGTGATCGTCGACGCCGCCGGGCGGGTTCCCGCCACCGGACGCGCCTTCGACGATTCGGCCCCCACGATCGTGGCCACGACGGAGCGCTCGGGCTCCGAGCGCCGCGGGGAATGGCTTCGAGCGGGCGCGGAGGTCCTCGTCCTCGACGAGTCCGACGGCGGCGTCGCGCTCGAGGACCTCCTCTCCACCCTCGGCAAGCGCGACGTGCAGGGCGTCCTCCTCGAGGGCGGACCGACGCTCGCCTGGAGCGCGGTCGCGGGAGGCCTGGTCCACAAGCTCGTGCTCTATCTCGCGCCCGTCCTCGCGGGGGGGAGCGCGGCGCCGGGAATCCTCGGCGGCGCCGGCTTCGCACCCATCGGCTCCGCCGAGCACGTGCGGATCGACGAGGTCGGGCGCGTCGGGGACGACATCAGGGTGGAGGCCCATGTTCACCGGGATCGTTGAGGAGCTCGGGACCGTGCGTGCCCTGGACGGGGGCCGGCTGGTCGTGGAGTGCCGAACGGTGGTGCGAGACGCCGCCGTGGGTGATTCGATCTCCGTGAACGGGACGTGCCTGACCGTCGTCGAGCGCGGCGACTCGTGCCTCGCGTTCGACCTGTCGGAGGAGACGCTGGCGCGCACCGGCCTTCACCGCCTCCGGCCCGGCCGCGGCGTGAATCTCGAGCGGCCGGTGACCCTGCTCACGCGCCTCGGCGGCCACCTCGTCCAGGGGCATGTGGACGGCGTCGCCGAGGTCGTGGCGATGGAGCCCGCGGGGGAGGGAGCCACGCTCGTGGTCCGGATCCCCCCCGAGCTCGAACGATATGTGGTGGAGAAGGGATCGATCACGCTGGATGGGGTGAGCCTCACCGTGGCCCGGCTGGGCGAGTCGGGGGAGGTCGCCATCGCCCTGGTGCCGCACACGCTCGCCGCGACGACCCTCGGATCGGCGACGCCGGGCGAGCCCGTGAACCTCGAGGTGGACGTCATCGCGAAGTACGTGGAACGGATGCAGCATGCGGAACGGCTCCGGGGAGGGACGGGATGAGCGAGGTGCGGGTGGCTGTGCAGCGCGACCGATCGGCGTTCGCGACCGTGGAGGAGGCGATCCGCGACATCCGCGCCGGCAAGATGGTCATCGTCGTCGACGATGCGGATCGAGAGAACGAGGGCGACTTCGTGATGGCGGCCGAGAGGATCACCGCCGACGCCATCAACTTCATGGTGACGCACGGTCGCGGCATCGTGTGCATGCCCGTCGCGGGCTGGCGGCTGGACGAGTTGCGGATCCCGCTCATGGCGGCGCAGCACGACGACGGGCACGAGACGGCGTTCGCGGTGTCCGTCGATGCCCGTCATCGGACGACGACGGGAACGAGCGCCCACGACCGCGCCGCGACCGTGAAGGCGATCACGGAGCCGGCCACCACGTCCGAGGACATCCAGATGCCGGGCCACATCTTCCCGCTGCGGGCGCAGGAGGGCGGCGTCCTCCGGCGCGCCGGCCACACCGAGGCGGCGGTGGATCTCGCATCGCTCGCGGGCATGTTCCCGGCCGGGGTCATCTGCGAGATCATGCATCCCGACGGCTCCATGGCGCGCATGCCCGAGCTCGTGCGCGTCGCGCGCGAGCACGATCTGAAGCTCATCTCCATCGCCGACCTCATCGAGCACCGGCGGACGCGCGAGAAGCTCGTCCTGCAGGTTGCGGACGCGACGATCCCCACGGAGCACGGGGACTTTCGTGCGCTGGCCTACGAGAGCCTCGTCGACGGCCGGACGCATGTGGCGTTCGTTCATGGGGGACGTGGGGGACGGCGAGGACGTCCTGGTGCGAGTGCATTCCGAGTGCCTCACCGGGGACGTGTTCGGCTCGCTGCGCTGCGACTGCGGGGATCAGCTTCACGCGGCCCTGCAGCAGGTCGGCAAGCAGGGCAGGGGCATCGTCCTCTACATCCGCGGTCACGAGGGCCGCGCGATCGGGCTCACCCACAAGCTGCGGGCCTATCGGTTGCAGGAGATGGGCCGCGACACGGTCCAGGCGAACGTCGAGCTCGGGTTCGCCGCCGACTCGCGCGAGTACGGGATCGGCGCGCAGATCCTCGTCGACCTCGGGGTGCGATCCATGCGCCTGCTCACGAACAATCCCGCGAAGCGGGCGGGCCTCGAGGGCTACGGCCTGTCGATCGTCGAGCGGATCCCGCTCGAGACGAGCCCCACCGAGGAGAACTTCGAGTACCTGCGAACGAAGCGGGAGAAGCTCGGGCACCTGCTCGACAACCTCGTCGAGGAGCCCCCGAACGCGAGCGCGCCGCCGGGAGGAGGAGCGTGACGACGTTCGAGGGCGACTACGACGCGCGCGGCCGCCGGTTCGCGGTGGCGGCGTCCCGATTCAACGAGGTGATCGTCGGGCCGCTCGTCGATGCCGCGCTCTCGTGCCTCGCGAGGCACGGCGTCGGGGCCGAGGACGTCGACATCGCGTGGACCCCCGGCGCGTTCGAGCTCCCGCTCGCCGCTCGCCGCCTCGCGGCCTCCGGCGGCTACGATGCCGTGATCTGCCTCGGCGCCGTGGTGCGCGGGGAGACGCCGCACTTCGAGTACGTGGCGGGAGAGGCCGCGCGCGGGATCTCCGATGCGAGCCGCGACACGGGGGTGCCCGTCATCTTCGGCCTGCTGACGACGGAGACGATGGCGCAGGCGCGCGATCGCGCCGGAGGCAAGCACGGCAACAAGGGCTGGGATGCGGCCATGGCGGCGATGGAGATGGCGTCGCTGTCGGAGCGCCTGCCGAAGCGGGAGGGATGAACGCGCCGTGATCTTCGACAAGCCGTGGGGAAAGGTCGCGACGTACGCGCTCAACCAACCCTCGTCCGTCCGGGTCATCACCGTGGAGCCGGGACAGGAGACCAGCGTGCACTATCACCAGATGCGCGACGAGATGTGGGTGGTGCTCGACGACGGGCTCACGATCCAGATCGGCAATCGCACGGTGCGGGCCTCCGCCGGGGAGGAGTTCGTGGTCTCCGCCGAGGAGGTCCACAGGATCTCGAACGACGGCGGCCGCCGGGGCCGCGTCCTGGAGATCGCCTACGGGTACACGACCGAGGACGATACGCTGCGGCTCCAGGACGATTACGGCAGGCCGCTGGAAGCGGACTGGTGAGCGGCGGTACCGGCACCTATACTTCCGAGGATTCACCGTTGTTCCACCGAGCGCCGGCGAAGGTCGGTGCTTCGTTTTCGATGGGAGGTGATGCGGGGTATCGACTGACCCGCGCATAAACGACCGGATCCGGTCACCCCAGGTGCGCCTGGTAGGGCCAGACGGAGCGCAGATCGGGATCGTTTCGACCGAGGACGCCCTCCGGCAGGCCCGGGAGCTCGACCTCGATCTCGTGGAGGTGGCTCCGGCCGCCAGCCCGCCGGTCTGCCGCATCATGGACTACGGCAAGTACAAGTACGAGCGGGACATCCGGCAGAAGGAGGCCCGCAAGAAGCAGTCC
The DNA here is from genome assembly GCA_963728285.1 of uncultured Actinomycetes bacterium. Classification (GTDB taxonomy): domain Bacteria; phylum Actinomycetota; class UBA4738; order UBA4738; family HRBIN12; genus CAVSJR01. The sequence continues at coordinate 392,502 of CAVSJR010000003.1, read as the reverse complement.
CGGATCGAGGTCAAGGAGATCAAGTTCCGCCCGAAGATCGATCCACACGACTACGAGACCAAGAAGGGTCACGTCGTCCGGTTCCTCAAGGCGGGGTCGCGGGTCAAGATCACCATCATGTTCCGCGGGCGCGAGATGGCGCACACGGAGCTCGGCCGCAAGATCCTCGATCGCCTCGTGGACGACCTGAAGGAGCTCGCGACCGTTGACTCCGCGCCGAAGCAGGACGGCAGGAACATGATCATGGTCATCGCCCCGGTCAAGAAGCAGCCGGTCGACGAAGCAGCCGGTCGAGAAGCCGGAGCCCGACAGGACCGCCGCGGCCGGACCCCGGCCGTGAGGCCCAGGGCCGTGACGACAACCGTTGAACGGAACGTGGAAGTGAGACGCAGATGCCGAAGATGAAGACGCACCGGGCGACCGCCAAGCGCTTTCGGATCACGCGGACCGGCAAGGTCCTGCACCGGAAGGCGACGGGCAACCACATGCTCACGAAGAAGACCGGCAGCCGGCGCCGGCGCATCGAGGGCATGTCCGAGACCAGGGCGGAGCGCGGCACGATCAAGCGGATGCTGGGGCGCTAGCCGATGGCTCGGATCAAGCGCTCCGTCCACGCGAAGAAGAAGCGTCGCGAGATCCTCGAGGCGGCGAAGGGATACACGGGCAGCCGGCGCAAGCGGCTGCGCGTCGCGAAGGAACAGGTCCGCCACTCGGAGGTCTACGCCTACCGCGACCGGCGCGACCGCAAGGCGCAGTTCCGGCGGCTGTGGATCACGCGCATCGGCGCCGCCAGCCGGCAGAACGGGATGTCCTACTCTCGCTTCATGAGCGGGCTCAAGGCGGCCGAGGTGGACCTCGACCGCAAGGTGCTCGCCGACATCGCCGTGCACGATCCGGCGGCGTTCACCCAGCTCGTCGAGACGGCCCGCAACGCCCTTCCCGCGGCCGCGGGCTGACCCCTCGCGCCCCGCCTCCTCGCTGCCCGCTTCGCGGGCCGTAGACTTCCGTCCGGCGGGCCGCCCTGGTCCGCGGGATCCGGCGCCTGGGAGAAGCCCGCGTGATCACCTCGGTCAACAACCGCAGAGTCGCGGAGGCCGTTCGGCTGAAGAAGCGGACCTACCGCGAGCAGGCCGAACGCTTCCTCGTCGAGGGCGCCCAGGGGGTGGCGGAGGCCCTGTCGTCTCAGTCGAGCCTCGAGTCGCTCTTTCACACCGACGGCGACAACGAGCTCGTCCGGCGCGCCGAGCGCAAGGGCGTGCCGGTTCACCAGGTGAGCGAGGAGATCATGGGCCGGCTCACCTCGACGGTGACGCCGCAGGGCCTGGTCGGAGTCGGCAGCTTCCTCGATGTGCCCCTCGATGCCCTCTCGGCCGCCACATCGGTCGCCGTGCTCCACGCCGTGCGCGACCCGGGCAACGCCGGGACCGTGCTGCGCTCGGCGGACGCCGCCGGCATCGACGGCGTCGTGCTGTCCGGATCGTCGGTGGACGTCTACAACCCGAAGACGGTTCGCGCGTCCGCGGGCTCGCTCTTTCACCTCCCGGTGGTGCGAGGCGGCGAGACGTCCGACGTGATCCGCGCCCTGCGCGAGCAGGACCTCTCGATCCTGGCGATGTCGGGGGAGGGGGAGGCCGATCTCTACGAGGTCGAGCTGGCCCGGCCGGCCGCGTTCGTGTTCGGCAACGAGGCCTGGGGGCTCCCGCCGGAGATCTCGTCGCTCGCCGATCTCCGCGTGCGAATCCCGATCGCGCCGCGCGCCGAGTCGCTCAACCTCGCCGCCGCCGCGACCGTGGCCTTCTTCGAGTGGTCCCGCCAGGCCAGGGAGGGCTACCGGGCCGCCCTCGAGGCGGTCATCGCCGCCGCGGCGCACGACATCCGCTCCCCGCTCACCGCGATGAAGGGCTTCGCGTTCGCGCTCTCGCGCCGATGGGAGGCGATGAACGAGGACCAGCGCCAGCTGATGTTCCGCGGGATCGCCCACGATACCGACCGGATGGACGGCATCATCCGGCTCCTCGTGGATGCGGCGCGGATCGTGGGAGGCCATCTCGACCTGTTCCCGCAGCGCGTGAACGTCCCCGAGCTGGTCGCCGCGCTGAAGGAGTCGCTGGATCGCGATCCCGAGCATCCCGACGTGATGTGGGAGGGCGGCGAGCTCACGGTGCTGATCGACCCGGACCGCCTCAGGGAGGTGCTCGCCGCGTTCATCGAGGGGGAGATCTGGTGGGGGCGGGAGGGCCCCATCTCCGTGTCCGGCGAGGTGCAGCGGGGCCGGTTCCGCATGACGGTGTCGCGCGCCGGGACCGACCTGACGCCGTCGGCGGCGGCCAAGCTGTTCCTCCCGCGACGGCCGGGAACCGGGTCGGGATCCAAGATCGGACTGTTCGTCGCGCGGGGGATCGCGGAGGCGCAGGGCGGGACGACGAGCGCGATCGCCGCGGACGACCGTCTCGAGTTCGTGCTGGACGTGCCGCTCGCAGGCGATTGATTAGACTCCCGGGCCATGAACCCGGAGGAGGCCCTCCGCACCCTCGAGGGTGAGCGAGCCCGCGGCATCGAGGCGTTCGAGTCGGCCGGATCGCTCGATGAGCTGGAGGCGGCGCAGGTCGGCGTCCTCGGCCGCAAGGCTCCGTTCTCGCAGGCGCAGCGGTCGCTCGGCGCGTTCGAGCCGGACGACCGACGGCGCGTCGGCCTCGTCGCGAACGAGGTGCGCGCCGCGCTCCAGGCGGCGCTGGAAGGCCGGCGCCGCGAGCTCCGGGCCGCGGCGGAGGAGGGATTGCTGGCCGCCGACGGCGTCGACGTCACGCTGCCGGGCCGCCGCCCGCGCGGGGGGTCGCTGCACCCCCTCACCATCGTCGAGCGGCAGATCGTCGACGTGTTCACGCGCATGGGCTACCGCGTGGCGCAGGGCCCGCAGATCGAGACCGACTGGTACAACTTCGAGGCGTTGAACATCCCGCCGGACCATCCGGCGCGAACGATGAAGGACTCGCTCTACCTCGACGTCCCCGACCACGAGCTGCTGCTTCGAACCGAGACCTCCGCCGTGCAGATCCGCACCATGGAGGCCGCCGAGCCGCCGATCTACGTCGTGGCTCCCGGCCGCGTGTTCCGGCGCGAGGCCGCCGACGCGACCCACACCTCGGTCTTTCATCAGGTCGAGGGCCTGGCGGTGGACGAGGGACTGTCGTTCGCCGACCTGAAGGGGACGCTCGAGGCGTTCGCCCGTGCGATGTTCGGGCCGCGGCAGCGGGTGCGGCTGACTCCCGACTACTTTCCGTTCGTCGAGCCCGGGGCCGGGGTGGCCGTCTCGTGCCTGCGCTGCGACGGCGAGGGCTGCTCGACGTGCGGCAACGGATGGATCGAGCTGCTCGGCGCCGGCATGGTGCATCCGAACGTGCTCGAGGCCGTCGGGTACGACGCCGAGCGCTACACGGGGTTCGCGTTCGGCATGGGCATCGAGCGCGTGGCGATCCTTCGCTACGGGATCCCCGACATCCGGATGTTCTACGAGGGCGACCTCCGGTTCCTCGAGCGGTTCGAGGGCGTGGCGTGAGGATCGTCGTCTCATGGCTTCGCGAGCTGTGCCCCACCGACCTCTCCGCGGAGGAGCTCGCCGAGCTGCTGACGGCGAGGGGCGCCGAGGTCGAGGACATCCTTCGGCCGTGGGAGGGGCTGTCGGGGGTCGTCGCGGCGCGCGTGCTCGAGGTGCGCGACCATCCCAACTCGGACAAGCTGTGCCTCGCCCGGGTGTCGACGGGCGCGGGGGAGCGGGAGGTCGTCGTCGGCGTCAGGAACATGCGCCCCGGCGACCTGGTTCCCCTCGCCGGGCCGGGGGCGAGCGTGCCGGCGCTCGACGAGCCGCTCACGGCGCGCGAGATCCGCGGCGTCGTCTCGGACGGGATGCTGTGCTCGGCGATGGAGCTCGCCGTGGCGCCGAGCCACGAGGGAATCCTGTTGCTTCCACCGACCGTGTCGCCCGGCGACGACGTCGGCGAGGCGCTCGGCCTTCGCGACGCCGTCCTCGACATCGAGGTGACCCCCAACCGGCCCGACTTCCTCTCCGTTCTCGGCGTGGCGCGGGAGGTGGCCGCGGCGACCGGGACGCCGCTCGTGCTTCCCGACGTCGCCGTGGAGGAGGCCGACGAGAAGGCCGGCGAGGTGGCGCACCGTCGAGATCCGCGATCCTGAGCGGTGTCCCCGCTACCTCGCCCGAATCCTTCGCGACGTCCGGCACGTGCCGTCCCCCCCGACGTCCAGGCGCGGCTCACCGCGTCGGGCATGCGGCCGATCTCCGCGGCGGTGGACGCGACGAACTACGCGATGCTCGAGATCGGCCAGCCGCTGCACCCCTTCGACCTCTCGCTGCTGCGCGGGCCGGGCATCGTCGTGCGACGAGCGGCGGAGGGCGAGCGCCTGACCACGCTGGACGGCGTGGAGCGCACGTTCACCGGGGACGACCTCCTGATCGCCGACGTCGAGCGGTCCGTGGCCGTCGCCGGCGTGATGGGCGGCGCCGTCGCCGAGGTGTCGGAGGCGACGACCGAGATCCTTCTGGAGAGCGCCTCGTTCGAGCGGCGCGGCATCCAGCGGACGCGCAGGCGGATCGGCCTGTCGACGGAGGCCTCCATGCGCTTCGAGCGGGGGGTCGACCCGGAGGCGGTGCCGATCGCGGCCGATCGAGCGAGCGCGCTGATCGCGCGGTGGTGCGGGGCGCAGGTGCTCGCGGGCTCCATCGAGGCGGGCGCCGCGCCCGAGCGCCGGCGCGTCGCCGTTCGCCCGTCGCGCGCGTCGAAGCTGCTCGGCGACGAGGTCTCGGCCGACGAGGCGGCATCCGTCTTCGACCGGCTGGGCATGGCGCACGAGGACGCGGCCGATTCGATCACGGTCGAGGTGCCGGGCTACCGCGTGGACATCGAGCGGGAGGTCGACCTCATCGAGGAGATCGCCCGCGTTCGCGGCTACGACCGGGTGGAGTCGACGCTTCCCGCCGTCCGCGGCGCCGGGAGCCTGCCCGAGTCCTACGCGTTCCTGGGCCGGGTGCGGGACGTGGCGCGGCGGGCCGGGCTCCGCGAGATCGTCTCGCCGTCGTTCGCCTCGGCGGAGGCGCTCGACCTGACCGGCGACGGTGATGCGGTCGTCGTCGCGAACCCCCTGACCGCCGACGAGGGATACCTTCGCGCCCGCCTCCTGCCGGGCGTGCTCGCCGCCGTCGCCTCGAATCAGGCGCGCGGGGCCACGACGGTGTGCCTGTTCGAGGTGGGATCGGCCTTCCGGCTCGACGACGGCGAGCCTCGGGAACGCGACGTGCTCGCATTCGCGCTGGCCGGGCCGGCCTCGGAGACCTGGGCGGAGCCCGAGCGACCCCTCGATTTCTTCGACGCAAAGGGCGCGCTCGAGGCCATCCTCGGTGACCTGGGGATCCCCGAGTGGGCGGTCGGCGATGCGGTGCCGGGCGACCTCCTCCATCCGGGCAGGTCGGCATTCGTCCTGATCGGCGGGCAGCGGGTCGGCGTCCTGGGCGAGCTGCATCCCGGCCGGGCCGAGCGCCTGGGGCTGGGGGGACGGGTCGCCGTCGCCGAGCTCGAGGTGGAGGCGCTGCGGTCGGCCTCCCGTGCGGATGCGGCCGCCGGGAGCGTCTCGCGCTTCCCGCCGGTCCGTCGCGATCTCGCCTTCATCGTCGAGCGATCCACGCCCGCGGCGGCGGTGCTCGCCGCGATCACCGACGCCGGCGGCGAGCTCCTCGACGGAGGCCGCCTGTTCGACGTGTACGTCGGCGACGCCGTCCCGGAGGGGAGCAAGAGCCTGGCGTTCGCCGTGGACTTCCGCGCCCCCGATCGGACGCTGACCGACGATGAGGTCGAGCCGGTGATCGACGCGATCGTGCGCCGGATCGAGGCCGATTTCGCGGGCGTATTGCGGAGTCGATAGACTCGCCGGATGGCGCGGAGCTATCTCTCGGTCGACGATCTCTCCCCGGACGAGCTCGCCACCGTGCTCGGGCTCTCGGCCTCGGCGAAGGCGGAGCCGGAGCGCTACGCGGGCCGGCTCGCCGGCAAGGCCGTCGCGCTCATCTTCGAGAAGCCCTCGACGCGCACGCGCGTATCGTTCGAGGTGGCGGTCTCCTCGATGGGGGGCCATCCCGTCGTCCTCTCGGCGAGCGACCTGCAGCTCGGCCGCGGGGAGACGATCGAGGACACCGGCCGGGTGCTCTCCCGCTACGTGGACGCGATCGTGCTTCGAACCTTCGAGCAGGAGCGGCTCGAGGTCCTCGCCTCCGCCGCCACCGTCCCGGTCGTCAACTCGCTGTCGGACTTCGAGCATCCCTGTCAATGCCTGGCCGATCTCCAGACGGTGCAGGAGTGGAGGAGCGACCTCGAGGGCCTCGTGATGACCTATCTCGGGGACGGCAACAACGTCGCCCACTCCCTGCTGCTCGGGGGAACGAAGGCGGGCATGACCGTCCGCGTGTCCACGCCGCCGGGTTTCGAGCCGATCCCGCAGGTGGTTCAGCGCGCGAAGGAGATCGCGAGCCAGACGCGGGGCGGGGTGGAGATCATCACGGATCCGAAGGCCGCGGCGAGCGGGGCCGACGTCCTCTACACCGACGTGTGGGCCAGCATGGGGCAGGAGGCGGAGGCCGACGAGCGCGCCCTCGTCTTCCCGGCCTACCAGCTGAACCAGGCGCTCGTCGACGCCGCGAGCGACGACGTCGTCGTGCTTCATTGCCTGCCGGCGCACCGCGGGCAGGAGATCACCGACGAGGTGATCGACGGCCCTCGCTCCGCGGTGTGGGATCAGGCCGAGAACCGCCTGCACAGCCAGAAGGCGCTGCTTCTGTGGCTGCTCGAGCTCGCCTGATCGAGCCCGGGTAGAGCCGATGCCCCGGGCGAACGACGCCGTCGAGGCGACCCTGAGCGAATACGCGGATCTGCTGTCGATCCTGTCGAAGGACCCGTACAAGGCTCGCGCCTACGAGAAGGCGGCGCGGGCGGTCGGGGGCTTCCATGCGGACATCGAGGGCTTCAGCGTGAGGGAGCTGCAGGCCATCCCGAACGTCGGGAAGTCCATCGCCGAGAAGATCGAGGAGTGCCTTCGCACCGGCACGATCACGGCGCTGGACGAGCTGCGCGCGCAGATCCCGGCGGGCGTCCGCGACATGATGGCCGTCCCGGGCGTCGGGCCCAAGAAGGCGATGGTGCTTCATCGAGAGCTCGGCGTCTCCTCGCCCGACGAGCTCGCCGCGGCCGTGCAGCAGGGCGCGCTCACCGGGCTTGAAGGGGTTCGGCAAGAGGACGGAGGAGAACATCCTCCGAGGCCTCGAGCGGCTGCAGGCCTCGGGCGGGCGGGTCCAGATCGGGATCGCGATGGACGTCGCGGAGTCCCTGCTCGGCGAGCTGGAGGGGCTGCCGCAGGTGACGCGGGCGGCGTACGCGGGATCGCTTCGTCGCATGGCCGACACGATCGGGGACGTCGACCTCCTCGCGGCCGGCACCGACGCCGCCGGGATCATGGAGGCGTTCACGTCGCTGGCCGCGGACGGCGCGGTCCTCGCGCGGGGCGAGACCAAGTCCTCGATCCTCACCCCGAAGGGGCTGCAGGTGGATCTGCGGGTCGTCGATCCGCAGGTCTGGGGCGCCGCGATGATCTACTTCACGGGCTCCAAGGCGCACAACATCCGGATCCGAGAGATCGCCGTGCGAAAGCGCCTCAAGCTCTCCGAGTACGGGCTGTTCGACGCGAAGGAGGGCACGCTCATCGTCGCCGAGACCGAGGAGGAGGTCTACGACCGTCTCGGGCTGCCGTGGATCCCGCCGACGCTTCGCGAGGATCGCGGGGAGGTCGAGGCTGCGCTCGCCGGGGAGCTGCCGACGCTCGTGGAGGTCGCCGACATCGCGGGCGACCTGCACACGCATACCGACCTCACGGACGGCCTCGCCACGCTCGAGCAGATGCTCGAGGGGGCGCGCTCGATGGGATACGCGTACTACGCGGTGACCGACCACGCTCCCGAGCTGTACATGCAGCGGATGACGGTGGACAAGATGCTCGCCCAGCGCAAGCGGCTGAGGGCGCTGGCGCCGCGCCAGCCGTTCGAGGTGCTGCACGGAACGGAGCTCAACATCGCGCCGGACGGGACCGTCGACTGGGACGAGGACTTCCTGTCCACGTTCGATCTGTGCGTCGCGTCGGTCCACTCGCACTTCAACCTTCCCCGCGACGAGATGACGCGCCGGCTCGTCCGGGCGATCGAGAACCCGCGCGTGAACATCATCGGCCACCCGACTACCCGCCGGATCGGAAGCCGGCCGCCGATCGACTTCGACGAGGAGGAGGTCTACCGGGCCGCGGCGCGCACCGGGACCGCGCTGGAGGTGAACTCGCACACGGACCGCCTCGATCTGCCGGACGAACGCATCCTGCGGGCCAGGAGGTTCGGCGCGAAATTCGCGGTGGATACGGACGCCCACGCGGTCGGCCACCTCGAGCTCCTTCGATTCGGGATCGGGACGGCGCAGCGCGGGTGGCTCACCCGGGAGGACGTCATCAATGCCTGGCCGCTGGAGGAGCTTCGCCGCTTCCTGCGAAAGGACGGGACCGCGGCGTGACCGAGGGCTCTCGGCTCCCGAGGCGGTTCCTCGCCCGCCCCTCGCCGGTGGTGGCGCCGTCGCTCCTCGGCTGCGTGCTCGTGCGAATCCTGGCCGACGGGACGCGCCTCTCCGTCCGCCTCGTGGAGACGGAGGCGTACGAGCAGGGCGACCCGGCCAGCCATTCGTATCACGGCCGGACGGCGCGAACCGAGGTCATGTTCGGGCCCGCCGGGTATCTGTACGTCTATTTCACCTACGGCATGCATTTCTGCGCGAACGTCGTGACCGGCCGCCGTGGGGAGGGCAGCGCGGTGTTGCTGCGGGCCGGCGAGCCCCTCGAGGGCCTCGACGCGATGGCGGAGCGGCGGGGAACGTCGGACCCGCGACTGCTGTGCTCCGGTCCCGCGCGCCTGTGCCAGGCGCTCGCGATCGACGGCGCCGCCGGCGGAGAGGACCTGGTGGCTGGGGAGGGGATCTGGCTCGAACGGGGAACGGCGGTGACGGCGATCTCGGAGGGTCCCGCGAGTCGGCATCCGCCAGGCGGCGGAGAAACCGTGGCGATTCTGGGAGACGGGCGACCCGTTCGTGTCGCGTGCGCGGAGGGCAAGGGCGTAGACGTGCCGGCCGCCGCTGAAGACGCCCCGCGGGAGGGCGCTGGTAGCATCCGCGACGTCATGGGCGCGTCCACCGACGATGCGATCGCGACGCTCGCCTCGGGCGTCGAGCGGCTCGTCCCCGACGACGGACTCGAGGAGAAGCTGGCGCTCGGCCGGCCCCTGCGCGTGAAGTTCGGCGTCGATCCCTCCAGGCCCGACCTGCACCTCGGCCACGCCGTTCCACTTCAGAAGCTGCGGCAGTTCCAGGACCTCGGACACGTCGCGGTGCTGATCATCGGCGACTACACGGGGCGGGTCGGCGACCCGTCCGGGCGGTCCGAGACGCGTTCGATGCTCTCGTCCGAGGAGATCGACGAGAACGCCCGCACCTACCTCGAGCAAGCGGGCGTCGTCATCGACATGGAGGCGGCCGAGGTGCGGCACAACTCCGAGTGGCTGGCGGGGATGGGCATGGACGACGTCCTGCGGCTCACGTCGTCGACGACGGTCGCGCAGATGCTCGAGCGCGACGACTTCCAGCAGCGCTATCGCGACGGCAGGCCGATCAGCGTGGTCGAGTTCCTCTACCCGCTGCTGCAGGGGATGGACTCCGTCGCGATCGAGGCGGACGTGGAGCTCGGCGGCACGGACCAGACGTTCAACCTGCTGATGGGCCGGGCGCTGCAGCGCGAGTACGGGATCGACCCGCAGGTGGTCATGACCGTGCCGCTGCTCGAGGGCACCGACGGCCGGCGCAAGATGTCCAAGTCGTTCGACAACACCGTCGGGCTCACGGATATCCCGGACGAGATGTTCGGCCGCCTGATGCGGGTGCCCGACGAGCTCATCGCGAAATACCTCCGGCTGACCACGAGCCTGGACCGGGAGGAGGTGGATCGGATCGAGCAGGGCCTCGCCGAGGGCTCGCTGCATCCGGGGGAGGAGAAGCGCCGCCTGGCGCGCGAGGTCGTCGAGCTCTATCACGGCCCCGGATCGGGAGACGAGGCGGAACGGGAGTTCGATCGCCGGCACAAGCTCAACCAGATCCCCGAGGACGACGTGCCCTCGAAGTGGGTGCCCTCCGCCGACGTCGTCGTCGACGGGGAGGTCGACGTCGGAGCTCTGCTCTGGTCGCTCGGCCTCGCCGACAGCAAGTCGCACGGACGCCGGCTCGTCGATCAGGAGGGGGTTCGATGCCGGTGGCCGCACCTGGCCGAGGAGCAGGGCGAGCGGATCACGGCCCATCGGTTGCCCCTGGGCGAATCGACCTCCACCTGGGAGGGGTCCGTGTGGAGCGTCGGCAAGCGCCGGTTCGTGCGGCTGGCAGGGTTTCGCGGCGACGGAGCTGAGCCGGAGCACAACCATGAGGTACACTAGGAGAGGCCGTCGTCCACTGGGCGCCGAAGTTGACGCTTGAGGCACGGCTGGTAGCATGATCGGTCGGTGACCCCCTTCCCGAGAGGTGTTCTTCGCCTCCCCGGGGCCAACGCTCGCACCTTGAGAACTGAACAGTGTGTCAAAAGCCAGTGCGTTTCCCCGTCAGCTGGGAGGCGCGGTTCGCCGTGCCTGAAGCCCAGTCGACGGAAAACACATGAAACAAGTCCGTCCGGACATTTCACGGTCGGATCAAATGAAACGGCCGAGGAGGCAGTGCTAAGTCTCCGAGGCCGGCTCACCAAGAAGGAAGCCAACCCACGCCCTTTGGGTGCGGGATAGGTGGATCTCTACGGAGAGTTTGATCCTGGCTCAGGACGAACGCTGGCGGCGTGCTTAACACATGCAAGTCGAACGGTGAACCGGGCTTCGGCCCGGGGATCAGTGGCGAACGGGTGCGTAACACGTGGGCAACCTGCCCCAGACACTGGGATAACTCCGGGAAACCGGGGCTAATACCGGATACTCTCAGCCGACCGCATGACCGGCTGAGGAAAGCTCCGGCGGTCTGGGATGGGCCCGCGGCCTATCAGCTTGTTGGTGGGGTAACGGCCTACCAAGGCGACGACGGGTAGCTGGTCTGAGAGGACGGCCAGCCACACTGGGACTGAGACACGGCCCAGACTCCTACGGGAGGCAGCAGTGGGGAATCTTGCACAATGGGCGCAAGCCTGATGCAGCGACGCCGCGTGGGGGATGAATGCCTTCGGGTTGTAAACCCCTTTCGGCAGGGACGAAGCGAAAGTGACGGTACCTGCAGAAGAAGTCCCGGCTAACTACGTGCCAGCAGCCGCGGTAAGACGTAGGGGACGAGCGTTGTCCGGATTTATTGGGCGTAAAGCGCGCGCAGGCGGCCACGTAAGTCGGATGTGAAATCCCGGGGCTCAACCCCGGAACTGCATTCGATACTGCGTGGCTCGAGGTAGGTAGGGGAGATCGGAATTCCTGGTGTAGCGGTGGAATGCGCAGATATCAGGAGGAACACCGGTGGCGAAGGCGGATCTCTGGGCCTTACCTGACGCTCAGGCGCGAAAGCTAGGGGAGCGAACAGGATTAGATACCCTGGTAGTCCTAGCCGTAAACGTTGGGTGCTAGGTGTGGGTGGATATCAACCCCATCCGTGCCGAAGCTAACGCATTAAGCACCCCGCCTGGGGAGTACGGCCGCAAGGCTAAAACTCAAAGGAATTGACGGGGGCCCGCACAAGCGGCGGAGCATGTGGCTTAATTCGACGCGACGCGAAGAACCTTACCTGGGCTTGACATGCGGGGTAAAGCCGGTGAAAGCCGGCGCTCTACGGAGCCCGCACAGGTGGTGCATGGCTGTCGTCAGCTCGTGCCGTGAGGTGTTGCCTTAAGTGGCGCAACGAGCGCAACCCCTGTCCTCAGTTGCCAGCGGGTAAAGCCGGGAACTCTGGGGAGACTGCCGGTGCCAAACCGGAGGAAGGTGGGGACGACGTCAAGTCATCATGCCCCTTATGTCCAGGGCTGCACACATGCTACAATGCGTGGTACAGAGGGCTGCGATCCCGCAAGGGGGAGCGAATCCCAAAAAGCCACGCTCAGTTCGGATCGGGGTCTGCAACTCGACCCCGTGAAGCCGGAGTCGCTAGTAATCGCAGATCAGCAATGCTGCGGTGAATACGTTCCCGGGCCTTGTACACACCGCCCGTCACACCACGAAAGTCGGTAACACCCGAAGCCGGTGGCCCAACCCTTGTGGAGGGAGCCGTCGAAGGTGGGATTGGCGATTGGGGTGAAGTCGTAAGAAAGTTGCGACCCCCATCGTAACGGTGGAGAAAAACTCGGCTGTTTGCTGGAAACTCCGAGTATCCGACGGTACTCATCCATGTCCGAACCACGCGCTAGCGTGGAACTGCATGGGAAGTGAAAAACCGATCGGTGCGGACAATCAGCAGGGAAGTCGTTCGTCGGCGCTCTCAGTCGGCGGATTCACCCCTCAGAGACTACACGCCGAGCTCCTGGCAGCAGACGCTCGAGAGACTCGAGCCTACTTGCTGGGCGCATCACGAGACGGGACCTTCAATCGAACGCACGAGACGCTTCGGATCTCGCAATCGGATCCGCGATGGCTCACCGGCCTTCAGGTGCTTTTCCTGAAGCTCGGAAGCCGAAGCTGGATCTACAGAGAGGGGAGACGGAACGTCTGGGTGATCGAGACCAAGCACCGGCTGGAAGACGAGACGATCCTCCGTTCACGTACGGAGAGGTCTGCCTTCATCCGCGGATACTTTGACGCGGAGGGCGGCATCCCCCGTAACACTGCGGATCGGTTCTACATCCAGTTGGTACAGAAGGATCTGGCAGACCTCACGAGGGTCCGGACGATCCTCGAGGGAATCGACATCCACTGTGGACGGATCCACAACCCGAGCATCAACGTGGATCCCGACTATTGGAGGTTCTACGTCCTCGCCGAATCGCACGAGGACTTCATCCGTTCCGTGAGCTCCTGGCATCCAGAAAGCGGATGCTTCTCGATCGAAGGATCGAAACCAGGATGAAGATATAGTCCACGCCTCATGGCGACATGGGGGTCACGTGAACAAGGTAGCCGTACCGGAAGGTGCGGCTGGATCACCTCCTTTCTAAGGAGCACTTGGCAACCCGGGGAGCGGCCCGTTCGAGGCCGTTCGATCACCCGGAAGCTCCAGGTTGATGCACTGGCTACTCTTTTGACACCGGATCGCAGGCCGCGGTCAGTAGTTCCTTTCGAGGAGCGAACGAGCGGCCGGCGAGATGAATCGTCATCAGGACACACTGTTCAGCTTTGAGGGTGCGAGCCCTCCACGAACCTTGAGAACTCAAGAGCGAGCGCGAGCATCTACGAGTCAAGTTAGAAAGGGCTCACGGTGGATGCCTTGGCGCCAGGAGCCGATGAAGGACGCGTTAGGCTGCGAAAAGCTGCGGGGAGCTGCCGAGAGAGCATTGATCCGCAGGTGTCCGAATGGGGAAACCCGGCTGGGGTCATGCCCAGTCACCCACGTCTGAATCCATAGGACGTGAGGAGGGAACCGCCCGAAGTGAAACATCTCAGTAGGGCGAGGAATGGAAAGCAACCGCGACTCCCCTAGTAGCGGCGAGCGAACGGGGAAGAGCCTAAACCGACACGGTGTGATAGCCCGGTGGCGTTGCCGTGTCGGGGTAGTGGGACCCACGAGAGCCTGCACCGGCGGGCTCAGGGAGTTACAAAGACCGCACCTAGACGAAGGCCATGGAAACGGCCGCCACAGACGGTAATAGCCCGGTAGTCGAAAGGCGACGGACCTCTCCGTGGGGATCCCGAGTAGCACGGAGCACGTGAAATTCCGTGTGAATCTGGAGGGCCCACCCTCTAAGGCTAAGCACTCCCTGGCGACCGATAGTGAACCAGTACCGTGAGGGAAAGGTGAAAAGTACCCCGGGAGGGGAGTGAAAAAGTACCTGAAACCGTGAGCCTACAAGCTGTCGGAGCTCGTATCTGGGCAACCAGATGCGGGTGACGGCGTGCCTTTTGAAGAATGAGCCAGCGAGTTAGCGGTGTGTGGCAAGGTTAAGTCACCTGACGAAGCCGAAGCGAAAGCGAGTCCGAAACGGGCGTCCAGTCGCACGCTCTAGACCCGAAACCGAGTGATCTAGCCATGGGCAGGCTGAAGCGGGGGTAAGACCTCGTGGAGGGCCGAACCCACCAGGGTTGAAAACCTGGGGGATGACCTGTGGTTAGGGGTGAAAGGCCAATCAAACTCGGTGATAGCTGGTTCTCCCCGAAATGCCTTTAGGGGCAGCCTCGGGCGTTCTCCGACGGAGGTAGAGCACTGATTGGGCTAGGGGGCCTACAAGCTTACCGACCTCAGTCAAACTCCGAATGCCGTCGGACCAGAGCCCGGGAGTGAGGGCGCGGGGGCTAAGCTCCGTGTCCGAGAGGGAAACAACCCAGATCGCCAGCTAAGGCCCCAAAATCTGTGCTAAGTGGCAAAGGATGTGGGATTGCCCAGACAACCAGGAGGTTGGCTTAGAAGCAGCCACCCTTGAAAGAGTGCGTAACAGCTCACTGGTCAAGTGGTCCTGCGCCGACGATGTAACGGGGCTCAAGCACAGTGCCGAAGCTGCGAGATTCGCCATATGGTTCGGCGTATGGGGGAGGCCCCATACGTCCAGGCCGGCGGATCGGTAGGGGAGCGTTCCCAGGCGAGTGAAGCGGCGGGGTAACCCAGCCGTGGATGCCTGGGAAGTGAGAATGCTGGCATGAGTAGCGAAAGACGGGGGAGGAGCCCGTCCGCCGAATGCCCAAGGGTTCCTGGGGAAGGTTCATCCGCCCAGGGTTAGTCGGGACCTAAGCCGAGGCCGAGAGGCGTAGGCGATGGACGACTGGTTGATATTCCAGTACCACCTCATCCGCGCCCAGCCCGAATCAGAGGAGCTAAGGGAACCCCTTCGGGGGCTACCGACCCACTCTGTACTAGGGCAGCGAAGGGGGGACGCAGAAGGGTAGCTCGACCCAGGCGTTGGTTGTCCTGGGGTAAGTGCGTAGGGAGGTCTCCCAGGCAAATCCGGGAGATCATCAATCCTGAGGCACGATGCCGAACCGCTTAAGGTGAAGCGAGTGATCCCATGCTGCCGAGAAAAGCCTCTAGCGAGTGGATAAGGTGCCCGTACCCCAAACCGACACAGGTGGGCAAGTAGAGAATACTCAGGCGATCGAGAGAACCCTGGTTAAGGAACTCGGCAAATTACCCCCGTAACTTCGGGAGAAGGGGGACCGCAGTAGGGTGAAGGACTTCGCGTCCGGAGCCCGATGCGGTGGCACAAACCAGGCCCAAGCGACTGTTTACTAAAAACACAGGTCCGTGCTAAGTCGTAAGACGACGTATACGGACTGACGCCTGCCCGGTGCTGGAACGTTAAGGGGAGGGGTCAGGACCTTTGGGTCCGAAGCTCCGAACCTAAGCGCCAGTAAACGGCGGTCCTAACTATAAGGATCCTAAGGTAGCGAAATTCCTTGGCAGGCAAGGGGAGCTGCCCCGCACCGGTGACGGTGCGGTGCGCAGTCCGGCTATATGCTGGAAACCCGGTGAATCCTCCACTACCGTCTGTCATCGGACCGACGTCGAGGCGACAAGCGGCGGTGACAATGTGCGAGGTGCGGAAAATCAGCAGGAAAGGCCCCGTATCGACTGATCGCCGATTCGGGAATCCTCAGAGACCATACGCCGGCTCTCTTGCTCAGACCCTGGAGAGAATGAGATGGTCCGATCCTTGCGGCGACGTAAGGAGGCTGGCGGAAACGACGCAGCCCGCTGCTCAGACATGTGCGACTGAGACGGAGGCAACTGCCCCCCAGCGAAATTCCTTGTCAGGTAAGTTCCGACCTGCACGAATGGCGCAACGACTTGGGCGCTGTCTCAACCAGGGACTCGGCGAAATTGCACTACGAGTAAAGATGCTCGTTACCCGCAGCAGGACGGAAAGACCCCGGCACCTTTACTGCAGCTTGGTGTTGGGTTCTAGCATGTGTTGCGTAGGATAGGCGGGAGGCTGCGAAGCCTCGCTTCCGGGCGAGGTGGAGCCACCCTTGAAATACCGCCCTTCACATGTTGGGACTCTAACCTTGGTCCGTGATCCGGATCAGGAACAGCGCCTGGTGGGCAGTTTAACTGGGGCGGTTGCCTCCTAAAAGGTAACGGAGGCGCCCAAAGGTTCCCTCAATCTGGTTGGCAATCAGATGTCGAGTGCAAGGGCACAAGGGAGCTTGACTGCGAGACCGACGGGTCGAGCAGGAGCGAAAGCTGGGCCTAGTGATCCGACGACTCCTAGTGGTAGGGTCGTCGCTCAACGGCTAAAAGGTACGCCGGGGATAACAGGCTGATCCTGCCCAAGAGTCCATATCGACGGCAGGGTTTGGCACCTCGATGTCGGCTCGTCTCATCCTGGGGCTGGAGCAGGTCCCAAGGGTCGGGCTGTTCGCCCGTTAAAGAGGCACGCGAGCTGGGTTTAGAACGTCGTGAGACAGTAAGTTGACCGTTGCTGTCAATAAATTCGGCTAAATGCTGGAAACACCGTGTATCCCGAGCTACTCACCACGTCACCGGCGACTGCTAGCGTCGGCGCGTGGAATGTGACAATGCACCGGGTGCGGTCAATCAGCAGGAAAGGCTGGATTCCTACATTGCGGGCTACGTCGACGGAGAAGGTTCGTTTCACGTCGCCGTTCAGCGGAACCCGACGACGAGAGCCGGTTGGCAACTCGTTCCGGAGTTCCACGTCAGTCAGAACGCCGAGCGTCGTCAGGTTCTCGACCTGATCAAGCGTCGGTTTGGCTGTGGACGGATACAAGCGAACCACCGCGGATCGGCGGACACCTCTCTGGTGTACGTCGTCCGCAACCGGAATGATCTTCTGACCAAGGTCATTCCGTTCTTCGAACGACATCCTCTCCTGAGTACCAAGCAGGAGGAGTTCGTGACCTTCACCGCCATCGTGCAAGCGTTGGCGCGGGGCGAACATCTCGAGCAGGAGGGGTTCCGATCCATCCGGCAACTTGCCATCTCCATGAACGGAGGCGGCCGGTATCGACGGGTGCATCGAATGTAGGAGCCCAGAATCCTCAGAGGCCATACGCCGAACACCGCGCGACCTCCTTGCCCAAGGAGATCGACTACGGCGGTGAAGAGATGGTCCGACCTGCATGGCGACATGCAGAGCCAGGCAGAACGAGAAATGACCTGGCCGCCCGCCGGATACTCGGCGGGAGGTAACAGATGTGTCGGTCCCTATCCGCTGTGGGCGCAGGAGATTTGAGGGGAGCTGCCCCTAGTACGAGAGGACCGGGGCGGACGCACCTCTGGTGTGCCAGTTGTCGCGCCAGCGGCACGGCTGGTTAGCCACGTGCGGAAGGGATAAGCGCTGAAAGCATCTAAGTGCGAAGCTCGCCCCAAGATGAGATCTCCCGCTGGGAAACCAGGTAAGGCCCCTCGTAGACGACGAGGTTGATAGGCCGGAAGTGGAAGCACGGCAACGTGTTGAGCTGACCGGTACTAATAGGCCGAGGACTTGATTCTTGCTCGCGCTCGCTCTCGAGTTCCGGGGTTCGCTCCGGTGCTCGCACCCTCACCCGTCTCGGGTCCGCGGCAGACGCCTCGATCCGACACAGGGTTTCGGTGGCCATAGCGGAGGGGAGACACCCGGTCCCATCCCGAACCCGGAAGTTAAGCCCTCCCGCGCCGATGGTACTGCCTGGGCAACTGGGTGGGAGAGTAGGTCGCTGCCGGACATCTTCGACGAGAGCCGCCTTCGGGCGGCTTTCGTCGTTTCCGGGCCATGACTCAGGGGAAGACGCCCGGGCCGAACGGATTAGGGACCCTTGGCGGATTGCCCTCCCCGGCATCGAGACGAGAGAATCGGCCAGCCTTCGGCGAGGAGATCGATCACATGGCGCACCACCTCCCCCCGCGATCGCTTCGGCGCGCGGTTCTGCTCGGCCTCATCACCTGCATCCTGCTTCCTGCCGTTCCCGCGAGCGCACCCGCCGCCGCCCTCACCTTGGGCAAGCGGGCGGTCGTGACCGGGCTCGAGAACCCGGTGACGTTCACCTTCGCTCCCGACGGGCGCATCTTCTACGGGGAGCGCTTCACCGGCGAGATCCATATCTTCGATCCCGCGACGAGACAGGATGACCTGTTCGCGTCGTTCTCCGTGGGTCAGCTGCAGGAGCAGGGACTGCTCGGCGTGGTCCTGCATCCCGACTACCCCGCGAAGCCGTTCGTGTACGTCTACCTCACCCGCGATCTTTCCGGAGGCGCCGGCACGAACGTGCGCAACCAGATCCTGCGCATCCGGGACTTGGACGGGACCGCCGGCCGGACGAAGATCCTCATGGAGAATTCGGTCGGGCCGGCTCACAACGGCGGCGAGCTGGCGTTCGGGCCCGACGGCATGCTGTACGCGTTGATCGGCGAGAAGACCGCCCCGGCCAACGCGCAGGACCTCTCCAACGTCTTCGGCAAGGTGATCCGCATGACCCCGAAGGGTGAGATCCCGGCCGACAACCCGTTCGTCGGGCGCCCGGGAGTGAACGGCTACCTCTACGATTACGGGCACCGCAACGGATTCGGGCTGGCGTTCGACCCCGTCTCGGGCGCCCTCTGGCAGTCCGAGGCGGGTCCCGAGTGCAACGACGAGATCAACCGCATCATCCCCGGACGGAACTACGGATGGGGGACCCACGCGACGTGCTCGACGCCCCCGGAGGCTCCGCTCAACACCAACCAGGACGGCCCCCGTCCGGTGCTTCCCAAGGCCTTCTTCGCGCCGGTGATCACCCCGGACGGCATGTCGTTCTGCTCCTCGTGCGGCCTGGGCGCCGGCGCCGAGGGCGATCTGTTCTTCGGCTACTTCCTCGATATGGGCGCCCCGGACGGAGCGCCGAGGAGCGGGATCCGTCAGGCGAGCATCTCGTCCAACCGCATGCGCATCCGGTCGGTCGCGATCGCCCTGCCGAACAACCGGTTCGTCTTCACCGTGGAATCGGCGCCGAACGGCTCCCTGTACTTCAGCGATTCGGTCGGCATCTACGAGCTCACGGCCTGACCGCCTGACACCCCGCTCGGCGAAGCCCCTCCCCATCGCGCGACCTCCGGTGTGCCCCGGCGTCGGGGTACGCTGACCTCACCGATGGCCAAACCTCTACGCCCGCGACCGTCCGGCAAGAAGAGTCCTCGTCCCGCTCCCCGCGGGGCGAGCCTGCCCCGCGACGTCGAGGACGAGCTTCGGCGGACCGCCCGCCCGGGTCGGGCCGACGACGCCCGGGCACGGCTCGGCCGCGCCGTCGAGCTCCTCGAGCGAGGGGACGCGAAGGGAGCCGCGGCGGAGGCGGAGAAGGCCAAGGGCCTCGCCTCGCGCTCCCCGACGGTGCGGGAGGTGCTCGGGCATGGCGTTGTACCGGCTCGAGCGATTCCCCCAGGCCCTCTCGGAGCTCCAGACCTACCGGCGAATGTCGGGGCGGCGAGACCAGAACCACCTGATCGCCGACTCCCTGCGAGCCACCGGCAAGCTGGATCGCGTGGTTCCCGTCGTGGAGGAGGCGCTCCACGCCCGGATCCCGAACGAATCCAAGGCCGAGGCGGCGGTCGTGGGCGCGTCGGCGCTCGCGGACCTCGGCCGCTACGAGGAGGCGCTCGCGCTCCTGCGGCGCGCGAAGACCAACGATGACGTCGGGCGAGACTACGTGCTGCGGCTGTGGTACGTGACCGGCGATATCCTCGAGCGGGCCGGAAGGCCGAAGGAGGCCGCGGAGCAGTTCCGCAAGATCATGCGCCACGACCCGGGCGTCTTCGACACCGCGGAGCGCGCGGCCCGGCTGGCGTAGCCTCAGCCGCCTGCCTCCGGGGAGATCTCCGCGGCCCGAAGCGCCTCCTCCGCCTCGCGCTCGGCCCGTTGCTTCCAGTATCGGATCAGCCCCGCGGCGTTCATGCGGATGCTCGAGAGGACGTCGTATCGCTCGAGGTCGATGGGTTCCCCGCTGTCCTGGAGGTATTCTCGCGCGCCCTCCTCCTTCAACAGCGCCGAGATCCGGTCGATGTCGTCGTCGGTTCGCAGCGCGTCGTGGACGACCTCGCCCCATCGGCGGATTCGCGCGGCGGCGAGCTCACAGATTCCCCCCACGTCGCCCACCGGGCCGAAATGGGACAGGAGGAGCATCGTGTCGGCGCGCTCGCGGATTCGCATGATGCTCGCGCAGGCGAGCTCGATGTCGAACTCCGGCGGGGGAGTGGCCGGGCGCAGGACCCCCACGTCCGGCAGGTGAACGCCGAGCGCGTCGCCGGTGAAGACCGCCCCGGTCCTCGAGTCGACCAGCGCGACGTGGTGGGAGGCGTGTCCGGGCGTGTGGAGCACCTCGAGGGACCGGTCGCCGAGGCGAAC
Organism: uncultured Actinomycetes bacterium; assembly: GCA_963728285.1. Taxonomy (GTDB): domain Bacteria; phylum Actinomycetota; class UBA4738; order UBA4738; family HRBIN12; genus CAVSJR01. The sequence continues at coordinate 371,964 of CAVSJR010000003.1, read as the reverse complement.
CTCGTCGGCTTCGCCGATGGCTCGGAGCCGATCCGCGGGGGTGGGGAGCACGTCGCCGAAGAACTCCCGCATGCGCTCCTCCCCGTAGACGCGCGCCGTGCTCGCCACGAGCTTGGCCGGATCCGCGAGATGCCGCGCGCCGCGCTCGTGCACCCAGATCGTCGCGTTCGGATAGCGCCGTGCGAGCGTGCCGACGCCGCCGGCGTGATCCAGGTGGATGTGCGTCACGAGGATGTGCGCGAGCTGATCGGCGCTCACGCCGAGGGACTCGAGCCCGCGCGTCACCGCCTCGGCCGAGGTCGCCGGACCCGTCTCGACCAGGATCGGCTCCTCGGCATCGAGGAGGTAGCCGGAGGTGACGAGGTAGCGGCCCACCATCTTCGTGTCGATCGCCGTGATGCCGTCCGCGACCGGGAACGTCTCCTGCACGGGCCGAGTGTACCGGCGGTCGCGTGCGCCGCGCCGCGAGGGGCCTACGGTGCGCGCCAGACCTCGTGGCGAGGGCTCTCGTCGCCGTGGCCCGTGGTCACGGTGTGCAGACACCGTTCGATGTCGAACTCGAAGGGCTCGTAGTCGGCGAATCCGGTCGGCGGCGCATCCATGCGGCGCTCGGCGAGGAACTGCGCGCGCACGGCCTCCTCCACGCCGCGATCCTCGACCTGTCGGGCCGCGCCCGTGAGATAGAAGGCGTCCTCGTTGTCGTCGGCCGGAAAGCAGTGCATCGCGTACCGGCCGTCCCTGTGCAGGTCGTCTCGCTTCGGGGAGGGCACGAGCAGGGCGTAGAGCCCCTCGTCGGTGATCAACGGACACATCGGATGGACCCGAGGGCCGCCGTCGCCTCGGACGGTTCCAAGGAACGCCAGGCCCACGCCGAACTGATACATGAGGGCCCGTCCCGCCCTGGCCAGCTCGGGCCGCGCGCGGCTGAATTCCCCCCAGGTCGGCATGCCCGGAACGGTCGTCGATGGCCACCCGAAACGCAAGGGTCGGAACTTCGTTTGTCGTCGGCGGCTGCTAGCGTGCGCGACCGGAAAGGGGGGAGTCGCACATGGTGACGGTCAACGTCGTCGTGCTGGCGGGAACCATCTCGGCCGAGCCGGTGGAGCGACGGCTGCCGTCCGGGGACGAGGTCACGGAGCTTCGCCTCTCCGTCCCCGAGGCCGGACGGCGCCTTCTCCCGCTCCCGGTCGCCGTCTGGCACACGACCGTGAGCAAGGCCGCGATCCAGGGGATCGCCAAGGGCGACTCGGTCCTGGTTCACGGGCAGCTCGTCAGGCGCTTCTATCGGAGCGGAGCGGGCGCTCGCAGCCTCACCGAGGTGGTCGCGACCGGGATCGAAGGCTCGACCACGGGGATCGCGGATAGGGCATCGCCGGCCACCACGGGGAGCCGGAGCTCACTCCAGCGGCCGCAGGACCATCCCGGTTCGCGGCTTCGGCCAGAAGTACGTGGACTTCTGCGGCATGCGTTGGCTCGCGTCGATCACCCCGCGGATGCGTTCGGCGCTCGTCGGCGGAAGCAGGTAGGCGACCGCGGCCTCGCCGGAGCGAACCGACGCCTCGGCCTCGACCGCGTCGTGCGTGAACCGCAGACCCGCGACGTTGCGCAGCGCCGCCACCCGGTCGGTCAGCGCGCACACGGTCGGTGGCTGCCCCTCGACGCTGCCGATCTCGTGCACGGTCAACCCTTCCTCTCGTCGGATCACGCCGTACGTGAGGCGCTCGTCGTCGAGCGCCGCCGACAGCTCCTCCAGATCGCGCACGCGCTCGCCCGCCGCCGGAGCGGGTGCCTCCCGAAGGACCCGGTGGATCGGCAGCACGGGAGGTCGCTCCAGGGCCGCGTCGACGAGGAACATCATCTGGCCGTCCCAGGGCCCCGGCCCGTGCGCGGCCCTCATCTCCTCCCTGTAGCGCAACGCCATGGTGTATCGATGATGTCCGTCGGCGATCAGCAGGGAATCGTGGCTGGGAAGATCGGGGACGTCGCCCTCGACCACCCACATGCGGTGCTCGACCCCCTCCTCGTCGGTCACCCGCAGGCGCGGCGGCGAGGACGTCACGTCGTCCAGATAGCGGCGCAGGTCCGGTCGCGGGCCCGGGAAGAGGGCGTAGACGGCCGAGAGATTCGTTCGAATCGCCCGGGCGAGCCGCAGGCGATCCTCGACGGGGCCGGGCATCGTGTCCTCGTGCGGAACGATGGATCCGCCCCAGGGCTCGAGTTCGACCTCGCACATCAGTCCGCGGATGCGGCGGGGCTCGCCCTCGAACCGATAGCGCATCTCGTAGGGATAGATCGCCGGACGCGACAGCAGTCGCAAGGCGCCCTCGTCGCGCCAGCGACGGAGCAGCGTGGCCGCCCCCGTATACTGATCGTCGGCCGCATCGGCGGCGGGTTCGAGTTCGGGCAGGTCCAGATGCACGATGTTGTACGGGCTCGAGGATGTGAGGCGCCGACGAAGCCCGCGATCGACCGTGTCGTACGGCGGAGCCGTGGCGGCGGCAAGAGGACCGACCCGAGCTTCGTCGAACAGCAGGCCGCGGAAGGGCGAGATGCGAGGCACCCCCTGTGTATAACAGCCGCACCGACGACCAGGCCGCCTACGACCTGTACTCGAAGGGGGCGCGCTTCCTCCGAGACGGTCATCCGCATCAGGCCGTGATGTACCTGTCGAGGGCGAAGGCGCTCGAGCCGGAGAAGGGCTCGATCCGCGAGGCGCTCGGCCGTGCGCTCTTCATGAGCGGGGACGCCCGCCGCGCTCGACGCGAATTCGCCAAGGCGGTCGCCCTGAACCCGGCCGATGATTACGCGCACTTCGCCCTGGGGCTGGCGTGTGCGCGGACGGGTCAGCGTCAGCGCGCCGTCGGCCACCTCAAGCTGGCGGTGGCGATGCGCCCGGGGGTCGAGGACTACGAGCAGGCGCTTCGCCGGCTCGCGGGCTAGGTCCGTTCGTTCACGTGCTCCTCGCCGATCGCTACGACTCCTTCCTCTTCGATATCGACGGGGTGCTCATGCGAGGCGAGGAGGCGATTCCCGGCGCCCCGGAGGCGGTCGAACGCCTCCAGGCCGAGGGCAAGCCTCGCGTGTTCATGACGAACAACTCCGCGCGCACGCCGGACGAGGTGGCCGCGCGCCTGAGGCGCGTCGGCATCGCCGCGAGCCCGGACGAGGTCGTCACGTCGGCGCTGGCCACGGCGGACCTGCTGCGTCGGGACGGCGCCGCGCGCGCATTCGTCGTGGGTGAACGCGGGGTACGTGATGCGCTTGCGGATGCCGGGATCGAGGTCGTCGACGGGGACCCAGACGAGGTCGACGTGGTGGTCGTGGGATGGGATCGGAGCGCCGACTACGCGCGGCTCCGGCGAGCCGCGTTGCTCGTCGAGCGCGGCGCTCGACTGGTTGCGACGAATGCCGACGCGGCCTTTCCCGCGGACGACGGCGCGTGGCCGGGCGCCGGAGCGCTGCTGTCCGTCGTGACGGTCACGACCGGCGCGGATGCGGACGTCGTCGGCAAGCCGCGGCCGGCGATGTTCCTCGCCGCGCGAGCGCGGGCGGGCGGAGGCCGGCCGTTGGTCATCGGCGACCGGCTCGATACCGACATCGCGGGGGCCGCGGCGCTGGGATGGGATTCCCTGCTCGTGCTCACCGGGATCACCTCGAGATCCGACGTCGAGGGTGCGGACGTGCGTCCGACCTACGTCGGGGCGGATCTGTCGGCGCTGCACCAAGAGCCTCCGCCGTCGGGATGATCGCGAGCGTCCGCGGTCGTATCGAGCCGGCTCAGAAGTCGGGCCTCGGAGGGGGGCGCAGGGACGGAACCCGCGCGCGGCCCCTCGGATACAGCAGGTAGGTCATGATCACGCCGGCGAGGAAGCCTCCGACGTGAGCCCAGTAGGCCACGCCCGTGTTGACGGCGTCGCCGATCCCTCCGACGCCGCTGAACAATTGCAGGACGAACCAGGATCCGAGGACGACGGCGGCCGGAAGGTCGACGAGCGCGATGAAGAACACCAGCGTGAGAACGCGCGCACGCGGATACATGACGAGATAGGCGCCGAGGATCGCGGCGATCGCCCCGGACGCGCCCACGTTGGGCACGACGGAGTTCGGTCCGAAGGCGATCTGCAGCGCGGTGGCGGCGAGTCCGCCGACGAGGTAGAAGCCGAGGTACAGGGGGCGCCCGAGCCGGTCCTCGACGTTGTTGCCGAAGACCCAGAGGAACAGCATGTTGCCCGCGAGATGCAACCAACCCCCGTGGAGGAACATCGCCACGAGCAGCGGCAGATACGGTTGCTTGCCCGCGCACGTACGCAGCAGGAATCCTTGCAGGTCCGGGCCGCTCTCTGGGTCCCCGAACCTCCGCGAGATCGCCTCGCGGGCAGGTGCTCCTCCATCCGCGAGATCTGTGCCGTGCGTCACCTCGTAGGGGATCAGCGCGTGGCAATAGTAGAAGGCGTCGCGCTCGCCCTCGGAACCGAAGGTGGGCTGCCACAGCACGAAGATCAGGATGTTGGCCGCGATCAGCCCGATCGTGACCCAGGGCGTTCGCAGCGTGGGGTTCCGGTCCCGCAACGGGAGCACGGAGGCGATCGTAGCAGCGGCCTCACGGCCGGGGCGCCGCAAGGGAAGGGGGTATCCTTGCACGCAGGAACGCGCGGCGATGTCGGTCGAGCGCGAAGCCGACCGCGAGCCGCGCTGTATGGCTCGGCGTGCCGGGCGAGAAGGGGAGAGGGTATGCAGCTCACCGACGTCCTGCAGTTCGTGGAGGCGACACTGGATCGGATTTCCCCCGCTCGCGCGCAGGAGCTCGCGAAACAGATGGCGAGCGGCGAGGGGCGTGAGCAGGTTGCGAAGGCCGCGCAGGAGCTCGTCGACTGGTCGCAGCGGAATCGGGAGCGGGTGCGAGCCCTCGTCCAGCGAGAGGTGGCCGCCCAGCTCTCGGCGATGGGCGTCCCGACGAAGGACGACTACGAGGCGCTGAAGCGCCGCGTCGCGGTGCTGGAGCGCACGGCGTCGAAACGGACCCCGGCCAAGCGCACGTCGGCCAAATCCACGGCCGCCAAGGCCACCGCCGCCAAACGCACGGCCGCGAACCGCGCGACCGCGAAGGGCGCGACGTCGGCGGGAAGCACTCCCGCGACCAAGCCCACGGCGAGGCCGACGACCCCCACGGAGCCTCCCGGCACGCGTGGCGGTTCGGAACCGACCCGCGGGAGCTGAACGCGGGTGGCCCGCCGCCGCCTCGATGACGAGCTCCTGCGCCGGGGTCTGGCCACCGATCGCGAGGACGCCCTGAGGGCGGTGCGCGGCGGCCTCGTCACCGTGCGGGGCAGCCCCGTGCGCAACGCCGCGTCGATGGTCGCGTCGGATGAGCCCGTCGACCGCGTCGGCGAAAGACGATCCGTATGTCTCTCGGGGGGGCGAGAAGCTCGAGGCGGCACTGGCGCACTTCGCCGTCGATGTCGCGGGCGCGGATGCGCTCGACGCGGGCGCGTCGACGGGCGGCTTCACCGACTGCCTCCTTCGACACGGCGCCGCACGGGTGATCGCCGTCGACGTCGGATACGGCGATCTCGCGTGGTCGCTCCGCAGCGACCCGCGCGTCCACGTCCTCGAACGGACGAACGTGCGCGACCTTCGCCCCGACTCGCTCCCGTTCCGTCCAACGGTCGTGGTCGCGGACCTCTCGTTCATCTCCCTGCGGACGGCGATCCCCCCGCTCACGCGGGTCGCCGCCGATCGGGCGACGTTCGTGATGCTCGTGAAGCCGCAGTTCGAGGCGCCGCGACGCGATGTTCCGGTGGGCGGGGTGGTTCGTGACCGCGCGGTCTGGCGGAGCGTGCTCGAGGATGTGACCGGGGCGTGCCGTTCGGCGGGGCTGGAGCCACGGGGGCTGATCCCCTCTCCGCTGCTCGGGCCCGCCGGGAACGTGGAGTTCCTCCTCGTCGCCGGCACCGAGCGGGGAGCGAGCCGGGCGGGCATCGGGCATCTCGGCGCGGAGGCGGCGATCGCGACGGCGACGGAGATGGGCGGCGAGTCATGAAGCGGATCGGCTTCGTCGTGCACGCGGGACGCGAGGAGGCGATCAAGGCGGCGTCCCTGCTCGTCGAGTGGCTCAACGAGCAGGGAATGCAGACGCGCGAGCTCGTCGGCGAGGCGATCGGGGCGACCCTCTCCGCGGGAGCGGGCGCGTTCGCGGACGGGCTGCACCTCGTCGTCTCGGTCGGTGGCGACGGCACGCTGCTGCGGGCCGCCAGGCTGGCGTGGGAGGCGGACTGTCCCGTGCTCGGGGTCAAGGTCGGGCGAATGGGATTTCTCACGGAGGTCGAGCCCGACGGGGCGCAGGAGCTCCTGGAGCGCGCGGTGAACGGGACCGCCCGGGTGGACGAGCGGCTCGCCGTGCTCGCGGAGCCGGACGGCGCGGCGTCCTTCGAGCCGCAGTGGGCGCTCAACGAGATCATGGTGGAGAAGGGAGCGCGACATCGGCTCATTCGGCTGGCTGCCTTCGTGGACGGGACGTACGTGACGACGTTCTCCGCCGACGGCGTCATCGTCGCGACGCCGACGGGATCCACGGCCTACTCGTTCTCGGCTCACGGGCCGATCGTCGTTCCGACGATCCCCGCGCTCATCCTGACGCCCGTCGCACCCCACATGGTGTTCGATCGCTCGTTCGTGCTCGAGGCGTTGCAACACGTCGAGCTCGAGGTGGTGGGCGAGGTCGCCGGCGTCCTGTCCGCCGACGGTCGTGAGGCGATCGACCTTCCCGTCGGCGGTCGCGTACGGATCGGGCGAGCACCGCGCCCGGCGCGCCTGGTTCGCCACGACGACGCGTCGGACTTCCTGAACCTCGTGAGGGAGAAGTTCGAGCTTCCCGGCCACCCCGACGACGGCGTCGAGGACTAGGATCGGCGCGTGCTCCGGGAGCTTCACATCAGCGGCCTCGGAGTGATCGACGACCTCGACCTGGAGCTGGACCCGGGCCTCAACGTGCTCACCGGCGAGACGGGCGCGGGCAAGACCATGGTGACCGTCGGCCTGGCACTGGCGCTCGGCCAGCGAGGAGCGTCCTCCCTCGTCCGCCCCGGCGCGCGAGCCGCGCGGGTGCAAGCCCGGTTCGATGGGCCGTTGCCGGCGTCCGCCGGAGAATGGGTGGAGGACGGGGAGCTCGTCCTCGCCCGCTCGATCGGCGCGGATGGAAAGAGCTCCGTGAGGATCGGCGGGCAGATCGCGACGGTCGCCGCCCTGGCCGCGATCGGTCCCGAGCTCATCGAGGTCCACGGCCAGCATTCGGGACTGGGCCTGCTTCGCCCCGCCGCGCACGTCGCCTTCCTGGACAGGTTCGTCGGGGAGGATCACCTGCAGGAGCTCGCCGCGTACCGGCGCGCCTACGCGCGGCTGACGGCATGTCGAACGCGGCTGGGCGAGCTGGCCGACGTCGCCCGGGATCGCGAGCGAGAGCTGGATCTTCTCTCCTATCAGGCAAGGGAGATCGAGGACGCGGGGGTCGAGCCGGGCGAGCTCGGGGACCTGCGGGCGGAGGAGGATCGGCTCGGCAACGCCGAACGCATCGCCGAGCTCGCGGCCTCCGCCGCCGCGACGCTTTCGGTCGAGGGAGGCGGCGTGGACGCCCTCCGGACCGCGGCATCGGATCTCGCGCACGCGGCGTCGATGGATCGAGAGGCCGAGGGCCTGTCCGCCCGCATGGCCGCGCTCGCCGAGGAGGGCGCCGAGCTCGCGCGCGAGGTTCGCGTGCACGCCGAGGCGGCGCAGCCCGATCCGGACCGTCTCGAGGCCGTCCGCGCACGCCTTCGCGTCTTGACGGATCTCCAACGCAAGTACGGCGACGACGAGGCCGAGATCCTCGCGTTCCTCGGGACGGCCCGGACGCGCCTCGAGGCGCTCGCCGGCACCCAGGACGAGCGGGCGGGCCTGGAGGCGGAGGCCGAGGACCTCCGGCGCCGCCTGGACGAGCTCGCACGAAGCGTGTCGGCCGGCAGGCAGCGGGGCGCGCCCGAGCTGTCGAAGGCGCTGGAGGTGGAGCTGCGGGAGCTCGGGATGGAGGGCGCCTCCATCCGGGTGGCGCTCGAGCCGCTGGAGGAGCCGGGGGCCAACGGGGCGGAGCGGGTGGAGCTGCGGTTCTCGGCCGTCGCCGGAGGGGACGCGCTCTCGCTCGCGCGAACCGGCTCGGGCGGGGAGCTCTCGCGCGTGATGCTGGCCTGCCGAAGCGTGCTCGCCGATCTCGACGAGATCCCGACGCTCGTCTTCGACGAGGTGGATGCGGGCATCGGCGGGAGGGCCGGGGTCGCCGTCGGTCGCCGCCTCGCGCGCCTCGCCGGCTCCCGCCAGGTGCTCGTCGTCACGCACCTGCCGCAGATCGCCTCCTTCGCCGACCGGCACATCCGGGTCGAGAAGCTCGAGGGGACGGCGACGGTCGGGGTCCTGGAGGATGCGGACCGATTGGCCGAGCTGTCGCGAATGCTCTCCGGGCTTCCGGGAAGCGAGCGCGCGGCGAGCCATGCGGAGGAGTTGCTCTCCGAGGCCTCGAAGGACAAGGCCAGCGTCCGGTAGCGAGCCCCGGAGCGGCGCCGGGTCGAGCCGGCGCGTGCTCGGACGGCGCGGTTCGCTAGGCTTGCGCCCTACGACCTGCGCATCTGCGCGGAGGTCCCGGCGACGGAGGCGAGCGCACGTCCACGTTGAGATCGAGGAGCCTGCTGCGCGGACCGCTCCGCCGCCGGCATCCCGAGAGCGGCACGGCCCGCGTCGATCGAAGGACGAAGGACCTCGTCCAGCGGGCGCAGCCGGGCGACATCGCCGTGATCCTGCATGAGGATCTCGACCGGGTCTCGGCGGAGAACCTCATCGGCGCCGGCGTGGCGGCCGTGGTGAACGGTGCCCGGTCGATCAGCGGGCGCTACCCCAATCTCGGCCCGCTGATCCTGGTCGAGGCGGGCATCCCGCTCGTCGACGGGGTCGGGCCGATGCTGCTGCAGAAGGTTCGCGACGGGCAGCCCCTGCGCGTCGACGGCGACCGCGTGTACGCGGGGGACTCGCTGGTGGGGATCGGCGTCCGCCAGGATCGCGATTCCGTGCTCGGGGACATGGAGGGGGCCAACCGCGCCCTGGGGGAGCAGTTCGACAATTTCGCCCGCAACACCGTCGATTTCATGCGGAGGGAGCGAGACCTGCTGTTCGGGGGCACCGGCCTTCCGGCGCTCCGCCACTCGATCGCCGGCCGCCCCGTGCTCGTCGTCGTCCGCGGATACAGCTATCGGGAGGATCTGTCCGCCCTGCGCCCGTACATCCGTGATGCGCGTCCCGTGCTCGTTGGGGTGGACGGCGGGGCGGATGCGCTGCTGGACGAGGGGTATGTTCCCGACCTCATCGTCGGCGACATGGACAGCGTCTCCGACGAGGCGCTCGAGCGCGCGCTCCCCGCCGGGCGGCGCATGCCCACCGAGGTCGTCCTGCACGCCTACGCCGACGGCCGCGCGCCGGGTCAGCCCCGGCTCGACGATCTCGGCGTCCCGTATACGGTCGTGGAGGCCCTCGGCACCAGCGAGGATCTCGCGTTCCTCCTCGCGCACGAGCAGGGCGCCGAGCTCATCGTCGCGGTGGGCACCCACGGCAACCTGCGCGAGTTCCTCGACAAGGGGCGGGAGGGCATGGCGAGCACGTTCCTGGTGCGGCTTCGCGTCGGGGAGATCCTGATGGACGCGAAGGGCGTGTCCCGGTTGTACGGGAGCCGGCGCATCCGCGGCCGCGACACGCTGCTGTTGGTCGGATCGGCCGTGTTCGCCATGGCGATGGTGATCCTCGCCTCGCCTCCGCTGCGGCTCTACGTCGTTCAACTGTTCGAACAGGCCCGGCAATGGCTGTTCGACGTGCGCGGAATCCTCTGAGCGAATGATCTCGTTTCGCTACTTCCTGATCACGATCGTCGCCATCTTCCTCGCGCTCGGGCTCGGCGTGCTCGCCGGGAGCACGGTGCTGGAGCAGAGCCTCGTGGACGGCCTGCAGGCACAGACCGACCGGCTGCAGGCGGATCTGAACGACCTGCGGGGCCAGGCGACCGAGCAGCGGGTGCAGCTCGACAAGCTCAACGAGTACAGCGACGCCGTGCTTCCCGTGCTCGTCCGGGGACGGCTGGTCGGCCGCCAGGTGGTGGTGATCACCGATCAGGGGGCCATCGACGACGGCCTGTCCGATCGCGTCATCGACGCCCTCAGGGCCGCCGACGCGGATGTCGTCGCGGCGCTCAGGATCGATCCGCGCATGGGCGCGTCGACCCCCCCGACCCGGAACGCGCTCGCGGCCGCGATCGGCGCTCCCGCGGCCACGTCCTCGCGGGTCCTCCAGGAGAAGGCCGCGGCAGCGCTCGCTCGCCGCCTGGCGCGGGCGGATCAACCGCCCGACGACATCCTCGGGCGGCTCCAGGATGCCGGCTTCGTCACCGATCTGCTGGGCAGCGCCGCGCCGGAGGAGGTCGGAGGCGCGAACCAGTCGGTCGTCGTCGTCCACGGAGGCCAGCAGGACCAGTTGCCGCGTCCCTCCGACTTCCTCGTGCCGCTCGTGGAGGAGCTCGTCGCCGCCCAGAGGCTGGACGTCGCGGCCGCCGAGGGGACGGGTTCCCAGCCGGAGTTCGTGCGCGAGCTCCGCGGATCGAACCTGTTGGAGGATCGGCAGTTCGTCACGGTCGACGATGTGGATCTGGGAATGGGGCAGGTCGCGCTGGACCTGGGCCTGCAACGCCTGCTGGAGTTCGGCGAGGGAGGGGACTACGGGCTCGAGGCCGCCGATATCTTCCCGCCCCTGGAACCCGGCGCGTGACGGAGCCGCGCGTGGTCGCCCTCGTCGCCGCCAACGATGAGGCCGACGACATCGGAGCGACGGTCCGAGCGCTCCGGTCGATCCCGTCCGTGTCCCTCGTGGTCGTCGCCGACGACGGGTCGGCGCGATGAGACCGCCTCGCGAGCTCTGGAGGCCGGCGCCACGGTGCTGCGAGCGCCCAGGCGGCGCGGGAAGGGAGGGGCCCTCGAGGGCGCGCTGGAGCGGCTGTCGGCGGCCGACGTCTGGCTGCTCGCGGACGCCGACCTCGGGACGAGCGCGGCGAGCCTCGAGCCGGTCCTGCGGGAGGTCCTCGCCGGCCGGGCCGATCTGGCGATCGCGATCCCTCCGCGGCAGGCCGGCGGCGGGTTCGGGCTCGTTCGACGCTTCGCCGGCTGGGGCATACGCCGGGCGTCGGGGTTCCGCGCCGCCGCGCCGCTGTCGGGGCAGCGCGCCTGCACCGGCCGGATGCTGACGGCCTGCCGCCCGCTGGCCGCCGGCTTCGGGGTGGAGGCCGCGATGACGATCGATGCCGTTCGCGCCGGCGGCCGCGTCGCCGAGGTCCCGGCCGGCGTGCGGCATCGCGCCACGGGACGAGGACCTCGCGGCTTCGTCCACCGCGGCCGTCAGGGCCTGGACATCGTCCGCGCCCTGATCGGGAGGATCGCGCGATGACGTTGGACCGCCTTCGCGTCGCGAACTACCGCGGGCAGGAGCGTGCCCGTCGTGCTCGGCATCTGGCTGGCGGTCGTCCTGGTCGGCTCCACCGCCGCGGCGCTGTGGATGGGCGACGCGGCGGAGCCACGCTCGCCGGCCTTGGTCACCCTGGGCGGGTCGCTGCTGGTGTTCGCGGCGGGGCTCGTCGACGATCTCTCTCCCGGGGGGCCGCGAGGCGTGCGGAACCATCTCAGGGCGCTCGCCTCGGGGCACGTGACGACCGGCGTCCTGAAGCTCATGGTCACGGTCGCCTCGTCCATCGTCGTCGTGGCCGCTCAGCCGGATCCGGGCGGTGGTGCCCGACTGTTCGGGGTCGCCTTGATCGCGGCCGGCGCCAACCTCTGGAACGGGCTCGACGTGGCGCCGGGTCGCGCGCTCAAGGCGTTCCTGGTGGTGGACGGCGTGGCCCTCGGCGTGCCCTGGTCGCTCGCCCCAGGCGTGCGAGCGCTCTGGCTCGCGGCGCTCATCGCGCTCCCGTTCGACCTCCGGGAACGCGCGATGCTCGGCGACGCCGGGGCGAACCTGCTGGGGTTCACTGCCGGGATCGGCCTGTATCTCTCGCTGCCCGCCTGGGGAATCGCGGTGGCGGCGCTGGTCGTGGTGGGACTCAACGTGCTGGCCGAGACCGTATCGCTCTCGCGTCTGATCGAGGCGGCGCCGCCCCTGCGGTGGTTCGATCGTCTCGGGCGTCTGCCGTCGGACGGGCCGAGCGCCGAGGGACGGGCCGAGGGACGGGAACGATGAGATCGGGCCGTCGGTGCCCCGCGAGGCTCCCGCATACCGAGAAAGCGGCGTTCGACGGGAACTTTCTCGACGAACGGCGGACGCCGCGTCGGCGTGTTCTGCTAGCATCGCGTTCCGAGGTGCAGACGACTCGGAGCTATATCTTCGTTACCGGCGGCGTTGCGTCCGGACTCGGCAAGGGAATCACCACCGCCTCGCTCGGCCGCCTCTTCAAGTCCCGCGGGCTGCGCGTCGCCCTCCAGAAGCTCGACCCCTACATCAACGTCGACCCCGGGACCATGAACCCGTTCGAGCACGGCGAGGTGTTCGTGCTCGACGACGGCGCCGAGACGGACCTCGATCTCGGGCACTACGAGCGGTTCACGGACGAGAACCTCCACCGCGGCTCCAACGTCACCACCGGAGCGATCTATTCATCGGTCATCGCCAAGGAGCGCCGGGGCGACTATCTCGGCAAGACCGTGCAGGTCATCCCCCACATCACCGACGAGATCAAGGAGCGGATCCGGGCGCTGGGCGAAGCGGAGGACGCCGACCTCGTCATCGTGGAGATCGGCGGAACCGTCGGCGACATCGAATCCCTGCCCTTCCTCGAGGCAATCCGCCAGCTTCGGAACGAGATCGGACGGGATCGCTGTGCGTTCGTGCACGTCTCGCTGATGCCGTTCATCGGGCCGAGCGGCGAGCTGAAGACCAAGCCGACCCAGCACTCGGTGAAGGAGCTCAGGTCGCTCGGTCTGCAGCCGGACGTGATCGTCTGTCGATCCGACCGCCCGATCGGGAGGAACCTGAAGGAGAAGATCTCGTTGCTGTGCGACGTCCCGATCTCGGGCGTCATCTCGGCCGTGGACTCCGCGTCGATCTACCGGGTCCCGCTGGTCCTGCATCGCGAGGGCCTCGACGGCTATCTCGCGGGGTTGCTGCGGATCGACGCCGAGCCGGACCTCTCCGAGTGGACCGCGCTGGTGCGTCGGATCGACGAGTCGACCGATCCCGTGCGGATCGCCGTCGTCGGGAAATACGTGAACCTTCGCGACGCGTACCTCTCGGTCATGGAGGCGCTGAAGCACGGTGGGTTCTCGCACGGCGCGGCGGTCGACCTCGACTGGGTCTCCTCGGACGACCTCGCCGGCAGCGGCGTCGAGTCCGCGCTCGGCGATGCCGATGGCATCCTCGTCCCCGGGCGGGTTCGGCGTCCGCGGGGTCGAGGGAAAGATCGAGGCCATCCGCTTCGCCCGCGAGCGAGAGATCCCCTTCCTGGGGATCTGCCTGGGCCTGCAATGCGCGGTGGTCGAGTTCGCTCGCAACGTGTGCGGCCTCGCGGGAGCCAACTCCTCGGAGTTCGACCCGACGACCCCGCATCCGGTGATCGACCTGCTTCCCGAGCAGAAGGACGTGACCGATCTCGGTGGCTCCATGCGGCTCGGGTCCGAGCCCTGTCATCTCGTTCCGGGAACCAGAGCGGCCGAGGCGTACGGCATCCCGGTCGTCGGGGAACGCCATCGCCATCGCTTCGAGGTGAACCCGGAGTACCACGACGTCCTGCGATCCAACGGCCTCGTCCTGTCCGGCACCTCCGGAGAGGGAAGGCTCGTCGAGATCGTCGAACTCGCGGATCACCCCTTCTTCCTCGCGTCGCAATTCCATCCGGAGCTCCGCTCGCGGCCCACCGATCCGCATCCGCTGTTCCGTGCGTTCGTCGGGGCGGCTCACGAGCGGAGCCGGACGGGCGTCGCGCGTCCGGCCGCGCTGACCGGCTGAACGCCGGGTGTCCCCGGACCGCGTTCCGGACCGCGCCGGCGAGCGGGCCAGAGACGGAGAAGCACCCGAGGAATCCCGGATCGCCTTTCGCGGCCGGTATCTCGAGGCCGTCGTGGAGCGTTGGTCCGGCCGCGAGTACGAGTTCGTCAGGAGGATCGGACCGGCCGGCGCGGGGGCCGTGGGCGTCCTGGCGCTGACGTCGTCCGAGGACGTGCTGCTCGTCCGCCAGTTCCGCGAGCCGGTCCGGCGCGAGATGCTGGAGATCCCCGCCGGGCTGCGCGACGTGGAGGGGGAGACCCCCGAGGAGTGCGCTCGGCGGGAGCTCGTGGAGGAGACCGGCTACGCCGCTGCGCGCATCGAGCCGCTGGGGCGCGGATTCTTCAGCTCGTCCGGCCTGACCGACGAGCGATACCTTCTCTACCGCGCCGCCGTGCCGGATGTTCCGTCGGCCGATCCGGAGGCCGGGATCGACCTGGTTCGAATGCCGTTCGCGCAGGCGCTCCGCGAGGTCGAGGACGGGGGCATCGAGGACGCCAAGACGGCGCTGGCGCTCCTGCTGGCGGCCCGGGCCCGCGCCTGACCGACCGCCGGGGGACTCGTTCGAGCTGGTCGTCCGAACCGCTTTCGCGGCAGGGCCTCGCCCGGGTCGGGTACGCTTCGGGGACCGGAGGAGGGGCGGGCGCTCGATGATCATCGGCATCCCAACCGAGGTCAAGGACAACGAGTACCGCGTGGCCGCGACCCCCGAGGGGGTGCGAGAGCTCGCCGCGGCGGGTCACGAGGTCGTGCTGCAGTCCGGCGCAGGCGAGGGCTCCGCGATCGGCGATGAGGAGTACGTGCGCGCCGGAGCGCGCGTCGCCCCCGACGCCGACGAGGTCTTCGCCCGGGCGGACATGATCCTGAAGGTGAAGGAGCCTCAGCCGGAGGAATACGCCAGATTCAGGCCCGGGCAGCTCCTGTTCACGTTCCTGCATCTCGCGGCCGACCGCGCGTTGACGGAGTTCCTCGCCGAGCGCGACGTCACCTCCGTCGCGTACGAGACGGTCCAGCTGCCCGACGGGAGCCTCCCGCTCCTCGCGCCGATGAGCGAGATCGCCGGCCGCATGGCGCCGCACGAGGGCGCCAAGCTCCTGGAGCGTCCGGCCGGCGGTCGCGGGGTCCTCATGGGCGGCGCCGCGGGCGTCGCCCCCGCACGCGTGGTGGTGCTCGGCGCCGGGATGGCCGGCGGCAACGCCGCGTGGATCGCCGCGGGGATGGAGGCGGAGGTCGCCATCCTCGATCTGAACGTCGATCGGCTCCGACTCGTCGATCAGCTCCAGCGCGGGAGGGTGCAGACGCTCACGAGCAGCGCCCTCGCGCTCGAACGCCTCGTCCCGCACGCCGATCTCGTGATCGGCGCCGTGCTCGTGCCCGGAGCCAGGGCCCCGAAGGTCGTGACCGAGGACATGGTCGCCTCGATGCGCCCGGGAAGCGTCGTGGTGGATATCTCGATCGACCAGGGTGGGTGCATCGCGACCTCCAGGATGACGACCCACTCCGAGCCGACGTACGTCGCGCACGGTGTCGTTCACTACTGCGTCGGCAACATGCCCGGCGCCGTGCCGAGGACCTCAACCTACGCGCTGACGAACGTCACCCTCCCGTACGCCGCGGCGATCGCGACCCTGGGTCTCGACGAGGCGATCCGGCGGGATCCGGCGCTCGCGCTCGGCGTCAACATCTTTCGAGGCCGGATCACGAACGCCGGGGTCGCCGAGGCCCACGGCCTCCCGCTGGGCTCCCTGGACTCCGTCACCGACGTGGCGTGACGCTGGAGGAGCGACTCGATGCGTGACGTTGGAACGGTCGCCGAAATGGGCGAGCAGGTGCAGCGCTATCTCGACCACCTGGCCGTGGAACGCGGGCTGTCGCGGCACACCGTGGACGCCTACCGGCGTGACCTCCGACGGTACGTCGAGTTCTGCGCGGCGCGAGGGGCTCGCACCGCCGGGGATGTGGACGACGATGCCGTTGCGGCGTATCTCGCGTCCCGCTCGGCGGCGACCCACGACGACGGCGTGCCCTACCGAGCGTCCTCGGTCGCGCGGGCCCTGTCCGCGGTCCGCGCCTTTCATCGTTTCTGTCTCACCGAGGGCGACGTCGAGCGCGATCCGACCGCGGGCGTCGTCCGTCCCAAGCTGCCGAGGAGGCTCCCGCGCCCCCTGACCGTGGAGGAGATGCGCCGGCTCCTCGATGCGCCCAGGCGCGAGACGCCGGCGGGATCGCGCGATCGAGCGTTTCTCGAGCTGTTGTACGGCGCGGGGCTGCGCGTCTCCGAGCTCGTCTCGCTGGACGTCGACGACGTCGATCTCGAGCTGCCGGGCGTCCGCGTGCTCGGCAAGGGGGGGCGCGAGCGGGACGTTCCGATCGGCACGTATGCGGTGCGGGCGCTTGAGGATTACCTCGTGCGAGCGAGGCCGGAGCTGGCGTCGCGGGCGTCGGGGTCCGCGCTGTTCCTGAACCAGCGAGGCGGCCGGCTCACGCGCCAGGGCGTCACCCTCCTGCTCGAGCGCTCCGCCCGTTCGGCGGGGATTCGGCGGCGCGTCTCGCCGCACGTCCTGCGGCACTCCTTCGCGACGCACCTGCTGGAGGGCGGCGCGGACGTCCGGGTCGTGCAGGAGCTCCTGGGGCACGCCAGCGTCGCGACGACGCAGATCTACACCCTGGTCACGAGGGAGCACCTGCTCGAGGTGTACGCGACCTCGCATCCGCGTGCGCGCCGAGGCCGGCGGCCCCTCGGCGAGCGGCGAGGAGCTCGCGGTGACGGCGCTCGACGAGGCGACCCTGCAGCGCCTGAGGACCGATCTCGAGCATCAGCGCGAGAATCTGCGTCGAGAGATCGTCGATCAGGGCGCCGACCCCGATTCCGACGAGGTCGAGATCGACGTGGAGCGCGGCTTCGCCGACAGCGCGCACAGCACCGCGGAGCGATCCCGGGTGATCTCGGTGGTTCGCGCGCTCCGGGCGAACCTGCGCTGGGTGAACCGGGCCCTCGGCAAGCTGGAGCACGGCGGCTACGGGACGTGCGAGCGGTGCGGCGGTCCGATCTCGCCGGAGCGGCTCGAGGCCCTGCCCTGGGCGATCCTGTGCATCCGCTGCAAGCAGGAGGGCGAGCGTCCGTGACGCCCGCGCGGGTCCCCCGCGTGGTGATCGTCGTCTGCGATTCCTTCGGCGTCGGGGACGCGCCCGACGCGGCGGACTACGGGGACGAGGGATCCAACACCCTCGCGAACACCGCCCGAGCCGTCGGCGGGCTGGAGGCGCCGAATCTGGCGGACCTCGGCCTGGGCCTGCTGGCCGGGATCGAGGGGGTCGAGCCGCGTGCGCGGCCCGGGACCGCACACGGACGGCTCACGGAGCGGTCGGCGGGAAAGGACACCACCACCGGGCATTGGGAGATGGCCGGCATCATCTTGGATCGTCCGTTCCCGGTCTACCCGGACGGATTTCCGGAGGAGCTGATCGAGTCGTTCGAGCGGGCGATCGGGCGCGAGGTGCTCGGCAACGTGCCGGCGTCGGGAACCGAGATCATCGAGCGCCTGGGGGAGGAGCATCTTCGGACGGGCAAGCCCATCGTGTACACGAGCGGGGACTCGGTGTTCCAGATCGCCACCCACACCGACGTCGTCGGACTCGCGACGCTCTACCAGTGGTCCCGGCTCGCACGCCGATTGCTGAAGGGCGAGGATCGCGTGGGACGCGTCATCGCTCGCCCGTTCGCCGGCCGACCCGGCGAGTTCGTCCGCCTTCCCGGCCGCCGCGATTTCTCCGTGCCGCCCCCCGGGCCGACGATCCTCGACCGGGTGAGCGGCGAGGGGATCCCCGTGTACGGGGTCGGCAAGATCCAGGACATCTTCGCCGGCCAGGGCCTCACCGAGGCCCGATACTCCGATTCGAACGACCACGGGCATCGATCTCACCCTCGAGTATCTCCGCCGCCCGGGCCCCGCCCTCGTCTTCACGAACCTCGTCGATTTCGACTCGAAATACGGCCATCGCAACGACCCCGGCGGATACGCGCGCTGCATCGAAGCCTTCGACGCCCGGCTGCCGCAACTGGTCGCGGGGCTCGGCGGCGGGGTGCTCATCCTCACGGGCGATCACGGATGCGACCCGACGACGCCGCCCACCGATCACTCGAGGGAGCGCACGCCGTTGCTCATCGCCGGCCTGGAGGGAGGGCCTGTGGACGTCGGCACCCGACCGACCTTCGCCGACCTGGGGGCGACGGCGGCGGCCCTCCTCGGGGTCGATGCGTCGGGGCTCGCGGGGGAGAGCATGGCGGAGGACCTCGTGCCGCTCCAGTGAGGCCGGAGCATGAACCTCTCGATGAGATCGAGGTCGAGGTTGAGGCCGAGGGGTCTCGTCCTTCACCGGAGGTCGGGGGATCCGTGCCGGTGACCGAGGGGGTGGCCTCCCGGTGAGCGTGTACGACCCTCGAGCGATCGTGGCTCGCAAGCGAGACGGGGCCGTGCTCGAGGCCGGCGAGATCCGCTCGTTCGTCGAGGGATACGGGCGGGGGGACGTGGCGCCCGAGCTCGCCGCCGCCTTCCTGATGGCGGTGTACCTCCGCGGGATGAGTGCCTCGGAGACGACGGCCCTGACGGGCGCGTACGTCGATTCGGGAACGACGGTCTCGTTGGCGTCCGTCGACCGGTCCATCGTGGACAAGCACTCCACCGGCGGGGTGGGCGACGGCGTCACGCTGATCTTCGCGCCGCTGGCTGCGGCGCTCGGCCTCGCGGTCGCCAAGGTCTCGGGCCGCGGCCTGGGGCACACGGGAGGGACGATCGACAAGCTCGAGTCGATCCCCGGCATGCGGACCGACCTGTCGCCCGATGAGGTCGAGCGGCAGGTCGAGGAGATCGGCTGTGCGATCGTCGGTCAGCGCGTCGATCTCGTTCCGGCGGACGGCGCCCTCTACGCGCTTCGGCATGCGACGGCGACCGTCGAATCGGTGCCCCTGATCGCGGCGAGCGTGATGTCGAAGAAGCTCGCGGTTCGCTCCGACCTCATCCTGCTCGACGTGAAGGCCGGGCGGGGAGCCTTCATGGAGACCGTGGACGCCGCGGCCGAGCTCGCCGGCGTCTGCGTGGACATCGCGCGAGCGTCCGAGCGCGCCGTTCGCGCCGTGGTCACGGACATGTCGCAGCCGCTCGGGCACGCCGTGGGCAACGCGCTCGAGGTACGCGAGGCGGTCGACGTGCTCGCGGGCGGGAAAGGGTCCGCCCGGCTGCGGGAGCTGTCTGTCCTCCTCGCGGCGGAGGCGCTCGCGACGCTGTCGAACACGCGGATCGAGGAGGCGCGCGCGCGAGCGGAGCGCGCGCTGGACTCCGGCGCGGCGCTCGAGCGGTTCCGGGCCATGGTGGCCGCCCAGGGGGGAGATCCACGCGTCGCCGACGAGGCGGACGCCGTGCTGCCGGCGGCGCCGGTCGTGCTGCCCGTCATCGCCCGCGACGCGGGAACCGTCGGCCGTGTGGATCCGCAGGTCGTCGCGCGGACCAGCGCGGTCCTCGGGGCCGGCCGGCGCGGGAAGCACGAGGACATCGATCCTGCCGTCGGGGTCGAGGTGCTGCGAGAGGTCGGGGACGTCGTGGGCGCGGACGACGAGCTCGCGCGCGTGCACGCGCGGGACGAGGATGCCGCGCACCGTGCCGTCGACGCGATACGCTCGGCGTTCACGCTCGAGGGCGGGCCCGTCCAGCGGCCTCCGCTCGTGCTCCGTTGGGTCGGCTGAGGACGCGCTCGTGGACGATCTCAAGCAGGGCATCTACCTGTTCGTCGCCCTGCTCGCGGCCCTCTACGTCAGGGAATACGTGCGGGCCCTGGTCGCGGACAGGCTCGGCGATCCGAGCGCGAGGCAATTCGGCTGGCTCCGGCTCGACCCGCGAGGACGCGCCGATCCGTTCGGCACCGTTCTCCTCCCGATCCTGATCGCCGTCCTGTGGGCCTCGGGCGCCGCGTACCGCCCGCCGCCGTTCGCCTACGCGAAGCCGATGCCGTTCCAGCCGAGCCGGCTGCGGGACGCCGGGCGCGACGAGATCGTGGTCGCCCTCGCCGGTCCCGCGACGAACCTGCTCATCGGCGTCGTGGCGGGGCTCGCGCTCCGCGCGGTTCCGCTGTCGGAGGCCACCGTCGTCCTGTCCGTCCTCACCTACGTCAACATCGCGATGTGCGTCTTTCACCTGATGCCGATCCCCGGCCTCGATGGCGCGCGACTGCTGGCCCGAGTGCTGCCGCTGCGCGCACAGATCGTGTACCGCAACCTCGACCAGTACCTCGTCCTGTTCACGCTCGTGATCTTCTTCGTGTTCGCCGGTCCCATGCTGGCGATCGTGAACGGCCTGACGAACGCCGTGTGCCGCGTCGTCGCCGGCTTCCCGTGCCTGGGCCCGTAGCGGCCGCACGTCCCGGAGACGCCGACCCGCCGCGCTATCATCCGAGCATCGACACGGCATCTCGTTCCTCGGCCACGCCCGCGAGCGGCGACCGGATGGCTCGGGCCCTGACGGGCTTTCGGCCGACCGGACCCATGCACGTCGGGCACTGGTTCGGAAACGTCCAGAACGCCGTGCGCCTCCAGGAGGAGGGACTCGACTGCTTCATCTTCGTGGCCGACTGGCACATGCTCACGACCGACTACGACCGGACCGAGGTGCTTCCCCAGCGCGTCCGAGACATGGTCCTCGACCTGCTGGCGGCGGGCATCGATCCCGAGAAGGCGACGATCTACCGGCAGTCCGATCTCCCGGAGGTGGCGGAGATGACGCTCCTGCTCGGGATGATCACGCCCCTCGGCTGGCTCGAGCGCGTGCCCACGTTCAAGGAGCGGCTGCGCGACCTCGCCGAACGCGACATCGCGAACTACGGGCTGCTCGGCTACCCCGTGCTCCAGACGGTCGACATCGCGATCGTCAAGGGAGAGCTCGTTCCCGTCGGGGAGGACCAGCTGCCGCATCTGGAGCTGTCGAGGGAGATCGTGCGGCGGTTCAATCGGCTGTACGGGGAGGTGCTCGTCGAGCCGCAGCCGCTGTTGTCGCAGGCCCCGCTCGTCCCCGGCTCCGACGGGCGCAAGATGTCCAAGTCGCTCGACAACGCGATCGGTATCCGCGACGACGAGGACGCCATCAGGGCGAAGGTCAAGTCGTTCATCACGGATCCGCTGAAGGTGCACCGTGGCGACCCGGGTCGGCCGGAGATCTGCCCGATCTTCCACCTTCAGGCGCTGTTCTCGCCCGACCGGCTGCAGTGGATCGACGTGCACTGCCGGTCCGGGGAGCTCGGCTGCGTCCAGAACAAGGACGACCTCGCGGACCGCATCATCGAGTACTTCCGGCCCTACCGGGAGCGCCGGGCCGAGCTGGAGGCCACCGAGGGCATCGTCGAGAAGGTCCTGACCGAGGGGGCCTCGGCCGTCAGGCCCGTGGTGCAGGAGACGATGGACGCGGTGCGAGACGCCATGCACCTTGGACGATCGCGATGACCGAGGAGGAGACCGTGCCGGTCGGCGTCGGCGGCTTCGCCGTGGAGCTGCCCGTGTTCCACGGCCCGTTCCGGCTGCTGGCCGATCTGATCCTCGAGCAGAAGGTCGACGTCTGCGACGTTCCCGTCGCCCGTGTCACCGACGGCTTCCTCGCGCACGCCAAGGAGGCCGATGCATGGAGCCTCGAGGAGGCGACGTGGTTCCTCGCGGTCTGCGCGATGCTGCTCGAGCTGAAGGTCGGCAGGCTGATGCCCCGCCACGAGGTCGCGGACGAGGACGACCTCCTGGGCGGCTCGCCCGATCTCGCCTACGCCCGCAGCATCGAGCTCCGAGCGTTCCGCAAGGTGTCGCTGGAGCTCGCCCGCCGCCTCGAGGACGAGGCCAACTTCTTCTCGCGGGACATCGGGCCCGGCGACGAGTTCTCTCATCTGTACCCGGACGTGATGGAGAAGGTCACGCCGGCACAGCTCGCGCGGATGGCCGCGAGCATGCTGCGGCCGCCGCCGGTCCTCGACCTCTCGCACGTGACCCCCATCCGTCACACCGTGGACGAGGCGATGCAGTCCGTGGAGGTGCAGCTCGGCGAGCTTCGCGAGGCGGCGTTCCGGGAGCTGGTGGCGGACTGCGAGGATCGCATTCACGTCGTCGTTCGGTTCCTTGCGCTCCTCGAGCTCTACCGTGAGGGGAAGGTCGAGGTCGCCCAGGCGGAGACGTTCGGCGAACTGCGTGTCAAGTGGGCGGCATGAGCGATCGGCGAAGGTGATGATCCAGTGACGAGTGACGTCCAGACGACCGTTCAGTCGGATCTCGCCCGAGCGGTGGAGGCGCTGTTGTTCGTGACCGACGAGCCCGTGGCCTCGTCCGCGCTCGCCCAGGCGCTCGAGGCCGACCGCCGCGACGTCGACGCGGCCTGCGAGGAGCTCGCGCAGTCCTACGAGCGGCGTGGCTCGGGCCTCGCCGTTCGAAACGTCGCGGGCGGCTGGCGGCTCTTCACCCATCCCGACGTCGCGCCGATGGTGGAGCGCTACGTCCTGTCGGCACGGCAGGCGCGCCTGACGAAGGCCGCCCTGGAGACGCTCGCCGTCGTCGCCTACAAGCAGCCGGTCACCCGACATCAGGTCTCGGCCATCCGCGGCGTCAACGCCGACGGCGTCCTCAAGGCCCTCGTCGATCGCCAGCTGATCGCGGAGGTCGGACGCGAGGAGGGGCCGGGGCGTCCGGTCCTCTACGGGACGACGCCCACGTTCCTCGAGCGCCTGGGACTGGCGTCGCTGTCCTCGCTGCCCTCCCTCGCTCCGCTGCTCGGCGCCGATGCCGCCGTGGAGGATGAGGCGGAGGACGAGGAGGCGCAGCGAGCACGCGCCGGGCCCCGAGGGCGAGGTCGCCGACGGCGACGCACCTCCCGGCCGCGAGCCCGGGCCGCCGGGCACCAGCTGACGCTCGAGTGGCGCCGGAGCGGCTCCAGCGGGCCCTGGCGAGAGCGGGCCTCGGCTCGCGTCGAGCGTGCGAGGAGCTGATCCGCGACGGTCGTGTGACCGTCAACGGAAGGGTGGCCACGCTCGGTGACCGCGTCCAGGCGGATCGCGACCGCGTCGCGCTGGACGGCACAACCCTCAACGTGGACCCGGAGGTGCGGTACTACGCCTTCAACAAGCCGGCGGGCATCGTCACGACGCTCAGCGATCCGCAGGGCAGGCCCGATCTGACGGCGTTCGTCCCCGACGGCCCGCGGGTCTTCCCGGTTGGGCGGCTCGACCGAGACACGGAGGGGCTCCTCCTGATGACCAACGACGGCGAGCTGGCCAACCGCCTCACTCACCCTCGACACGGCGTCGAGAAGGAGTACCTGGCGGAGGTCGGCGGGGAGCCGGCCGAGCGCGCCCTCGCGACGATCCGCCGCGGCGTCGAGCTCGACGACGGCCTCGCGCGCGCGCTCGAGGCGAGCGTCGTGGGGACGAGCCGGGGCCGGGGGGCGGTCCGCGTCGTGATGGGGGAGGGGCGCAAGCGCGAGGTGCGCCGGCTCCTCGACGCGGTTGGGCTGCCGGTGGTGCGGCTCGTCCGAGTCCGCGTCGGGCCCATCCGCCTCGGCCGGATGACGCCGGGCGAGGTTCGCCCCCTCACGCCCGACGAGGTCCGAGCGCTCGCCGAGGCTGCTGGAATGTAGCCTACGGAGGATCGGAGCGGCGGGGAATCGAGCTCGCAACCGACTCGCGGACCGGTTCCCACTCGAGCCGCCGCGGTCCACCGCCGCAGGAGCGAGGAGGGGAGCGTGCACGTGCGGGCGGCCCGTGGAGCGATCTGTGTGCCGAGGGACGAGGCCGAGGACGTCCTGGTCGCCACGCAGCGCCTCCTCGCCGACATGCTGGCTCGCAACGGCATCGCGCCCGAGGATCTCATCAGCGTCCTCTTCACGGCGACGGAGGATCTGCGATCGGCCTTTCCCGCGGAGGCGGCCCGGCGCATGGGGCTCGGGGTGGTCCCCCTGCTGTGCGCGAAGGAGATCGCGGTCGACGGCGCCATGCCGAGGGTCGTGCGCGTCCTCATGCACTTCAATTCCGACGCGGGGCTCGCCGACATCGTGCACGTCTACCTCGACGGCGCCGAGTCGTTGCGCGATGACCTCGGCTAGGCGAATCGCCGTCCTCGGCACCGGGCTCGTCGGCACCTCCATCGCGATGGCCGGCGTGCGCGCGGGAGACGACGTTCGAGGATGGGACGCCGACCCACAGGTGCTGGCGCGGGCGAGCCGGCACGGCGGATTCGAGCCGGCCCGAGGACCTCGCGTCCTGCGTTCTCGAAGCCGACCTCGTGTTCGTCTGCACGCCCGCGGCCACGATCGCCGACGTGGCGACGGACGCCCTGCGCGCCACCGAGAGCGCGGTCGTGACGGATGCGGGAAGCGTCAAGGCGCACGTCGTGGAGGAGGTTCGCCGTGCCGCCGCCCCGCGCGATCGTCGGCGGTTCGTCGCGGGCCATCCGATGGGGGGCTCCGAGCGCTCGGGGCCAGACGGCGCCTCCGCGAGCGTGGTGGACGGGATCGTCTGGGCCCTCACCCCGACCGACGAGGCGGACGAGGCGGCGATCGAGCTCCTGGAGTCGTGGGTCACGTCGGTCGGCAGCCGACCGATCCGCCTCGATCCGGAGCGCCACGACCGGCTCGTCGCGATCGTCAGCCACCTTCCCCAGGTGGCCTCGACGGTCCTGATGGGCCTCGCCGCCGCCGAGGAGGCCGACGAGCCCGATCTGCTGCTGCTCGCCGCCGGCGGCTTCCGCGACCTCACCCGCCTCGCGTCGTCCAACCCGGCGCTGTGGAGCGACATCCTGCTGTCGAACCGGGAGGCGATCGCCGAGGCGATCGACCTCTACGTCGAGCGGCTCATCGAGCTTCGCGACCTCGTCGGCGATGGGAAGGCCGAGGCGGTCGAGGAGGCCTTCGCGGCCGCCAAGGCGGCTCGCCTCAAGCTGACGGCCAAGCCGCACGTCCGGTCCGGCGTGGCGGTCCTTCAGGTCCCCGTGCCCGACCGCCCCGGAACGCTCGCCGAGCTGACGGCGGTCCTCGGCGCCGCTCGCGTGAACATCGAGGACCTGCAGATCGTCCACTCGCCCGAGGGCGGACGCGGCACGGTGCACCTGACGGTGGCGGCCCAGGCCGCCGACGACGCGGTCGCGGCGCTGCGACGGGGGCGCTTCGAGCCCGCCCGGATCGCCTGAGGAGTGCGTCGGGTGCGCGCGAGGATCGAGCCGGGCGGCGTCATCGAGGGTTCCACCCTGGTGCCGGGCGACAAGTCGATCGCCCACCGCTGGCTGATCCTGGCGGCCACGGCCCAGGGGAGGAGCCGTCTCGTCGGCCTTCCCCTCTCGCTCGACGTCAGGGCGACGGCGCGGTGCCTCTCGATGCTCTCGCCCAGTGCTCGACCTGCACTCGACGCGTGGGCCTCCACCCCTTCCAGCCAACGGCAGGGTCAAGGTTTCACGTGGGACTCGAGGGAGAGCCATGGGTCGAATTCGGGTGTTGAGCTCGAGGGTGAGGGTCGAAACGGGCTCGTACAGCCCGGGGGCGACCTCGACTGCGAGAACTCCGGGACGACCCTGCGGCTGCTCTCCGGCGTGCTCGCGGGGCGCGCCTTCGAGTCGGTGCTCCGGGGCGACGAGAGCCTCTCCCGTCGTCCGATGGAGCGCATCGCCCGTCCCCTTCGCGCGATGGGCGCGGCCGTGGAGACGGTCGAGGGTCACGCCCCCGTCCGCATCCGCGGCGGCGCGCTGCGCGGCATCGACGAGGAGCTCTCGAGTCCGAGCGCGCAGGTGAAGTCCGCGATCCTCCTCGCCGGGCTCGAGGCTTCGGGGACCACGACGGTCCGGGAGCCGGTGCGCACGAGGGACCACACCGAGCGGGCGCTCCGCGCGCTCGGCGCCCCGATCGAGCTCCTCGAGGGCGGCGTCTCGGTTCGGTCCTTCCAGCACGGCGGGTTCGAGTCCTCGGTTCCGGGCGATCTGTCCTCGGCCGTGTTCCTCGCCGCCGGCGCCGCGCTGACCGGATCGGAGCTGATCGTGAAGGATGTGGGGCTCAACCCGACGCGGATGCATGCGCTCGAGGTCATGCGGCGGATGGGCGTGCGGATCGAGGCCATGGTGCACGAGGAACGGATGGGCGAGCCAGTCGGCGAGCTGCGCGTGGCCGCGGGGACGCGGCTGCGTCCGGTCGAGGTCCGCGCCGAGGAGCTTCCCCTCCTCATCGACGAGGTGCCGGTCCTCGCTCTGCTGGCCGCGCACGCTCCCGGTGATTCGTGGTTCGCGGGCGCGGGGGAGCTGCGGGTCAAGGAGACCGACCGGCTGGAGGGGATCGCGTCGGGCGTCCGAGCGCTGGGGGGTCACGCCGGCGTCGAGGGGTCCGACCTCGTGATCGCCGGCGGCGGGCTCCGCGGCGGGACGGCCGATGCGAAGGGCGATCACCGCATGGCGATGGCCTTCGCGGTGGCGGGGCTCGCGGCGGGCGGTCCCGTGGACGTCGAGGGAATGGAGGCGGCAGCGGTGTCGTTCCCCGACTTCCTCGCGACCCTCGAGCGGCTGGGCGCGCGCATTCGGGCGGTGAGCTGACGTGGCCTCGAACGAGGCGCTCATCGTCGCCATCGACGGCGCCGCCGGCTCGGGCAAGAGCACGCTCGCCCGCGCCCTGGCCCGTGAGCTCGACGTCCCGTACGTCAATACCGGGTTGATGTATCGGGCCCTCGCGCTCGCGTCGCTCGATCGCCGCGTCGACCCCTCCGACGCCCTCGCGCTCGCGGAGACGCTCACCTCGCTCGAGTTCACCCTGAGCTCGTCCGGATCCCCCCGGGAGCTCGAGGTCGGGGGACGGGCTCCCGGCGTCGAGCTCGCGAGCACGGGGGTCGAGGCGGTGGTGTCCGAGGTCGCCGCGCATCCGGCGGTGCGCAGCGTGATGGTGGGGCTGCAACGCCGCCTCGGACGGGCGGGCGGCGTCATCGAGGGACGCGACATCGGGTCGGTGGTGTTCCCGGCCGCGACGGCGAAGATCTTCCTCGAGGCCGCCCCCGGGGAGCGCGCCGCGCGACGCGCCGAGGAGCGAGACGGCGCGGGATCCGACCTCGACGCCGGCGGGGTCGCTCGAGCGCTGCACGCGCGCGACGTTCGGGACGCGAGGACCAACCCGCACGTCCCCGCACCGGGCGCCGTCATCATCGACACGACGGAGCTGACCATCGACGAGGTCCTCGCGCGGGCCGTCGCGATCGTTCGCGCCGCTCGCCCCGCGCCCGGGGCGCCGTGAGCGAGGGACGGGCTCGGGTCGCGGTCGTCGGCCGTCAAAACGTCGGCAAGTCCACCCTCGTCAACCGGCTCTACGGACGGCGGGAGGCCATCGCGCACGAGACGCCCGGCGTCACGAGGGATCGAGTCGAGGTGGAGGCGACCTGGAGGGGGAGGAGCTTCGCGTTGGTCGACACCGGCGGCTTCACGCCCGGGGGCCGCGGCATCGATGCCTTGGTCGCCGAGCAGGCGGATCGAGCCGCGCGGGCGGCCGACGTCGTCCTCCTCATCGTCGACGCGCAGGCGGGCGTTCGGGAGGAGGACGCCGTCCTCGCGCGCCGGCTGCGCCGGTCCGCCCGTCCGGTCCTCCTCGTCGTCAACAAGGTCGACTCCGATCGCGAGGAGGCCGACACGGCCGCGTTCTACGGGCTCGGACTGGGCGAGCCGGTCGGGGTCTCGGCGCTGCACGGGCGGGGCTCCGGCGATCTGCTGGACCGGGTCGTCGCCCTCCTGCCGCCCGAGGGATCGCAAGAGGAGCTCGAGGGTGAGCCGAGGTTCGCGATCGTGGGGAGGTCGAACGTCGGGAAGTCCTCGCTGTTCAATCGGCTCGTGGGGGAGGATCGCTCGGTCGTCTACGAGGAGGCGGGGACGACGCGGGACGCCGTCGATGCCGTCGTCTCGTGGCCGGAGGGGTCCGTGCGGTTCGTCGACACGGCCGGCTTCAGGCGCTCGTCGAAGACGCAGGGGATCGAGTACTACAGCTTCCTCAGGGCCGTCGAGGCGATCGAGCGCTCGCACGTGGCCGTGCTCGTCCTCGACGCCGTCGACGGGTTCACGACCGAGGACAAGAAGATCGCCGCCCGCGTGATGGAGCTCGGGCGCGCGCTGGTCGTCGTGGCGAACAAGTGGGACCTCGTCGAGGACAAGGACCGGGCCTTCAAGGAGCTCCAGGAGGTCGTCGCCCCGTTCGCCCGGGCGCAGGCGTTGCGAACGTCCGCGCTTCGGGGGACGGGGGTCCATCGCCTGCGCCCGACCCTCCTCGAGGTGCACGAGCGCTGGACCCGCCGCGTCTCCACGGCGCCGGTCAACGAGGTGCTCCAGCAGGCGCAGCTCGAACGGCCGGCACCGCGCGAGATCGGGCGGTTCCGATACGCCACGCAGGTCTCGGCGGGTCCGCCGTCGTTCGTCCTGTTCGGCTCCAAGCCTCCGGGGGCGTCCTATCGCCGCTTCCTCGAGGGACGGCTCCGGCGCGCGTTCGGATTCGAGGGCGTGCCCATCAGGCTGAGCTTTCGCACACGGGGACCGCGCGGGAGCTCGGGCCGGCGCTGATCGCCGCGGCCGCCGCGGCCGGTCGGAGGGCGGCCGATCGCCTCGTCGTGGTCGGGACGGCGGGACTTGAACCCGCGACCCCTGGTCCCCCAGACCAGTGCGCTACCAGACTGCGCCACGTCCCGTTCCGCCGCCATTGTACGCATCCGAGGGGACCGATCCGCGACCCGCGCACCTCGGCGACCCCTGGGCGACCTCGACCTCAGCGACATCCTCGACCCATCCTCGACCCACCCGTCCAGCGCGCCGGAGGATCATCGGGCGACGCGGTGATACCGTCGCGTCGATGCGGACCGAAGGGGGCGGGGAGCGGAGCTCGTCGGCGATCGCCACCATCCCCAACGCGATCTCGGCGACGCGCATCCTGCTGATCCCCGTGTTCGCCTGGCTCATCCTTCACGAGGGAACCCGAGCCGCGGGCATCATCCTGTTCGCGGCGGTGGCGGCGACGGACTGGGTGGACGGAACCATCGCCCGGCGCACCGGGAGCGTCTCGGAGCTGGGCAAGATCCTCGACCCGGTCGCCGACCGGCTGGCGATCGCCGCGGGGCTGATCGCCCTGGTGATCGCGGACCTGTTTCCGCCGTGGGCCGCCCTGCTGATCCTCGTGCGCGACACGGCGGTGCTCGCCGGCGGCGCGCTCGCACTCGGGCGACGCGGGATCCGCATCGACGTCCGCTTCATCGGCAAGGTCGCCACGTTCGGCTTGATGGTCGCCGTTCCCTTGATCTCGTGGGGACGGTTGGATCTTCCGTTCGCTCCCACGGCGACCGCCCTCGGGTGGATCATCTTCGCCGTCTCCATCGTGGAGTACTACGTCGCGGCCGCCATGTACGCGGGCGACGTGCGCAGGGCGCTGGACGGCGGAGGTACCCTCGGCGCGGACGGGCGGTGAGCCGCTCCCGGGTCTTTAGAGAAA
Organism: uncultured Actinomycetes bacterium; assembly: GCA_963728285.1. Classification (GTDB taxonomy): domain Bacteria; phylum Actinomycetota; class UBA4738; order UBA4738; family HRBIN12; genus CAVSJR01. Next base: position 342,388 of record CAVSJR010000003.1, on the reverse strand, counting down.
GGGATCGGAGATGGAGTACCCCACCGATGTCCGCTACACGAAGGAGCACGAATGGTCGAGGGACGAGGGAGGTCGCCTCAAGGTCGGCATCACCGACTACGCGCAGGACGCGCTCGGCGACGTCGTCTACGTCGACCTGCCGGATCCCGGAACGTCGGTCCAGGCGAACCAGCCCCTGGGCGAGGTGGAGTCGACCAAGTCGGTCTCCGATGTGTTCAGCCCGGTCACCGGGACGATCGTGGAGGTGAACGTCCTGGTGGACGAGCGACCGGAGCTCGTCAATGAGGCCCCGTACGGCGACGGATGGCTGGTCGTCATCGAGCCCGCGCGACCCGGCCGAGGCCGAGGGTCTGCTCGACGCCGCGGCCTACCGGGCGTTCGTCGAGGAGCTCGAGGCGTAGGTACCGATCCAGTCGAGGGTCGAGGATCGAGCGTCGGTGACGCAGGGCTTCCTGCTCACCCTCGAGCTCATCCCGGACCGACCCGTCGTCACAGCATGGCCCCCGGCTGCCGTTGACCCCCCGGGTGCCCTACAGTAACGTCAACCAGTTGTCCAGGGTTGGAGGCTCAAGGTCGACCCGGACGGTTCCATCCAGCGTCAGGCGGGGAGGCACGGGACCTTGTACTGCAGCCGATGTGGACATCCGAACAAGGACGACGCCAAGTTCTGCGCCCAATGCGGCGCTCCACTGCAGGGCGAGCCGACGTTGTCGTTGACGCCCGTCGAGGCCGAGGATGATGCATCGGAGGAGTTCCCGTTCCCCCACGACGAGCTTCAGCCCGGCCAGGCTCTGCTTCTCGTGAAGCGTGGGCCCAACGCCGGGTCGACGTTCCTCCTCGAGAACGAGCGGACCACGACCGGCCGACGTCCCGACAGCGACGTCTTCCTCGACGACGTCACGGTCTCGCGCAACCACGCCAGGATCGAGCGGCGCGGCGACTCGTTCTTCGTTCAGGACGACGGAAGCCTCAACGGGACGTACGTGAACGGGGAACGCGTCGAGGAGACGAAGCTCGCCTCGGGCGATGAGATCCAGATCGGGATGTTCAAACTCGTGTTCTTCGCGGCGGGGGAGTGATGATGCAGATGGCCACGCGCAACTACCAGTCGATCGGGGAGGTCCTCGTCGCGGTGAAGACCGAGTTCCCCGACATCACCATCTCGAAGATCCGTTTCCTGGAGTCCGAGGGACTCATCCAGCCCGAGCGGACCCCGTCGGGATACCGGAAGTTCTACGAGGAGGACCTCGAGCGCCTCAAGTCGATCCTTCGGATGCAGCGCGACGAGTACCTCCCGCTGAAGGTGATCAAGGAACGCCTGTTGAAACAGGACGCCGGGGAGCTCGAGGAGCCCTCCGCGCCGGCCGAGGAGGACGACGGCGCCGGGGAGGTGGAGGAGGTCCTCGCCGAGCCGACCACGGGGCTGCAGATGCCCATCGAGGAGATGTCGGCGGCCACGGGCGTCGACCGCGAGCGGATCAAGGAGCTCGAGGCCTACGGGCTCGTGTGCTCTCACGGGCCGGAGTCGGCCCGCTACTACGACGGCGACGACTACGTCGTGCTGACGATCCTTCGCGACTTCTTTCAGTTCGGCGTCGAGCCTCGCCATCTGACCATGTACAAGCACTTCGCGGAGCGCGAGGCGAGCTTCTTCGAGACGATCGTGATGCCGACGCTGCGCCAGCGAAATCCGGACGCGCGGCGGGCGGCGGCGGACTCCCTGGCGGAGCTGTCCAAGGTCTCCCGGAAGCTGAAGCAGGCGCTGCTCCGGACCAACCTGCGGGAGCATCTGCAGACGCCCTGACGCGGCGCTCGTCCGGGCCCGCGAACGGGCGCCGGAGGATCGCGGCGGCGGGGACCGGGTAGCTTCTTTCCGTGCGCGCCTCCGACTACCCCGGCTCCGCACTCTCGGCGCCGCCCGCATCGCTTCCTCGGGGCGGCGGTCATCGTCCTGCTCCTCGCCGCGACGGCGTCCACGGCCGGGGGGCTCGCCGCGGCGGTCGAGACGCCTCCCCCCACGCCGGTCGACGGCAAGCCGTCGCCGTTCGTCACTCGCCTGCGGACGCCCGCCCCCTCGGCGACGGCGCCGGAGGTTCGCTCGCCCGTCGCCGCCCTGGCGGACCTCGACACGGGGCAGGTGCTGTACTCGAAGGGCCTGGATCGCGCCCGCCCGATCGCGAGCGTGACCAAGCTCATGACCGCGTTGCTCGTGCTGGAGCGCACCGCCCCGAACGACACCGTCACGGTCAGCCGCAACGCCGCGCCGTCGGTCTCCGGCTATCACGGCTCCGAGCTCGATCTGCGGCCGGGCGAGCGGCTGTCGGTCCGCGACCTGCTCTACGGCCTGCTCGTGCAATCGTCCAACGATGCGGCCATCGCCCTGGCCGAACACGTCTCCGGATCGGTGGACGCGTTCGTCCGGTTGATGAACCGCCGAGCGAAGCGGCTCGGGATGCGGGACACGCGCTACTTCTCGCCCAACGGGCTGGACGATCGCGGGCGGTCGACGGCCCGCGATCTCATCACGATCACGCGGGAGGACTATCGATTCGCCGAGTTCGCCCGCATCGTCCGCACCCGCACCTACGAGATCCCGTCCCCGAGGGGCAAGCCGAGGACGATCCAGAACCGCAACGTCTTGCTCTGGCTCTATCCGGGCGCCATCGGCGTCAAGACCGGCTACACGGCGGTCGCGAAATTCTGCGTCGTCGGCGCGGCCGAGCGTGACGGCATGCGGCTGATGACCGTCGTCCTCGGCGCTCCCGACGAGCCCTTCTCCGACGCCGCCGCGCTGTTGAGCTACGGGTTCACGGCCTTCGAGCGTCGCTCCTTCGTCTCGGCCGGCGAGGATCTCGGCCCGATCGACATCCTCGGGGGACGGGTCTGGGGGAGCGCGGGGGAGGATCTGCGCGCGCTGGTGCCCAAGGCCGCGGCCTCCGAGGCGACGACGCGCATCGAGGCCGATCCGCGAGCGGGCTTTCCACCCGCGCTCGGCGAGGAGGTCGCCACGTTGCGGATCCGCATTCCCGGGCTCGAGCTGGGGACGATCCCGGTGATCGCGTCGAGGGTGCCGCCGCCACCTCCCCCGGAACCCGGCCCCTGGTGGCGGCGGACGGCCTCGGCGGTCGTGGACGCCGTCGGCGGCGTGGTGCACGCGGCGCTCGGCTGATCGTTTCGGGGCATCCTCCTTGATACGATCGCGGGCGAATGCCGGAGATCGCGAGCGTCCTGTACGGGCGCGAGGAAATCCGCCGGCGGGTCGAGGAGCTCGGCCGCACGATCACCGCGGACTACGAGGGACGAGAGCCCGTCCTCCTCACGATTCTGAGGGGCGGGGCCTGGTTCCTCGCGGACCTGTTCCGAGCCGTCGCGCTTCCGGTCGCGGTGGATTTCATGTCGATCTCCGGCTACGGGGCCGCCGAGGAATCCCGCGGCCGCGTTCGGATCCTGAAGGACCTCGACCGCGACATCGGCGGGCGCCACGTCATCGTGGTCGAGGACATCGTCGACACGGGGCTCACGTTGTCCTACCTGCTCGGCGTGCTCGGCTCCCGGGACCCGGCGTCGATCGAGGTGTGCACCCTCCTCGACAAGTCGGTCCGGCGCATCGTGCCGCTGGACCTGCGCTACGTGGGCTTCGACTGCCCCGACCGCTTCGTCATCGGCTACGGGCTCGACTTCCACGAGCGCTACCGGCATGTGCCGGACATCCTGGCGGTCGACGACGTCGGGGCGCTGGAGGCCGATCCGGATGCGCTCGTTCGACTCGTCTCGGGCGATGGGCCGGGCGTCCGGTGACCCCGACGACGCGCTCGGCGCGCGGTTGTCGGACCCCAGGGCGGGGGCTACAGTCGCGAATAGGATGATCGAGATGGACCTCGCCGGCGTCCGGGTGGAGCTTCCGAGCAATCAGCCGATCGTTCTGTTGAAGGAACGGGAGGGGGAGCGCTACCTCCCGATCTGGATCGGAGCGGCGGAGGCCGCCGCGATCGCGCTGTCGCTGCAGGGCGTCGTCACCCCCCGTCCGATGACGCACGACCTGATGAAGAACATCCTCGAGGAGATGGCCGTCCAGGTGAGCGAGATCGTGATCACCGAGCTCCGAGACGGAACCTTCTTCGCCGTGATCAACATGCAACGAAACGGCAGCGCGTTCGAGATCTCGTCGCGTCCGAGCGACGCGATCGCGCTCGCGGTCCGGCTGAACACGCCGATCTACGCGAGCGAGGAGGTGCTGTCCGAGGCCTCGATCCTCATCCCCAACGGCGACGAGGAGGAGGAGGTCGAGAAGTTCCGGGAGTTCCTGGACCAGGTGAACCCCGAGGACTTCGAGAGCTAGGCCGGCGATCACCCGGCGTCGGGCGACGCCGGAGGCGCGCTACGACAGGAAGATCTGCGTCGTCCAGACCGACCGTCGGCCGCACATATTGCGCGTCCTGGCCTCGAGGACGCCGACGCCGGCGCGATGAAATCCGCGGCGGAGGATGTTCTCCCGGTGGGGACGGCTCCTCATCAGCGAGCGGAACAGGCGGCGAGGCGACCCCGCGCACCCGACGTTCTCCCCCCAGCTCGTCCGGCGCGAGGTCCGGCCGATCCGCGAATGGAACAGCTGGTTGGTTCGGATCATGCGGCGCGTGTGCGAGCGAGCCTTGCGGGTGAGGTGATGGCTGAGCCGGAGCTCGTGCAATCCGCGCGACTCCCGCTTGCGGTTGATCCTGTCCAGCATGTCGGTCGACCTGCTCGCCGACGCCGGCATCGGGGCCAGCGACAGGAGGAGGGCTACCGCGAGGAGCGCGCTCGCGCTGCGGAGGGCCGTTCGCATGCCATCACCCGTAGAAGACGAGGGTCACCCAGACGCGGTCGTCGTGGCGCTCGACGCCGATGCCGACCCGGTCGTACGCGCCGTTCAGGATGTTCCGGCGATGCAGGGGGCTGTTCATGAACGCGCGCTGGAGCGAGCCGAGATCGCTCTGGTAGCTGTATCCGACGTTCTCGCCCCACCAGTTGTAGTTGCGGCCTCGCAGGTACCGAGGCACGTTCGCGGTGTGGAACAGCTCCTCGCTCCTGGCCATCCTCTTGCTGTGGTGCTTGACCTTGTGGGAGACCCGGTGGTCCATGCGCACGGCGTGCGTCCCGTGGGCGCGGCGGCTCTGGTTGGTCAGCGCGAGCATCTGCCCGCGGAGCCCCGCGAACGCGGTCGTCGTGCCGAGCGCGAGGACGGTGACCAGGAGGACGACGGCCGTGGTGGCCATCCTCGAGGCGGTCCGGCGACGCTGGCTCGTGTCGATCATGCTCCGGGCTATCGGCAGCATGACTACTCGGCTGTAGGCATCGGCCGGATTTCCCCATCGGCCGTGCCGGCTCCCTGCGGCCTCGGGGGGCGACCCCGCCCGCACATCCGGGTCATCTCCCGGCTCTGCGCCGGTCCCGGTGCTTGACGAGGGAGTCGGGCGTGGCTAGTCTCACTACGCCCCCGTAATTACGGAGTTGTCATGAGCGAGCAGGGCTACCGCGTCCCGGATGTGTGCAAGATCATCGGTATCAGCTATCGTCAGCTGGACTATTGGGCACGGACGGGGCTGGTCCGGCCCTCCATCAAGGACGCGCAGGGCTCGGGGACGCAACGGCAGTACTCGTTCCAGGACCTGGTCGTCCTGAAGGTGATCAAGAGCCTGCTCGACACGGGGGTTTCGCTCCAGCGGGTGCGGAAGGCCGTCGAGTACCTGCACGACATGAAGAAACCCGCGAGCGGCGTGACGCTCATGTCGGACGGCGCGCGGATCTACGAGGCGGCCTCGCCCGAGGCCGTCGTCGACCTCCTGGCGCGCGGGCAGGGCGTGTTCGCCATCGCCGTGGACAGGGTATGGACGGATCTAGAGGGCACCCTCGCGAAGGCGACGAAGAGCAGCAGGAAGACGGCGACCGCCGGAGGGTCGTGAAGGCCGAGGCTGCGGCCGACGCGCCCGCCCTCAAGAGCGACGCCGTCCCGTTCGCGCACGCCAGCGAGCGCCAGTTCGCGCGACTGCTCGACTTCTATCAGATCTCCTGGGACTACGAGCCGACGTCGTTCGATCTCGAGTGGGACACGCACGGCCGGGTCGTCCAGCGCTTCACGCCCGATTTCTACCTGCCGCAGTACGACCTCTACATCGAGATCACGACGCTGAACCAGAAGCTGGTGACGAAGAAGAACCGAAAGGTTCGGCGCTTGCGCGAGCTCTACCCGGATGTGAAGTGCAAGATCTTCTATCAGCGCGACTATCTCTCGCTCGTGACGAAGTACGGCCTCGAGGACCTGACCGGCTGAATCCGCTCGCGCGTCCCCGGGCGACGGGAACGGCCGGACCTCACGCCCGACCGTAGACTGGCCGGCGATGAGGTTCGCCCCGCACACCGACGACGACGTCCGCGCGATGCTCGCGGCGGTCGGCGCCGGGTCCATCGACGAGCTGTTCGACCAGATCCCTCCCGCCGTGCGCCTCGAGCGTCCGCTCGACATGCCGCCCGCCGCCTCCGAGATGGAGGCCCTCGCCGAGCTGCGTGGGCTGTCCACGCGCAACCGAGACGTCGACGATCTCATCTGCTTCGCGGGGGCCGGCGCCTACGACCACTACGTCCCGAGCGTCGTGTGGGCGCTGGCCGGCCGGTCGGAGTTCTACACCTCCTACACCCCCTATCAGCCGGAGCTGTCCCAGGGCGTGCTGCAGGCGTTGTTCGAGTTCCAGTCGATGATCTGCGAGCTGACCGGGCTCGACGTGTCCAACGCATCGCTCTACGACGGAGCGACGGCGCTCGTCGAGGCGGTCAACATGTCGCGGCAGGGGAGCAGGGGGCGGGTCCTCGTCTCCGCGGCCGTCGACCCCCGCTACGTGCAGACGCTTCGCGCCTACGGCAGGGGAGCGGGGTATGAGCCCGAGGCCTTCGACGCGCCGGGCGGCCGGGGCGGCGCTCCACCGGTCGGCGACGACGTCGCCGCCGTGATCGTGCAGCATCCGAACGCGCACGGCCTCCTCGAGCCCGTGCGCGACCTGTTCGGCCGAGCCCGGGACGCCGGCGCGCGCTGCATCCAGATCTTCGACCCCCTCTCGCTCGGCGTGCTCGCGTCGCCCGGCGAGCTCGGCGCCGACATCGCCGTCGCCGAGGGCCAGGTCCTCGGCAACCACCTGAACTTCGGCGGCCCCAACCTCGGCCTCATCGCGGCGCGGCTCGATGACGTTCGCCGCATGCCGGGGCGCATCGTGGGGGAGACCGTCGACGCCGACGGCCGCGCCGGCTACGTGCTCACGCTGCAGGCGCGCGAGCAGCACATCCGTCGCGAGAAGGCGAACTCCAACATCTGCACGAACCAGACGCTGATGGCGCTCGCCGCGACGGTCTACCTCGCGTGGCTCGGGCCTCGCGGGCTGGAGGAGCTCGGCCGGCAGTGCGCGGCCAAGGCGAGCTACGCCGCCGAGCGCCTGACCGCCGTCGACGGGGTCGAGCTGGCGTTCCCCGGGGCGCCGTTCTTCAAGGAGTTCGCCGTGCGGCTGCCGCGGGGGGCGGCGGAGGTGCGGGACGCGCTCCTCGAGCGTGGATTCCTGGCCGGCGTGCCCGACCCGATGGGGGACGGCCGCGGCCTGCTCGTCGCCGTCACCGAGCGTCGGACGCGCGAGGAGATCGACGCGCTCGCGCGGGCGCTCGCCGAGGTGCTCGCGTGAGCGGGTCGACGTCGTCCGACCCGTCCGTCGACGCGCCGGTTCCGGCTCCGATCGGCGCGCCCGTCCGGCGCCAGGGGCCGCCCGAGCCGGGGACCCTGCGGGACCGTTCGCGGCCGGGACGCCGCGCCTTCAGCCTTCCGCCGCCGGACGTCGATCCCGTCGAGGTGCCGCAGGAGCATCGGCGCAGGAGCCCGGCGCGCCTTCCGGAGATCGCCGAGCGCGACCTCGTCTCGCACTTCACGAGGCTGTCCCAGATGAACTACGGCGTCGACACCGGCATCTATCCGCTCGGCTCCTGCAGCATGAAGTACAACCCGAAGTCCGCCGAGGCCGCGGCGTCGTTGCCGGGCTTTCAGCGGATCCATCCGCTGCAGCCCGATCACACGGTCCAGGGGGCGCTCGAGGTGCTCTGGCGGCTCGAGCGCGCGCTGTGCGAGATCACCGGCATGGCGCGGGCGACGCTGCAGCCGCCGGCGGGGGCCTGCGGCGAGCTGACGGGGCTGTTGATCATGCGCGCCCATCACCACCGGCAGGGGTCGCCCCGTTCGAAGGTCGTGATCCCCGACAGCGCCCACGGCACGAACCCCGCGAGCGTGCGGCTGGGAGGCTTTCACGCCGTCGAGCGTCCCGAGCGACGCGAGGGGGCTCGTGGACGTGTCGGCGCTCGAGAAGCTCGTGGACGAGGACACGGCCGGGCTCATGCTGACCAACCCCAACACCCTCGGGCTGTTCGAGGAGGAGATCGAGGAGATCACCCGCGTCATCCACGCGGTGGGAGGGCTCGTCTACTACGACGGCGCGAACCTCAACGCCATCCTCGGCAGGTGCCGGCCCGGCGACATGGGCTTCGACATCGTCCACATCAACACCCACAAGACGTTCGCGACCCCGCACGGGGGAGGGGGACCGGGCGCGGGGCCCGTCGGCGTCGCCGAGCGGCTCGTGCCCTACCTGCCCGTGCCGGTCGTCGAGCGAGACGAGGCCGACGGGACGTTCGCCCTCGAGGACGATCGGCCGGACTCGATCGGGCGGATGCACGGGTTCCACGGGAACTTCGGCGTCCTCGTGCGGGCCTACCTGTACGTGCTGCTGCACGGCTCGGACGGCCTGCGGGAGGTCGCCGAGCTCGCGGTGCTCGAACGCCAACTACCTCGCGAGCCTGGTGCGGGAGGCCTACCCGCTTGCATCCCCGGAGGCGCGGCCGATGCACGAGTTCGTCTCGACGGCGCGGTCGCTCCGTGAGGCGCACGGCGTCCGCGCCGTCGACGTCGCCAAGCGGCTCATCGACCTCGGCTACCACCCGCCGACGGTCTACTTCCCGCTCGTCGTGGAGGAGGCGCTGATGGTGGAGCCGACCGAGACCGAGTCCCCGGAGACGCTGGAGGCGTTCGCGGCGGCCCTGCTGCGCGTCGCGGATGAGGCGGCCAGCGACCCCGATCTGCTCCACGAGGCACCCGTCACGACGCCGGTGCGTCGCCTCGACGAGGCCCGCGCCGCCCGCCGGTTGAAGCTGCGCTGGTGAGCCCGACTTGGTGTTTTGGGCGCTGTTGTGCTTCGATGCGGTAGTTGCCGTAGGAGAAAAGGAGGAGGGATGAGCAGACGCACGCTGTTCGTGCTCGCGACGGCGGTCGTGGTGACCGCCAGCACGGTGGGCGCCGGAATGGCGCTCGCCGGCGAGGATGCAGCTCCGCGGGGGCCCGTCGGGGGCGGCGGCGCGATCCAGACGCGGGGCACGGAGAGGATCGAACCGAACGAGCTGATCTACAGCACGTTCCACTTCTCGCCCGAGAAGGCGGTCGTCGACTCCGGCCAGCAGCTCCGCTGGGTGCACAACGACCAGGCCGAGGACCCGCACACGGCCACCATCGTCGAGCACGCGGACCTCCCGACCGACTTCGTCGGAGACCTTCAACTGCCGCGTCTGCAACCAGGCGCTGCGGGCGCACTTCGGCGGCGGGGCGTTGAAGCGAAAGGTCGACGTCGACGGCGACGGCGGGCTGAGCAAGCCGGGCGACTCGCTCTGTTCTTCGCCCCGGACAGGACATCTCCACGCCAGGTGACCGCGCGACCGGGCACGAAGCTGTTCTACCTCTGCGCGATCCACCCCTGGATGCAGGGCAAGATCGTCGTCGGCTGACCCGGCGAAGACCGAGGTGACGTGTGAGCGGGGGTGGGAGCATCCGCCCCCGCTCACATTCGTGAGCATGGAGGCGGAAGCGCGTCCTTTCCTAGCTACTTGTCATAATGTTCGTTATGGGGAAAGAGTGAGGAGCGGTGGCGTGCTGGCCTATCGCTCGTCGTTCCACATCACGGACAGGCCGCCGGCGGGAGCCCCAACGCCCTCGTCGAGCGCCTGCAGGACGCCGGCCCCCAGGCGGTGGATGGCCCGGACCAGATCCTCCACGTCGAACGGCTTGGTGACGTAGCTCGCCACCTGAAAGGTGCTGGCGATGAGGCGCTCGGCCTCGCCCGAGCGTGCCGACAGGATGATGACCGCGGGCCGCTTCATCTCCCGCTTCTTGAGCTCCCGGAGAAACCACCATCCGTCCCTGCGCGGCATCATCAGATCCAGCAGGACGACCCCCGGAGCCCAATCGGCGACCAGCTCGAGTCCCTGCTCGGCGCTGGCCGCGAATCGAGTCTCGAACCCCTCCGCCCCGAGGCGGATCTCCAACAGCCGCCGGAGGTCGGGCTCGTCGTCGACGGCGAGCACCCGCAAGGGATCCATGACCAGCACATCGGCATTCGGTGGCCCGGAGTGAAGCCGCCCCGAGGATGAGCCGGCCTCCCCACTCCGGGGCGCCGTGCCTCCCGACTAGGACGGACCCCGTCTCGTGGGCTCGGCCGGGCGGCCCCGGCTCGACGCGGTCGAGGGCTGGAGGCGTTGCTTCACCCCCCAGAGGGCGACCAGCCACAGGGCCTCGACGATGATCCGCTTGGAGATCTTCGACTGTCCGTGTTCGCGCTCGCGGAAGGTGATGGGGACCTCGCCGATCGCGAACCCGGCCTGCCAGGCTCGCAGCACGAGCTCGATCTGGAACCCGTAGCCGTCGGATCGGACCGGCTCGGTCAGCAACGTCGCCAGCGCCTCGCGCCGATACACCCGGTAGCCGCTCGTTGCGTCCCGCAACGGAAACCCGAGCGCGAGCCTCGCGTAGGCGTTGCCGGCCCGCGAGAGCCACAGCCGGGCGCGGCTCCAGTTCGTGACCGAGCCCCCCGGCACGTAGCGGCTGCCGATGACGAGGTCGTGATCGGCGGCGGCGGCCAGCAGGGCGGAGAGCTCCTCGGGATCGTGCGACAGGTCGGAGTCCATCTCCACGATCAGGTCGTAGCCCTCCTCGATGCCGGCGCGAAATCCGAGCAGATACGCGCTCGGCCAGGCCCGCCTTCCCCGGGCGCTCCACGAGCCGGACCCGGGGCTCGCGCGACGCGATCGCGCGGACGAGCTCGCCCGTTCCGTCCGGCGAGCCGTCGTCCACGACCACGACGTCGGGCGACTCCGGGCGCGCCAGGATGCCCGCCACGACCCAGTCGATCGTGTCGCGCTCGTTGTAGGTGGGCAGGACGACGAGCGTTCGAGCGCCGGTCGGCAGCGGCGGCGGGGCCCCGCGGGCCCGCTCGCGGCGGCGGGGCGTGGCCGCCATCGCGAGGGCGAACGCCATCGAGAGCCACGGAACCCAGTCGCCGAGGCGCGAGTACGGCGTCCGGACCGTCGAGGCCCGCACCTCGGACTCCAGGACCGCCGGCCGGAACAGCCCGGCCTCGGCCGTGACGCCTCCTGAGGGATCGATGATCGCCGAGATCCCGGAGATCGCGGCGTGGACCACCCAGCGCCCCTCCTCCACCGCCCGGAGCCGGCTCAACAGCACGTGCTGGCGCGAGGCGGCCGTCTCCTCGTAGGACGCGTTGTTCGTCAAGACCACCAACAGCTGCGCCCCCTGGCCCACCAGGGCCCTGTCGATTCCGGGGAAGCTGTTCTCGTAGCACACGACGGCGCCGATCGGGGGGAGCCCGGCGCCGGACAGCGGATGAACCCGCTCGCCGGGCGTGAGGTCGTAGGGGATCTGGCGGAGCGCCGAGATCCATCCGAGCGCGGCGCGCCACGGCACGAACTCGCCGAACGGGACGAGGTGCACCTTCGAGTAGGCGTCCAGCTCCACGCCGGAGGCGCTCAGCAGGACGGCGTCGCGGCGAAGCCCCCCCGTCGGGCCGGGCCGGGTGGTGCTCAGCAGCGTCGGCGCTCCCACCGCGCGAATCGCGTCCCCGACGTCTCGCAGCGTCGCCGGATCGTTCGCGCCGGGGTCGAGCGAGCTCTCCCCCCAGACGACGAGATCCGGCGCGCGACCGACGAGGGTGCGATGAAGCGCCGCGTGCATGCGGGCGATGGACCGATCCTTCGCCACGGGCCCGAGCCCGTCGGCGCGGGCGACGTCCACCTGCACCGCCGCGACGCTGAGCCGACGTCCGTCGGGGGCCGGCGCGGGCAGGAGCGAGGGAGCGAGCACGAGTGCGGCGGCGACGAGCACGAGGATGACGGCGGACGCCCGGCTCCCCCGCCACCGTTCGAGGGCGAGCAGCACCAGCCCGTTCACGGCGGCGACGACGAACGCGATCCCCCACCCGCCGGTCACCGACGCGAGCGGGAGCAGCGCCGGGTTCCCCACCTGGGTGCTCGCGAGGCCGCCCCACGCGAACCCGCCCAGCGGGAACATCGCGCGGAGCCACTCCAGGGCCGTCCACAGCGCCGCGAGCGCGAACGTCGATGCGATCGGATGCCGGCCGCGCCAGACGACGGGAGCGAGCGCACCGAAGGCGCCGATGAACAGCGCCGACACGACCACGAGCGCGATCCAGGCCAACTCGCCGAACAGCAGGATCCAGTACAGGACCGCGCCGAAGTACCCGACGCCGAAGGCGAACCCGAGCAGGAAGCCGCGTCGAGGGGTCGCGCGTCGACCGAGCCACAGGAGCGGGATCAGCGCCACGAGCGCCACGGGCCCGAGGTTCGCGGGAGGAAGGGCGAGCGAGCACGCCACGCCCGAGGCGAGGGCGAGAAGCGACGCGACGGGAAGGGAGAGGTGGTTCGGGTCTAGGCGCAGTCGCGACAGAGCGTCCGGGCCCTGTCCCTCAGCTGACTCCGGTGCTTCACCAGGTAGCACTTCTTGCATACGAACTCGGACGACTGGGGAGGCACGACCTTCTCGGCGACCGGCTCGAGTCGCTCCTCCCGCGTGAGGGCCAGGACGGCGTCGTCGTCCTCGTCCTCCTCCGCCGCCTGCGCCTCCTTCTTGACGATCAGCTCCTCGATGGACTCTACGTCCCCGTCGGCCGCGTCCTTGGGCGACGCCGGCGCCGCGGTGGCGGCGGCCTCATCGGCCTCCTCGGCGTCGGCCTCCTCGTCCTCGACGATTTCTTCGTCGTCGAGCTGCTCTTCGATTTCTTCCATGACTTCCTCCCGGGTCGAGAGAGTCCCGGTCGGCGCGGATTGTACCCTCGGTTTGCTCAGGTGCAACGACCCCGCCCGTTCGGGTGCCTGAACACCGGCGTCTCGGGATCTGTTCCCGTTTCGGGGAATCCCCAATGCTGGGGGGAAATTCAACGACACCCCACGGGGACCACGGAGGGAACCGGGCCAAAGAGAAAGGACCCAAGAGACCTTTGGTGCCGCGGCGCCGGGGCGCCGCGTTCTCTACTCAGCCTCTTGGGTCCTGGTGCATCGCCGCCTGAGCGCCGACGCGGTGCGTACTGTAGGTGCGGGGGTCGGGGGGTGTCAAACGCGCTCCACGCCGCGCCCTATGCGGCGAACACCTCGCGACCGAGCGAGACCGTCAACACCGGTCGCGCGCGACGGATGTCCGGCTCGCTCGTGGGATCGACCTCATAGGCGGCGAAGTCCGCGTGCATGCCCGGAACGAGCGCGCCCTTCTTGTCCTCCTGATGCGCGAGCCTCGCGCCTCCGAACGTCGACAGGTGCAGCGCCTCGGTCCTCGAGAGTCGCTGCGCCGGGTCGTGATGAGATTCCAGCGCCGCGATCCCCGCCATCGGATCGAGCGCCGTGATCGGCGAATCGGAGCCGACGCCGACGACGATCCCGCGTTCGAAGCACGAGCGAATCGGATTCATCGCCGCCGCGCGCTCCGGACCGAGTCGCCGTTCGTACATGCCTTCCGCTGCGCCCCAGGCGGAATCGAACGCCGGCTGAAACGACAGCGCGAGGCCGAGCATGCCCGCCCGCTCGATCTGCACCTGGGAGGCCATCTCGAAGTGCTCGATTCGGTGGCGGCGCGCCCGGAAGTGCCGGCGCTCGCGCGAGTCGAGCGTGCCGTAGACGCGCTCCCACGTCGTCAGGACCTGATCGATCGCGCGGTCGCCGATCGCGTGAACGCCGACCTGAAGCCCCGCGGCGTGTCCGCCGTGGACGAACTCGACGAGCTCGTCTCCCGCGAACGCGAGGGTGCCCGACGTGTCGGGGCGATCCGCGTACGGCGCCTGCAGCGCCGCGGTGTGCGCGCCGATCGAGCCGTCGACGGGCAGGTCCCCCCCGATCCTCGGCAGGCCGAGGTCCATCACCTGAGGGATATCCGTCGTGGCGACGTAGGTGACGACGTCGACCGGGAGTCGATCGCGATGTCGCATCAGCACATCGAGATCTCGCAGGCCTCGCTCCGCCGGCATGGACATCTCGTGGACGCAGGTCACTCCGCGCGAGGCCGCCGCCGCAGCGGCGTCGAGCTGCAGCTCCTGCACCTCCCCATCGCCGAGCTGCGAGCTCACCCAGCGCTTCAGGCGAGCGTTCGCCTCGAGCGTCACGACCGCCGCCGGACCTCCCTCCCGGAGGGCCTCGGCCCCGGGGGCGTCGAGCACGCCCGCCGACTGAACGGCCGGCCGGTTCCCGAGCGACAGGTGGCCGTCGACCCGAACGACGACGAGCGCCTGCCGCGTCACCGCATCGAGCTCCGACATGGACGGAAGGCGGGGATCGTCCCAGGTGGACTCGTCGAAGCCGTGGACCAGGGTCGGGCCGTCGCGCCCGGCGCAGATCTCGCGCAGCGTCGACGTCAATTCCGCCGCGGATCGGGCGCGGGCGATCTGCGGATGCGCGAGGTGCACCCCCGTCCCCGTGAGGTGGACGTGGGTGTCGATCATCCCCGGCACGATCGTGCTCCCCGGGAGCTCGACCACGCGGTCCGCCGCGGGTGGATCACCCGAGCCGACCCGTTCGACGTGGCGGCCGTCGATCAAGACCCACTCCCCCTCCGGCGGCAGGGAGAAGGTGTGGACCCGGGACGCGCGATAGAGCGTTCGCACGGCGCGATTATAGGCGGGCGCCTGCGGGCGACAGTCGTTGGCCACGAACGCGGTCGGCCATCGCATCCAGCTCCACGAGGCGCGTCTTCTCCGGTGCGGGCGAGAGCGAAACGTCGGCGAGGGCGTCCTCGAGCACTCGCATCGCCGAGACGGCCGATCGTTCGTTCGCCGCGAACATCCAGACGTCGTCGACCCAGCGGAGGTGGCGCACGCGTGCTCCCTCGAGTGCCCGATCGACTCGAGCCAGGACGGCGTCCGCGAGCGCCGCGGATGGCTCGGGGCCGATGGGAAGCCCCCGAATGCCTTGCTCGTGGAGGCGATCGAGGATCCGGCGAAGGGGACGGATGTCGCGGGGCGAGGCGCCGAGTCCACGCAACCGCCGATCGAGGACCTCGTCGTGGATGCTTGCATAGCACTCGCGCACATCCGCGATCGCCGATGCCGACGAGCGTGCCGCCAGGCTCGCCGCGGCCCGGTGGAACCGGCGCCGCGGGATGCGCCACGGCTCGAGTGCCACCGTGGGCGGACCCGCTCTGCGCGCCCGGGCGCGGTTGGCGAACGATCGCGACCCGAGGGCACGCTCGATCCGACGCACGAGCGGCGCGACGCTCGCGTGGTAGTCGTGAAGGTCCGCCGAGGAGAGGTGGGCGATCAGGCGGACTCCGCCGCCGGCCTTGCGGATCGGCTCGAGCCACATGGAATCGCCCGAGTCGCGCACACGATCGCCCATCTGGCACCCTCCCGGCCCGAGGGAGGGAGGGCCCGATCCATCGCACGTTGTACCGCGGAGGGTGGCGGATGAGCAATCCGCCGGGCGGGGGGTTCGCCAGTCCCCCGGCCCGGGATCCGCGCTCCCCCGTATGCTGAAGCACGTGGTTGACGACCGCGACCTCGACATCATCGCCGCGCTGCAGGAGGACGCTCGCGCGACCTACGCCGACATCGCCCGCCGCGTCGGGTTGTCGCCCTCGTCGGTCCACGACCGCGTGCGGAAGCTGGAACAGGGCGGCGTGATCCGTGGCTATCGGGCGGTGATCGATGCCGAGGAGGTCGGCCTGCTCGTCACCGCGCTCATCGCCGTGACGCCGCTCGATCCCCGCCAGCCGGACGACCTGCCCGAGCGCGTCGAGGAGTTCCCCGAGGTTCAGGACTGCTTCAGCGTCGCGGGCGAGGCCAACTACATCCTCAAGGTGCGAACGGCGACCACCGATCGACTGGAGGACCTCATTCGACGCTTGCGCGAGAAGGCGGGGGTCAACACGCGCACCACCGTCGTGCTGTCCACGCCCTTCGAGGATCGCCCGCTCGCGCCCTGAATGCGCATGCTCCGCGCGAGGTCCGGCGGCTCGAAAGTTTCTCCGTACGACACCCCCCGGAGGGGCGATAATGTGGGCATGACGGCGTTGCGGCGACGTCCGGGGTACTCGAGGCTGCGCGTGTCCGGCGTCCTCATCGGGCTGACGCTCATGGCGACGGCGTGCGCGGGGTCGGGGTACCAGTACGTGGCCGATCGCGAGACGCAGAGCTTCTTCAAGATCCCGAACGGCTGGAAGCTCTTCGACCAGCAGGACCTGTTCCCCGACGCGCCGAGCAGCAACCCATTTCGGGACGAGCAGAATCCGACGCAGTTCGTGATGGGGTTCTCCGCGAATCCGAGCGAGGAGGCGTCGAGCTTTCCGAGGCTCGACGCGGGCACCCCCGAGGGATTCGCCCTCGTGCATATGCTGAGCGACTCGGAGCGGGATCAGGCCAGCCTCGGGCTCATCCGCAACGCCTTCGTCCCCATCGACCAGATGTATCAACAGGACTCGAACAGCGTGGTCCTGTACGCGTCGGAGGACATCTCGGACGAGAACGGGCTCCGAGGCAGCCACATGGTGTTCAGCCTGCGCGAGAGCCCCGATCCGACGAGGCCGTACACCGGCTCCGTCACGGTCAACCAAACGGGCCTGTTCGATCCTCAGACCGAGAAGCTGTATCTCTTCGCGGTCTTCTGCACGTCCGACTGCTACCAGCAGCATGAAAAGACGATCGAGGGGATCGCCGATTCCTGGAAGGTGAGTGAGCAACCATGAGCGAGCCGGCACGACGCGACCTCCCGGCACCGAGCCCGGACGGGCCGACCGACGAATTCGCCAGCCGTCCCAAGGACAGCGAGCGCGCGACCCGCAGGCCGTTGGCGCTGTGGGACCGCCTGAAGCTGATCCTGCTGTTCCTCGTGGCCTGGGTGGTGCTCGTCTGGTCCACCTACGCGCAGTTCTCGGGGCAGATCCCGCTGGCCGCCGCCATCAACCTCACGGCTCGCCGGTACTGGTGGCTGTTGGCCCTCGCCTGCCTGGAGGGCCTTCGCCAGGTGCACTACCTGATCTGCGAGCGCTCCGCGTCGTACTACCGATTCTGGAACAAGGGCGTCTTCGGTGCCTACGAGCGGCGCACCTCGAGGATGGACGAGTGGACGCGCTTCCGCGTCGCGCGCGTGGTCAAGTTCCTCTTCTTCCTCGTGATCCTCGACCTGGTGATCGCGCAGCTCTTCGGGCTCCCGCCGGCGACGGCGCTGTTCCAGCTTCCCGTCCTGATCGTGCAGGGACTGCCGTTCATCTTCCAGCTCGCCTTCGGGTTCTTCTTCGTGATGATCCAGTTCATCGGGCTGTTCTGGTTCCTGTCGCGCGGCGGCATCGACACCTACATGCCCGAGGACATCGAGACCCGGTTCTCGGACGTGAAGGGGCAGGATGCCGTCCTGGAGCGCGTGAAGGAGAACATGATCTTCCTCGACGATCCCGAGTCGATCGAGCAGCGCGGAGGCTACGTGCCGGCGGGGATCCTCCTCTGGGGCCCGCCGGGGACGGGGAAGACGCTGATGGCGCAGGCGGTCGCCGGGGAGACGGCCAAGCCGTTCGTCTTCGTCGACCCTGGCGCGTTCATCGCCATGTTCATGGGCGTGGGCATCCTGAAGGTCAAGGGCCTGTATCGGAAGCTGCGAAAGCTCGCCGTGCGATACGGCGGCGTCATCGTCTTCTTCGACGAGGCCGACTCCCTCGGAAGCCGCGGCGCCACGGGCGGGGCGGGGGGCGGCGGTGGCGGCGGCTGGAACCACGAGACAATCCCCTCGCCGTGGACGACGGCGCCCTCGTGCAACGGGATCGGCTACCTGAGCCCCGCCGCCCGGTCGGCCGTGCTCATGGATGCGCTCTCGGGCGGCGCCTCGCCGCCGCGAGGCCTGGTCGAGCGCGTCTTCATGGGCGGCATGGCCGGCGGCGGCGGAGGCGCGGGAACGCTCCAGGCGCTGCTGTCCGAGATGTCGGGCCTGGAGAAGCCCCGCGGCTTCTTCAATCGGTACATCCGCCGGCTGCTCGGCATGAAGCCGAAGCCCCCGCCCAAGTACCGCATCCTGCACATGTTCGCGACCAACATGCCGCAGTCGCTGGACGAGGCCATGCTCCGCCCCGGCCGCGTCGACCGCCTGTACAAGGTCGGCTATCCCCACAAGGAGGGGCGGAAGGCGACCTTCCAGTACTACCTGAAGCGGGTGAAGAACGAGCTGGACGACGAGCACGTGGACAAGCTGGCCACGATCTCCCCCTACGCCACGGGGGCCAGCATCAAGGACATGGTCAACGAGGGCCTGATCATCGCGATCCGCGACGGCCGCGAGTCGATCGGCTGGGCGGACATCATCAAGGCGAAGCAGCTGAAGGAACACGGGCTTCCCGATGATCACGAGTACATCGAGCGCGAGCGGCACTCCGTCGCGGTGCACGAGGCGTGCCACGCGGTCGTCGCCTACCGGCTCCGGCGCCATGCGGTGATCGACATGGCGACCATCGAACGCCGCGGAGACGTGGGCGGCTTCGTCTCCTCGATCCCGCCGGAGGACCAGTTCGTCGAGTGGCGCTCCGAACGTGACATCGACGTCATGACGTTCCTCGCCTCGCTCGCCGGCGAGCGGCTCTTCTACGACGGCGACAACTCGGCGGGCGTCGGCGGCGACATGCGCGGCGCGACGTCCATCGCCACCATCATGGAGGGCTATGCCGCCATGGGCGAGACGATCGCCTCGCACGCGGTCTCGAAGATGGGGCTCACGAGGGGCCGCGGCATGGGCGCCATGGAGGACGGGACCGACAGGAACTTCCTCGAGACGGAGCTCGGCCGGCGGGTGGAGACCAAGCTCCAGGACCTCTACCGGCGCACGTGGACGCTCCTCGAGGACAACCGCGCCGAGGTCCTCGCCGTCGCCCACGCGTTGGAGAGCCACAAGACGGTGACCGGCGACGACGTCGCGGCCGTGATCGAGGGGCGGCAGGGGCCGCTCGTCGACGGACGCCCGTATCACGATCCGGCGTTCATCGCCCGACTCGAGGCCTACCATCGGGCCGCGCTGGCGGCTCACAAGGACCACAGCAACGTCGACGTGTCGCTGCCCGAGCCGGTCCTGGTCGGCGTCGCCGCCGGCGAGGCCGAGTCGGGCATCGGCCTGGGAGGCAACGGAGACGGCGTCCGTGGCAACGGGGGCGCGTCGCTCCCGCCGCGCCCCGACGAGCGCTGAGGCCCACGTCCCGGATGGCCGGGCACGCCCGGTTATGCTGGACGCGCCATGCGCCTGTACAACACCCTGACGCGACGCGTCGAGGAGGTCGCCCCCGTCGAGGAGGGGCACCTCCGCATCTACACGTGCGGCCCAACCGTCTACCGCTACGCCCACATCGGGAACCTGAGGACGTTTCTGCTCTCGGACCTGGTGCGCCGGGTCGCCGAGTTCGAGGGCTACCGGGTCACGCAGGTGATCAACATCACCGACGTTGGCCACATGACCGACGAGGCCTCCGACGGCGGGCGCGATCGCATGGATCTCGCGGCCGCCGACGAGGGACTCCCGCCGCTCGAGATCGCGGCCAAGTACACGAAGGCCTTCCTCGAGGACGCCCACGCGATCGGCATCACGGACCCGCACGTGCTTCCCCGGGCGACCGACCACATCGCCGAGATGCTGGACATCATCGGGCGCCTCGTGAAGAACGGTCACGCGTACGAGGTGGGCGGCAACGTCTACTTCGACGTCCAGTCGTTCGCGAACTACGGACGGCTGTCGGGCAACACCCTCGAGCAGCTCCGCGCCGGCCATCGCCAGGAGCTCGAGATCGATCCCAACAAGCGGCACCACGCCGACTTCGCACTCTGGAAGCGAGCCGGGGACGCTCGGCTGATGAAGTGGGACAGCCCGTGGGGCGAGGGGTTCCCCGGATGGCACGTCGAGTGCTCGGCGATGTCGATGCGCTACCTCGGCGACCGATTCGACATCCACACGGGCGGCGTCGACCTCATCTTCCCCCACCACGAGGACGAGATCGCGCAGTCGGAGGGCGCCGTCGGCCACGAGGTGGTGTCCACGTGGGTTCACGGAGGCCACCTGCGCCTTCGGGAGCAGCGAATGGCCAAGTCCACCGGCAACATCATTCGCGTCGCCGACCTCGAGGCCGCCGGGTTCGACCCGCTCTCCTTTCGGTACCTGACCTTCGGCGCCCGATACCGCTCCGAGATGGACTTCACGCAAGATGCGATGCGTGCGGCCGACGCCCATGTCAAGCGCCTGCGCCAGCGCATGGCCGGGTGGAGGGCGGGAACGGAGATCGAGTCCGAGGAGGCCAGGAGGTTTGACGCCCGCTTCCGGGATGCCGTCGGCGACGACCTGGACATGCCCACGGCGCTCGTGATCGTCAACGAGACGGCATCGTCCTCGATCCCGGACGAGGAGAAGTACGCCCTGCTCGCCTCGTGGGATCGGGTGCTGGGGCTGGACCTCGAGCGCGCCGCGAAGCGCGCGTGGGAGCCGCCCGATGAGGTCCGCGAGCTGGTCGCCGAGCGCGACCGCGCACGGGCGGCGCGCGAGTACGAGCGCAGCGACGAGCTCCGCGAGCGCCTGACCGAGATGGGCCTCGACGTGATGGACGGTCCCGAGGGAACCCAGGTTCGCCCGCGGGAATGACCGCGGCCGCCGGGCTAGACGACCTCCGTCAGCTCCCGGGGGGCCTCGTTGAATCGGATGGCTCCCCGATCGGTCACGGCGACGATGTCCTCGATCCGGACGCCGAACCGGCCCTCGAGGTAGATGCCCGGCTCGATCGAGAAGCACATCCCCGGCTGGAGGGGATCCGCGTTGCCCCGGACGATGTACGGCGGCTCGTGCTCCTCGAGCCCGATGCCGTGGCCGGTCCGATGAACGAACGACTCGCCGTAGCCCGCGGCCTCGATGATCCCTCGAGCGGCCCGGTCCACGTCCTCGGCGGGGACGCCCGGACGAACGGCTCGATAGGCCGCCTCCTGCGCCTCGCGGACGATGTCGTGCACCTCCCGGATCTCGGGGTCGGCCGCCCGATCACGATCGTTCGGGTGAGATCGGAGCAATAGCCGCGCACGCGGCCTCCGAAGTCGAGCACGACCGGATCGCCGGCGACGATGCGCCGATCGGTGGGCTCGTGGTGCGGGGAGGCGCCGTTGGGTCCGGACCCCACGATGGTGAAGTTGACCTCGTCGTGCGCGTGCTCGCGGAGCAGCGCGGCGAGCCGCTCCCCGATCTCCGCCTCGGTCGTCCCCAGGAAGCCCAGCCCGACGGCCTCCTCGAATGCTTCGTCGGCACCCCGGCCGGCGAGCTCGAGCAGGCCGAGCTCGTCCGAGTCCTTGACGGCTCGAAGGAGCGGGACCGCCGCCGACGTCGCGACCAGCCCGCCGGCGTCGAGGAACCGCTCGAGCCCGAGGAGATGGGACGCCCACATCCGATCCCCCACCCCCAGCTTCGCGGCGGCCGGAACCATGCGTCCGACGAGCTCGTACGGGTCCTCCCCGTCGCGCCACCCCACGACCTCGAGCCGGCGACCCATCGGCGAGTCGAGCGCCCTCGGGCGCTCGAGCTCGGGAACCACCAGCACCGGGTCGTCGGCGGGCCTCACGATCAGCAGCGTCAGCCGCTCGAGCGGCGGAGGATCGTAGCCCGTCAGGTACACGAGATCCGGCGAGGGAGGCAGGAGGAGTCCGGCCAGCCCGGCCTCGTCCGCCGTCGCCCTCGCGCGCCGGAGGCGCTCCTCGTACCTCATAGCTTCATCAGGATCCGCTGGGGGATCACCTGGAAGGTCGCGGGCGTCGTCCCGAGCACCTCGCCGTCGGCCTCGATGGGGAGCGGTCGGTCGGCCTCGATCTTCACCGCCGCCTTGGCGCGAAGCTCCTCGATGTGGTCGCTCGGGATGTGGTCGCCCTTGTAGACCTTCGGCACCATCGTGAAGGCGTCCGACTTCGGGCCCTTGAACACGAGGGTATCCAACACGCCGTCGCCTGGGTAGGACCTCGGCGAGATCCGCATCCCCCCGCCGTAGAACTGGCAATTGCCGACGACCACCTGGTAGGCGGGCCCCTCGTACACCTTCCGGTCGGACTGGACGCGCACCTGCGCCAGCCGAAACGCCGGAAGCTCGCGCCAGAACGCCACGAAGTAGCGAGACCTCCCGAGACGGGGCGAGAGCTTCGCGGCCCGCGCCGCGACCGCCGCCCCGAGCCCCGCCTCCGCGATGTTGGCGCAATATCGCACGGCCGTGCCGCCGTCGTTCGTCGTGTAGGAGATCTTGATCACGTCGAACGGGTACACGTTGTCGCCGGTCAGGTGCGCGCAGGCCCTCGTCGCGTCGCCCGGGAGCCCGAAGGTTCGAACGAGGTCGCATCCCGATCCGGCCGCAACGACGCCCAGGACGGCGTCCTCGACGACCGGCCTGCCGTCCTCGAACATCCCGTTCACGACCTCGTGGACGGTGCCGTCGCCGCCGACGGCGACGAGGAATCGCCCGCCGCCCGCCAGCGCGCCTCGCGCGAGGTCCGTGGCATCGCCCGGTCCTTCGGTGAGGAGCAGGCGGTACGGCAGGTCGCGCTCCTTGAGCGTCCGTTCGAGGGCAGGCACCTCCTCCCCCACCCGTCGGCGGCCGGCGTGCGGGTTCACGATCACCGTGAGCTCGCCGAATGGAGTGCTCGTCGGGCTGGTCACGGCCGCCAATCGTAGCGGTCTCAGACGCCCGTGTAGCCGACCACGCCGTGGTCCACGCCGTCCCGCGCCGCCCGCACGACCGCCGCCGCGGCGGCCGGGGCGACGTCCTCGATCTGTCGAAGCAGGTCGAGGAGCTGCTTGCAGTTGCGCACGAAGTCGCCCGGCGCCATGCCGGTCTCATGAAGGATGTCCTCCAGGGGCTTGCCCTCCACCCAGTGGAACACGGGCGTCGCGAAGCCGGCGTCGAGCTCCCGGCACAGCTGGACGTTGTGCCGGTCCTCGACCCGGCGGATCTCCCGCCAGAGCGTCGAGAGCGCCTCGTAGCGATCCGCCGCGCCCGCGGTCGGCAGCTCCCCCGCCACCGGAACGCGCTCGCGCGACTCGTACACCACCGCGGAGACCACGGCGGCGGCCTCCGACGGCGACACGCCGTCGAGCAGGCCGGAGGAGATCGCCTCCGCCACCAGGATGTCGCCCTCGCCGTAGATGCGGGCCAGCATCGTCCCCTTGGGCCGGATCGAGAAGCCCTCGACGTAGTCCAGCTCCTGCAGCACCGCGAGCACGCGATCGAACTGACGGGCGAGCGTCTCGGTCCGGGTGCGAATGCGGCGATCGACGGCGGCGATCTGCGACTCGAGCTGCGTCGCTCGAATCGCCCATCGCTCGTGATCGGGCCGGTCGGGGCACGAATGGCAGGGATGCTGCTGCGCCAGCCGCTCGATCTTCAACGCGTCTCGCTCGGCCTGCGGGCTCAGCTTTCCCGGCTGCGGCTTGGGGCGTCGGACGTCGAGGGCGGCCAGCCGGGCGGCGAGATCCCTGCGGTACCGGGCGCTGCGAATGCTTCCGCCGCGCGGAAGCTGGATCTTCGTGAGGACGACCGGCGGCTCGTCGAAGTCTCGTGTCGACAGCCGAAAGAACTGCCGGTCCTGCGTCAGCACGGTCGGCCGGCCCTCGCGATGGGAGACGACGACGGCGAGGCCACGGCGCTTGGCCCGCGGGACGAAGATGACCTGACCGGGCTTCAGGCGGGCGAGCGCCTCGCGGATCGACTCGGAGCGGATCCGCTCGGCGCCCTTCTCGGCTCGCTCCCGGATGGCGCGAGCGCGCTCGCGAAGTCGCCAGTACTCCTCGAAGTCCCCCTTGTCGCACCGCATCTGCTCCCGATAGCCCTCGAGATAGGTGCGATCTCGCTCGAGCTGGCGCTCGAGCGCCACCACGCCCCGGTCGGCCAGGAACTGCGCGAACGAGGAGTTCAGCAGATGGTGCGCCTGCTCGGGCGTGTAGTTGCGAACGAGGTTCACCGCCATGTTGTACGAGGGCCGAAACGACGACGAGAGCTCGTAGGTCCTCGTGGCGGCGAGCCCGGCAACGCGCTCGAAGGGCACCTGCCGCTGATAGACGACGACGGCGTGCCCGACGGGGTCGATGCCGCGTCGTCCGGCCCGGCCCGTGAGCTGGGTGTACTCGCCCGGGGTGAGCAGCTCGTGGCGCTCGCCCTGGAACTTCCAGAGGTCCTCGATGACGACGGTCTTCGCCGGCATGTTGATCCCGAGGGACAGCGTCTCGGTCGCGAACACGACCTTCACGAGGCCGGCCTCGAACAGCTCCTCGACCGTCTCCTTGAACACCGGCAGCATCCCGGCATGGTGCGCGGCGAAGCCGGCGAGGAGCCCCTCCAGGAAGTCCCAGTACCCGAGGGTCTCCAGGTCCTCCTCGGCGATCCAGGCGGCGCGCAGCTCCGTGAACTCGCGAATCCGCGTTCGCTCCTCCTCGGTCGTGAGCCGCAGTCCCGCCTGGAGCATCCACACGACGCTCCGATCGCAGCCGGCCCGGCTGAACACGAAATAGATGGCCGGCAGCATCCCGGCGTCGGCGAGGACATCGACGACCTCCTCCCGGCGGGGCGCGTAGACGCGCCGGTGTCCCTCTCGTGGCCGGTCCCGACGCTCGTATTGGATCGTGCGGCTCGAGCGCCGACGATAGGTCCGGGATCGGCCCTCGGGTTGATCGAGCGAGACGATGTACGGGTTGGGCGTCAGCTGCCCCTCGCGCTCGACGTGCATCGGATGCAACTTGCGGCCGACGAGATAGTGGTGCTCGAGCGGGACGGGGCGCCGCTCCTCGATCACGACCCGAGTCGGGCCGCGGAGCGTCCCGATCCATTCACCGAACTCCTCCGCGTTCGAGATCGTCGCCGAGAGGCACACGACCGAGACCGACAGCGGCAGGTGGATCAGCACCTCCTCCCACACGGCGCCGCGGTAGGGATCCTGGAGGTAGTGGACCTCGTCCATGACGACCGACACGAGGCCCGACAGCGTCGAGCTCTGCTCGTAGAGCATGTTGCGAAGCACCTCGGTCGTCATGACGACGATGGGCGCATCCGAGTTGATCGCGTTGTCGCCCGTGAGCAGGCCGACCTTCGCGGCGCCGTAGCGGGCGACGAAGTCGCCGAACTTCTGGTTGGACAGGGCCTTCAGGGGCGTGGTGTAGAAGGCCTTTCGGTCCATGTCGAGCGCACGCTCGACGGCGAACTCGGCGACGACCGTCTTCCCCGAGCCGGTCGGCGCGGCCACGAGCACCGATTCGCCGTCATTCAGCGCCTGGGCGGCCTCCATCTGGAACTCGTCCAGCGGGAACGGATAGCGAGCGGCGAAGCTCTGAGGATCGGTCACGTTGATCCCGAGTCTACGGCGGCCGCGCGGGATCCCCGCCTCGCGCGAGCCGGTCGTCGCCCTCGCCGCGGCCCGGCTCGTCGCCCTAGCCCAGGCCGCAGTCGCTCAGGTGGTTGCCGAGCAGCTCGGTGAACTCGTCCGGCGCCTCGAGGTTGGTCAGGTGCCCGACCCGGCCGAGGATCGACGAGGAGGCGTTGGGGATCAGGGCGGCCATGGCGAGGGAGGCCTCGGACGGCACGAGCGCGTCGAGCTCCGACGTGATCACGAGCGTGGGGACGTCGATCCCGGGGAGGTCCGGAGTGGAGTCCGGCCGCTCGGCCATCCCCAGCAGCGCGGCCGCGATGGATGCCGCCGGCTGGTCGGCGATGATGCCCCGAAGCCGGGCACGAAGGTCGTCCGGCGCGTGTTCGGACAGGAGCGGAGGCGGGTCGGCGAGGAAGAACTCGATCCCCTCGGCGAGGAGGCGATCGGCCAATCGGCGGCGGTTCGCGGCCGCCTCCTCCGAGTCCCCCACCGCCCGGGTGTTGGCGAGCACGAACCCCGCGATCCGGTCGGGGGCCCGGCGCCACAGCTCGAACGCGACGTAGCCGCCCATCGACAGGCCGCAGACCACGGCGCGGTCCATCCCCGCCCGATCGAGCTCGGCGAGACACCGCTCCGCGCCCGAGGCCATCGTCATGATGTCGCCGGCGGGCTCGGCGCCGCCGAACCCCGGCAGATCCGGAGCGACCACCGGGACGCGCCCCCCGAGCTCGTCCGCCTGGCGCTCCCAGATGCGCGAGTCGGTCGGCCATGCGTGAATCAACAGGAGTCCGTCGGGCATGCGCTCCTCCTATCCGGACGGCTGCGGGATCGAGGCGTCGCCCGGAAGCCCTCCGGGGAGGCCGGTGCCGCCCGGCAGGCCGGTCGCGGGCTGGGCGGGCTGGTACGTGCCGGCGTCGACCTGCGCGTCGAAGTAGTTCTGGTAGCCGTCGGCGAACAGCGTGTCGGCGCTCGTCTGAAGCTCCTTGGCGGAGGACAGGAGGTCGGCCTGGAGGTCGTCGGTCGCGTCGACGGCGAGGCCGAGCAGGATCGCCGATTCCTCATACATCGTGACCGCGTGCGACATCGCCGACTTCGACGTGGCGATCTCGCGCGTGAACGTGCCGGGCAGGTCCTGGTGCTGCTGAAGCAGCGAGGCGGCGTCGACCTTCGCCATCGCGTCGGCGGCCTCGCTCGCCGTCTTCTCGGTGGCGGAGGCGGTCTCGGTGGCCTCCTTCGCCGAGGCGTCCCCCTTCGTGAACGCGTCGATGGTCTCCCCCAGGCGTGGGAAGGCGATGAAGACCGGCGGCTGCGGCTGTCCGACCTGCGAGAGGATCGGATCCATGCTGGCCTGGTAGCGCTGCATCACCGTGCGCATCTCCGCCTGCTGCTGGCGCTCCGCGCGATCCCGGCTGGCGCTCCGGAGGTTGCCTCGGACCCAGGCGAACAGCGTCACGGCCACGATGCCGACGAGGAGGGCCGCCGTCAGCTGAACCCAGCGCCGCGAGAACCACGGCACCGGCGGCGGCGTGTATCCCGGTCGCGGGGCGCGCGTCACCTGCCGGGTCTTGGATCTGCCCTTGCCCTTGATGGCCATCGATCGCCTCTCGCCTCAGTGCTTCATGAGCCGGACCACGATGATAGCGGCCTCGTAGAACACCACCATGGGGATCATCATCGCGAGCATCGAGTACGGATCGGCGCTGGGCGTGATGACCGCCGCGAAGACGGAGATCCCGAAGATGGCGTACCGCCGCCAGTCCCGGAGCTTGCGGCTCGACAGCACGCCGACGAGGCTCAGGAAGATCAGGATGATCGGGAACTCGAACGACGCCCCGAACGCCAGGGCCACGAGGACGACGAAGCTCAGGAAGGACGACGCCGTGAGCAGCGGCACGAACTCCTCGCCGGCGAACCCGAGCAGAAAGCCCAGGGCCTTCGGAAGCGTGACGTAGGCGATCACGACGCCGAGCAGGAACAGCACCGTCGACGAGGCGATGAACGGGATCGCCATGCGGCGCTCGCGCTTCGTGAGCCCGGGCACGATGAACGCCCAAAGCTGATACAGCACGATGGGCAGCGCGATGAGCAGCCCGATGAACACGACCACCTTGAGCTTGGTGAACACCGGATCGGTGGCCCCGCTGAAGACGAACTTGCAGCCCGACGGCGGCTGATTCGCCTTCGGGAGCTGGCGAACCGTGGCGCAGAAGGGGTCCTGCAGCAGCTCGATGACGGGGTTGTAGAGGAACCAGCCGACGACGGCGCCGCCGGCGATCGCGAGGAAGGCGTAGATGAGGCGCTTGCGGAGCTCCTCGAGATGCTCGACGAGGGTCATCGCGCCCTCGGCGTCCCGCCGGCGTCGGCGGAGCTTCGGGATCAGCGGCATGCTCGGCCCTCGGCGCCGACGGGCCTATCCCGCCTCATCGCGCGCGGGCCGCGTGGGGGACCCGTTGGGCGAGTCGGCATCGGCCAGCTCCACCCGACCCCTCGGGCCCTCCGCCGGGTCCTCCGAGGGATCCTCCTCGACAGCGGAGGCCGGCTCCCCCGGCTTGGGCTCGGGAGGGGCCGCGTCCGCGGACTCCCCTGCGGCAAGGGCGAGGACCTCCGGGGCGTTGTCGGGGGCGACGTCCGGGACCGCTTCGGGGGCGCTCTCAGGAGCGCCGTCTGAGGAGATCTCCGGACCGATCTCGGCGGCGACGTGGGGCCGACCATCCGGCTCCGACGCGGGGACCCCGGAGCGCTCGCGCTCACCGGCCGAGGCCAGCTCCGCGGCGGACGGGGTTCGAGGCGAGTCCGGCGAGCGCTCCCGGCGAACCGGGCGCGTGGGCGGCTCGGGCTCATCGTCCTCGAGATCGAACCGGATCGTGTCCCGCACCTCCTCCTGGACGCGACGGAGCTCGCTGAAGGCGCGACCGATCGTGCGGCCGATCTCGGGCAGTCGTTTCGGGCCGACGACGATCAAGGCCACCATCAGGATGATCATGAGCTCCATCGGGTTGATGCCGAACATGCGTCTCCGGACGGTCTCGGAATAGGTGGGACGACCTCTGGAGGTAATTCTACTCCGGCGACGTCATGAGCGGCCGAACGGGCGTTCGCCCGAGAGGCGCGCGGCACGCTCGCTGGCGCGGTTGGCCTCCGCGGTCAGCTCCTCGGCCACGGGCGTGATGGCTCGGCGAAACTCGCCCAGCGATCTGGAGAGCACCAGCAGGTGTCGCGTGAGACCGATGAGCATGGCCAGCAGCGCGAGGATGGTGGCGAGGCCGACGATGATCCACACGAGAAAGGGGACCGCCATTCGCCCATGCTAGTTGAGCGCGAGGCTCACTGCTTGGCGAGAAAGTCCTCGATGTAGCGCTCGTCCTCCAGGAGGAAGTGGAAGTCGATCAGATCGTCCGCCGAGATCGGCGGACCCGAGGGCAGCGGCCCTCTCGGATCGAGCTCGTCCTCCTCCTCCTCGTAGAGCGTCTGCGTCTCGTAGCCTTCGTCGAGATCCGACTCCCCGCCCGCGACGCCGACGCCGGCCGAGACGAGGAGCGCAACGATCTTGCGGTCCGCTCGCTTCTCGACGTCGTCGGCGCACATGGGGCACGTGAAGCGGTAGGTTCCCTCTCGGCCGCCGTCCTGGACGGAGAGAAGGATCGACTCGGGTCCCATGTCGACCTCTCCACAGCGCGGGCACGTTGTCCGGATGGTTGTCATTTCACCCCGAGTATCGGCGGGGTGACCGACCCGCTTAAGCCCGACACCTCCGAGCGGGGCTACCCTATTCGTGCTGTTTCCTCATGGCCCGGGCCAGCTCGCGGACGCGCTCGGCCAGCTCCGGGGGGTCCAGCACTTTCGCTTGCGGGGCAACGCGTAACACGAGCTTGGCGGCCCAGTCGAGCTCCCGAGCGGGCAGGGTGACCTCGAGCTCGCCCCCCTCCCGCTCGACGGTGGCGGCGACCGGGTGGTACTCGGCCACCCACCTCGCGTCGGGGCCGAGGAGCAGCCGGATCTCCACGTCGTGGTCGCTCGGCGTGTACAGCGCGCGGCCGGCGCCGCTCAGCCCGCGGGGCTCGAATCGCTCCGTCGTGGGGCGGACGCGCCTGATGCGATCGGCCCGGAAGAGCCGCTCGGCGTCCGATCGGCCGTCCCACGCGGCGACGTACCAGTTCCCGAGGGCCGAGAACACCTCCTCGGGATCGATGCGGCGCTCGGAGATCTCCCCGGTCGCGGACAGATACTCGATCTCGATCCTCGAGCGGCTCGCGGCGGCCCGGCGTACGTCGTCGAGGACCCCGACGGGTCGGCCGGCCTCCGCCGCCTCGACCCGGTCCGCGGCGTGACCGAGCGCCTCGGGCCCCAGGCCGTCTCGAAGCTTGACGAGTGCCGATTGCAGGGCGGCCGCCTCGGGAAGGCCCGGCGTCCCGGCCACGGCCGTGCCCTGCAGATACAGGGAGAGCGCCTCGTTGCGCGTGAGCCGAAGCGGCCGGGCGAAGTAGTCGGCCATCGTGATCCAGACGCGCCCGTCCTGGATGTCGACGTCGATGAGGTCCCCGGGACTGTAGGGCGGCAGGCCGGACATGAACAGGACGCGGAGGTCGTCGATGAGCGCCTCCTCGTCGACCTCGAACAGGCGCGCCGCCTCGGCGACGGGGGTTCCGGGATGCTCCACGAGATACGGCACGATGACGAGCAGCCTGGCGAGGCGCTCCGAGGCCCGCGCCGTGCGAGGACGCTTGGGCGTCCCGGACTCCTCAACCGGCAAGGAGGGCCTCCAGCCGACGCACGACCTCCTCGCGCAGCGACGCCGGCTCGAGGACGCGGACGTCGGGGCCGAAG
Source organism: uncultured Actinomycetes bacterium (assembly GCA_963728285.1). Taxonomy (GTDB): domain Bacteria; phylum Actinomycetota; class UBA4738; order UBA4738; family HRBIN12; genus CAVSJR01. The sequence goes on along the minus strand of CAVSJR010000003.1, from coordinate 311,834 downwards.
CCCAGCACCCACGATGCCAGCGCATCGTCCGGGCCGGTCGGAACGCTCACCGGGACCCACCCGTCGTCGCCCGGCTCGCCGATCTCCGCATCCCGCAGCCCGGCGGCCGCCCACCACGCGACGTCCGGCGAGAAGGCGACCGTGGCTCGCTCCGTCGGCTCGCCGGGCCCCCACGGCCCGACGTCGACGTGATCGGAGGCCCGAAATCCGCCGGGAGGCTCGCTCCCCTCCCCCGCGTCGCGAACGTCGGTCGAGATCCTCGAGAGTCGGAAGGCCCGCACATCGTCGCGCTCGCGGTCGAGGCCGACGACGTACCAGTGCCCGGCGCGCCACACGAGTCCGAAGGCGTCGACCCGGCGCTCGGACGACACACCCTTGGACGTCGTGTAGCCGAAGGTGATCGATCGAGGGCCCTCGAGCACCGCCTCGGCGACGGCGAGCAGTCGCGCGGTGTCGACGTCGGGCCCGGCGGCGAGCGGTCCCGTGGCGAGGCCGGCGAGCAGGCCGCCGTCGGCCCCGTAGAGCAGCTTGCGAACCCCCTGCCCGGCGGAGGTGTCGTCGGCCCCCGAGTGCGCCGCGACGAACAGCGCCGAGATCTCCTGCGGCGTGAACGAGATCTCCGGCACGTAGTACCGATCCTTGGGGATGACGTAGCCCTCCTCCACGTCCAAGGCATCCACCGACTCCATCTCGATCGGAATGCCGTTGTCGCGGAGGATGTCCTTGTCTCGTTCGAACATGCGCTTGGCCGTGGCGAGGTCGTCCTGCGCGTAGGCGGGGAGGGCCGCCCGGATCTGCTCGAACGTGAGCGGTCGACGCGCCTCGAGCAGCATGGCGACGAGGTTGATCAGGCGTTCGAGCGGGTGCATTCTGCGGCATCATACTCGCGGCATGTCGACCCCTTGGACCTCCGCGTGATCCGCCTCCGACGAGGGACGATCGTCGCGCTCGAATCCGCGCGGCCGGGCGCCGTGGAGCTCGCCGTGGACGTGCAGGGCGAGCGAGCCGCGGCGATCGCCTATCCCGCCCTCACGGGCCCCGTGCGCCCGGGCGACGACGTCATCCTCAACGGTACGGCCGTCGCCCTCGGCCTCGGAACGGGGGGCATGCACCTCGTCGTGGCCGTGCTCCCGCTCGAGGCCGTCGACGTCGAGGGGCCAGGGCACGTCATGAAGGCGCGGTACACCCCCCTGCAGGTGGCGGTGCAGACGGTCGAGGAGACCGACCGCGACGCGCTGGAGGCCTCGCCGGGGCTCGGGGGCACGCCCGTCGTGGCGGCGCCCCTGCATTCGATGGTTGCGGCGATCGCCGCCGGGGCCAAGGTGGCCGGCGCGAAGCGGGTCGCCTACGTGATGACCGACGGGGCCTCGCTCCCGGGTGCCCTCTCCCGGCTGATCCCCCGCCTTCGGGGTGCCGGACTCCTCGATGGTTGGATCACCTGCGGTCAGGCCTTCGGCGGCGAGCTCGAGGCGGTGACCGTGTGGACGGGGCTGCTCGCCGCCGTGGAGATGATGGACGCGGAGATCGTGATCGTGGCGGACGGCCCGGGGAACCTCGGAACCGACACCACCTGGGGCGTCAGCGCGCTCGGAAGCGGCCACGCCATCGACGCCGCCGAGGAGCTCGGCGGCAGGCCGGTCGGGGCGCTGCGCGTGAGCTTCGCCGATCGCCGCGAGCGGCACCGGGGGGTCTCGCACCACTCCCTCACCATCCTCGGCAGGGTGTGCTTCGCGCGGGCGAACGTCGCCGTCCCCGCGCTCGCGGACGAGGGGCAGCGGGCCGAGGTGTGGGGGGCGTTGCGGGCCGCTCGGCTCGAGGAGCGTCACCAGCTCGTCGAGGTCGACGGCCGGCCTGCGCTGGACGAGCTCGACCGGCTGGGGCTGCAGCCGGAGACGATGGGCCGGACCCCCGGCGACGATCCGGCGTTCTTCCTGGCGGCCGGAGCGGCGGGCGTCCTCGCCGGCCGGATGGCCGTGGCGGGACGCGCGTGGCGTCGGCCCTCGTCCTGAGCTTCCGCCTCACAAGCGCGCGCTCGGCGCCCCGCCTCACATGTGGGCGATGAGCTGCTCGACGCGCTCGTCGACGCTCTTGAACGGATCCTTGCACAGGACGGTCCGCTGGGCCTGATCGTTGAGCTTCAGGTGTACCCAGTCGACCGTGTAGTCGCGGCGCTTCTGTTTCGCCGTCCTGATGAAATCCCCTCGCAGCTTCGCCCGTGTGGTCTGAGGCGGCTCCCGCATGGCCCGAGAGATCTCCGTCTCATCGGTGACGCGCTCGACGCGGTCGCCGCGCTCGATGAGGTAGTAGAGGCCCCGCTGCCGATTGACGTCGTGGTAGGCGAGATCGAGCAACCCGACCTTGGGGCTCGACAGCGGGAGGTCGTGCTTGGCGCGGTAGCGATCGATCAGGATCCGCTTCGCGACCCAATCGACCTTTCGACCGAGCCGATCCGGCTCCCCGTCGGCGAGGGCCTCGAGGGCGTCCCGCCACTCGTCGAGCAGCTTCTTCGCGTTCTCGCTCATGTCCCGCCGCTCGAGGAAGCGTGCCGTCTTCTCGTAGTACTCGGTCTGGATCTCGATCGCGGACAGCTCCCGGCCGTTGGCGAGCTTCACCTTCTTCCGGCAGGTCGTGTCGTGGGAGATCTCGCGGATCGCCCGGATCGGGTTCTCGAGGGTGAGGTCGCGCATCACGCTGTTGGACTCCACCATCTGCAGCACCAGATCGGTGATGCCGACCTTCATGAACGTGGTCCACTCGTTCATGTTGGAGTCGCCGACGATCACGTGGAGGCGCCGGAATCGCTCGGCGTCGGCGTGCGGCTCGTCCCTCGTATTGATGATGGGCCTCGAGCGCGTCGTCGCGCTCGAGACGCCCTCCCAGATGTGCTCGGCGCGCTGCGAGATGCAATATTGAGCTCCTCGCGGTCCGTGCAGGATCTTTCCGGCGCCGCAGAAGATCTGCCGCGTGACGAAGAACGGGATGAGGACGTCCGCCATCCTGGCGAACTCGCCCTGGCGCGCGACGAGGTAGTTCTCGTGACATCCGTAGGAGTTTCCCGCCGAGTCGGTGTTGTTCTTGAACAGATAGACCTGGCCGGAGATCCCCTCCTCGTGCAGGCGGACCTCGGCGGCGGCGAGCAGCGCCTCGAGGATCCGCTCGCCGGCCTTGTCGTGAACGACCACGTCGGTGACCGCGTCGCACTCCGGGGTGGCGTACTCGGGGTGCGATCCCACGTCGAGGTAGAGCCGGGCGCCGTTCTCCAGGAACACGTTGGACGATCGGCCCCAGTGCACGACTCGCCGGAAGAGGTAGCGGGCGACCTCGTCCGGGGAGAGGCGACGCTGGCCCCTGAAGGTGCACGTCACCCCGTATTCGTTCTCGAGGCCGAAGATGCGTCGCTCCATTCCCGTTCAGTGTAGGCCCGCGGAACCAGATGGGGAGGTTGCTTGACACTGCTGCGAAGCAGGCCGTACCTTCGACCAGGTAGGAGATCGCCGAACCGTCGCCGTGTCGAGGTCGTCGAGCGGGACGTGAGCAGCGGGGAAGCGGTGGATCTCCGGTCCCCCAATTTCACTCCACGAGCCGGCCGCGGTGGCGCCGTCCCTCCTTCCCCGAGAGGGCGCCGGCGACCCCCTGCGGCGAGTGAAGGAGATCACCGTGCGGATCGCCAAGAGCCTCCTCGTCTCGATCCTCGCCGTCGTCGCCCTGCTCCTGCAGGTCCTTCCGGCGGGCGCCCTGTCCGGCGCCGCCGACGCGGGGACCTGGGGGTTCAACGGCCGGGTCAGCGCCATCCTTCGCAGCGGCGGCACCGTGTACGTCGGCGGCGAGTTCACGCAGATCATCTCCCCCAGCGGCGCGACCCAGGCCGCGAACCACGTGGCCGCCTTCGATGCCTCCACCCTTCAGCCGACGACCTGGAGGCCGTCGGTCGCCGGCGACGTCTTCGCGCTGGCCTCGTCGGGCGACGGCTCCACCATCTACATCGGCGGCGAGTTCACGTCGGTCCAGGGCACGTCACGGGTGAACTTCGCGGCCGTCTCGTCGTCGGGGGCCCTGCTGCCCTGGAAGTCCAACGCGAACGGCTCGGTCCGGGCGTTCGCCGTGTCGGGCTCCACGGTCTACATGGGCGGCGCGTTTCGCAAGGTCCAGACGGTGGACCGCCTGGGTCTCGCGGCGATCAACGGGACGAACGGGTCGCTGCTGGCCTGGTCGCCCTCGGTGACGATCCCCGGCACGACCACGGTGCCGATCGTGCGAGGCCTGGCGCTCGCGAACGGGGATGTGGCCGCGGTCGGCAAGTTCACGAGCGCGAACGGGCCCGGGGAGGCCCCGCAATCGGAGCCCAACCAGGCTCGCTTCGATGCCGGCACCGGCGTGAGGAAGCCGTGGGCCGACAACTACGCGTTCCTGAGCTACGGGATCGTCACCGATGGGACGAACTACTACGTCGCCGCGGGCGGCCCCGGCGGATCGATCCTGCGGTACGGGCCGACCGGGGGCCAGTCGTGGAGGGTCTCGACCGACGGCGACGTCCAGGCGATCGGGCTGTTCGAGGGCCAGGTCATCGCCGGGGGGCACTTCCTCCTCACGAGCGGGAAGGACATCCCCCGCCTCGCCGCGGTCAGCACGGGCGGCGTGCTCGACACGTCGTGGCGGCCCAACCCGAACGGAACCGACTCCGGGACGTGGGCGATCGCCGGCACGAGCGCCGGACGGCTCTACGTAGGCGGCGGCTTCAGCGCCGTGGGCGGCAACGGCGCGTTCAAGAAGTTCGCGCAGTTCGGCGGCGGCTCGCCGCCCGTCGACGCCGGACCTCCCTCCGCGCCGGCGAACCTGTCGGCTCAGGCCGCCGCCGCGAACCGCGTGAACCTCGGATGGACCGCCTCGACCGACGATATCGGGGTCACGGCATACGACGTCTATCGCAATGGCGTGGCCGCCCCGCTCGCCACCATTCCGGCGTCGACGGCGTGTGCGGGCACGGCGTGCACGTTCTCCGACACGACGGTGGAGCCGTCCACGCCGTATGCCTACGTCGTGCGGGCCCGCGACGCGGCCGCCCAGACCTCCTCGCCGAGCAACGAGGCGACCGCGACGACGCCCGCAGCCGGGGGAACGCCGACGACGGTGCGGGCCCTCCCGGACGCCGATGCCATGGTGAAGGAGGGCAGCCCGAGCTCGAACTACGGGAGCAATACCGCCCTGCGCATCGACGCCGGCACCGATCCGGACGTCGAGAGCTACCTCCGGTTCTCCGTGAGCGGCCTGAGCGGCGGGCCGGTGCAGAGCGCGAGGCTTCGGCTGTGGGCCACGAGCGCAACGACCAACGGCCCGGCCGCGTATTCCACGACGAACGCCTGGACCGAGGGCGGGGCGGGCGGGATCACGTGGTCCACGCGGCCGGCCCGGACGAGTCCTCCGACGGACGACAAGGCGAGCGTTCCCGGTGGCGCGTGGGTCGAGTTCAACGTGACCTCCCTCGTCACCGGCAACGGCACGTTCAGCTTCGTGCTCGCGGGAACCTCCACGGACGGGCTCGACCTCAGCTCCAAGGAGGGCGTGAACGCGCCGGAGCTCGTCGTCACGGGCTGACCCGACCGCCGAAGCTGATCGACGGACCGCCGCCGAGCGGTTCGGGAGGTATCAGCCCTCGCGAAGGATCGAGGCCACCTCGTCCTCGGTGAGTCGCCGGAACTTGCGCCGGCTCGGGCGCGTGCGGTCGAGCACGCCCGCCTCGACGGCATCCGCCTGGATCGGCCGGTCCTCGACCGAGGAGAGCGCCTGGATCCCCTTGCGCACCGCCGTGTCGAGCTCGGAGGAGGCATCGTAGCCCGACCCCAGCGTCTCGCTCAGGCGATCGGCATTGCCGCCGACCGCGACGAAGTCGTGCTCGTCGGTGATGCTGCCGTCGAACAGGAGGTGATAGATCGCGGTGGGGCTCCCGTCCCCCTCGCCGACCTCGCCGATCAGCAGCTCGACCTCGTAGGGCTTCATCTGCTGGGTGAAGATCGTCGAGAGCGTCTGCGAGTACGCGTTTGCGAGATCGCGCGCCTTGACGTCCTCGCGTCCATACGAGTAGCCGCGGAGATCAGCCAGCCGGACCCCCGCGATGCGCAGGTCCTCGAACTCGCTGTACTTCCCCACCGCCGCGAACGCGACGCGATCGTAGATCTCCGAGATCTTGTGCAGGGTGGCGGACACGTTCTCCGCGATGAACACCAGGCCGTCGCGATACTCGAGGCCGACCACGGACTTTCCTCGGGCGATGCCCTTCTGGGCGTACTCCGAGCGATCCTTCATCATCTGCTCGGGCGGGACGTACGGCATGAAGCTCATCGTTGGCTCTCCCGTGCGGAGACGACGCTCTCGTAGGCCGCGCGAATCTCCTCTTCGGTCGCGGGGTTGGAACCGGCCCCGCTCACGACCTGAATCGTCGGATAGATCCCGCGGATGGGATCCGGGCCGCCGGTGGCCACGTCCTCCTCCGATGCGTCGAGGAGCGCCTCGACGGCCGCGGCCACGGCCTCGTCACGCGGCAGGCCGCGACGCCAGCGCTTCTTCAACGAGCTCTTCGCGGGTCGACCCCCCGAACCGGTTGCGTGGTAATCGTCCTCCTCCCACCTGCCCCCGGTGGCGTCGTAGTAGAACAAGCGCCCCTCGGCGCGGATCTCGTCGAATCCGCCGAACAGCGGGACCACGATGAGCCCCTGCAGCGCGAGCGGAAAGTTGCCTCGGATCATCTGGCCGAGCCTGTTCGCCTTGCCCTCCAACGAAAGACGATCGCCCGTGATCTTCTCGTAGTGCTCGAGCTCGAGCTGGAAGAGCTTCACGATCTCGACCGCCTGGCCGGCCGCGCCGGCGATGGCGATCGCGGAGTAGTCGTCGGCGGCGAAGACCTTCTGCATCTTGTCGTCCGCGATCGAATATCCCTCGGTCGCGCGCCGGTCTCCCGCGATGATGACGCCGCCCTGGAACTTCAGCCCGAGCACGGTCGTGCCGTGAGGGAGGACGATGCCGTCGGCCGCCTGCGGCAGGGCGTCCGGCCGTGCACGGAGCAGGAGGTCGAAGAAGCTCGGATTGGGGCCGATCGGCTCACTGGGGCTCCCGGCCCCCCGGGATCCGGGCGGGTCGACCGTCATTCGCCGCCCTTTTGCACGTAGCTCTTGATGAACTCCTCGGCGTTCTCCTCGAGCACCGAGTCGATCTCCTCGAGGATGTCGTCCATCTCCTCCTTGAGTTGCTCGCCCTTCTCGGAGGTCTGCGCCTGGCCGGCGTCGTTCTCGCCCTCGGCGTCGCCGCCGCCCTTGCGCTGGGTTCTTCCTCTGTTCCTGCTCTTGCGGCACGATGATCTCCTTCGCTGCGGGGGCAGTGGCCCCATTCTACCGACGGGCCCGGAAACGCAAGGACCTCCCCTCCGGTTCGGGCGCCCCGTCCGGCGATGCGGATGGCTCGTCGGATCAGGACTGCAGGAGATCGATCAGGGTGGCAGGGTCCGGCGCCCGCTCCAGGAGCTCCCCCACGTGCTCCTTGGTGCCGCGCAGGGGCTCCCGGGTGGGCACTCGCTGCAGTGCGTCCCGACCCGTGTCGAAGATCAGGGAATCCCACGAGGCTGCGGCGATGGCGTCCGGGTACTTCGCGATGCATCGCCCTCGGAAATACGCGCGCGTATCGACGGGAGGCTCCATGACCGCCCTGTCGATCTCGGCGTCGCTCACGAGGCGCTCCACGCTTCCGGCGTCGACGAGCCGCTGATACAGGCCCTTGTCGCGGCGGACGTCGTGATACTGCAGGTCGATGAGCCGCAGCTTCGGGTCCGCCCATTCCAGCCCGTCGCGCTCGCGATAGCCCTCCATCACCCTGTGCTTGGCGACCCAGTCGAGTTGTCGGTGAAGGGAGAGGGGATCGTCCTCGAGCCCGGCCAGGATCTCCTCCCACCGGACGAGCACCTCCGCGTTCTCCGGGGTGCGGTCCTCCTGCTCGACGTACTTCTTGGCGTGCTCCAGGTACTCCCACTGCAGCTGCACCGGCGTGAGTCGGCGATCGTCGTGGAGCTGGATGAGCGTTCGGCACGTCAGGTCGCGGGAGACCTGATGGAGTGCGTGAACGGGATTGACGAGCGACAGATCCGGGAGGAACTCGTCCTCGATCATCTTCAGGACGAGCGCGGTCGTCCCCACCTTGAGATAGGTCGCGACCTCGCACATGTTCGCGTCGCCGATGATGACGTGCAGCCGGCGGTACTTGTCCGGGTCGGCGTGGGGCTCATCCCGCGTGTTGATGATGGGCCGCTTCAGAGTCGTCTCGAGGCCCACCTCGGTCTCGAAGAAGTCCGCCCGCTGGGTGAGCTGGTACGAGACGCGGCGCTCGTCCGTCCATTGACCCTCCGTGCCCAGCTTGCCGGCGCCCGTGAAGATCTGGCGGCTCACGAAGAAGGGGGTCAGGTCGCGGACGATATCGCCGAACGGGGTCGCGCGATCGACGAGGTAGTTCTCGTGGGTGCCGTAGGAGTTCCCCTTGCCGTCCGAGTTGTTCTTGTAGATGGCGATTCGTTGCCCGGGGGGCAGGATGCGCTCCAGCTCGCGCAGCGAACGCTCCAGGATGCGCTCCCCCGCCTTGTCGTGAACCACCAGCTCTCGCGGCGAGGCGCACTCGGGCGTGGAGTACTCCGGATGCGCGTGGTCGACGTAGTAGCGCGCGCCGTTGGGCAGGATGACGTTGGCGAGCCCGAGATCCTCCTCGACGGGCTCGCGCACCTGCACGGGCTCGAATCCTCGCGCATCGCGCAGGGGCGATTCCTGCTCGTAGTCCCATCGGATCCGCCGCAGCGCCCCGGCGAAGGTGGAGATCAACATCGAGGACGACAGCACGGGGTTGAAATCCGGCATGCCGACGGCCGCTATGCCGTACTCGGTCTCGGTACCGATGACCTTCGGAATCGCCATGGGGCTCCAGCTTAGAGGTACTGGCCCGCGCTGACGCGCTCGACCTGGCGGCCCTCATCTCCGCCGTCGCCGAGAAGCGTTCGCACGTAGACGATCCGCTCGCCCTTCTTTCCTGAGATCCGCGCCCAATCGTCGGGATTCGTGGTGTTCGGCAGGTCCTCGTTCTCCTTGAACTCGTCCCGGATCGCGTGGAGCAGATCCTCGGCCTTGATGCCCTTCTCGCCCTTCGACAGGAACCGCTTGATGGCATCCTTCTTGGCCCGCCGGACGATGTTCTCGATCATCGCGCCGGAGTTGAAGTCCTTGAAGTACAGGATCTCCTTGTCTCCGGACGCGTAGGTGACCTCGAGGAAGCGATTCTGGTCGTCGGTCGCGTACATCTGCTCGACCGTTCGCTCGATCATCCGACCCACCGCGGTCTGGGCATCGCCGGCGCCGAGGCGATCCACCTCGTCCGGGTGGATCGGGACCACGGGATGCAGGTACTTCGACATGACGTCGGCCGCCTGCTTCTGGTCGGGTCGCTCGATCTTGATCTTCACGTCGAGGCGACCGGGCCGCAGGATGGCCGGGTCGATCAGGTCCTCGCGGTTCGACGCGCCGATGACGATGACGTTCTTGAGCGTCTCCACGCCGTCGAGCTCCGACAGGAGCTGCGGAACGATCGTCGACTCGACGTCGCTCGAGATGCCGGTTCCGCGCGTGCGGAAGATCGAGTCCATCTCGTCGAAGAACACGATGACTGGCAGCCCCTCCTCCGAGCGCTCCTTCGCCCGCTGGAAGATCTCGCGGATCTGGCGCTCCGTCTCCCCGACGTACTTGTTGAGCAGCTCGGGGCCCTTGACGTTGAGGAAGTACGAGCGGGCATCGTCGCGGCCCGTGCGCTCGCGCACCTTGTCGGCGAGCGACTTGGCGACGGCCTTGGCGATCAGGGTCTTGCCGCAGCCCGGAGGCCCGTACAGCAGGACCCCCTTGGGCGGCTCGAGCTGGTGTTCGTTGAAGAGCTCGGCGTAGAGGAACGGCAGCTCGACGGCGTCGCGGATGTTGTCGATCTGGCCCTCGAGGCCGCCGATGTCCTCGTAGGTGACGTCTGGGATCTCCTCCAGGACGAGCTCCTCGACCTCCTCCTTCGGAAGCCGCTCGAGCGCGACGAGCGACCGCGGGTCGATGAGCAGCGGGTCCCCCGCTCGGATGGGCTCCTGTCGCAGCCCGTGCGACAACGTCGCGACGAGCTCATCCTCGCCGCGGCCGATGACCACGACGCGATCGGCTCCGAGGCGGTCCTTGACCCTGAACACCTCGCCCTGCCGGTCCGGCTCGAGCACCTCGACCACGTTGAGCGCCTCGTTGAGGATGACCTCGACGCCTCGGTGGAGCCGGTCGGCGTCGAGCTCCGGGGCGATGTTCACACGCATCTTGCGCCCCGCCGTGAAGACGTCGATCGAGTTGTCCTCGTTCGTGCCGAGGTAGACGCCGAACGTGGCCGGCGGCTGGCTGAGCTTCTCGACCTCTTCCTTCAGCGCCTCGATCTTCTCCCGCTCCGCGCGCAGCGCGCCGGCGAGCTTCTCGTTCTGGTTCAGGGCGCGGGAGAGCTCGCCCTTTGACTCCAGCACCTTCTCCTCGAGGATCTTGACCTGGCGCGGGGCATTGGTGAGCCGGCGGCGCAGCAGTGCCACCTCGTCCTCGAGGAACTTGACCTGCGTCTGGAGCTCGTGGACCTGCTTCTCGTACTGCTCTCGGCGTTCGGGGTCGAGGTCGGACATCGCGTTCACCTCCCGCGGTGGATGGAGTCTATCTCAGCGCGTTTGCAAAGCCGGGTAGGGGACGTTCGGGTGGCCCTCCCCTCTCCTTTCTTCATACGTCTTCGGCAGGGACCCGGTTGACCGTAAGCCCGAGGACCGGGCTCCGTCGGGTGAATCAGGACATCCGGCGGGCGATGCTCAGGAAGCCCGTATGGGCCACCATCCGGTGGTCCGGCCGGACGCTGCGATCCGTCACGTGCCAGCTTCGCTGGAGGGTCTCGATCGTGTCGACGTGGAGGTATCCGGCGCCCTCGAGGGCGAGGACGAGCTGCTGGACCTGGACGGTCGTCGGCAGATACGCGCACAGGATCCCCCCCGCGACGAGCGCACGATCCGAGCGCGTCCAGCATGTCCCACGGGTTGGGGAGATCCAGTACCGCGCGGTGGAAGGTCTCCCCCGATTCGGCTACGTCACGAAGGTCTGCCCCCCGGAGCTCGATCCGCGGGGGCATCTTCCCGAAGAACGACTCGATGTTGGAGGCGGCGCGCTCACGGAACTCATCCCGGAGCTCATAGCTCACCACTCGGCCCTCCGGGCCGGTCGCCCTGGCCAGCGCGATCGTGAGCGCTCCCGATCCGGTCCCCGCCTCCACGACCTCGGCACCCGGAAAGATGTCGGCATACACCAGGATCGGGCCGAGGTCCTTCGGATAGACCACCTGTGCCCCGCGGGGCATCTTCAGGACGTAGTCGGCCATGCGCGGGCGGAAGGCCCGGAGCACCATTCCCCCGCTCGTCCTGACCTCCACGCCCTCATCGCGGCCCAGGACCAGGTCGTGAGGGACGGCCCCCCCGTGCGTATGGAAGGTCCCCTTCGCCTGGAGCCGGACGAGATACCGCCGGCCCCGGGCGTCGAGGAAGAGCACGCGCTCGCCCGGCTCGAACGGGGTGCTCACCGTGGGGAGCCCCCGTAGATCTCGGCGGGCAGCACCTCGTCGGAGAGCTCGCGCGCGACGCCGCGGTCATCGTCGCCGTCGGGCTCCGCCGGCCTCGGCTCGGACGTCCCCGTCGCCGGGGGTGCGCTCCGCACATCGAGCGGCCTGCGAAGGATCTGACCGCGGGCGCGGCAGAAGGCGCAGAATCGACCGGTCGTCGGCTGCCCGCACGACTCGCACGGCCTGAGCTCGGCGTCGTCCTCGCCCTCGAACAGGGCGGCCCCGCGGTCGAGGAAGCCGAGGAAGAACTGCGCCTTCGTCCCCGGCGAGGACGATTCGAGCTCGTTCATCGCCCGCTTGTACCTGAGCTGCGTGTTGCCGGCGACGAGCGGACACTCCTCGACCACGTAGTCGATCTCCCGGAGGAAGGCATAGGCCGCCGTCTCAAGCTCGGAGAGGCGATGCAGGGGCTCCTCACCTTGCGCACCAAGCCGTCACGCGCCGGCAGCGAGGGTGCTGCCGCGCCATCGAGCCGGTCTGCCACCGCAGGGTGTTCCCCAGCAGCGTCGCCGCCTCGTCGTCGAGGTTGTGGCCGGTGGCCACCACATCGAAGCCCCCCTCCAGCGCGGCCCGGTTGAAGGCGTAGCGCTTGGAGAGGCCGCAGACCGCGCACGTGGACCGCGAACCCCTGCGGCCCGCGGTCGGAATGTCGAACCCGTACGCCGTCCTCAGGTCCACGTGGATGAGCTCGGCGTCCCGCGACTCGGCGAAACCGTGCACCACGCGGCCGGACCGGTCCGAGTAGTCATCGATCCCGAGCCCCAGGTAGAGGCCCGAGGCGTCGTAGCCGAGGTGAAGGAGCGTCTCCCACAGGGCGAGGGAGTCCTTGCCGCCCGAGACGGCGACGAGGATTCGATCGCCGGGAGAGAACATGTCGTAGTGGCGGATCGCCCGCCGGACCTGCTCGCGGAACGAGCGAACGAAGCAATCCGCGCAGAACGCCGCGTTGTGCCGACGGATCTCAACGACGGCGGATCCGCGGCAGCTTCGGCATCTCATCGGTCGCCGCCGGAGATGACCGGACGGATCTCCAGCCGATCGTCCTCGCCGACCCGTTCGTCGCGGGTGAGGAGCTCGCGTTCCCTGATGACGAGCACGGAGTCGGGGTCGATGCGCAGGTCCGAGAGCACATCGCGGACCCGACGCCCGCCCCGCACCTCGACGTCGCGGTCGGGATTGCGGAGCTTGACCTTCATCGCCCCAGGCTAACGCACCGGGGTCCACCAGGGACGATCTCGAGGATCCCCGCGGTGCCCGCGCTACGGCAGCGGGTTCGTCCCCAGCGTCAGCGTTCTGGTTTCGCGGCTCCCGTCCGGGTGCACGACCACGATGTCGACCGCATCCCCCGGCTGGTGCGCATGAATCAGGTCCCCCAGCCCCTTGGAGGAGTCGACGGTCTGTCCATCGAAGGACACGATGACGTCGCCGACCTTGATGCCGGCCTTCTCCGCCGGGCCGCCCGGGGCGACGTTCACGACCGCGGCGCCACGGTCGGTCCCGATGTCGAGCTGGAACCGAAGCTGCGGATCCGACGCATCCACGGAGCCGACGCCGAGATAGGCGATCGGCGAGGACGGATTCTCGGCGGCGTCCAGGATCGTCTGCTTCGCGGCGTTGATCTGGATCGCGAATCCGATGTTATCGGCGACGGAGGCGCCCGCACCTGCGGTATTGATGCCCACGACGCGGCCGGCGAGGTCGACGAGCGGGCCGCCGGAGTTGCCGGGGTTGATCGCGGCGTCGGTCTGGATGACGTGATCGTAGGTCCGGGTGCTGTTCTTGCAGGTGGTGGGCGGGCAGTTCTGGTCCTGTGCCCGGACCACGCGGTTCAGCGACGACACGACGCCGGTCGTGACCGACGGGCCCCCCTCGAGGCCGAGCGCGTAGCCGATCGCGACCACCTGCTGGCCGAGGGCGAGGGAGTTGGAGTCGCCCAACGACACCGTGGGCAGCCCGGTCGCGTCGATCTTCAGGACGGCGAGGTCCTTGGTCTGGTCCCCCCCGATCACGCGAGCGTTGTATTTGGTCGGATTCTTCGAGGAGGTGACGACCGTGAGGCGCTGCGCCTGCTCCACCACGTGATAGTTGGTCACCGCGACGCCGTCCGACCGAATGATGAAGCCGGTGCCCTCGCCCTTCCCGCTGTCGGACTCGGCCACGACGTTCACGACCGCCGGAAGGACCCGGTCAACGACCCCCACGACGCCGGCTTTGCCGGTCGAGGTCGCGGCGCGCTCCGCGGCCGGGGCCGCGGCGACGGATGTCGACGCGTCCGGCTCGGCCGTCGTCGTGCTCACCGTGCACGCCGACAACACGAGGGAGAGCGCCAGAACTGGCAGTATCAGCGTTCGGCGGATCACGGCGGACCTCCTCCTGCTCTTCGATGTTCGCTCTGTCGCTCACTCCAGGCTAACCGCGACCGCGGCGAAAGCCGTACGGTGGGCGCCTTCCCGCCGTATTCGCCACGGGGGCGCGACAGGGTTCGACGGCGAACGCGCGATTTCGAAGGGCAGTCGGAACGACCGGGGGCGCCGTCCTCAGGCGTTGAGCGGCGCCGCCGGGACCTCCTTGCGCTGATCCACGAACGGGATGGCCGCCGTGTGGCCGACGAGCGACCCATTCTCGGATTCCACATCGAGCTTCGTGCCGGGCTCGGACAGCTCGATCGGGACCCAGACGTAGCCGATGTTCTTCTCGAGCTTGGGCGACCAGACCGCGTCCGTCATGTATCCGACCTCTTTGCCCCCTGCGTGGACGGGCCAGTATTCGGACATCTCGGCGCGCAACTCGTCGCCGACGAGCTCGATCCCCACCAGCTTGCGGGAGACGCCGTTTCGACGGATCCCCTCGAGCGCGGCCTTGCCGATGTAGTCCTGGGGCTGGTCCTCGACGAGGCGCTCGAGGCCCATGATCTCCAACGGATTGTGCTCCAGACGCATGTCGGAGCCGTAGTTGAAGATGCCGGCCTCGATGCGGCGAGCCTCCGACGGCGCGATCGGGCGGATGTTGTGCTCCTCGCCCGCCGCCAGGATGGCGTTCCAGAGGCGATCCCCCTCGTCGAACCCCAGCAGGTTCACCTCGAATCCCTGGACGGCCGTCCAGCCGGTTCGGCTCACGACGACCGGGATCCCGTCGATCTCGAACCTGCCCGTCCAGTAGTACTTCAGGTCGCGGATCCCCGGCCCCACGAGCTTCTCCAGCGTGGCCGCCGCCTTCGCGCCCTGGACCTGACATGGATACACGTCCGGCATCGTGACCTCGACGTCGAGGTCGGAGGCCGCCGCCACCCCGAGGGCGTAGAGGCCGGCGTCGGAGTCGGCGAGCTGCATCCACCAGACGTTGGGCTCGGGGTGCAGCAGGACGGGGTCGTTGACGATGCCGCCATCCGGGGCGGTCACGAGCATGTACTTGCCCTGGTTGACCTGGCACTTCGAGAGGTCCCGGCACGTGATGCGATCGATCAGCCGATCCGCGTCCGGGCCGCTCACCTGGATCGTCCGCTCCACGGCCACGTCCCAGAGGGTCACATCGTTCAGCAGGGCCCAGTACTCGACCTCCGGATCGTCGTAGTAGCCCGGGAGGTACATGTGGTTGTAGATGTCGTACGCGGTGCATCCCGCCCTGCGCGTGGCCTCGAAGTAGGGCGACTTCCGATACCAGGGGCCGAAATAGAGTGTTGCGCTCTTCTCGAGCATCTCGACTCGCTCGTTGACCATCCGGGCGTCCCCTTTCGATCCGGGCCGCCGGGCGCCCTGCCCGGCGAAACTGAATCATCGTTCAAACATGCCGTCGGATGCAAGTTCAAATCGGGGGACGACCCTGCCCAGTCGGGTGCTCACCGGGCCCATCCGGACGGATGATGATGTCCGGACCGCCGCGCGACTCGAACGACGCACGGCGGTCCGGGACTCGGAGCCCGACCTCAGGAGATCGGGATCTGCTTGCTCGGGTCCACGAACGGCATCTCGACGATGGTTCCGGAGCGCTCGCCCCACTCGGTCTGCACCGTGATCGTGGCGCCCTCCCGGCTCCGGTCGGCGGGGAGCCACGCGTAGCCGATGTTCTTGCCCAGCCGTGGCGAGTAGATGGCCGACGTGACCTTGCCGATCTGCCGTCCGGCGTCCGTCACGGGCCACTTGACGTTGTTCAGGCCGGGGAAGGGCTCGCCGTCGAACTCGACGCCGTTGATCTTGCGTGAGACGCCGTCGGCCTTGATCCTCTTCAGCGCGGCGATGGAGATGCTCGCCCCCTCCGGCAGCTCGTCCACGAGGCGGTCCAGGCCCATCTCGTACGGGTTGTTCTCGTAGGTCATGTCGGCGCCCCAATTGAAGATGGCGCCCTCGATGCGACGGATGTCCGAGGGGCCGGTCGGGCGCACGTTGTAGGGCTCGCCGGCCTTCATGACCTTCTCCCACAGCTCGGTGCCCTTGGACGTATCGGTCAGATAGATCTCGTAGCCGACCTCGGAGGTCCAGCCGGTCCGCGTGACGACGACCGGGATTCCGTCGATGGAGAATTGCTTGAAGTAGTAGTACTTGATGTCGAGGACCTCATCGCCGATGAGATCCCTCATCAGATCCTTGGACTTCGGCCCTTGGATCTGCATGGGCGCGACGTCGGCCTCCTTGATCGTGACGTCGAGATCGGGATAGGCGTTCTTCAGCCCGCGGGCGAACAGCAGCGCGTCGCTCGAAGCGAGCGCGAACCAGAACGTGTTCTCGTCCATCCTGGTCAGCACCGGGTCGTTGATGATCCCGCCGTCGCCGTCGACGATGAGCACGTACTTCGCCTGACCGATCGCGCATTTCGACAGATCCCTGGGGGTCAGGAGCTGGGCGAACGTGAATCCGTCCGGTCCGCTGATCTCCAGACACCGCTCCACAGACACGTCCCAGACGGTGACGTCGTTCAGGAGCGCCTCGAACTCCGCCTCGAACGTGTCGAAGCGGATCGGAAAGTACATGTGGTTGTAGACCGTATAGCCGAGCGGACCGTGTCGCTGCTCGGCCTCGTAGTAGGGGGTGCGCCGGTTCCGTGCGCCGCGCTGCACCAGGCTCATGTCGAATTCGGCCATGCCTCTCCTCCGTTGAGCGCCGCACCGCGCGGGTCGCTGCGACGGGTCGTGGCGACGCGTCGAGACGGGCCGGCGCGGCGCCGCCGATATCGTCGGCGCATCTTCCGATCTGCGTCTGCGGCTGGCAAGTCGCCCCCATGACCGCAGGTCAGAGCGGTGCACTCGGTCCCCCGGGCCGCCTGGCCCGCGCCTCGACGCCGGGCGAGCGCGGTGGGCCGACCGCGGGTCAACGAACCCGCGGCGCCGGCTCCCCCGCCGCGGGGCCTCCCGCGAGGCATCCTCAGGACGCGATCCCGGAAGGGCCGGCGTGGTCGATGTCGGGAGCCTTGGTGATGCGCCCCTCGACGTAGCCCTTCGCGATCATGTGCATGAAGGCGTGCACCTCGTCCTCCTCGCGAGCGAAGGGACCCTGCCGGTAGCCCGATGACGTCATGCCGCGGAACACCGATTCGCACGCCGCGAAGTCCTCCAAGTTGGTTGCGTCCCAGAACTCCGATGCATACGCGGCGTCGAAGTCGGAGCGCTCCTTCGCCTCGGGCGGAAACAGGAACGAGCACTCGATCCACACCTCGCCGGGGGCCAGCGGATTGAGCCTGTGGGTCATGATGTAGTCGGGGTGGAGGCTGATGAGCAGGTTCGGGAAGACCCCGTAGTAGTAGACCTCGCGTCGTTGCTTCTCGTTGAGCGCCCGGAAGTTCACGCCCCGGCTCTCGCCCGTGAACGACATCGTGTCGGCGAAGTCCATGAGCTCCATCGAGCCGCCGATGACGGCGCCGGTGTGCTGGAAGTACTCGCCGCTGTCGACCGGCGTCACCTTGCACAACGCGGGATGGATGCTCGGGCAGTGATAGCACTCCTGATAGTTCTCGACCACGGTCTTCCAGTTCGCCTTCACGACGTACTCGTGCCGCGCCGCCTCGAATGTGCGGCCCGGCTCCCAGTCCGAGATCAGCTCATCGAGGTTCCCGAGGTAGGCGTCGAGGTCGGGCGCCTCGCCGTCGGGGTTCACGAAGATCCACCCCATCCACTCCCTCACCCGGACATCGATCAGCGGATACCCGCCCTTGTCGAACCCGGCGACATCGCCGAACCGGGGGGCGCCCTTGAGGGCGCCGTCCAATCCGTACACCCAGGCGTGATATGGGCACTTGATGGCGTTCACGTTCCTGGACTCGCCGCACGCCAACAGCTCGTGACCTCGGTGGCGGCAGGTGTTGAAGTAGCCGCGGAGCTCGCCGTCCTTCCCCCGCACCAGCAGGATGCCCTCGGTGCCGACTTGGACGGCCACCTGATCTCCCGGCGCGCCGAGGTCATCGGCGCGGCCCACGCACACCCAAGAGCCCTCGAAGAAGTGACGGCGCTCCCATTCGAGCATCTCGCTCGACACATACGCCTCGGCCGGCAACGTTCGCGAGCCCTCCAGGGTCGGGTCGAGCACGGGCCGAAGGGCGGCGAGGTCGATGGGGGCGGCGGCCCCGCCGGAGAGGGCGGCGGCGACGCGGCCGGCGGCGGGGTCGCGGGCGAGCTCACTGGACATGTCGGCCACCTTCTTCGGCATCGTTTGTACGGTTATTTGAACGGTCAGTCAGGATCGGAGTCTAGCACGGCATGCTTCGTGCCGGGAGGGCGCTGGGTGACCGGCGGTATGACCCACGGCGACACCGCCGCCGGATGGGTCCCGGGAGGCCGCGTCCCTCGGGATCGTCCGTCAGGCCGAGCCCGGAGCCTCGTAGACCCGCTCCCCCTCGACGAGCGTCAGCTCGACGTTGGCCTCGGCGATCTCCTCGGGGGGATGCTCGAACAGGTTGCGGTCGACCACGACGAGATCCGCGAGCTTGCCGACCTCGATCGAGCCGGTGTCATCCAGGTGATTCACGAACGCCGAGCCCATCGTGAACGCGTGGATCGCGTCGGCCAGCGTGATCCGCTCGTCGGGCAGGAACACCTCGTCCTCCTCCGGGGCGCCGCGTCCGTACGCGTACCCGGGGGGCACCTTGCGGTTCACGGCCACGTGGATCTCCTCGAGGGGGTCACAGCTCGAGACCGACCAGTCGCTCCCGAAGGCGAGCTGCGCGCCGGCTCGCAGCAGGCTCCCGAAGGGATACTGCCAGCGCGAGCGCTCGGGCCCGAGGAACGGGATCGTGAGCTCCGTCATCTGCGGCTCGTTGCACGCCCAGAGCGGCTGTCCGTTCGCGACCACGCCGAGGGTGTGGAACCTCGGCACGTCGTCGGGGTGGACGACCTGGATATGCGAGATGTGATGCCGATGATCGCTCGGGCCGTTCGCGGCGCGAGCCGCCTCGATGGCATCGAGCGCCTCGCGAACGGCTCGCTCCCCGATCGCATGGAAGTGCACCTGGAAGCCCTGTGCATCGAGCGCCTCGACGTAGCCCTTCAGCAGCTCCGGATCCACGAAGCTGAGGCCGCGGTTGCCGGTGGGATTTCCGTCGGCATCCAGGTACGGGTCGAGCACGCCTGCCGTGAAGTTCTCGCAGATTCCGTCCTGCATGATCTTGATCGACGTCGCGCGGAACCGGCCCACCTCCCCCTTCAGCCGCCGGTCGAGGAACCCGTCGAGCTGCTCGAGGCCCGCGTTGCGTTCCCACCACAGCGCCGCCACCACTCGAGCGGTCAGCTCCCCCGATTCGGCCGCCTGCACGTAGGCGTCGAACGTGTTGTAGGGGCCGCCGACGATGGCGTCCTGCCACGCCGTGATGCCGAGGGCGTGAAGGTAGGCCTGCGCGATCTTGAGCCCCTCGAGCACGTCGGCCGTCGCCGGGGTGGGCGCGTGACGGTCGACGAGCTCCATGGCCCCCTCGTGCAGCGTTCCCGACGGCTCGCCGGAGGCGTCGCGCTCGATCCGGCCGTCCGCGGGATCGGGGGTCTCGCGGGTGATGCCGGCGATCTCGAGCGCCCGCGAGTTCACCCAGGCCCCGTGCCCGTCGCGATTCGTCAGGAAGGCCGGCCGATCCGGGATCAACCGGTCGAGGATGCCCTTCGAGGGCGTGCCGCCGGGGAACGTGTCCATGGACCACCCGCCCCCGAGGATCCACGGCTCGTCGGGATGCGCGGCGGCGTACTCGGCGACGATCCGGTCGTACTCCTCCAGCGAGTGTGCCTCCGACAGGTTGCACCGGAGCATCTCGAGGCCCGACGCCGGCGGATGGATGTGGGCATCCTGAAATCCCGGCAGGATCATCCGCCCGGCGAGGTCGAGGACCTCGGTGCCGGGACCCACCATCCCGCGAACGTCCTCGTCGGTGCCGACGGCGACGAACCTGCCGTCGCGGATCGCGACGGCCTGCGCCCACCGTCGGGCGGCGTCGACCGTATAGACGGCACCACCCGTGATGACGAGGTCCGCGGCCGACCCGTTCGCGCTCATCGCTGGCACCCTCTCCGTGACGGGCTGGAATCGGCGTGCGTGGACGCCGGAAAAGCGTTTTCGGACCCGAAGCATACCGTCGGGGCGTGCCCGCGCGGCACCTGAGCCGCGCTCAGGCGAGGGCCACGAGGTCGAGCAGATCCTCGTCCCAGTGATCCACCTCGCCGTCGGGCATCAGCAGCACCCGATGAGGCTCCAGCTCCTGCACGAATTCGACGTCGTGGCTGACGATGACCATGCCACCCGACCAACCCGCCAGCGCCGCCGCGATGGCCGTTCGCGACGGTGGATCGAGGTTGTTCGTCGGCTCGTCCAGGAGCAGGAGGTTGCGCCTCCCTGCCACCAGCTGCGCCAGCGCCAGCTTCGTCTTCTCTCCCCCGGAGAGCGTGCCCGCGTCCTGGAACGCGATCGCCCCGGTGAGGTCGAACATGCCGAGCAGCGCACGCAGCTCCTGGTCCGGCCGGCCGGACTCGGCCCGAACGTGCGAGATGACGTCCATGCCGGCCCGGATACCCTCGTGCTCCTGCGCGTAGTAACCCAGCGACGCACCGGTTCCCAGCCGGAACGAACCGGCGTCGGGCTGGGACTCCCCGGCCAGGATGCGAAGCAGTGACGTCTTCCCCGCCCCGTTCAGTCCCATGACGAGGAGGCGCTCTCCCCTGCCGACGTCGAAGGAGACGTCGGTGAACACGGGCGGGCCACCGTAGCCCTTCGACAGCCCATCCGCCCGAAGGACGACGCGGCCCGCGTGTGGCGGGTCCGGAAAGCGATACGCCACGCGCCGCTGGCGCTTCGGGGCCGAGATCGCGCGGTCCCGGAGTCGCTCCACGCGCGTGTCGAGGGTCTTCGCCTTCCGCGCCCGCTTCTCCGTCTGCCCACGCATGGAATCCGCGAGCGTCTTCAGCCGATGGATCTCCGCCTGTTGCCGCTCGGCGAGCTTGGCGCGTGTGTGCTCGTCCTTCGTCCGAGCTTCCCGGTACTGCGAGTAGGTCCCGCGATAGGCGACCACACCATCGAGATCGAGATGGAGGATCCGCGTGATCGACCGGTCCAGGAGCGCCAGGTCGTGGCTCACCACCAGCAGCGCGCCGCGATAGGCGGACAGGAATCCCATGAGCCACTGCTTGGCGTCGGCGTCCAGGTGGTTCGTGGGCTCGTCCAGCAGCAGCAGATCGCTTCCGCCGAAGAGGATCCGTGCCAGCTCGAGGCGCCGCCGCTCTCCCCCCGAGAGCGCGCCCACCGGCAGCGACAGCCGGTCCTCGGCGAGGCCCAGCCCCGCGGTGATGCGCTTCGCCTCGGCCTCCGACGAGTACCCCCCCGCCGCCCGGTATCGCTCCTCGAGCCGCGAGAACCGGATGACATTGCGCTCGGAGGCCTGCTCCTCGAGCTGAAGGCGGATCTTCTCCAGCCGCTCGGACATCTCCTGCAGCTCCCGCGCGGCGAGGATGTGCGCCAGCCCGGTGGCGTCGTCGTCGGCCCGATGCTGGCGCGGGTCCTGCCGCAGGTAGCCCAGCGCCCCGCGGGCCGTGACCGACCCCTCGAGCGGGGGTGACTCGCCGGCGAGGACGCGCAGCAGGCTCGTCTTGCCCGCCCCGTTTCGGCCGACGACGCCGACCTTCTCCCCGGCCGCCACCGTCAGCGTGAGGCCCCGGAGGACGGGAAGCCCGCCCACCTCGACGCCGAGGTCGCGAACCTCGAGGGTGGTCATGGGCGTGTGCCGGGCGAGAGCGCCGGGACGGGTGGGACCGGTGGGACCGGTGGGACGGGAACGGACATCGAGGACGGCTCCTTCGGCGACGAAGACACAGGGACATCTCGTCTGTTGCTCGGAGCCGCTACATGGCAGAAGTCTAGCAGCGCATCCGTGCCTGGGGAAAGAGACGATCCGGCGGGCCCGATGGCCTCCGAAGGGACCGGCGACGTGGGGCTTAGGCGAGGAGCCTAGGCGGGGAGGCCGCGGATGGCCCGGGCGTTCAGCTTGGTCGTCGAGGGCGCGAGCCGCAAGCCGACGAGGCCGATCCGACCGGGGAGCCATGCCTCCTCTTTGAGGACCTCCACCTTGAGGGAGCCGTCCTCGCCTTCGATGACACGCCAGACCATTCCCTGCTCGGACCGATACACCCCGGTGACTTGCACGACCCCATCATACCCCGCCGGGGGCCTCCCTGGATAGCCGGCCGCCGGCGGGGCAGGCGGGTCGATCGCAGCTCAGGCCGCCGACACGGTCATCGGCCCGTCGAAGCGGAATCGGACGGTCATCCCGGCGGGGAAGTCGTCGATGCCGCTGCAGTAGGCGACGAGGACCTTCACCGACCCCGGCCGCACGCGCATCGTGGCCTGGCCGCTGAACTCCCGTATGGACCCGTTTCCGCAGGCCGCGGCCGCCTCGTCGACGGCCCCCACGGTGCCGCCGCCCGCTTGATCGATCGAGCGTGACGAGCCAGTGGTCGCCCCTCAGGCAGCAATCCTTCGTGTCCACGACCAGCGTGCCGCCCTCGTCGAGGGTCGCCGTGAAGAACTGGACCTCCTCGGGCCCATCGAACGTGATCGTGGTGACGACCTTGGTGCCGCCGACCGTGATCCGGGTCGAGAGCGGTCGAAGCTCCGAGGGCACGTTCGCGGACCGGATCGCCGCACCTCCGATTGCCGCGGATCCGGCGAATCCCGCCACGAGGATGCCCAGGACGAACAGCACCAGCATGCTTCTCCTCATGCGTTCCCCTCCTGCTCAGGCGGGCGGTTTCGGTGGGTGCACTTCGGTGGCGATCCGGACCCTCGTCGGCGGCGTTCGGTGTCGTGCCACCTCCTCGGATCCTGGGATGCGGCGCGGCGCGGCCGGAGGGTTTCGCCGTGACGAGCCTCGCACACCCACGGAGGGAAGTCGATTCGATCTCACGAGGCCAAACGATGGATCGTTGACGGCGAGCGGCCGGGGGCGTCGTGCCCCCGGCCGCTGTAGCCAAGACCGCCTGTTCCCCGCCGGCGATGGCTCCTCCGCGCGGAGATCGTGCGGTCGGCGCTCTCAGCAGACCTCGGCCTGCCGCACCTTCACGAGGAGCTCTCCCTCGCTGCGATCGAAGTGATGCCCGATCATGGCCAGGGACAGCAAGGGACGTTGAGGGTCTTCGCTGCGGACTGGGTGTCGGAGGGGGGACTTGAACCCCCACGAGCCGCGAAGCTCACTAGGCCCTCAACCTAGCGCGTCTACCAAATTCCGCCACTCCGACGCGATGGTTCCGGATTCTATCAACGCGACCGGGCCGCCCCGGAGCGTCGTCTACGGACGCCACTGCCAGGCGAGCCAGAACGTGCAGACGCCGAAGACGAGTGCCGAGATGACGGTGAGCCGGTCGAGCCGGCGCTCGAGCGCCGTGCCGCCCGTCAGGTTGGCTCCGCCTCCGAACATGTCGGAGAGCCCGCTCCCCTTTCCCGAATGCAGCAGGATGAAGACCACCAGGAACAGGGCCGTGATGACGTCGATGACGATGATGATCGCGTTCAGCATGCCTATCCTCGCTCCCCGCTCTCTCGGAGCGCCTCCTCCGCCGCGGCCACGCCGACCGGGTCCTTCAAAGGATAATGGCAGGCGGCCACCTGTCCCGGCCTGTGCGGCACGAGCAGCGGTTCCTCCTCGCTGCACCTCGGGAACTGGGCGTTCGGACACCGGGGGTGGAACCGGCATCCGGACGGCGGGTTGATCGGCGAGGGCACGTCGCCCTCCAGGATGATCCGCTTCTTGTTCGCGGCGAGCTTCGGGTCGGCGATGGGAACCGCCGAGAGCAGCGCGCCGGTGTACGGATGTCGTGGCGTCCGGTAGAGGGTCTCCCCCGGCGCCATCTCCACGATCTTGCCCAGGTACATCACGCCGACCCGGTCGGACACGTGCTCGACGACCGACAGGTCGTGCGCGATGAACAGCAGGGTGAGGTCGAACTCCTCCTGCAGGTCCTCGAGCAGATTCAGGATCTGCGCCTGGATCGACACGTCCAGCGCCGACACGGCCTCGTCGCACACGATGAACTTCGGGTGCAGCGCGAGCGCTCGGGCGATCCCGATCCGCTGGCGCTGGCCGCCCGAGAAGGCGAACGGATACCGGTTGTAGTGCTCGGGGTTGAGGCCGACGAGCTCCATCAGCTGCTGCACCTCGGGCTTGACGCGCTCCTTCGGCACCGTCCCGTGGATGCGGAAGGGATCGCCGATGATGTTGCCCACGGTCTTGCGGGGATTCAGCGAGGCGAAGGGGTCCTGGAAGATCATCTGCATGTCGCGCCGGAGCTCCTGCATCTCCCTGCCCTCGCAGGTCGGTGATGTCTCGGCCCTCGAAGAAGATGCGGCCCTCGGTGGGCTTGTACAGGCGCATGACCACTCGCGCCAGCGTCGACTTGCCGCATCCGGTCTCCCCCACGAGCCCGAAGGTCTCGCCCTTGTGGATCTCGAGGTCGATCCCGTCGACCGCGTGAACGTCGCCGATGTGCTTCTGAAAGATGATCCCGCGGGAGATCGGGAAGTACTTCTTCACGCCCTCGAGCCTGACGCAGCGGCGTCCGCTCGGTCCCCGCCTCCGGCCTCGCCGTGCTCCCCTCGGCGACCTTCATGCGCGCGCGGCCACCTTCTCGTGGAAGATCCGCTCCTTCTCCGCCAGCGGCAGGTGGCACGCCGATGCGTGGTTCCCGTTGGACGGCAACAGCGGCGGGATCTCCTTCGGGCAGATGTCGAACACGTACGGACACCTGGGGTGAAACGGACATCCGGATGGGACGTGGATCAGGGACGGCGGCGAGCCCTTGATGGGATTGAGGCGCTCGCGGATCTCGTCGAGTCGGGGAATCGAGTCGAGGAGCCCCCACGTGTACGGATGCTGCGCCTCGTAGTAGATGTCGTCGCGATCGCCGTACTCGACGATCCTGCCCGCGTACATCACGGCGATGCTGTTCGCGTGCTCGGCGACGACGCCGAGGTCGTGGGTCACGAGGGCCACCGAGGCGTTGAACTCGCTCTTGAGCCGGTCGATCAGGTCCAGGACCTGCGCCTGCACCGTGACGTCGAGGGCCGTCGTCGGCTCGTCGGCGATCAGCAGCGAGGGGCTCAGGGCGAGCGCCATCGCGATCATCGCCCGCTGCCGCATGCCGCCCGAGAACTCGTGAGGATACTGCCTCGCCCGCTCCGCCGGCTTCGGGATGCCGACGACCTCCAGCAGCTGGATCGGCCTCGTCGAACGCCGCTTGCTTCGACATGTTCCGATGGGCGAGGAACACCTCGGCGATCTGGTTTCCGACGCGGTGCACGGGGTTCAGCGCCGTCAGGGGATCCTGGAAGATCATGCTGATCTCATCCCCGCGGATCTCGCGGATCTCGTCGGGAGGCAGCTTCAGGAGATCCTGGCCCCGGAAGAGGATCTCCCCCTCGATGTCGCGCGTGCTTGGTATCGATGAGGCCCATGACGGTCAGGAACGAGACGCTCTTGCCCGACCCGGACTCGCCCACGATGCCGAGCGTCTCGCCCTCCCGAATGGCGAAGGAGATCCCGTCGACGGCCTTCACGAGGCCGTCCTCGGTCGGGAAGTGAACCCTCAGATCCTTGACCTCGAGCAGGACCTGGTCGCTCACGTGCTCCCTCTGCGTGAGGACGGGCGTCATCAGATCTGGGCCCCCTGCTGCTGCGGGTCGAGCGCGTCCCGCAGGCCGTCGCCGAGGAAGTTGACGCAGAGCACCGTGATGAGGATGGCGACGCCGGGGAAGATGATGAGCCACGGAGCCGAGACCGCGAGGTTCTTGGCGGCGTCGAGGAGGTTCCCCCACGTGGGCGTCGGGGGCTGGATCCCGAACCCGAGGAACGACAGCACCGACTCGGTGAGGATCGCGGCCGCGACCGTCAGGGTCGTGCTGACGATGATCGGCCCCATCGCGTTCGGAAGGACCTCGTTGAAGATGATCCTTCGGTCGGTGGCGCCCGAGGCGCGCGCCGCCTCGACGAACTCCTTCTCCTTGAGCGAGAGGAAGATCCCGCGAACGATGCGCGCGTCGGGCATCCAGAAGAACAGCGACAGCACGATCACGATGTCGAAGATGCTGCCGCCGAGCAGCAGCGAGCCCATGATCAGGACGACGAGGAACGGGATGGACAGGAAGAGGTCCGTCACGCGCATCAGGATGTTGTCGGCCTTCCCGCCGTAGTAGCCCGCGACGGCGCCGACGACCGTTCCGATGACCGTCGCGGAGAAGGCGACCGCCAGCCCGACGGACAGGGAGACCCGCCCGCCGTACATGACCCGCGTGAACTGGTCGCGTCCGAGCGTGTCGGTGCCGAAGAGATGGCTCCAGCTCGGACCCTGCAGCGTCGAGGTGAGGTCCTGCTCCTCGAACGTGTACGTAGGTGAGCAGCGGGGCGAAGATCGCCAGGAGGGCGATCACGATCAGCAAGATCGAGCAGACCACGGCGAGCTTGTGGCGCTTGAACCGCCGCCACGCGAGCTGGCGTTGCGTCATCGTCGCCGTGACGACCTCGGCGACGGGCGCCCCGGCCGCCGGCAGGCCCTCCGCGGTCGAGGCCGTCCGCGGATGTCGCATCGGCGCGGGCCTCCCCCATGCGAGCCTGCTCCTGACCCAGGGACATGCTCGTGCAGGGGCCCCTCGCCGCGCCGCCTCGCGCGCGGCGGCCTGCTCCCGGGCGACCTCGTCGCTCAGCCGTTCCTTGGGCTCAGGCATACCGGATCCTCGGGTCGAGCACGGCGTACAGGATATCCGCCACGAGGTTGAACAGGATGACGAACGTGACCGTCACCATCAGCCACGGCAGGATCACGAGATAGTCGCCCGATTCGAGGTTGTCGATGAACAGGGTACCCATCCCCGGGTAGGCGAAGATCGTCTCCGTCACGATCAGCCCGCCGGCGATCGCGCCGATGTCGAGCGCGACCTGCGTCGTGAGCGGGATCAGCGCGTTCCGCATCGCGTGGCGGAGGACGACCCGGCGCTCGCGGAGCCCCTTGGCCCGGGCGGTGCGCAGGTAATCGCTCTGGAGGACCTCGAGCATGCTCGCCCGCATGTACCGGCTGTAGACGGCGATCGACCTGCACCGACAGCACGATGACGGGAAGGGCGAGATGCCGCAGGCGATCGAGGAGGTCGAACCCGGGCTCCCCGGGCGTGGACACTCCCGCCGTGTACAGGATCGGCTCGGACAGGTTCAGCCGTCTGCGTGAGCCACACCCCGAAGACGAGCTGCAGGATCAGCGCGAACCAGAAGATCGGCATCGACAGGCCCACGAAGGCGCCGGTGGTCGCGATGTAGTCGAACTTGGAGTACTGGTGCAGCGAGGAATATAAGCCGATCGCGACCCCGAAGAGCAGCGAGACGACGCTCGCCGTGAGGCCGAGGACCAGGGAGTTGATCATCGCGTCCCGGATCTGCGGGAAGACGGGGATGTTCGTCAGCAGCGACGTGCCCCAGTCGCCCTCGCAGGAAGGCGGACAGCCATTTCCAGTACTGGGTCGGGAGCGGATCGTTCAGTCCCAGGTCCTCGGCGTACCGCTGCTGCTGCTCGGCGGTGACCCGAGGGTTTCCCCGCAGGGCGGCGGCGGGGTTCACCGTGGTGCGGACCACCACGAAGACCAGGATGCTGGCGATCAGCAGCACCGGGATCGAGTAGATCAGCCGGCGCACGATATAGCGTCCCACGTGATCTCCGTTGTCAGGACTGCTTCACTCTACCGCCTGGCCCCCCTTCCGCGCTGCTCGTGAGCGCGGAGGGGGTTCGGCCGAGAATGGGACGCCGACCTACGGCACGTACCACTCGTGCATGTTGTAGAAGGAGCTGTAGATCGTCTCGTTGTAGGTCCCCACCGGCCCGGCGATCTTGTCGCTGCGCCAGGCGGTCGGCTGGGGGAACAGGTAGATCGGGATGCCGACGAAGTCCTCCACGGTGAAGTCCCCGATCTGGTGGATCAGCTCGAGCCGCTTCGCCGGGTCGAGCTCCTTGTCGGAGTCGTGCATCAGCTTGGTCGCCTGCTCGTTGCACCAGAAGTCGGTGTTCTGCCCGCTGAACCCGTTGTCCTCCGAGGGGATCTGGTCGCAGGCCATGATCGACGTCACGCTCGGGTCGGGCGATCCGCCGAAGGCGAACTCCGTCATCTGGTAGTCGCCCTTCACGAGGATGTTGCTGAACAGGAACGTCGCGTCCTCGACCTTCGTCTGCAGGTCGAAGCCCGCCGCCTTTGCCTGCTCCTTCAGGAGCGCCTGCGTGTCGGCGCGACGGTCGTTGCCCGCCGTCGTCACGTACTCGATGGACAGCGGCTCGCCGTCCTTCTCGCAGGGAGACTCCGGAACGCCCGAGCAGTCGTAGCCGGCCCCTTCGAGGATCTCGATCGACTTCGCCGGTTGATAGGTGAATTCGGCGAAGTCCGTGTCGTCGCACCACTCGCCGACCGGAGGCAGCCAGCCGAAGCAGTTCAGGACCTGGGCCTCCGGATTGTTCAGCTTGATGATGGTATCGACGACCGCCTGCCGGTTGATCGCGTACATCATCGCCTCGCGGACGGCCGGATCGTTCAGCGGCGGCGCCTCGTGGTTGAAGTGGATCGCCTCCCAGAAGGGGCTGTCCCCGGCGACCGTCTCGATCGCCGGCGTGTCCGCGATCTGGTCGAGCAGGCTGACGTTCGACGGCTGCGGGTAGATGACGGAGACCTCTCCGGACTTCAGGGAGTTCAGCTCCGTCGTCTGGTTCTGCCGCCTCACGAACGACACCTGGTCGAGCAACGGCTTGTCGCCCCAGCACTGCATCGTTCGGGACCAGGAGGCGACTCCTGCTTGCTCCAGGATTCGAGGATCCAGGGACCGCCCGAGAACGGGACCTCCTCCAGCATCTCCGAGCTCAGGTCCGGCTTGGCCGCATCCGCGTCCGGGAACGCGTCCTTCTTCAGCACGAACTGCAGGGCGCCTCCGAACAGGTCCGGCCAGTCCACGTAGGGCTCGGTGAACTCGATCACGACCGTCTTCGGGTCGCTCGTGTCGATCGACTTGATCTGGTCGTAGCCGGTCGTGCTGATCGCGCCGCGGGTGTTCAGCTGCGCCTTCCAGGTGAACTCGACGTCCTCGGAGGTGATCGGGCGACCCGTCCTCCCAGACGGCCTCGGGCTTGAGGTTGTAGGTGACGGTGAACGGATCCTCGGTGATCCCGCCGTTCTCCAGCGTCGGAACCTCGGTCGCGAGCGACTGGTCGCCGGCGACGAAGTTGCCCTCGGTGTCCAGCTCCAGCAGGCGCGGCATCGTACCTGCTCCTGGACCGTGTAGGCGAACCACGACGCGAACGCACACGAGGTGATCGGGTTGACGCACTGCGGCCACTGCTCGGCGCCGAAGACCGCCTGGCCGCCCTGCTTGGGCTGGCCCGTCGACTCCCCCCCGCCGCCTCCACCGTCGCTGCTACACGCGGCGGTCACCAACGTCAGCACCGCCCCGACGGCGATGAACCGGATCAATCGAGCGCCCCCGTATCTCACTGATCCCCTCCCTCTCCCGATGGTACGCACTGCCCTCTGTTCGGAAAATACGTACTTCCCGGTGTGCAGAGCCGGGAAACCGTAGCACTTCCCCGCCGGCGTCGGGAACGCAACGAGCGCCGGAGGCGGGGGGCGCCGAAAGGACTAGTTGCCAGGGCGTTCGCTCATGACCGCAGGAGCTGCGTCAGGCGCGGCAGGACCCCGATGCCCCTGACCTCGCCGAGGGAACCGTTCGAGCAGGCCCGCTCCCCGTAGCCCGTCGAGCCGTCGGGACGCACGGGACCGCCGCTCACCAGCAGCGGGACCGGCTCGGCCGTGTGCGCCTTGCGCACGCAGGAGGTCGAATGATCGGCGATCACCGCGACGATCGTCGAGCTCGGGATCGATCAGCGGCAGGAGCTCCCCGAAGAAGGCGCGATCGATCGTCGAGATGACGTCGCGCTTGTCCTCGAAGCGGCCGTCGTGCGCGGGCACGTCCGGCCCCTTGATGTGCACGTACAGGGCGTCGAACCCGGCGAGCGCGTCGGCCGCGAGGTGCGCCCACTTCGCGTACTCGGCGTCGCCGGTGCGTCCGGGAGCATCCACCTTGAGCCGCGGCGCGTCCACGGGAACCATCCCGAGCATGATCGCGATGCCGCGCTCGACCGGCATCTCCACGAAGCATCCCCACGAGGGCCCGAAGCGGTCCCGTATCCGCTGGAGCTTGGGGAGATGGTCTCCGCCGTCGCGCGTGAGGATGAGGTTCGCGGGGAGCCTGCCGGCGGCCCGGCGCTCCCGGTTGATCTCCGACGCGTCGAGGATCTTCGCGGCCCCCTCGACGAACGCGTTCGTGAGCTCGGCGGCGCGATGCGCCGCCTCCGTGTCCTCGAGCGGCTCGGCCCTCGCGACCTCCGGCTCGAACGTCTCGAGGGCGACCCCGAGCGAGCCCTCCTTGCGATAGGCCGGATCGGTGTTCGACACCTCTGCGGACAGCGGCATTGCATCGTCGCGGATCACCAGCGCGCCCCGGTGCTCGACGGTGGCTCGCAGCTCGAACGTCGCCCCCGGCAGCTTCAGCTTCCTGTTGATCTCGAGCGCGAGCGCCTGCGCCTCCTCCGAGCTGAGGTCCCGGCCGACTCGCCGGTCGATGATGCGCGGCCAGTCCGCCGTCGCGAAGTTGACGCGGTACGCGAGGTTGCCGTCGTAGAAGTCCATCCCGCATCCCACGGCCTCCACGACGCCGCGGCCGGGGTGCTCCTCGCGAGGGTCGTAGCCGAGGATCGCGAAGACGGCGATGTCGGACTCCGGAGCGATGCCCGGGCCGACGGTCACGCAGGTGCCCGTCCGGCCGCGGCGGGCGAGGTCGTCGAGCAGCGGCGTCTCGGCCGCCTCGAGCGGCGTCCGCCCACCGAATTCGGGGATCGGATCGTCACCGAGGCCGTCGAGGCAGACGTAGAGCAGTCGGGCCACGTGTCCGGTCGTTCCTTTCTCTGGGTCCCTCCACCATCGGGTCTATCGGCACGTCCCGATGAGACCTATCGGTACTTCACGATGAGGGCGAACTCCTCCGGGTCCAGGCTCGCGCCGCCGACGAGGGCTCCGTCGATCTCCGGGTGCGCCATGAAGTCACGGATGTTGCCGGCCTTCACGCTGCCGCCGTACTGGACCCTGACCGCCTGGGCGACCGCATCCGAGTACAGGCTCGCGAGCGCGTCACGGATCACGCCGATCACCTCGCCGGCGTCGCTCGGCTCCGCGTTCCGGCCGGTCCCGATCGCCCAGATCGGTTCGTAGGCGACGACCGCCTCCGGTGCCCGCTCGGACGCGATCCCCTGGAACGCCGCGCGGATCTGACCTCGAACCTTCTCCTCGGTCCCGCCGGCCTCCCGTTCGCCGAGCGTCTCGCCGACGCACACGATCGGCCGCATGCCGCTTCCGAACACGGCACGGACCTTCCTGTTCACGAACGCGTCCGTCTCCCCGAACAGCTCCCGACGCTCGGAGTGGCCCACGATCACGTAGCTGCACTTCAGGGCGGCCAGCATCACCGGCGAGACCTCGCCCGTGAAGGCCCCCTTCTCCTCGGGATAGACGTTCTGTGCGCCGAGCTCGTAGGAGAGCTTGTCCGCATCGATGAGCGTCTGGACCGCGCGCAGGGCGGTGAACGCCGGGCAGATCACGATCTCGACCCGCTCCGCGTCGTCCGCATCGAGGAGATACGACAGCTTCTGCACGGCCTGGATCGCCTCGAGGTGCGTCTTGTGCATCTTCCAGTTCGCCGCGATGATCGGGTGTCGGAGGGGTGCAGCCATCAGCGCCGGTCCTCGAGGACGGCGATGCCGGGAAGCACCGCACCCTGCAGGAACTCGAGGGACGCTCCCCCGCCCGTCGACAGGTGGCCGAACTGCTCCTCGAGCTCGAACTTCCTGACGGCCGCCAGGCTGTCCCCGCCGCCCACCACCGAGAACGCGTCGGTGCGGGCGATCGCGGTGGCGACGCCGCGCGTGCCGGCGGAGAACGGCTCGAGCTCGAACACCCCCATCGGACCGTTCCACAGGATCGTGCGGGCGTCGGCGAGCGTGCGAGCGAACTCCTCGACCGATCGCGGCCCGATGTCGAGCCCCATCAGGTCCCGCGGCACCTCGGCCGCCTTCACCGTCTCGCGTCTCGCGTCCGCCGAGATCTCCGGGGCCGCGACGACGTCCTCGGGCAGCTGGATCAGCACGCCGCGCTCCTCCGCCGCGCGCAGCGCATCGCGCGCCTCGTCGATCCGGTCGCGTTCGACGAGGCTCTTGCCCACATCTCCGCCCTGGGCGGCGATGAACGTGAAGGCCATGGCGCCGCCGATGAGGATGGCGTCGACGCGATCCGTGAGCGCGGAGATCGTCGCCAGCTTGTCGGATACCTTCGCTCCCCCGAGGACGGCGACGTAGGGCTTCTCCGGGTCGTCGCGCAATCTCGAGAGGACCTCGACCTCGCGCTGGACGAGTCGCCCGGCGACGGCCGCCGTGGCCGCGGGAGAGGTGGAGGGCCGGCAGGGCGACGACGGAGGCATGCGCGCGGTGGGAGGCTCCGAACGCGTCCCCGACGTAGGCGTCGCCGAGCGCTCCAAGGCGCTCGGCGAAGATCGGATCGTTGGCCTCCTCGCCCGGGTCGAAGCGGAGGTTCTCCAGGAGGACCACGCGCGGCTCCTCGCCCTGCGGCCCATGGACGGACGTGTCCGCGATGGGGCCGGCGATCCCCTCTCCCGAGACGAAGGGGACGAACTCGACGATGTGGCCGAGGAGCTCGCCCAGGCGCTCGGAGACGGGGGCGAGCGAGAGCTCCGGCACGACGCGGCCCCCGGGGCGGCCGAGGTGGGAGGCGATCACGAGCGATGCCCCCCGTCCGAAGGAGCTCGGTCAGGGTCGGGAGGGTCGCCCGGATGCGGATGTCGTCGGCCACCTCGCCGTCGCGGAGGGGGACGTTGAAATCCGCCCGCACGAAGACTCGTCGTCCGGCGACCTCGGGGAGGTCGTCCAGGGTGCGAAGCGTCACGAGCGCCCGGCGACGAGCTGAGTGAGGTCGACGAGCCGGTTGGAGTATCCCCACTCGTTGTCGTACCAGCCGATGATCTTGACGGTCCGACCCATCGCCATCGTCGAGAGGGAATCGAAGGTGCAGGAGGCGGAGCTGTGGACGATGTCGCTCGAGACGATCGGGTCCTCGGTGTAGACGAGCAGGCCCAGGAGCGAGCCGCCCTCCGACGCGGCGCGGAACGCCTCGTTGACCTCGTCCTCGGTGACCTCGCGACCCAGCGTTGCCACGAGGTCGGTGACCGAGCCGTCGGGCACGGGGACCCGCATCGCGATGCCGTCGAGCTTGCCCTTCAGGTGCGGGAGCACGAGCGCGGTCGCCTTCGCGGCCCCGGTGGAGGTCGGGATGATGTTGATCGCGGCCGCGCGGGCGCGGCGAAGGTCCTCGTGCGGCAGGTCGAGGATCTGCTGGTCGTTCGTGTAGGCGTGCACGGTCGTCATGAATCCCTGCTCGATGCCGAACGCATCGTCGAGGACCTTGGCCATCGGCGCCACGCAGTTCGTCGTGCAGGACGCGTTGGAGATGACGTTGTGGTTCGCGGGGTCGTACGCGTCGTCGTTGACCCCCATGACGATCGTGATGTCCTCGCCCTTCGCCGGGGCGCTGATGATGACCTTCTCCGCGCCGGCCTCGATGTGCTTCTTCGCGTCGTCGCCCTTGGTGAAAATGCCGGTGGACTCGATGACGATCTGAGCGCCGAGCTGTTTCCACGGAAGGTTCGCGGGGTCTCGCTCGGACGTGACGCGAATCTCGTCGCCGTCGACCGAGATCCCGTCGGCCGTGACGCCCACCTCCCCCCGAAAGGGACCGAGCACGGAGTCGTATTTGAGCAGGTGTGCGAGCGTCTTCGAGTCCGTGATGTCATTCACGGCAACGAAATCGAAGTCGAGCCCTCGCTCCCGCGCCGCGCGCAGGAAGTTGCGGCCGATACGGCCGAAGCCGTTCACGCCGATCTTGATCGCCATGGTTCCTCCTCCTCGAGGCGGGGAATCCATCCTAGCCAGTCCGCCGCGCGCCCGTCCCGGGCGCGGCGGGTGCCGAATCGTCAGCCTCGACCGACGTCGCGATGGTCGATGGACACCGGGAGGCCGCGCTCTCGAAAGAAGTGAGCGAGCTCGGACGCGACGACGACCGACCGATGGCGTCCGCCCGTGCATCCCACCGCGATCGTCAGGTAGGACTTCCCCTCGGCGACGTACCCGGGGACGACGAGGTCGAGGAGGCCCTCGAGGCGCGTGATGAACTCCCGATACGGCCCCTGCCCGCAGACGTAGGAGCGGACGGACTCGTCCGCTCCGGTCAGGGGGCGTAGCTCGGGATCCCAGTAGGGGTTCGTCAGGAACCGCACGTCGAGGACGAGGTCCGCGTCCCGCGGCGTCCCGTACTTGTAGCCGAAGGAGATGAGCGAGACCTGAAGGCTCTCCTCGGGCGGGGCGTCGGCGAACGCGTCACGGATCTTCTCCCGAAGGTCGTGCGGGGTCAGGTTCGACGTATCGATGATGAGGTCGGCATCCCCCCGAAGGCTCTCCATCATGAGCCGCTCCTTGCGGATCCCCTCGACCACCCGATCGGCTGGGGCGAGCGGATGGCGGTGCCGCGTCGCCTCGTAGCGGTTGACGAGATCCTCGTCGGAGGCCTCCAGATAGAGGATCCGATACGCGATGTGAAGCCGCTTCAGATCGCCCAACGCCGCCGCCAGCTCGCCGAAGAACACCCCACCCCTCGCGTCGACGACGATCCCGACCCGTGCGGGCCCCCCTGGGCGCGCCGCGAGCTCGGCCATCGTCGCGAGCAACTCCGGGGGCAGGTTGTCGACGACGAAGTATCCGAGGTCCTCGAGGCACCGCGCCGCCTCGGAGCGGCCCGCACCCGACAGGCCGGTGATGATGGCGAACGGAGGGCCGCGGCGAGCGGATCCCTCCGGCTCGTGGTCGCCCTCTGGGACTCGATCGAGCCGACGAGGCTCCGGCTGGCTCACGCGTCCGGCCTCCATCACGCGCTGGCCCGCCGTTCGGCGGGCTCGGACGCCTCGTCATCGCGTCGTGGACGATCCGCGACGGCGTGAAGTCGCTCGTGGATCTCGGCCGCGAGGCCCGCGCCGACGCCGGCCGTGCCGGCGATCTCCTCCGCGCTCGCCTCGCGAAGCCGCGTGAGCGAACCGAACCGCCGAAGCAGGGCGCGCTTGCGGCTGGGGCCGACGCCGGGGATGTCGTCCAGCGGCGACGCCAGCGCCCGTTTGCCTCGCTTCTGCCGGTGGTAGGTGATCGCGAACCGGTGCGCCTCGTCGCGCAGATGCTGAAGGACGAACAGGGCCTCCGACGTCCGCGGGATCCTCAGTGGCTCGGGCTCGCCCGGGACGAACACCTCCTCGAGGCGCTTCGCCAGCCCGATCACGGGGATGTCGAGGCCGGCCTCCTGCAGCACGGTCGTCGCGACGCCGAGCTGGCCCCGCCCGCCGTCGACCACGATCAGAGCCGGCGGATACGCGAACCGCCGGGGCTTGCGGCGGCCGCCGTCGGGCGCGTCTGGGCCGGTCCCGGACGACCCGCCGTCCGCCTCGGAGTCTCGCCGCAGCCGGGCGAATCGCCGGCGAAGCATCTCCTCCATGCTCGCGAAATCGTCCTGTCCCGGGACGCCCTTGATCTCGAACTTGCGGTAGTCGGAGCGCTTGGGCAGCCCGTCCTCGAAGACCACCATCGATCCGACGGTATCCGTCGGCCCGAGATTCGAGATGTCGTAGCACTCGATCCGCAGGGGGGCCTGCTCGAGCCCGAGCTCCTCGGCGAGCTGTGAGAGCGCGCGGGAGCGCGCGCCGAAGTCGGACGATCGCCGGAGCTTGTGCCGCTGGAACGCCTGCTCGGCGTTTCGTGACACGACCTCGAGCAGCTTGCGCTTCGGCCCTCGCTCAGGAACGGCGAAGCGAACCGGCCCGCCGCGCATCTCCGTCAGCCAGGCCAGGAGGATCTCCTGATCGGCCGGGGGCTCCGCGACCAGGACGCGGGGCGGGACCTCGTCGCGCTCCATGTACAGCTCGCGAAGGAACGACGCGAGCAGGCTCGGCCGATCGAGCTCCTCGACCCGGTCGACGATCCAACCCTTTCGACCCGTGACGCGCCCGCGGCGGACGAAGAACACCTGGAACGCCGCCTCGAGGTCGTCCTCGACGAGGGCGATCACGTCGAGATCCTCCCGCTGCGTGAGCACCATCTCCTGGGTCTCCATCGCGCGCCTGGCCGCGGCGAGCCGGTCTCGGGTCTTGGCGGCGAGCTCGTACTCCTGGCCGGCGGCGGCATCCGCCATCTCCGCCTGAAGGAAGTCGAGCACCTCCTTCTGGTTGCCCGCGAGGAAATCCGACATGTCCTCGACGTCGGCCCGATAGCGCTCCTGCGTCACGCCCGTCACCTCCGGCACGCAGGGCCCGGAGCACCGGCCGATGTCGTAGTACAGGCAGGGTCGCTTGGCCCGAGCTCGCTGGTCGAAGAACGCGTTCGAGCACGTGCGAACCGGGAACACCCTGGTCAGGGAGTCGAGCGTCTCCCGGATGGCGTACGCGTGCCCGTACGGGCCGAAGTAGCGGACGTTCTTCCGCTTGCGCCCGCGCAGGACCTGCGCCCGTGGCCACTCCTCCCCGGTGGTGATCGCGAGGTAGGGATAGGACTTGTCGTCGCGGTAGCGGATGTTGAAGCGCGGACGATGCTCCTTGATCAGGTTGTACTCGAGCATCAGGGCGTCGAGCTCGGTCCGGGCCACGATCCACTCGACCGTCTCCGCGGCGGCGACCATCGCCTCGGTGCGCGGGTGAAGCGGACGGCCCCAGTAGGAGGCGAGGCGCTTTCTCAGGGACCCGGCCTTGCCCACGTAGACCACTCGCCCGTCGCCGTCTCGGAAGAGGTAGGCGCCGGGCTCGTCGGGGATCGTGGAGGCCTTGGGACGTGGGACGCTCATCCCCACCATTCTAGGTGCGGTCGCGCGGGCCACCGGGGAGGCTCGAGCGCGCGGGTCCTCGCCCCGGCACGGGAGGGACCGCTAGCCCGTGAAGAACTGTCCCGTCATCGTGGTCGGGTGTGCGTCGCAATGGAAGTAGTACGTCCCCTTGCTCGAGGGGAGGAACGTCGGCCGTCTCGGTCGTGGGCCCGGGCGTGAGCGGTGTGGCCGCGCCCTCGATCGGCTGGGTGTGTTCGGCGTCCTCGAACAGCGCCCAGTTGTGGGGGACGCCCGGGTCCTGATTGTCGAAGGTCACCTCGACGGCCTCGTCGGCGTCGACCGCCAGGCATTGGGTATCGAAGCCCGCCGCGGCGGCGCCGGGCGGCGCGGCGATCTCCGCCGTCTTGCCGGTCGACTCGCACGGCGGTCCACCGCCCTTCCCGCCGGTCGGGGATGCCGCGGGTGCGGCCGTCGCGCTCGTCGTCGGGCTCGGCTTGGCGAGCGCGAGCTCGTTGACCTCGGCGAGGGTGCCGAGGACGAGGTCGCCGTTGACGTGGTCGTACCAGGTCACGAAGACGTGCGAGCCGTCCTCCAGCACCTCGACCGCGGGCATGCTTCCGCCCATCGTCCCGGGCGTCTCGATCGGCGCGAAGGAGCCCGAGCCGCCCTCGTTGGAGGCGAGCGCCACCGAGTCCGTCGCCGGGTCGTACCAGGTGATGTAGGCGGTGCCGTCGCCGTCGATGGCCACGCCGGTGGTCTCCGGGCGCTCGCTCTCGGCCTCCCCGACATCCGCGACGGCATCCGCGGTCCAGCCGCCGCCGTCGAACGCCGCCTGATGGACGGAGCCGTCGCCCGTGTAGTACGCGGCGAGCGCTCCCCCGTCGCCGTCGACCGCCATCGACAGCCCGATGCCGTCCGCGCCCGCCTCGATGTCCTGCGGTTGCCACGTCCTGCCGTCGAAGATCGCGCCCACCGTCGCCCCGCGGGCCGAATCCGAGTAGGCGACGACGGGTCCGGCCCGCGTGATGCCGATCGCGACCCGACGCGGCGGCGGACAGCCGCCGCACGGACCGAGCGAGGCGACCTCCTGCGTCGTCCACTTCCCGCCGCTTCGGATGGCCACCTGCACCGTCTGCGTGGCGCCGGTGTCGTCGCCGTAGGCGATCCAAACGTTGTCGTCCTGGTCGACGGCGACGGCCGGCCACCCGAGCGGCCCCGCCTCCTTCACCTTCGAGGGAAGCCTGACGATGGGCTCCACGGAGAAGGCGCTCGACCCGCCCCCCTCGCCGTACCACAGGCCGGTGTTGGAGACCCAGGCCACGTGGATGCCGCCCTGATCGTCGATCGCCAGGCTCGTCCCGTTGACGCCCTCCGGCGTCATGGTCCCGATCGACTTCTCGATCGCCGGCCCGAACGGGATGTTGACGAGGTTCGGCGGCGGCTTGGCCATCGCGACGGCTCCGCGAGTGAAGATGCCGTCCTCGACGCTCGCGAGGAGCACGGACGGCACAAACGGAGCGTAGACGGACCTCGTGACCGGGATCTCGCCGGCCTCGAGCTCCTCGGGGAACCCGAAGTAGGACATGAGGGGCGAGCCGTTGTCGTCGAGGGCGACCGACGGCGTCAGGCCCACGTTGTCGATGGAATCGACGACGGCCGGCACGAACTCTCGCCCGCTTCCCAGGTCGATGGTGGCGGCTTGCTCCGAGCCTCCGCACGCGGCCGTCGTGAGGGCGAGGACGAACACGGAGGCGAGGAGTCGCGTCGACACGGCGTGGCGCATCCTAGCAAGCCTGCGGTCGGCTGAAGGCACCCCTTCCGGCCGGGCCCCCTGCATCCCCGCTACCGGGCCCCGGCGTCGGCGTCGACCCGTTCGCGCTCCAGCGGAAGCGTCCCGAGCACCTCTCCGAGGAACTGTCCCGTGTGCGAGTTCGGGTTCATCGCGATCTCCTCCGGCGGTCCCGCAGCGACGATCTCGCCGCCCCCGTCGCCGCCCTCCGGGCCGAGATCGATGACCCAGTCCGCGGTCTTGATGACGTCGAGGTTGTGCTCGATGACGAGGACCGTGTTGCCCTGCGCGACGAGACGCTGCAACACCGAGAGCAGCTTGCGGATGTCCTCGAAGTGCAGCCCGGTCGTCGGCTCGTCGAGGACGTACAGGGTGTTCCCCGTGGCCCGCTTGTGCAGCTCGGACGCGAGCTTGATTCGCTGCGCCTCCCCTCCGGAGAGCGTGGGCGCCGGCTGGCCGAGCTTGATGTAGCCGAGCCCGACGTCGGAGAGCGTCTGCATGTGGCGGGAGATGACCGGGA
Organism: uncultured Actinomycetes bacterium; assembly: GCA_963728285.1. GTDB lineage: Bacteria > Actinomycetota > UBA4738 > UBA4738 > HRBIN12 > CAVSJR01. Next base: position 272,410 of record CAVSJR010000003.1, on the reverse strand, counting down.
TGTTGCGGAAGAACTCGCATGCCTCGTCCACGCTCATCTCGAGCACGTCGGCGATGGAGCGATGCTTGTACTTGACCTCGAGCGTCTCGCGGTTGTAGCGATGTCCCTTGCAGACCTCGCACGTGACGTAGACGTCCGGCAGGAAGTGCATCTCGATCTTGATCTGGCCGTCGCCGGCGCAGTTCTCGCAGCGCCCCCCGCGGACGTTGAACGAGAAGCGCCCGGGCTGGTAGCCGCGTACGCGGGCCTCCGGGACCTGCGCGAACAGCCGGCGGATGTGATCGAACACGCCGGTGTAGGTCGCGGGATTCGACCGGGGCGTCCGGCCGATCGGCGACTGGTCGATGTCGATGACCTTGTCGACCTGTTCCCATCCGACGAGCTTGCGGTGCTTGCCCGGGAGCAGCCGGGATCGATACACCTTCTGCATCAACGCTCGCAGGAGCACGTCCTGCACGAGGGTGGATTTCCCGGACCCGGAGACGCCGGTGACGCACACGAACAGGCCGAGCGGGAGGTCGAGGTCCACGTTCTTCAGGTTGTGCTCCCTGGCCCCGAGGAGCTTCAGGCGCCGTTTCCCCGGTCCGCGCCGAACCTCCGGCAACGGGATGCGCCGGCGCCCGGAGAGGAACGCTCCCGTGATGGAGCGCTCGTCCTCCAGGAGGCCCTTCAGGTCCCCGGCGTACACGATCTCCCCGCCGTGCTCGCCCGCGCCGGGACCGATGTCGACGATCGTGTCCGCGGCCGCGATGGTCGCCTCGTCGTGTTCCACGATGATCAGGGTGTTGCCCAGGTCGCGCAGGCGCACCAGGGTGTCGATCAGCCGGCGGTTGTCTCGCTGGTGCAGCCCGATGGATGGTTCGTCCAACACGTAGAGCACGCCCACGAGCGCGGAGCCGATCTGCGTGGCGAGCCGGATGCGTTGCGCCTCTCCCCCGGCGAGCGTCGCGGACGCGCGATTCAACGTCAGGTAGTCGAGCCCGACGTCCACGAGGAATCCGAGGCGCGCTCGGATCTCCTTCAACAGCCGCTCGGCGATCATCCGCTCGCGATCGGAGAGCTCGACCGACTGCGTGAACGTCAGTGCGTCGCGGATCGCCAGGTCGGTGAGCTCTGCGATGTTCAGCCCGCCCACCGTGACGGCGAGGCTCTCCGGCCGCAGGCGCGTCCCTTTGCATGCGCGGCAGGGGATCTCGCGCATGAATTGCTCGAGCTTCTCACGCTGGGCCTCCGAGTCGGTCTCGTGATGTCGCCGGCCGACGTTGTCGACCACTCCCTCGTAGGTGGTCCAGTAGGAACGCTGGCGACCGTATCGGTTCTTGTAGCGGACGTAGATCTCCTCGTCGGAGCCGTAGAGGACGACCTCCCTCGCCCGCTTCGGCAGCTTCTTCCACGGGGTGTCCCCGGAGAATCCGTGGGTCTCCGCGACCGCCTTGAGGACCCGGTCCCAGTACTCGAGCCGTCCGCTCGACCAGACCGCGATGGCGCCCTCGGCGAGCGAGAGGTCGGGGTCCGGGACGATGAGCTCCGGGTCGACCTCGAGGCGGGTCCCGAGCCCGTCGCAGGTCGTGCAGGCGCCGTACGGCGAGTTGAACGAGAAGTTGCGGGGCGCGAGCTCGTCGAAGGAGATGCCGTCGAAGGTGCACGCCAGCTTCTGCGAGAAGGTCTGGATCTCCTCGCCGCCGTCGGGCGTCTGCACGGCGATCGCGGCGATCCCCTCCGAGAGCTCGAGGGCGGTCTCGATGGAGTCCGCGACGCGGCGCCGGATGTCCTGCTTGGCCACGAGCCGGTCGACGACGACCTCGATCGTGTGCTTGTAGTTGCGGGGAAGCCGGATCTGCTCGGACAGGTCGCGGAGCTCCCCGTCGATCCGGGCGCGAGGGAAGCCCCGCCTGGCGAGGTCCGCGAGGAGCTTCTCGTACTCCCCCTTCCTGCCGCGGACCACCGGGGCGAGGACCTGAAACCTCGTCCCCTCCGGGAGCTCGAGGACCTGATCCACGATCTGCTCGGGCGTTTGCCGTCCGATCGGCCGCCCGCACTTCGGGCAATGCGGGTGGCCCACGCGAGCGTAGAGGACGCGCAGGTAATCGTAGATCTCGGTGATGGTGCCGACGGTGGACCTCGGATTGCGGGAGGTGGATTTCTGATCGATCGAGATCGCCGGCGACAGCCCCTCGATGAAGTCGACGTCCGGCTTCTCCATCTGCCCGAGAAACTGACGCGCATAGGAGGACAACGACTCCACGTAGCGCCGCTGGCCCTCGGCGTAGATGGTGTCGAAGGCGAGCGAGCTCTTGCCGGAGCCGGAGAGGCCCGTGAACACGATGAGCTGGTCACGGGGAAGATCGAGCGTGACGTTCTTCAGGTTGTGCTCACGGGCACCGTGAATGACGAGCCGGTCGATGCCCATTCGAGTCATTGTAGTGGGGTCGGGCGACACGGCCCTTTCACGTGCGGATTGCGCCCGCGCGCTCCGCTAGCGTAGCGAGGACAGACCAGGCAGGCGCTCCGCAACGAGGGGAGAGGGATGGACGGGACGCCCGAGGACCACCAGGCTCCGAACGCTTCGAGACGGTGATCATCGGCGGCGGCCAGGCCGGCCTCTCCATGGGCTACCACCTGGCGGCGCGCGACCGGCCGTTCGTGATCCTGGACGCGAACGAGCGGATCGGCGACGCGTGGCGCACGCGCTGGGACTCCCTTCGCCTGTTCACGCCCTCGCGCTACGACGGCCTGGAGGGGTGGCGCTTCCCCGCGCCCGCCCTGTCGTTCCCGACGAAGGACGAGATGGCCGACTACCTCGAGGCATACGCGAGGCGATTCGACCTCCCCGTCCGCACCGGGATGCGCGTCGACGGATTGTCCCGGCTCGGGGAGCGGTACGTCATCGCCGCCGGCGACCGGCGGTTCGAGGCCGAGCACGTCGTGGTCGCGACGGGCGCCCACCACGCGCCCGCGATCCCCTCCTACGCCGGCGATCTCGACCCGGGCATCGTGCAACTGCATTCGCGCGACTACCGGGGTCCGTCCCAACTGCGGGAGGGAGGCGTCCTGGTCGTGGGGGTCGGGAACTCGGGCGCCGAGATCGCGTTCGAGGTCGTCCGCACGCATCGGACGTGGCTGGCCGGCACGCCCTCCGGCCAGATCCCCGTCCGTCATGGTCCCGCCGCCGCGCGATTCGCGTTCCCCATCGTGCGATTCGTCGGCCACCACGTCCTGACGCGGGGGACGCCGATCGGCCGGAGGCTCGGTCCCAAGCTCGAGTCGGGCGCCGCTCCCCTCATCCGGGTCAAGCTCAAGGACCTCGCCGCCGCGGGGGTCGAGCAGGTCGCGAGGACGGCGGGGACGCGGGACGGGCTGCCCATCCTCGAGGACGGCCGCGTCGTCGAGGCGGCGAACGTCATCTGGTGCACGGGATTCCACTACGACTTCGGATGGATCGACCTGCCGGTCATCGGCGAGCACGGCGCTCCCGTTCACCGGCGCGGCGTCGTGGCGCGCGAGCCGGGCCTGTACTTCATGGGGCTGGTCTTTCAGTACGCCGTGTCCTCGGACGTCATCCCGGGCATGAGTCGAGACGCCCGCTACATCGCGAGCCACATCGCCGCTCGGACGTCCGATGGCCGGCCCCCAACGGTCGACGCCGCGTGAGTGGCCCTCGACCGAGGAAGGATCGGCGGTCGTTTCCGCGCGGTAGGCTGCGGCCATGACGACCCGGGCGGAGCTCGAGGCGCTCCCGAGCGAGGAGCTCGCGGATCGGGCGCTGGCGCTCGCCCGGCACCGGCTCGACATCCCGTTCTTCTGGGAGCTCATCCGGACGGTGCCCGAGGCGGAGGCCGCGATCGGCGACGTCGACCACAGCAAGGCCGACGTCATGTGGTTCTCGGCGCTCCTGAACGACCTCGGGAAGGCGGACGAGGGCCAGCTCGCCGAGGCGCTGAGGCCGTTCTACCTCGATTACCTCGAGAAGCACGAGCACACAACCGACTGACGCCCGACCGGGGCGTCGCCGGCCGCTCTCGCCGCTCGCCTACGTCTCCTCGTCCGGCGCCTCCCCGCCGCCGACGACGACGGGCACGCGCTGGACCTCGTTGTTGGCGAAGCCGTGGTGGTTCCACGGCTGCTCCAACGGCTGCACGTTCCCGGCGGCGTCGGTGGCCCTCGACGCCAGCACGGCCGATCCCGTCGACGCCCGCCAGTCGAACCTCCATCGCGACCACGCGTGGGGCGAGGCGGAGGGGCTGAGGTCGGCCTCGGCCCAGGTCCGCCCGTCGTCCGCGCTGACCTCCACGCGCGCGATCGGCCCGTGCCCGGACCAGGCCCGCCCGGAGAGCTCGCAGGGCCCGGGCGCGACGCGGCGCACGCGGGTGAGGAAGTCGGGGATGCCGGGGGGGATCATCAGGGAGCGCGGCAACATGCGGGTCACGGGCGTTCCCGGATCCGCCTCGGACGACCGGACCCGATAGGCGTCCATCTGGAATCCCTCGAAGGGCTCGGCCACGGCCGTGATGGCCCGCAGCCACTTGACGCTCGTCATCCCGTACCAGCCCGGGACGAGGAGCCGGAGCGGCGACCCGTGCTGCGGTGGCAGCGGCCCGCCGTTGATCTCGTACGCCAGGATCACGTCCTCGCGCGTCGCCTCCTCCACGGACAGGCTCCGTTCGTAGTCGTGCTCCACGCCGCCCTGCACGCCCCGATCGGCGCCCGTGAAGACCAGCTCGACGACGTCGCTCCCCAGCCCGGCCGAGGCGAGCAGCGGCGCGAGGGGCGTGCCGGTCCACATCGCCGTGCCGACGGCCTCGTTGATCCACGGCTGGGACACGGGCCGCGGCGACAGCCTGGCGCGACCGTTGCCGGCGCACTCCATCGTGACCGCCATCGAGACGCGAGGACGCGCGCGGATGTCGTCCATCGACAGGACGAGCTCCCGGTCGACGCGCCCGCCGACCGACAGGCGAAAGGCGCCCTCGTCGAGGAAGGGCACATCGAAGTGGATCAACAGGTAGTGCAGGCCCACCGGCGTGATGTCCGCGGCCAGCGCCTCGAGCGGCATGCCGTGATTGCGCGCGGCGAGCTGCAGCTCCTCCGGCGTGATGCCGTCCGACGTGGCGACGGGGACGGCCGGGCGGTCGGGACGCTCGTCGGTGCGCATCGGCCCTCCTGCGGCGGACGCCCCGTGTCTACCTCATTTCCCGGGGGCGGGCAACGCTCGGGGCCGGTCCGCCGCGCGAACGGCACCCGAGCGATGAGGAGGGAGGGTCAACGATGCATGGCGACGACGCCGCCACGGAGGACGAGCAGGAGCTCCCGAAACGCCTCGCGGTCCTCCCGAGGGTCGCGGGCGAGGGCGATCAGGTCGGCCGGGGCCCCCGGCTCGAGGTGGCCGCGCACCATCGCCGCGAGCACGTCCTCGGCGGACATCCCCGCCTCGCCCAGCAGGACCGCCTCCCGCACCGAGATCCCCGGGGGGATCCCCCAGTCGCCGTTGCCCAGATCCGTCCCGTAGCTCACCCGGCCGCCCGCCTCCCGGAATCGCGTGAGGTTCGCGAGGGCGTTCCGGAGCGCCCGAGGCTCGCCCTCGGCGAAGATGCCGAGCGTCGACACGATCCGCGTCGTCCGGGCCAGCGTCTGAAGCACCCGGTCCGGGAGCTCCTCGGTGAAGGGCGTGTGGGCCAGCTCGTGGATCCCCGCCCCGAGCGCCCGCTCGACCTGTCCGCGGCCCTGGGCGTGCGCGGTGACCGGTATCCCGCGCTCCCCCGCCGCCTCGCAGATCGCGGCGAGCTCCGCGTCGGTGGGCGTCGGGCCGGCCTCGGCGTTGAGGGAGACCTTGATCGCCGTGGCTCCGCGATCCGCCAGCTCCGCGACCGCCGATGCCGCGTCCTCCGTTCCGTGCAGCTCACGGCCGGTGCCCGCCGGCGCCCATCGGTCCGCGGTCGGATAGCCGCCGACGCCCGTCAGCATGGGCCCCACCGCCCGGATGAGCGGACCGTTGTAGCTCGGGAGCTCGGACGCGTCGGCGAGGCCGAAGATCCGATCCGCCGGCCACGCGAGGTCCCGAACGGCCGTCACGCCCCCGAGGAGGACCGCGGCCGGATCGGAGAGCTCGATGTGGACGTGTCGATCGGCGACGGCCGGCATCAGGAAGCCGTCGACGTCCAGCTCCCGCCGCGCCTCGGGAGCCTCGCTCGCGGGCCCGGCGTAGGTGATGGCTCCCCCCGATGCCGTGACCCGGGCGTCGTGGACCTCCACCCCCGGCATGGTCCACGCGAGCGGCGCGCGCACGGACAGCTCCTCCATGGGGCGCACGCTACCCGCTCCCGAAACCCTCCGCCGCGCTACGTGGGAGCGACGCCGGCGTCCTGGAGGCCCTTCAGCTCCTTGCGAAGGTCCTGCACCTCGTCGCGAAGGCGCGCCGCGTACTCGAACCGGAGATCGCGGGCGGCCTGATGCATCTCCTCCTCCAGGGTCTGGATCAACCGCGAGAGCTCCTCGCTCGGCATCTCCCGGCCGGTCGTGCGACGACGCCGCTTCTCCGGCATCGGCGCTCGCTTGCCGGCGCGAACGTCCTCCTCCATGCCCAGCAGGATGTCGGAGACCTTTCGGCGAATCGATTGCGGATCGATGCCGTGCTCTTCGTTGTAGCGCAGTTGGATCATGCGGCGACGCTGCGTCTCCGAGATGGCCCGCTTCATCGAGTCGGTCACCTCGTCCGCATACATCAGCACCTTGCCGTCGACGTTTCGCGCCGCTCGTCCGATCGTCTGGATGAGCGAGGTCTCCGAGCGAAGGAACCCCTCCTTGTCCGCATCGAGGATGGCGACGAGCGAGACCTCGGGCAGATCCAGCCCCTCGCGCAGCAGGTTGATCCCCACGAGGACGTCGAACTCGCCGAGCCTCAGATCGCGAAGGATCTCGATGCGCTGCAGGGTGTCGATCTCGGAGTGGAGATAGCGCACGCGGATCCCCATCTCCAACAGGTAGTCGGTCAGGTCCTCCGCCATCTTCTTCGTCAGCGTGGTCACGAGGACTCGCTGGTCGGCGTCGGCGCGCCGGCGGATCTCCTCCATGAGGTCGTCGACCTGGCCCCGCGTCGGCCGAATCTCCACCTCCGGATCGATCAGGCCGGTGGGGCGAACGATCTGCTCGACCACTCGGCGGGACCTCGCGAGCTCATACGAGCTCGGCGTCGCCGACATGAAGACCACCTGATTCACCCGCTCGGTGAACTCATCGAAGGTCAGCGGCCGGTTGTCGCGCGCGCTGGGAAGCCGGAACCCGAAGTCCACCAGCGTGCCCTTCCGGCTCATGTCGCCCTCGTACATGCCGCCGATCTGCGGGACCGTCACGTGCGATTCGTCGATCACGACCAGATAGTCGTCGGGGAAGTAGTCGAGCAGCGTGTAGGGGGCGGTCCCCGGGTCCCGGCCGTCGATGTGGCGCGAGTAGTTCTCGATGCCCGAGCAGAAGCCCACCTCGCGAAGCATCTCGAGGTCGTAGTTCGTCCGCATGCGGAGGCGCTCCGCCTCCAGCAGCTTGTCCTGGCGCTCCAGCTCGCCGAGGCGGCCCGCGAGCTCCTCCTCGATGCCGGCGATGGCCCGCTTCATCCGCTCGTCGGAGGCCACGTAGTGCGTGGCCGGATAGATCGTGATCTCGGGGAGCTGGCCGAGGACCTCGCCCGTGAGGGTGTCGAATCGAGTGATCCGCTCGATGTCGTCGCCCCAGAACTCGATCCGGACGGCGGTCTCCTCGTAGGCGGGATGCACCTCGAGGGTGTCGCCCTGGACCCGGAACTTGCCCCGGGCGAGGTTCGCCTGGTTCCGGTCGTACTGGATGTCGACGAGCCGGCCGATCGCGAAGTCCCGATCGATCGGGACGCCCTGGTGGACCCGCAGGATCTGCCCCATGTACTCCTCGGGCGAGCCCAGGCCGTAGATGCAGGACACGCTCGCCACGATGAGGACGTCGTCGCGGGTGAGCAGCGCGCTCGTGGCGGAGTGGCGCAGCCGGTCGATCTCGTCGTTGATGGACGAGTCCTTCTCGATGTAGGTGTCGGTCTGGGGGACGTAGGCCTCCGGCTGGTAGTAGTCGTAGTAGCTGACGAAGTACTCGACGGCGTTGTCCGGGAACACCTCCCGGAATTCGTTGGCGAGCTGGGCGGCCAGCGACTTGTTCGGGGCGATCACGAGGGTCGGCTTCTGCACCCGCTCGATCGTGTGGGCGATCGTGAAGGTCTTCCCCGTGCCGGTGGCGCCGAGGAGCGTCTGATAGTCCTCGCCGGCCTCGATCCCCTCGGCGAGCTTGTCGATGGCCTGCGGCTGGTCGCCCGCGGGGCGATGATCGGCGGCGATGCGAAACGGCGGCATCCATCGATTGTAGGGCCACCTCGCGACACCGCCGGGGCCGATCGCCGTGGACGTCCCCCGGCGACCCCGCTCCGGCCTCACATGCGTCCGGCCTCGATGATGCTCTGGAGGAATCGCCTCGTGCGCTCGTGTTGGGGCGAGGAGAAGATGCGATCGGGCGGCCCGTCCTCGAGGATGACGCCCGCGTCCAGGAAGCACACGCGGTTGGCGATGTCGCGCGCGAACCCCATCTCGTGCGTCGCGATGACCATGGTCATGCCCGCCGCCGCCAGCTCCCGGATGACGTTGAGGACCTCGGCCACGAGCTCCGGATCCAGCGCGCTCGTCACCTCGTCGAGGAGCATGATGTCGGGCTTCATCGCGAGCGCCCGGACGATCGCCAGGCGCTGTTGCTGTCCGCCGGAGAGCCGGTCCGGGTAGTCGTCCCGCTTCTCCGCGAGGCCGAAGCGCTCGAGCAGCTCCATCGCCCGGGCGTCCGCCTCGTCCCTCGGCGTCCCGAGCACCTCCACCGGCGCCAGGGTGATGTTTCGCATCACCGTCATGTGCGGGAAGAGGTTGAACGCCTGGAACACGATCCCGATGTGCCGCCGGACGCGGTTGACGTCGATCCCGGGCGCCGTGATCTCCTCCCCCTCGACGACGATCCGGCCGCGCTCGATCGACTCCAGGAGGTTGATGCAGCGAAGCAGGGTCGACTTTCCCGACCCCGAGGCCCCGATCAGGCAGACGACCTCGTGCTCGGCGACCTCGAGGTCGATGCCCTTCAACACCTCGAGCGAACCGAAGGACTTGTGCACGTCCTCGAGGAGGAGCGCGTCGCCGTGCGGCTCCCGGCCCGCGTCGCTCACGCCGTGCCTCCGGACTCCCGCCGGGCCCGCTCCCTCCCGATCAGCCAATCGACCGTTCGCGTGAGCGGGATCGTGAAGACGATGAAGACGAGCGCCGTCGCGAAATACGGCGTGAAGTTGAAGGTCGCGGCCACCTCGACCTGCGACCGCCGGAAGGTCTCCAGCACGCCGATCAGGGCGAGCAGCGCCGTGTCCTTCTGGAGCCCGATGAAGTCGTTCAGCAGCGGCGGCACGACGCGGCGCACGGCCTGCGGGATCACGACGAAGCGCAGGGACTGCCAGTGGGTGAGGCCGAGCGACCGGGCCGCCGCGACCTGGCTCGGGTGCACCGACTCGATCCCTGCGCGATAGACCTCCGCCACGTACGCCGAGTACACGAGGACCAGCGCGACGACGCCCCAGAAGAACGGCGACGTCGGAACGGCCCGCAGCTGCAATCCCGGGGCGCCGAATCCGAGGATGTAGATGACGAGGATCGTCGGGACGGCTCGGAAGAGATCGGTGTAGGCGATCGCGAGCGCGCGGATCGGGAAGAAGACGGGGCCGGGGAGGTTCCGGAGCACCGCGATGAACAGCGCCACGATCAGGATGAACGCCTCGGCGATGAGGAACGCCTGGACGTTGATGACGAAGCGGCGCGCGATCTCGGGCAGGCTCTGCGCGAAGATCTCGCCGTTGAAGAACCGCTGGTGCACCACCGGCCAGCCGGACGAGTTCACGACGACCACGACGAGCACCGTGAGGAACACCACCGTGCTGGCGACGGCGATCGACGACGCTCTTGGCGCCCTCGGCGCGAAGCGGCGCGAGGATCCTCGAGCGCCGATCCCCGGCCGGCGGGCCGGAACCGACCCCGCGGGGACCGCTGCCGCTCCGGGGACGACCCCACTCGCGCGTCGTCCCCGGCTATTGGATGACGGGGACGTCCCCGACGTTCGTCTTCTCCGACAGCCACTTCTGCTGGATGTCCGCGAGCGTCCCGTCCGACCGCAGCGCCCCGATGGCCTCGTTCACGCAGGCGGTGAGCGGGCTGTCCTTCTCGAGCACGAGGCCGAAGTGCTCGGGGGTCCCCGCCGACGGAAACTGCCCCACGACCACCGAGTTCTTCACCTGCTGCACGAACGGGTCGGCCACGTAGAGCGCCGTGGGAAGGTCGGCCACGACCCCGTCGACCTGGCCGTTCGACAGGGCGGTGAAGGCGTCGTTCTGCGTGTCGAAGATGGCCGGATCCTCGCTCGGCATGATCGTGTTCTCGATCAGATCGAAGCTCGTGGTCCCCACCTGCGCGCCCAGCTTGTACTGCGCGAGGTCCGCGAGGGTCGTCGCGCCGGCGATGGGCGTCCCCTTCACGGCGATGAGCGCCTGGTTCACGTCGTAGTAGCTGTCGCTGAAGTCGACCGCCTCCGCGCGGGCGGGCTTGTAGGAGACCTGGTTGATGTCGAAGTCGAAGTCCTTCGGACCCGGCTTGAACGACTGCCCGAAGGGAACCTCGACCCACTCCACCTGATCCGGCGTGTAGCCGAGCTGCCCGGCGACGGCGTACGCGACGGCGCTCTCGAACCCCTTGCCGGTGCTCGGATCGTTGAGCTTCCATGAGGAGCCCTCCGGCGTGCCGCCCTGGAAGTACGGGGGATAGGCGGGGTTGTCCGTCCCGATCGTCAGCGTGCCGGGGGCCAGCGTCGGCAGATCGCCCGGCGAGCAGGATGCCGGCGTCGCGGACGCCCCGCCGCCCGTCGTGGTCTCCTCGGCGCACGCGGCGAGCATCAGGAGGCACGCCGCGAGCACGACACCGAGCTTCCTCATCGTTTCCCCCTCATGCTTCGAGCGCGAGCGGCGGCCGACGGTAGCCCGGCCGCTCGAGGGCCGGAGACTAGCACACGCCCTCTCGTACGCGGCCCGCCACCTGCGCGGATGCCCGCGTGCCTACCTGCGGGGCTCCCAGGAGAAGAAGCGCGCTGCGATGAGCAGTCCCGCGAGCCCCCAGATGCCGACGATGAAAACGTCGCTCCAGTCGAACGGAGACGCCGGCACCCGGGGGTTCGCGGCGTGCGCCCTCTCGAACAGCGACGCGAGGAACCCCGAGCGCATCGCATCGGCGAAGTGGCGCACGGGAAACACGTTGCCGATCACGGTCATCCAGGTCGGGGGATCGTTGCCGAGCGGGATGAAGATCCCGGAGATGAACAGGAGCGGCAGGATGGATGCGTTCACGACCGCCGGAGCGGCATCGGCGTTCGGGATCGCGACCGTCAGCGCGAGGCCGAGGGCGGCGAAGCTCGCGGATCCGACCAGCAGCGTGACCAGGAAGCGAAGGAGGCCCGCGCCCGTGGGGACATCCGCCCCGTAGAACGCGGCGCCGAAGGCCATGGTGATGAGCACGAGCAGGAGCGCGATCAGCACCGCATGGACCACGCGCCCCGACAGATACGCCCAGCCCGGCAGCGGCGTTCCCCGTGTGCGCTTCAGGATCCCAGCATCGCGCTGAAAGGAGACGGTGATCGCGATGTTGGTGTAACAGGCGCTGATGACGGCGAAGGTGGCCATCGCGGCCACGTAGTAGGAGGACGTGCTCACGCGCACCCCGGTGCCGGGGATCTGCGTCTCGCTGTTGCCCAGCAACGACGTGAAGATGACGAGGAACATCAGCGGGAACGCGAACGTGAAGAACGCCGACGCGGGATTGCGCCAGAACGACTTGTTCGTGTAGACGACCTGGCGGGCCGTCAGGGAGAGCGCGTTGACTCCGGATGCGTCGGTCACTCCGTGCTCTCCTCCCCGCCCCCGGTCAGCTGCAGATACACGTCCTCGAGCGTCGGGGGGCTGACGTCGAGGGCCTGCAGCTGGATGCCGTGATCCAGCGCCCATCCCGTGAGCTCGTGCAGCGCCTTCTCGGGCTCGTCCACCCGGGCCTCGAAGCTGCCGTCGGCGAGCCTGGTCTGGCCGAACTGCGGCACGTCGTTCACGCCCTCGGGCACCCGGAACCCGATGACCGTCATCGCCGTGTTGCGACCGCCGAGGGTGCTCGGCGGGCCCTCCGCCACGATCTCGCCGTTGACGATGACGGCCACCCGATTGGCGAGGTGCTGCGCCTCGTCCATGAAGTGCGTCGTGAGGAAGACGGTCTTGCCGATCGCCGCCAGGTTCCCGATCATCTGCCAGGCATTGCGCCGGGCGCTCGGGTCGAAGCCCGTCGTCGGCTCGTCGAGGAAGAGCAGCGTGGGGTCGCCGGCGAGCCCGACCGCGACGTCCAGCCGCCGCTGCTGGCCGCCGGAGAGCTTCTTGACGCGGGTCCGCTGCTTGTCCCTCAGGCCGACGAGCTCGATGACCTCGTCGCGGGGCCGGGGGTGCGGGTAGTAGCCGCGGAACATCTCGACGGTCTCCTCCACCGTGAGGAACGGATCCACGCCGGTGGACTGCAGGACGATCCCGATCTGCTGGCGCAGCGAGAGCTCGTGCTTCGACGGATCATGGTCGAGCACCCTCACCTCGCCGTCGGTCGGCTCCCGGTAGCCCTCGAGGATCTCGGTCGTCGTCGTCTTCCCGGCGCCGTTCGGCCCGAGCAGGGCGAACACCTCGCCGTGGTCGACCTGGAGGTCGATCCCCCTGAGCGCCTCCACATCCCCGTAGGACTTGCGAAGGCCGCGGGCGACGATGGCCGGCTCGCTCACGCGTCCCACGGTATTGGGCGCCCTTTGCTCCGACAACTCGCGGGCGAGCTAGGACGTCGGGACGTAGCCCCTGGCCTTGTCCACGACGTTTCGCAATCGCTCCCCGCGGATCCACCGCCCCACGTTGTCGCGAAAGACGTCGACGACTCGCGCCTCCCACCCCTCCAGGTCTCCGGCCATGTGGGGGGAGACGATGACGTTCGCCATCCCCCACAGCGGGCTCGTCGCGGGAAGCGGCTCCGTCCGAAAGACGTCCAGGGCGGCCCCGGCGATCCGGCCCTCGCGCAGCGCTCGGACGAGGGCATCCTCGTCCACGGTCGCACCGCGGCCGAGGTTGAGGAACCGCGCCGTCGGCTTCATCGCGGCGAAGGCACGCTCGTCGAAGGCGCCTCTCGTTCGATCCGTCAGCGGGAGCGCGTTCACGACGTAGTCGGCGGCCGAGATGGCCTGCGGGAGGTCGTCCGAGCCCGCGATGCGTCGGTACGGGGCCTCCGTGGGCCGGGGGGCGGTCGCGACGCCCTCCACGTGCATGCCGAGCGCGCTCGCCTTGCGCGCGACGGCCGTGCCGATGGGCCCGGCGCCGACGACGACCAGCAGTCGCCCGGCGAGCGGCTCGGTATTCCGATACTCCCAGGTGCCATCGCGCGAGTGGAGGATGGTGGTGGCGAGCCCCTTCGCGAAGACGAGCATGCATCCGATCGCGTACTCGGCCATTGCGTCGTCGAAGACGCCGCGGGCGTTCGTCACCGTGATGTCGCTCGCGACGAGCGCGGGGTACAGCAGGCGGTCGACGCCGGCGGACGCCGACTGGATCCACCGCAGGCGCCTCGCGCGAGGCAGGTTCGGCTCCAGCAACGCCCGATCCGGGCGCCACGCGAAGACCGCGTCGGCGTCCCCGATGGACTCGGCCACCGCGTCGGGGCTCTCCGCATAGACCAGATCGACGGACGCAGCGGCCGCCTCGATGCCGGGCGGCGGCGCCGCGGCGCTCGCGCCGGCGACCAGGACCACCGGCCTTCGCCCGGCGGACGACGTCACCGCGGCCTTCCGGCCTCGGTGCCTCACAGCGGCCGTCGTCCCGCGAACCCCGACTCGGGTCCGTGCCAGAACGCCACGGCCTCCTCGTCCGGCCGCCAACAGAGGTACACGCGCCGGCCCTCGACCTCGGCGGGGAAGTCGACGAGCCCGGTCTCCGGATCGCGCAGCAGGATGTCGGCGGCGGCGAGGTGCTCGACCTCCGCGCGCAGCAGGCGGATGGCCTCCCAGTAGTCCTTGCCCTCGTGGCCTCCCCCGTCGGCCGCGACGTGCGCTCGGATGCGCTCGCCGGCCGCGATGACGACGTGGCGCGCGGTGCGAATCCGCGCGAGGCGTGGTCGCAGGTCCTCGATCGCGGCGTTGGCCTCGTCCCGCGTGTACACGCGCTCCTCGCCCGCCGATGCGTCGCCGGTCACCGACGACTCCCCTCGGACCCGCGATGCGCGGCGCCGTTCCGCGAGAGCCCGATCGCCGAGGGCAGGTCGCCCAGCGACGTGATCCGGGCCGTGGCGAAGCCGGGGAAACGCTCGCGCCGGTCGATCAGGACCGGGAACATGCCGATCCGGGCCGCCGGGTCGATGTCGAAGGCCGGGCTGTCGCCGACGTACGCCGACTGATCGGCGCGTACGCCGGCCCGGTCCAGCGCGAGACGGAAGATGCGGGGGTCGGGCTTCTCGAACCCCTCGATCCCGGAGACCACCTTGACGTCGAAGAAGGAGGCGACGCCCAGCTCCTCGAGAAGCCGCTCGAGCCACTCCTCGAAGTTGGACACGACGCCGAGCATGAGCGACTCGTCCCTCAGCCGCTCCAGGACGGGCAGGACGTCGTCGAACAACGAGTAGTTCGCGAGGTCGGTGAACTCGGCGTGAAGGATCTGGAGGAGCTCGTCGTCGGCGGGAAGCCCGAGCTCGCCGAGGAACGTCTCGTAGACGGAGATCCAAAAGGCCTTCGATCGCTCCGGGGTCGTGGTCCAGAGCTCGTTCTCGCGGGCCGCGCGCTGAAATCGCTCACCGATCAAGAGGACCTTGTCCGCGACGAGCCCCGCCGAGACGTCGTGGCCCTCGCGACGAAGCACGACGGCGAACAGCTCGGGAAAGGAGGGATGGGGATGGACGAGCGTCTCTCCCGCATCGAAGAACACGGCCGCGTACGTCACAACCGCTGATGATAGCGACGGGGCGTCCCGTCCCGTTCGCCGGCCGGCGGCTCAGCCGCGCGCGCGGACGCGAGCCTCGAGGTCCCGCCACAGGCGCTCGACCTGTCGCTCGAGGTCGTGGAGGTCGCCGCCGTTGTCGAGGACGACGTCGGCCTTCGCCGCCTTCTCCTCGAGTGGCATCTGCGCGGCCATCCTGGCGCGGACGTCCCGCTCGCTCATCCCTCGGCCGGCGGCGAGGCGCTCGAGCTGCGCCTCCTCGGGCGCCGTGACCACGACCAGGAGCTGGACGGATCCCCCCTGGCCCGCCTCGACGAGCAGCGGCGAGTCGATCACCAGGATGTCGTCGGCGTCGGCGTGTGCCTCGATCGACCGCAGCAGGCGGCGGCGAACCTCCGGGTGCACGATCGCCTCGAGGTCTCGACGGGCCTCGTCGTCGGCGAACACGATGGCCGCCAGCCCCCCGCGGTCGAGCTCGCCGTCGGGGCCGACGACCTCCCCGCCGAAGCGCTTCACGACGGCCCGGAACCCGGGGGTGCCGGCGGCGACGGCATCGCGGGCGAACGCATCGGCGTCGAGCACCACCGCGCCGCGCGCCGCCAGCATCCGAGCGACCGTGGATTTGCCCGACCCGATGCCTCCGGTGAGGCCGACGAGCAGCATGCGGATCCCCGCCGAGCGGAGGTCAGTCGGTGCGGCCCTCGCGCCGCTTCAGGTCCCGAAGGATCGATTCGAGGGAGACCTCGCCCTCGGCCTCCTCCGGAGCCGCCGGAGCGGCGGGCTCGGGGCTCGCCTCGGGCGCCGCGGGCGCGGGCTCCGTCGGCTGGGGCTCCGCCGGCTGAGGCTCGGACGCCGCGGCGGCCTCGGGGTCCCCGGCCGCCGACTCCGCGACCGCGGGCTCGGATGGCTCCGCTCCCTCGGCCGCCGGCTCGGCCGGGACCGACGCGAGCGGCCCGGATCCCTCGTCGGATCCTGATCGGATGCCTCCGAGGCCTCCGGCCGCTCCTCCTCGATCTCCCGCTCGCTCACCGGCGCGACCTGGCCTCCCACCTGCCGCATCGAGAGGCTCACCCGGCGGCGAGAGACGTCGACATCGATGACCTTCACGCGAACACCGTCGCCGACCGACAGCACCGCCTCGGGCGACTCCACATGGCCCTCGGCGAGCTCGGAGATGTGGACCAGTCCCTCGATGCCCTGCGCCACGCGCACGAACGCGCCGAACGGAACGAGCTTCGTGACCTGGCCGTCGATGATCTCGCCGGCCTGATACTGCCGCTCGAACTCCTTCCACGGGTCCTCCTGCGTGGCCTTCAGCGACAGCGACACGCGTTCGCGGTCGAGGTCCACGTCGAGCACCTCCACCTCCACCTCCTCGCCGACGCTCACGACCTCGCTCGGATGGTCGACGTGCTTCCACGACAGCTCGGAGACGTGCACGAGCCCGTCGACGCCGCCGAGGTCGACGAACGCCCCGAAGTTCACGATCGACGACACGGTGCCCTTTCGGCGCTCCCCCTTCTGCAGCGACTCGAGGAACTTCTTTCGACCCTCGCTCTGCGACTCCTCGAGGAAGGCGCGGCGCGACAGCACGACGTTGTTGCGATTGCGGTCGAGCTCGATGATCTTGCACTCGAGCTCCGTGCCGACGAACGGATGTAGGTCGCGGACGCGTCGCAGATCCACCAACGAGGCGGGAAGGAAGCCGCGCAGTCCGATGTCGAGGATGAGCCCGCCCTTGACGACCTCGATGACCGGGCCGATGATCGTCCCCCCGGCGTGCATGACCTCCTCGATGCGCCCCCACGCGCGCTCGTATTGCGCGCGCTTCTTCGAGAGGATGAGGCGGCCCTCCTTGTCCTCCTTCTGCAGGACGAGGGCCTCGATGCGATCGCCGACGGTAACGACCTCGGAGGGATCGACATCGTGCCGGATCGAGAGCTCCTTCGAGGGGATGACGCCCTCGGACTTGTACCCGATGTCGAGGAGCACCTCGTCGCGGTCGATCTTGACGACCTCGCCGTCGACGATGTCCCCATCCTTGAAGTCCCGGAAGCTGGCTTCCATGGCCTGGACCAGCTCTTCTGGGGTCAGATCACGTTCCGCCGTGCCCGGCCCGTTGTCGTCCGCGATGTGCGATCAGCTCCTTCCCGCGCACAAGATGCTCCCCACCGGGGCGTGAAGAGGTGGTGTGGAGCGCCTTGCGGCCCGCGTATGGTAGTCGCGGCCCGGAAACCGTGTCAAAGATCCCCGCCCGGAACGCGCAGGTCAGGCCGAGCGCGGCCCGAGGCGGAGGGGGTCAGTGGCCCTCGGGGGCCGCCTCCGCCCAGTTGTCCCCCCACCCGACGTCCGCGCGCAGGGGAACCGACAGCTCGAAGGCGTCCTCCATCCTGGCCTTCACGAGCGTCGCCGCCTCGTCGACGTCCCCTCGAGCGACCTCGAAGACCAGCTCGTCGTGAACGGTGAGGAGCATGTGGCAGTCCAGCTCCGGAGCCCCCCGGAGTCCGTCGTCGACCGCGATCATCGCGAGCTTGAAGACGTCGCTGGCGCTGCCCTGGATCGGCGCGTTCAACGCCATGCGGCGACCGAGATCGCGCACGCGCGGGTTGGATGCCTGCAGCTCGGGGATGTAGCGGCGTCGCCCGAGCATCGTCTCGGTGAAGCCCTCGCCCGCCGCGCGGCCCACCTGCTTGTCCAGGTACTCCTTGATCGACGGGAAGCTGGCGAAGTACGCCTCCATGATCTCCTCTGCCTCGTCGGCCGCGATCCCGAGCCGCGAGGCAAGCCCCCACGCGTTCATCCCGTACGCGAGGCCGTAGTTGACCATCTTTGCGCGCGACCGCGAGCCCGGGTCGACCCGATCCTCGGGAAGTGAGAAGACGCGGGCGGCCGTGGCCGTGTGGATGTCGGTCCCCGAGGCGAACGCCTCGCGGAGGCCGTCGTCGCCGGAGAGGTGGGCCAGGATCCGCAGCTCGATCTGCGAATAGTCGGCGGTCAGGAGCACCTGCGCGGCGTCGCCCGGCACGAACGCGCGCCGGATCTGGCGGCCGAGCTCGGAGCGGACCGGGATGTTCTGGAGGTTGGGATTGGACGATGACAGCCGCCCGGTCGCGGCGCCGGTCTGGTTGAACGTCGTGTGAAGCCGCCCGTCGTCGGCGACCTCGCGCGGCAGGGCCTCCAGATACGTCGAGTTCAGCTTGTCGAGCTCTCGCCACGACAGGAGCGCGTCGACGACCGGGTGCGCGTCGCGGAGCTTCTCCAGCACGCTCGCGTCCGTCGACAGCTGGCCCTTCGGGGTTCGCTTGCCGGGCGACAGCCCGAGCTTGTCGTAGAGCAAGGCGCGCAACTGCGGAGGGGAGTTCAGGTTGAACTCCTCGCCCGCGTGCCGGTAGATCTCCGATTGCAGCGTGGCCATCCGATCGCGCACGCCCTCGGCCATATCGCCGAGGTAGTCCACATCCAGGCGAACGCCGCGGGCCTGCATATGCGCCAGCACCGACGAGAGGGGAAGCTCGACGTCGGTGAGCAACGAGCGCAGCCCCGCGCGGTCGATGCGCTCCTCCATCGCGGGCGCCAGCAACGCCACCGCTGCGGCCCGTGCGGCGGCGGGCCGCCACGGACGCTCGGCGAACAGGCTTCCGTCGGACTCCGCGGGCTCCTCGTCGTCGATGCCCTCGACCACGTCGGTGCCGAGATATCGCTCGCACAGCATCCGAAGCGGATAGCTCCCCTGCGCCGGGTCGAGCAGGTATCCGGCGAGCATCGTGTCGAACGCGATGCCGGCCACCTGCCCGCCGCTCGCCCGAACGACCGTCTCCAGCTCCTTCGCGTCGTGGGCCCATTTGACCGCGCCCGGGTCGGCCAACGCCTCCGCCGAGGCTCCGAGGTCGGTCTGCCCCGAGTACGCGGCCTGCCCGCCGCCGGCGGAGACGGCGATGCCGCGCAGCTCCGCCTGCTCCCCGTCCACCCACACCGACTTCGGCGTCGGCGCCTCCAAAATGCGCGCCACCTCGGCCGGCTTCGTCTCCCTCAGGTCCAGCTCGGCGACCTCGATCGCGGGCTTCGTCGCGCGTCCGACCTCCTCCAGCCGTTCGAGCAGGGTTCGAAACTCGAGGGACGTGAACAGGCGGTGGACCGCGTCCATGTCCCACTCGCCCATCTGGCAGTCCTCGGGCTCGACGTCGAGGACGAGGTCGGTCTCGAGTCGGGCGAGGTCCTTGTTGAGCGTGAGCCTGTCGCCGGCCTCCTCGATGGACTCCTTGAGCTTGCCCTTCAACTCATCGGTGCGTTCCAGCAGCTGCTCGATCGAGCCGAAGTCGTTGACGAGCTTGGAGGCCGTCTTCTCGCCGACGCCCGGGACGCCGGGGATGTTGTCGCTCGGATCCCCCTTGAGCGCAACGTAATCGAGGTACTTCTCGGGGGAAGCCCGAAACGATCCTGCACGCCCGACTCGTCGTACAGCACGATGTCTGAGATCCCCCTCCGGTTGAACATCACCCGGATCCCGGGGCGCACGAGCTGGAAGAAGTCGCGGTCCGCGGTGACGATGACCGTCTCGATCCCGCGCTCGGAGGCTCGCAGCGCCAGCGTCCCGATCGCGTCGTCGGCCTCGTGATCCTCCACGCGCACGATCGGAACCGCCAGCGTCTCGAGCACCTCGACGATGAGTCCGAGCTGCTGGCGGAACTCGTCGGGGGTCTCCGCGCGTCCGGCCTTGTAGTCCGCGTACTTCTCCAGTCGGACGGTCGGCGAACCAACGTCGAAGGCGACGGCGATGAGGTCCGGCCTCTCCTCGCTCAGGAGCTTGATGAGCATCGACGTGAACCCGTAGACGGCGTTCGTGATCTGCCCCGTCGTCGTGGCGAGGGACGTGGGAAGCGCGAAGAACGCGCGGTAGGCGAGGCTGTGTCCGTCGAGGAGGAAGAGCCGTTTGGGGGCGTCGGGCGCGCGGGAGCTCACGCGCGAAATTGTAGTCTTCCCCCGTGACGAGCCCGACCGCCCATGCGCTCGGACATCCCGGCGCCGAGTACCTCGAGGCCATCTTCGAGATGGCCGAGGAGCGCATCCCGCCCGTGCAGGCGCGACTCGCGGAATGGATGGGCGTGAGCCCGGCCTCCGTGTCCGAGGCGGTCAAACGGCTCACTCGCGACGGACTGCTCCGCGTCGCCGATCGCAAGCTCGAGTTCACGAAGGAGGGCGAATCGCTCGCGGTCGTCCTCGTGCGGCGCCACCGGCTCGCCGAGCATTTCCTCATCCGGATCATCGGCCTCCCCTGGTACAAGGCCCACGAGGAGGCCGAGCGATGGGAGCGCGTCATCTCGGACGACGTCGAGGCGCGCATGCTCGACATCCTCGGGGACCCAGCCACGTGTCCTCACGGCAACCCGATTCCCGGGTCCTCTCACCGCGTGGACTACTCCGGGCTGATTCCCTTGAAGGACGTGTCCCCCGGGGAGCGGGCCGTGCTTCGCCGGCTGACCGAGGATCTGGAGCTGGAGCTCGAGGTCATGCGCTTCTTCGAGGAGAGCGGTCTCATGCCCGGCGCTCGGATCGACGTCGTGAGCCTCGCCCCCGACGGGACGATGACGCTCGAGGTCCAGGGCGCGTCCGTGGCCCTCGGCCCGGATCTGTCGGACAACCTCTGGGTCGATCTCGAGAGGTGAGCCTCGGCCGCGATTGTGCCCTCCGGGGGTTGCCGCAATTCCGATCACCCCGATAGTATTTCGGTGCCCTGAACAAACGGAATAAGGTAAGCCTAACAGTCGCGTCGGGCAACGGGGGAAGGGGATTGCGCGCATGGGCTCAGCGTTTCTGATCACGCTCCGTGAGGGCATCGAGGCCGCCCTCATCGTCTCCATCCTCCTCGCCTACCTGCGCCAGGTCGGCGAGGCCGGCCAGGCGAGGCTCGTCTGGATCGGGTCCGCGGCCGCGATCGTCGTGAGCCTGGCCGCGGGGGCCGTGCTCTACGGGATCGGAGCCGAGTTCGAGGGGACCGCCGAACAGGTCTTCGAGGGGCTCGTGACCCTCTTCGCCGTCGCGGTGCTGACCTGGATGATCTTCTGGATGCGCCGCCAGGGCGGGCGGGTGAAGTCGGAGCTTCAGCATCGGGTCGACGCGGCCCTGCTGGGCGGCGGGTTCGCGCTCGGCAGCCTCGCCTTTGTGGCGGTGTTGCGCGAGGGGATCGAGACCGCGCTGTTCCTCTACGGATCGGAGCAGGCCGCCGGCCAAGGGCTCCTCCCAACGGTGGTCGGCGGCCTGCTTGGTCTCTCGGTGGCGGCCGTCCTCGGCTACCTCCTCTATCGGGGCGGACTGCGGCTGAACCTGCGAGTCTTCTTCCGGGTGACCGGGGTGCTCATCATCATCGTCGCGGCCGGCCTGTTCGCGTTCTCGGTCCACGAGTTGCAGGAGGCCGGATGGTTGCCCTTCCTCACGCAGCCCGCGTACGACATCTCGCATCGGCTGTCCGATGAGAACGGCGTCGGCGCGATGCTTCGCGCTGTGATCGGATACAACGACGACCCAAGCGTTCTCGAGGTGATCGCGTGGGCCTCGTACCTGCTCGTCGCCGGGTTCCTGTTCCTTCGTCCGACGTCCACCCCCGCACCCATCGCGCGGACGTCGAACGAGCCGGAGCGATCGACGTCCGCGGCGACGCGCTGAGGGCGGCGATGCCGCGGCCGGCAGCACGACTCGGCTCCTCGTTCCGTTCACGAAAAACGCCCGTCACCTGGAGGATCATGTGCGCCGGCGTGCATGAGCGGATTGGCACTCTTTTGCCGATGGCCGCTCGTTCCCGTTACCTGCGATGATCGCTTGATCGCCGTGCAGCGCAAGCGAGAGTCGTGAGTTGACACGTCTTGGACACGTGGCTAGTCTTCGCAGCGGTCCCAGGCGACATCGGGAACCGATCGCGAGGAAAGCGTCACGGTGATCTGCGAGACACACGAAAGAGCGAATGCTCTCGAGGGAGTCGGCGGTTCACTGAGGCAGCCGACACGCGACGGCGAACGAGTCGCTTGGGTCCACTCTTGACGGGCCGGAGAACCGAGTAGACAACGCTCACGTATGGGGAAGGCGTGAGCGGCTCCAAAGGTTCTCCGGCCCGTCGACATTCCACCACTCGTCCTCGCCCGACGATCCCTCAGCGATCCGCGACGATGACGGTGCCCCTCATCCCCAGGCTCGCGTGATACCTGCAGATGAAAACGTGCGTTCCCGGGCCACCGAACAACTCGCCGACATCTCGAAGCACGATGCGATCTCCCGGCTCGATGTCCTTCGTGAAGTTCGTCCCGGGGATGCTCACGTTGTGCCGCACGCGTCCCTCGTTCGTCACGACGATCGTGCGATCCGGGGAGAGCGGCAACGTCGGATGCGCATCGTGGAAGTGGTAGTCGATCGCCGTGACGCCGTAGGGCTTGGTGGGGTCGTCGACGAGCCGCAGGATCCCGTCGGGATCCACCGTGAAACGAGGATCCGCGTTGCGTCGCACCGCAGCCGACCCTTGCCCCGAAGTGCATCCGCCCACGAGGAGCAACGCCACCAGGACCAACGCGCGTGCGGACGCGACGGGCCCGCGGCGATCGCGCATCAGAGCACCTTGGAGAAGAACTGCCGGAGTCGCTCCGACTGAGGATCCTCGAACATCTCGTTCGGCCGCCCCCGTTCCACGATCACGCCCTCGTCGATGAACACCATCCACGTTCCCACCTCGCGGGCGAAGCCCATCTCGTGTGTCACCACGAGCATCGTCATGCCGTCCTGCGCCAGCTGCCGCATGACCTCGAGGACCTCGCCGATGAGCTCCGGATCCAACGCCGACGTGACCTCGTCGAACAGCATCAGGCGGGGTCGCATCGCCAGGGCGCGCGCGATCGCGACTCGCTGTTGCTGTCCCCCGGAGAGAGCGCCGGGATGGGCATCGGCCTTCACGGCGAGGCCCACGCGCTCCAGCTGCTCCATCCCCCGCTCGCGCGCCTCCTTTGCGCCCACCTTCAGCACGCGTTCGAGGCCCACGGTCACGTTCTGCAGGACCGTCTTGTGCGGAAACAGGTTGTAGGCCTGGAAGACGATCCCGATCCTCGTCCGGACCTCGTTCAGGTTGGCCCGGACGTCGGTGATGTCCTGCTGCTCGAACCACACGCGTCCTTCAGAGGGCATCTCCAGAACATTGACGCATCGCAGCAACGTGGATTTCCCGGACCCCGACGGCCCGACGACGACCTGGACCTCGCCCGGGTCGATGGCGAGGTCGATCCCCTTCAGCACATGATTCTTGCCGAACCACTTGTGCACATCGTCGAGGCGAACGATGGAGCCGTCGTCGTTGAGCGCCTCGTGCGAGATCATCCGAACCCCTCGACGACGCCGACGAGTCCGCTTCGAAGCCGCCGCTCGACGACGTTCACGATCCCGATCAGCGGCAGGGTCACGATCAGGTACCCGATCGCCGCGCCCACGAAGAACGTTGCGTTGGCTGTATCGGAGTACCCCTCGCGCGCGAAGTTGTACAGATCCTGCTGCGCCACAGACAATCCCAGGACGATGATGAGCGACGTGTCCTTGATGAGGATGACGAACTCGTTCAGCAGCGGGGGGATCACGCGCCGCACGGCCTGCGGCACGATCGCATAGCGCATGGCCTGCGGGTACGACATGCCGAGGGACCGAGCCGCCTCCATCTGACCGCGCTCGATCGACTGGATCCCGGCGCGGAAGACCTCGGCCGCGTACGCGCCGGTGTTGAGCATGAACACCACGATGGCGGTGAAGAACGCCCCGAGCCGCAGGCCCAGTCCGAGCGCGAACCCGAAGTAGAAGATCGACAGCTGCCACAGCAACGGCGTCCCGCGGAAGAAGTTGATGTACGCCCTGGCCGGCGCGCGTACGACGCGGCGTTGGGATACGACCAGCAGCGCCAGGACGATCCCGATGACGATGCCGCCCACCTCTCCCGCGAACGCCAGCAGAAGCGTGTTCCGCGCCCCCCGGACGAAGCCGGCGAACGATCCCTCCAGACGCCCGAAGTTCAGGAATTGCAGCGCGAACTTCTCCGGCGTTCCGGAACGAAACCATTGCAGGACGCCGGCGAGGACGACGGCCTGCAGCCCGAGCACGGCGCCGGTGATCGCGTGCTCGCGCTTTCTGATCGTGTCGAAGCGACGGTAGGTGGCCAGCCCGCCGACGATCGCCAGCAAACCCGCCGCCGCGCCGACGACGAGCAGCGCGGTCTGCGCCGGGGATTCGAGGGCCGTGACGATGTTGCAGACGCCCAGGGCCCCCTCGACGCCCGACGCCGGGCCCGCGTCCGAGGCGGGCTGGAACGGGACGATCCCCGCTGCCTCGCAGACGGGTGTGATCCGCCCGCCCTGCACCGCCTTCACGAGCTGGAGCAGGAGCGTTCCCCCGAGCACCAGGCCGAGGGCGAGCGAGCCGCAGAGGAGGATCGACAGCGGAAGCGGCGCCGTCGAGCCGCGGGTCTCCGGCGGCACCTCGCGGAGCTCGGCACCTACCGCCATGCGTCGCTCTCCCCGCGGGCCGCCGAGGCCCCCGCCCTTCCCCGGCGCCGGCGCGACCCCTCTCGGCTTCGCGCGATCAGGCGCCCTGGAACTCCTCGGGAACCGGCGCGCCCGGGAACCACTTCTCGTAGATGGTGGCGTACGTTCCGTCGTCCATGAGCGTCCTGAGGGCGCCGTTCACCGCCTCCACGAGGCCCTGGGTTGTCCTTCGCGAACGCGAAGGCGTACTTCTCGTTCGTGTCGATCGGCTCCACGACCTCGAGGCCGGGGAACTCGGTGACGATCTCCACCGACGCCGGCTCGTCGTTGATCACGCCCTGGATCGCGCCGGCCTGCAGGTCCCGGAACGAGTCCGGCGAGGTCTGGTAGGTGCGAATCTCCACGCCGTTCGGCGCGAGGTTCTCCTCCGCCCAGATCTTGCCGGTCGTCCCCCGTTGGACGCCGACGGAATCGCCGTCCCCGAGATCGTCCGTGGTCTGGATGTCGGGGGTCTCCTCGGTGTTCACGGCGAGCGACTGCCGTGAGTTGTAGTAGTAGTCGGAGAACGCCACGGTCTGCGCGCGCTCCTCGCCCGTCTCTCCGGTGGCCGTGACCGCGGCGGCCACCATGTCGAACTGCCCGCCGGCCACCGCCGTGAAGATCGTGTCGAAGTTCGCACGCACCCACTTCACCTCGAGGCCGAGCTTCTCCGCGATCGCCTCGGTCAGATCGATGTCGAATCCGACCTCGTCTCCGCCCTTGACCGACTCGAACGGGGGGTAATCCAGACACGAGGCCGCCGACAGCACGCCGTCCTCGAGGGTCGTGACCGCCGGCGTGGATCCGCCGGCCGACGTCGCCCCGCCCGCCGCCGGTTCGTCGTCGCTCCCGCATGCGGTCCCGATCATCGCCGTCGCCGCGAGCACGGCCACGATTCCCAGCAGGCGCTTCTTCACGTCCCTCTCCTTCCGTCACGGCCCCCGTCCGGCCGGATGGAGCCCCCGTCCCGAGACCTATCCTGTCCCACCCCGGCCCCGGACTCAAACCGCGGGCCTCGCCGCGCGCGCCATCCCCACTCCCTACGAGGTACGCGGATCGTGGCGGCGCGAGATGACCGCCGCCGTCGGCGAGGCGCGGGATCCTACACCGATCCCGTCTCCGGAGGCACGTCGACGCCGGGAAACCACCGAGCGAAGGTCCGGCGATATGTCCTCGAGCGCACGATCGCCGCGACCTCGCCGTCGATCGCGGCGAGCAGCCCAGGATCCTCCCTCGACACGGCGAACACGCGATAGTCCCCCACGTCGACCGTCGAGGCGATGATCGCGCCGTCGCCCCCGGAGCGCGCCGACGACTCGTCGGCGAGCACGGCATCGACGCGGCCGCGCCGCAGACGATCGAGGGCCCGACCCGGGCGGGTGAGACGCTCGATGGCGGTCCCACGCGGGGCGAGCTCGTGCCGCGCCCACCGATCGCCGGCGGAGCCGCGGACCACCGCGACCGCATCGCGGGGGCCGAGGTCGTCCGGTCCGTGGATGCCGGAGCCGTGCCGCACCACCAGTGCCTGGCGCAGGCTCAGGTAGATCCTCGAGTCCTCGCCGGCCCTCGGGCCCGGCCGTTGCACCCCGGCGAGCACATCGACTCGACCGGAGGCGAGCGCGCGCTCCTGATTGCCGCAGGCGATCCGCCGCCAGCCCAGACGGAGCCCGAGGCGGGCCGCGATGTCGCCGGCGACGTCGACGTCGAAGCCTCGAAGCCGCCCACCCCGCCGGAAGGCGAACGGCCGCCCCCACCGGCACGATCCCACGGTGAGGGTGCCCTCCGAGCGCACGCCGAAGGGCTCGGTGCCGTCGTCGGATCCCAGCCCGATCCATCGCCCTGCCTCGGCCCGATAGAAGCGGATGGCCGCGGCGGACGCCTCGAGCTCGCCGTCGCCCTGAAAGGCGTACGTCCCCGCAAGCCCGTCGTAGCTGCGGTCGCCCTCGAGCGCCGTCGCAACCTCCCCCCGGGTGATCGCCCCGCGCCTCACGGCCTCGATGAACCGATTGCCGGCGTCCCACCCCTCGACCGCGTACGGCCCCGGCAACGCGCCGATGTCGAACTGAAACGCGTTGATGAATCGCTGCGCATCGAGCCGAGTGCTCGTCGTGAGGTCGACGCACCCGCACGAGACGACCGTTCCGTCGCCCTCCCGGCCCGTCTCCGTGAGATAGGACTCCGTCTTCGCGGCATCGGTCGCGAGCATCTGCACCGGGCGGCCCGACGTCGAGAGCCGCAACCGAAGCGCCGCCGCCCGTGCGCCGTAGCCCGTCCAGAGCACGACCCCGCACCCCGCGCGACGAACCGACGCAGCTGCCCTCGCGGCCGAGGCGTCGCCCGGCGGGACCGTGATCCTCGCCCCGACGATCCCCTCCAGCTGGCGCCCGGCGGCCCTCCCGACCACCGCCGCCAGCCCGCTTCCGTCCCCGGCCAGGCAGATCCCCGCTCGGGCCGCCGGCAGCGCGCGGGCGAATGCCGCGAGGGCCCTGGCCTGGGCGCCCGCGAGGGCCACGGCCCGCCGCCAATCCGACCACCCATTGCGCGAGGACGAGGGATCGAGCGACGACAGGCTGATCTGCGGCAGCCCGGCCGCCTGGAGCACCGCGCCGACGGCCCGCGACTCGGCGGTGTACGGCGCGATCAGGACGCCCACGACCTGAGGATCGGCCGCGAGCTCGCCCGCGACCTCGAGCGCCTTCTCGGCGTCCCCGTCGGTGGAGTACGAGACGACCTCCACGTCGGCCGGGAGGCCCCCCGCCTCGGTCGCCTGCTCCGCCGCGAGGGAGGCGCCCTGGTAGCCGGGCGCGACGAGCGCCGGCGCCTCCTCGAGGGCGTAGTCGCCGACGTAGGCGAGGCGAACGGTCAGGTCCCCGGCGGGCGTCGGTGTGGCCGCGTCCCCGCCGGTGCGGAGGCCTCCGGCTGCCGCCCGGTCGCGGCCGGTGGGCGGCCCTCCCCCTCGCCGGCGCATGCAGCGGCGCCGAGCACGAGCACGAACGCGGCGGCCATCACCCGCCGGCCGCGCGACCCGCGATGCACGCTCATCCGAGGCGCGCCGTCGGGGAGCGATGCGCCTGTAGTCTTGCAGCGCGCCGGGATGGTGGAATCGGCAGACACGCGGCACTCAAAATGCCGTGGGCTTCGGCCCGTGAGGGTTCGACCCCCTCTCCCGGCACCTCGATCCGGCGCCGGCGCTCCGCCGACTCATTCCTCCGGAATCGCGCGTCGAAACTCGGCGGCAAGGGCCACCGCCCCGTCGCCGTCGCCGTCCACCAGCAGCCTCACGAGCGCGCTCCCGACGATCACGCCGTCCGCGAAGGCGCATGCCTCGCGGGCATGGTCCGGCGTGCCGATGCCGACGCCGACGAGCAGCGGCAGGTCGGTCAGCGGCCGCATGGACGCCACGACCTCCCCGGCGGTCGCCGCCAGCGAGTCGCGCGCGCCGGTCACGCCGTAGGCGGCCACGCAGTACACGAAGCCCCGCGCGCATTCCGCCGTCCGGCGCAGGCGTTCCTCGCGCTCGCCGGGGGCCACCATGAAGACGGGCGCGACGTTCGTCGCCGAGCACAGGGCGACCCACTCGTCGGCCTCGTCGATGGGGAGGTCCGGGACGATCGCCCCGGCGACGCCCGCGTCGCGCGCCTCGCGAAGGAACCGCTCGGTCCCTCGACGCCAGACGGGGTTCAGATAGGTCATGACGGCGACCGGGACATCGAGCCGGGCGCTCCGGACCGTCTCCAGGACGTCCCGCGGGTGCGTGCCGGCCTCCAGCGCGAGCCGCGACGCCTCCTGGATCACGCCGCCGTCGATCACGGGATCGGAGAAGGGGATCCCGACCTCGATCGCGTCGGCGCCGGCCGCCTGGATGCGCCGCAGCAGGTCGGCGTCCACCCCCGGTAGGCCGCCGGTGACGTAGGGAACGAAGCACCGCCCGCCGGCGTCGCGCCGCTTTCGGAGCGCGATCTCCAGTTCCGGCATCAAGGGGCGGCCTCGGCGATCGCCCGGCGAACGGTGTCGAGGTCCTTGTCCCCTCGCCCGGACAGGTTGAGTGCGACGGTGGAGCCCTCCGGCAGCGGCCGGCGCAGCAGCCACCCGATCGCATGAGCCGGCTCGAGTGCCGGCAGGATGCCCTCCGTCCGCGCGAGGGCCTGGAACCCGGCGATCGCCTCCGCATCCGACGCCGACGCGTACGTCGCGACGCCGTCGTCCTTGAGGTAGCTGTGCTCGGGACCGACGCCCGGATAGTCCAGCCCGGCGGAGATGGAGTGGCTGAGCGCCACCTGCCCGTCGGAGTCCTGAAGGAGATACGAGAGGGAGCCGTGCAGGATGCCCGGCTCCCCGAGGGTGAGCGAGCGGCAATGGTCGCCGAGCCGGTCGCCGCGCCCTCCCGCCTCGATGCCGAAGAGCCGGACGCCGGGCGCGCCGATGAAGGCGGTGAACATCCCGATGGCGTTGCTGCCTCCGCCCACGCACGCGACCACCGCGTCGGGGTCGCGTCCCTCGACGTCGTGGAACTGTCGCCGTGCCTCGTCGCCGATCACGCGCTGCAGGTCGCGGACGAGCGCCGGAAAGGGATCGGGCCCGGCCGCGGTGCCGAAGACGTAGTGCGTCTCGGTTACCGTTGCGGCCCAGTCTCGCATCGCCTCGTTGATCGCCTCCTTGAGCGTCGCCTGGCCGGCCGTGACGGCGACGACCTCGGCGCCGAGCAGCTGCATCCGCGAGACGTTCATCGCCTGCCGCCGCGTGTCCTCCTCGCCCATGTAGATCACGCACGGGAGCCCGAAGAGCGCCGCGGCGGTGGCGGTCGCGACGCCGTGCTGCCCGGCGCCCGTCTCCGCGATCACGCGGCGCTTTCCGAGGCGTTTCGCGATGAGCACCTGACCGATCGTGTTGTTGATCTTGTGCGCCCCCGTGTGGGCGAGATCCTCCCGCTTCAGATGAATCCGGTACCCGAGCTCCCTCGACAGGCGAGACGCGAACGTGAGCGGCGTGGGTCGGCCGACGTAGTCACGCAGGAGCGCCGTCGAGCTCGGCTCGAAAGCCGGGGTCGTCGCGAAGCCGCCGCCACGCCTCCGAGAGCTCGTCCAACGCGGGGATGAGCACCTCGGGCACGTAGCGCCCGCCGAACGAGCCGAACCTGCCTCGGCCGTCGGGCCGCTCGTCCACCGCCCGCTCCCCCACCGTGTCCAATGCTCCCCCTTCTCTGACCTCGGAGCCGCGGCCGCGCGTCTACGGGGCCGGCGACGCGCCGAGCAACTCCCGGAGCTTCGCGCCGGGATCGCCGGCTCGCATGAGCGCCTCCCCGACAAGGATGGCAGATGCGCCCGCATCCACGGCGGCGACGACCTGCTCGCGGTCGTCGATCCCGCTCTCCATCACCGCGACGCGGTCGTCCGGCACGTGCCGCAGCCGTTCCAGCGCTTGCCGCGCATCCACCTCGAGCGTCTCGAGATCACGCGCGTTGACGCCGATGATCTCCGCGCCGGACTCGATCGCGACCTCGAGGTCCTCCTCGGAATGCGTCTCGACGAGCGTGCCGAGCGACAGATCCTTCGCGGTCGCGAGCAGGGCGGCGAGCTCGATCGGGCTCAGGGACGCCGTGATGAGGAGCACCGCATCCGCGCCCTCGGCCCTCGCCTGCATCAGCTGGGAGGGGTGGATCAGGAAATCCTTGCGCAGGACCGGGACGGAGGTTCGCCGCCGGACGATCCTGAGGTCGGCGAGGGAGCCATCGAAGTGGCGGGGTTCGGTCAGCACGGAGATGGCGCACGCCCCGGCCTCCTCGTACGCGGCGGCCTGCTCTCCCGGATCCGGATCCGCGAGGCGACCCGCGGAGGGCGACGAGCGCTTCACCTCGGCGATGACCTTCGGGGAGGGGCCCGCCGAATCGCGAAGGGACGCCGCGAAGTCGCGCGTCGGCGGCATCGCGAGGATGCGAGCCATCAGCATCGACTCGTCGAGCGGCGCTCGTG
The DNA here is from genome assembly GCA_963728285.1 of uncultured Actinomycetes bacterium. Lineage (GTDB taxonomy): Bacteria > Actinomycetota > UBA4738 > UBA4738 > HRBIN12 > CAVSJR01. The sequence continues at coordinate 241,838 of CAVSJR010000003.1, read as the reverse complement.
CGAGGTCGCTGCGCACGTCGGCGACGACGTCGGACAGGAATCCCATGGTCGGGCAGTCTAGCCATCGGGCGACTCGACCCCCGCGTTGGGGACGGAGCGGCCGACGGCGAGCGCCTCCGCGAGATCCAGCCCGCCCTCGTACAGCGCCCGTCCGATGATCGCCGCCTCCACCCGATCGATGCCGAGCAGCGAGCGAACGTCCTCGAGCGTCGCGACCCCTCCCGACGCGATCAGCGGGCACCGACCCGCCCGTCCAACCCGACGGAGCGTCTCGATGTCGGGCCCGGCGAGCCCACCGACGCGGCGGACGTCCGTGACGAGCATTCGGCGCGCGCCGATCGCGGCGAGCCGCTCGACCGTCTCGTCCAGCGGCATGTCGGTCGCGACCCGCCCGCGCGGCGAGATGCGCCCGTCGTCCACCTCGATGCCGATCGCCAGGCGGTCCCCGAGCCGCCCGACGAGGGGCGCGAGCGCACCGACGTCCTCGAGCGCCGCGGAGCCGAGGACCACGCGCGCGGCGCCGGCCTCGAGCATCGAGTCCAGGGATGGCCCGACGAGCACGCCCCCGCTCGCCTGCACCAGCACCGGCATCGCCGCGATGCGGCGAACGATCGAGAGGTTGCGGGGCTCGCCGGAGAACGCGAGATCCATGTCGACCACGTGGATCCAGCGCGCACCGGCCTCGACGAACGCCCGCGCCGCCGCGATGGGATCGCCCCCGAACGCGCCGTCCAGATGGCGGGGACCGGAGGAGGTGAGCCTCGCGAGCCTTCCGCCGGCGACGTCGATCGCGGGGATGACCTCGACGCTCACGGGCGCAAGGGTACCCTCGCGACGGGCCTCGCCGAAATTCAGGCCGGGACGAGCGGCTCGACGCGCGCAGCGGCGCTGCCGAGCAGCGCCCTCAGCTCCGACAACAGGCCGCCCGTCGCGTCCACCCTGAAGTTGCCGACCTCCAGGGGCGTCACCCCCTGGGAGCTGATGAAGCGAACGCGAACGGGCGTCGGCCCGCCGTGCGAGGACAGCAGCGCCTTCACCTTCGCGATGACGGCGTTCGTGCATGCGGCCGCGGGCAGGTCGACCACGAGCTCCCCCGCGGGGTCGGTGCGCATCCCCTCGTCCCCGAGATCGGGCTCTCGTACCTCGACCGCACGGATCTGCAGCTCACGGCCCCGCAGGTCGATCCGGCCCTTGGCGAGCACGATGCGGTCGACCTCGATCAGCTGGGGGACCTTCTCGTAGACGTTCGGAAAGGCCAGGACGTCGACGCCTCCGGCGAGATCCTCGAGCCGGAACTGTGCGTAGGGCTCGCCTCGTTTCGTGTACTTGCGGCTCACCGCGCCGATGATGCCGGCGACCGTGACCATGTCGCCGTCGCCGAGCGTGGTGACATCGATGATCGGCATGTCGCTCTGGGCCGCCAGGCGGTCGCGCACCCCCAGCAGCGGATGGTCGGTCACGAACTGGCCGAGCATCTCCTTCTCGTAGCGGAGCAGCGTGCGCTTGTCGAACTCCACGCCTCCGAGGATGGACTCGTCGATCTCCTGCGCCGCGCCGTCGGACCCGCCCCCTCCGAAGAGGGAGAACTGTCCCGCGGCCTCCGCCTTCCGTTCCGCGACGATCGGGCCAGCGATCTTCTCCCAGGCGGCGCGGCGCTGGCCCTCCGGGCCGGTCGTCGCCATGAGTCCCCCACGCGTGTACCCGAGGGAGTCGAAGGCCCCGGCGAGGGTGAGGCTCTCGAGCACCTTCCTCATCAGCACGCTGGGGTCCACCTTGCGACAGAAGTCGGCGAACGACGTGAACGCTCCCTTCTCTCGCCGGGCGGCGATGATCTGCGCGACCGCCCCGCCTCCGACGTTGCGCACGGCGGAGAGCCCGTAGCGGATGGCGCTCGTCCCGTCCGCGGCCGGGCTGAAGTCCTGCTCGGATTCGTTGACGTCGGGCGGGAGCACCTCGATCTGCATCGTCCGGCAGGCGTTCAGGTAGTAGGGCTTTCGGTCCTTGTCGTCCTTGACGCTCGTGAGGACGGCCGACATGTACTCGATCGGATGATGGGCCTTGAGGTAGGCCGTCTGATAGGCGACGTAGCCGTAGGCGCACGCGTGGGAGGCGTTGAAGCCGTAGTCGGCGAACGGCACGATCAGGTCGAACAGGTCCTCGGCCAGCTTGCGCGGATAGCCGCGCTCGACCGCGCCCCGGATGAACTTCTCCTGGTGCGGCATGAGGACCTCGCGGATCTTCTTGCCCATCGCCTTGCGCAGGTTGTCGGCTTCGCTCATCTCGTAGCCGGACAGGCGCACGGCGATCTGCATCACCTGCTCCTGGTAGACCAGCACGCCGTAGGTGCCCTCGAGGATGTCCTTCAGGTCCTCGTGCGGATAGGTCACCGGGCGTCGTCCGTGCTTGCGCTCCGCGTACTCGGTGTGCATTCCCTGGTTCAGCGGGCCGGGGCGGTACAAGGCCACGAGCGCCATCAGATCCTCGAACCGATCCGGGGCGAGGATCTTGATGAGCGAGCGCATGCCGGCGCTCTCCATCTGGAACACGCCGGTCGTGTCGGCCTTGCACAGCATCGCGTACGTTCGCTCGTCGTCGAGCGCGACGTGATCGATGTCGACGTCGACGCCCCTGCGCCGCAGATGCGCGAGGGTGTCCTCGATCACCGAGAGGTTGCGCAGGCCCAGGAAGTCCATCTTCAGCAGGCCCAGCTTCTCCACGCCGTGCATGTCGAACTGGGTGACGGTGCGCCTGGAATCGTCCTTGGAATCCTTCGATAGCTTCAGCGGCAGGTAGTTCACGAGCGGGGCGTCCCCGATCACGACGCCGGCGGCGTGCACCGAGTCCTCTCTTCGAAGCCCCTCGAGCGCCCGGGCGGTGTCCACGATCTCCCTCGCCTCTGGCTCCTTGTCGTAGGCATCCCGCAGCTCGGGAGACAGCTCGAGCGCCTGCTCGATGGGATGGTCGCGGCCCATCACCATGGCCGGGTACATCTTGCACAACCGGTCGCCGACGCTCGCGGGAAAGCCCAGCACGCGAGCGGCATCGCGGATGCCCTGCTTTCCCTTGATCGTCTGGAAGGTGATGATCTGGGCCACGTGATCCGATCCGTACTTCTCCGCGACGTAGCGGATCACCTCGTCCCTGCGACGCTCGTCGAAGTCCATGTCGATGTCGGGCATCTGCAGCCGCCCGGGGTTGAGGAAGCGCTCGAAGATGAGCCCGTAGCGGAGGGGGTCGAGGTCGGTGATGCGAAGCGAGTACGACACCACCGAGCCGGCCGCGGATCCCCGGCCGGGGCCCACGCGGATGCCGTGATCGCGCGCGAACCGGATCAGGTCCCAGACCACCAGGAAGTATCCCGCGAAGCCCATGTCGCAGATCACGCCGAGCTCGTGCTCGATCCGCCCGGCGATCTCGGGCGACACGGTGCCGTACCGCTCGGTCGCGCCCTCGTCGACGAGCTTGCGCAGATACTCCTCGAGCGCGGACGCATCCGGGGTTCGAAACTGCGGGAGATGGAACCGCTGGTCCGCGGGCACCCCGTCCCCGTAGAGGAGCTCGACGTCGCACATCTCCGCGATCTCGAGGGTCGCGTCGCAGGCCTCGGGGAGCTCGGCGAAGACGGCGCGCATCTCCTCGGAGCTCTTCAGATAGTTCTCCTCGGAGTCGAACTTGAGCCGCTGCGTGTCGGTCTGCAGCTTCTGTTGCTGGATGCACAGCAGGACGTCGTGGGGCTTCGCGTCCGCGCGAAGCGTGTAATGCAGGTCGTTCGTGGCGACCATCGGGACGCCGAGCCGTTTGGCCAGGGCGATCTGTCCGGGGAGGATGCGCCGCTGATCGGCCAACCCATGATCCTGCAGCTCGATGAAGTACGCCCCGGGCTCGAGCAGGTCCCGGTAGGTCGCCGCCGCCTCGAGCGCCCTCGCGTCCTGCCCGTTCTGGAGGTGGGTCGCCACCTCGCTCGAGAGGCAGCCCGAGAGGCAGATCACTCCCTCGGCGTGCTCCGCGAGGAGCTCCTTGTCGATCCTCGGACGGTGGTAGAAGCCCTCGAGGGACGCGTCGGTCACGAGCCGCAGCAGATTGCGGTATCCGACCTCGTTTCGGGCGAGCAGCGTCAGGTGGTGATACTTCTCCTCGCTCTCGCCCGGGGTGCGGTCGAACCTGGACCCCGGCGCGACGTAGGTCTCGACGCCGAGGATCGGCTTCACGCCGGCCCCGCGAGCGGCCTCGTAGAAGTCGAGGGCGCCGAACATGGCGCCGTGATCGGTCATCGCGACCGCCGGCATGCCGAGCTCGACGGCCTGCTTGAAGATCGTCGGCGCGCCGGGGTTGTGCTTGGGCGCCTCGATGCGCGCGGCGCCGTCGAGCAGCGAGAACTCGGTGTGGACGTGCAGGTGGACGAAGCTGCGGCCGCTCACGAGGGGCCGAGTATAGGCATCGCGCGCCTCGGACTACAAGGATGTGATTTCCCACAGCGTTTGCACATCCGCGCCGCGTTCCTGTGGAAAACCGGTGGAAATCACATGGTTGTAATCTCGCACGGATCCGGCCTAGACTTCGCCGACGGCCACCCTCCTCGAAAGGCCCGCCTGCGATGCACCTCTCCTACTCCAGTATCTCGACCTACGAGACCTGCCCGGCGAAGTGGCGCTTCCAGTACGAGCAGCGCCTTCCGACCTCGGCCTCCCCCGCGCTGTCGTTCGGAGACTCCCTGCATCGCGCCCTCTATCGCTTCCACAACCGGCCGGTGCCCGTGGCGCCGCCGGTGGAGGACCTGCTGGAGTCGCTCGAGGACGTCTGGGTGCGGGACGGCTACGCGGACGAGAGCGAGGAGCGCACCTACCTGGATCACGGACGCGAGGTCCTGGCCAACTACCACCGCGACAACGCCCCCGCCTACCGGATCCCCGCGGCGCTGGAGCACCGGTTCTCGATCGACGTCGAGGGCGTCAGGCTGACCGGCGTCATCGACCGTATGGATCGAATCCCGGGCGGCGGCTACGAGATCATCGACTACAAGACCAATCGGCGCCTGCCCCCCAAGCAGCGAATCGACGAGGACCTGCAACTCTCCGTGTACTACCTGGCGGCCAGAGAGGTGTGGGGCATCGAGCCCGAGCGTCTCACCCTCCACTACCTTCTTCCCGGCCAGCGGATGTCGACCACGAGGACGCCCGCTCACGGAGACGAGCTGCGCAAACGGATCGCGACGGTGTCCGAGCGGATCGCGGCCGGACGATTCGAGCCGCGCGAGAACCCGCTGTGCAACTGGTGCGACTTCCAGCACCTGTGCCCGATCTTTCGGCATCGCGAGGAGCGCCGCGACGGAGATCCGGCTCCGCGCATGACCGAGACCGTCGACGAATGGATCGAGCTCAAGCGGAGGGGCAGGCAGGTGTATCGACGCCTCGATGAGCTCAACGCGCTGATCAACGCGTTCTGCGATGAACACGGATATCGGCGGCTCTTCGGGACCGACGGCGCGGCCGTGGATCGGCGCCCACAGCACGTCACCGCCCCCGACGAGGCGCGCCTGCGGGAGATCCTCGAGCCGCTCGGATTGTGGGAGCGCGTCCTGTCGGTCGACACGGCCAAGATCCAGTCGCTCATCGAGTCCCGCACGCTCTCGCCCGACGTCGAGGACGCGATCCTCGCGTCGCGCGAGGAGGTTCGGACGCAGTACGCCCTCTGGCTGAAGGAGCCGACCAGGTCGCGGACCTGACGGCCCTCCCGCTCGGTCAGGCGCGAAGCCGGCCGAGCGCTGCCTCGAGCTCCTCCGGGAGCGCCTCCTCCACCTCGATTCGCCGGCCGGTCGCCGGGTGCACGAACGACAGGCGCCACGAGTGAAGGAACGGCCGGCGGAGACCCAGCCGGATCGCGTCGTCCCCTCCCCCGCCGTATCGGCCGTCGCCGAGGATCGGATGGCCCACGGCCGACAGGTGCACGCGTATCTGATGCGTCCGACCGGTTCGCGGCGTCGCCTCCAGCAGCGTCGCCCGCGGGAGGCGCTCATGGATGGCGAAGTCGGTCTCCGCGCTCCTGCCTCCGACGCCTCGGACGAGCACGCGCGCCCCACGCCGGCCGAGCGCGGCGTCGACGGTGAACCGCTCGTGCTCGACGACCCCCCTCACGAGCGCGAGGTATCGCCGATCGACCTCGTGCCGGCGCAGCAGGTCCGCCAACGCCTCGTGCGTCGCATCGTCCTTCGCGACGAGCATGAGGCCGGACGTGCCGGCATCGAGCCGGTGCACGATGCCCGGTCGGAGCGCTCCCCCGGCCGTGGACAGGGGAACGCCCATCCCGAGCAACCGGTTCACGAGCGTCCCCGTTCGGCGCGCGGCCGTCGGATGCGTGACCAGCGCCCGCGGGCTTCGAGACGACGAGGAGGTGCTCGTCCTGATAGCGAACCGGCACCGGAGGTCCCTCGGCGGCCAGCGGCCGCTCGGCGAGCGCCTCGATTCGGACGTCCTCGCCGCCGCTCAGCCGAAACGATCTCGGGCGTCGGGCCCCGTCCACGACGACGTGCCCCTCGTCGATGACGCGCTGGGCCTCCGCCCGCGTGGCTCCGAGGGCGCGGGCAACGGCGACATCGAGGCGGCCTGGCTCCGCCTCGAACGAGGCCCCCTCCCCGGGCCGGCGACTCACCGGTCCTCCTCGACCCCCGCGGGCCCGGCCCCGCGCCGGCCGGCCTCCTCCCCCGGACGGCGCCCGTCGGGCCCTCCCCGATCTCGCCCGGCCAGGCTCGAGAGAAGCAGGATCGCCGCCCCCAGCACGATGGCCGAATCGGCGATGTTGAACACGGGCCAGACGTGCAGGTCGATGAAGTCGACGACCCGCCCCGACAGGCCGGGCCCGCGCACGACTCGGTCGGTGAGGTTGCCGAGCGCGCCGCCCAGGACGAGGCCGAGCGCGACGGCGAATGCCGGGCGAGCGATGCGGAATGAGGCAACGATGATGAACGTGATGACCACCACGCTGGCTCCGGCGAACACCCACGGGGCGCTCCCCCCGATGCTGAACGCCCCTCCCGAGTTCGTCGTGTAGTTGAGCTGCAGCACACCGGTGAGGATCTGCATGGGAGGACGCGTCGCGAGGACGCGCTCCGCCCAGAGCTTAGTCACGCGGTCGAGCAGGTAGGTGATCGCGGCGATCCCGTAGAGCCAGGCAGCGAGGCGGGCCCCGCGGGTCACCGGATCAGCGCGGGCGGGCCTGGGCCTGCGCGTCCTTGATGCACAGCTCGACGTAGGGCAGCGCCTTCACCCGCGCCTTCTCGATCGGCTTGCCGCAGACCGCGCAGATCCCGAAGGTCTTCTTGGACATGCGCTCGAGCGCATCGTCGATCTTTCGCAGCAGGTCACGGACGTTGTTCTCGATCGACAGATCGCGCTCGCGCTCGAACGTGAACGTCCCGGCATCGGCGTTCTCGTCGTCGTAGCCGCCGACCTCGCCGGTCATCTCCGACTGGGACGCCGCGAAGGAGGCCTCCTCGATCGTGGACAGCTGTTCCTCCAGCTCGGATTTCTCGTCGAGGAGCCGCTTCTTCAGCTCGGCGAGCTCCTTCGCCGAGAAGGCGGACTTGGTGGTGGCCATAGGAGCACGGACGGTAGCACCAGCAGGGTGTTGCGACAACGACCACCGGTTCGTTGCGCGAGAGCGCATTTTCCGGGGCCTCGGAGCACGGACCTCGACCGCCTTGCGCCCGCCGTCCCCGCCCGGATGCGTCCACCTCCGAGGCGCCGTGCCGATCGATCGCGCGACGCGGGTGTAGCATGCGCTGGCACAGGCGACGACGGGAACGAGTAGGAGGACGGCCGGGCGGGGAGCGAGCCGGGGATGGTGTGAGCCCGGCGGTCCGGTTCCTCCGAAGATCCTCCCCGAGCCGCTGCCCGAACCGGGCGGACGCACTCGGTCCGCCCGCAGTAGGAACAGCCGGGTCCGCCCGTGACAGCGGGAGGCGGTGTTCGCCGCCGCGAGTGGCCGCGCCGCGAGGCGAGGCAAGCAGGGTGGTACCGCGGGGCTTGCGCCTCGTCCCTGAGGAGAGGGACGGGGCGTTTTTCTTTGCGGAGGAGGTCCGATGGCGAGCTTCGAACCGGTCGACCCGAAGGTCAGCTTCCCGGAGATGGAGGCTCGAATCCTCGCGTTCTGGCGCGAGGCGGATGTGTTCGCCAAGAGCCTGAGGCTGCGCGAGGCCGGCCCGGAGTGGGTCTTCTACGAGGGCCCGCCGACGGCGAACGGCAGGCCGGGCATCCACCACGTCGAGGCCAGGACGTTCAAGGACATCTATCCCCGCTTCAAGACCATGACCGGCCACTTCGTCCCCCGCAAGGCCGGCTGGGACTGTCACGGCCTGCCCGTGGAGCTCGAGGTCGAGAAGCAGATCGGCACGAGCGGAAAGCGCGACATCGAGGAGTTCGGGATCGCCGAGTTCAACCGCCTCTGCCGTGAATCGGTGACTCGCTACGTCGGCGACTGGGAGCGGCTCACCGAGCGGATCGGATTTTGGATCGACATGTCCGATGCGTATTGGACGATGTCGACCCCCTACATCGAGAGCGTGTGGTGGGGGTTGAAGCAGCTCCACGGGAAGGGCCTGCTCTTCGAGGCCGACAAGGTCACGGCCTACTGCCCCCGGTGTGAGACGGCGCTGTCGGACGCCGAGGTGGCCCTCGGCTACGAACGGGTCGAGGATCCGAGCCTGTACGTCAAGCTCCGCGTGCTCGATGCGCCCGCCGAGCCCTCGCTGGAGGGCGCGTCGATCGCCGTGTGGACGACGACGCCGTGGACGCTGCTCGCGAACATCGGCCTCGCGGTCGCCGCGGACGCCACGTACGCGGAGATCACGGTCGAGGGGGAACGCCTGCTGATCGCGGAGCCGCTGCGCGAGCGGGTCTTCGGCGACGTGCCGGCCGATCGCATGCTGGCCGGGTCGCAGCTGGTCGGCGCACGCTACTCGGCTCCGTACGACAACGTCGAGGACGGAAACACCCACCGCGTCGTCGGCCGCGACCTTCGTCTCGATGGACGACGGCACGGGCGTCGTCCACATCGCGCCGGCGTTCGGCCCCGAGGACCTCGAGCTCGGCCGCGCCGAGGGGTGGCCGGTCTATCGGCCCGTCGACGGACGGGGGACGTTCACCGACGAGGCGCCCGAGTTCCTCCGCGGCCGATTCGTCAAGGAGGCCGATGCCGACATCGTTCGCGACCTCGAGCGCAGGGGTCTCGTGATCAGGGCGGAGACGATCGAACACACCTATCCCCTGTGCTGGCGGTGCAGGACGCCGCTCCTGTACTACGCGCGGACCTCCTGGTACGTGGGGACGACCGCGCGCAAGGATCGGCTGCTCCAGGTGAACGAATCCGTGAACTGGTACCCCGACCACATCAAGCACGGACGGTACGGAGACTGGCTCGAGAACAACGTCGACTGGGCGCTGTCTCGCGAGCGCTACTGGGGGACGCCGCTGCCGGTGTGGCGATGCGGAGGAGGGCACGCGACCGTCGTGGGATCGCTCTCGGAGCTCTCGGAGCTCGCGGGGCGCGACGTCTCGGGGATCGACCCGCATCGGCCCGCCATCGACGACGTCGTGCTGCGGTGCCCGACCTGCGGCGACGACGCCCGCCGCGTCACGGAGGTCATCGACACGTGGTTCGACTCGGGCGCGATGCCGTACGCCCAATGGGCCTACCATCCCGAGCTCGGGCGCGGGCTCGATCGCTTTCGCGAGCGCTTCCCCGCCGACTTCATCTCCGAGGCGATCGACCAGACGCGCGGGTGGTTCTACACGCTGATGGCCGAGGCCGTCCTGCTCTTCGACGACACGGCCTACCGCAACGTCGTGTGCCTCGGCCACCTCGTCGCGGGCGACGGGCGAAAGATGTCGAAGTCGCTCGGGAACGTCGTCGACCCGTGGGAGGCCCTCGACCGGAGCGGGGCCGACGCGCTGCGGTGGCTGATGATCACCTCCGGCTCCCCATGGGCCTCGCGCCGCGTGTCGATGGAGCTCCTGGACGAGATCGTCCGCCAGTTCCTCCTGACGCTGTGGAACGTCTACGCCTTCTTCGTGACGTACGCGAACGCCGAGGGGTTCGACCCGGCCGGCCGCGCGCCCATCCCCGTGGCCGAGCGGCCGCTGCTCGACCGCTGGGTGCTGTCGCAGCTCGCCACCACGGTTCGCGAGGCGCGCATCGAGCTCGAGGCCTACGACGCGACGAGCGCGGGCCGCCGCATCCAGCGCTTCGTCGACGACCTGTCGAATTGGTACGTCCGGCGCTCGCGCCGGCGCTTCTGGAACCCCGAGGGAGGGGGCGGCGAGGACTCCGTCGCGGCCTTCCAGACGCTGCACGAATCACTCGTCACGGTCGCGACGCTGCTCGCCCCCTTCACGCCGTTCGTCGCCGAGGAGTTGTGGCGCAACCTCGAGGCGGGGCGAGCCGGCGCTCCCGAGTCCGTGCACCTCGCGGACTACCCGGAGCCGGACGGGGCCGCGATCGACGAGCGCCTGGACGAGGCGATGCGCGCCGCCCGCGGCATCGTGGCGCTCGGGCGCACGATCCGGACGGAGGCCAGGATCAGGGTTCGCCAGCCGCTCGCCGAGGCCGTCGTCCACTACCGCGGCGATCACGACGCCCTCGTCCCGCTGCTCGACCTCGTGCGCGAGGAGCTGAACGTTCGCGAGATCGTCTTCACCGAGTCCACCGAGGGACTGGCCGGCTGGCGGGCCAAGCCCAACTACCGGGCACTCGGTCCGCGGCTCGGACCGCGAGTGAAGGAGCTGGCGACGGCGCTCGCGTCCGACGACGGCACGCTCGCGGCCACGCTCGCGGGCGGCGCGCCCGTCGAGCTCTCGACCCCCTCGGGCGAGATCACGCTGACGCCCGACGACGTCGACCTCGTGCAGGAGATCCGCGAGGGCTGGGGCGTGCGGGCCGAGGGAGGCCTGACGGTCGCGCTCGAGCTGGAGTTGACGCAGGAGCTTCGCCGCGAGGGCCTCGCTCGAGAGCTCGTCCGAGTCGTGCAGGACGCGCGCAGGGCGGCCGGGCTCGATGTCGGGGATCGCATCACGCTCGGCATCCGCGCCGACGGCGAGGTCGGCGCCGCCCTCGACACGCACCGGGAGTACGTCGCGGCGGAGACGCTCGCCATCGACCTGGATCGCGGCGACCTCGCCGACGCCGGCTATCGAGTCGACGCCGAGATCGACGGCGTGCCCGTGCGCGTCAGCCTGCGAAGGGCCGCCTGAAGCGCCGGCCTACTCCTCGCCCCAGAACAGCTCGCGCAGCGAGGGATCGCCCTCGGCGAGCTTGTGATCGCCCCGTTTCGCCCCGGCCGGGTCGGGGTCGGGGATGGTGACGTGTCCCTCGCCGGGCGGCGTGGGGGCCCCCGACGCGCCCGAGTCGCTGGATCCCTCCGAGGGCCTGGCCGGCCGGGCCGACTCGGGCTTGCGAGGCGCGCGCTCGGTCGATGGGGTCGGCATCGCGGCGGGCATCGGCTTCGTCGCGGGTGGGGCGGCCGGAGGCGTGACCGGAGGCGACGTCGGTGAGGACGTCGGTGGGACGTCGGCGCGTCGACGCCTTGCGAGGCTCCGGCGCTCGCTGCCCCGGCTGCTTCCCCGTCTCCCTGCCCGGGCCCTTCCCGGCTCGGTCCCCGTGCCGGTCGTCGTCGTGCCCGGTCGCGGTCCGGCCTCCTGCGCCGCAGCCGCCGGCATGGCCTTCTGCGCCGAGGACGCCATCCCTCGGACCGCCTCCGCATGTCCCTGCACGAGCGTCGCGAGGCTCGTCAGGAACTCGCGTTCCTTCGCGATGAACGGAGCGATCGTGGCGCGGTCGCCCGCGCCACGGGCAGCCGCCTCCTTGCTCGTCCCGGGACCGAGCGCGGCCGCGCCGATCGCGGTCGCCCGCTCCTGCGCCTCCCGGACGATGCGAGCCGCGTCGTCCCTCGCCCGCTGCACGATCTCGTCGGCCGTGCGCTTCGACCCCGTCGGCGTGCCTCCCGCGACGACCGCGCCCAGGCCTCCCTCCGCGCGATCGCGGAGGCGTTGCGCCTCGTCGAGGGCCGCTGCGAAGTCCTCGGTCAGGCGGTCGAGGAACTCGTCGACCTCGCGTTCGTCGTATCCCTTGAACGAGCGGCGGAATTCGATCTGCTGGATGTCGAGGGGCGTGAGGCGTCCGGCCCGCGAGGGACCAGAGGGTTGCTCCCTCGCGGCCGAGCCCTCGTCGACATCGCTCGATTCAGGCTTCCTCTTTCGCATGACCTTCCCCCTAGGACGCGATTCAACAGCCTAACGCACTCCGGATGACGAACAGGATCACGAACAGCAACAACAGTGAGACATCGAGGCCGACCGCGCCCATCCGCACCGGGGGGATGATGCCACGCAGCGGTCGCAGGACCGGCTCGGTCACATCGTCGACGAGGTCGACGGCCACGCGCGCGGGTCCCGAGGCGGGCGGCCTTGCGCCCAGCACGACGATCCAGCTGAGGATGACCTTCGCGAAGAGGATGACCAGGTACACGGTGCTGGCGACGCAGAGGAGCCGGATGATCGGGCTGGTTTCGGCTGGCACCGCCGTAGGCTAGCAGCCGGGGCATCGGCCGGAGACCGGCGCCCCGGGCGCATCCAGCGGAGATCAGAACTGGTTGTAGAACGCGCCGCCGGCGATCCGCTCCCGTTCCTCGGCCGACACCTCGACGTTGACCGGCGTCAGCAGATACACGCGGTTGGCGACCATCTCGATCTTCCCGTCGAGGCCGTAGACGAGCCCGGAGGCGAAGTCGACCAAGCGGCGAGCGATCGCGTCGTCGGTGCTCTGGAGGTTCATGATCACCGCCGTGCCCTCCTTGAACCGGTCTGCCACCTCCCGCGCCTCGTTGAACCGGCGAGGCTCGGACTTGTGGATGGCCCCGGTCGAGGCCGGCCTGGGCGACGGGATCGTGCGCACGACCCCCTCGCTGTGGGGGTCGGACGCGATCTCCCTGACGGCCTGCGGTCGCTGGATCCGCCTGATCGGCGCGCCCTCGGCCTCCGTCGCCTCGTCGAGCTGCTCGAACTCATCGTCCTCGACCAGGCCCAGGTAGGTCATCGTCTTCTTCCACACGCTCGGCATCGCTCCTCCCTACGTCGACGGCGTCCGTTCGCCGAACAGCGCCGTTCCAATCCGAACCATCGTAGCGCCTTCCTCCACCGCAACCTCGTAATCAATGGACATTCCCATGGAGAGGTCCGCGATGCTCGAATGGGCTCGTTGCAGGCGTTCTGCGAGCTCACGCAGCCTGCGGAAATGGGGGCGGGCGTCCTCGGCTCGCTCCGGCATCGGGGGGAGCGTCATGAGGCCGACGAGCGAGATCCCCTCGAGGGCGGCCGCGACCGCCGCGAACGAGTCGAGCGCCTCGACCGGGACGCCCGTCCGCTCGCCGGTGAAGTCCACCTCGATCAGGGCCGGGAGCTCGACGCCACGCTCGGCCGCGCGTCGCGCCAGCCGGCGAGCCGCGCGCTCGGATGCGAGCGTCTCCACGACGTCGGCGAGATCGGCGACCCGATGGGCGGTATGCGACTGGAGGTTGCCGATGTAATGCCACCGGGCGCCGGCGACCGCGGGGCGCTTGTCCGCGAGCTCCTTGACGTAGTTCTCGCCCACGTCCTCGATCCCCGCGTCGACCACCCAGCGGACTCGCTCGGCCGACACTCCCTTGGCGGCGGCGACGATGCGCACGGTCGACGGATCACGCTCGGCTCGCCGGCACGCGGCGTCGATCCCCGCTCGGATGCGCTCCAGGTTTCGGAGCACAGCGTCACGGCCCAGGGTCGCGGCGCGCCCCTCCCCCGTTCCCGATGGCCCCCCGCGATCCATCAGGGCGCCTCCGACGCGGCGAACCGCGATCGCCACCTGACGGCCGGTGGTGCCCCCCTCCGCCCGGTGGGAGAAGAACCTCGAGCGCTCGCACGCGGTGCACAGGCCCGTGTCGCCCACGTCCCCGACGCCGGCTCGCTCGAGCATCCCCCGCGCGATTCCGACGAGGTCGAGGGCGGTTCGCTCGCCGGCCCGGCTCGCGGCCACGCTCGAGAGGGGCGCGCGTTCCACGGCGGCGACGACCTCGCTCCCCACCTCGTAATGGTCCGGCCCGATCGCCGGGCCGATGGCGGCGGCCACATCGCCCGGGCGCTCGAAGAGGGCGACGGCTGCGGCGAGGATCCCCGCCGCCAACCCGCGCCATCCCGCGTGGACGACGACGATCGTCGGCTCCGAGGACGACGCGAGCACGAGGGGCATGCAGTCGGCGCTCGTGATCGCGAGCGGCATTCCACTCGACCGGGTGGCGAGGGCGTCGGTGCCGGCGACGACGCCGTCCGGGTCGTCGAATCCGGCTCCCTCCCGGTCCGGGCCGAGCAGCGCGATGGAGGATCCGTGGACGAGCCCGGCGCACGCGAAGGGACCGACCCCGAGGCCCCGAACGATGCGCCGCCGGTTCGCCCTGACGGCCGCGGGATCGTCCCCCACGGAGAACGAGACGTTGAGCGACTCGAACGGCGAACGGCTGTCGCCTCCGGTGCGCTCGGTGAATGCCGCCATGACGCCGATCCGCTCGAGATCCGTCGCGACGAGGGCGTAGCCGCCTTCCGCCATGCGGCGCCGCTCGAATCTCATGGGGCCGCCGCTCCGTGCGAGACGACGAGCCGGCTCACGCCGAGCCCGCCGGGGTGGTGGTCGCTCCGGGGGTGAAACGGGGGCGGGGAGGTCGATCTCGAGAGGCGGGGGAAGGGCGCCTCTCCTGATTCCTCCCCGCCCCCACGACCGCCGGGCCGCGCAGGGCGGTCGAGCTCAACTCTTCAGGAAGTCCGGGATGTCCAGGTCCTCCTCGGCGTCGAAGGCGACGGGCTCGGAGGGCTCGGTTCGGAAGATGTCCTCCTCGTCCTCGTCGAGGATCGACGGAACGACGATCGGCTCGTCCTTCTTCTTCGGAGCGGGCGTCGGCGAGATGGGTCGCACCGGCTCGGGCTCCTCCAGCAGGCGCGCCAGCCGGCCCTCGACCGCGGAGTGGGTGGGAGCCGTTGCCGCTGCCGCGAGCTTGTCGAATCCCGCCGCCACCACGGTGACCCGAACCTCCTCGCCGAGCGCGTCGTCCACGACGGCGCCGAAGATGATGTTCGCGTCCGGATGCGCCACCCGCGTGATGGCGTCCGCGGCCGTGTTGACCTCGTGCAGGGTCAGGTCGGTGGGACCGGCGATCGACAGGAGCACGCCCTTCGCCCCGTCGATCGAGGACTCGAGGAGCGGGGATGAGATCGCCGCCTTCGCGGCCTCCTCCGCACGGTTCTCGCCCGTCCCGTGACCGATTCCCATCAGCGCGGAACCGGCGCCGCTCATCACGGCCTTCACGTCGGCGAAGTCGAGGTTGATCAACCCCGGCGTCGTGATCAGCGATGTGATGCCGTCGACCCCCTGATACAGGACCTGATCGGCCATCCGGAACGCGTCGATCATGGAGGTGTTCGGATCGGAGACCTGGAGCAAGCGGTCGTTCGGTACGACGATCAGCGTGTCGACCGCCTTCTTCAGCTCCGTGATGCCGAGGTCGGCCTGCGTCGCACGCATTCGACCCTCGAACCCGAAGGGACGGGTGACGACGCCGATCGTGAGGGCTCCGATGTTGCGGGCGATCTGTGCGACGGCGGGCGCGCCGCCGGTGCCGGTGCCGCCCCCCTCGCCGGCGGTGATGAACACCATGTCCGCGCCCTTGAGGATCTCCTCGATCTCATCGGCGTGCTCGTCGGCGGCGCCCTTGCCCACCTCCGGATCGGACCCGGCCCCCAGGCCTCGCGTCGTGGCCCGTCCGATGTCGAGCTTCACCTCCGCATCGGACATCAGCAGCGTCTGCGCATCGGTGTTGACGGCGATGAACTCGACGCCCCGCAAACCTGCCTCGATCATGCGGTTCACCGCGTTCACACCGCCCCCGCCGATGCCGACGACCTTGATCACCGCGAGGTAGTTTTGTGGAGCATCCATCTGCGATCGACCTCCGCGATCTACCTGGGGAAATGCAGCTGGACCCAACGGAACCTTAACGTTCAACCTCAGCGTTATTGTTATATCTACTTAACGTAGATGGCGAGACACTACTAGCGAAGCCCAGGCCCGTCAAGCTTCTCCACTCGAGCGCGCCGCTGCGGTTGCTCGAACTGCTGACAGCTTCCGACGTGCCTGTTTTGATGCCCCACACGGTCGCCGGGACTAGTCGGCGACGGCAGGCCGAAGCTGCGCCGTTGGCGCGCCGGCGACCCGCAGATCCGCCGAGACGACCTCCTCATGCTCCGACTCGGACCAGCGCAGGAGCGCGGCGAGGGTTCGCGCCTTGGCGTCCGCGTTCGCGTCATCGCCGTAGAGGATGGTGCCTCCCCCCTGGAGCCCGAACTGGAGCGAGCCGTCGCGGGCGAGCGACACGGCTCGGATGGCGTCACGAGCCCACGGCGTGATCGGCGAGAGCGCCGACGCGGCCCGTTCGATCATGGCCTGAGCGGTCGCCGGCGCCGCGTCTCGAGGCGGCGTCAGCACCGGAAATGCGTCGGCCCCTCGCGAGGCCTCCTCGAGCACCGTCCCGTCGCCGGCCACGATCCCCGCCCACGGCCCGCCCCTCACCGCGAGCACCGGCGAGCGCTCGACGAGCTCGATGCGGATGGTCCAGGGAAGGCCCTTCCGGACGATCGCCCGCGCGATCCATGGATCCGCCTCGAGCCTCGATGCGGCCGCCGCGGTGTCCAGCGAGGCGACGTTGGTCGACCGCGAGATGCCCGCGAGGCGGAGCGCCTGGGACCGCGTGACGTGCGCGGCGCCGGCGACATCGATCACCCTGGCCCGCACCAGCGGCGAGCGAACCACCAGTGCCCACACCCCGGGGAGGGCGCAGACGACCCCCGCGGCGATGATCGAACGGCGCAGCCGCCGCCTTCGCGCCCGCCGCCGTCCCCGACCGGCGCTCGCGTCGCTCACGACCGCGGCCGCCACCGCGGCGTCATCCGTCTCCGTCGTAGATCCCAACGAGCTGCACCTCCGTGTCCAGTCGAATGTCGAAGCGGGCCGCGACGACCTCCTGCACGTTGCGGATCAGCTCCAGCACGTCCTCCGCGCGAGCACCTCGTCCCGCGACGATGAAGTTCGCGTGCTTCGCCGAGACGGCCGCCGCCCCGACGCTGAGCTCCTTGCCGCCGGCCTCCTCGATCAGACGTGCGGCGTGTCCGCCGGGCGGATTCTTGAAGACGCTTCCGCAGTTGGGCTCCGCGAGCGGCTGCGTCCTCCGGCGCCACTCCCTGGCCTCGTCCATGCGCATCCTGATCGCATCCGGCTCGTCCTGCGCCAGATGCACGGTGGCGCCCACGACGACGCCGCGGGACGGAAGGCCCGATCCGCGGTAGCCGAAGCCGGCCTCCTCCCTCGGAATCCGCCCGGGCCGGCCGGTCTCGAGATCGAACAGATCGATCCACTCCAGCGCGGCGGCCATCTCGTGGCCGTGAGCGCCCGCGTTCATGCGCACGGCGCCTCCGAGCGTTGCCGGGATCGCCACGCCGAACTCCAGTCCCGACAGGCCGTGCGACAGCGCGACGCCCGCCAGCGCGGGCAGCGGCATGGCGCCGCCGGCCGAGAGCCTGTCGCCGTCGCGAGCCGCCCACCGATATCCCCTCCCGAGCCTGATCACGATCCCGGGGAATCCCTCGTCGGCGACGAGGACGTTGGACCCCTTGCCGATGACCACGACCGGCACGCCGGTCTCCGACGCGGCGTGCGCGACCGCCGCGAGATCCGGCTCCGCATGCGGCTCGAGATACAGCGCGGCCGGCCCGCCGATCCGAAAGGTCGTGAGCGGCGCGAGCGAGAACCACGTGCGAACCCGGTCACCGCACGCCGCCCGAAGGATGGCTTCCGCGCGCGAGAGCGACGAGGCGTCGGAGAGCTCGGTCACGCCCCCTCCTCGATCCCGTCGAGCACCTCGTCGAGCACCGCGGTGATGTCGCCGGCGCCGAGCGTGAGGACGAGATCCCCCTCCCGCACCTCCTCGGCGAGGAACGGTGCGATGTCGGAGCGATGCGGGAGGTACACGACGCTCGTCCCGGGCGCGGCCGCCTCCAGCGCATCGACGAGCAGGCGGCCCGAGATCCCCGGGATGGGTTCCTCGCCCGCGCCGTACACGTCGGTGAGCACCACGAGATCCGCGGCGGCGAGGCTCTCGCCGAGCTCGCGCCACAAGCGCCGGGTGCGGCTGAAGCGATGCGGCTGGAAGACGGCGATCAGCCGCGACGGCCGAAGCCCCGCCGCGGCGGCGAGCGTGACCCGGAGCTCCGTGGGGTGGTGGGCGTAGTCGTCCACGAACCTCGCCCCGCGGGCCTCGCCCCGAAACTCGAAGCGCCGGTGCACGCCCGTGAAGGATGCGAGTCCGGCCGCCGCCTCCGCCGGCGGGACGCCGACTCGGCGAGCGGCGAGGAGCGCGGCGGCGCCGTTCAACAGATTGTGGGCGCCGGCGATGCGCAATGAGAGCGAGACCTGCTCGCCGTCCTCGAGGACGACGACGCCGCCCGCGCCGGCCGCTGGCCGAAACGCCGGCCCGCACCCGCACGCGATTTCGCTCGCCCGTCCCGTACGTCACCGCATCCACGCCCGCTCGCTCGAGCGCCGCCGTGGCGCCGCGATCGTCGCCGCACGCGACGACGACGGCCGAGTTCCTCGCGAACGCCGCGAACGCGGCTTCGATCTCGCCCAGTCCTCCGGGATAGAAATCGAGGTGGTCGGCCTCGACGTTGGTGATGATCCCGACCTCCGGACGCAGGAGCAGGAATGAGCCGTCGCTCTCGTCGGCCTCCGCGACGAGGACGTCGCTGCTGCCGTGATGGGCCCCCGAGCCGCTCTCGTTCAGGTGGCCTCCGATGACGTAGCTCGCATCGACGCCCGCCCGGTGAAGGATCACGGACAGCATGGATGTCGTGGTCGTCTTGCCGTGTGTTCCCGCGACGGCGAGCGTGCGCCGTCGCGTGGCGAGCCCCGCGAGCATCTGGGCGCGCGCCAACACGCGAAGCCCTCGCTCCCGCGCCGCCGCGAGCTCGGGATTGGCCTGCGGGATCGCGGTGGAGACCACCACCGCGTCCGGGTGCCCCACCTGATCGCTCCGATGCCCGACGAAGATCGTGGCGCCCATCCCGCGGAGCTCGTCGAGGGACGGCGAGTCCTTGAGATCGGAGCCGGTGACGCGGATGCCCCGCGCGATCAGCAGGCGAGCGATGCCGCTCATTCCGGCGCCGCCGATCCCGATCATGTGCACCAGCCGCATGCCGTCGAGGCTCGGGACCTCGAGCGTCGGGATGCTCCCGTCCGGCGGCCGGTACACGGCGTGGTCGACGGGGTGTCGGCCGCTCATCGTCCGGCCTCTCGCGCGGCCCCGACCACCTGCTCGGCGAGCGCCGCCGTGGCGTCCGGCCTCGACCACGCGGACGCGCACTCGCCCATGCGGCCGAGCCGCGGCTCGTCGTCGAGCAGCGCCGTCATGCGCCGGGCGAGCAGCTCCGGCGTGAGGACCCGATCGGGAACGATCGTCGACGCGCCCGCGCGTTCGACGGCGCGGGCATTGGCCTCCTGATGATTCGCGGTCGCGTGCGGATACGGGACCAGGATCGAGGGAAGGCCGCAGACGGTCACCTCCGCGATCGTCGACGCGCCGGCTCGGGCGACCACGACATCCGCGGCCGCGTAGGCCAGCTCCATTCGCTGCAGGAACGGAATCGCCTTCACGAGCAGGTGCGGCATCCGCCGCGCCGCGGCGGCCACGTCCGCGAGATGCGCCGCACCGGTGAGCACGAGGAGCTGAAGGTCCGCGCGATCGCGCAGCAGCTCCATCGCACCCGACACGGCGCGGTCGATGCGCAACGCGCCCTGACTCCCGCCGAAGATGAGGACGGTTCGGCGCGCGGCGTCGAGGTCGAGCTCGTCCATCGCCGCCGAGGCGAGCGCATCGCGGTCGGCCGGGACGGCCAGGATCTCGCGGCGGACCGGGTTTCCGGTCACCACCGTGGGCGTCCGCCTCGGCAGCAGGGCCGCCGACTCCGCGAACGACACGCAGGCGACGTCGGCCCGCCGGGCCAACAGGCGGTTGGCGAGCCCCGGCACCGCGTTCTGCTCGTGGAGCACGACCGGGCGCTTCGCGCGCCATGCGGCGAGGACGGCCGGCACGCTCACGTATCCACCGACGCCGACCACGACGTCCGCGCCTCGAACGACGGATCCACATGCGGCGACCGAGCGGACGGCCGTGACGGGCGCGCCGAGCGATCGGGGTGACAGTCGCCGCTCGAGCGGTTTGGCCTCCACGGCGGTGAACGGAAATCCGGCGGCCGGGACGAGACGCGACTCGAGCCCCGTCGCCGTGCCGAGGAAACGAACGTCCGCGCCGTGCTCGGCGGCGAGCGTGTGCGCCAGGGCCAGGGCGGGGAACACGTGTCCCGCCGTCCCACCGCCGGCGACGACGACCCTCACGTCGGGTCCTTCCGCCTCCGCGCGGCCACGGCCGGCGTCCGGGCGATGTTGACCAGGATGCCGATCGCCCCGAGGGTCACCACCAGCGATGAGCCGCCGTAGGACAGCAGGGGCAGCGGCACGCCCGTGATGGGAAGCAGGCCCGTCACCGCCCCCAGGTTCACGATGGTCTGGAGGCCCAGCCACGCCACGATCCCGGACGCGAGGAGGCGTCCGAACGTGTCCGGTGCGCGCGACGCGACGCGGATGCCCCCGTACAGGAGCACCCCGAACAGGCCGAGCACGCAGATCGCGACGAGGAGCCCGAGCTCCTCGCCGAGGATCGAGAAGATGAAGTCGGTATGCGCGTTCGGCACATACATCCATTTCTGGCGGCTGGCCCCGAGGCCGACCCCGAACAGGCCGCCGGAGCCGAGCGCGATGTAGGACTGGATCAGGTGGTACCCGGCGTTCTGCGGATCGTTCCAGGGCGAGAGGAACGACAGGAATCTGGCCCGGCGGTAGGCGGCGCTCATGATGAGGATCCAGCCGATCGCCACCCCCGCGATCCCGGCGATGCCCAGATACCGCAGGCGGACGCCGGCGATGAACAGCAGCACGAAGATGGTGCCGGCGAGGATCACCGTGGTGCCGAGGTCCGGCTGCCTCATCACGAGCCAGCACACGAGCGCGGTGACGGGGAGCAGCGGCAGCAGCAGGTGGCCGACGTCGTCGAGCAGGGCGGCCTTCCGCGTGAGGACGGTCGCCGCGAACGCGACGAGCGCGAGCTTCACGATCTCGGAGGGCTGGATGGTGATGGGCCCGACGGCGAGCCATCGCGACGACCCGCCGGCGCTGGTGCCGGCGCCCGAGTGAAGCACGAGGACCAGGAGGATCCCCGTCGCGGCGAGGAACGGGACGGCGAGCCGGCTCCAGATCGCGTACGGCATCCGGGACAGCAGGAGCAGCCCCAGCGACGCCCACGCCCGCGTAGACGGCCTGGCGCTGAACGAAGAGGAAGCTCGACCCGTACCGCGCGTACGCGGCCACCGAGCTGGCGGAGAAGACCATGATCAGGCCGACGCCGAGGAGCAGGGCCGTCGGAACCAGCAGCATGAGGACGGTGCGCGTGCCGGCACGCTCTCGCTCCGCCTTCGACGCACGCGAGCCCGCGGCCGCGGCCGGGACGAGTCGGAGCCTGGACGAGGCGCGGGCGGAGACGGCGCGGCTAGCCATCGAGGGCATCCTCCTTCGCGAGCCGATACACCTCGGCGGCGAAGCGGTCGCCCCGCTCGCGGTAATCGCGGAACATGTCCTGGCTCGCGCAGGCGGGCGCGAGGAGCACCGTGCCTCCCGGCGCGGCGAGGCCGGACGCCGCTCGCACGGCATCCTCGATCGAGGCTTCGGCCCGAACGTCGACGAGCCCGTCGAAGATGCGGACGAGCTCTCGCGAGGCCTCGCCGATCGCGACGACGGCATCGAGCGAGGGCGCCGCGGACGCGAGCGGCGACAGGTCGACCCCCTTCGCGAGCCCGCCGGCGATCAGGACCACCTTCCGCAGACCGTCGAGCGCCGCGAGCACGGCGTGCGGGTTCGTCGCCTTCGAGTCGTCGACGAAGCGGACGCCGCGAAGGCTCGCCACCACCTCCCCCCGGTGAGGAAGGGGCGTGAAGGACTCGATGCCCTGTGCGACGCTGGACGGCCGGAGGCCGAACGCGAGCGTGGCCGCCGCCGCCGCGGCCGCGTCGGCCCGAAAGCCCGCCCCGCGCGCCGGATCGACCGGCCCGAGCGAGGCGTCGCCCGCGATGCGCGACACGAGGTCCGACCCCCGGTACCCCGTCTCGCCGGGCCCCGGCTCGGCGAGCCCGAACCAGACCCGGTCGCAGGGGGCGGCCTCGGAGAGCGCGGCCGCGCGCGCGTCGTCGCGATTGCCGACGTGGGTATCCCCCTTCGATTGCAGCCGGTAGATGCGCGCCTTGGCCTCGCCGTACCGCTCCATTGAGCCGTGCCAGTCGAGGTGGTCCTCGCTCACATTCAAGAGCACGGACACGCGTGGACGCAGGGAATCGGAGAAGCGGAGCTGGAACGACGACGCCTCGACCGCGAGCGCGTCGCGGCCCTCGCCCGCGGCGAGGGAGAACGGATGTCCGATGTTGCCGCACGCCACCGCGTCCAGGCCGTCGGCGCGCATGCACGAGGCGACGAGCTCGGTCGTCGTCGTCTTGCCGTTCGTCCCGGTGACCGCGACGTAGGGCGCAGTGCACAGCCGTGCGCCGAGCTCCAGCTCGCTCCAGACGGGGAGCCCGCGCGCGCTCGCCCACCGAAGGATGTCCGCGTCCTCCGGGACGCCCGGGCTCGTCACCACGAGGGTCGATCCGTCCAGGTGCTCCTCTCGATGGCCGCCGGCCATGACGGGGACGCCGAGCGCGGCGAACTCGCCGTCCCGTGGCGCGTCGCCCCGTTCGGTCACCCAGACCTCCGCGCCGCCCTCGATGAGGACGCGCGCCGCCGCCCGCCCGCTCGCGCCAGTCCCGACGACCACGACGCGCTCATCGACGAAGGGGCCGCTCATCCCACGCCTCCGCGCGCGATGAAGTCGGTGTAGAACAGGCCGAGGGCGACGGCGACGCCGAGGCCGGCGATGATCCAGAAGCGGACGATCACGGTGAACTCCGGCCAACCCATCAGCTCGAAATGATGGTGGATCGGCGCCATTCGAAGCACGCGGCGATGGAACACGCGGAAGGCGACGACCTGGACGATCACCGACACGGTCTCCAGGACGAAGAGCCCACCGAGGATCACCAACAGCAGCTGCGTGCTGGTCGTGATGGCGAGCGCTCCGAGCAGTCCCCCGAGGGCGAGCGATCCGGTGTCGCCCATGAAGATCCGCGCGGGGGCCGCGTTCCACC
This sequence comes from uncultured Actinomycetes bacterium, assembly GCA_963728285.1. Lineage (GTDB taxonomy): Bacteria > Actinomycetota > UBA4738 > UBA4738 > HRBIN12 > CAVSJR01. Next base: position 218,436 of record CAVSJR010000003.1, on the reverse strand, counting down.
AGAGGAACCCCGCGGCCGCTCCGGTCGCGCCGGCGGCGATGATCGCCGTGTCCAGTGCGGGCGCCAGCCCGATCGGGTAACACGCGGGGCCGGGGCAGGGATGGCGGAACTGCCAGAACGCGATGAACACGAAGCCGGACAGCACCAGGATGGAGGAGCCCGAGGCCAGCCCGTCGAGCCCATCGGTCAGGTTCACCGCGTTCGAGGTCGCCGCCAGCATCAAGAAGACCCACACCACGAAGACGCCGAGGCCGAGCCGCAGGCCGGTGTCGCGAATGAACGACAGGTGCGTGGACGATCCCGCGAGGTTCACCGTCATCACCGCGAACGTGATGGCGACCACGGCCTGGCCCGCGACCTTGGCGCCCTTCGACAGCCCGAGCGAGCGCCGGCGCGACACCTTGATGTAGTCGTCGACGAATCCGACGACCCCGAGGCCCACGGTGGCGAACAGGATCGACAGGCCCGCGGCGGTCATGTCCTGGAAGACGAACCGCGTGACCAGATAGGCGGCGACGATGCCCGCGAGGATGACCATGCCTCCCATCGTCGGCGTGCCCATCTTCTCGAGGTGGGTGTGCGGCCCATCCTCGCGGATCCGCTGCCCCCAGCCCCTGAGGCGGAACACGCGGATGGCGAAGGGCGTGCCGAGCAGGGTCACGAGCAATCCGACGGCCGCGGCGATCAGGATCGGCGTCACCGAAGCGCCTCCGCGACCCGCTCGAGCCCGGCGACTCGGGACCCCTTGATGAACACGACGTCGCCGGCGACGGCCCACGCTCGCACGGCGGCGGCGGCCTCCTCCGGCGTGTCGACCACGACGACGTCGTCCGGCCCGGATCCCTGCCGGATCGCCGCCATCGCGATCGGACGCGCATCCTCGCCCACGGCGATCAGCCGGTCGACCCGCAGTCGGGCCGCGAGGTCGCCGAGGCGCTCGTGCTCCTCGAGCGCCACGGGCCCCAGCTCCGCCATGGGCCCGAGGATGGCGACCAGACGAGTCCCCCGGGCGATCCAGCGCGCGGCCTTGAGCCCCGCCGCCATCGATTCCGGGTTCGCGTTGTAGGCGTCGTTCACGATCACCAGCCCGCCGTCGGTCGTGAACGTCTCCATCCGCCACGCCGAGACCGAGGCGCCCTTCAGCCCGGCGGAGCATTCGGCGAGCGTCATCCCGACGGAGGTCGCGGCGGCGGCCGCGGCGAGCGCGTTGGACACCATGTGCTCGCCGGGGATCCCGAGCGCCACCGGCTCGCGCTGCCCGCCGACGTCGAGGGAGAACGACGCCCGGCCGCCGTCGTCGAGCCGGACGTCGCTCGCGCGCACGTCGGCCTCCTCGGACGTTCCGAACAACACCGTGCGTTCCGGCGGTGGCCGGCGAAGATCCCGGACGATCGGGTCGTCCGCGTTCAGGACGGCCACGCCGTCGCGGCCGAGCGCGGCGACGGGCTCCGCGGCGGAGCGCACGATCGCGTCCCAGGACCCGAAGATCTCCATGTGCGCGACGCCGACGTTCGTGACGACGACCACGTCCGGACGTGCGACGCGCGACAGGAGCTCGACGTCGCCGGCGCGGCGGGCGCCCATCTCGAGCACGAGCGCCTCCGTTGCGTCCGGCGCGCCGAGGATCGTCAAGGGGACGCCCACCTCGTTGTTGAACGACGCCGGGCTGGCATGGGTCCGGAGCCGCGTCCCGATGATGGCCGCGGCGAGGTCCTTCGTCGACGTCTTTCCGTTGGCGCCGGTGATGCCGACGACGACCGCCGTCATGGCTTCGCGCTCCTCGGCGGCGAGGCGCAGGAGCACGCCCTCGGTCTCGTCGACGCGCACGGTCGGGCCGGGGGCCGTGGGCCCGCCGGCCCGGACGATGGCCGCGACCGCGCCGGCGGCGAACGCATCGCCGACGTAGGCGTGTCCGTCGTCGCGCTCGCCTCGGATCGCGACGAAGAGATCGCCGGGGCGGATCCGGCGGCTATCGACCTCCACGGAGGACACGACGACGTCCGCGCCCTCGACGTTCCCCCCCAGGACGTCGGCGATCTCCGAGAGGCGCCGTTGCCTCACGACGCCTCCCCCTGCAGCGCGCGCAACTCCTGCGCCGCGACCACCCGATCGTCGAACGCAACGGATCCGTCGGCGAACTCCTGTCCCGTCTCGTGGCCCTTTCCCGCGATGACGACCACGTCCCGGGGCCCCGCGGCACGGAGGGCGAGCCGGATCGCCGTGCGCCGGTCCGGCTCCACGACGTAGGAGCCCCCACCCTCCCGAGCGCCTCGCTCGACCTCGGCGATGATCGCATCGGGATCCTCCGATCGAGGGTTGTCGCTCGTGATGACCGCGTAATCGGCGCCGGCAGTCGCGGCCCTGCCCATCGGGAACCGCTTCGCTCGATCGCGGTCGCCGCCGCAGCCGAAGACGACGAGCACGCGGCCGGCGCCGAGGGACCGCGCCGCGTGCAGCACGCGGTCGAGGCCCTCGGGCGTGTGGGCGTAGTCGACGAGGACGAGGAAGGGTTGCCCGGCGTCGACGCGCTCCATCCTCCCGGAGACGTTCGCGACTCCGGCGATGCCCCGAACGATCGCCTCCGGATCGATCCCGAGGACGCGGGCGGCGGCGAACGCCGCGAGACAGTTCGAGACGTTGAAGTCGCCACGCAGCGGGGAGGCCACGTGCACGCCGCCGACCTCGAACGAGACGCCCGCGGCCGAGACGGACACGTCCGTCGCGCGAAGATCGGCGCCGCGGCTCCGTCCGAACGTGGTGGCGGGGATCTCGCACGCCTCCACCATCCGCTCGCCCCACGACGAGTCGATGCCGATCGCGGCGCGTGCCGCGAGGGCGGGCGTGAAGAGTCGGGCCTTGGCCGCGAAGTACTCGTCCATCGTCCCGTGGTAGTCGAGGTGGTCCTGGCTGAGGTTCGTGAAGACGGCCGCGTCGAAGGAGGTCCCATCGACCCGGTGCTGATCCAGCCCGTGCGAGGAGACCTCGAGCGCAACGCCGCCCACGCCGCGGGCGACCATCCGCGCGAGCAGTCGCTGCAGGTCCGGCGCCTCCGGCGTCGTCCTGGCGAACGGGACCGGCTCGCCGCCGATCCGCGCGCCCGTCGTCCCGATGAGGGCCGCAACGAGCCCAGCCTCTTGAAGGATCGACTCCAGGAGATACGTGACCGTCGTCTTTCCGTTCGTCCCCGTGACGCCGACGGTGCGCATGAGCCGGGCGGGGTGATCGAAGAACGCGGCCGAGACCGGCCCCATGCTCTCGCGAACGACGGGGACGCGAACCTGTGGGACCTTCGCCGGCAGCCATCGCTCCACCACGAGCGCCGCCGCGCCGCGCGAGATCGCGTCGGCCGCGAAGTCGTGTCCGTCGGCGCGATCGCCGGGCACACAGAAGAACAGGGAGCCGGGGGCTGCCTCATCCGAGCGGAACGTCACGTCCGAGACGGCGGTTGCCCCGTTCCCCCGGAGCTCGCGGACGGGAAGCTCGCTCGTCACGTCGGCGAGCGGCTGTGCGGGAGGGGGTGCGAACGTCAAGGGGACTGAGCTTACCGTCGCACCGGATTCGCGGGTTGCGCCGTTCATCCGACGGGCAGAGCGTGCGGGGGAAGCGGGAGCCTGTGTCCCGGCGGGATGCGGAGCCGCTGGATCGCGTACCGGGCAACTTGCTGGAACAGAGGAGCGGCCGCGATGCCGCCGTAGACGGTGGCGGGCTCATCGAGGATGGAGACGATGACGACCTGGGGGTCGCCGGCGGGGAGGAATCCCATGAAGGAGGCCACGTACCGGTGCGAGTAGCCGGCGCGATCCGCGTAGGGGATCCGCGCCGTTCCGGTCTTGCCGGCCACCTGATACCCCTCGATGCGCGCCGCCGTTCCCGTCCCGTGCTCGACGACGTAGGCCAGCATGCTCGACACGACGTCGGCGGTGTCGGGCGAGACCACCCTGTGCGAGGGGGATGCCGTGAACGGGTCGTAGCGCCCCTGCTCGTCCACCGTGCCGCGCGCCAGCCTCGGCTGTATCCAGACGCCGTCGTTGGCCACGGTCGCGTACACCGCAGCCATCTGAAGCGGGGTCGCGGAGATGCCCTGGCCGAAGGCGAACGTCGCACGACTCGTCTCCGACCATTGAAGGAGGGGAAGCAGCGCGCCCGGCGCCTCCCCCGGGAAGTCCACGCCGGTGGGGCGGCCGAATCCGAACGTCGTCAGGTACGACGCGAGCGGCCCGCTCCCGAGGCGATCGGCGACCTCGGTGATGCCGACGTTGCTCGACTGGGCGATGATGTCGCCGAGCGTCATCTGCTCGACGGGATGGTCGTGTGAGTCGTTGATGGTCGCGGACCCGACCTGGATTCGGTCGGGGACGACCAGCTGCTCGTCCAGCGGCAACGCGCGCTCCTCGACGGCGGCTGCCGCCGTGATCACCTTGTTCACCGAACCCGGCTCGAACACGTCGGTGATCGCGCGGTTTCGATAGTCCTCCTCGGAGGCGTCCTGGAAGCGATTCGGGTCGAAGCCGGGGAAGGTGGCCATGGCGTAGACGTCCCCGTCGTGCGGATTCATGACGATGACGGTTCCGCCCCTCGCGCGATTGCGGGCGACCGATTCCGCGAGCGCCGCCTGCACCTGGTACTGCAGCGGCCGGTCGATCGTCGTGACGACGTCCCGGCCGGGCACCGGCGTCCGTTCGGAGCTGACCCCCGACGCGATGGGTCGCCCGTCCGGATCCATCTCCTGCACACGTTCTCCCGGGGTCCCCGACAGGGTCGACTGGTACTGCAGCTCCAGCCCCGAAAGGCCCGCGCCGTCGAGACCGACGAACCCGAGTACCTGCGACGCCACGTCGCCGGCCGGGTAGTACCGCTTGCTCACCGGAAGGAAGCCGATGCCGGGAAGCTCGAGGCGCTCGGCCTTGGCCGCCACGCGCTCGTCGACCTGCTGGGCGATGTAGACGAACGAGGGCCCATCCGCCCTGAGCACGCGCTCGATTCGCTGCGGGCGATCGCCGAGCAGCGGCGCGAGCGCCTCCGCCGTGCCGGCGGGGTCGGAGATGTAGTCGCGGTCGGCGTAGATGTCCTGCGCTTGCAGCGAGAGGGCGAGTGGCTCGCCCGAGCGGTCGAGGATACGCCCGCGTGCGGCCGGCAGCTCGAAGCGGCGCACCCGCTGCTCCGCGCCGAGCGCGCTGAAGGTGTCGTGCTCCCCCACCTGGAGCACCACGAGCCTTCCGACGATGCCCGCAAGCGCGAACGCGAACGCGACGAGCAGCACCAGCAACCGGGCGAGCTGTGGTCGCCTCACCCGCTGCCTTCGACGATGGGCTTCAGCGAGACGCGGTCCGCCGCGAGGGCGCCCGACTCCGTCCGCGGGCGCATCTCCCCGGCCCGGGTCGCGCGGCCCCGACACGTGAAGGACGGAGATCTCGTCGGGGGTTCGCATCTCGTGCCGGCCGGCCCACGCAGCGATCCGGCCTGGGGCGGAGAGGTGAGCGGCCTGCCGCTCGAGCGCGAGGTAGCGCTGAGACTGCTCGTCCACGCGAGCCTGTAGATGGTCGATGCGGAAGGAGCTCTGCGCGACGAACGCGTTGAGCGTGACGAGCCCGAGCACGAGCAGCCCGACGACGACCGCGGCGAACAGGACGAAGCCGAGGTGATGGCGCTTGCGCCGCGCCGCCGGCGCGCCATCCGTGCACGCGTGCACCCGTCCGGCAGCGACCCGCTCGGCTCGCCCGCCACCGGCGGGGATGAGCGGCGCCTCGGTCGGCGCCTCGGCGGGCGCCGCCGATGCCCTCGAGCGGGTCGCGGACAGCCGCCGCCGACGAAGCCGCGTCCGCATCCGCCCGTCGTGCTCGAGCGAGGGCCGATGCGCTCACGCCGCCTCACCCGTTCGCTCCGCCGCTCGGAGCCGAGCGCTGCGAGCCCGAGCGTTGTGGCCCACCTCGTCATCGGAGGGACGAAGGGGTCGCTTCGTGAGGGCCCGCACGCGCTCGTCGTCCCGGAGGAATCGCTTGACCACGCGATCCTCGAGGGAGTGATACGCGATGACGACAACGCGGCCGCCGGGAGCGAGGAAGCCCACCGCCTGAGGCAGGGAGGCAGTGAGCTCCTCGAGCTCCCGGTTGGCCGCGATGCGGAGCGCCTGGAAGGTACGACGCGCCGGATGAGGGCCTCCGGCGCGCCTTCCCACGGCGCCCGCAACCACGCGAGCCAGCTCGTCCGTCGTCGTGATCGGCGCTCGCGAGCGGGCTCGGACGATCGCTGCGGCGACCCGCCTGGACCGCCGCTCCTCTCCGTACTGGAAGATCAGGTCCGCGAGCTCGTCCTCCGGGAGCTCGTTGACCAGCTCCATCGCGCTCCGGGCGTCGGGGCCCATCCGCATGTCCAGCGGCCCCGGTCGTCGGTAGCTGAAGCCTCGTTCGGGGGCGTCGAGCTGCATCGACGACACCCCGAGGTCGAACAGCACCCCGTCGACCGGCTCCTCCGGATCGAACGAGGCGAACGTCGCGAGGCGCGCATCGAACCGCGCGCGGAAGCGCTCGAGCCGTGCCGAGGCCAGCTCGATCGCCTCGGGATCCCGGTCGATGCCGATCACCCGGCCCACCCCGGCGGCCAGGAGCGCCTCGGCGTGGCCTCCGGCCCCGAGCGTCATGTCGACCACGGTTCCCCTTCCCCCGAGGAACCGGATCACCTCGTCCACCATGACGGGCTCATGGGCTCCGCTCACCAGCGCTCAGCCGAGGATCCGGACGGTGAGCAGCCCGAGGCCGAGGGGCACCCCGACGGCCAGGGCCAGCGAACCAAGCAGCGTGAGGCTCTGTCGCACCTCGGTGACCAGCGGTCCGTTCATCCACGCCTCCTCCTTCTCCTCGATCCTCGCGGACCGTTCGTCTGCGCTCGCTCCGCGGGCTATCCGGGCCGGCGGGGGTAGAGCGTTCCCGCTTGGTACGCCCCGCCGAACGCGTCGAGATAGCGCTCGTGCGCCTCGCGGTCCCAGATCTCCATCCGGTCCTGCACGCCAACGACGACGACCTCCTTGCCGATCGCAACCTGCTGTCGAAGGCGCTGCGGGACCACGAGCCGACCCTGTGCATCGAGATCGACGGGTTCCGCGTTGCCGAAGAACATGCGCGCGTACGCGCGCCCCTCGGTGTCGGAGAGGGGGGCCGCGCGGACCTCGTTGCTCCGGTCCTCCCACTCGGCCCTGGGGAAGCAGAACAGGCAGCCGTCCTGTCCGAGCGTCAGATAGGCGCCATCGGCCAGGGCCTCCCGGAAGCGCCCGGGCAGGCTGATTCTGCCTTTCGGGTCGAGCTGGTAGTTGTGCGTGCCGAGCAGTTCGGCCACGCGTCCTCCCCTTCTCCTCCACTAAGCTCCACCTTTATGCCACCCTTGCTCCACCCAGTCAAGCGGCTGTACCGACAAAGGGCAGCCGACAGTGGGCGTGCTGGGATGACTGGAACCAGTGCTGACCGCGCGCCGACGCAAGCCTTGCTCGGGAGACGGCGCTCAGATGGGCGAGACGAGGATCAGGCCAGGTACGGCTCCCAGCCGGGTTCGACCCGGCCGAGCGAGAGGCGGAAGCCGTCGGAGGGCACGTAGGGGGGCCGCCGCAGCCTCAGGCCGATGTCGTGCGGAAGGTGGTTCTCCTTGCGCGAGTTGCAGCGGCGGCAGGCTGCCACGACGTTCTCCCAGCTGTGCTCCCCGCCGCGCGACTTGGGGATCACGTGATCGAGGTTCTCGGCGGTCCTGCCGCAGTATTGGCACGCCCAGCCGTCGCGCGCGAACACGGCCCGGCGGGTGAGCGGCGCGCGGGTTCGGTACGGAACCTTCACGAAGTACCGGAGCCTTACGACCGACGGCGCCTCGATGTGGAACCGCTCCGCGTGGAAGACCATCCCGTTGGACTGCACGACTTCGGCCTTGTCCTTCAGGACGAGAACCACGGCCCTCTGCGCCGCTACCACCGCGAGCGGCTGATCGGAAGCGTTGAGGACGAGCGCTCTTCCCATAGGTGCGTTCAGCGAGTATAGCCGGGCGATAAATGTTCCGAGGTGCTTGCACAGGGCGAATCCCAACGGTGTAATCGCTGCGGCAGCGGCGGAGGTGCCGGGCTCGAAACCGTTGGACGCCTGGAAGTAGCGAAAAAGGGGCCGCGCGGGGCGTTCGCGTAGTAGCTGGGTCCGGCCTTCCGCCGCTGGTTTCAAGTCCATCCGGGGATCCGCTCGCGGAAGACCCCGGTGCGCGTCAGCCGCGTCCATGCAAGCGGTCGAGACGAGCCCCGACGTCGGTCGCCTGTGTGACGTTCCCTTTCGTATGAAACAGCTCGAGCGCCTCGTCGGCGACCCGGATCGCATCCTCGGTACGACCGGCGAGCTCGAGCACCTCGGCCAGGGCCACGCGGGCGTCGGCACGGTCACACAAGAAGTCCGTCACGTCGATGATGGTGAGCCCCTCGCGCGCGAGCCGCTCGGCTTCCTCGAACGCCCCCGTGCGGGCGGCGACCATCGCCCGCACGCCGAGACCCATGACCCTCTCCGAGATCCCGAGGCCACCCTCTCGGATCGCCTTCGCACCTGCTCCGTCGGCCTCATCGAACCGACCGAGCGCATAGAGCGCCTGCGCGTGGAACGCGGAGACGATCCCCACCGCGTCGGAGCCCATCGCGTCGAGCGCACGCGCGCCTTCACCGAGGATCCGTTCGGCCTCGGCCGCCCTCCCCGACAGCAGCTCGAGGAAGCCGATCTGCTGCGATGCGTGGGCGAGCGGCAACGACCGGCCCAGCTCTCGCATCCGTAGGTCATTTGCCAGAATGCGGTCGCGCGCCTCGTCGAGCGCGCCCTGCATCATCAGGACCACGCCGATCGAACTCGAGATCTCGAGCGCGGCGACCGGGGAGCCATGTGCCTCCTCGCTCATGGACTCGAGCGCCCGCATGGCTTCGTCACATGGAGCCGGGCCCCAGACCGCGACCGAGGCGAGCCAGGAGAGCTCCTCGGCGGCCATCCAACGGTTGCCCGCTTGCCGGAAGAGGTCGGTCGCACGGCGCCACGCGTGTCCCGCTTCCGCCGCCTGGCATCGGCCCCACGCGAAGTCGCCGATGAGCGTCCACGCCATCGCAGCCCCCTCGGCGTCCGAGGCTTCCTCGAACAGCGGCAGGCTGTCCCGTGCCCGGCGATCGGACTCCATCTGCTCCTCAGGCGTTTGTCGGCCCCAGTAGGAGATGCGCGCCCCCATCAGGCCGGCCCGGGCGGCCGCCACGGTGTCGCCGCGCCGCTCGGCCACCTGGATCGCCCGATGGATCGCGGCGTTGGCGTCGACCAGCGCCCCCATCTCCGCGTGCGCCGACGCCAGGTCCGAGAGCCGAACCACGAGGTCGGGGTCGTCGGTCGACATGAGCGCAACCGCGCGACCGAGGAGGCTGGCGGTCGCCGGCATGTCCCCTCGTCCGTACGAGCCCTGTCCGGCGGAGCTGAGGGAGACGGCAGCTCGTTCGGCGAGCCCGCGCGCGTGATCGGGCCGCGATCCGATCTCCTCGAGATATCGGTAGGCCCGCTCGAGGTGATAGCCGATCAGCTCCTGCCGCTCGGGAGCGCGCTCGACCAGCCACCCGGCGAACCGTTCGTGGAGATCTGCTCGCGACGACTTCGTCAAGCCCTCGTACGCCGCGTCGTGGATCAGCAGATGCCGGAACGCCAGCGCCTCCGTCGTCCCGACGTCGGAGCGCTCGGGCCGGACGAACTGCTTCCGCATGAGGGAGGCCAGATGCTCGCCGACGTCGAGCCCGTCGGCGAGCAGCTCCAGCGCGTCGCGGTAGAACACCTGACCCATCACGCTCGCACGCATGAGCAGTTCTCGGTCCTCGGCATCGAGGCGATCGATCCTGGCCGCGAGCAGCGCGGCCGTGGTAGGCGGCACCGCCAGGTCATCGAGATCCCCGGCGGTCCAGACGCCGTCCGCCAGCGTGAGCCGACCCTCGTCGACCAGCATCGCGAGCATCTCCTCAGCGAACAGCGGGTGCCCTTCGGCGAGTGAGGCGACTCGCTCGCGAATCTCCGGAGCGACGGCGTCGACGGCGAGCAGGTTCGCGACCAACGTCGCGCACTCGTCGTCGGACAACGGCTCGAGCGAGATCGAGGTCGCGTTCAGCTTCCCCCCTCCCCAGTCCGGCCGCTGCTCCAGCAGCTCGGGACGCGCCATGCACACCAGCAGGATCGGCGCGTCGACCGACCAGTCCGCGATGTGTTCGACCAATCCCAGGAGCGTGGGCTCCGCCCACTGCACGTCATCGATCAGGTAGACGAGCGGCCGGTCGGCCGCGATCCCCTCGAAGAGCCTGCGGATCGCCCAGAGGGTCTCCTCCTGCGTCGCCTCCTCGCCGGCGATCCCCATGACCTGGCCGACCTGGGCCACGATCCGGTCGGCGCCTTCGCGGCCCGCGACGAGCTCGCCGATCCTCTCCCGCGCCTCCTCGGGCGTCTCCACCGCCCGAGAGACCGGCCGCCTGCCGGACCGCCTCGACGACCGGCAGGAACGTGATGCCGTCCCCGTACGGCAGGCACCGTCCCCGCAACACCGTCGCGCGATCGTCGAGCTCGGCGACGAACGCCTCGAGCAGACGGGACTTCCCGACGCCGCCGACTCCGAGCACCGTGAACAGATGGCAGGAGCGATCGGAAACCGTTCGGTCGAACGCGCCCAACAACGACGACAGCTCGCGCCGGCGACCCACCATCGGCGCGTCGAGCCTGCGCGCGAACCCGGCGGCCCTCGGGTCCACCTTCTGCAGGCGGAACGCGGTCAGGCGATCCACCTTCCCCTTCACCCCGAGCGGGTCGAGCGGCTCGGCGAGCACAGCGTCGCGCACGAGCCGGTACGTGCCCTCCCCGATCAGGATCTCGTCCGGCCCCGCCGCCTGCTCGAGCCGCGCCGCCACGTTGACGGCGTCCCCGGCGGCCAGCGTCCCCTGGGCCAGGTCCGCCACGACGACCTCGCCCGTGTTGACGCCCGTGCGCACGTGGATGTCGACGCCGTGCGCCGTTCGCAGCTCTTCGTTCAGTCCGTCCAGCGCCTCCCCCATCTCGGCGGCGGCCCGGACCGCACGGAGCGCATCATCCTCCCGGATCCTCGGAACGCCGAACACGGCCATGACCGCGTCTCCGATGAACTTCTCGACCGTCCCGCCGTGCCGCTCGATCACCCCGCGCATCGCCTCGTAGTAGCGAGCAAGCACGCCCTGGAGCCGCTCCGGGTCGAGCCGCTCGCCGAGCTCGGTGGACCCGACGATGTCGGTGAACAGGATCGTCACGCGCCGCCGGTCGCCGGCCCCGGCGTCGGATGAGAGCGGGGTGCCGCATGCCGGGCAGAACGAGAAGTCCTCCGGCGCCTCCCGTCCGCACGTCCCGCAGGTTCGCACGAGGACAACTTACCCTGGGTGGGAGGGCCGCCCCTCGCTCTCTCCCCGGCCCGGACGAAAGGCCCCGAGCCGGTCCGTGGGACGAGGGCGTCGGCAGGGTGTGAGGGACAAGGGTGTGAGGAGCGAAGGAGCCGATCGCCTCCATTCGGCGGGAGCGGAGTGTCGGCAACCGAGTCGATCGGGCGCCGAGGGTGGATCCACGCCCGGGCCGCCCGTCCACGCGGTCGATCCTTTGCACGCGTCCCACGCGGGCGTCTAAAACCGTGGTTCACCTACGCCGCACGTGCACCATATCTACGCCATCCCTACGCCGAAGATGCATGGGGCCAGTCCCGGCGTTGTCTGGCCCGAGCGTGGAGGAACCAAGCCGGCGGGTCGCGGGTAGATCGGGGGGACCGTTTTTCGCGGCTCGCCGGTAAGATGGTGCAACCCCAGGCCGGGAGGTGACGTGGAGGCAATCGACGACCCCACGGAGTGGCAGCTGTTCGCGAAGCGCTTCGAACGGATCGAGGCGAACGTCGAACGCATCGTCCAGGGCAAGAGCCGGGAGATACGGCTCGCCCTCGTGGGGCTCATGGCGGAGGGCCACGTGCTCATCGAGGACGTGCCCGGCGTCGGCAAGACCATGCTCGCCAAGGCCATCGCGCGGTCGGTGGACTGCTCGTTCCGGCGCATTCAGTTCACCCCCGATCTGCTTCCCAGCGACGTCACGGGCGTCAACGTCTTCAATCAGGAGCGGGGCGACTTCGAGTTCCGCCCCGGCGCGATCTTCGCCAACATCGTGCTCGCCGATGAGATCAACAGGGCGAGCCCGAAGACCCAGTCGGCGCTGCTCGAGAGCATGGAGGAGCGTCAGGTGACGATCGACGCGGAGACCTACCAGCTGGGCACGCCGTTCATGGTCATCGCGACGCAGAATCCGATCGAGCACGAGGGCACGTATCCGCTGCCCGAGGCCCAGCTGGACCGGTTCATGCTGCGACTCGCGATCGGGTATCCCTCGCCCGAGGTCGAGGCCGACATCCTGTCGACCCAAGGATCCGGGCCCACCCTCGACGACATCGGGCCCGTCGCGGACGCGACGACGGTCGCCGAGATGGTGCGGCAGACGCAGCTCGTTCACGTCGCGCCGACGGTTCGCCGCTACATCGTCGACCTGATCGAGTCGACGCGACGGCACTCCGACGTCTATCTCGGCGCCAGCCCGCGCGCATCCCTGCTGCTCATGCGGGCGTCTCGCGCGCTCGCCGCGTGCCAGCGGCGTGACTACGTCACGCCGGAGGACGTCAAGGACCTTGCCGTCCCCGTCCTCGCCCATCGACTCATCGTCACGGCGGACGCCGTGATGAGCGGCAGGTCGAACGAGGCGATCCTGTCCGAGCTCCTCCTGCAGACGCCCGTGCCGGTGACGCGGAAGACCTGATGCCGTCCCCGCGCGGCGTCCTGGTCCTCTGCTCCGGGATCGGGTTGTGGATCGCGGCGCGACTCGTCGGATCGCCAACGATCCATATCGTCGCGGTCGGGCTCGTCCTGCTGCCGCTTGCGTCCATCCTCCTCGCCCGGCGCTCGGGGCAGCGACTCGCGGTGAGGCGGCGGATCTCCGACGTCCGTGTTCCCCCAGGCCGGCGCGTCACGGTCGACGTCGAGGTCGAGAACCTCTCCCCCACCTCGACGTCGTTCCTCCTCGTGGAGGACCGGATCCCGCCGGCGCTCGGCGCCCCGGCCCGGCTCGTGCTCACGGGCATCCCGGCCCACAGCCGCCAGCACGTCACGTACGCGTTCACGCCGAGGGCCCGAGGGCGGTTCTCGTTCGGGCCGCTCACCATCGACGCGTCGGATCCCGTTCGGGCTCACGCGACGGCGCTCGGAGTTCACCGATCGCGATGAGCTCGTCGTCACCCCGGAGATCGAGGACCTCGAGGGATCCGAGGGGGCGGCGTTCGGCAGCGCGTCGGGGATCTCGAGGTCGCGAAACCTCTTCCGCACGGGAGAGGAGTTCTACACGATGCGCCTGTATCAGGAGGGAGACGACCTCCGACGCATCCACTGGCCGAGCGTCGCCCGCATGGGCGAGCTGATGATCCGCCAGGACGAGTCGTCGCGGCGGGGCACGGCCGTGATCTTCGTCGACTCCCGGGCATCGGCGGTCGGAGAGGCTCACTCGCCCGGATTCGAGCGGTGCATCTCCTCCGCCGCCTCGATCGGGGTGCTCCTCTCCCGGTCCGGGTTCTCGATCAGGTACGCGACGGCCGGCACCCCCCTGCTGCCCGCGAGCGAGGACCAGCTGCTCGATGCGCTGGCCGGCCTCTCGCACGAACACACGCGGGGGATCGGCCCGTCGCTGACGCGGCTGCGGGCCGGGGCCTCGGCCGACGCGAGCCTCGTCTTCGTCACGGCGCCGCCGACGCCGGGCGAGCTCCCCTCCCTCGTGCGAGCCGGCTCGGCCTTCGGGCCGAAGCTCGCCGTGCTCGTCTATCCGGTCGACCCCGCGTCCCTCCCGCCGGAGCGCCAGGCGACGCTGGAGGGCAGAGGGTCGCAGGCAAGGCTGACACTGTCCCGTTCCGGGTGGGAGGTCATCGTTCTCCCGCCCTCGACATCGCTGAAGGACGTATGGCCGAAGACCGGGCATCGACGCTCCGTCGCGAGCGGCTCTCCTCGCTAGCAGCCGTCGCCGCGCTGGCCATCGCGACCGCGCTGGTGTTCGGCCGCGTGTTCGTGGGCGCGGAGGCGACATGGAAGCTCGTCGTCGCGGCCGCGGCATCGGCGGCCGTTGCCGCGCTCCTGGAGCGCCGGGCCCTGCCGCTGGCGACCCTGGCGGCCGCAGCGGCGCTCCTCCTCGCCGTCACGTGGCTCGCCTTCCCCGACACGGTCCGGTTCGGACTGCCGACCGGAGACACGCTCTCGGCGATCGGTGACGCCCTGCACCAGGTCGGGCGCCAGGCCCGCGAGCAGGTCTCGCCGACGCCCCCGCTGACGCCGCTGCTCCTCGCGGCCCTGACGGCGGTGTGGGCGGCGGCGTTCTCCATTCACGCCCTCGCGGTGAGGGCCGGAAGCCCGCTGCTCGCGCTGATCCCGTGCGCCGCGCTGATCGGGTTCGCGGACTCCGCCCTCAAGGGCGAGGGCGGCCTCGGGTTCGCCGCGCTGTTCCTCGCGGGCACGCTCGCCGTGCTGCTCGTGGACTCGGTTCGGCGCGTTCGCCAGTGGGGAACGCTCCGCCCGTGGCGCGGCCCGAGCGGACGCCCCCGCGCCCTGGTGGCCCGCGGGGCGGGCGGGCTCGCCGCGGTGACGGTGCTCGCGGCCCTGATCGTCCCGGGCCTGCTCCCGGGGTTCGGGTCCGACGGCCTCGTCGACCTGCGGAGCCACAACGACGGCACCTCGATCGATCCGCTGGTCTCCATCAAGGCCCAGCTCAGCCGCACCACTCCCCTGGAGCTGTTCGAGGTCCGCGCGGACCGGGCGGCGTACTGGCGGATGCTGGCGCTGGACAGCTTCGACGGAACCACCTGGTCGACGGCCGACCTCGATGCGTCGAGCGCGCCGGGCATACCGAGCGGCCAGCCCATCGACTACCGGGAGCCCGCCGACGCGGCGACCTTCGACCAGCACGTGACCGTGGGCGCCGACCTTCGCTTCCCGTGGATCCCCGCGGCGTTCTCTCCGACGATGATCGATCTCGAGCAGTCCGCATATCGATACGACCCCGATCTGTCGATGGCGGTGGCCCCCGAGTTGCTCCAAGCCGGCGACACCTACGACGTCAGCTCCCGACTATCCGCTCGTCTCCTACGAACAGCTCCAGGCCGAGGCGATCCCCGAGCTCCGCCCGGGCGCTCGGGACGCGCGGCTTCCGGAGCTTCCCGGCGAGATCGCCGAGACGGCGCGGCGCTGGACCGCCGGCGCGGCCACGGATCTCGAGGCGATCCTGGCCGTCCAGAACCATCTGCGTCGATTCACCTACGACGCCGACGTCGAGCCGACGATCGACGCCGACGCCATGGTCGCCTTCCTGCTGAAGACGCGCCGCGGCTTCTGCCAGCAGTTCGCGGGCACGATGGCCGTCCTGCTCAGATCGCTGGGGTATCCGGCCCGGGTCGCCGTCGGGTTCACGCCGGGGACGCCCGTGGGCGATGGGTCCTGGAGCGTCACGAGCGCCGACGCCCACGCGTGGGTGGAGGTCCGGTTCCCCGACTACGGATGGCTCGCGTTCGAGCCCACGCCCGGCCAGGCCAACCCGATCGCCCAGGCCTATCTGTCGCCGATCAGCGAGGGATGCACGGGCGGAAACTGCCCGGGCGGCGAGCGGCAGTCGGGCGTCAGGGGCTCTGTGCTCGGAACGGACCGGAGGTTCCTGAACGCGGCTCGCAAACGGGACCCTCGGCATCCCGCGACGGCGGTGCCGGCCCAGGCCGGGGAGGCGGGAACGGGCTTCCCGACGGGGCGAGTCCTTCTGGGGCTCACCGCGCTGGCCCTGCTCGGGGCCGTCCTGCTGCCCCCCGCGAAGCTCCTCCGCCGCCGCCTGCGGCTGGCGTCGGCCGGTCGCCGGCCGCGGGAGATCGTGCTCGCGACCTACGACGTGTTCACCGCGCGGGCGGCCGATCTCGGACTCGGGCGATCGGCGGGCGAGACGATGCGCGAGTACGGCGAGCGATTGCGAGCCGGCTCGCGCACCTCGAACGGAGACCTGGAGCAGCTGACGACGATCGCGTCCCGTGCGGCGTACGCGAAGGATGGGATCGACCGAGACGATGCGGCGGCGGCACAGACGGCGGCGCGGGAGGCGTTCCGCGCCCTCCGTCGGGATCGAGGCCGGCTGCGCCAGCTGCTGGGCATCTACCGGCCCGGGCTCTAGGAGGCGGGTCGGCCGCCGTCATCCCTCCGAGGCGACGTCGGTAGCTGCCTCGCGCAACGCTCGGACGAATTTCTCGCGGTCGCTGCGGAATTCCTCCACGTCCGAGACGACGCTCGAGGCGATGTCGTCGATGGCGACGAAGAACGCGAGCTGGCCCTCCCGAAGGGCATCGAGGACCTCCCCGTCTCGCCGGCAGATCTTGAAGATGCTGACCCCGTCGGTGACGAGCCTCACCTCGGACAGATGGCGATCGAGGCCCGCCCGCCGATTGAGATAGTCCCACGCCCGTCGTACGCGCTGCAGCGACATGCCGCCGCCGAGCAGCGAGCGGACGACGCGCAGCGCGATCAGGTCGCGGAAGGAGTAGAGGCGCGGAACCCCCGGTCGTCCGCCGGTCGTCTGCACGGACGGCGTGACAAGGCCGATCTCGTCCCAATAGCGTAATTGTCGCGGCGAACAGCCGGTGAACTTGCAAGCCTGGTGCGCGGTGAATCCCTCCATGGACGCGAGCCCCTCCGAACCTCTCGTCACTGACACGGGCCGAACGCGTCCGCCGCCAAGGGCCTTCGGGGGGAGGCTCAACATGCAGTTGACGGTCACGCGCCCGTGGGGAAGGAACGCTCTTTGTACTCCACGCCGCGGCGGACTGACAAGAGGAATCCATCAAGTCGGGGGAACTTCATCCCGACGGCCTAGCCCGTCGCACGGGTCTCGCTCGTCGGCGCTCGAGACGCTCGAGGGGACGCGTCGGCTACTCGCCGGGTGGAGGCCCGGGACCACCCTTGAACCGGCTCGACATCCGGGCGAGGAACGCGGCGAGGGAGAATCGGCCGCCCTGTTGCAGGGCTCGCACCTGATCCCGGCCCATCTGCTTGAGGTAGCGATAGATGAGCAATGTGGACAGCAGCATCAGCGCGAAGCCGACGGCCGCGACCCACAGGGACAGCGCGAACAACAGCAGCATGACGAAGCCGACGAGGAACGTCAGCGATGCCCAGCGGATCCGCCTCGCGAGATGCGTGTAGAGCGAGGTGTTGGAGACCTGCTCGGCGAGTCGAGGGTCCTCCTCCGCGAGGCGTCGTTCGATCTCCTCGAGGATGCGTTGCTCGTGATCCGAGAGGGGCATCGCTCCTACCTCAGCGGCGCTGTGAACGGGGGCATCGAAGCCATTATAGGAAGCGGCTGCGCCCAGGGGAGATCGAATCCACGACGGGGGCTCGTCGGGCCCGAGCGTTGCCGAGCGTCACGCTGTCGCGCCGGCGATCGAGGAGGCTGGCCGGCATGGCGCTCCCGAGGCCGAAACGCAGGTCGATCCGGTCGACCGTGCGCTCGACGTCGCCCCAGCGATCGGCGTGGAGCAGGGCCAGCTGCTCGGCTCCGGCCGGCTGAAGTCCGGAGGCCTGAACGCCGACGAGCCGGATTCGGCGCCTGGCCCCGGGCAGCCCCCGGTACAGCTCGGACGCCACGCGGTACAGGTCGGCGGCGATATCGGTCGGCGCGGGGACCGTACGGGACCTCGTCAGCGTGGTGAAGTTGGCGAGCCGGATCTTCAGCACGATCGTCCGGGCCCGGTACCCGTCGGTGCGAAGACGCCTGCCCACACGCCCGCAGAGCGCCAGGATCTCGCGGAGCAGGTCTTCGTCGGCGTCGAGGTCGCGATCGAAGGTCTCCTCGTGGCTCACCGACTTGGGCGCCTCGTAGGGCACGACGGCTCGCTCGTCGGCCCCGCGGGAGAGATCGGACAGCATCGCCGCCGCGCCCTCGCCCAGGAGGCGTTCGAGCACCGAACGCGGCGTCGTCGAGATGTCGCCGACCGTCCGGATGCCGATCCGGGAGAGCGCCTCGAGGGTCTTCTCCCCCACCCCCCACAGCGCGCCCGCCGGCAACGGCTCGAGAAATCCACGGACGCCGGTCGAGGGCACCACGAGGAGCCCGTCGGGCTTGCACGCGGCCGAGGCGAGCTTGGCGACGAACTTCGTCGTCGCGACGCCGACCGAGCAGTTCACCCCGACCTCACGCTGGACCGTCCGCCGGATCCGGCGCGCGATCTCGGGAGGCTCGCCGAAGAGCAGGACCGCCCCGGCGACGTCGAGGAAGGCCTCGTCCAGCGAGATCGGCTCCACCAGGGGTGTGAACGACAGGAGGACCTCACGGAACCGGTTCGAGTGCGCTCGGTACGCTTCGAAGTCGGGCGGGACGAACACCGCATCCGGGCACAGGCGGCGAGCGCGGACGGCCGGCATCGCGGAGCGGATCCCGAAGCGGCGCGCCTCGTAGGACGCCGACATCACGACTCCCCGCGATCCGGCGCCGCCGACGACCACCGGCTTGCCCGCGAGCGATGTGTCCTTCAGCACCTCGACCGACGCGTAGAACGCGTCCAGGTCGACGTGGAGGATCGGCTCGTGCGAACCGGCGCCGGTCACCACCCGGAGGACCCGCCGCTGGCGTGCCACAGCTTCCTCGGAGGCAAGCTCGGTGGATCGTGCTCACCGAGGGCTCGCTGCAGGTCTCCGTCCCTGCGGGCACGATGCAACACGGTGAGATCCCAGACGTCCTCGGCGATGATGCTCACCCCCTTCAGCCCGGTCCGCCGGACCTGCCCGCGAACGACCAGCACGAAGGAGTGGAAGACGGTCTTCGCGCATCGTGCTTGAGCCGATTCGAACACGGTGACGTCCACGGGCCCCGTCGCATCGTCGAGGGTGAGGAAGATGATCCGCTGCCCGCTGCGCACCGCCGGCGTTTGGGAGGCTACCTTCACCCCCGCCACCAGCACCCGCTCGTCTCGTCGGCATCGCCACAGGTCGCGAGCTCGGACCACCCCGAGGTCGGCGAGCGTCGGCTCGAAGAACGAGACCACGTGCCGAGACGCGTCGACGCCCAGGACCTCCAGCTCGGCTCGCACCACCTCCGCGTCCGTGTAGTCGCGCAACGCGGTCGGTTCGAAGGGCGCGGCCCGAAGGTCCAGCGCGAGCTGATCTCCGGGGCGCTCCGGATCCGAGACGATCGCCTCGAACAGCCGATCGCGCCGGTTGCCGTGTCCGCCCGGAAGCCCGTCGAACCCCCCCGCATGCGCCATCGCCTCGACGACGGGCTTCGACACCCTCGTCCGCCGCAGAAAATCCCCCATATCCCGAAACGGCCGTTCCGCTCGCGCCCGCAAGATCGACCGAACCTCCTCCCCCGAGATCCCCCGCACATCCTTCAACCCCAACCGCACCCCCCGCCCCGCCCCCGGCTTCGGCTTTGGGTTGGGGTTGGGGTTCATGCCGTTGGGGCCGTTGCGGAGCTGGGGTCGGGCGGGGGCGGCCAGCGGAGTAACGGCCCCGACGACCTCCCCCCCAGCCACCACCTCAACCACATACTCCTCCTCGCTCGCATTCACATCCAACGGCAGGACCTCGATGCCGTGCGCCCGCGCATCCTCGAGGATGAGGCGCCTCGGATACATCCCCGGATCGTGGGTGAGGATCCCGGCGAGCAGGTGCGCCGGATAGTGCGCCTTCAGCCACGACGACTGATACGTGGGCACGGCGAAGGCGGCCGCATGGGCCTTGCAGAAGCCGAAGCTCGCGAACTGGGCGACGTCGTCCCAGACCTTCTCGGCGATCCGTCCATCGACGCCGCGCCCTCGTGCTCGCTCCAGGAAGTCGGCTCGGAGTCCGGGAAGGCGGTCGTCGTCGTCGAGGTGGCGACGGATGGAGTCGGCGGTCGAGAGGTCGTAGCCGGCGAGGGCCGCGAGGGTCCGCATGACCTGCTCGTGATAGACGATGACGCCGAAGGTCTCCCGCAGTCCCGGCTTCATCGACGGATGGGGATAGGACGGCGGCTCCATGCCGGCGCGGCGGCGGAGGAACGGATTGATCATGTCCGACTTCACCGGCCCGGGACGGAACAGCGAGATATCGATGATGAGGTCCTCCCACCGGGTCGGCTGGAGCTTTTGGAGCAACTCCCGCTGGCCGGGGCTCTCGATCTGGAAGCATCCGATCGTGTCGGAGGCCCGGATCAGCTCGAATGCCGGTTCGTCGTCCAGCGGGATCCGGTCGAGATCGACCTTCACGTGTTCCGTGCGGGCGATCTCGTCGATCGCGTGGCGCATCGACGACAGCATCCGCACCCCCAGCACGTCGAGCTTCAGATAGCCGAGGAGCTCGACATCGTCCTTGTCGGCCTGGATGGTCCGATAGCCCTGAAAGGACCGCTCGAGCGGAACCCGCGTGACGAGCTCGTCGTTCGACAACACGATGCCGGAGGGGTGCAGGGCGATGTGGCGTGGGAACCCGTCGAGTCGCTCGGCCACCCGGAACAGCAGCTCGAGCTGGGGACCACGCAGGTTCGCCCCCGCCAGCTCGGGGAGCTCGTCGATCGCCTTCTGCAGATGGCGCGCCCCGATGTGCGGAAACGCCTTGGCGATCGTCCCGACCTCCACCTCGGGAAGGCCGAGCACCTTGCCGACCTCCCGGAGCGATGCCCGGGCACGATAGGTATCGATCATCGCAACACACGCCGCTCGATCGTCGCCGTAGCGCGAGAGGATCATGTCGTAGACGTCCTCCCGCCGGGCGGACTCGACGTCGATGTCGATGTCGGGCAGCTCGTCGCGCAGCGGATTGAGGAAACGCTCGAACACGAGGTCGTGGCGGAGCGCGTCGACGTCCGAGATGCCGGTGAGGAAGCAGACGAACGACCCCGCCGCCGAGCCGCGGCACGCACAGCGGATGCCCATGGCCTTGATGTCCGCGACGATGTCGGCGACCGTCAGGAAGTACGCCGCAAACCCCATGCTCTGGATGAGCGCGAGCTCACGGTCGAGGCGATCGCGTACGCGGCGGTCCTTGCGGTCGTAGCCTCGGCGCTCGATCCCGCGGAAACAGCGTTCGGCCAGCACCGACGCCGCGCTCCTCCCGGCCGGCGTCGGGAACTCCGGAAAGTGGACCCGTCGCAGGCCGAGATCGAACGTGCACGATTCCGCGATATCGAGCGTCGCATCGCACAGATCCGGACGCTCGGCGAACAGCCGCCGCATCGTCCTCGCCGAGCGGAGGTATCCCTCCGCGTTCGAGCGCGAGACGTGATGCTCGGAGAGCGGCACCAGCTCCCGCATGCACTCGAGCGCGTCCGCGAGGAACGCGTCCTCGCGAACGAGGTAGCGAACGGGGTTCGTGGCGACGGGGCGGGCGCCGACGGCGTCGGCGAGCGCGAGCAGGCGACGAACCTCGCGAGACGAGTCGCGCTCGAGCCGGTGCTCGACGGCGACGTGGCAGCGATCGCCGAAGGCCTCTCGCCAGGGATCGATCGCTCGGCGGGCCGCGCCGAGCCGTCCGGCGACGGCGAGCCGTCCGGCCCTCGAACGAGGACCGAGGACCGCGGCGAGCCCGTGAGCGTGGGCACAGATCTGTTCGACGGCGAGATGCGGATCGCCTCGTTCGCCGAGCATGTGCGCGTCGGTCAGCAGGCGGCAGAGGTTCGCATATCCCCCCTCGTCGCGGGCGAGCAGCACCACGGAGGACGTCCGCTCATCGCGTTCCACGGGTGCCCCGTCGGCCCCGCCGCCGGCCCCGGCGTCGGCGGTGACCGACGCACCCAGGATCGGGCGGACGCCCGCCTTCTCGCACGCGTCGACGAATCGCACCGCCCCATAGACGCCATCGCGATCGGCCATCGCGACGGCGGGCATCCGAAGCTCCGCGGCGCGCTGGGCGAGCTCCTCGGGGGAGAACGCCCCCTCCTTCAGCGAGAAGAAGGAGCGGACGTCGAGGTGCACGAACGAGGAGTCGGCCGGCATGCGGTCTCCCTCTGGGTCGGGGCGGCGGTGGCCTGCATCGCGCTCATCTGGGTAAGGGAAAGCTCGTGGGACGTCGGGTCAAGCTCGAGCGATCGGCCGCGCACGCGCGAGATCGAGACCGAGGCGTTCGTGCGGGACCTCTCGGTGGTCGCCCGCAAGCTCGAGGAGATGCGATAGCCCATCAATCCCAAAGACGTTCCATGTGCCACAGGTCGTGAAGCCGATCGTGGTACAGGTCCCACACCGCGCCGCCCTTTGCCTCGACCCGCCAGTACTCGCGCTCACGGCCGTCGTCCCACCAGCGGCCCTCGATCTGCCAGCGCCCGATCACATCGGCGACCTCGTACCGCCGGTCGCGCCAGACGAACGCGGCGGGCATCCCCGCATCGCGTTCGACCCGCACCTGCTCGTCGTAGCGCTTGGACATCTCCGCCTGCCTCAGGAGCACCATCCCCCGACCTGCGTACCCGCTGACCGAACTGATCGAACGTATGTTCGAGTGTGAGGGAGCTCACAGTACGCCCGGCCTCTGACAGCCGTCAAGACGGAGGATTCGCCGCTCCTCGAGGAGAATGAGGCATGGACCGGCGATGGCGACCGGGCGACGCGGTCGCGCTTCGCGAGGTCTGGCGAGGACGGATCTGGACGGCCCGTGCGGCGACCGTCGTGGACGACGGGGCCGATCGGACGATCTTCTACGTGGCGCCGGGAATGCGGTGGAAGTGCCCCATCCTCCCCAACGGCGAGTGGCAGCGGCTTCCGTCGGACGACTGGGTACTCGGAGATCGGGTCTGGCAACGCTACCGCGTCCTGTCCTTCGCCTGGCCCGGCATCGCGCACGCCGTCCTCGTGTACTGGAACGCGTCCGACGGAGCGTTTGCGGGATGGTACGTGAACCTCCAGACGCCGCTCACCCGGTCGAAGGACGGCTTCGACTACATGGACCACACGCTCGACATCGAGGTGCACCCCGATCGCACGTGGTCGTTGAAGGATGCCGATGAGCTCGCGGAATGCGTCGAGCGAGGGCTCTTCACGCGCGACGAGGCTCGCGAGATCATCGTCGAGGGGACGCGCGCGATCCGACGACTCGAGGCACGCGAGGAGCCGTTCGACGACGCATGGATCGACTGGCGACCCGATCCTGCATGGCCCGTTCCCGAGCTTCCGCCCGGATGGGACGCCGTGTGAGCCGGGTGGGCCCTACGCCGCGGAGCGCGCCGACCCGGCGAGCCTGGCCACTCGGGCCAGGTTCACGCCCCAGCCGACGCCGAACGCGGTCGGGGTGAGCACCCGGTCATCGTCCGGCTCCCAGTAGGTCTCCTTGAGCCGGTCGATCGTCGGCGGACGGAACTCGTAGGGGACCAGGCCACCGACGCGCCCGTGCCAATCGCGGGCTCCCCTCGGCTTGCGAAACTCCTGGATCACCGCGATCGCGGCGATCACGATCCCGATCAGCGTCATCAACTTGCGGAGCTTCGACATGGCCGCCTCCTCGTTCTCGCTCGCCTCCGTCTCGCGCATCACCATAACGCGGCGGGGAGCGAAGCACCTCAGCGGCCCTCAGATCGCGATCCGCTCCCCGAGCCCCTCTCGAGCCGCCGCGTCCATGACCACGATCGCCGCCGCGACGTCCTGCACGCCCACGCCGGTGAGATCGCAGACGGTGCGCTGACCCTCGCCGGTTCTCCCGCCGGCAAGCCCCGACACGATCTCGCCCAGCTCCACCACGTCGGTCCCCGGGTCGCCGATGACGCCGGCGGCGAGCGCATGCTGAAGCTCCCCCAGCCGGGCGCACTGGTCGCGGGCGTCGACGGCAACGACATCGGCCCGCCCGAGGACGTCGGGATCGAGCTCCTGCTTCCCCACCCCATCGGAACCCAGCGCCGTGACGTGGGCGCCGGGCGCGAGCCACGCGGCGCGGACGAGCGGGTCGCGGCTCGCCGTGCACGTGATGACGACATCGGCCTCGTCGACCGCGGCTCGAACCGTCTCGGCCGTCTCGAAGCTCGCTCCCTCGGTCACGCCCGGTCGTGCGCGCAGCATCTCGACGCTCGCGGATGCACGCTCGATGTTTCGTCCCCAGATGCGCACCTTCGAGAATCCCGGCCGCGCGACGGCGAGGGCCTCCAGTTGATGCCGTACTTGTCCGCCGGTGCCGATCACCGCGACGACCTCGACGCGCTGCGGTGCGAGCCAGCGCGCCGCGACGCCTCCGGCGGCGCCCGTCCGCAGGTCGGTGAGGTAGCCGTTGTCGAGCAGGAGGGCGGCCGGCGCTCCGTTGCTCGCATCGAACACGACCACCATGCCGTCGACCGCCGGCGTCCCCAACGATGGATCGGAGAATCCGGAGGCGAACTTCGCCGCATAGAACGGCTCGCCGTGCAGGTGCCCGGCCTTGATGTGGACCTCTCCCCCGCCCTCGGGTACGTCGAGGTGGATCACCCCGGGCAGCTCCGCCGCCCCGCTCGAATAGGCGGCGAACGCTCGCTCGACGGCATCCATACAGGTCGGCATGTCGATCGCCGAGCGGACCTCGGCCTCGCGCAGCACGAGCACCTCCCGTCCCATGGCCCGGGAGCCTACTCCAGCCGCCCGCCCACCTAGAGTGTCGATCGGGATGATGACGAACGCCGATCTGGCCGAGCTCCTCCGTCGAGCTGCGCAGGACGAGCAGCCCGACCATCGCCGTCGTGCGCTGGATCGCGCGGGGCGCGCGGCGCTGTTCTGGCCCGACGAGGTCTCCGCCCTGGTCGAGCGCGACGAGGACCTGACCTCGCTGCGGGCCGTCGGCCCATGGGTCGCGGCCAGGATCCGGCAATGGCTCGACGACGGCGTCGAGCCGCCGGAGCCGGAGGAGATCCGCCGGGACTTCCTGACGCTGGCGCGCGCTCGCGTCGTCCTCGCGGAATCCTCCGGGTGGGCCGAGGGGCTGCAGGCCGACCTGCAGATGCATACGACGTGGAGCGACGGGGCGACGTCGCTGCGGACCATGGCGGAGGCGGTGGGCGCGGCGGGCTATCGGTTCGCGGCCATCACCGACCACTCGAAGAGCCTGCGGATCGCCCGCGGCATGAGCGAGGATGAGCTCGCGAGGCAGGGCGTCGAGATCCGCGCGCTGAACCGGGAGCTGCGGGAGTCGGGAAGCGATCTGCAGCTCCTCAGGTCGATCGAGATGGACGTGTTCGTCGACGGGTCCGGGGACATGGATCCCGCGGCGCTGCGGGAGCTCGACCTCGTCCTCGGGGCCTTTCACACGAAGCTGCGAGACGAGTCCGATCAGACCGAACGATATCTCGCGGCGCTGCGCAACCCGGATGTTCACGTCCTGGCGCATCCACGGGCTCGCAAGTTCGGCAGGCGCCTCGGCCTCACCGCGGACTGGCCCCGCGTCTTCGCGGAGGCGGCGGCACTCGACAAGGCCCTCGAGATCGACGCCTCCCCGGATCGGCAGGACCTCAATGTCGAGCTCCTCCGGCTCGCACGGGACGCCGGCGTGCGGATCTCCATCGGAACCGACGCGCACCAGCCGGCGGAGCTCGCGTTCATGGAGTTCGGGCTGGCCGCCGCGATCCTCGCCGACATCCCGAAGGAGCGGATCCTGAACTTCGCCTCCCGCGAGGATGTGCTGGCTTGGACCCGCGGCGAGACGTGATGCGAGCGGCTGCCGGCCGGCCGGATCGTCGCGCGTTCCCGGTCATGTGCGTTCCTTGCTACGGTGGCGACGACCATCCCGGGAGGACGACATGCGGATCGATACGTTCGAGATGGAGCGGATGCAGTCGCTCTACTGGCACGAGGTCGAATACGACCTCTCGGAGAGCGGCGTGCAGCCGCTCACCATCCGGGAGCTCCTCGGCGAGCGCGCCGACCCGCAGGCATACCTCGACACCGCCCTCGGGTATCCCCTCTCGGAGGGCTCCGAGGTGGCTCGCGAACGTATCGCGCAGTGGTATCCCGGATGCCGCAGGGAGAACGTCACCATCGTGAACGGGGGATCCGAGGCAAATCTCCTCACGCTGTGGACGCTGCTCGAGCCGGGCGATCGGCTCGCGTTCATGGTCCCGAACTACATGCAGGGCTGGGGGCTTGGGCGACACTTCGCGGGCCGAACCGACACCTTCGAGCTCAGGCTCGGCGGGAACGAGCCTCGGTGGGCGCTGGATCCCGACGAGCTGGAGCGGGCGGTCACCGATCGCACGAGGGTCATCATGGTCTGCAATCCGAACAATCCCACCGGGCACGTGCTGACCGCGCCCGAGATGGAGGCGATCGTCGAGGCCGCCGACCGCGTCGGGGCCTGGATCGTGGCGGACGAGATCTACCGCGGAGCGGAGATCGACACCGACGAGACGTCGCCGACCTTCTGGGGTCGCTACGACAAGGTGGTCATCACGAGCGGGCTCTCGAAGGCGTTCGGCATGCCGGGACTGCGGATCGGGTGGGTCGTGGCCCCCGAGGAGACGATCGGAGACGTCTGGATCCGCCACGACTACACGACGCTGACGCCCGGCAAGATCTCGGACGAGCTCGCCGCGGTGGCCATGGAGCCGGAGCGGCGCGAATGGATCCTCGCCCGAACGCGGGAGATCATTCGCCGCCAGCTGCCGCCGCTCGAGGACTGGATCCATTCCCACGACGACGTGTTCCGATACGCGCGGCCCGCGGCGGGCGCGATCGCCTACGTGGCCTACGACCTGCCGCAGCGCTCGATGGAGCTGATCGACCGGATCCGGACCGAGCAGTCGGTCCTCCTCGTGCCCGGCGACGTGTTCGGGCTCGACAGGGGGATTCGCATCGGATTCGGCTACGACATCGAACACACGTTGAAGGGCCTCTCCCGTGTGGACGAGGTCCTCGCCGCGTCTCGCTGACGACGCCCCCTACGGCTCCACGGCCTTGCGCGCCCCGTCGCCGGGGGTCCCGATGGCCTCCGGAACGAACTCGAGCTCGATCCGTTCGAGCTCGGCCATATGCCGCTCGGCGCGCTCGGCGCGCTCGAGGAGATCGAGCCCGCGGAGTCGCCGATCGTCGAGGCGCGCCAGCACGAGCCACATCGATCGAGCGCCTCGGACCAAGGCGAGGAGCCCTTCGATCTCGATGAGCCGGCTGAGCGGGGAATAGCCGGTGAGCTGCCCGTTGGGCTTCAGCCTGCCGACCCGCTCGGCCATCCACGCGGCGGCGACCTTGAACGTCTGAGGGGCCACGCTCATCCTTCGCATGGCCTCGACCAGGACGGCCCGCTCACGCGAGTGATCCTCCAGGAATCCCTCGAGGAACACCCCGAGCTCCGAGCCGCGGTTTCGGCCGAGCGATCGCTTGGCCAGCTCCCGCGCCACGATCGTCGTCGCCAGGTGATCGTTGAGGTAGATACGAAGTCGCCGATGGGTGTCCATCGCTGCGGATCCTTCCACGGGAGACGCCGAGGCAACCATCCGCCTTCCGCGCTCCCCGGGACATGGTGATCCCCAGACGTTCGGCACTCGATGTTCGGAATCAGAAGTTCGGCATCCCCGGAGGCAGCGGACGGCACAACGCGCGCAGGCGATCGCGGATCGCCTTGCGCCTCGATGCCTGGAGGTCGGTCACGACGTTTCGCGCCTCCAGGGGGTCGGCCTCGAGCCCGTAGTACTCCTCCTCCCCCGTCGCGAGGTGGGTGAAGGTGAAGGCGCGGGTTCGCAGCGTGCAGAACGGAGGCGACAGCTTTCCGGCGGACTCGATGAGGTGCTCATCGCGCAGCGGGGCACCCACCCGCAGCGTCGGAAGCAGGTTGAGGCCCTCGGCCCCCGGCATGCGGGTCCCCGCGAGCGCCGCGAAGGTCGGCGCCAGATCGATGGTCGTCGCGAGCTCGTTCGACACCGTTCCGGCGCTCATCCGGCCCCAGCGAATCACCAGCGGCACCCTCGTGTTCTCCTCGTAGGCGAAGTTCTTGGAATGAAGGCGGTGCTCCCCCCACTGGTAGCCGTTGTCGGACGTGAACACGACGAACGTGTTCGCGAGCTCGGCCGGCGACAGCTCGCGCAGGATCGCCTTCAGTCCATCGTCGACGGACTGCAGGGTCTCGTACTGGCGCTCGCGGAAGTCGTCGATCCGCTTGCTCGCCGACTTGGTGAACAGGGGAAGGTCGCGGACCCAGAGCGGCTTGTCCTCGGCGGCCTTCTCGTTGTACGTGGACGGCCGCCAGGGAGCCAGGTCGTCGAACGCATGCTCGTAGGCCGGCGACGGCACCGCGGACAGATGGGGCGCCAAGGGCGTCCAGTAGAGGAAGAAGGGCTTCGGAGATGCCGCGGCCACGAAGTCTCGGGCGCGATCGGTGAGGACATCGGTGAGGTAGTCGGCCGGGCGCGAGCCGTAGTGCTTCACCGAGCCGTTCTCGGAGAGCGCGTAGCCGTAGTAGTCCTTCGCGTTCCCGGTGATGAGGCCGTGCCAGTCGTCCCAACCGGGCGGGATGTAGGTGGACGGCCTTCCCGCATCTCGCTTGCCGTAGCCGTTGAGATACTTTCCGACGAGCCCCGTTCGGTAGCCGGCGCTGTGTAGGACGGTCGCGATGGTCGGCCTCCTATCGTCGAACCCTGCGAACCCTCCTCCGCTGTTCTGGTTGCCGTAGACCCCGTGCGTGTGTGGATAGGTGCCCGTGAGGATGCTCGCCCGGGACGGGCAGCAGAGGGGGACGACCGTATGCGCCTGCAGTGAACTTGATACCGTTCGCGACCAGTTCGCGCTTCACCGTCTCCATGGACCAGACCGTGTCCCACCGCTGATCGTCTGTGACCACGAGGATGATGTTGGGCTTCGGCGCCGTCACGCGCAGCGCCCGAGCCGGCGAGAAAAGCGCGAGCATCGCCGCGCAGACGGCGAGCGAAACGACGAGAGCCCTGGTCTTCATGGGATCTGATGTCCTTAGCGGGGGGGCAGACCAGCGAGCCACCACACCATACGGGAGGACGGCGCGCATGAAAAATCGGCGAGCCGGCGGAACGGATCCTCAGCCGTTCGTCGAGCCGGCTCCCACGCCGGGGGGTTCGTCGGCGGCAGCCTCGAGGCGCTCCTCGCGCTGCTCCTGACGGCGCCCTGGAGCTCCTCGCGCCTGTCCTGGATCGCACGTTGCTCTCTCGAACGTCGAGGCCCCGTCGCTCACCGTCGGTGGACTTGCGCTTCGCTCCCGGCTGACGGACCGTAGGGCTATGGATCGACCGGCGAGGCGGCTCGTTCGCGTTCCGTCCCGCTCCCTCCCGGCCCGCATCGTGACGGCGGCCTGCGCCGCGGCGCTCGTCGCCGGCGCGTGCTCCGGCCGATCGGAGGTTCCTCCGGCCACGGCATCGCCGGTCGATCACCCGGCGACGGGCGCGATGACGATGGACGCGGCCGGAGCGATCAACTTCGAGGGGGGCTGCGTTCCGGCTCCAGTCGAGAAACGAGATCGGGCGCGGCGGCGTCATGTCGCTGCGCTTCACGGGCGACCGGCCGGTCACGATGGTCCTGTCGGGCGCCACCGCCGAGGGACGCGACGCGGATGTCTGGATGAACTTCATCGTTCCCCGGCCGTTTGCCGACTCCGTCCAGTTCACGACCGCACTCGCGCAAAACCGCGGACGCTGCGCCATGGTGATCCGGCGGGGCAAGGCGGGAACGACGGTGGGCACGTTCGAGTGCCACAAGCTGTTCGGCGGCATCTACCACGACGGGCGGTGGGTGGTGTTGCCGCGGGCCTTTCCCTGGCGGCTCGAGACGGCGGGCCGGTTCGTCCTCGCTCCGGGCTGACCGGGCCCGAGACGGCCGGCTCAGGGGTGCCGACGCCCCGGCTCAGACCGATGGAGGGACCGATCGGCGCGCCGGCATCGACCTTCGGGGGTTCCCTGTTCGCGGTCGGTCTGGGTAGGCTGGCGTTCCCCCCAATGAGCCTCGACGAGCGCTTCGACGACGTCCTCTCGGCCGCCCAGGCCGGCGCCGAGTGGGCGCTGGGCGCCTTGTACGAGGATCTGCAGCCGAGGCTACTCCGCTACGTGAGCGTGCACGAGCCGCGCGTCGCCGAGGACCTCGCCCACGACGTCTGGCTGGGCGTCGCCCTCGGCATCCGCCGCTTCTCCGGCGGGGAGGACGACTTTCGGGCCTGGCTCTTCACCATCGCCCGGCGGCGCCTGCTGGACCTTCGGCGCAGGGACGCTCGCCGACGCACCTTCCCGATGGAGGCGCGAAGGCTCGTGCCGTGGGGGCGGGTCGCCGATGTGGAGGCGGAGGCGCTCGAGGTCCTCGGGACCGAGCTGGCGCTCTCGTGCATCGCCATGCTGCCTCCCTCCCAGGCCGACGTCGTCCTGCTCCGCGTCCTCGGCGGCCTGTCGGTCGGCGAGGTGGCCAAGATCCTCGGCAAGCGCCCGGGCGCGGTCCGAGTCCTCCAGCACCGCGCGCTCCGCAGGCTGGCATCGATCGTCGCGCGCGAGGAGGTAACGGAATGAGGCGTCGGCGCGATACGGAGGGTGAGATGGCGGACCCACGCTTCCGGCTGGACGCGGGGACGGCCGACCGGGTGCTCGAAGGGCGGGTCCCGCCGGACGACGCTCCCCCCGGATATGCGGAGGTCGCCGGCCTGCTGCAGACGCTCGCCGCCGACCTCCCCTCGCGGCCGGCGGCCGCCGGCGAGGGCACGATCCGGATGATGGCAAAGGTCGTCGGGATCTCCGACCCGCCCAAGCCCGCCGGCGGCCGCATCCGCTCGCGGCCGATCGTCGCCCTCGCGATGGTCGTCTCGCTGGGAACGACCGGCGTGGCATTCGCCGGAGGGCTGCCCGATGCCGCTCATCGCGTGGTTTCGACTGATCCCGACGACCCCGACGGCGGCGACTCGGCGACGGGGACGTCGATCGCCGACGCGCAAGCTGGCCAGAGCCCCGGCTCGGCCGACGCCGGATCCGACTCGAGCGCGGACGCTGCGCTGACGACCCGCGCCGGGGCACCTCCCGACCCCGAGACGCCGTAACGGGGGAGCCGGAATTGGAGGGGGGGCGCTCAGCGATGCATGACCGTTTCGATGAACTCCTCGAGCCTGCCCCTGCCCTCGCTCGGCCACCCGACGGTGAGATAGCTCACGCCCCCCGCCTCGAACATGTCGATGTCCCGGCGGACGCCGTCCATTGTCTGGGACAGGTCGAGCTCGCTGGCTCGCGCGATGTCTCGTGGGTCGCGTCCCGCCTCCTCGGCGGCGCGATCGATGATCGCGTTCATCTCGGCGAACTCCTCGACCGAGTCGGCCCACCCGTGCCAGACGTCCGCGTAGCGGCCCGCCGCCGGGAGCAGGCGCCTGCGCCCGGTCCCGCCGATCCACAGGGGCGGATGCGGTCGCTGGATGGGTCGGGGACGCAGCGTGGCATGGTCGAGTCGGTACCGCGAGCCCGCGAAGGTCGCCTCGTCGGTCGTCATCAGAAGCTTCAGCACCTGGACGCCTTCCTCGAGGCGGTCCATGCGCTCGCCGGCGCTCGGGAAGTCGATGCCGAGCTGACGGTGCTCCTCCTCGTTCCAGGCGGCCCCGACCCCGAGCTCGAGTCGGCCGTTCGAGAGGTGATCCACCGTGACGGCCTGCGCGGCCAGGACCGACGGATGACGATACGTCATGCCGGTCACGAGCGTTCCGATCCGGATGCGATCGGTCTCCCGGGAAAGCCCGGCGAGCAGCGTCCATCCCTCGAGACAGGGTCCCGTCGGGTCGCCGTAGAGCGCCTTGAAGTGGTCGAAGACCCAGGCGCCGTCGAAGCCCGCATCCTCGGCGAGGCGGGCTCGCTCGACGATCTCATCCCAACTCAGCTGATGTT
The DNA here is from genome assembly GCA_963728285.1 of uncultured Actinomycetes bacterium. GTDB lineage: Bacteria > Actinomycetota > UBA4738 > UBA4738 > HRBIN12 > CAVSJR01. The sequence goes on along the minus strand of CAVSJR010000003.1, from coordinate 186,595 downwards.
GCGCGATGTCGAGTCCCCAGCGCATCGAGCCTCCCGGTCGGCGGAGCAGGATCGAGCGGAAGTGTACGCCCCCCTCCCGCGACGTCGGCGCGACTACCGACCGAACCCGAAGCCCATCCGCCAGCTCCCACCGGCCCAGGAGGCGGTGAGGACGTAGCAGCCCGCCGACGGGAAGAGGAGGGCCGAGGGAAACTCCTTCCACTCCCCGTCCTGGATCGGGATCGCGGGGTGTTTCGGGTCGAGAATGGGAGACTCCGTCGCCGACGCGTGCACGCCGCCGATCTCGAATCGCAGGGGCGCGCCGGTCGCCACGCTCTCTCCCGACAGCGTCACCGGCGTGAGGATCCCCGGGCTCGATGACCCAGAGGACCTTCACCGCCCACCCATCCTTCGTTCGTCGAGGCTTCGCCCCGGCGGAGAACGCGTTCGCCTCCTCGTCGAAGCGCGCGTAGAACCCTCCCCAGATCGGTGAGCCCCCGGCCAGCGGCCCGAAGTACCGCGCGACCATCTCGTGGTTCGGTGGAGGGCCCTCGCAGCCGGGAGGGGGCGCATCCAGGGAACGAGCGATCACGTCGACCGCGGCGGGTGGCGTCGACGGGCGGGATCGATCGATCTGGTTACCGCGCCGTCTCCCGAGGGGCCCGAACAGGCGATCAGCAGCGCCGACGTGGTCGTCGCGACCACCCGGCCCATCCATGTGCGGTTCGGCACCCGTCCTCGCGCCTCCTCGCGCCTCCTCGCGCCGAGTACTACGGCAGAGGACCCTCGTCGGTTCCCCCTTGGGTTCGTGAACGGTCAGGCCACAGGTCGACGCATGGCCGCCCTCATCCCCGGTCGCGGGGTGGATCCGCAACGAGGTCACCCTCGCCGTCTGATTCACCGTCCGTCGGTTCCGGGGTCGGGGCCCCGAGGTCCCCGCCGCGCTCGTCGACGACGTCGAGGACCACGATCTGGATGATCCCGGCGACCGGCAACGCGAGGAGCGCTCCGAGGAAGCCGGCGAGCTCGACGCCGACGAGGACGGCGAGAAGCACCAGGAACGGATTGAGCTTGATCGTCTTGCCGTAGACGGCGGGCTGCAGCACGTGGTTCTCGAACTGCTGATACAGGACGAAGAAGATGACGACCGCGATGCCGACGGGAATCGACACGGTGAACGCGATGATGATCGCGGGGATCGCCCCGAGCGTCGCGCCCACGAGCGGGATGAGATCGGCGAACGCCACCCACAGGCCGAGGAGCACCCCGTACGGGACGCCGGTAAGAAGCAGCACGACCGTCGTTGCGATGCCGGCCACGATGCTCGTCAGGACGTTGCCCGCCACCCACCCGGACACGGCCTGGAGCGAGCGGCCGCCCAGGCGGCGAAGCCGCTCCTGCTTCGCCCGTTCGCCGACCAGCGCAAGGCCCGTGTCCGCGAACTGCGGGCCGTAGATCAGGAGGAAGACGGCGAGCACGACGACGCTGATCAGCGCCACGAGGAACGCAGCCAGCGAGGCGAAGGCCGAGACGAGCGGGCCGGAGAGCCCGAGGAGGCGCTGGGGCAGCTCCGGTGATGCTTGCTCCACGCGTTGCTGGATGTTGAATCGCTCCAGCGCTTGCCTGACGAGGGGCGCTCGCTGGATTCGGTCGACCGTCTCGGGCAGGTTCTGCGCGAATTCGATCGACTGCGAGACGAGCGGCCGCACGAACACGTACAGCAGCGCCCCGATGATCAGCACGAGGCCGATCGTGACCACGGCGACGGCCAGCCCCCGGCGGAACCCCCTGCGCTCGAGGATCGAGACGGCGGGGCTCAGCACGGCGGCGACGAAGCCCGCCACCAGCAGCCAGACGAGGATGCGCCGGATCTCGTACAGGACGAACAGCCCCGCGGCGACGACCAGGACGACCCACACGACGGTCCAGACGTCGCGCGGGCGGACACCCCGCGGGCGCGCGTCGCTATCCCGCATACGGGAAGCCTGCGCTCACGCGGCGGTCATTCGCCGGGGGCCTCGGCGCCGGCATGCTCCTGCGCCATGTGCTCCACGAGATGCTCCTCGGCATCGAACGAGCGCCCGCAGATCGGGCAGGGGAAGCCCGGTCCGGCATTCCGCAACGCCACGGGGATCTCGTGGTCGTGCGCATCCATCTCCTCGTCGGTCTCCAATTCCTCGCCGCATACCGGACATCGCACCATACCCAACCACCTCCCGCCGACCCTTGCCCTCCGGCGACGCGGAGCAACCCCTGCCGGGATGCTTCCCCATCCGTTCGGTGCCCGTCGTTTGGCGGCCCGCCGCGAAGGGCACAGCACTCGATGCGATGGCAGCGCACATGACCCTCGAGCCGCTCCCCGATCGTCCGGCCTGGGACGTTCGCGTCGACGGACAGCGCGTCGGCGTCGTGTTTCGGGAGCGCCGCGACTTCCGAGGGGTCCAGGAGGGCTCCTCCTCTCCCCTGCCGGGCCGCTTCACGACGCGGGAGGCCGCCGCGAGGGCCCTCGCGCGCAGGGGAGGATTCGAGGAGCTCGACCCGCACATCGTCGAGGTCGGCGCCCGGCGCGGCGAACGTCCGCCCCGGCGATCGGGCTAGAGGTTCCGCGGTTGCCGAGGAGGCTTCGATGCGGCAGTCTCCCATCGATGGGCGTCCCGGATCTCTCCCCGCTGCGCGATCGCTTCCCCTCCCTCGCGCGCACGGGCCCCGACGGGCGCCCGTGCGTCTTCGCCGATGCGCCCGGCGGCTCGCAGGTCCCCGACACCGTCATCACGGCCATGCGCGACTACCTCCTCCACAGCAATGCGAACACGCACGGCGCCTTCTCGGCGAGCGAGCAGACCGACGCCCTGATCGCCGCGGCCCGCCGGGCGGCATCCGATCTGCTGGGGTCCGACCCCGACGAGATCGTCTTCGGGCCGAACGCCACGACCCTGCTCTTCTCCATCTCGCGATCGCTCGCGCGAACGCTCCGACCCGGCGACGAGATCGTCGTCACCCGGCTGGACCACGACGCGAACATCCGCCCGTGGCTCATGGCCGCCGACGACGCGGGCGCCACCGTCCGATGGGTCGACGTGCGGCCCGGGGACGTGACGCTCGACCTGGACTCGCTGGAGGCGGCGCTCTCGGATCGAACCCGGCTCGTCGCGTGCACCCTCGCCTCCAACGCCGTGGGCACGATCACCCCGGCGCTCGAGATCGCCCGACGGGTCCACCGGGCCGGCGCCCTGATCGCATTCGACGGCGTCCATCTCGCCCAGCACCGATCGATCGACGTCCGGGAGATCGAGGCCGACATCCTCGTGTGCTCCCCGTACAAGTTCTTCGGGCCGCACATGGGGCTGCTGTTCGCTCGCAGGGAGCTGCTCGCGGAATGGACGCCGTACAAGGTTCGACCGGCGAGCGATGACGTGCCCGACCGCTGGGAGACGGGGACCCTGAATCACGAGGGGCTCGCCGGAACGATCGCGTCGATCGACTACCTCGCCGACGTCGGCCGGGCGTTCGGGGCCGCCGGCGGCGAGCCGCGGCGGGCATCCGTGCGATCCGGCTTCCGGGCGATCCGCGAGTACGAGTCCGGGCTGGCGGAGCGCTTCCTCGAGGGACTGGAGCACCTTCACGGCGTCTCGCTCTACGGGATCGCCGACCCGGCGCGCGTCGGCGAGCGAACGCCGACGTTCGCGCTCCGGATCGGCGACCAACATCCCATCGAGACCTCGAAGATCCTCGGCGACCGGGGCATCTTCACATGGGACGGGCACTACTACGCGGTCGAGTTGTTCGACCGCCTCGGGCTCAACGACACGGGCGGCGCGCTTCGCATCGGGTTCTGCCACTATTCGACGCCCGAGGAGGTCGATCGCGTCCTGTCGGAGCTGGCGTCCCTCGCCTGAACATCGAGCGATGGCCCTCGCCGCGACGCCGGTGCCCGGCGGGGCCGCCGACGCGTCCGGCGGAAGCGATCCCGCAGGTCAGACGGGCGAACGGGCCCCCTCCCCGCACCTGCGCCCACGGCGGGGTTGATACGATACGGCGACTTTCGACGGAGAAGGCGAATTCGAAGGGAACGGTATGCGCATCCTGATCCTGGGCGGCGACGGCTATCTCGGATGGCCGACGGCGATGCACTTCTCAAGCCGGGGTCACGAGATCCATCTGGTCGATAACTACCTGCGGCGGGACGCTCACCGCGAGGCCGGGACCGACTCGCTCACGCCGATCGCAAGCTCGCTTCCGGCTCGCGCCGCGGCATGGCGCGACGTCACCGGGAAGGACATCGGCGTGACCGAGGGCGACCTCGTCGACTGGTCGGTCGTCGAGCCGCTGTTCCGCGAGTTCGAGCCCGAGGCCATCATCCACTACGGCGAGATGCCGAGCGCCCCCTATTCGATGAAGGACCGCGAGCACGCCGTCTTCACGCAAACGAACAACGTCGTCAACACGTTGAACATCCTGTGGGCCATGCAGGAGTTCGCCCCGACGGCCCACCTCGTGAAGCTCGGCACGATGGGCGAGTACGGCACGCCGAACATCGATATCGAGGAGGGATTCATCGAGATCGCCCACAAGGGCCGTCGCGACACCCTTCCGTTCCCGAAGGTGCCCGGCTCGATGTATCACCTGTCGAAGGTGCACGACTCCCACAACATCCATTTCGCCTGCCGGATCTGGGGACTGCGTGCCACGGATCTCAACCAGGGCGTCGTCTACGGGATCGAGACGCCGGAGACCAAGCTCGATCCCAGGCTGCTCACGCGGTTCGATTACGACGAGGTCTTCGGCACCGCCCTCAACCGCTTCTGCCTGCAGGCGGTGATCGGCCACCCGCTGACGGTCTACGGCAAGGGCGGCCAGACGCGCGGCTACCTGAACATCGTCGACACGATCCAGTGCGTGGAGCTCGCGACGCTGAACCCCGCGGCCCAGGGGGAATTCCGCGTCTTCAACCAGTTCACGGAGCAATTCTCGGTCCAGGAGCTCGCCACCCTCGTGCAGCACGCGGGACGGGAGCACGGCCTCGAGGTGGTCGTGCAGCCCGTCGACAACCCGAGGATCGAGCGGGAGGACCACTACTACAACGCCATCAACACCAAGCTGCTCGACCTCGGGCTGCAGCCACACCTGCTCTCCGAGACGCTCATCGAGCACGTCTTCGACGTCATCGGCCGCTACCGCGACCGGGTCATCGAGGATCACATCCTGCCGCGGACGCGGTGGCGTCCGCCCACGAGGGAGAAGCAGGCCGCCCCGTAGCCGCGGGCCGGACGACGGATCGAGCGAGGAAGGGACCGATGGGCGCTCTCAGGATCGTCGGCGGCGTCTTCGCGGTCGCCCTGTTCCTGAGTGCGGTCGTCCGCTACCGGCGGCGGCAGATCAGCCGGCTGAACCTCATCATCTCGACGATGATCGCCACGGGGACGATCATCCTCGCGATCGCACCCGACGTGTACAACCCCTTCTTCGACATCTTCAACTTCCGCCCGGGAAACGGGCGGCGGCTCGACGCGGTGTTGTTCACGGCCGTGGCGGTGCTCCTCCTGCTCCTGCTTCGCGTGCAGTCCCATGCCGACGTCAATGAGCGGAGCATCCGGCTGCTCGTCGAATCGCTGGCACAGCGGGAGTTCGACTGGGACACCGCGCAATCGTTGCCGTCCGGCAAGCGCATCGTCACCGTCTCCCCCGCCTTCAACGAGGCCGAGAACGTCGCGCGGGTGATCGCGCAGATGCCGAGGATGGTGCACGGCTACCACGTCGTTCCCATGGTGGTGGACGACGGTTCCGACGACGGCACGCCGGAGGTCGCGCGAGCGGCGGGCGCGCTGGTCGCGAGCAATCCCATCCGGCGCGGCGGCGGGCTCGCGCTGCGGGTCGGCTACGACATCGCGCTGAAGCTCGATGCCGACATCGTGGTGACGCTCGATTCGGACGGGCAGCACCTCCCGGAGGAGCTCTCCATCCTCGTGGAGCCCATCGTCGCCGGCACGGCCGACTACGTGAACGGCTCCCGCCTGCTCGGCGAGTTCGAGAGCGAGAGCGCGATCCGCCACATCGGCGTCCACTTCTTCTCCTGGGTCACGACGATCCTCACGGGAACGCGCGTGACCGACATCTCGAGCGGCTATCGCGCGGCGAGCACCGAGCTCCTGCGAAAGCTGGTGCTTCAGCAGGATCAGTTTTGGACGAGCGAGGTCCTCATCGAGGCGCTCCGACACCGGGCGCGGATCACCGAGGTTCCGATCACGATCCTCGCGCGCAAGGGCGGGAAGTCCAAGAAGCCGAAGAGCCTGCGATACGGCTACAACTTCGGCAAGGCGATCATCCAGACCTGGCTGCGCTAGCCTCCTCGCCCGCCCAGCCGGCGAAGGCCCCCCAGAACGGATCGAGGCCCGGATGCCGCAGCGGCCGCTCCCCATCGGACGTGACGAGGACGCGACCGGAGGCGGCGTCGGTCACCTCGCCCACGACGGCCGCGGAGATCCGGGCCGCCCCCAGCGCGGCGACGAAGGCGTCGGCGCGGTCGCGCACCACCGTGGCGATGAGCGTTCCCTCCGAGATCGAGATGTAGGGGTCGATCCCGACGTAGTCGCACACGAGGCGCACCTCGGGCCGGACCGGGATGGAGCCGAGATCGATGCGCAGCCCGACCTCCGACGCGGCCGCGACCTCCGACAGCCCTCCGATGACGCCCCCCTCCGTGGCGTCGTGCATCGACGTCACGCCCCGCTCCCGGAGCCCGAAGTCCGAGGCGACCCGGGCCTCGGGAACCACGGTCATCTCCTCGAAGAGCGCGTCGGCCGCCCTCGCGACGTCGGCTCCCACGCCGTCGGCGAGCCGCCGTGGAAAGGTCGCCGCGAACAACGCGGTGGCCTCGATCGCGGCCCCCTTGGTCACGACCACGAGGTCGCCCGGACGCGCCATCGTGGGCGTGACGAACGCGTCCGCGGAGCCGGACGCCATGCACGTCGCCCCGCCGACCATCGGCCACGCGCAGCCGTCGTAGCGGGCGGTGTGGCCGGTGACGACCGCGATGCCGAGCTCCCGGCACGCTCGCGAGAACGCACGCCAGAGGGTCTCGAGATCCTCGTCGCGGATCTCGGGGGGCAGGTTCAGGTCGACCGACATCCAGCGCAGCGGCAATCCGCTCGTCGCGGCGTCCGAGGCCAGGATGTGCACGGCGAACCACGCCGCCCGCTCCCAGCCGTAGGCCGGAACGATGAAGATGGGATCGGTCGTCAGCGCCATCGCCACGCCGTCGGCGACGCGGACGACGCCGACGTCCACGCCGTGCTTCGGGCCGACGAGCACATCCTCGTCCGACGCGCCGAGGTGCCGCAGGATGAGCCGCTCGAAGACGCTCCGGCGTGATCTTGCCCGTGCGCTGCTCGGTCACCCCGGGGCCGCCGGCGGCTCTGCCCGCTCGACCGCCCGGACCAGCGCGCGCGTCGCCTCCACGGGATCGGACGCCGCCCCGACGGCGGAGACGACCGCGACCCCCGCGGCCCCGGCGGCGATCACGTCCCCGGCGTTCGACGCGTCGATCCCGCCGACGCCGACGACCGGCAACGCCGTGGCGCCGGCGATCGCACGAACCCCGTCGAGGCCCTGCGGCGCGGCCTCGGGCTTGGTCGGCGTCGGCCACACCGTGACCCCGAGGTAGTCCGCGCCCGCGCGCTCCGCGCGCCGCGCCTCCTCGGCCGTGGACACGCTCACGCCGAGGACCCGATCCGGCCCGATCCGGTCCCTGGCCCCCTCGAGCTCGTCGCCCTGTCCGAGATGGACGCCGTCCGCGCCGGCCTCGCCGGCGACGTCGACGCGATCGTTGACGACGAAGAGCACACCGCGTGGGGCGCAGCCCTTGGCGAGCGCCAGGGCCACCCGCAGCATGTCCTCGTCGCCGAGCTCGGGGGCTCGAAGCTGGAGCGCCGTGGCGCCGCCGCGTACGGCCGCCAGCCCCACCGAGAGATGGTCGCGGCCCGGCGAGAGCCCGCTCGACGTGATCACGTACACCCCGAGCGGCAGACGATCGGTCGTATCGGTCCTCCCTGCGCCAGCGTTATCTGGATCAGGTTCGCGGGTCGCCGACGCCCCAACAGCCGGCCTCTCAGCCCGGTTGCCCGAGCTCCCCGGTGTTCCGCGAGCAGTCTACCCACCCCGGGCGTCGCTCGCAGGCCGCGCCGCCCGCCGCTCCCGGTTGAACTTCTTCCAGTCGCTGGACTTCGTCGAGAGCAGCACGTCGGTGACGATCTGGACGATCCCGAGCGCGAGCACCGACCACGCGGCCCAGGCCGGCGCCTCGGTCAGCGGATACAGCGCCAGGGCCACGAAGGGCGCGATCTTCGTGGCGATCGCCCCCGACGCATGCATCCACGCCCTGCCCGACGGAGAGGCTCGGAGGTAGGTGGAGTAGTCCGACTTCAGGCCCGGCCGCGGCGGCGGGGGGCCGCCGAGGAAGTACGCGAGGAACCGGATGCCGACGATTCGGCCCACCACCCAGTGGGCGAGGCCGTGGACCGCGAACGACCAGATCCCGGCGGCGGCGATCAGCGCCACGCCGGCGATCGTCGGGCTGTCGGCGCGCACCGCCACGACGACGGCGCCGACCCCCGCGACGACCCCCGCAACCAGGACGAGATTGCCGACCCAGACGGGAGCGAGCGGGTGCACGCGCGCCTCGAATGCCCGCCGATCGATGCGGCCGGCCCGGTCGGCGACGAGGTCGGCGAGGACCGGGTCGCGCTTCACCGGCCCGAGGGCTCGCCAGAATCCCAGCCGCCGCAGGTCGGTCTCGCCGCGGTCGAGCGCCCGCTCGATCTCCTCGAGCACCGACTCCAGCCCCTCGAGCGCCGTCTCGAGGTCGGATGCCTCGGCTTGCCGGTCGCTCATCTCCCCCATCCATTCCGACCTGCGGAAACGCCGCCCGAACTGGGCCGTTCGCTTGCGAGGAACCGGTCCCGGCGCACCATACAATGATCCGGACCCGCCGCGGCCCCAGACCTCAGCGGGAGGAACAACCAACGGCTAGGAGCACGTCCCCGGAGCCGGTGTCGCTTCGCGACGCCGGCCTGCAGCTGACCACCCTCGACGGGCGCTATCGCATCGTCGAGCGGATCGCGGCCGGCGGAATGGGCGAGGTGTTCCGCGCGTACGACGCCGTGCTGGCTCGCGAGGTGGCGGTCAAGGTCCTCCATCGCTCGCTCGCGGGCGACGCCGGGTTCATCGACCGGTTCCGCCGGGAGGCTCGCGCGGCCGCAGTGCTGAATCACCCGAACATCGCGGCCGTGTACGACTGGGGCGCGGTCGACGGCATCTACTACATGGTGATGGAGTTCGTCCGGGGCGCGAGCCTGCGGGACATCCTCACGACGCAGGGGCGGCTCGCGCCCGCGCAGGCGGCCGACGTCCTCGGGCAGATCCTCGCCGCGGTCGATCACGCGCACCGCCAGGGCATCGTGCACCGCGACATCAAGCCGGAGAACGTCATCGTCTCGCCGGACGGCACGGCCAAGGTGGCCGACTTCGGCCTCGCCCGGGCCTACGCCGACGGCACGACGACGCAGGCCGGCACCGTGACGGGGACGGTGCAGTACCTGGCCCCCGAGCAGATCCGCGGGGAGCCCGCGGACCCGCGCAGCGACCTGTACGCGGTCGGGATCCTCGCCTTCGAGCTGCTGACCGGACGCCTGCCGTTCACCGGCGAGACGTCGATGGCCATCGCCTACAAGCACCTGTCGAATCGGGTTCCGGCGCCCTCCAGGATCGTCTCGGATCTGCCCGCGGGCCTCGACGGCTTCGTGCAGTCGGCCACCGAGCGCGATCGAGAGCTCCGCCCGGAGTCGGCGGCGGAGATGCGACGAGATCTCGCCCAGGAGGCCCGCGAGCTCCCCGAGGCCGAGCCGCTGGCCGGCCTCGTGCACGATCACCCCGTCGTGATCCCCGAGGCCGGCCCCGAGCACGCGGAGACCGTGACCATCACCCGCCCCGAGGCAGCCAAGGCGGAGCGGAGGCGCCGGCGGATGTCCGTCGCGAAGCTGCTGTTCCTCCTCGCCCTCGTGGGCGGCGTCGCCTGGGCCGCGTGGACCTATCTCGTGCCGCACCGGGTCGAGGTGCGAAACGTCGTCGGGATGCCCCTCCGAGCGGCACAGTCCCAGCTCGTGCAGGACGGCCTTCGCGTCGTGGTGGCCAAGAAGGGCGAGTACTCGCTGACCTTCGAGGCCGGACAGGTGGTCGGGATGACCCCGAGGCCCGGCTCGGAGATCCTCGCCGATGACCCCGTGACGCTCGTTCGATCCCTCGGGCCCAAGCCCGTCGACGTCCCCGACGTCGAGGGAATGACGATCGACCGTGCGCGCGCCGCGATGACCGACGCGGGCCTCGAGCTCGGACGCAAGACGAAGAGATTCAGCATGGAGGTCGCGGAGGGACGGGTGGTGAGCCAGCGGCCGGCCAACGGCCAGGCGCCCGAGGGCAGCGAGGTCGCGATCATCCTCAGCAAGGGACCGCCGCCCGTCGAGATCCCGGAGGTGACCGGCCTGACGCAGCCGGCTGCGATCGAGGCGCTGCAGGGGGCGGGCCTCGAGGCCTCGATCCAGGAGCGTTTCTCGAACACGATCGAGCGAGGGACGGTGATCGGCCAGAGCCCGGCCGCGAACGTGGAGATCCCGAAGGGATCCACCGTGGCGCTCGTGGTGTCCAAGGGCCCCGAGGAATTCAAGCTTCCGAAGCTGACGGGCATGAGCAAGGAGGAGGCGCTCTCGACCCTCTCACGGCTGGGGCTCGAGGCACGCACGGTCGTGCTTCCGAGCTCCAAGGGCGACACCGTCAAGGGGCAGGACCCGAGCCCCGACTCCATCGTTCACGCCGGCGACACGATCACGATCTACCTCGCCTGAGGCCGCGAGGGGAGCGGCCGGCGCGGGCTATCCGGGAACGTCGGCCGCGTAGGTGTCGAAATACGCCTCCACCACCGGGACGAGCCCCGTGACGTAGGCGCCGCCGGTGCAGCCGCGGCACCAGGAGGAGGCGTTGATCGCCTGGGCCGTCGCCATCGCGTCGGCGCACCGGCCCAGCGACTCGAGGATCGCTCCGTAGCCGTAGGTCGTCGCGCCACGCAGCAGCGTCCGATGGATCGCGTCGAGTCCCTGCGCGAGGGACGTGTAGTTCTGTACTCCCACGGAGTTGAAGGCGATGGATCCCGGCATCTGCAGGGTCGTCGCGAGGGGGTTCCACGAGGCCTGCGTCCCCTCCGCCGCCTGCCAGGCGACCATCACCACCAGGTTCTCATGGCACGTGGGGGCGCCGATCGCCTGGAGGAAGAGCCGGGCCCACTGGCCGTACGGCGCCACCTCGCCTCCGAGCGATGCGAGCCGAGCGCGAATCTCCCTCGCCTGCGCCGCCTGCCGCTCCTGCCTCTTCGCGACGAGCTCCTCGATGAGCGACGCCGCCTCCCGCCGCGCGTGCGTGATCTGCGAGAGCCGCGCCTGCTCATCGGCGAGCAGCGCACCGAGCTGCTCCTCGTGGACGTCCAGCCTCGCCACGATGTCGGCGCTCTGGCGCAGCGTCACCTCGAGCTCGTCGCGTCTGGACTCGAGTCGCGCGGCCGTCGCCTCGACCCGTTTGGCGAGCGAGGCGTCGGCGACCTGGAGCTGATTGATGAACTCGATCCTGTCCGAGACCTCCGCGAAGGAGTCCGACTCGAGCAGGAACTCCATGGTGGAGCCCGGGTTCACGTACAGCGCCTCGGCGGCGCGGTCGTCCAGGCGCGCGCGAAGCGCCGTGTACTCGCGCTCGACGGCGGCGAGCGCCTCGCGGATGGTGCCGAGCCTCGACTGGGTCTCCGCGTACGCGGCCCGCTCGCGGTCGAGCTCCGTGGAGACCCGCCGCATCTGGAGGAGCAGCTCCTCGACCGATGCCTGATGCCCGGCGATCTCATCCTGCAGGCCCGTGAGTCGCGACCGGGCATCCGCGAGCTCGCCTCCGCCCGGGGCGGACGGCGCCGCCGGGTTCCCGGCTTCCTCCGATGCCGTCTGCGCGGATGCTCCGGCCGGCGCCTGGGCGGAGGGGTCGGCCGACGCCTCGGCGGGCACGGCCAGGGCCAGCACCGCGAGGAGCACGAGGCTCGCCCGCCCGCGTGGGCGGGTCCGGAGGCTGTTCACGAGGGGGATCACTGGTTTTTGGATTCGGCCCGCCGGCCGGGTGCCTTGAGCCGAGCCGCGAAGCCTACAGGGTTCGATCGAGCTTGGACGGGCGCGAGGCCATCGGGGTTCCCCCGGATCCTCACGGCTCCAGCTCGGCGCCCCGGTCCCTCCTGGTAGGAGTAGCGCTCCTCCGGCCAGGGGTCCGCGTGGATGTGATAGCCGCGGGTCTCCCAGAAGCCGCGCCGGTTGGGCCGGGTCATCTCGAGGCCCCGAAGCCACTTCGCGCTCTTCCACGCGTAGCGCTTCGGAACGACCAGCCGGAGGGGATACCCGTGCTCCGCCGACAGTTGCTCGCCCCGATTCGCCCACGCGACCAGCACATCGTCGTCCAGCATCGCCTGCAGCGACAGGTTCGAGGTGTAGCCGGAGTCGCAGTGCGCGACGACCCAACGGGCGTCCGGCGTCGGCCTCGCGCGATCGGCGAGCGACCGAAACGACACGCCCGTCCACGCGTTGTCCAGGGTCGTCCATCCGGTGACGCAGTGCATGTCGGCATCGACCGTCACCGTGGGCAGCGCCTTGAGCTCGGCGTACGTGAGCGTGAACGGGTCCTCGACCTCGCCGAAGACTCGGAGATCCCACTCGGCCTCGTCGAACCGCGGGATCGGCCCGTACTGCAGCACGGGCCAGGTCTTCACGAGCCGCTGCCCGGGCGGCACGCGCCTGGCGATCTCGGGATCGAGCTTCTTCCTGAAGGACACCATGGCTCGAGCTCCGTGTCAGGTCGAGGCGACGACGGCGCGCCAGGCGCCGAGGGCGAGGTCGATCCCCGCGTCGTCCACGTCGACGTGCGTCACCATCCGCAGGACCCCCGGGCCGATCGGGGTCACCCCGAGCCCCTCCCGTCCGAGCAGCTCGATGGCATCCATCGGATCGAGGCCCAGCGAGGAGACGTCGGCGAACACCATGTTGGTCTCCACGGCGTCGGGATCCACCGCGAGCGGGGCGATCTCGGCGATGCCCTCCGCGAGCCGGCGAGCCCGCGCATGGTCCAGCGAGAGCCGCTCGGGTCCCTCCTCGAGCGCGACCAGGCCGGCGGCGGCCATGACCCCCGCCTGACGCCACGCGCCGCCGAACAGGATCTTCAACCGCCGCGCCTCCGGCATCAGGTCCTGGGGCCCGCACAGCAGCGACCCGATCGGCGCGCCGAGCCCCTTGGAGACGCAGAACATCAGCGTATCGGCCTCGTTGGCGTACTCGGCCACGGGCACGCCGCTCGCGGCGCTCGCGTTGAAGATCCGGGCGCCGTCGAGGTGGACGGGCACGCCCTCGGACTCCGCGATCTTGCGGATGGCGCGGAACTCCTCCACGCGGAGCGACCGTCCCGGCGTAGCCACCCATCGTGTTCTCGAGCGAGATCAGGTCCACCACCTCGACGTCGAAGTAGGCGTCGGGATGCATGCCCGCCGCGACGTCGTCGGCCGTCAGGCCGCGAGGTCCGGCCTCGACGGCCCGGTAGGTCACGCCGGAGAGCACGGCCGACGTCATCATCTCCGTCGTCGCGACGTGCGAACGCCCCTCGCACAGCACCAGGTGCCCGGCCCCGCCGACGTGCAGCCTGAGCCCGATCTGGTTCGCCATCGTTCCCGTCGGAACGTAGATGGCGGCCTCCTTGCCGGTGAGCTCCGCGGCGAGCTCCTGCAGCCGGTTGACCGTCGGGTCGTCGCCGTACCAGTCGTCGCCGACCTCGGCCGCGGCCATCGCCCGACGCATGGCCTCGGACGGCGTCGTGACGGTGTCGGAGCGCAGGTCGACGCGGTAACGCACGAGGCTACCGAGTCTACCGGCTGATCCGCGCTAGCCGAAGAAGACCTTGGCCGAGTGGATCAGGGAATCGGGCACGACGCGACGCTCCGCCACCGCCGCCCCCAGCGGAACGTCGACGACATCGCCCCCGTGGAGCGTGGCCATCCTCCCCCACCCGCCCGCGGTGGCGACGTTGACGGCGGCGATGCCGAGCCGCGTCCCGAGGACCCGGTCGAACGCGACCGGCGAGCCACCGCGCTGGACGTGGCCGAGGATGATCACGCGCGTCTCGTAGCCCGTGAGCCGCTGCAGCTCCGGCGCGATGACGTTCGAGATGCCGCCGAGGCGCGGCCAGCCGTTGGGATCCAGCGGATACTCCGGGATCGTGATCGTGTCCTCGGCGGGAACGGCCCCCTCCGCGACCACGACGATCGAGAACGACGCCCCGTGGACGTGCCGTCGGCGAAGGCCCGCGCACACCTCCTCGAGATCGAAGGGGCGCTCGGGGATCAAGATGGCGTCGGCTCCGCCGGCCAGGCCGGCGTAGGCGGCGATCCACCCCGCGTTGCGGCCCATCAGCTCCACGACCATCGTGCGATTGTGGCTCTCGGCGGTGCTGTGCAAGCGGTCGATCGCATCGGTGGCGACCTGGACCGCCGTGTGAAAGCCGACCGTGTAGTCGGACATCGCCAGGTCGTTATCGATGGTCTTGGGGATCCCCACGACCGGGACCCCCTCCTCGGCCAGCCTCGCCGCCGCCCCGAGCGTCCCCTCCCCCCCGATGACGATGATCCCGTCGAGCCGATCCCGCGCGATCGTCGCCCGAACCCGGTCCGGGCCGTCGTCGCTGCGGTAGGGGTTGGATCCGGACGTGCCCAGGATCGTGCCGCCGCGGTGCAGGATGCCTCGGACGGCCTCCGGCCCCAGCCCGACGGAGTCCCCCTCGACGACGCCGCGCCAGCCATCCCGGTAGCCGACGAATTCGTGCCGATGGACGGAGCTGCCGCTGCGCACCGCGGAGCGGATCACGGCGTTGAGCCCGGGACAGTCGCCTCCGCCGGTCAGGACCCCCAGTCGCATGCCGCGATTCTACGGACCCGAGGTGCCGGCGCGAGGACGAGGGCGGATGGGCGTCGGGCCGCTGCTAGCATGGCCTCAGCGGCGAGGGGACGAAGCGTGCTGGCGATCTCGGGCTTTCTGGAGTGGTTCTTCGTGCTGCTGCTCGTGGCGCTCGTCGGCGCCACGGGGCTCTTCGCCCTGTTCGTCGCGGCCCAGCTGTTCAGAAATCCCGCACGCCGGGATCACGCACGGCGCCCGTGATGCGGATCGAGGCGGGACCCCCGGGGTTCGGGACGGCTCGGGCCTAGTCCTCGCCGTCGGCCTGCCGGCTGCGAAGGATCTGGTACCAGTTGTCCTCGTAGGAGTCGGCCGACTTCTGGGGCGCGACGTACTCGGCCTCCGGCGCATCCTGGGAGGCGGGCTGGGAGGGCGTCGCGAGGGACCGACCCGGGGACGTGGACGGCGGCTGCTGCTTCGCCCCCGCCTCGGCCTCCGCGTTCGGCTCGGACTGCGAGCGGGAGCTCTCCCCCAGCGCGCCCGTGCGCTCGACGCCGGCGGCCTCGGGCGATCCGGACATCACGCGAAGCGTGCGGTACCAGGTGTCCTCCGCGGGACCCTGCTCCGACGCCTGCTGCTCCCGCTCATCGGGAACGGGCGCGGGAACGGTGATCTCGAAACCCACCAGCGCTGCCGACTCGTTTCCCCACTTGCCCATAGTCGCGATCCTTCCTGATTGTCGCCCGTGCTGATTCCTGGATGTTGCATCGACCGGAATCGCCGCCGCTGCATGCCTCGATGTGATGGATTCCAAAGGTGGTCGCCTCGGGCCATCCCCCGAGCGCCCCACCCCCCGATCCTCGAATGTCCCGGCCTAGGTCCTCGGTCGGGCGAAGCCGCCGAAGGGCGCTCCGGGATCGTTCAGGGCTCGAGGGACAGATCCGCGACGATCGGCAGATGGTCGGACGCGGCGCCGGCGAGCTCGGCGACGTGAATGCCGTCCACCGTGACGCCCCCGGAGACGAAGAGGTAGTCGATCCGGGCCGACGCGTCCAAGGACGGGAACGTCGGCCCGTCGCCCGCCCCGGCCGCCGCCCACGCATCCGTGTAGCGGCGGGCGAACCACGTCGCCGAGGGTCGCTCGGGCGTCTCGTTGAGATCCATGCCGAGAACGATCGGCCCGGCGAGCTCCTCCAGCAGGCCCGTCAGGTCGCGGGCGTGCCGGCCCCGCTCGACGGGCACCAGCCCCAGGTGAGCCGACGCCGCCCAGACGCGGCGCCCGGCGCGGCCCGCCTGCGCCACCAGGGCACCCCTCGGATAGAAGCGCTCGGAGCCCTCGAGTCGATGCAGCCGGTGCGAGATGATGCGCCACGGCGGGCGGGCGAGCACGGCGTTCTTCACCCGGCGGCGAAGGGGCGAGAAGGGGTCTGCGGCGACCTGCATCTCCAGGGCCGATCCGAGCGCACGGAGGGACCGCCGGGGCCCCGATTCCTGGAGCAGCAGAAGGTCGGGGCCGAGCGTTCGCAGCACGTCGGTCACCCTGTCGAGCCCGAGCCGGAACGCCTTGACGTTGTAGACGATCACTCGCAGACGCACCGCCGGAGCGTACACGGGGTACGGATCCGGGCGGCTCAGGGCCGGATGAGCGTCCCGCCCCGGCCCTCCAGCGCGGCGGGGCCGTCGGCGAGGTCGGCGATGATCGCCCGATGCCCTCCGCTCGAGCAGAAGTCGATCGCCGCCCGCACCTTCGGCTCCATCGATCCCGAGCCGAGCTCGCCCGCCTCGAGGAGCGCGAGGGCATCCGCGACGGTCAACGCATGGAGGTCCTCCGCCTCCTCGGTGCCGAAGCCCCTCTGCACGGCCGGGACGTCGGTGAGGATCAGCAGCGTCGTCGCCTCGACCTCCGAGGCGAGGATCGCCGAGGCGAGGTCCTTGTCGACCACGCCCTCGACCCCCACCAGGCGTGGCCCGTCCTCGATCACCGGAACGCCGCCGCCGCCCGAGGCGATCACGATCACCCCGTCGGCCACGAGCTGTCGCACGATCGGCGTCTCGACGATCGAGTACGGGGCCGGGGACGGGACGACGCGGCGCCAGCCGCCGTGGGCGTCCGGCGCCATCGTGTAGCCGCGCTCCTCCGACAGCCGCGTCGCCTCCGCCTCGTCGTAGAAGGGCCCGACCGGCTTGGTCGGATGCTGAAAGGCGGGATCGTCGGGCCGAACCCGCGTGAGCGTGAGGACCGTGCAGACCGGACGCTCCATGCCGCGCTCGAAGAACACGTCGCCGATCGTGACCTGCAACAGATAGCCGATCTGCCCCTGGCTCTCCGCCCCGCAGACGT
The DNA here is from genome assembly GCA_963728285.1 of uncultured Actinomycetes bacterium. Taxonomy (GTDB): domain Bacteria; phylum Actinomycetota; class UBA4738; order UBA4738; family HRBIN12; genus CAVSJR01. The sequence continues at coordinate 169,276 of CAVSJR010000003.1, read as the reverse complement.
CGAGCGGCATGGGATGCACCCAGCCGCTCGCCGACTCCTGCTGCAGAAGGATTCGGCCGACCTGCGGGCCGTTGCCGTGCGTGACGACGACCTCCCACCCGGCGGCGGCGATGTCGGCGATCCTCTCCGCGGCCGAACGCGCCGAACGGTAGAGCTCCTCGAACGTGTCCTCCGCCCCCTGCCGGAGAAGGGCGTTTCCACCGAGCGCGACGACGACCCGCTCCATGGCCCGGTTCCCGAACGGCGCCTAGAGGACCGGCTTCAGCGCGTCCAACAGGGACGGCGAGTCGGGCAACACGTCGAGGTCGTAGCGGACGCGGACCGCGGGCTTGCGGATGTCGATGACGGCGCGCAGATCGATCGGCGAGGCGATCACCACGGTATCGGCGTCGGCCGCGTCGATGATCTTGGACATCTCGTCGAGCTGGCCCTGCGAGTACCCCATCGCGGGAAGGACGGGCCCGACGTCGTACTTCTCGAACGTGTCCGCGATCGTCCCCAGCGCCCACGGCCGAGGATCGACGATCTCGGCCGCGCCGTTGCGCCGCGCAGCGACCACGCCGGCGCCGTACTTCATGTCTCCGTGCGTGAGGGTCGGCCCGTCCTCCACGACGAGGACCCGCTTGCCCTCGATCGCCGCGGGGTCATCGACGATCACCTTCGAGTTTGCCCTCACGACCATGGCGTCGGGATTCGCCGAGCGGATGGTCGCCTCGAGCCGGCCGAGCTCCTCCGGCGTCGCCGAGTCGACCTTGTTGATGAGCAGCACGTCGGCCGCCCGGAGGTTGGCCTCGCCCGGATGATAGGTCAGCTCGTGCCCCGCGCGCAGGGGGTCGACGACCGTGATCCAGACCGTCGGCCGGTAGAACGGCAGGTCGTTGTTGCCCCCGTCCCACAGCAGCACATCGCCCTCCTGCTGCGCGCGGGCGAGGATCTCGCCGTAGTCGACGCCGGCGTAGATGACCGTCCCGCTCGTGATGTGCGGCTCGTACTCCTCGCGCTCCTCGATGGTCGTGTTGTATCGCTCCAGATCGCCGATCTCCGCGTAGCGCTGCACCCGCTGCGCGGCGAGGTCCCCGTACGGCATGGGATGGCGCACGGCGACGACGCGCTTGCCCGCGTCCTTGAGCGTCCCGGCGATCGCCCGAGTCGTCTGCGACTTCCCGCTTCCCGTGCGGACCGCCGTGACCGCGACGACCGGGATGTCGGCGTCGAGCATCGTCGCGTCGGGCCCGAGGAGGAGGAAGTTGGCTCCGGCGGCAAGGACCTCGCTCGCCTTGTGCATGACGTACTCGTGCGACACGTCGGAATAGGAGAAGACGACGTCGTCGACCTCGAGGTCCGCGATCAGCCGGGCCAGCTGGCTCTCGTCGTGGATCCCGATCCCCTCCGGGTAGGCCGGACCGGCGAGCTCGGCCGGATACGTCCGGTCGTTGATGAACGGGATCTGCGTGGCGGTGAACGCGACCACCTCGGTGTCGGGGTCGTCGCGATACACCGTGTTGAAGTTGTGGAAGTCGCGCCCGGCGGCGCCCATGATCAAGACCCGACGCTTCGGCATGGCCCTCCCCCTCCCTCTTCCCCGTTCCGATCCATCGCGTGCTCGGCTCGAATCACGGGCGGCAGCCTACCCGACGTCGCCGGCCGCGAGTCCCGCCCCGCGACAGCGGTAGGTGACCGGGTCGAAGGGGACGGGGTCTCCCTCGCGATGGTACGAGGTGGTGATCGTCCCGTGCGCCGGCGACCAGGAGAGCTTCAGGACGCCGAAGTGCGAGACGTCCACGGCGGCCGGAGGAGATGCGGCCGTCTCGGGTGGCGTCGAGGGAAGGTTGTCGATGTCGCGCCCCCCGGTCCCGACGGTGATCTGCGGGATCGCCGGCGCGCCGGTTCCCGTGCGTCCGTTCACGTCGAGCGGCTCGTAGCGCTCATAGAGGTGGTTGTGGCCGTTGAGGACGACGTCCGGCCGCGAGGCGCGACGCAAGGCCGGATCCAGCATCGCCCGCCAGATCGGCCGGACGTACTCGATGTCCCCGTGGTCGTACGCGTCCCAGGCGGGCTGATGGTAGTACACGACGGCGCAGCCCTCGGCGGGATTCTGCTCGGGCGATGCGAGCGTGCGGCGCAGGAACGACAGCGTCCTCGAGCCCTCGTCGCATTTCGAGTGGTTCCGCTCGCACTGGCCGACGTTGAGCGAGACGAACAGGATGGGGTGCGGGCTCTCGGCGTCGAATCGGATGAAGTAGCTGCCCCGCCCATCACCGTTGCGCGTCGGGCGCGGGGCGGCGATGCGGTCGCCGAAGTAGTCGTTGTAGCCGCAGGCGTTGTACGGCTCGGCGGAGCCCGTCAGCTTCGCGAGGCGACAGACCGCGGACCCGATCTGGTACTCGTGGTTCCCCGGGGTCGGATAGAGGGGAACGTCCGGCAGGTCGAGCGCCGCCCTGGACGCGGCGCTCCCCCAGGAGTCATCGAACGAGCACGGCGCCGTTCCATAGGGCGGGACGATGCTGCAGCCGTCGTCGGCGTAGGTGAATTCATCGAGCCGTCCGCCGATGTATTGGAGGTCGCCCAGCGGGATGATGCCGCGCAGATTCGGTCCCGACAGCCGCCCGCCCGGGGCGAACATCGCGGCCGTCGCGTCCTCGTGACAGGAGGCCTCCTTCCGAGTGGTGGCCGGCGTGGACCAGGGAGGCTGGCAGGCGATGTCTCCCGCGGCCACGACGAAGGGATCGACGCGTCGCTCGGCCGTCGCGGTTCCGGGGATGCCCGTCGCCCACGCGGTCGACAGCGCGAGGATGGCAACGGCGAGTCGAAACCGGCGGTCGGCGCATCCATCCTTCCGGGCCGGCGGGCGGCGAAGTATCCCCGCCGCCCGTCGAGCGGAGTCTCCGGCCGAAAGGCCATTGATCCTGAGCCCGGGTCAGGCCGAGGCGCCGTTGCAGCGATAGGTCACGGGATCGAACGGCTGGGGATCGCCCTCACGGTAGAAGGCAGCTTCGAGCGTCCCCGCCTGGGGTGACCACGAGACCTTCTCCATGCCGAAGTTCTTGATATCCGCGGCGGCGGGAGGGCCGGTCCGCGGCCTGGGCGGTTCGCTCGGGACCCATCCCGCGTTCTTGCCGCCGGTCCCCACGGTGATCTGCGGGATCGCCGGCCGCCCGGTATCCCACCTCGCCGTTCGCGTCGAGCGGCTCGTAGCGTTCGTAGAGGTGGTTGTGGCCGTTCAGGACGAGGTCGGGACGCTGGGATCTACCGATCTCGGGATCGAGCATCGCCCGCCAGATCGGGAGCACGTAGTCGAGGTCGCCGTGGAGGTACCAGTCCCACGCCGGATGGTGGTAGTAGACGACGGTGCAGCTCTCCGGCGGATTCAATTCGGGCGACGACAGCACCCTCTGCAGGAACCGAATGAGCCTCGAGCCCGGCGCGCACAGCGCAGTTCACCTCGGCGCAGGGCCCCGTGTTGAGCGACACGAACAGGATCGGGTGAGGCTTCGCGACGTCGAAGCGGAACTAGTAGCTGCCGCCCCCGTCGCCGCTCCTGCGGCCCGCGTCGGGGCCGCGACGCGATCTCCCCAATAGTCGTTGTAGCCGCAGGCGTTGAACGGATCGCCGTCTCCCTCCACCTCGGTCAGCGCGCAGCGCCCTTCCTCCTCCTGGTACTCGTGGTTGCCCGGCGTCGGCCTGATGGGAACGGGCGGGAGCCCGTAGCTGCTCCACACGTCTGGCCGCCTTCGCCCACGATTCGTGGAAGGAGCATGGACCCTCTTCGAACCCCGGGACGATGCTGCACTCGGGGTTCTCGTAGACGTACTCGTTGCGGAACCCCTCCCGCGCGCCTCCGAACTCGTACTGCAGGTCCCCGAGCGGGAGCACCGCCCGAAGGCCCGGGCCGGCGAGCCGGCCCCCCGGCGCGAACATCGCGGCGGTGACGTCCTCGTGACAGTACTTCTGGGTGCGAACGAACGGCTCGTGATCGGGCTCGTAGTCGAGCGTTGGATCCCCGCAGGCGATGTCCCCGGCGGCGACGATGTAGGGATTCGTACGCGCTCGGGCGGCGGCCCGGGTCGAATCCGCGGGGTCAACCGACGCCGCGGACAGCGATGCCGGAAGGAGGATCGCGAGCGAGACGATCAGGGGGGCGAACCTTCGCATCATGGGTTGCCGGAGTATCCCCCGGGGGCGCCCTGCGGCGCAACCCTCGGCACGAAACCGAGCCACGGCCGTTCTCAACCGAGGAGATCGCCGGGCGCGTCGACGTCGCGCAGCGTTCGCCGCTCGCGGATCGAGCGCGTGCCACGTCGGCTCATCGACGACCGCGACGCGAAGCCCGTCGAGGAATCCGCGGAGGCTTCGCTCGCCGTCGTGCAGCGCGCGGTGGGCCACCTCCCTCGCGGGGCCCGACCGAAGCGCGACCGGGAGCGGTCGATAGCGCCCCTCGTCCGCGAGCGTCACCGCGTCGACCGGCGCCGTTCGAGCGACATCGAGCATCTCGAGCAGCACGGCCGTCGAGAGCTCCGGCATGTCCCCGCCGGCGACCAGCGCCCACTCCGTGCTCACGTCGAGCAGCCCCGCCAGGAGGCCGGCCAGCGGACCCTCTCCCTCGACCGCGTCCCGCGCGATCCTCACCGGCGTCCCCATCGGGAGCGCCGGCTCGGGGACCTCCGGCGCGAGCACCAGGACGACGTCCCCGCACACCTCGGCGAGGCGCACGATCGCATGATGCAGGAGCGGCAGCCCGTGGTAGGGCTCGGCGAGCTTGTCGCGGCCGAAGCGGACGGAGCCTCCCCCGGCGAGGACGACCCCGGTCACCTCGCCGTCGCCGGCGGCGCGAGGTTCGATGCCGGGTGCGCGACCCTCGTCCAGGAGTGGTCCCCTCCGATCAGCCCGGCGAGGGGTTCGCTTCGGACTCGGGTCCGGAGTCGGGCGGCTCCTGCGGGTCCGGCGGGAGGACCGGCGCCCTTGCGCTCGGCGTCCGGGGGCATCCGGTTCTGCACGAACTGGAACCCGAAGCGACCCTTGATGCACAGATTCCCGCTCGTCACGGAATGGTCCAGCGGGCTCGTGACCTTCACGATCTCGTTGTCCTGCACATGCAGCTCGAGGTCGCAGCCGACGCCGCAGTAGGGGCAGATGGTCTCCACCACCTTCTGCTCCTCCTCGTTCCAGCTCCCCTCCTCCCGCATCTCGTGCTCGCTGGAGAACATCAGGGCCCCGGTGGGGCAGACGCCGATGCAGTTGCCGCAGTACACGCACGCGGACTCGGGCAGCGCGACGTCGAACTCCGTCGACACGCGCGCGTCGAATCCTCGCCCGGCGATCGCGATGGCGAAGGTGTTCTGCGCGTCGACGCCGCAGGCCTCGACGCACTTGTAGCAGAGGATGCAGCGAGAGTAGTCGCGCACGTACAGGTCGTTGTCCACCTTGACCGGCTGCAGCACGTTCTCCGCCTCCGCGCCGCTCGGCTCGTGATGATGGCCGGGACGCCGCTCGTCTCGCTCCCCGAGTGCGGCGGGCGCGGCGGCCGGCCCGTAGCGCGTCGCGTCGACGCCGTACTCCTCGATCCAGCGCGCGACGTCGCCGCCGGTGAGGGACATGTCCACGCTGCTCGCCAGCAGCTCGAGCACCATCCTGCGGCTCGTGCGCACCCGTTCGGAATCCGTTGAGACCACCATGCCGGGCTCGACCGCCCGTGAGCAGCTCGGCACGAGCGTGCGGGAGCCCTCCACCTCGACCACGCAGACCCGGCACGCGTTCACGGGCGTGAGCGTCTCCAGATAGCACAGGGTGGGCGTGTCGACCCCCTGCGCCCGGCAGGCGTCGAGCAGCGTCGAGCCCTCCGGCACGCGAACGGTGGCGCCGTCGATCTCCACGTCCACGAGCCGCCTCGGAGGAGCCAGCATCACGCGGGCCATCGCGTCACTCCTGCTCCTCGGTCGGCATGGGGACGGCGCCCGTCGGGGCCCGGCATCGGCGCGGAGCCGTTGCCGAAGACATCGAGCCGTTCGATCGCGGAGGCGACCGCGTTGGCGGCCGTCTGGCCGAGGCCGCAGATCGACGCGTCGCGCATCACCTGGGCGACCTCGCCGAGCAGCGCGAGCTCCCGCTCGCGCGACCCCAGCGCCGCGTCGTGGGCGAGCCGGTGCAGCGCCTCCTCCTGCCGCACGGTTCCGACGCGGCACGGGACGCACTGGCCGCAGGACTCGTCGCGGAAGAAGGCGGCGATGCGAAGGACGATGTCGACGAGGTTCACCGTGTCGTCGAAGACCATCACGACGCCGGAGCCGAGCGTGACGCCGGCCGCCCGGGAGTCCTCGAAGGTCAAGGGCAGATCGAGGTCGTCGGGCGTCACGAACGACCCCGCCGCGCCGCCGAGCAGGATCGCCTTCAGCGGGCGCCCTCCTCGAACGCCGCCGGCCAGGTCGAGCAGGCCTCGAAGGGTCGTCCCGAAGGGGACCTCGTACAGGCCCGGCGTCGTCACGCACCCCGAGAGGCAGAACAGGCGGGGGCCGGTCGAGCCCTCCGTTCCGATCTCCGCGTAGGCGGGGCCGCCGATGCGGAGGATCTCCAGCACGTTCACCAGCGTCTCCACGTTGTTGATGCCGGTCGGCTTGCCGAAGACCCCGCGCTGCACGGGGAAGGGAGGCTTGTTGCGCGGCTCTCCGCGCTTGCCCTCGATCGAGTTGAACAGCGCGGTCTCCTCCCCGCAGATGTAGGCGCCCGCGCCGCGGCGGACCTCGATGTCGAAGGAGAACCCCTCCCCCATCACGTCGGCGCCGAGGAATCCTCGTTCGCGGGCCCGGTCGATCGCGTGCTCCAGCCGCCGCGTCGCGAGCGGGTATTCGCCCCGGACGTAGATGAACCCGGTGTCGCTCGCCGTGGCGTAGCCCGCGATGGTGAGCGCCTCGACGACCGCGAACGGATCGTCCTCCATCAGCACGCGGTCCTTGAAGGTGCCCGGCTCCGATTCGTCGGCGTTGCAGATGAAGTAGTGCGGCCGGACGGGTTGCGTCGCGACGCCCTCCCACTTCACCCCGGTCGGAAACGCGGCGCCGCCCCTGCCCATCAGCTTGGAGTCCTTGAGCTCGCGGATCACGCCCGCGGGCCCGAGATCGACGGCGCGGCGAAGCGCCTCGTAGCCTCCGCTCGCGCGGTAGTCGTCGAGCGAGCGGGGATCGATCGCCCCGACGCGGGCGAGCAGACGCAGTCCGGAGCGATCGCCCGCGGCCTGAGGAACCGAGCGCGCCGCGTCGCGCGGCCCGGGGCGCCTCGCCCCCCGACGGCCCCATCAGCGACGCTCGATCGGCCGGCGCCACTGCGACATCGTCGCGCCCCTCCCCGGCGAGCTGCACCAGCGCGGCCGGGCGCCAGCTCGCAGACGCCCAGGCATGGGCTCCTGGTCCACGCCACGTCGTCGTCCACCGCCCGGCGCACGCGCGGAGCCGATCCGATCGCTCGACCTCGGCGCAGAGAGTCCTCGGCGCCGTTCACCCTGCACGCGATGTCGTCGCAGACGTGGATGACGGTCCCGGGCTGCGGCTCGAGCGAGAACAGCGCGTAGAAGCTCGCGACGCCGAAGGCCTCGGCCGGCGGCACCGTGAGCCGGCGGCAGATGTAGTTCAGGGCGCCCTCGCTGATCCATCCGACGCGATCGCGAACGGCGTGCAGCGCCGGGAGCAGCAGGTGCCGATCCTGCCTCGCCTCCCGGCCGCCTCGCGAGAAGTGCCCGTCGAGCTCCGAGCGTTCGCCGCCCGCCCACCCTGTCTCCGGCGGGCCCGAGCAGGGCATCGACGGCCGCCCGCTCCTCGTCGGTCGGATCGGCCTGCATCAGCTCGAGGTCCAACGCACCTCCACGGGAGCCTCGCGACAGATCGCCCTCGGTCAGGAGCCGCCTCCTGCCTCCGGCGCCCGCGCCGCCGGACGCGGATGCGTGCTCCGGGAGCTTGTCGATGCGAACGGCGGTCGCCTTGAACTCCGCCGTGCCCGACTTCGGGTCGGTCGCGTCGATCGTGAGGATGTTCGTCTCGACCTCCTCGGGAAAGTGAAACGTCATGAACGCGAGGCCCGGCCGCAGCCCGGGATCCACGTGAACCGGCACCTCCAGGGACCCCCGTCGCGAGGAGACGAGCACGCACTCCCCCTCGACGACGCCCAGCCCCTCGGCGTCCTCGGGAGCGAGGTCGATCGTCTCGCCGCGCCGCATCGGAGAGCGATATCCGCCGGTCTGGACGCCGGTGTTGTAGGAGTCCAGCCGGCGGCCCGTCGTCAGGCGCATCGGGAACTCCTCCGACAGCTCGTCGACCGGCGGCTCGAAGACCGTCACGCTGAGCGGCGCGAGGGGCCCCTGCTCGGGCGGATCCATCCACAGGCGCTCGTGCAGGAACTTGCCGCCCGGGTCGTCCTCGTCCAGACACGGCCATTGGATGCCGCCGAGCTCCTCGAGGCGTCGATAGCTCATGCCGGCGTGATTCGGCGCGAGGCTCCTCAGCTCGTTCCAGGCGTCCTCCGCCGAGACGTCGCCCCAGTCGACGCCGAGCCGCTCCGCGATTCGGGCGATGATCCAGATGTCGTCCTTGGCGTTGCCCGGCGGATCCAGCGCCTTGTGCACCCGCTGGACGCGCCGCTCGCTGTTGGTGACGGTCCCCTCGCTCTCGGCCCACGCGGCCGACGCGGGAAGCACCACGTCGGCGAGCTCGGCGGTCTTCGTGAGGAAGATGTCCTGGACGATGAGGCAGTCCAGCTCCTCGAGCAGGCGCCGCGCCCGCTGGTTGTCTGCCTCGCTCGTCGCCGGATTCTCGCCGATGCAATAGATCGCGCGCAGGTCCCCGTGCTCCATCGCCTCGAACATCTGCGAGAGGTGCCATCCGTACTCCGGGACGATCTCCACGCCCCAGGCCCTCCCGAACTTCTCCCGTGCGGCGGCGTCCCGCTCGATGTCCTGGAATCCGGGCAGCTTGTTCGGGATCGCGCCCATGTCGCCACCGCCCTGGACGTTGTTCTGGCCGCGGAGGGGGTTGAGCCCGCTTCCGTACCGGCCCACGTGGCCGGTCAGCAGGGCCAGGTTGATGAGGCACAGGACGTTGTCCACGGCCGTGTGGTGCTCGGTGATCCCGAGCGTCCAGCAGATCTCCGCGCGGTCGGCGCGCGCATACGCGTGCGCCGCCTCGCGGATGACATCCGCCGGAACGCCGGTGACCCGCTCGCCGCGCTCCAGCGTCCACTCCATCACCGAGTCGCGATACTCGTCGAAGCCCATGGTCGCGTGCTCGATGAACGGCCTGTTGTGCAGCCCGCTCACGATGATCTCGCGAGCCATCGTGTTGGACAGCGCGATGTCGGAGCCCACGTCGATCCCCAGCCACAGATCGGCCCATTCCGCCGACGACGTCCGGCGTGGATCCACGGCGAACAGCTTCGCGCCATTCCTGATGCCCTTCAGCACGTGGTGGAAGAAGATCGGATGCGTCTCACGCGCGTTCGACCCCCAGAGGATGATGAGATCGGTGTTCGCGATCTCCTCGTATGAACTTGTCCCGCCACCTGCTCCGAACACGGTCGCCAGACCGACGACGGAAGGAGCGTGTCAGGTGCGGTTACAGCTGTCGATGTTGTTGCTGTGAAGGACCTGACGCATGAACTTCTGTGCCATGAAGTTCATCTCGTTCGTCGCCTTCGAGCAGCTGAACAGGCCGACCCCCCGGCCGCCGTTCCGCTCGGTCGCCGCCCGCAGACCCGAGGCGGCCCGGTCGAGGGCCTCCTCCCAGGTCGCGGTACGCAGCGCGCCGTCCTCGCGGACCATCGGCTCGGTGAGTCGAGCGAGCCCGTTCCTCATCGAGGCTCCTTTCCACCGATCCTCGTACCGGCCCGCGTGCGCGGGCCGCCTCACAGAGTCTAAACCCCGGTTCAAACTGCTCTCGGGCGCGATCGGCCGAGCCGGGACGGGGCCTTCTCAGCCCGCGGCCGGGGCATCTCGCCGGAGATACCGGTCGATGCGCGCCGCGGTGCTCCGGAACCGATGCTGCAACGTCCTCCTCATGACCGGCGACCCGAGCTTGCCCATGAGGTTCGTCTCCAGCTCCCCCACCTGCGTGAGGCGCGTTCCCTCGGGGACGACCTCGAAGGCGAACGTGTGAAGCATCACGCCCATCGGGATTCGCGAGCGGTGGACGAACCGGCGATCGACCTCGTACTCGGCGAACTCGTACTCGACGACGCCGAGGTCCTTGAACGTCCCGCGGTACCGGGCGCCGGGGCCGAGCGGGCCGTCCGTGAGCTGCTCCACGCGGCGGAGCGTCAGCGGATCCCACTCGAGCTGCTTGAACGGATCCGCCGCCGCCGCGAAGACGAGCGGGAGCGGATGGGGCAGCACCGCCTCGTCCTCGACCCTGAGCGTTGCCATGGCGGGCGTTCAGCCGATCCGCTCGGAATGCGAGTAGACGTTGAAGCGGCCGTCGCGCACGAATCCCGCGATCGTCATCCCGAACCGATCCCCCGCCTCCACGGCGAGGCTCGACGGCGCACCGACGGCCGCGACGATCGGGATCCCGGCCATCGCGGCCTTCTGCACGATCTCGAAGCTCACGCGGCCGCTGACGTGGAGCACCCGATCGGCGAGGGGGACGTCGCCCGCGAGCACCTGCTCGCCGACGACCTTGTCGACGGCGTTGTGCCGCCCGACGTCCTCCCGCAGCGAGAGGAGTTCCCCGTCGGGATCGAAGAGCCCCGCCGCATGAAGCCCGCCGGTGCGCTCGAACACGTTCTGGGCCTTCGCGCAGCGCGTCGGGGAGGCCGGCGATGACGGAGGCGGCCACCGTCGGGCCGGGGCCGACGGGCGAGCAGTGCGTCTCCACGTCCTCGAGCGCCGCCTTGCCGCAGATCCCGCAGCTGGACGTGGCGTAGAAGTTCCGCTTCACCGAGCTCGGATCCCACGGCCTCGTGAGGGTGACCGTCACGACGTTGTACTGCTGCTCGGCCTCGGGAAGGTCGCAGTAGGCGACGCGCCCGATCTCCCCTCGCCCGCGGATCAACCCCTCGGTGAACAGGAATCCGGCCGCGAGCTCGAAGTCGCCCCCCGGCGTGCGCATCGTCACCGCGACCGCGACGGCCTCCTGGCCGGGGCCGCCGGCGCGGATCTCCATCGGCTCCTCGCCGGCGAGGGTGTCGGGCCGAGTCGAGCGCACGCCGTCGTTCACGGCCGTCAGCCGGACGGCCTTGACGTTGCGACGCACGTCGCCGACGGGGCCCTGCATCCGGCTAGTGTAGGTCCGCGAGCAGCCGGTTCGGGCCCGGGTCGCGCCCCGGCGCTCGCGCGACCGGCGGTCAGGCCTCCATCGTCGCGGCGAGTGGTCCGAGGATGCGGCGCATTGTATGGTCCCTAACGCTCGTTGAACGACCGTTCAGATCCAGGAGGAGGACGTCGCCCGGCCTATGAAGAGCGGACTCGAGATCGCCCAGGAAGCCGTGCTGTCGCCCATCCAGGAGGTCGCCGCCGGGGCCGGCCTCCGAGACGACGAGATCGAGCTCCACGGCCGGCACCGCGCGAAGGTCTCGCTCGGCGTCCTCGATCGCCTCGCCGAGGCGCCGGACGGGAAGCTCATCATCACCACCGCCATCACCCCCACGAAGGCGGGAGAGGGAAAGACGACGACGTCCATCTCCCTCGCCCAGGGCCTCGGCAGGATCGGGAAGGACGTCATGCTGTGCCTTCGCGAGCCCTCCATGGGGCCGGTGTTCGGGATCAAGGGCGGCGGCAGCGGCGGCGGGTATGCGCAGGTGGTCCCGATGGAGGAGATCAACCTCCACTTCAACGGCGATTTCCACGCGGTCACGGCCGCCCACAATCTGCTGGCGGCGGCGCTCGACGCGTCCATCCATCACGGAAACCCCCTCGATGTCGACCCGCAGACCATCACCTGGCCGCGGGCGCTCGACGTGAATGACCGGGAGCTCCGCTACACGGTCGTGGGCCTCGGCGGCAGGGCGCACGGCTACCCGAGGGAGAACTCGTTCGTCATCACGGCGGCCTCGGAGGTGATGGCGGTGTTCGCGCTGGCGAGCGACCTCCGGGATCTTCGCGCCCGGCTCGGGCGGATCGTCGTGGCCGAGACCAGCGACGGACGACCGGTGACCGCGGAGGATCTGCGGGTGGCCGGCGCCATGACCGTCGTGATGAAGGACGCCATCCTGCCCAACCTCGTGCAGACGCTCGAGGGCCAGCCGGCGCTGATCCACGCCGGCCCGTTCGGCAACATCGCGCACGCGAACAACTCGATCATCGAGGACAGGATCGCGTTGAAGCTCGCCGACTACGTGGTGACGGAGGCAGGATTCGCGAGCGACCTCGGATTCCAGAAGTTCTGCGACATCGTCTGCCGCGCGGGCGGGTTCTCGCCGAGCGCGGCGGTGCTCGTCACCACGGTCCGCGCGACGAAATCCCACGGCGGCATGGCGTTCGAGCATCTCGGCGACGAGGACCTCGACGCGCTTCGTCGTGGGATCGACAACCTCGCCGCGCACATCGGCATCGTCCGCGAATACGGCCTGCCGTGCGTCGTCTCCATCAACAACTTCCCCACCGACACGGAGAAGGAGATCGCGCTGATCGAGGAGCTCGCCACCGAGGCCGGCGCCGAGACCGTCGTGGTGAACCGCGCGTTCGCCGAGGGCGGCGAGGGCGCCGTCGAGCTCGCGAACGCCGTCGTCCAGGCGTGTGAGCGCCCGAACACGTTCCACCGCCTCACCCCGGACGGGACGAGATCGCGGATCAGATCGAGGCGATCGCGACCAAGCTCTACGGAGCCGACGGCGTCGACTACCTCCCTGCTGCGGAGCGGGACATCCTGCGCTTGGACGCGCTCGGCTTCGGCACCTATCCCGTCTGCATGGCCAAGACGCACCTCTCGCTCTCGCACGACCCGTCGTTGCTGAACCGGCCGAGCGGATTCCGCCTCCCGGTCCGCGGCTTCGTTCCCAGCGCCGGGGCCGGGTTCGTCGTCGCCCTCTGCGGCGACATGCAGCGCATGCCAGGACTGGGGCGGACGCCCGCGTTCATGAACGTCGACATCGACGACGACGGCCGCACGGTCGGCCTGTTCTAAGGCGTCGGGACGTCGGCGAGCCAGCCGGTCACGCCCGTGACCCTGCTTCAGCTCCTCGGGCGCCGCTTCTCCGGGTCGTAGAGCGAGGGCCCGGCCACCGTCCCGGCCGCGGTCCCGTCCTCGAGCGCCACCTCGACCTCGGTGCCGTCGGCGGCGTGATCGGCACGGATCACCGCCAGGCCGATCACCCCGAACAGGGGGCTCGAGGTCGGGCTCGTCAGCGTGCCGATCGCCTCGCCGCCCTTCGTGACGTCCGCGCCGTACTCGGGCACCCCGGTGCCCTGGATGCGAATCGTCACGAAGCGGTTCGGCGGATCGGCGGCGACCTCGCGAAGCGCGTCCCTCCCGAGGAACTCGACCTCCCGGTCGAGGGCGACGAGCCGATCGAAGCCGATGTCGTAGGGCGTCCTCGCGCCGGCCTCGTAGTCCACGCCGTAGACCACCATGCCCGACTCGATCCTCGCGATCTCCACCGCCTGCGTCCCGAAGATCGGAACCCCCGCATCCTGGACCGCCCTCCAGAGGTCGACGGCGCGGTCGCGGTCCGGAATGAGCTCGAAACCGAGTTCGCCGGAGAATCCCGTCCGCAGGACCCACGCGGGGACGCCGGCCACCTGGACGGGCTCGGGCCAGAACCGGAAGTATCGGAGGTCCGCCAGGTCGGCGTCGGTCAGCCCCTGGAGGACCTCTCGCGAGCGGGGCCCCTGCACGGACATGAGCGGCATTCGATGCGTCCTGTCCTCGATCGAGACGTCCATCCCCGAGGCGGCCGCGCCGAAGTATTCCTCGTAGCCCGGCGTGTTGGTCATGACCCAGCAGTGGTCGTCGGCGAGCTTGTATACCGTCCCGTCGTCGACCATCCGACCGCCCTCGTCGACGAAGGCCCCGTAGCGCACGGCGCCGGCGCTCATGGTCGTGACGTCGTTCGTGAACACCCGCTGAGCCGCGCGCAGGGCGTCGGGCCCGGAGAAGTCCCACTTGACGAGCGGATAGACATCCCAGAGCGCCACGTCGTTGCGAATCGCACGGTATTCGGCCAGGGGATCGCCGAGCGTGGATGTCCACAGCCATCCGTCGAAGTCCTCGAACTCGGCGCCCTGCTCGGCCTGGACGTCGTGCCAGACCGACTTCACGGGGCCTTGCGTCGCGCCGCCCTCGTCGCCGCTCATCCGCGCGGCTTGCGCTTCTCGGGATCCAGGATCGCCAGCCGGTCCACCGTTCCTCCCACGGTCCCGCCGTCGAGGGCCACGTCGACCTTCTCGCCGTCGCGCGCGACATCGGTCCGCAGGATGGCGAGGCCGATCGGTCCGAACCTCGGTGAGTCCGCGGGGCTCGTGAGGACGCCCACGTCCTCGCCGTCCCTCGTCACCGCCGCCCCGTACTCCGGCAGCTCCGACCCATCGAGTCGGATCGTCTTGAACCGGTTGGGGGGATTCGCGGCCACCTCGCGCAGCCTGTCCTTGCCGACGAACTCGCCCGCCTTGTCGATCGCGACCAGGCGATCGAGGGAGAGGTCGTAGGGAGTCCGCGTGTGCGACTCGTAGTCGTAGTCGGTCACGACCATCCCGGTCTCCACGCGGATCTGCTCGATGACGCCGACGCCGTAGGGGATCGCGCCGGCGTCCTGCACCGCCGTCCACAGCGCCTCGGCGTTGTCCGGGTGAACGAAGAGCTCGTAGCCGACCTCTCCGGAGAAGCCTGTTCGGGACAGCCAGACGGGGACGCCGCCGACCTTCACCTGCTCGGTGAGAAATCGGAAGTAGCGGAGGCCCGAGATGTCGGTGTCGGTGAGCGACTGGACGAGCTCGCGGGACTTCGGCCCCTGCACCTGAAGGTGCGGCATCTCGAAGGCCTTGTACTCGATGTTCACGTCGAGGTCCCCGACGTACTCCTGGAAGTAGTCCTTTCGCTCCATCCCGTTCGTCATGACCCACACGAAGTCGTCGGCGTGCTTGTAGACCGTGCCGTCGTCGACCATCAGCCCGTCGCGGTCGAGGAACGCCCCGTACTTCACCTGCCCGACGTCCATGCCGAGGATGTCGTTCGAGTGGATGCGCTGCGCCGCCCGCAGGGCGTCCGACCCACGAAACTCCCACTTGTTGAGGGGCGAGACATCCCACATGCCCACCCCCTCGCGGGGAGCCCGATACTCCGCGTCGAGATCCCCGAACGATTCGGTCCAGAACCACCCGCCCTCCGGTGTGAACGTCGCGCCCAGCTTCTCCTGGATGTCGTAGAACGCCGATTTGATGTCGCCCATCCGATTCCTCCTCGAACGCGTCGTCGAGTGCCGCCAGAGCGAGCCCACCGGCCGCTCGTGTGGGGTCGTTCTACCCCATGGCTGACCGACCGTTCAAGTTCAGGCGCGCGCGACGCGACGCGGGCCCTAGTCCGGAGAGCCCGTGCGAGCGCCGGCGCAGTCGATCCTCTCCTCCTCCGTCACGATGACGTCGACGGGGAGATCGAACGACGCCGCAGGCACAGCCTCGACGACTTGCAGCGCAAAGCACAGAGCCAAGCGCGTCGTTCCGTGGCCGGTCCGGGCCAGGAACCGGTCGTAGTAGCCCTTTCCGTAGCCGACGCGGTAGCCCCGGCGATCGAACGCGAGCCCCGGCGTCAGGACGACGTCGATGTCCCCGGGGTCGAGCACCGAGCCGCCCTCGGGCTCCCTCGCCCCGAACGGCGTCTCCGTGACCGGATCGCCTGGCCGATACAGCCTCGCCTCCAGCTCGCCGTCGAGGATCCGGGGAAGGGCGACGCGGTCGCCCCGGAGCGACAGGCGCTCGATCAGCGGACCCGTCGGCACCTCGGAGCCGAACGACCAGAACGCCATGACGGTCGCGGGAGGCCCGACTCGAGCGATCTCCGAGAGGGCGCGGTCGTGGATCGCCGCGGCGGCGCGCTCGCGTTGCTCCGGCGCGAGGGCGTCCCGCAGGGCGCGAACCTCGCGCCGCAGCAACCTCTTGCCGCGCTTCAGCTGCTCCGACTGCTCGCTCACGGGCGCCGAGCCGGATGCCGGGCGAGCCGCGCGGCGGCGAGCCGCGCGCCGAGCCGCGGCGAGGGAGCCGGTCATCGGCCGCTCCGCACCGCCGGCACGACCTCACGGCCAACCAGATCGAGGCGGTCCGCGGGGCCGGCGAGCATGAGCACAGCCCAGGTAGCGCCGGCCTCGGCGAGCCCCGTCAGGAAGGCAACGAGCTCCTCCGCGGTGCCCGACCACATGTCGCCGATGCCGAGGCCGCGGTCGCGACGCTCGGCGAGCATGCTCGCAAGCTCGGCTCGGTCCCGTGCGACGAGCGTCAGGCCGGCCCACGTCGGGCTCACGTCCCGGTTCGCGGCTGCGGACGCGGCGCGCAAGCGGGACGCCTTCGCGTCGAAGCGCTCCCGCGACAGTCCCCATCCGTTCCACCCGTCGGCGATCCGGCCGGCGATGTCGACGACCGCGTTCGAGGTGCCCCCCAGCCACACCGGAGGCCCACCGGGCGTCGAGGGGGGCGGCAGGAGCGGGCCCGTCATCGCGGGAACGAGGCCCCCGCCCGTCCAGGGCTCGCCCCGGAACAGGGCCTTGCAGGCGGAGGCGGTCTCCTCCAGAAGCCGGCGGCGCTCGTTCGGGCCCGGCAACGGAAAGCCGAACGACTCCGCCTCGATGCGGCTCGCCTCATCCCCCGTCCCCATGGCGAGCACGAAGCGGCCCTCGCTCATCTCGTCGAGGCCCGCCGCCTGCTTGGCGAGCAGCCCGGCGTGCCTGAGCGTCACCCGCGTCACGAGCGTCCCCAGGGTGAGTCGCTCCGTCGATGCCGCCACGGCGGCGAGCACCGAGTACGCCTCGAGCGACGGGCCGTCGGCCGGCCCCCCGAGCGGGACGAGGTGGTCGAACGCGAAGGCGCCGTCGAATCCGAGCTCCTCGGCCCGATTCGCTCGCTCCAGCGGCCTTGGAGGCGTCCTCGGAGAACAGCGGCAGAAGGAGCCCGATCCTCACGACGCGGCCTCCTCGAGCGCGATGAGGGCCGCGCCGATGCCGCCGGCGTCGTTGCCGAGCGCGGCGGGGCGGATCGGCACCGCCGGACGGTACTCGGGCGCCTCCACCGCCCGTCCAAACGCCGCCCGGGCCGGGGCGAGCAGCAGCTCGCCGGCCTCCACGGCACCGCCGCCGGCGACCACGAGCTCCGGGTCGAGCACGTTCACGAGCCCCGCCATGCCCTCGCCGAGCCTCCGCCCGACCTCGGCCAGGATGCCGAGCGCCACCTCGTCGTCGCGGCGGGCCGCCTCCGTGACGGTGCGCCCCGTCACCCGATCCGGGTCGCCGCCCGCGAGCGCCGCGATCAGCGACTCCGGATGCCGGGCCGCCGCCAGCTTCCCCTCGCGTTCGACCGCTGTCCCCGACGCCACCTGTTCCAAGCACCCGCGGTTCCCGCATCCGCACAGCGGCCCATCCGGCTCCACGATGATGTGGCCGATCTCCCCCGCGAACCCGTTCGCGCCGTGGATCAGCCGCCCGCCCGAGACGATCCCCCCGCCGATGCCCGTTCCGATCGTCACCAGGAGCATGTCCTCGACGTCCCTGCCCGCTCCGACCCGGAACTCCCCCCAGGCCGCGGCATTGGCGTCGTTGTCGGCGACGCAGGGCAGGCCCAGGGCTTCGCCGACCCGACGTCCGATCGGCAGGTCGCGGTACGACAGGTTCGGCGAGTAGCGCACCACGTCGTGATGATCCACCATCCCCGCGGCGCCGATCCCGACGGCGAGCACCTCGCCCGTGACGAGCTCCTTGCCGACGGCGATGGCCGCATCCACGGTCGCGGTGGAGTCCGTTGCTGGCGTCGAGACGGTTCGGCGGTCGCGCACGCGTCCGTCGTCGCCGACGCGGTACCCCGCGATCTTCGTGCCGCCGATGTCGAGTCCGATCGCCTCCGCCACGCGTCGCCCGCCCGCGGCTAGAACCGAAGGAAGGCGCCGATGCCGCCCACCTCGGCGAGCAGCCCGTCCTGCGTGATGGACTCGATACGACATCCCTGACGCAGCGCCACGGCCACGCCGGTCTCGACGATGTCGGGCACGGGCTCGGTCCTGCCCCGGCACGCGGAACACGCGCCGTCCGTCGATGCGAGCCGTCCGCACGTGCCGCAGACCGATCCCGGATGCCGCAGCTCCTCGTCGACGAGCAGCTCCCCCGCCCGCGTCTCCCACACCGCATCGAGCACGCCGTCGAGGCCGCCGACCGCCCCGCGGCGCGCGGCGACCGCATCCAGCAATCGGTCGGCCTCCTCGCGCTCCCGACGCGCCTCGAGCTCCTCGTCGAGCGCGAGCGAACGGTCCAGGACCTCCCGGGCCGACGCCGTCATCGGCAGGACGATACGGGCGCGAACGCGCTTGGCAACGTAGTCGTGGAGCTCCCTCTCGAGCTCGGCGACGACATCGGTGGCGCCCGCGAGGATCAGGTGATCGAAGCGGCGACGCTCCTGCAGGCGGAACAGCTCGTCGGCGACGTGCTTCAGGTGCTTCTGGCGATGGTCGTCGACGTGGCGCTGCAGGCGCATCTGCGCGAGCCCTCCCTGGTCGTGACGATTGGGCACATCGTCCGACACCTCGCTGATCTCCTCGATTCGCCCGAGGTTCGCGAGGAACAGTCGCGCATGCTGGTGGTCGACCAGCGCCGTGCACGTCGTCGGGTAGGTCTCGAGGATCGCCTCGAGCTGGAGGACGTTCGCCGACTGCCCGACGTCCGCGAGATTGCGCACCGGCCTCGGAATCTCCACGTCGTCCCACAACGCGTTCGACGACGAGGAGAACAGCGCGATCCCGCGCGTCGAGCCGCGCTCGAAGCGCTCGCGGACGAACGCGAGGATGGCCGCGCAGTCGCCCTCGACCGACCCGCGGGCTCGCTTGTCGAGGTTCGCGGCCAGGTCTCGCACTCGCCGCAACGCCTCGTCGAGCCGCAGCTCGTAGTCGACCTTGCGGGGCAGCCTTCGTCCGTCGACCGAGAGGTACAGGCTCGTCACCGGCGCGTCGCCCGGGGTCCATTCCGCCAGCCTGCGGACGAGCGCCTGATCGAGTTCGGTCATGCGGGCTCCGCCTCCGTCAGTCGATGTCGATCTTCTGGAGCCCCGTCGAGCCCGCTCCCGACTGGGCCGCCCTCGCGTCGAGCACCGCCTTGGTGGCGAGCAGGAACTCGCGGCCGGCCGCGAGGAGGTGCTCCACCGCGTCGGGCCTCGCGCCCTCGACCGCCGACAGCGCCATCGAGATCGGGCAGAACGCCACCGAGCACACGTGCGATCCCGCGGCGTCGCCGCCGGCGCCCTCCGCCTCCCCGGCGATCCGTTCGAACTCCTCGACGTCGACCTCGTCCTCGGCCCCGGCCGCCGCGGCCGGGCGCGAAGGGCCGCCATCGGCCTCGGGCGGAGCCCCCCTCGTCCTGCGCGTGTCAGCCATCGGTTCCTCCTCGCTGTGCGGCCGCCCCGGCGGGCCGCGGTTCGCGTCCGAAGTGGATGTCCAGGTGCTCGCCGCGGAGCTTCGCCTCTCGGATCTCCAGGCGCTGGAGCGTCTGCGGCAGGACCAGGTTCCGCTTGTACGAGCCGACCTTCACGTACAGCTCCTCCCCTCGCCGGTGGATGTCCATCTCCTCCCTGGAGACGAACGGGAGGCGAAGGGAGAGCACGTAGTCGGCGCCCCGCCTGCGCACACGCACGGGCTGGTCGTGGAACAGGATCGATGGGGCATCTCGATCGCCGTAGACCTCGTCGCCCATCCGCTCGAGCAGGGGAACGCCCACCATCTCTCGATCGAACAGCTTGGCCGTGAGGATCGGGACCGGCTCGAAGGATTCCTGCACCGTGGCCAGGTGCTCGGCCTGGATCTCCTTCCATTTCCCGAAGTAGGGATCCGTAACGCTGTCGGGGATGATGCGGTTCACCACGACGGCGTCCACCCGGTAGCCGAACAACGAGAGGTACGTGTAGGTCCTCCGCGCCTCGGCGATCACCATCTTCTCCGGGTTCACGACGAGGCGAACGGTCGACGTCTGCTCATCCGTCAGGATCCTGCGAACGGCGTCGAGGTTGCCGTGCAGCCGCTCGACCGCGCCGAAGAACTGATCGCCGGCGATCGGCAGCGACGTCATCTTCGTGACGAGGGGCCGGATCGTCTTCACGACCCGCTTCTCGACCGGGAAGATCCGCTCGATGTACCAGTTCATGATCTCGGGCAGGGAGAGCAGTCGCAGCGTCTCCGCCGTCGGCGCGCAGTCGACCACGAGCAGGTCGGCGTTCCCCTCGTCGACGTGCCGTTTGACGTCGATGAGGCTGAAGATCTCGTCCAGGCCGGGGATGACCGAGAGCTCCTCCGCCTGGATCGTCTCGACCCCCGCCCAGTTCATGAGCGCGATGAAGTACTCCTGGATGTCGCGCCAGTTCGTCTCGAGGCGTTCCTGGGCGTCGATCTGCTCGGCCCAGAGCCGATCGGCGATGGGCGTGAGATTGGAGCCGATCTCCATGTCGAACGAATCGCCGAGCGAGTGCGCCGGATCGGTGCTCATGACGACCGTGCGGACCCCCGACCGCGCGGCCCGGACGGCCGTCGCGGCCGCCACGGTCGTCTTGCCGACTCCGCCCTTCCCGGTGAACAGCAGGACCCGCATCGGCACTAGCTTAGCGACTTCTCACGCGCCTCCGAGTGGAGGCTCGGAGCTCAGCCGAGCTCGACTCGTCGCTTGAGTCGCTCGAGGGCGTTCTCGATCACGCGCTGCGATCCCTGGGTCCTGACGAATCCGGGGACGAGCACGCCGAGGTCGACGGCGAGCCGGTACGTCACCTTCGTCCTGTCCTCGCCGGATTCGTTCAGCAGGTACTCGCCGCGGATGTCGCGGACGGCGCCGCGCGCCTCCTTGGTCGTCCACGACACGCCCGCATCCCCGGGCGCGTACACGTAGGAGAGCGTGTACTCCGCGTGGCCGAGGACTGGGACGTCGACGACGAAGGCGACCTCGGTCCCGTGTCCCCAGTCGCCGCGCCTGCGCACCTCGACCCCCTCGACCTCCGCCCACTCGGGGTAGGCCTCGAAGTCGCTGATCACGTCCATCACGTCGCCGGCCGACGCCTCGATCTCGATGGAACCCTCGGCGTACTCGCTCATCCGAGGAGCATCCTATCCGCCGCGTATGGCGCCCACGGCGATGAAGAGGGAGACGCCGAGCGAGACGAGCACGAGCCCCGCCGCCACCCACGCGAACGCCCGCGGCGAGACGAGCGGGTCGCCGCCGTCGGCGAGATGGCCGGCCTCCACGGCCGTGAACGCGTAGACCGCGATCCCGATCAGCGCGTAGACGGCGAGGAACGCGAGGATCGGCGCGAGGCTGTTTCCCGCCCGGGAGACGACGAGGAACAGGATCGCCCCGAGGGCGAGCGTGAACACCGCACCTCGGGCGACGCCCTCACCGGTGCGTCCGACCAGCCGATGACCGAGTCCCGGGTAGGCAAGCGACCATCCGATCGCGCGTCCCCGAGCCACGTCGGGGGCCCCCCTCGGGTCCTCGAACAGCCGCGCGAACGGCGTCCCGCACGACGGGCATGGATCGACGTCCAGCCCGTTGTCCTCGCCGCACGTCGGACACGTCCAATGCGGGGTCCGGGAGGCCTCGGTGGCGCCCGCGACGTCGGTCGGCCCCGGCCCGGGCGCCGCCTCCGGCTCGGGGAGGTCCTCGCCTGCGTCGGCCGGGGCCTCCACGAGGTTCGTGAAGCACTGGCCGCACCACTCGGCGTCCGGGGTCACGAGGGCACCACAGGTGGGGCATCGACGCTCGGAGGTCCCCCCGGGCCGGAGCGGATCCCGTCCGTGCACCTCGCCGGCGGCCTCGGGCTCGTCTCGGGAGCTCATGGGCCGAGGGTAACCCCCAGGTGGGCCTAGGTCGCCGAACCCCGCGCGGCTTTCCGCAGCCACGCCGCGAGGCGAACCGCGACCTGCGCCCAGGTGTGCTCGCGCTCGACGCGATCCCGTCCGAGCTTGCCCATCAGGCTCGCCAGCTCCCGGTCGGCCAGCAGATCGGAGACCGCTGAGGCGACCATGTCGACGCTCCGGCCGTCGACCAGGAGTCCGGTCTCGCCCGGCACCAGCGCTTCCCTCGCGCCGCCGGAGTCCCCGGCAACGACGGGCCGCCCCGCCGCCGCCGCCTCGAGGAACACGTTGCCCCACCCCTCTACCTCGAGGCCCCCGAGCCTGTTCCGGCACGGCATCGCGAACACGTCGCCGACCGCGTAGTACCGGGGCAGGTCGTCGTCGCTCACCTCCCCGGCGAACGACACGGCGCCCGCCGGGGCGGCCGCGGCAAGCCGGCGGAGCCGTGCCTCGTACGGGCCCGCCCCCACGATCAGGAGGGCGGCGTCGGGCACGCGGCGACGGATCGCGGGCATCGCGCGGATGAGCACGTCCTGGCCCTTGCGAGCGACCAGGCGGCTCACGCACACCATGAGCGGCCGCTCGCCGATGCCGAAGGACAGCCGGATGTCGTCGGATGGAAGGTCTGGACGGAAGCGATCGGGATCGGCGCCGGGCGTCAGGGCTGCGACGGGGACCGCCGGCCGGACCGCGGTCCGCACGACGCGGGCGATGAAGCGGCTGCATACGAGCACCGAGGATGCCCGCGACGTCGCGGCGCGCATGGCGGCGTGCGCTCCGGGCATGAGCGAGAGCCAGTAGTCGAAACCGTGGCCGAGGACGACGTAGGGCGTGCCGCGCGCCGCCAGCCGGGGGCCGATCGCCGCCAGCGGCATGGCGTCGCCGAACAGGACCACCTCGGCGCCCGAGTCCTCGATCGCGCGGTCGACGCGCTTGGCGAAGGCCGGCGTCGGCCAGGAGAACGCGGTCGGCTCGCGCATCACGCGATAGGCCAGACGCGCGTCGAACGCCTCCCAGCCCGGCCACCGCGGCGCCAGCACGGAGAGGCGATCGGGCGGAAGCTGGCCGGCGAGCGCCTCGAGGGTGCGTTGAATTCCACCCACGCGCGGTGGGAAGTCGTTGGTGACGAGCAACGTCCTCGGGATGTCCACGACACTCGTATCCTCGCAGAACATGGACGATCCCAGGGATGCGTTGGCGAAGCAGATCCGTTCGATCGAGGATGGGCGGGCCTTCGTCGACCGCTCGTCGTTTCACCTCGTCGAGGTCGGCGGCGGCGACGCGCGGCGCTGGCTGAACGACCTCGTGACCGCCTCGGTGGAGCCCCTCACGCGCGGACGATCCTGCCGCTCGCTCCTGCTGTCGCCGACGGGGCGCATCCGAGCCGACATCCAGATCCTCGCCTCGGCGGACGCCTTCGTGCTCGTGCAGGACCCGGGACAGCCGCGCCCGATCGACGAGCTGCTCGCCCCCTACGTCCTGTCGGCGGACGTCCGGATGGAGGCGGTGGCCGGCCGCGTCCTGCTCTGCGCCCCCGGCGGCGGCCCGCCCCCGCACGAGACGGCGCGCGAGGACGTGTTCGTGCCGTCGATGCTGGACGGAGGCTTCGACCTGCTGGTCCGCGAGGACCGGCGCGCCGACGCCGCTCGATCGATGCTCCCGCGCCGGCGGGTGACGGAGGACGCGGTGCGGGAGTGGAAGATCCGCCGCGGGGTCCCGACGTTCGGCATCGATCTGGACGAGAGCTCCCTGCCCGCGGAGGGGGGGCTCGAGGAGGACACCGTGGACTTCACGAAGGGCTGCTTCCTCGGACAGGAGTCCGTCGCCAAGCTGCGGAACCTGGGCCACCCTCCCTGGGTGGCCCTGGGCCTGGTCGCCGACGGTCCCGTCGAATCGGGGGCGGAGCTCTCGGCGGACGGGGTCGGGGTGGGGCGAGTCACCAGCGTCTCGCACGGCGAGGGGGAGCCCGGGTCCACACGCGTCCTCGCTCGCGTCCGGTGGCAGGCTCGCGAACGGCCCCTGGTTGCGCCCGGAGGCGTCCGGCTCGTCAGGCCGTGAGCCCGGCGGTCGATCGCCGACGAACCCGGCCCTTCGACGGAACCCGGCGGGCCGACGGCCGTCCGGGGCATCAAGAATCCGGAATCCCCCGAATTAGCCCTTCCGCCGGAGGATGTCCATCTGTTAGGAATGGGGTCCGCGACTCGGGGGGAAGCGCGACGAGCCGCAAACCGACCGATCCGAGGGGGGAGCGGTGAGGACACTAGACCGTTTCGTGCACATCGACCTCGGCGAATTGCCGCCGAACCCTTCCCCTCCCGACATGTGGCAGGAGCGCGCCGCCTGTTTCGGCATCGACCCGGACGTGTTCTTTCCCACCTCCGAGGAGGAGGCCGGGCCGGCGCTGTCGCACTGCAACCGGTGCGGCATCCGAGAGCTCTGCCTCGCGTGGGCGCTGAAGAACGGCGAGCGCTACGGCGTCTGGGGTGGCCTCACCGAGCAACAGCGCCGGCGCCTCACCCGCTACGTCGCCTGACGAACGCCCCCGCGACGAGTCCCCGGCGAACGTCGGGTCACGCACCGGCGACCCGCCTCCCGGCGATCCCTTGAGCTCGCCCCCGATCACGTCTTGACTCTCGAACACGTGTTCGATACCGTGGCGCCCCGCGCGGCCCCGCGAGGGAGCGACGATGCGGCACGCGGATGGCCTTCAGGGCACGCTCGACCAGGGCGTGCCGCTGCACGACGTGACGTTCTGCATCGTCGACCTCGAGACCACCGGAGGCTCCCCCGCCGAGTCCGCGATCACGGAGGTGGGGGCGGTCACCTATCGCGGCGGCGAGCGGATCGGCGTCTTCCACACGCTGGTCGATCCCCGCCGCCCGATCCCTCCCTCGATCACCCACCTCACCGGCATCGACGACGTGGCCGTCGCGGGAATGCCGCCGATCGAAGCGGTCCTCCCCGAGCTCGTCGAGTACCTGAGGGGCCGGGTCTTCGTCGCCCACAACGCCCGGTTCGACTTCTCCTTCGTGAACGCCGCGCTGACCCGGCTCGAGTATGAGCCCCTCCCCTCGCCCCCGGTGTGCACCGCGCGACTCGCGCGGCGCATCGTCTGGCCGGAGGTCCCGAACGTCCGCCTCCACACGCTCGCCCAGTATTTCCGCACGTCGGTGCGGCCGAGCCATCGAGCCCTGGACGACGCGCAGGCGTGCGCCGAGGTCCTGCACGGCCTGCTCGAGCTCGGCGGCCGCCTCGGCATCCTGACCCTCGGCGACCTCCATGAGGCGGTCCGCGCGCGGGGGCGCCCGAACTTCGCGAAGATCCGTCTGGCGGACGCGCTTCCCCACGCACCGGGCGTGTACCTGTTCAAGGCCCGGGACGGCCGCGTGCTGTACGTGGGCAAGTCCACCGACCTGCGCGCCAGGGTGAAGAGCTACTTCTACGGGGACTCCCGGAAGAAGGTCGAGGACCTCCTCTCGCAGACCACCGTCGTCGACGGCGTGCGGTGCGCCACGGAGCTCGAGGCGCTGGTCCTCGAGGCACGGCTCATCCGTGATCACGAGCCCAGGTACAACCGGCGGGGCAAGACCTGGCGCCGATACGCGTACCTGAAGATCGATCCCGCTGAGGCCTTCCCGCGGTTGAAGGTCGTTCGGGAGCCGAGCGGCGAGGCCGCCTTCCTCGGCCCGTTTCCGAATTCCAGGCAGGCGGCGCTCGCGAAGGAGGCGCTCGAAGATGCCTATCCGATCCGCAGGTGTACCAGGGTCATGCGGGCCACCACGCGCTTCGCGACGTGCGCGCTCGCCGACATGGGCCGCTGCGTTGCGCCGTGCGACGGCCGCGCGACGCTCGAGCGCTACGGAGAGCTCGTCCGGGAGCTGATCTCCTCCCTTTCGAACCCGGACGGGCTCCTCGAAGCGCTCGAGCGTCGAATGGGGCTCCTGGCGGCGGAGGAGCGCTACGAGGAGGCCGCGCTCGCGCGAGACCGGCTGCGCGCCCTCGCGGAGGGCCTGGCTCGTTCGCGAGCCGACGGCTGGCTCGTGGGCGCGGGCTCCATCGTGCTGCGCGACGCCGGGGGGAATCGCGTCAGGTTCCGAGGCGGCGCGCTGCTTCGAACCGACGACGAGGATCCGATCCCGCTTCCCGTGTCCGCGCGACCGGGCGGACGAGCTGGCGGCCGTGCGATCCTGGCTCGCCCGCAATCCCGTCCAAGTCGAGGAGACCGACCGTCCGCCGGCGGAGGCCGTCGTCGGCGGCTCGGCGCTCCACGGCATCCTCGCCAGGCTTCGGGCGGGCGCGAAGGCCCGGACCGAGGCCGACTCGCCGAGCCGCCGATGAGGCGCCGCCCGATCGGCGTCGGTCGGCCGAGGGCGTCGACCGGGCACCCGAAGGGCGCGGCTCTACACTGGATGTATGGAGCGGGCGGTCATCCTCGACGGGGCGCGGACGCCCATCGGGCGGTTCCTCGGCTCGTTCGCCGAGCTCCCCGCCGTGGAGCTCGGAACGCTGGCCGCTCGCGAGGCCCTCCGCCGCTCCGGCGTCGCCGCCGAGGATGTGGATCAGACGATCCTCGGCCACGCTCGGCAGGCCGGAAACGGGCCGAACACCGGGCGCCAGGTGTCGATCCGAGCGGGCATCCCGAAGGAGGTCTCGGCCTACAACGTGAATCTCGCGTGCGGCTCGGGCATGAAGGCGGCGCAGCTCGGCGCGCAGCAGATCATGCTCGGCGACTCCGAGGTCGTGCTCGTCGGCGGCATGGAGAACATGACGCGCGTCCCCTATCTCCTCGACCGGATGCGGCTCGGCTATCGCATGGGGGACGCGGTGGTCCACGACGCGATGTACCGGGACGGGTTGCTCGACCCGCTCTGCGGGCTCGTGATGGGCGAGACCGCGGAGAACCTGGTCGACATGTACGAGATCTCCCGCGACGAGCAGGACGAGTTCGCGCTCGAGAGCCAGGGGAAGGCCGAGGCGGGCAGGGACCGTCGCGCCCGCGAGATGTTCGCCGTCGAGGCGCCCACGGGGAAGGCGGGCAAGGTCGTCACCGTCGCGCAGGACGAGCACCCTCGCCCCGAGAGCACTCGCGAGTCCCTCGGCAAGCTCCCGCCGGTGTTTCGCGAGGGCGGCAGCGTGACGGCCGGGAACTCGTCGGGGCTCACCGACGGAGCGGCGGCATTCGTGCTGATGTCCGAGTCGCGGGCCGGGGCCGAGGGACGGGAGCCGCTGGCCCGCATCATCGGGATGTCGTGGGCGGGCGTGCCGCCCGAGATCATGGGCATCGGGCCGGTCCCGGCCACCAGGAAGGTGCTCGAGGCGACCGGCCTCTCCCTCGCCGATATCGACCTGATCGAGATCAACGAGGCGTTCGCCGCGCAGGTGATCGCCTGCGAGCGCGAGCTGAAGTTCGACCGCGACAGGCTGAACGTCAACGGCGGCGGGATCTCGCTCGGACATCCGATCGGGATGAGCGGCGCCCGCATCATGCTGTCGCTGGCCTACGAGATGCGGGACCGGGGCGCATCGCTCGGCCTGGCGACGCTCTGCATCTCCGGCGGCCAGGGCCTCGCCGTGGTGCTGGAGCGCCCGTGAGCCGTCCGACGGCGACGGCCTCATGATCCACGCCGTCGTGCTGATCGAGTGCGAGATCGACGAGATCCCCGAGGCCGCCCACGCGATCGCCGACCTCGAGGGCGTCAGCGAGGTCTACTCCGTCACGGGGGAGTTCGATCTCGTGGCGATCGTCCGCGTCGCACGACACGAGGACCTCGCGGAGGTCATCCCGGGAGGCGTCGCGCGGGTCCGCGGCGTGGAGCGCACCCAGACGCTCATCGCGTTCCAGGTGTATTCGGCCCACGACCTCGAGCGACTGTTCTCGATCGGGTTCGAGGACGCCGAGTAGGGCATCGGGCGGCGGAGCTGGACCCTACTCCGGCAGATCGATCGCGACGGGGAGCGACGTCCTCCCCCACTCCGCGAGGTCGCCCTCGTAGCGCGCCGAGTACTTCTCGAGGAGGAGCCGGCGGGCGAGCGCATCCTCATCGACGTCATCCACGACCCGAGCCTTCGTGATCATGTCGTGATCGCCCAGTCGTAGTCCGACGGTCGGATTGGCCCGAAGATTGCGGACCCAGTCCGACGCGTCCCCTCCTCCGGACAAGAGGTAGACGTGATCGTCGTCGAGCGCGAACCAGATCTCGATCGTGTGCGGATGGCCGGTGCGCCGTCCCGTCGTCGTGAGGTGGCAGAAGTCCAGCGCAGCCAGCTCCTGCTCGTTCATGACCTAGCTGATCGCCCACACGACGAGCGCGACGACGATCACGATGGCGGCGACGAGCATGATGACGTCGCCGCGTTTGATCTTCCCGGGCTGCATGGCATTGAAGCCCACGATGCCTCCTCGGTCACTGAACCGGCTCGGGAAGCCGGTAGTACTCGCGAAACTTGGCCGCCGATAGCCAGTACAGATGTTGCCGAACCGTCGAGGCGAATGTCCGAGCCTCGGCGGCATCGCGACATGCGCGCTCGGCGACCGCCTCGCCGCGCGGATCGTGGATGAGGACCCGCCAGTGCTCGTCGGCGACGCTGACCTTCACGTCGTATCCCTGCTCCGCCGCGCTCATCGCCCGCCCCGATCCATCACCGAACGAGGGGCATCGCCCTCGAGGCGCTCGAGGTTCGCCCGGAGGCCGGCGAGGATGGACTCCTTGTCGAGGATGAAGGCCGGGTGCAGGTCCGCGATCCTGTCCAGGGATTCCTCGAGCCGATTCCCCGCGTCGGCCGCATCGCGCAGGGCCTCGACCAGCGTGGCGGCGTAGTCCGCCTGAAACGGCTCGCCGTCCCAGGGACATCGGCCTCCGTTCTCGACGACCTGCTCGACGAGGAACTCCCGGCCGCACCGACGACATGATCCCTTGATCTTCACGCGCGCTCCTTCGCTCCGTCCGGCGCTCCGTCCGACGACGACGGCACCGTTGCATCGGGCGTCCCGACCGGCTCGCCCGCCAACGCCATGACCCGATCGGCGAGCTCGAACGGGTCGACCGGCTTCACGAACCACGCGTCGGCGCCCGACCACTTCGCGAGCCAGGAATCGTGCCGGCGCTCGAGCAGGATCACGATCGCGCCGGGAAACGGAGCCTCCGCGTCTCGCAGTCCCATGGCGAGCGCGAACGCACCCGCGCGGGAGGCGATCTCGTCCGCCACGATGACATCCGGGCGCTCGCGGCGAGCGATCCGAATGCCACGCTCCCCGTCCGAGGCCTCGAGGAACCGGATGCCCTCGCCGGTCCGGCGTTCGATGCTTCGAACCGCAAGGGCCATGAGCTCGCGTGACTTCGGGTCAGGCGACACCAGGAGGACGTTCACGTCGGCATTCTACTCGCCGAACCGAGGGGCTTTGCCCGCGGCGCGAGCATCCACTATCGTCCACGCCGACGCGGTCCCGCGAGCCTGCGCTTCCCGACCCCGAACGATCGCGCGCGGCGGCACCCGATCGGCGAAGGAGGAAGGCGTTGGAGGGCATCGGAAAGGCCGCGGTGGCGGAGTTCATCGCCACGTTCGCGCTGATCTTCATCGGGGCCGGCGCCGTGGTCATGACCGGGATCTCCGACGGCGGCCTCGTCGGGGTCGCCCTCGCACACGGCCTCACGCTCGCGATCATGGTCTCGATCATCGGGCACATCTCCGGCGGGATGGTCAACCCGGCCGTCACGGTCGGCCTGTGGGTGACGGGGAAGCTCGAGACGACGCGGGCCGCCGTGTACATCGTCGCCGAATGCCTGGGGGGCATCGCCGGGGCCCTGACGCTGAAGCTCGTCGTTCCGGACGCGATCTTCGACGCGGCGAAGGGCGGCACGCCGCTCGTCAACACGGCCGCCGGGATGGACGTCGGCGCCGCGGTCCTCCTCGAGGCGGTCCTCACGTTCTTCCTCGTCTTCGCCGTGTACGGAACGGCCGTGGACGACCGTGGGCCGTTCGCCAAGACCGCCGGATTCACCATCGGGCTGGTGCTGACCTTCGACATCCTCGCGGGCGGACCGCTGACCGGCGCCGCCATGAACCCGGCGCGACAGCTGGGCCCCGCGGTCGCCGCGGGCGTATGGACCGACTGGTGGGTGTACTGGGTGGGACCCATCGCCGGCGGGATCATCGCCGGGGTCGTGTACTGGGGCGTCTTCCTGCGAAGCAAGGAGGCGCGGACGCCCTAGGGGCGGCGCGGTGGTGTTAGCATCGCGATTTCGGGCGCGCGATCCGCGCTCGACTCCCGACATGCGCAACGGAACCTACCTCGACTACGCGTCGTCCAGCCCCCTTCGAACGGGCGCCGCCGAGGCGTTCGTCTCGTCCCTCGAGGCCTTCGGCGACCCGCTCCGGATCCACCACGAGGGGCGGGCGGCGCGGCGCCTCCTCGAGGATTCCCGGGCTCGCCTCGCCGACGGCGTCGGCGCGCAGCCGGACGAGATCGTCCTGACGTCCGGCGGGACCGAATCCGTCGCGCTGGCGATCTGGGGAGCGGTCCGGTCGATCCGGGAGCTCGGCCGCCGCATCGTCGTCAGCGCCGTCGAGCATCCCGCCGTGTTCGGCGTCGCCCACACGCTGGAGAGCGACGGCTTCGAGGTCGTGCGAGTCCCCGTCGACGAGTTCGGTCGCATCGACCTGGACGCGTTCGCCGCCGAGGTCCGGGTACCCGGCACGCTGCTCGCGTCGGTACAGCACGCCAACCACGAGGTGGGAACGATCCAGCCGCTCGGCGAGGCGGCCCGGCTCGCTCGCGAGGCGGGGGTCTTG
Organism: uncultured Actinomycetes bacterium; assembly: GCA_963728285.1. GTDB lineage: Bacteria > Actinomycetota > UBA4738 > UBA4738 > HRBIN12 > CAVSJR01. The sequence goes on along the minus strand of CAVSJR010000003.1, from coordinate 138,506 downwards.
TTCCACACGGACGCGTGCCAGACGGCGGGGCGACTGCCCATCGACGCAGGCGCGCTCGGCGTGGATCTCCTCTCGCTGTCCGCGCACAAGTTCGGCGGTCCGTTCGGCGCCGGCCTGCTCTACGTCCGTCGGGGCGTCGCCGTCGCGGCCTACCCCTGCGGCGATGACAGGGAGCGCAAGCGCCGCTCCGGGATGGAGAACATCCCGGGCGTCGCCGGCATGGCGGCCGCCCTCGATGCCGCGCGGGGAGAGATGGCCGACCAGGCGGCCAGGCTCTGGGCGCTGACCGATCGGCTCCGGCGAGGGATCCAGGACCACGTCCCGCAGGCGCGGCTTCACGGTCACCCAACGCAACGCGTGCCGCACATCGTGTGCTTCTCGATCTCGGGGCTCGACCCCGAGACGCTCATGATGGCCCTCGACGATCGCGGGTTCCGCGTCGGAGGGGGATCGCTCTGCTCGGGTGCGCCCGGCGATCCCTCCCCCGTCCTCGAGGCGATGGGCGTCCCGCGAACGCCGTCGTTTCCCATCGGGGTCGGCTACGACACGAGCGAGGAGGCGATCGAACGCCTCCTGGAGCTGCTCCCCCGGCTCGCGACGGAGCTGCAGGAGGTGGATGCCGCCTCCTCCGAGGCGCTGGCCAGGTTCCGCGCCGCCGACTGACGCCGGACGGGGCGACGGGCCTGCCGGCGGAGGAGGTCCGCCGCCGGGCCGCTCCTAGGCCTTCGTGACCTCCCACGTGTCGCCGGAACGGAGCAGCCGTCCGACGTCTCCCTCCCCCAGGCGCTCGACGGCGGTCTGCGCCTGAGCCTGGATGGCCTCCCCGTAGACCGATCGACGCGACTCGTGGAAGACGCCGATGCACGTCGGTTGGGTGGGGCCCTGGGAGATGTGGGCGAGCGAGAAGGCGAGGGACGGATCGTGGGCGTCGTGGGTGACGATGCGACCGGGATCGATGCTCGCCGTGTCGCCGATGACGAGGCGCCCGTTGTCCCCCACGTAGACGCAGGAGCGATCGTCGTTGAACACGATCGGCCGGCCGTGCTCGAGGCGGATCTGGTTCTGCTTGCCGCTCTCCTTGTCCCGGAGCAGGTCGAACGCGCCGTCGTTGAAGACGTTGCAGTTCTGATAGATCTCGACGAACGCCGCTCCCGGATGCGCCGCGGCCTGGCGAAGCACCTCCGTGAGGTGTCCCCGATCGTTGTCGAGGGTGCGGGCCACGAAGCTCGCCTCCGCGCCGAGCGCGACCGCGATCGGGTTGAAGGGGTGGTCGAGCGACCCGAAGGGCGTCGACTTGGTGACCTTCCCCTCCTCGCTCGTGGGCGAGTACTGCCCCTTGGTGAGCCCGTAGATCTGGTTGTTGAACAGCAGGATCTTGATGTTGACGTTTCGACGCAGGGCGTGGATGAGGTGGTTGCCGCCGATCGACAGCCCGTCCCCATCGCCGGTCACGACCCACACGGACAGCTCCGGTCGCGCCGCTGCGATCCCCGTCGCGAGCGCGGGGGCGCGCCCGTGGATGCCGTGCATGCCGTAGGTGTCCATGTAGTAGGTGAACCGGCCCGAGCACCCGATCCCCGAGACGAACACCGTGTTGCGCGGCTCGATCCCGAGCTCCGGCATGAAGGCCTGGACCGCGGAGAGGATCGCGTAGTCGCCGCACCCCGGGCACCACCGGACCTCCTGGTCGCTGGTGAAGCTCTTCTTGGTGAGCGTCGCCACGCCCGCGCCCGCGGTGCGAGCCCCGGCGGTCGTTCCGCCGCCCGTCGCCGAGCGTCCGCCACCGTTGTGATCAGGCATCGAGCACCCGCAGGATCTCCTGCTCCAGCTCCTCGGCGAAGATCGGGAGCCCCTGGACCTTGTTGTAGCCGACGGCATCGACGAGGAACCTGCTTCGCACGATCATCGAGAGCTGGCCGGTGTTCATCTCGGGGATCAGCACCTTCCGATAGCCCCGCAGGATCTCGCCGAGGTTCGACGGCAGCGGATTCAGATGGACGAGGTGCGCGGTGGCGACGCCGTGTCCCTGCGCGCGCACGCGTCGAGCGGCCGCCTTGATGGTCCCGGCCGTGGACCCCCAGCCGAGCACGAGCGTCTCCGCGTCGGCGTCCCCCTCGACCTCGAGCGCGCGGGAGATCGTCCGCCATTCGGTCGATCTTCTGCTGGCGGATGCGCGTCATCGTCTCGTGGTTCTCCGGGTCGTAGCTGATGTCGCCGGTCACGTTCTCCCGCTCGAGCCCTCCGATCCGGTGCTCGAGCCCCTCGGTTCCGGGGATCGCCCACGGTCGCACGAGGCGCTCATCCCGCAGATACGGTAGGTATTCGTCGCCGTGGTTCGGGCCGACGGCGTAGTCGGGGGCGAACGACGGCAGCGAGTCGGGGTCGGGGATCAGCCACGGTTCGGAGGAGTTCGCGAGGAAGGTATCGGACAGCAGGATGACGGGCGTCCGGTACGTGACGGCGATGCGGGCCGCCTCGATGGCGGCGTCGAAGCAGTGCGCCGGGGAGCTCGCCGCGATGATCGGCATGGGCGACTCCCCGTGCCGGCCGTACATCGCGAGCAGCAGGTCCGCCGCCTCCGTCTTCGTCGGCATGCCCGTGGAGGGGCCCGCACGCTGCACGTCGACGATCACCATCGGCAGCTCCATGATCACGGCGAGGCCGAGGGTCTCCGCCTTCAAATCCATGCCTGGGCCGCTCGTCCCGGTGACGCCGAGCTGACCGGCGAACGACGCGCCGAGCGCGATGTTCGCCGCCGCGATCTCGTCCTCCGCCTGCAGCGTCACGACGCCGAAGTTCTTGAGCCGCGAGAGCTCGTGGAGGAGCTCGCTCGCAGGGGTGATCGGATAGCTCGCGTAGAACAGCGGGACGCCGCTGCGTTTGCTGGCCGCGACCAATCCCCACGCGAGCGCGGTCGACCCGGCGATGTTCCGGTACAGGCCGGGCTCGGCGGGGGCGGGTCGAACGGAGTACGACTGCGCGAACAGCTCCGTCGTCTCGCCGAAATTGTAGCCCGCCTTGAAGGCCGCGACGTTGGCCTCGAGGATCTGCTCCTTGCCCGAGAACTTCCGCTCGAGCCAGTTCAGCGTCACATCGACCGGCCGCGCGTACATCCACGACACGAGCCCCAACGCGAACATGTTCTTGGAGCGCTCCGCCTCCTTCTTCGACAGCCCGAGCTCTTCAGTCGCCCGAACGGTGATGGAGGTCATCGGCACGCGGAACACCTGGTAGCCGTCGAGCGTCCCGTCGTCGAGCGGATCCGAGTCGAACCCGGCCTTCTCGATGTTCCGCTGGGTGAACGAGTCCTCGTTCACGATGACGGTTCCGCCGCGGCCCACGGTGTGCAGGTCGGCCTTCAGGGCCGCCGGGTTCATCGCGATCAACACGTCGGGGTGATCGCCGGGAGTGGTGATGTCCTCCGACGCAAATTGGATCTGGAAGGCGGAGACCCCATGCACCGTGCCGGCGGGGGCTCGGATCTCGGCCGGGAAGTCGGGGAGGGTCGCGAGGTCGTTGCCCAGGACGGCCGTCGCATTGGTGAAGCGATCGCCGGTAAGCTGCATCCCGTCGCCCGAATCACCGGCGAAGCGGATGATGACGCGTTCTTTCTCCTCGACCGCCTTGGTCATTCCCACGATGGGCCGGACGGGGCTTGCTGGGCCTCGGAGGTCCGGCCGACCTCCTTCGCTCGTCTTGGCGTACCTACAGGGTATCGAACACATCGGCGTACAGGCGCCGGACTGGAGGGTGTCTGCATGAAGTCGCGAAAGCTGGGCAGCGATGGACCCGAGATCTCGGTCGTCGGCTTCGGGGCCTGGGAGGCGGGCGGCGGGTCCGAATGGGGCGACGCTCCGCCGGACGACCGGGTCATCGAGGCCATCCGGGCGGGGCTCGATACGGGCATCTCGTGGATCGACACGGCGGAGGTCTACGGGGCAGGCCACTCCGAGGAGCTCGTCGGGCGGGCCGTCGCCGGGGGGCGAGATCAAACGATGCTCTTCACCAAGGTCGCTCCGAACGAGGGCGGATCGGGCTTTCGTCCGGAGCAGATCAGGGAGGCCTGCGAGGCGAGCCTGAAGCGCCTCGCCACCGACTGGATCGATCTGTATCAGCTTCACTGGCCCGACCCTCGGGTGCCGGTGGAGGACAGCTGGGGGGCGATGACCGAGCTCGTCGACGACGGCCTCGTCAGGTGGATCGGCGTCTCGAACTTCGATGCGGACCTGCTCCGGCGATGCCTCGCCGTGCGCCATGTGGATTCGCTTCAGCAGCAGTTCTCGATGCTGGCGCTCGACGATCGGGAGCTGATCCGTTCCTGCGGCGAGCTCGGGGTGGGCGTCCTCTCCTACTCGCCGCTCGCCTTCGGGCTCCTCACCGGCGCGATCACGCCGGACACACGCTTCGACGACACCGACTTCCGCAGCGGCGTGGACCGGGATGAGTCCTGGATGGAGTTGTTCGCTCCCGGCAAGCTCGAGCGAGGCCTCGCCGTCGTCGAGGGGCTGCAGCCCATCGCGGAACGCCTCGGCGTGACGATCGCGCAGCTCGCCCTCGCGTGGAACGTCCACCAGCCGGGGGTGACCGGCGCCATCGCGGGAAGCCGCAACCCCGATCACGTGCGCGAGAACGCGGCCGCCGGCGAACTCGACCTCGACCAGGAGATCCTCGACGAGGCTGAGGACCTCCTCCGGCTCGGTCCGGCGTTCGACTGAACGCGCCGAGCCGGGCGGCCTCAGCCTCGCACGGCTCGATCGACCCGCCTGATCCGCCGGGCGAGGATCGAGAGGACCCGCACGCCGAGATCGGGCTCGGACTGGACGAGCCGGAAGAACGGCGCGCGATAGAGTCGAACGACGGACAGCGGCGTCTCCGCGACGACGGTGGCGGTCCGAGGGCCCCCGTCGAGCAGCGAGATCTCGCCGAAGAAGTCCCCCGGGGCCATCATCGCGAGCTTCTTGCCGCCGCGGGTCACCTTCGCCTCGCCCTCGACGATGACGAACAGCGTCGCGCCCAGATCGCCCTCTCGGATGACCGGCGCCCCGCGCCGATAGGAGACGATCCTCGCCTCGTCGGCCACCTGGTTCAGGTGCCGCCGAGACAGATCGGAGAACAGGGGCACGCGCGAGAGGGCGTCCGCACGCTGCTTCCGCGACCGGCGGCTCTCGGCCGCCTGATCCGCGTCCCGCCGGGCTCCGGAGACCGCCGAGATGATGTCGATGCCGGCCTTCGCCATGCGCTGGAGGCTACCGGATGGCGCCCCGTCGCGCGAGGAGTCGAGGACGCCATGACCGTTGGTCATGCCGGGCGGCGCGCCTGTAGGGTCGAGGCGTGAACGGGGCGCGGGACCGGCTGGAGCTGTTGCTCTCGGAGAGGATCCTGGTCCTCGACGGCGCGATGGGCACCGCCGTCCAGGGATACGGCCTCGACGACGCGTCCTTCCGAGGCGACCGCTTCCGCGAGCACGAGCGGGATCTCAAGGGCGACACCGACCTGCTGAACCTGACGCGGCCCGACGTCGTCGAGGAGATCCACCGCGGGTACTTCGCCGCGGGCGCCGACATCGCATCGACCAACACGTTCACCGCCACGTCGATCTCCCAGGCCGATTACCGGCTCGAGGAGGCGGTCTACGACATCAACCGGGCCGGCGCTGAGATCGCTCGGCGAGCCTGCGCCGGGGTGCCGGACCGCTTCGTCGCGGGATCCGTGGGCCCCACCAACCAGACGCTCTCGCTATCCCCTCGGGTCAACGAGCCGGCCTACCGCGTCCTGACGTTCGACGATCTGTCTCGGAGCTACGTGGAGCAGATCCGAGGCCTGGTCGACGGCGGCGTGGATCTGCTGCTCATCGAGACGATCTTCGACACGCTCAACGCCAAGGCGGCGATCGCCGCGGCCAAGGACGCGGCCCCGGGCATCCCGATCATGATCTCGGTCACGATCACCGACCGCAGCGGGAGGACGCTGTCCGGCCAGACGACGGAGGCGTTCTGGATTTCCATCGCCCATGCCGGTGCATTCAGCGTCGGCGTGAACTGCGCGCTGGGCGCGCACGAGATGCGCCCGTACCTCGAGACGTTGTCGCGCGTCGCCGACGTCTACACGACCTGCCACCCGAACGCCGGCCTTCCGAACGCGTTCGGCGGCTACGACGAGACGCCGGATGAGACGAGCGGGTTCCTCGGCGAGTTCGCCCGCGCGGGCATCGCGAACATCCTCGGCGGATGCTGCGGCACCACCCCAGAGCACATCCGCCGGATCGCCGAGGCGGTCCACGGCGTGGCGCCTCGCGCAGTGCCGCAGCTCGGGGATCGTCGCATCACCAGCTTCAGCGGGCTCGAGCCGTTCTCCATCACGCCGGACTCCGGATTCACCATGATCGGCGAGCGGACGAACATCACCGGATCGAAGCGCTTTCGCAGGCTGATCGAGTCGGGCGACTTCCAGCAGGGCGTCGACGTCGCGCTCGAGCAGGTGCGCGGCGGCGCGAACCTGATCGACGTGAACATGGACGCCGATCTGCTCGACTCCGAGAAGGCCATGACGACGTTCCTGAACCTCATCGCGACGGAGCCGGAGATCGCCCGCGTGCCGATCATGATCGACAGCTCCCGCTGGTCGGTCATCGAGGCCGGGCTGAAGTGCGTTCAGGGCAAGGGCGTCGTGAACTCCATCTCGCTTAAGGAGGGTGAGGAGGACTTCCTGGAGAAGGCGCGACGGATCCATCGCTACGGCGCGGCCGTGGTCGTGATGGCGTTCGACGAGGATGGCCAGGCCGACACGTTCGAGCGCAAGGTCGGCATCTCCGAACGCGCGTACCGGCTGCTCACCGAGCGGGCGGGCTTCGCGCCCGAGGACTGCATCTTCGATCCCAACATCCTTCCGATCGCCACGGGGATCGAGGAGCACAACGAGTTCGCGAAGGCCTTCATCGAGTCGATCGGCGAGATCAAGCGCCGCTGCCCGGGCGCGAGGGTCTCCGGCGGCGTGTCGAACCTGTCGTTCTCGTTTCGCGGCAACGAGGCCGTCCGTCAGGCGATTCACTCGGCCTTCCTCTACTACGCCATCCAAGCGGGGCTGGACATGGCCATCGTCAATGCCGGCCAGCTCATGGTGTACGCCGACATCCCCCCGGATCTGCTGGAGCACGTCGAGGACATCCTGTTCAACCGGCGACCGGACGCGACCGAGCGCATGGTCACGTTCGCCGACACCGTGCGTGGCGGCGGCGCCGAGCGGGAGCTCGACCTGTCCTGGCGAGAGGGTGACGTCGCCGCCCGGCTGCAGCACGCCCTCGTGCACGGGATCGTGGACTTCATCGAGGAGGACACCGAGGAGGCTCGCAGCGCGCACGCGCGCCCCCTCGACGTGATCGAGGGCCCCCTCATGGACGGCATGAAGATCGTCGGCGACCTGTTCGGCTCCGGCAAGATGTTCCTGCCCCAAGTGGTGAAGAGCGCCCGCGCCATGAAGAAGGCGGTCGCCTACCTCGAGCCGTTCATGGAGCGCGAGAAGGAGGAGCTCGGCAGCGTCGGATCGGTCCAGGGCCGCATCGTGACCGCCACCGTCAAGGGCGACGTGCACGACATCGGGAAGAACATCGTCGGAGTGGTTTTGGGCTGCAACAACTACGACGTCATCGACCTGGGCGTGATGGTGCCCGCGGAGGTCATCCTCGACACGGCCGTGGAGCGCCAGTGTGACTTCGTGGGTCTGTCCGGCCTCATCACCCCCTCGCTCGAGGAGATGGTGAACGTCGCCAAGGAGATGGAGCGCCGCGGCATGGACCTGCCGTTGTTGATCGGGGGCGCCACGACGTCGAGGCAGCACACCGCCGTCAAGATCGCGCCCGCCTACGGTCCCCCGACCGTTCACGTGATCGATGCGTCGCGGGTGGTCAACGTCGTCTCGGATCTGCTCGATCCGGTCCGCAGGGCGGAGCTCGACCGCGTGAATCGCGACGATCAGCTGCGGATGCGCGAGCAGCATGCCGAGCGCGAGCGAACGCCGCTCCTTCCCTACCGGGTGGCGATCGAGCGTCGCACGCCGATCCGATGGATCCCGGACGACATCCCGACGCCCTCGTTCACGGGGACGAGGGAGGTCGCGCCCTCGCTGCCGACGCTGCGCGAGTACATCGACTGGACGTTCTTCTTCACCGCCTGGGAGCTGAAGGGGCGCTTCCCGGCGATCCTGGATCACCCCGACCACGGCCAGGCCGCCCGGGAGCTGTTCAAGGAGGCGAACGAGCTCCTCGACGAGATCGTCGACAAGGACCTCGTACATGCACGCGGCGTGTTCGGGTTCTGGCCGGCCCACGCCGAGGGCGACGACATCGTGCTCGAGGACGGGACGCGGCTGCCCATGCTGCGCCAGCAGATCGACCACGGGGACGATCGCCCCAACCGCTCGCTCGCCGATTACATCGCGCCCCTGGACACGGGGCTGTCCGATCACCTCGGCGGGTTCGCGGTCACCGCGGGGCTGGGCGTCGACGAGCTCGTCGCGCGCTTCGAGTCCGACCACGACGACTACCGGGCCATCATGGCGAAGGCCCTGGCGGATCGGCTCGCCGAGGCGTTCGCCGAGCACGTGCACGAGATCGCGCGCCACGAGTGGGGATACGAGACGGAGACGCTGTCCAACGACGAGCTGATCGGCGAGCGCTATCGGGGCATCCGCCCCGCGTTCGGGTACCCGGCCTGCCCGGACCACAGCCCCAAGCGCGAGCTGTTCTCGCTCCTCGGGGCCGACCGGACGGGGATGCGGCTGACGGAGCATTTCGCGATGACCCCGGCGGCCTCGGTCAGCGGCCTGTATTTCGCCCACCCGGAGGCCCGCTACTTCAACGTCGGCAGGCTCGGCCGCGATCAGGTCGAGGAGTACGCGCGTCGCCGGGGCGAGAGCCTCGGCGAGGCCGAACGCTGGCTGCGAACCAACCTCGGCTACGAACCGGACTGATCGGCGGGAGTGGGCTCCGGCGGCCCGCCGGCGTCGGCGTCGGCTCGCCGGGCCTCGTCCTCCGGCAGGTGCTCGGGCGCCTCCTCCGGCATGGAACGAAGCTTCCGGACCGGCGACAGGAGCGGGGGCACGAACGAGAGGAACCCTCCCAGGGCCGCGATCCACAGCGTCGGCCGCAGGCCGATCGTCCCGCCGAGGGCGCCCCCGGCGAGGGCTCCGATGGGCAAGGTGCCCCAGACCACGAAGCGCATCGTGGCGTTCATCCGGCCCTGCATCCTGCCGGGCGTGATGGCCTGTCGCAGGCTCACCTGGTTGACGTTGTAGACGACGCTGCCGAACCCGAAGAGGACCCCGCCGGCGACGAGCAGCGCCACGGCGGTTCGCGGGCGTGGCGAGCGGATAGGCGAATGCCGCCGAGGCCGAAGAGGACGGCCGATCCGATGATCGCGCGCCCCAGGCCGACACGCCGGGCGATGCGGTCCGCCGACGAACGCGCCGGCCAGGAAGCCCACGTTGCCGATCGCGAGCGCGACCCCGATCGTTCCCGCGGTGAGCCCGAGCACCCTCACGGCGAACAGGATCAGGATGGCGGTGACCATCGCGCTGAACAGGTTCGACAGTGCCGTGCAGGCGGCGATGGGCCGGAGCAGCCGATGGCCGAGGACGTAGCGCAGCCCCTCCATGATCTGCGAGCGCATCCTCGGGCGTTCCTCGGCGGCCGGCGCGGGAACGTCGGGCTCCGGCCGCCGAATCGCGGACGACGAAGAGCGCCGAGCCCAAGGTACGAGACCGCGTCGGCGGCGATGGCCACGGGCGCCGTGAGGACCTGCACGAGCGCGCCGGCGATCCCCGGGCCCGCGAGCTGGGCGCCCGATCGGCTGATCTCGAGCTTCGCGTTGCCCTCCGTCAGCCGCCGCCGCTCGACGAGCGAGGGCAGGTAGGACTGGTAGGCCACGTCGAAGAACACGGTGCAGATCCCGGTGAGGAACGCCGCCGCGTAGAGGTGGAGCATGGTCAGCGCATCCAGCCAGTAGGCGATCGGGATCGATGCGAGCACGACCGCTCTGCCGAGGTCGCCGGCGATCAGGATCGGCCGGCGGCGGAGGCGATCCACCCAGACGCCGGCCGGGAGCCCGACCAGGAGAAACGGCGCGGTCTCGATGCTCGAGAGGGCGCCGACCTGGAATGCGGTGGCGTCGAGGATGAGGATCGCCGCGAGCGGCAGGGCGAGCAGCGTGACCTGCGAGCCGAGCTGACTGATCGTCTCGGCCGCCCACAGGTGCATGAAGTCGCGGTGTCGCCACAGCGACGTTCCCCGTTCGGCCACCCGTTCGCTCCTCCCTCGCGCGGACGTGCCGGTCGCCCCGGCTCCGCCGCCCCCTATCCGCGTGTCGCGTCGGGGGCGAGGACGAGCTGTCGCTCGAACGGGCCGAGCCCCGTCGCCGAGGCCGCCCCGCACCTCGCCGCGAACTCGACCGCGTCCTCGACGCTCATGCCGACGGCGAGCGCATACGTGAGTCCGGCGGCGAAGTTATCACCGGATCCGTAGGTGTCGACGAGCGGGCCCGGGAGCGGCTGCGCGGTCCAGGATCCACGCGCGCCGTCGGCGGCCTCGTAGGTGCCCCCCCTCCCGCCGTCGGTCCGCACGACGAGCTTCGGGGGCGGGTCGAGCACGCCGCTCGGATACCGCTCCGCCGGATCCCGGGCGCTGCCGATGACCGCATCGAGCTCCACCCTCGCCTGCACGAGCACCTCGAGCACCCGCGACGTCGCGCAGAGCACCCGTGCGCCGCGGGCGCGACGGAGCGCGGCCGCATCGCCGCCGACGAAGTAGACGCCGTCCGCCCCGTCGAGCTCGTCCCACGGGAGCGGGTCCTCCCCGCGCGGGACGTGCCTGGCGCCGATCGTCGTGATGGTGCGCTCGCCGTTGCGATCGATCAGGGTCAGGGCGCGTCGCTGCGGCTCGGGCCGAACGACGTGCTTCACGCGCACCCCCATCGCCCCGAGCTCCATCGCCGAGCGACGTCCCAGCTCGTCATCCCCGAGCGCGGTGAACATCGTCGCGTCGCCCGCGAGCTTCCGAAGCTGGACGGCGCCCACGGCGCCTCCGCCGGCCGGAACCTGGAGCAGGGATTCGGCGTGGGCGATCCCGCCGGGCTGGGGCACGCGGTCGACGCGCGCGAACTCGACCCACTCGACGTGTCCCAGGACCGCGACGCGCACGGCGGGCGCTCGGGGCCTAGTGGAAGGAGTTGCCGCAGGCGCAGCCGCCCTGCGCCGCCGGGTTGTCGATCGTGAACCCCGACGCCTCCAGCGTGTCCACGAAGTCGATCGTGGCGTCGGAGAGATAGGGCACGCTCATCTTGTCGATCACGAGCTGGACCCCGAACTGGTCGGCGGCGAGGTCCTTCTCGCCGACCTGGTCGTCCAGGTACATGGCGTATCGCAGGCCCGAGCATCCCCCGGGCTGCACGGCGACGCGCAGTGCGATGTCGGCCCGGCCCTCCTCGGCCAGGAGCTCCTTTACCTTGGTCGCGGCGTTCTCGGTCAGCTGGATCATGTGGTCATCGGCTCCCAATGGTGGGGGTTTCTCACCCATTCTACCCGCCGGAGCTGCGAAATCCTACGCCCGAGGGCTCGACCCCAGCGGCATCGTGGCGGCGACCTCCTGGGCGAGGGACTCCAGGCACAGGCGCGTGTTCTCGAGCGCCTCCCGCTCGCCGAACCTCTCGACGAGCGAGGCGACCTGCAGGCCCTCCGGCCGGACCTCGGCGCGGCCGCACAACACCAGGACGCCGACGCGCTCGTCCTCCGCGGCGCGCATCACGCCCGCCACGGTCTTTCCGTGCAGCGACTGCTCGTCGAACTGACCCTCCCCGGTGATCACCAGATCCGCCCGCTCCAGTCGACCGCGCAGGCCGACCGCCTCCATGACGACGTCGATCCCCGCTCGCAACCTCGCGCCGGTGAACGCGATCAGGCCCGCTCCCAGGCCGCCCGCGGCGCCGGCGCCGGGGGCGGCGCGCACGTCGACGCCGAGATCCCGATTCAGGATGGCGGCGTAGTGGCCGAGCGCGCGGTCGAGCAGCAGCACGTCGTCGGGGTCCGCCCCCTTCTGCGGCCCGTACACGGCGGCCGCGCCGCCGGGTCCGACGAGGGGGTTGTCGACGTCGCTGGCCACGACGAAGCGCACGGAGCCGATCCGCGGCACGAGGCCGTCCAGGTCGATCAGCCTGAGATCCAGCAGCGCGCCTCCGCCGGGTCCGATCTCCGCCCCGCGCTCGTCGAGCAGCCTCGCCCCGAGCGCCTGCGCCATGCCGGCGCCGCCGTCGGTCGTCGCGCTCCCCCCGATGCAGACCAGGACCGACGACGGCCGGTGCCGCTCGATGGCATGGCGAATGAGCTCGCCGGTGCCCCTCGTCGACGCCCGCACGGGATCCCGACGCGACTCGGCCACGAGCTCGAGCCCGGACGCTCGCGCCATCTCGATCACTGCCGTGGTTCCCTCCGAGGTCGCCACCACCCCGTACTGCGCCGTCACGGGGTCCCCGAGCGGACCCGAGACCGTCGCGCCGGCGATCTCACCCTTGAGGGCGGAGACCAGCGCCTCGAGCGTCCCCTCGCCCCCGTCGGCCATCGGGACGGCCTCCACCGAGTCCCGGGGCCGGGTTCGCAGCCACCCCCGCCGGATCGCATGGGCGGCCTCGGTGGCCGTCAGCGTCCCCCGGAACTTGTCCGGAGCCACCAGGACGCGCATGAGCCGAGGGTACAATCCGCCCCGGCGAGGGCGGTAATCGCCCGCTCGGCGACGGATCGCGAACGGAGGGAACGCAAGGACGTGAGCCTGCCTCGAACGCAGCTGATCGGCGCCGCCCGGGCCGAGCGGGAGGGCCTGGGCCGGACGATCCAGTTCGCGCCGCCGGACTCCTGGGAGGCGCCGAGCGCCTGCGACGGATGGTGGAACCGGGACGTGATGGCCCATCTCGCCTCGCACGAGTACTCCGCCGCCCAGCTGCTCGCCGGCGAGCGGGCGGAGGAGCTCGACGACTACCGCGAGGGCCTCGGGGACGAGCCGTTCTCGATCGACGCCTACAACTCGATCGTCGTGAACCGGAGGTCGGGCCTCCCCTATCGAGACGTCCTGACCCACTGGGGCCGGGCCGCCGATCTGCTGCTCGAGCGAGCCGCCGACCTGACCGAGGAGGAGTGGAGCACGCGCCGCGTGAACTGGATGGCGGGCGAGATCGGCGTCCCCTACCTGATCCAGTCGCGGGTGGTCGAGTGGTGGCTCCACGGGGACGACATCCGCGCCGGCGCCGGGCCTGGGGATCAGGCTCGAGCACTGGCCGATCTACCTCACCAACGACCTCGCGATCAGGATGCTCCCCTGGTCGCTCGGGCGCGCGGGCATCAACGCTCGTGGAAGGAGCGTCCGGGTGGACCTCGAGGGCGCCGGCGCGGGGAGCTGGCGGTGGGGCCTCGGAGCCGGGGAGCTCCCGGACGAGGACCGCAAGCCGGACGCCTTCATCGAGGGCCGCGGCCTCGTGTTCGCGAAGATCGCCGGCAGGCGGCTCCCGGCCGAGGCGGCGCTGGACGAGGGCAGCCTGGTGATCGGCGGCGACGAGGGGCTGGGCGACGCGATCCTGGAGCACATCCGCGCCTATCCGTGACGCCGGCCGTCAGCGGGTCACGAGCAGCCGCTTGATCGCCCGGGGCGAGGCCCCGAACCGGTACTTGTACTGGTAGTCGCCCTTCAGAAGGTCGAAGGCGGCGCACCCGTCCTCGATGGCCTCGCGGATGTCCTCGGCGACCAGGACCATCCCGGGGCTCAGCCCCCGCCATTCGTGGTCGAAGGCCGAGTTGTAGAGGTAGAACCGGCCGGCGAACTCGAACCCGATGGTCCCCGCGACCTTGCTCCCGCCGATCTCGATGAAGTTCAGCCGGAAGACGTTCGAGGGGAGGAACTCCTCCGCCAGGCGGCGAAAGAAGATCTCCATGCCCGGCTGCATGAACACGCCCTTCGGCCCCTCGCTGGAACGATGGAGCTCGACGAACCTGTCGAGGTCGCCGACGAGGGATTCCTCCGTCGCGCGGACGACGCGGTACGGGCCCCCCTCGGCCTCGAGCTTGCGGGCCTTGCGCTTGATCTCGTGACGGAGCTTGGACGGAAGGTCCGCCAGGTACTCGTCCCACGAACCGGGGAGCGGCAGGAACGGCGCGACGCCGTTCTGATCGTCGGTCACCTCGACCGAGAACCCCTGGGCGCTCGCGGCGTCGCGCAGGAGGCCGAGCCACGCGCCGTCCTCGGGCAGGCCCCGAAGGTCCGCGTCGCTCCAGTCGTCCCGGCGGTCGAGGGCCGCGAACAGCTCCTTGGCGACCGCCCCCTGGCCGCCGTCGCGGGCGACGGGACCGAGGTAGTCGGTGACCTCCGTTCCGCCGAGGAACCGCAGGGTCTCGCCGACGCGCTCGAACGCGACGGCCCCGACCTGGGCCCCGTCACCGTCCTCGGCGAACGCCAGCTGCAGGTGCTCCGGCTGCGCACCGAACTCCTCCCAGTAGAGCTTGAGGTACGCGGGGGTGTGGAAGAACGTCCCGTTCGGATCCGCGAGGACGAGCTCGGTCCAGTCCCGGCGATGGAAGTCGCGACCGTCGTCGGAGAACGTGATCCGCATCCCGCTCAGCGATCCGGGACGACGACGGAGTGGCGATGCGTCGTGAGGGTGGGCCACGATCGGCCGCCGCCGGTCCTCGACGCGGCGAGGGCGACGAAGCGCGAACATCCGAGCGCCGGCCTCGTTCTCGCGCGGGAACATGCTCAGCATGCTACCGGCGTTCCCCCGCCCGCCGGGCCGGCGTCGCGTTCGGACGAGCTCGCGCCGGCGACGGCCGCGAGGACGGCGGCCGGCACCTAGCCCTGGTGGCGGGCCCCCGGCGAGTCGTGACGTGCGGCCCGCGCCGGCCGGACCGGGTCCGCGGCGCCCCGCTCCTCGGCCTGCGCCGGCGACGGACGACGGCTCGATTCGGCGCCGCGCTCCTCCCCCGCCGGGCCCGGCGTCGGATTCGAGCGGGGGCCGGCCGGCCCGAACCCCTCGGCGATCCCCCGCGTTCGCATGGCGGCGATCGGATAGGTCACGAGCCAGAGCACGCCGAGCACCGCCCATCCGATCACGAGCACGATCCCGAAGACCCAGGCCGTCTCGCCCGCGATCTCCGACCGGCACCTCCCGACGGCCTTCAGGGATCCGCAATCGGTCCAGACCACCACCGCGAACGCCGCGGCGATGACGACGCAGACGGCGGGATACCACAGGAGCGCCCTCGTCACCGGTCGAAGGCGATGAGGCTTCGCGCGGGCCCTCATGGCCTCCCCGGCGGACCCGCGGCGTACCCGGCCCCCGCCTCCTCCACCGTCGCGCCCGCGCTAGACCGCGTGCGGAGCCGAGCCCGCGGCCGACCCCTCGGCGCCGTCCAGCGCCTCCTGGAGCACGTCCCAGGCGAGGACGGCACACTTGATGCGGATGGGGTACTTCACCACGCCCTTGAGGGCGATCAGGTCGCCGAACTCGTCCTCGTCCGGCTCCACCCCGCCGCCCATCATGCCGCGGAAGTCGTCCGCCAGCGCCCTCGCCTCGTCGACCGGACGGCCCTGGACGGCCTCGGTCATCATCGAGGCGGAGCTCTGCGAGATGGAGCACCCCGCGCCCTGGAACGCCACCTCCGCGATCTGGCCCTCCTTCTC
This sequence comes from uncultured Actinomycetes bacterium, assembly GCA_963728285.1. GTDB lineage: Bacteria > Actinomycetota > UBA4738 > UBA4738 > HRBIN12 > CAVSJR01. Next base: position 122,803 of record CAVSJR010000003.1, on the reverse strand, counting down.
GTTCACGAACACGGTGATCTCGTCGCCGCAGAGCGGATTGTTCTGGGAGCACGAGAGCTGCGCGTCGGGCAGCTCGCGCTTGTTTCGCGGGTTCTTGTAGTGGTCGAGGATGACTTCCTTGTAGATGTCGTCGAGTGCCACAGGGTCCCCCCGTCGGCCGGTCAGGCCATCAGCTTAGAAGTTGAAGACGCCCTCTGCCTTCGCCAGCGAGTCGATCAGCGCATCGACCTCGTCCTTCGTGTTGTACAGGTAGAAGGAGGCCCGGGCCGTGGCGGGCACGCCGTAGCGGCGCATCACCAGCTGGTTGCAGTGATGGCCGGCGCGGATCGCGATCGCGTCCTCGTTGACGATGGTGGCGAGGTCGTGGGGGTGAACATCCTTGTACCAGAACGACACCGCCCCCCCGCGAATGCCCGGGTCGGTCGGGCCGAAGATCCTGGCTCCGGCGTCCCGCAGCCGGTCGATCGCGTACGAGGTGATCTCCTCCTCGTGTGCCCGCACGGCGTCCATCCCCAGCGCCTCGAGGTAGTCGACGGCGGCGCCGAGCGCCACCTCCTGGGCGACGTTCATGGTGCCGGCCTCGAACTTGTAGGGGACCGCGTTCCACGTCGAGTGGTCGTGGTAGACCTCGCGGATCATCTCGCCCCCGCCGAGGAACGGATCCATCTCCTCGAGGAGCTCGCGCTTGGCGTACAGCCCGCCGGAGGCCGTCGGGCCGAGCATCTTGTGCCCGCTGAACGCGAGGAAGTCGCAGTCCAGCTCGGCGACGTCGACGGGGCGGTGGGGAACGAGCTGCGCCCCGTCGACGAGGACCACGGCCCCGACGGCGTGCGCGGCGTCGATGAGGTGGCGCAGCGGCGGCAGCGTTCCGAGGGAGTTCGACATCCCGGTGACGGCGAGGATCTTCGTGCGCTCCGTCAGCAGCGCTTCCAACCCCGACAGGTCCAGCAGGCCGTCGTCGGTCAGCGGGATGTACCTCAGGGCCGCCCCCGTGTCGCGCGCGCAGAGCTGCCAGGGGACGATGTCGGAATGATGCTCCATCTCCGTGAGGAGGATCTCGTCCCCCTCGCGCAGGTATCGGCGACCCCATGCGTGGGCGACGAGGTTGATCGATTCGGTGGTCCCGCGATTGAAGACGATCGATTCCGGCGTGGCGGCACCCAGGAATCCTGCGATTCGCGACCTGGCGCCCTCGAAGAGCTCCGTCGCCTCCTCCCCGAGCGTGTAGACGGCCCGATGGGCGTTGGCGTTGTGTCGTTCGTAGAACTCCCGCTCGACGTCGATGACCTGCTGCGGCCGCTGCGTGGTGTTCGCGCTGTCGAGGTACACGAGGGGTCGCCCGCCGAACTCACGGGACAGGATCGGGAAATCCTTGCGGATGCGCGCGACGTCGAGCGCACCGCGTCCGCGTTCCTGCTCGATCAGCGACATCGCCCGCGCCTCCCTACTCGGAGGGCGCTCCGACCGGCTGCTCGATGCCGAGCTCCGATCGGATCCCCTCGTAGCCCTTCTCCTCCAGCTCGGTGGCCAGTTCCATGCCGCCCGACCTCACGATACGACCGTTGATCATGACGTGGACGTGATCGGGCTCGATGTAGCGAAGGATGCGCTGATAGTGGGTGATCAGCAGCACGCCGAGATCCGGCCCGACGAGCTGGGCCACGCCCTGGGCCACCAGCTTCAGCGAATCGATGTCGAGCCCCGAGTCGGTCTCGTCGAGGATGGCGATCTCCGGCTCGAGCACGGCAAGCTGGAGGATCTCGTTTCGCTTCTTCTCCCCGCCGGAGAATCCCTGATTGACGTAGCGATTCACCATCGCGTCCTCGATGCCGAGCAGCGCCATCTTCTCCTTCATGTGCTTGCGAAACGCCAGGGCGCTCACCTGCTCGCCCTTCATGGCCTGGTACGCGGTCCGCAGGAAGTTCACGACCGAGACCCCCGGCACCTCCACCGGGTATTGCATCGCGAGGAACAACCCTCGCTGGGCTCGCTGGTCCGCCGTGAGCCGCAGGACGTTCTCGCCGCGGAAGAGCACCTCGCCCGCCGTCGCCGTGTAGCCGGGGCGTCCCATGATCACGTTCGAGAGCGTCGACTTGCCCGATCCGTTGGGGCCCATGAGCGCGTTGCGTCTCGTCCTGTCGCACGACGAGGTCGATGCCCTTCAGGATCTCCTTGCCCTCGACCTCCGCGTGAAGGCCGCGGATCTCGAGCGTCGCAGCGTTGGTGTCGTCAGCCATCGTTCACCTCGATCAGCACATCGTCACCCTCAACCTTCACGGTATAGGCCTCGACCGGCACGGTCGCCGGCAGGGTCGTCGGCCGCCCGGTGTTCAGATCGAACGTCGAGCCGTGTTTCGGACACTCGATGGTCTCGTCCTCGACGTCGACCTCTCCCTCGTCGAGGAAGTAGTAGGCGTGCGAACAGACGGCGTCGATCGCACGGAACCCATCCTCGCCGAGATTTGCGACAGCGATGAGCCTGTCGCCGACCTGGAAGCGCCTCGCCTCGCCGACGGGGACGTCGTCGACGCCACAGACTCGCACGAGCGGCATCGTCCTCACCCGTCCCTCGAGAGCTCGTCGTCGATGGCCGCCGAGACGGACTCCCGGACCTCCTCGAGCGTGATGCGATCGATGACCTCCTGAAAGAACCCGAAGACGACCAGGCGCTCGGCCTCGTTCCGCGGGATGCCGCGGCTCATCAGGTAGAAGAGCATCTCCTCCTCGACGGGCCCGACGCTGGCCGCGTGACCGCACCTGACGTCGTTCGCCTCGATCTCGAGGTTCGGGATGGAGTCCGCCTTCGCGTTCTCCGACAGCACGATGTTCCGGTTCGTCTGCATCGCGTTCGTCTTCTGCGCGCCGGGTCGGACCATCACCCACCCGGAGTACACCGCGCGCGACTCGTCTCGCAGCGCCCCCTTGTAGAGCAGATCGCTGTAGCAGTCGGGCGCGACGTGGTCCTGCAGCGAGCGGTGATCGAAGTGCTGATCGCCGTCGGCGAAGTAGACGCCCAGCATCTCGCTGGACCCCCCCGGCTCGGCCAGCACGCTCTCGGCCTCGACTCGAGCGAGGCTCCCGCCGAAGCCGACCGCCGTCGTCCGAACGTCGGCGTCGCGGCCGACGCGAGCGCGCTGAACGGCCAGGTGCGTCACGCCCTCGCCCCAGTCCTGGATCGACACGTAGCGGACCCGCGACGCGGGTCCCGCGTGGATCTCGGTCACCGCGTCGGACAGCGCTCCCTCGAGCGGAGGAGACGCGTACCGGTCGATGAAGGTCACCTCCGAGTCCTCCTCGGCCACGATCAAGGAGTGGGGAAACACGGCGGCCCCCGGCGCGTCCAGGTACGTGAGCGACTGCAGCGGCACCTCGACCGCGACGCCCGCCGGGACGTACAGGAACGTCCCCCCGGTGCGGAACGCGCCGTGCAGGGCCGTGAACTTCGTGCGCGACGTCGGGACCAGCGCGTGCAGTCGCGGCTCCACGAGGTCGGGGTGCTCGACCGCCGCCCTGGAGAGGTCGGTGAAGATGACGCCCCTCGCCGCGAGCGCCGGATCGAGGTGGGTGACCATCACCTCGGAGTTGTGCTGGATCTGGAGCCCGGCTCGATCGCCGACGGCGCCGACGGCTCGAAGGATCTCCTCCGGGACGCCGTCGAGATCCTCGGCGTGGCCGCCCGCCACCCAGGGCGTGAAGGCGAGCTCGAACCCGGACAGGTCGGTGTAGCGCCACTCCTCCGTCTGCGGGGACGGGAGGGGCAGGGCGAGGAACTCCTCGAAGGCTCGCGTTCGCAGCCGCCGGACGTGGTCGGGGGCAGCGGGAAGCCGGGCGAGGGCTTCCTCATCGAACCCGGTGGTGGTAGCGGTCGTCACGAGGGACCGGCCCTAGCCGACCGAGCCCTCCATCTGGAGCTCGATCAGCCGGTTGAGCTCCACCGCGTACTCCATGGGCAGCTCGCGCGTGATCGGCTCGATGAAGCCGTTCACGATCATCGCGGTGGCCTCGACCTCGGAGAGCCCGCGACTCATCAGGTAGAAGAGCTGGTCGTCGCCGACCTTCGACACGGTGGCCTCGTGGCCGAGCGCCGCCGTCTCCTCCTCGACCTCGATGTACGGATAGGTGTCCGAGCGCGACTCATCGTCCAGGATCAGCGCGTCGCACCGGACGGTCGACTTGGCGTGATGCGCCTCCGGCTCGACTCGCACGAGCCCGCGGTACCCGGTGCGGCCGCCGCCCTTCGACACGGACTTCGACGTGATCACGCTGGTCGTGTACGGCGCGGCGTGGATCGCCTTGCCGCCCGCGTCGGTGTGCATCCCCTTGCCGGCGAACGCCACGGACAGCACCTCGCCGCGAGCGCCCTTGCCGAGCAGATAGATGGACGGGTACTTCATCGTCACCTTCGAGCCGATGTTGCCGTCGACCCACTCCATCACGGCATCCTCGTAAGCAGCGGCGCGCTTCGTCACGAGGTTGTAGACGTTGGTCGACCAGTTCTGGATGGTGGTGTAGCGGACGCGAGCGCCCTTCTTGGCGACGATCTCCACCACCGCCGAATGCAGCGAGTCGCTCGTGTAGATCGGGGCGGAGCATCCCTCGACGTAGTGCACGTAGGAGCCCTCGTCCGCGATGATCAGCGTTCGCTCGAACTGGCCCATGTTCTCCGCGTTGATGCGGAAGTAGGCCTGCAGCGGGATGTCCACGTGCACGCCCGGCGGGACGTAGATGAACGACCCTCCGGACCACACGGCGGAGTTCAACGATGCGAACTTGTTGTCGTTCGGCGGGATGATCGTGCCGAAGTACTCCTTCACCAGGTCGGGGTAGTCGCGAAGGGCCGAGTCCATGTCCGTGAACAGGACGCCGATGTCGTCGAGCTCCTTCTTGATCTTGTGGTAGACGACCTCGCTCTCGTACTGAGCGGAGACGCCCCCCAGGTACTTCTTCTCCGCCTCGGGGATGCCCAGCTTGTCCCAGGTCGACTTGATGTCGTCGGGCAGGTCCTCCCATTCCTTCGCCTGCTTCTCGGTCGACCGGATGAAGTAGTAGATGTTCTGGAAGTCGATGCCGGACAGGTCGGCGCCCCACCAGGGCATCGGACGGCGATCGAAGTGCTTCAACGCCTTCAGCCGGAACTTCCGCATCCAGTCCGGCTCGTCCTTCAACGAGGAGATCTCCTCCACCACCTGGGGCGAGAGGCCCCGCTTGGGCGTGAAGATCGAGTGGTCGGAGTCCTTCCAGTCGAACCGGTACTCCTTGCTCAGTTCCTTGAGATGCTCTTCCTGGCTGATGGCCACGATTGCTCCCCCGTGGAATGGTCCGACGCGAGCTCGGTGCCCGGCCGATGCCTCGCATCTAGTTTAGCCAGGCCGGGGTCGAATTACACCCCCGAGGTAGGAATAGGCCAGGTCAGCGGGTCACCTCGGGTCACCCGGCCGCCTCTCCCGCGGCGGGATCGGCGGGGCCGGGATCCCGGGAGGCCGCCTCGGCCGTGTCCGAGCGAGCCGCGTTCCGGTCGGGGACCCCTCCAAGGAAGGTCGCGACGGCCCCGCACGCGACCCCCAGGGCGGCGCCGCCCACGACATCGAGCGGAAGATGCCCTCCGACGAACATCCTGCCGAAGCTGACGACCCCCGCGGCGGCGACCGGGACCCACCGCCAGCCCCGCGGAAGGTAGGCCCACAGGACGAAGGCGAGCGAGGCGGAGACCGCGGCGTGGCCGGAGGGGTAGCCGCGTCCACCCGTCCCGATTCCGTGAAGGTGCACCTCCTCGAGGAACGACCCGGGACGATCGCGAGGAAACAGGTCCTTCACGACCTTGGCCAGAAAGTAGGTCGATACGCCCGCGGCGCTCGCCTCGATCGCGAGCCGTATTCGCTTCAGCACCAGCGCCCCGATCGCAACGAGCGGAACCGAGATGAAGGTCCCGAACTGCATGACCGGCCACAGCACCGGATAGATCGCGCCCGGGACATCGTTCGCGGCCCGGAACACCGATTCCTCGAACGCGGCCACGGTATTTCCATCGATGGCGACGCTGCAGCCGGCGAGCACGAGGGATGCTCCGGCGAACCAGGCCAGGTCGCTCCGACGGCGCACGACCGGCGTCCGGGCGGACGAGGGATCAGGCACGGTCGTGCTCCCCATCGACGGCGCTCGGCGAGCCGGCCGCGTCGCTTCCTCGTTCCGGGACGCCGCCGACGAACGTGACGAGCGCGCCCGCCGCGACGCCGAGCGCAGCGCCGCCCACGACGTCCAACGGCAGGTGCGCCCCCACGTAGAGGCGTCCGACCGACACGATCACGCCCAGGACGACGAACGCCCATCGCCACGCACGCGGGAGGTAGGCGAAGAGCACGAAGGCCAGCGCCGCCGAGACGGCCGCATGGCCCGACGGGAAGCCCAGGCCCTCGGGGCCGATGCCCCGGAGCCGCGCGTCGTCCAGCACGGCGCCCGGCCTTCCCCGCGGGAACGCCTCCTTGACGACCTTCGCGAGCAGGTACACGCCGATGCCTGCGACCGCCAGCTCGACCGCGAGCCGGATCCGACGCAGCAACAGGGCGATCAGCGTCGCGAGGGGGATCGTGATGAAGGTCCCGTACTGCATGAGCGCCCACCAAGCCGGATAGAGGAAGTCCGGACCCTCGTTCACCCGGCGAAAGATGCGCTCCTCGAGCTCCCCGACGTGGTCGCCGTCGATCGCCAGGCATGCCGCCACCAGGACCGCGATCGCTGCGGCGAACCAGGCGAGGTCGCTTCGACGCCTGCGGACGGGTCGGCGCGCCGCCTCGCTCGCGCCGTCGAGGGGCGTCGCGTTGAGCGCGTTCATCGGCGCCGTCGCCCCCTCATCCATCCCCGGACGCCCTCACGTGAAGCCGCCGGCCGAACACCTGGCGAAATCGGTCGGCCGCCCCCCGCGGCCGCCACCCGGCGGGCACCGGGGCGACCACCGTGAAGCCGTCCTTGTCCCAACCGCATCGGACATCCGCGCTGCGGCCGGGCCGGATCCTTCGATTGAGCTCGTCGGCGAGCTCGAGCACGGCGGCCCCGTGAAGCACCGCCTCCCGATCGCGCTTCTCCACCAGGCCTCGATGTGTCCCAAGCCGCCCGCCGCCGGCCAGCCGCAGGATGGCCGTGAGCATCGCGAGATCGCCGTGGGAGAACCCGCCGATATCCGCCGCGGTGACGAGCATCGCCGCGTGCTCGAACCGGTCGTAGTAGTCGATGGCCCGTCCGATGTCGAGGATCGTCGCCGCGTGATCCAGCATCTCGAGCACCTCGGGACGAGCCTGCGGATCGAGCTCGAGCGCCAGCCTCGAGGCGATGCTGGCCCGTCGCTCCCCCGACGGCGCATCCCACGTCGAGAACCGAGAGGCGAGCGTCCGCAGCGACCCGGTGCGGACGGTGCGTGGTGGCGGCAGATCGTCGGAGACCTGCAGCAGCGCGGCGCCCTCCCTGAGGCCTCGGCTCGAGACGACGAGCTCTGCGGCCTCCACGGTCTCCATCGTGACGAGCACGGCGAGCGCACCCCCGACGATGGAGTCGGCGCGGTCCGGGTTGAGCCCGGAGATCGAGCGCCGCCGCGACATGGGACGTCCGGCCGCCATCGTTGCGATGCCCGCGAGCCGCTCGCGGGGTAGGCGGTAGCCGTGCAGGAGCGGCAGCGGGTAGTCGATGCGGCGCTGGTCCACCTTCGCGAGGTTGCGGATCGTTCCTCCGAGCCCGACGAGCTGGTCGTCGGCGGCGAGCTCCGGAACCTCCGACCGCCGGAGGATCTTCGCCGCATCCTTCCTCAGCTCCCGTACCTCCTTCTCGGCCGGCGGATCGCTCGCGAGGTACCGATCGCTCAGCCGGAGCGATCCGAGCGGCAGCGTCCAGGAGCGAACCGGCCTCCGATCCTCGAACCGCGTGAGCTCCATGCTGCCGCCCCCGACATCCATGGTCATCCCGCCCGTGACGGGGAGGTCGTGGATCGCGCCGAGGAAGCCCAGCAGCGCCTCGCGATCGCCGTCGATGATCTGCAGGTCGACCCCGACCTCTCGGCGCGCCCGCTCGAGGAGGACGTCCCCGTCCGCCGCCTCGCGGACCGCGGACGTCGCGACGGCCAGCGTGCTCGTCGCCCCCGCGCCGAGCGCGACGGCCCGGAAGTCCTGCAACGCCTCCAGCGTTCGATCGATGGCGTCGTCGCCGAGCATGTCCCCGTCCTTGAGCGCGCGCCCGAGGCGAAGCGGCGCCCGGGCGTCCTCGAGGATGTCCAGGTGGCCCGCCTCGCGGGATCGAAACACCACCATCCGCCCGGAGTTCGATCCGATGTCGATGACCGCCACCGGCTCCTCCTCTGCATCCGGCGCCGGGGACTCGCCCCGAAGGAGACTCGCCTCCCGCACGTCGGAGCGTCTCGCCGGTCCCCGCCTCAGGACGCGGGAGCGGCGACGCCCTCCTGGCGGCCCGGCACGGGCTTACGCCAGCTCGTGTTCCTCCGCCAGTACAGCCACGTGATGATGCCGAGCGGGATCGGGAGGAGGTAGGTGATGGCGCGAAACACGAGCGTTGCGGCGACGATCTGGGCCTGGACGAGATCCGGCTGCCCCGCCCCCATCGCGGCCACGTAGCCGAGCTCCACCACGCCGACGCCCCCGGGGGTGATCGGCAGCGCGGAGAGCAGTCGCACGAACGAGAAGGCGGCGAACGCCTTCACGAGGCTGACCTCCTGCTCGCTCACGCCGACGTGACGTAGGCACACCAACAGCACGAGGAACAGCGACAGATGGCTCACGAGCGTCGCGATGGTGATCCGCAGCCACCGATCCTCCAGCAGGCCGACGGTGTTCTCGCGGAACTCGACCGCCGCCGTCCCCCAATCCCGGTCGAACGACTTTCCGACGAGGCGATACGCCCACGCGACGACTCGCTCCATCGCCTCGCCGACCTTGCGCGCGAACTGCTCGCTGCGCAGCAGGAGCGCGAACACCACGACGGCACCGGCCAGAACGGCGAGCCCGATGAGGGACGCGATGAGCAGGCTCCCCGTCGCATCGCCCTGGATCACGAGCAAGGCGAGGGCGATGATCGGCATGGCGAGCTTGGCGAAGGTGTTCCACACTCCCGAGACGATGATGGACCGCACGATCTCGGCCCCGGTGAAGCCCCACGAGCTGTACATCGCGTAGGTGAGGCCGATCGCCACCGCGCCCCCCGCGGGGACCGTGTTCGCGACGGCCGTCGTCGCCTCGGTCGACACGAACGCCTGCCGAAGGGTGAGCCCCGGAAGCACGGAGGTCAGCACCGGCAGGTAGGACAGCAGGTTCCACACGCCCACGAGGAGCAGCGATCCGACCTCCAGTGAGGTCATCCTCGAGATCGTCTTCCAGACCGCTCCGTAGTCCGCGATCTTCGGAAACACGCCGACGAAGATCAGCACCAGGACGGCGACCGTGATGACGATCTGGATGACCTGGCGCCGACCGAACTTCGCCTTGCTCGCCTTGGCGGCCTCGCGACGAGCGCGCTCCTCCAGACGCGCCTCCACGTCGCTCTTCATCGCGGGGTCGGATGCCATCGCGACGATGCTAGCCCGTTGGCCGCGGGAGCGCTCGCTGGCGGTGGCGCGAGGCCCCGAAGGCCCCTTGGCCTGCGATTCTCGTGCAATCGGCGACCGGGATCGGCTGCGGGCGATCAGCCCTTCTCGACGGGCGCGCCCACCAGCGAGCCGTACTCGGTCCACGAGCCGTCGTAGTTCTTCACATCGCCGAAGCCGAGCAGCTCCGTCAACGCGAACCACGTGTGGCTGGAACGCTCGCCGATGCGGCAATAGGCGATCACCTCACGGTCGGACGTGATGCCCTTGCCCTCGTAGAGGGCCCGCAGCTCGTCGGCCGACTTGAACGTTCCGTCGTCGTTCGCGGCCTGCCCCCACGGGATGTTCGCCGCGCCGGGGATGTGCCCGGGGACCTGGGACTGTTCCTGCGGCAGGTGATCGGGCGCGAGCTTCTCCCCGCGATACTCCTCCGGAGCGCGGACGTCGACCAGGCCGGCGTCCGACCCCACCTTGGAGATCACCTCGTCGCGAAGGGCTCGGATCTCCGGCCGCTCGGCGGCGGAGATCGAGAATCCGGACGGCGAAGGCGACGGCACGTCCTGGACGAGCTCCCGGCTCTCCAGCTCCCACTTCTTGCGCCCGCCGTTCAGCAGCTTCACGTTGTCGAATCCTCGGAGCTTCAGGATCCAATACGCGTACGCGGCGAACCAGTTGTTGTTGCCGCCGTAGAGGATCACGGTCGTCTCGGGCCGCACGCCGGCCTCGGACAGCAACGTCGAGAGCTCGGCCTGGCTCACGTAGTCCCGGCCGACCTTCGCGTGCAGATCGGTGGACCAATTCCAGCCCACGGCGCCCTTGATATGCCCCTTCTCGTAGGCGCTCGTGTCCTCGTCCACCTCGACGACTCGAACATCCTCGTCGCCGGCGTGATCCTCGAGCCAGTCCGTCTCGACCAGCACGTCGGGATTCGCGTACTCCGCCATCGAAACCTCACTCCCTCCCTCCGAAGCCCCTGGGCTCCGGTCGATCGCCGAATGAAGAAGGACCGCCGTCGCGGCCCTCGAGCGTGATGCGGATTCGTCCCGAGCTACGGTCGCACGGCGCGGCCCCCGCGCCCTCGAGCGGGCGCGGGCACCCGGACAGCACAGGAGGGAGGGGATCATGGCCCCGACGACTCCATAGCACCGTGTGCGAATCATGTTCCCGGCTCCCGGGGCGGAATTCGACACTTGTACTCGCTTCGCAGGTGCGGTGTCAATCGAGCGCCTGCGCGCATCCGAGCGCCACCGCGTCAGAACACGCCGAGGGCGGCCTTCGCCTCCTCCGACATCATGTCCGGGCTCCACGGCGGGCGAAGCACCATCTCGGCGCGGACCTCCTTCACGCCGGGGACCCCGGCGAGGAACCCTTGCATCTGCTCTTCGATCATCGGCCCGATCGGGCATCCCATCGTGGTCAGGGAGTAGGTGATGTCGACCTCGCCGTCCTTGATCTCCACCTCGTAGACCAGGCCCAGATCGACGATGTTGATGCCGAGCTCGGGATCGTAGACGTTGCGCAGGGCGTCGAGCACGGCGTCGCGGGAGGGGCCGGCGTCCCCATCCGGAGCCGGATCCGCGCCCGTGGGCGGAACGGCCTCCGCTGTTTGGATGACTTCTTCGGGCTCCATCACACCATCCTCCCTCGAGAGGATCTATTCTAAGGCCGCTCGCCACGAAGGCCGCGGCGCGCGAAGCAACCGGAGGCACTGGTGGCGATCCGAGCTCTCATCGTCGATGACCATCCCGTTACCCGGGACGGGCTCCGAACGGCCCTCGAGCTGTCCGACGAGGTCAGCATCGTCGGGGAGGCCAGCACCGGTGAAGAGGCGGTCGACCGAGTCGAGCAGCTCACCCCCGACGTCGTGTTCATGGACGTCCGCATGCCGGGGATCGGCGGAATCGAGGCGACCCGCAAGATCAGGCAGGTATCGCCGGACACGAGGGTGATCCTGTTCACCGTCGATGAGTCCAGGAACGCCATCTCCGAGGCGATCCAGGCCGGCGTGTCGGGCTATCTCCTGAAGGACGCATCGGCCGAGGAGCTCGTGGACGCCGCCAAGCACGCGATCGAGGGGAAGGCCGTGATCCATCCTCAACTCACCCGGGCGTTCATCGAGGAGGTCCAGCTCGCCGAGAAGCGCCCGGACGTCGCCCCCCTGTCGCGGCGCGAGACCGAGATCCTCCAGAAGGTCGCCTACGGCGCGACGACCAAGGAGGTCGCCCGCGATCTCGACATCTCGCCTCACACGGTGAAGACGCATCTCGAGCGGATCTTCGAGAAGCTCGGGGCGAACGACCGAGCGCAGGCGGTCGCGATCGCGATCCGGGGCGGCATCGTCGAGTAGCGTCCCGGGGATCCCCGGCCGCGACCGAGGCCGCGCCCGCACTCCCGCAGGCTCAACCCACGGCTCGTGGGGACGATACCTGTCCTGGGCCATGAGGGTATTGCTGTGTGATCGAGGGAGCGTCCTCGCCGACTTCCAGGACGTGGTGCGAGCGGCGTATCCCGCGTTCCAGGTCGACATCGAGACCGATCCCTACCGCGCGGTGGAGCGCGCCCACGACACGCGCCCGGAGGTCATCGTGACCGAGATCGACCTCTCCGGGATCGGGGGAATCGAGCTGATCCGCAGGTTTCGCGATGCCGCCCCGCGGGCGGGGGTCGTCGTGTGGACGCGCGACGACTCCGCGGACGCCGCGCTCGCGGCGCTCGGCGCAGGCGGAGCCGGCTGGCTGCTGAAGGCCGAGGGCAACGAGCGGGTCCTCGCGGCCATCGCCGCGGCCTCGAGCGGGGTGATCTCGCTCTCGCCGGATATCGCGGACGCCCTCTCGCGGCGCGAGGCTCAAGCCAGGCTGCACGAGCTCGAGCTCGAGGACGCGCTCGCCCTGAGCGCGGGCGAGCTCGACGGCGTGACCACCGCCAAGGCCGAATTCCTGTCGAACATCTCCCACGAGCTGCGTACGCCGGTCACGGTCGCGAAGGGGATCTCCCACATCATCGCGAAGCGCGACGTGGCCCAGCCGGAACGCGGCAAGCTCCTCAGCCAGCTCGATCAGTCGCTCGACAAGCTCATGGGCATCGTCGACGGCCTGTTGACGATCGCCGAATCCGAGCGAGGGAGCCTCACGCTGGAGATCGAGGCGTTCGATCTGGTGCCGACGATCGACGCGATCGTGGACGAGGTCGGAGCCCGGTATGCGCAGGTGTCGATCGATCGAGCGCTCCCGCCGCAGCTCAGCACGTCTGGCCGATCGGGCGAGGATCGGCGAGGTGATCCGCCACATGCTGGATAACGCCTGCCGCTACTCCCCCGCATCCGGCTCGGTGCAGGTCATGGCGCGCTCCCAGGTGGAGGGCACCGTCGTCTCCGTCACCGACCACGGAGAGGGCATCCTGCGGGAGGTCGTCGCGCGGGCCTTCGACGAGCCCTTCTCGACCGGGGAGGCGATCCTCCGCAAGGAGCGCGCGGGCGCGGGGCTCGGGCTTCACATGGCCCGCAGGCTGGTGGTGGAGCACGGCGGCGTGATGTGGGCCGACCCGCTGCCGGCCGGCGGCACGCGCGTCTCCTTCTGTATCCCCGCCCAGGACGGCGGCACGCTCGAGGCCCCCCCGGTGGTCGCCGAACCCCCGGTGGTCGCCGAACCCCCGGTGGTCGCCGAACCCCCGGTGACGCCCGAGCCGGCGGAGACCGCCTGACCCCCTGGGGCCTCACTCCAGGTCTAGCCCGGCGCCTGCATCGGGTCTATGCTCGCCCCCGAAGAGGGGGAAGAGTGAGAAAAGAGCTCATCGCCTCGGTCGTCCTGGCCCTCGTCGTCGCGGGGTGCGGCGATGCCGGCAGTCGCCGGCCGCTCGACGCGGCAGCCGCCGCGCCGCTGCAGATCCTTCAATCTCCCACGCCGTTCGATGAAGTGGCGGCCGGACCCGTGCGTGCGATGGTCCCCGATCGCTGGCAACCCGTCCTTGCGGGCGACGAGCCCGGGGGGGAGGGGTTCTTCGCGTCTCCCCAGCCGCACGGCTGGGCACGGATGGACGGATCCGTGGAGGGCATGGCGGCGACGTGGATCGACGGCTCGATGGTGGGCATGCCCTCCGACTACTACTACCTCGCGGCCAACGGACCCGTCCTGGAGCGACTGACCCGCTCCCGGGAGTGCCGCGCCGAGTCTCGAGACGTGATCGTGAACCATCGGCCGGCCTTCTTCCGCGGACAGGGCGACTCCCCCGGCGACTACGTGGTTCGCGCCGAGGGAACGTGCACGACCGGCGACGTCTCCACGAGGTGGGCGTATTTCGTGGCGGCGCCCGGCTACGGCCCCGTCCGGACGGTCGGGATCCCGACGTCGGGGCTGTACGTCGTCGTCGCCGTGCTGCGCGACGCGCGCGGAGCCCGGGGCATGCTCCGGACGCTGCTGCGCGGAGCGCGCTTCGGGGACGCGGCGCTGTCGGACATGATCGCCGCCGCGGGCGGACCCTCCCCCCAGCGATCCTGACCCGTCGCCACCCCCGCCCCCTCGCCCCGTGGTCGCCGCCGGCGTCGGACGACCGTGGGCGCGAGCTCAGCGGGGGTTCCGGTCCACGAACGGCGGATGCACCACGGTCGCCCTTCCGCGACGGCCACGGATCTCGACCTCGACCTCCGCACCCGGCTCGTGGCGGTCCGCGGGCTCCAGATAGGCGAGGCCGATGCCGCGCTGAAGCAGCGGTGAGAACGTCCCGCTCGTGACCTCCCCGATGCGCCCGCCGCCGTCCAGGACCGGACAGTGTGCCCGTGGGATGTGGCGTCGCTCCTCCATGAGGAGCCCCCGCAGACGGCGCGGGATCCCCTCGTCGCGCTGACGGAGAAGCGCCTCGCGGCCACGGAACGGTCCCTTGTCGAAGGAGACGGTCCATCCGAGGCCCGCCTCGAGGGCGGTTCGATCGCCGGACAGATCCTGCCCGTAGAGGGGATAGCCCATCTCGAGCCGGAGCACGTCTCGCGCGCCCAGGCCGCACGGGCGGATGCCCACCTCCGCTCCGGCCGCCATCAGCGCTCCCCACAACGGCTCGGCGACGTCCTGATAGGTGAAGAGCTCGAAGCCCACCTCGCCCGTGTAGCCGGACCGCGTGAGGATCACGGGTCGACGCCGGTACTCGGTCTCGGTGCACTCCATGAAGCCGAGGTCGGCGGCGATCGGAAACAGCGAGCTCGTGACGTCGACGGACCGCGGTCCCTGGACCGCCAGGAAGCACCAGTCTTGATGGAAGACGAGGTGCAGCGGCCGGGAGGCGCGGGCCTCCTCGAGCATCCGGAGCACCTTGGTCGCGTTGGCCGCGTTCGGCACGACGAAATATCGCTCGTCGCCGAGCCGGTAGACGATCAGATCCTCCACCACCCCGCCGGCATCGTTGAGCACGAGGTTGTAGAGGGCCTCCCCGACCCCGATCGTGGACAGGTCGCCGCTGACGACCCCCTGGAGCATCTCCAACGCCCCCGGGCCCGTGACGTCGACCTTTCCCAGATGCGTCAGGTCGAACAGCCCGACGCGCTCCCGGACCGCACGGTGCTCCGCGAGGACCCCCTCGTACTCGAGGGGCATGTCCCACCCGCCGAAGGGCCCGAGCTTCGCTCCGAGCGAGCGATGGAGATCCTCGAGCGGGGAGTGCTTGAGCGTGCGAGCCACGTGCTCCCCATCGGCCGGCGGCGGATCGGCCGGCGTCGTGGAAGGGGCGATCGCGCCGGACTCCGTCGACGGGCTCATCCGGGCCATCCTAGCGACGTCGAAGACGCTCGCTTGGCCGGTGGTTCAGCTCGCCGGCGGTACTATGCGAGAGATGCCCGACGACCTCGACGTGCTCGTCATCGGCTCGGGAACGGGGGGGTACTCCTGCGCCCTTCGAGCGGCCGAGCTCGGCAAGCGCGTGGCCGTCGTGGAGCGCGACGAGCGGCTCGGCGGAACCTGTCTGCTGCGAGGGTGCATCCCGACGAAGGCGCTCCTCCAGTCGGCGGCCGTGATGGACACCGTCGAGCGCTCCGGCGAATGGGGCATCGACGCGACCGGAGCTCCCGATTGGCCCGGCGTCCTGGCGTTCGAGGCCAAGATGGTCGACAAGCTCGTCACGGGGCTCACCGGCCTGTTCAAGCATCGTGGCGTCGAGGTGATCAGCGGCACGGCTCGCCTCGTCGCGGCCGAAGATGGCGATGCCACCGGAACCCCCGCGGTCGAGGTGGATGGGCGTCGCCTGCGGGCCACGGACATCGTCCTCGCCACCGGGTCCAGGCCGAGGCTCCTTCCCGACGTCGGTCTCACCGATCGGGTGATCACGAGCGACCAGGCGCTCGGGCTGCCCTTCATCCCCGAGTCGGCCGTCGTGATCGGGGCGGGCGCGGTTGGGCTCGAGTTCGCCTCGATGTACCGGTCGTTCGGCGCCGAGGTCACCGTGATCGAGGCGCTTCCCAGGATCGCGCCCCTCGAGGACGAGGAGATCTCGAAGCAGCTCGCGAGGGCCTTCCGCCGGCGCGGCATCCGCACCTCGGCGGGCGCGACGGTCAAGGAGGTCAAGGACCTCGGGGATCGTGTCGAGGTGACGTATGAGGCAGGCGAGACGGCCACGGACTCGGCCGACGTCTGCCTCGTGGCCATCGGCCGGGGACCCGTCACCGACGGCCTCGACCTCGAAGCTGTCGGCGTGGAGCTCGATCGGGGATTCGTGAAGGTGGACGGACAGCTACAGACCTCCGCATCGCACGTCTGGGCCGTGGGCGACGTCGCCGCTACGCCGCTGCAGCTCGCCCACGTCGCGTTCACCGAGGGCATCGCGGTCGCCGAGCGCATCGCGGGCCAATCGGTGCCCGAGATCGACTACGTGGGGATCCCACGCGTGACCTACTGCACCCCCGAGGTCGCCTCCGTCGGGCTCACGCAGGAGCAGGCGGTCGAGCGCGGGCGCGACGTCGTCGTGGAGGACCTCGACATGCGAGCGATCGGCAAGGCCAACATCGTCGGCGAGGGCGGCCACGTGAAGGTCGTCGCGGAGTCGGACGGCGGACCGGTGCTCGGAATCCACCTCGTCGGGCCGCACGCCACCGACCTCATCGCCGAGGCGATGCTGATCACGAACTGGGAGGCGACGGCGGCGGACGTGGCCGCGCTGATCCACCCGCATCCGACCCTGTCCGAGGCCATCGGCGAGGCGCACCTGGCGCTCGCCGGCAAGGCCCTCCACACGGCATAAGGGAGGCGGTACCGCGTGGCATCCACCATGTCTCCACAGACCGGCCAGGAAGGGGGCGTCGCCGGCCTCGGCGGCCTGTCGAAGGACGAGCTGCGGGAGATCCTCTACAAGCTGAAGCTCTGCCGCTACTTCGACGAGCGCATGGAGGCCCTCTACCGGCAGGGCCGGCTCCCGGGGGCCATCTACTCCGGCCGCGGACAGGAGGGGACGCACGTCGGCGCCGCGTACGCGCTTCGAACCGACGACTCGCTGTTCGTCACCCACCGGGACCTCTCCGCGCAGCTCACGAAGGGACTGGATCTCAAGCGGGTCATGGCCCAGTTCTGGGGCCGGATCGACGGCTACACGCGCGGCCGCGACGGCAACAGCCACATCGGCGACTGGGTCGGGAGCAGGACGTTCACGGTGCTGTCGATGCTTCCGGACGGCTATCCCGTGGCCACCGGCGCCGCCCTCGCCTACAAGCGCAACGGCGACGACCGGATCGCCCTCGCGATCTGCGGCGACGGGTCGACGTCCAACGGCCGGTGGCACGAGTCGCTGAACATCTCCGCCGTCCACCGCCTCCCGGTCGTCTGGGTCGTGAACAACAACCAGTGGGCGTACTCGACGCCAAACAGCATGGAGTTTCCGACGGCGACGATCGCCGAGCGCGCATCCGCCTACGGCATGCCGGGCGTCCGCATCGACGGTTCCAACGTGCTCGAGGTCTACGGCGCCGTCCGCGAGGCGGTGGAGCGCGCCCGCTCGGGCGGCGGTCCGACGCTGATCGAATCGGTGTCGCTCAGGTGGCGCGGGCACGCCGGCCACGACGCCGCGAAGTACGTCCCGACGGAGACGCTCGAGGACTACACGGCCAACAAGGATCCCGTGCTGAAGTTCCAGAACCTGCTGCTCGAGAGCGGCACGATCGACGAGGCGGGCGTGACCGAGATCCAGACCCGAGTGTCCAGCGAGTTCGACGAGGGCTACGAGTTCGCCCAGGCCTCTCCCCTCCCGGTGCCGGACGACGTCACGAGGGGCCTGTACGCCGACGACGGCTACTGGGCCGGCGAGCCCAGCCGCGAGGGAGGGACCGGCTGATGGCGCAGGCAGCCCCCCAGGTCGAGGCCGGCGCCGCCGGCCACGGCAACGAGCCGCGCGGCAAGCGCACCGACGCCGGCGAGGCCACCTACCTGGTCGCGATCGCCGAGGCGCTGTGGGAGGAGATGGAGCGCGACCAGCGCGTCTACCTCCTCGGCGAGGACATCGGCGTGTACGGCGGCGCGTTCAAGGTCACGGAGGGCTTCATCGAGCAGTTCGGCCCCGAGCGCGTCATGGACACGCCGATCTGCGAGGAGACCATCATGGGCATGGCCGTGGGCTCCGCGATGGAGGGGCTGCGTCCCGTCGCGGAGGTGCAGTACGCGGACTTCATCGCCAACGGCTTCGACGAGCTCGTCAACGTCGCGGGGAAGTATCACTACCGGAGCGGCGTCCCGGTCCCGATGGTCGTGCGCGGCCCATCGGGAGGCGGCGTGCGCGCGTCGGCCTTCCACTCGCAAAACCCCGAGCCCTGGTTCGCCCATACGCCCGGCCTCAAGGTGCTGTGCCCGGCCTTCCCCTCCGACGCCAAGGGCCTGCTCAAGTCCGCGATTCGCGACGACAACCCCTGCGTGTTCTTCGAGCACAAGTGGATCTATCGTCGCGTGCGGGAGCCGGTCTCCGAGGACCGCGACTTCCTCGTCCCGATCGGGAAGGCGAACGTCCGGCGCGAGGGAACCGACCTGTCGATCGTGACCTACGGCGCGATGGTCCACAAGGCGCTCGATGCGGCGAACGCGCTGGCCGACCGCGGCGTCTCCGCGGAGGTCGTCGATCTCCGCACGATCACCCCGATGGACACCGACACCGTGCTGGAGTCCGTCGCCAAGACCTCCCGGGCGCTCGTCCTGTACGAGAGTCACCGCTTCCTCGGGGTGGGGGCCGAGGTCGCCGCGGTGATCGCCGAGGAGGCGTTCGAGCACCTCGACGCGCCCGTGATGCGGCTCGCCCCGCCGAACGTCCCGGTGCCCTTCTCCCCCTCCCTGGAGGACGCCTTCCTCCCGAGCGTCGAGGACATCGAGCGCGCCGTCGAACGGCTCGCGACCTGGTAGCCCACCTGACGGAGGCGTACGCATGGCGAACGTGACGATGCCCCAGCTCGGCGAGACGGTGATCGAGGGGACGATCCTGAAGTGGCTGAAATCCGAGGGCGAATCCGTCGCGCAGGACGAGCCCCTCTTCGAGATCTCGACCGACAAGGTCGACACCGAGGTCCCCTCCCCCGCCGCCGGAACGTTGACGAAGATCCTCGTGCCCGAGGGGCAGACGGTCGCGGTCGGGACGGACCTCGCCCAGATCGACGGCGCCGGCGAGGCATCTGGCGGTGATTCCTCGGGCGGCGCCGCGCAGGAGGTGCCGGTCGAGAAGGGTCCCCCGGTCCAGGAGAGCGCGCCCGTCGAGACGCCGCAGGTCGAGCCCGCGGCCGGCGACGCGGGTGGCGCGGCGACGCCCGATGCGCCCGCACGGTCTCCGCCCTCGTCCGTCCCGTCCACCGCGACCGCGCCGGCCGCGAGCGCCGCACGAACCGCTCCGTCCGGAACCGGGCCACGCAGCCAGATCCTCTCGCCGCTGGTTCGGCGGCTCGCCGATGAGCACCAGGTCGATCTGTCGCAGGTGTCGGGGACCGGCACGGGCGGGCGAATCACGAAGAACGACGTCCTCGGCTACATCGCGACCCGTGAGTCCCAGCCGTCCGTGGCGCCGGTCGGGGCGTCAGCCCGCTCCCGTCCCGCCGGCGGCCTCGCCCCCCGGGGGCCGCGAGGAGGTCGTGCCCGTCTCGACCCTGCGAAAGGCCATCGCGGAGCACATGGTGGGCAGCGTCCAGACGTCCGCGCGGGCGTGGACGGCGGTCGAGGTCAACCTGGAGAACGTCGTTCGGCTGCGCGATCGGACGAAGGACGCGTTCCTCGCCCGCGAGGGATTCAAGCTGACCTACATGCCGTTCGTGACCCGCGCCGTGATCGATGCATTGCTCGCCTACCCGACGGTGAACGCGGAGCTTCGGGGCGAGGAGATCGTGATCCGCCACTACGTGAACATGGGCATCGCGGTGTCGATCGAGGGCGGGCTCATCGTGCCGGTCGTGAAGGGCGCCGATTCGATGAACCTCATGGGCCTGGCCCGTGCGATCAACGACGTCGCGGTCCGCGCCAGGAACAAGCAGCTGCAACCCGACGAGGTCCACGGCCACACGTTCTCGATCACGAACCCCGGACCCTTCGGCTCCCTGATCTCCGTGCCGATCATCAACCAGCCGAACACGGGCATCCTGAGCTTCGACGCCGTCCAGCAACGTCCCGTCGTCATCGACGACGCCATCGCGATCCGGCACATGGTCTACCTGTCGATGTCCTGGGACCATCGGACGATCGACGGCGCGGTCGCCACGCAGTTCCTCGCCCGGGTCAAGGAGGACCTGGAGACCTGGGACTTCGCCGAGGACCTCCGCCTCTAGGCCGGGCCGACCACATGCCGAAGACGGGAGTGCTCCTCCGGCCGGCCGGCCTCATCGACTACCGGGCGGCCGACGGGGCCATGCACGACCTCGCCGACCGCCGTCTGGCCGGGGAGATCGCCGACACGCTCATCGTGCTGGAGCATCCGCCGGTGTACACGGCCGGACGCTCCTCCAAGCCGGACCACCTCGTGTGGACCGCGGACGCGATCGAGGCTCGAGGAGCCCGGGTGCACCACATCGACCGGGGCGGGTCCCTCACCTTCCACGGGCCCGGACAGCTGGTCGGGTACCCGATCGTGGATCTCGGCGGGCGACCGGACGCCATGCGCTACGTCCGCCGGCTCGAGGAGGTCGTCATCCGAGCGGGAGCCGATCTCGGGGTGGCGTTGGAGCGCAGCCCGATCCAGACCGGCGTGTGGTCGGGGACGCGGAAGGTCTGCGCGATCGGGGTCCGGATCAAGCGGATGCGGGTGACCCTTCACGGCTTCGCCGTCAACTGCACGACGGATCTGTCGTGGTACGACGCCATCGTGCCGTGCGGGCTGTCGGCCACGGGCGTCACATCGCTGTCCGAGCTCGCGGGACGAACCATCACCGTGGAGGAATTCGCCCCGATCGTGGTCCGGCGGTTCGAGGACGTCTTCGGCCTGGAGCTCGGGCCGCCGCCCGGCGACGATCTCCTCGGGTTCTCCGACGCCTCGCTCGGTCGGCGGTCCGGGGCGGTCGAGCGGCAGCCCGCTCGAGCGCTCGGCGCCTGACCGGCGCTCACGCGTCGGCGGCGAGCGCGAACTGAGGGATGGACTCGAGCCAGCCGAGGCCGAGCGGTGATTGCAGCCGCCGCGCCCATTCGACGTCGTAGAGCCGTTGAATGCGTACCCCGCGCCACCCGCCGTCGTAGACGACGCGAATCAGCGGCTCCGCCGACGGAAGCCGGGCCAGGGGAAGCTGCGCCAGGACGTCGGGATCGTAGTCCGCATGGTGGTCGTGCGGGATCCGGTAGAGGCGCTGAAATGCATCGATGGCGACGTCCTTCGCGCGCTGGACCAGGTCGTGGCGACCCCAGATCCCCTCGAACAACACGAGCCTGCCGCCCGGCGCCGATGCCCGCCACGCCGACAGCGCCTCGGCCGGCTTCGGCGTCGTCCACAGGACGTGGCGCTCCATCACCGCATCGAACGGGCCCGCCGGCGGGGACGTCGACGAGCCGACGACGAACTCGATGTCGAGGCCTCGTTCCTCCGCCTTCGAGCGCGCCTGCGCGAGCATGCCCTCGGAGACGTCGAGCGCCGTCACTCGGTATCCGAGCTCCGCGGCGAGCAGCGCCATCGCGCCGGTGCCCGCCCCGACGTCGAGGACGCGAGCGGGCGGATCGGGGAGCGCGCGACGGATCGCGGCGCGCCACGCCGCCGCCTCGACCGGGTCCGATGCGGAGTGCGAGGGCGAGCGATCGTAGGTCTCCGCGTCCTTGTCCCAGAAGTCTCGGATCTGATCGTGGACGTCGGCCATGGCTCGCTCCCTAGAAGAGGGCGCTCGCGAGCTTGCGCCGGTACTCGAGCACCAGGGCGTCGTCGTCGCTCAGGACGTTGAACACGTCGATCATCGCCTCGCGCGCATCGGGGCGTTCCCGCACCAGCGTCAGCATCTTCACGAGCGCCGGCTCCCACTGCTCGGCCGACGCCAGCCGCTTCGCCTCGGCGAGCTCGTCCGTTCCCGGCTCGTCCGCCCACGTCCGGACCCTGATCGCCGAGGCGACGCGCTCCGCCGCGGCATCGGGGAGCACCGGCGCGATGAGCTCCCTGGCCTCATCGAGGAGTCCCCGCTGAACGAGGATCCGCGCGAGGCCGACGCGGGCGTCACGGTTGTCGGGGTCCTCCGCGAGCGCATCGCGGTACGCCTGCTCGGCTCCCTCGACGTCGCCCGCGAGCTCCTCGGCCTTCGCCTCCTCGACCTCGACATCCGCCTCGCTCGGCAGGATGGAATCCACGAACTCGTTGACCGCCTGCTCGGGATACGCGCCGACGAATCCGTTGACGGGCTGTCCGTCCTTGAACGCCACGACCGTCGGGATGCTCTGCACGCCGAACGCCTGGGCGGTGGACGGGTTCGTGTCCACATCGAGCTTCGCGAGGAGAAACTGGCCCCCACGCTCGCCGGCCACCTTCTCCAGGATCGGACCGAGCGACTTGCACGGCCCGCACCACTCGGCCCACAGATCGACCACGACCGGCCGCGTCTTCGATTCCTGGACGACCATCTGCTCGAACGTCGCATCCGTGACGTCGACGACGGTCGGCCGCTGCTCCAATACCTGTCCCATCTCGTTCACAACCTTTCGTCCATCCAACTCAGGCTACCTTGGCGCCACGGGCACGGGACGATCTTTCCCGCTTCGGTGGGCTGGATCACCTGAGGCTCGTTGTCCTCGGGGGATATCGGCGTCCTGTGGGTGGAACACCGGCCCATGCGCACCGAATTCCCGGCTCCCGCCGGGCGGGGGCGGCCGGTGGTCGCGCCGGTAGACTCACCCCCATGACCGACCTGGACGAGCAGGGTCGCCCGGAACCTCCCCTCGCGGCCGACGAGACGGCCAGCGTCCTCGGCTTCCTGGAGTTCCAGCGCGCCACGCTCGCGTGGAAGTGCTCGGGACTGGACGCGGCCGGCCTGCGGGCGACGACGGCCGCCTCGTCGATGACGCTCGGCGGGCTGCTCAAGCACATGGCCTACGTCGAGGATCTCTGGTTCTCCCGGCGGCTGTATGGGCGAGGCAAGACACCCCCGTGGGACACGGTCGACTGGGAGGCCGACCGCGACTGGGACTGGCACTCGGCCGCCGAGGACACCCCAGAGGAGCTCCGTACGCTCTGGCAGGATGCCGTCGCCCGCTCCCGCGCGCCTGGTCGCGGAGGCGCTGGCCGACGGCGGCCTGGATCGGCCGGCCGCGGTGCTCGACGACTACCACGGGCAGGCACCCAGTCTTCGATGGATCCTGCTCCACATGATCGAGGAGTACGCGCGGCACAACGGCCATGCCGACCTCCTCCGGGAGTCGGTGGACGGGCTCACCGGCGAGTAGCCGCCGGCGCACGGCCCGCATCTCCACGAGCCCGGCTTCACCGCACGCCGCTCGTCCTCATTCGGTGAAGCGCTTGAGGCGAAGGGAGTTGGCCACGACCGAGACGGATGAGAACGCCATCGCCGCGCCGGCGATCACGGGGTTCAGCAGCCCGAGGGCCGCGAGGGGAATCGCCGCGACGTTGTAGACGAACGCCCATCCCAGGTTCTGCGCGATCGTGGTGAAGGTCCTGCGCGACAGCCGGATCGCCCTCGGCACGCCGGCGAGATCGCCGCCCACGAGCGTGAGATCGGAGGCCTCGATCGCGACGTCGGTCCCGGTCCCGATCGCGATGCCGAGATCCGCCTGCGCCAGCGCCGGCCCGTCGTTGATGCCGTCGCCGACCATTGCGACGACGTGTCCCTCCTCCTGCAGGGCGCGGATGGCCTCGACCTTGCGTCCCGGGTCCACGTCCGCGAGCACGCGATCGATGCCGACCTCGCGGGCGACGGCCTCTCCCACGGCCCGGTCGTCGCCGGTGATCATCACCGCCTCGATCCCCATGTCGCGAACGCTGCGCACGGCCTCGGCGGCGCCGTCCTTCAGGGTGTCCGCGACCGCGAGGACGCCGCGCGCCGCCCCGTCCCACCCGGCCCAGAACACCGACGCCCCGCCCTCCTGCAGCCGCTCCGATTCGCTCACGATCTCGGGCGGCAGGCGCATCCCGGCCTCCTCGAGGAACCGCCGGCGTCCGACCAGCACCTCGGTGCCCTCCACCGATGCACGGACCCCTCGCCCCGGGACCGCGCGGAAGTCGGTGGCCGGGGGGACGACCACCCCTCGATGGCGCGCGCCGTCGACGACCGCGGAGGCGATCGGATGCTCGCTGCCGGCCTCGGCCGCGGCCGCGAGGGCGAGCGTTCGCTCGTCCCCGATGACGGCCCGAAGACGCATCCGTCCCTCGGTCAGGGTTCCGGTCTTGTCGAACACGACCACGTCGACGGACCGCGAACGCTCCAGCACCTCGCCGCCGCCGATCAGGATGCCGAGCTCGGCGCCGCGGCCCGTTCCGACCATGACGGCCGCCGGGGTCGCCAGGCCGAGGGCGCACGGACACGCGATGATCAGCACGGCGACCGCCGGGACGAGCGCCTCCCGGACGTCCCCGGTGCTCGCGAACCATGCGGCCGCGGTGACGGCGGCGAGCAGGAGGACGACCGGCACGAAGATCCCGGCGACGCGGTCGACGAGCCGCTCGATCGGGGCCTTCGATCCCTGGGCCTCGGCGACGAGGCGCGCGATCTGGGCGAGCGCGGTGTCGGCGCCGACGCGCGTCGCCTCGATCAGGAGCGTCCCGTCGGTGTTGAACGTCGCTCCTGCCACCGTGTCGCCCACGGCCACCTCGACCGGCATGGACTCCCCCGTCAGCATCGACTCGTCGATCGCGCCGGAGCCTTCGAGCACGAGGCCGTCGACCGGAATCCGCTCCCCGGGCTTCACGCGGACACGCCACCCGACCTTCACCGCGTCGACCGGCACGCGCATCTCCTTTCCATCCCGCACGACGAGGGCGTCCTTGGCGCCGAGCTCGAGCAGCCTCGTGATCGCCTCCGACGCACGGCCCTTCGCCCGCGCCTCCAGGTACCGGCCGAGGAGGATGAAGGCGATGATGACGGCCGCGCTGTCGAAGTACAGCTCCTCCATGTGGAGCAGCGCCCACACGGAGTACGCGTAGGCCGAGAGGGTTCCGAGCGCGATGAGCGTGTCCATGTTCGCGGTGAGGTGCCGCGTGCGGATCGCCGCCCCCTTGAGGAACGGCCAGCCCGCGTAGAACTGGACGGGGGTCGCCAGGGCGAACGCGGCCCATCTGGCCCAGCCCTCATCCATGAACCCCATGGTGAGCACCATCGTGGCGATGCCGAGCGGCCAGGCCACGAACAAGCGGGTTCGAAGGGAGCGTTCCTGCTCTCTCGCGGCCTCCTCCGCCTCGTCGCGGTGCGGCACGATGTCGTAGCCGCGCTCCTTCACGGCCGCCCGGAGCGCCTCGAGGCCGGGCGCCTCGCCGGCGAGCCGCACGGTCGCCTGACCGGTCGCGAAGTTCACGCGCGCTCGCACGCCCGGCTGCTTGTTGAGCGTCCGCTCCACGCGCGCCGCGCACGAGCCGCACGTCATCCCCACGACGTCCAGTCGAAGCTCCTCGAGATGATCGAGTGGCTCGTCGTTCGCCTGGACGCTCACGCTCCGCGGCTTCGTGGCATGGCTCGACACGGCGCTATCTCCCCGCGAAGCGAGCGACGGCGGACATGAGCTCCTCCATCTTCTCGTCGCCCTCCCCGCGCTCGATACTCTCGCGCACGCAATGGCGGACGTGCTCGTCGAGCAGCCCCATCGCCACCGCCTTCAACGCCGACGTGACCGAGTTCACCTGCGTGAGGATGTCGATGCAGTACTGATCCTCGTCCACCATGCGCTGGAGGCCTCGAACCTGGCCCTCGATGCGGCGAAGCCGATCCTGGAACTCCTTCTTCTTGGGCCCGTAGCCGTACACGTCGCGATCCTCCTGCCTGGCCTGCGCCTCCGCCGGCCGCTGCAGCCCGAAGTATACCCCGGGGGGGTATTTGCCCACCCGGGCGCGTGGATCAACCGGCCCCGTATCGGAATCGGCCGGATCTCTTGACTTTCGAACATGTGTTCGATACGATGAGTGTCCCTCCTCCCCCGTGACCCCATGTGAGGTCGGGGTGCACGACCGCGACGAGCAAACCGACGACGAGCTGATCGAGGGCATCGACGCCTGCCATGCCCGAGCCTGTGATGCCCAGCGAGCGATGTTCGAGGCGATCGCGAGGGGTGATCGCCGGGAGCTGTGGCGAGACTGGGGTGCCCGAGACATGGCCCACTGGCTGTCCATGCGCTACGGGATCTCCCACTGGAAGGCCCGTCGCTGGATCGCGGCCTCGCATGCCCTGGGAGACCTGCCTCGGATCTCGCAGGCCTTCGCCTGCGGTGAGCTGTCGGTCGACAAGGTCGTGGAGCTCTGCCGGTTCGCCACCCCCGAGACCGAGGGAAGGCTCCTTGCCTGGGCGGGTGGGGTCTCGTGTGCGGCCATCCGTCGCAGAGGGGATCTTGCCGCCTCGGGATCGATCGAGGAGACGGTCGATGCCGAGCGTGCCCGCTTCGTGTCGTGGTGGTGGTCCGACGACGGCAGGCGCTTCGGCCTTGCCGCGGAGCTTCCCGCCGCCTCCGGGGCGGTGGTGGCACGGGCGCTCGGACGAGCTGCCGAGCGAGTGCCTCAGATGCCGGGAGAAGACGATCCCACCTGTGCCGAGGCCAGACGGGCCGATGCCCTCGTGGCGCTGTGCTCTTCTCGCCTGGGGTCTGATCCCGATCCGGATCGGGCCACGGTGGTGGTGCATGCCCCCCTGGCATCCCTGGAGACAGGCCGTGGAGGAGCATCACTCGAAGACGGCGGGGTGGCACCATCCCGAGACCGCCCGGCGCCTTGCCTGTGACGCTCGGATCCAGACGGTGATCGAGGACGAGCACGGCCAGCCCCTTGCGCTCGGTCGGATCTCGAGGGAGCCGTCTGCGGCCATGGTGCGCCAGCTTCGCTACCGCGACGCCGAGTGCCGGTTCCCCGGGTGTGGGGCCCGACAGTTCACGCAGGCCCATCACATCGTGTGGTGGAAGCGAGGAGGGACCACCGACCTGGCAAACCTGGTGTTGATCTGCACCTTTCACCACAAGCTCGTGCACGAGCACGGCTGGGAGCTCCGCCGGGACCCGAGCGGTGAGGTCCGGTGGTTCCGTCCCGGCGGTGCTCCCTACCACGCGGGTCCGGATCCACCCCGACAGGAGGTGCTCGGGGCATGAGTGTGGGGCGGCATGGGCCGGACGTCCGGGGCCGTTCGTAGGATGCCTGCGCGGACACCGCGGGGTACAGTGACCGAAGCGACGCCGGAGGCGAAGCAGGAGGCTAGGGGTTGTCGACCCAGGTCACGGAGAACGCCCATCGCTCGCGCGGGCTCTCCGACGACGACGCCGTCGCGATCTACCGCGCGATGCTCACGGCCCGCTTGTGCGACGAGGCGGCGCTGCGGCTCAATCGCCAGGGAAAGGCCCCGTTCGTCGTCCCCGTCTCGGGCCACGAGGGCTGCCAGGTCGGCACGGCGTGGGCGCTGACTCCGGGCAAGGACGTCTGGCTCCCCTACTACCGCGATCTCGCGGTCGTCCTCGTGGCCGGCATGACGCCCTACGAGGTGTTCCTCGGGGTGTTCTCGAAGGCCGACGATCCCTCGTCGGGCGGCCGACAGATGCCGTCCCATTGGGGCTCCCGCAGGCTCGGCATCATCTCCGGATCGTCGCCGATCGCAACGCAGGTGCCGCACGCGGCCGGCGTCGCCTATGCCGCGAAGCTCCGCGGCGAGGACACGGTGGCCGCGTGCTGGTTCGGCGACGGCGCCACGAGCGAGGGCGACTGGCACGAGGGGCTCAACTTCGCGGGCATCCACCGACTGCCGGTGGTGTTCGTCTGCGAGAACAACCACTATGCGATCTCGGTCCCGCAGTCCAAGCAGATGGCGGTCGCCGACGTCGCTTCGCGCGCCGAGGGATACGGATTTCCCGGCGTCGTGGTCGACGGCAACGACGTGCTCGAGTGCTACGACGCGATGCGCACCGCGGTCGACCGGGCCCGGGCGGGCGACGGACCGACGTTGATCGAGGCAAAGACGTATCGCTTCCTTCCCCACACGTCCGACGACGACGACCGCAGCTACCGCTCCCGCGAGGAGGTGGCACAGGCGCGCGATCGCGACCCGATCGAGCGGTTCGCGGACTACCTTCGGCGTGAGGACGTGCTCGACGAAGCCGGCCTCGAGGCGCTCCACGAACGCGTGCGAACCGACATCGACCGCGACATCGCGGAGGCATGGAACGCCGCCGATCCCGACCCGGAGTCGCTGCTGGACCACGTGTTCGGCCGGGACGAGGGGACGTGACCGAGAAGAACGTCGTCGTCGCGATCCACGACGCGCTTCACGATGCGATGGTGGCCGACGAGCGAGTGGTCGTCTTGGGAGAGGACGTCGCGGGTCGCGGCGGCGTCTTCCGCGTCACGCGAGGATTCATGGACGAGTTCGGCGAGGAGCGCGTGATCGACACACCGCTCGCCGAGTCGTTGATCGTGGGCGCGGCGATCGGGATGTCGCTTCACGGACTGTTGCCCGTGGCGGAGATCCAGTTCGCCGACTTCATCCATCCGGCGTTCGACCAGATCGTCTCCGAGGCCGCGCGCATGCGGTATCGGAGCAACGGCGACTTCAACTGCCCGCTCGTGATCCGCGCGCCGTGGGGAGGTGGCGTGCACGGCGCCCTCTATCATTCCCAGTCCATCGAGGCCTTCTACGGCCACGTGCCCGGCCTCAAGGTGGTGGTGCCGACGACCCCCGCCGACGCGGCCGGGATGCTCCGCGCGGCGATTCGCGACCCCGATCCCGTGCTCTTCCTCGAGCACAAGAAGTCGTACCGGGCCGTGAAGGGCGACGTTCCCGACGGCAGCTTCGAGGTTCCCATTGGGCGCGCGGATGTGAAGCGCGAGGGCGTCGACCTCACGGTCGTGAGCTACGGGATGATGCTTCACGTCTGCCTCGAGGCCGCGGCTCGCCTCGCCGAGGAGGATGGAGTCTCGGCCGAGGTCGTCGACGTTCGCACGATCGCTCCGTTGGATTCCGACACCATCCTCGACTCGGTTCGAAAGACGGGGAAGGCCATGGTGGTCTACGAGGACAACCGCACGTACGGGGCCGGCGCCGAGATCGCCTCGATGATCTCCGAGGCCTGCCTCTTCGACCTCGACGCCCCCGTCCTCCGCCTGGGTAGCCCGGATGTCCCTGCGATGCCGTTCGCGACGACCCTCGAGCATGCCTTCCTGGCGTCCGATCACTGGATCTGGGAGCACATGCGCGAGCTGGCCCAGTTCTAGCTTGGATCCGCCCTCGCCGGGGAGCCGATCGGTCCCCCTGCGCGCAACCGACGTCGGCCGGACCTCGCCGGGCATCCCCCGATCGGGCGGGTGCTCGCTTCAGCCCTCCGTCCCGAAGGTCGATATACCCCCCACGATCATGGAGTCTCGATGAGGAACGATCGAAGCGGGCCTCCCGCCCGTCACACGGCGCTGCGTGATCTCATCGCCGTTCTCGGGGTCACCGCCCTCTCGTTCGTCATCGCCGCGGAGCTGGACCTCGCCGAACGGCTCCGTGGATGGGCGGGCGCGCACGAATGGATCGAGCTGGACGAGGCCACGATCGTGCTGGCCGTCCTCGTGGTCGGGCTCTCCCTCTTCTCCCTGCTGCGGTGGTCCGAGCGTCGACGGGACCTCCAGGAGCGATCGGCCCTCGAGTCGAGGTACCGCCAGTTGGTCGAGCGGGTGCCGGCGATCACCTACGTGTGGGACGTGACCGGCGTCGTCGGCCGGGACCAAGCGGAGTTCGTGAGCCCCCAGATCGAGGAGATCCTCGGCTTCACCGTCGCGGAGTGGCAGTCCACCCCGGACATCTGGACGAGGCGGATTCATCCCGACGACCACGCCCGCGTGATGAGGGACTGGGATGCGGCGCTGGCCGCCGGGAAGCCGTTCCGGGCCGAGTACCGGATGTACGCGAAGGACGGGCGCATCGTCTGGTTCCGGGACGAGGCGGTTCCCGATGCGACGCACGGACGGACCTTGGTCCAGGGCGTCATGTTCGACATCACGCAACGAAAGGATGTGGAACAGCAGCTCCGCGACGCGGAGGCCGAGTACCGAGACCTCGTCGAACGGATCCCGACCATCACGTATACGGAGGATCCGAAGACTGGGCGCTTCACCTACGTGAGCCCGCAGGTCACGTCCGTCCTCGGCTTCACGCCCGAGGAGTTCCTCGTGCACGGAACCTGGCGGAGCCGTTTGCATCCGGATGACGTCGCGCGGATCGACGAGGACGATGCTCGCTCGGACGAGACCGGCGAGGACTTCGACATCGAATATCGGATCATCGCCAAGGACGGCCGCGAGGTCTGGGTTCACGAGCACACCGAGCTCATCGACGCGGACGGACGTCCGCCGTTTTGGCTGGGCGTGATCGACGACATCACCGACCGCAGACGTGCCGAGGGTCGGGTCCGCGATGCGGAGCAGCGATATCGAAAGCTCGTCGAGCGGCTCCCCGCGGTCGTCTACGTCGACGCCGCCGACGAACTCTCGACGGCCCTGTACATGAGCCCCCGCTACGAGGAGCTCCTCGGCTACACGTGGGAGGAGCAGCTCTCGCAGCCCGACCTGTGGGTGCGCACCCTCCATCCCGACGACCGCGGCTGGGTGGTCGCCGAGTCGGATCGGACGAATCAGACCGGCGAGCCGTTCATCTGCGAATACCGGCTGATCGCCAAGGACGGCCGAACCGTCTGGGTGCGCGACGAGGCCCACCTCGTGGAGGGTGAGGGCGGCGGGCCGAAGATCTGGCAGGGCGTGCTGCTCGATATCACCGAGCGGAAGACCGCGGAGGAGAACCTGCGGCGACGCGAGGCCATCCTCCCCGCGGTCGGCTACGCGGCTCAGCGGTTCCTGAAGGATCCCGCGTGGGAGAACAGCGTCGACTCCGTGTTCGCTCACCTCGGCGAGGCCGCCGACGTCAGCAGGGTCCACCTCTCCGGCAACGTCACGGCGGCCGATGGGCACCTCGCCGCCGCGCGACGCTCCGAATGGGTCGCCCCGGGCACCGCCCCCTCCGGGGCGGCCGGCCGTCGGGTTCGGTCCTACGACAAGTCGGGAACGGCTCGATGGGCCGAGGTCCTGGGAGCGGGCGGGACGCTGAACGCGACGCGTGGGCAGGTGCCGCCGGGTGAACGCGAGGTGCTGGAGGGCGAGGGGACCCTCTCCTTGCTGGTCGTGCCGGTGACCGTCGGGGGCACCTGGTGGGGGTTCCTGGGATTCGACGACTGCCGGAGCGAACGGGCCTGGACGCCACTCGAGGTGGAGGCGCTCAAGGCGGCGGCCGACATCCTCGGCACGGCGATCCACCGACAGCTCGCCGAGCACCGGCTCGCGGACGCCGAGGCGCAGTTTCGGACGCTCGTGGAGCAGCTCCCGGCCGTGACCTACATCGACACGATGGAGGACCAGTGGCGCACGACCTACGTGTCGCCGCAGATCACCTCCATGCTCGGCTACGCCCAGGGCGAGTGGGAGGCGGGGAGGAGCGCGTGGTACGACGCCCTGCACCCGGACGACCGCGACCGAGTCCTGGCACTCGTGGACGAGTCGGTCGCGGCGGCGTCCCCCTACGAGGCGGAGTACCGGCTGATCGCGAAGGACGGGCGGGTCGTGTGGGTTCGCGACCACGCCCAAGTGGTCCCGGATCAGGTCGGCGGCGAGTCTCTGTGGCAGGGCGTGATGTTCGACATCACGAGCCGGGTCGACTCCGAGCAGTATCTTCGAGAGGCGGAGGAGCGATTCCGGGCGCTGGTCGAACAGAGCCCCGCGATGTTCTACATCGAGACCCCGGATCCCGACGCACCGAGCGTCTACGTCAGCCCCCGCGTCGAGGAGCTCTTCGGCATCACCGCGGAGGAGTACATCGGCGATCTCGATGCGTGGGAGCGCCGGGTGCATCCCGAGGATGTCGCGGAGGCAATGGGCGCCTGGCAGACCGCGCTCGCCGCCGGTCGCTCGTGGTCGCTCGAATACAGGGTCGTGCACCGGGACGGGCGCATCATCTGGGTGCGCGACGAATCCACGCTCGCGAGGGATGACGACGGCGCCGTCGTGCAGGTCCAAGGCGTCATGTACGACATCACCGAACGGAAGCTCGCCGAGCAGACGCTGATCAAGAGCGAGCGCCGCGAGCGTGAGGCGGCCGACCGGCTTCGCGCGATCGACGACATGAAGAACACGTTCCTAGCCGCGGTCTCCCACGAGCTGCGCAGTCCACTCACATCGATCCTCGGGCTCGCGCTCACGCTCGAGCGCCAGGAGAGGATCTCGGATGACGACCGCGAGGATCTCCTCGCGCGGCTCGCCGCGAATGCGCGCAAGCTCGATCGGCTCCTGAAGGACCTTCTGGACATCGACCGCCTCAGCCGGGGGATCGTCACGCCCCAGTACCGGCTGACCGACATCGGGTCACTCGTGCGGCGAACCATCGAAGGAATGGATGCCGTCGCGGGGCGCCATCTCTTCGTGCAAACGGAGCCGGTCCTCATCCCGGTGGACCCGGCCAAGGTCGAGAGGATCGTCGAGAACCTCGTGGCGAACGCCGCCCGCCACACGGCGGAGGAGACGCGGATCTGGGTTCGCGTCGCCCCCAAGGACGGCGGCGCGCTGATCGTGGTGGAGGACGATGGCCCCGGCGTCCCCGAGGAGATTCGGACGAGCATCTTCGAGCCGTTCCAGCAGGGGCCGGGCGTCTCGCGCGCCAATCCGGGAACGGGAATCGGACTCTCGCTCGTCGCCCGTTTCGCGGAGCTGCACGGTGGGCGGGCGTGGGCGGATGAACGCGAGGGCGGCGGCGCGTCGTTCGCGGTGTTGCTCCCCGGCTCCCCCGACCCGATGGGCTCCCGAGGTGGCCTGTCCACGGGGACCGGGGCCGCGTGAAGGGAGCGCGGCCTTCGGACGCGGAGCGCACCGGCGACACTACACTCGGGGCGATGGAGAGCCGCGACCACAACCCGCACCGGCGACGGCTGTACCTGCCGCTCCTTCCGACCGAAGCTACCGCCGGCGCGTCACCCGGTGCCGTCGCGTCACCCCGTGCCGCCGATGCCGTCGCGATCGAGGACCACATCGGCGCGTCGACGGGATGCGCCCAGGTCGCACGGCCTCGCCAGCCCAAGCCCGCGTGGCTCAAGGTGAAGGCGCGGACCGGCCCGAACTACACCGAGCTCAAGGGCCTCATGCGGGGCCTCTCGCTCCACACCGTGTGCGAGGAGGCCGGGTGTCCCAACATCTACGAATGCTGGGAGGACCGCGAGGCCACATTCCTCCTCCTCGGCGATCGATGCACCCGTCGCTGCGGATTCTGCGATGTCAGGACCGCGCGGCCCGACGCGGTGGATCCCTCGGAGCCCGAGCGGATCGCGAAGGCGGTTGAGGCGATGGGACTGCGGTTCGTCGTGCTCACCGGCGTCGCGAGGGACGATCTCCCCGACGGCGGGGCGTCGGTCTGGGCCGCGGCGATCCGCGCCGTGCGCCGAGCGGTTCCCGGATGCGGCGTCGAGGTGTTGCCCACCGACTTCCGCGGCGGGGAGCGCGACATCGCCACGGTCGTCGACGCCCGTCCGGACGTGTTCGCGCACAACCTCGAGACCGTGCGACGCCTGCACGCCAGGATCCGACCGGCCTTCGACTATGACGGATCGCTCGAGGCCCTCCGCATCGTCTCCCGCCTGCGAGAGGAGCAGGTCACGAAGTCGAACGTCATCCTCGGCATGGGCGAGCGGCCCGAGGAGGTGCTCGAATCCCTGCGCGATCTCGCCGAGGCGGGCTGCGACATCGTCACCATCGGCCAGTATCTGCAGCCGACGCAGTACCACCTTCCGGTCGACCGCTGGGTCACCCCCGAGGAGTTCGAGGGGCACAAGGCCGACGGCGAGGCGCTCGGCATCACCCACGTCGAGGCCGGCCCGCTCGTGCGCTCGAGCTACCACGCCGGCGAGCAGTATCCGGCGCGCGCTGGAGGCCGGACGTGCGAGGGTGCCGGTATCGGCGGGGAACGGAGGAGCCGGCCTGTAAGCCGGATTCTGTGCGCCGCTTCCGCGGCCGGCGACCATCTGTCTGAGCGCTCGCGCGCTCCGGGGCTCACGCCTCGTGCGGCCTACCCGGGAGCTCGGACGGGCCACCCTCGAACGCTCCCTGCTTGGCCTTGCTCCGGGTGGGGCTTGCCGAGCCGAACCGGTCGCCCGGTCCGCTGGTGAGCTCTTACCTCACCGTTTCACCCTTACCCGGCGATGCCGGGCGGTCTGTTCTCTGTTGCGCTGTCCGCGAGGTCGCCCCCGCCTGGGATCTCCCCAGCACCCTGCCCTTCGGAGTCCGGACTTTCCTCGAACGAGTCGACCTCGACCCGCCCGCGGCCGCCCGGCCGGCTCCTCGATGCAAGTATAGATGCCGGCCATGGCGGGCAGCCGAAAGCGGGAGCATCCGCAGCCGGGCCGCCTAGCTCTCGAACAGGTCGGGAGCGAGCGGCTGCACCGGCGGCCGGCCGGCGGCGAGCCAGTCGTCGACGCCCTCGTTGGCGAGCGCGTCCGCGTGCTTGTTGCTCTCCCGTGGGATGTGCTCGTAGGCGATCCTGGCGAACCCCCTTGCGAGATCCGTGGCCTGCCGATGCAGCCGCTTCAGCCGTTCGTTCTTCACCTTGAAGCGGCCCGCCAGCTGCTCCACGAGGAGGCGGCTGTCCGAGCGAAGGAGCACGTCGGTGGCTCCGAGCTCCTTCGCTCGCCTCAGCCCCTCGATGGCCGCCGTGTACTCCGCGACGTTGTTGGTCGTCTCGCCGATCCCCTCGGCGATGGTCGAGAGGACCTCGCCGTCGGGCTCGGTCACCACGACCCCGATGCCGGCCGGCCCGGGGTTCCCGCGGGCGGCGCCGTCGGTCTCGACGATCACACGACGATCAAGATCCGCCGGCAATGCTCACACCTCTTGATGGCATCGGTGTGCTTCAGTTTGTTGAGCTCTACGGAGGAGATGGTCTGGTGGCAGCCCTGGCAGTTGCCGTCGACGAGGGCGGCCGCCCCGACGCCCTTCTTGGTCTTGCGCAGGTCCTCGTAGAGCGACAGGAGCTCGTCGTCGATCTCGGGGACCAGCGTCTCGCGCGTCGCGCGGCGGTCGGCGAGCTCGGAGACGACCGACTCGAGCTCGTCCTGCGACTCTTGCCCGCTCGCGTCCAGCCTGGCTCGCGCGGCCGTCATCTCGGCCTCCGCCGATCCGATCTCGCCCTCCAGCGCCTCGACCTGCTCCATTCGCGCGAGCAGCTCATCCTCGAAACCAGAGCGGCGCCCCGCGAGGCTCGCGATCTCGTGCTGCAGCGCCTGAAGCTCCTTCTGATTGACGATGGAGCCGTCGTACATCCGCTTCTCCTCGGCGGCGCGCTTCTGCTCGAGCATGTCGATCTCTCGCTCCAGCTGCCGCTGTTCACGCCCGACCCCATCCATCGCCAGCCGGAGCTCTCCGACGCGAGTCTCGGCGCGCTCGAATGCGTCTCGTGCCGCTCGCACGGCGCTCCCCGACTCGAGCTCCGACCGCCGCGACTCGAGCCGGTCGATCGCGAGATCGGTCGCCTGAAGCTCGAGCAAGCGGTCCTCGCCACGCATGGAGCCACAGGGTAGCGGACCGTCGTTCAGACGATGGTGAGCTGCCTGGGCTCCTCGGGCACGCGATCGTCCTCCTCGCGGTCGCCGCGGCGTCGGGAGAACCGCGAGGATGAGCCCGCCGGATCGGGTCCGAGGCCACCGAGCGCCCGCGCGATGGATGAAACTCGTCGAGCCAGCTCCTTGCGTTCGGATGAGGGTCCGTACGGCTTGCGATACATCTGCTCGTACCGCTCCACGAGGTCGGGGAACTCTCCTTGGAGCCACGGCATGAACTCCTCCTTCACGCCGGGGCGAAGGTGCAGCATGATCGGCGAGACGTGGGTGGCGCCGGCGTCGATCGCGGCCGCGACGACCTCTCGAAGCTGGCGCGGATGGTCGGTGATGCCGGGCAGGACGGGAGCCACGAGGACGCCGCACGGGATGCCGGCGCGGTTCAGCGCCGCGACCGCCTCGATGCGCTTTCTGGGATGCGGCGTTCCCGGCTCCGTGCGCCGCCACGCGTCCTCGTCGAGCGTCCCGATCGAGAACGCCGTCGAGACCTCGGTGACGCCGGCCGCCTCGATCAACAGGTC
Source organism: uncultured Actinomycetes bacterium (assembly GCA_963728285.1). Taxonomy (GTDB): domain Bacteria; phylum Actinomycetota; class UBA4738; order UBA4738; family HRBIN12; genus CAVSJR01. Next base: position 86,504 of record CAVSJR010000003.1, on the reverse strand, counting down.
GAGGTCCCGAAGGATCATCGTGCCCTTCGTGAGGATCGAGAACGGATTCCGGTAGTCGGCGAGGGCGCGGATGATTCGCGGCATCAGCCGGTAACGGCCCTCGGCGCGCTGATAGGGATCCGTGGCCGTCCCCATCGCGATGAGCTCGCCCTTCCATCGCTTCGAGCCGAGCTGTGCGCGCAGGACCTCGGGGGCGTTCACCTTCACGACGATCTTCGACTCGAAGTCACGCCCGGCGTTCATGTCCATGAAGGTGTGCGTCGTGCGGGCGAAGCAGTAGACGCACGCGTGCGTGCACCCGCGGTAGGGGTTGATCGTCCACGAGAACGGCAGCGCGCCCCCGGGCACGTGGTTGATGATGGTCTTCGCCTCAGCCTCGATGAACTCGATGCCCCGAAACTCGGGGGTATCGGGGCGGACGCGCCGAAGCTCGAAGAGCTGCTGATCCAGGGACATGGTCGTGACAGGATAGAACATATGTTCGAGCATGCGCAACCGAGGCCGCGCCCCGCATCTGGCGGTGGGCGATGCATCCGGGGGGCCGCGAGGACCGAAGGGGCGCCGCAACGGTAGGGTCGGACGATGAGTGAGGCCGAGACGCCGCACCCGCCGGCGACCGCAGCGTTCGGGCACGTCGTGGCGGGTGGGCCGGCCCACCTGTATCCCCCGGCAGGTCCGGTCCGCGCGCGGAAGTTCTCGGTCGGCGATTGGGACAACAACGTCTATGTGATCGAGTGCAGTGGTCAGGGGCTGATCGTCGATGGGGCCGCCGACCACGAGCGCATCCTCGCCGAGGTGCAGGGACTGGAGGTCGTGTGCATCGTCCAGACCCACAACCATCAAGATCACACGGGGGCGCTGAGGCCGCTCGTCGACGCGCTCGGCGTCCCCGTGTACGCGCACCGCGACGATGCGATGCCGGTCCCGGCGAGTTCCATCGACGACATGGGCGTGCTGCTCGTCGGCGGCCAGGAGCTGCGAGCGTTTCACACCCCCGGGCACACGGCGGGCAGCATGTGCTACCTGATCGGGGACCACCTCTTCACCGGCGACACCCTGTTCCCGGGGGGACCGGGAGCCACCGGCCGCGATCCGGACCGGTTCGCCACGATCATGACCAGCCTCGATCGCCTGTTCGAGCTGCCCGACGAGACCCGAGTGTCGCCCGGCCACGGGCTGGACACCACCATCGGGCGCGAGCGCTCGTACGTGGACGTCTGGCGAAGCCGGGGATGGTGACCGACCGGCCCGAACACGCTCCCGATTGTCGCCGCCCGCTGGCATACTGAGGGTGAGTCCCTGTGAGCGCCCACGCACCCCCTCGATCGACCCACCGCGCCACGTCCGACGGCCTCGTGGCGCAGTTTCACCCTGCCGTCGCGGCGTGGTTCGAGCGGACGTTCCCCGAGGGGCCCACGGAGGCCCAACGCCTCGGCTGGGACGAGATCCGCCACGGACGCGACACGCTCGTCGCCGCCCCGACCGGATCGGGGAAGACCCTCGCCGGATTCCTCGTCACGATCGATGAGCTGTACCGCGCGCACGACGCGGGCGAGGAGCTCGGGGGCACCACGCGGGTGGTCTACGTCTCGCCCCTGAAGGCGCTCGCGGTCGACATCCATCAGAACCTCGAGCGACCCCTCCGGGAGATCCGCGAGATCGCGCGCGAGCTCGGCCTCGATGCCCCCGACCTGCGCGTCGCGGTCCGCAGCGGCGACTCGACGCCGACCGAGCGCGCGGCCATGCTTCGCGAGCCCCCGCACTTCCTGATCACGACGCCCGAGTCGCTCTACCTCCTCGTGACCTCGGAGCGGAGCCGGGAGAGGCTCCGAGACGTCCGCACGGTCATCGTCGACGAGATCCACGCCGTCGCCGACAACAAGCGCGGGTCGCACCTGGCTCTGACGTTGGAGCGGCTCACGCACGTCGCCCGTCGCCCACCGACGCGGATCGGCCTGTCGGCCACCCAGCGCCCTCTCGACGCCGTCGCCCGGCTCCTCGTCGGCGCGGGCCCGGGGCGCGCCGATCCCGGAGGGGCACCTCGATGCTCGATCGTCGACGCCGGCCATCGGCGCGACCTCGACGTCGCGCTGTTCGTCCCGGAGACCGAGCTCGAGGCCGCCATCTCGACCGAGCAGATGTCGGAGCTGCTGGACGACATCGCCGCGAACGTGGGGCGTCACCGGACCACGCTCGTCTTCGTCAACACGCGGCGGCTCGCGGAGCGCGTCGCCCACCAGCTCGGCGAGCGTCTGGGAGAGGACAGCGTCTCCGCCCATCACGGATCGCTGTCGAAGGAGCGCCGGCTTCGCGTCGAGACCCAGCTCAGGGCCGGCGAGCTGCGAGCGTTGGTGGCGACGGCCTCGCTCGAGCTCGGGATCGACATCGGGCCCGTGGAGCTCGTCTGCCAGCTCGGGTCCCCGCGCTCGATCGCGACATTCCTGCAGCGAGTGGGACGAGCCAACCATTCCCGTCATGGGACGCCGAGCGGGCGGCTGTATCCGACCACCCGGGACGAGCTCGTCGAATGCACGGCCCTGCTTCGAGCGGTACGAGGCGGCAGGCTCGACAGCTTGATCATCCCCGAGCGTCCGCTGGACGTGCTCGCCCAGCAGATCGTGGCCGAGGTGGCCGCCGAGGAGTGGCGCGAGGAGGAGCTGTTCGACCTCGTTCGCCGGGCTGCGCCCTACGCGGCCCTCTCGCGAGACGACTTCGAGGGCGTGCTGGAGCTGGTCTCCGAAGGTGTCCGGACCGGCCGCGGGCAACGAGGGAGATACCTTCATCGCGACCGGGTGAACGGCGTGCTGCGTCCGCGCCGCGGCGCTCGGCTCGCCGCGCTGACCTCCGGCGGCGCCATCCCCGAGCTGGGCGACTACCGCGTCGTCGCAGAGCCCCACGACACGTTCGTCGGCACCGTCAACGAGGACTTCGCGATCGAGGCCGGCATCGGCAGCGTGTTCCTGCTCGGCACGCACCCGTGGCAGATCCGGCGGGTCACGCCCGGGCTCGTGCGCGTCGTCGACGCGACGGGCAAGCAACCCAACGTCCCGTTCTGGTTCGGCGAGGCGCCCGCGCGCACCGAGGAGCTCTCGGCGGAGGTCGGCGACCTCCGGTCGGGGGTCGAGAGGCAGCTTCGCGACCATGATCGTGCCGCCGCGGTTGCCTGGGTCGTCGAGGAGGCGGGCGTCGACCCCTCGGCGGCGGATCAGCTCGTCGCCTATCTCGCCACCGGCCTCGAGGCGCTGGGCCTCCTCCCGACGCCCGACCGGCTCGTCGTCGAGCGCTTCTTCGACGAGGCGGGCGGCATGCAGCTCGTCATCCACGCCCCGCTCGGGGGACGAATCAATCGAGGCCTCGGGCTCGCGCTTCGCAAGCGCTTCTGCGTCACGTTCGACTTCGAGCTTCAGGCGGCGGCGAGCGACGATGCGATCTGCATCTCGCTCGGCCCCCACCATTCGTTCCCCCTGACGGCGATCCCTCGGTTCCTCACGTCGAACACCGTCGAGCGGGTGCTCTCCCAGGCCGTGCTGACGTCGCCCATCTTCGCGGCTCGCTGGAGGTGGAACCTGAACCGGGCCCTCGTGGTGCTGCGGATGCGCGGCGGGAAGAAGAATCCGCCGCCGATTCAGCGAATGGAATCCGACGACCTGATGGCGGCCGTGTTCCCGACGCTCGCGGCGTGTCAGGAGAACGTCAGCGGGCCCATCGAGATCCCCGACCATCCACTGGTCCGGGAGACGATGCACGACTGTCTGCACGAGGCCATGGACATCGACGGCCTTCGGGAGCTGATCGCCGGGATCGAGGCGGGCTCGATCGCCGTCGAGACGCGCGACACGGTGGAGCCCTCGGTCCTCGCGCACGAGATCCTGACGGGCCCGCCGTACACGTTCCTGGACGAGGCCCCGCTCGAGGAGCGGCGCTCGCACAACGTCGTGCTCCGTCGCGGCCTCCCCGTCGAGCCGCACGAGCTGGCCGCGGTCGAGTCCGAGGCGATCGATCGGGTCCGCGAGGAGGTCCGGCCCGAGGCGCGCACGCCCGATGAGCTGCACGACCTGTTGCTCTCGCTCGTCGTCTCGAGGGGAACCGACGAGTGGCGCGAGCATTTCGACGGCCTCGTCGCCGACCGCCGCGCGACGACGCTCTCGACGCCGAACGGCGAGGAGCTCTGGTGCGCGATCGAGCGCCGGCCCGTCGTCGAACGCCTCCTTCCCGGCGCGACGTTCTCGCCGGACCATCCGGTGCCCGCCGGGATCGCGGTCGGCGCGCGAGCTCGAGCGCGAGAGCGCCGCCGCGGAGGCGCTGCGGGGCCACCTCGAGGTGCTCGGTCCGACGACCGCCTCGGAGCTGGCCCACGCGACGGGGCTTCCACGAGGGCTGGTCGATGCGGGCGTGGCGCGCCTGGAGGCCGAGGGATTCGCCCTGCGTGGGTCCTTCGACACGGGCGTCGACGAGGAGCAATGGTGTGCCCGCCGGCTCCTCACCCGCATCCATTCCTACTCGCAGCAGCGCCGCCGCCGAGAGATCGAGCCGGTCTCGTCACGGGACTTCATGCGGTTCCTGCTTCGGTGGCAGTTCGCCGCGCCCGGCACGCAGCGCGAGGGACGCGCGGGAGTCCTGCAGGTCGTCGAACAGCTTCAGGGCTTCGAGCTCGCGGCCGGCGCCTGGGAGGAGTCGGTGCTTCGCGCGCGCGTGGAGCGCTATCGAAGCGAATGGCTCGACGACCTGTGCCTGTCGGGGCAGATCGCGTGGGGGCGGCTCACGTTGAAGCGAGCGGAGGCCGACCGCGATGCACGGCCTCGTCGCAGCGGCGCCACGCCGTCGCGCGCCACCCCGATCAGCTTCGCCATCCGCGAGGATCTCTCGTGGCTCCTTCCCGCCGTCCGCGGCGGACAGGAGGCGACCGATCCGCGACCCGGACGAACGCTCGACGTCCTCGACGCGCTCCGGGGCCGCGGCGCCCTGTTCCGCTCGGAGATCGCGCAGGCGACCGGCCGGCTTCCCGCGGAGGTCGACGAGGCGCTGTGGGACGGCGTCGCCCAGGGGCTCATCACCGCCGACGGATTCCAGGCCGTCCGCTCCCTGCTGTCTCCGGCCGACCGGTGGGCGAAGCGGCAGGCGCACCGGCGAGGCGGCCTCCGCAGGGGCGCCGCGGGTCGCGGCCGCACGTCCACGAGCGAGGGGCGTTGGTCTCGCTTCCCCGCCCGGCACGATGCGCAGGAGGTCGACGAGCGCATCGATCCGGACGAGCTCGCGGAGGCGGTCGCCGAGCAGCTGCTGGCGCGATGGGGCGTCGTCTTCTACGACCTGCTCGTGCGCGAGACGCTCTCGGTCCCGTGGAGGGAGATCCTCTGGGCGCTCCGTCGTATGGAGGCCAGGGGGACGATCCGGGGAGGCCGGTTCGTCGCCGGGTTCCACGGCGAGCAGTTCGCCCTCCCGTCGGCCGTCGACGGCCTCAAACGCATTCGCTCGACGCCGACGTCCGGCGAGACGGTCCGCCTCTCTGCGGTGGATCCGCTGAACCTCGTGGGAATCGTCGTCCCCGGAGACCGCGTGTCCGCCGTGCGGTCCAACACCGTGACCTACGTCGACGGCGTCCCGGCGGACCTCGCGGAGGCCCGTGCCTGAGCCCGCCTGTGGGACCGATCCGACGGTGCGAATGGGCCGGGGACGCCGACGCGCTGATGCTCCGCTACCACGACGACGAATGGGGAGTCGCCGTTCACGATGACCGCGTGCTCTTCGAGTTCCTGACCTTGGAGGGCGCCCAGGCCGGCCTGTCGTGGTCGACGATCCTCCACCGGCGCGATGGCTACCGCCGCGCCTTCGCCGAGTGGGATCCCGCCGCCGTCGCGGGGTTCGAAGGCCGCGATGTCGAGCGATTGCTGCAGGATCCGGGCATCGTCCGAAACCGCCGCAAGATCGAATCGACCGTGTCGAACGCGCGGGCCGTCGGCGAGGTCATCGAATCGGAGGGCTCGCTCGATGCGTTCGTATGGAGCTTCGTCGGCGGGGAGCAGAGGCGGAACCGGTTCCGGCGGCTCGCCGATGTCCCCGCGGAGAGCGAGGAATCCCGGTCCATGAGCGCGGAGCTCAAGCGTCGCGGGTTCCGCTTCGTCGGGCCGACGATCTGCTACGCGTTCATGCAGGCGACGGGGCTCGTCAACGACCACGTCGTCGACTGCTTCCGGTGGGCGGAGCTGGATTCGAGTGCTTCGGCCGGGCGAACGCGACCTTCGACCTAGGTCCTTCGCCGGGGGGGAGACCATTGACACTCCCCCGCACCGCCAGCGATGCTCTTCCGAACGCCCCACCCCCCGATGCCGCACCGACGAGAGGAGCAACGCGTGCCACGATCTCGGATGCCCGGTAACCGTCCTCGCCCGATGAACCTCGAGCGTGGCTCCGGGCTCCACGTCATCCGGCACCGCGCCGGCGCGATCCTCGCGATCGCGACGATCCTCACCATGTTCGCGTCCGCCTCTCCCTCCGGCGCCCAAGTGATCGGGTCGGCCCCCGGCGCTCCGACCGACGTCCGGGCGACGCCGGGAGACGCCTCCGCCCTCGTTACCTGGCAACCGCCCAGCGACGATGGGGGTCAGCCCATCACCGGATACACGGTGACGGCATCGCCGGGCACGGCGAGCGCGACGACCGCCGACACGAACGCGACGGTCACCGGCCTCGAGAACGGGACGGCCTACACCTTCACCGTCGTCGCCACGAACGACGTCGACGATGGGCCGCCCTCCGAACCATCCAACCAGGCGACGCCCACGGCCGACATCGTCGTGAACGACCTGACGGAGTCCGTGACGCCCTCCGATCTCGTCCAGGTGCTCGTGGGCGACGGCGTCCAGGCGCAGAACGTGACGTACACCGGGGCCGACGCGGCATCCGGCACGTTCTCGTCCGGGAACGTCGTCGGATTCGATGAGGGCATCGTCCTCACGAGCGGCGACGCCCAGAACGTCGTCGGCCCGAACACCGGTGACGTGAGCGGCGCATCCTCGAGCGCGGGCGACGCGGATCTGACGTCGCTGGTCGGTGCGCAGACGCATGACGCCGCCGTCCTCGAGTTCGACTTCACGCCGACGACGACCCCCATCTACTTCAGCTACGTGTTCACCTCGGAGGAATACAACTTCTATGTGAACTCCTCGTTCAACGACGTGTTCGGGTTCTTCGTCGACGGAACCAACTGCGCGCTCGTCCCGGAGACGAGCCAGCCCGTATCGATCAACACGATCAACGGGGGCAAGCCGTTCGGGGACGAGAACGCGTCCCATCCCGACCTCTACAACAACAACGATCCCGACGATCCGGGCCCCGCGGGGCTGAACACACAGATGAACGGACTCACCGATGTCTTGACCTGCCAGGCCGACGTGACGCCGGACCAGATCAATCACATGAAGCTCGCGATCGCCGACACGAGCGACAGCTCGCTCGACAGCGCGGTCTTCCTCGAGGCCGGAAGCTTCTCCACGATCCCGCCCGAGGCGCCGGGGGCGCCCACGAACGTTCAGGCGACCGCCGGCGATGGCCAGGCGGTCGTCTCGTGGGATCCACCGGCCGACGAGGGGACGAGCCCGATCTCCAGCTACACCGTGACCTCCAACCCCGGCGGCCAGCTCGTCCAGACTCCCGACGGCGCGACGACGCAGGCCACGGTCTCCGGCTTGACGAACGGGCAGCCCTACACGTTCACGGTTCATGCGACGAACGAGGCGGGCGACGGACCCGAATCGGATCCATCGAGCGCCGTCACGCCCGCCGGTGAGGCCGAGGCCGGCGCCGATCTGCGCACGACGACCGTCGACACGCCCGATCCGGTGAACGAGGACAACAACGTCGAGTACGCCGTCCGGGTGACCAACGATGGACCCGACACGGCCACGAACGTCTTCCTGCAGAACACGCCGCCGGAGGGGACGACGCTGATCTCGGTCGACGGAGGGGGCTTCAACTGCGGCGGCGCGTTGTCGACGCCCGTCGAGTGCACGATCGATGCCCTCGCGCCCGGGGAGTTCGCCACGGTCTCGATCGTGGTCCGTGCGCCCAGCGTGTCGGAGGGAAGCGAGATCATCACGAACAGCGCGACGGCCTCGGCCGATGAGAGCGACCCGACCCCGGCCAACAACGACGATGACGAGCAGACGACCGTCGAGCCTCGATCGGTCGACGAGAGCACGGGATGGATCCCGGCCGGGGGCGGCACCATCAACACGGATGTCGGGGCGGCGGGCCCGGACCCGGATGACTTCACCGTGCTTCGGATGCGATTCGGCCCCGGGCCCGGCGGCGAGGCCACCCTGCGGGAGCTCGACTGTCCGACCAGCTCGGTCTTCTCGCCGTGTATCGGGAACATCGCGGAGATGCTTCCGCCGGAGGGCTACGAGCGAATCGTCGGCGTGCTGCTCGAGGACGACACGATCGATCCCGGAACGCCCAAGCGAGACCTCGAGGTCCTGTATCAGAAGCAGGACGGGGATCCCCTCGTCTCCCTCAAACGATGCCACCGGGATCCGGAGCTGCCGTGCATCCTCGCGATCAAGCGCCTCCAGGGCGATCCGTCCACCGACGCCGACGACGTGCTCAGGTTCCGCGTGCTCCTGGACTCTGATCCGAAGTTCGCCCCGCGCTGAGTCGCCGGGTCGCGCGACATCGCCGTTTGACACTCCCCGGCACGGCCAGGGATGCTTCCTCGAACGCTCGGACCCGAACGACGCGGCGAGAGGAGCATCTCGTGCCACGATCCCGGACCTCAAGTGACGGGCTTCGCCCGATGACCGTCGACCACCCACCCCGCCCCCGCATCATCCGGCGCAGGGCGAGCGCGATCCTCGCGCTCGCGACGGTCGTCACCATGCTCGCCTCCGCCTCCGGCGCCAAAGTCGGCCTCACGCCGGCCGGGGGCAAGGGCGGCGCCGATCTGAAGACCAGGACCCGCGACACGCCGGATCCGGTAAACGAGGGGAACAATCTCAAGTACACGGTCCGGGTGACGAACCGCGGACCCGAGACGGCCACCAACGTCGTGCTTCAGGACACGCCGCCGGCAGGGTCGACGCTGATCTCGGCCGAGGGGGATCATGGCTTCGCCTGCGACATCGGCGGCGGCACATCGGCCCGCGGATCGACAACGATCGAGTGCACCGTGGATGCGCTCCCGCCCGGGGAGTTCGCCAGGGCCTCGATCGTTGTGCGCGCCCCGGGAGTGTCGAAGGGCAGCGAGGTCATCACGAACAGCGCGACGGCAGCGGCCGATCAGAGCGACCCGAACTCCGGCAACAACGACGACGTCGAGGAGACGACCGTCCAGCCCCGATCGGCCGACGAGAGCGCCGGGTGGATCTCGGCCGAGGGCGGCACGATCACCACGGATGTGGGTGCGCCGGGTCCCGACCCGGACGACTTCACCGTGCTCCGGATGCGGTTCCCCGCCGGGCCCGGCGGGGAGGCCGCGCTGCAGGAGCTCGCCTGTCCCACCGACTCGATCTTCGCCCCGTGCATCGGGAACATCGCCGAGTTGCTGCCCCCGAAAGGCTACGAGCGCGTCGTCGGCGTGCTGCTCGAGGACGGCACGATCGACCCGGGGACCCGCAAGCGAGACCTCGAGGTCCTCTACCAAAAACGGGACGGTGACCCCCTGGTCTCCCTCGAGCGATGCCACCGGGATCCGGCGCTGCCGTGCATTCAATCGATCAAGCGCCTCGAGGGCGACCCGATGACCGACGCCGACGATGTGCTCAGGTTCCGGCTGCTGCTGGATTCGGACCCGAAGTTCGCTCCCCGCTGATTCGGTCCATCGTCCGAAACTCCCCCACGGCCTTCGGCCAGGGAATCGGAGGGCGTCGGCGAACGCCGAGTCGTGAATAGACGTCCTCCCATTCCGCCGTTCGCTTCGAGGCTTGCTCCTCCCGCCCGCACAGGCGATCCGCCGCGGCGAAGACCTCGAGCGTTTGCGCCACCTCGAAGGCGGCGCTGCGCGCACGGGCGATCTCGAGCGCGTCGTCGAAGTTCTCCACGGCGGCCGTGAGATCGCCTCGCCACACGAGGGCGCACCCGATGATGCGGCGAAGGAGCGGCGCGTATTGCGTTTGCCCGCCGGTGCCGCCGCCGCGAGCCAATGCGTCCGAGGCCAGCGCGAAGGCATCGTCGAACGCGCCTTGGAGCGCGAGGCACTCCGCGATGAGTGCATCCGTCTCGATGACCTCCCCCTTCGCTCCCGTCTCGGCGAAGAGCGCCCTGGCCTCACGGAAGAGCCCCATCGCCTTTTCGAATTCGCCCCTCCGGGACGCGACGCGACCGAGGAAGCCCGTCGCGAAGGCGACGCCCTCCTGATGGGCGGCCGCCCGCCAAACTCGGAGTGCCTCGTGGAAGCAGCGTTCGGCCTCATCGAATCTCGCCTGGTCGGAAAGGATCTCCCCGACGTTGAGCGTGGCCATCGCCGCGTTCACCGGATCGCCGACCCGCTCGCGGGCCTCCCGGGCTCGCTCGTAGAGGCGCAGCGCCTCATCCCACCGCCCCTGGAAGTAGGCGAAGCCTCCGAGATTGTTGTAGACGGCAGCCTGTCCCGCGAGGTCGCCGAGCTCACCGTAGATCTCCAGGGCGCGCTCGGAGTGGATGGCCTCGTCGAATCGACCGAGCTCCGCGTACGCCCAGTCGAGCACGTAGTACGCGTGGGCGAGGGCGTCGCGATCCCCCGACCGCTCGGCCTCCTCGATCGCGCGACTGCACCAGCGGATGGCGTCGGCCGATCTGCCCTGGAGCTGGCGGACCGCCGCCTGCCAGACGTAGAGCTGCGCCCGCTGCCGCCCCGCGTCGGCCGACGGCGCCTGCTCCAGCGTCCTGAGGCCCTTGCCGATCCACCGGATCGCCTGCGAGTAGCGCCCCTCTCGCTCGGGGATCCAGGCGTGCTTCAGACAGGAGCTGCGCCTCGCGCACGGGGTCGCCGGAGACGAGGCGCCGGGCCGCCCGATAGGCGTTGCCCGCCTCCTTGAACGAGCCGGCCCTGTCGCGGACGTCGCCGAGCGCCTCGTACACATCGGCGAGTTCCTCGGCCGCCACGTCCGGAAGGCGCTCGCGCCGCGTCGACCGCGCGCTGATAGAACTCCGCGGCCTCGACGGGAGCGAACTTGGCTCGAGCGCGATGACCGGCGACGAGCGAGTACCGCCATGCGCGGCTCGAAGCGACGGGCATGGAAGAAGTGCAGCGAGAGCAGCTCGGCCTCCTCCGCGGCATCGGACACGCTGCGTTCGATCGTCTCCCCCGCGCGCGCGTGGAGCTCGCGTCGGAGTCGGAACGGAAGGCCCTCATACGCCGCGTCGCGGATCAGGGCTCGGCGGAACGCGAGGGTGCCGTCGGTGCGGAGCTCGATGAACTCGGCGAGCCGGTGCCAGTCGTCCTCGATGGACGGCGGCGTCTCATCGTCGAGCAGCTCCGCGAGGAGCCGCGGCGAGAACGAAGCGCCCAGCACCGACGCGCGCCGCAGCAGCATCCGGTCCGCCGGTGCGAGCCGATCGATCCTCGAGGTCATCAGCGATTCGACCGAGTCGGGCAGCCCGTCGATGCTCCCCGCCGCCTGCGCGGCGGAGAGGAGCTCGCGGACCAGGAGCGGGTTGCCGCCCGACCGCTCGGCGAGCGCGAGCGAGCTCGTGCGGGCGAGAGCGGCTCGTCCGCGGTGAGGCCTCCAACAATGCGACTGCAGTCCGCCTCGTCGAGCGGCGCGGGTCGCATCGTGATCGCGCCCGTGGCCTGCTCCGTGCGCCGTGAAGCCCGTGCCGCCTCGGCCCGGCGCGTCACGCAACCAACCACGGCACGTGCCTCGGAGCGACGCCGCAGATGGCGCAAGCAGATCGCCGAGGCCTCGTCCATCCAGTGGGCGTCCTCGATCACGATCAGCGTCGGCGCGGGGAGCAGCGGCGTGCAAGCAACTCCCCGACGACCTCCTCCAGCGCGCTCGCGGCGGAACCGGTCGTCGAGCGCGGTCGTCTCCGGAGTCGCCGTCACCTCGAGGTCGAGCGGCACCGCCAGCAGGGGCAGCCACGGCAGCAGCTGCGGCGCGTCGGACGGCAACGAGCGTCGTGCAGCCGGTCGAGCGCTCGGCGTCCTCGGTTCCCTCGTCGATCCCGAGCAGGCCGCTCCAGCAGCCGTCGGACGGGCGAATATGGCGTCGAGGACGCGGTAGAGCTCGCACGTCGCCGTCAGCACGACGAAGTCGTCGGCTCTCGGACTCAGCTCCGTCAACCAGACGCGACTTGCCGATGCCCGGCTCGCCGATGATCTCGACCAGCCGGCCCTCGCCGTCCCGGACGCTCGCTCGAGGGCGTCACGAAGCGCCGCCATCTCCGAGCCTCGACCGATGAGCGGCAGTGAACGCATGTCCACGCGCGTCCTTGTGCCGGCCGCGTCGCCGACGGCATACGCCTGCACCGGGAGTGGACTTGCCCTTGACGAAGAACGGCTCGAGCGCCTGAACCGAGAAGCACGTGTTCGACTGATCGCAGCACGTCCGGGGTCGCGAGGAGCTCGCCCGGCGTCGCGTTCGCCATCAGCCGCGCGGCCAGGTTCACGGTGTCGCCCATGACCGTGTAGGTGCGGCGGTAGTGCGGGCCGATGTCCCCGGCGAAGACCGGCCCGCGGTGCACGCCGATACGCAGGGGAAGGGTTCGCGGACGCGTCGCGATGGCCCGCAGCGCCAGGAGCATGCGCTCCTCGTCGTTGCCCGTTCCGCTCGGCACGCCGGCGGTCAGGATGATCTTGCCGCCGTCCTCGTCGACGTCGGTTCCCAGAAAGCAGATCTCCCTTGCGTCGACCTCGCGCTGGACGTCTCGCAATGAGCTCGTCGAGTGCCTCGGCGACGCGCGGCCCCTCCCTGAGCCCGGATGAGCTCATCCGTGCCCGTCGAAGCGAAGGAACGCGACGGTGGCCCGACGGTGTTCGGGCTCCTGGATCCCCGCGAGCAGGTGGTCCCGGATGGCGAGCGGGATGCACGCCGAGGAGCTCCGCCGGATCGGCCGCATGAACTCCCGGTTCGACGGTTGCTCGATCCGCCCGTCGGGACGCGCGTCGCAGGAGCCTGCCGGCGCCCCTGCTCCGATCCGAGCACACGCTCGCGGCAGCAGCGGCCGCCGTCGCGTGGCTCACCATGATCTCCCCCGCCTCGGCCGTGTGCTCCATGGCGACCGTTCGACTCGCGGCGGGTCCCGCGATGATGAACTCCCGGTGTGACCCACCGACGAGGAAGAACTGGAAGCTGCCCGCTGTGCACGCCCACCGACATCCGCAGGTTGACCTTGCCGCCCGACGTCTCCAGCTTCCCGATCTCTCGCAGCGCCCGGCGCATCCATACGGCCGAGCGGCACGCGCGCGGGCCGTGGTCCTCGCCCGGTGAAGAACAGGAGCAGGGCGTCCCCACCGAACTTGATCAGGCTTCCGCCGTTCTCGTAGGCGAGCGCGAGCAACGCCGTGAAGCAGGATTCGATCGCCTCGGTGAGCTCCTCCGCGCCGACCCTTCCCTTGCTCGCGAGCCGCTCCGACAGCCTCGTGAACCCGGAGATGTCGACGAAGACGATCGTGCCGTCGACGTCCTCGACCAAGGCCTCGGGCCGCTCGGCGAGCCTCTGGATCAGCAGCCGCGGGGCATACGGCGTCACCAGGCGCGCCTCCGGGGCGGCCCCGATCGGCGGCGAGGATGTGGTCGGCGTCATTGCGAGGGTCCCTGCGAGCGTTGCGTTTCGAGCCTACACGGTTCCCCTGCGGCCACGCCAGCGGGCCTCAGGGTCTTGGATCGAGGACGAGCGGTGGGAGCGGCTGCTGGGTGAAGTCGAATTCCTTGGTCAAGTCGCCGAGGATGTCGACCGTCTCACGGACGGTGGGCCGGGAATCGGGGCGCCCATCCCTGCGATTGATCCGCTGGCCTCCCAGGAAGCGATCCTCGATGAACTTCAGGTACGCGTCGAACGCCAACGTCTGGTGGTCGATCGTGCCGGCCCTCGCCCATGGGCTGATGAGGATCCCCGGGACGCGGATGCCGTAGCCGTTGGCGTCGACGCGCGGCGGGCGAACGTGATCGTAGAACCCGCCCCAGTCGTCCCACGTCAGCCAGATCGCGGTGCTCCCCCAATCCGGTCCCTGCATCGCGGCGTTGACGACCCTCGTTGACCACGCCTGACCGAGCCGTGATCGAACCGGGCGGGTGCTCGGAGTCGCCGCTTCCGGCCATGACCCACGAGACGGACGGAAGCGTGCCGTTGGCCGCGCGAGCGAAGTAGTCCTCGTGCGCGCGGATGTTGTCGAGCTGATCGTTCTGGGCCACCGTGCGGAAGCCCGGCAAGGGATTGTGCGTCGCGGGCGTGAACTCCCCCCGTGGGTGCTCGCACGGCGGGATGATGCACGAGTTCTTCCCGACGTAGTACGCCCAGCTGACGCCGGCCTTGTGCAGCAGATACGTGATGTCGGTCCACGCGTAGGGGCGGGTCTTCTCCTTCGTCCATCGCTGGGTATCGAAATCGAGCTCCGACCGGCAGCTCATCGGGTCCCTGCGCTCCGGGCAGATGGCCGCCCATCCCGAGACCAGGAACAGGTGCGACGGCAGCGTCCAGGAGTCCACCGGGGGCGAACATCCGGTCCTGCAACACGAAGTGCCTCGCGTACGCCCAGTAGTTCGGGATCTCCGCGGCGGTGTGGTAGCCCATCACGTCGGGCTGCTTCCTCGGCCCGACGTTCGTCCGCTGACAGTCTCGGTCCCCTCGATGCTTGTCGCAGTAGTGATGCTTCGCCCTGCGGAAGTTGACGACGAATCCGTTCATCTTTCCGCCGTTCACGTCGACGACCGAGGCCCGATGATTGTGGCCGGCGCCCTGATCGTAGAAGTTGGTGTCGTGATACGGCCGGGAGCACCGGTCGAGCTTCGGGTCGGGGATGCAGACGGAGATCCGCCCGTGTTTGCGGGGCAGGCCGGCGGCGCCGGGGAACGTCCCGAAGTAGTGATCGAACGAGCGGTTCTCCTGAACCACGATGATGACGTGGTCGATCGCGCGGATCCCGGCCGGCCCTCTCGCCTCCGCCGGGGCGCCCGACGGGGCCCGCGATGTGGTGGATGCCGAGCACGCCGCCGCGGCCATCACGGCGAGGGCCACGAAGCCGAGCAGCGGGCGACCCGCGGCGAGGGCCGGGACGGACCCCGGCCGGCGATCGTGGCGATGGAGGCCCTCGAGGATCGGCACGGCCCCCGAGTCTAGCCGTGAGGAGGCACGAGGGAGGACGCCGATCGCCCGCGGCGCCGCGCCGAAGGGCCCCGACCATCGTCGTCCGAGAGGAGCCCTTCGCCCTATTCAAGCCTCCCCCACCGACCGCCACAATGTGTCCTCTGGGGGACGGAACAGCTCGTCGCCGGCCAACCGCGGCCGGCACGACGGCCGACGGCGAGACGAAGGAGCGATCCGTGGACGAACTCACCAACCCCCAGCGCGAGCATCTGACCTGGGAGGAGACCTCTCCCCTGGCTGCGGTCGATCCCGCCTCGATCCTTCGCGAGATGCGCACCGAGGGACCGGTCGCCTACCTGCTCGTCCACGGCTATCGGGACGACGACAGCTTCGACGTGGTCGGCGCCTTCTGGCTCTCCACGGACGCGGAGCGGGGCGGGTTCCTCGTTCACCCCAAGGCGCTGTGGACCGGCAGCGAGCTGGCGCGCAACTATCGCAACGCGCTCGCCCGCGACTGGACGCACGCCGGCATCTTCGACTACTGGCAGGGCGAGGGCTTCAGCGGGATCGAGCTGCTTCTCGAGCGCGATTCCCGCATCTCGGCGAGCCTGCGAGCTCTCTGGAACCTGCTGAACTCGGTCTAGACCTCAGCCCGCCTCCGGCATCGTGAGGGAGGCCGGTGGCGTCGGGCAATCGGTCCGCAGTGGCCGTGGCTCCGGCGGCCGCGGAGGACCCGAGAAGTCGAAGTTGTAGGAGAGGTTGGTCGCGGCCCGATCACGGTGCGTGAGCCGCCTGCCGAGCCCCCAGTTGTCCTCGATGAACCGCAGCACGTTGGAGAACTCCCCGACGTGATGGTCGACGAGCCCCTCGCGCGCGTAGGGCGAGATCGTCAGCATGGGAACGCGAATCCCGAAACCGAAGTCGTCGATCTGCGGCGGCGGCACGTGGTCGTAGAAGCCGCCCCAGTCATCCCAGGTGATGAAGATCGCGGTCGACTTCCACATCGGGCTCCGCATGACCGCGTTCACGATCTCCGTCGTCCAGTTCTCCCCATGGCAGAAGCTGTACTCCGGATGCTCGGAGACCTCGAACCTCGGGGTCACCCACGTCACCGGAGGAAGGCGGCCGGCGCGGATGTCGGCGGGCAGATCGTCCACCGGGAACATATGGCGCTGCCATACATCCTGGTTCGTCCGGTATCGACGGATGGCATCGTAGGCGGACCAGAGATACCCGTTCTGGCGGTTCGTCGCCGAGTAGTAGGCCCAGGGGATCCCCTTGTCGCTCAAGAGGTCTCCCTCCGTGAGGAAATCGAAGCAGGGCGGCACCTTCGAGACCTGCCCCTCGCTGTCGGTGACCTCGACGAAGCTCCCCTCGACCGAATCGCACCCCCAGCTCTTCGTGTAGCCCGTCGACCGAAAGCGCTCCGTCAGGGTCCCCGGGTCCTGCACGGGGTTCGTGTGGGTCCCGCCGGATTGGGCGGCGATGGTGAACAGGTGGTTCGGGAACGACGGCCCCTGCGCCGAGGCGAAGAAGTTGTCCGACAGGACGAATCGCTGTGCCCAGCGCCAGTAGTTGGGCAGGTCACCGGCGCCGGTGAACTGCGTATAGGCGTACAGATCCGACCAGCCGTCGCGGTTGAATCCGTTCATCGCGCCGTCGTTGTAGGACTCGAGCGCGCATTCGTAGCAGTGCTCGATGTCGTGCGCGAGCTCGTCGGGAGCCTGGGTGAGGGGCCGCCGGACGTCGCCGTCGAGACCGCTCGTCGCCCCGTTCGCTCCCGGGAACCGGCCGAACATGTTGTCGAACGATCGGTTCTCCTTGATCACGAACACCACGTGCTTGATCGGCCAGCGCGTCGCGAACGACGAGGCGTCGACGGGCGCGGGCCTCGTGCCGAGCGCGATCGGGGCCGCGGGTGTCCAGGTCTGCGCGGCCTCGCACGCCGCGGACACTGCGGCCAGCACGGCGAGCGCGGCGGACATGGAGATCGCCCGGCGGAACGCGGACACGCGGCCAGCGTAGCGGACGGATCGGCCCCGGGGCCGCCTCGACGCGAGCCGGGGAGGATCCCGCGACTCGCCGCCCGATCGCCGAACCTCAGGCGCTCCGAGGCGGGCGATCCAGCGCATCGGCTCGCACCTCGGCGAAGGCGCGAGCGAGCTCCGCGGGCTGGTAGTGGGCGTTGAGGCCGCTCGGATTCGGCAGGACCCACAGCCGGGCCCCGGCGATGCGCTCGGGCTGCGGTCCGACGGCCGCCCGCCGGCGGGAGAAGGCCACCCGGTAGGCGCCGATGCCGAGCACCGCCACGACCGCGGGGGTGAACGCCTCGACCTTGCGCTCGAGCGCGTCGGCGCCCGCGCGGAGCTCCTCGGCCGTCAGCGCATCCGCCGCGGACGTGGAGCGCCCGACGAGGTTCGTGACGCCCAGACGGTAGCCCAGGAGCTCCCGGTCCTCGTAGGGGGAGACGAGGCGGTCGGTGAAGCCCGAGGCCTGGAGCGCCCTCCAGAATCGGTTGCCGGGCCTGGCGAAGTGGTGGCCGACGGCTCCCGAGTACAGGCCGGGGTTGATGCCGCAGAACAGGACCGCCAGATCCCGCGCGATGACGTCGGGGATCTCCGTGCCTTCAGCCGCGGAGAGCTCGTCCCGGGTCGGCGTGCGCCGGACGGCGTCCGCCGCCTCGGCGGCGGCCGGTTCGGCCGCCCGCGAGCCGCTCAGGCGACGGTCTTCACCTTGGCCAGGACGACGTCCTCCTCGGTCGGGCTCGTCTGCGAGGTCGTCGACACGGGGCATCCCTTGATCTTGCCGATCGGGACGCTGCGCGCAACCTTGATCGACATCGTGAGCGTCTTCTCCTGCCCCGGCGCGAGCCCGGTCACGTCGTACGTGCCGGCGGTCACATCCGCGGTGATGTCGTTCACGCCGTTCGCATAGGACACGACGAACCCCTTCGAGGACGCGCAGCCGTCGACCGTGACGTCATCGGAGCCGGTCCCGTCGTTCTGGACCTTCAGCTGGAACGTTGCGAGCCGGCCGCGCTTGGTCTTGGTCAGCACGGTCTGGCCGTTGCCGGTCGAGTTGTAGACGTCGTCGCCGGAGTACGCCGCCACCGAGGCCCTCTTGACCAGGCCGTCGGGCCGGTAGCCCTCCGACGCGTACCGCACGGCGGCGAAGTCGGCGTTGTCACCCATGTTCGTGTACCCGCCCATCACGATCCGCTCGGCCGAGTCCACGGCCACCCCGCGGCCCGAATCGTTCGTCCCCATGTTCGTGAACGCTTTTCCGCCGGTGCCGAAGGTCGTCGAGAGGGTCCCGTCCGACTCGAAGCGCGCGAGCGCGAAGTCGCGGTCCGATCCGTTCGATGCGAACCCTCCGGCCAGGATGTGTCCCGCCGAGTCCAGCGCCAGGCCCTCGGCCTGCCCGCCGTCGCGCATCGGGACGTTCAGCTTTCCCGTCCCGTCCGGGCCGAACGAGAGGTCGAGGCTCCCGTTCGAGGAATACCGAGCGAGGCCGAAGTCGGTGTTGCGCGTTTGGATGTTGAAGTAGCTCCCGGCGACGACGATGTCGCCCGAGCCGTCGATGACGACGGCGCGTGCCCTGTCGGTTCCGTTCGTGGAGACCACGCCGTCCCCATCGAACGACGTGTCGAGCCCGCCGTCCGTGTCGTAGCGCGCGAGGGCGAAGTCCCGGTTGCTGGCTCCGGCGCCCGCGCCCACCGCGACGATCCTGTGGTTGGAGTCGAACACGGCCGCGGCCGCGGCGTCCCCGCCTCCGTTGATGTCCGTCGTGACCAGACCGTCGCCGTCGAAGGAGGAGTCCAGCGCGCCGCTCGAGTCGAGCTTCGCCACCGCGAAGTCCGTCCCGGCCGTGTGCGACGATCCGGCGATCGCGATGTCGCCGTTGGAATCGATCGCGATGCCGTTGCCGCTGTCGTCCCCGCCGAAGTCGATCGTGACGTAGCCGTCGCCGCCCCCGAACGCGGGGTCGAGCGTGCCGCCGGCATCGTAGCGGGCGACGGCGAAATCGGCCGTGCCGGCGGGGGTGACGGCGTCGACCGCCGTCGTGCCGGCCACGACGATCTTGTCGTTGGGCTGGATGGCGACGGCGTTCACTGTGTCGTCGAGACCGGCACCGCCGATGTCGGTCATGACCTTTCCACCTGCGCCGAACGTGTCGTCGAGCGACCCATCGTCGTTGTAGCGGACGAGCGCCGAACTCGCGCGATGCCGATCCGTTGCTGTACGCGAAGCCGGCGACGACCACCTTGTCGTTCGAGTCGACGGCGACGTCGTAGGCCTGATCCACGGTGCCGACGTTGGTGACGACGTACCCCAAGCCGTTGAAGCCGAGATCGAGGTCGCCCGGTGCCGCCGCCGCCTGGGTGCTCGGGAGGAGCAGGGTTGCGGCGACGCTCACGGCGAGAACGGATGTGAGGCGGAGGCGGTGGGGCCGGAACGACATCGTTTCTCTCCTTGTTGGCGGCGGGTCCGCCCGGGGGCGCAGACCTCGGATGCTGCGTCACGAAGGCCGCGACGCGGCAGGGAGCCATCGTAGGGATGGTGCGGGGGATGCCGATACGGGCTTGCGGGTGGACCTGACGGTGGATGACCTAGTCCTTCGGGCGGTCGCGACCTCGCTCCCCCATCTACACTCCGCCCCCGGGGATCGCTCCGAGGCGGGCGCCCGAGTCGGCGTCCCGCCGGAGCCGGACTGGGAGGGAGGGAACATGGACGGTGCCGGCACGCGGGGTCGCGTGGCGCTCGTGACGGGCGCCGGGAGCTCCAGCGGCATCGGGTTCGCCACCGCGCGCACGCTCGGGCGCGACGGCGCGAGCGTCGCCCTCGCCTCGACGACCGAGCGGATCCACGACCGGGCCAACGAGCTCGGCGGCGAGGGCATCGACGCGGCGGGATTCGTCGCGGATCTCACGGTGGCGGCGCAGGCACGGGCGGTCGTGACGGGCGTGCTCGCGCGCTTCGATCGGATCGACGTCCTCGTGAACAACGCCGGGATGGTCCAGGTCGGGGGCGAGCAGCTCGACGTGCGGTTCGAGGAGATCACCGAGGCCTCGTGGGACCGCGACCTCGCCCTCAACCTCAAGACCGCGTTCAACGTCACGAGGGAGGTCATCCCCCACATGCTCGAGCGGGGCTCCGGACGCGTCGTGAACGTGTCGTCGGTCACCGGACCACTGGTCGCCAACCCGCGCTCGTCCGGGTACGCCGCAGCCAAGGCCGGGATGGACGGCCTCACCCGTGCCCTTGCGATCGAGGTGGCCCGGCGAGGCATCACGGTCAACTCGGTCGCTCCCGGCTGGATCGAGACGGGCTCCTCCACCGACGAGGAGCTCGTGGCCGGCCGCAACACGCCGATGGGAAGGCCGGGGCGGCCGGAGGAGGTCGCCGAGCTCATCTCGTTCCTCGCCTCCGACGGCGCGAGCTACATCACGGGACAATCGCTCGTCGTCGACGGCGGGAACACGATCCAGGAATACAAGGGGCCGCCGGCCGGCTACTACTGAGCGCCGGCCGGCGGGCCTCCTCGCCGTTCCTCGCGGCCGTCCGCCCCTAGGGGGAGAAGACGAACAGCCCGCGCGAGGACCAGTTCAGGCCGTCGCCCTTCGTGGGCCCGCTGAGCAGGGTGGGGGTCTGACCCGTCGCCGGCGCGCCGTTCGCCCAGTCGAGCGAGTACAGGTTGCCGTCGGGCGTCGCGGGCTTGGGTCCCTTCTTGGGCGTGCCCTTGAGCGCGTAGTAGAGCTTGCCGTTCGCGAGCGTCATGCCCTGGACGAGGCTCCAATTGCGGCCGTCGCCGCTGCCGCTCGACGACGAAGGCGTCCGCGCCCACGACGCCGCTCTCGGGCGTGAAGTACCGGTAGTACAGCTTCGCGTCCCCCGAGACCGTGTAGTAGATCCGGCCGTTGTCGAAGAACATGCCGCCGACGTTGGCGAAGCTCATCCAGCTGTTCAGGTCGACGGGAGCGCCGATCGTCGTGCCGTCGTAGCTCCGCACGTACAGGTGCCCGTCGTCCCACCCGGTGTACAGGCGGCCGCTGATCATGAAGGCGCCGCGCGCGTGCGTCCAATCGACGCCCGTGGTCACGGCCGTGGGGGAGCCGAACGTCGTGCCGTCGAACGAGCGTGCCGTGAGGCCACCCGCCATCGGCATGGCATAGAGGTTGCCGGGCAGCGTGCCCGGGATGGACGCGGGAATCTCGGTGCCGCCGGCGAGCGGGAAGAACCCCGTGC
The DNA here is from genome assembly GCA_963728285.1 of uncultured Actinomycetes bacterium. Lineage (GTDB taxonomy): Bacteria > Actinomycetota > UBA4738 > UBA4738 > HRBIN12 > CAVSJR01. The sequence continues at coordinate 65,043 of CAVSJR010000003.1, read as the reverse complement.
GAGCGTGGAACTCCCCGCCGAGCTTCTCCGTGTCGCTGCCCATGTACAGGCCGTCGTCGGTCGTCACGAGCGCGAAGACCCCGCGACCGCGCGACCGGCCCGGATTCCACGAATACGGCAGGCCGTTGATCGGATCGAGGGCGGCCAGCCCGCTCCGCGGCACGGCGCTCGCCGCGGCCGAGTCGTGGCCCAGCGTGTTGTTCTCCCAGCGGTGGTGTCCGCCCACGTAGATGGCCGAGCCGCTGATCGCGACGGCGGTCAGCGAATCCCCGCCCGTGTAGTCGATCCAGGTGGGCTGCAGCGCCGACCCCGTCGCCGAGAGCTCCCAGCGGGTGGCCGAGTCGCACAGGGTGCCGGTGAACCCGGCCCCGGTCGAGACCAGGACGAAGTAGGTTCCGTCCGGCGAGATGTCCACGTCGGTGATGTAGCTGCTGTACTTCGTCGAGCACGCCGCCTTCCAGCGGTCCGTCTGCCAATCGGCGACCGTGGCCGGAACGCTCAGATCCCCGAGGTTCAGCACGGCGACCTCCGTGCGGTCGAGCCCGGCGACGCGGGTGAAGTTCCCGATCGCGACGAGCTTGGAGCCGTCCGGCGTCACATCGATCTTGACGACCTGCCGCGTGCCGGTCCTCGGGTCGGTGAAGGGCAGGTCGAGGTTGGGGTTCACCTTCCCCGTCGTGGCGTCGACGGCCGCGAGGCCGCAGCGGGGGATGCCTCGGATCTTGCAGAAGGCGCCGGCGACGAACAGGACGTTGCCACGGACCACGAGGTCGCGCACGTGGCTGCTCGTCGTCGAGCGGAAGACGGGGTCCTCGATGCCGGTGGCGACGTCGAGCTTGGTCAGCTCGTCGCGGGCGACGCCGTTCACGGTGTCGAAATAGCCTCCGACGAAGACCGAGTGGCCGTCGGGGGCCGCCGCGAGCGCCTCGACCCTATCGTCGAGCTGCGGGAGGAAGTTCGTGTCGATCGCGCCGGTTGCCCGATCGAAGGCGAAGAGGTAGGGCTGGGCCAGGATCGTCGTGCTCCCCTGGTTCCGGATCTGGGTGAAGGAGCCGCCGACGACGACTCGGTCTCCCACCACGGCGATCGCGCGCACCTGGCCGTCGAGCGCCTGTGGGGTGTTGTCGGCCGGATTCGCGGAGACGATGGATGCGTGGGGGACGTTGACGGCCCCGGCGGGAGCCATCGGCGCCGCGAGAAGCGCGGCGGCAAGAACGAGGACGATCATCGAACTGCGTTGCGGGCGAGTCACGGGGGGAGACTCCTTTACGTCGGGCGGTGTCGGACCAGGGTACGGCGTGTCGGCTGAAGAGGCTACCCCGCAACGCAGAGCGAATGGCTACACCTTCGTATGCCTACCCTCGACGCACGGCGTAGGTCCTTCCCCGACTCGACGCGGCGGGAGGCCAATCCCCGTGCCCGTCAGTCGGCGGCCGTCGTCACCCGCGGAAAGATCTCGGCGGCCAGCAGCTCGAGCATGTCGACGTCGTCGAACAGAGCATGATTCAGCATCATGCGCTGCGCGCCGGCGTCCGCGTACGCCGTCAGCCGCTCGGCGGCCTGGTCGGGCGTACCGATGATGCAGACGCGTTGGACCCACTCCTCGTCCATATCGGGATCGGCCTCGCGAGCTCGCTCGAGGCGCGCCCGCCACTCGCCCTCCGACGCGCCGACGAAGACCCACGTCATCACCGAGGTCACGACCGCGGACGGGTCGCGGCCCGCCGCCTCCACCGCGCGACGAATCCGCTCGAAACGCTCGCGCGCGACCTCCGGCTCGACCGCGACCGTGTTGAACTCGTCGGCCCACCTCGCCGTGAGCGCCGCCAGGCGAGGCCCTCCCGCGCCGCCGACGATGATCGGCGGATGCGGCCGCTGGACCGGCTTCGGCAGGAACCTCCCCTCCTCCAGCCGGTGATGTGCGCCGGAGAACGAGAACGGATCCTTCGTGAACAGGCCGTGGATGATCTCCAGCTGCTCCTCGAGCATCTCGAACCTGGTCGCCGTCGGCGGGAAGGGGAATCCGTGCGTCCGATGCTCCTCCTCCCACCATCCGGCGCCGAGGCCGAGGTCGACGCGCCCGCCGGAGATGCGATCGATGGTGACGACGGTCTTCGCCAGGTGCGCGGGCCGCCGGAAGGTCACGGGCGATACCAGCGTTCCGAGCCGGATGCGCCTCGTGCGGGGGGCGAGCGCCGCGAGCACCGTCCAGGCGTCCGAGGACCCACGCTCGGAGGTGCCACCGGTCGGGAAGTAGTGATCGGAGGAGTAGAGGCCCTCGAAGCCGAGCCGCTCGCACGCGTCCGCGGCCGCCGTCCACTCGTCCCATGTGACGCCCTGCTGACCCTCGAACATCAGGTTGTATCGCACCGTGCTCGGGCTCCCCTCGATCCTTCCCTCGCTCCGGCTCACCCTATCCGTCCGCCGGGCGGACGTGACCCGCGGCACGCGAGCGAGCGAGGGCGGGCGATCCCACAGCCCCGGCTATGCTCGATGGGCATGGCTCGCTCGCTGCTCGAACCGCGCTGGATCCTGGGTGCCCTGCTCGCACTCCTCGTGGCGGTGGGATGCGCGTCGCTGGGGCTGTGGCAGCTCCGGCGCCTGGACGAGCGCCGTGCCTTCAACGCGTCGGTCGAGCGAGCCGTCGGTTCGGCTCCGATCCCCCTGTCGCAGGCCCTCGCCGAAGCGAGCGACCCGGCCGACCTCGCCTATCGGCGCGTGTCGATCTCCGGCACCTACGATCCCGCAGCGCGAGGTCCTGGTGTTCGGCCGGACCGTCGCGGGCCGCACCGGAAGCGAGGTGCTGACGCCGCTCGTGCGGACGGACGGCGCGGCGGTGATGGTCGATCGTGGCTGGGTGCCGCTCGACCTCGACACCCCGCCGGTGGCGGGCGCCACGCCGCCGGCTGGACGCGTGCAGGCCGAGGGCATCCTGTGGCCGCCGGAGGCGGAGGGCGAGCCGGACGCCGGCGCCGGGCCGGTCACGCAACTCGGAAAGATCGACCTCGACCGCCTCGGCCCGCAGCTCCCCTATCGGATCGAGCCGGTGTACCTGAGGCTGCTCGAACAGCGCCCCCCGAACGCCCTCGCGCTCCCGGCGCCCGTGCCGCTTCCCCCGCTCGACGAGGGGCCGCACCTCAGCTATGCCGTCCAATGGTTCATCTTCGGCTCGATCGCCGTCATCGGCTACGTCGTCCTCGCGATCCGAGAGCTTCGTGAGCGGGCCCACTCCTCGTCGGCGGAGCCTGGGAGTCCGGACGCGGCGCCTCGGCGAGCCTAGGTAGGATGCGGAGAGCGTGAGGGACGAGACGGAGCAAGCGACCGAGGACTCCTTCGAGTGGCATCCCGACCCCGAGCTCGTCGGGTTCCGCGATCCAATGATCTCGCGCCGGGCCCTCGAGGAGCTGGGCTCGGACACCTGGGCCGCCGCGCTCGACTACCTCTACGCGGAGGCGATGGTCCGGCCGGTGCGCTCCGAGTCCTACCCCGAGAGCCGCCGGCGGTTCTTCGGCGATGGGTCGACCCCCGCCGGCGCCCCGATGGCTCCGACCCCGGCCCACGAGGTGCTCGGTGAGTTCCGTCGCCGGCTCGCCCCGAATCAATACAACGCGGCGCATCCGCGGTCCTTCAGCTACTTCACGCCGCCGCCCCTGGCGATGTCGATCGCCGGAGAGGTCCTCGCCCAGTGGGTGAACCAAGGCGTCGACGTCTGGCACGCCGGCCCGTCGGCCGCGTTCGTCGAGGAGGAGGTCGTCGCATGGCTGCGCGAGCTGCTCGGCTTCACCGACGATGGCTGGGGCGTGCTCACCTCCGGCGGCGTGATGGCGAACATCATGGCGATGACGATCGCGCGCGACCGGCATCTCCCCGGCCTCCTCGGGATCGATGAGCCCCCGCGCGGCCGCGCCCTCGAGGGCGTGCGCGTCTACGCCTCCGACCAGACGCACTTCTCCATCGCCCGGGCGCTCGACGTCCTCGGCTTCCCACCGCAGACGCTCCGCGTCGTCGCCTCCGACGAGCGCTTCCGGCTCCACGGCGCGGACGTCGCCGAGGCCGTCCGCGCGGACCGCGACGCAGGGCTGCTCCCGCTGGCCATCTCCGCCGTGGCGGGCTCCACCAACACGGGCTCCGTCGACCTGACCGGGGAGCTCGCCGACGTCGCCGGACAACTACGGGCTGTGGCTTCACGTCGACGCCGCCTACGGGGGTGCGGCTCGACTCTCGATCGCGAGATGCCGAGCGGGTGCCGGACCTCGAGCGGGCGGATTCGGTCACGATCGACCCGCACAAGTGGTTCTTTCAGGCCTACGACATCGGCGCCCTGATCGTGAAGCGGCGGGACGACCTCATGCGGACGTTCCACCGCTCCCCCGAGTACTACCGCTCGAGCCGGCCCGAGGACGAGCCGCTGCACTGGTATCAGTACTCGATCGAGGGAACGCGGCGCTTCCGGGCCCTGAAGCTCTGGCTCTCGTGGAAGCATCTCGGGACCAGGGGCTTCGGCCGGCTGGTCGAACGCAACGACGATCTCGCGGCCTACCTCGCCGAGCGGGTCCTCGAGGCCGACGATTTCGAGGCGCTGCCCCCGCGGCCGGAGCTCTCCGTCGTGTGCTTCCGGCACCTCCCCGGCGGACCGGCGGCGGCCGCGCTGGACCCCGCGCTCGTCGACGCGTATCAGGACGCCCTTCAGCGTGCGCTCGAACGTTCCGGGGAGGCATGGGTGTCGACCACGACGCTCCGAGGCCGCACGTACCTGCGGGCCGGCGTGATGAACTACCTGTCGAACTCCTCGGACGTCGACGCGATGCTCGACGCGCTCCGACGCCTCTCGCCGGAGGCGTGCGAGGCCTCCGGGATCACCCCCGAATGAGTGGCGACCTCCGCGGCGAGCGAGCGCGGCACCGTCCGGGCGTACCGGCTTCCGGAAATCCCGGATCGTGGCCCGCTGGGCCGGCGGGCGGCGCTCGTGCTGTGGGCGCTCGTACGAATCGTGCTGGTCGTCGCGCTGGCCGTTCCCCTGGTCGCGATCGTGCTGTTGCCCGTCGCCGGCGGTGCGGACGTCGCGGTGAGGGCCGCGCGCAAGGCCTTCATCGGCAGCGGGCGTCCGATCGAGATCCCCACGCTGCCGCAGCGATCCACGATCTACGCGGCCGACGGCTCGGTCCTGGGCCGCGTCTACCTGGATTACAACCGAGAGCAGGTCCCCTTCAACCGCGTCGACGGGATAACGAGAAGGGCGGTCCTCGCGATCGAGGATCACGGCTTCTACGAGCACGGCGCGATCGACTTCTCATCCATCGTCCGCGCGCTCATCGCCAACCTGAAGGCCGGAGCGATCGTGCAGGGTGGCTCGACGATCACGCAGCAGCTCGTGAAGAACACGGTGACCGGCGACGCGCCGACGCTCGTTCGCAAGGTCCGGGAGGCCAAGGACGCCTTTCGGCTGGAGAACTCCTATACGAAACGAGAGATCCTCGGGGCCTACCTCAACACGGTCCTGCTCGGTCACGGCGTCTACGGGATCGGCACCGCGGCGCGCTACTACTTCGGCAAATCGGTCGGCCACCTCTCGCTCGCGCAGTCGGCGACCCTGGCGGGGATGATCGCGTCGCCGACGGGGTTCGACCCGATCACGCGGCCGAAGGCCAGCACGCACCGTCGAAACCAGGTCCTTCAGCGGATGCACCAGCTGCACTGGATCACCAGGAAGGCGTACCGCAACGCGAGGGACAACCCGATCGACCTGTCGAATCGATACCGCCGCGAGGCCAGTCCCTCCCCCGATTCCTATTGGACGCAGTACGTCGTCCAGCAGATGCTCTCCGACCGCCGCTACGGGGCGACGTACCGGCAGCGGGTGCAAACGGTCTACCAGGGCGGGCTGAAGATCTACACGACGCTGCATCCCGCGCTGCAGGATGCGGCGGCGGAAGCGATCGAGCGACGAATGACCGGGTCGGACCTCCCCCAGTCCGCCCTCGTCGCGATCGAGCCCTCCACCGGCGCGATCACGACCATGGCGATCGGCAACTGGACCTTCAACAAGGGCTACAACCTGGCGACGGACCCGGGCGGAGGCCGGACGGCGGGGAGCGCGTTCAAGGCCTTCACCCTCGTCGCCGCGCTGGAGAAGGGCATCAAGCCGAGCCGCGTGTACAGCGGAACCTCTCCTCGGACGATCAAGCGGTGCGCGGGGGGCGAGGACTGGCGCGTCCAAAACGCCGAACCGGGCTCCGGGAGCTACTCCCTCGCCCAGGCGACCGCGCACTCGGTCAACGTCGTCTTCGCGCAGGTGATCGACCAGGTGGGCCCCGAGGCGGTCGCGGACGTGGCACGGGACATGGGCATCACCAGCCCGCTCACCCCGGTCTGCCCCCTGACGCTCGGCACCTCGCCGGTGTCGCCCCTCGAGATGACGTCGGGCTACGCCACCCTGGCGAACGGCGGCGTGTACTGCAGGCCGTACGCCGTCGCCCGAGGTCCTCACGAGCACCGACAAGGTCATGGTCGACCAGCAGCCGAAGTGCGAGCGGGCCATCCCCTCCGACATCGCGACGACGACGACGCGACTCCTGCGGGGGGTCATCGAGTTCGGCACGGGCGCCGATTCCGTGACGCTGACCAGGCCCGCGGCGGGAAAGACCGGCACCGGCCAGGACTACGTGGACGCCTGGTTCATGGGCTACGTTCCGCAGCTGGCCGCCGGCGTCTGGGTGGGCCAGGCGAAGGCGGAGATCCCCATGAGGAACGTCCCGGGCTACGGCCCCGGATTCGGTGGGGTGCTCGCCGCCCCCATCTGGGACGACTACATGCGGGCGGCGACGCGCGGCATGCCGGTCGAGAATTTCCCCGCCCCGCCGCACGCGAGGAGCTCGACGCCCTGACGGGGACGAACCCTCATCCGAGCGGCGGAGCGGGCGAACCGTGCGTCAGCTGACGACCTTGACCTTCGCCTTCGCGGCATCCTTCGCGGCCGGATCGGCGGCGGAGGCGGAGATGATCCTGCAGGTCTTCGCCGCCCCGACCGTCGCGGAGGGGTCGACGGCGATCTTGACGTTGATCGCCGACGCGCCGCCGACGGGAACCGGTCCCAGGCTGTAGGTCCCGGCGCGGACGTCGGCGGTGATGTCGGTGGTGCCCAAGCTATACGTGACGGCGAATCCTGCCGAGTCGCCGCAGCCCGACAGCGTGTACGAATCGGATCCCGTGCCCTCGTTCTGCACGCGGTAGCTGAAGGAGACGGAGTTCCCGAGCTTTCCCTTCGCGGTCCGCATCTGCCCCAGGCCGGTGGTGTTGTAGACGTCGTCGCCCGTGTAGGCCAGATCGGTCGGCAGCTTGATCATGGCGTCGCCCCGGTAGCCGGAGCCGAGGTAGCGGAGCGCCGAGAAATCGGCGTTCGCGCCCACCGTCGCGTATCCGGCGAGGGCGATGTTCCCGTTCGCATCGAACGCGACGTCCCGCCCGCTGTCGCTGGCGCCCAGGTTCGTGGTCACCGTCCCGGCCGAGCCGAAGACGCCGAGCGGCGCGCCGGCCGGCGAGTAGCGTGCGAGCGCGAAGTCCCTGTCCTCGCCGAACTTCGCGGAGCCGGCTGCGACGATCGTCCCCTCGGCGTCGATCGCGACCGCCTCGGCGGCGTCGCTTCCCGTCCCGATGGGCGTCACGACCCGTCCCCGCTTGCCGAAGGTCGCATCGCGAGAGCCGTCCGTGTTGAACCGCATGATGGAGAAGTCCAGCGTGGCACCCGTGAAGGCGCTGCCCGCGAGGATGATCCGACCGCCGGCGTCGATCGCGAGGTCCCGGCCCTGGTCGTTTCCGGTCGTCACCACCCGTCCGTCGGCGTCGAACGACGCATCCAGGGCGCCGGCGGCGTCGTATCGAGCGAGCGCGAATTCGTCCTTGTTCGTCCCGTTGTAGGCGGAGCCGCCGACCACGTACTTGCCCTGTGCGTCGATCTCGATGGCGGCGGCGGCGTCGTTGGCTCCGACGAAGTCGGTCGTGACCTTCCCGTCGCCGTCGAACGCCGAGTCGAGGACGCCGGTCGAGCCGTATCGAGCGACCGCGAAGTCCGAGCCCACGCCCGTGAACGCCGATCCGGCCGCGACGATCCCGTCGCCGGGGGTGATCGCAACGCCGTTCGCGACGTCGGCTCCGCCGGCGAAGTCCGTCGTGACGAGGCCGTCGGCGTCGAACGATGTATCGGGCGACCCGTTGGCGAGCAGGCGGGCGATCGCGAAGTCGGTCTGCGATCCGTTCGTCGACGAGCCGGCCACCACGATCCGTCCCGCGGAGTCGATCGCCAGGTCGAAGGCCTCGTCGTCGGTCCCCGCCCCGAAGCCCAGCATCACGCGCCCGTCGACGCTGAAGGTGGTGTCGAGCGTGCCGTCGGCGTTGTAGCGGGCGAGCGCGAAGTCCTTCTTCGTGGGGGTCGTGAAGGCGAATCCGGCGAGGACCGTCCGCCCGCTGCCGTCGATCGCCATCGCGAATGCCTGATCCACCGTCCCGATCGGCGTCATGGCGATGCCGTCGCCGTCGAACGACGCGTCGAGGGCGCCGGGCGATGCGGACGCGGCGGACGTGAGGCCGAGCAGCGCGGCCGTCGCGAGGGCCACGACGAGGAGGAGACGGGGGGATCGAGCCACGGGGGGTGCTCCTTTCGAGTTCCTGATGCGAACGGGCGTTGATGTCGATCGGTTTGGCGGCGCACGATCCACTCGTCGACTCGTCGGCGGGAGACCGTGGTTCGCAAGGGGGCATGCTAGGCGAGCGCCGGGGGACTTCACTACCGCCGTTCGTATAGAGACGTTCGGCCTATGCCGCGCCCGGAGCGCCCAGCGTGATGAGCTGGAGCGGCCCGACGGCGGGGAGCCCGTGCGCCTGCCCCTTCCCGTTCGAAACGAGGAAGTCGTCCATTCCGTCTGCGTCGTAGTCGATCGTGGCCACGACGTCGCCGCACCCCTGATTCGCCTGGGGGATCGACGCCGCGGCGAGCCCGCCCGCCCCGTCGTTCAGGTAGAGCACGTCGGGCTGGTTGACGCCGTGGATGCACGACTGCACGACGTAGACATCGAGGTGGCCGTCGCCGTTCGCGTCTCCGAGGGCGACCCACCGTCCTGCGCTCAACGTCGTGACGCGAACCGCCGGGCCGAACCCGGCCGCCGAGCCCAGCTGGACCAGGAGCTCGCCGGGAAGCACCGCGACGAGATCGAACAGGCCGTCGCCGTTGAGATCGGCGAGGCGGGCGCTCGTCGCCGCCGGGAGCGCGCCGAGCCTGCCGCCGATCGAGGAGAAGTCGCGGCCCCGGCGGTTCCGGTAGATCTTGAGACGGTCTTGCCCGCAGACGAGCAGGTCCTGCCATCCGTCTCCATCCACATCGACCGCCTGGACGCACCGAGACCCGACCTCGGCATGCAGGCGAGTCCGCATCTTGGCGAACCTGGTTCCATCGACGTTGAGGTAGATCCGGTTCCACGAGCTGTGGTGGTCCTGTCGCGGGTATCCGTTGCCCACGAACAGGTCCGGATACTCGTCGTGGTTCACGTCCAGGAACGCGACCTGTCGTCCCCTCCCCCACGGATCGGTCACGCCGTACTGTTTCGCCACCTCCGTGAACTCCCCGGGCGGACCCTGGAGGTAGAGCTGGTCCGACTTCCTGTCGGCGGTCCCCTTGCCGGCGCCGACCGAGCAGAAGATGTCCTGGAGGTGGTCGCGGTCGACGTCCGCCCAATCGCAGTCGTGTCGGTCCCCGCCCGACGGGAGCTCGCCGGCGGCCACCTGCTTGAACGAGGCGCCGGTGTTGTGCCAGATCTGGGCCGCGTCGCCGTGGCGGCCGAACAGGAAATCGAGGCGACCGTCCCGGTCGAAGTCGTGCACGGCCAGGCTCCAACTGCGCGCCGCCTCGGCGATACCGGCGTCGGCGGACGCGTCCCGGGCGACGTGCGTCAGCGCGTCGGCAGTGGTCCGGTCGACGAGCGCGGCCCAAAGCAGCCCCGTCACGACCACGCCCACGAGCAAGCCTCCGCGCCACGTCGGTCGCATCCGAGCTTCCTCCCTCATCGCTGGATCCTCCGCACCGCCGGGTCCCCTGCGCCGCCGGATCCTCTGCGTCCCAGGATAGGCAATCGGCGGCGCATCCAAACCGCTTGAGCCTCGCCTCCCGCGATGAGCCGGCTCCGCGTCGCGGAGCCGGCTCGAGGCTAGGGCGAGGACACGAACAGGCCGCGAGACTGCCAGTCCAGGCCGTCCCCCGCGGCGGGGCCACTCACCGGCGCCTTCGTCCGCCGGATCGCCCGACCGTGCTGGAACCTGATGCCGTAGAGGCTGCCGTCGATGGCGTAGTAGAGCCTGCCGTTCGCGAGGGTTATCCCGCGCGTGCGGCCCCAGTTGACGCCGGAGGTCCGATCCTCCGCGATGAACTCCTGGGCCCCGACGACCCCGCTCTCGGGCGTGAAGTACCGGTAGTAGAGGTTGGGGTCCCTGCGCCCCGTGTAGTAGAGGCGTCCCCGCTGGAAGCACATCCCGGTGATGCGCTTGGGATCCACCTGCGCGCCCGGCGAGGAGAACGCCGTGGCATGAAGGTTGGTCGCGGGCCCCACGTTCGTCCCGTCGAACGAGCGGACGTAGAGGTTGCCGTCGTCCCATCCGGTGTAGAGCTGTCCGCTCAGCATGAACGCGCCGCGGGCGTGGCTCCAGTCCGTTCCCGTGGCCGCCTGCGTCGGCGGTCCGAATCGACCGTCGTAGAACCGGCGCTCGAGCACGCCGGTCTCGAAGTCGATCTTGTAGAACTCGCCCGGCAGGCTGCCCGCGACCGCCGGCGGGACCGGCCGCCCGCCGGCGACGGGGAAGAACCCGAACTTGCTGTGATATTCGCCGGCGAGCTCGGTCGTGTCGCTGCCGAGGAACAGGCCCTCGGTCGACGAGTACTGCACGAAGACGCCGTTGCCGCGCGCGCGACCCGGGTTCCAGGAGAACGGCAGACCGTTCACCGGGTCGAGCGCCGCAATCCCCGACCTCGCAACGGCCCCGGGGCCCGGCTCGCCGGTCCTGTATGGGTTGTTCATCCACCGCTGGTGGCCGCCGACGTAGACGGCGGTTCCGGTCACCGCGACGCTGATGAGCGAGTCGCCCCCCGTGGCATCCACCCAGGTCGGGTGGATGTCCGAGCCGGTCTGATCCAGCTCCCATCGAGCCGCCGTGTCGCACAGGCTGTCGGGATAGAAGTAGCCGATGCTCACGGTCACGAAGTACGTGCCGTCGGGCGAGATGTCGACGTCCCTGGTGTAGTAGTCCTCCGATGGGATGCATGGGTCCTTCCACTCATCGGTCTGCCAGTCCGCGACCCTCGCCGGATCCGTGGAGAGGTTCAGCACGGCCAGCTCGGTTCGGTCGAGGCCGTCCACCTTCGTGAAGTTTCCGATCGCGACGAGCTTCGCGCCGTCGGGCGTCACGTCGATCCTTCGGACGACGGCCTCGGGACCCTTTCGCTGGTCGGTGAACGGGATGGCGAGGTTCGGCCGGACGTCCCCGGTCTGGGGATCCAGCGCCGCGAGTCCGTATCGCGGCTCGCCGGTGACCTTCTCGAACTCGCCGGCGACGTAGAGCGTGTTGCCCCTCACGACGAGGTCGCGCACGGAGTCGTAGAGGCGAGTGCTGAAGGTGTCGATGGGAGCTCCCGTCGTCGCGTCCAGCTTCGCGAGGTAGTCGCGCGGCTCGCCGTTGATGAAGTGGAACTCGCCTCCGACGAAGATCGCATTCTCTCCCGGCGCGACGGCGACGGCGTTCACCCGGGCGTCGATGCGCGGGTGAAACGTTGGGTCGATGGCTCCCGTATCCGCGCCGTAGGCGAACAGCCACCGGCGTCTCAGGACCTCGGTGCTCCCGGCCTCCTGGACGTGCCTGAACTTCCCCCCCACGTAGACGCGGTCGCCGATCTGGGCCAGGGCCTCCACCTGGTCGTCGTCGGGGCCGAGGATGTTCGGGGTCCAGTCGACCGGGTCCGCCGACACGATGACGCTGTGGGCCGCGCTGCCGCCGACCGCCGTACTGGGAACGAACGAGAGCGCCGCAGCCAGAGCCAGCCACGATGCGAACATCACCTGTCGACGGCCCACGTGCGCCCTTCTTTAACGTCTTCGGGGCCCTCTCTCGCTTCCACGCAAGCTTCCGTGAGCCGACATGCCGAAGCGTCCCGAGGGCGCTTCGCGAAGCCTACGGCGCGTTTCGTAGGTACGCAAGCCTGCGGCTCATGCGTGGTTTCTCATGCCCTCGGCCGCCGTCGCGAAATAGTCGAGGAGCGCACGCTCGATATCCTCGCGCGGACCGAGGGAGCGGACCGCCTCCGTCATGTGGTGCAGCCACCGGTCTCGCTCGCCGGACCCGATCTCGAAGGGAGCGTGGCGCATCCGCAGCCGTGGATGTCCGCGCTCCTCCCCGTAGCGCGGTGGGCCGCCCCAGTACTGGGCCAGGAACAGCGTCAGGCGCCGCCTGGCCGGGCCGAGGTCCTCGGGGTCCGGATACACGCGCAGCAGCGCCGGATCGCCCTCCACTCCCAGGTAGAACCGGTCGACGAGGGCCTCGAAGAAGGCCATGCCGCCCACCGCCTCGTACAGCGTGACCTGCTCAGGCATTCGATCGCTCGCGCATCCGACGCCGCGCACCCCCCTTCACGAGGCGTCCTTGAGGAGCAGGGCCGAATAGCGGCCGGCGGGACCCTGCTCGAGCCCGTCGATCCGCCAGCCCGTCCCGTCGAGGAGCCTCGCCAACTCGGCGCCCGACACGGTCAGGTGATCGAACCACGGGGTGCGCAGATCCCGGTACCGGATGCGGATCCGCCATTGGCCCGGCAGGCGGCCCCGGAGCTCGTTGCGGCGCAGGTATTCCAGATCCAACGGATCGTCGGTCGCGTGCGGATCCCGCGTCGAGGCGACGATCCGGCCGGCCTCACCGGTCATCCGATGCATCCTCAGGAGGAGGCGGCGCGCCCGGGCGGCGTCTCCGAGCAGCCCCAAATTGCTGCCGAGCATCACGATCGTGTCGAACGTTCCCATCTCCCGCCCGATCCCCGTGATCGACCTGACCTCCACCTCGCCGATCCCCCGCCGGCGGCACGCCTCGATCGCGAGGGGCGAGACGTCGAACCCTCGCACCTCATGGCCTCGGTCCCGCAGGTGTTGGGTCACGCGCCCCGCCCCACAGCCGACGTCGAGCACCTTCCCCCTCACCCACCGCATGCAGCGGCGCTCGTGGATCGCCCAGCGTCGATACGGGGCGAGGTAGACCTCGGGCCCAGCGCCCGAATACAGGAAGCCGTCGTCTCGCTCCACGATCTCCTCGCCACCGCGTCCGTCGAGGTGATCGAGCATCGCGCGCCCGTACGCGTCCTGTCCCTCGCCGAGCATTCGCCGCCGCGCGCGGGGCCCTCAGCGGGCGAGGAGCGCGCGCAGCTCGGCGATGGCGCGCAGGTGCGCGACCTCGTCTGCCTCGAGATCCATGAGCTCCTCGGCGAGCCCACGCGTCAGCGGACGCTCGAACATCTGGCGGATGACGCCCGCACGCACGTCGCTGGGCGACGTCAGGACCCGAAGGAGCTCCTCCTGGGCCCCTGGATCGAGGCGCGCGAGCATCCGGTCGGCCATCGGGGTCGATCCTAGCCGTGGAGCGGCTTCGGCGGAAGCCCCCAACGGCCCGCTCTGCGCCGTCCATCGTGGGCCGGTTCGGGGACGACATCCTCGAGGCGGGCCGGGCCCGGACGCCCCGGCTCGGGGCCCGCCGCCGCGAGGGGGGAACGGCCTGAGGGGGAATCGCTTTCGCGCCTTTCCCCCGGGCGCCCGTCCTGGTAGCGTGGACTCGAGGGTACCGGTCGTTACGAGCAGTTCCCTCACCCCGGCGCGTCACGCCGGCGCCTGAAGGGCGGCTTCAAGGCCCGGACGGCGAAGGGAGGAGGGATCGCCAGTGGCAACCGGAACCGTGAAGTGGTTCAGCTCCGAAAAGGGGTTCGGCTTCATCACCCCCGAGGACGGCAGCGCAGATGTGTTCGTGCACTTCAGCGCGATCGCCGGTGAGGGGTACCGAAACCTCGAGGAGGGGCAGCGCGTCGAGTTCGACGTGACACAGGGCCAGAAGGGCCCGCAGGCCGGAAACGTCCGTCCGGTCTAGCCGGATCGATCAACGGTCTTTCGAGGAGCCCGGCGCACGCCGGGCTCCTCGCTTTTCCCAGGGTCGAGGCACCGAGGCGTCACCCCGCCCGCCGGTCCGCCTCGACCATCGTCGCCGCGCCGACCGGACTCGAGGCGTGCGACACACGCTGCATCCGCCGCCTGAGCTCCCGCTCCGAGGTGGCGGCTCGGCGCAGCACGCCGCCGGCATAGGGCACGCCTCCCCGCAGCGCGCGAATCGCAACGGCGCCCCAGGCGCACGCCGCCCGCTCGATCACCCACGCGGGTGCGAAGCACGTGGCGCTCGCCGCGAAGATCCTGCGACCTCCCGCACGCCGCCGTCCCCATTCCGCCAAGGCGACCGCGCCGACGGCGCCGACGACGAGCAGCCGGAGGTGACGTCGCCACACGGCGGCGACCATCGCGGGTCCGAGCGCGAGCTCCACCGCGAACCGTCCGGGGAGCGCGAAGTCGTCGTACGCCTGGCGCACCCGCTGTGACCGGAACCCCCTCGGGCTCGGGGGGATCCTCCGCACGTAGAGATCCGGGGCGTTGACGATCGTGCCGCCGGCCGCCCGGACCGTGCGGATGAGCTCGAGGTTCTCGAACAGCACGTCGCCGTCGTAGCCGCCGACGGCGTCGAGGAACGACCGCCGGACGGCGAGGGTGCCGGGGTAGTCCTCGCCGACGGCGCGATTGATCAACGTCCTCGCCGTGTCCCACTTCGCGTGCCAGGGCAACGGCTGAAAGTAGTTCTGCGGACGGACGAGGTGGGCTCGTCTCAGGAGCTCGACGATCCGCTCGAGCTCAACCGGGGTGTATCGGACGTCGTCGTCGGCGATGACGACCGGATCGTTCCGCGCGCATGCGACGCCCGTCAACACGCCGTTCACCTTTCCGTTCAGGAACGCATGCCGTGGATCGGGCGTCACATGCCGGACGAGATGTCCCCAGGCCCGTGCGTGGCTCGAGACGACCGGATCCGGAGAGCCGTCGACCACGATCAGGTCGTTCACCCAGCGTGACAGCATCCGTAGATACCCACCGAACTCCTCGTCGTCAACGACCTCCGAGCGCCTGATCGGCAGGACGTAGGAGAGATGCAGGCCTTCGTGGGACATCGTCCGAGCGCCTTTCCCCGAAGGGGAAACGCGCGAAACCTCGACCTTCCGCGTCGTCCCGCGTCGTCGAGCCGCGGTTTGTCCCTGCCCGAAGAGGGCAAAGACCCGTGCCGAGCAGCGCCGGCTGACCGGGTCGACGAGGAGGATATCGGGGTGTCGGAATTGATGGAGCGCACGGGGAGCGCTCCCCGTTCGAACGGGCGTACCCGGACGGGGCGAGCCGCGGAAGCAAGCCGACCGGGTGGCATCGGTGAACGTCGAGACCTCGCGTGAGAAGCTGCCGCCGCCGCGGGGGCCGCTCTCGGCCTGGATGCTCGACTTCATCACCGGGACACGCGCCGGCCTCCCAACGAGCGAAGGAGCGGCGGGATCGGCCGACGAGCTGGGCGACGAGGACCTTCACCTGGCGCTCTATCTCTGCTACGAGCTCCACTATCGGGGCCTCCCGGGCGTTGCGGATTCGCTCGAGTGGGATCTCGAGCTGCTTTCGTTCCGGGCGGGTCTCGAGCGACGCTTCGAGCGGGCCCTCCGTGAGGCGGTCCGCCCAGGGCCCGTCGACGCAGGGGAGGTGCCCAAGGCCCTTCGGCGAATGGCTCGCGAGGGCGCACCGCGCTCGCTCTCGAGGTACATCGAGCGAGAGGCGACGATCGAGCAGGTGGAGGAGTTCATGATCCTCCGCTCCGCGTATCACCTGAAGGAGGCGGACCCGCACTCGTTCGCCATCCCCAGGCTCAGCGGGAGGGCGAAGGCCGCGCTCGTCGAGATCCAGGCCGACGAGTACGGCGGAGGCCGAGAGCCGCGCATGCACGCGACCCTGTTCGCCGAGTCGATGCGAGCGCTCGGCCTGGATGCATCCTACGGCGCGTACATCCGGGTCGTGCCCGGCGTCGCGCTCGCCATCGTGAACATGATGTCGATGTTCGGCCTGCATCGCCGCCTTCGCGGGGCGCTCGTCGGCCAGCTCGCCCTCTTCGAGCTGACGTCCACCCTGCCGAACCGGCGGTACGGCAACGGGCTGCGGCGACTCGGGCTGGACCGCCCCGAGGCAACGCGCTTCTTCGACGAGCACGTCGAGGCCGACGCCGTCCATGAAGCGATCGCGGCCAATGATCTCGCCGGCTCCCTCGTCGACGACGAGCCGGCGCTCGCCGCCGACGTCGTCTTCGGCGCGAGGGCACAACAACTGCTCGACCAACGATGCTCCGAGTACCTCATCGAGCGGTGGTCGCGCGGTCGATCCGGCCTGCTGCGAGCCGAAGGGTGAGCCAGGCGGAGATCCGCCCGTATCCGGACGGCCCGTTCCTCATCCGGGGCCCCATCCGGCTGGTGGGCGAGGACGGCCGGGAGATCGAGATCCGCCGACCTGTCGTCGCCTTGTGCCGTTGCGGCCGATCGCGGCTCCAGCCGCTCTGCGACGGCACCCACGCGGTGGTCGGCGCAGGAGGACGGGCCGGCGAGGATGCGGGGCCCGGCACGCACGACTGACCGCCGGCCTCCCGATCCATCGCGGCCGCTCGGCCGTCAAGGATCCGCCTCGACGCGCCGATATCGGCTGCGGACTCATGAAACGCCTCACCCACGCCATCAATGCCCTGCCGTCGGCGGTCGTCCTGATCGCCGCCGCCGTGCTGGTGGTCGGCGTCGGACGGCTGGATCGGGCCACCGGCCTGTATCTCAGTTTCGCGCTCTTCTACCTGGTGCCCATCGGCCTGGCGGTCTGGTTCTGCGGTCGTGCCGCGGGCCTCACGATCGCCCTCATGGGAAGCATCGTCGGCTTGATCGGGGACGTGTCGACCCGGGGCGGGACCGAGACGTTCCTCCCCTACTGGAACGGGGGGATGCGCTTCGCCGTCTTCGTCGTGATCGTGCTCGTCCTCGACAGGCTTCGCCGCTCCCTGGCCTCCGAGCAGCGGCTCGCTCGAACCGACCCGCTCACCGGCGCTGCGAACGCCCGATGGTTCGACGAGGTCGCCCTGCGCGCGATCGCCGGCATGAAACGCTACGGCCATCCGCTCTCGCTCGCCTACGTCGACGTCGACAACTTCAAGGTCGTGAACGACACCCTCGGCCACAGCGTCGGCGACATCGTGCTTCGAACGGTCGCGGAGGGGATGGTTGCCAACGTCCGGCCCACGGATCTCGTCGCCCGGATCGGGGGCGATGAGTTCGCCGTCCTCATGCCGCACACGGACGCCGAGGCCGCAGCCGCCGCGTTCACGCGGATTCGGGCCGTGTTGCTCGACGAGATCGTTCAGCATGGATGGGGCGTGACGATCAGCGTCGGCATCGCCGCCGCCGGCCCACGGACCAACGGCGTCGATGAGCTCCTCGCCGCCGCAGACTCCCTGATGTACGACGCCAAGCGAGCGGGCAAGGATCGGATCGCCTGGGACGAGGTCGCGGTCCCGGTCTGAGCTCCGATCCGCGGAGCAACGCGGAAACCAGGCGACCGTGAGGGCCACCCTCGAGCCGGTCGCCCGGCGGGGCATCGGCCGGTAGACTGCCCCGAATGAGCGATCCCGCCGTCGAGACGAGCGCCCTTCGGAACACGCCGTTCTTCGCCGAGCTCGCTCCCGAGGATCTCGAGAGCATCCTTCGCGTCTCGCAGCCCGTGTCGTTCGAGACCGGGCAGGCCATCGTCGAGGCCGGGGACGTCGGCGACGGGATGTACATCATCGTGGACGGGACGGCGGAGGTCGACGTCGGCGGCCGCTATCACACGCTGAAGCGCGGAGACTTCTTCGGCGAGATGGCCCTGATCGCCGCCAAGAAGCGGATGGCCACCGTGAAGGCCGTGGAGCCGGTCCAAGCGGTGAAGGTGCCCGCGGACGAGTTCCAGTCGTTTCTCCTGCAACACCCCAGCGTTGCCCTCTCGATGCTGAAGGCGCTCGTCGAGCGCCTGCGCGAGGTCGAGCAGCGCATCGATGCCCTCATGGGCATGTAGGAGACCGCCCGACCGACCGCCGCCCGGAGATCTGTCGCGGCGCGCCGGGTTTTGAATTTCCGGTCGGCAGGAAAGAAGCCGCCGTCCATCCAAGGGGACGACGGCACATGAAGACGTTCGCCATCTGGGCCACACTCGCGATCCTGCTCGGCGTCAGCCTCACGCTGGTCGCCGTGACCGTCCAGAGCATTCGCAAGGAGCGCAGGCGCTCCGGGCTTCGCAAGATCTGGCCCCACTTCGGGCTCAGCATCGCCTTCTGCGCCCTCTTCTTCGTGAGCTGGATCGGGCAGGCGGTCTCCGAGTGGGAGTCGTATCGGAACCAGCAGCTCGCCCACAACGAACCCGTCGAGGTCAGCGGGTACATCGTGGAGTTCGGCCAGTCCACACTCGAGAACTGGCAGTCGGAGTTCCTCCAGCTCTTCTCGTTCGTCGTCTTCTCCGCCGTCCTGATCCACCGGGGCAGCGCGGAGTCCAAGGACGGCGACGATCGGATGGAGGAGGCCCTTCAACGCATCGAGCGGAAGCTGGATGAGCTCGAGGCCCGGCCTCAGCCCGGGGCCCCCACGAGCCGCTGATCCGGCCCGGTCTCAGGTCCTTTCGGCGCGTTCGGGTTCGCCGTCGTGCCGCCGGAGCTCCGCCTCGTCGACGGCTCCGGGCCCATCGGCGCCGATGTCGCGCACGACCGGCTCGTCGGACAGCCAGTCGTCGATGGGTCCATCGGCTCCGCGAGCCGCACGGTCCTCCCGGCGCTCGTTGCGGGCCGTCCGTCGTTCGTCGCGCGCGCGTTGCTTCTTGGCCTTCACTTCGCGACGCTGTCGCTTCCCGGCGCTGTCAGGCATGCCTACATGCTACGCGAAACGGAGGTAAACGGGCGCGGGTTTTCCTCGCCGGTTCGCGAAGCACAACGGATCCAAGCGGCACTCATCTGCACCCCCCGAACGAGAAATGCCCGGGATCGGATCCGGGAAGCGGCTGACACCACCCGGCCCGGCCGAGCGCGTCGAGGACGGTCGGTTGATCCAGCATCGCCTCGGTCACATCCACGGCCGCACCGAGCTGGTGGGCGGAGGCGCCCGGCGAGGCGCACGTGCCCGGGCACCCGCCGGGGCTGCCGCAGATGCTCTTGCATGCCGCCGCCTGTCGCCGGCACGAGCGGTAGCTCTCGACGACGTCGATGCGGCGACCCGCGAGGCGCTCGGCGTGCCGGAACGCTCGAAGCGCGAGCGGCTGGAGCCTCACGCCGGCGGCCGAGCGCAGCGGAGGGCGCTCCGCACAGGGATCGTCGGGAACGACGATGCCGGGATCGTCCAACGCGAAACCCCAGACCAGCACGAGGGCGCCGGCCACGGCCGCCGCGACGGCGACCCGGGAGAGGGTCGAGCTGCTCACGAGCCCATCATGCAGCCGGGAGCCTCGGGAGGCGATGAGGCCGTCGATCCGGCTGCGCCGTTGTCATCCGAGCGCGCGGCTCGGCCCGCTACATGGGGGGTGGGGCGGGCGGGGAAGGCGGGCCCTCTCGGTCGACCCCGTCGATTCGCGCGACGCGTCGCGCGACGTCGTGCAGCAGGTCGTTCAGCGCCTGCTCCTCGGTCATGCCCGGATGCTCCCGGACGAGCTCCCCGATGGCCTCCTCGCCGACGAACTCATCGACGACGAGCCTGGCCACCTCGACCGGCTGGCTGACCCCGTACTCGAGTGCGCGCGTCATGACGTCGCGAATCTGATCATCGGTCAATTCCATTGCTGCCCCGCATCGTCTGGTGCTCGACATCCGCGTTCTGCCTCGTTGAGCTGCGTGAACGCGGCGCTCATCCGCTGCCTGTGTCCGGCGAACCTACTCCCATCGCGAGCGACGTCAACTCGTGCGTTTCACGTCCCGCGTTTGACCCTCCCCTCCCTTGCGGTCGGACGTTCGGTCGTCGATACCTTGCGCAGATGTGGGGAGATCACCTGTAGGGACGCCACGAACCAAGATCCCCCGGCGGGGCCCTACCGGAGCCGCCGCCCGGCTGGCAATGATGGCTCAACCACCGCATGCCCCCGTCATACCCCCCTGGAGGTGGTCCGTATGCGCCGTCTCATCTTCGTTCTCTCGTTCTCCGCGATCTTCGTCGCCTGTCTCGGATCCGCGGCGGCGGCCGACGATTCCGTCGGATGGGTCGTCGAGTGCGGGTTCTCCCATCGCCTGAAGGATGACCCGATCGTCTTTCCCGGAGCGCCCGGCGCGTCCCACAGCCACGAGTTCTTCGGCAACGTGACGACGAATGCCGGGACGACGTACCAGTCCCTGCTCTCCGGCGACACCAATTGCGAGCTCTCCGCCGACACCGCGGGCTATTGGGCGCCGACGCTCTACGTGAACGGTGAGCCGAAGGTCCCCTTCAACGTGGACTTCTACTACCGGAACACGACGGTGCCCAACGCAGCCGTGCAGCCGTTTCCTCCCGGGCTGAGGATCCTCGCCGGCGACGCGAAGGCCACCGGGGAGCAGGACACGAGCATCATCGACTGGAACTGCGATGACGAGGGCTCCGATTCAGGCCCGAGGCCTCGCGATTGCGGCGGTGACTTCGTGGAGGCTCACGTCAAGTTCCCCGACTGCTGGGACGGTGTCTCGGTCGACTCCGTCGATCACAAGAGCCACATGGCCTATCACGTCGACGACGACGATGGAGACAACGTCTGCCCTCCGTCCCATCCGGTGCCGGTGCCCAGGCTGATCCTGCGCTTTCACTATCCGGTGCACGACGGCACGAAGATCATGCTCTCCAGCGGCGCCTACTTCACCCTGCACGCAGACTTCTTCAACGCCTGGGATCAGGGTGCGCTCAGGACCCTCGTCCATCAATGCATCAACGCCGACGTCGACTGCGGCAAGCCCAACGATGAGGATCCGTTCCCGCTGCCGCCTCCGTCGCCGGATCCGGATCCCGATCCGGATCCAAGCCCAAGCCCAAGCCCGAGTCCGAGCCCGAGTCCGAGTCCGAGTCCGAGCCCGAGTCCGAGCCCCAGCCCCAGCCCGAGTCCCAGACCCCGATCCCGGCCCGGTGGAGGAGTTCGTGGGCAATCCAGGGTTCGAGTCCGACACATCGGGCTGGACCACGTCCAGGCGGATCGACGTGCGGCGCGTGGACGGCGGGCACGCGAGCGCCCACGCCGCGCGGCTCGCGAACACGGCCTCGAGGCTCGCCAGGTGTTCGCTCGAGGACCGCCCGAACTGGGTTTCCGCGACGTCCGCCGGCACCTACACGGCCGGCCTGTGGGCGCGCGCCGACGAGCGGGGGCGCACCCTCCGGCTGCGGCTGCGCGAATGGGTCGACGGGGAGATCGTGAGCCGCGAGGTGGCCGCGATCACGATGGGCACCGAGTGGAGCCACGTCGGCCTCACCCTCGAGCCGGAGCAGCCGGGCGTCTCCACGCTGGCGCTCGATGCCACCACGGCCCGCCTCCCGGAGGGCGTCTGTTTCTACGCCGACGACGCCTCGATCTCCCTGACGCCGCCGACCTAGCGAGGCCCCGCCCGGGGGCCGGGCCTCGGCGGCCCCGTGCGATGCATCCGGAGGCCGCCCGGGCTACGCTGCCATGCAGCGTCCGCGGACGGAGGGAACCGAGGGAGTGCGAGCAGCGTCGCGGCACCGACGCGAGGATGGGCGATGACCTCGCGGCCGTTCGATTTCGTGATCGTGGGTGGGGGGTCCGCGGGCAGCGCCCTGGCGAACCGCCTGAGCGCGGATCCGTCGAACCGGGTCCTGGTCCTGGAGGCCGGACGCCCCGATTACGCCTGGGACGTGTTCATCCACATGCCCGCGGCGCTTCCCTTCCCCATCGGAAACAGGTTCTACGACTGGAGGTACGAGTCGGAGCCCGAGCCGTGCATGAACGGACGGCGCATCTACCACGCGCGGGGAAAGGTGCTCGGGGGATCCAGCAGCATCAACGGGATGATCTTTCAGCGCGGCAACCCGTTGGACTACGAGCGCTGGGCCGCCGACCCCGGCATGCAGACGTGGGATTACGCCCACTGCCTCCCCTACTTCAAGCGGATGGAGAGCTGCCTCGCCGCCGATATCGACGATCCCCTACGCGGCCGCGCGGGGCCGCTCGTGCTGGAGCGGGGCCCCGCGACCAGCCCGCTCTTCGGGGCGTTCTTCGAGGCGGTGCAGCAGGCCGGCTATCCCCTGACCGACGACGTCAACGGCTACCGGCAGGAGGGGTTCGCCCCGTTCGACCGCAACGTGCACCGGGGCAGGCGCCTGAGCGCGTCCCGGGCGTACCTGCATCCCGTCAGGGACCGCAAGAACCTCGAGGTGCGAACGCGAGCGTTCGTCACGAGGGTCTTGTTCGAGGGGACGCGCGCCGTCGGCGTCGAGTACACGCGAGGGAGGGGCACGCCGGAGCGGGTACGCGCCGGAGAGGTGATCCTGTCCGGAGGTGCGATCAACTCGCCGCAGACGCTTCAGCTCTCGGGCGTCGGCCCGGCCGATGAGCTCTCGGCCCTTGGGATCGATGTCGTGCAGGACCTGCCGGGCGTCGGGGAGCACCTGCAGGATCATCTGGAGGTCTACATCCAGTACGCGAGCAAGCTCCCCGTCTCCGTGGCCCCGGCGTTGAAGTGGCGAAACCGACCCTGGGTCGGCTTCCAATGGCTCTTCTTTCGCACGGGCCCCGGAGCGACGAACCACTTCGAGGCCGGAGGGTTCGTGCGCGGCAACGAGGATGTCGACTACCCCAACCTGATGTTCCATTTCCTGCCGATCGCGATCCGCTACGACGGGTCGAAGCCGGCGAGCGATCACGGCTACCAGGTGCACATCGGGCCGATGTACTCCGACGCCCGGGGATCCGTGAAGATCGTGTCCCCGGATCCGACGGTGCATCCCGCGCTGCGATTCAACTACCTCTCGACCGACCAGGACCGGCGGGAGTGGGTGGAGGCCGTCCGCGTGGCCCGCGCGATCCTCACGCAGCCCGCCTTCGACCCGTTCAACGCCGGCGAGATCTCGCCGGGCCCCGGCGTCGAGACCGACGAGGAGATCCTCGACTGGGTCGCCCGGGACGCGGAGACGGCGTTGCATCCCTCCTGTACGTGCAGGATGGGGACCGACGACATGTCGGTGCTGGACCCCACGACCATGGGGGTGCACGGCGTCGACGGGCTTCGGGTCGTGGATGCGTCCGCGATGCCCTACGTCACGAACGGCAACATCTACGCGCCGGTGATGATGGTGGCCGAGAAGGCCGCGGATCTCATCCTCGGCAACACGCCGCTTCCCCCGTCAACGGCCGACTTCCACGTCCATCGACGGCAGCCATCCTCCGCGTAGCGTCGCCGACCGGGCTCCCTCAGCCCGGCTCCCGCATCGGGAACACGTCGACCAGCCGCCCGCTTCGTCGAGGTGAACGCTGTAGCGTCGCCCGCACCGCGGACACCGGCGCACATCGAGCGCACCGCCGGTCACGGTCCGTCTCTCATCGACTGCGGGCCCACGAATGCGACCGCTCAGGACGTGGCCCGTGAGCAGCTGACGAACCATCGCATCCCCACCACGCACGCTCATGGGTCCCCCTTCCCTCCCTGCGGCGCTCAGCGATCTCTGGGCGGCAGATCGCGCTGTCGACCCCCAGACGCCGCCCGAGGTCGAGATCACACGGGCCGCAGGTGCGGCGGGCCGACCGGCCGCGGACGACGAGAGAGCCGGTTCCCCGGGGCTCTCTTTCGTCATGCTGTGCCGCAGGTGTCGCGAGGGTTGCGTCTACCGCCGCTCACCCTGACGACGTCGATCATCGGACCACAGGCACCGGGGTTGCCCCCGCGAACCGCAGCTCGGTCTCGGTCCTCGGCCGTGAGCTGAGTGTGCGGAGCTGATAGTTCAGGTCATCCGCGTCTGGCCTGGTGTCGTAGTAGAAGGTCGCGACCTTCGCTCCACCCCAGCACACACGAGGACCTTCACGTCGTCGGTCCCGCACTCGGGGTTGCCCGCGAGGAAGAACCGAAGCACGTACTCCTGGTCTGCGTCCGTGTCCAGGTCCTGGGAGATCGAGCCGGGCCCGTCTCCGTTGAGGTCGATCGCCTGGTTCGCCTGCCCTCACGTCGAAGTGGGCTCTCCCCACGTCGACCGACCCGTTTCCACGTGCCATGTCCTCGTCTTCGATCGTGTCGCCCGCCGGGTACGTGTCGAAGTCCCCCGACGACATCGGGTCGCTCGAAGCTGCCGTTGCGGACCAGGCTCGGCGCCGCCGACGCCGGGAGCGCGA
Source organism: uncultured Actinomycetes bacterium (assembly GCA_963728285.1). Classification (GTDB taxonomy): domain Bacteria; phylum Actinomycetota; class UBA4738; order UBA4738; family HRBIN12; genus CAVSJR01. The sequence continues at coordinate 40,573 of CAVSJR010000003.1, read as the reverse complement.
CGAACAGCGTCGATGACCGCGGCCAGCCCTACTACAGACGCCTCATCGCGTACTCTCCATTCCATGATGCTCCCCCACTCTCGGCGGGCATGCGACGATCCGAATCCATGCTTGCGAATCGGGCCCTCGGGCGCCTGGGCAGGTTGACATTGCTCAGCGCTCCGGCCGCACGAGGATCCGCCTGCGTGCCTGCATACCTCCCTCCTTCGGGGGGCCCGGCGGCCCAACGAAGGGGATGTTCTAGCACGCACCTTCTAGGCCACAAGACCTAAGGCAAAAGTAGGGGGTGGTTGAGTGACAAAAGCGTTCTCGCCTGGTGGAACGGTCCGACGGCGCGGTTCGTGCCTCCCGTCAGGGCGTTGCGAGTCGCTTCCCCGCGTGCCGCACGGCGAACGCCATTGCGATGAGCGAGAACCCGCGGAAGATCGCCATGAAGCCCACCCAGAACAGGATCAACGCCGCGCGGTTCGCCAGGTCGAACACCCTGTCGGAGCTCGAGACCCAGAACGCGAGGAGGATCAAGAGGATCCCGCTGATGAGGCTCAGCCACCACAGATCGTTTTCCGGCCTCGACACGATCGCCCGCGTGATCTCGAACGCCCCTTGGATCAACAACAGCAGGCCGAGCACCGAGGCGAGCGCGAAGAACGTGTCGATAGGTTCGAAGAACGCCCATGCGGCGCCGAGGACGAAGATGACGGCCACGATGTAGTGCAGCACCTTCCATCCTCCCGACATGGCTCCCGCCACGAAGAACTCGGCGATCGCCGCGTACAGGAACACGAAGCCGATCAGGATGCCCGACCGCAGTGATCGACGTGACATTCATGCGAAGCACGATCCAGGCGACGCCGAGCCAGGCGATGCCCCCGATGAGGAGCACCCACCACATCCTCGATGCTTCGGGAACCAGCATCCTCGGTTCGGCTGGAGCGGGAACGGTAGCCATGACTCCCCCTTCGGATCATCGACTGAACACATCTTGACCCTTTCTCGCGCGAAGAGCGAGCCGTCATCGGATGGGCGAACCGCTGCGTACGTCACTCGTGTTAGGGGTTTTCCCGCCGCCGAAACCAACCTCGAGGGTTAGGCCGAATCATCCGGAGGAAAGGAAGCACCCGATATCGAGCCGCAACCTTTCGAAAGGGCCTCGCCCAGATTCACCGAAATACATGGAGGCGCCGGCTCTCGAGGCGTCACGCGACGGATGCAGAGACTCGTCCGCCGCCAGTCAACTGGAGGGAAGCCATGAACGCGCTGAAGCTGTTGAAGGACGACCACGACAAGGTGAAAAAGCTCTTGGAGGAAGGCGAGAACACGACGGAGCGTGCCGTGAAGACCCGAGAGGAGCTCTTCGACAAGATCAAGAGCGAGCTGAAGGTCCACGAGGCGATCGAGGAGGAGGTCCTCTACCCCGCCCTCAAGGAGTTCGCCGCGACGAAGGAGATCGTCCTCGAGGCGTACGAGGAGCATCATGTCGTCGACGTCATCCTGGGAGAGCTCGAGGCGACGCCGGTCGACGACGAGACCTGGGCGGCCAAGTTCACCGTGATGAAGGAGAACCTCGAGCATCACATCGAGGAAGAGGAAGACGAGATGTTCAAGCAGGCTCGCAAGGTGATGGACGAGTCCGAGCTCGATGAGCTCGGGGATCGCATGGCGGCCAGGAAGCAGGAGCTCTCAGGGGCGTAGAATCGGGCCGGCGAAAACAGGCAGGTCTCCGGCGAACCAGAGGAGGGAATGGTGCGTACGGACTGTGCCATCTGCGGGATGGTGGCCGAGGTCGCCATCACGCACGAGGGTCGGGACGATTGCCCGGGCGTCTTCGGACACGCGTCCGGCCGAGAACACGTGCATCACGCCTGCGAGAACGGCCACGAGTGGGTGGACTACCCGCTCGCAGCCTCGGTCTGATCCCCCCTCGGCCGATCAGTCGGGTGTGTCGTCCCCGAGCACCCGGTCGGCCCGATCCCGGCGGCTCGAACCGTCGTCCGGGGCTCACCCGGGTGCTGCGATCGTACGCACCGCTCCCCTCGGCGCACATCGAATGGAGTCTCCCTCGACGCTAGACGCCGCGAGACCGCCCGTCGGTACGATACGCGACGGTCCAGAGGACGAAATCCCCCGATCTCACCTGATGGAAATGCTTTGCGGTGACCGGGACGCGCCCGTACCATGCTTCCGCGGCGCCGGGTCCGCGCGCCACCGCTCGACGGCCCGAGGAGGTTCGCGAGGGTGCAGGTGCAAAGCATCGATCTCGTCAACCCCGACAACTACGTCGACGGCGTTCCGTTCGACTGGTTCGACACCCTGCGCCGCGAGGCCCCGGTCTTCTGGCACGAGGAGCCGCCACCGAACCGTGGCTTCTGGGCGGTCACGCGCTACGACGACCTCGTCGAGATCCACCGGGACTGGCGGACGTACTCGGCGGCGGAGGGGTTCGTCATGCTGGAGGAGCTCGAGGCGAACCAGCTCGAGCCGCGGCGATCGCTCATCGAGACGGATCCGCCGCGACACTCCCAGCTCCGCAACCTCGTCAGCAAGCGGTTCACGAAGCGGGCCGTGGAGGCCTACGAGGGATACGTGCGAGAGCTCGCCCGTTCGGTCGTCGACGATGCGTTCGAGAAGGAGCAGTTCGACTTCGTGACGGAGATCTCGAGGCTCCTCCCGATGCGGGCGCTCTGCGCCATCATGGGCATCCCCGTGGACGACGCCGATCATCTGGTGCGTCTGGCCGACGCCATGGTCGGACACGCCGACCCGGAGTACACCGAGGCCGTCATCGATCGCGACGACACCGACGCCTATCGCGATCTGCCGTTTCGAAGCCCGGCCGGCGCCGAGATATTCGCCTACGCCGACCGGCTCCGGGAGCAACGGCGACGCGATCCGCGCGAGGACGTGATGACGGTGCTCGCCGTCGACCACGTGGAGGGCGTCCCGCTGACCGACCCCGAATATCGCAACTACTTCTCGCTCCTCGTGGTGGCGGGCAACGAGACGACCCGCCACACGATCTCGCACGGGATGCTGGCGCTCATGGAGGACCGCGATCAGCTCGATCGCCTGAGGGAGGATCCGGCCCTGGCGCCGACGGCCGCGGAGGAGATGATCAGGTGGGCCACCCCCGCGATGCACTTTCGGCGCACGGCCATGCGCGACGTCGAGCTGCGGGGCCAGACCATCCGCCGAGGCGACAAGGTCGTCACCTGGTACATCTCCGCGAATCGGGACGAGCTGGTGTTCGAGGACCCGTACCGGTTCGATGTGGGGCGGTGGCCGAACCCTCAGGTCGCCTTCGGTCCGCACGGCGCCAGCCTTCACTTCTGCCTCGGCGCCGACCTCGCCAGGATGGAGGTGGCGATCCTGTTTCAGGAGCTCCTCCCCCGTCTTCGGTCCATCGAGCTCGCGGGGAACGTGGAACGCCTGCGATCGAACTTTCACAACGGCATCAAGCACATGCCCGTCCGTGTGACGACCCGGTGAGCGGATCCATGAGCTCCCAGGATGCTGCGGGCATCCCGGACTCCCCGGAGGAGTTCGCTCGCTGGTGCAGGGAGGCCGAGATCGCGCACCGTGGCGGTCGGGGGACCCGACGTGCACGGGATCTGGCGCGGCAAGCGACTTCCGCTCGGTGAATTCCTCGACACGCTGGAGCGAGGAGTGGCCATCAGCGACGTGATCTTCGTCCTCGGCCACCGCGAGGAGTCCGACGAGGGAGAGGAGCTGGCGGAGCCTCCGGGGGGCGCGGCCTATCGCGGGTACTTCCCCAGAAAGGAGCACGGGTTCCCCGACGTGTTCGTACGCGCCGAGTTGGCGACCGCGAGGCTCCTGTCGTGGCACGACCGGACGCTCGGCGTCCTCGGTGGCTTCCATCTCGAGTCGGGAGAGCGTTCTTCCGATCGATGTGCGCGGGGTGCTCGCCCGTCAGCTGGATCGCGCCGCGGACCTCGGCTATCTCGCCAGGTTCGGGTTCGAGTACGAGTTCTACGCCTTCCGCGGGGACGCCCGCTCGCTTCGGGACTCCGGCTATCGGCTCGACCCGATCCGGGTGCGCCCCTACATCTACGGCGTGTACGGGGGCAGCCTGGACGAGGAGCTCATGGCCGACGTGAGGAAGGGGCTCGAGGCGGCCGGCGTTCCGATCGAGGCCAGCAGCCCCGAGACCGGGGCCGGTCAATTCGAGCTGAACATTCGACACGCCGAGGGACTCCGGGCGGCCGACGACGCGTTCGTCTTCAAGCACGGCGTGAAGGAGATGCTCGCCCAGCGCCATCTGCTCGCCTCGTTCATGGCCAAGCCGAGGGCGCGGTGGTCGGGCTCCTCCTGTCACGTGCATCAATCCCTGTGGTCGGCCGAGTCCGGCGACAACGTGCTGGGGGATCCCTCCGACCCGCTCGGCCTGTCCGACGTCGGTCGCTCCTACATCGGGGGCCTTCTCGCGACCCTGCCCGAGCTGACCGCGATCCTCTGGCCGACCCCCAACTCCTACAAACGCAACGTCCCGTATTCGTGGGCGGGGACCACCGTCAGCTGGGGGCACGACAATCGGACGACCGGGCTGCGGACGGTCACGACCTCGCCGTCGGCCACCCGGGTCGAGCACCGGGTTCCCGGCGCGGACGCGAACCCCTACCTGGTCGCCGCCGCGTGCCTCGCCGGCGGCCTCCACGGGATCGAGACGAAGGCGGCGGCGCCGGACCCCGTCGCCGGGGATGCCTACGCCGAGCCGGACCTCGAGCCGCTGCCGCGGAACCTCGACGACGCGCTCGACGCGCTCGCCTCGTCCACGCTCGCGCGCGAGCTCCTCGGCGCGGAGTTCGTGGAGTACTACGTCGCCCTCAAGCGACACGAGGCCGAACAGTACCGGCGTCACGTCTCCGATTGGGAGGTGGAGCGCTACATCGAGATGGCGTGAGCCCGTGAGGCGGCGCCCGGCCGCCGCGGGTTCACCCGGCGTCGAGCGCCTCCCTCGGCCTCGTCGCGGGCGGCCGCCTTCGAGACACGATCAGGTTCAGTCCGACGGCCAGGACGCCGCCGAGGAACAGCAGGGTCCCCATGACGTTCACCTGCGGGGGGATCCCGAGACGGCTGGACCCGTACACCCACAGCGGAAACGTCTGGGCGGACCCCGACACGAAGTTCGAGATCACGAAGTCGTCGAGCGAGAGCGCGAACGCGAGGAGCGCGCCGGCGATGACCCCGGGCATCAACAGCGGCAGGGTCACCGTTCGAAACGTCGTGACCGGGCCGGCGAAGAGATCCTGCGCGGACTCCTCGAGCGTTCGGCCCATGCCCTGCACCCTCGCACGGATCGTGACGGCGACGAAAGAGATACAGAACATGACGTGCGCGATCAGCAACGCCCAGAAGCCCAGTGGGATCCGCACCGAGCCGAGCCGGACGACGACGAACATCGTGAGCAGCGATGAACCGAGGAGGATCTCCGGGGAGGCGATCGCAAGGAACATCACGAAGCTCAGTGCCCCGGATCCGCGGAAACGATAGCGTCCGACGGCCAGCCCGAGCAGCGTGCCGATGATCGTCGCGATGATCGTCGACCACAGGGCGAGCCACAGCGTCAGACGAAGCGCGGCCGTGAGCCCCGGGATGTCGAACAGGGTCACGTAGTTGTTCAGCGTGAAGCCCTCCCACGTGATGTTGAACCTGCCGCTCGGGGCGTTGAACCCGAACACGATCATCATGACGATCGGGGACACGAGATAGGCGATGAACAGGCCGACGTAGACGGGCAGGACCAGGTTCGTCCATCGGCGCCGCCGGACGGGAGGCTCCTCGACCGCGGTGGGGACGCCGAAGTCGATCCCCTCCGACACCCCGATACGGTCGGTGCCCAGGAACCACGCGTAGCCGAAGACGCCGACCAACAGGGCGGCGAGGACCAGGAACGCCATGGCGGCGGCGCCCGGATAGTTCAGGTTGACCAGGAACTCGGTCTGGATCACGTTGCCGATCATCCGATTCCCCGGTCCGCCGAGGAACTCTGCGTTGACGTAGTCACCGAACGCCGGCACGAACGTAAGCAGGAAGGCGGCGAACACGCCGGGGATCGACAGCGGCCAGACCACCCTCCGAAAGGCGGCGACGCGACCCGCGTACAGGTCGTGGGCCGCGTCGACGTAGCGCACGTCGATCCGCTCGAGGGCGACGTAGAGCGGAAGGGCGGCGAACGGAACGAAGTTGTAGGTGATGCCGGCCACGACGGCGAACGACGTCGCGAGCACGCGGAAGCCGGACGGCAGCAGGCCGAGGTCCTTGCAGCGTGCCGAGCACGATGCCGTTGTCGCTCAGGAGGAACTGCCACTGGATCGTCCGGATCACGAACGACACGAAGAACGGGAGCAGGAGGAGGAAGAGGAAGATGGTCTTTCGCCTGCCGCCGCGGAACGCGATCCAGTACGCGACCGGATACGTCAGCAGGATCGCCGCCACCGAGGCGGCCCCCGAATACAGCAGCGAGCGCAGGAATTGCTCGCGATACAGCTGGAAGGCCGACGTGAAGTTGCCGAGGTTCCACGTGAACTCGTAGGCCCCGAGGTAGCCGCTCTGCATGGAGGTATAGGCGAGGTAGCCGATCGGGACGAGGAAGAACGCCGCGAGCCAGAGCCCGCCCGGGGCGAGGAGCGCGTACGGGACGGCCCGGGCTCGGCGCTTCGCCCACGACGTGGTCGTTCGGCCCGGCACCGCGCGGAGCGCGTCCCCGAGGGGTGGGTCGACCGGTGGGTCCGCCGCCACGCCTCAGCCTCGCCGATAGCTCGGCGCCCGCACCCTCAGCCCTGATAGACCTGCTGGAAGACGGAGTTCCACTGCTGCTCCTCCTCCGGCGTCAGCACCCGATAGCGGGCCAGCTTGCTCATGTCCTCCTCGGACGGGAAGACGAGCGGACTGTCGGCGAAATTGCGCAGGAACTCCGCGTCCGCGCCGGAGGCGTTCGCGGCATCCTGGAGCACGACGTCGCGAGCCGCCGGGACCGGCGGGATGTAGGTGATCCACTCGGCCATCATCGCCATGATCTCCGGCTGGTAGATGAAGTTCATCCACTCCATCGCGCCGGCCGGGTTGACCGAGCCCTGCGGGATGACGATGTTGTCGGTCCAGATGACCGCGCCCTCCTCGGGCACGACGAACTGCAGGCCCTCGGAGTCGCCCGACTTGTTCGACTGGAACACGTCTCCCGACCAGCCCATGGCCAGGGCAACGTCGCCCCGCGCCAGCGCGTTGATGTAGTTCGCGCCGTAGAACTGGCGGACGATCCCGCTGTCTCGTGCCTCGATCAGCATGTCGGCGGCGGCCTGCCAGTCGTCCGGGGTCGACGTCGTCGGATCGACGCCCATCCCCACCAACGCGAAGTTCGGCATGTCCAACGTGTCCCCGAACATCCCCACCTTCCCCTCGAACGCGGGGTCGAGCAGGTCCTGGAACGACGTGATCTCGCGACCGGTGAGCGAGGGATCGTAGGCGATGCCGGTGATGCCGGACATGAAGGCGATCGAGTGCTCGTTCCCGGGGTCATACGTCGGATCCACGTAGACCTCGGCCGCGTGCTCGTAGAAGTTGGGGATCTTCGACTGGTCGATCGGGATGGCGTAGCCGAGCCGGAGCATGGTGTCGAAGTACTTCCCGTTCGTGAACCCGGGGATCACGTCGTAGCCGAGGGGCTGCCCGGCCTGGAGCTGCGGCTGGACCTTGGCGAAGAACGTGTCCAGGGTGTCGATGACCTCGCGGTAGTCGACCTCGATGCCCGATTCCTTCGTGAACAGCTCCAACGACGGGTGAACGATGTCGCCGTTGGCGTCCTTCTCCTTGTCCATATACAGCGACCAGTTCGCGATGACGAGCTCGGCCGCCGCCTGCTGCGTGGACCACCACGCCTCCGAGCCCACCTCGGAGGAGCTCGTGCCGCTGGTGCCGCCGCCTCCGCCTCCCCCGCCGTCGTCCCCGCACGCCGCCAGGATCTGCGCGATGCTCAAGGTGCCGATCGACGCGCCCGCGTATCGCAGGAGCTGTCGGCGGCTCAGGCGCCGGTGGGACGGTGCGGACGCCGGCTGGGACGCCCGAGGATCGAGGTGCTCGCTCATTCCCCCTCCTCCCACGACGGGTGGATCGTGCGACGCCCCGAGGCGGGGCCCGAGTGCACGCTACGGAGCCTTCTCACATGGGTCAAGGCAGTTTCACTGTGCGAGAACCGATCCGGGATCCCACCGCACGTGCAGATGGGACGGGGAGCGATACTCCCATCCGCGCAGCCGTGCGGGGAGATCCGGATCGAGGCGCAGCCGCGGCAGCCGCTCGAACAGCGACCGGATCCCGATCCGCATCTGGATCCGGGCCAGGTAGTGCCCGACGCAGAAGTGCGACCCGAACCCGAATCCCGCGTGCGAATGATGCGGACGGAACATGTCGAACCGATCCGCGCTCGGACCCCAGACGGCATCGTCCCGGTTCGCGGAGGGAACCAGGAACGCGACGTTGTCGCCCTGCGGGATCCGCACGCCACCGACCTCGGCTCCCTCGGACGCCCGAGCCTGCGTCCCGATGGGTGAGATCCACCGCAGCCCCTCATCGACGGCCTTGCCCACGAGCCCCTCGGGGTCGGCGGCGAGCGCCCGGCCCTGCTCGGGATCGCCGAGGAGCCCGTACACCGTCGAGCCCATGCCGTGGCCGGGCTCCTGCAACCCGCCGATCAGGACGAGCTTCAGCGTCGGCATCACCCATCGCAGGCGCTCCTCGAGATCGCCGGGGACGGCGTGGATCAGGTAGGAGGCCATCGTGTCGTCGGGCTCCTCGAGGCGACGCGCGAACAGCGGGCGGAGCGCGCCGTCGATCTCCGAGCTGACCGAATCTGCCGTGCGCTGCTTCCCTGGATCCCGTTCGTAGTTCGACGTCCCGATCGCGAGCTCATGGAACCACCGAACGAGGGTCGGGGCGCCGAGATCGCCGAGGCCGATCACCAGCGACAGGGAGCGTGTGGACAGGGGCTCGAAGTACTCGGCGATGAGGTCCGCGTGCCCGCGGGGGGCGATGGCGTCGAGGAGCTCGTCCGCGATGGTCCGGACGATCTCGGCGCACGTTGCTCGGCCACCTTCGGGCGAAGCGCCCGGTCGAGCGGCTCGCGACGTTCGTGATGTGCCTCGCCGTCCACGGTGAGCACGTTGGTCCCGCCGAGGGTACGGTCCAGCGGCGATCCCACGACGGACGCGGGAAAGAGCTCCGGATGCCATGTCCCGTATTCGACGTCCGCCCACCTGGTGACGAACCAGAGGCCGACCGCCGGAACGAAGCAGACGGGCGCCTCGCGTCGCAGGCGAGCGTAGATCGGGTACGGATCGTCCCAGAGCGACTCGACCGTGATGTCGTCGTCCACCAGGTTGGTCACGGCCATCCCGCCTCCCGACCTAGAGCTCGAACGTCGGCCCCTCGACGCCGAGCGAGACGCCGACGTTCTTCACCTCCGTATACGCATCCATCCCGTGCATGGACCGAGCTCCCGACCGAACCCGGATGCCTTCATGCCGCCGAACGGGGCCTCGTTGAACAGGAACTCGCTGGTGTTGATCCACACGCCGCCGGCTCGGATGTCCTCGGCGGCCCGGTGGGCCGTGGTGAGGTCGTTCGTCCACACGGTCGCGGCGAGGCCGTAGGGGGTGTCGTTCGCCTTCGCGATCCCGTCGTCGTAGTCGGAGAACCGCCCGATCGCGCGCGACGGGGCCGAAGATCTCCTCCCGGCGATCCGCATCGAGTTGTCGACGTCGGCGAACACCGTCGGCCGGTAGAAGCAGCCGCGCGTCGGCCGCCCGCTCCCCGCCCGCCAGCGAGGCGTGCGCCCTCCTTCTGCCCGATCTCGACGTAGTGCTCCATCTTCTCGAGCTGGCGCGCGGAGGTGATCGCGCCGATGTGACTGCGCGGCGTCGGTGGGGTCGCCGACGACGATCCTTCCGGCCTTGCTCGACGAAGCGATCCACGAACTCGCTCGTACACGGCATCCTGCACGAAGATGCGCGAGCGCGCGTCGCACACCTGGCCGGCGTTCGCGAAGATCAGGAACAGCGAGCCGTCCACGGCCGAGGTCGAGATCGGCGTCCGCGAACACGAGCGCTGGCGACTTCCCGCCGAGCTCGAGCGTGACCCGCTTGAGGGCCTCCGCGGCGTTCCGCATCACGATCTCTGCCGGTGGTCGTCTCGCCGGTGAGCGAGACCTTGTCGACGTCGGGGTGCATGACGAGCCGGTGGCCGGCCGCCGCGCCGAGCCCGCTCACGCACGTTCACGACGCCGGGCGGGAACCCCGCCTCCTCCGCCAGATCGGCAGCATCAGCGCGGTGACGGGCGTCTCCTCGCGGGCTTGAGCACCACGGTGTTGCCGGCCGCGAGCGCGGGCCCCAGCTTCCACACCGCGATCGCGAGCGGGAAGTTCCACGGGACGATCAGGCCGCAGACGCCCACCGGCTCCCGGCGCGTGTAGACGAGGAAGCCGCTCGGGCCCGGGGATCGTCTCGCCCATGTCGCTTGTTCGCGGCGCCCGCGTAGTACTCGAGGCACGCGACGGTCTCGTGACGTCGAACTCGGCGTCGAACAGCGTCTTGCCGTTCTGGGCGGTCTCGGCCGCGAGCGAACTCCTCGGCTCGCGTGCATCGAGCGCGCGGCGAGCCTCGCGAGCATCGCGCCGCGATCCGTGGCGGAGAGCTCGCTCCACGGGCCGGCGAACGCGCGGCGCGCCGCATCGGCCGCCAGCGTCCACGTCCTCCTCCGACCCCTTCGGCGCCGTGGCGTAGACCTCGCCGGTGGCGGGGTTGAGCACGTCGAAGCGCTACCCCGAGCGCGCCTCGACCCGCTCCCGTCGATCAGCATGTCCAGCGTGACGGCGTCGCTCATGAGCTCCTCTCCTCCTCCGTGGTCGTCCTCACGCGGCGTAGATGTCGCGCAGCACCTCCTCGGTCACCTCGAGGGTCCGGTCGACGTCCTCGTCGGTGTGCTGCGCGGAGATCGACCACTCCTCGAACCACGCGCTGCCCATCGGGATCACGCCGCGGTTCAGCATCCCGAACCAGTAGTCGTCCCAGCTTGCGATGCGTCGTTCGCGCCGCCTCGCGGAAGTTCGTTGGGCTGCCCGTCGAGCGCCGAAGAACGATCCGCCCGAGCGTGTTGACCTGCGTCACGTACGCCGGGATGCCCGAGCGAGCCGATGATCTTGCGCATGCCCGTCGGCCAGGCGCGTGGTGAGGCGCGTCATCTCCTTGTACGCGTCGTCGGTCATCACCTTGCGTGAGGCACGCGAGGCCGGCGGCCATGCCGAGCGGGTTCGCGTTGTAGGTGCCGAAGTGGACCGTCGGCCCGAGCGGGCTGATCTGCTCCATCAGCTCGCGCCTTCCCGCCGAACGCGCCCACCGGCACGCCGCCGCCGATGGCCTTCGCGAGCGTCACGAGGTCGCCCTTCACGCCCCAGTAGCTCGGTCGCGCCGCCCGGCGCGATGCGGCACCCGAGCTTCACCTCGTCCATGATCAGCACGGCGCCCTCGCTCCCGGTGCGAGCTCGCGGACGCGCCTCGAGGTAGCCGGGCTGCGGTGGGATCACGCCGCCGTTCGTCATCGCCGGCTCGACGATGACGCCCGCGACGTCGCCGTCGTGCTCGATCGAACGCGCGGCGCATCATGTCGATGTCGTTGAACGGGACCACGACGCGTGTACTCGATGGACGCCGGGCAGCATCCCGGCCGAGTCCGCGAACGCTGTTCGGGCGCTCGTCGGGCCCGATGGCGTCGGCGGGCGCGCCGCCGATCGACACCAGCAGGTGGTCGGTGCCGCCGTGGTACTGAGCCCTCGATCTTCACGATCGTCTTGCGGCCGGTGGCGGCCCGGGCGAGGCGGATCGCGGTCTGCGTCGCCTCGACGCCCGACTGGGTGAACCGGACCATGTCGATCACGCCCGGGTAGCGGCGGATGATCTCCTCGGCCAGGTCGCCGGCGAGCGTGGTCGGCAGTGCCGTAGAGCGTGCCGTGCTCGGCCTGCCGCTTGATCGCCTCCACGATGATCGGGTTCGCGTGGCCCGCCACCATCGCCGCGTAGCAGAGCGAGTAGTCGATGTACTCGTTGCCGTCGAGATCCCAGACCCGCGAGCCCTTGCTGTCCGCGATGGTACAGCGGGTAGGGCGGCTTGAACTGGATCGCGCTCCCCACGCCACCCGGGATGAGCTTCGCGCGCGCTCCCACGCCGCCTTGCCACTTCGGGGTCCGCCGCTCGTACTCCTCGACGCCGTAGGTCATGTTCCTCACTCCTTCGCTCGAGCGTTCCCTCGTTCCACGCACGCGAGCACGCGCTCGGGCGTGATCGGCAGCGTCGTCGGACGCGCGCCGACGGCGTCGGCGATCGCCGCGGGGATCGCGGCGAGCGGGGGGCCGATCGGAGGCTCGCCGATCCCGCGGGCCCCGAACGGGCCCATGCCCCTCGCCCGACTCCAGGATCACCGCCTCGATGTCGGGCACGTCGGTCGCCGTCGGGATCAGGTACTGGAACAGGCCGCCGGTCAGGTTCACGCCGTCCTGCACCACGACCTCCTCGAGCAGCGCCTGCCCCAGGCCCTGCACGGCGGCGCCGATGATCTGCCCCTCGCACGCTGAGCTGGGTTGATCGCGCGGCCGACGTCGTGCGCGGCGATGTAGCGGAGCACTCGCACCTGCCCGGTGTCCAGGTCCACCTCCACGTCGGCCAGGTGCGTGCCGAACGTGAAGTCCGGGAAGATGCGATCCGCCCTCGAGGTCGCGCGTGACCTCCTTGCCCTTCGGGCCGAAGAACGTGCCGAGCGCCTCGATCGGGCACGTTGCGGCGGCGGCAGACCTGCAGCGCCTGGGCGAGCGAGACGGTCCGCGTCGGCGCCGTCGATCCCGTCGGGCGTGCATGCGGAGCGACTCGACGGGCTGACCGGTCTCGTCGGCGACCGCGCCGAGGATCTGGTCGCGGAGCAGCGTCGCCGCCTCGTACGTCGGCGTTGCCCGACATCAGGAGCTGCCGCGTGGCGGTCGTGGTCCCGGCGAGCGGGTTCAGCGCGCGATCGCCGAAATGCACGCTGATCCGGTCGATGTCGACGGCCGAGGATCTCGCTCGCGATCTGCCCGAGCGACGACGCCTGGCCGCCGCCGATGTCGGGCACGCCGCAGCGGACGGTGAGCGATCCGTCCATCTGGAACCCGATCCAGGCCGCCGCCGAATCGTTCAGCCACACGAGCCGCCCGTAGGACTGCATGTTCGACGCGATCGCCGCGGCCCGACCGCTCTGCGCGGCCCCGATGGCTCCGGCTTCGGCGCCGGCGCGCTCGAGCACCGCGTCGATCGTCTGCGCGAGCAGGACCTCGGTCATCGATGCTCCTGCCCCACCGGCAGGCGGTCGCCCCGGCACGAGCGCGTTCCGCTTGCGGATCTCGGCCGGATCGATCCCGAGCTGGCGAGCGAGCTCGTCCATCTGCGACTCGTAGCCGAAGCACCATCTGCATGCCGCCGAAGCCGCGGAACGCCGACGGTCGGCGGGTTGTTCGTGTACGCCGTCGGGCTCGGATGCCGAACGGTCGTCCACGCGGTAGGGACCGCACGCGTGCACGGTCGAGTACAGCAGCACGAGCGCCGAGAGGTACGCGTACGCGCCGGCGTCGGACGTGATCTCGATGTCCTGCGCGAGGATCGTGCCGTCGGCGACCGCGGCCGTGCGGTAGCGACATCACTTGCGGTGCCGCTTCGCCCGCGCGAGCAGCGACTCGTTGCGGGTCCACTGCATCCGCACCGGCCTGCGCGCGTGTGCCGGACCGCGAGCGCGAGGTAGGGCTCGACCGTCATGTCCTCCTTGCCGCCGAAGCCGCCGCCCACGTACGGCGCGATGACGCGCACCTTCGAATCCGGGACGCCGAGGATCCGCGCGACGTCGCGGTAGTGCTCGACCACCTGGGTCGCCACCCGGAGGGTCAGCACGCCGTCGTCGTCGAACCAGCCGACGCCCGCCTCGGGCTCCAGGTAGGCGTGATCCACGAACTGGGTGCGGTACTCGCCCTCGACCGTGGCCGCCGCGCCGCGCGAACGCCGGCGTCGACGTCGCCTCGATCGATCCGCCACTCGGCGAGGAGGTTGCCGCCCTCGTGGACCTCGCGGCGCGCCGTCGGCGAGCGCCTCGCTCGGGGTCGAACACGACCGGGAGATCCTCGTACTCGATCTCGACGAGCTCGCAGCCGGCCGCGAGCGCGTCCTCGGATCTCCGCGATCACCAGCGCGATCGGCTCGCCGTGGAACCGCACGACGTCGGTGGCGAGGACCTGCATGTTCGCCTTCAGCGCGCCCACCGCGACGGTCTGCCCCGGCACGTCCACCCGGATCTCGTTGTTGGGCACGTCCTCCCCGAACAGCACGGCGACGACGCCGGGCAGCTCGCGGGCGCGGGCGGCGTCCCGTCGGGTGAGGCGCGCGCTCGGCAGCATGCGCGCGCACGAGCCGAGCGTGCAGCATGCCGGTGAACGCGAGGTCCGCCCGCGTAGCGCGTGGTGCCGGCGATCTTCTCGGCCTGGTCGTGGCGAGCGAGCGGCTTGTTGACGACGCGGAGCTCCTCGGCCTTCGAGCGTGCGGATCTCGTCGCCGCTCACGTCGCGCCTTCGTCGCCGACGGACGCCGCCACCGTGTCCCCGATCGCTGGGCCGCCTCGATCGCGTCGACGATCTGCTGGTAGCCGGTGCACCGGCAGAGGTTTCCGTGCAGCTCCTCGCGGATCTCGCTCGCGCGACAAGGGCTCGCCGCGCGCGAGCATCGAGGCCGCGAACGTGAGCATGCCCGGCGTGCAGAACCCGCACTGCGCGGCGTGATGCCGTGGAAGGCCTCGCTGCAGCGGAGCCGAGCGCTCCGTCCGGGCTCGCCGAGCCCGGCCGCCGTCGTGATCTCCGCGCCCTCGACCTGCGCCGCGAGCACGATGCACGCTCGAGACCGGCTCGCCGTCCACGAGGACCGTGCACGAGCCGCAGATGCCCTCGCCGCACCCGTACTTCGGGTCGGTGACGTCCAGCGACGTCGCGGAGCCACCGAAGCAGGCTGAGGTGGGCGCCGGCGGTGCGCGTGGATCGCCGTGCCGTTCACCGACAGCGTGATCGTGACCTCGGAGCTCACGCCGCCTCCTTCCGCGCGCGCCACGGCGTCCTCCAACGCGCGGACCACGAGGACGCGCGCCAGATGCCGGCGGTGCTCCTGCGTGGCGCCCGTGTCCGCGACCGGTTCGATCCCCTCGATGGGTCCGACCCGCCGGTCCAGGTCTCTCGGCCCGGCCGCCCGCGACCGCCATCTCGACCGCCGCCGACCCGCATGGGCCGCTCGGCGACGCCGCCGAGCGCGACCCGCGCCTCCACGATCTCCGCCCGAGCCACGCGAACCAGTGCGGCGGCCGCGACCAGGGCGAAGTCACCCGGCCGCCGCGACACCTCGACGAACCCCCACCCCCAGCCCGGGCCCGAGCTTCGGCACCCGCACCTCGAGCGAGCAGCTCGTCCTCGGCGAGCGCGGTCGTGAAGTAGGACAGGTGGAACTCCCCCGCCAACACGGTCCGTTGCGACTCGCCGTCCGTCACCTCGTACTCCGCGCCGAGCAGGGTCATGGCGAGCGGCAGCTCCGCGGCGGGGTCCGAGTGCGCCAGCGAGCCGCCGAGCGTTCCGCGAATGCGGATGCGAGGGCTCCCCACGTGGCGGACCGCCTCGGCGAGCAACGGCTGGTGCTCGTTCACGAGTCGCGTCTCGCTCGAGCTCCCGATGCCGCATCAGGGCCCCGATCCGCAGGTGCCCGTCGTCCTGCGTCACGCCGCGCGCACTCGTTCGCGCGGGAGAGGTCGACGAGGACCTCCGGCTCGACCAGCCCGAGGTTCACCATGGGCAGCAGGCTCTGGCCGCCGGCGATCACCTTGGCTCCGTCGCCGTGCGCGCGCAGCATCGCGCACGCATCGTGGAGGCTCTCCGCTCGCTCGTATCGGAACGGCCTGACGAACACCTGCCCCCCTCGCCAGCTCGGAAGCGGATGCTACCGCTTCGTTCTCACCAGGCTCAAGCGAATCTCGCGTGGCGAGATCCCTCCGACGGCCGCTCGCTCCCCGGCGGATACGGTCAGGATCGCCGCTCGAGCTCATCGAGCGCCGACGCGATGCCGTCCGCCAGCTCGGCGAGCCCGGCGTCGTCGAGCACGAGCGGCGGCGAGACATGGATCGCGCCGGTCGCGAGCGTGCGGGTCATGATGCCCGAACGCCGGCACGCCGGCACGATGCGCCCGATGAGCGTGGGGTCGGCGGCCGCCGCATCGGGGTCCACCTGCACCGCCGCGAGGACGCCGGTGCCCGCCCGCACCTCGCTCACGAGCGCATGGCTCGAGAGGGGCTCCAGCGCGTCGGCGAGGCCCCGCTCGAGCTGCTTGGCTCGCTCGAGCAGGCCCTCCCGCTCGATGATGTCCAGGTTCGCCATCGCGGCGGCCGCCACGCTCGCATGGCCGGAGTAGGTGTACCCGTGCCGCCACATGCCCGCGTCCTGCGACCAGAACGGCTCCCACACGCGGGGCGAGGCGAGGACCGCCCCCAGGGGGAGGTAGCCGCTGGTGATCCCCTTCGCGCACGTGATGACGTCGGGCTCGAGCCCCCAGCGCCCGCTCGCGAACCACGATCCCGTGCGCCCGAACCCGGTGATGACCTCGTCGACCACGAACAGCACGCCGGCGTCCCGGCAGATATCCCGGACCGCGTCCAGGTACCCGTCTGGAGCGGCGAAGACGCCGCCCGCGCCGATGACCGGCTCGCAGAAGAACGCGGCGACGCGATCGGAGCCCAGCTCGCGGATCGTCTCGTCGCAGCGCGTCGGCGTCGTCCCACGGCACCTGCACGACGTCGTCGAGCAGGTGCCCGTGCCCGGTGAGGTTGGCCGAGATGCCGGCCAGCGAGGTTCCGGCCGCGTGCATGCCGTGGTACGCGCGGTCGCGATGGATCAGCACCGCGCGCTCCGGCCGTCCCATGAGGCTCCAGTACCGACGCGCCATCTTCGTGGCCGTGTCGATGGAGTCCGATCCCCCGCTCGTCAGGAACACCTTGGCGCCCGGCATGGGTGCGATGTCGGCCACCCGCTCGACGAGCTCCTGAACCGGTGGATTCGTGAGGTCCTGGAACGTGGAGTAGGCCTCCAGGATCCTCATCTGCCGGGCGACGGCATCGGCGATCTCGCCGCGCCCGTGGCCCACGTTGCAGTACCAAAGGCTGGCGGTCGCATCCAGATATCGGCGCCCGTCCGCGTCCCAGACGTGATACCCCTCGCCCCGCACGATCGACAGCTCCCCGGACGCCTCGACCGCCGCCATGTCCGCGAAGGCGTGCCAGGTGCGCGTCACTGCGCCTCGTTCCCCCTCGCGGTCGCGCGCTCCACCGCCGGACCGCCGGGCGCGGTCTCGGCCGGCATCGCCGGCACCCATCCGGCCTCGAGGCCGAGCACGCTCGCCGGATTCACCTTGGTCATCCTCTCGAGGAACTCGTAGGGCACGCCGAGATCGAGCAGCGCCGCGAGCAGCATTCGCAGTCCCTCCGGATGCGGCGGTCCCGCGTACTGCCCGAGGTCCGAGCCGAGCACCAGGTTGCGTCCCTCGAACTCCATGATCCACTCCGCCAGCTCCCCCGGCTGCTGCTCCCAGAAGATCGGCGAGACGCAGGTGCAGGCCACATACTCGAGGACGGCCCCGGCGTCCATGAGCTCGCGCTGGACCGCGACGTCGAGCTTGCAGAGCGACCAGTTCGCGTGCGTGACGATGAACCGCCGGACGCCCGCCTCGTTCGCCGCGTCGAGCAGGGCGCGGATCTCGGCGAGCGAGAGATGTCCGGTGGCGAGGCAGACGTCGTTCTCCGCGACGACCTCGCAGATCGTGCGCGCCTGCTTGGTCAGCGTCTTGCCGTCCTCCTCGAAGACCGTGACGCCGGGACCCGGGAGCTGCTTCCTCGGGCGGCCGAACTGTGGGTAGTCGGGCATCGAGAAGTAGTCGGCGTGATACTTGGAATGGTTCGACGGCATCCACACGACCTTGGCGCCGTAGTGGATCGCGGCCTCCGCCACGTAGGGATCCAGCCCTCCCACGGAGCGGTTCAGGACGATCGCTCCGAAGGATTCCACGCGTGGATACATCCGCGACACGTAGTAGGCGCGGCCCGTGGTCGAGGCATCGTGGTCCTTCAGCACGAAGCCGCGCATCCCGAACGCCGTCGCGTGCTCGGCGAGCGCCGCATCGTCGATGTGCCGTTTGAAGAGCGCCGGCGCGGTGTGGGCGTGCATGTCGATGGCGCCGCGGAGCAACTCGAGATCCGGCCGGTCCATCCCCTGCTCCCCGTTCTCGTTACGCGAGAGAGCCTTCCAACATCCGGGATCGGGATGCTACCATGCGCGCTCCGTCGGTCAACCCGAGGAGGGCACGGCATGCAGGACGCCTCGACGGTGTCGTCGCTCGTCGTCGGCGGCGAGGAGGTCCGGGACGGGAGCCTCATCGACGATCCGCTCCCCCTGGGACGGCCGGATCGTCGGACGCGTACCCACGGTCGGGCCCGACGCGGCACGCGCGGCGATCGACGCAGCCCATCGGTCGATGCGGACGGGGCTCCCGGCCCACGAGCGCGCGGCGATCCTCGATCGGGCCGCGGCGATCGTGAACGATCGCCGGGAGGACCTCGCTCGGCTCATCTCCTCCGAGAACGGCAAGCCCTACTCGCTGGCGCTCGCCGAGGCGGATCGATGCGTGCAGACGCTCGTGTTCTCGGCGGTCGAGGCGAGGTCGCTCGCCGGTCGCGGCGTTCCCCTGGACGCGCACCCCGCCGGCGTCGGGCACCTCGGCTTCACGCTGCGGTACCCGGTCGGGGTCGTCGGGGCCATCACGCCCTTCAACTTCCCCCTCACCCTCGCGGCGCACAAGGTCGGCCCCGCGATCGCCGCCGGGTGCGGCGTGGTCCTCAAGCCCGCGGACAAGGCGCCCCTCGCCGCGATCGAGCTCGTCCGCGCGTTGCACGAGGCGGGCCTTCCGCCCGCGTGGCTCTCGGTGGTCGTCGGTCCCCCCGTCGAGATCGCCGACGTGCTCGCCGAGGACGATCGCGTGGGGCTCATGACCTTCACCGGGTCGGCGGCCATCGGGTGGGAGCTTCGGCGAAAGGCCCCGCGAAAGCGGGTCACCCTCGAGCTCGGAAACGCGACCCCGGTGATCGTGTGCGCGGACGCCGACCTGGACACGGCGGCCGCGATGTCCGCGTCCAGCGGCTACGCCTTCGCCGGGCAGTCGTGCATCTCGGCTCAGCGAGCGATCGTGCACCGGAGCGTGCACCAGGACTTCGTCGGGCGCCTCGCCGAGGCCGCCGCGAAGCAGAAGGCCGGCGACCCGGCCGATCCCGAGACCACCGTCGGGCCCGCCATCAGCCCCGAGGCGCGCGACAGGGTCGCGGCGTGGATAGACGAAGCGACGGCGGCGGGAGCCACCGAGGTCGAGGCCGGCACGTTCGGCGACGGGCACCTGCGGCCGGTGGTGCTGGACGACGTCCCGCCCGATGCTCGAGTCTGGTCGAAGGAGGTCTTCGGGCCGGTCATCTCGGTCGCCGCGTTCGACGCCCTCGACGAGGCGATCGACCTCGCGAACGACACCGAGTACGGGCTGCAGGCGGGGATCTTCACCCGCGACCTGGCCACGGCCCTCGCGGCGACGCAGCGCCTCGAGTTCGGAGGCGTCACCGTCAACCAGGCGCCGCAGTTCCGCGTCGACCAGATGCCGTACGGGGGGACGAAGGCGTCGGGGAACACGAAGGAGGGCCCGCACGACGCGGTGCGGGAGATGACCGAGGAGCGCATGGTGGTCATTCGCCTCTGAGGCGACGCGGGAGAGGGAGCCTATGGTCACGTCCATGCCACGGGAGGCGGCGCCGTCGGACGGCGCGGCGCCGGCGCGATCGAGCCGTGAGCCGAAGCCGGCGTTCCAGGTGCTCGAGCGCACCTTCTCGATCCTCGAGCTCTTCACCGAGGGGCACCCGGAGTGGAGCACCACCGAGGTGGCACGCGAGCTCTCGCTGCCGATCCCGACGGTGCATCGCATCCTGTCGCGCCCTGAAGCGCCGCGACTACCTCAGCCAGGACGGCGAGACGAAGCGGTTCCGCCTCGGCGTCGCCTCGCTCCAGCTCGGCGACAGGGCCCGGGCGGTGGTCGACCTCAGGGCCGTCGCGCTCCCGGTCCTGCGCCGCTTGTCCGAGGAGACGGGCGAGACGGCGTTGTTGACCGTGCTCACCACGGGACGGGATCGGGGCGTCTGCCTCGAGCGAGTGGAGACGAGCCAGCCCCTCCGGCTGTCGGTGCAGCCCGGGCCGGCAGCTTCCGCTGCACGCCGGCGCGTCGCAGAAGGCCCTGCTGGCGTTCATGGCGGAGCGCGGACGTGCGAACGCGTGCTCTCCGAGCCGCTGGAGCGGCTGTGCGGGGCGACGATCACGGATCCTCACGGCCTGCGCGAGGAGCTGGCGCGAATCCGCGAGCGGGGATGGGCGAGCAGCTACGAGGAGACCAACCTCGGCGTCTGGGGCGTCGCCGTTCCCGTCCTCGCCGATCGCGACGCGGTCACCTGCGCGGTCGGGATCGCCGGCCCCAATGCGAGGCTGGCGACGGCCCGGGTCAGGGAGGACGTGCGCCGCGTTCACGCCGCGGCATCGGAGATCGCCCGCGCCCTCGGCGTCACCGTGCCCGCGATCTCCGCGAGGAGGTCGGACGTTCGAATGCGGCGGGGAGGCACGGCTCGATGACGGCGGACGCACCCCTCGCGGGCAGGGTGGCCATCGTCACCGGCGCGGCTCGAGGGATCGGCGCCGTCGTGACGGAGCACCTGTCGCGCGATGGGGCGGACGTCGCGCTCGTGGGCCGGGACCTGGAGGCGCTTCGGAGCCGAGCGCTCCTCGTCGACGAGAAGTACCCCGATCGTCAGAGCCTCGCGGTGAGGTGCGACGTGACGAACGAGGACGACGTCATGGCGATGACGCAGGCCGTGGCCGACCGCTTCGGGGGCATCGACATCCTCGTGAACGCGGCCGGAGGAACGGGGCCAATCGAGACCCCCGCGCAGGAGTATCCGGCGGACGAGTTCATGCGGATCCTCGAGCTCAACGTGCTCGGCACGTTCCTCCCCTGCAAGCATGCCATTCCGTATCTGATCACCGGCGCCGGCGGCGGACGCATCGTGAACATCGCAGGAACGTCCGGGCTGCGCGGCTACCCGAACCGCTCGGCTACTCGGCCTCGAAGTGGGCCGTGCGGGGCCTCACCCGCACGTTGGCGCTCGAGCTCGGCCCCTACGACGTCACCGTCAACGACGTGTGTCCGAACGTCACGCATGGCGACCGGATGAGCAGGATCGTCGCCGAGAAGGCCGAGCGGTGGGGAGCACCGAGGAGGAGGTCTACCTCGAGTTCACACGGCAGACCGCGCTGGGCCGATTCATCGAGGAGGAGGACGTCGCGAACGCCATCGACTTCCTCGTGTCGGCCAGGCTCGAAACATCACCGGCCACGACATCCCCGTCGACGCCGGCTGGGATGTGTGAGACGGTCCCGACCTCCGGAGAGCGATCGACCCGCCGGCACGTCATCGATCGATGACGGTTCGCGCAGGCGCCGTCGCGGCGTTGATCCTCGCGGCGGTGGCGTGCCAACGGGATCCCGACGTCGCCGCAAACCAGGCGAAGCGACCGATCGAGGTGCGCGGCAGGGCGGACGCGGGCGGGCAGCCTTGTCGTACGTGTGCCGGGGCGAGGGCAGCCCGGCCGTGATCCTCGAGGCGGGGCTGGACGCGGCGGGGACGAGGTCGTGGGCGGGACTCGTGCCCGTCCTCGATCCCATCGACACCCAGGTCTGCGCCTACGACAGGGCCGGCACGGGCTCAAGCGCGCGGAGGCCCAGGGGCGTCGATGCCCCGACGGCGGGCCTTCAGGCCGCGGAGCTCCACGCGGTGCTCGGGGAGGCCGACGTCGCGCCGCCCTACGTGCTCGTGGCCCACTCCTACGGCGGCCTCATCGCTCGCGTGTTCGCGGACAGGTACCCCTCCGAGGTGGCGGGCTTCGTGTTCGAGGCGGTCTCGACGGCGTGGGAGATCGATCTCTGGCCCGAGTGGGACACCACGCCCTGGATCGACGGTGGTCGGGTGACCGACATCGAGGCGACGAAGCACCAGGTGTTGGAGGCCGCGCCGCTCGGATCGCGTCCCTCGGTGGTCGTCTCGCAGGACACGTACGACGATGAGGGCATCCCCGCATGGGCCGTGCCGAGCTTCGTGAGGCAACAAGCCAGGCTCGCGACCCTCGGAACCGACGTGATCCACGTGCGGGCGGACGGCGTGGGTCACTTCATCCACGACGAGCGGCCGGCCATCATCGCCTCCGCCGTCGCCGCCGTGGTGGACGCCGTCCGAACGGACCGACGACTTCCGGCCTGTCGGGACATCTTCGGTCCCGAGCTCGGAACCTGTTTGACCTGAGCCCTCGGACCCAACGACCACGCTCTCGGCGCCGGATCGCGCGTGCGGCTCAGCCGGCCGGGCACACCGCCGAGTCGCGGAGGGCCAACACGGAGCTGCAGGGAGGTCCCCCGAGGCGCTGGGCCACCCGCACGTCGGCGCCCGTGCCGGCCCGCAGCGGCGGAGCGCTCCCCCACCGCGGATCGTACGCGTCGAAGGGCAGCCGGATCGGCTGAAGGTTTCCTCCCTCGGCGTCGATCGTGAAGAGGTCGCCGCAGCAGTAGTCCGCATAGCGGCGATCGGAGTTGAACAGGATCCTCGTTCCGTCGGGCGAGTACGACGGGTTCCAGTCCGAGTGTGGGTAGGGCGGGTGCGTCAGAGCGCGCAGGCCGCTACCGTCCGGCCGCACGGCGTAGAGCGCGGGCGCGGGACGATCGAAGAAGACCTCGCTCGCGAACGCGATCGCACCGCCCGCGGGCGACCAGTCCGGCAGCCAGCCCTGAAGGCGCGGAGGTGAGACGCGTCGCTCCTGGGAGCCGTCGGCTCGCGAGACGTAGATCGCCATCTTCACGCCATCCACGTGCCACCGCATGTACGTCATCCGGCCTCCGCCCGGCGAGGCGTCCGCGAGGTTGTAGGAATCGTGGCTGTTCGGGGTGATGAGGTGCTCGTGCGTCCCGTCCGGCCGCACCGAGCCGATGCCGCCGTCGCAGTCCTCGCCCAGGCAGTTCGTGAACAGGATCCGGCGGCCGTTCGGCGTGAAGCGAGGCCAGAGGGGATCGGAGTGCCGATCGTCGCGCGTCAGCTGCTGAGCGTAGGACCCGTCGGCTGCGGCGATCCAGATCGCCGCATCGCCGCCCGCGGTTGTGACGTAGGCGATCGTCTTTCCGTCGGGTGACCAATCCCCGAAGAAGCTGTCGGCGCCGCTCGTTACCTGGCGGATCGCGGATCCATCGGGGTTCGCCGTATAGATCTGGCAGCCCTGCTCATCGTCGCAGTGGGTGAAGAGGATTCGGCCGTTGAGCGGAGCCGCGCGAACCGAGGCGGGCGCCCCAACGCCGGAGCCAAGCGCGGCGGTCATCAGCACCGCGGTGAGGATGCGTCCGAGGCGCCTCATCGTGCCACCCCCCAATCCGAGAAGGCGATCTCGGGGACGGCATCGGAGCTCACGACGGACGTGGCGTGGGTCCCGTCCGCGCGCGCTCGTTCCAGGTCGCCGCTCGATCCGGTTCGATAGACGAGCCACCGCCCGTTCGGCGACCAGGCGGGGAAGATCGCATGCGGGACGACCTTCTCCCGATCGCTGCCATCGGGGGCGATGGTGTGGATGGCTCCGTGCCGGAAGTTGCCGGTGAAGGCGATGCGCGAGCCGTCGGGCGCCCACGAGAGACGCTCGACGCCGAACGTCGGACCGATCGTGCGAGCATCCGTTCCGTCGGCGTCCACGAGCCAGAGGCGGGCGTCGTATCCACCCTTGTCGCTGACGTAGGCGACGGTCGACCCGTCCGGCGAGACCACCGGCTCGACCGGATGCCAGGTGCCGCCGACGATCGTTCGCATCCCGGTCCCATCCCTGCGGACCGACACGATGTGACACGTCCGATAGGCGGGGACGTAGCTCCCGCAACGCGAGTAGACGATCCGCTCTCCGTCGGGCGTGAAGCCCGGGCCGCCGCCACTCCAGTCGGGCTCCGGCGCGAGGGGATGCTGATCCGCCCCGTCCGAGCGCATCAGCCACACCTGATCGTTCTCCCCCTCGGTGCTCACGAGGAACACGATGCTGCGACCGTCGGCGGACACGCGCGGCTGCCAGGCCCACGAGCCCTCGGGGAAGTTCGTCAGCTGGCGCAGACCGGTCCCGTCGGGGCGAACGCTGTAGATCTGCGACGACCCCGAGAACAGGTTGTCGAACACGATTCGGCCGTTGGCGCCCGGGAACGCGGCGAGGGCGGGCGTTCCCGCCGTCCAGAGCACGCTGGCTCCGACGAGCATCATCGCCGCGAACAGCCGTCTCATGGATCGAACTCCCCGCGGGCGCCGGTCGAACGTGCGCTTACCTTATGTGCCGAGAATCTCTCTGGTCAATTCGCCGGCGGAGCTCACAGGCGTTGCGACGCGTCGTCCCGGCGCCGTTCCTGAGCGTCGCGCGTGTCATCCCGCAACCGAGCTGATCTCGAAGAGGTGACCGTCGGGGTCCCGGAAGAAGGCTCGGACCTCGTAGCCGTTGTCGACGGGTGACGTCAGGAACTCGGCACCGCGCGCCCGGAGGGTCCGATACGCGTCGCGACAGTCCGGCACCCGGAAGATCATCTCCGCACTCGCGCGATCGGGGTCATCCGGTGGCGCGAAGGTCACCGTCGGCTTGTCCTCGGTCGGCCCGCCGCCGGTCACGAGCAGCAGCCAGTTGCCGAGGAGCCGCAGCACGCTGGACGTGCCGCCGTACTCGCGAACGACGGTCGCGCCGAGGACGTCCACATACCAGGCGCGCGACCGCTCGACGTCGGAGACGACGAGAAGGCGCGTGAGCTCCATGTCCTCGGTCGGAAACGTGCCCATCCCTCGTCCTTCGTGTGGCGAGCCCCGACATTACTTGGTGCGAGGCTCGGACGTGCCCGGAAATAGCCGTCCGGCCGATGTCCCGCCGAGCCGATTTCGTTGGATATTCGATCGTCCTGGGTCGCGACGACCCCGGAGACGACGACCGAGGGGAGAGCATGACCACGGCAGGAGCCCCGAGTGGTTCGCGAGGAACGATATCCACGAGGCGGGCGCAACGGCTTGTGAGCTTCGTGGGGACCTCCCTCCTCACGCTCTGCCTCTGGATCGGCGCGCCGGCCTCCGCGTCGGCGATCGTCGGCACCTCGTGTTCCGGCCTCGATGCATCGTGTCTCACGCAAGGCGTTCGAGACGATGTGGGCGAGGTCACGCGGAAGGGAGGCGACGCCGTGAAAGACATCGGGCGTCGCGTGGACGACACGGTGGAGGGCACGATCGACGCGGTCGAGCGCGTCGTCGGCACGGCCGAATCCCCTGGAATCCCGGCTCCGGGTGGCGGGCCCGGCGGCGGCGGTCCGGGCGAGGGAAATCACGGAGGCGACGCGCCCCACCGAGGCGATGAGCACGTCGGCGGCCCATCGGGTCGATCGCGCACCCGACGTGAGCAGCGCAACGCGAGCCGTCGTCAGTACCGATCCTTTCGTCGAGCGTGCGCTCCGGCGCCATCGCGACCGAGGCGCCGAGCGATTCGTCCGTCGGCGCCGGAACGGACGGCAGCATCGGCGTCGGTCGGATCGCCGCCGAGATGGGACGGCGGCTGGCGCTGCCGCTGACGGCCGTGCTCGTGCTCGTCGTCATCTTCGTCGCGATGCAAAGCCGGCTGGATCGCACCGACCCCAGGCTCCATCTCGCATCCCTCGACGAGGAGGTCTCCAGGTTCCGATGAGGTCCCTCTTCGTCGCCCGACCCCGTTCCGGCCCCGACCCGGCGGAGCTCGTGCCCCTCTCCGAGCGCGCGATGTATCTCGAGCTCGTCCGCATCGGTTTCGCGTCGGTCGTCATCGCGCTGGGCCGCGTTGGCCCCGACGATCGCCATCTCGCGGGTGGTCCTCGCCGCGAGCGCGCTCGCATACGTCGCCGTGGCTGCGGTTCCACAGATGCTTCGGCGGCTCGGCAAGCACCGAGTGCTTCCCCTGCTGCAGCTCATGTTGCTGCTGGACGGCCTCTACCTCGCGTACGTCATGGATGCCACGGGAGGCGCGGCGAGCCCATTGCGGCTCCTCGTGTACGCACACATCGTCGCCGTCACGCTGCTGACGTCCTACCGGACGTCCCTGAAGATCGCGCTGTGGCACACGCTGCTCTTCCTGGTGCTGCTCGAGGCCGCGACCGGATCGCCGGCCCTGGGCGGGTTCCTCGCGTCGACCAACCTCTCGGAGCCCTCGCTCTGGTCGAACATCCCGCACGTGGCGGGGTTGTGGATCGTCACGCTCGTGGCCATCGCGTGCTCGGCGCTCAGCGAACGGGCGCTCCGGTCCCAGAAGGCCGATCTCGAGCGCCTCTCGATGATGATCGCCGCCTTCGATCAGAGCTCGAGCCCCTCCGACATCGCCCGAATCCTGCTCGAGGAGCTCCACGAGGCGTACGGCTTCCCGAGGGCCGCCCTCATCGGATCGCCGAACGGCGACCCGGTGTTGCTCGGCTCCCTCGGTGCCGTCGGACGGCAGGCTCTGGAGCCCGGCCTCGATCCCCTCATGCAGCGTGCGTGGACGGATCGTGAGCTCGTCCTCGTTCGCCGGCTGGACCGGGAGAGCGACCTTCGGCTCGCCCGCCTGTTCCCCGACGCGCGCAACGTCCTCGTCGTCCCGCTCCTCCTCGCGGGAGGCTCCCGGCTCGGGCTGCTCCTTCTCGAACACCCGGAGAACGATGCGATCGCGACGTGGACCATCGCGGGCGTCCAGCGGTTCGCCTTCCACGCGGCGCTCGCCCTGAGGAGCGCGTGGTCGGCCGACGATGGGGTGATCGATCTCGCGGAGGCAAGCGCCGCCGTGCGATAGATCGGTCTCGCCACGTCCGAGACCGCGCGGAAGGCATCGGAGAGCGCTACGGGGTCTCTTGCGCGGGCCGAGGTGCTGACTCGGGCGCGCCTCCTCCAGGTGTGGGGTCGGCCACGGGAGCCACGGCACGCCGCTCGTCGAGATCGAGCAACGTGTTCCTTCGCCATCGTCGGAGGAGGTCGACCCAGAGCCAGACGAAGGCGCCGACGATGACGAGGTTCCCCATGCGTTCGAACCACACGATGAGATCGTGAACCTCCGCGAAGCGGGCTGGATCATCGATCGCCTTCGCGACGAGGAGGCCCATCGACGTCGTGATGAGGACCAGCCTGGGGACCCGTGACAGGAGCCAGAGAAGCGGCAACGTCCAGATCGCGTACCACGGGAGCAGCACCGGCGCGCTCAGGGTGAACAGCAGGAGGCTCCACCCCCACGCCGCCCCGAGGATCTCCGGCGACGTCGCACGCTCGTGACGAAGGAGGCTGGTTGCGATCAGGAAGAGGCCGATCAAGAACGAGAGGAGGAACGCGAGCCGTACCGCGGCGGACGCCCAATGGCTGAGGCCGCACATGCCCGAGCGACACATGAGCCATTCGACACGGCGCTGAACGAAGAGGGATGCGGCCGGTGCTCCCTGATGGCTCGCGAGCTCGGCGGCTCCGAGCGTGGGGTTTGCACGTTGCAGGAACGGCGCCGCCGCCGCGAGCGCGAGTCCACCCGCCACCGCCGCATGGGCACCGAATGTCCTCAGGCGACTCCCCGGCGCCCGGTGCGCGACGACGGCCGCAACCAGCAGGAACAGGGGAATCGCAGCCGGTGCCTTGATCAACACGCCGGCCGTGAGCAGCGCTGTCGCGACGAGCTCCCTCCTCAGGGCGACGAACCACAATGCCCCGATGATGGCGAGCCCGACGAGCAGATCGTTGTGCGCGTCGGCGACCGCGCTCAACAGCACGAGAGGGTTCAGCCCCACGGCGGCGGCGGCGAACGCGGCCCGCTCGGGACGGATCCTCCCCGCGAGGGAGGCGACGAGGAACACGATCCCGAGGCTCGCGGTCACCGCGATGAGCCGGTAGGCGAAGACGAGCGACGTCGTTCCCCGGAGCCCCCGAGCCAGCGCGGCCGACATCAGCGTGAACAGCGGCCCGTACACATCCGGCGTGGATGACCCACGCCGTGGGAACGAACCGATACATCGGATCGAGGGGAAACATCGAGGGGGTGGCCACGTAGGGATTCGCGTGATGCAGGCTCATCACGCGCCCGTAGAACGCGTAGCTGTAGACGTCGCCGCCGGCCGGCAGGGGCTGGAGAAGGATCACGACGTGATAGGCGACGGCGAGGCCGAGCACGAGTCGCAGGGAGAGCCTCCCGCGCCACGCCTCGAGGAGCGCGTAGAGGAACGTGACGGCCCCGACCACGACGGCGACGATGCCGAGGATGGGGAGGAGGCTCGTCTCGGGGGTGAGGTTCAACAGACCAGGACGCGAGCGGATGATCGATGCGAATCCGATGCCCGCGATGGAACCGACGACGGCGAGGGTTGGGAAGGCGCGGTGCTCGTCTCCGGACATTCCGCTCCCCCGTCGCGATCGCTTCGGGGGGATTCCTCGGCTCCGGCGTTCGGCGACCCGTCTGGAGTCGCCGTCCTGCCCGTTGCATTCCGCCCGCCCTCAGGGATCGACGTGCGGAGCGCTGACTACTCGCAGTTGAAGTTCGACTCTCCCTTCGAGCACTCGTCCGATCCGTTTCCTCCGTCGAGCCGGTCTCGACCGTCGCCGCCGTTCAACCGATCATCGCCGTCCCTGCCGAGGATCACGTCGTCCCCGTCCTCTCCCTGAAGCCGGTTGCTCTGGGCATCGCCCTCCAGGAGATCACCGAACCGAGATCCCTGCGCCCTCTCGATGGCGACCAGCGTGTCCGTCCCACTGCCGCCCGTCGCGGTGCCGGCCGCGAGGTCCACATGGACCGGTCCGCCGGAGCCCGATGCGAACGACGCCGTATCCTCCTGCTCCCCGCCGTCCACGGCGTCGGACCCGGGCCCTCCTTCGAGGAGGTCCTTCCCGTCCGCGCCTCGGAGGACGTCGGCCCCCTTCGCGCCGAAGAGGGCGTTGTCGTCGTCGTCACCTTGCAGCACGTCGGCGAAGTCCGAGCCCCGGAGTCCCTCCACACTCACGAGCTCGTCGGCTCCGCTGCCCGTCGCGGTCCCGCTCGCGATATTGGCGTTGACGGCCGCCGCCGACGAGGCGAACGACGCGACGTCGGCGTTTCTTCCCCCGTCGACGACGTCGTCCCCGTCCCCACCGTCCACGACATCGTCTCCGCCATCGCCCTGCACGGTGTCGTCCCCGCCGCCTCCGGTCACCGAGTCGGAGCCGGAGCCGCCGCTCAGGGCATCGACGCCCGGGCCGCCGATGAGCTCGTCGGCGCCCTCCCCGCCACGAAGCGAACTCCCGTTCGGTGAGGCTTCGAGCACGTCGCTGTCCTGCGACCCGGCGAGCGCCTCGATGCCGCTCAAAAGGTCCGATCCCTCCCCGGTCGAGGATCCGGTAGCCAGGCTCGCCACGACGGGACCGACGGAGAACGCCGCCGCGTCGACTCCATCTCCTCCGTCGAGGCGATCGTCACCTTCGTCGCCGGCCAGTGAATCGTTTCCGCCCTCACCGATCAGCCGGTCGCGCCCGTCGCCGCCCGCGATCGTGTCGTTCCCGACACCTCCCGTCATGCGGTTCAACGCCTCGCTCCCGATGAGGGCGTCGTCGTGCGACGAGCCCTCGATCTTCTCGATCCCATCGAGTCGGTCGTTCCCCTCGCCCACCGCGCGACCCGCCCCGAGATCCACGAACACGCCCGTCCGCGACGACGCGAACGACACGAGGTCCTGATCGTCTCCGCCCCGGAGATCATCGGCCCCGATGCCGCCTGCGACCGCGTCTCGCTGGCCTCCTCCGCTCAGCCGGTCGGCGCCACCCCCGCCGCAGATCCTGTCCGCTCCGTCGAGGCCGTCGACGACGTCGTCCCCACCGAGGGCGGCGATGACGTCTGCGCCGGCCGTTCCGCTGATGCGGTCATCGTCGCCCGACCCGATGATCGTCGCTGCCGCGCCGAGACAGATGGGCGCGCCACGGGCCCGTGCCCCGACCACCATGACGGCCAGCCACGTGCACACGGCGATGAGAAACGCACACGCGATACGCGAACGTCGCAATGCCTGGAGAGTACTCATGGCGTGCCCCACCGATCGTTCAGGCGGGCAGGTCGCGAACGAGCCGAAGCTATGCTTCGGCCCGACGGCTGTCAAACGTAGTGTCCAGGGTCGGCGAGGACCGGATCCGACCGGGGCTCCGGCGTCGTGTGGGGCGTTCCCTACGGCTCGGATGTGGTGAGAGGCTCGGGCCTCCAACCGACCGTCTGCGCCCATTCCTCCGCAGCGAAGTAGATGAGATCGCAGCCGGCGTCCTTCACGTCGGCATAGCGGCCGGAATCGTGCGGGAGCAGCGCGGCGAGCTGTCGCTTGAGCGTCTCGTATGCCCGGGCGCTGGACGGGTGAGCCCGCAGGTAGTCGCGAAAGAGCAGGGCGTAGCGCTGATTGGGACGACCCTCCACCCGCACATGGAGGTTCACCCGCCGATGGCCGGGAGGCTCGTTGAGGACCGCCTTCCGCCAATCGCGTTCATCCGTCGAGGTGCCGGCGACGTGGTGATCCGATCCCATGTCCGTCTCCCTGGACCAGCCGTCCGCCTCGAGGGAGGAAGCGGCCGTCCCCAGAGCCACGTCGTCGGCGACGGAGACCTGCACATCGATGACGTCCTTGGAGGCGAGTCCCGGGACGGAGGTGGAGCCGACGTGATCGATCCGAAGGGCGATGTCGCCGAGCGCGGCTCGCAGGCTGCCGGCGATGTCGCGGAAGGCTGCCGGCCAGCCGGGGTCGTACTCGCGGATCTCCACGTCGCCCACCGCGCGATTCTCGTATCCCGCGCCGGGAATCGCCACAACGCTCAGCGCGGGGAGTCCCCGTCGACCCCGGGGAATCCCCCGAGCGAGCCAGCACGTGGTGGTAGGCGTACCCATCCTCGTGCCAGGGGCCCTCCTCTTCCTCCTCGATCTCGAACCCGGCATCCGTGATCCACGCTCGGACGCGCTGCATGGTCGGGTGATGGTGGTAGTAGCCATCGGGCTCGTCCCAAAAGACCTCGCCATCGACCACGGGGAGGCCCGATCGTCGAGCTTCCTCGTTCAACGCGCGCACCTGATCCTCCGGGGCGAGCTCGATCGTCAGGTACAGCCGGCCGCCGGGACGGAGGGCCCGACGGAAGCGCCCCAGGATCTCCGGCCAGTCCTCCGGCGGAACGAATTCCATGGCGTCCACGCACATCACGCCGTCGAACTCCTCGACGTAGGGGAGGTCCTGCAGGTCGTACTTCGCGGTCGGCACGTTGGAGAACTTTGCCGCGGAGGTGGCCAGGGAGGCGCCCGAGTGGTCGACGCCGAGCACGGAGCGACCGCTCGCGAGCACGAGTGGGAAGTAGGTGCCCGTGCCACACGCCGCGTCGAGCACCGTGGCGCGGGGCGGGAGCATCGAGAGGAAGCGTGCCACGAACGCTCGGTGGGTGTCGTCGATCTCACCCCACCGCGCGTCGTAGACGTCGGCCAGGGCGTCCTCCTGTTCCTCGTCCCTTCGCCGGAGCCCTCGGATCCATTCCGCCCGATCGGCCGAGGGCGTTGGGCCCGTCTCGACGTCGCTCATGTGAGGGCGCACCCCTTCGTCCGGGGAGGGCAGAGCGTAACCGTCCCGGAGCGACTACGGCAGGTCGACGTACCGCTCGAGGAACGAGCGAACGCCGGGAACGTCGATGCGCTGCGTCTGGTCGAGGGCCCGGCAGTTCGCGTCACCCCAGCTCGTGACCGAGATCAACAAGTTGGAGCTCTTCCCGAGGAAGTGCGGACCCCCCGAGTCGCCGAAGCACGTTCCGCCCAGCCCCGTGGCCTGGTGATTGCTCTGCAGCCGGAGCTGGTTCTTCGTGAGCCCGCTCACCGGTGAGTACGAATACCGACGGATACCGTCGTAGCTGATCTGCGGAGGGTGATGCGTGAACTCGGCCGTGCCGCCGTAGCCCACGTTGGTCACGATCGTTCGCTTCAGCTCGCCACGACGCTTCATCGTCTCGAGGAGCCGCGCATCAGGGAGCCGAGCCGGCTGAATGCCCGCCGGAGCCCGGTCGAGCAGCACGAGCCCGATGTCGTTCCTGAGGTTCGGCAGGAAGTTCGGGTTCGTCACCGCCACACCGGAATAGAAGACGCCGTCGCGGTCGAATTCCGGCTCGAACGTCACCCACAGGGGCTTTCGTGGGTTGAGGAACTCGGTGCAGTGCGCGGCGGTCAGGACGACCTGCGGGGCGATGAGCGTTCCGGAGCAGAACCATCCCTTGTTGCCCTTGCCGTTGAGCTTCGTGAGCGCGCCGACGTTCGGATGACGGCCGCCGTCTCTGTGGCCGAACGTGATGGCTTCGGCCGTTCCGGTGAGGACGAAGCCGAGTGTCGCGAGCACGACGACGATCGAGACCTTGCGCATCGAACCTCCCGGGGGTCGAGGGAAACGAGTGTATCCCGGACGCACGAGAAGAAGCGATAGTGCTACCGACCGCCGGCGAGGGCCGCGGCCTCGTCGACGCTCATGCCGAGACCGTCCTCCCAGGCTCGCTCGGCGGCGTCGTTCGAAAGGTGCGCACGGGCCTCCGCGGCCGGATCGCCCTCCAGCAATCCGGCGAAGCCCGGCATCGAGCCGCCGCCGGCCACTTCTCGCGCGGACTCCGAGGCGGCGGCGAGCCGAAGCGCGTCGTCGTGGCGGCCCTCCCACGTCAACAGGAATGCCAGGTCCAGGAGGACGATTGCGATGCCCGTGGGATTGTCGACCTCTCGGAACAACTCGAGGGCCTCGAGGGCTGCCGCGCGGGCGTCGCCTCCCCGACCGGCGCGCCCGTAGGCGAACGCCAGCCAGACCAGGTCGAACGCGAGGTTGAGGCGATCTCCGAGCCGCCGAAAGATGGCCACGACCTCCTCGATTCGCGCGATCACGCGACCCCAGTCGCCGGTCCGCGCGTCCCGGATCACGAGCATCGCGAGGACTCGGGCGACCCCGGGCTCGTCGCCCACGGTGCGGAAGAGATCCAGGCTCTCCTCGAGCAATCGAACGGCGAGGTCGAGGTCGTCCTCCGCCGCCGCGACGAATGCCTGGTTGTACAGCGCCTCGGCGATT
The DNA here is from genome assembly GCA_963728285.1 of uncultured Actinomycetes bacterium. Lineage (GTDB taxonomy): Bacteria > Actinomycetota > UBA4738 > UBA4738 > HRBIN12 > CAVSJR01. Next base: position 7,255 of record CAVSJR010000003.1, on the reverse strand, counting down.
CGAGCGGGGTCGCCCAGCGCTCGCTCGATGGCGAGCGCCTCCCCGTAGAAGGTTCGGGCCGCCCCCCTGTCGTTCTGCCACCACGCGATTCCCGCCGCGCCCGTCAGGGCCTTCGCTCGCGCCGCGGTCTGCCCTTGCCCCGACGGCATCGCGAGGATCTCCTCGAGCCATCGACGCCCCTCCGCGAGATGCCCCCGCTGTTGCCAGAACCGCCACAGCGCCCCCGCGGATGCCTGCGCGCGGTCGGCCTCCGCGGTGTCGATCGCCCAGCGAAGCGCGGCACGGATATTGGCGTGCTCCCGGTCGCACCGGTCGAGCCACTCGCCCTGCTCGTCGGAGGTGAGGTGCGGCTCGGCCGCAAGGGCGAGGTCGAGGAAGTAGTCGGCGTGGCGCCGCAGGACCGGCTCGAGGTCGTCCCCGGCGTCGAGCTGCTCGCGCGCGAACTCCCGGATCGTCTCCAGCATGGAGAACCGGGGATCGGCGTCGCTGGAGTCGGCCCATCGAACCAGCGACTTGTCCACCAGCGAGGTCAGCCCGTCGAGGGCGTCCAGCCCCAGCTCGTCCGGATCGCACACCGCCTCGGCGGCCTCGAGCGTCCAGCCACCGGTGAACGCGGAGAGGCGGGCGAACAGGCGTTGGTCGGCGGCATCGAGCAGGTCGTGGCTCCACCCGATGGCGTCGCGGAGGGTTCGCTGCCGCTGCGGGAGCGTTCGTGCTCCGGACGTGAGGATGGACAGACGCGCTTGCAGCCGGGGAAGCATCTGCTCGGGCGTGAGGAGCTTCGTCCGGGTGGCCGCGAGCTCGATGGCGAGCGGGAGGCCGTCCAGCCGGGCCGTGATCTGCGCGACGGCGGATGCGTTCTCCTCCGTCAGCTCGAACTCAGGACGCACCGCGCGGGCCCGCTCCGTGAACAGCTGCACCGCGTCGTACCGTCGCAGGGCGGCGAGGTCGGGGAGCCGGTCGGGATCGGGAGGATCGAGCGGCGGCACGACGTATTCCTGCTCGCCTCGCACCGACAGCACGATCCGGGACGTGACCACCACCTTCAGCTTGGGGGCGGAGGTGAGGAGCTCCTCGATCAGCGGGCTCGCCTCCGCCACCTGCTCGAAGTTGTCGACGATCAGGAGGAGCTCCTTGTCGCGCAGGTGATCGGTCAGCGGCTCGACGACGGGACGGCCGGCCACCTCGGGAACGCCCAGCGCCTGAGCCACGACCGCGGCGACCAACGCGGGATCGGTCACCGCGGACAGGTCCACGAAGAACGAGCCGTCGCCGAACTCGGCGATGATCTCCTCGGCCACCTGCAGGGCCAGCCTCGTCTTGCCGGTCCCCCCGGGTCCGGTGAGGGTGAGAAGCCGGGTGCCCGAAAGCAGCCGCCTGACCTCCTCGATCTGGTCCTCACGGCCCACGAACGAGGTGAGCTGGGCGGGGAGGTTGGTCGGCCTGGCATCGAGGGTTCGGGGCGGCGGGAAGTCGGCCGGGAGTCCCTCGATCACGAGGTCGTACAGATGCTCGGGGTGGTCGATGTCCTTCAGGCGGTGATCGCCGAGATCCCGGAGGGAGGCGCCGGCCGGCAGGCCGTGCTCGACGAGCGCCCGGGTGGCACCGGAGAGGATGATCTGCCCGCCGTGAGCCGCCCCGGAGATCCGTGCGGCTCGGTTCACGTCGATGCCGACATAGTCGTCCCCGCCCGGAACCCCCTCGCCGGTATGGAGGCCCATCCGGACTCGCGGCGAGGAGTCGAGGGGCCACTCGTGCGTGGCCAGGGCCCGCTGGGCGGCCACGGCCGCCCGAACGGCGCTCACCGGGCTGGAAAACGCGACGAAGAAGGAGTCCCCCTCGGTCCCGACCTCGACCCCGTCTTCCTCGGCGATGGCTCGGCGAATGATTGCGGCGCAGTCGTCGTGGACGGCCACATACCGATCACCGAGCTCCTGGAGCAGCCGCGTGGAACCCTCCATGTCGGTGAACAGGAAAGTGACCGTCCCGGTCGGCAGCTCCGTCATGCTCGATCAGCAATCTAACGCGCAGGCCCTCGAGCCGCCGACGCTGCGGGTGGGTCTACGCTGAGCGGTCTCAACGGAGCAATCGATCGACGAGGGGGATGCGAATGCTTCTGGAGAACAAGAACGCCGTGATCTACGGGGCATCCGGCTCGGTGGGCGGGGCGGTGGCCCGTGCGTACTCCCGCGAGGGGGCGAGGGTCTTCCTCGCCGGCCGAACGCTCGCGACGCTCGACGAGCTGGCCGAGGAGATCTTGGCCGCGGGAGGGCAGGCGGAGACGGCGCAGGTCGATGCCCTGGACGAGGAGGCCGTCGACGCGCACGCCGACGCCGTCGCCGAGGTGGCGGGAGGCATCGACGTGTCGTTCAACGCGATCGGCCACGGAGACATCCACGGGCCACCCCTGATCGACATGCCGTTCGAGCACTTCGCTCGGCCGGTCACGACCGCGGTCAGGGCGCAGTTCCTGACCGCGAGGGCGGCCGCACGACACATGCTGACGCGAGGATCGGGCGTGATCGTGGCGATCACCGCGACGACCGCCCGCCTGGCGATACCCAATGTCGGAGGCACGGGGGTCGCATTCGATGCCATCGAGAGCCTCTGCCGACAATGGGCGAGCGAACTCGGGCCGCGGGGGATCCGCGTCGTGTGGCTGCGAACGACCGGCCTGCCCGAGGCCATGCCCGACACCGGCGAGCTTCAGCCCGACTACGGCACCGGGTCTGGGGAGGGCATGACGCGTGCCGACCACATCGCCTGGATGGAGGGGCAGACGATGCTGAAGCGCCTGACGTCGCTGGCCGACGTGGGGAACGCGGCGGCGTTCGTCGCCTCGGATTGGGCGGGCGCCATGACGGCGAGCTCCGTGAACCTGACGTGCGGCGCGGTCCGCGATTAGGTTCCGCAGCGGATCGGACCGGTCCTCGTGAGGCGGCGATTCGAGGATCCGCGTTCAGGACAGTTCGAGCGCTCCCCGGACCTCCTCGACCAAACCCATCACGTCGGTCCGCCTCAGGAGCAGGGCCTCCACATCGGCGAGGCCGGCGCGAACGACGATCCCCTTCTCGTTCAGCGCCCATTCAGACCGCTCGAGAAGCCGCGCCTGCGCGACGGCCACGATGGCCGCCGAACACTTCCCGACGCATGCGGCGATGTCGCCGGCGTCCGCATGCGCCGCCGCCTGCTGAAGCCAGAACCTCGCCTCCCACATCCACTTCTCGGAGCCATCCCGGGCGAGCGTGGGGGGAAACCCCGGCTGGTCGAGCGTCCCGGCAAGGACTCGGCCGACGGAGGCCTCCCCGACGAGGACGTACGAGGCCATGCCACACAGATACCCCGGCATCCGGAAGAGCTCCCACCGCCCCTCGTCGGCCTCAGCCGTCCACCGCCTGACGTCCGCTCGATCGCGGTAGAGCAGGTCCACGTCTTGACCATCGATCGTCAGCCAGGCGCCGCCGTTCATCGGATACGCCCAGTCGCCCGGAGCCACCACGGTCCCCTCGTAGCCCAGTGCGCGAACATCGTCCGGATCGATGGTGCCCTCGTAGTACAGGCCGAAGTCCCAATCGGAGTCCGGGCGGTGGGTCCCCTGAGCACGGGAACCGCCGAGCGTGACCGCGACGACGCCCGGAATGCGCGAAAGACGCTCGGCGAGCCACTCCATGGCCACGCGCATCGTACCGGCTCGCGCGAGGAGGCCATCCACCACGGCCGTTGCGCTGGAAGGAGATGGATGAACGCTACACTCGGTGCGAAGCACGGACCTGAGGCCTCAGCGAGGCTTCGACAAGGAGAACCATTCCAGGTCCGGAGCCCCATCCGCCGGACCGGAGGTCGACGCCTCATGCGCGAACCGAGCGAGACGGGCAAACGCGTCTATCTCCATCCCCCGCACGGCGACGACGCCGACGAATTCCTCTCCTCGCGCGAGCCAGCAGAGCCCTGCACCATCCATGGGTCTCACCACCCGGCGATGAGGCCGCCTTCACCGCGTACGTGGGCCGCAACGGCGGCGATGACTTTCGCGGCTTCCTGGCGCGCCGGCGCGAGGACGGCGCCATGGCCGGCGTCGTGAACCTGAGCCAGGTCTTTCGAGAAAGCTTCAACAACGCCTACCTGGGGTTCTACGGATTCGCTCCGTTCGTTCGGAAGGGGTACATGACGGAGGCGGTCGACCTCGCCCTTCGTCACGCGTTCCGCTCCATGGGGCTGCATCGAGTCGAGGCAAACCTGCAGCCGGCCAACCACGGATCCCGGGCATTGGTCGAACGGCTGGGCTTCCGACTGGAGGGGTTCTCTCCGCGCTATCTCAAGATCGCCGGGCGCTGGAGGGATCACGAACGCTGGGCGGTCCTCGCCGAGGAGTGGCGATCGCGGCCGAAGTAGGATCGGGCTCCCGCGTGAGCGAGGCCGGCGGCGAATGGAGCGGCGCATGGATCCGGCATCCTCTGAGCTTCAGATGGAACTGCGACCGGCCCGGGCCGACGATGTCCCGGCCGTCCTGGCCCTGTGGCGTGCCGCAGAGCTCGTCCCCAGCACGACGGACGATGCCGACAGCGTCCGCGGGCTCATCGCGCGGGATGCCGAAGCACTCCTCGTCGCGGAGATCGACGGCGAGATCGTCGGTTCGGTCTGCGGGACGTGGGACGGTTGGCGGGGCAACTTCTACCGGCTTGCCGTCCACCCCGGTCACCGACGAAAGGGCATCGCGTTGAAGCTCGTCGCTCGCGCGGAACGGCGGATCGCTGCCCTCGGCGGGAGGAGGATCAGCTCGATCGTGGTGGACGGAGACGAGCACGCCGTCGCCTTCTGGAGGGCGGCCGGCTATGAACGCGACGATCGAGTTGCGCGCTTTGTAAAGGGTGGATAGTCACTTGCGCATCCGCTCGTCACGAAGATCGGCGAGGGCAGCACGAGGCCCGTCGAGTGTCCAGCATGATGTCGGGCGGCGCCGTTGCGTCCTTATTGAAGCGGGGCCCGGGCGTCCACGCCTCCGGCGTAGGGCCTCATACGGCGTTTGAATGATGGCAGCCTCCCTCCCCGAGCCTACGGTCGGCCGAGATGGCGCACCGATTTGCCTCGCTGTGCTCCGCCTCGCTGCTCCTCCTCGGCGCGACGTTCGTCTGGGTCGATCCGAGCGCCGCCAGGGGAAAGGCATCGTGCGAGTTCGATTCGAGGACCGGTGAGCTCCTGGTGGGTCCGCTCGATCACGACAACGTCCTCGTCCGCCCGAGAGGGCGCCATATCCTCGTCGATCGCCAAACCTGCGGCGCGACCGTACGGAATACCGATTCAATCCGAATCGTCGGCGGCAACGCGGCGACCTTCCTCTTCCACAAGGGCTTCCTCGAGCCGGGCAAGACCCCAGAGTCGGATGGCTCCCCCGAGATCGAGATCGATCTCGGAGACTTTCGGGGGACCTTTTGGATGCGCACGCCGGCGGGTGACGACGCGATCGTCGCCGGCTCCCGAGGCATCGATGTAAATGGGGACGGCGACGTGGATCTCGTCGGTGGTGCGATCCGCGGGATGAGGTTCGTCACGCGCGGAGGAGCAGATGAGGTCTCCACCGTTGGAGGGCACGGCACGGGCGAACCGGTCGCGAACATCCCCGTTCGCGTCGACGCGGGACCGGGTCGAGATCGGGTCACCTTCGGCGCCGGACAGGACGCAGCCCTCTTTGGTGGAGGGGCGACGATCGCGTCGTCTCGTCCGTGCCGCATTCGGATTCCTCGTCGGCGGCGCGGGCGACGACGTGCTCATCGGGGATCGGGCGGGGAGTCGATCTATCCGGGTTTCGGTGCGGATGTCGTGCGAGCGATGGGAGGAGATGACGTCGTCTCCCAGCTGGAGAAGGGAGATGAGTCAGACGTCTTCTCCGGCGGAGCGGGGGTCGATGAGCTCGTGTACGGCGGCGAGCAGGTCTTCGGACGCTTCTCCGTGAGCTTCGATCGGATCGCGAACGACGGGGAGCTGGAAGACGACGACGTCGCCTCCGACTTCGAGATCGTGCGCGGCTCGAGGGGACCCGACACGCTGGCCGGCGACGGCCGCGATACCACGTTCTTCGGGGGCGCGGGGAACGACGACATCAGTGGAGGCAGCGGGCGGGATCGCCTCTTCGGTGGTCCGGGCGCGACGTGTTCCATGCGACGGACGGACGGGTCGATCGGATCTGGGGCGGGAAGCATGAGGACACCGCGATCGACCGAGACGGCGTCGATCGAGTGCGAGACGTCGAGATCCTCTAGGAGCTCGACGAAGGCGCCAGATCAACCCGAACGGCAGATCCAGAAGCGCAGCTTCCGCGTAGCCGTCCGGCGCGAATTCGGTCAGGAGCGCGTCATCGATGAATACCTCCTCGCATCCCTCGACCGCGAAGCCCGCTGCGGTCGCGGAAGCGACGTAGTCGCTCACCCAGTGCTGCTCGTTGCGCACGACCGCGCGCGAACCATCCTCGCGGCGGAAGAAGGCCGAGCGCCGGTGGCCACCGCGAACGGGTGAATGTCCGAGATCACCGCGAGACCGCCGGCCGCACGACGCGGCCGAAACGACTCGAACGCCGGGGGAAGTCGCTCGACGTGGGTGAGGCGAGCGAGCACGTCAGCAGGTCGGCGCTGCTGTCCGGACGGGAAGGTCGAGGAGGTCCGCCTGGACGACGGAGGCGCCGCCCAACCGGGCACTCGCTGGCCGGAGCATCTGTTCCGACCGGTCGCAGGCGAGGACGCGATGGCCTCGCCCCTGAAGATGGGCAGCCACGCAGCCCAGTCCCGGTCGCCGCATCGACGGCAACGCCCGGCGCGACGCGATCGAGGATCGGGAGGAGGGCGCGCTCCTCCGCCACGATCAACGGGTTCGGGTCGTCATACGTCACCGACCACGAGGCATACCCGTCGTCGAGACCGAGGACATCGAACTCCTCGGCGACGAACGCGTCCGGGTCTCCCTCGCCTTCGAGGAGCGACCGCATGGCCGCCATCCGCTCCTCGGCCTCCGCCGGATCGCCGTAGGGGTACGACCGCAACAGCGCGAGGCCATGGAGGCCGAGGTACCAACGGTCGAGGCGAAGCGGAAGCGGCACCTCTGCGACGCTACCGACTCCATCGAGCGTCGTCCACAACGTGCAGGCGGACTCCTGAAACCCACGGCGTCACCGAGTGCGGTCAACGGCTGCGACGGAAGCGCCGACCCGCTGTTTGCCGATCACACTCGTGGGTATCGTGCACGCGCAAAGGAAAGGAGAAAGTGA
>CAVSJR010000002.1:0-403890 GCA_963728285.1 uncultured Actinomycetes bacterium | reverse complement strand
GCACCTGCCGCCTCGGCGCATCCGTGGAAACGAAGGGGCGGCCCCGAAGCGGCCGCCCCCTCTTCGCGCGAATCGGCTCAGGCGTTCACGATGTTCGCGGACGCCGGCGCGATCTCGCCGCGAACCCTGCGAGGTTGATGCCCACTGTGCGGGGTGGTTGGACAACGGCATCGAACGAGATCCGTTCTTCCACATCCAGCAGCTAGGAAGCCAGTTGGGGACAAGATTCACGAGCTTGCGGTGCCTTGCCCCCCCGACTGATCAGGAGTAGCATCCGGCCGATTAGTTAGGAAAGTTTCCTACACACTGTGGGGGGAGCAGCCACGGGGGCCGAGCAGAAGTTCGCTGCGGGGACGCCGAGCTTGCTCCGGGCGATCAACGAGCGGGCCGTCCTCGAGTTCATCCGACAGGTCGGGCCGGTCTCTCGGGCGCAGATCGCGCGTGACAGCGGCCTGTCCAAACCCACCGTCTCGCAGGCGCTTGCCGCCCTCGTCCGAAGCCGGCTCGTCCGCGAGGCGGGTCGCTCCTCTGGAGGGAAGGGGCCCACCGCCCAGCTCTACGAGCTGAATCCGCGGGCGGGGTGGGTCGTCGGCATCGATGTGGGGCGTCATTGGGTGCGCGCGGCGATCGCGAACGTGACCGGTGACATCGTGGCTCGCAGAGACGAGCGCGCGCGTTCCAGGAGCGCGACGACCCTGATCCGGCAGATCGGCGATCTCGCGCATCAGCTCGCGGCGGACGCCGGCATCCGATGGCGGCAGGTGACGTTCGCGACGGTCGGCAGTCCGGGGGTCTTCGAGCCTTCTCGCGGACAGGTAGAGCTGGCTCACAACCTCCCCGGATGGGGCAGACGAGGCCTGGTCGAGGCGGTCCGAGAAGAGCTCGGCACCAATGTGGGCTTCGAGAATGACGTCAACCTCGCGACCGTCGGTGAGCAGTGGCACGGCATCGGCAAGGGCGTGGCGAACTTCATCTTCCTTCATGTTGGCACGGGCGTCGGGGCGGGCCTCGTCCTGAACGGTGAGCTGTTTCGAGGCGCCTCGGGCGCGGCCGGCGAGATCGGCTACGTCCCCGTGGCCGCCGGTGACATCCGAACGTCCTCGAGCCGCCGTCGCGGAGCCCTCGAGAGCGCCGCGGGGGCCGCGGCCGTGAGGGAGGAGGCACGGCGCTCGGGAGTGAAGCCGCCCCTCACGCCGGAGCGGATCTTCGCGGCGGCACGGCGAGGCGATCCCGCTGCCGAGCGGGTCGTGCGGATCGAGGCCGAGCGGATCGCCGTCGCGATCGCCTCGGTCGTGCCGGTCGTCGATCCGGAGCTCGTGGTCCTCGGAGGGGGGATCGGCCGCAACGGCGATCTCTTGCTCGAACCCGTCGAGCGTGAGCTCCGCGGGATCTTGCCGTTTCATCCGCGGATCGAGGTGTCCTCGCTGGGCGAGGAAGCGGAGCTTCGAGGTGCGGTCGCGACGGCGCTCCGGGCCGCCCAGGAACGATTGTTTCGGCGTGGAGATGCGGGAGGAGTCGCGATGTGAGTTGCGATGTGAGACGCGATGGAACCGGAGCGTGCGGCACCAGCGCACGCAGGATGAAGGGGCTAGGATTTTGAAACAGCTACGGAACGCACATCGGCGCGATGGACCGGCCGGCGGCCGGAGAGGGAGGGGCGTGGCAATGGACCGAGCCCGCGCAGCGATGATCGCGATCGCGTTGGTAGCACTCGTCGGAGGGTCGTGCACGAGCGGCGACGATTCGACGTCGACGTCCTCGGGCACCGGAGGCTCGCATCAGACCGGTGACGATCACCGTGTGGGACTACTACGGAACCGCCACACCGTTCTCGGATGAGGTGATCAACACCTTCCAGGATCAGTACCCCTGGATCACGGTGGACCACCAGGCCATCGGCTACGAGGCGCTCCAGGACAAGTTTCAGGTCGCCGTCTCCGGCGGCGCGCCGCCCGATCTGGCGACGGTCGACATGACATGGATCCCGACGTTCGCGTCGAACGGGCTCTTCGCCAACATCTCTGAGCTCGCGGGCGGGCAGGTCAACGGAAAGCCCATCGATCAGACGTACAGCGCCGGTGCCCTCGAGGCCATGACGTTCGAGAGCGACATCGTCGTCGCCATGTTCGACTTCGACGTCTATGCGCTGTACTACCGGGCCGACCAGTTCGCCCAGAAGAACATCGAGGTCCCGACGACGTGGGATGAGATGAAGGCAGCCGCCGCCAAGCTCGCCGAGGACACCGACGGCGACGGGAAGTGCGACAAGTTCTGCTTCGAGGTCTACGGCAACGACTGCTTCCACTGGTGCCAATTCCTGTTCCAGAACGGCGGGTCCATCCTGAACGAGGACAACACGGCGGCCGCGTTCAACGACGAGGCGGGCATCGGCGCCATGGAGTACTACAAGAGCTTCCTCGACGACGGATCCGGCATCTACTGGGGCACGGACGAGGGCGACCCGATGGCCGGCATCAAGGACGAGCGGCTCGGCATGTTCCAAGACGGCCCGTACTGGATGGGGCTCATGAAGGACGGCGCGCCCGAGCAGAAGGGTGACTGGGCGGTTGCCCCAGCTCCCTTCTCGCAGGAGCCCGGAAGCTACCTCGGAGGCACGGGCCTCGGCATCCCCGTGAACGCCGAGCATCCGCAGGAGGCGTGGCTCTTCGCCCAGTACATGTTGCAGACCCCCCAGCAGCTGCTCCTGTTCAAGCTCGCGGGCGCCGCTCCGGCCACGGCCGAGGCGCTTCAGAGCTCGAAGTTGACCAAGCCCGACCCCTACTTCGGAGGCCAGGCGCCGTTCCCCGTCTTTCAAGAGGCGATGGCCACGGCGACCCACTTCCCGTACGTGAAGCAGTGGAACCCGATCGACACCGATATCGGCAACATGGTGCAGAGCGTGATGCTCGACAAGCAGACCGCCCAGGAGGCGCTCGCGCAGGGGGCAGAACAGGCGAACGCCGAGCTCCAGGGGTAGCGCCATCGCGACGACCACGATCGAGCGCCCCCGGCTTCGGCCTCGTGGCCGGCGCCGGGGGCGGTTCCGGCGGTATCTGCCCGCGTACGTGCTGATCGCCCCCGCGATCCTCGCGACCCTCGCCTTCCTCTATATCCCGATGGCCTTCTCCGGGTACTGGAGCTTCACCGAGTTCAACGGGCTCGTCGCGCCGAAATGGATCGGCCTCGCGAACTACACGTCGCTGTTCCAGGATCCGTTGTTTCTGAAATCCCTCTGGAACACGGTGCTGTTCGTCGTCATGGGCATGAGCATCGGGCCGGCCCTGGGCCTCGCGTCCGCGCTCCTGCTGAACGGCGACGTGAGGTTCCGCAGCTTCTTCCGAACCGCGTACTTCCTTCCGGTCATGACCTCGCTGGTGGTCGTCGCGACGATCTGGAAGATCCTGCTCAACAGCCAGGGCATCGTGAACCAGTTCCTCGAGTTCTTCGGGCTGCCGGGCCACGCGTGGCTGACGAACACGACGACCGCGCTCCCCGCGGTCACGGTGACCAGCATCTGGCAGGGCTTCGGGTTCGAAACGGTGGTGTTCCTGGCCGCGCTGCAGGCGATCCCCCGCGACTACTACGACGCCGCCGCCGTCGACGGGGCGAGCGCATGGCAGCGGCTGCGAAATGTCACGCTCCCTGCCCTGCGTCCGACGATCATGTTCGTCTACATCATCGGGATCATCGGGAGCTTCCAGGTCTTCGATCAGGTCTACGTCATGACGCAAGGCGAGCCGATCAACTCGACGCGAACCGTGGTGTTCGACCTCTTCGACCGATTCCAGTCGCTCGAGCTCGGGGAGGCATCCGCGGTGGCCTACGTCCTCCTCGCGATCCTGGCCACGCTCTCCTACATCCAGATCCGCGTGTTCGAGGAGCGGTCATGACCCTGCGTGCCGAGCCGGGCGTTCGGCCGGCGGCGACTGCCGCCGATCGACTCCTCGCGAGCGCGCGGCAGCGCCCGCGCCGACCCCTGAACCAGATCCTCGTCTACGTCGTGCTGATCCTGACGTCGCTCGTGATGCTCGGGCCGTTCTATTGGATGCTGGCCACGTCGTTCAAGCCGGCGGCGGACGTGTTCGCCTCCCCGCCCAAGTGGATCCCGAGCCCCTGGACGCTCGAGAACTTCCGCTACGTGTTCGAGAACCTCTCGTTCCTACCGCTTCTTCATGAACAGCGTCGTCGTCACGGGAGCGATCGTGGCGCTGAACGTCATCTTCGACACCGCCGCCGCGTACGCGTTCGCCAAGCTGCGGTTCCCCGGCAGGAACGTGCTGTTCTTCCTGCTGCTGATCACGCTCATGGTGCCGTTCCAGGTGAACCTCATCCCGCTCTTTCGCATCATGGTCTCGCTGCACGACGTGAACCCGCATCTCGGCGTGGACACCTATTCGGCGCTCATCCTCCCCGGCATGATCCAGGTGTTCGGGATCTTCCTCATGCGGCAGTTCCTCCAGTCGATCCCCGACGAGGTGCTGGAATCGGCTCGAGTCGACGGTGCCTCGGAGTTCCGGATCGTCCGCTCGATCGTCTTCCCCGTGGCCGCGCCGGGGATGGCGACGCTGGCGATCTTCACGTTCCTCGGGGCCTGGAACGACTTCCTGTGGCCGCTGATCGTCATCAGCGACGACGCGCACAAGACGCTGCCGCTGTGGCTCGCCGCGCTCCAGGTGAGGAACACCATCAACTGGGGCAACACGATGGCGGGGACGACGTTGATCGCGGCGCCGTTGATCCTCGTGTTCCTCGTCCTGCAGCGCCGGTTCATCGAGGGCCTCACGGCCGGCGCGGTGAAGGGATGAGGCGTCAGCCCGGCGATCTCCACGTGAGGAGCGCGCTTCCGTAGCCCTCCAGCCTCATGCCGGCGGCTCCGGCGGTGGCGTCGAGCTCGGTCATGCGACCGTCGTCGTCCACGCGATGGACGGCCGAGGCCCCCTCGGGGATGGCGATCTCGGCGTCGACGGCGTCCGGGCCATGGTTGGTCACGGCGATCGTGCCTCCGCGTTCGCCCAGGAGCGTGCCGGTCGTCACGTCCGGATGCTCCGCGACGGGCTGGATGCCCGCGAGCCGGGCGAGGCCCGCGTACAGCCCCCAGCTGCGATCGCGCGGACCGTGGGCGTCGGGGGTCGAGGCGAGCAGGAGCTCGACCGGGTAGGCGCACGTGACGGCGCGGCCCGCCCCGATTCGCGCGACGAGCAGCGACGGCTCCCCGTCGGCGTCCACCGCGATCACGTCGGCTCCCCCGGGGTCCAGGCGAACGCCGCGGGTCTGGAGGTCGCCGTCCCACGGCGGAAGCGCCAGCTCGTCACCGCGGCCGAACGGCCCCCATGGGGCCACGAAGCGCAGGACGGGCGAGGGCGCGGCCGGCGCCCGATCGACGAGCCGGCATCCAACGATCCGCTCCATCGCCGGAATCGCGACGTCCGCCGAGCAGGAGATGTAGAGCACGCCCGCCCGGGAGAAGAAGGCCTCGGCGCCGTCCCAGAAGGTCGTGCGGACGTGCCACAGGGAGGTGGTGGTGGAGGCCAGGGGAGCCGGCAGCAGCAGCAGGCGCGCGTCCGGCCACGGCGCGTCGATCTCCTCGCGCGGGAACCGCACCGGGATGTCGGCCCGCGCGGCGAGCACGAACGCGTTCAGCCACGAGCGAACGAGTGGGGTCGCGTCGCGCTTCGGGTTCCATGCGCGCTCCGCGGGACGGTAGAGCCCGGCCGGCGCGGCGTCCAGCCCGTAGGACGCCTCGTCGTACGGGCCGCGCGTACTCGTGGGGCACGACGATCGCCGCCGGCTCCGGCTTCGGGCCGTTGGCGGCGTGGGCGTCGAGGTCGAGCCGTCGAACCGTCGAGGCCAGGCTCGACAGGACCCGGCCCCGCGGCCGCAGGCCCCCGCGCCAGTCGGTCACGCCGAACTGCGTCTCGTGCGGCTGGCGGACGTACGGGGCGCGCCCGTACGCAGCCGGCTCGGCGTCCGTCCAGCACCAGGCGAAGTAGCCGATCGCGCCGCGCCCGAGGCTCGACCACGCCAGGAGCCGGTCGTAGGCGGCGATCGCTTCCGGATCGAACTGCGTGGAGGACGCGCCGTATTCGTGCACCATCACTGGGCGTCCGGCGCCCGCGGCGAGCGCCGTCTCGAAGGCGGCGGCGTGCGTCATCCGGGGCGCGAGCAGCCGATCGGGGTAGATCTCCTCCTGGTAGATGGGATACGGGTGCACACACGCGAAGTCCAGGGCCGGCGCGACGACGTCGGCCCGGAAGGCTTCCCATCCGACCTCCTGGCCCGACGTCCCGATCGTGATGAGGTGCTCCGGGTCCTCGCTGTGAAGGGCCTCCACGAGCGCCGCCGTCCACGCGCGCGCGTCCTCGTCCGAGGTCTCGCGGAAGAGCCAGAAGGGGGGCTCGTCGGTCAGATCCCACGCGAGGATCGCCGGGTCGCCCCGCCATCGCCGTCCGAGCTCCGCCGCGTGTCGGGCCTGAAGGCGCCGCATCTCCGCGTCGGCGTGTGGCTGCCGGCCGTCCCGCCACGGAACGTCCCAGTAGGCGTCGCCGACCTCGCCGCCGATGAACAAGGTCGGGTGCAGCAAGAGGCCGTTTCTGCGCGCCGCCTCGAGCACGTCATCGAGCACCCGGAGGTGATCCTCGTCGTAGCGCCCGGCCTCCGGCTCGATCGCCGACCAGAGGAGGTCGATCCGGACGGCGTCGAGACCGACCGCGGCCATGGCGCGGAACGCGCGATCGAACGCCTCGGCACCGACGCGCCACGGCCAGTCCGGGCCCTCGACGGGCACGACGTGCGCCCCGACCGGCAGGACGGAACGGCCGCCTCGGCGAAGGTAATGCCGTCCGGACCGCACGACATCGCTCGCGCCCGGCTCCCGCGGTGAGGCATCGCGATCCGCGTGGCCCGGACTCATGCGGCCACCGCCGAGGCCGGCACGCGCGTCCACGCCCCGCCGGCGCTCCGGGGCGCGAGGATCGCGATCGATGTCCCCGGCGGCGGGTCGCCGACCTCCACGACGAGCCGTCCGTGATCGACGCGCGCTTGCATCCGACCGATCGCCGCCTCGCGGTCCAGCCACCATCGCGCGAGCCGCGAGGTGGTGAGGATCGCGACGTCGTCCATCGCGGCCGCGCGCCCCATCCACCGTTCGACCGCCCCGGCGTAGTCGACGCCGTCGCCCGGCAGCCGGCCGTAGCCGGCATCGGGGGGATCGATGAAGAGATGCGCCAGCCCACGCCTTGCCAGCGAGCGAGCGAGTACCTCGTCGAGGACTCGCTCGTAGTCCGACGGATCGGCGGTCCGGGCGCGGACGCCCTCGCTCGAGGGTGTTGTACGAGCAACACCCGTGGCGAAACGCGGGATCCGTGGGATCCGTGGCTGATCGGCAGCTGCAGGAGTGCATGCCGCGCAAGGGGATCGGGATGGCTCCTCGCGTACGCCGCGTCGGCGGCATGGTCGCTCCACGGCCGCAGGGCCGGATGGAAGGGGAGGCCGCCGGTGATCGATGCGTTCGCGCCGATGGAGGAGTCGGCGTGATACCCGAGCTCGTCGAGCACGGCGTAGGTGCGCCCGCCGCCTCGAGCTGGAAATGGGGCAGCCGGAAGATCCCCTCGTCGCTCCGTCCCAGGATCCGGCGCAGCGCATCGGCGCAGCGTCGGATCTCGTCGGCGATCTCGCCGTCGTCGAGCGCCTCCCACGGCCGTGGGTCCCAGTGGGAGTACGGGTGGCCGTAGGAGTGGTTGTAGTAGCCGGCCGCCCCGATCGGGAAGGATGCCGGTTCGGCCTCGACGTTCGCGCCTGCGACGAAGATGCCGTAGGCATCGAAGCCCGCGCGGACCGCCGTCTCGATCGCCGGGGCCACGTAGCGAGAGCACTCGGGATCGACGCCGCTGGGGTGGTCGACGTCGCCGTCGACGACGAGCGCGCACGCCGCGCCGCCCGGCCAGCGCCACAAACCGACGAGCCCCAGCGGGGCGGCCCGCTCGAGGGCGCGTTCCGCGGCGTCGGCGACGTCCTCGGCGTCTGCCCGAACCAGGTCCTCCGCCGACGGCCCGAACGCCACGACGTCGTCGCTCCCCGGCGAGGAATCACCTCCGGAGGACCCTGCGACCAGCACCGTGGTGGTCGGCCCGGTCGCGGGCGGCTCGCCGACGGCCCCGGGGACGACGAGGGTCGTCACGCCGGGCGGAATCGGCGCTCCCATGGCGACCCGGTCGGCCGGAAATCCCCACGCCTCCAGCAGCACGCACCACAGGGCCGCGTCTGCCCATCCCGGCTCGCGTTCGGGAGGAACGACGACGGCGAGTTTGGGCGGCATCGACCAGCCGTCCACCGGTATCTCGCTCACCCTTCGCTCCCCTCCGGGCCGGACGTCGGACGGACCATCCTAGCCGGGCCGTTTCCCGAGCAGGTGCGACGGCCCTGCGGGCCGACCCGATCGCACGCGATGCGCGGAGCGGGAACCCGCCGGCGCCTCGACGCGTCCAAGGAGTGCGGCCGAGACCGTGATCGTCCTCACGACGGCGGGAGATGGCATTGAGGTTGTCGAGTCGAGACCGGCGGATGCTGGCGATCGTGGGAGCCGTCGTCGCCGGGATGGTCGTGATCGTGGCGGCCCTCGGCCTCCTTCGGGGCGACGAGGTCGCGCGCCAGCCGCTCGCGGGTCGCGCGCCGGGACCCGGCTCGAGTGCGCCGTCGACGATGCCTGCTCGCGTGCTCTCGGACCGCGATCCGTTCTCGCCCCCGCCGGCGCTTCAGACGCCGACTCCTTCCACGGAGCCGCCACTCGATGACCAACCGCCCGATGCGATCTCGCCGGAGCCGACGGGCACGGGCTCGATCACGCCGCCCCCGACGTCCACCAGCCCGCCCACGCCGCCGCCCGATTGCGGGGACGCGAGGCCGAGCGAATGCCGCCGGGTGGGCGCCCACGTGATCGTGCTCCTGAGGGTCCTCGGCCGCCATCCTCGGCCATCCGTCGATCTCGAGCTCGACGGTGATCCCGTGACGAACGTTCGCCGGGGCGACCGGTTCGGCGGCGCATTCAAGCTGGTGGGCTTCAACGACGCGCTGTGTCCGCGGATCGTGTTCGGCGAGGAGGGCTTTACCCTCTGTGAGGGCGACCGGCGGTCCTAGGACACGCCGGCGCCACCTCCGGGCCCGGCGCTCGCGAACGGCGGCTCCCATCCCTCGGCCTCGACCGTCTCGACGTAGCGCAGGCCGATCTCGCCCGCTTCGAGCAGGGCGGACCGTTCGTCCGTCGCGCCCTCGACGTAGGCGAGCACGAGCGCGAGCGCATGCAGCTGATTCCAAACCAGCGGGACGTCCTCCGCCTGATCGGGGATGGAGGGCATCCTCCTCAGCGCCCACGCGTAGTACCGCAGGCCGTTGTCGCAATGCTGCCGGAGCAACTCCAGAGATTCCTCAGCGGAGGGATCCCGCCTCTCACCGGTCCGGATCGTTTTCGGGGCGATGAGGCGGCCGCGGCCGTCGTAGCCGATCAGCTCGCACTCCTTCTCACACTCGGCGGCGAGGCCCCAGGCGGCTCGAAACTCCTCCTCGAAGGAGGCGGGCAGCGGGATGATCACCGCGGGGAAGAGCTCGCGCCCCTCGTTGCGAACCGCGACCCGCTCGACCTCAGGGGCAACCGCTCCGAAGGCGACGCCCCAGGTGCGATGGATCGACGCCGTTGTCTCCACGTAGTGCTCGTCCGACCCTGTGCGCAAGCCGATGGCGACCTCGCGTCGGAGACTCCTCGACGCGCCATCCCTTCGGCCGAATTCCGATCCAGACGGTGCTCCTCCCCTTGTAGGCCACGAGCTCGACGGCACCATCCGGGGTGAGCATCTCGTCCAAGAGCGCCACATCGACCGACTCATCCATCATCGTGGGAGTTCACCCCGCCGGGACCGCTGGAAGTCCGATGGCGGTCCTCTCGACGGCCATCAAGAGCCAAGGGACGGCGTGCTCATGATCCGGCTCCCGGCTCTCGAGCGGCGTGAAGCCGGCCTTCTCCCACGCCCGGACGGCACGCGCGTTGGAGGAGTAGGGATCGACGGTGAGGCGACGCCTTCCTCCGGCACTCAGGAGCCAGCGGGCGAGCGTGCGCGCGGCGTCCGGGCCGAGGCCGCGGCCCCTCGCAGCGGGGATGAGAAACATGTCCAGGCCGCCCTCGTCGGGGGAATTGTCGTCGAACCAGGCCTGAAGATACCCGACCGGCACGCCATTCTCTTGCACGACATACGGATCGACGTCGGGCCGCGCCAATCGGACCAGCATCTGTTCACGTGTGAAGGTTTCCCCATCCCAGTACCGGGCCACGTCGGGATCGGCGTGCCAGCCGATGAGGAGATCGACATCATCCTCAGTGGCCGGGCGGACGACGGTGAACTCGCCGTGGAGCGGAGCGTCGGGGACGCGCATGACCCCACCTTACGGGGCGGGACACACCCATGTTCCGCGGCCATCGAAACAGAAAGAGCCTCTCCGACCTGCTACTTTCCGGTCAAGCTGAAGTGCATGTAGTCCTTGATGCTGGTGTAGTCGCCTCCCCACGCCCATCCGATCCGGGCGAACGAGCGCACGACGATGTCGCCGGGATGAATCATGCCGCGCCGGCGACGGGAACGGTCGCGGTAGGGCTTCGCCGCCTTCCGCAACACCGAGCCGTCGCCGCGCACGTAGGGATTCTGCAGCGGGTTGATGTCGATGGCCCAGCCGTAGGAGTGCTGAGACACGCTTCCGGGGACGTCGGTCACGGGACGGCAGTTGAACGACGCGGTCGTGTCGCGTGTGCTGTTCCATCGGTCGGCGTCCGGCCGGTATCTGCGGGCGAGCGCGATGTGCTTGATCGGAAAGTCCGCGCGGAAGAGGCGGTGGAAGACGCCAACCACGTCATCGGCCACCGCCTCGTTGAGTACGAGCGGGCCGTCGTGGACCTCGCCGTCGAACCCCCAGTACCGGACGTGCGCCACGCGGAGATCCGCGATGGGCACCGGGCACCCCGGATGCCAGTTTCGATCCATGACCTCATCGCGCAGCGGCCCGCGAAGGGGTTCGATGCCCGCCTCGAATCGAGGGGGCGACGTCGGCGCGTCGTCCACGGCGCCGGGGCCGCTCGTCGGAGCGGAAGAAGCGTGGGTCGTCTCCGTCTGAAGCTCGTTCGCCGAGCGCGGACGCGGGCGGGGGGTCGGCTGCCCCCGCCGCGCAGCCACCGGTCATCGCTGCCGCCAGGGCCCATGGCAGGAGGAACCTCGCGCGCATTGCCTCGATCCTCATGAGCAGTACGACCGGCACGGATCGCCGACGGTTCCATGGTCCGAAGCGGGCACCTACGACGGTAGCCCCGCCAGGTCGCTGAAGAAGATCTCGCGCTCCTCCGGCTCGCCGATGCGCTCGCCTGCCTGTCGCGCCAGCCCCGCGTAGGTTGCTGCGTCGTCCGAGCGACCGGCGATCGCGCTGGCGCGCGCCAGCGCCTCGTACGCGAACGCGAGGTCGAAGTCCTCGATGTCGTTGGCGCGGCACGTCTCGAGACAGCGCTGGGCGTGATGCAGCGCGGGCTCGGCGCGACCCAGCACGGCGTAGACGCGTGAGACCTGCCAATCCCCTCGCGCGAGATTCACCGGTTCGCCGACCTCTCCCCAATGGAAGCGCGAGGCGTGGGCGGCATGCAGCATCCGCTCGTCCTGCTCCGCCGTCCGATCCGGGGTCTCGAGCATGGTCCACACGAGGTTGAAGAGGTCGGCCGCGAGCCGGCGCTGCTCACCCGCGTCGGGTTGCAAGCGTGTGTGGTCGTCGGTCATCAGGAGCTCCCTTCCGTCGGTGAGCTGTCTCAGATGATGCAGGATGCGCTGGTCGCGCCACGCCCTCGACTCCAGGCGCGCGCGGTGCTGCTCCAGCAGCCGGGATGCTGAGGACGGGTCCGCGTCGAGGAACGCGCGAACCACGTCGAGGGGAACGTCCAGGTCCCGAAGACGACGAATCGCCCTGGCCCTCGCGAGCTGGGCGGGGTCATACCGGCGATAGCCGCTTTGGGGATCGACGCTGGCCGGGGGCAAGAGCGCCATGGCGTCGTATCGCCGGAGCGAGGGCACCGAGATGCCGGAGAGCCGGGAAAACCGTCCGATCGAGAGCAGATCCGTCGTGGGGGTCATCGGTGGGAGCCTAGGGCCTCACCTCGGGTGAGAGTCAAACGGGCCTCAGGGATTGGGGCTCGAGGGACACGGTGGCGATCTCGGCGGGGCGAAGCGTGGCGGGTTGCCTTCGATCTCCGCGACGATCGATTCGTCCGAGCGAGCGTTCCACAGTCGCACCTGGACGGCGCCTCGATGCG
Source organism: uncultured Actinomycetes bacterium (assembly GCA_963728285.1). Lineage (GTDB taxonomy): Bacteria > Actinomycetota > UBA4738 > UBA4738 > HRBIN12 > CAVSJR01. Next base: position 391,562 of record CAVSJR010000002.1, on the reverse strand, counting down.
ACCGGATGCTCGAAAGCTGCCCCTCGCCCTCGATGGACAGAAGGTGGCCCGACCGCGGGAGCGATCCTCCACCGGGGGCGGCAGCGGACACGAGCGGGAGCGCGAACCTCTCCCACTGCTGGAGGAGCGCGTGAGCGGTCGCTCCGTCCCAAACGCCGAGCGAGAACTCGATCGTGCCGATCATCTGTGCGTCGGGCGTTGCCACGTCGGGCCCCGCGGGAAACGGGCGGGTCGCCAGCGCTTGCCGGCTGATCGTTCCCACGCATCGGAGCAGCGTCACCGCGAGCTCGTTCCCGGCCGTGAGCTCGTACTCGAATACCCCCTCGTGCAGAACCGCGACCCCTGCGGCGGCGACGACGCCCCTCGCGGGCCACGTCGGCGAGGGGGGCTCGAGATCGCTGCCCTCGGAGGTCGCCGCCCGGTGAACGAGCTCGAACGGCGACCCGGCGAGGGCCCCGTCCGCGTCGCGAGGAAGCGAGACGTGCAGCCGGAGCCTGTGGTCGGGGCGGGCGTTGAGGATCTCTCCGGCCAGCCGCAGGAACGGCTCTCCCTCGCGTCTGGAGATGCGCAGCCGCACCTCCAGCGCGTCCCAGCTCGCGACGGCCGTCTGCCGCCCTTCATCGATCTCCAGCCGGGCCGGAGGCGTTGGTCCCTCCGCGCCCTCCGCCGGACAGAAGGTGTAGAGATCGCCGACGTCCGGCTCGTCGGCCAGCGCGAGGGTCACCTCGTCGGCGACGATCCGACCGTCGCTCGCCCGGATCTCGCACCGGGACCTCCGCCGTCCCCGGCGCCTCGGCACCCGATGGACCGACGAGCCAGCCGAGCCCGGGAACGCCGTCGCGCTCGAAGGGCGAGGGGTTGAACCACAGCGTGCCGCCGTCCGCCATCCGATCCGCCAGAGCCCGAAGGCTGGCCCGGACGACGCTCCTCCCCGATCCCGCGAGCCTCGGCGAACCGCGCGTCCACGTCGCGGGCGACCCTGTCGTGCGAGCAGCCGCACGCGGAGTCGTGCGCCCCGTTCCAGAGCAGGAGGAGCCAGGCCCGGTCGAGCTCCTCCGCGGCCCGCGGGGGCGTTGCGGGACGAGCGCCGCGAGTGGCTCCGCGTACCGCTCGAGCACGGACTCGACCCGGCCACGCTCGCGCTTCTGATGCGGCCGCGCCGAGTAGACGTTGGGGAGCAGGTGCGCTCGCGCCGACGATCGCAGTTCGCCCCGCCATACGGGAAGCTCCTCCCGCAGCGTGCGCCCGTCGAGGTGGCTCGCGAGGCCGTCGATGCGCGCGTCGATGGATCCGAGCGACCGCCGGGCATCGGAGACCCGACCCACGAGCGGCCGGTCGGGTCCCGCGTGATCGGAGCCGACCATGACGAGCACGCGATCGGTCGCCATCAGTTCGCGCTGGCGATCGAGCGTTCGCCGGATCTCGTCCGCGAGCTGCCCGCCGTCGTGGGCCTGCGAATAGCGTGCGCCGTTGAAGTAGCCGAACGCGAGATAGTCGGCCAGCACGCGGCTCCCGTCCGGCGCCTCCCACCAGAATGCGTCGCGATCGATGGCGGCCGGAACGCCACGCCAGACGACCGCGTACTCGACGCCGAGCATCCGCAGGATCTGCGGCATCTGCCCGATGTGGCCGAACTGGTCCGGCAGGTATCCCACCTCGAGCGCGGGCCCGAGCTCCCTGGCCCTGGCCAGCCCCCGCTCGAGGTTCCTGACGTGGGACTCGCCCGAGGCGAGGAATTCGTCCATCTGCGTCACCCAGGGCCCGAGCGACAGGCGGCCCTCGGCCGCCAGCCGGCGGAGGTCGCCCTCTCGCTCCGGGCGGACCGCCAGGTAGTCGTCGATCATCGCCGTCTGTCCGTCGAGGTGGAAGTGGGGGAAGTCCTCCGAGGCGGCGGCGAGCAGCGCGTCCATCATGTCGACGAGCCGCTGGAGGAATTCGTCGAATGGCTGGTACCACTCCCGGTCCCAGTGGGTATGTGGAACGAGCGTGATCCGAACGGGGTTCGGCGCCGCACTCATCGTCCCGCGAGTGTGCCACGACGGCCCACGAAACGGCGCCCCGTCAGCCGGGGAAGAAACGGGGCAGGTGCTGGCGGTTCGCCTCGAGCAGCGGGTCGAGCATCGCCGCGGCGGTCTCGAAGCCATCGACGAGGGGATTGGCCAGGAGCGCCTTCAGCGCCGCGTCGCGGCTGCCGGTCATCGCCGCCGTTGCTGCGAGCCGCTCGTAGGCCTTCGCGGCCTCGACGAGTCCCAGCATCTCCGGCGCCAGCGGAGCCAGCGGCGCCGGATGAGCGCCGTCGAGCTCGATCCGGGCGGGGATCTCCACGACGGCATCGTCGGGCAGGTCCGGCATCGCCCCGCCGTTGCGCACGTCGACCACCTGCACGTCGCCCGACCCGTCGCTGAGGGATGTCACCAGCTGCGCGGCGGCCTCGCTGTAGAACGCGCCACCCCGCTGCTCGAGGAGCTTGGGCTTCGAGTCGAGCGATGGGTCCTTGTAGAGGTCCAGCAGTCCGCGCTCGATCGCCATCACCTCCTCGGCGCGGGAGGGGTGCGTCCGCTGCTCCTCGAGCACGCGCGCCGTCATGTAGTAGTACCGGAGATAGGAGGAGGGAAGTGCCCGAAGCAGCCGAAGCAGATCGGCGGGCATGTCCGCGTGCTCGGCAAGCTCCTCGGCTCGGTCGTCGAGCATCGCCGGGAGGACGTCCCGGTCATCGACGAACACCGCCCGTTCCCAGGAGAGGTGGTTGAGGCCCACGTGCTCGAGTCGAACACGCGAGGGCTCGACCCCGAAATCCTCCGCGATCCTTCGCTGGATGTCGATCGCGACGTTGCAAAGCCCGAGCGCCCGGTGCCCCTCGTCGAGCAACGCCTGCGTCACGATGCCGACCGGGTTCGTGAAGTCGATGAACCACGCGTCGGCCGCGCCGCGCCGGGCCGTCTCTTCGGCGAGTTCGAGCACGACCGGTACCGTGCGCAGCGCCTTGGCGAAGCCGCCCGGGCCCGTCGTCTCCTGGCCGATGCACCCGAATCTCAAGGGGAGGGTCTCGTCGACGAACCGGGCGGCCTGACCCCCGACTCGGAGCTGGCAGATCACGAACTGCGCGCCCTCGAGCGCGCGATCTCGGTCGTCGGTGAGCGTGAGCTCGCCCGTCCAACCCGCCTTCGTCATCATGCGCGCGGCGAGGCCACCCACGATGTCGAGGCGCTCGGCGTCGGTGTCCAGCAGGGCGAGCTGGTCGACGCGGAGGCGGTCGCCGCGCGTCACGAATCCCTCGACGAGCTCCGGCGTGTACGTGCTCCCGGCGCCGATCACGGCGACTTTCACACCCATGGGTGGGCATCGTACACTGCCGCCGTGAAATCGTTAGGAAACTTTCCTGACCCCTTCCGAGCCGAGATCGGGGGGCAGCCGGAGGCCATCCGCCGCGCTGCCTCGAGCCTCGAGATCCAGCGCGATCCACTCCGCCGCCTCGTCGAGCTCGCGTCCGGAGCGTCCACGATCGTGCTGACCGGCATGGGCAGCTCCTACGACGCCCTCTATCCGGCGGTGGCCGGCCTGGCGGCGTCCGGATGCTCCGCCGTCATGGTGGATGCCGCGGAGCTGGTGCATTTCCGCGCCGGAATCCTCGACGAGCGGGCGTTGATCGTGGCGGTGAGCCAGTCGGGAGAGAGCGCCGAGCTCGTGAGGCTCGTCGGCGAGCTGGAGCGATCACGCTCGCGCCCCCGCCTCGTGAGCATCACCAACGACCTGGCGAACGCGCTGGCAGCGCGCGCCGATGTCGCGCTCGATACGTGCGCGGGCACGGAGGTCGGGCCCTCGACCATGACGTTCGCCGGTTCGGTGGTCGTCCTCGCCGCAGCCTCGGCCGTGCTCGCGGGGGAGTCCGTCGAGGACGCCGTCGCGACCGTGCGCGTGGAGTCGGGACGCGCCGCGAGTGCGGCCGAGCGACTGCTTCGCGATGCCGGCCTGGCGGAGGAACTGGAATCCAGGCTTGGAAGCCGGGCGGTGGTCGTGCTCCTCGGCAGAGGCCCGGCACGAGCGGCCGCGGAGATGGGGTCTCTCATCTTGAAGGAGGCCGCGGGCGTGCCGGCCGAGTCGCTCCAGACGGCGCAGTTCCGTCATGGTCCACTCGAGCTGGCCGGCCCGGATCTGGCCGCCATCATCATCGCGACGGAGCCCGAGACGCACGGGCTTGATGTCGCCCTCGCCGGGGAGCTGATCGAGGCCGGCTCGGCGGTGCTGGTCGTCGCCCCGGACACCGAGGGTCCGTCTCGGGCGATGCGCCTGGGCGTGGGTGCCCTCCATCGATTGCTCGCTCCCGCCGTGTCGGTGATCCCCGCGCAGCTGTTGGCGTGGCGCCTCGCGCTCGCTCGGGGACGCGATCCAAGCACCTACACCAGGGCGACGAAGGTAACGACCCGTGAGTGAACCCGGCCCGCGTATCGCGCTGACGTTCGATGCCGAGCATCCGGACCGGCCCCGCTGTCCGCCCGACGCGCCGGATCGCATCCTCGACGCGCTCGCCGATGCGCGCGCACGAGCGACGTTCTTCGTTCAGGGGAGATGGGCGCAGGCCTATCCCGATCGAGCGCGTCGCATCGCCGATGAGGGACATCTCGTCGGCAACCACTCCCACTACCACGCACGCATGACGCTCCTGCACGACGACGGAGTCCGCTCCGACGTCGACGCCGCCGCCGGACACATCGTGACGGCGAGTGGGATCGATCCGCGCCCGTGGTTTCGCTGTCCGTTTGGGGACGGCCACGACGACCCGCGCGTCTTGGCCGCATTGGAGCGCCTCGGATACCGCAACGTGCACTGGGATCTGGAGCTCGACGACTGGGAGCCCTGGACCACGGGGGACGGACTGGCGGAAGCCGCCGTCGCCGGCGCACTGGAGCACGGGGACGGAGCCGTCGTCCTCCTCCACACGTGGCCGGCATCGACCGCCGACGCGATCCCGGTGATCCTCGATCGCCTCGCGGCGGCGGACGCCCAATTCGTGCCGGTCGACGCGCTGGAGAGGCTCCCGTGAAGGCGGCCGGGTCTGCGCGGAGAAAGGGCGGGGTCGCTGTCCTGGGGGTTGACGGAGGAGGCTCCAAGGTCGATGCGGCGCTGGTCCAGATCGACGGCACCCTCCTCGCCGCCGCGCGGTTCGTGAACGGGGAGGCCGGCGAGACGCTCTCGACGCCCGCCGACGTTCCCGGCGAGGACCGGGACCCGGGCCCGCGCTCGCGACGAACTCCTCGCGAGGACGACCTGCTCGACATGTCCCGAAACGTCGCCGCCGCCTCGAGGGAAGTGTGCCGCCGGGCCGGGCTCGACCCCGACGGCCGGGCCGTCGCGCGCCTCGGAACGTTCTGCCTCGCCGGGGCCGATTTCCCCGCCGACGACAGACGCTTCCTGCGCGTGCTGCAGGCACAGGGGTGGGCCGAGGAGACCGTCGTGCGAAACGACACGTTCGCCGTGCTCCGGGCGGGAACCGAGCGGGACTGGGGCGTCGCCGTCGTGACGGGACACGGCACGAACTGCTGCGGCGTGGCTCCGAACGGACGCACCTACAGGATCCCGGCGCTCGGCGTCGTCTCTGGGGACTGGGGCGGTGGGGCGGATATCGGGGAAGCGGGCCTGTGGCACGCCGTGCGCGCGACGGACGGGCGGGGGCCTGCGACGATCCTGGCCGAGCTCGTGCCGGCGTACTTCGGACTTCAGCGCTCGCGTCAGGTGACCGAGGCGATCCACTTCGGACGCCTCCGCAACGATCGAATCGCCGAGGTCGCGCCCGTGGTGTTCAGGGCGGCGATCGAGGGTGATGCGGTGGCTCGCGAGATCGTCGACCGGCAGGCGGACGAGATCGTGACGATGGCCGGCGCCGCGATCCGGCGATTGCGGATGCGCACCCTGGACGTGGAGGTGGTGTTGGGCGGCGGTGTGTTCCGAAACGATGACCCCTTGTTCTTCAAGCGCATCCGCGAGGGCATCTCCGAGGTGGCGTCCCTCGCGCGGGTGCACGTGCTCGAGGCGCCGCCGGTCACCGGCGCCGTCCTGCTCGGCCTCGACCGGCTCGGCGCGAGCAGGAGGGCCGCCGACCGACTGCGCGCTGCCTTGACCCACGGCCGATTGACCTCGGAGACTGACTCGCGATGAAGGAGTGACGACATGGCCAAGATCGTCCTGGATTCGGTGAGCAAGGTCTTCGGCTCGGCGGTCGTGGCGGTGGACGATGTCTCCCTGGAGATCGAGGACGGCGAGTTCATGGTGCTCGTGGGCCCGTCCGGCTGCGGCAAGTCGACGATCCTGCGGCTTCTGGCCGGCCTCGAGGACGTGACGAGCGGCGAGATCTCCATCGGGGACCGGCAGGTCACGGACCTCCCCCCGAAGCAGCGGGACGTTGCCATGGTCTTCCAGAACTACGCCCTCTATCCCCACATGTCCGTGGAGCAGAACCTCGGATTCGGCCTGAAGCTCCGCCACACCCCGAGGGACGAGGCCCGGTCGCGCGTGGCCGAGGTCGCGCGGATCCTGGAGCTCGACGCGCTCCTCGACCGCAAGCCCGCGGCCCTCTCGGGAGGCCAGCGTCAGCGGGTGGCCATGGGGCGGGCGATGGTTCGCCAGCCGCTCGCCTTCCTGATGGACGAGCCCCTGTCGAACCTGGACGCGAAACTCCGCGTCCAGATGCGGGCCGAGCTCGCCCGCCTTCACGAGCGCCTGCGCACGACCACGGTGTATGTAACGCACGACCAGATCGAGGCGATGACGCTCGGGAGACCGGGTCGCCGTCATGAAGGACGGCGTCCTCCAGCAGGTGGACACGCCGCAGGCGCTGTTCAACGCCCCCCTCAATCTGTTCGTCGCGGCGTTCATCGGCTCGCCACCGATGAACCTCGTCGAGGCGACGGTGGAACGAGGCGAGCTCGCGTTCGCGTCGTACCGGTTCGTGCTTCCTCCCGGCGCCGGCCTCGAGGAGTACGAGGGGCGCACCGTCATCCTGGGGATTCGGCCGTCGGACCTCGAGGACGCGGCGGTCTGGAAGGACGCCTCCCTTCCGACGATCGATGTGGTCGCCGACGTCACCGAGGAGCTCGGGACGGAGATCAACGTGCTGTTTCCGGTCGACGCGCCTCGGGTGACCGCCGAGGCGGCGCTCGCCGCCATGGGCGTCGAGGGCGATGAAGGGGCCCTCGTCCCGCTCGGCGTCGAGGAGGGGCGGGCGGTGTTTTGCGCGAGGGTCGACGCGAGGAGCACGGTGCGACCGGGCGAGCGGATCCGCCTGACGTGCGACCCGCAGCGATTCCACTACTTCGATCCCACGACCGGCGAGGCCATCGGCTCGCGCGCGCCGGCGGGGGCTCCGTCCGCCGCCTAGCGTCGAGGCGCCGGCGCGCCGATCGGGCCGCCGACGCCGTGCGACCGGTCAGGCCGGGCCGCGCCCGTACGCGGACATGGCCTCGAGCAATCGCGCGGGATCCAGGGCGACGGCCGTGATCCCGTCGCGGCCGGTCATGGTCTCCGCCGCGAGCAGGGCATTGACGATGGCCTCCTCGGTCGCCTCGACGACGGCGTCGTACATCGGCGTCATGGCCAGGTCCGAGAGCATCTCGATCTCGACCGTGTGCGGGGTCCCGCCGAGCTTGTAGCTCGAGAGCCTCCCTCGGTTTCCCGTCGCGAACGCGAGGAACAGATCCCCGCTCGTCTGCTCGCCCACCCCGCCCGTCCGCGCGACGCCCAGGCCGGCGCGCTGCGCGAGCCGCTCGCATTGATGCGGCAGGAGCGGGGCGTCCGTCGCCACGATCGCGATGATCGAGCCGGCCCCCGCCATCCCCGAGCCCTCGACGGCGCCGGGCACCTCGTCGAGCCCGACCTCCTCGCCGACGGGGACGCCGTCCACCCGGAGGCGATGGCGGCGGCCGTGATTGGCTTGCACGAGCACGCCGACCACGGAGTCGCCGGCCTCCGGAACCACGCGTGAGGCGGTTCCGATGCCGCCTTTGAAATCGTGGCAGATCATGCCGGTGCCTCCACCGACGTTGCCCTCGGCGACCGGACCTCCCGACGCGGCGTCGAGTGCCGCATCCGCGTGGAGGGCCCGCACGTGCATGCCGCTGATGTCGTTGAGCATCCCGTCCCACGTCTCGGCGACCACCGGCAGACTCCAGTAGCTCGTCGCCGGCCCGTGGCGCTCGGCGTCCGCCCCGACGAGGGCGTCGCGAACCACCCCGACGCTGTGGGTGTTGGTGAGCCCGACGGGAGTCGTCAGCATGCCCGACTCGCGAACCCACGCGAGGCCGGTCATCTCCCCGTTGCCGTTCAGCCGGTGCGATCCCGCGAACACGGGAGCCTCGCCCACCTCCTCGCACGGGACGATGACGGTGACGCCGGTGCGGACCGGGCCCGAGCCGACGACGAGGGGGCCGTCGCCCTCGATCAAGGTCGCGTGCCCAACTCGCACGCCGTCGACGTCCGTGATGGCATTCGACGGGCCGGTCGACCCCCTGCCGATCGAGAGGCCCAGCTCCCTCGCTCGCATCGCGCGCTCCCTCCGTTCGTCCCACGTCGAATGGGCGGAAGGCTAGCGGACGGCTGCGTCGGCGACGCCGCTCAGGGCCGGATGATGACCGGGGTCCCGATGCGCAGCAGCGGCCGAAGGCGTCGAAGCGTTCCGTGCGCGACGCGCACGCACCCTGCGCTGGCGGATGTGCCGATGGAGGAGGGATCGTCCGTCCCATGGATCGCCAGCTGATCCCCGCCGGTCCATCCGGACGGCAGGCGAGGTTGGATGCCGGACAGGCCGAAGGCGAACCGCCCGAGGTAGCCGCCGGAGGGGAATCCCACCCGGTCGGTCACGAAGTACCTGCCCCGCGGCGTCGGGGAGGATGGGGAGCCGGTGGCCGACGCCGCGCGAAACAGCACGCTGCCACGCCGCCGAACCACGAGCTCATGGCGTGAGAGCGAGACGTGGACCTCGATGGGGCTCCAGGAATCTCGCAGGCCGGCGAGCGGGATCCACCCCGAGCGAGAGGAGGCCGTGTACGGGACCGCCAGCCGCCCGAACCGCCCGTCGGAGCTCACATGCTGGATCCACGCCACGGTCGGCTCGTCGTAGTACCGGGAGGTGCCGGGAAGGACGCCGACGACGCGCCCGCCGTCGGGACGTGCCGTCATCGCCATGTCGCGGGGCACGCGGACGAGCACCTGTCGTCCCGAGGGCGGCCGATGCTCCGCCCGCCTTCGTTGGTTCCCCTCCCTCGCGTCGTCGATCGACCGCGGCTCCGCACGGAGGAACCCCAGGCGTCCGGTGCGACGAGCGGGGGGGTATGGCTCGGATTCGATCGGGGGCGAGGGGACGGCCGAGGTGGCCGTCGCCGGGTCGTTGGCCAGCGCGGTGTCGATTCGCCCGGCCGAGGCAAGGCCCCCCACGACGATGCCGGCCGCCAGGACGGCGGCCGGCATCCAACGACGAAGGCCCTCCCCCTCACGCATGCGACCGAGCATCGGCACGGCGACGGCATCCTTGAGGCGGCGGGCCTTCGGCTCGCCCCCTCCCCCACACGCTGGGGCGCCTCGGCCCCGGCGGGAGGGGAGGACTCCCAGCGAACGGGGAGTCCACGTCGTGTCCGCCGTCGGTGTCTCCCCTAGTGTGTCGCACCCGGCGCGTCTCCCGCTACCCGGGTCGGCACGGCGTCAGCGCACGTCGCGCATCGGCCCCTCGGACGCCTCAGCACACCTGCATGAGTTCGGCGTACGGATCGACGGCGCTCCCGCCTCCCGGGTGCCACTCGAAGTGATCGTGCGGCGCGCCGCCCACGGCGTTCCCCGTCGCGCCGACGTAGCCGACGACCGTGCCGGCATCGACGATGCCGAGCGTCCCGTAGCGCGACAGGTGGGCGTTGTAGACGTAGCCCGCGGCGCCGAAGACCTTCACGGCCAGGCCGCCGAGTCCGCCCGGCGCCGCGACCGCGCGGCCGTCGAACGGCGCCACGATCGGCGTTCCGTACGCGGCCATGATGTCGTTGCCCATGTGCGGGTGGTACTTGCCGTCCTCCCATCGCGGCGCGCCGAAGTCGTCGGCCACCTCATGCGGGCCCCGAACCGGGCAGAACCCGATCGGGCGGATGCGCCAGATCGTCGCGATCGTCCGTTCGCGTTCGCGCGCGATCTTCTCCACGGCTCGATGCGCCGCGTTCAGACGCCGCTGGATCGCCGAACGCTCACGCCCGATGCTGCGCAAGCGTCGACGCATGCGCGCGCGGCGCTCGGCGCGTGCGTCGTCGTCCTGTCGCGCGCGAATCGCCGGCTTCGGCGCCGCATCGCGCCGGGCATCGTCGACGCGTCCGGCGAGGCGTCCGAGCTGACGGTGGAACGCCCTGATCGCGAGCTGACGCTCGTGTGCCCTGTCGTTCACCTGCCGGAGGTGATGCTCGGCGCCGGCGAGCGACGTGGAGGCTCGGGCGGACGACAAGGAGCCGAGAAACCCGGACAGAAGCAGGGTCGTGACGAGGATCGCCGCCACCCGGGCGGTCCCCGCGTAGCCGTGGCGCCGGGGCCGCCCGCAGACCTCCTCGGGGCACAGCGGATGCGAGATATGGCTGCCGCGTTCGGCCGAATACAACGTGTTCCCCCCAGCGGTTTCGTTAAGAGCTAGTTCTCGGTCCCAGGGCTCCGGAACTTGAAGGCGGATGCTTGCATCGGACGCCGACACCTCGGCGCTGGGCACGATCCGGCTCTCATGTGGTCGGGCTCGGGTCGGATCTCGGCCTGCGAGATCAAGCCGCGGAGGTGATCCGGTAGATGGCCTTGCTGTCGGAGAAGTACAGGCGCCCCCGCGGCGACGCCTCCATCGAGAGCACGCGCGGCTCGTGGCTGAGGGCGAGCCTGGTGGAGTCGACGCCCCTGCGACCGCTGGTCAGCGTCGCGCGGACGATGTTTCCTCCCTTGAACGATCCGAAGAACATGGCGCCCTCGGCCGCCCGGTCGAGGCCACAATCCCGGCAGAAGACCAGCCCCGTGGGAGCGATCGTCGGCGTGAAGTACAGGGCCGGCAGCCTGCGGGGGTCGGGGCCGTCCTGGTTGGTGTTGGCGGGGGCGGCCGGCGGCGTCGAGCACGTCTGGTGCGGCCCCCATGCGTAATTGCCGCCCGGCATGATTCGATTCACCTCATCGTTGCATTCGGGGCCGTTCTCCGTCTGCCAGATGTCGCCCGTCTTCGGGTCGAAGTCGAAGCCGAACGAGTTTCGATGACCGAAGGACCAGACGCGAGTCCCGAAGGGGTTGCCGCGCGCCGGCGCCCCGCGCGCCGTCATCCGAAGGATCTTCCCTCGCTCGACCGAGAGATCCTGCGCGAACCGCTCCGTTCCCCCGTCGCCGATGACGACGTAGAGGTAGCCGTCGCGCCCGAAGAGCATCCGCCCGCCGACGTGCAGCGGTCCGGCCGCGGTCGCCGACTGGTAGATGACGGTCGGATCGACGCCGGGCCCGGTGCCGTCGTCGCGCGAGGCCTCGTATCGAATGATCTGGATCCTCGCGGTTCCCGAGACGTCGCGGGTGACGTAGGCGTACACGTAGGGCTTCGCGGGGAAGTCGGGATGAAGGGCGATCCCGTCGAGCCCGAGTTCGGTGAACACGGTGCCGACGACGTCGGGCACGGTGGCGAAGAGACGGAGAGCTCCCGTGGCGGGGTTGAAGACCCTGATGTTGCCGGTGATCCGCTCGGCGATGAAGATCCGGCCGTCCGGGGCGAACGTGAACGCGACCGCGTTCGAGAGGTCGTCCACGATGAGGCGTTCCCCGTATCGACCGGCCGCGGCGGCCGGCGGCGACGAGCCGACGAGGATCGACAACAGCAGGAGGGCGAACACGACGGCGCTGGTCGCCTGCGTTCTCGGGGGGGTGCGCATCGGGGGGACCTCCAGTCAGGGGCCGCTAGGGGGTGGCTGCTCTCCTGGGTCGGGGCCGGGAAGGATGAGCGCGGCGTTCTCCACGGGCCGCTCCTTGAAGTTCTCCCCCGGGTTGGCGTAGTTGACGACGCATCCGTTCGTCACGCCCGTGGGCTTCGGCGAGCACCAGGGTCCGTTCTTCGCGGCCCACATGGTGGCCGATCCGCCGCCGTCGAGGTTCATCGCGAAGGTCGCGTTGAGCTCGTCGGCGAAGAAAGCGCCGAACTGATTCAGATACATCCCGATCGACCAGTTGTCGATGCGCCCGTCGACCACGACGAGCAGGACGTTGCCGCGTTCGTCGACGCCCAGGCCCGTGCGCGGGTGTTTGCCGCACAGCGGGCCGGTGCACGTCGTCGGGGCGACGTTGCGGCCGTTCTCCACGAGCATCGGGCGTCCTCCGATCGTGTCGAGGACGTTCGGCCACCCCATCGACCACCGGACCCTGACGGTCTGGCCGGCGCGCAGGTCCTTGATCTTCTGCAGCTGGCGGCGGGAGGCCGACTGTTTCACGGAGAGCACCGTCATGCCCTGCTCCGGCAGCGGATCGGCGCTGCACCGAACCGCATCGACGCTGTAACTGCGGCCGATCGCCTCCTTCCCGCTCGTCCAGTAGGCGCGGTCCTGCTGCTTCATGCGCACGGAGCAGGCGTTCCCGGGCGGGTCCTCGAGCGAGCCGCCCCGCGGCGAGTAGCCGACGATCTCGGAGCCTCGGGGCGATCCCGAGTTCCATCGATCGATGCGGAAGGTTCCGGTGGGGCCGCCGGCCGAGTCACGCGCGGCCGTCCCTTGCCGACGTGGACGGCTCGTTCTGCGGCGGCGACGGAGAAGGCCTCGCCGTGCATGGGCCCGGTCTGCCAGAGCACGCCGTCGACCGCGGCCGCGTGATACGGGCGATCGTGGCCGAAGTCGCCGTTGACCGCCGCCAGGGCCCGGTGCGACGCGCCGATCCTGCTCGTGGGGGCCTCGCCGGGCAGCTGCTCGGCCGGCATCCCGACGTCGAACGTGGCGGGCGCCGCGTCGGGTTTGAACTTCAAGACGAACGCATGGATCGGCCCGGTCGGGTCGTACCAGCGCGTCAGCGTCACGCCGCTGCCGAGGCTCCAGGTCTTGTCGATCCTCATGGCGGCGGAGCTCGGCGTGGGGGGCAGCGCGAGGAGCCATCCGATGCTCAGGGTGGCGATGGCGATCGCGATCGCCCGCGGCCTTCGGTGCATCTGCCCTGCGATCGGCCTCATGTGATCACCCCTCGACCGGCGGCGGGATCTCGCCGGGGTCGGGCCCCGGCAGCACGGCCAGCGCGTTCTCCAGCTCGCGCTCGTGGTACCCGCCGGGGCTGGAGTTGGCCCGGTTCACTATGCATCCCGCCGGAGCCGCGGTGGGGGAGTAGCACCAGTCTCCCTTCTGGATGGTCCACATCTCACTGGATCCTCCGCCGTCCAGGTTGAGCGCGTCCCGGACGTGCAGTTGGTTGACGAAGAAGTCCGCGAAGTCCTTCGGGAACAGGCCGACGGACCAGCCGCTCTGCCGGCCGTCGACCACGACGAGATAGAGGTTGCCCTTCGCGTCGAAGCCCACGCCCGTCCTGGGATTCTTGCAGAAAAGCGGGCTGTTGTTGCTCGAGCAGGGAACGTCCGGGACGATGTTCTCGCCCTCGTCCACGATCTGGGGGCGTCCGCCGATCGTGTCCAGGACGCCGGGCCATCCCATCGTCCACTTCACCGAGACGGTCTGGCCCACGGCGAGGTCCCTGATGAAATGCCGGTTCGGATTGTCCCTGTCCCGCGGGGTCGCCAGGACCGTCATCCCCGCCCGCTCTCGAATCGCTCTCGTCCGCCTGACACCTGCGGCCCTCGATCACGTAGTCCTGCCCGACCGACTTGCGGCCGTCGGTCCAGAAGCGAGGGCCCGAGGGGACCAGGCGCACCGCGCACTGCCCGTCGGTCGGGTTCTCGAGCGATCCGGCCTCGGGGGAATAGGCCGCGACCTCGGCTCCGGTGGGATCGCCGTCGTTCCAGCGGTCGACGGAGAAGCGGCCGGTCGGACCGCTGACGAAGACCCGGGGCCGAGATCTGCCGATGTACGCGCCGCTCTCGTCGGCGGCGAGGGAGAAGTTCTCGCCGTTCTGGGGGCCCGACTGCCACAGCGCGCCGTCGACCGCGGTCGAGTGATACGGCCGCCCCTGACCGAAGTCGCCGTTGATCGCCGCGATCGCGCCGCTGTCGATTCCCATCCTGCTCAGCGTCTCGCTCTGCGGCATGGACGTGTCGGGCATGATGACGTCCGTGGTCGCGGCGCTCGCGCCGGGGCTGAACTTCAGGACGAACGCCTTGTTCGGCTCGCTCGGCTCGTCCCAACGAGTGAGTGTGACGCCGTTGCCCAGATCCCAGGTGCGATAGGGCGACCAGCTCAAGGCCGCCGTGCTCGCGGCCGGAGGCAACGTCGCGGCCCACGCGATCGTCGCCATCGTCACCAACACGAGCGTGCGAGCTCGGGTTCGTGCGAGGTACATCGTCCCCCCTCTATGGTCCGCTGATGACCGGTTCCCCCGGATCCCTTCCCTTGTAGACGACGAGCGCGTTCTCGACCGATCGCTCCACGTAGTTCGCCCCGGGGTTCGCGTGGTTGACGATGCAGCCCGTCGCGCTCTTGGATTGAGAGAAACACCACGGTCCGGTCTTCTGTACCCACATCGTCGAGGAGCCACCCCCGTCCATGTTGAGCGCGTCGACGGCCCCGAGCTTGCCGACCAGGAAGTCCTGGAACGCGCTCAGCGTGATGCTCGACGACCAGCCGGGGGAGCGTCCGTCGGCGACGACGAACATGATGATGCCCTTCGCATCGACGGCGACGGCCGTCCGAGGATTCGCCTGGCACAGGGGATTGCCCGAGGAACACGTGATCGGGATGGCGCGTCCGCCCTGCACGATCAACGGCCGGCCGCCGATCGAGTCCGTGACGCCGGGCCATCCACTCGACCATTTGACCGAGACGGTGTCGTTGACCTGCAGGCCGGTCAGCGGCTCCTTGGCGCTCGACGATGCCGAGGACTTCACCGACAGCACCGTCATGCCGTTCTCGCTCACGGCGGAGTGCTGGCAGACGGGGGCGCCCACGACCTTGTAGCTGCGGACGACGGCGTTTCGGTCGGGGGCCCACGAGAGCCCCGAGCCGGCGACGGGATCGAGCTTGACCGAGCACGCGTCCTCGGGGGGATCCTCGACCGATCCGCCGCGGGGCGTGTAGCCGGCGATCTCGTCGCCCGAGGGTGCCCCGGAGTTCCAGTCGTCCACGACGAAGGTGCCGGTCGGGCCCGCGACGGTGACTCGGGGGCGAGGATCGCCGAAGTAGGTGGTCTTCTCGTCCTGGCTGAGGGCGAAGCTGAAGCCCTTCTGCGGGCCGTTCTGCCACAGCTCCCCGTCCGCCGCGAACGGGTGGTCCGGGCGGCTCGTGCCGAAGTCCCCGTTGATGGCCGCGAACGCTCCCGCCCTGGCCGCGATCTCGCTCGTCTTCGCGTCGCCGGGCAGCGCGGCCCCGGGCATCGCGGTGTCGACGCTCACGGCGCCGGCCTCCACGTCGGGATCGATCCTCAGGACGAAGATATGGCGGGGCGTCGCCGGATCATCCCAGCGCTGGAGCCGGAGGCCCTTCCCGAGCTTCCATCCCGTCGGGGTGGACCAGCTGCCCGCCTCGCCGCTGATGGGGGGCAGCGACACCAGCAGGGTAAGCGCGAGGGCGCTCGTAACGAGCATTCTGTAGCTTGATCGGGGGAGTCTCATGGCGGGCAATGTTCCCGCACGAGAGGTGCTGCTGTCCATAGGACCTAAGGCTGCCCGGGGAAGGACCCTTCGGACGATGTACGGACGTCGACGTCGCGCCGCCGCAGCGACGCGGGCCGGCGCTCGTCGTGAACGCTACCCCGGAACCACCAGATCGGTCGCCTGGTCCCCGAGCCGGTCGCGCTTGGTGGATCGACGGTAGACGAGGAACGCCAGCGCGATGATGACCGTCGAGGCGATGAGCGTGATGGTCGCGAGCGCGTTGAGCGACGGCAGGGGGGCGCGTCGCGCGGAGGAGTAGATCAGGATCGGCACGGTCTGCGTCGATTGCCCCGTGGACAGGCGCTGCGCGATCACGAAATCATCGATCGCCGTCGCGAAGACGACCGCGAAGCTCGCGAGGATGGCCGGCCCGAGCAGCGGCAGGAGCACGCGTCGCAGGGCCCCGGTGGGGGACGCGCCCAGATCCATGGCCGCCTCCTCGTATTCCTTGCCGATGGACAGCAGCCGCGCCCGGACGATGATGACGGGATAGGCCATCTCGAACATCGACAGGCCCAGGACCTGCGCCTGGAAGCCGGGACCGATCGCCGTCAGGAGCTGGCCGAAGAACAGGAAGAGCGCGACGCCGATGGCGACCTCCGGGGTGATGAACGAGAAGAGCATCACGAAGTTGGCGGCCCCGGTGCCCCGGCCGCGCCATCGGTCGAGCGCCAGTGCGAAGGCCACGCCGAACGGAACGGAGATGAGGACGACGAGGATCGTGAGCTTGAAGCTCTGCAGGAGCGACGACCGGAGCTCGACGTCCTGCAGGACCGAGCTCACGTCGTGCAGGTACCAGCGCATCGAGAGGCCCTGCAGGGAGGTCTGCGACCGGCCGCTGTTGAAGGAGTAGACCACGGCGATCACGACCGGCAGCAGGGCCCACAGCGAGTATCCGATCGCGACGATCCAGAGGAACCGGGCCTTCGCCCACGGGTTCGCGATCCAGTTGCGGAACCTCCGCAGCGTCGTGGTGGCGTCCGCCTGCGCGGGGATTCGGTCGGCGGCCACCTGGGTCATCGGTCCGCCAGCTTCCTGGCCCGCGTGGTGCTCCGCAGGTAGTAGAGCATGGGGGCGATCAGCAGGATCATCAGGATCACGACCAGCGAGGCGCCCGACTGCACGAGCGAGCTCTCGATCGAGCTCACGATCAGGTTGCCGAGCATGGCCGTCTTCGGTGAGGCCGACAGCAGCGTCTGGGTGAAGTAGTCCCCGAACATCGGAAGCGTCACGATGACGCAGCCGGCGAGGATCGCCTGGCGGGAGAGCGGCAGGGTCACGCGAAGGAAGGTGGCGACCTGGCCGGCCCCGAGGTCCCGTGAGGCCTCGAGGGTGAAGCCGCTGATGCGGTCGAGCGTCGCGTACAGCGGCAGGATCATGAACGGGATGTAGCCGTACACCAGGCCGAGGATCACGGTGGTGGGACGGCCGGTCAGCCACTGCACGGGCTCGTCGACGATGCCGAGCCCGGACAGGATCCGGTTCACGTACCCGTCCCCCTGAAGCAGGTTGATCCAGGCGAACATCCGCATCATGTAGCTGATCCAGAACGGCGCGATGAAGGCGATGAGGAAGATCGGCTTGTAGCGGCCGGCGTGCCTCGCGATGAAATAGGCCACGGGATAGCCGATGAGCAGGCACAGCAGCGTGGCGACGGCGACGTAGAGGAACGGTATTGCCGAACGCGTGCTGGTAGATCGATCCGCTCGAGAACAGATCTCCCGACAACGCCCCTGAACGCCGTGAAGTCCCAGGCGAGTGGGTTGTACCGCGGCACCGCCGTCAGGAAGATCGGGTCGACCTCCCCGAAGGCCACCGACAGGATGACGTAGAAGGGCAACACGAAGAACGCCAGCAGCCACACGGATGCCGGCGTCGCGAACGACGGCCAGAACCACCCGGGGAACCAGGCCCCCCGCGTCTCGGGCCGGCTACGCACTCCCGACTTCCAGCGCGATCGCCTGCCATTGCTGGTTCACGGCGGGCGCGAGCTCGAGCTCCTGGAGGCCGATGTTGATGTCCTCCTCGGTCAGGATGATGTTCTTCAGATGCGGCGGAACGAGCCCGTCGGCGACGATCTTCTCCGGATCCAGCGCCGTGATCGGCGGCTGGAAGCCCTCGTAGCTGTAGTTCTCGATCGCGTTGTCGGAGTCGAGCATGAAGTTGATCATCTCGTGGGCCAGGACGGGGCTCTTCGCCGTCCGCGGGACGGCGAAGTGGTCCGACCCGAGGATGCCCGGCTTGCCGGCGTCGCCGTGCGGCGGCCAGAGGTAGGAGATGGCGGTGATGTCGAGGCCCTTCGGCAGGTAGTACTGGTAGTAGGCGGCCTGGCCCGACCACGTCTGGTGGACCGCCCACGAGGCTCCGGCCGTGATCTCCGTGTAGTCGACGTGGTCGAACCGCCAGTTGACCTGGTCCACGCCCTCCTGGAGATCCTGTTTGATCAGCTCGAGGTCCTGGGGATCTCCGGTGTTGATGTCGGCGATGCCGTTCTTGAGCAGCGCCATGCACAGCGGGTCGCGGGACCCGTTGAGCAGGTGCGACTGTCCGGAGTACTTCGGGTCCCAGTGGATCTCGTAGGGGTTCTCCATGGCGGCGATGTCGTCGGTGATGACGTCGTTGCGCCAGGCGATGCCGGTCGTGTAGATCGTGTAGGGCATCGTGAACAGGCGGCCCTGATCCCAGAAGGGGTCCTTCTGGGCCTCCACCACGTTCGCGTCGAAGTTGGGGAGGTAGGAGTGGTTGAGCGGCTGGATGAGCTTCGCCGTCGCGAGCTTGCCGACGTTATCGGGCGTCACCGTGACGATGAGATCCGCCTCGACCGCGCCCGATCGGACCTTCTCGACCATCTCGTCTTGGGTGTCGAACACCGTGTATTCGACCTCCGTGTCGAACTGCTCGGCGAACTGGTTGCGGACCTTCTTCCAGATGTAGTCGGCGTAGCCGAAGATCACGAGTGGACCGGCCTCCGGCTCGAGGCCGTCATCGATCGCCGGGTTGCCCTCGGTTGGAAGGGTGACCGGATTGTCGGGCCGCGCCAGCTGGAGCGTCGTCCCGGCATCCCCTTCGCTCGACGACGTGCCCCCGTCGTCGGAGCCGCAGGCGGCGAGGATCGCCGCCGCGCTGGGCAACGCGATGCCGGCCATGGCGGAACGCCGGAGGAACTCCCGTCGCGTGATCCCACTCGATCCCTGCCTCCGGTCCTTCGGATGTGCGCCCATTCGTCCCCCCCGTGCTCGTCGGACCTCGTTGCCCATATCTACGCGAGGGCGACCGCGAGCGGCGCGCCCAAGCCGCGCCATCTTGCCATCCTCCGCGTCCGCCCGCTGACGAAACCGTATCGGCCGCGCCCGCGGCAGCCCCCGGGCCCAGCTCCGACGGCGTCAATTGCCCGGGTAGGCTGGTCGGATGGCGAGCAGGGAGGATCTTCGAAACATCGCGATCGTGGCGCACGTCGATCACGGGAAGACGACCCTGGTCGACGCGATGCTGTGGCAGTCGGGTGCATTCCGGCAAAACCAGGCCGTGGCCGAGCGCGTCATGGACTCCATGGACCTGGAGCGCGAGAAGGGGATCACGATCCTCGCCAAGAACACCGCGGTTCGCCACGGCGGCGTGAAGATCAACATCGTCGACACGCCCGGCCATGCGGACTTCGGCGGGGAGGTCGAGCGCGGCCTGACGATGGTCGACGGCGTGCTGCTGCTCGTCGATGCGAGCGAGGGCCCCCTTCCCCAGACCCGCTTCGTCCTGCGAAAGGCGCTGGAATCGCGCCTTCCCGTCGTCCTCGTCGTGAACAAGATCGACCGGCCCGACGCCCGCGCCCGCGAGGTGGTCGACGAGGTGTACGAGCTGTTCCTCGACCTGGACGCCGATGAGCAGCAGATCGATTTCCCCATCCTCTACACCGACGCCCGTGCGGGTCGCGCGTCGCCGGACCCCGACGTCGCCGGTGAGGATCTCGAGCCGCTGTTCGGGACGCTCATCGAGCACATCCCGGCGCCGTCGTTCGAGCCCGGGCATCCCCTGCAGGCGCTCGTGACGAACCTGGACGCCTCCCCGTACGTGGGGCGCTTGGCGATCTGCCGCGTGCGCAACGGAACCATCCGCCGGGGCCAGCCGGTCGCCTGGTGTCGCGCCGACGGCTCGATCGAGGCCGCCAAGGTCACCGAGCTGTACGTCTCCGAGGAGCTGGACCGGATCGATGCCGACGAGGCGGGGCCGGGCGAGATCATCGCCGTCGCGGGGATCGACGAGATCACGATCGGGGAGACGCTCGCCGATCCCGACGATCCGCGCCCGTTGCCCGTCACGAGGGTGGACGAGCCGAGCCTGTCCATGGTGATCGGGATCAGCACCTCCCCCCTCTCGGGACGGGACGGGGACAAGCTCACCGCGCGCCTGGTCAAATCCCGGCTCGACCAGGAGACGGTCGGCAACGTATCGATTCGCGTGCTCGACTCCGATCGCCCGGACCGCTGGGAGGTTCAGGGCCGAGGCGAGCTCCAGCTGGCGGTGCTCGTCGAGATGATGCGCCGGGAGGGCTTCGAGCTGACGGTGGGGAAGCCACAGGTGGTGACGCGGACCGTGGACGGGCGGGTGCACGAGCCGGTGGAGCGCCTCGCGATCGATGTGCCGGAGGACTACCTCGGCGTGGTCTCACAGCTGCTCGCGCTCCGACGGGGGCGCATGGAGCACATGGTCAATCACGGGACCGGCTGGGTCCGCATGGACTACCTGGTTCCGGCCCGCGGCCTGATCGGCTTTCGCACCGAGTTCCTCACGGAGACGCGGGGGACGGGACAACTGCACCATGTGTTCGAGGGCTACGAGCCGTGGCACGGCGACCTGCGCACGCGACCCTCCGGGTCGCTCGTGGCGGATCGCCGGGGGACGACCACGACGTTCGCGCTGCTGAACCTGCAGGAGCGAGGATCGCTCTTCGTGGGCCCGGGGGAGGACGTGTACGAGGGGATGGTCGTCGGCGAGAACGCCCGGGCCGACGACATGGACGTCAACCCCACGAAGGAGAAGAAGCTCTCCAACATCCGGCAGGCCAACGCCGAGGAGCTCGTCCGCCTCATCCCCAAGCGGGGGCTGTCGCTCGAGCAGGCCCTCGAGTTCATCCGCGAGGACGAGTGCGTCGAGGTGACGCCTGCACAACGTCCGACTTCGAAAGATCCTGCTGCCGCAGGGGGATCGTTTGAAGGCGAGCCGCCGGGACAGGCCGGCGCGGGACGGCTGACGCGGAGCGAATCGGTCTGCGCGGCGCGGGACGAACCCTCGACCCGATCGGGTCAGGCGCCGGACCCGGAGCCGACGCTGGCGCCGGCCTCCTTCATCGCCCGGAGCACGGTGTCTCCGATGTCGGCGGGATTCCTCACGGTGTACAGGCCGAGGCGCTCCATCAGGTCGAGCTTCGCCGTCGCGGTGTCCGAGTCGCCGGAGATGACGGCCCCCGCGTGTCCCATCCGGCGTCCGCGGGGAGCCGAGGCGCCGGCGACGAAGCCGACGACCGGCTTGTGCATGTACTGGCTCGCCCATCGGGCGGCCTCGGTCTCCTGGCTCCCGCCGATCTCCCCGATCATCACGACGACGTCGGTGTCGTCGTCGTTCTCGAACGCCTGAAGGACCGACTTGAAATCCGTTCCGTTCACCGGATCGCCGCCGATGCCCACGCACGTCGACTGGCCGAGCCCGAGCTTGGTCATCTGGGACACGGCCTCGTAGTTCAGCGTCCCCGAGCGTGACACGACGCCGACGCGGCCGCTGCGATAGATGGTGGCCGGCATGATGCCGACCTTGCATTCCCCCGGCGTGATGATGCCGGGGGAGTTCGGTCCGATGATCGTCGTGGCGCGGCCCGACAGGTACCGCTTCGTTCGGACCATGTCCTGCACCGGGACGCCGTCGGCGATCACGACGGCGACGCGGATCCCCGCCTCGATCGCCTCGAGGAGGGCGTCCACGGCGACCGCCGGGGGAGCGAAGATGCCGGACACGTCCGCCCCCGTCTCGTCGACGGCTTCGGCGACGCTGTTGAAGACCGGCAGCTCGAGGTGCGTGGTTCCCCCCTTCCCCGGCGTGACCCCGCCCACGACGTTCGTCCCGTGCGCGATCGCCTCCTCGGCGTGGAACGTCGCGTGCTGACCGGTGAAGCCCTGGATCACGACCCGCGAGTGCCTTGTCGACGATCACGCTCATGCGGTGACCGCCTCTCCGAGCGACGCCACGGCCTTGCTTGCGGCGTCGTCCAGGTCCTCGGCCTGGATGAGCTCCAGGCCGGACTCCGCGAGGATCCGGCGTCCTTCCTCGACGTTGGTGCCCGCGAGGCGCACGACGATCGGGACGGCGATGTCTTGATCGCGCGTGGCCTGCACGACGCCCTGCGCGATCCAGTCGCAGCGATTGATGCCGGCGAAGATGTTGACGAGGATGGCCCTGACGCTGGGGTCCTTCTGGACGATGCGGAAGGCGTTCGCGACCTTCTCGGGGGTGGCGCCCCCGCCGACGTCGAGGAAGTTGGCCGGCCGCCCACCGTGCAGCACGACGGCGTCCATCGTCGCCATGGCGAGGCCGGCGCCGTTGACGATGCAGCCGACCTGTCCATCGAGCGCGATGTAGTTGAGTCCGTGGCTCGTCGCCTCCACCTCCTTCGGGTCCTCCTCGTCGAAGTCCCGAAGCTCGGCGATCTCGCCCTGGCGGAACAGCGAGTTGTCGTCGAACGTCATCTTGCAATCCAGCGCGAGCAGGTCGCCCTCTTCGCTGATCACCAGCGGGTTGATCTCCGCCTGCAGGGCGTCCTTGTCCCGGAAGCACCGGTAGAAGGCCGTCAGGATCCGAACGAACGGCGACATCCGGCTCTGGAGGCCGATCGCCGTCGCGACCTTGCGGCACTGGAAGTCCAGGAGGCCGGTCGCCGGATCGACGACCTCCTTGTGGATCCGCTCCGGGTGCTCCTCCGCGACCTTCTCGATGTTCACTCCGCCGTCGGCGGATGCGATCACGACGATCCGCTGGGTGGCCCGGTCGATCACGAGCCCCAGGTACAGCTCCCGCTCGATCTTGCAGGCGCGCTCGATGAGCACGCGCTGAACGATCTGGCCCGACGGATCGGTTTGCGCCGTTGCGAGGGTCGTCCCGAGCATGTTGTCGGTGAGCCGCCGGAGCTCCTCGACCGAGTTCGCGAGCCTCACCCCGCCCGCCTTGCCGCGACCGCCCGCGTGGATCTGCGCCTTCACGACCCAGCGCTGGCCCCCGATGTCCTCCGCGACGCGGGTCGCCGCCTTGACCGTGTAGACCACCTCGCCCGGCGGCACGGGGATGCCGTAGGACTTCAGCAGCTCCTTGGCCTGATATTCGTGGATGTTCATCTCGGATCCCCTCGTGGGCTAGCGCGCCCGAAGCTGCTCGACCTTCGCCATCAGGTTCTCGGCCATGCGAATGGACGCCGCGTCGATCAGGCGGCCGTCGAGCGAGACGGCGCCCTTTCCCTCCTTGGCGGCCTCCTCCATCGCGTCGAGGATGCGGCGTGCGCGCTCCACCTCCGCCTCGTCGGGGGAGAAGACCTCGTTCGCGAGCTCCACCTGCGAGGGATGGATCGCCCACTTCCCCTCGCAGCCCAGCGCCGCCGCACGACGGGCGGCGGCGGTGTAGCCGTCGCGATCGGCGAAGTCGCCGAAGGGGCCGTCGATCGGACGGAGCCCGTACGCGCGGCAGGCGGCCACCATGCGCGAGATGCCGAAGTGCCACTGGTCCCCCCAGTGGCGCTCGCGCGCTCCATCCGCGTCGGGGTCGGTGAGGACGGCGTAGTCGCGATTGGACCCACCGATCGTCGTGGTGCGCGCCTGGACGCTCGCGGCGTAGTCGGCGACCCCGAACACCATGGCCTCCAGGCGGTCCGGCCGCGCTCGCGCGATCGCCTCGACGTTGGCCATGCCCATCGCCGTCTCGATGAGGATGTGCAGGTTGATCGGCGCGAGCCCGGCCGAGGCCTCGATCTGATCCAGCATGGTGGCGACGAACTCGACGTCCGAGGGCGAGCCGACCTTGGGGATCAGGATCGTGTCGAGGACGTCCCCCGCACGCTCGACGACCTCGACGACGTCTCGGTAGCAATAGTGGGTGTCGAGGCCGTTGATGCGCACCGACACGGCGCATCCGGACCAGTCGTGGGCGTTGAGCGCCCCGATGACGTTCTCTCGCGCCCGCTCCTTGTCGTCCGGCGCGACGGCGTCCTCGAGATCGAGGAACACGAGATCGGCGCCGAGCGTCGGCGCCTTCTCCATCGCCCGGACGTTCGTGCCGGGAACGGCGAGCTCACTGCGATGCAGTCGATCACGGACGGCCATCGATCTCCTCGAGGATGTCTAGCGGGGGAGCACCTGATCGAAGGCCGAGAGGACTCGGTCGGCCGTCTCCCGATTCGCGTTCACGCCCATGAGGCCGACGCGCCAGATCGGCGGGGCCTTCGGTCCGAGCCCTCCGCCCACCTCGATGCCGTGCTCGCGGAGCAGGCGAGATTGGATCTCCTTGCCGTCGACCCCGTCCGGCACCTTGATGGCCGTGAGCTCGACGAGCTGATGATTCGGATCCGCGAGGAGCTCGAACCCCCGCGAGCGGATCTCGTCTTGGAAGTATCGTCCCGCGTCCTCGTTGCGGGCCCAGCGCTTGTCGAGCCCTTCCTCGAGGGCGAGGCGCACCCCCGTGTACAGCGCGTAGTACTGGAGGATCGGCATCGTGTGGTGGTACGTGATCGGACGATCGATCCAATACTTGGACAGCTCCTCGAAGTCGTAGTAGTAGGGGACCGCCGACGTGTGCGTCCGCATCCGCTCGATGGCGCGATCGGAGATCGTGACCGGGGCGAGTCCCGGCGGGCAGCCGAGCGCCTTCTGCGAGCACGAGTAGCCGTAGTCGATGCCCCACTCCTCGGCCTCCACCTGCTGGCCGCCGAGCGAGGTGACGCAGTCGACGTAGAGCAGGGCATCGGTGCCGCTCGACCTCATGGCCTCGGCGAGGTCGGCCAAGGGGAAGTCGACGCCGGTCGAGGTCTCCGCGTGGACCACGCTCACGATCTTCGCCTCCGGATTGGCCGCGAGCGACTCCATGATCCGCTCGACCGGGACGAGCTGTCCGAAATCGGCGGTGAGCTCGATGACCCGGGCGCCGACGCGATGAGCGAAGTCGTTCAGGCGCGAGCCGAAGAATCCCCAGTGACAGGAGATCACGACGTCGCCGGGCTCGATGAGGTTCATGAAGCCGGCCTCCATCGCCGAGGTTCCCGACGACGAGAGCGAGATCGTGAGGCCCTGGTCCCCGCGGCGCCACAGCGCGCGAAGTCCTGCGACGAGGTCGACGAGGATGTCCCAGAAGTCGGGGTCGAGGTGGCCGTTCATCGGGAGCCGCATCGCCTCGAGCACCTTCGGGTGCACGTTCGATGGCCCCGGGCCCGTGAGGAGCCGGTCGCCGGGATTGAGCTCCGGAGGCGTCGCGTTCGTTGCAGCGGTCATGCGGATCCCCTTTCTCCCGCCCGGCGGTGTGCCGCCACCGGTTCCTGAACGGTCGTTCAAACGGGCACGTGAGTATAGGGCGTTTTCCCACGTGGACGCCACCCGGCGCCGGTCGGAGAAGTGTAGGGATCGGGTCGCGGGCGCGAATCACTCCACGGGATGAGACTCCCTCACTCCACGGGGTGTGGCGCCGCGTGGGCCGCTAGTCCTCGGTGATCTCCACTCGCTCCAGGACGATGTCGGTGGCCGGCCGATCCTGTGCGGCGGTCTCGCTCTTCGCGATCGCCTCGACCACGTCGTAGCCCTCCGTGACCTCACCGAAGATGGTGTGCCGGCCGGTCAGCCAGTCCGTCGGCGCGACGGTCAGGAAGAACTGCGAGCCGTTCGTGTTCGGCCCGGCGTTGGCCATCGCCAGCATTCCGGGGCGATCGAAGGAGGGGCCGTCGGGGGGAACCTCGTCCTCGAACCGGTACCCCGGGCCGCCCATGCCGCTGCCCGCCGGATCCCCGCCTTGGATCATGAAGCCGTCGATCACCCGGTGAAACACCGTCCCGTCGTAGAGCGGCACGCTCTTGCGCTCGCCGTCGCGGGGATCGGTCCATTCCCGCTTCCCCGACGCGAGATCGACGAAGTTCTCGACGGTCTTCGGCGCATGCTCCGGCATCAGCCGGACGCTGAATGAGCCCTTGGATGTCACGAACGTTGCGTTGGTCATGATGGTCCTCCTCCCGCGTGAACGAGGAAGCCTACCGCGTGGCCGTCGCGTCGAGGTCCGTGGCCGGATCTATCCGAGCGGCGCGGACTGAGGTGACCGGCGCGAGGCGCTCGGCCGCCGTGAACCAGGTCGACCCGCCGTCGACGGAGCCGAAGACCTCGCCCGACGTCGCGCCGAAGTAGAGGCCGAGCGGGTCTCCGTCGTCGTGGCAGAACGCCTGGCGCAGGATCGTGAGATACGCATCCTCCTGCGGCAGCCCTCGTTGGCGCGCCTCCCACGACGAGCCGCCGTCCCTCGTCTCGTAGACGCGGACGCGCCCGTCGGGGGTGACGCGGTCCTCGGCGCCCGACAGCGGGATCACGAATGCGTGGTCCGGCTCGCCCGGGTCGACGACGAGCGGAAATCCGAAACTGGAGGGAAGGCCCTCCGCGATGTCGAGCCAGCTTGAGCCCTCGTCGTCCGAGCGGTACACGCCGCCGTGAAACTGCATGAAGAGGCGCTCCGGCCTCCCCTGCGCCCGGTGCATGTTGTGGACGCACAGGGTGTGCGTTCCCTCGCGCGCCTCCTCCGGGAGGTATTCCGCGACGAGGCCCTCGTATCCGGTGCGCCAGGTGGCGCCGCGGTCCTCGCTGATCCATACCCCGGCGGCGGAGATGCCGACGGCGAGGCGGTCGGGATCGCTCGGCCAGGTGCAGATCGAATGCAACGCCAGCCCGCCGGCACCCGGGTTCCATTCGGGCCGGGTCGGGACGTCCCACAGGCCCCGGACGAGCGACCACGAGCGGCCCCCGTCCTCGCTTCGGAACAGGGCGGCGGGGTCGACGCCGGCCCAGAGCACGCCGTCCTCGACGCCCGGCTGGACGACCCACACGCGCTCCACGCTCGCGCCGGTGTCCTCGGGGAACGCGGGCCCCGTGGCCTGTTGCCACTCGCCGGCGGGATCGCTCGCGAGGAACACGCGAGGTCCGAACTGTCCGTGGGTGACCCCCGCCAGATACATCCCGCTCCTCGGGTCGCGCACGGCGAACTCGACGACCTCGCCCGGAAAGGCGCGATGCACCGGCTCCATCGGCCCGCCGCGCGGTCCCCGCAGGACGAACAGTCCCTTGCGTGTCCCGACGAGGAGCTCGGCGCGTGCTTCGCCGCGAGGATCGCGCCCCGCCGGAGATCGACGGGAGGACGTGAACGCGATCGTCGTCGGAGACCGCTGCGTCGACGTCCCGCTGCTCGCCGTTCACGAAGACGCAGACGTGGCGGCGGATGGCGCCGCGTTCGTCGAGGATCCACCCCGTGATTCGCGGGTTCTGGACCTCGAGTCCCCGAAGGAGCTCCCCGACGGTCGCGGCATCGAGGCGCAGCTCCCGGCCGCCGCCCGCCAGCTCGCGCAGCGGGCTTCGCAACGTCACGATCGCCATGACGGGATTCTAGGCGTCGCCGGCGACGCTCGCGTACCTCTCCAGCGTCCGCGTCCAGCCCTCGCCGTAGCCCGCGCGGGCGGCCTCGGCCAGGTCCCCGAGCCGCTCCCACCCGCGGTGCTCGAGGTCCACCCGCGTCCGCTCCCCTCGGGGGCTGAAGGTGATCTCGAGCTCGGTGGGAGGGTTGTCGCTCGTGTTGGGCTTCCAGGCGATCACGACGCGACTCGGCGGTTCCCACGCGAGGATGGTTCCCCACGACCCCTCGGCGCCGTCCGACATCACCTCGTAGATGCGGCCACCCTCCCTGCCCTCGACCACGACGGCCTCCGCCTTGACCGCGCCGTCGCGATCGTCGACGGCGATGGAATGCACCTCCAGGGGCCACCACGTGTCCATGCGCTCGGTGAAGACCCGGAACGCGCGTTCCTGCGCGCAGTCCACGGTCACGCTCGCGCGAATCGGTTCGATCATCGGTTCCCTCCTCGCTCCTCCGCGGCCTCCTTGAAGGCCGCCAACGCGCCGTTCCAATAGGTCTCCAGGTACGCCCGAAGCGCCGCGAGTCCCTCGGTATGGATCCGATACACGCGGCGCGCGCCTTCGCTGCGCTCGGTCACGAGGCCCGCCTCCTTCAGCACGCGCAGGTGCTGCGAGACGGCCGGCCGGCTGACGGGCATCGCGGCGGCGATGTCCACGACCGCTCGCGGTCCCTCGCGGAGCACCTCCAGGAGGTCCCGGCGCGTCGGGTCCCCGAGGGCGTCGAGCACGGCCGCGGCCGACGATGAGTAAGCCATAACTTACGGTTAGTCTAGGCTTACCTATCTCGAGCCGTCAAGGCGGGCGGCGCCCCGGGGCGCACTCAGCCGGCCAGCTGCGAGGCGAGCTCCTCGGGAAGCGTGACGGGAAGCTTGCAGACGAACCGCTCGCAGACATAGGCCGTCGCCCTGCCGTCCACCTCCACCCGGTCGCGCAGCAGCGGCACCTCCGCACGCGCCTCGTCGTCGTCGGGATCGGCGAGGGCGAGGACGTGATCGGGCAGGAACCGCTTCACGAGGACCTCGTCGATCAGCGCGCGCGTGTCGTCGCCGCCGGGGCGGCCGACGACCGCCACCTCGCGAATGTTCGAGACGGCCAGGTCGATCGCGCACAGCGCCGTCCCGAACGCGGTCGGCATGCGGCCCGCGTGGTCGAGCACGAGGGCGAGCGCGGATCGAGCCGCGAGCTCGTACTCCTCCTCGCCGGTCAGCGACGCCAGCCGCAGCAGGACATCGGCGGCGACGGAGTTCCCCGAGGGAACGGCGTTGTCGAAGAGCTCCTTCGGACGGAGCACGAGCGCCTCGTCGTCGGAGGCCGTCTGGTAGAACCCGCCGCGTTCCTCATCGCGAAAGCGACGGAGCAGGTCGTCGGCGAGGGCTCGCGCCTCCCGAAACCAGCGGAGATCGCCCGTCGTCTCGTAGAGCGTGAGACAGGCCTCGGCCATCATCGCGTGATCGTCCGCGTACGCGCGTCCGCCCGCCGTGCCCCCTCGCCAGGAGCGAAGGAGCCGTCCCGAATCGTCGCGCAGACGGGTCAGGACGAAGTCGGCTGCGCGGACCGCGGCATCCACGTAGGCGCCCTCACCGAAGACGCGCCCCGCCTCCGCGAGCGCCGCGATCGCGAGGCCGTTCCATCCGGCGAGGATCTTGTCGTCGGTGAGCGGGCGGACGCGCCGCTCCCTGAGGCGGAACAATTCGGCTCGCGCGCGCGACAGCTCCTCCGCGAGCTCGCCGGCGTCGCTCCCGAGCTCGGCGGCGACGGCGTCGACGGGAAGCGGCATCCACAGGACGTTCGTCCCTTCCCAATTCCCCTGCGGTGCAGTCCCGAACGCCGCAGCGACGGCATCGCCGCCGACGGCGACGAGCTCGTCGTAGGACCAGGTGAAGAACCGTCCCTCCACGCCCTCGGAGTCCGCGTCCTGGGACGAGTACAGCCCTCCCTCCGGATGCCGCATCTCTCGCAGCAGGTACTCGATCGTGTCGACGGCGACTCGGCGATAGGTCGGATCGCCGGTCACCTGCCATGCACGCGTATACACGCGGATGAGCTGCGCGTTGTCGTAGAGCATCTTCTCGAAGTGGGGAACGTGCCATGCGGCATCGGTCGAATAGCGAGCGAAGCCGCCCCCGAGCTGATCGTGGATCCCGCCCGCCGCCATCCGATCCAGCGTTCGCCGCAGCATCGGCAGCGCGCGCTGCTCCCCCCGAAGGTGCATCCGGAGCAGGAACTCCAGGACCATCGGCTGGGGGAACTTCGGCGCGCCGCCGAAGCCGCCCCACTGCGCGTCGAAGGCCGCCTCCAGCGTCGCGAAGGCCTCGCCGAGCACGTCCTCGGACGCGGCCTCGCCCGACGCGGAGAGCGAGGTCCCCCCGGCGATCGCCTCGACGACGTGTTTGCCCTGCCGCAGCACGTCGTCGCGCCGCTCCCGCCATGCCTCGGAGACGCCGATGAGCACCTGTCGGAACGACGGCATCCCGTGACGCGGCTCCGGCGGAAAGTACGTTCCGGCGTAGAAGGGCTCTCCCGCGGGCGTCAGGAACGCCGTGAGCGGCCAGCCCCCGCGCCCGGTCATGGCCTGCGCCGCGTCCATGTAGATGGCGTCGAGATCGGGCCGTTCCTCCCTGTCGACCTTGATCGAGACGAACCGCTCGTTGAGCAGCGCGGCGGTCTCCTCGTCCTCGAACGACTCGCGCTCCATGACATGGCACCAATGGCATGCGGCGTAGCCGATCGAGAGCATGATGGGCTTGTCCTCGCGCCTCGCCCGCGAGAGCGCCTCCTCGCCCCACGGGTACCAGTCGACCGGGTTGTGGGCGTGCTGCAGGAGGTAGGGGCTCGTCTGGCCGGCGAGCCGGTTGGGGGATCGCGATTCGCTCATCCGGACGTCCTTTCCCCCGACATGGTGGCTCACCCGCTCTGGGTATCCTCCTCCCCAGGTCGGGCAGATGGTCACGCCGGCGAGTCTACGGGCCGCTCAGGTCTCGGACGCCGCAGGCCGATGCTTCTCCCGAGAGATGAACGAACTCGTGCGGCTGTTGTTGGTGGGCGACGACCGGATGTTCGAGGGTGGCGTGTCGACGCTGCTCGACGGCCGTCCCGGGATCCGTATCGTCGGAACCGCCGGGGACGTGGACGAGGCGGCCGGCCTGTGCCGGGCCTGCCCCGTCGACGTCGTGCTGCTGGACCTCGACCTGCCCGGGATCGACGGGATCGATGCGACCCGGCGGATCCTGGAGGCCCGCTCGTCCGCGAAGGTCCTCGTGGTCGCGGAGCTGCAGAGCCCGGAATCCATCGCCGCGGCGCTGGCGTCGGGGGCATGCGGCTTCGTGCCGCGCTCGCCCGATCCCCGCGACCTGTTCGGCGTCCTTCGGCGCGCCGCCGCGGGCGAGATGGTGATGCCCGTGGTCGACCTGCCGCACGTCGTCCGCCAGCTCGATGAGCTGCAGCCCGGCACGGATGGGGCGGGTGAGCGCGACGGGATCAAGCGCCTGACGATCAGGGAGACGGAGATCCTCGCGGCGCTGGCGCAGGGGTTGTCGACGGACGAGGTCGCCATGCAGCTCGGCATCAGCCCGCTGACGGTGCAGAGCCATGTGAAGAGCGTCCTGGCGAAGCTCGGCGTCCACTCCAAGGTCGAGGCGGTGACCCTGGCCTGGCGGCACGGGCTCGTCCCCATCTCTCGCAGCGCCTGACGGGGAGAGACGGTGCCAGACGATGGCGGTGCGGCCGACGCGACACCCGATGGCGCGCACCCGCGTCCTGATCGTCGAGGATCACCCGATCGTGCGAGCGGTCGTGCGAATGGCGTGCGAGGCGTCGCCGACCCTCGAGGTCGTCGGCGAAGCGGACGGGCGGGGCGCGATCGAGGAGTGCGAACGGCTCCATCCGGATGTGGTCGTGCTGGATCCCGCCGTGCCGGGTGCGCGAGCGCTCGAGATCGCCGACCGGATGCGCGCGGGCGGCGCGCATCCGCGGATCCTCGTCCTCACCGACCCGGCCCACGGGCCCTCGACGCTGTCGTGGATGCGGTCGCGCGTGGACGGGCTCCTGCCGAAGTCCTCCGGCGTGCGGACGATCGCCCGCGCCATCGAGACCATCGCGGAGGGGAAACGCGTCCTCGCTCCGGAGCAGCAGCGCGAGGCCGTGCACGAGATGAGCAGGCTGGTTCGGACGGCCCGCCTCGGCGCCGAGGCCGAGGACCATCCGTCGCTCACGCCGCGGGAGTTGCAGGTGCTTCGCCTGCTCGCCGACGGGTGGACCATTCGGCAGACCGCCTCGAGGACCGGGATCTCCCCTCGCACGGTGGAATCGCATGTGACGAAGCTCTATCGCAAGCTCGGCGTCCACACGAGGATGCAGGCGATCGCCCGAGCCGCGTCCCTCGGCTACATCAGCATCGGGGTCGCCGGCCACCCCGAGGGCGCGTCGCACGCGGACGGCGTCGGGCTCTGATGCTCGCGCGATCGGATTCGTCGACGTGACGGCGCCGCACGCACCCGCGCCGGACGCCCATGCCGGCGGGAAGCCGAGCCGGCGGCTCGGCGTCGTCCTCGTCGACCCGTTGCCGGTGGTCCGGGCCGGCATGGGCATGCTGATCGACGACCGGCCCGACATGGAGATCCTCGTGGAGGCCGGCACCGGCGACGAGGCGATGGAGGCGATCGAACGGCTGCGTCGGAGCCACGTCGTGGCCGTCCTCGGCCTCGGGCTCGAGGGAGAGCACGACACCTTCTGGCTCATCCGCGAGATTCGACGCCGGTTCCCCTCCTTCGCGATCCTCGCCTGCGGCGCCGGCGCGGGCGCCGTGTCCATCTCGAGGGCGCTGTTCATGGGGGCGGACGGGTTCGCCGACAAGAACCTGGATCCCGTCGCGTTCCTCCAAGCGGTGCGACAGGCGGCGACCGGGGAGATGGTGCTCGAGGGACGCCCGCCCGAGCTCGTCTGGGAGATCGCCGAGCGGATCCAGCGGCGCCGCGAGGTGGAGGCGATGCTCACCGAGCGCGAGCGCCAGGTCCTCATGGTCGCGGCCGAGGGACTGACGGCGCGACAGATCGCCGATCGGCTCGGCGTTCGAGAGCGAACGGTCACGACGCATCTCGGACGGATCTACGGCAAGCTCGGGGTGGGAACGCGCCTCGGAGCGGTGAGGGCTGCGGCGAGCTCCGGGCTCGTCACGGTTGGGGCGACGGAATAGCCTCCGGCACCGCGGTCGCGCAGCTTGCGCAGGTTCGCACGAACACCGCCCCGGAGGCGTCGCGAAACAGCGTGCGCCATCCCGGATCGCCCGAGATCTCGTCGAGCAGCGGCTCCTCCGTGCGCACCGCCACGGCATCGACGCGCCAGCGGTCGAGGATCCGGCTCCAGCCGGACCGTGCTCCGGTCACGGCGTCGTAGTCCCGCCAGATCTCGGAGGGATAGAGCTCGATGCGTGAATCGACGAACACGCGGTCACGAGGGGCGGCGTACTCGAACCACGATGCCCACGGCTGGGAGACGAACAGGCGAGCCCCGGGGGCGACCTCTGCCAGCACCGCCCGGGTGGCCGCCGTCGGCGCATCCTGGGGAAGCCAACGCTCGGAGCCGGCCGGCCGCAGCACGCCGGGCAGCGACAGGGCGAGGACGAGGCCGAACGTGACCGCCACGGCCCCGTTCAGCAGAGACGCTGGCTGGGGTGCGACGGAGGGAGCATCGTGGTCGGCGCCGCGAGGGCCTCGAGCCCCGTCCGAGCGCAGCTCGGCCGCGATCACGATCGGAGCGACGATCGACCACCACAGGACCGCTCGGTTCGCTGTCAGTCCGAGGGCGAAGAACGCCGCGAGCGTCGCGACGGAGGTCCACGCGGGTCGTGGACGCCGGACGACGAGGAAGACCGCCACGGCCAGACCGGTCACGAAGAACGCTGCGCCGCCGGCATCGTGCATCGTCGGCGGCTGCCATTCCTCCACGAATCCACGAACGCGCGGGTTCGTGGCGACCTCGGCGAGGTAGCCCCAGATCCTCGGTCCGAACGGATTGATGAACGCCGCTGCAACGGAGGCGGCCGCGATCCAGAGCAGCCTCGTCGCTCCCGACTCTCGCCTGCGGCGAGCCTCGACCCAGGCGATGACGAGAAGGGCCGGCGCCAGGACGAAGCTGCCGTGGAGGTTGGCCCACAGGGCGACGAGGAGCGGGATCGCGACGACGAGGCCGGGTCGCCGGTTGCGGGCGGCGAGGATCCAGAGCGTCATGGCGAGCAGCACGAGGCCGAACAGCTGTGGCCGCAAACCGAGTCCGGCTCGCAGCGCCAGCAGCGATGCGAGCGTCAGGAGGGCCGATGCGCGAGACCCGGCGCCGGCCCGGCGGCACGCCAGGAACACGAAGAGGCAGAGCGCGGTCACGAGCCCGGCCCGAAGGATGGTTTGGCCCCCCCAGCCGCCCGCGCGGTGGGCGAGCGCCAGGATCACCTGGGCTCCCCACTGCTGGTCGAGCCAGGGTCGTCCGTGGACCGTGAACGTCAGGAGGTCGACGCCGGGCAGCGTTCGCTCCCGCAGGATCGCCTCGCCGACCCGGATCTGATAGGCGAGGTCGACGGAATTGAGCCGGGTGAGGAGCCCGACCAGCGCCGCCACCTCCACGGCGACGATGGCCCACAGCCGCGGAAGGGTGATCGCGAGCCGGGCGGCATGGGGGGCCGGCGATCGCTCGTCTCGCGGGCCGGCGTGCGGTCCGCGAGCCCGAGCGCCCGGTTTCGCGCCGTACTCGGTCGCCATGCTCGGTTCTTCGGCGCGGCGATCGCCCCACTAGAGCGGCGTGCCTGGAAGCGCGCCGTTCCCTCGGGCCCCGGGCGGTGGCTTGGGCGGGCTCAAGCCGGGTCGACGCTCTGCCGAAAGTTCTCGGAGAGAGAACGACCCGGATCGCCGAGGTTGCCGGAGACCGAGCCGGCGGCCGAGCGGCTGAGCACGCCGGTGAATCGCCGACGAGCCCGCCTGCATCGATGGCGCGGGCTACGCGAAAGTACGTACGGCAGGTCCGGGGAAGTCGGAATATCACCGAGGGGCGACGGTGCCTACCGTAGGCCCTGAGGTGTGACGAGCCCGAGGCTCATAGCAATCGAAGGAGGTGAACAGATGTTCCTCCAGCTCTACACGGGGGTCCAGACGTGGTTCCACGACTTCCGGACGCGTGCGTCCGAGGAGAAGGGAGCGACCGCGGTTGAGTACGCCCTCATGGTCGCGCTCATCGCGGCCGTGATCATCGTCGCCGTGCGGCTGATCGGTACGAACGCCGAGACGAAGTTCACGTCGGTCGGCACTGCGGTCGGCGGCGCCTAGACGATTGGATCGAGAAGCAGGAGCGGCCGCGCCCCCGCGCGCTCCGGCGCTCGTTCCCACGGAGGGGCATCGGCTTCACGCTCCGCGGCGGGTCCGGACTCGGGCTCGCCGCGGAGCAGCAGAGCCGACCTCCGCGGGCGGCGCCGCATCGTGCGAGCCGATCCCGCCGTGCTGAGCTCGTCGTACGCGGAACTACGTACGGGCCCTGCGGGGAATTCGGAATACCGCTGGGGACCTACGGCACATAGCGTATGTCACGAGGCGCAATAGGGATCGAGGGAAGACACAAGGGGGTGAGCAGATGTTCCTGCAGCTCTACACGGGGATTCAGACGTGGTTCCACGACTTCCGGACGCGTGCGTCCGAGGAGAAGGGAGCGACCGCGGTTGAGTACGCCCTCATGGTCGCGTTGATCGCGGCCGTGATCATCGTCGCCGTGCGGCTGATCGGCACGAACGCCCAGACCAAGTTCACGTCGGTCGGCACCGCGGTCGGTGGTGCGTAGGCGCAGCTCAACCAGATCGAGCGGCCACGCCGGCCGCTCACTCCACGGGCGGGAGTGAGGGACCGGCGACGGCAACCCCCGGAGGGATCTGCCTCCGGAAGCGAACGAGGTGATGGACGTGATCCGAATGTTGCGCATGCGGCGTGCCCTCGCCCGAGAGGACGGCGTCGCCGCCGTTGAGTTCGCCCTGGTGGCGGTCCCCCTGTTCCTCGTGGTGTTCGGCATCATGGTGTTCGGCGTCGTGTTCAGCCAGTACCAGGCCTACACCTCGGCGGCACGCGAGGGAGCCCGCGTCGCGGCGGTCAGAGGCACGTCGTCGGCGATCGCGACCGCGGCCAGAAACGCTGCGGTCGGCTATCCCGATCTCGGGCACGCCCACCGCGAACAAGGTGTGCAGCGACGACACCCAGGGCGAGGCCGTGACCGTGAGCTGGAACCAGACGTTCGTCATCAACCTGCCGTTCATGCCGAAGATCACCAAGCCCGTGACGATCAGCGGGACATTCCGGTGCGAGTGAGCAGGAGACTCGACGCCAACGACGAGCGGGGCGTCTCACTGATCATCACCGCGCTGGCGCTCGTCGCCATCTTCGCGATGGTCGTGCTCGTGATCGACGCCGGGGCGCTCCTCGTGAAGCGCCGGGCGTTGGTCAAGGCGGCCGACGCCGCCGCATTGGCGGCCGCACAGTCGTGCGTCTCGGAGACGGGCGACGAGGAGGCCCAGGCCGACACGTTCGCCGCGCTGAACGCCACCGGCACGTCCGGCGGCATCACCGACGACTGCGGCGGCGACTGGGTCACCGTCAGATACACCGCCCAGCAGCAGCTCTTCTTCGCGCCGGTCCTCGGCTTCGGAAGCTCGGACGACGTCTCCGCCGAGGCGACCGCCGGCTGGGGAGGTGCCGGAGCCGCGAACCCGTTGCCGATCGTCCTCAACCTGGCGACGTTCCAGGGGGACTGCGACGTCCCCAACGTCGCCAAGGGGACGATCTGCCACCTCTGGTACGACAACGACCGCTTCGACGGCTCGAACTTCGGGTTCATGAACCTCGAGCAGTGGAACGTCAGCTCGGGCGCGCACTGCAGCAGCTCCGGGTCGAGCAAGCGAGACGATTGGATCCACAACAACTGGACCGGCGAGCCCCTCCCGCTCAACTACCCGGCCCCGACGTACGTGTGCACCGACTCGGGCCTCTCCGCCTCCAACTGGGGCGCCCTGGGCGATCGCATCGGCGACATCGTGACCTTCCCGGTCAACGACCAGAGCGGGCAGATCATGAAGAGCGGCAGCCAGATCGACAAGTACAACATCATCGGCTTCGCGCAGATGAAGCTCAACGCGGTCCTCGATGTGCACCAGGCCGGCGCCGACAGCGGCGTCTGCACGGTCGGAGGGGTCAACTTCCCGAACGCATCGCCGATCAACCTGGATGCCTTCGGCGTCGCCCACGGGTGCTTCGCCGCGGCCCCGGATGAGGTCTCGGCGCCCACGGTCACCGGCAACCAGATCACGAGCTCCATGTACAGCTACGACTCCATCTCGCGCACCCTCACGTGGAACGACCAGCAGCTGCAACGGCAGAACGCCACGGTCTCGTTCTCCTGGCAGAACTCGGGCGAGTGCGGGGAGGCCCCCGAGCAACTCGAGCGCCCGTTGCATCCTCGTGGAATGGGTGGGCCACCGGTTCGGGGGCCAGGACGCCGGTGGAGGCGCCGACCTCGGCCTCGAGGGGATCCGGCTCTGCGACCTCAAGTTCGCCGGATCCTGCCCGACATCTTCATAGGGTTCTTTCGAGAAGGAGAAGGTTCGATGAAGTCACGAAGTCTGGTCGTGGCGGGCGCGCTCATCTTGGCACTTCTTGCGACGGCGGGTGTGTTCCTGTACGTGAGCAACGTCAAGGAGGAGGCCGAGACGGGTGGCGAGCTCACGACCGTCCTCGTGTCGGCCACCGACATCCCGGCGGGTACCGATCTGAACCCGCTGGCCGATCAGGGAGCCTTCACGCCGAAGCCGTTCCCGACCGACTCGGTGGTGCAGGGCGCCGTGACGAGCGTCGCGCAGCTTCGCGACCGCACCTCCGCCGTCCCGATCCTCGCGGGTGAGCAGATCGCGCTCAGCCGCCTGTCGGGCACGCAGGAGAAGCTGCCGGGCGGCGTCTTCGGCCTGCAGGAGGGCTACGAGGCCGTCACGGTGCGTCTGACCGCCGAGCAGATGCTCGGGGAGAAGCTCCAGACCGGAGACCACGTCACGTTCTACGCCCACTTCAGCGACCTCGGAGGGTCCGGCGTGCTCGACGACCAAACCGCCGTCGTCGTCCCCGACGCTCGCGTGCTCGACGTCACGACGCCGGTCGCCGATCCGAACTCGTCGACGAGCTCGACGGAGAGCTCCGACGAAGTGAGCGCCGAGCAGCTCGTCACGCTCGAGCTGACCGAGGAACAGGGCCAGCAGCTGGTGTTCTCGCAGAACGCGGGCGAGGTGTGGCTCGGGCTCATCCGCCCGGGAGACAACGCTCCGAACGAGGGGCCCATCGACGTCTCGAAGATCCTCGGAAAGGTCGAGGGATCGTGAGCGACCCCGGCGTCTACGCGGTCGGCACGCCGCAGTCGTTTCGCCAGACGCTCGCGCGGGCGCTCGAGGTGGAGACCGACGGGATCGGCTGGGTTCAGAGCGCCACCGCGGCCGAAGAGGCGCTGATCAACGGCGACTCGCCCATCGACGTCCTCGTGCTCTCCCCCGAGGTGAAGGAGCCGGACGCCCTCGGGCTCGCGGAGTTCGTCGGTCGTTCCGCGCCGGGAACCGCCATCGTCATGGTGCGCGATCACACCTGGAACGGACTCCTGCCCGCCGCGATGCGGGCCGGCATCCGCGACGTCGTCGATCTGACGCAGGGGAGCGAGGAGCTTCGCGACGCCGTCGAGCGGGCGATCTCCTGGGCGCAGAACCTTCGGTCCGCCGACATGCGCGAGC
The DNA here is from genome assembly GCA_963728285.1 of uncultured Actinomycetes bacterium. Classification (GTDB taxonomy): domain Bacteria; phylum Actinomycetota; class UBA4738; order UBA4738; family HRBIN12; genus CAVSJR01. The sequence goes on along the minus strand of CAVSJR010000002.1, from coordinate 353,341 downwards.
AGCTCTCGCCGAACGAGCGCGGCAGGATCATCTCGGTGTTCTCCTCCAAGGGCGGCACCGGCAAGACGTTCCTCACGACGAACCTCGCCTCCGCGATCGCCGAGGTCACCGGCCAGGACACGGCGGTCGTCGACCTCGACTTCGACATGGGCGACGTCTTCACCTACTTCGGGACGGAGCCCTCGTCCAACATCGTGGACCTCATGCTCCTCGGCGAGGGAGGCACCCGCGACGAGATCCGCGCGCAGGGGCGCAAGCTCGGCGACCACCTGTGGGGATACGGCGCGCCGTCCGATCCGACGGCCGAGACGCCGGCCGGGGAGCAGATCGGGAAGTTCCTTCGCGCGATCCGCAGCGCGTTCACGTACGTCGTCGTCGACGCGTCGGTGGACTACTCCGACTCGGCGCTCGTCTGCTTCGACCTGTCCGACGACATCTGCCTGATCACCGGCCTCGACGTCGTCGGCGTGAAGCACCTCTCGAAGGCGCTCGACACGCTGCTCGCGATCGGCCTCCCGCGCACTCGGTTCCGCGTGGTGCTCAACCGCGCCGGCAGCAAGGTGGGCCTGGACGCGGCGGACGTCGAGCGCGTGATGAAGATCCAGGTGGACGCGATGCTCCCGTCGAGCGTCCTCGTCCCCATGTCCCTGAACAAGGGCCGTCCCGTCGTTCTCGAGGAGCCCTCGTCCGACGTGGCCGGGGCGGTGCGGAGCCTGGCGGAGCGATTCGTCGAAGCGACGCCCGCGGGCGAGCCCGAGCCGCTGGACGCGAACGGCCGCAAGAAGTTCCGTTTGTTCGCGCGAGGCTAGAGCCGAGGAGACGCACACGATGTCGCTTGCAGATCGACTGGCCAAATCACAGCAGCGGGACCGCATCGCCGACGTTCGCACGCGCGTGCAGGAGCGCCTCGTCGAGGTGCTCGGCCCGCGCCTGTACGACTCATCGCTGTCGGACACCGAGCTCGAGGGGCTCGTCCATCAGCGCCTCCGCGAGCTGCTCGACGAGGAGGAGGTCTCCCTCTCCGCGCAGGAGAAGCTGCTCATCGTCCGCCAGATCGGGGACAGCGTCCTCGGCCTGGGCCCCCTCGAGCCGTTCGTTCGGGACCCGGAGGTCACGGAGATCATGGTGAACGGCTGGGACACGATCTACGTCGAGCGCGCCGGAAAGCTCTACTGGACCGGCACGAAGTTCCACGACGACCAGCAGCTTCGCCGCACGATCGACAAGATCGTGGCGAGGGTGGGACGTCGCGTGGACGAGTCCTCGCCCTATGTCGACGCCCGGCTTCCCGACGGCTCGAGGGTCAACGCCATCGTTCCGCCGCTCGCGTTGGACGGCCCGTCGCTGACGATCCGAAAGTTCGCCGCGGACCCATATCAGGTCGAGGACCTGGTCGGGTTCGGCACGTTCACCAACCCGGTGGCGCGCTTCCTCGATGCCTGCGTCCGAGGACGCGTCAACATCCTCGTCTCCGGTGGAACCGGCGCCGGCAAGACGACGACCCTGAACGTGCTGTCGTCGTTCATCCCCGACGACGAGCGCATCATCACGATCGAGGACGCGGCGGAGCTCCGGCTGCAACAGCCCCACATCGTCCGGATCGAGGCGCGCCCTCCCAACATCGAGGGGCGCGGCGAGGTGACGATCCGCGACCTGGTCCGCAACGCGTTGCGCATGCGTCCCGACCGGATCGTCGTCGGTGAGGTCCGCGGCGGAGAGGCGCTCGACATGCTCCAGGCGATGAACACCGGCCACGACGGCTCCATCTCGACCATCCACGCGAACTCCCCTCGGGACTCGCTCTCGCGCCTGGAGACCGTGACCCTGATGTCGGGCATGGACCTCAGCGCGCGCTCGATCCGGGAGCAGATCGCGTCGGCGCTGAACCTCATCGTCCACCAGGCGAGGCTGAAGGACGGGAGCCGCCGCATCACCCACGTCACCGAGATCGTGGGCATGGAGGGCGATGTGATCACCCTGCAGGACGTGTTCCTCTTCGACTTCGCCGCCGGCGTCGACGAGGAGGGGAAGTTCCGGGGCTCGCTGAAGCCCACGGGCCTGAGGCCGACGTTCCTCGACAAGCTCCAGGAGCACGGCATCGCCCTCGATCCGGCACTGTTCGCGCCCGAGGCCCGGGGAGGACGCTGATGCACGCGGCCCTCGCGGCGTCCGTCCTGAGCGGAACGTCGGGGCTGTTCCTGGTCACCGGCCTGGTCTTCGTCGCGATGGCGACGGTGTTTTGGATGTTGCTCGGCGCCGGGGTCCGCATGCGGGAGGGCCGCGTGATGGCCCAGCGCATGGGCGTCGCCCAGGGGAGGGGTTCCGAGCAGGTCGTGCAGGCCGAGCCGTCGGTCGGGTGGATCCCGGCGTCGGTCGCCCAGGCCGGAGGACGGATGGCCGAGGCCGGGGGATTCTCCACCTCGCTGGAGAGTCGGCTGGAGCAGGCGGGGTTCCCGCTGAAGGGCGGGGAGTTCGTGGTCGTGACGGTCCTCGCCTTCTTCGGCGGCGGGATCCTCTCGATGCTGCTCACGCAGCCGCTGCCGGTCGTGCTGGTGGTGAGCGTCCTCACGGGCGCCATCCCCTCGGTCATGCTCCGGCTCTCGCTCAGGCGAAGGGAGGCGAAGCTCCGCCGGCAGCTGCCGGACGTGCTCACCGTCATGGCGAGCTCGCTGCGCGCCGGCCACAGCTTCCTCCAGGCGCTCGACACGGTCGCGAAGGAGATCGATGAGCCCGCCGCCACGGAGTTCAACCGCGTCGTCGCGGAGATCCGCCTGGGCCGGCCCGCCGAGGACGCGCTCGCCTCGATGGGCGACCGAATCGGCAGCGAGGACTTCAAGTGGGCCGTGCTAGCGATCAACATCCAGCGCGAGGTCGGCGGCAACCTGGCCGAGATCCTCGACACGGTGGCCGACACGATCCGGGAGCGGGACAAGATCCGGCGGGACGTCGACACGCTCACGACCGAGGGCCGCCTCTCCGCGTACGTGCTCATCGCCATGCCGTTCGTCATCGCGCTGTACATGACGCTCGTCAATCCGGAGTACATCGCCCTGTTGTTCACCACCGGCATCGGGATCGCCATGACGATCGTCGCCTCCTGCCTGATGCTGGCGGGGATCGTGTGGATGAGAAAGATCATCGATATCGATGTCTGACGCCTTCCTCCTCGTCGCCCTCGGCGCCACGTTCGGGTGCATCGTGCTCGTCGGCATCGCGATCGAGTCGACCCTGACGGATCGCAAGCGCGCCGTGCGGATGCTCGAGTCCCAGGTGATCGGCGGCGACGCGGGGACGAACCTCCGCGACGCGGAGCTGGCGGAGCCCTTCGCGAATCGCGCGATCGTGCCGGTCATGACCGGGGCGACGAGGATCGCGCGGCGCTTGACGCCGCTCGACTCACGGGATCGCCTGGCGGTTCGGCTCGTCCTGGCGGGAAGCCCGCCCGGGTGGGACGCCGAGCGCATGATGGCGTTCAAGGTCATCGGCGCGGTCGCCGGGCTCGTCCTCGGCGTCGTCATGGTCTTCGCCGGATGGCTCGGGGGGCTCGCCGCCCTCGTGGTCACGGCGCTCTTCACCTTCATCGGATTCGTCGCACCCGATGCGCTGCTGAGCGGGAAGGTGTCCGCCCGCCAGAAGGAGATCCGCAACGCCCTGTCCGACACGCTCGACCTGCTGACGATCAGCGTCGAGGCGGGGCTCTCGCTGAACGCCGCGTTGGCCCGCGTGGTCCAGAACACCCCCGGCGTGCTCTCCCAGGAATTCGCGCGGATGCTTCAGGAGATCCAGCTCGGGGTCTCCCGGTCGGAGGCCTTTCGAAACCTCGGCGCCCGGACCGACGTCGAGGAGCTGAACGCCTTCACGCTGGCGATGATCCAGGCGGATGTGTTCGGCGTCAGCATCGCGAACGTGCTTCGAACCCAGGCCGTGCAGCTTCGGATCAAGCGGCGTCAGCGTGCCGAGCGAGAGGCGCAGGGGACGCCGGTGAAGATCGTCTTCCCGCTGATCCTTTGCATCCTGCCGTCCCTGTTCATCGTGATCGTCGGCCCCGGCGCCATTCGGATCTTCCAGAGCCTCCTCAGCACCTGATTCCCCGGAGGGCATTGGGAGCGGCGTCCTCCCGCAACGAGGTTTCGGCGCCGCGCCGGTGGGCAACTCCGTCGTACGTCCAACCATCCCCACCGTGGCCATCCGGCGCCCTCCGCCCGAATCGTTCCCTCGTGCGGAAACACTAGCCGCCCATCGGTAGGCTTCGCCTCCGGGGGGCCGAATGCCCTAGGTCCATCGTGGTTCCGATGAGTGGAGACAACATAACCGTTCGCCGGATGGCGTAGTTTGGGGGAGCGGAGTAGTGTCGGCCGTGTGGAGGAACCGACCCCCGGAAGCGCGCCGCTCCACATCCACGGCCGTCGCCTTTCGGGGCATCCGTCACCGAATGTGCCGCTGAATAGCCGGATCGGGTCGTAAGAGGAGACCATGCAGGGTCGAGTCGAGGATATCGCCGGTTCGCAGGCCGGCACCCACCGTCTCCGAGAGGCGATCCGATCTGCCCAGCAGGTCGAGAGCTGGTCTGCGCGAGGCCAGTACCGTCGGCTGTTTCGCCGCATGGCACTGACCGACACCCTCTCCGTGGCCGCCGCCCTGCTCGTCGCCTACTGGATCCGGTTCGATTTCCGGGTCCCGGACCGCGACCTCCTGCTGTTGCTCCTGGCCACCCCGTTGTTCGTCGTGGCGGTGTTCACGGCCTTCCACCTCTACGACACGCATCATTTCACCCCCGCCGAGGAGTTCCGGCGCATCATCCTGGCCGTCTCCGTCGGGCTCTCGGGCCTGGTGACGCTGTCGTTTTGGTTCCAGGGGTCCTACTCGCGCCTGTGGATCGGTCTGTCGTGGGCGTTGTCCCTGCTCACGACGCTGTTCTTCCGTCGCGTCTGGCACTGGCGGATCGGTCACCTTCGGGCGGCCGGCAGGCTCACGTTCCGCACCCTCATCGTCGGTACCAACCGTGAGGCCACCCACCTCGAGGGGGTCATGCGGCGCACGAGCATGGGCTACGAGCCGATCGGGTTCGTCTCGACCGCGCAGCGGGACCCCTCGCAGAACGGCCACTCGGTGGTCGGCAGCATCGGAGACCTGCGGGAGATCATCCGCGAGACGGGCGCCGAATGCGTCTTCGTCGCCGCGAGCGATCTCGAGGTCGACGAGATGGGCCACGTCGCGAAGGTGGTTCGCCTCGAGGGCGTCGAGGTCCGCGTGACGGCGACGTTGCCCGAGGTGCTCTCCTCGCGGCTGTCCGTGCAGCCGATCGGGGGCTTCATGGCGCTGTCGCTGCGTCCGGCCCGGCTGACGGGCCCGCAGGCCATCGCGAAGCGCGGGTTCGATCTGGCGCTCGCCAGCGTCGGCGTCCTCGCCACGCTGCCGCTGTGGATCGTCATCGCCACCATGGTCAAGCTCACGTCGCCCGGGCCCGTGTTCTTCCGCCAGCGCCGCGTCGGCCATCGCGGGCGCCCGTTCACGATCCTCAAGTTCCGGACGATGCGCGTCGGGGCCGACGAGATGCTCCAGGAGCTTCGCGCGCTGAACGAGGCCGATGGCCCGCTGTTCAAGCTCCGCGACGACCCCCGCGTCACCAAGGTCGGGCGCTGGCTGCGACGCTGGAGCCTCGACGAGCTGCCGCAGATCCTGAACGTCATCCGCGGGGACATGAGCCTGGTCGGTCCCCGCCCGCCGCTGCCCGAGGAGGTGCGGGAGTACGAGGAGTGGCAGTTCGACCGGCTCGAGGTGCCGCCCGGCATCACCGGCCTGTGGCAGATCAGCGGCCGCAGCGACCTGAGCTTCGAGGAGTACGTCCGCCTCGACCTCTTCTACATCGAGAACTGGTCGCTGGCCTACGACTTCTTCATCGTCGCGAAGACCATCCCCACGCTCCTGTCCACGCGCGGGGCCTACTGAGGTGAAGCTCCTGCTCGTCTGCTCCTCCGGGGGGCATCTGCTTCTGCTGCACCAATTGCGCCCCTGGTGGGAGAAGCACGACCGGAGCTGGGTGACCTTCGACAAGACCGACGCGAGATCCCTGCTCGAGGGCGAGCGGCTCGACTGGGCCCACCATCCGACCCAGCGAAACATCCCGAACCTGCTCCGCAACCTCCGGCTGGCGTGGCGGGTCCTGCGCCGCGAGCGCCCCGACGTGCTCGTCTCCACCGGGGCGGGCGTCGCGTTCCCCTTCTTCGTGCTCGCGAAGCCGCTCGGGATCAAGACCGTCTACGTCGAGGCCTACGAGCGAATGGACCGTGCGTCGCTCACGGGGCGGCTGTGCTATCCGATCTGCGACCTCATGGTCCTCCAGTGGGAGGAGCAGCGCCGCTTCTATCCGCGCGGCGAGCTCGTCGGTGCCCTCCTCTAGTTCGATGGCCGCGGACGCCATGGAACCGCTGGTCTTCGTCACCGTTGGGACCGAGCGCTACCCGTTCGCCCGGCTCGTCGGCTGGATCGACGACTGGGCGCGAAGCGACGTGGGCCGCGGGGCCCGGTGCTTCGTCCAGTACGGGGCGGGCGAGCCTCCGGCGTCGGCCGAGGGGGCCGACTTCCTGACGTTTCCGGAGATGCAGGGGTTTCTGGGGCGCGCAACAGCGGTGGTGTGCCACGGCGGGACGGGCAGCGTGATGCTCGCCCGCACGCTCGGGCGCCTGCCGATCGTGGTCCCGAGGGTGAAGAGGTACGGCGAGAACGTCGATGATCATCAGGTGGACTTCGCGGTTCGCCTCCGCGGCCTCGGAGAGGCCGAGATGGCCGAGAGCTTCGAGGAGCTCCGGGGCTTGCTGGACGACGCCGTCACCGGCGCCCGTGCGTTCACCGCCGCCCCGAACGATGCGCACGTCGAGGAGGCGGTCGGCCGATTCGAGCTCGCCGTGGAACGCCTCCGGCCGGCCGGGGTGCTGGACGCTCGGAGGCGGGGGTGAGCGCGGTGGCCGAGGGCGCACGGATCGGCGTCGGGGAGTCGGCGGGCGGCCGGATGCCGGTCCTCTACATCGGTGGGTCCGGTCGAAGCGGGACCACGCTGCTGGAGCGCGTGGTCGGACAGCTTCCGGGCGTCTTTCCCGTCGGGGAGCTCGTCTTCCTGTGGGGGCGAGGCGTGCGGGAGGACCAGTTGTGCGGCTGCGGAGATCGCTTCTCCGCCTGTCCGTTCTGGCGCGAGGTCGGAGATCGTGCGTTCGGTGGCTGGGACCGTCTCGACCTCGACGAGGTCCTCGCCCTTCAGCGGGTCGTCGACCGCAATCGCTTCATCCCGCTCATGCTCGCCTCGGGAGCGCCGGGGCGCTACCGCGCGGACCTCGCGCGCTACGCGGACTACCTCCTGCCGGTGTACCGCGCGGCGCTCGCGGTCAGCGGCGCGCGGATCGTCGTCGATTCCAGCAAGCACGCCTCGACCGCGTTCCTGCTCGGACGGCTGGGCGGCCTGGACGCCCGCGTGGTCCACATGGTTCGTGACAGCCGCGGGGTCGCGTACTCTTGGACCAAGCAGGTTCGAAAGCCCGAGGTCGTGGCGGGCGAGTCGTACATGCCGCGCTACCATCCGGGCCGGCAGAGCCTCTACTGGTTGGCGTTCAACGTGATGTTCGAGGCCCTGCCGGCATCCGGGGTGCCGGTGATGCGCCTTCGGTACGAGTCGCTCCTGCGGGATCCCCGAGCGGAGGTGGAGCGGGTGGCTCGGTTCGCCGGACTCGACGTCGATGAGGAGTCGCTGGCGTTCCTCGGTGAACGCTCCGTGGACCTGGCGCCCAATCACACGGTCTCGGGCAATCCGATGCGGTTCAAGGTCGGGCGCCTGGACCTTCGGATGGACGATGCGTGGCGACGCGAGCTGCCGCGATCACAGGCGGCGTTCGTTCACGCCGTCACGTGGCCGCTCCAGCGTCGGTACGGGTACCGATGAGCGCCGAGGACGCCACCGTGACGGCCGAGCGAGCGGCGACGCCGACCGACGAGTGGCCCAGCGTGACGGCCATCATCCCGACCCGGGACCGGCCGGAGATGCTGCGCAGGGCGGTGCTCAGCGTTCTCGGCCAGCGCTACGAGGGGGATGTCGAGTGCCTCGTGATCTTCGATCGCCAGGAGCCCGCTCGTCCCGACGTCGCCGTGCAGGGCAACCGCGTGCTGAACATCGGTCGAAACGTCCGCACGCCGGGCCTCGCCGGGACTCGAAACAGCGGAGCGTTGATCGCTGCGGGCGAGTACCTCGCGTTCCTCGACGACGACGACGAGTGGCACCCCGACAAGCTCCTCCGTCAGATGGAGGCCCTGCGGCGCGAGCCCGGCGCCTCGATGGCCACGTGCGGCATCGTGCTCGCCTCGGGCGGCAAGACGCACACCCGCGTGCCGCGGGAGACCAGCGTCACGCTGGACGACCTCACGACGTCACGCCGGGCGGAGGTCCATTCCTCGACGCTGCTCATGCGTCGCGACCGGTTCGTCGACGAGATCGGGTTGATCGACGAGGAGATCCCGGGCAGCTACGGTGAGGACTACGACGTGCTGCTGCGCGCCGCCAAGATCGCGCCGCTCGTGGCGGTCACCGAGCCGCTCGTCACGGTGAATTGGACGGTGTCCTACTTCAACGACCGATGGCAGACGATGGTCGAGGCGATCCACTATCACCTCGAGAAGCATCCGGAGTTGAAGACGCCGAGAAACCTCTCGCGCATGTACGGCCGGCTGGCGTTCGCGCACGCGGCGTCCGGGGAGGCGCGGGAGGCCCGGTCCTGGGCCCGCCGGTCGATCGGGCTCAACTGGAGGCAGCCCCGAGGGTACATCTCGTACCTCGTGTCGCTGGGGCGTCCTTCGTCCTTCGTGGGTGGTGAAGGCGGCGCACGCCGTCGGGAGGGGCGTGTGAGCGGAGGGAGCGGCACGTGAGCGCCGTCCTGCCCCGCCGGCGCGCCAGGTCGCGGTCGGCGGGCGTTCGTCTGCCGCGGCTTCCCTACGGGTGGCCCGTCGTCGCCCTCTTCGGGTTGTTCCCGGTGTGGTGGGCGCTGGGGCTGGCCGGGTTCGTCTGGGTGATCCTCGCGATCCCCATGGCGTTCTCGTTGCTCGTCCGCGAGCGGGTGCGGGCGCCGAAGGGCTTCGGCCTGTGGATGCTGTTCCTCTTCTGGATGCTGGCCTCCGGCGTGATGCTCGACGAGGGCATCCGATGGATTCCGTTCCTGTTCCGGGCGGGGCAGTACTTCTCCGCGACCATCCTGTTCCTCTACATCTTCAACGCTCCTCGGAGCATCCTGGACGACCGCACCGTGATCATGCCCATGGTCGCGCTGTGGGTCGTGACCGTCGTCGGCGGCTACCTCGGCATCCTGCTCGCCGGGTACACCTTCGGCACGCCGGTCGAGATGCTCCTTCCGGCCTCGATCGCCTCGAACGCCTACGTGCAGACCATGGTGCACCCGGGGTTCGGGCAGATCGCCGAGTTCCTCGGGTACCCGTGGCCGAGGCCGAACGCGCCGTTCGAGTACACCAACGACTGGGGTGCGTCGTTCGCGCTGCTCATGCCGTTCGTCATCCTCGCGTTCCGCCGCTACCGGACCACGCTCGCTCGCAACTTCATGCGCGTGATGATCGTGCTGTCGTTGGTGCCGCTGGTCGTCTCGATGAACCGAGGGCTGTGGCTCAGCCTCAGCCTCGGCATCATCTTCGCCGGCTTCCGGTACGCGGCCCAGGGACGGACCAAGCCGCTCGCGAGCATGATGCTCGGCGTCGCCATCATCGGCCTCATCCTCGGGTTCAGCCCGCTTCGCGGCCTCATCGAGCAGCGCTTCGAGCACCAGCACAGCAACCAGGGGAGGCTCACGCTCTACACGCAGGCCACGGCCGGCGTGCTGGAGTCGCCGATGCTCGGCTACGGGTCGCCGCAGCCCAACGACAATCCCAACTTCCCGTCGGTCGGCACGCAGGGGCAGCTGTGGCTGCTGTTGTACTCGCACGGCTTTCCGGGCGCCCTCCTGTTCGTCGCGTGGTACGTGCTCGTCGCCTGGCGACTTCGACGCGGCAGGGACGATCTGAACCTGTGGATGCAGGTCGTCGTCGTCATCTCGATCATTCAGCTGGCGTTCTACGGGCAGGTGCCGGCGCAGCTCCACATCACCTTCGCGGCCATGGCGCTCGGGCTGCGGGCGCTGCTGCCCGAGGAGGCGGCCCAACCCCGACCCTCGGAGCTCCGGCGGCCGCAGCGGGGCTCGGGCGCTCGCGTCGCCGGGGGCGACGAGACCGTGAACGCCTCGAGCGCGTCGAGCGAGGGCGTCGTGATCTCGGGCGAGCACGCGGCGAACGGATCCGCCGGCCGAGGCGACGACCTGCCGTCCTCCCTCGCGGGCGTCGCGAACGTCCTGTGGCCGCACGCGCCGCAGGTGTGGGTCGGAGGCGGGGAGCCGCCGGCCGGGTTCCGCATCGTCGAGACCTTCTCGGTCCTGCCGAACGCCCGTCATCCGCGGCTCCTGGTGCCGACCCTGCACCCGCGGGCCGCCGCCGCCTCGCTTCGCCAGTTCAACCAGGGGATGTCCCAGATCGCGAGGCTGCGCAAGGCGGCGGTCGGGATGGCGCTTCGGACGCCGGCCGCCGGGTTCGCGGCGAGGGACACGATCTCCGTCGCGTTGGCCGGCTCGATCGATGAGGCACGACGCGGGCGGGCTCCTGCTGAGCGAGCACCTGCGTCGCCACCTCGGGACCTCGGCCATCACGATGTCCGTGAGCCTCGGGCCGATCCGCCCGAACATGAAGCCCGTGCTGCAGCTGCTGACCTACGACGGCCGCGCCGTCGGGTACGCCAAGGTGGCCTGGAACTCGCTGACGTCGCGGCTCGTGACGCACGAGGCCTCCATCCTGCGCGCGTGGGGCGAGACGCCGCCGTCGACGTTCGACGTGCCGGCGCTGCTCGGCACCGAATCGTGGGCGGGCAGGGAGATCCTGGTGACCTCGCCGGTGCCCCATCGCCTTCTTCGGTCCGGGCCGCTGAACGGCGATATCCCCGACGCGACCCTTCGCGAGATCGCCGAGCGGGCGGGCCGCTCGCGCTCCGCGCTGGCCGCACATCCGTATTGGCCCTCGCTTCGCGCCCGCGTGGAGAACGCGGCGGGGGAGGCACGTCGCGCCGAGGTCGAGGGCATCCTCGACGGCCTGGAGGAGCGGCACGGCGCGGACGACATCGAGTTCGGAGCCTGGCACGGTGACCTCGCCCCCGGAAACACCTCGATCGTGGGTGGCCGGCTGCATCTGTGGGACTGGGAGCGGAGCGAGGCCGGCGTTCCCCTCGGGCTCGATCCGATCCACTTTCACTACCAGCTCGTCTCCTTCGCCGGAGGCCGGCGCGTCCGCGAGGCGGCCCGCACGGGGCTGGAGCGGGCCGGGGGTGCGCTCGTGGCCCTCGGCGTCCCGCGCGACCACCACCGGCTGCTGAGCTCGCTGTACCTGCTGGAGCGATTCGTGCGCTACGAGGAGGGTCGCTCCGAGGGCACGCTCGGAGCGCGGGAAGCGACGATCGACGAGCTCCTCGAGGTCCTAAAGGAGGACGCATGAGCCGTCCGGGCAGCGGTGCCAGCATCGCCGACCGCGTCCAGACGCAGTCGAGGCTCGTGCGCAAGCGTTCGGCGCTGACGTTCGGACGCCTGACCGCGAGCGTTCGTCCGCTCCCGGACTTCCTGATCCTCGGGGCGCAGCGCTCGGGAACGACGTCGCTCGCTCGCTATCTCGCGGAGCACCCGGCCGTGCGAACGATGGCGAACATCAAGGGCGCTCACTACTTCGACAAGAATCACGACAAGGGGATCGACTGGTATCGGGGGCACTTTCCCTCGACGGCGTACCGTTCATGGATCAAGCGCAGGACGGGCTTCGACCTCGTGACGGGGGAGGGGAGTCCGTACTATCTGCTGCATCCGCTCGTCCCGAGGAGGGTGGCGGAGGTGATGCCGTCGGCGAAGCTCATCGCCATGCTCCGCGATCCGATCGAGCGCGCGTACTCGGGGTACCAGCACGAGTTCGGCCGCGGCTTCGAGACGCTGTCGTTCGAGGAGGCGATCGCGGCCGAGCCGGGGCGCCTCGAGGGCGAGCGGGAGCGCATGATCGCCGATCCCACGTACCACAGCTTCGACTTCCAGCATCATTCCTACCTGACACGCGGGCCTCTATCTCGATCAGATCATTCAATGGCGCGAACACTTTGCCCCCGGAACAGATGTTGGTGATCGGAGCCGAGGAATTCTTCACCGAGCCCGCGCGCGTGTTCGCGGAGGTGCTGGATTTCCTGGAGCTCCCGGAGTGGTCGCTCGACGGCTACGAGCAGCACAACGCCCGCTCGTACGCGCCCATGTCGCCGGAGATGCGCGCGAGGCTCGAGGACTTCTTCCGCGAGCCGAACCGGCGCCTGTTCGAGGACCTCGGGAGATCGTTTGCCTGGCGTTCGTGAGGGCGGGGTGACACCGGCCATGGACGCGCCCCCGGGGGAGGGCGATCGAGCGAGGAACCTCCGCACCGTCGCCCGTGGAGGCACGCTCAATCTCGCGGGCGCGGTGACCAACGGCGTCCTGGGCTTCCTCCTCACGGTCGTCCTCGCGCAGGGACTGTCGAGCGAGCAGCTGGGCGCGTTCTTCGTCTCCATCGCCCTGTTCCAGATCCTCGCCAACACCGCGGAGCTCGGCGCCGACACCGGCTTCGTTCGAATCATCGCCCGCTACCGCGCCCTCGGACGCGTCCACGACCTTCGCCGCACCATCGCGATCGGGCTCTGGCCGGTGCTGGCCATCGCCGTTGTGTTCGGGGTGGTGGTCTGGGCGTACGCGCCCGAGCTCTCGAACGTGTTCGCGAAGCAGGCGCCGCCTCGCCTGCTGGTCCCCTACCTCCGGGTGCTCGGCCCGCTCGTGCCGGCCGCCGCGGCGTTCACCGTGGTGCTCGCGGCGACGCGCGGGTTCGGATCGATGCGGCCGACGGTGGTGCTGGACAAGTTCGTTCGCGCCGGCATGCAGGTCGCGCTCGAGGCTGCCGGTGGTCCTCGTTTTCGCTCGGCGGGACCGCGGTCGCCCTTGCCTGGGGCGGCCCCTTCGCGGTCGGCCTCGCGCTTGCGCTCGTCTGGCTGTTCGCGCTGCTCCGCAAGGCAGAGCGCAGCAAGCCGGTCGGGGAGCCAGTCGCAGCAGAGGTCGCGACGAGGGCGCTCGCCTCCGAGTTCTGGCGATTCACCGCCCCCCGGAGCTTCGCGGGATTCTTTCAGGTGGGCATCCTGTGGCTCGACACGCTGCTGATCGGGGCGCTGCAGTCCGCCAGCGACGCCGGCGCATACGGGGCGGCCACCCGCTACATCACCGTCGGGACGTTCGCGAACCTGGCGGTGATCCAGGTCCTCGGGCCGAAGCTGTCCGAGCTGCTGACCCGCCACGATCGCCCCGGGGCACAGCACGTGTACCAGGTCGCGACGTCGTGGCTCATGATGCTCATCTGGCCCTTCTACCTGACGCTCGTCGTGTTCGCGCCCGCGCTGCTGGGCATCCTCGACCAGAACAGCGCGGACACGCAGGCGGTGCTCGTGATCCTCGGGCTCACGATGCTCGTCGCCACGGGCATCGGGCCCGTGGACGTCGTGCTGCTGATGGGCGGAAAGAGCTCCTACAACCTGATCAACACGATCGCGGCGTTGTCGGCCAACGTGGCGCTGAACCTGCTCCTGATCCCGCGCCTGGGGATCGTCGGGGCGGCGATCGCGTGGAGCGTGAGCATCCTCATCAACAACCTCGCGCCGCTCGCTCAGGTATGGGCGATGCTTCGCATCCATCCGTTCGGCATCGGGTCGCCGATCGTCGCGCTCGCGGCCGTCGTGCTCTTCGGCGGCCTCGGGCTGGCGGTCCGGTCGGCCTTCGGGGAATCGCTCGTCGTCGTGCTGGTCTACGGCGCGATCGTCACGGCCGTCTACGCCGCGGTGCTGTGGCGCTTCCGATCCCCGCTCGAGCTCCGCTCGTTCAACCTTCGTCGGCGGCCGAAACGAAACGGCGCCGCCGAGCCGGCCTGAGCGACGGGCGGCCGGTTCCGGAAAGCCTCCGCCCGAAGGGATCTGGGCGTCGCCCGAGTTGGGCGAGGTGTCGCTAGACGCGCAGGTCGGTGAATTGCGCGAATCCCTCGCGCCGACGTCCGTCGACGACCGTGAACTCGCCTCCGATGTAGAGCCTGTTTCCGTACCCGACGACCGACCGCACGCCGACCGAGCTGTTGGCGCCCGGATTCCAGGGCCGGACGCTGCCGGTGTCGGCGCTCACGGCGAAGATCTTGCGCCGCTCGAGGTCCTCGACGGCGTCGAAGTGCCCGCCCGCGTAGACGGTCGACCCGAGGAAGCCGACGGCCTGCATGTTGCCGTCGGCATGGACGTGCCACAACTCATCGTCGCCCGGCAGGGCCTCGAAGGCGCCGAGGGTTCCTCCCGGGCCGGCGCCGGCGAGATAGATCCCGCTTCGGCTCGCGGCGATGCCGAGCAGGGGATAGCTCGGATCCGGGTCCCAGTTCCGGAGCGACCCGGTGTCGGGATCGACGGCGGCCGCGTTGCGGCGTCCGTCGCCCCCGAAGGAGGAGAAGTCGCCGCCGACGTAGAGGGCGCCGCCGTCGGGCGCCATGCTCACGCCGCGAACGGAGCCGCCGGGACGCGGATCGAATTTCCTGATGACGGCCCCCGTTCCGGCGGTGATCGCCGCGAGCCGGCCGCGGTCGACGCCGCTCACCGAGCCGAAGTTGCCACCGACGTACACCGTGGACCCGAAGACCTCGATGTCGTTGACGCCCCCGCTCGTCGACGGCATCCAGGCGTCGATGAGCGAGCCGTCCGATGCCCGGATGGCGGCCAGATGCCGCCTGGATTGGCCGTCGATCCGGTCGAAGTCGCCGCCGATGTAGATCTTGGCTCCGTCCGCGGACACGGCGATGGCCCGGACCAGATCGTCGGCGGAGGGCGCCCACGACCGAATCGGTACGCCCGTGGCGGCGTCCAGGGCGGCGAGGCCCGCGCGCGCCACGCTCTTGCCCTGGCCGTCCGTCAGCGTCTTGAAATCGCCGGCGAGGTAGATCCGGGTGCCGGACCGTGCGATCGACCAGACCGGTCCGTCGGTCTGCCACGTCTCGTCGGGGTGATCGGCGATGGTCGCGAGCGCGGGCGGCGAAAGCGCTGCGATGCCCAGGCCGATGGCCGCCAGCAGGACGCACCGGGCGACGGCGCCGTGGAGGGAACGGTTGGGTCGAATCACGGCATTCGTCACCTTCTACCCTCCATACGGCGGCTATCATGTGGCACTCCGCCGACCCTTTGCCATAGGGCGAAAGTCTCTCCCGGGCACGGGCATCGGTGGTGGACGTCGAAGGATCTCGGGGCCCGTGCGCGAGGCGCTCGACGGCGATGCGATCGGGGGTATGGCGGACTGGCGGCCAACGGAGGCATCGGCGAGGGGCTCGAGTGGCTGATCGGCGCGCTGTGGGGCGCCCCGGAGATCCGCGTCGGCCTCGGCGACGTTCCCCCCGCAGGCTTCCGCGTCGTCGAGACGTACGCGGTCCTGCCGGACGCGAGGCGCGCGAAGTTCCTCATCCCGCTCGACGACCGGCGCTCGGCCGCGGCCTCGGTCGCCTCCTACAACGCCCTTCGTCCGCCCAGGGTCCGCCTCGCGCGGGCCGCCGTCGGCGCCGGGATCAGGATCGGCGCGGCGGCACCGTTCCTGCGATCCCGCCTGAAGGTGTGCGCGCCGCACGACGCGAGCGCCGACGACCTGTCGGGGTGGCTGATCTCGGAGCATCTGCGGCGCGTGTTCGACGAGCCGGCGGTCCATTCGGCGATCGGGATCGGGCGACCGGGGCCGTTTCGAAAGCCCGTCCTGCAGGCCTTCCGCCCGGATGGAAGCGTCCTCGGCTACGTCAAGACCGGCTGGAACGACGTCACGCGCAGCCTCGTTCGAACCGAGGCCGACATGCTGGAGGCGTGCGCGGAGCGGCGGCCGGCCTCCATGCTCGTGCCCGAGCCGGTCCACCACGGTGCTTGGAGGGATCTCGAGACCGTGGTGGCATCCCCCCTGCCGCTCGGGATCCGCCGGTATCGCCCGAGGCGGGAGACGCCGCCGCTCGAGGCCACGAGGGATGTCGCGGCGCTGTTCGGACGCAGGTCCGCGCCGCTCGCCGCGAGCGACTACTGGGCTCGGACGGTTCGCCGACTCGAGTCGCTGGGGCCTCGCGTCGAGCCGGAGATCTCCGCCGCGGCGGATGCGTACGCGAGCCACGTCGCGGATCGCCACGGGGGGCTGGTCCTCGAGTTCGGCGCGTGGCACGGCGACTGGGCGCCGTGGAACATGGCGAGGCTCGGCGACGGCCTCGTCGTCTGGGACTGGGAGCACGGAGGGCGCGACGTCCCCTTCGGGTTCGATCCGCTCCACTTTCAATTCCAGCTGGCGTTCATCGCGGACCAGCTGCCGCTGCACGACGCCCTGGCGCGCACGAGCGAGCTCGCGACGCCATCCCTCGAGGCGCTCGGGCTGTCCCCCGATCAGATCTCGGCGTCGGTCCGAGTGCACCTGCTGGAGGTGTTCCTTCGCTACCAGGAGGCCATGCTGGCGGGCGCGGGGCACAATCCGCGGTTCTTCCCCGAGGTCGTGTCGATCCTTCGCGATCGGACGGGGCGCGGTTCCGCTAGCGCGTCATGAAGTACGGATGCAGGGCGAGCCGGCGGAAGGCCTCGAGCGCGGACGGCGAGGAATCCACCCACCAGGGGTAGTCGCTGTCGGAATGGAACCACGTGAACGCTCGGATCGCCGGGAATCGCGATGCCATCTGTCGCCGGGCCTGGTCGATCCACGCGGCCTTCTGACCGGGCGCTCCCTCCTGCGCCCCGGTCTCGCCGATCATGAGCGGCCGATCCTTGGCGACGCCGAACTCGTACCAGTCGCGGAAGATCTGCGCGAAGCTCCTCCACTCCGCGCCCCGCTGCCCCGGAGCCCAGTTGTAGCCGTCGGCGCAGATCCAATCCACGTAGTGGCCGCCGGGATAGTAGGCCTCCGCGTTGCCCCACGTGAACCCCGAGGCGTTGGGACACCAGACCCAGATCGCGTTGCCCGCCCCCTGGGCCTGGAAGATCCGATGCAGGCGCCGCCATGCGTCGACGAACGCCGAGGGGCCCTGGATCCAGCTCCGATTGCGTGATCCGTCCATCTCGGCCGAGTACCGGAGGAACACCGGCGTGTCGAGGGAGGCGATGCCCCGCGCGCGAGCGCGGATGGTGTCGTCGACGTGTCCGCCCGCAATGCGCTTGCTCTGGATGCCCCGCCACGAGATCAGCGGGATGCGATCGTGGGCGAGATCGTAGGGCTCGCGCCAGGTGGGGAATGGATCGAAGAACGTGTAGTAGTGCTGCTGGATGTCGAGCGTGCGCCCGATCTGGCGTTCGAAGCCCCTCCACGCGGCCTTGTAGTCGTCCATCGCCCAGCCGGTCCTGGGCTTCACCCACGCGCCGAGGAGGGCGCCGTGCTCGGGCACGAGGTCGGCCACCTGGCGACGGACCTTCATCCCATCGACCCGGGTCCAGGCCGCGGCCGGGGCCGCGAGCGCTCCGACGATCAACGCGGCGGCGAGCACCGACGCGATCCGGGCTCTGCCCCGCCGCCCGTGCCTCGGTCGTTTCCTCGTGATGAGCTCGGCCACGTGGTCGTTCCCCCATCTCCTCGTCCGCGGCGCCGGGCGTCCGGCCGCTGGGGCCGAATCGTTGTGCGGGCCGGAAACGGCATCGCCCCGACGGTGGAGGGCCGGGCGGTCTGCGCCGTTCGGGCTGGTTATCGGCCCGCCTCGGGCCTCCCTTGAGATGCGCGCCGCGGGGGGATCAGCCGATCCGAGCCGGCAGGAGGCGTTTCGTAGGCACGCTCAAGTTCTCCGCACGAGCTGTCGATCCCTCTATGGTGCGCTCCCGGAAGGAAAAGACGCTCGATCGCATCGTCCGCGCCTTCGCCGACTCGGTGGGGGAATTCGACTTCGATGCGGCCGAGGGGTGGTTCGCGACGGCGCGACTCCAGTCCGGGCGGGCCGCGTCCCACGGGCACGCGCGAGGCACGAACCAGGGCGTCTCACGCCGCGTGCGCCGCTCCGCCTAGGGGCCCGCCGCTCGCCGCCATACGGCGTAAGCCTTCGGACCGTTGTGTTGCCCCCCTGTTCCCCGTACACTTTCCTTCAGTCGGGTGACACGGAAAGGCTGCGGCAATGAAGAAGCTCGGACTTGTACTAGCGACGGCCACGGTATTTTGCCTGGCCGTGGCGGCGCCCGCGCTCGCAAAGTACCCCCCCGAAGTCGAGGGGACCAGCGGCGGAAACGCCCCTGGCGCCGCGGCGCGGCGGCGGAGCCGCCGGCACGGCGTTCACGGGTGTGGACGTCTCCCTCTGGATGGTGCTCCTGGCCGTGTTCGCGGTCGCGGGCGTGACGGCTCTGATCCTGAGCCGCCGGAGGGCAGCTGCCTCGAAGTAGAGGCGGGCGCAAAGCCAAAAAGCACACGCACCCCCGTCGGGTCTCCCGGCGGGGGTTTCGCGTTGCCCCGGCGAGGCGCCGGGCCGGCCGGCGAGCGGGGGAGCTCGGCTCCTCGCCTCAGACGTGGAACAGCGGCTGGGTGAATACCCTCGTCACGTTGCGCCACATGCGTGTGGGCAGCGGGGGCGAGAACGACACCTGGACCTCGAGCGTGCGGTCCGGGGTCCCCTCGTACACGACCACGTCGCCCTCCCGGCGGAGCCCGTCGCTCATGGAGCGCACCTCCATGCCCTCGGGGACGCGGATCTCGATCCGGACGTCGGTCGGCTGAATCGTCGTCTGGTTCAGGAAGGTCAGGTGATAGGTGCCCCCCGAGCTGTTTCCCTGCCACGCCGTCGGCAGGTCGAGGTCGGTCCGGAAGGTCCCCGTCTCACCGCTCGGGATGCGGATCTCGCCCCGGTAGTACCGGTACCCGAGCTCGGAGCCCGACTGCACGCCCCCCGGCTTCCCGTTCAGTTCGGCGCTCCGGAGCAGGCAGTCGACGCGGCAGTAGGCGCTGAAGATGGCCGCGTTCTCTCCGATCTCGGAGACGCCGGGGATCGGACCGATGATGTAAGGAGGGAGCCCCGAGTCGGGAGCGTCGTTTCGAAGCGAGACGTCGAGGCTCGCGGCGGCCGAGCCCTCATCGCCGAGATCGACGCGATACTCGACCCGGCGATGGGCATAGAAGTCGATCTTCTGGCCGCCTCCGTTGTTTTGGACCACCGAGAGGAAATCGCCGGAGGGGCGAGGCAGCGCGCCTCCCACCCCGGTTGCCTGCAGGCCCTGCTCCATCGTCTCGTCGTGGCTGTAGACCTGGATGTGGCCCTCCGCCATCGTGCCGACGAGCTTGCGGAGGCCTCCGACGCTCGGGTCGGCCTCCTCGAAGAACCGCTCGACGACGCTCTTCGCCACCTCGCCGAGGACGAGCTTTCGGGCCTCGGAGTCGTGCGCGAACTGCACGTATGCCTCGTTCGTCGTGAACGGGACCACGTTGTCGGCGTCGACCGTGATGTCGAGGCCGGGCACCTCGGCCGAGCCGGTCATCTCGAGCAGCGCTTGCAGGGCGAACGGATCGGCCTGGACCACGCCGTCGATCTCGAGCTTGGTCTGGTCCTCGAGGGCGAGGAGCATCGCCTCGGCGGCCTGCGGGAAGTCCGGCGTCATGTTCACGTTCAGCCAGAAGCCGTTCGCGTTTCGGAAGCGGTCGTAGTTGCGCGAGAACTCCTCGCTCGGGGACGCCACGTCGTCGAGGGCGGGCACGGGAAGCTCCTGGACGGGTCCGAACGGTGAGAAGCTCACGCTGCCGTCCTTGATGGTCATGATGGAGTACGCGCCGATGAGCCCTCCCGTCCCGCGAAGCTCGGCCGGGCCCGCGGCGGCGAAGTAGAAATGGCTCGGCTCCTCGGAGCCGAGGAACGCGGGCAGGCCCGCCACGATGGCGGATGCAGCACCGAGCGTCTTGTGCAAGGGGGCGAGCTGCTCCTCGGCGGCGACGCGTGCCTCGCCGACCGGCCCCGCCAGCAACGTGCGGGGGGCGGCGTGGATCACGACGTAGGCCTCGCTCGCGAGCGCATCCGCCCGGGCCAGCGGCCGCGCCAGCGTGCGAAGGGGCTTGATGGGGATCGCACCGTCCTTGGGGGCCAGCGACTGCACGCCGTCCGGCAGCGCGTCGATCCCCTCGGCCATCGATCCGCCCGCCTCGGCGGTCAGCCGGCCCGCCTCCGCGATGGCGCGCACGGCATCGGGCGTCCGGCCGACCAGGGGCATCCATCCGAGGACGCGCAGCGGGATCGAGTCGGTGCCCTCCTCCGCGCGCTCGAACGCGGCCGCGGCGTCGTCGAAGTCCGCGGCGGCGGCGCCGGCCACGCCCTCGGTGAGGTGGTCTCGGCCCGCCTCGATGGCGTCGCGACCGTCGTTCAGGTGCGAGCGGACCCCGAGGGCGGAGATCCCGCCGAGGATGAGCAGCACGACGAACAGTCCGAGGAGGATCCAGATGGTCCGCCTCGCTGCGGTGGGCATCCGGCCGGGAAAGCGGCGCACGGAGCGAGCGGCCCTTCGCGTTCTTCCCGGCGCGTCATCGGGCGCCGGCCCCGTCAGGAGGTCTTGTTCTTTCGTGTCGAGACCTTCCGTGGCGTCTCCACCCGGACCTTGCCGTTGGACTTCCCGCCGTTGTAGGCCTCGCCCGATCCGTAGTGGTAGTAGGAGTCGGAGCGCTTCATCTCGAAGTCGTTCAGCACGGCGCCGATGAAGTTGGCGCCCACCCGATCGAGGGCGGTCCGAGCGGCCTCGGCGTCGTCGACCGTCGTGGCTCCGGCGTCGGCGACGAACAGGACGCCGTCGACGAAGGGTGCGAGCCCGAGGGCGTCACCCACCGACAGGACGGGAGGACAGTCGACCAGGATGAAGTCCACGACGCCGCCCTGCTCGCGAAGGAGGTCGCGCATCGCCTGCGACTGCAGGAGCTCGGCGGGATTCTGCGGGACGGGGCCGCTCGGCAGGACCGCGAGATTCTCGACGGCGGTGCGCTGGAGCGAGTCGAACAGGCGCCGCGAGCCGTCGAGCACCTGCGAGAGTCCCTGATCGTTGTCGAGGCCGAAGAACTCGTGCAGCCGGGGACGCCGGAGGTCGGCGGAAACGATGACGACTCGCTTGTCCGCCTGCGCGAGGACCACGCCGAGGTTCGCCGACGTGGTGCTCTTGCCCTCGCCCGGTGACGGGCTCACGACCATGATGGTCTTCACGCCTCGCTCCGCCGCGGCGACGAGGACGCTCGGGCGCAGCGTTCGATAGGCCTCGGAGACGGGGTTCCTCGGGTCGTCGAGCGTGACCAGACGGGGCCGGGAGGCGTTCGTCCAGCCGGTGTCCTTGGGGACCACCGACAGCACCGGCGTCCGGATCGCATCCTGCAGGTCGACCGCTCCGCGGAGGCGGTCGTCGGTCCGCGACCGGAAGAAGGCCACGCCGATCGCGGCGAAGATGCCGAGGAACAGCCCCAGCGCGAGGTTGAGCTTCTTGTTCGGGCTGCTCGGCGCCGAGGGCTCGATGGGCTCGCTGATCACCTCGCCGGCGTCGGTGTTGCGGCTCGCGATGGCGCGCGGCATTGCCCGTGAGCGCGGAGTACGTAAGCGTCGCACCCGTCCCTCGCCGAGGAGCTCTTCGGGAACTGAGCGCAGTTCAAGTCCGCGGCCGACCGTCCGATGGCATCCTGATCCTCCCTGTTGGAGGCCTCGGCGGTCCGGCCCTTGTAGGCGAGATAGGCGTCGGCGACCGCGGCGGCGCCGTCGCGGGCCTGCTGGGGACTCGGATCGGTGTAGAAGATCTCCATGATGGCCGACTCGGGCGTGACCACGACGTCGACGTGCTTCAGCAGGTCAGTCGGGGAGATGCTCGTGCCCAACAGGTCCTTGGCCTCCGCCGCGACGAGCCTCGACGTGGCGATGCTTCGCCTCGGTCTCCGGCTGGATCAGGTTCTGGATGTCCACGCCCGACACCTCGTCCAGGTTCACGCCCGTCGGCTTCAGGTGCACGAGCGCGTTGGACGGTGTACTGGGGCGTGGCCGTGTAGGTGTAGGCGACCGACAGGCCCACGAAGAAGGCCGTCGTGAGGACGATGAGGAGCCAGTTCTGGCGGAGGATGCCGAGGTAGGAGCGGAGATCTACCGCTTCCGGAGCGGCGTCATACGTCGGTTGCCGGGAAGCCATCCGTCCTCTGGGTCTGCTCGGGGTCCTGGTTCGATGCTGTAGGTCTGCTGGCCGAGGTTGCATGGTACGTTACCAGCAGGGTACGAGCTTCCGGAAGGCCTTTCATCCGCTGAAGTATGGAGTCTCTGTCCCGATGGACCTAGGTCCATCTCCAGTCCATCTCCAGTCCATCTCCCCCTCCAACATCAACATTACACGCGCGGAGAAGCGGCAATGCGGGTTCCGGTCGCTTGCTAGGCTGCCCGCCGTGAAGGTCGCGTATCAGGGAGAGCCGGGAGCCTACAGCGAGCAGGCCGTCCTCTCCCTGTTCCCGAGCGCCGAGCCGCTTCCCTGCGACACCGTCCGCCTCGTCTTCAGCCGGGTGACCAGCGGGGAGGCGGACGTGGGCGTTGTGCCTGTGGAGAACTCCC
Source organism: uncultured Actinomycetes bacterium (assembly GCA_963728285.1). Classification (GTDB taxonomy): domain Bacteria; phylum Actinomycetota; class UBA4738; order UBA4738; family HRBIN12; genus CAVSJR01. Next base: position 330,691 of record CAVSJR010000002.1, on the reverse strand, counting down.
AGGCCGGCTCGGTGAACGAGACCTACGATCTCCTGTTGCACAGCAACCTGGTGAAGGTGTACGGCGAGGCCGTCGTTCGAGTTGATCACGCCCTGCTCGCCGTGAGGGGCGCCCGCCTCGAGGGCATCCGCCGCGTCTATTCTCACTGGCAGGCGCTGGCGCAGAGCGAGGAGTTCCTCGCGTCGCTGCGCGTCGAGATGCATCCCGTTCACGACACGGCCGGGGCCGCTCGGATGATCGCCGAGCGCGACGACCCGGAGGAGGCCGCCGTCGCGAGCATCGAGGCGGGAACCAGGTTCGGCCTGAAGGTGCTGGCCGAGCGGATCCAGACCTACCCCGACAACTTCACCAAGTTCGCCGTCATCGGGACCGGCGATCCCGGCCTCGGGCCGCCCGACAAGACGTCCCTCGTGATGGCGGTCCACGATCGCCCGGGGTCGCTGCTCGCCTCCCTGCAGCCGTTCGCCGATCGGGACGTCAACCTCACCAAGCTCGAGTCACGCCCCCGCCCGGGGGCCCCGTTCGAGTACGTGTTCTACGTCGACATCGCTCGTGCGGCCGACGACGAGGCGGTGCTCGCCGCCCTCGAGCAGGTTCGCTCGCACACGTCGCTGCTGAAGGTCCTCGGCTCCTACCCGTCGCATCCCATCCCCCTCTGAGGGGCGGGCGCCTCGCATCCACGGGGTTCGCCTACGATGCTCGCGATGGAGAGCCACCGGCGTCCCCGCCGCTCAGCTCGGCCGCCCGTCCCGTTTCGAACGCTGCTCCTCGGCCTTCTCGTGTTCACCGCCGGCGTGGTGGGGATCCGGGCGCTCGCGGATCCGGCCCGCGTCCCGGCGCCGGGCCTCGCGGCGGATCTCGCCCGGCCCCCGAGCTCGCTCCCGACCTCCTCCGCGGCGGCGGAGGAGCGAGCGTCGGGCCACGGGCGCGGGAGGGCCTCGACCGCCGCCCCGATCAACGAGGGCTTCCCCGGCCTGACGACCTTCCGCGGCAACGCATCCCGCAGTTACTACGGCGAGGGGCCGGTTCCGAGGCGCCCGGCGATCCTGTGGCGGTATCCGGCCTCCGGGGCCCTCTGCTCGAGGTCCACCAACCTGGGCGTGTCCAGCAAGTGGTGCGGGACGGGCTGGACCGGACAACCGAACGTCCTGCCCGAGCGGCACGGGCCGACCGAGGTCCGCTTCGGCGCCTACGACGGGCGCTATCACTTCCTCGACGGGAGGACCGGGGAGGAGCTGCGGCCCGACCTCGTGACCGAGGATCTGGCGAAGGGCTCGGCGAGCACCGATCCGGACGGATATCCGCTCTACTACGCGGGGTCGCGGGATAACCGTCTCCGCGTGGTCGCGATGGACCGACATGCTCCGAAGGTCCTGTGGACCCTCAACGCGAAGACGTCGGTCCCGGACCCGATCTGGAACGACGACTGGGACGGGGCCCCGCTCGTGATCGGGGACTACCTGCTCGAGGGCGGGGAGAACTCCTGGTTCTACGTGGTCCGGCTGAACCGCGCCTACGATTCGCAGGGGAAGGTGACCGTGGACCCACGGATCGTGCTGCGCGTCCCCGGCTACGACGATCGCCTCATGAGGGACCTCCCCGATCGAGACGTCTCGATCGAGGGCTCGGTGGCCTATCGCGACGGCGTCGCCTACTTCGCCAACTCGGGCGGACTGGTCCAGGGCTGGGACATCTCCGACGTCCTCGCGGGCGGGACCCGAGCCAAGCGCGTCTTTCGGTACTGGACCGGCGACGACACCGATGCCTCCGTCGTCATCGACGACGAGGGCCTGTTGTACGTCGGCAGCGAGCTGCAGCGATACAACGCGCGGTCGGCCCGCGTGGGACAGCTGATGAAGCTCGATCCCACCGCGACCGGGCGATCCGCTCGTGTGGTCGGTGCCGATCACCGAGGAGGAGCACGGCCTCGGCGGCGTGTGGGCGACGCCGGCGATCGACGAGGACATGGTCTACGAGGCGACGAATGCCGGCGACCTCCTCGGGGTCGATCGCGCGACCGGCAAGGTTCGCTGGCGCATCCCCCTTCCCGGCCCGACCTGGTCGTCGCCCGTCGTGATCGACGACGTGCTCCTGCAGGGCGACTGCGATGGTGTGCTGCACGCGTACGACATCTCGAGCCCCCAGCGGCGCCCGAAGCAGCTGTGGGCGCTGCGGGTGGGGGGATGCATCGAGTCCACGCCCGCGGTCTGGAGGGGGCGGATCTACGTGGGGACGCGGGCGGGGGCGTTCTTCGGCATCGGGGAGCGGCGAGACTCGTAGGCGTGCGGAGCTCGGGCGCCGGGTAGATTGTGCACCATGGCAGTCATCGCGATCGGCGACGAGGCTCCGGCGATCCCCGGCCTCGCGTTCGAGGCCGGTCCGACCGCGCTCGTCTTCTACAAGGTGACGTGTCCGGTGTGCCAGATGGCTGCGCCGAAGGTGGCCGCCCTCGAGGACGCCTATCCCGGCCACGTCCTCGGCCTGGGGCAGGACCCCGAGCAGGACCTCGCGGCCTTCGACGCGGAGCACGGGTTCGGCGCTCCGTCGATCGCGGACCTCGCGCCGTACGAGGCCTCGAACGCATACGGGATCGAGGCCGTTCCGACGTTGATCCTGGTCGGCCCCGACGGCGTGGTGCACGACGTGGTCCAGTCCTGGGACCGGGAGGGCTACAACCGCGTCGCGGGAGAGCTGGCGGAGCTGACCGGGCTTCCGCGCATCGAGCCCTCCGACGCCCAGGATGGCCTGCCGGCGTTTCGTCCCGGGTGAGGCTCGCGCAACGCGCGCTCGGGCTAGCGCGCTTCGCCCGGCGGGATCAGCCGAGCGACGGAAACTGCGAGCGCAGCTGCGCCGTCCGCATGGCCACGAGCACGATGCCGACCAGCGCGATCGCCACGAATCCCGCCACCTGGATGAGGGGCCGCACGCGGCGGGGGCCGATCTCGTCGGCGAACACCCCGGCGGCGAGGCCGGCGACGAGTCCACCCGCGTGGGCGCGCCAGTCGATCCCGGGGATGGCGAACGCGAGAAACAGGTTGAGCACGATCAGGCCGACCGCCGTTCGCAGGTTCGCCGCGGCGAGCGCCATGTGGCGCCGCCGGTAGTTGTACGCGACGAAGGCCCCGAAGATCGCGAAGACGGCGCCCGATGCGCCGGCGCCGACGGCACCCACCGGTCCGTAGGCGTACGAGGCCGCGCTCGCCACGAAGCCTCCGATGAAGTAGATGAGCGTGAATCGCACGCTCCCGTAGTCGCGTTCCACGACGCGCCCGAAGAGCCACAGCGCGTACGCATTGAACCCGATGTGGATGATCCCGAAGTGGAGGAACATCGAGGTGATCAGCCGCCAGTACTGGCCGAGCGCGATCAACGGCGGGAACGAGGCGCCGAGATCCACCATCGTCCTCGCGTCCGGGCCGCCGACCAGGGAGGCCGGGCCGCCGGCGACGACCTCGACGGCGAACATCCCCAGGATCGCGACCAGGAGCACCTGGGTGACCGAGGCCTGGCGCGCCCCGCGGCGGACCGTGTCGGCGGGGCCTCGACGAAACTCCCGGCGAGCCTGGCCGACGCACTCGGGACACTGGTGGCCCACCGACGCCGGGATCATGCACTCCGGGCCGATCGGACGGCCGCACCGCGTGCAGTGGACCCGCGTCTCGACGTTGGGATGCCGGTAGCAGTGCTCCACGCCCACGGGGCGGGGGGCGGGGAGGGGGGAAGCGGCGGCTGATGCTCCATGCTTCCTATCGTACGGGCAACCGCGCGCTCCGCCGGGGCAGCCTCGCTCGGTGAGGCCGTCTCAGTCGTCGGGCCAGAACCGCCATGCGTCGACGTCGACCACGACGACGGGGCCCGGCGGCCGCCGGCGCTCGTACGGCTCGTACTTCGCCGCGAGCAGATCGATCGCGCGGTCCGATCACGGCCTCGCCCCGGGCGACGGCGGCCAGGCCGTCGGCGCGAACCCACCACAGGCGGCTCCACGGTTCCTCGTAGTGATCGACGAGGATCGAGACGCGGGGCTCGAACTCGATGTTCTCGAGCCGGCGGAGCTCGCGGGTCCGCTTGGGCTTGTCGTCCACGGCGAAGGCGAGCCGGTCGCCGTCGAGGGCGAACACGATCGGGACGGCGTGCGGCGCACCATCGCTCCGAACGGTCGCCAGCCGGGCGACGCGGGCGGCCTCGAACCTCGCCCGCGCCTCATCGAGCGTCATGCTCAGCCGACCGGCGGGATTCGTACCTTCGGCAGCTTCGAGAGCTCCGCGGAGACCTCGGCCGGATCGAAGAGCGCTCCCCACCGGTCGAGGATCCGCCCGTTCGATCCGATGAGGTAGGTCCAGGGCTCGGTCAGCGTGTCATCGCGATAGAGCCAGTCGGCGGCGGCCTGGTTGATCACGCTGCCCTGGAAGTCGCGCCAGATCTCGACGTGGATGAAGACGGCCCGATCGTCGTACGTGTGATCGAGCCGGGCGATCTCGTCGACGGTGGGGCCGCAGAAGCGGCTGGTGCAGTAGACCGGCGTGGCGAACGTCACCAGCACGGGGAGGTGCTGCGCCATCGCGTCCGCGATCGTCCATTCGTGCAGCTGCGGATCGGGCACCGGATCGCCGTTCGCCGCGCTCGAATCGATCGCCCCGGCGGGAGCGTCCTTGGCGCCGATGGTCAGGTTCTCGGTTCGAAGCGCCCGCTGACCGGGATACGGGAGCGCAGGGTTCGTCCACCACCTTGAAGCTCGCCGACGCCGTGCGAGTGCCCTCGCCGGCGACCTCGGCGGTGAGGTCGACCTGCCAGATCCCGGCGCGATCGAAGGTGACGTCGTCGGCCTGGTAGACCCCCCGGCCCTGCGACGGGGGAGTCAACTGAGCGCCGCCGGGCGCGTCCTGCGTGCCGGGCGTGGGGATGAACGATGCCGTCGCGCTGGGGCCGGCCGCCGGCGCGGTGGGCTGCTCCTGCGTCCCCAGGTACGAGAAGCCGAGCGCGACCTCTCCAAACGACAGGAGCCGCCCGTCCGATGCGAAGACGCCGAGCAGGAACCGCTGAGGATCGCCGGCCACGAGATCGGCGCTGGCGACCTCCGCGTTCAGGGCTCCGCCGGCGGCCGCGGGCGTCGCCGGCGCTGCCGTCGCCGCCCGACGACGACGAACAGGCGGCGCCGAGCACGGTGACGAGGAGGAGGACGCACAGCGTCGGGCCGCGGCTGCTCACGGCCCCATCTTCTCGTAGGCGTTGCGAAACGTCCTAGGACGGGCACGGAGGAACGTCGATGCCGACCCGGGCCAGGGCGTCGCGGGTTCCGCTCACCAGCGTCCTCACGTCGTCGGCGAACGAGCGGGGGAGCTGCTCGCGTGCCAGGTCCTCCTCGACCACCCCCTTGTCCTGCTGCAGCGCCGCGGCGGCCGCCCTGTCTCGCACCTCGACCGCGGCCGCGATGACGTGCAGCGTCTGGTGCGCCCGATCGTAGAAGGCGGCGTTGGCGGCATCTCGGTCCGTTCCCTCCTGCGCGGCGATCTCGCAGAGCGCGCTCACGGCACCCCGGGCGCTTTCGACGGTGACGACGCCCAGGGATCCGGAGGGAGCGGGCACGGTCACGTTGGGTTCGCTCGCCGCGCACGACGGCAGCCCGACGAGCGCAGCCACCGCGACCGCGGCCGTCCCGAGGATGCCGACCCCGGCGGCCGCCCACCGGGGGATGCGCCGCTCGCCCGTGGACGAGCGAGCGCTCAGAGGGACTCCTCGAGCGCGAGCAGCATCGCCTTGCGTTCCTCGCATCCCCCGTAGCCGCCCAGTCCGCCGCCGGCGGGAACGACGCGGTGGCACGGGATGAGGATCGGGACGGGATTGCGGTGCAGGGCGTTGCCTGCGGCGCGACCGGCGCGGGGGCTCCCCGCGCGCTTCGCGATCTCGCCGTAGGTGGCGACGGCCCCGTAGGGGATTCGCGCGGTCGACTCCAGCACACGGCGGGCGAAGCCGCCGACGAGGGGGAGATCGACCGGCGTCGTGAACGTCCGGAGTCGCCGATCGAAGTACGCGTCCAGCTCGCGGGCGAAGGCGTCCACCGTCCGCACGCTCGCGCGCTCCCGGCGGCGCCGCCCCCGGCGCCGAGGCTGCCACCGACGCCTGCGAGGCCTCCTCCACGACGCGGTCGGGGTCCTCCTCTCCGAACGCCGCCCGAAGGATCCCTCGAGGGCCCGCGACCACGAGCAGAGGGCCGATCGGGCAGTCGAGCGTTCGGGCGACGAGCCCGCGAGCCGCGGGACGGGGGAGGACGCCGGACTCGTACCTGCGGGCGCTCACCGTCAGATCGCCGGCCAGGGGTAGGGGCGCTCGCCGCCGGGCTCGGGGAAGCGCGGGGCATCGAGGAGCGCGGCGATCCGGCGTTCGATCGCCTCGATCTCCTGCGACCGAAGGAGGGGAACGAGCTGCGCCCGAAGCTCTCCGCCGGCGCCGAGGCCCGCGCGGACGCGGCGCAGGTCGCCGAGCAGGTCCTCGTCGATAGGCTCCCCGGCGAACTCCCAGATCACCGTCCGAAGCTTCGGCACGGCGCTGAAGCAGACCCCGTGATCGATGACGAAGACGCCCCCGTCGGCCGCGAGCAGGCAATGGCCCCCCTTGCGATCGGCGTTGTTCACCACCGCGTCGAACAGGGCGACCCTTCGAAAGACGTCCTCACGCCCCCGGAGCAGCGTGAAGTAGTGCTGTTGAACGTCGAACTCGACGAAGAGCTGGACCGACCCCGGTCCCTCGGGGCCCTCCCGGTACAGCGTGGGCGGCACTCGAGGCCAGCCGAGTTCCTGCGCGACGCGGTAGGCGGCGACCTCCCGCAGGCCGAGCGTCCCCTCGGGGAAATCCCACAGGGGAGCCTCGCCCGCACGCGGCTTGTACACCGCGAGGGCCTCCTCCGAATCGGCGGCGACCTCCGCGAGAAAGGTGTAGTTGGACGAGCGCGGCAGGAGCCCGAGGATCCGGAGCTCGCCCCGCTGGAGCAGCCGAATCTCCGCGTCGCCCGCGAGCGTTACGCGCGGTGCCCGTTCATCGCCGGGCATCTGTGCCCCTCGGGGTCGATCGGGTTGCCGCAGAACTGACAGGTGGGACGCCCGCGGGCGACGACCTGCGCCCCGTGTCTCGACAACGCGAGCATCTGGTCGCGCGTGGCCCACAGCCTCAGTCGCTCGGCGTCGAGCTCGAGCTCCTCGTCGACGTCGACCGCTTCCTCCGCCTCCTCCTGCCCGGGAATGAGCTCGACCAACTCGAGCAGGATGAGATCCCGGTCTTGCTCGTAGCCGATGGAGAGCCTTCCGGCGCGCCACACGGGCTCGACGGGCTCCTCCAGGTCCATCTCCTCGTCGTCGGGTCCCTCGCCGGTCTCGAGCCCCACCCGTGACAGGATCTCGAGGATGGATGCCGACAGGAGCTCGATCTGCTGTTTCTCGACGAGCACGGTGACGACCTCCATCCCCTTTCGCGCCTGCAGATAGAACACGCGCTGGCCGGGATCGCCGACGGCGTCCGTGGTGATGCGATCGACGGGGTCGAGCTCCATCGGCCTATCCTCCCACGTTCCGCTTCGCCGGCTTCCTCGGCGCGAGGTCGTCGAGCGAGCCGCGGTCGTTCACGCGCAGGATGCGTGGGATGCCGTCACCGACCGAGACGGCGGAGATCGATGCCGGGTCGATCACGAGTCGCTGAAAGAGGTCCATCGGGACTCCCGCCAGGAAGGCCACGAGGAGCTTGATGACGTCGGCGTGGGAGAACACGGCCACGGTCGCGCGCCGATGGCGGCCGGCGATGTCCTCCAGCTCGCGGACCGCCCGCGCCTGGACCTCCAGCAGGCTCTCCCCGCCGGGGAACCGCACGCCCGACGGCACGACCTGGACCCGGCGCCAGAGCTTCGTGCGGGCGAGCTGCTTGAGTGGGCGGTTGGTCCACGACCCGTAGCGCACCTCGCCGAGGTCATCGCGGGCGATGACCTCCATCGACCGCTCGGCGGCGAGCGGGGCCGCGGTCTCCAGGCACCGCTCCAGTGGGCTCGAGTAGATCGCGGCCACCGGCACTCGGTGAAGGCGCTCGGGAAGGGCTTCGGCCTGCCGCGTGCCCGGCTCGGACAGGTGGACGCCCGGGGTCCATCCGCCGAGGCGAACGCCGGTCGCATCCGTCAGTCCGTGGCGGATCAACAACAGCAGGGTCACGGCGGGAGGATAGCTTCGCCGTCCCCCGCTCGCGGGAGGCGAACCTCGATGCAGGTTCCGCGACCGAGCTCGCTCTCGATCGACACCGTGCCTCCGTGGTTCTCGGCGACGTGTCTCACGATTGCCAGTCCCAACCCGGTTCCGCCCGTCTCCCGCGAGCGCGCGCGATCCACGCGATAGAAGCGCTCGAAGATCCTGCCCAGGTCCCGGGACGGGATGCCGACGCCCGTGTCGGTCACCCTCAGCGCGACGCGCCCGTCCGCGCCGTCGGCGACCTCGACGTCGACGCGGCCTCCGGGCTTCGTGTACCGCACGGCGTTGTCGACGAGGTTTCGCACCAGCAGCGCGAGGTCGCGCCCGGAGCCTCGGACGTCGGCCGGCGCCGCGTCGAGCTCGATCGTCACCTCGGCCTCCTCGGCGGCGTCCTCGTGCCGCGCGACCTCCTCCCGGACGATGGCGTCGAGCCGCACCAGCTCTTCGAGATCGCTGCCGGTTTCGAGCCGGGACAGGTCGAGGAGGTCCGCGACGATGCGGGACAGCCGGATGGCCTCGCGCTCCAGCTGCTCGGCGAAGCGGGGGAGCACCGCGGGGTCGTCCGTCGCCGCGCGGACGATCGTCTCCGCCGTGGCCTGGATCGACGAGGCGGGCGTCTTCAACTCATGGGACGCGTTGGCGACGAAGTCGCGCCTGACCGCCTCCAGTCGCCTGGCCTCCGTGACGTCGCGAACGACCACGAGGACCGAGCTCCCCTCGGTCGACGGCACGACGGTTCCTCGGAGCCATCTCGTGGGGGCGCCGATCTCGACCTCCACGGACATCGGCGCCCGCGTCCGGGAGACCCGGTCCACGGCCTCCCGCAGCCCGAGCGGGAACAGCGTCCAGATCGAGCCCGGACGCGCGCCGAGATGCCCCACGAGCGCTTCGTTGGAGAAGGCCACCCGGCCGTCGTCCCCCACGAGCAGCACGCCCTCCTGCATCGAGGAGAGGATGAGGTCGCGGACGCCTTGCTCGTCGCGGGAGCGCTGCGCCTCCCGATAGAGCCGGTCGGAGGAGCGGTTGACGGCCGAGGCCAGCGCCGCCACCTCTCGCGGCCCGCCTTCGTCAACGTGCGTGCCCGCGGCATCGCTCGCCCATGCGTGGAGACCGCGCGGGTCAGGGCGCCCAGGCGGCCCGCGAGGGTCCGGCGGGAGAGCCAGAATCCGACGCCGATGCCCACGACGGCGGCGCCCAGGATCGCGGCGAGCACCACGCCTGGATCGTTCACGATCAGAGTGTAGAGCCAGGCACGGTTTGTTCATCTTCGGTTCAGGGCTTCGCCGTGAAGGCTTCACCCCAGGCAGGCCGATTCGCCCGCTCGGCGGGCGAAGCCGCCGCCGTCCGTTCACCGGCCCGACACCGTTCATCTTCCGTTCAGACGGGCGCCGCGGTCCCGTCACGGACGGTCCCTAGCATCGCCCTTGATGAACGGCGAACCGACCGCACCGCGCGGTCTCCGGCGAGCGAGTCCCGACCCGCATCGGGGAGTGCGGGCCTCTCGTGCGCCGTCCCAGCCGACCGAACAAGGAGGAACCATGCGCACGAGCCGGAAGCGCCTGGCCGTCATGGCGGGCATCCTTTCGCTCACCCTGCTGGCCGCGGCATGCGGCGGCGACGACACCAACGCCGGCAACGGCGGGGGCGGCGCCAGCGCCGCCGGACTCACGGGCACCATTACGGCGTCCGGCTCCTCGACGGTGCAGCCGATCACGAGCCTCGTGGCGGAGCTGTTCTCGGAGCAGAACCCCGATGTGCAGGTCAGCGTCGACGGACCCGGTACCAGCGATGGCTTCGTGCTGTTCTGCGACGGCGAGATCGACGTGCAGGACGCCTCGCGAGCCATCGAGCCCGAGGAGATCAAGGCCTGCAAGAAGAACGGGGTCGACTACGTGGAGCTCGAGGTCGCGCTCGACGGGCTGACCGTCATGACGAACGGCCAGAACAGCGCCGTCGAGTGCTTGAACTACGGCGATCTCTATGCGCTGTTCGGCCCGGAGTCCGAGGGCTTCGAGAACTGGTCGGACGCCGACGCGCTCGCGGCCAAGGTCGGCGGCAACGGCGGCTTCCCGAACGAGCCGCTCGAGATCACGGCACCCGGTGAGGAGTCGGGAACCTACGACGCCTTCATCGACCTCGCCGGCATCGAGGACACGGCGCTCGAGCAGGGCCTGTCGGAGGACGACGCGGCGGCGCTCAGGAAGGACTACCAGGCCTCGCCGAACGACAACGTCATCATCCAGGCGATGGAGGGCACGCCCTCGGCGCTGGGATTCGTGGGCTTCGCCTTCGCTGAGGAGGGCGGCGACGCAGATCAAGGAGATCCAGATCGACGGAGGCGACGGCTGCGTCGCTCCGAGCGCGGAGACGGTCGCCGACGGTTCCTACCCGCTGTCGAGGTCGCTCTACATCTACGTCGACAAGGCGACGCTGCAGAGCAACCCGGCCCTGCAGGCCTTCGTCGACATGTACGTGTCGGACGAGGGCCTGAACACGGCGGTCCAGGAGGTCGGCTACATCCCGATTCCCGCCGACGCGCCAGGACGAGACGCGGGCCACGTGGGACGAGCGCCGCGTAGGACGAGGCTAGACCGGACGAGGTTGGGCGGCGCTTCCGCGCCGCCCAACCCGTCTGCCGAATCGGAGGACCGACGAGGAGAGGAGCGAGCGACCGATGGCCGCGAACATCGCGGAACCGGGCATGATGAGCGTCGATGCGCTGCGTGGAAGCAGCAAGCGCCGGCGCCGGGAGCGCGCGGTACGGATCATCCTGGTGTCCGCGGCCGTCCTGTCGATGGCGATCAGCGTGCTGATCGTGGTCGCCCTCCTCGGGAACGCCGTCCGGTTCCTCTTCAACATCGACCTCGGCTGGCTGCTCGCCGGCGGGTGGTATCCGCGGACCAATGATTTCGGACTCCCGACGATCTTCGCCGGCACGATGCTCGTCACGGCCATCGCGATGATCGTGGCCGTCCCAGTGGGCCTGGGGTCGGCGCTCTATCTGTCCGAGTACGCCGAACCCGCGGCTTCGGCGCACGCTGAAGCCCATCCTCGAGACGCTTGCGGGCATCCCGAGCGTCGTCCTCGGCTTCTTCGCCCTGACGACGATCAATCCCCATCTCGTCCAGACGCTGTTCGAGAGCCGCCGGTACGTTCACCTTCCTGGCCGCGGGCATCGCCGTGGGTATCCTCACGGTCCCGCTCGTCGCGTCGGTCGCGGAGGACGCGCTGTTCGCCGTCCCGGGCGCGCTGCGCGAGGCCGCGTTCGGCATCGGGGCGAGGCGACGGACGGTCAGCACGCGAATCGTCTTTCCCGCCGCGATATCCGGCATCGTCGCCGCGGTCATCCTCGGGATCTCGCGCGCGATCGGAGAGACGATGATCGTGGCCATCGCCGCCGGCGCCACGGGCGGCGCCGGCTTCACCCTCGACCCGCTCGATCACGGGCAGACGATGACCGGCGCGATCTCGTCGCTGGCGATCGGCTCGGATCAGGTGCGCGGCGCCGACCAGGCGTTCAACTCGCTGTTTCTGGTCGGGCTCCTGCTGTTCGTGATCACCTTCGCGCTTGAACCTCGTCAGCGAACGGTTCGTCAGGCGCGTGCGGAGGGCGTACTGATGGCCGCGGCGTCGCCGGCGACGGCGACGACGAGGTCGGTGCAGGCGGCGCTGCTCGGCAGGAGCGCCGACGTCCGGGGACGGCTGTTCCAGGCCGCGCTCCTCCTGACGCTGCTGATCTCGCTCGGCGTGCTCGTGGTCCTGCTCACCACGGTGATCGTCGATGCCTGGCCGGTCCTCGCCGAGCGAGGGGCCGACTTCGTCTGCGAGCAACACGTCGAGCATCGAGAGTCGCGCGGGCGTTCGCCAGGGCCTGATCGGGTCGATGACGCTCACGGCCATCGCCGGCGCCGTCGCGACTTCCCCTCGGGATCGCCGCGGCGATCTACCTCGAGGAGTACGCGCGAGACTCTCGGCTGAATCGCCTCCTCATCACGAACATCCGGAACCTCGCCGGCGTCCCCTCCATCGTGTACGGCATCCTCGGCCTCGTCGTCTTCGTGCAGGCCCTCCGAAGCTTCACGGGCCCGAACAGCTTCGGACGGAGCTATCTGTCGGGCGGCCTCACGCTGGCGGTCCTCGTCATGCCCTTCGTTATCATCATCACCATGGAGGCGCTCCGCGCCGTTCCGCGAGGCATCCGCGAGGCCGCCTACGGCGTCGGGGCGACGCGATGGGAGGTCACGCGAAGCCACGTGGTTCCCGTACGCCGCACCCGGCATGTTCACCGGCGCCATCCTCTCGCTCGCCCGGGTCTTCGGCGAGACGGCCCCGCTGCTTCTCGTGGGCGCCGTCACCGGGTTCCTGTCCGACCGGGATCGGGGACGGTGCTGGAGAGCCTGCAGGGCCCCTACACGGCGCTCCCGACGCAGATCTTCGCGTGGTCCAGGCTCCCCGGGGAGGACTGGCAGCACAATACGTCCGCGGCCATCGTCGTCCTGCTGGCCTCGATCCTGATCGTGAATTCCCTCGCAATCGTCCTGAGGAACCGATATGAACGAAAGTGGTGAGTCGATGGATGTCACGATGCAGCGGGAACGCCCCGACGGCGAGGGCTCGCGGTTGACCGTCCGGCCGCCGAGGGACGAGGACGTCACTCCAGAAGGACGACGGGAGGTCGTCTTCGACGTGCAGGACCTCGCCGTGTACTACGGGGACTTCCGCGCGATCCGAGACGTCAACCTCCCCGATCCTCAGAAACGAGATCACGGCGCTCATCGGCCCGTCCGGCTGCGGCAAGACGACGTTCCTCCGGTGCCTGAACCGGATGAACGACCTGATCGAGCTCGCTCGCGTCGAACGGGCGCGTGCTCTATCACGGCGCGGACCTGTACGACCGCGAGGGTGGATCCGGTCGAGGTGCGCCGGCGGATCGGCATGGTCTTCCAGAAGCCCAACCCGTTCCCGAAGTCGGTCTACGACAACGTCGCGTTCGGGCCGAGGATCGCCGGGTTCAAGGGCAACATGGACGAGCTGGTCGAGGAGTCGCTCGGGAAGGCCGCCCTGTGGGACGAGGTCAAGGGCAAGCTCAAGGAGTCGGCCATGGCGCTGTCCGGCGGGCAGCAGCAGCGACTGTGCATCGCGCGCGCGATCGCGACGCGGCCCGACGTGATCCTCATGGACGAGCCGTGCTCCGCGCTCGACCCCATCGCCACGGCGCGGATCGAGGACCTGATGCAGGAGCTCGTCGCCGACTACACGATCGTGATCGTCACCCACAACATGCAGCAGGCGGCGCGCGTGAGCGACCGGACCGCGTTCTTCACCGTCGAGGTGTCGGACGAGGGACACCGGACCGGGATGATCGTCGAGTTCGACCTGACCGAGTCGATCTTCACGAACCCGAGCGATCAGCGAACCGAGGACTACGTCACGGGGAGGTTCGGCTGATGGCTCGCCCGCACTTCCACGAGGAGCTGGAGGCGATCGAGCTCGAGATCCTCGGCATGGGCGAGCTCGCCGAGCGGGCCGTGGCGAGGTCGGTGGACGCGCTCGTGCGCGGCGACGTCGCCGAGGCGGACGACGTGATCTCCCACGACGACGACATCGACGAGCGATACATGGACATCGAGGCTCGGGCGCTCAGCCTCCTGGCGTTGCAGACGCCGGTGGCGACCGACCTGCGCATGATCTCGGCCATCATCCACATCAACCTGCATCTCGAGCGCATCGGCGACATGGCCGTGAACATCGCCAAGATCTACCGGTCCGTCGCCGAGCTCCCGACGAACTCGACGATCCTCCAGCAGATCCGGGAGATGGACGACGTCGTCCGGCCCATGATCCGGGTCGCCCTCGAGGCGTTCTCCCACCGCGATCTGGAGCTCTGTCTGAGGCTGCCGGAGATGGACGATCCCGTCGACCGGCTGAACCTCGGGATGTACGAGGAGGTCGCCGCGCTCGCCGCGGATCCCGCTGCCCTCGATTGGGGCCTGCGCATGAACATGGTCGCCCGTCAGCTCGAGCGCGTCGGCGATCACGCCGTGGACATCGGCGAACAGGTGGGGTTCCTGCTGACCGGCGAGTTCCGTGAGTTCACGGACGCCTCGCATCCCGTGGAGACCGAGACCTGAGCGTGAGCGAGAGCGGGACATCCGCCGAGCTCGCGGCACGGATCCTCATCGTGGAGGACGAGCAGTCGCTCGCCGACTCGGTTCGCTACAACCTCGAGCGAGAGGGCTACGCGGTCACCGTCGCCGGCGACGGGCGACGGGCGCTCGAGCGCTTCCGTGCGGAGTCCCCGGCGCTCGTCATCCTCGATCTGATGCTGCCCGAGCTCTCGGGCCTGGACGTCTGCAAGGCCATCCGAGCGGAGTCCGACGTGCCGATCATCATCGTGACGGCGAAGGACGCCGAGGCCGACAAGGTGACGGGCCTCGAGCTCGGAGCGGACGACTACGTGACGAAGCCGTTCTCCGTGCGAGAGCTCATCTCTCGCGTCCGCGCCAACCTCCGGCGCTCGCGCATGCGGGCCGAGGCCGGTGACCGACGACGTCCTTGAGGGGGCCGGCGTCGAGATGGACGTCGTCCGCCACGAGGTGCGGGTCCACGGCGAGGCCGTGGCGTTCCCGCCCAAGGAGTTCGAGCTGCTCGAGGCCTTCCTTCGCCGCAAGGGACGCCTCCTCACCCGCGACTTCCTCATCGAGGAGGTGTGGGGCCACGACTACTTCGGCGATACCAAGACCCTCGACGTCCACGTGAAGCGGGTCCGACGCAAGATCGAATCGGAGCCCCACCGCCCGGCGCATCTCCTCACCGTCCGGGGCCTCGGCTACAAGTTCGTCGAATGACGAATCCGACCTATGGCCGGTTTTGATTCGACCCCAAGCCGGATAGGGTCCGCACGGATCCCGGTTGTGGCCGGGTCAAGCTCCCCACTGGCGGATCCGATGGTCCTATGGAGATGGCCACGCACTCTGGTTCGGCTGCCCATGGGCCTGGAGTCCGCTGGGCGACCTGGGCGCTCGATCTTCCCCATCGCCTCGGTCGGGGAGCGGCGGGCGTGCTCGTGGGCCTGGGGCTCGCCGCCGCCTGGTTCGCCACGGACTTCCTCGGCGGGCCGGCGCGGGTGTCGCCGCAGTGGTTCTATCTCCCGATCATCCTCGCGGCGGTTCGATTCCGCTACGTCGGGGCGCTCGTTGCCGGGATCGCCGCCACGGTGCTCGCCGGCCCGCTCATGGCGTTCGACGCGGAGCTCGGAACGACGCAGCCGCCGGCCATGTGGATCTCGCGGGGGTGCTTCTTCATCTTCATCGCGCTGCTCGTCGCGGCCCTTGTCGACCGGGTCAGGACGTCGCTGGAGCGCGAGCTCGACCTCACGAGGGAGGAGCGCGACCTGGCTCGCTGGCAGGCGGGCGTGACGGCGCGCGTGTCCCATGAGTTTCGGACGCCCCTCACGGTGATCAAGGGCGTGGCGCGAACGCTCGAGATGCAACACCCTCAGCCCCGCCGAATCCGCGGAGATGCTCGCCGGCCTCGTGGGCGCCACCGAGCGGCTCGAGGACCTCGTCGCCCTCGTCACCACCGCCGCCGAGGACCCCGGCCGCATCGACACGCCGAACCGCCAGGACCTGGAGCTGCGGGAGACGTTGCGCCGCGTCGTCAACCGCCTCCCGGCCCTCGGTGCGCTCGAGCGCGTGCACATCAAGCCCGGCTCCGAGGGCGACCGGGTCAGGACGGATCGGATCGCCTTCGAGCGACTGCTCCGCGAGCTCGTCGAGAACGCGCTCAAGTTCTCCCCGCGGGACGCCCCCGTCACGGTCTGGACCGAGCGGGAGCGCGAGCTCGTCGAGATCCACGTGCTGGACTTCGGTCCCGGCGTTCCCGACGGTCTCCGGCAGCGGGCGTTCGACCCGTTCGTACGCGGGGATCTGTCGCTGACGAGCCCGACCGAGGGGCTCGGCGTCGGCCTCCCGGCGGCGGCGAATCTCGCCATGCAGCTGGGAGGCTCGCTCGACCTCCGCAGGCCCGAGGGAGGAGGAACGGAGGCGGTCGTCGCGCTTCCCGCCTAGCCTCGCAAGAGGAAGGCCGCCTCGCCGTTCACCTTGCGTTCATTCGCGCGCTTGCCGAGGTTCGCGGCTCACGGCTAGCATCGAATCCCGCCGGGTCCCGGCGGCTTCCCGACCACGGAGCGAGATGAAGAGGGAAGCATCACCCATCGAGCCCCTCGAGCCGGCGGATCTGATCGGCACCTCCTCCAGGTTCATCAACCGCGAGCTCTCGTGGCTCGACTTCGAAACACGGGTGCTCTCGCTGGCCGAGGACGCGTCGAGCCCCCTGCTCGAGCGCGCGAAGTTCCTGGCGATCACCTGCCAGAACCTCGACGAGTTCTTCCAGATCCGCGTCTCCGGCCTGCAGGAGCAGCGGGCCGCCGGCATCGGCACGGCGACGCCGGACGGGATGACGCCGCGGGAGCAGCTCGACGCGATCCGCCTGCGGGTGGAGGAACTCACCGGACGCGTGGATCGCGCGTTCGCCGAGGAGCTGGTGCCGGCCCTCGAGAAGGAGCACATCCGCTTCGCGGCGTGGGACGATCTGAACGAAGCCGACCGCGCGCACCTCGGGCGGGTCTTCCAGGAGCGGATGTTCCCCGTGCTGACCCCGCTGTCGGTGGACCCCGCCCATCCGTTCCCCTATATCTCGAGCCTCTCGCTCAACCTCGCCGCGATCGTGCGCGATCCCATGACGGGGGGGCGGCGATTCGCCCGCGTCAAGGTTCCTCCGCTGCTCCCTCGCTTCGTGGTCATGCCCGACGGGGAGCGCTTCGTCCCCGTCGAGCAGGTGATGGCGGCACACCTCGACCGGCTCTTCCCCGGCATGGAGCTCCTGGCCCACGAGGTGTTCCGCGTCACGCGGGACGCCGACGTCGAGGTCGAGGAGGACGAGGCGGAGGACCTCCTCGAGGCGGTCGAAAGCGTCCTGCGACGGCGCCGGCGGGAGGCGACGCCGGTCCGGCTCGAGATCCACCGATCGATGTCCGACGAGGTTCGCGAGCTCCTCCTCCGGGAGCTCGCGCTGGAGGACGCCGACGTCTACTCGACCGACGGCCTCCTCGACCTCGGCGGCCTCTGGGCATTGCTGGACCTCGATCGCCCGGATCTGAAGGCGGAGCCGTGGACGCCGGTCACGCAGGCCCGGCTGGCGCGGCGTGGACGAGGCGCCGGACATGTTCCGCATCCTGCGGGAGGGCGACGTCTTCGTCCACCACCCCTACGACTCCTTCGTGACGTCGGTGCAGGCGTTCGTCGAGCAGGCCGCGCGAGATCCGAACGTCCTCGCGATCAAACAGACCCTCTATCGCGCGGGCGGCGGGGACAGCGCGATCATTCGCGCGCTGATTCGAGCGGCGGAGGCGGGCAAGCAGGTCGTGGCGCTCGTCGAGCTGAAGGCACGATTCGACGAGGAGGCGAACATCAACTGGGCCCGTGCGCTCGAGCAGGCGGGGGTGCACGTCGTCTACGGCGTGGTCGGCCTGAAGACGCACGCGAAGACGCTGCTCGTCGTCCGGCGCGAGGAGGGCGGGATCAGGCGGTACGCGCACGTCGGCACGGGCAACTACAACCCGACCACGGCGAAGCTGTACGAGGACATCGGGTTGCTGACGGCCGATCCCGAGCTCGGAGCGGACCTGTCCGACCTGTTCAACCTCCTCACGGGCTACAGCCGCCAGCGCGAGTATCGGGAGCTGGTCGTCGCCCCGGTGATGCTGCGCCCGAGGCTCGAGGAGCTCATCCATCGCGAGGCCGAGCACGCCGACGGCTCGATCCTGCTGAAGATGAACAGCCTCGTCGACGCCGACATGATCGACGCCCTTTACGAGGCGTCGCAGCGGGGAACGCGGATCGACATCGTCGTCCGCGGCATTTGCTGCATGCGCCCCGGCATCCCGGGGCTCTCGGAGGGGATCCGCGTTCGATCCATCGTCGGCCGGTACCTGGAGCACTCCAGGATCTTCCGCTTCGGCAGCCCGGACCGCGGATTCGACCACTACTTCGGCTCGGCCGATCTCATGCCCCGGAACCTCGACCGCCGTGTGGAGGCCGTCGTGCCCGTACGAGACCCGATCCTGCAGGGGCGGCTGGACGAGGTGCTGGATGCCTGCCTCACCGACGACGTGCTGGCATGGGAGCTCGGACCGGACGGCGCCTGGGCCAAGGTCCCGACGGTCCGAGGCGTGAACGCGCAGCTCCGCCTCCAGGAGCTGGCGGGCGAGCGCCTTCGGGGCGATCGGTGAGGTGAGCGCCGAGCGGGAGGTGAAGCTGCCGGTGCCGCTGGGGTTCCGGGTGCCCTCGTTCGACGACGGCGCCGGATCCGAGCATGACGTCGTCGCTGCCCGCCCCGGGGTCACCGAACGCCTCCAGACGGTCTATCTCGACACGGAGGACCTGCGGATCGCACGCTGGGGCTGCAGCCTGCGCCATCGCGCGGGCGAGGGATGGACGGTCAAACTTCCCGCCGTCGAATCGGGATCGGCGATCGTCCGCGACGAGCGAGCCTTCCCGGGCGAGGGATCTCGGCCGCCCCACGAGGCCGTCGATCTGCTCCGAGCCTACGTCCGCCGCGCCCCGCTCGCGCCCGTCGCGAAGCTTCAGACCGTCAGAACCCGCGTCGAGCTTCAGGACCCGGCGGGGGAGTCGCTGGCCGAACTCGTCGACGACGAGGTCTCCGTGCTCGAGGGTCGCCGCGTCGCCGCTCGCTTCCGGGAACTCGAGGTCGAGGCCAAGGACGGAACGGCGCAGGAGCGCCTGGAGGCCATCGTCGCGGAGCTTCGCCGGGCGGGCGCCGGGGAGCCGACGAGGACCCCGAAGCTCCTGCGTGCCCTCGGCCGGATCGCGGTCGGACCTCCCGAGGTGGTGGTCCGAGATCCCTCGCCGGGCGCGTCCGCGGCGGACGTGATCACCGCCGCGATCGCCGCCTCCGTCGTCCGGCTGCTGCGCAACGACGCCGGCGTGCTGATCGGAGACGATCCGGAGGCGGTGCATCAGGCGCGCGTGGCCACCCGGCGGCTTCGGTCCGACCTGCGCACCTATCGCTCGCTGATGGACCCCGCGTGGCGCGACGCCCTGTCGGACGAGCTTCGCTGGCTTGGGGCGCTCCTCGGGGCGGTCCGGGATGCGGAGGTGCTCGAGGGGGGCCTGCGATCGTCGGCGGCCAAGCTTCCGGATCCGGATGCGGGGGCGGCTTCCCGGCTGCTGCGCCGGCTGAGGGATCGGCGCGAGCGTGCTCGAGCCGACCTGCTGGCCGCCCGGGAGGGCGAACGGTATGTCGACCTGCTGGAGCGGCTGGTCGAGGCGGCCACGTCCCCGCCGCTGCTCGAGGCGGCCGCGGCCCCGGCGGCCGACGTCGTGTCGGACCTGATGGAGCCGCTGTGGGGCCATCTCAACGAGGCGATCGAGGGTCTCGGCCCGGACTCCCCGGACGACGCGCTGCACCCGGTGCGCATTCGCACGAAGCGCGCCCGATACGCCGCCGAGTCGATGGCGCCCGCGTTCGGCAAGCGAGCCCGGTCGTTCGCCGCCGACGCCGCCGCCCTGCAGGATGTGCTCGGCGAGCATCAGGATGCGGTGGTCGCCGAGGCGTGGCTCCGGGACGCGGCCTCGGGCGGGGGTCCGCGGACGGCGTTCGTCGCCGGCGAGCTCGCGGCTCGCGAGCGGCGGGCAGCGGCCCGAGCCCGGCGGCGGTGGGCGAAGCCTTGGAAGTCGCTCTCCGGCAAGCGGGATCGGTTCTGGACGTGAGCGAGCCGGTTCGCGCGGCCGGGGGCCTCGTCCGGCGGGACGGGCCCGATGGCACCGTGCGGTATGCGCTCGTGCATCGGCCGCGCTACGACGACTGGAGCTTCCCGAAGGGGAAGCTGCACGCGGGGGAGTCCCACGAGGCGGCCGCCCTGCGCGAGGTCGAGGAGGAGACCGGCCTTCGGTGCGAGCTCGAGCGGGAGCTGCCGTCGATCGAGTACCGGGACCGCAACGGCCGGCCGAAGGTCGTCCGGTACTGGACGATGCGGCCGGTCGATGGCTCGTTCACGCCGAACGCGGAGGTGGACGAGGTTCGATGGGCCCTGCCCGACGAGGCGCTGGCCCTCCTCGCCTACGAGCGCGACCGCGAGCTCCTGCGGTCGGTGGACTCCACCGTGTGAATGAGGCCACGGGCCGCCGACGACGGGGACGTGGAACTCCTCTACCTGGTCCGCCACGCGAAGGCCGGCGACCGGGAGCGGTGGACCGAGGACGATCGCCTCCGCCCGCTCACGAAGAAGGGGCGCCGCCAGGCCGAGGGGCTCGTGCAACTGTTCCGACGGCTCGAGGTCACCCGCATCGTCTCGAGCCCCTATCTGCGTTGCGTCCAGTCCGTTCGTCCGCTCGCGCTGGCGCGCGGATGCACCATCGAGCTCTCCGATGCGTTGGCCGAGGGGGCACCGACGAGCGATGCCATGGCGCTCCTCGATGCGTCGTCGTCCGGCGGGGTGTTCTGCAGCCACGGCGACGTGATCCCCGCGGTCATCGACCACCTGCGCGGCACCGGGATCCTGATCGAAGGCGAGATCGGGTGGAAGAAGGGCTCGGTCTGGATCCTGGAGCGCCGGCTCGCCCGCTACATCCGAGCCCGGTACGTGCCCCCGCCGCGGTTCGACTGACGGCCGCGTCGGGAACGGCCCCGTGTCCCCGAGGCGGTGCGCTACGCTCGTCGAGCATGCTGACGTGTCATCTGTATCGCGGCGGGCTCGTGCAGGAGGAGGGATGCGATCCGGCGCGGGCCGCGGAGCTCCTCGAGGATCCGGACGTCCGGCTGTGGGTGGACGCCCGCGACCCCGACGAGGGGGAGCTCGAGCTGCTGCGGAAGCAGTTCGGGCTCCACCCGCTGTCCATCGAGGACGCCGTCCATTGGAACCAGCGGAGCAAGGTCGAGATCTTCGAGCGGTACATCGCGGTCGTGGTCCATGCGCTCGACCTCGACGACCACGATGAGCTTGTGGACTGCGAGATCCACCTGTTCGTCGGCGACCGGTTCTTCATCACGGTCCGGGGGAGGCCGGTCTTCGACCTGACGCCGGTCCGCGAGCGCGTGCAGCGGTCGCCGGAGCTCATGAGCTCCGGGGGCGCGTTCGTCCTGTACGCGCTGCTCGACGAGGTCGTCGACGGCTATCTCTCGGTCGTCGAGCGCCTCGAGGATCTCTCCGACGAGGTCGAGGATCGCGTGTTCCAGGACGACGACGGCGAGTCGACGGCGCAGCAGGAGATCTTCCGGCTGAAGCGACGGGTCGTGGCGTTCCGTCGCATCGTCGTCCCGCTGCGCGAGGTGGTCGACCTGGTACAGGAGCAGCCCGGATTCGTCGGGCCCGCCCTCGCTCCGTACTACCGGGATGTCCTGGATCACGTCCTGCGCACGATCGACTTCGTCGACAACATCCGGGATCTGCTGACGACGGCCCTCGAGGCCCAGCTCGCCCAGGTCTCGAACCGGCTGAACGTCGTGATGAAGAAGCTCACGTCGTGGGCCGCGATCGTCCTGGTGCCGACGCTCATCGCGGGCATCTACGGCATGAACTTTCGCCACATGCCGGAGCTCGCCTGGCAGTACGGCTATCCGCTCTCGCTCGGCACGATGGTGGTCGCCGCGCTCCTTCTCTATCGCGGATTCAGGAAGCGGGGGTGGCTGTAGGGATGTGTCGAGCCCTGAAGGTCCTCTGCGTCGCGACGGATGACGAGTCCCTCGGCGCGCTCAAGCGCGCGACGGTGAGCGCCGACTGGGAGCTCGCATCCGGAGCGACCGGCGCGGCCGAGGCGCTCGCCCGGCTGGACGACGAACGGCCGCACGTCCTCGTCGCGTTCGGCCCGTTCGAGGAGCTCGTCGCGTCCGCCCGCGAGCGATCGCCGTCGCTTCGCGTGGTGACCGACCGGGACCTCCCCGGGACCGACGTGGCGGTCACCTCGCTGGACGAGGTCCGCGACGCCGTCCTGGGGCGCTCGCGGCCGGGGGGTCCGGTCAGGACGTGAGGGGTCGGTCGGCCTCAGGCCGTGCAGCTCAGGCCGTGGACCACGGCCCCCATCCCCCTCGATGCACCATCTGGATCGACACCATGATGTTGGCCCGCCCGTTGAACGCCGACCAGTCGGGGAAGCCGTACGTCCTCGCCCGGCGGCGCCAGTAGCGCGTCGATTGCTGATAGATGCCCTTGTAGCCCGCCGGGTTGTAGGCCCGCGGTCGGAATCCCGATTCCTTTCGGGCGACCGTGATGGCCTTGCTGGCCCCGCCCGGCACGTGCCAACGCCGGACGCTGCAGCGGATCAGGCGTTTTACCTGGCGTTTCCCGTCTCGCCAGTCGTGCCGGCAGAAGGACCGGCGGATCCGGGAGTCCCGGGCGAAGGCCGGTTCGGATCCGTCGATCGCCACGGCGGTGAGTGTGCTGAGTGTCAGCGCGGCCGCGATGATGCGGCGGCGCGTTTGGGTGAGGTGGTTCATCGTGTGGGTTCACCCCCGCGGCGTCCGGGGCTGGCGACACCGGCCATGCAGCCGAACTGGATTCGGCCGCCCGCGGCAGGTCCTGGGTGTTCGCATCACCTCCTCGTTCCTGTGTCGTCCGTCCTGGTCGTCGGTCTGGGACCCGGTGCTCACCCGTCGGCTCCCTCCCTGCACCCTCCCGTGCACATGCGGCAGCCACTCCTGGACGTGAGGGAGCTCGCATTGCGGCGAGAGGGAGGATCGGACGGAGCGTCCGAGCGAACGTGGGTCACCCTATCGGAGGCCTCTGACAAACGGCAATCTTCGGGAATGACCGGGAATCCGGTCCGGATGTTCTGTGGACCGGCGCGATCGACACGCCGAGTCGGTGCCGCGGGGGCGGATCGGCCGCGCCGTTGGGGCTCGCACCGGGCGGCTACCATGGATGCGTGCCCTCCAAAGTCGTCCTCGCGGCTCCCCGCGGCTACTGCGCCGGCGTCGAGCGGGCCGTCGACGCCGTGGAGCGTGCGCTCGCGAAGCACGGGCGGCCGGTCTACGTCCGCAAGCAGATCGTTCACAACCTTCACGTGGTCCGCGATCTCGAGGGGAAGGGCGCGATCTTCGTCGAGGAGGAGACCGATGTTCCGGAGGGAGCCGTGGTGGTGCTGTCCGCGCACGGCGTCGCCCCGGAGGTCTACGAGGCCGCGCGGAGCCGCGGCCTCGACGTGATCGATGCCACCTGCCCGCTCGTGACGAAGGTGCATCTCGAGGCGCGGCGCTTCGCCGCCGAGGACCGCACGATCGTCCTCATCGGGCACGCCGGGCACGAGGAGGTCGTCGGCACGACCGGCCAGGCGCCCGACCGAACGATCCTGGTCCAGACGCCGGAGGAGGCGCGAACGGTGGAGCTGCCGGACGGGGACGGGCTGTCCTACCTCACCCAGACGACCCTGTCGGTCGACGAGACCAACGAGATCATCGACATCCTGCGGGGGCGGTTCCCGTTGATGCAGGCTCCACCGCGGGACGACATCTGCTACGCCACGCAGAACCGTCAGGATGCCGTCAAGGAAGTCGCTCGCCGAGCCGACGTCGTGCTGGTGATCGGCTCGGACAACTCATCGAACTCGAAGCGGCTCGCGGAGGTCTCGCGGGAGCTCGGCACGCCGGCGTATCTCGTCGACGACGAGGCCGAGGTGGATCCCGCGTGGCTCGACGGCGCGGACGTCGTCGGCCTCACGTCGGGCGCATCCGCGCCCGAGTGGCTCGTCGATCGCATGCTCGCGTTCCTGGCACGGGCGGGAGCGACGGACGTCGAGGAGCTTCGGCTCGCGGAGGAGAACGTCCGCTTCTCCCTCCCGGCCGGCGTCCGCTCCATCCCGCTCGAGCCTCGCTAGTCGCGATGCGATGAATCGGCGACAGTATGCAGCCATCCCTCAAGCTAGACGTCGCACATCGAGTATCTGAATTCCGCGGTGGGTTTCCCCTAGTCCGATGGTCTGCGGCGCCATCCAACCCGGGGAGGGTGGCGAGCGATCGACGTATGCCGAACGTGGGACTATCGACCGAGGAGAGCTCGTCGTACAACAGACTCGATGAAGTGGGATCGTGCGGAACAGGATGACCTCGTGCCTTGACCTGTGATCTAGTTAGCGACTGTGGTGTGGGACGAGCTCGCTTCGGGGCATGGGCAGCATCGCTTCTCAGCGATCAGACGCCCGGCATGGTCCAGGTCGTGGATCAAGGTGGTCGGCGCTTTGGTGGACTGCCCCGCTCACTCTTGCGGGAGGGAGCAGAAGTGGACGCGACGGATCTCGACATACTTGAAGGCTGGGTCGAGGAAGTCGAACTGAATGCTCAGAAGCTTGCAGCCGAGGTCACCAAGCTCCGGATGTTCATCGAGAAGGCGAAGCAAGAGGGCCGAAGCGACGAGGACGTACACGGCGTGCGATGACCTAAGCCGGTTCGTACGCTCAATGCCCTAGGAACCCATGACCCCGCACGCAAATGGTCCACGTTGATGGTTCGGAGTCTCCTAGGAGGATAGAGCCAGTGCGGGCGCAATTGTCGGGGAGCGTCTGGTTCGCCTTGCGGAGTCGGTACCGACCGGGCGGCTTCCAGATCCACGACAGCTGGCGTATCCTGAAGCGTCTGGACATGAGCCGGCTCCCGAGCACCCAGCGCTATCGCCGACACCAGGATCGATGGAAGCGCTACGAGAGGCCGCTGCCCGGTCACCGGGTGCAGATCGACGTGAAATTCGTTGCCCCGCTGAAGGGCTCGCGGAAGAAGCACCACCAGTTCACCGCGATCGACGACTGCACCCGGATCCGGGTGCTCAGGATCTACGACCGACTCGACCAGACGACGGCGATACGCTTCGCGGACTACGTGCTCGAGAAGCTCCCGTTCGGCGTCGACGTGATTCAGACCGACAACGGGCCAGAGTTCGGCTCACGATTCCACTACCACGTGCTCGACGCTGGCGTAGGCCACGTCTACATCAAGCCATCGACGCCCCGGCTCAACGGCAAGGTCGAACGATCGCACCGGATCGACGCCGAGGAGTTCTATCGGATGCTGGACGGGGTCGTGATCGATACCACCGAGCTGTTCAACGACCGTCTGAAGGAGTGGGAGGACTTCTACAACTTCAACCGGCCCCATGGGGCTCTCGGCGGCCAGACACCCTATGAGAAACCCCGCCAGAGACGGCACGCCCGTGTGAGCGAACACCGTCAATCGCACAGCTAGCGCGCAGTCCCCTCGCGGACCTTCTTGAGTCGGTTGACGTCCGCCGTCGGAATGACCCACCGCCAACCCCGCGGCCCGTGGGCGTGACGTTGGCGCTCTCCGCCAAGTTGCCCCTCGACGATGAAACGGCGCACGGTCTCGTCAGAAACTTGGAGGAAGACTGCCGCATCCTCGACGTTGACGAAGCCTTGAGGGAGTCGGGGCACATCCTCGTCCACTAGTTTGAAAACCGTAATGTACCGCCCCATTTGCAATCCCTCCTCTATCGCGCGGAGCCTATGAGGCTTGGCGCCGTGTGGTCAAGCCGTCAAAGGGCTCAGCCGTCGCAGCGGTTGAGATAGATCAATACGCGCGCCGACGAGGTACGCCGTGGCGCCAGGTCGCAGCCGCATGGTCACAGGTGGTCGGGGTGGCGAGACCCGCATATCACCGGAGCACGTCGTCCCGTGCCAGCGATTCCGCGGAGTCTCGGCGCGCCCACTTCGTCGTCTGGCGGCTAGCGGCGGGGGGATTCGGGACCCCTCACCGAAGCGAAGTCTAAGCGTGTTGGCCGTGGACGGTGGTTGGCAGAATGGTCATACAGTCGTATCATGCTCATCAGCCACTGGGGGCGCGTGAGAGAGAGAAGGCCAGCCAAATGCGTGGTGTGGCCTGGTTGAGGAGCCAATATGACAACTTGACCATATAACCAAGGAAGGGTCGCCTATGCGCGAGCTGCTGGTTGCATCTGGCACGTGACCTTGGGTCTTGGGCTGACTGTAACCGACGTGGCGCAGGGTCAGCGGCCGCGGCGTTTCAGGACACCGATGAGGTTCGGTCGGTTTGTGTTCAGGGGAGGAGTGGCTGGGATGAGAGAGATTGGCAAGCAAGGCTTGTTTGCAACGCTGATCGCGTTAGGTGCCCTGACATGGGCCTCGATCGCGATGGTGTTGCCGGCTGCGGATGCGGCAACTGTCACTGTGGCGGTGGCGGGCGATATCGCACAGGATCCCGACTGCGATGACCCTGCACCGAACGACACATATCCATGCAATATGGGGTCTGATCCCACTTCCCGATTTGACTATCTTCGTCAACGTAGGGCTGCGGATCAGATTGCAGCATTCGATCCCGATTACGTGATCCCTGCTGGAGACATTCAGTATCGGCATGGATCAGGCCCGGACTGGATGTGTGATCTGATTTCGAAGAATGACGACAGTGGTCAGGACGTGTATGCCGGCGATGACTGTGGGTCCTATCACGAGAACGAGGGAACAAACGAAGCGGGTGATCACGCGTGGGGCGAGTTCGAGAGTCCAAACATTTCGGTGCCAGTTCCCGGGAACCATGAGTGGGAAAACAACGCTGACACGAATAACTATCACAATCTCGATGGCTACTACGAGTACTTTGGGGAAGGATCTGTCACGAATGCCAGCGGCGATCCCTGGTACAAGAAGACCATGGGGGATTGGACTTTCTACATGCTCGACTCCACCACCTGCGTGGAGACTGCCGAATGTCAGAACAATGCTGGGACCGTCAACGACGGCGAACAGTTCGTCTGGCTTCAAGACCAGCTCGATGGCGATGAGACGGATTGCACCGCGGCTGTGTGGCATCATCCTTTGTTCTCAAGCTCGAGTCCCAATGACGGGGTTTCCTCGGTGGTGGATCTGTACAAAGAGTTCGATCTCAATGGCGGCGGAGACCTCGTGTTGAATGGCCACCGACACAACTACGAGCGCTTTGATGAGCAGAACTGGAGCGGATCAAGTGCCAATCCAGCGCCAATGGAGTTCGTTGTGGGTACCGGTGGAGCGGGATTGAATCCCACAACCGTTACCGATTCTAGTCTGTTGCCGAAGGCATCCAACAGCGCGCTTGAGAGTCATACTCACGGGATCTTGAAGCTGACGCTGAACGCTGGCAGCTTCACTTATCAGTACGACAATCAGGAAACTGGTGGTACGAACGAGATCGGGGACGGGCCTGCGACGGTGCAGTGCGATAACGAAGACTGAGGAGACTAGAGGGCTGAGAGGAGGGATGCCTAACGTGGGGCATCCCTCCTCTCAAACGTGCGAACGCGCATGGGCCCATCTTGGATTCTCCTCTTTCCTCGTTGCACGCGACCCGATAAGCGTTTCCAGCCCACCCCGTCGGCTCGGCGGAATCGGGGTACGGACTCGCCGGGCCCCACCGACCCCTCGGTGATCCGAGGGGTGGCGAGCGAAAGCGCTGTCCGGCCGTCGCCTCGTGGGTCGATCCTAGCTAGCGATCCCCTCCACCGCGTCGGCCAGCGGTCGCAGAAGCATTGAGCCTGCAACGCGGGCAGGTGCTCGGCTCCTCGAGGTCAGGCGCATTTCCGGCCCTTCATCCGACGTTTGGCGAGCAAGTCCTGGTGCCTCTCGACGATGTCGGAGGCCGACGATGCGCGTCCGCGCGGGACACAGTCGTTCATGGAAATGGCGGATGCCCCCGCCGGCGTTGGCGACGGCCTCCGGCTGGCTCCTCGCGCAACTCCGGCTCGGCATTCACGATCCGAGGTTCTTGAGATGACCATGGCGGAGGTCGCCTTCGCCGCAGTGTCTTTGGCGACCCTGACCTAACGGAGCATCTCTACGACGCGGCGACCGCTGGCTCGAGGATGGTTGCCTGCTTCTTCGCCGCGTCGCCCGCAAAGTGGCAGACGACTTCCATTTTCTCGTGCTCAAGCGAGCGCGTCAGCTTGGGCTTTGGTGGAGTCAGGCTAAGCTGCGCACGGTAGGCTTTCTACGGCGAACGCACGGTTTCCCCCTTTGCCGAGCGGAGGAGAATGGTGCGATGAAGAAGCTCGTCGCGTTCCTAGTACTTGGTCTCGTGCTCATTCCGTCGACCGCCTCGGCGCATCACCGCCACTACGACGGCCTTCGTATCAAGGACGAGGTCTACTGCATCAGGTTCTATGACGACCCAGGTGGGCCGGTGACAAATGTCACGTTCGAGGGGGCCGTCTTCGTCACTGAGAAGCGGGACGACGTGCGAGCCGTGAGACTCACGTGGCGGCTCTATTTCAGCTCGGGGACGCTCATTCGTGAATGGGATGGTCGGGAGTCGCCACTGCCAGGCAGGTATAGCGTTGGCGTCGATGCGTTCTCGGACGATGGAACCTACCTGACCGCAACCGTGCGATTCAAGCGGCCGGAGGGGCACGACATCCTCCATACGCGCGAAGTCGCCCGTTGGCCGGCCGGCAGAGAGATCTGCTATTGAGGACGAGTTGTGAGTAGCGAGATGAGCTACTACCAACTGTTCCCCTGCTGACGCTTCCGGAGTATGTGTCTTTGTACCAGCTGGCCGGTCTGGGGAGTGCGACAGCCCCGCAGGTGGCCCAGGCACTGTTGGGTGGCCGCGATCATATCGTCAAGGGTTTGGCGAAGACCTCTTTTCGTCGGCAATCCGGGCCGGCCGCGCCCGTCAACGTGGTGTATGAGCCCTGTCGCTTCATCCTCGCTCCAACACACAGCGCCCGAAAACGGCGATCGCCTGGGAATGAAGGCCTAGGGAGCAACGTAGAGCCGTTTTCGTCGACGCCCTGCACCAACAGCCCGGCGAGATCGCGCGCTCTCATGCCGTCGCCACCAGCTCGCCCCTCACCTCCTCCCGATCTCCTTCGACCACTGCCATGCGGGCCTTGGTGAGCGACTCCACGCCCATGTAGCGACGGGCCTCGGCCCACTCGTCGTGCTGCTCGGCGAGTACGGCGCCCACGAGACGGATGATCGCGGCGCGGTTGGGGAGTTGCCTCCGACGTCGGTGCGCCGACGGATCTCCCGGTTCAGGCGCTCCTGCGGATTGTTGGACCAGATCTGCCGCCAGTGCTCGACCGGGAACGAGGCGAAGGCCGTGATGTCGGACCCCGTCTCCCTCCAGGAGCTCCGCCGCGTCACCGAAGCGCTCGCCGAGCTGCTCGGTGACTCGCTCGAGCTGCAGGGCCACCTGCTCGCCGTCGGGCTGGGCGAAGATCGAGCGGACCATCGTGGCCACGAAGGGCTGAGCGGCCTTGGGCACCTTCGCCAGGATGTTGCGCATGAAATGTGTCCGGCACCGCTGCCAGTCTCGATCCGACGAGCACTGCCCCGATCGCGCCGTCGACTCCGACCAGGCCCTCATGGGCGTCGGAGATCACCAGGGCGACCCCGGAAAGACCCCGCGCCACCAGGGAACGAAAAACGCCGTCCACCCCGCCCCGCCCTCGGTGGTCAACCCGAGGATCTCCCGGTGCCCGTCGGCGTTGACGCCGGCGGCGATCACCGCGGCGACGTTCGCGATCCGCCCCGCCTCTCGGCAGCGCAGCACTAAGGCGTCCATCCACACGAACGTGTAGGGGCCGGCGTCCAGCGGGCGCGACCGGAAGGCCTCGACGGCTTCGTCGAGTGACTTCGCTAGGTCCGAGACCTGGGACTTGGAGATGCCCTCGATGCTGAGCGTTCGGATCAGCCCGTCGACCCGCGGGTGGACACGCCGCGGACGTAGCATTCCGCCACGACCTGCACGAGCGCCCGCTCAGCGCGGCGACGTCGCTCGAGCAGCCAGTCGGGGAAGTAGCTGCCGGAGCGGAGCCTGGGGATTTGCAGCTCCATCGTGCCGGTGCGGGTGTCGAAGTCTCTGTCCCGGTAGCCGTCGCGGCGGTTGGTCCGCTCGGCCGAGCGCTCCCCGTAGGGGGCGCCGCAGACCGCATCGGCCTCCGCCGAAATCAACGCCTGGACGAACGTTCGGACCATCTCCCGCAGCAGATCGGCGTCGGCTTGCTCCAGGTGCTTGCGGAGCCAGGCGATAGGCTCCATCGTCGGTTCGACCACCGTCTTCCTCCTCTCGAGTCCGTTTGCCTCGGTCTCGGTGAGGATGAAGCGGTGGTCTTCTACTTCAAGGACCCTTAGGTCATTCGTACACCACGTCCGCGGACTCTAATTCCGGGCCCAGATGCTCGAGTCCCGTTGGGGGCTAGTTGCATCACGTCAAGGTGTCCTCGAAGCATCCATCGGTTGCATCACCAAAGATGTCCTCGAGGCCTCTGCCCTGGAGATGTCTCGCTTGAAGGGATGACCGGGTGGGTATCCCACCTCCTTTCGGGGTGTCTTGTTGGCGGTGAGCTCGAGGAGTTGGGTCTGGCACGCAGCCAGGTCCCGCTTCAGCTGGGCCGGGTTCAGCATGAGGTAGGTCCGCCGAAGCGATCCCTTGGCCTCCTCGCCCACGTGGGGAGAGTCCAGGGCTCGCTGGTAGGGGGTACGGGCCAGATCGAAGCGTTTGGTCACCTTGGCTCCGTGGCGGGTCTTCGAGACGAGCTTCATCTGGGGCTGGAAGAAGTTCACGTAGAGGCGGAGCACGCGATACAGCTCCCGCAGACCCTCGAGCTCCTCCGGGGTGTCGTAGCGCGCGTAGCCGACTTGCTGGCGCACTACGGGCCAGTTCTTTTGCTCGACGTAGCAGTTGTCGTTCTTGCGATACGGCCGCGACCTGGTGAAGGTGATCCCCCGCTCGGCGCAGTATCGGTAGAGGTGCATGTTGATGAACTCCGCGCCGTTATCCGAGTCCAGACCGACCAGCGGAAAGGGGAGCACACGGGTGATCTCGTCGATGGCCTCGTGCACCCATCGCTGGGCCTTGTTGCGCAGGGCCCTCGGTTCGGTCCAGCCCGTTGCCACGCACGTCAAATCGAGCGTCTGGCAGAACTCCCCGGTGCCCGAGCCTCCGTCGTGGGCGACCAGATCGACCTCGCAGAATCCGGGTCGGGCATCGTCCCACTCGGCGAAGGTGCGGATGGGAATCTGGCGTTTGAGCATCGAGCCGGGCTTGGTTCCCGAGCGGCCCTTTGACCCGCAGGCGCTGACGCTCGGGAGCGAGGGCCCGGTCGATCGTTGCCGAGGACATCGAACACAGCTTGGATCGGACCTCCTCGTCGAGCCGCAGCTCCCCGAAGCGCTCCAGGGCACAGACGACATCGGCCATGTAATGGAGCCAGCCGCTTGCCGGACGGGCCGTTCAAGGTTGCCCACACGAACGTGAGCGGTTGGAGCACATTCTGCCCGTAGGTCCTGGGTCTGGGTCGCGCGGTCGGTCCACCGGCGCCATGAGGGCGCCCAGCAGGACCGGCTCGCGTGCCGGCGCGTCCATCCGGTGAGCGCGCAGAGCTCATCGAGCATCCTGGTCTTCTCGACCCTCGAAGCCGTCGCGTACCGCATCGCCATCTGCTTGGTGATCGCCTTGCGCTGTGCCATCGAAAGCCCCACCACGCCCCTCCTCGCGATCCGAGCGAACTCGGATGCAGGGTGGCGGCTTCGAGGACATCATTAGATGAGGCAACGAACCTGTTTCGAGGACATTTCTGGTGATGCAACTCCGGGGGTTGTCCGGCGACTACTTGGGCATATGGTCCACTCGTCCCGGAATTGCTAGAGCGCTTCGCGACCCGCCACTCCATACCTGCGGGATCTATCGCGGCTACGGAGAGGCCACCCCGAGGCGGCGGCCCCCAGCACATAGAACCGCTCGACCAAACAACTGCCCCCGCCCCGCACGGTTGCCTCCGGTGGGAGAGGGCGCACTCGGCGACGAGCTCGCCAACCCCCGCTGTCTGGCCGGGCCTTTTGCGCTGCGCGTGAGGACCCCGGCCGAGGCGCGGTGGTTGGCAAGAAGCGGGTGCGGCCGAACCGGCAGGTGTGGCCGTAGGGGCGGCATCTCCTTGGCTAACCATGGACTACGGAAATCCTGGAATCGAGCCGATGGCTTCGCCGGGTCTCAGTCCGTGCCGACCACCCGGAGTCGAGGATGGTCTTCGATAGCATCCGTCGTCATACCAACGCTGATCGGTCGCGTCTAGTCTGTCAGCGAGCCGAGACTGCCGCGGCTCCGTCAGCTCCCGTGCGGCGGCGCGACGAGCTCGCGTTCGTCCGCGCCGCAGAGCGCCGCGAGGGCCTCGGCGCCCTCCTCGGGTCCGACCGAGATGAGGCGGTCGCCGGCGAGGATGCGGAACCCGGGTCGGGGGCGGTAGATCCACCTGCGACCGCGCTGGACGGCGAGGACGAACATGCCCGTCTCCGTCTCGACCCGAAGCTCGCGAAGCGACGCTCCGTCCGCGGCCGACCCGGGATGCACCACCGTCTCCGCGGAGGTCTCGTCCGTCTCCTCGAGCGCCAGCTGGATCACGGGATGCAGCTCCTCCCCCTGCTCCACGTACCAGGTCATCTCGCGCGCCGCGTCGCAGATCGTCTCCGTCGCGCTCGCGAGCCGCAGGAGGCCGCGAAGCTCGTCCGGATTTCGTGCCTCCGGAGCGGCACGAAGCACCCACGACTCGAGCTCGTCGTGCAGGACGTCGCTCTGGGCCTCGAGGGTCGCGACCTCGGCGGCGAGGGCGGGATCGCGGAAGAGGAGGCAGGCGTACGCGAGGCCGACGGCCGCCTCGGACCCGTTCTTCATCTCGACGAGGATGTCGACGGCGCGGTCGAGCTCCGACAGCGGCGGCCCCTCGCTCTCGGGGCCCGGTGGCAGCGGGGCCGCCCCCGCGATCTCCCTGATCAGGTTCAGGCCGTCCTCGGGCCCCCGGAACAGCAGGACGTCGCCCTCGTTCACGATCGTCTCGGCGGCGGGCCCGAAGTCCCACTCGGCGCCCCGGCGGATCGCCATCACCCACATGCCCGTCTCCGTGGGCAGCGACAGATCCCGCAGGGATCGCCCGATCCCCGGCGAGCCCTCCCGGACCTTCACCCTCCCGGACACCTCGTCGGCGTGTCGGAGGTCGGGTCGGAGCGCCTCCGGGATCCCGAGGCGCGCCTGCACCACGCGCGCGATGTCGGCGGCCGCGTCCCCGATCTTCTCGATCGACGACGCGATGTACAGGACGCTCTCCATCGCCTCGGCGTCCTCGGGGCTCCGGGCGGCCAGCATCGCCATGGTGCGCAGGCGGCGGAGGTAGCCGCCCGTCCGCCGCTCCAGCTTCTCCACCTCGCGCGCGAGCTTGTCGTCGTCGAAGAAGACCGCTGCGTACGCCAAGTCCACCATCAGGTCCGAGGCGTCCTTCGCCTCGACCAGCAGATCCTTGACGTTTCGAGGTTCCTCATCCATGTAGGGCCACCCCCAATAGTGACATAGCGAACAAGACGCACGCCACACCGACGAGGTCCATGAGGCTCGTGATGATGGGGACGCCCTGATTGTCGGGGTCGAGTCCGAACCTGGTCGTCAGGATGGCCAGGTAGTACGCGACCACCATGGTGATGGGCAGCGCCATGACGCCGGCCAGCAGCGTGCCGGCGATGACCGTCGTGGCGCCGGGGTGGCCGAGGCCGGTGAGGTTGGACAGCGCCACGGTGACGACGCCGATCAGCGTGAAGACGACGAGCCCGAACGCGAGGATCAACGACGCGTCGACCAGCGCGGGCGCCTCCGGCCGCCCCCGAGCCGTGATGACGCCGAGCTGCAGCTTGGAGGTCAGCCGCGACGAGAGGATGCCGCCGAGGGCCCCGGCCTGCGACACGAACGGAGGGATCAACAGATACAGCGCGGGCACGAACGCGAGGGCCGGCTCGCGCGCCTGGAGCAGCCCGCCCGCCAGGATGTCGAGCAAGGGCGTCAACAGGATGACGCCCGTCATCTCCAGGACGATCCGGCGCACGGCCGTGTTCCCCGTCGTGAATCCCTTGATCGCCGCGTAGACGCCGGCCGCAGCGCAGATCGTCGCGACGACGGCGTTCGCGGCGTCGTTTCGGACGATGAACGTGGCGAGGAAGAGCGTCGGCAGCGTCGCCATGTCGCCCAGCGCCGTCACCATCGGTGTCGAGACGGCGTCGAGGTCCCATCCCCGCCGATGCGAGAGCAGCGAGAGCGCGATCGTGACCGCGAGGATGATGATCGACCCCAGCGCGCCCCCGACGACGGAGATCGTGACGAGGTCCCAGAAGGAGATCGACGGGCGCGTCGGGCTGAGCGCCGCCATCATGAGTCGCGCGAGCGCCGCGAGGTAGAGCGAGGACGACAGCGTCGTCAGGATGCCGACCTCGATGTTCTGGCCGAGGACGCTCGTCCGCCGGAGCGTCGCCTCGAACAGCCCGGCGTGGGTGCTGGTTCCGAGCCGCGCGCCGATGGCCCCGAAGATGGTCCCGCGCATGCCGACGGCCGCGGGGATCAGCACGAGGAGGCCCGGCAGCAGCGTCAGCGTCTCGCTGATGTGGCTGAGCGTCAGGCCCGCGACGAACCCGGCGAACGTGCTGAGCACGAGCGCGACGAGGCCCTGGCGCAGGGTGCGCTGCTCCGCGCGCCAGTACGCCCAGAGGCTGCGAGCACGGCGTGGGAACGCCATAACGGAACGCCCATCATCGGTCTCATCTACTCGGACTCGCGGTGTGGACCGGGGACGGCCCGTGGCAGTATCGCCCCGAACAGGCGGCGGTGCAAGCTTCTTCGACCGCTTGGCGACCCCGGCCATGTCCGACTGGCCCCGGGCCGCCGCGACGAGGCGCCCGTCTCGCCGTCAGTCGTCGACCCAGCTGCGGGTGAGGAAGAGCCAAAACGCCAGTCCGGCATAGGGGCCGAACCGCCGGAACCGGCGCTCGATCGCTCGATCCGTGGCGGCGGTGCGCCCGACGAGCCGCGCGTAGGTCGGACGGGTCCACGAATCGAGGATCAGCCGCGAGTACCGGCCGATCGTCATCATGATGTGCGCCGAGGCATACGGTCCGACGCCCGGGAGTGCGAGCAGCAGGGACTCGACCTCTTCATCGGGGAGATCCTCCCGTGGCGTCCGCCCCAGGGCCTCGAGGTCCAG
This sequence comes from uncultured Actinomycetes bacterium, assembly GCA_963728285.1. GTDB lineage: Bacteria > Actinomycetota > UBA4738 > UBA4738 > HRBIN12 > CAVSJR01. The sequence continues at coordinate 295,441 of CAVSJR010000002.1, read as the reverse complement.
CCGGCCGTCGGCCACCGAGCGCGCGATGGAGATCAGATAGGGGCCGCGGTAGCCGGCGCGCGCGATCCCGCGATAGAAGTCCTCGCCCGCGGCGGCCATCGCCTCCGGCGACGGGAAGGCCCGGCCCCACGGTCCGTCGCGGCGCGGCCCGGCCGCGGGCACCCCGAGATGCTCCACGATGGCGCCGACCATGCGCTCGGTCGCCGACCACGCGCAGTTGGTGGTGCAGATCGTCTTCACGACGTCCTCGAAGACGCTCGCGCTGCGGAGCATTCGCCCGGCGCCGGTTGCAGCCCAGGCGAGATCGGGGTCCTCGCTCGCCGCGGCGTAGAACGAGGAGAGATCCTCGTCCAGTCGCAGGACGTGTCCGACGTTCGACAGGATGCGCTCCACCGCGGCGGCGGAGGCGGACGGCCCGGACACCTCGACGAGGGCCGGCCCGAACCGATCCCCGGAGATCCTCACGAGCCGAGGCCGACCACGCCCCGCCGGCAGCGTCACCTCGAGCACGTGGGGCTCCGCGAGGCGCATCGGGGGGAGCTCGCTGAATCCGTGGGAATCGAGGGTCCGCCACAGGTCCACCGGCTCCCCGCCCGCTCCCTTGAGCGCAAGCTCAAGCGTCTCGCCCACGCGCCTCCTGCCGCTCGCGCCACGCGCGAACCTTGTTCCGGTTCCCGCACCTGTCCATCGAACACCATCGGCCGGATCGATTCCTCGATCGGTCGTAGAACACCGCGCGGCAGTCCGCCGATCCGCATTCCTTGAAGCGGGCCCATCGACCGTCGAGCCTGGCGAGGTACGCGATCGAGAGCACGCGGCCCAGCGCCCCGCGAACCCCGCCGGCGGCCGGCTGAATGCTCGCCGGACCGTCGGAGCCGAAGCGCAGCTCCAGCCCGGCGTCGCGGGCCGCCGCATCGATGGTTCGGACGGCCACGTCGTCGACCCGATGCCCGTCCTCGGAGGCGAGGACCGTCGCCCGCAGCGCTTCGAGCAGCTCGAGCGCGCCGTCGAGCTCCTCGTCGGAGGGATCCTCGCCGGGACCGACGAGATCGTGGCGCGTGAGCCACCACCGCATCGCCGGCGCCGTCGGCGGAAGGCTCGAGGTCCCGACCCCGTGCTCGTGGAGGCTGAGAAAGCTCCGAACGAGCTCGAGCTCCCCCGGCGCGCGGTGAGCGCTCTCGTCGTCGTGCACCTGGAGGCGGTTCGGTTCGTCTTCCATGTAACCGGCTCGATCCCTTGACTGGTTAACCTAACCTTTGTAAAGTCTACACCAGTTACGCAGAGGACGCGACGGTCGCGAGGGCCGGGCGCGTGAGGGAGGCGATCCGGATGGGGATGCACTTCTCGCTCTTGATGGGCGACGAGGCCGCGAGGACGCGGCGCGAGCGCGTCGCCGACGAGGTCAGGAGGACCCGGCTGGGCAAGCGCCGCCGGCGCGGCAACGCGCGGAATCCCAACCCGGATCCGATGCGCCCGTCGCCCTGAGCGGTCGGTACCATCCAGGAATGATCGAGTTCACCGATTGGGCCGTTCGCATCCTGACGCGCTCGGGAGAGGCCTCGCGACGGTTCAATCCCGATGCGAAGCTGCGACTCTCGCGGTCCGCCGGGGGCGTCGAGTTCGCGATCACGGATGAGGCCGAGCCCTCCGACGGTGTCGTCGAGCATGAGGGGTTCACGCTCTACGTCGAGGCCGGGCTCGACGGAATCGTCGACGTCGTCGAGCCCCACGACCGGCTGATCCTTCGCCCGCCCGGCTCGACGGAACGAAGCGTCGCCCACGATCCGAGGCCGGCTCCCGGCCGGCCCTGAGCGACGCTCGGGCACCTGCGCCCAAGTCGAGCGTTGGATCAGGCGGTCGCTCGTCCGATCGCCGCGTCCAGCACCCCGAGCCCCTCGAGGAGCAGGTCCTCATCGATCGTGAGGGGCGGAAGCAGGCGGATGACGTTGTCGTAGGTGCCGGCCTTCAGCAGGATGACCCCGTTTCGCAGGCAGTCGAGCACGATCGCGTTCCCGGTTGCCCCGTCGAGCGGCTCCTTCGTCGCGCGGTCGGCGACGAGCTCGATCGCGCACATCGCGCCGCGTCCGCGGACGTCGCCGATCACGTCGTGCTCGGCCTGCATCTCCCGCAGCCGATCCATGATCGTCCCGCCGAGCGAGACCGCGCGCTCGAGCAGTCCGCCCCGCTCGATCGTGTCGAGCACGGCGATCGCCGCCGCCGCCGCCACCGGGTTGCCGCCGTAGGTCCCTCCGAGGCCGCCGACGTGGACGGCGTCCATCAGGTCGGCGCGCCCCGTGACGGCGGAGATCGGGAGCCCTCCGCCCATCGACTTCGCCGTCGTGATGAGGTCCGGGACGACGCCCTCATCCTCGATCGCGAACCAGCGCCCGGCCCTGCCCATCCCGCTCTGGATCTCGTCGGCGATGAAGACGATCCCGTGCTCCGCGCAGAAGTCGGAGAGGCCGCGAAGGAATCCGGGGGAGGGAACGATGAAGCCGCCCTCCCCCTGGATCGGTTCGACGATGACGCACGCGATGTTCTCCTCGCCGATGTGCTTGTGCATCTCGTCCAGCGCATAGCCGAGGCAGGAGTCGGCGCAGCCCTCCGGATCGCCACCGGTGGGACACCGATACGGGTAGGCGAAGGGAAGGCGGTAGACCTCGGGAGCGAACGGCCCGAACCCCTGCTTGTAGGGCACGACCTTCGCCGTCAGCGACATCGCGAGCAGCGTGCGCCCGTGAAACGCGTGATCGAACGCCACCACGGCGTTCCGCCCGGTCGCGTGGCGCGCGATCTTGATCGCGTTCTCGACGGCCTCGGCCCCCGAGTTCGCGAACAGGGTTCGCTTCTCGAAGTCCCCGGGAGCCAACGCATTCAGCCTCTCCGCCAGCTCGATGTACGGCTCGTTGGCGGTCACGTGAAAGCACGTGTGGGTGTCGAGATCGAGCTGGCGCTGTGCGGCGGCCACGACCTCCGGGGCCGTGTGGCCAACGTTCAAGACCGCGATGCCCGTCGCGAGGTCGATGAGGCGATTGCCGTCGACGTCCTCGATGATCGCGCCCGATGCGCGCGCGGTGACGATCGGGTGGATGTTCGCCACGCCCTTGGGGATCGCGAGCCTGCGGCGCTCGAACCACTCCTGCGACCTCGGTCCTGGGATGTCGGTGACGAGCTTGCGTTCCTGCGGGATGTCCATGTGGCCGGTCCCTCCTGCCTGACGGCGCCTCCTCGATCCTCGACGGAGCCGTCGTCCGTCCGTGGATGGAAGTGTCCGCCCGCCCCGAGGGCGATGTCAGGGCTCTGCGCGACAACGCTTCAGCGACCCTTTGTACGATCCGTCCAGAACGGGCCCCGGGCGCCGAGCCGTCGGGCCGTCCTTTGTCCAACTCGTACAATGCGGGCGTGGCCGTCACCATCAAGGACATCCTCGAGGTCCCGGGGCTGGCGTTGCGCCTCCTCGCCGGGGCCGGCGCAACGGACCGCCCGCTGCGATGGGTGCACGTCAGCGAGCTCGAGGATCCGACGCCGTGGCTGAAGGGGAGCGAGCTCCTGCTCACGACCGGCATGGGCATCGGCTCGACGCCCGCGAAACAGCGCGCCTACGTGAAACGACTGGCCGATGCCGGAACGGGGGCGCTCGGATTCGGGCTCGGCTTCTCGCACGACAAGGTTCCGAAGCCGATCGTGGCGGCGGCCGCGGACGCCGAGCTGCCGCTGATCGAGGTCCCGTATCCCGTCCCCTTCATCGCGCTGACCGAGGCGGTGTTCACGCGGCTCGTCGCCGAGCAGTACGACCAGCTCCAGCGGGCGTTCGATGCGGAGCACGTCCTCACGCGGGCGGTGATGGACGGCGCCGGCGTCGAGGGCGTCGCTCGCTCGCTCGCTCGGGTCGTCGGCGGCTGGGTCCTGCTGCTCGATCTGCACGGGATGCCGCTGGCGGCGACGTCGAAGGCGGCGGAGGCCCGTCGGGAGCGCGTCTGGGAGGAGATCCGCGGCTCCCGCCCCGAGGGCGGGGGGTTCAGCCTCTCGCTCGTGGACGGTGGTCACCACATCTGGATTCAGCCGGTGAGCGCCCACGGACACATCGAGGCATTCCTCGCGGTCGGCAAGCCGGACGCCCCGACCCAGACCGACCGCATCGTCGCGGGGCACGCCCTCTCGCTCACCGCGATCGAGCTCGCGAAATCCCGGGCGGTCGCCGACGCCGAGCGACGGCTGCAGGGGGACTTCTTCGACGAGCTCGCCGGGGGAGCGATGCGCGACTCGCAGATGGCGCGGGGGCTCACGCGATTCGGCTTCGCTCGGGACGGGCGCGTGCGGGTGCTCTCGATCGAGGCGGCCGACCCGGCGGGAGATCCCGCCGAGCTGGCTCACCAGGTCGGGGACCTGCTGTCGCGCCGCGCCGGCGCCTTCCTCATCTCGCCGCACGAACGAGGCGCGCACCTGTTGCTCGCCGCCGACGGCGCCCTCGAGCTCGAGCCCTTCGCGGAGATGCTCGCCGCCAAGGTCGGCGGGCCGCTGCGGGTCGGGACCGGCAGCTCCGTCGCCCCCTCGGAGGTGGGGAGGAGCCTTCGGGAGGCCCGCTACGCCCTGCAGGTGTGCCGGCTCGAGGGATGGGTGGCGGCCGGCTTCGAGGACCTTGGCACGTATCGGCTCCTCCTCTCCATGACCGAGCCGGATGCGCTCCGGGCGTTCACCGACTCCCTGCTCGGCCCCCTCGACGCCTACGACGCGGAGCACGGGGGCGAGCTCAGCTCCTCGCTCGAGGCGTTCCTCGGTCACAATGCGCGCTGGGAGACGGCGGCCGCGCAGCTCTACGTGCACCGGCACACGCTGCGCTATCGCATGCGGAAGGTGGAGGAGCTCACGGGCAGGGACCTGTCCTCCTCGTTCGACAGGATGGAGTTCTGGCTGGCGCTGCGAGCGCGCGAGCTGCTGGCCGCCGGCACGGAGGCGTGATGGGGTCGTGAACCGACTCCCGAACGGCGCGGCCCCGATCGACGGCTTGTCCCGTCCGTACAGAGCGATCGGGCCTCCTGTGGCCGGTTCTGTGGGTGGCTCGTCTCGCGCCGGTCGCTGCATACTGGAGGCCTACGAGGTTCCGGCCCCACCACGGGTAGGGCGATGGGCCCGGCGGGAAGGGGGACGTGGCAATGGCGACGGCGACCAAGACGTGGAAGATGTTCCTCGGCGGCGAGTGGGTGGACTCCTCGAGGGGGGAGGCCGAGCCGGATATCAACCCCTCGACGGGCGAGTCCGTCGGTGACGTCCAGGTCGGGACCCGCGAGGATGCCGACAGGGCCGTGGCCGCCGCGAAGAAGGCCTTCGACGAGGTGTGGTTCGACACGCCGCCGAAGGAACGTTCCGCGATGATGCTCAAGCTCGCGGACGCGATGGAGGCCGACGCGGAAAACCTCACGACGCTCGAGGCGGAGGACGTCGGCAAGCCGATCTCGGTCGCGGCCGAGGACCTCCCGTTCATCGTCGACAACCTCCGGTTCTTCGCCGGAGCCGCCCGCGTCCCCGAGGGCAAGTCGGCCGGCGAGTACGAGCGTGGCTACACGAGCATGATCCGCCGCGAGCCGCTCGGCGTGACGGTCGGCATCTGCCCGTGGAACTACCCGCTGATGATGGCCATCTGGAAGCTCGGGCCGGCGCTCGCCGCGGGCAATACCTCGATCCTCAAGCCCGCCGAGATCACGCCGCGGACCACGCTCCGGCTGGCCGAGCTCGCCGCCGACATCTTCCCGCCGGGCGTGGTCAACGTCGTCACGGGCCACGGGTCCGAGGTCGGCGACCAGCTCGTGCGCCACCCCGATGTCCGGCTCGTCTCCGTCACGGGGGACACGTCGACCGGCAAGATCATCGCCGCTGCGGCCGCCGAGTCGGTCAAGCGCGTCCACCTGGAGCTCGGCGGGAAGGCCCCGGTCGTGGTCTTCGACGACGCCGACGTCGACAAGCTCATCGAGACGCTCAGGTTCGCCGGCTACACCAACACCGGCCAGGACTGCACCGCGTCGTGCCGCGTCGTGGCGGGACCGAAGATCTTCGACGAGCTCATCTCCGGGCTCGTTCCGCAGGTCGAATCCATCAAGATCGGCGACATCACCGACGAGGAGGTCGAGATGGGGCCGCTCGTGTCCGAGCGGCAGCGGGACAGCGTCGCCGGGTTCGTGAACAGGGCGCAGGAGTCGGGGGCGAAGGTGGTCACCGGCGGCGAGACGATCGACCGGCCCGGCTTCTACTACCAGCCCACCGTGGTGACCGACGTGGATCAGAAGTCGGAGATCGTGCAGCAGGAGGTCTTCGGTCCCGTCGTCACGGTGCAGCGGTTCGCCGACGAGGACCAGGCGGTCACCTGGGCCAACGACGTCGACTACGGACTGGCCTCGTCGGTGTGGACGAGGGACTCGGCCCGGGCGATGCGGGTGGCCCGCCGCCTGCAGTACGGCGCGGTCTGGATCAACACCCACTTCATGATCACGCCAGAGATGCCGCACGGTGGCTACAAGCAGAGCGGATACGGCAAGGACATGTCGATGTACTCGTTGGAGGACTACACGCAGATCAAGCACGTCATGACGGCGCTCGACTAGCGCTCGGCACAGGCCGGTGGAAACCGGCGCACGCGAACCAGGTGGAGACCCGGCGTCCTCGGGCGCTCGGTTTCCCGTGATATCGAAACGGTGGTGACCTGATGAGCACGAAGCCCTACCTCGTGAACGGGGAGTGGCGAACCGGCCGCGAATCGTTCGAGGTGAAGAGCAAATGGGACGGAAGCGTCGTCGCCGAGGTCGGGGTTCCGACCGAGGAGGACGTCGAGGAGGCGATCGCGACCGCCGCGAGCACATTCGAGGAATCACAGCACCTTCCGGTCCATGCCCGCGCCGACGCCCTGGACCACATCTCCCGACGGCTGTCGGAGCGGATCGACCGGAACGCCGAGATGATCGCCCAGGAGGGCGGCAAGCCGCTGAAGTGGGCGAAGGTCGAGGCGACCCGGGCCGTCTCCACGTTCCGTTGGGCGTCGGAGGTCATCCGTCACGGCGACGACGAGCTGATGCGCCTCGACACCGAGGCGTCGCTCGGCTCGCGGATCGGGCTGATCCGCCGCTTCGCCTTCGGCCCGGTGCTCGGGATCACCCCGTTCAATTTCCCGCTGAACCTCGTGGCGCACAAGGTCGCTCCGTCCCTCGCGGTCGGGGCGCCCATCGTGGTCAAGCCGGCCCGGGCGACGCCGCTCGGTGCCCTGGAGCTCGCCGAGCTGTTCGCCGAGACGGAGCTGCCGAACGGCATGTTCCAGGTGTTGCCGGTCTCCTCGAGCGTGGCCGACACGATGGCGCGCGATGATCGCTTCAAGAAGATCTCGTTCACGGGATCGAGCGAGGTGGGCTGGTATCTGAAGGGGCTCGACCCGAAGAAGCGGACGACGCTCGAGCTCGGTGGGAACGCCGGCGTGATCGTGCATTCGGACGCCGACCTCGACCTCGCCGCGCAGCGCGTCGCCTACGGCGGGTACTACCAGGCCGGACAGAGCTGCATCTCGGTCCAGCGCGTGCTCGTGCAGTCGGAGGTCTACGACGACTTCACGACGCGGCTCGTCAAGCAGGTCGAGAGCCTGAAGGTCGGCGACCCGATGGACCCCACCGTGGACGTCGGGCCCGTCATCGACGCGGGCTCGCTGGACCGGATCGAGGCCTGGGTAAACGAGGCCGTCTCGCAGGGCGCGGAGCTGCTGACCGGGGGCCGGCGCGACGGCACGGCGTATGCGCCGACCGTGCTGGCCAAGACGAATCCGGACATGAAGGTCCGCTGCGAGGAGGTCTTCGGGCCGGTCACCACGGTGTCGCCCGTATCAGACGTTCGAGGAGGCGCTGCAGGAGGTCAACAACTCGAAGTACGGGCTTCAGGCCGGCCTGTTCACCAACGACATCAACCGAGCGTTCCAGGCCCACCGCACGATCCAGGTGGGCGGCCTGATCGTGAACGACGTGAGCGCCTTCCGGGCCGATCAGATGCCCTACGGCGGAGCGAAGGACAGCGGGTTCGGCCGAGAGGGGCTGCGGTACGCGATGGAGGAGATGACCGAGCCTCGGATCATGGTCCTCTCCCACGTCCCGCTGTAGCGGCGGATCGGTTACGGCGCCAGCGTTCGATCGGCGAACTCGCCCACGACGCCGGCGGCCTCTCGCTCGCGACGCCAGAAGAAGTGGTCCGTTCCGGCGGCCACGACGACCTCGCATCGCCGGAAGCGCTCGCCGAGCGAACGCAGCTCCTCGGGCGGGCAGAACTCGTCCCGTTCGCCGGAGAGCAGCAATGCCGGCGCGCGGAGGGAGCGAAGGGACGCCTCGTCGGGGATCGGCGGCACGTCGAAGTCCCGCGGGCGAAGGGGGATGCCCACGAGCGCGAGGGCGCCGACGCGCTCGTCGTCCACCGCCTCTCGCAGCGCCACGCTCGCCCCGAACGACCACCCCGCCAGCAGGGTCGGGCCCGCCACCTCCCGTCCGACGCGATCGATCGCGGCCGCGACGTCCCGAACCTCGGCCCGCCCGCCGCCGTAGGTGCCGCCGGAGTTCATCACCCCCCGGAAGTTGAACGAGAGGACCGCGAACCCGCGTCGTGCGAGCTCGTTGCGGATCGCCCACAGCAGCGGATGATCCTTGCTGCCGCCGCGCCGGGGATGCGGATGACAGATCACGGCCGATCCGCGAGCGGCGTCCTCGGGCCGCCGGAGCTCACCCTCGAGCGAGACGCCGTCCTCGGTGTCGAAGCGAACCGGGTCCATGCCGTGGCACGATGACAGGTGGCATGGCCGACTCGCAACGATCCGCAGCTCGAACCGGGATCGCCCTTCGTGATCCGTGGAGCTGGCGCGACCTGGCCGAGCTCGTCGCGACCGCGGAGGAGACGGGCTTCGCGGCGCTGTTCCTGCCGGAGATCACCGGGCGGGAGGCCTTCTCGACGTTGTCCGCGGTCGCCGGGGAGACGGCCTCGCTCGAGCTCGGAACCGGCATCGTGACGATCGTGGCTCGCCGCCCGCTCACGACGGCCATGGCGGCCGCGACGGTCGACGAGCGCTCCGAGGGACGGATGGTGCTCGGCCTGGGCACCGGCCCGGCCGGTCCGGGGTCGCTCGAGCGGCTGCGTGACTACGTGGGGAAGGTTCGGGCGTTGCTCGACGGCCGCGAGGCGAGGGCCGAGTCCGGCCGGCCGATGCGCCTGTCGATGCCGCCGCCGCCCGGCCGCAGGATCCCCATCTGGATCGCCGCCCTGGGGCCGCGATGCATGCGGCTCGCCGGCGAGCTGGCGGACGGCGTGCTGCTGAATTGGTGCCCGCCCGAGCGAGTGGCGTTCGCCCGGGACCGGGTTCGCGAGGGGGCGGAGGCGGCCGGTCGAGACCCCGAGGCCGTCACGGTGGCGGTCTACGTTCGCGCATGCGTCGGCCAGGACGAGGAGGAGGCGATGTCGGCCCTTCGCCGCGCCGCCGCCGAGTACGCGTCGATTCCGCCCTACCTGCGGCAATTCGAGGCCGTCGGGCTCGGCGCGGAGGCCCGCGCGGCTGCCGCGGCGCATGCGGAGGAGCGTCCCGAGGATGTCCCGGACTCCCTGGTGCGAGCCGTCGCCTTGGTCGGGAGCGCGAGCGAGGCGAAGGCTCGCCTCGATGCATATCGCCGGGCGGGGGCGGAGCTCCCCATCGTCTATCCGGTTCCCTGCCTCGATCCGCGTTCCTCCGTGCTGGGCACGCTCTTCGCGACCGCGCCGCATCCCGCGCTCACTTCCTAGAACAAAGCCCCTCGCATCGTGACCCATCTCACGGTGCGGCGAACACACGTTCGCTAGCGTGGGTCGCATGAGCATGCTCCGATCGGCGCTCGAGGAAATCCTGGCCGAGGATGAGGCCGGTTTGGACGACGAGGGCCTCGAGGAGGAATTCGCCGAACTCGACAGGGCGGCGGACGTCATCCACGGCAAGCGTCTCCGGGTGCTGGCACAGATCGAGCGCCGGGGGACCTATGCCCGAGACGGGCACGTCTCGATCACCTCCTGGCTGGCACAGCGCTTTCGAAAGACCTGGTCTGCGCGCCTCCCGCCTGGTTCGACAAGCCCGGGCGCTGGAGCAGATGCCGTCAACCCGCGAGGCTCTGGAGGCCGGCGAGATCACCTCGTCTGCCGTCGATGTGTTGATGCCCGCACGCGAGGTCGATCCGAAGGCCTTTGCACAGGCGGAGGACTACCTCGTGGAGGCGGCAACCACGCTGTCGATCCCCGACCTCGGACGGGTCGTCGGCACCTGGCGCCGGGCCGCCGAGGACGCCCGGGGTCCTGAGTTCTCCGAACAGGCGCACGAACGACGCCGCCTGCACGTCTCCCCGACGCTCGCGGGCATGGTCCGGGTGGACGGAGACCTGGATCCCGAGACCGGGCAGACGGTCATCTCCGCCCTTCGGGCCGTCTGCGATGCCGAGGTGCGATCGCACGAGGACGTCCGCACCCCTGCCCAGCGACGGGCGGATGCGCTGGGAGAGATCTGCAGGCAGTGGCTGGACAGGACCGATCGTCCCCTCGTGGGTACCGAGCGTCCCCACGTCACGGTCACCGTGGACCTGCAGACCCTGGAGGCACGCCTTCCCACCCCCGGCTCGGGAGCCGAGCTCGAGGATGTGGGTCCGATCTCCTCCGAGGCCGCCCGGCGCCTGGCCTGCGACGCCTCGGTGAGCCGGGTCATCACGAGAGGGGCATCCGAGCCGCTCGACGTGGGTCGACGAACTCAGGTGGTCCCGGCGGGGATCCGCCGTGCCGTGGTGGTCAGGGATCGTGGATGTCGCTTCCCGGGCTGTGACCGGCCACAGGGCTGGAGTGACGCCCATCACGTCGTGCACTGGGCGCATGGGGGCGACACCGCCCTTTCGAACCTGGTGCTGTTGTGCAGGCGACATCACCGGTTGGTCCACCACGGGTTCGGGCTCGAGATGGCGAACGGCAGGCCGAGGTTCTTCCGGCCCGACGGCTCGGCCCTGGAGGACGGCTCTGTCCTGGAGGAGCGAGGGCCACCGTAGGTGCCGATGCCTCGGGGGCTTCGTAGGGTGGGGGACCGCCATTCCCATCAATTCGACCTGCCCTGATTCGCCTCTCGAAACATCAGTTCACCTGCTGTGTTCCCCTTCGGCGGCGAAGCGGTTGTAGCCGCCGCCCGAACGACTAGACTGGATTTCCAAGGCTTACACCGTCCAAATGGGGGAAACGAGGAGCCATGACCTACACGATCTGCGAGCCCTGCATCGACGTGAAGGACCGGGCGTGCGTGGACGAGTGCCCGGTCGACTGCATCTACGAGGGTGGCCGGATGCTCTATATCCACCCGGACGAGTGCGTGGACTGCGGGGCGTGCGAGCCGGTGTGCCCCGTGACGGCGATCTTCTACGAGGACGACGTCCCGGCCGAGTGGAAGCAGTTCACCCCCGTCAACGCCGAGTTCTTCGACGAGGGCGTGAGCGGGCTCGGATCGCCGGGAGGGGCGGCCCAGGTCGGTCCCGTCGAGGCCGATCATCCCGTCGTCGCGAACTGGCCGACGGTCGGCTGAGTCCGCTCAGGCGGACACCGCTCCGGGCCGGGGACGCCCCGGCTCGGCCTCGCGAGGAGATGGAGCGGCCGGCTCACCGCTGTTCCGTTTCGAGCCGTCGGGGAGATACACCCGGAACGACGCACCGCCGCCCGGCCGCTCGTCCACCCAGGCCCGCCCTCCGTGCAGCTCGGCGAAGCGCGCGACCAGCGTGAGGCCGACGCCGACGCCCGGCGAGTGAGCAGGGCGCATCCGAGCCCTGTCTGAACGGCTGGAAGATCTGCTCGCGCTCGGAGGCCGGCACGCCGGATCCCTCATCCTCGACGACGATCAGGACGCCGTCGTCTCGTGCCACGGCCCGCACCCACACGGACGTCCCCGGCTCCGTGTGCCGCGCGGTGTTTGCGAGCAGGTTCTCAACGATCCGCTCGACCTTTGCGGCATCGACGTGGACGACCATCGTGTCCGCGTCGACGGTCACGGTGCGCCCGGCGACGAGGTCCGATTCCTCCACGACGCGGCGTAGCAACGAGGCGATGTCGAGCGGCTGGATGCTCGGCTCGACGATGCCGCGGCTCAGCCGGTCGAGGTCGAGGAGGTCGGTCACCAGCCGGTCCAGTTTCCGTGCATTCGTCGCGATGCGCTCCGCGAGCTCGGACGCCTCGTTGTGCTGGAGCTCGAGATCCGTCCGACCGAGCGTCACCGCGAGCCCGAGGATCGCGGCGAGGGGGGTTCGGAGATCGTGCGACACCGCCTGCAGGAATGTGTTCTTCATCTCGTCCACCGCCCGCAGGCGCTGCGTCGCCTCACGCTCCACCGTCAGCGCGTGCTGGAGCTCCTCCTCCACTCGCTTTCGCTCTGTGATATCGCGCGCGATCGTCTGTGCGCCGACGGGTTCGCCGTCGCGAGTGATGAGGCGCATGCTGACCTCGGTTGGAATGCGGGTACCGAAGCGATCGACGAGCTCGATCTCGAACGAGGCGGAGGAGAGGTCCGCGAGGCCGCGAGCGACCAGCTTGCGGACCCTCGCCACGTGCTCGGGCGAGAGAAATCTCGAGAGGTCCTGGCCGACGATCTCGTCGAGCCCGTAGCCGAGAAGGCCGACGGCGGCGTTGTTCATCGACGTGATCGTGCCCCGGAGATCCTGGGTGTAGATGAGATCGTTCGCGTTCTCGAAGAGGTCGCGATAGCGCTCCTCGCTGTCTCGCAGCGCGTCCTCGGCGCGCTTGCGCTCGGTGACGTCGAGCAGGAAGCCCTGCCAGAAGGGCTGCTGGCCCTCCTGCTCCACAAAGACCGCCTCGTCGCGGAGCCATCGGTACGTCCCGTCCTTGGCGAGGAACCGGTACTCCATCTCGACGGGATCGCGCGTGGCGTCCGTGCGGGCGTCCTCCTCAAGCACCCATTCCCTGTCGTCCGGGTGGATGTGCTGCACCCAGAAGTTCTCGGTGAGGGCCCACTCCTGCGGCGAGTAGCCGAGGATCCGCTCGACCTGGGGGCTGATGTAGAAGAGCTCGGCGTCGGCATCCAGCGACTCGACGTAGGTCATGGCGGGGATGTGCTCGACGAGCGTTCGGGAGCGAGCCTCGGCGTAGATCAGCGCGTCCTCCGCGTTGCGTTGCTCCGTCACGTCGATCATGCATCCCTGCCAGTACTCGGGACGGCCGTGCTCGTTGCGTACCGCGATCGCCTCGTCTCGCAGCCAGACCCACCGGCCGTCGCTCGCTCGGAAGCGGTATTCCTCGGCGAACGGTTCCAGCGTGTCGTTGGCGCGACGGTCGGCCGCGAGCACTCGCTCGACCTCGTCGGGATGGATGCGCTCGCTCCAGAACCCGGGCGTGGAGCTCCATTCCGCCGGCTCGTACCCGAGCATCCGTTCGACCTGCGGCCCGATGTAGACCTCGTTGGCACCGTCCAGCGACTCGGCGTAGATCAGCACGGGGACGTTCTCGGCGAGCGCCCGGTACCGAACCTCGGCCGATGCCAGGAGGCGCTCGGCGCGCTTGCGGTCGGTGATGTCGAGCAGCACGCCCTGCCACGTCTGGGGCCAGTCTCCCGGCTCGCTCAACAGCCTGGCCTCGTCGTGGACCCAGACCGTGCCTCCGTCCGACGCGGTCATCCGGTACTCCTGACGGTAGACATCGAAGGCCTCCGCCGCGTTGCTGCTCTTCGACATCACGCCCGGCAGGTCGTCGGGGTGGATGATTCGTGCCCAGAACGATGCGTCCTCCTCCCACTGGCTCGCGGGGTAGCCGAGCAGTGCCTCGACCTGCGGGCTCATGTAGAGGAGGGTCGCGCTCGGATATCCCGGGGCGGGGACGGTCTCCTGATACGTCACGACGGGAAGTCCCTCGAGGATGCCGCGCTGGCGCGCCTCGACGCGGTGCACCCGCTGCTCCGCCCGCTGCCGTCCGATCGCCGCGCCCAGGATTCCGGCCGCGGTCCGCAGCGCGTCCACCTCCGCCGCGTGCCACTCGCGCTCCTCCCGGTCGTCGAACCCGATCGTGCCCCACCAGTCGGATTCCGCGAAGACGGGGACGACCAGGATCGCGGCGATCTCCGCCCGGAGCAGGCGGTCCGCCTCCTCCGCGGGGAACGCCTTGGCGAGTCCGAGGATGGGCTCGCCGGCCGCGAGCAGCCGCTCCCAGCGACCGAAGCCGACCTCGTGCCAGGAGCGGGACCGCACCTCCCCGTCGTCGAACAGCGGGCGAACGCCGGGCGCGACCCACTCGAAACGCTGGCTGTAGGCGGTCCTGCCGTCCTCCCCGACATCGTTTTCAAAGATGTATGTGCGCGAGACGCCCGTCGCACGTCCGAGCCGGCCGAGGATCTCCGGCGCCACGGCCTCCCAGTCGGACGCCTCGAGGAAGCGTTGAGCGGCGAACGCGACGAACTCCATGATCGCGTCCCGTCGACGGCTGGATTCGCCGTCGATTCCCTTCGCTTGGTTCACGTCGCTGGCCTCCGGTCGGCGCGCGGTACCCGGCGCCGAGGCGCCCAGGCACGAACAGGGGCCTCGTGAGCCCTCCTGTGAGGTATCGGCGGCGCGGGGGCGCCGTTGAGCCGAGTCACGGGCACGGCCGGAATGCCCGGGACGAAGCGGAAACCAGGTGCGGAAAGGCGGTGGCGGGGCTACGTTCCGGTCGCGCCCGGCAGTGCGCCGGGGGAGCTCCATGCCGGCGCGATGTCGTCCACGGGCCACCTCGCCCGCTGCCGGGACGCGAGCTTTCCCATCAGCTCGATGGCCTTTGGGTCCTCCGAGCCGGGGCGCCACTCGACCACCCCATCGGCGACCGCACGATCCCAGATGTCCTGTCCGCGCTCGGTGCGAATGATGGTCAGCGTCCAGCCCTCGCTCTGCCCGAGGCCGCCGAAGGAGATATCCGCGTGCTCGGCCGCGAAGTCGGGGCATCGCTTGCACCCCGGCCGGGTGAACACCTGTGCATCCTTCAGCGAGTACGTGTGTTCCTCGCCGTCGTCGGTATAGAAGAGGAGCTTCCCCTTGACGTTCACCCGCGCCAGATGATCGAGATCGAGCCCGAGCTTGTTCTGCGCGATCTCGACCATGACGCCGTCGTACGTGAACGTCTTGGAGCACAGCAGGCCGAACGTCCACGCGATCTTGCGGCGCCACTTGTTGACGCGCCGGGCCTCGAGCGCGCCCGTCACGCTCGCCTGACACGACATGCCCACGAGCGCCACCTTGGACAGACCCATCTCGGCCGCCTTGATGAGCGCCAGCGGATTCGCCGAATAGGTGTACCGCGAGCCGGCGGTCGCGAGCACGCCCTGCGCGTCGGTGACGACCGTTGGCTCGGCGTCCCATTGACGCTCGTCGGACAGCTTCGAGGTGCATGCGCCGTCGATGTCGCCGTTCGCCAAGCCCCAGATCAGCAGGGCCGAGACGACGCCTCCATCCTGGCCCTCGGCGAGCGAAGGAGCATCGGCGGCGCGCGCGAGCACGATGTCTCGGTACTGCCCGATCACGTCCTCGGGCTTGCGAGTCTGGCCGAACAGGAGGTCGTCGATCTCCGGCTCCCACTCGCGGAACCTGGGACACGCGCGGGTGCAGATGTCGCACCCCTTGTCGCCGTGGACGCACACATCGACGCCGTCGTCCTGGAGCTGCACGGGAACGTTGTCCTCATAGCCGAGCACGTGAAAGGGACACGCGACGATGCACGCGGTGCAGCCGGTGCACAACCCGGTCGTGACGACCTCGTGGTAGAGGTCCCGCCACTGCGTCTTGTCGGCCGATGACGGCATCTGCAGCGAAGTATAGGGCGGCGGGGGCGAGCAGGGGAGCCCGGTGCGAGTCAGACCGAGGATGTCAGACCGAGGGGAGGGGGAGAGAATGTCAGACCGAGGAGGTCAGACCGAGGAGGTCAGACCGAGAAGGAGTCCCCGCACGCGCACTCGTGCGTCGCCCTCGGATTGATCATCCGGAGGCCGCCGCCGAGCATGGCGTCGTTGAAGTCCAGGGTCGACCCCTCGACGATCGGGGCGCTTCGGGGATCCACGAGGACGCGGATGACTCGAGCGTCGATCACGTGGTCGTCCGGCTGGGGCGCGTCCTCGAACCCGAGCTGATAGCTGAAGCCGGAGCACCCGCCCGCGACGACCCGCACCCGGAGGTATGCGTCGTTCGCATGGCCCTCCTTCGCCGCCAGCTGCGCGGCCTTGCGCGCGGCCTGCTCGGTGACGGAGATGACGCTTGTTGCGCTCATGCCTCAAGGATACCCGCGAGGAGAGCCTTCTAGGGTTCCGCGGGAGGCGGCGCGGCCGGCCGGGGCCGTTCCCAGGAACCCAACGAACGCTCTCGCGTAGACGCGGGCGGCCGACACCAGATCGTCGACCGGGACGTGTTCGTTCGACGTATGGGCGACGCGCAGGTCCCCGGGGCCGAACACCACCGCCGGCGTCCCGGCGCCGTTCACGTAGAAGCGCGCGTCGGTGATGCCCGGTGAACCCGATGTCCGGAGGGTCCTGCCCTCGCTCCTCCCGGGCGGCCGCGCGGACCACCGTGGCGATCGTCGCATCGGCGGGGATCTCCGCGGCCTGGGTCAGGTCGGAGAACTCCAGCCTGATGTCGAAGCCGGTGAACTCGCCGCGAAGCCGGTCGAGCAGTCGCTCGAACGGTTCCCTGACGTCCTCCAGCGTCTCGCCCGGAAGGGTTCGCCGGTCGATCGTGAGCACGCACTCGTCGGGGACGACGTTCGGGGCGCGGCCGCCGCGAATCATCGCGGGATTGACCGTCGGGCTGCCGAGGAGCGGGTGATGCAGATCGGGGAGCGCCTCGGGCAACGCGAGGACGAATCGGGACATGGCCTCGATCGCATTGACGCCGAGGTGGGGTGTCGACCCGTGCGCCGCCTTTCCTCGCGCGATCGCGCTGAAGAAGGCGCCTCCGCGCGCCGCCAGGCCGAGCTCCATCCTGCTCGGCTCGCCCACGATGCACGCGTCGGCGTCGAGGCGACCGGCCTCGAGCAGGACCCTCGTCCCGTGGATGCCACGGTGCTCCTCGTCGGCGACGAGGTGCAGCTCCAGGGCGCCGGCCGTCGTGACGCCCGCTCGCCGGATCGCCGCGACGGCAGCGAGCGCCGAGGCGATCGGACCCTTCATGTCCGCCGCCCCGCGGCCCCACAGCACCCCATCCTCCACGACGCCGGCCCACGGCGGATGCGTCCAGGACGCCGCGTCGCCGGCGGGGACGACGTCGAGGTGGCCGTTCCATGCCAGCTTCGGCCTTCCCTCGCCGATCGTGGCGACGACGTTCGGCCGGCCCTCGCGGCCCTCGATCACCGACGACGCGATGCCCATGTCGTCGAGGAACGCCCGGACCACCGCGGCGGCCGCACGTTCGTCGCCGCCCGGGTTCTCGCTCGGGGCGGCCACGAGCGCGCGCGCGATCCTCACGACCTCGTTCGGATCGACCTCCGAGGCCGCGGCATCGGCGGCCTCCAGCCCGACGGGGCCGGCCGCGGCACGTCCGGCGCCCGTCTCCGCCGAGGGCTCCTCTACCATGGCTGCCAATGTACCCGCACGATGTTCGCGCCCGGCTCCTTCAGCGCCTCGATCAGGCGCCCGTCGCCGAGCCGAACCCGGGTGACCGGCTGGCCGCGGTGCTGCTGCCGTTCATCGACGGGTCGGACCCATCGTTGGTCTTCACGCAGCGGACGGACGAGCTGCCGCGCCACGCCGGGGAGATCTCCTTCCCCGGCGGCCTCGCGGAGGAGGACGACGATGGGGAGCTGAGGCGGACGGCGCTGCGAGAGTCCCACGAGGAGCTGGGCCTGGATCCGTCGCGGGTCGAGGTGCTCGGGGCGCTGGCGCCGATCCATACGGTGGTCAGCGGCATCCTCGTCGTTCCGTTCGTGGGCATGCTGGACGGGCGCCCCTCGTTCACGCCCGATACGGGAGAGATCGCCGAGGTGCTGGAGTTCCCAGTGCGCCGCCTCGCCGCCGCGGAGGCGACGGTGGAGTGGCAGTTGGACGACCACGTGTACCGCGGTTTCGCCTACGAGCTCGACGGCCGTACGATCTGGGGCGCCACGGCATGGATGCTGCACGAGTTCCTCGACCTTCTCGGATTGGAGACGCATGAGTGAAAAGCGTGATCGGGGTCATCAGCGGCCGACGCCGTACCTGCCGAGCGACGCGGAGCTGCGATCCATCCTCGGGGATGCGAACGTCATCGCGGTGGTCGGCCTCTCGTCCAATCCGGATCGCGAGTCCCATTCGGTGGCGGCGTACCTCCAGGACAAGGGCTACCGCATCATCCCGGTCAACCCGAACGAGACCCAGGTACTGGGCGAGCAGGCGTATGCGTCACTCGCGGACATTCCCTCGGATGTGGAGATCGACGTCGTGGACGTGTTCCGCCGCGCCGAGGAGACGCCCCCCATCGCGAGCGGAGCCGTGGAGCGCGGCGCCAAGGTGCTCTGGCTGCAGGACGGCATCGTGAACGACGACGCGCGCCGCATCGCGGAGGAGGCGGGGATGGCCGTGATCATGGGCGTCTGCATTCGGCGGACGGACCAACGGCTGCAGGTCTGAGGGGAGGTCGGATGCAGAAGTGGGAGTACTTCGTCGCGCCGCTGCTCGAGCACAATCCGGGTGAGATCCTGAACACGTTCGGAGACGAGGGTTGGGAGCTCGTCGACGTCGCACAGGTGATGAACCCGGTGGGCGGCACGTCGCTCGTCGCCTACCTCAAGCGGCCGAAGGGGTGACCGACCCATCGAGGCGCCGTCCTATCGACCGTCATCTCCCTCGAGTCTGCCGCCGCAGCCGTCTCCCGGCCAGCGCGCGGGCGACGAGCCCGGCCGCCAGCAGGACGACGAGCCCAACGACGACGGCCGTGCGCACGCCGCTCGATCCCTCGGCCGCTCGCGAGCCGGTCCCGGACCCTCCCGGCGATGGCGACGGCGTCGGGGTCGCCGACGTCGGGGACGGCGTCTCCGGCGAGGTCGCGGCGAGGCGGAGGATCGAGTCGCTCGTCGCGACGTAGATGTCGCCCGTCGGCGCCCTCGCGACATCCGTGATGCCCGAGGGCGCGCGAGCGATCACCCGTTCGTCGGCGATGCTTCCGGACTCGGTCACCGTGGCCCGATGCAGGTTTCCGCCCGCGAAGTCGCCGAAGTACATGGCGCGGCCGGAGGATGAGAAGGCGCAGCCGGTGGGGACGATGATGTCCGGGAAGACGAGCTCGGGCTGGATGAACCTCGGGTCCGTCCCGCGCCCCAGCTCCACCGGCCATCCGAGGTTCCCTCCGGGCTCGACGCGGTTGACCTCGTCGTCCCGGTCGGGTCCGTTCTCCGTCTCCCACAGATCGCCCGTCCGCGGGTCGAAGCACAGGCCGAAGGAGTTGCGGATGCCGAGCGCGAAGACGGGATCGCCGGCGCCGAACGGATTGTCGGGCGGGATCGATCCATCGGGGAGCAGGCGCAGGATCTTGCCTCCGACGCTCGAGGGGTCCTGGGCGAGCTCCGGCTGATGGGCCTCGCCGGTCACGACGTAGAGCGCGCCGTCGGGGCCGAACACGAGATCGCCGCCGTTGTGATACCCGTTCACGGTCGGGAGCCCCTGGAACACCGTCTCCCTCGTGGTCGCCGCCTCATCGATGCGGAACCGCACGATCTCGTTCCGTTCGCTCGGCGCGCTCGAGAGGTAGACGTACACCCACGGCTGGCTCGCGAAGTTCGGATGCAGCGCGATCCCCAGCAGCCCCGTCTCGGCGCCCTGCACGACATCGAACTGCGTGATCGCTCGCGGGACCAGGCGCCCGTTCAGCACCGCGCGGACCCGCCCGGTCTGCTGCTCCGTGAACAGGATTCGACCGTCGGGAGCGAAGGCGAGGTTCGTCGGCGAGGCCAGGTTCTCCGCCACCGGCTCCAGGCGCGCTTGTGCCGAGGCGACGCCCCCGAGCACCAAGGCCACGCACGCGAGTCCGCCGACGAGCATCGACGCGAGGACGTTGCGGCCACTGGGCGCGCGGCGAGTCTCGGGCGTTGAGATCTCGCATCGGTTCCCCTCAGCCGAGCGCCAGCGACAGGTCCGCGATCAGGTCGTCGGGGTGCTCCAGGCCGACGGAGAGCCGAACCAACGTCGGAGGGACCTCGATCGCGGACCCGGCGACGCTCGCATGCGTCATCGGCGCGGGGACCTCGATCAGGGACTCGACGCCCCCGAGGGACTCCGCGAGCAGGAACAGCTCCGTCCCCGACGCCACCCGGGCCGCCTCCTCCGGCGTCGCGACCTCGAACGACACCATCCCTCCGAAGTCGTGCATCTGACGCCGGGCGAGGTCGTGCCCGGGGTCGCCCTCCAGGCCCGGGTAGGCCACGCGCGTGACCTTCGGATGGTCGGCGAGGAACGCGGCGATCCTGCGGGCCCCGCGGCAGTGCGCCTGCATCCGGACGGCGAGGGTCTTGACGCCGCGCAGCGCGAGGTAGCAGTCCATCGGCCCCGGCACGGCGCCCACCGCGTTCGTCAGGAACGACAGCTCCTCCGCGAGCTCGTCGTCGTTCACCACGACGGCGCCGCCGATGAGGTCCGAATGACCGCCGAGATACTTCGTGACCGAGTGGACCACCGCGTCCGCGCCGAGCTCCAGCGGCCGTTGCAGGTAGGGGGTCGCGAAGGTGTTGTCGACGACCGACCTCGCTCCCGCCGCACGGGCGGCCGCCGCGACGGCCTCGATGTCGACGACCTTCAACATCGGGTTCGTCGGCGTCTCGATCCACACGACCTTCGTCTCGGGTCGGAGCGCCGAGCGAAGCGACGCCGGATCCGACAGGTCGACGGTGTCCAACGTGACGCCCCACGGCGCGATCACGCGGGACAGGAGGCGATGGGTGCCGCCGTACACGTCGTCGCCGATCACCACGTGGTCGCCGGGGCGGAGCGTCGCGAGCAGGAGCGTGGTCTCGGCGCCGAGGCCGGAGGCGAAGCAACGGGCGTGCCGGCCTCCCTCGAGGGATGCGAGCGCGATCTCGAGCGCCTCGCGCGTTGGGTTTCCGCCTCGCGCGTAGTCGAATCGCACGGGTTCGCCGACCGACGGCTGGACGTAGGTGGACGTCTGATAGATCGGGACGTTCACGGCCCCGAACGACGGATCGGGCTCCTGCCCCGCGTGGATCGCGCGCGTCTCGAAGCGGAGCTCGTCGGTCACCGGGCGCTCATCGCATCTCGGGCGGAAGCTCCCATCCGCGCCGCCGGAGCTCCCGCACCGCATCATCGCCGAGACGGGCATCGTTCCAGAGCACGGACTTCCGCTTCGCGTCGTGCCCCGGCGCGAATTCCGAGGCCGTGAGGCGCTCGCACGCCGGATCGCCACAGGCGCAGGGATTCAAGCCGGGAAGGTGCGGCTGCTCCTTCTCGCTGGGCCCCTCGGGGCAGCGCCGGTAGGGCGGCGGGGGAAGGGAGCGGGCGGGCAGCACGATGACGCCCTCCTTGGGGTCGCCGGGGGCGAAGCACAACCCGTCGAGCGCGAGCAGCCCGGTGAGCGCCGCCAGCGCGGCGTCGAGCTGGTCCATCGATCGCAGCCCGTCCAGCGATACTCGCTGCGCGAGCAGCACCTCGGTTCGAAACGCCCGCTTCTTCGCGTCCCGCTGCGGAAGGCATCCCTGCAGGACCACGGCGGAGGCGTGCGGAAAGACCTCCATCGCCGTTCCCGTGACCCGGCCCCTCGAGTAGCGCGGGTAGCCACAGCGCGCGGCCGCCTCGTAGGCCGCGAACCCGACGGTCATCCACTCGTAGAACGAGTTCTCCGCCTTCCGCTCGTCCGACGGGGTGCCGAACGACTGGATCCCGAAGCGCCGCAGCTCCCGCTCGGTCAGGCGCGATCCGCCGGCATGCGTCCCCCACTGGGGCGGCGCATCGATCGCGATGACGTCCGGGCGCCAGGCGCGGATCAGCTCGTCCAGATCGGCCGGCTCCACCTTCCGCCGCCGCTCCACCGGTTGACGTTCCGCGTCCAGCAGGACCAGGTCGAATCGCTTGCGGACGCCGACGTCGATGCCGAGCGCTCGCACGCGCTAGGAGCTCCGCTGCCTGTGCGCGAGGAACTCGAGGAGGTCGCTGCGCGTCAGGACGCCGTCCACGCGTCCATCGTGGGCGACGAGCACCGCCGGTCCGTTCTCCAGCTGGGCGAACGCCGACTCCAGGGGATCGTCGGACTCCACCATCGGGATGGGCGGGCTCATCACCTCCGCGACGTCGGCCTGCAGGGAGTCGGGATCCCGGAAGATCCGATCGAGCAGCGCGCGCTCCTGGATCGAGCCGACGAAGTCCGTCACCTCGGCGGAGCCGTCGCGCGACGACGGGCGCCTGGGAGATCCCGTGCTCCTGGAGGCGGTCGACGGCCTGGCGGACCTTCTCGTGCGCGCGCACCGTGACGAGCGGCGGCACCTCCCCGTGCTTGGCCGCGAGCACCTCTTGGACGCGCACCACCTGAGGCTGTTCCATGAGGCCGTACTGGAGCAGCCACGAGTCGGAGTAGAGCTTGGAGAGGTAGTTCCTGCCCGTATCGGGAAGGATCACGACCATCAGCGCATCCTCGTCGTAGTCGACCGCCGCGCGCAAGGCTGCCTCCATCGCCGATCCGCACGACTCGCCGGCGAGGATGCCCTCCTGGCGTGTCAGCGCCCGGGCCGCGCGGAACGCATCCCTGTCGGACACCCGCTCCCACCGGTCGATCACCTCCGGGTCGAACGTGGCCGGCCAGAAATCCTCGCCGATGCCCTCCGTGAGATAGGGGCGTGGCTCGTCGCCCGAGTACAGCGATCCCTCCGGGTCGGCCCCGACGACGACCAGCGAGGGGTTTCGACGCTTCAGATACCGAGCGGCGCCGGTGATGGTTCCGCCCGTGCCGACGCTCGCCACCAGGATGTCGATCCGCCCGTCGGTCTGCTCCCAGATCTCGGGGCCCGTGGTCTCCTCGTGGGCTCGCGGGTTCTCGTCGTTGAAGTACTGATTGGGCTGGAACGCGCCGGGGATCTCCTCCGCCAGGCGATCGGCCACCCGGTAGTAGGACTCCGGTGACTCCGGCGGCACGGCCGTGGGCGTGATGACCACCTCGGCGCCGTAGGCCCTGAGCAGGGCGATCTTCTCCTGGCTCATCTTGTCGGGCATGACGAAGATGCACTTGTAGCCCCTGAGCGCGGCCGCGATCGCCAGCCCGTGGCCCGTGTTGCCGCTGGTGGGCTCCACGATCGTCCCCCCCGGCTTGAGCAGGCCGGCGCGCTCGGCCGCCTCGATCATCCGCAGCCCGATCCGGTCCTTGACGCTTCCCCCCGGATTGAGCATCTCGAGCTTCGCGAGCATGGTGGGCCGGAGCCCCCGGGTGATTCGCTGGAGCCGTACCAGGGGCGTTCGGCCCACGGCATCCAGGATCGAATCCAGCACCTCCACGCGTCCCTCCTCACGCTCGCGGCCCTCCGTATTGTGCGTCACGGCGCGGGGCACCGTGGCCGGGGCGTCCTCGAGGCCTCGAGACGACCTCGTGACCAGTGCATTCGGCGGCCCCCCGGCCCGGGCAGGTCCTCGGTCGCCGAGCCGGCCGCGGCTTCAGGCACGGCGCCTATCTGCCGATTCCCACGGGAGACGCTGAGGGGAGAACGTCCGCGGCGCGAGGTCGCGGCGACCCCTGCGTGGAGGTGGCATGAGCGAGGTCGAACAGATGATGGCGGGGCCACAAGACGATGGCCTCGCATCGGGCGAGCACATCCTCGTCGTCGATGACGACCCCTTTATCGCCAGGCTGCTGGAGATCGAGCTGCAGGCCTCCGGCTACGACGTCGCGGTCGCGGGCGACGGGAAGCAGGCCCTGGACCAGGTGGCCGAGCGAGTTCCCTCCCTGGTCCTGGCCGACGTCATGATGCCCAACATGGACGGCCTCGAGCTCACGAAGAGGCTCCGCGAGGACCCGACGACGGGCTCGGTGAGCGTCATCCTGCTGACGGCGCGCGGCCTGTCCGCCGACAAGCTCGAGGGATTCGCCGTCGGTGCCGACGACTACATCGTCAAGCCGTTCGACACGCCGGAGCTGCTCGCCCGCATCCGAGGAGTGCTGCGTCGCGCGAAGGAGATGCGCGCGCAGTCGCCCCTCACCGGGCTTCCCGGCAACGTCAGGATCGAGGACGAGATCGAGCGCCGGGTCGCCGAGCAGCAGATCTTCGCGATCCTCTACGTCGACCTCGATCACTTCAAGTCCTACAACGATCACTACGGTTTCATGCGCGGCGATCAGGTGATCCAGTTCGCCTCGCGACTGCTGCAGGACGTGGCGGTCGACGTCGCGGGGGTGGATGCGTTCGTGGGCCACGTCGGGGGCGACGACTTCGTCGTCGTCTGCCGGAGCGAGCACGCGGTCCCCGTCGCGGAGCGCCTCGTGACTCGGTTCGACGCGGATATCCAGGTGCTCTACGACGATGCCGACCGCGAGCGCGGCTACATCGAGGTGGAGAACCGGCGCGGCGAGCTGCAGCGCTTTCCGCTCGTGTCCATCTCCATCGGTATCGCCACCACCGAGCGCCGGCGGTTCGAGCACTATGCGGAGGCCGTCGCCATCGCGACGGAGATGAAGTCGTTCACGAAGTCGCACGACGGGTCGTCGTGGGCCGTGGATCGACGCCTCGACTGACGATCGGGCGCTTTGCGGGTTTCGCCGCCGCCGGGAAATGCTTCGCCTCTCACCCCAGCGGCTTCGGCACGCCCAGCAGGAATCCCTGCCCGTACGTGACCCCGAGCCCGAGGAGCTCCTGGAGCTCGGCATCGCTCTCGATGCCCTCGGCGATCATCGTCACGTCCATCTCCTCGGCGAACCGCACGAGCGCCGAGGCGAGCGCCCGGCGCGCGCGGTCGTTGTCGATGTCCCGCGTGAGGCTGATGTCGAGCTTCAGGATGTGAGGATCGAGCGCCAGCGCGTGGCGCAGGCTGAACCCGGCCCCCGCGTCGTCGATGGCGACGCGAACGCCCCGGCGCCGAAGCGCCTCGAGGGAGCGCCGGAAGGCCTCGTAGTCGTCCGCCTGCTCGTGCTCGGTGATCTCGACCACGATGCGCGTCGCGTCGACCTGCGAGAGGACATCGAGCAGTCGCGGCGACATCGCGGTTCGGTGTGAGGTGTTCACGGCCAGATGGGCGTCCGGCGGCACGCAGTCCAGGGAGCCAAGCGCCATGCGGATCGCCGTCAGCTCCAGGTCCTCGCCCAAGCCCAGCCCGGCCGCCTCCCGGAACCACAGCTCCGGGGAGCGATTGGGAGGTCCGGAGAAGCGCGCCAGCGCCTCGAGGCCGACGACCCGCCGGTCCCGCAGATCCAGGATCGGCTGGAACAGGATCTGGAGCCCGTCGCCGGCCACGGCGCGCCGGATCCGGTCCACCGCGGCCTGGCGCTGCTCCCTCGTCAGGGCCTGATCTCGCAGCTGGGCGGACAGTTCGTGCACGACGCTGCCCATGACCTCCGTGGACATCGCCGTCTGACCGCGCATCGCCCGGCCGATGGACGCGACGATCTCCTCCGGCGCGGTGCCCTTCACCAGATAGCCGACCGCTCCGGCGCGGAGCATCTCCATGACGGTGGTCTTGTCCTCGTACGCGGACAGCGCCAGCACGCGCGTCTGCGGGGAGGTGCGGCAGATCTCTCGAGCGGCCCGTGGGCCCCCTCCGGCGGGCATCTTGACGTCCACGAGTGCGACGTCGGGGGTCTTCGCGATCGCGAGCTCGATGGCCTCGTCCGCGTCGCCGGCGGCCCCCACGAGCTCGAGGTCGTCCTCCGACGAGATGAGCTCGGCGAGGGCGGCACGAACCTCGGTCTCGTCGTCCGCGATGAGCACGCGGATCCCGTCCATGAACCTCCCGTGGTCGCGCGTACCCTCTCCCGGAGCGGGGAGCGTGAACGGATCAGCCGTCGTGAGCGTCTGGGATCGAATCACTGTACCTGTTGTCGAGTTGAGGAACGCTTCAGTTCTCGGCCTCCCGCCGCCTCCCATTGAGTCCCACCGGCGGCCGATCCTCTCCGCCCTACGAGCGCACCCGGCCGGCGGGACACTCGGCCGTCCTGCCCTCGGGGGAGCCGTCGGGGAGAGGGCGCCCGGCCGATCGGCGTGGTCGGGGAGCGCGGCCGATATCATCCGTCGGGCGACCACGAAAGGCGTCGATCATGGCCCCTCGCGAGATCCGCTCCCCGCGCGGATCGCAGCTCAGCTGCCGATCCTGGCCTCAGGAGGCGGCGTTGCGAATGCTGATGAACAACCTCGATCCGGAGGTCGCGGAGCGGCCCGAGGATCTCGTGGTGTACGGGGGGACCGGGCGTGCGGCGCGTTCGTGGGCCGCGTTCGACGCAATCGTCTCCACGCTCAGGGATCTGCGCGACGATGAGACGCTGCTCGTCCAGTCGGGCAAGCCGGTCGCGGTGTTCCGCACGCACGAGCGCGCCCCGCGGGTGCTCATCTCGAACTCGATGCTCGTTCCCAAATGGGCCGACTGGGACACGTTCCGCGACCTGGAGCGCGAAGGCCTCACGATGTTCGGCCAGATGACGGCGGGCTCGTGGATCTACATCGGAACGCAGGGCATCCTCCAGGGCACGTACGAGACGCTGGCGGAGGCGGCCGCGCAGCGCTTCGGAGGCTCGCTCAAGGGAACCGTCACGCTCACCGCCGGACTGGGCGGCATGGGGGGCGCGCAGCCGCTCGCCGTCACCATGAATGAGGGCATCGCCCTGTGCGTCGAGGTCGATCCCGGCCGCATCGAGCGGCGCCTGAAGACGCGCTACCTCGATCGCGAGACCGATTCGATCGATCGGGCGATCGAGTGGTGCGACGACGCTCGCCGGGCGGAGGAAGCGGTGTCGATCGGCCTGCTCGGCAACGCGGCGGAGTGCCTCCCCGAGCTGCTTCGCCGCGGGTTCGTCGCCGATATCGTCACCGACCAGACGTCCGCGCACGACCCGCTGGGGGGATACGTGCCCGCCGGCCTCTCGGTGAAGGAGGCCGCCGAGCTCCGCGAGCGCGACCCGGACGAGTACCAGCGGCGCGCGTACCGCTCGATGGCCTCCCACGTCGAGGCGATGGTCGGCTTCCTCGAGCGCGGCTCCGTGGTGTTCGACTACGGAAACAACCTCCGCGCGGGAGCGGAGGCGGGAGGATTCGAGCGGGCCTACTCGTATCCGGGTTTCGTGCCGGCGTTCGTCCGCCCGCTGTTCTGCGAGGGCAGGGGCCCGTTTCGCTGGGCGGCGCTCAGCGGCGATGCCGAGGACATCGTCGCGACGGATCGGGCCGTGGCGGAGCTGTTTCCGGAGGACGCCCGGCTCCAGCGGTGGCTTCGGATGGCGGAGGATCGCGTCGCGTACCAGGGATTGCCGGCTCGAATCTGCTGGCTCGGGTACGGGGAGCGAGCGAGTGCCGGCCTTCGCTTCAACGACATGGTTCGCTCGGGCGAGGTGTCCGCGCCGATCGTCATCGGGCGCGATCACCTCGACGCAGGCAGCGTGGCGAGTCCCTACCGGGAGACCGAGGCCATGCTCGACGGGAGCGATGCGATCGCCGACTGGCCGATCCTCAACGCGCTCGTCAACACGGCGGCGGGCGCCCATTGGGTGAGCGTGCACCACGGTGGCGGGGTGGGGATCGGATACTCCATCCACGCGGGCATGGTCGTCGTGGCCGACGGATCGGACGACGCCGCCGAGCGGCTCGAGCGCGTGCTGACGACCGATCCCGGCATGGGCGTCGTTCGCCACGCCGATGCCGGATACGATCGCGCCATCGAGGTCGCTCGCGAGCGCGGCATTCGGATGCCCTCGCTCGCGGACCCGGCTCCCGGCCGCGACGCACGACGCCGGGAAGGAGGGGAGTGAGCGCGTACCTGTGGCTGAAGCTGGTCCACATCCTGGCCGCGATCGTGGCGGTCGGGACGAACGTCACGTACTTCGTGTGGCTCGCGCGGGCGAGGACGCGGCGGTCGCAACACGATCTCTACGTGCTCGAGGGGATCAAGACCCTCGACTCGCGCCTGGCCAATCCCGGCTACGTCCTGTTGCCCCTCACCGGGATCGGGATGGTCCTCGTCGGCGATCTCTCCTTCTCCACCTTCTGGATCGCGACGGCGATCGTCCTCTATGTGTTCCTGGGCGTCTTCGGGGGCGTCCTGTTCGCGCCCGCGCTTCGCCGCCAGACGGAGGCGCTCCGGGTCGGCGGCTCGGCGTCCGACGACTACGCCGAGGCCGCGCGCCGGACGATGGTCCTCGGGGGGGTCACGATGGTCCCCGTCCTCGCCATCCTCTATCTCATGGTGATGAAGCCCACGCCGTGAGGCGGCTCTCGCTGAGGACGGCGGACCCGCCCGGTGGTCCGGCGGCGGTCGTCCGCAGTCCGGTTGCTCGGGGCCCGGCTCGCCCGTAGCCTGACCGCCGTGCCGGTCCAGCTGGGAACGCCCTTGTCGCTCGCGGACGTCGCCGCCGTGGCGGGCGGCGAGGCGGTCGCCCTGCCCCAGGACGCGGCCGGGCGCATGCGAGCCTCCCGGGCGCTCGTCGAGGAGAAGGTCCGCTCGAACGAGACCGTCTACGGCGTGACGACCGGCTTCGGGAGCCTCGCGAACGTCCGGATCGAACCCGAGCAGGCCGCCACGCTCCAGGGGCGGATCGTCCGCTCGCACGCGACGTCGGTGGGCCCGCCGCTCGCCAGGGACGAGGCGCGCGCGATGCTGCTGCTGCGCGCGCACGTCCTCGCGCTCGGCTATTCGGGGGTCCGGGTCGAGATCGTCGAGCGAATGGTCGAGATGCTCAACCGCGACCTGATCCCGGCCGTGCCCGAGCAGGGCTCCCTGGGGGCGTCGGGAGACCTGGCGCCCCTCGCGAGCCTGGCGCTGCCGCTGATCGGCTCGGGGAGGCTGCTGTCGGACGACGGTTCCACCGTCGCCGCGGCCGACGTGCTCGCCGGCGCCGGGCTGCGACCCCTCGAGCTCCAGGCGAAGGAGGGGCTCGCCCTCGTCAACGGCACCCAGGGGATGCTCGCGATCGGCGCGCTCGCGGCCGGACGGCTTCGCACCCTCGTCCGCGCGGCCGACGTCGTGGCCGCGATGACGATCGAGGCGGCCCTCGGGACGGATCGTCCCTTCGACGAGCGGCTCCAACGGCTCCGCCCGCATCCGGGAGTCGTCGCGTCGGCGGCGAACCTCCGCGCGCTCATGTCGGGGAGCGAGATCGTCGCCTCGCATCGAGCGAGTTCGCACCTCGTGCAGGACGCCTACTCGCTGAGATGCGCGCCCCAGGTGCACGGGGCGGTTCGCGACGCGCTCGCCCGCGCGGAGGAGGTGCTGGGGATCGAGGCGAACGCCGTCTCCGACAACCCCATCGTGCTCGCCGACGACGGCGAGATCCTCGCCGGCGGGAACTTCCACGGACAGCCCGTCGCCGTCGCGCTCGACGCGGCGGCGCTCGCCGTCGGTGTCGTTGGCCAGCATCGCGGAGCGCCGCCTCTACCGGCTGCTCGATCCCGCGACGAACGGCGGGCTGCCGGCGTTCCTCGTCCCGGAGAGCGGGCTGAACTCCGGGCTCATGCTGGCTCAATACACCGCCGCGTCGCTGGTCTCGGAATCGAAGTCGCTCGCGCACCCGGCGTCGGTCGACTCGATCCCCTCCTCGGCCGGACAGGAGGATCACGTCAGCATGGGGATGACCGCGGCGAGGCACCTGCGCGGATGCGTCGCGAACGCCGAGACCGTCGTGGCGATCGAGCTGCTCGCCGCGGCGCAGGCCCTCGACCTTCGCTCGCCGCTGATGCCGGGCGCAGGCTCGCGGGCGGGTCGAGCGGCGCTCCGCGAGGTCGTCTCGTTCCTGGAGGAGGACCGGGAGCTCGGCCCAGACATCGACGCGGCCGTCGAGCTCGTGCGCGACGGCGCGCTGCTCGATGCCGTCGCGGAGGTCGTGTCCCTTCGATAGGTGGCGGCGTTCGCTCAGCGACCTCCGACGCGCCTGCCCGCGACGAAGGTGTGGAGGACCGGATCGTGGCCCGGCCGGTACGGCACGTGTCGGAAGTCGTCGCCCTCCAGACACAGGAAGTCGGCGCGCTTGCCCACCTCGAGGGTGCCGAGCCGGTCGTCCAGGCCGAGCGCCCACGCGGGGTTCGCCGTGGATGCCGTCAGCGCCTCGTACGGCATCATCCCGTAGAGCGCGCAGCCGATGGCGATCGCCTCGGGCATCGAGAGCACGGGCGACGTGCCGGGGTTGAAGTCCGTCGCGATCCCGATCGGCGCGCCGGCGTCGATCAGCTCGCGCAGGGGAGGGACCCGGGCGCCCATCAGGAACGTCGACGCCGGCAGGAGGAGCGCGAGGGTTGCGCCCGACCCGAGCGCTCGGACGCCATCGGCATCCGCATGGTTCAGGTGGTCGGCCGTCCTCGCGCCGAGCTGCGCGGCGTGTCGTGCGGCGCCCGAGGGGCCGAGCTGGTCGGCGTGCACGCGCAGCGGGAGCCCGGCGAGCCGTGCCGCCGTCGCGACCGACTCGAGATCCGCGAGGTCGAAGGCGATGTCCTCGACGTAGATGTCGACGGCGTCGGCGAGCCCCTCGGCGGAGGCCGCCGGGATCAGCTCCTCGCACGCGAGCCGGACCCAACGGCGCCGATCGATGCCCTCGGGGACGGCGTGGCACGCGAGCAGGGTGACCGTGCACGTCTGCGGCGCAAGCTCGCCGAGCCGCCGCGCGAGCCGCGCCTGCCGAAGCTCGCCCTCCACCGACAGGCCGTAGCCGGTCTTGAACTCCACCGCGGTGGTCCCGACGTCGAGCATCTCGCGCACGAGCGGGAGGCAGAACGCGAGCACCTGCTCGTCGCTCGCCTCCGCGAGCAGGCGGGCGCTCCTCGGGATGCCCCCGTCGGCATGGAGCTCCCGATAGCTTCGCCCGGCGAGGCGGGCCTCGAACTCGTCCGCTCGCCAGCCGAAGAACGGGAGGTGCGTGTGGGCGTCGACGAAGCCGGGAACGACCGTCACGGTGTCCGCGAGACGCATCGGTGCGGACGCCCGGAGGCCCGACGCAGGCCCGACGTAGGTGAGGACGCCGTCCTCCCACGCGAGCGCCCCGTCGCGAAGAACCGCGGGCCGGCCGAGCTCGTCGCCTCGCCGGGGGAGCGGCGCGCCTCCGCCGGTGATCACCAACGGGGCCACCAACGCGCCGACGTCGCCTGAGGGCTCCGTCATGACCGGTATGGAAGCCGCCGGCGGCGGCCGATGCAAGCGCCATCGCGGCGCGCCGGGCGGTCGGCCGATGGTCGCCGCCGCGGCCGCTGGGATGATGACGGCTCGGGGGTGCACATGAGGCTAGCGGTCGAGGTCGGGTTGCCGGTTGCGCCCGCGGAGGCGTGGGACGCGCTCGTTGCGTGGGAGACCCAGGCGGCGTGGATGCGAGACGCCGACCGCGTCCGCGTCGAATCCGCCGGGCGGGCGGGCGTCGGGACGATGATCGCGGTGAAGACGCGCGTGCTGAACGTCCCCCTGTTCACCGAGCGACTCGAGGTCGTCGAGTGGGAGCCGCCCAACCGTCTCGTGATGGCGCATCGAAGCTTCATCGCGGGGACCGGAACATGGGAGGTGCAGCGGGCGGGATCGGGCTCGCGCTTTCGCTGGACGGAGGACATCTCCCTGCCGGTGCCGCTCCTCGGCGAGCTCGCCCTCGCCGCGTACCGGCCGGTCATGCGGCGGCTGATGTCCGGGTCGATGGCGAACCTCCGCCGGAGGATCGAACTGGGCCGCTAGGCCTGCGAACCCACGGATCGGGCGAACGCCTCCAGGTCGGCGAGATGGGCGTACACGTGCCCGAAGGGGCGTTGCGGTGCTCCGAGGACGCCGCCGAGGAACGCCGAGAGGGTCCGGCGATCTCCTGCGTCGAACGGCGCCGGCGACCTCCACTCATCGTCGGAGATGCCTCGCATCGCGGCGAGCAGACGATCGTGCACCTCCCTCCCCTCGGTGCGGATGTCGCGCGGCGAGCGGTCGGCCTTCGCGGCCACGGCATCGGCATTGAGCTCGTCGACGCCCTTCGGCGTGGCCTCGACGAACGGCGCCTCGCCACGGCGCCATGCGTCGATCGCCTCGAGGGCGAACTCCTCCCATTGCGTCAGGTGTCCCAGCAGATCCTTCGCCGACCAATCCCCGCCGCCGATCGTCGCGGGCCGCTCCAGCTCGTCGTCCGCGAGGCCGGCCGTGAGCGCCTCGACCGACCGATCGCCCTCGTCGACGATCTCGACCGCCCGTTCGCGCGTCACCTCGCTCATCGCCGCGACATCCTACGCCGCTCCGGCCTCGTCACGCGTGCGAGGCGGGGGCCCGCTCGCCGGCGCGGACGGCGACCGCGAGCCGGTTGGCGGGCGGGGCCAGCGGACAGGTCCACCGGGGGTCGTAGGCGCAGGAGGGGTTGTAGGCGAAGTTGAAGTCGAGGACGAGCCGCCCCTCCGCCATGCCGAGGTCCGCGCCCTTCACGGTGTCGAGCAGATAGCGGCACGCGCCGTAGCTCTCGTGACCGCTCGTGACATCGCGAAACGAGACGAAGACGCCTCCCCCGTATCCCTCGAGCCAGAAGACCTCCAGCGACGCCGGGTCGCCGCCGACCTCGAAGCGAGCGATCCCGAACCTTGTGAACGCATAGCTCCCGCCCGTGCTCGTCGCGATCTCCAGCCGCTGGGGAGGCGCCGGCTCGACCGATGCGAGCGCCCGGAGGCCCGGGTCGTAGTCGAAGTAGGGGAGGCCGTCGAACGACCTCCGGGCGTCGGGCGTCAGCGGGGACTGGGGGTGCTCGGCGAAGAGCCGGTCGCGCCCGGCGCGCCAGCCGCGCCATGCTGCGGCCGGATCGGCCTCCGACCGCACCGCGGCGTACAGCTCCGACACCGTGCGCTTCCAGTCGGCGAGGTCGAGCAGCTCGAGGGCTTCGGTTGGCACGCCCCATCGTAGGCCGCTCGGCCGCGAAGCCGGGCCCTCGTTCTTGGAAGCTCCTGATCCGGCGAGGGGCCCTCGGATGCCGATCGTCGGGGAGGCGTTGCTAGCCGACGGTGAATGGGGCGTGCATGCCGAGCTTGTAGTGTCCTGGCAGGTTGCAGACCACCACATAGGCCCCCGGGTCGAGCGAGACGTCGAGTGACTGGGTCGATCCGGCGGCGATGTCTTCCACCTCATCGATGTGCTGAACACCCTTCCCCTCTTCGTCGACGTCGCCGTCGTCGTTGAGCGGGAGTGCATCGGGGGCCAGTTTCGTCTTGAAGACCACGAACTCATGGACCGACGGTCCCTCGTTGGTGATCTCGAAGTCCACCTGGCCACTACCGGCCGTCGACGGATCGAGCGCGATGGCGAAGTCCTTCTCGGTCGCGTTCACCACGCCCGCCCCGCTCGGCGCCTCCGTCGTGGAGGCCGGGCTGCCTCCACCCGTGCTGCCGCCGTCATCTCCTCCGCAGGCCGCCAAGACCATCCCGACGATGGCGACCGACACCAGCCTCCGGACTCGCTTCCCTTCGAACATCCGTCCACCCCCGCGCGCATGTTCCCAGTCGTGAGCCCCTAGATACTCCTTAAGGAGGATCGTTCTCTCGCTCGTACGCCAAGTCGAATCCGTTCATCGCTCGCCGCGCGAGGCCGCGTGCTCATGGGCCGAGGTGACGATAGACGCCGAAGACGTTCCCCGCGGGATCTCGCAAGGCGCCCGTCCGCATCTGGTCGTCGACGTCGATGGGACCGTACACGCGCTCGCCTCCGATCCCCTCGGCGCGTGCGAGGCAGGCCTCGACGTCATCCACGTTGGCATACACGGTCGCCCACCTCGTGCCCTCCTGCGACGCGCCGAGGCCCCCGGAGATGCCGTGGCCCGCCCCGGTGTCGACCAGGCCGTAGCCGGGCGCCGCATCCCCAGGGACCCGCCATCCGAAGAGCTCGCGGTAGAACGCCTGCGTCCGAGCGGCATCCGAGCCCAAGACCTCGAACCAATCGACCGCGGGGCCGGTCCCCGTGGGCGGACCCCATGCCGGAGGTCGCCCCGGGCTTCATCAGCCCGATCAGCAGGCCATCGGGGTCGTCGAACATCGCGAAGGTGAAGCCGGGGAGCTCCGTCACCGGCACGACGATCGCGGCGCCAAGGAACTCGGCCCGCTCGAGCACGGCCCCCGGGTCGTCGGCCTCGACGTAGAAGGCAGCCCACGGCTCGCCGGTATGGCTCCGACCGATCCCGCCGTTGATGCCCGCGCCGGCGAGCGTGTTCACCATGGTGTAGCCGTCGGCGGCCGGCCGAAGCTCCCAGCCGAAGAGCTTCCCGTAGAAGGTCGTGAGGAGTCGATCGTCGGCCGCGCCCACCTCGAACCACGTCACCGCGTTGCCCATGATCCACTCCCGCTCGTGCCGGATCGGTGCGGTCGTTCTATCAGGCGGACCGCACCCGCGTACAACGAGGACACGGTGCTCCTCCAGTCGGCGAGGTCGAGCGGCTCGAGTCCCCTCGGTTCGCACTCCCCGACTGGTCTCGATCCTCGACGCCCACGTCCGAGCGTACTCAGTGACTCAGGCCGTCGTACGACCCGGCATCTGCTCGCGCTGCGAGTACCCGGTGGCGTAGTGACCGAGGTCGAGGATCACGGCCAGGCCGATCCAGACCCAATCGAAGCCGTGCACGCCGACCGGAGGCGCATCGAGGAGCACCCACATCAACGTCGCGAACGGAAGGAAGATGAGGCCGAGGAGAGGCAGGATGAACGTGTCGAACACCGCGTTGATGTAGCTCGGGCGCGCGATCCAGATGATCAAGAACACCAGGCGCGGCGCAAACGCGGACATCAATGCCAACAGACAACCCATCGTCTCCTCCCCGTACGGCTCCGGCAGCGGACTCTATACCTTCCCGCACC
Organism: uncultured Actinomycetes bacterium; assembly: GCA_963728285.1. GTDB lineage: Bacteria > Actinomycetota > UBA4738 > UBA4738 > HRBIN12 > CAVSJR01. The sequence goes on along the minus strand of CAVSJR010000002.1, from coordinate 260,509 downwards.
GGGCATGGAGGCCTCCCGAGTTCTGGTGCCCGCGGTTACGCTTGCTTGCCGACCGATTCGGCCGATGCGGGATGCGCTTGCGCTCATCGGCCCGAATCGAGGTCGCCACAGGGTAGACGCCGGGTAACACGGGTGGGGGGAGCGGTCGTTGGCAACGGTGACGGACCGGATCGGCAGGTTCCTCGACGAGGAGGCGCCGGCGTGGGGCGTCGAGCGTGTTCCGGCGAGCGACCGGCGGTTCTCCGGGATCGATCTCGCCGTGCTGTGGGGCGACCTCTCGATCGGGCTCCTCGTGATCTGGACGGGTGCCTTCCTGGTTCCCGGCCTCTCGTTTCCGGCGGCGCTCGCGGCGATCGTCGTCGGCACGCTCCTCGGATGCCTTCCGCTCGCCCTCGTCGGATTCGCCGGGGCCAGGGAGGGGATCCCGACGATGGCGCTGTTCAGGCCGGTCCTCGGCGTGCGCGGATCCTTCCTTCCGTCGGCGATCAACGTCGTGCAGCTCGTGGGATGGACCGCGTTTGAGTTCTGGGCCATGGGCAATGTCGCGAACGCCGTCTCACGGCGGGCCGGGGTCGACGCGTATCCGCTTTGGCTGGCCGCCGTCGCGGTCGTCTGCACGCTGCTGGCGATCGGCGGCCCGATCGTGGTCGTGCGCCGCTGGCTCGAACGCTTCGGGATCTACGTCTTGCTCGCGGCCGGCGCCTGGATCACGTACCGGCTCCTGGTCGCCGCCGACCTGGGGGCCATCTGGCACGCGCCGGGGCGCGGAGGGTCGTTCTGGCTCGGCGTCGATCTCGTCATCGCGATGCCGGTCTCGTGGCTGCCGCTCGTGGCCGACTACAACCGGTTCGCGCGCAGCGAGGCCGAGGCGTTCCGCGGCACCTACGTCGGCTACGCGATCGGCAACGTGTGGTTCTTCGCGCTCGGGGCGCTCGTGGTGCTGGCCGCGGGGGCCGCTCCCGAGGTCATCGGGATCGGCGAGGCGATCCTCGCGCTCGCCGGCGGCGTCGTGGTCCTCGCCGCCCTCCTGGCCGGCGAGACCGACCAGGCATTCGCCAACATCTACTCCGCGGCGGTGTCCGTGCAAAACATCGCGCCGCGGCTGCCGCAGCGCGCGCTCATCGGAGCGGTCGGGCTCCTGGGGTTCGTCCTCGCGGCCGTGCTCGGGAACTCCGCGGAGAGCTACGAGCTCTTCCTGCTCCTGATCGGCTCGGTCTTCGTTCCGCTGTTCGGCGTCTTCGCCGCCGACTATTTCGTCCTTCGCCGCCGCCGCGGCTGGGCGTTCGTGACGGACGAGCATCCCGGCGTGCGATGGATCGCCCTCGTGCCCTGGATCGCGGGCTTCGCCGTCTTTCATTGGAGCGCTCCCAGTCCCCTCCCCGGATGGCAGCGCGCGATGGAGGCCCTGTTCTCGGACTGGCTCGGAGCCCCGTTTCCGCTGCTGGGCTCGGCCCTCGGGGCGAGCCTGCCCAGCTTCGCCGTCGCCTTCGTGCTCGCCGTGGCGCTGCTTCCGCTCGGCGGTCAGGCGATCTCGCGTCGAGGCGGGCGGGGGAGCGGCAACGATGAGGACGACGGAGGGCTCCTCCGAGGCGTTTGCGAGCGAGAGCTCCATCGTCGCCGGGACGAGCGCCGACTCCCACTGCTTCATCCTCTTCCGATCCTTCCCGACCTGTGCCGCGACCTCTCCGGCCACGACCGCGACGATGGCATCCGATGCCGGATCGGCCATCGGCCCGAGCCGCTGGTTGCCCTGGAGACACACCACTTCGCTCCACAGCCGAACGGATTCGAACAGCGTCCTTCTGCTGGGCGCGTCCTCGGCGAAGTGAACGAGCTCGCGGATGTCTTTCGCCTCCACGACCGGCCAGCCTAGCGGGTGGCGCCGCCTCGAGGGCTCGGTGGCCGGCGCAGGCGCTGGGTAGACTGGCGCCCGAATCGCTCCGGCCCGAACCGCTCTGGCCGAATCGTTGTGGAAGGAGTCGACCTGTGGCCTCGTTCTCGTTCTCCGTCCGCCGCCGCCCGGCGAGGCGGCCGCCGACCTCCTGGTCCTCCCCGTTTTCGAGGGGCCCGAGCCCGGTCCCGGCGTCGCCCAGCTTCGGACTGGGCGACGCCTACGAGGCGGCGAAGCTCCGAGGCAAGCGGGGCGAGGGCCTCCTGCTTCCAAAGCGCGGAGGCGATCGATTCGCCGCCGGCGCGGTGTATCTGCTCGGCGTCGGGAAGAAGGATCAGGTCTCGCCGGACGCGTTGCGTCGCGCCATCGGTCGGGCCGCGCCGCAGCTGTCGAAGTTCGGATCGATCGCGACGACCTTGCCTCAGGCGGCCGGGGCGAAGGCGGAGAGCGACGCCGTCCAGGCAACGGTGGAGGGCCTCCTGCTCGGGGCCTACCGCTTCGACCGGTATCGCACGAAACGCAACGATGACGCGCCACCCGCCATGAAGAAGGTGACGATCCTGGGCGGCCCGCGGTCGGACGCGAAGGCCGCCAAGCAATCGATGTCGCGCGGCCAGGTGCTCGCGGAGGCCGTCACGTGGGCGCGCGATCTCGTCAATATCCCCGCGATGGATCTTCCGCCCGACGGCATCGCGAAGGAAGCGCAGCGAATGGCCAAGGCGGCCGGGCTTCAGGTGAAGGTATGGGGGAAGGCGGAGCTCGAGCGGGGGGGATTCGGCGGCATCCTCGGCGTCGGCGCCGGGCAGCGCCAACCCGCCTCGGTTCATCGAGCTCCGCTACAAGGGCGGCGGCGCGGCCGCGCCGACGATCGGCCTCACCGGCAAGGGCATCGCCTTCGACTCCGGCGGGCTGTCGCTCAAGGATGCCAAGAACATGGAGTGGATGAAGTCCGACATGGGCGGGGCCGCGTCGATCCTCGGCGCGATGCAGGCGATCGCGCAGCTCAAGCCGAAGGTGAACGTCGTCGCCGCGATCCCCTCCGCCGAGAACATGCCGAGTGGTTCCGCCATCCGGCCCGGCGACGTCCTGCATCACCGGGGCGGCAAGACCTCCGAGGTCCTGAACACCGACGCCGAAGGCCGCCTCGTCCTGGCGGACGCTCTGGCGTGGCTCGCCGAGCAGAAGCCCGCGGCGATCATCGACACGGCGACGCTCACCGGCGCGTGCATGGTCGCGCTGGGCGACCAGATCACCGGCGCGTTCGGCAACGACGCGGACGCTGACGCGCGAGATCCTCGACGCCGGCGAGGCCGTCGGCGAGCCCGTCTGGGAGCTCCCGCTCTGGCAGGACTACCATCCGCACATCGAGTCCAAGGTCGCCGACATCCAGAACGTCGGGAAGAGGTGGGGCGGGGCCATCACGGCGGCGCTGTTCCTCGAGGAGTTCGTCGACGGGATCCCGTGGGTCCACATGGACATCGCGGGTCCGGCGTTCGCGGAGAGTCCCGGCGACTACTGGGGGCTCGGTGGAACGGGCGTCCCCGTGCGGACGCTCGTCGAGTTCGTCTCCCGCCGGGCGGAGGCCGGCAAGGCGAAGCGAGCGTGATGTCGCAGCCGTCTCCCTCGGGCGGCCCGGTGCTCGCCTGCTTCGCGCATCCGGACGACGCCGAGATCTCCTCGGGCGGCGCCCTCGCCAAGTTCGCTGGGCAGGGACGCGAGGTCCACCTGCTCGTGCTGACGAACGGCGACCGCGGGTCGAACGATCCGACCATGGATCGCGAGGAGCTCGCGCGCACGCGGACGGATGAGGTCATGGAGGCGGGCCGGGTCCTCGGACTCGCGCGCGTCCGAATCCTGGGCACCCACGACGGGGAGCTCGCGAACGACCCGGCCGTCCGGTCCGAGATCGCGCGGGACATCCGGGAGATCCGCCCGACCACGATCGTCACGTGCGACCCGACGGCGTGGTTCTTCGAGGTCGGCGACCCTCCGACGGCATTCTTCAACCACGCCGATCACCGCCGAGCCGGGGAGGCGACCCTCGACGCCTCGTTTCCCGGGGCCGGGAATCCCCACTACTTCACCGAGCAGCTCGCTGAGGGTCTCGAGGCCTGGGACGTCTCGGAGGTCTGGCTCGGGTGGACGAACGAGCCGAACCACGCGCGAGGACGTGACGGGCTATTTCCAGACCAAGGTCGACGCGCTCGCCAAGCACGCGAGCCAGCTCGCCGAGGGGATCCGGTTCTTCGAGGAGTTCATGGGAGACGAGGCGCGCAGGGCCGGTGCTCGGATCGGAGTCGAGCACGCGGAGGAGTTTCGGGTCGTCCACCTGGATTAGCTGAGCCACTCCATCGCGCCGGCGCTACGGCCTGACGGCGACCGCCAGCCACGCGTCGCGGAAGTCGTTGAGCGGATCGGCGAACCGCTCCGCGTAGACGGTCCGCGCGCGCTCCAGGAATTCCTCGAACCGGTCCGCGCCCACCATCTCCCGCACGAACCGTCCCGTCGAGAGCACCGATCGTCCGGCGACGTAGTCGGCGATGGAGAACACGAACCGGTACTCGCGCCGCTCCGTGCGAACGTGGCGCAGCCCGGCGTCGAGCAGCGTCTCCTCGATGGCCGCCCGATCGCCGAAGCGTCCCCGCCCCGGCGTGGATCGCTGGATGGCGTCGCGCGTCAGGTCCGGCCCGACGATCTCCTCGACCAGCTCGCGCCAGGTCTTCTCGAGGTCGTCCTCGCCGGATCCCCACGTGGTGAGGGCGAGGCGGCCGCCTCGGCGGAGCACTCGCAGCATGTCGAACAGGGCGGTCTGCGGCCGCGGGAAGTGCTGCAGGACGAAGTTGCCGGCGACGATGTCGAACGTCGCGTCGCGGAACGGAAGATCGACCGCCCCCGCGGCCGCCAGTCGCAGGCCGGGATGGCTCGCGCGGCCGACGCGGAGCATCGCCGGCGCAACGTCGACGCCCACGACGAGCGCGTCGCCGCCGGCGAGGTCGACGGCTTCGGCGGCGAGGGAGCCCGTCCCCGTCCCGACGTCGAGGACGCGATGGCCCGGCTCGAGGCCGGCGAGGCCGAGGAGATCGCGCGCGATGACCGCGTTCCTCGGCGCGTTCACTCGTTCCCAGGTGTCCGCGACGTCTTCGTAGGATCGCCAGTCACGCATGGTCCGCCAGCCTACCGGCTGCGAGGCCGTTCGCCGTGCGACGTGCGATCGGCGGTGCCGTCGGCGTCCGGCCGCTAGGCTAGGCGGCCATGGGCGCGGGGCGGGAGGAGAGCGACGACGGCCCGCGCGCGCCGGCCCGGTGACGGGCTCCGCGGGCGTCATGGCCGTCGTGCTCGCGCAGGCGGTCGCCGGCGCAACGGCGCTGCTGTTCGTCGGCCCGCTGTGGGGCACCGTGAAGATGGGGTTCTTCAAGCTGACGGGCTCGGTCATCCTCGTCCTTGCGGCAGCCGCGTGGCTCACCGCCCGCGCGGGCGCCGTCCCTGGGGTCGACGCGGGACGTTGGTCGGTCACGCTCGCCGGCGTCGGGGCGGCGGCGACGGCGTTGTGGGTCTCGGCCCTCTTCGCGCGACGGGAATCGGTCGCCCGCGCGATCGGCATGCTGTCGGTGCCGCTCACGATCGCGACGCTGGTGTCGCTGTCGTTCACGGCCAGACAGTCGTGGCCGATCGCGCTGCTGCAGCTCCTCGGGGGGGCCGCGTTCCTGGGCGCCGTGATCGACGGGCTGCTCCTCGGACACTGGTACCTCACCGACCGCGGGCTGACCCGGGAGCCGATCAACTGGTACACGGACGCGCTCATCGTCGCGGTCGTCCTCGAGGCGGCGGCGGTCGTCCTCGGCGGCTTCGATGCGGTGGGGTCCTCGCGCGAGTTCAACCCGCTCCTGACGGCGGGGGCGCTGGCGCCCTGGATCGCCCTCGGGATGGTCGGTGCCACCGCGCTCATCGCCGTCCTCGTCCGCCTGACGCTTCGCGGCGCTCGGCCGTCCGCGGTCCAGGCGGCCACCGGATTCTTCTACCTCGCCGTCGTCACGGCGTTCACGGCCGAGGTCGCCGCCAAGATCCGGTTCCTTCCGGCATGAGGCGTCCGGCGTGACGCTCGAGCCGGTGGTGATCGGCCTGGGCGTGGCCGCCGAGGTCGTCGCGTGGCGACTCGTCGTCGCGGGCAGGGCCTCCGTGTGGCGCGTCATGACGCCCACGTTCGTGCTCATGGGAGCGGCGGCGGTGCTCGTGCGTCGTCCCGTGCTCGCGAGCGAGATCGGTCCGGGCGCCGCCCTCGCGCTCGGCATCGTCGCGGGGGGCCTGCTGTACGTCGCCACGAGGGTCTTCGTGGCGGTGGTCTCGGGGTGGCGTGCCTTTCAGCGCCAGACGAGCGAGACGTACGCGCTCGCCGACGACGTCCCGACGACGACGGCGGCCGTCCTGGCGGGCGTCATGGTCGTGGGGGAGGAGCTGTTCTGGCGAGCGCTCGTGCAGCCGCGGTTGGCCCAAGCCGGGCCCGGCGCGGGCGCGGCGCTCACCTGGCTCGCCTTCGTGCTCGTCAACTCGGCGAGCTCTCGGCTCCCCATCATCGCCGCCGCCGTGGTGGGGGGCGCCGTGTGGGCCGCGCTCGCATGGTGGACGGGTGGCATGCTCGCGAGCCTGCTGTGCCACCTCGTCTGGACCACGTCGATGATCCTGTGGCCGCCGCGCCGGCGGGCGAGGGCGGCGATGTGACGTCACCGCCCGAGCGCGCCGCCGGCATCCTCCGGGAGGGCACGCTGTGCTGGATCGCCGCCGGCACGCCGCTGGGACCGCACGTGACGCCGCTCGTGTTCGCGATGTCGGACGGCGCCCTGTGGGTCACGACCTCCCGTCGATCCGTGAAGGCGCGCGCCTGGGCTCGCGACCCGTCGGTCGCGGGGCTGGTCAGGGAGGGCACGAGGGCGGTGTCGTTCGCCGGGCGAGCGAGGACCTACGACGCACTCGAGCCGCGCACGTGGTTGAGCTCGATGGCCGCCGCCCCGTTCCTCGCCGCCGCGACGGTTCGCTACACCGGAAAGAACGCCCGATTCTTCGCCGGCTACGCCGTGGACGCGCGGGAGGTTCCCCTCGCCTGGACGCCCCCGGGGCGCGTCTTCGCGCGAATCGACATCGAGCGCGGCGCCGTGATCGAGGGGGACGAGGTCGTGGAGCGCTGGGGACGATGGCCCGGCGGCCCGCTCCTCACGGGCGCCTCCTTTCGCGCGAGCTCGAAGCTCGGCGATCCGCTCGAAGGCGTCCCGGGCGACGTCGCCGCGCGCGCTCGGTCGCCACGGCGGCGAGGCGGCGCTCGCGGTCGAGGGCGAGGACGGCCTCGCCGTGCTCCCGGCCGGGTGGGCCGCGACGGATCACGAGCTCTTCGCGGCCATGCCGCGGGCGGTGGCCGGGCTCGCCGGGGCGGCGGCGAGCGATCGGGTGGCGCTCTCGATCGACAGCGCCTCGTGGTGGCGGGCGGCGGACATGGCCGGCGCCATGATCCAGGGGGCGAGCTCCGCGTTCGCCGTCGACGAGCTGGTGACCGGCTCGGGATCCGCCGGCCGGCTGGCCGCCGCCGCCGGGGCCGCTCGCACCGGCTCGGTCCTCGTGCGCGTCCGCCCTCGCCGGGTCGTGTGGTGGTTCGGATGGTCGAGCGGCGCGATCCCGGCCGCCGGGGAGCGGGGGCGGGCCCGGACGCGTCGGAAGATCGCGGCGGAGTCGTGACCGTCGTCGATTTCGGCGTCGAGCTGCACGCCACGCCGGAGGAGGCCTGGGCCGTCGTGAGCGATCCACACAACCTGCCGCAGTGGGATCGACACATCGCATCGGTGGAGGGCGTTCCGCCGGGGGGCCTGCGCGCCGGGGTGCGCTACGTCACGGTGATGAGCTTCGTCGGGATCCGGGCGAGGATCCGGTGCCACGTGCTCGAATGGGAGCCGCCGCTGCGAACGGTGGTCCGCTTGACCGGCGTCATCCAGGCCACGGTCTCCACCACGCTGACGCGCCTTCCCCCCGATCGTTGCTGGCTCGAGCACCGGGTGGACTACCGCTTTCGGGGCGGCCCGCTCGGCGGGTTCGCCGCGAGGAGCCTGCGGCTCGTCGGGGGCCCGCAACTCGCCCTGCGGCACGGCACGCTCGCGCAGAAACGGCAGATCGAGGTGCGGGCGCCGCGATAGGCCGCGATATGGTGCATCGCATGCATCCCTTCCTCCGGCGCGCGGTCCGCGCGGTCGCGCTGACGGCCGCCGCGCTCGGCGTCGGAACGCTCTCGTCGTCGGAGGAGGGGCACGAGCTCGATGCGTCCGCCTTCAGGGCGGTCAACGCGGGGCACGGGCCCGCCGCGGATCTCGTGTTCTCGAGCGTGACGGAGCTCGGATCCCTGTACGCGTCATGCGCCGCCGCCCTGGCGCTCGCCGCGTTCGGCCACCGCGGGACGGCCGCCCGGGCGATCACGGCCGCCTGCGCCACGTGGGGCGCCGGGCAGGTCCTGAAGCGAGAGGTGGGTCGCCCGCGACCCTACGAGCTGTATCCGGGCGGGACGCGCCGGATGATCGGTCGTCCCCCGCAGAGCTCGTGGCCGAGCAGCCACCCGGCCGTGCTGACCGCGTTCGTCACCGTGGCCGGCCGCGGCCTCGGCCTCTCCCCGGGCGTCCGGCGCGGCCTCCTCGGCCTCGTCGGTGGCGGTGGCCGCGTCGCGCGTCTATCTCGGGGTGCACTATCCGTCGGACGTCGCGAGCGGCGTCCTCCTGGGGCGGGCGGTCGGCGAGCTGGCCTCCCCCGATCGCTGACGCCGCGCACCGTCCGAGGGCGGCCCGGCCGAGGCGACCTCCCTCCGGGAAGCCGCCGCTAGACTCCCCCCGTGGACGCGCTCACGATCGCCTCGATCGGCTGGCCGGTCCTCGATCGCATCCGCATCGGCGACACGTTCGCGATCTCCCCGCACGGCCTCGGGATCGCGATCGGATTCCTTCTCGGCGCCGTGCTCCTCACGAGGCTCGCGCCGTCGCGCGGGATCGATCCCGAGCACATCAGCACGATGATCTTCTGGGCGCTCATCGGCGCCGTGGTGGGGGCCCGGCTGTTCTACGTGATCGCCCACGTCTCGGAGTTCGACAACCTCGGCCAGATGCTGGCGGTCTGGCGCGGCGGCATCAGCCTGCTGGGCGGGATCGCCGGGGCGATGCTCGTGAACGTGCCGCTGATGCGGCGCTTCGGCTATCGGTTCTTCCAGGTGATGGACCCCGCCGTGATCGCGCTCGCCTTCGGCATCGCGATCGGCCGGATCGGCGACCTGATCATCGGCGATCACCTCGGGAAGCCGACGAGCTGGGCGCTCGCGTGGACCTACGAGGGCGGCACCCTCGCGCCGCCGTACGTCTGTCGCGCCGGCCGGTGCGTGGCCGACCTGCTGAACGGGTCGCAGCAGATCGTGATCTCACGAGCCGGCGCGACGCTCTTCGGCGAGAACGGAGCGGTGATCGAGCGCGGCGTGGGGCGTGCACCAGACGGCCCTCTACGACATCATCAGTGCGTCGGCTGCTGTTCGCGTTGCTCTGGTGGATGAACAAGCGGGTCCGCAGGGAGGGCGTGCTCACGTTGACGTTCGGCGTGTGGTACGGGACCACCCGGCTGGTCACCGACTTCCTCAGGATCGACAAGCGTTTCTTCGGGCTGACGGGAAGCCAATGGACGGCGCTCGCCGTGGTGCTGATCTCGGCGGCCCTGCTGATCTGGTGGGCGGCTCGCCCGGGGCCCGGCTCCGGGGGCGAGGACGCGAACGGCCCGCCGGAGGGGCGACGAACCGATGGCGGGGCATCCCCCGCCGAGGGAGCTGAGTCGGCGGCGGGCTAGTTCGACGCCGGCTCGGGAGCGTGGCCGTGCGAGTGCCCGGGGGCGTGTTCGTGGCCTCCCGACGCGGGCGCCGATGGACCGGCGATCACGCTCAGGGGCTTGCCGACTCGGCTCCTCGAGCTTCGCCCGATCCGCCGCGCGGCCTCGATGAGCGCCACGCTCGCGGGGGATTCGGGATGGCTGATCACGATGGGGATCCCGTCGTCCCCGCCCGCGCGCACCGCCGGAACGAGGGGGACCTGGGCGAGGAGCGGCACGCTCAGCGTCTCGGCCGCCTCCAGGCCACCGCCGGCGCCGAAGATGTCCTCGCGATCGCCGCAGTGGGGACAGATGTAGAACGACATGTTCTCGACGACGCCGATCGGGCGAAGGTTCGTCCGCTCGGCCATCTTTCCGGCCCGCTCCGCCACCTTCCTCGCCGCCTCCTGCGGAGTGGTCACGACGAGCATCTGCGCGCCCGGCAGGAACGAGGCGAGCGAGATCGACACGTCGCCGGTCCCGGGCGGGAGATCGGCGAGCAGGACGTCGAGCTCGCCCCAGTAGACGTCGCCGAGGAACTGCTCGATCGCCTTGTGAAGCATCGGTCCGCGCCAGATCACCGGCGTCTCCTCGGGGACGAAGAACCCCATCGAGATGACCTTCACGCCGTACGCCTCGAGCGGCAGGATCATGTTGTTGAAGCCGACGGGCTTGCCCGAGACGCCCATCATCCGAGGAACGGAAAAGCCCCAGACATCCGCGTCGAGCACGCCGACCTTGAGGCCGTCGGCCGCCATGGCCGCGGCGAGATTCACCGTGACGCTCGACTTCCCGACCCCGCCCTTGCCGGAGGCGACGGCGATGACCGTCGTCTCGCTCCCGGAGAAGAACGTCCGCTGCCCCGGGGCGGCCTCCGCCGTGCCGCGGAGCTTCGCCACGAGCGCCGAGCGCTCCTCCTGGCTCATCGGCGAGAGTCGCACGTCGACCGCCTGAACGCCCTCGAGCGGCTGCACCGCGGCCGTCACATCGGCGGTGATGCGGTCCTTCAGGGGGCAGCCCTCGATCGTGATGAGGACGTCGACGTGGACGACGCCGTCGTCGACCTGGATGCCCTTCAACATGCCGATCTCCTCGATCGGCCTCCCGATCTCGGGATCGAGCACGCTCCGCAGCGCGGTTCGTACCTCTTCCTGGGTGATCACGAGTGCCTCCGAGGGATTAGGCTTGAAGCCCATTACACGATTCGGACCGTGTCGACCGTGCTAATCACCATGCTACCGCTCGGGTCGGGGTGCGTCGATGGCACGTGATGCCGCGACGACGCCGATCGAGGTGCACAAGGCCCTCGCGGACGATACCCGGTTCCGCCTCTATCGCTATCTCGGGCTCTCCGGCCGGCCCGTGTCGGTCAGGGAGCTTTCGGTGCGGCTGTCGCTGCATCCGAACACGCTTCGCCCGCACCTTCGACGGCTGGAGGACGTGGGCCTCGTCTCGCGGGAGACCGCCCGGGGCTCGACCGTGGGTCGCCCCCAGACGCTCTACTCGGTGATCGAGCACGACTCGGGGGAGCACCGGGACTATCGCCTCCTGTCGGAGATCCTGGCCGCGATCGTGCGCGGGGGGCGGTCACGGGCCCGCGCTCAGGAGCTCGCCCGGGAGTGGGGCGGCTACCTCGTGCGCAGGGACGCGCCGAAGCCGGGGAGGCGCTCGCCTGCGGGGAGGAACCTGGCGACCCTGCAGGAGGCCATGGCGCGAGCCGGGTTCGACCCCCGCTTTCGCCGGGGCGACGCCACATCGGTCCAGATCACGATGAGGGATTGCCCCTTCCGCGACCTCCTCGACGAGCATCGCGACCTGGTGTGCTCCATCCACCGGGGCCTCCTGGAGGGGATGCTTGCCGAGATCAAGCCGCCGCTGCGCATGACCGAGTTCGCCCCGGCGAGCGACCGATCGCCGTGCCGGGTGGAGGCGCGCCTCGACGGCCGCTGAACGGGGAGGCGGGTCATCGGCCTCCCCGGTGAGCCACGTTCAGGCGGCCGCCCTCCCCGCCGATACCCCCACCATGGACGGGAGGGTGATCCCGCTGCCGAAGGCGCGCGGGCTGGGCAACGTCGCCCCTCCAACCCATGGATCGGCCGAGCAGATCTCGGTGCTGTCCGTGGAGTTGAAGCCGGTCGACGCCGATGCTCCTCAGCTGCCGCGAGCGATCATCGAACGCATCCACGAGCGGTGCATCCGGGCGGCGCTGGTGGTGGCCGGCCGGCGGGGCGGTCGGTTGTTCCTGGCCGGCACGTCCACGCACCCGGTCGTGGACGCGCGGTTCCGGGGAGACGGGGCGGCCGGGCGGGCGACCCAGGCCGCCATCGAGATCGCGGCGGCCGTGGCCGATTCCCAGCGCTCGGACGAGAGCCATCTCGCTCCGTCGATCGGCATCGGGGTGGGGGAGGCCTCGATGAGCCCCGTGGGGGTTCGGATCACGCGGGGATCGCCGGCTCGGGTCGCCGAGCTGCTTCGCGAGGTCGCGGGCCCAAGCCACGTCCTGTTCGGCGGCGATGGGGCCGCCGAGCCGGCCCGGCAGCTCGGGGCCTCCGAGGGGGAATCGATCTCGATCGACCCTGCGCTCCCGGCCGTGCCCGTCTGGCGCCTGGAGCTGCCGGAGGCCGACGACCCGGGCGAGCCGGGCACGCAGGACGACGCCGGGATCGACTGAAGTTCGGGGCGGAAGTGCCGATGCAGCAAGCTGGGCGGCCGCCGCCTGCACAGAGCGGGATCACGCGCGATCGAGGGGATCGGATGTGAGCGACCAGACACAGACCACGTGGGCGACCGGCGAGGTGACCCCGGCTGCCGGCGCTGTCCGGTCCGCCGTCCGAGGCCCCGAGGATCGACGCGACGGCGCACCGCGCCCGAGCCGGCACCGCGCCCGAGACGGCGGCACCGGCGCCCGAGCCTGCGGCACCGGCGGCCTCGCCGGCACCGCCTTCCGAGGGCTCGCCCCCGAGCGGCGGTGGTTCCAACGGCGCGCCGCCCGAGCCCGAGGCACTGCCGCGGCTCGCGATCGACATCGCCGAGACCGAGGCCATCGAGGAGCAATTCAACGCCTGGCTCCGCCTGCTCGTGGCCCTGGAGGGCTCGGATCTGCACATCAAGGTGGGCTCCGCGCCCCTGCTGCGGATCGACGGGCGGCTCCAGCGGCTCGATCGAGAGCCACTGGATGCCGGCGACACGGGGGGGATCGTCGATGCCATCCTCCCGGAGGATCTCTCCGCCCCCTTCGCCGAGCGAGGGGAGGCCGACTTCGCCCACTCGCTCGCAGGCGTCGGGCGATTTCGCGTGAACGTCTTCCGGCAGCGCGGCACGGCGAGCATGGTCCTGAGGCGGCTCCGCTTCGGGGGTCCGAAGTTTGAGGAGGTCGGCCTGCCGGACGTGATTCGCCAGCTCTCCGAGGAGGTCCGTGGACTGATCCTCGTGACGGGACCGACCGGCTCGGGCAAGACGACGACGCTCGCCGCGATGCTGGACTACATCAACCGAACGAAGCCGGCGCACATCGTGACGATCGAGGATCCCATCGAGATCCTTCACCGGGACGAGGTCGCCTCGATCAACCAGCGAGAGGTCGGGCAGGACACCGAGTCGTTCCTCACCGCCCTCAGGGCCGCCCTTCGCCAGGATCCGGACGTGATCCTGATCGGCGAGATGCGCGACACCGAGACGGTCCGAGCGGCGCTCCAGGCCGCCGAGACGGGCCACCTGGTCCTGTCGACGCTTCATACCGTCGACGCGACCGAGACCGTGAACCGCTGCATCGACTTCTTCCCCCCGTACCAGCAGAAGCAGATCCGGCTCACGCTCGCCGGCACGCTTCGGGGGATCGTGTGCCAGCGCCTGGTCCCGACCGTGGACGGCGGCCGCGTGCCGAGCCTCGAGGTGCTCGTGAACACGGGTCGCGTCGCGGAGCGGATCGCGGATGCGGACAAGACGAGCGAGATCCACGACGTGATCGCCGACGGCGCCTACTACGGGATGAGGACGTTCGATCAGTCGCTCCTGCAGTTCGTTCAGGCGGGCGTCGTGTCGATCGAGGAGGCCATGGAGGCCGCCTCGTCGCCGCACGATTTCCAGTTCGCGCTTCAGCAGGCCGGTGTGTCCGTCCCGGCCGGCCTTCACATCGGCGTGTAGCTCGGCCCTCGAGCTCCCTCAGGAGATCGAGTCGGCGATGCGCAGCGCGTCGGCCTTCGGCAACGCCGTCTCGAGCCGCAGCGTGAGGTCCCCGCTCCTCCAGAGCAGGACGTTGCCACCGACGAGGTACCGCCGATTCCCCTCCGCGGTGACCACGTCGAGCTCGTGCGGGCCCGTCAGCCAGTAGCCGTCCTCGCCGCGGACCGTCACGGGCTCGACGTTGCCCCGGGCATCCCCGTAGAGCGTCTTGGTCGCGAGCGCGGCATCGCCGCGAAACTCCATCAGCACGCCACCCCACGGCAGGCCGCCGATACGCGGAAGCGGCGCCGACGGGGGCCACGCGAGGGTGGCGCGCACGCTCGAGGCCGAGACGCGGTCCACGTAGACCGCGCCCGGCTCGCCGAGCGCGGACGGGACGAGGACGCTCGTGCCGAGCTCGGCCTCGGCGCGCGCGAGCGTGGTCGGCTCGCCGAAGCCCACCGTCTCGGTCGCGGTGGGGAGCGTGCGCGGGGGCGTCGGCTCCTCCCTGATCGTCACGGCGCCGATCGAGAGGCGAGCGGCGGCGGCGAGGGCGGCGATCAACAGCAGCGCGGCCAACACCAGCGCCAGCGACCGGCGTCTCCGCAACGAGCCCGCCGCGGTCGTCCAGGCCGCCCTCGCGCGCGTCGAGCGAGCCGGCTCGCCCCGGGGGGCCGAGCGGAGGCGCTCGCCCACGGCCTGGGGCAGTCGGCTCCCGCTCGGGTAGTCGAGCGAAGAACCGAGGGCCAGAAGCCTCATCTCGAGGTCGTCGTCCGGACGTCGCGGCCGCTCAGCCATCGGCCGCCTCCCTCAGCCGCACCCCGGCGGCGGACGAGCCCGACGCCAGCTCGGCGCGAAGCCGGCCGAGCGCCCGGGAGGTGCGAGACTTCACCGTTCCGCGACGGCATCGCAGGGCCGCCGCGATCTCCGCCTCGGACAGGCCCAGGAAGAACCGGTATCCGAGCACGAGCCGATCGGCCTCGCGCAATCGCTCCATCGCGTCGAGGAGCGTTCGCTGCTCGTCGCGCTGGAGGACCGCCGCCTCGGGCGACGGCGCCGAGTCCTCCGCGCCGCCGACGGCGGCGGCTCGCAGCGCGAGCTGCGCGGTGCGACGGGTGGAGCGGCCGCGGTTGCGAGCCTCGTTGGCGACGATGGTCAGCATCCAGGGCCGAAACGGCGCATCGCTTCGGAACCTCGGCAGCGCCAGATATGCCTTCACGAAGGCCTCCTGGGCGACGTCCTCGGCATCCGCGGCATTGCGCGTGATCAGGTAGGCGGTCCGGACCGCCAGGTCCTGATACCGCGAGACGAGCGCCTCGTACGCCCGGACGTCGCCGTCCCTAGCCGAGGCGACGAGCTCGGCTTCCTCCAGTGGTCGGCCCTCCGCGGAGCACCGATTCGGCTCCCTCCACCGTGCCCTACACCCCCCGGGGCCCGCCGGGTTCCCGGCGCTACGCCGGGGAGTCCTTCGCGCCGCCGCGGCCGTCGCCGAACGACCGCGCCGCGAGGTCGGTGACCCCCGACAGGAGCGTGGCGAACTCCATCGGGATCACGAACTTCGTGGACGGCGAGGCGCCGAGCGACTTCAGCGCCTCGAGGTACTGCAGGCTCATGGTGTTGGCGTCGATCGTCGAGCGCGACCTCGTAGATCGTTCGCAGGGCCAGGGAGAATCCCTCGGCCCGCAGGATCGCGGCCTGCCGCTCGCCCTCGGCGTTCAGGATCGCCGACTGCCTGTTCCCCTCGGCGTTCAGGATCGCCGACTGCTTGTTGCCCTCGGCCACGGTGATCGGCGGCCTGCTTGGCGCCCTCGGCCTCGGTGACCACCGCGCGCCGGGTGCGCTCGGCCGACATCTGGCGGGTCATCGCCTCCTGGACGCGCCGGCGGCGGGATGATCTCGCGGATCTCGACGTTGGTGACCTTCACGCCCCAGCGCTCGGTGACCTCGTCGAGCTTGCGCGCGGAGCATCTCGTTGATCTCCTCCCGCTTGGCGAGGACGTCGTCGAGCGACATGTCGCCGACCACCGAGCGCAGCGTCGTCGCCGCGATGTTCTGTGCCGCGCCGGCGAAGTTGCCCACCTGGATCACGACCGACATGCGCGTCGACCACCTTGTAGAACACGATGAAGTCGATCGAGATCGTGGCGTTGTCCTCGGTGATCGCCGCCTGGTGGGGGATCTCCAGGTAGAGCTCGCGGAGGTCGACGCGGCTGGCCTTGTCGACGATCGGGATCAGCATGACCAAGCCCGGGCCCTTGGTGCCGATGGCGCGGCCGAGCCGGAACACGACCAGGCGCTGGTACTCCGGCACGATCTTGATGGCCTCGTGAGGATCAGGATGATCAGCAGGACCGCCACGACGATGCCGATGAACGTCTGCGTCACTTCGTGCTCCCTTCGTCTGGCCCCGGCGACGACCGGGGTCTCCCGTCGTGCACCGTGCCCGGGGGTTCCACCCCGAGCCGGAGGCCGTCGACCGTCACGACCTCGACGCGCCTTCCGGCGGGGACCGGCGGGTCGATGCGTCACCGCGCTCCACTCCTCGGACCCGACGCGGACGACCCCGCCGGGTCGAGCTCCCTGACCACGACGCCCGTGCGAGCCCACGAGGCGCTCGAGCCCGGGCGGCGGCGGAGAGCCGCCGGGCCTTCAGCGGACGCCCGGACGACCACGCCGAAGAACAGACAGGGCGACGGCGCCCATGACCGCCACCAGCCAGGGCGACACCTGGACGTCCGGCACGGCGGGGTCGAACAGGAACAGCCCGCCGAGCGACGAGGAACACGACGCCGCCGATGGCGGGAAGCCCAACCCCCGGATGCTTCAGCTCCAGCAGGAACAAGCCCACGGAGACGACGAGCAGGACGATGCCGGCGAGCTGCACCGGCAGCATGCCGAACGACACGAGCGCGAACACGAGCAGCAGGGCGCCGAGGATGCCCGGGACCGAGACGCCGGGATGCAGCAGCTCCACGACGATCAGGACGAGGCCGAGTCAGAAGAACAGGAACGCGAAGTCCGGGGTGAACGAGCGAATGGAGCAGGAACGCGACCGGGGCCCATCTCGTCGGTCTGCACGGTCGGCCCCGGCCGTGTGCAGGCACGACGCGCTCGCCGCCGGCGACCTCGACCGATCGGCCGTCCACCCGCGTGAGGAGATCGGCCCGGTCGCTCGCGATCAGGTCGATCACTCCGAGCTGAGCGCCTCCTCGGCGCGGGACGCTCACCGAGTCTCGAACGGCCCGCTCGGCCCAATCGGCGTTGCGGCCGCGGAGGTTCGCGAGGCAGCGGATGTAGGCGACGGCAGTCGTTGACGACCTTCTCCGAGACGATCGGCGCCGGACACGCCCACGGGGTGGCCGCGCCGACGTTCGTCCCCGGCGCCATGGCTGCGACGGGGCAGGAGAGCAGGATGAACGTGCCCGCGGAGGCGGCGCGCGCGCCCGGAGGGGGCGACGTAGCAGAGCACGGGGACCCTCGACCCGAGGATCGCCTGGACGATCTCCCGCATCGACGAGTCCAGCCCGCCCGGCGTGTCGATCGTCGAGCGAGGACGGCGTCGAGGCCGGCGTCGTTCGGCCGACGCGATCCCGGCACGAGACGTAGTCGGCCATGAACGGGTCGACCACGCCCGTCGAGGTCGAGGTCAGCGATCGCGCGGCCGCTCCGGCTCGGTCTGGCGCGCCGGCCATCCCCCCGAGCAGGCGACCGCGACGAGGCCGGTCAGGACGACGGCCGTGCGGATGAGGTTGCGCACGCCTGCAATCTCTCACCACCGGGAAGCGGCCGTTCGGAAGCCGCGGATGACCCGAACCGAAGGCGATGCGCTGGCGCATAATGGATGCAGCGTGGACACGACAAGCCCTGGCGGCGCCTACAGGTCCGTATACCGGAAGGAGACCGAGTGAACGCTCGAGCCGACGGTCCTCCACTCCCTCGGGAGGAAGAGCAGTTGGTCGCAGGGGCTCCTTGCCGGTGACCAGGACGCGATCCGGGCGCTCTACGCGCGCTTCGGGCGTCCCGTCTATTCGATGGGCTATGCGCATCCTCGGCAACGCCGAGGCCGCGCGAGGAACTCACCCAGGACGTCTTCGTGACGGCCTGGCGCAAGGCCGCGCGATTCGATCCCGCTCGCGGGCGCCTCTCCACCTGGCTCATGACGATCGCGCACAACCTCGCGGTCGACCGCCTGCGGAGGGAGACGGGGGTCAGGCGCCCGACGCTCGTGCTCGTGGACGAGGTGCCCGAGACCGCCGGCGAGGACGAGGAGGACGCTCCTGCTCGAGCGCGATGCCGCGCTGCGCGCGCTGGAGTCGCTCTCGCGATGCCGAGCGCACGCTGCTCGGGCGCGCCTACTTCCGCGGCCTGACCGCGAGGGAGATCTCGGAGGCCGACGGCGTGCCGCTCGGCACGGTGAAGACGCGGCTGCGGCTCGGCGCTGATCAAGGTCCGTCGCGCCAACGAGGACAAGGAGCGTCCGTGAACTGTCTCGCGGTTCGCGACCGCCTTCCCGAGCACGCGCTCGCGTCCTCCCGTCCGCGGGACGCCGCCGGCGTCGAGCGGCACCTCGCGTGGTGCGCGGCGTGCCGCAAGGAGGTCGGCCGAGCTCTGGACGAGGCGGCGGCGACGCTCGGCATTCGCGGCCGCGCCCGCGCAGCCTCCTCCGGAGCTCGAGGAGCGCGTGGTCGGAGGCCGTGCACGCGGCGCGCGGCCGAGGCAGTCCGTCACGCACCGGCGGCTCCGGATAGCCTCGGCGGTCGCCGTGGCCGCGACGATCGTCGCCGTCGCGGTCACCGCGTCGCCTCGGCTGGGGCGCCGTCGATGGCGGGACCGCGCGACACCGGTGCGCGAACGGGCTCGACATCCGGCGCGGCCGAGCAGCAACAGGAGCAGGGCGAGGCGAGTCCAGGGCGTTGCTATCGGCATCGATTGCTGACCGCGCCCCGGCGACCGGCTGCGGTTCGCGCGGCTCGTGGCCCGACGACCGGGCGCACGGCCGCTGGTTGGGGCTTCGTCGATCGCCTCACCCGAGGCAAGCCCGACGTCGCGGCGTGCGCCTGCGTCGGGCTGACACCGGCAAGGCGGCGCGCTCCCGTACCGGGTGTGGGTCTACGACGGCCTGGGAGCGACGCAGGTCGGATCGGTCGACATCTCGTCGCTCGAGCAGCGCCGGGATGCCGCCGAGATGGCCTCGCGCAAGCGCGTCGACATCGACCTGCGCGACCCGTCGAGCGTCATCGTCGATGGTCGTCAGGGACGCAGACGGGCGTGTGGTGCTGAGCGGATCCATCGTCTCGCACCGACTAGGCCGATCGCGACCGCCCCGAGGCGGCTCCCGCGCGGGCGATCCCGATCGCGGCACGGCTATGATGCCTCGCATGCCGGAACTCACCGACATCGTCGGGATCGGCCTCGCAGGCGGCCAGGGGGTTCGCGCCCGCCCGCTGACGCTCAAGGCGCCCGGCTACCTGCGCTCCAAGGCGGCGATGTCGTTCCTCGGACGCCGACTCATCCGCTGGGTGATCCAGATCCTCTCGAGCGAGGGGATCAAGGAGTACTACGTGATCGCCCACGGCAAGGAGAACCGCTACCAGATCAAGGTCATGCTCGGCTACGGCGAAGAGCTTCGGCGTCGACGTGAAGTACTCGCCGGTGAAGTACGACGCGCCTGTCCACGGGAAGCGCCGACTCGACGCTTCGCATGCTGGAGCACTGGGACCTTCGGCAGCACGCGCTGGTCTTTCCCGACCGACTCGATCATCGACTTCGACCTCGATGCCGATGGTGCGAGTCGCACCGCGCGAGTCGGCGCCGTCGCCACCATCGCCGCGATGACGCGCCCGCCGGACGAGGTGGCGGAGAAGTACGGCGTGATGCTGCCGACGACGACGGGCGGGTCACCGACTTCGTCGAGAAGCCGACGCTCGCCGAGCTGCGGGAGCACTTCCACGTCCACGACGACGAGGAGTTCCGCGAGCTGCCGCTGATGACGAACGCCGGCTTCTACCTGATCGAGACCGGCGCGCTCCGCGAGCTCGCCGGACACCCCGAGATCGTCGAGATGCGCAAGAACAGCGCCTGGACTTCGGCAAGGACCTGCTCCCGTGGCTCGTGCGAACAGGGCCATCCCGTCAACGTCGCTTCCCCGTGCGGCGGATCGGCGACCTCGGCAACGTGCAGGACTTCCTCGAGACGATGGTCGACGTGCTGCAGCGGCAACTTCGCAGTCGGTGGATCGCCTCCTCGGCCCGCCGTTCGATCGCGGAGCGACAACGTGTGGATCGCGCCGGAGTCGCTGCCGATGCGCGACCGGTCAGCGGGAAGACGCCTGGCCGAGAAGATCGCCGAGGGCATGCGTCACGATCGGACCCGGCGGTGCGGATCGGCCGGTTCTGCGAGATCGGCCCGGGCGTCGTCGATCACGGAGTCCAACCTCGACGACGACGTGGAGGTCCGCGAGGGCGCGCGCATCTCGCGCTCGCAGATCCGCGACGGCGCGATCATCGGCGCCGGCGCTCGGCTGCACGCGAAGCCGTCGTGGGCTCGATGAGCGAGGTGCGCTCCGAGCTCGACCTGCCGACCGAGATCGCCGACTTCGTCGCGCTCGGGGACGAGGTCACGGTCCACGCGGGCGTGCACCTCGCCGGGGACATCTCCGTCTACCCCCGGCTGAAGATGCCCGTCGGCATCCACGTCCCGCCGGACACCGACGTCACCGGCCCGGCCGACGTGCTGCGGTACCTCTAGGCGGTCGCATGCGGTTCGGACTCGCGCTGCCGCACTACGACTTCTCGCTTGCCGGACGAGCGCTCGGATCCCACGTCGCGCGATGGCCGAGTGGGCGGTGCGCGCGGAGCACCTCGGGTTCGACTCGGTGTGGATCTCCGATCACTTCCTCCTCTCGCTCGCGCGCTACGGCGGCTCCGAGCAGCTGCGGGGATCGCTCGAGCCGATGACGGCGCTGGCCGCGCTGGCGGCGCGGACGTCGCGCGTCCGGCTCGGAACGCTCGTGCTGTGCGCCCCGTTCCGGCACCCCTCGCTGCTCGCCAAGATGGCGTCCACGATCGATCTGCTCTCCGGCGGCCGCTCGACCTCGGTCTCGGAGCGGGCTGGCTCGAAGGACGAGTTCGAGCGGTTCGGGTACGAGTTCGGATCGGTGCGCGAGCGCTTCGCGTCCTGGAGGAGGACCTCGAGGTCCTCCGCGCGCTCTTCGCGGAGGGCCGTCGAGCGTTCGAGGCCGCCGGTTCCAGCTCCGGGACGCGGTCATGCGGCCGCGCGCCGCCCAGCGGCCACGCCCGCCGCTGTGGCTGGGGTCCAAGGGCGGCCCCCGTCCCGCTCGCGACTCGCCGCGCGGCTCGCCGACGGGTGGAACACCGCCTGGCGGTGGGACGCCGGGATCCTACGGGCAGCGTGTGTCGGCCGCGAGGGCGGCGTGCGAGCGGGCGGAGCGGGATCCCGTCATCGCTGCGGCGCTCCGTCGGTCTGTACACGGCCGTCGGGGAGGACGACGCGCGATCTGGCGGCGCGCTTCGGGCGCCTTCGCGAGTGGATGCCGGGGCTCGACGACCAGACGCCGGAGTCGTTCGCGGCGGCGACATCTGACCGGCACGCCCGACCGCGTGCTCGACCGCGTCGCGGCGTTCGCCGCGCTCGGGGTCGAGGAGATCATCATCACGATCGGGCAGATCCCGTTCGCGATCCCCGATCCGGAGATGGTCGAGCTGATCGCCGAGCGGGTCGTCGCGCCCGGCCGTCCATCTGAGGCGGCGCGTGGACTACCTCGAGGCGGTCGTCACGGTGCTTCGCGAGGAGGGGGAGCCCCTGCACTGGACCCGCATCCAGGATCTGGCGCTTCGGCGCGGCTACATCGACCCGTTCGTCGAGCCGGACGTGCGCAAGCACCTGCTCGCCGCCCTCGCCCAAGGCGTTCGTGCCGGCGCCGCTCGTCAAGACGGAGCCCAAGGGCACGTACGCGCTCTCGCACTCGGGCGAGCCTCGCGGACGGAACGGAGGACTCAGCGGCGGTACGTCCGGCCGGTGAATCGCTCGAGCTTCTCGAACTGGTGCTCGGCCTCGATCATCCGGATCGTCCCCGACCGGGCGCGCATCACGAGCGAGTAGGTCGTCGCCCCGTCGGGCCAGTACTTCACGCCCTCGAGGAGCGCTCCGTCCGTCACGCCGGTGGCCGCGAAGAACACGTCGTCGCCGGCGACGAGGTCGTCGGTGGTGAGGACCCGCGTCGAGGTCGTAGCCGTCGTCGAGGAGCCTGCGTCGCTCGTCCTCGTTCCTCGGGAAGAGCATTCCCTGCATCGCGCCACCGAGGCACTTGAGGGCCGCCGCGGCGATGACGCCCTCGGGCGTGCCGCCGATCCCGAGCAGCAGGTCGGTGCCGCGTCCTCGGGAGGGCCGCCGAGATCGCCCCCGCCACGTCGCCGTCGCGGATGAGGAACACCCTGGCTCCGACTTCCCGGCACGCCTGAATCAGGTCGCGGTGCCGGGGGCGGTCGAGGATCGTGACCACCACCTCCTCCGGCCGCACGCCCTTCGCCTTCGCGACGTGCCGGATGTTCTCCTCGGGCGGCGCCGTGATGTCGATCGCGTCCCTCGCCTCCGCGCCCGTGGCGACCTTCTCCATGTACACGGCCGGGCCGGGGAAGAACATCGCGCCGCGCGCGGCGAGCGCGATCACGGAGAGCGCGTTCGGCTCTCCGTTCGCCGTGAGCGTCGTCCCGTCCACGGGATCGACGGCGACGTCGACGCCCGGGCCCTCGCCGTTGCCGACCTCCTCGCCGTTGTAGAGCATCGGCGCCTCGTCCTTCTCGCCCTCGCCGATCACGACCGTGCCGTGCATCGAGACGGTGTCGATCATGAGCCGCATGGCGTCGACCGCGGCCTGGTCGGCCGCCTCCTTGTCGCCGCGTCCGACCCAACGGCCGGCGCCCAGCGCGGCCGCCTCGGTCACGCGCACGAGCTCCAGCGCGAGGTTTCGATCCGGCTTCTGGTCGTTCATCAGCGGAGCACCTCCAGGGTCGGGTTCGCGTGCTCGAGGGCGCGACCGCCTCATCGCCGCCCCGAGCCGGGCGCCGGTGCCATCACCTCACGATAATGGGCGCCATGCGCTCCCGGCACCTCGGCCTGCTTGCGCTCGCCGTCCTGGCCGTGTCGTCCTCCGCGATCCTGATCCGGCTGGCGGAGGCTCCCCCCCTCGCCGTCAGCTTCTACCGGTGCGCGATGGCGGCCGCCGTCCTGCTGCCGATCGCGCTCCTGCGCCACGGCGCGGAGGTCCGTTCGCTGGGACGTCGGGAGTGGATCGTGGCGATGGCCTCGGCGGCGGCCCTCGCCGCACACTTCGCGCTCTGGGTGCCCTCGCTGTCCTACACGAGCGTCGCCGCCAGCACCGTCCTCGTGACGTCGAGTCCGGTGTGGGTCGCGCTGCTGGGTCGGATCACGATCGGCGAGCGGGTCTCGCGGGTGGGGGCCGCCGGCATCGCGCTCTCGCTCGCGGGCGCCGCGGTCATCTCGTGGGGCGACGTGGGCGTGTCGGCGCGCGCGGTGTTCGGGGATGCGCTGGCGCTCGCGGGCGCGATCGCCGCGGCCGCGTACGTGCTGGCCGGCCGCGACCTTCGACAGCGGATGACGCTCCTCACCTACGCCGGGATCGTCTACACCGGTGCCGCTGCGCTGCTGGGGGCGGCGATGCTCGTCATGCGCACACCGTTCACGGGCTACCCGCCGGACGTCTGGGGGCTCTTCGTGCTGATGACCCTCGGGCCGCAGCTCCTCGGACATACCGTCTTCAACTATCTGCTGGCCGACGTCGAGGCCTCCGTCGTGGCGATCTCGGTGACCGCGGAGCCGGTCGGCGCGTCGCTGCTCGCGCTCGCCGTGTTCGGGGAGGTGCCGTCCCTCTCCGCCGTCGCGGGCGGCGTGCTGATCCTGGGCGGGATCTACGTGACCATCGCCGGCCAGGCACGCGCGCGGGTGGAGATCCAGGCCGAGTAGGTCGGCATTCGACTTCCTTGCCGTCGCCCGGCCCGCGCCGTACGGTCTGCGCGCGATGAAACCGACCCCTCGCGGGATGGATCCGAACGTCCGGACGGCGCTGCTCGCCGGCGGGATCGCGCTCGGCCTGCTCGTGTCGGGCGCGATCGGGTATGCGCTCGGCCGTTCGGGGACGGAGCCGGCCCGGGCCGCGACCGCATCCACGCCCGCGCCCGAGAGCCCGATCACGTCGTCCTCGCCGATCCCCTCGGCGACCGCGGAGCCGGCGGTGGCCATCGGCGCGGCGGACGCCACGCTTCAGCCCGGCGGCCCCGAGGACGTGACGCCGGCCGCGGCGACGGCACCGTGCGAGGCGCTCGTGACCCCCGGCCTGACGGGCGAGTGCGGCCAGGTGAACGTCCTCGGCGGGCGGGTCGTGTGGATCGTCGAGAGGAGCGCCGTGGCCGACGGCGTCGCCGGGTACGCCGTGCGCATCCTGACCTTCTCGGCCGCGGACGGGGGCTGGGTCGAGCGGTTGGGGGCCGATGACCTGCAGGGCGGGCGATGGGCGAGCATCGCGGTGCTGCCGGCCGACCTCACCCACGACGGCGTCGCGGAGCTCGTCGTCGGCTTTCGAGGGCTGGGCGAGCGCCGGCCGCTGGATATCGACGTCGTCGGCTACACGCAGGACGGCGCTCCGCAGGTCATCGCGCATCCGGCGCGCGCCAGCCTCGGCTCGGCCGTCGTCGACGCCGCGGGACGCCTGCTCGAGTACGCCGCCCGGTACGCGGAGGGCGAGGCGGCGTGCTGCCCGGGAGCCTTCGAGCTTCGCACCATCACGTATCAGGACGGCCTCCTGCGCCAGGTCGGCGCGCAGAGCGTGCCGCCGAGCTCTGTGCCGGAATCACAGCTGTAGGCGGAGCCATGGGATCGCACGGATGACCGACGCCCCGCCCTTCGTCACCCTCGACGACTACGAGCCGGTCGCCCGGGAGCGCCTGCCCCCGGACGTCTACGGGTACTACGCGGGGGGAGCGGGCGATGAGTGGACGCTCGCGGAGAACCGGCGAGCGTGGTCGCGATGGGTCCTGCGACCGCGCTTCCTGGTGGGCGTGCCCGAACGCGACACCTCCACGGACGTGCTGGGAACCCGCGTGTCGTTCCCGGCCCTCGTGGCCCCGTGGGCCTACCAATCGCTCGCGCATCCGGACGGGGAGCGCGCCACGGCCAGAGCGGCCGAGCGGGCCGGGACGATCATGGTCGTCTCCTCGACCACGGTCGGGTTCGTGGAGGACGTCGCCGGCGCCGCCCGCGGACCCAAATGGTTCCAGCTCTACGTCTTCACCGACCACGGCGCGACCGGCGAGCTGCTCGATCGGGTGGTCGCATCCGGCTTCGAGGCGATCTGCCTGACGATCGATTTCCCGGAGAACGGCCTGCGGCATCGCGACACTCGCAGCGGATTCGTGATGCCCGTCGGTCTCCCCGGCGACGACCTCGTCTACGATCCGGCGCTGTCGTGGCGAGACATCGAGTGGATCCGCGAGCGGGCCCCGCTTCCGCTGCTGGTGAAGGGGATCCTGACGGCCGAGGACGCGCGGCTCGCGCTCGCGGCCGGCGTCGACGGGATCGTGGTGTCCAATCACGGAGGTCGCCAGCTCGACGGGGTCCCGGCGGGCATCACGGTCCTGCGCGAGGTCGTGGAGGCCGTCGAGGGTCGGGTGCCGGTCCTGGTCGACGGGGGAGTGCGGCGGGGGACGGACATCCTCAAGGCGCTCGCGCTCGGAGCGACCGCCGTCCTCGTGGGCCGGCCGACCGTCTGGGGCCTCGCCGTCGCCGGGGAGCAGGGCGTGGTCGACGTCCTCGGGCTGCTTCGGTCGGAGTTCGACAACGCGATGGCGCTGTCCGGCTGCCGCACCGTCGCCGACATCTCGCCCTCGCACATCGCCCCCGCTCCGGGGTAGCCGCCGCCGGGTGACGAGGTGTGGCGCCTGTGCCACTATGGCCGACCCATGGCCGGCATCGATCTGCACGCCCACACGAGCGAGTCGGACGGCACCCTGAGCCCGACCGAGGTCGTCCGGCTCGCCGTCGAGCGCGACCTGGACACCGTCGCGATCACCGACCACGACACCACGAGCGGGCTCGACGAGGCCGCCGCCGCCGCGGACGAGGCCGGCCTCGCGCTCGTTCCCGGCATCGAGTTCTCGGCCGAATACGAGGGGGCGAGCCTTCACGTCCTCGCCTACTGGGTGGATCCGCAGGACGAGGCGCTGCGAGCGGAGCTTCAGCGCCTGAACGACTCACGGTTCCGCAGGGGGGAGCTGATGGTCCGGAAGCTGCAGGACCTCGGCTATCCGGTCGAGTTCGAACGGGTCCGGGACATCGCCGGCGGTGGCCTCATCGCGAGGCCCCACGTGGCGCAGGCGATGGTCGAGGCGGGGATCGTCCCGGACGAGAAGTCGGCCTTCGACCGGTTCATCTCCGACGACGGCCCCGCCGCGGTGCCGAAGCACGCGCTGCACCCGCTGGATGCGCTCGCGCTGATCGAACGGGCCGGCGGCGTCTGCGTGCTGGCCCACCCCGGCATGTGGAAGGGCCAGGGATCGGTGCCCGACGAGTTGATCGAGGCGATGGCCGAGGGGGGGATGGCGGGCCTCGAGGTGGATCATCCCGATCACGACGAGGCCCAGCGCGCTCGGTATCGGGAGCTGGCGGGGCGGCTCGGCGTCGCGATCACCGGCGCCTCCGACTGCCACGGCGCTCGCTACGACCCCATGCGGCTCGGGTCCGAGACGACGGAGCCGCGGCAGTTCGAGGCCCTGCTCGTCGCCGCCGGCCGGGGGTGAGCGAGCACGAGGGGGGCGCGTCCGCCATCGACGTCGTCTTCCTCGACGTCGGCGGCGTGATCTACGACGACACGGTGTATCGGCGGGCGCTGCTGCTCGCGCTGCGGGATCTCGGCGCATCGGTCGGCGACGATGCCTTCGACCGTGAGTACGAGCGCTGCCGCGACCTGCAGGGGGGCTCCTTCCGCCGGCGGCTCGCGGCGGCCTTCCTCTCCGGCGGGACGCTCGACGAGCGCACCGAGGCCCTGCGGCGTCGTGCCTCCGCCTACTGGAGCTACACGCCCGAGGCGCTCGAGGCCGACGTGCTCCCGGCCCTCGGCGTCCTCAAGCGACGATATCGCCTGGGGATCATCGCGAATCAACCGAGCGACGTTCGAGCCGCGCTGCGGCGCGACGGGATCGACGCGTTCCTCGACGTCTGGGGGATCTCCGACGATCTCGGGCTCGAGAAGCCCGACCAGGCGCTCTACGCCCACGCCCTTCGCCTGGCGGGCGTCGAGCCCGGTCGAGCCGTCATGGTGGGGGACAGGCTCGACTACGACGTGCGGCCCGCACAGGCGGAGGGCATGCGAGCCGTCTGGGTCCTGCGGGGCGAGGCCCCGCGCCGCCCGACGGCCGAGCAACTGAGCGAGCCCGACGCGAGCATCCACTCGCTGAGCGAGCTCCCGGCGGTGCTCGAGTCCCTGTGAGATGGGGCCGGCGAGCCGGCCGGTCAGGCGCCGTGATCGGCGCGGAGGCCCAGCAGGCAATAGGCCTCTCGGACCTCGCCGTGGTCGTTCAGCGCCACCGGACCCTTGAGGTCGACGGAGGCGAGGCTCATGACGTGCCCGAGCGTCTCGGCGGACAGCAGGACCTCTCCGGGCTCCGCCGCCTCCTGGAGCCGCTCGGCGAGCGCGTAGAGCGTCCCGACGGCGCGAAACGGCATCGGATCGTTCCCGCCCACGACGAGGTCCATGATGCTCGCGGAGTGGACGCCCGTCCGGACGTCGAACCGCAGCTCCGGGCGCGTGGGGCCCGAGATCGTCCGGCGCAGCCCCTCGGCCGCGGAGAGCGCCCGGTGAGCGTGATCGCCGCCGTCGAAGACGGCGACGACGACCGGCCTGGAGGCGGATCCCTCGAGCGTCAGGTCGTCGGCCCCCGCCAGCACGAGGGCCGCGATCACGTTGTGAGCCGCCCCCTTGAGGGCCTCGCCGGCCGCGTCGGTGCCGGCGCGCCCGGCCGCGCGTGCCCAGCCGTCGATGGCCGCCCGGACGATGGTGAGGCGCCGTTCGGGCCCGAGGGAGGTTCGGACCGGCTGGGACGCCGGGGCGTCGCGGCGACGGCGTCGCTGCGTCCCCGAGCGGCCGACGGGGAACGCGAGGACGCGCGCGAGCGGGCCGTTCGGCTCGTCGTTCGCGTCCGGGCGATCGGGGGGCGTGTGGTCCGTAGCCACCCCTCCGATATCGGCAGGAAACCGCCGGAGGTGAAACCGCGCGGGGGTGCCGCCGCCTCGCGGCCGTGGCGTGCAGGCGCCGACGCGCCTCAGGACGTCGTGCGGTTGATCTTCGCGGCCGCCTCAAGCGTGGTGTGGCTGCGCTGCAGGTCGGCCAGCTCGTGGCCGCCGGCCAGCTCCTCCACGGCCCAGTTGGTGAGGTCTCGGATCGAGATGATGCCGGCCACGGAGCCGCGCTCCACGACCGGAAGGTGGCGGATCTGCAGTCGTGCCATGTGCTCGGCGGCCTCCGCGATGTCGGTCCTCGACTCCACGGTGTCGAGGTCGCGCGTCATGCGGTCGCCGATGGAGATCTCCCTGGGATCGACGCCCTCGGCCACCATGTTCACGACATCGCGCTCCGTCACGATCCCGGCCAGCCGGTCGCCCTCCATCACGACGACCGAGGAGATGCGGTTGTCGTGAAGCAGCCTCGCCACCTCGGCGAACGTGGCGTCGGGCGTTGCCGTCTTCACGTTCGTCTGCATGATCTCTGCGACGTGCATGACGCCTCCTTCGGGGACCTCGGGGAGCTAAGCCTACCCGACCGCGCCGGCGGCCCGGCGGGGGACGATCAGTGGTCGCTTCGACCCGTGAACTGGAAGCGGTCGACCTTCAGCGCCGGCACCCGGGAGGCCGAGAAGAAGAACTCGCTCGCGAGCTCGGTCCGGTCCCCGATCATGGAGGTCGCCAGAAGGGCCTCGATGATCGACTGCGTCATTCGCAGGTTCTGCACCGGGTGGGTGATCTCGCCGCCCTCGATCAGAAAGGTGCCGTCGCGCGTCATCCCGGTGATGGTGGACTCCACGGGATGCACCACGTTCGAGTAGTGGAACCTCGAGATGAGCAGCCCGTGCTGGGTCGCCGAGATCATGTCGTCCAGCGAGGCATCGCCGGTCGCCATGAACAGGTTGAGCGGCGTCGGCCCGTCGGGGTCGGGCGGCGGCAACGCGTGGCCCGTCGAGCGTTTGCCCGTCTGCTTGGCCGTCCGAAGGTCGTACACGCCGTCTTGGAACACGCCGTCGGAGATCAGGTCCACGCGCTGGCGTGGGACGCCCTCGAAGTCGAAGGGAAACCCCACCGTGTCCGGCGAGCGCGCATCGTCGTAGATGGAAACCGACGGCGCGGCGACGCGCTGGCCCTCCTTGCCGGAGAAGCACGAACGGCCCTCGGCGATCAACCGTCCGCCGAAGCCCATGAACGCGAGGAACCCCACCAGGGTCGCCGTGGCCGACGGCTCGAGGACGACCTCGAACGTGCCTGGGTCGATCGGTTTGGGGTTCTGGCTGCGGCGGGCCTTGTCGGCGGCGCGCCTTCCGACGGCCTCCGCATCGACCTCGCCGAGCGTGCTCGTGAAGGTCTCGGCGAAGCCGCTGCCTCCATCTCCTCCGGTCATCACGGTCGAGATGGACGCGAGCGACGAGGGCGCCCAGCAGCGCTGTCCCTCGGTGTTCGCGAGCCCGAGCTCCACGGCCGTCGTCTCGAACGCTCCCGCGGCGACGAAGCCGTCGGCGGCCTGGGCCACCAGCGTCGCGACGCCCTCGGCCCGCTGCCGCGGGTCGGCGGAGGCCGTCGCATCGTCGAAGCCTTGGCGATCATCCACGGGCGCCTTGGGAGCGAGGCCGGGGAACAAGGGGTCCGGCGCGACGACCTCGGCCATCTCCTTCGCGCTCCTCGCCGCCCGACGTGCGCCCTCGGCCGAGAACTCGTTCGTGGAGGCGACGCCGATCCGCCCCCCGACGACGACCCGTACGCGGAGCTCGGTGTCCTCGTTCGACGTGCTCTGGTGGATCTCCGACGACGCGAATCGGGTGAGGCCTCCCCATTGGTGGAGCAGGAGGACCTCCACGCCGTCCACGCCCGACAGCTCGAGCGCGGCGTCGGCGATGGCCTCGAAGCCGTCGCGTCCGACGAGGCCGGGCATCAGCGCACCCCCACGCGAACGTCGCGGAAGCGCGCCGGGGACGTTCCGTGCCCGACGCGGGCGACCTGGCCGGGCTGGCCCTTCCCGCAGTTCGGCGTCCCCCACACCGTCCAGTCCTCGCGGCCGGCGACCGCGTCGCACGAGCCCCAGAACTCGGGCGTGATGCCCGTGTAGTTCGGGTTGCGATACATCTCCGTGAGCCGTCCGTCCTTGATCCGCCAGGCGATCTCGCAGCCGAACTGGAAGTTGATGCGGTGGTCGTCGATCGACCACGAGCTGTTCGTGGCCATGAAGATGCCGTCCTTGGTGTCGCCGATGATGTCGGCGAGCGAGCCCTCCTTGGGCTCGATGGAGATGTTGGTCATCCGGATGAGCGGCAGGTGCGCCCACCCGTCGGCGCGCATCGTGCCGTTGGACGTCTCGCCGATGACGGGCGCGGTCTCGCGGCTGGAGAGGAAGCGCTCGAACACGCCGTCGACGATGATCGGCGTGCGGCTGGCCGGGACGCCCTCGTCGTCGTACGCGAACGACCCGATGCCGCCGGCGAGCGTGGCATCGGCGGTGATGTTCACGAGCTCGCTCCCGTAGCGAAGCTTCCCGCGGTCCTCCGGATGGACGAAGGAGGAGCCCGCGTAGGACTCCTCCATCCCGAGGACGCGGTCGAGCTCGACGGCGTGACCGATCGACTCGTGCACCTGGAGCTCCATCTGGCCGCTGTCGAGCACCAGCGTCGTGATCTCGCTCGGGCACTCCTTCGCGGACAGCAGCTCGACGGCCTCCGAGCCCGTCCGCTCCGCCTCGTCGACGAGGCCGAGCCGCCGGATGTGCTCCCACCCCGCGGCGGCGACGTGGCCACGGAAGGAGTTGGGGAACGAACGACGTTGGATCTCGCCCTCGCCGAGCGTCGTCGCCTCGATCCCGCCGCCCGACTGCACGGTCGTCTGATCGAGGGCGGCTCCCTCGCTGGACGCGAAGCACGTGCGGCGGCGAAACAGGTCCAGCGAGGCCTCCGCGAACGCGACGCCCTCGACCCCCTGCATCCGCCGGCTCGCCTCCATCAGCAACGAGACCTTCTCCTCGAGCGGAACGTTGAAGGGGTCCTCCTGCATCGGGGAGTGCCACGTCGCCACCGCCGGCTCGACCGGCGCGAGGTCCACCGGGTCGCCGGGGAGGCGGGAGGCCGCGCGCGCGATCTCCACGGCGAGCGCGGCGGTGCGATCGATCTCCGCGTCGTCTCGCCGCGCGGTCGAGGCGAATCCCCACCGGCCGTCGACCAGGACGCGGATGCCGAGGCCCGTGGATCGCGACCGGTCGATGCCCTCCATCTCCTGGTTGCGAACGGTCAGCGACTCCGTCTCGTCGGTGCCGGCGCGGGCGTCCGCGTACTCCGCGCCGGCCGCCCGGGCGGCCTCGACCGCCTGCCTCGCCACATCGAGCACCCGGTGATCCTCCCCTTCGTTCCGATCGCGTGATGGGTCCGGCGAGCGGTCGACCGGCACGATCGGCGGCAAGCCTAGCAGTGCCGCCGATCGGGTTCTCGTGGGACGGTCGGCCGATGGCTCGCGTGGGACGTTCGGCCTACGGGGCCACGCCGCCGCCGGGGCCCGTCGCGAGATGGCATGCTGTGCATCCACCGCACGACTGGAGGGCGCAACGTGCCGATCGTTCGATCCCAGGAGGCTCCGACCTTCGACCTGCAGGGCAGCATCGTCACGGGGCTCGCGTCCCCAACGCGGGGCGCCACCGAGACGATGACCTACAAGGTGTCCCTGCCGCCGAACGGGGCGTTGCCGCCGCACCGACACGACCACGAGGAGGTCTTCTACCTCTCGGCCGGCTCGCTCACCGCCGTGCTGGACGGGCGGGAGTTCGCCGTGGAGCTCGGCGATTCGGTCATCATCCCGGCGGGCGTCCTCCACCACTCCTTCGCGGGCGAGCGCCCGGCGGAGCTGATCGTGGCGATGCCGTCCGGGACCGCCTTCATCCGGCCCGACGGCGACCGAGGCGTGCCGCCCTGGGGCGCCTGAGGTTCGCGGCGGCATGGCCACCTACTTCGCCGGCGTCACGCTGTTCGACGGCCGCACCCTCAAGACGAAGGCGGGCGTCCTCGTCGCCGACGGGCGCATCAGCTGGGTCGGCCCGCACGCGCGGGCTCCGCGCGAGGCGCGCGCCGCCCACGAGGAGGAGGGACGCGGCCGGACGCTCACACCGGGGCTCATCGACTGCCACGTTCATCTGTGTTTCGCCGGCTCACCGGACTTCGAGGAGGAGGCGCGAGGGCTGACGCCGGCGCTCGCGGCGCTCCGGGCCGCCCAGAACGCGGTCCGTCATCTCGATCACGGCGTCACGACGGTCCGCGACCTCGGCGGCGCCGGCTCCGTCGTCTGCGAGGTCGCGCGCGCGATCGACGAGGGGATCATCCCCGGTGCGCGCGTGGTCGCGGCCGGACGCGCGCTGACGATCACCGGCGGCCACGGCCACAGCATCGGGCTGGCTCGAGAGGTCGACGGCCCGGACGCCGTCCGGCGCGCGGTCCGCGAGGAGATCCGGGACGGAGCTCGCGCGATCAAGGTCATCGCCACCGGCGGGGTCCTGACGCCGGGGATCTCGGCCGAGTTCACCGCGTTCACCGCGGAGGAGCTCGAGGCGGCGACCGACGAGGCGCACACGTGGGGCTACGGCGTCGCGGCGCACGCGATCGGGGCCGGCGGGATCGCGCTCGCCGTCGAGGCCGGCGTGGACTCGATCGAGCACGGATCGATGATCACCCCCGAGACGGCCCGGAGGATGAAGGAGCGAGGCACGTACCACGTCGCCACCATCAACGCGCTCCGAGGCATCGTGGATCATCCCGATGAGGTGCCGGAGTACGCCGTGCGGAAGGGCCGCTCCATCGCGGATCTGGCGCGCGACTCGTTCCGCCGGGCCACGCGCGCGGGCGTTCGTCACGCGTGCGGAACCGACGCCGGCACGCCGTTCAACCCGCACGGCAGCGCGCCCGTGGAGATCATCCGGATGGTCGAGTGGGGGCTCACCCCCCTCAAGGCGATGCAGGCGGCGACCTCCAACGCGGCGGGGCTGCTCCGCCGACCGGACGTGGGGGTCATCGAGGTCGGCGCGCGGGCCGACCTCGTCGTGTTCGCCGGGCGATCCGCTCGAGGACATCCGCCAGCTCCTCGACCCCGAGCTCGTCATGAAGGACGGGGAGTACGTGGCGCGCGGGACGTGAGGCGACGCGGACGTGCGGCGGAGGGTGGGCCGGGGTCAGGCGAAGGCGTATCGCTGGGCGACGGAGTCGCAGGGATTTCCCCGCCCGAAGGTGATGCGCCGCTCGGTGACGTCGGCCACGCACCAGAAGACCGTCTTGGTCCCGTCTCCGGATCGCTCGGGATGGCGGCAGAGTGAATCGGGCGCCCGCTCGTGGTCCGAGAGCATGTCGCGAAGCGTCGCCTCGTCGATCGAGCCGCGGCGCTCGGCCAGGAGCTCCCTCGCGCGCTCGTAGCGCACGTTCGATCGGGCCGCGTACTCGGGATCGCCCTCGTAGGCCCGCATGCGGTCGCACACGTAGTGATTCGTGTGCGCGAGCGTTCCCTCGTCGTCGAGGCCGGTCAGCTCGGCATCCGTCGCGGAGCCCTCGACGTTCACGACGTCCCCGCGGGCGTGCGTGAGCACGTTGTTATACGAGGAGGCTCGGTCGGACCGCAGCGAGGCCGCGACCGCCTCCTCGATCGTGCGCGCTCGCATGATCTCGAACACCTGGTGTGAGCGCGAGATGCCGATTCGCTCATCGTTCGGCGAGAGCTCGTTGCCGGTGAGCGCCAGTCCGGCGGAGTTGAATCCAACGGAGAGCCACGGGGCGCCGCCGATCTGGAACACGACGGGCTCGCCCGGCACGGACTTCTCGATGGCGATCAGCCGGTCCTCCTCGCCGGGGGAGAGGTCGTTGTTGTGTCCGACGAGCAGGTGTCCGGCGGAGGTCGCCGAGGGCCCCGCGACGAGGTCGCTGCATCGACCCGACGTGACGCGGCGAGGCTCGTACCAGATCTCCTCCATGGAGGCCGCGAAGAAGGCGAGCCGGTCGACGCCGGCGGCCTCGGCGCAGCCGTCCAGCTCCTCGAGCAACCAGGGAAGCCGCACCTCGGTGACCGCACGGTACCGGGCGGCCAGGTCCAGCTGCTCGCGCCGGCTCCGGCCGGCCGGGATGCGGTCGTCGAAGTCGAGGTCCTCGCGGATCCGGGCCGTGCATGCCTCGCCGATCTGGCACCCGACCTCCCGATGCGACCCGGACACCCGAAGGATCTCGAGGGGGGAAGGGGTCATGGCCGTCATCGTACCCGGGCCGGATCGTCGGCGGGCGCCTCCTCACCGTGCTCCACGGGGAGATCGCCTCCCATGGGGACCGGGTGGGGCCGACGTCGGCGGAACGCGGTGAGCTCGTCGTAGCCTGCGCCGAGCAGCATCGTGCGCAGGTCCCCGATCCGGTACGCGACGTCGGGCTCGTGGTGGGCGTCGGAGGCCGTGGTGACCGGCACGCCCGCCCGGTGGAAGCGCTCGAGCAGCGTGGGGGCGGGATACGGCTCCTCGACCTCGTGCCAGGCCGCGGAGGAGACCTCGGCGGCCAGCCCGCCGGCCGCCGTGGCGCGGGCGATCCTCTCGTGGAACTCCTGCAGAGCAACGGGACTCGGACCGCACGTCTTGATGTAGTCGGGGTGGGCGAGCACGTCGACGGCTCCGGAGCGCGCGATCTCCTCGACGGCGGCGACGTAGCCATCCCAGGCAGCCTCCGCGCCGCGCAGCGTCCACTCCCTCGAGAAGGCCGGCACGTCGGGTTCGTCGAACCCCCAGGCGCCGAGCCAGTGCACCGCGCCGAGCAGCACGTCGAACGGATAGGGCTCGAGCAGGGACGCGACGGCGTCCATCCGACCGGGGTAGTGATCGACCTCCATCCCCAGGACGACCGGCAGCCCGGCGGACCGGGCCTCGAGCGCGACCTCCACGTAGCGGTCCAGGTCGACGCGACCCTCGCTCGCCCACGCGGCGGCCATCGCGGGGCGAAGCGCCGGGTTCGGGTCGTCGTCCCAGAACCCCGCGAGCGCGGCGTCCGCCTGATGGAAGCGGAAGAGATGCTCGGTGACGGCGATCTCGCGGACGCCGGCGGCCTCGGCGCGGCGCCAATACGCCGCGATCCGCTCGATCGTCACCCCCGAGGGTTCCTCGCCGTGGCGCCACAGGTGCAGGTGGTAATCGAGCACCGGCGCCCCCTAGCTCCGCACCTCCGCCGGCGCCGGGCGGCGGAGGAGGAGGTGCGACGAGCGCGCGGCCGGAGCCCTCGTTGGCGCGGCGGACCGCGACGGCGATCGCCCCGAGGCCGAAGGCCGCCGCGACGAGCCACGTCAACCCGCCGAGCACGGGGATGAGGGCCACGAGGCGAAGGATCAGCCAGCCGATGAGGAAGGCGCCGAAGCGAGACGAAGGGGGCTTCACGATCCGCCGGCCGACGAGGTAGGTCGACGCCAGGTAGCCGAGGGAGTAGATCGGGCCGAGGGCGAGCAGGATGCCGAGGCCGAGCGGGATGCCCACGAGGGTCACGAGGGCCACGACCGCCGCGATCGGCAGGAGGAGGAACAGGCCGATTCCCCATCCGACCGCCGCTCCGGTTCGCTCCCTCGCTGCGAGCGCGACGGCATCGCCGGCTCGAGGGGCGAAGGTCAGGAGAAGGACGCCGAGCACCAGCAACGACACGGTCATCGCGAGCCACACGACGAACCGGCCCAGGAACGAGACGCCGGCGCCGACGTCGATGCTGTCGACCCGCTGCAGCTCCCCCCGTACCATCGCGCCGGGGTCGATCTCCGGCCGCTCGCGGGTGACGAGGTCGCCGTCGACCTCGGCCGTCGACCCGAGGGTCACCGGCCCGTTGAAGGCGACGACGTTTCGCGTGACGTGGCCCGAGACGTCCACCCGCCCGTTGAATGCGACCACATCGCCGCGAACGGTTCCCTCGATCGTGGCCGGGCCGTCGAAGATGACGACGGTGCCGCTGCTCTCACCCTCGCTCACCGTGACGCGGCCGGTGAGAACCACCTGCTGGTCGCCGGTCCCGCGCGTTCCCTCCTGCGCGAGGGCCGGGGTCGCGGCGGCGAAGCTCACGGTGAGCCCGGCCACCAACGCCGCCGTGAGCCGAGGGAGGCTCCGGGAGGATCGGGGAAGCGAGGCCCCCTCGTGTCGGCCGGGGCGGCTCCGGGGCATGGGTCGCTCCTCTCGATCGGGACGATTCGGTGCCAGACCTCCTCCCCCGATGCTATCCACACGCCGGAGGTCGAGCGAATCGCCTTGGCCTGGTGGTCCTGTCAGCCCCCCCGCGTAGGGTCGCCGGCATGAACTCGATCACCGGGAGGGCTCCATGAACGAGATCGGCATCGCGCTGATCGGGCTCGCGGTCGGGATCGCCGGAGGCGTCGTCATCGTCACGCTGGTGTCGGCGCGGAGGCCCGGGGAGCGCATGCATGCGCCCGCCGTCGAGGCGCGGCTGGACGTGCAGGCCGCGGAGCTCCGGCGGCTCGCCGACGCCGCCGGCGTCCGCGACTCCATCGGCGAGCAGCTGCGCGGCGACGTCGCCGCCGCTCGGCGCGCCCTCGAGGAGATGAACGTTCGCGAGCAGGAGCGGCGTGCTCGACGGCGGGAGGAGGCGGAGGTGATCCGCCGATTGTCGACGGTCCTCGCCGGCGGCGCATCGAAGGGACGTGCCGGCGAGAACGTCCTGCGGGAGCATCTGGCCGAGCTCCCGCCCGGGATGCTCGTGACCGACTTTCGCGTGAACGGCCGCGTGGTGGAGTTCGGCCTGCGGCTTCCCGACGGCCGACGGCTTCCCATCGACTCGAAGTGGCCCGGGCTGGCGGAGCTCGAGGCGCTCGAGGCCGCCGACGATGCCGACCGGGAAACGTGCATTCGCGCCGTCGAGCGCATCGTCTCGATTCGCGCGAGGGAGGTCGCCCAGTACCTCGATCCATCGCTGACCCCACCCGTTGCCGTCGCCGCCGTCCCCGATGCCGCCTACGAGGTGCTGCGCCGAGCGCATGCCGAGGCGTTCGCGAGGGGCGTCGTCATCGTTCCGTACTCGACGGCGCTTCCGATCACGTTGTTCCTCTACAGCCTCGTCCAGCGCTTCGGCGACACGGGCGACGTTCGCTCATGCATCTCCGAGGTCGCGACGTTGTTCGACGCGATGGAGGGCGTGCTGGAGAACAAGATCGCACGCGCCGCGACGATGGTCGCGAACGGGACGGACGAATTCCGCTCCCACCTCGGGAAGGCGCGCGGCTCGATGGCCCGCGCCGCCGGCGCGGTCGGGGCGACCGGGGAGGGGTCCGGGATCGCCGCCGACCCCGGACGAGGAGCCGAGGAGGCCGACGTCTTGAAGGCCGTCCGCTGACGAGCGGGGGGAGCCGGTGGTGCATCCCGCCGGAGGGTCGCGAGGCGTAGGCTGGCGCTCATGGAGTTCGCGGAGGCGCTGGAGCAGCTCGGATTTCGGCCGAGCGACGAGCGGCGCGTCGGCCGACGCGCGGGGTCGCTGTACGTTGCGACGCCGAACGAGTACATGGCCTACATGGTGCACGCCTACGAGGACGGCACCGCGCTGTTCACCTGGGAGTTCGCGATCGCCGAGTATCTCGCGACGGTGGGGCTCCAGCTCGGGTCCGACGAGGCGCTCAACCTCTTCCTCTACCCGCGGGAGGACATCCCCGGGTCGCAGGACGCAGCCTGGCTGGCCGACGCCATCGACAGCACCGAGCGCAGGCTCGCCTCGGTGCGGCTGGACGGGCCCGACGGCGACGCCGCCGACGCCGTCCGCTGACGTCGCCCCCTGACGTCGCCCCCGACGTCCCCGCTCGGTCGTCCGCCGACCCCTCCGCCACGATCAAGGCCGGGCGGCATCCGTGCCGATATCCCACGAGTGAGACGATCCATCGCGCCGGCGTGCGCATCGATCCTGCTTGCCCTCGTCGTGCTCGGCGGGTCGCCGACGTCCGCGGCCGGAGCCGGCCCGGTGCACGACCCCGGGAGGACGAGGCTCGCCGCCTCGGAGCGGTCCGCGGTCGGCCGCGATGATCTGCCCGACCCCGTTCCCTGCGACGGGTGCTGGCAGCCCGGCCTCGAGACGAGCTGGCAGTGGCAGCTCCAGGGCCACGTCG
This sequence comes from uncultured Actinomycetes bacterium, assembly GCA_963728285.1. Classification (GTDB taxonomy): domain Bacteria; phylum Actinomycetota; class UBA4738; order UBA4738; family HRBIN12; genus CAVSJR01. The sequence goes on along the minus strand of CAVSJR010000002.1, from coordinate 222,174 downwards.
ACACGTCCTTCGAGGTGCAGATGTACGACATCGACGGCTTCGAGGCCACCGGGTCGCTCGTCTCGAGCATTCACTCGGACGGCGCGGCGGCGGTGTGCTACATCGACGTCGGGTCGTGGGAGAACTGGCGGCCGGATGCCGGTCGATTTCCCGAGCGGGTGCTCGGGAGATCCAACGGATGGAGGGGCGAGCGATGGCTCGACATCCGGCGTATGAAGGTCCTCGCGCCCCTGATGCGAGAACGGCTCGGCATGTGTGCCGACAAGGGGTTCGACGGCGTGGAGCTCGACCTGGTCGACGGCTATCAGAACCGCACCGGCTTCCCTCTGACCGGGGCCGATCAGCGCCGCTACAACGTCTTCCTGGCCAACGAGGCGCACCGGCTCGGCCTCTCGGTCGCGCTCAAGAACGACCTCGGGCAGATCGGGGCGCTCCTGCCGTACTTCGACTACGCGTTGAACGAGCAGTGTCACCGCTACCACGAGTGCGACCGGCTCGATGCGTTCGTCGAGGCCGGCAAGGCAGTCTTCGGCGTCGAGTACGGCATGAGGACGTCGGAGTTCTGCCCGCAGTCGAACGAGCACGATTTCAACTTCCTGAAAAAGGATCTCGACCTGCGGGCCCTTCCCCGGGTTCCGTGCCGGGGCGCCTGAGCGGGGCGTCGGCCCGACGGGCGAGGCCGACCCCGGGCGGGGGATGAGCTTCTCCGCCGTTGGTCCGGTTGACGGTTCCATCCACGCCGTGCATAACTATGCGTATCCCATGAATGCCATCTCGCCCCTTCGTGTCGGCGTGCTGGGCGCCTCCGGGTTCGCCGGCGGGGAGCTCGTTCGCCTCCTGTCGGGCCATCCCCGCGCCGAGATCGCCTACGTCGGGGCGCGGGACTCCGCCGGCCGCAGGCTGTCCGAGGTGCATCCCCACCTGGCCGCCGCCCCGGGGGACCCCATCCTCGAGCCGCTCGATCCGCGCCGCATCGTGGAGCGGGTCGACCTCGCACTGTGCGCGCTGCCCCACGGAGCCAGCGCGGCCATCGCGCCGGAGCTCCTCGACGGGGGCGTGCGCGTCGTCGATCTGGCCGGCGACTTCCGGCTCGACGCGGAGGCCTATCCCGAGTGGTACGGCTTCGAGCATCCCGCCCCGGCCTGGCTCGAGAAGGCGGTGTACGGCCTTCCCGAGCTGTTCGCCGCGCAGATCGCCGGCGCCACGCTCGTCGCGAACCCCGGTTGCTACCCGACGCCGGTGGCGCTCGGGGCGGCGCCGTTGGTGGAAGCGGGGTTGATCGACCCGGCCGCGATCGTGGTCGACGGCAAGACCGGCCTCTCGGGCGCCGGGCGGGGACCCAAGGACGCCACGACCTTCGCGGCCACCGAGGACTCCGTGCGGCCCTACCGGTTCCCCGGGCATCAGCACACCCCAGAGATGGAGCGCTCCATCGCGCTGGCGACCGGGCAGGTACCGAGCGTGAGCTTCGTCCCGCACCTGGTTCCCACCGTGCGCGGCGTGCTGACGACGTGCTACGCGCGCCTGCGAGCCGAGGCGAGCACCGAGGCGCTCACCGAGGTGCTGGCGAGCCGGTATGCGGACGCCCCCTTCGTCCGGGTGCTGCCGCCCGGCGGGATGGTCGATTGCAAGCGCGTTCGCGGCACGAACGTCGCGGAGCTCCAGGCCGTCGCCGACCCGCGAACGTCGACGGCGGTGGTCGTTGGAGCCGTGGACAACCTCGTGAAGGGCGCCGCCGGCCAGGCGATCCAGAACATGAACCTCATGGCGGGGTTCGGGGAGGCCGAGGGGCTGCCGGTCCTCGGGCTGTATCCGTGAACGAGGGACCGCCGTGAGCGCCGGGGTCACCTTTCCGCGCGGCTTTCGGGCCTCGGGAGCGTCGGCCGGGCTGAAGCCCTCGGGCAAGCCGGATCTCGGATTGCTCGTGACCGATGGGCCGTGCTCGGCGGCCGGCGTGTTCACCACGAACGCCTTCGCGGCGGCGCCGGTCAAGCTCACCCGGTCCCGCCTCGCCGGCGGCGCCGCACAGGCGGTGCTGGTCAACAGCGGTCAGGCGAACGCCGCGACGGGCGCCCAGGGCGACCGCGACGCCGAGCGTGCGACGGCGGCCGCCGCCGACGTGCTCGGGGTCGATCCCGGCGTCGTGCTGGCGTGCTCCACCGGCGTCATCGGTGAGCCGATCCACATGGAGGAGCTCCTCGCAGCGCTGCCGGGCCTCGCCGGCTCGCTCTCCGAGGACGGAGGAAGCGACTTCGCCAAGGCGATCATGACGACCGACACCGTTCGAAAGCAGGCACAGGCCGAGGCCGGCCCCTACCGGATCGGGGGTGCGGCGAAGGGGGTGGGGATGATCGCCCCGAACCTGGCGACCATGCTCGTGTTCGTCACGACGGATGCCCCCGTGCCGCCGGCCGCGGTCCACGAGCTCGCCACCTCGGTGCTGGAGCCGGCGTTCGAGTCGCTGACCGTCGATGCATGCACGAGCACCAACGACACCGTGCTCCTGTTCGCCTCGGGCGCCGCCGGGGGAGATCCCGTGGCGCCGGGCTCCCAGGGATGGGCCACGCTCGCGGACGCGCTCGACGGGGTGGCGGACTCGCTCGTGCATCAGCTCGCGGCCGACGCGGAGGGCGGGCAGCACGTGCTGCTCGTGGAGATCAGCGGCGCGGCGTCGACCGGCGATGCTCGCATCGTTGCCAGGGGAGTTGCGGACTCACCCCTCGTGAAGACCGCCGCGTTCGGAGGCGACCCCAACCCCGGGCGGATCCTGCAGGCCGTCGGGTCGTCCGGGGTGACGATCGATCCGTCGGTGGTCGACATCTGGATCGGCGAGGCCCGCGTCGTATCCGGCGGCGTCATCGAGCCCGCCTACTTCGAGCCCGGCGGCGACGATGCGGCCCGGGTGGAGATGAAGAAGCCCGAGGTCCGCCTCCGGGTCTCCCTCGGAGACGGCCCGGGCGCGAGCCGGTCGCTCGGCTGCGACCTTTCCTACGAGTACGTTCGGATCAACGGGGAGTACACGACGTGAAGGACCTCCCTCCCCAGATCCGCGAGCGCACCATCGCGAAGGCCCGGATCCTCATCGAGGCCCTGCCCTTCATGCAGGAGCATCGCGGCAAGGTCGTCGTGATCAAGTACGGCGGGGCGGCGATGGATCGCGCGCCGCTCGCACGCCCGTTCGCCCAGGACGTCGCGCTGCTGCTGCACTCGGGGATCTCGCCCGTGATCGTGCACGGCGGCGGTCCGCAGGTGACGGAGATGTCGACGCAGCTCGGCATCGAGACGACGTTCGTGGACGGCCTGCGCGTGACGGATGCCGCGACCCTCGACGTCGCCACGATGGTGCTCGCGGGCAAGCTCAACACCGGCGTCGTGAGCAACCTTCTCTCGGGTGACGTGCCGGCCGTCGGGCTCTCCGGCGTGGACGGAGGGCTCCTCCTCGCTCGACGGCAGACCGCCCCCGATCTCGGGTTCGTCGGCGAGGTCGTGAGCGTGAACGCGGGGGTCGCGAGGACGCTGATGGACAGGGAGTACGTGCCGGTCATCGCCTCCATCGCGATGGACGAGTTCGGGCAGGCCTACAACGTCAACGCCGACGTCGTGGCCGCGGAGCTGGCCGTGTCCCTCGGCGCCGAGAAGCTCGTGTTCATCAACGACGTGCCCGGCGTGATCGGTGCGGGCGGCGACCTGCTCTCCGAGCTCGGGGCGCAGGAGGTGCTCGACCTGCTGGCCGAGGGGGACGCCGTCGCCGGCGGGATGATCCCCAAGCTCGAGAGCGCGGTGCGCGCGTTGAAGGCCGGCATCTCGCGAGTCCATCTGGTCGACGGGCGGGTGGAGCACGGCCTCGTCCTCGAGCTGTTCACGCCCGAGGGCGTCGGCACGATGATCACGCCGGACGCATCGACCGGCCCCACGTCCGGCGATCACTTCGGGCCCGAGTCGGAGGGGCACCTGGGATGACGCCGTCCCGAGACGCCTTCGTGATGCAGACCTACGCCCGGTATCCGCTGACCGTGGTGCGCGGCGAGGGCATGCGCGTGTACGACGAGGGCGACCGGCCCTACCTCGACTTCGCCGGAGCGCTCGGCGCCATGCCGCTCGGCCACGGGCACCCTCGCTGGCGGCGCGCGGTGCACGAACAGGTCGACGAACTCACGCTCACGAGCAACCTGTACTCGACCCGTCCGCAGGCGCGGCTGGCGGAGCTCCTCGCGACGACGTTGCCCCTGCCCGAGGCCCGCGTGTTCTTCTGCAACTCCGGGGCGGAGGCGAACGAGGCCGCGATCAAGCTCGTTCGCAAGTGGGGGCTCGGTCGCGGACGCACGAGGATCGTCGCGCTCGAGGGGTCGTTCCACGGACGAACGATCGCCGCGCTGGCCGCCACGGGACAGCCCCCGAAGCGCGCGGCGTTCGAGCCGCTCCTCGACTGGTTCGTCCACGTCCCCCGCGACGATCTGGCCGCGATGGAGGCGGCGATCGACGACTCCACGGCCGCGGTCCTGCTCGAGCCGGTCCTGGGGGAGGGAGGGATTCATCCCCTGCGCGATGACTACCTTCGCGGCGTGCGCGCGCTCACGAGGGAGCGAGGCTGTCTGCTGGTCGCCGACGAGGTGCAGAGCGGCATGGGTCGGTGCGGGGACTGGCTCGCGGCATCCGCCGCGGGGGTCGTCCCCGACGTGGTCGCGCTCGCCAAGGGGTTGGCTGGGGGGCTTCCCATCGGGGCGATCGTGGCCCCTGCCGAGATCGCGTTCGCCACCGGCGACCATGCATCGACGTTCGGGGGTGGACCGGTTCCGTGCGCCGCCGCCGTCGCGGTCATCGAGACCATCCAGGACGAGCAGCTCCTGGCCAACGCCGTCGAACAAGGCGAACGGCTCCGCGCGAAGCTTCGCTCCATGGCGGACGGATCGTCCCTCGTGAGCGACGTGCGAGGACGCGGCCTGCTCATCGGCGTGCAGCTCGCTCGCCCCGTTGCGCACGAGCTCGTGCTGTCGCTGCTCGCCGAGGGCGTGCTCGCGACCGAGGCCGGGCCGGACGTCGTCCGCCTGTCCCCGCCGCTCATCGTCGGGCCGGAGGACGTCGACGCCGCGGTCGGGGCGCTCGCCTCCGTCCTCGAGAGCCTCGGCGCCGGAGCGCCCGCGTGAGCGCGGAGCCGGCCAACGTGGCGTCGAGGCGCGGAAGGGTCGCCGTGAAGTCCAAACGCCAGCACGCCATCCTCTCGCTCGTGTCGCGCGAGCGGCTCTCGACCCAGGAGGAGATCCGCGGCCGCCTCCGCGGCCTCGGGCTCCAGGCCACGCAGTCGACGATCTCGCGCGACATCGAGGAGCTCGGCCTCGCGCGCGTCCACGACTCGCAGGGCGTGCGCTACGTGGTCCCCGGGGAGGGGGAGTCGCCGGGCCCGATGCGACTGTTGCAGCATCTGCTGGAGGAGTTCGCGCTGTCGTTCACGCGCGCGGACCACCTGGTCGTCATCCGCACGCCTCCGGGAGCGGCGAGCGCCCTCGCGGAGGGACTCGATCGCGTCGGCCTCGCCGATGTGGCCGGCACGATCGCCGGCGACAACACCATCCTCGTGGTCGGTCGCGAGGGCGTGACGGCCCGCTCCGTCGAGCGGGCCCTGATCCAGATCATGGAGGCATCGTGATGAAGCGCGTGGTTTTGGCCTACAGCGGAGGACTCGACACGTCGGTCGCGATCAAATGGATGGGGGAGCAGGGATACGAGGTCTTTCCGGTGGCGATCGACATCGGACAGGGCGACGACCTCGACGACGTCGTCGAGCGCGGGAAGCAGGCCGGCGCGGCCGACGTGCGCGTGGTGCGCGCGACCGACCGGTTCGCGGAGGAGTTCCTCGCGCCGGCGATCAAGACGAACGCGCTCTACGAGGGGAAGTACCCCATGGTCTCGGGGCTCGCCCGCCCGCTGATCGCCCAGGAGGTCGTCAAGGTCGCTCGCGACGTCGGCGCCGTCGCCGTCGCCCATGGATGTACCGGCAAGGGAAACGATCAGGTGCGCTTCGAGGTCTCCTTCGGCGTCCTCGCGCCGGATCTCGAGGTGCTCGCGCCGATCCGCGAATCCGTCATCCCGCGTGAGAAGGCGATCCGCTACGCCGAGGAGATGGGCATACCGCTGGCGAAGATCGCGACGTCGTACTCGATCGACGAGAACGTCTGGGGACGGACGGCGGAGTGCGGTCCGCTGGAGGATCCGTGGGTGGCGCCGCCGGAGGACGCGTTCGCCAGGACGGCCGCGCCCGAGCATCGACCCGCGGAGCCAGCCGAGGCCGTCATCGACTTCGACCGTGGCCGGCCGGTCTCCATCGACGGCCGCCCGATGGAGCTCGCCGAGCTCATCCGACGGATCGACGAGCTGGCGGGCGCCTACGGGTTCGGGCGGGTCGACATGATCGAGAACCGGCGCGTCGGCATCAAGAGCCGCGAGCTGTACGAGGTTCCGGGCGCGCTGTCGCTGATCCTCGCGCATCGGGCGCTCGAGGACCTCACGCTCGAACGGGAGGTCGGGCACTTCAAGCCGGGGATCGAGCAGCGATGGACCGAGCTCGTCTACGACGGCCTCTGGTTCTCGCCGCTGCGGGAGGCGATCGACGCGTTCGTGGATGAGACACAGGCGCACGTGACGGGACAGGTTCGCCTGCGGTACACGGCCGGGTCGTGCGCCGTCGTGGGCCGCCGCTCGAGCGCCGCCCTGTACGACGTCGGGCTGGCGACCTACGGCCCGGACGACGACTTCGACCACGCCCATGCGGAGGGATTCGTCCGCCTCTGGGGGCTCCCGCTCAAGGTGTGGTCGGCTCGCCAGGGAAGCCGGGGCTGAGCGGTCGCTCGGTCGATCGCTCGAGGACCGAGGCGAGGGATGTCCAGGGACGACGAGCAGCCCCTGTGGGCCGGACGCTTCGGGAAGCCACCCGCGCCCGAGGCGCGGGCCCTCGGGGCCAGCCTCGCGTTCGACGTTCGGCTCGCGCCGCAGGACGTGGAGGCCTCGATCGCGCACGTCCGCGGCCTCGAGGAGGCCGGCCTGCTCGCGGCCGACGAGGCCACCGCGCTGGAGGATGCGCTCCGCGAGGTGCAATCGGCGATCGCGGACGGCGTCTTCGACGTGCACCCGAGCGACGAGGACGTTCATTCAGCGATCGAGCGAGGCGTCACCGAGCGCCTCGGCGACCTCGGGGCGCGGCTGCACGCGGGACGCAGCCGCAACGATCTGGTGGTCGCCGACCTGCGGCTGTGGCTCCTCGCGGCCGGCCGGCGGATCGACGGGCTCACCGGGCTCCTCGCCCGCGCGCTGGTCGACCGCGCCCGCCAGCACGCAGCCACGGTCATGCCAGGGACGACCCACGCGCGCCTGGCGCAGCCCGTGACGCTCGGACACCATCTCCTGGCGCACGCATGGGGGCTCGTGCGCGATCTGGAGCGGTTCGCGGAGTGGGGCGACAGGACGGCGGTGTCGCCCCTGGGCGCGGGCGCGCTCGCGACGACGACCCTGCCCCTACGCCCGGACGCGATCGCGCGGCGGCTCGGATTCGACCGCGCATTCTCCAACTCCATCGATGCGGTGTCGGATCGAGATTTCGTTCTCGAGTTCTGCGCCGACGCGGCGATCCTCGGCATGCACCTCTCGCGGCTCGCCGCCGATCTCGCGCGGTGGACGGACGAGGGCATCGCCTGGGCACAGCTGGATGAGGCGTACTCGACCGGCTCGAGCATGATGCCGCAGAAACGGAATCCGGATGTCGCGGAGCTCGTCCGCGCGAAGGCGGCCCGTCCGTCGTCGGACTTCGCCCGGGTCGCCGCGATGCTGCAGGGCCTGCCGCTCGGCTATCACCGCGATCTCCAGGAGGACAAGGAGGCCGCCTTCGACGCGGCCGACACGTTGGAGGCATGTCTCGCCGCCACCGTCGGCGCGGTCGAGACGATTCGCTTCGATCCACGGGCCATGCGGGCGGCGGCCGAATCGGAGTCGCTGTACGCGACGGATCTCGCGGAGGCCCTCGTCCTGGCCGGCGTGCCGTTCCGCGAGGCGCACCGCAGGACGGGGGCCCTGCTCAAGTCGCTCGAGGAGGATGGCCGCGGCCTGCGTGACCTCAGCCAGGAGGAGTGGACGTCGTTCGGCGTCGTCGACGGCCCGGCCTACCTCGACCCCGACCGGGCGGTGGCGGCCCGGGGTGGGCCCGGTGGGCCGTCGTCGGAAAGCGTCCTCGCACAGGCGACGGCGATCGAGCGGGCCCTCGGAGGCTGATCGCTCCGGTCTCCTGCATGCGCGGGTAGGCTCAGGGCGGGCTCAACGGCGCCCGGAGCGCCGGGAACACGACGGGGAGGAGCCACCGTGGGAAGCGAAGGCCAGGGCGCCGAGGTGAGGGTCGTGACGCGAGACGATCCGCTCACGTGGGACGAGGATCCGCGGCCCGAGGGAGACGACAACCCGCCCGGATACGAGACCGTCCTGTTCCGCTCGGGGAATGGGGACTTCAGCTGCGGATTCTGGAAGCGAGTGCCCGAGAGCGGAATCCTCGCGCCGCCGTTCGACGAGATCATGTGCTTCCTCGACGGCGAGGTCGAGGTCACGAGGGAGGACGGCACGAGGCTGCGGGTCGGCCCCGGCGACATCCTCTCCGCGCCGAACGGCAGCTCCGCGCGGTGGCACAGCCTCACACCGGTGTTCAAGTTCTGGGCGGTGCATCACGGCCGCGCGGGCGAGGCCGAGGTCACCGCGACGAACGGCTCCGGACCCCTCGCATGGTCGGAGTCCTCCGTGCCCGCGGACGACGGCTTCGCGCCCGGACGCGAGATCATGGCGTTCGCCGCGGGGAGCTTCAGCACCGGTCTCTGGGAGCGAGAGGAATTCGATCGCGACTTCCATCGCGACTACGACGAGGTGGCGTTGATCATCTCCGGCGAGGCCGACATCACGACGGAGCGGGGACGGCAGCTGCACGCCGGCCCCGGGGACGTGTTCATCACGCCGAAGGGCAGCCGGGGCCACTGGCGAAGCCGGTCGCCGCTGCGCAAGTTCTGGGCGGTCTACGAGTCGTCGTCCGAGTCCTGACCGGACTCTCCCCTCGGGGGCCGGCAGGCGGCGTCGGCGGGGACCTCGATCGTGTACGGAAGCGTCACCGTCGTGCGACGCGAGAAGAAGCCGAGGACCTTGTACGTGACGTCGACGGCTCCGTAGTAGGCGGCCACGCCGTCCGGCCGGCAGCCGGCGATGCGCGCATCGATGACGATGGATCGGCGTCCGGTCTGCGCGTCCAACGTGAACGGTTCGAACGCCGTCGTCTCCAGGGTCGCGAACCGGCCGCCCGCCGTCTCGGGGCCGAGGCGTACACCGGTCTGTGGAAGCGGCGAGGCCTCTCCCGGCCGCGGTTCGGCCCCGATCGACGTGATCGTTACGGGGAGCCTCCCACCGTTCGCGATCGAGAAGCCGTACCAGAACCGGCTTCCCTGGACGTCGTCGATCCGGAACTGAGAGAAGTGCTGCCCAACCGGGGAGGTCGCCTTCAACTCGCGCACGACCTGCCGCTGGTCGACGCCCGACTCGGGACCGGCATCGAGCGGCTGGTAGCGGGAGACGTAGGCCATGAACCCAACGGCGTCCGCGAGGAGGGCGAACGCCACGATCCACAGCACGACCCTCGGCCACCGGCGGCGTCGCTTCGCCTCCGTGAGGCCCGCTCCCAGGGTGCGGCGCGACGGAGCCTGCGAGATCGTCTTCATCGCACGCGGGACGATACGCCGATCCCGCGGCACCGGCGAGCCCGGAATCCTCCCTACGTATCGAGCATGCGTCCCACCGCGGCCTCGATCGATTCCTCCAGGATGTCGATGGCGGCCCGGTACGCCTCGAGCGGCATGACCAGCGAGGGCTGAAGGTTGTAGGAGGTCGTGCTCGAGTCGGCGATCATCCCCCGCGCGAGGGCCTCGCGAGCGACCGCCTCCTGAAGCTCCGGCGCGCGCTCCTTCGTCGTCCGATCCCTGACGAACTCGACCGCCTGGTAGCCGCCGGCCACTCGGACGTCACCGATCGGCTCGAATCGGTCTCGCAGCCGGCCCAGCAGGCGCCGCCCCTCCTCGTCGAGGAGGCGGACGTTGTCGAGGACCCCCTCCTCCTCGAAGGCGCGGATGGTCTCGAGCGCGGCCACGCACGCCGCCGGCAGCCACGCCCACGTGGAGCCGGTCGGCACGTCGTCGAACGTTCCCATCGCCCGTTCGCTGCCCAGCACGGCGCCGATCGGCATCACGCCGCCCCCCAGCGCCTTCCCGAGGCACATGAGGTCGGGCTCGACTCCCCATCGGTCGACGGCCCACATCGTCCCGGTCCGCCCGAATCCCGATTTGACCTCGTCGACGCCGAGCAGCCACCCGTGCTCCCGGCAGAGTTCCACGAGCGCGGGCCAGAATGGATCGGGGGGGATCAGCACGCCGCCGGAGCCCACGATCGGCTCGATGAAGACCCCGGCCACCTCGTCGGGATGGACCTGGTGGAACAGGACGTGGTCGCGCAGGTAGTCGATCGTCGCGTCGCCCGTGCCGCCGGGCCTTGGCTTCGGGGAACGGCGTTCGATACGGGCTCGGGTACGGCACGTGGACGAACCCGGAGGAGAGCTGGCGCATGCCGTGGGAGATCTCGTTGTGCTCGGCCCCGAGCGTCGCCGTGGTCGTCGACTCGCCGTGATACTGACCCAGGAACGAGATGATCACGGGGCGTCCGGTCGAACGTCGCATGAACTTGATGGCCGTCTCGACGGCCTCGGTGCCGTTGAGCGCGATGTCGACCCGCGTGAGGCTCGGCGGCGTGATGTCGACCAACCGCTCGGCGAGCCGAATCATCGGATCGTGTGGGTAGAAGTGTGAGTCCTCGTTTCCGAAGCGTCGCAGGGCATCGACGGCCGGGTCCATCAGGTCCTCCCTGCAGGCGCCGAGCGGGACCGAGGCCATCGCGCTGATCATGTCGAGGTAGACGTTGCCGTCGACGTCCTCGATCGCGTACCCCCACTTGCGGTGCATGACGAACGGGGCGAGGCCGTGCGTGAGCCCCGGATAGGCGATGGGTTCGAGCCGTCGAAGGAGCTCGACGCTCCGCGGGCCCGGCGGAGGGACGACGATATCCGGGATGCTCCGCGCTGGGTTCGTCGTGGTCATGGCCGTCTCCTTGTCTCGCTGGTCCAACAAGGAGGCCGACTGGAAGCCTCGCGACCCCGATGTGGCTAGATGTGGGCGACGCGCAGAGGAACGCGCTCAAGCGGCCCTCCAGGAGGCCTTCGGGGCGGACACTACACGAGCCAAATGGGACGGGTCGCACGGCCGGCGACTAGGACATACGGATCCGTCGGATGATCGTCCGCAGCGTGACGTAGCCTGCCATCGTCAACCCGCCTCCGATCGCGCTCGCGAGAGGGGCGATCCAGCCGAAAGTCTTCGAGACAGGTCGAACGTTTGGCCGGCCACGGTTTCGGCAAGGGCGATCGACCAGATGGCGATCCGGGACGGAAACAGCGCGAGGGTCCCGCCCCGACTCTCGACGAATGCTCGGTCCACCTGCGCCGGCTCCCCCTCCCACAGGATCGTGTAGCAGACGAGGCCCCAGAATGCCCCCACTGCGGCGGCGACCCAGGCGCCCGAGCCCCGCGGAGCGTCGGCCCGAAGTCCCTCGGCGGACTCGCTCGGTCGTTGCGTCGCGTCCCGGATCCCGCGCGGCTCGCCCATGCCACCAGTCTCGTTCAGGTTAGGCGGATTGTCCGGTAGTCTCGTCGACGGCATGGGTTTCTCGAGCGCACTGGTCCTGTTCGCCCACCCCGATGATGCCGAGTACATGTGCGGGGGCACCACCGCGAAGTGGTCGCGGGAGGGCACGGAGGTCCACTACGTCTGCATCACCGACGGCTCCGCGGGCTCCAACGAGCCCGGGGTCACGCGCGAGATGGTCCGGCCGATCCGCGAGCGAGAGCAGCGCGCCGCCGCGGCGGTCCTCGGCGTGCGCAGCGTGACGTTCCTCGGCGAGGTCGACGGCATGATCGAGGTGACGTTCGATCTTCGGAGGAAGGTGACCCGCGAGGTTCGCCGGCTGCGCCCCGAGGTCATCGTGGCGCCCGATCCGTCCCGGCTCTGGTTCGGCAACGGCTACATCAACCACTGGGATCACAAGGTCGCCGGCACCCTCGCCCTCTGCGCGGTCATGCCCGACTCGCCCACGCGCGCGCAGTTTCCCGAGCTGCTCGAGGAGGGGTTCGAGCCCTACGAGGTGCCGAACCTTTGGTTGGGGGCGAACGAGCCCGATACCTACGTCGACATCGGCGACACGATCGACACGAAGGTCGCGGCGCTCGCCGAACACGTCTCCGAGGAGGGAGGCGAGGCGGACCCGTGGATCCGAAAGCGCGCCGAGGAGCTCGGGGCGCAGGCGGGCCTGGCGTACGCGGAAGGATTCAGGGCGTTCCGGTTCACCGACGACGAGCCTGAGATCGTGGAGGAGAAGCAGTAGCCATGGACGACGAAGGACCGCGAGCGCTCGAGCCCCAGGAGCGGGAGGACATCGAGGCCGACCTCGGCGACCTCCGCGCGATGCGGGATTGCTTCGCTCCCCAGGGCGTGAAGGGCGTGGTGATCGCGTGCCCCGACTGCGGCGCGAACCACTTCTACGAGTGGGATCTCCTGCGGGACAATCTCGAGTACATGCTGGATACGGGCGAGCCCCGCATGCACGAGCCGGCGTTCGAGGTCCGCGAGGACGAGTACATCCAGTGGGACTACGGCAAGGGATACATCGACGCGCTCGTCGATGCCGGCCTCGACTCGCGTCCGGCGATCCAGGTGACGGCGTGCCCCTGGTGTGAGACGCCGAGCGAGCTTCATTTCCAGTTCTGCCCGCGGTGCGGGCGCTCGCTCGCCGCGGTCCGGCTCTACGGCGAGCTGCTCGACCGCGGCATGGAGGAGCGGGAGGCGCGCGCGCTGCTCGTCAAGGCCGGGTTCGAGCCCTTCTAACGACGGGCCGGAGGTTCGAGGATGCAGTCCTCCGGCGTCTTGTCCGGCCGCAGGCCCTTGAACGACGGAGCGCGCATCTTCCCGGTGCTCTTCGTGAACTCCAGGTAGGACACCTCGCACACCACCACGGGCTCCACGAAGACGGCGCCCTTCACCTTCCTCAGGTCCTCGTCGTCGACGGCCGGGTGTGGGGCGCGTGAGCGGCCGCAGGATCTCGAGCAGGCGGTCGAGCATCTGGTCCGTGAAGCCGGTGCCCACCTGCCCCACCCAGCGGAGCTTCCCGTCGTCGTACGCGCCGAGCAGCAGGGCGCCCAGCGTCTTGGACCGGCCTCCCTGGCCGGGGGTCCATCCGAGGATGACGCAGTCCTGGGTGTTGAGCAGCTTGATCTTGCGCCAGTCGGGGGAGCGTCGTCCCGGCCGGTATCGGCTGCCCAGCCGCTTCGCCATGACCCCCTCGAGGCCCTGCTGGCGGGCGGCGTCGGTGAACCGCTTCCCCTCGCCCGTCGACGAACGGTGCGACCTGGAGCCGGTGGTCCTGCTCCGTGATGAGCTCGAGCAGCTCCCGACGCTCCTCGAGCGGCTGGCCCGTGAGGTCCCTCCCGTCGAGGAAGAGGAGATCGAACAGGACGAGCGACACCGGGATCTGCTGCGCGAGGCGCTTGATCTCTCGCTCGGAGGCTACGTTCATGCGCGACTGAAGCGCCTCGAAGGAGCTCTTTCCCTCGGCATCGAAGGCGACGATCTCGCCGTCCAGCACCGCGTTCACCTGATTCACGAGCTCGTGCAGCGACTGCAGCTCCGGATAGCTCGATGTCTGGTCGCGGCCGGTCCGGGAGACGAGTGTCGTGGAGTCCGTCGCCATCGTCACGATCGAGCGGATGCCGTCGAACTTGGGCTCGAACCGCCACCCCGGATCGTCGAAGGCCTCGTAGCCTCCCTCCGCCAGCATGGGCGGCAGCTGCGGCGCCGGCTGGATGAGCGGTACCTCCTGGGAGTTCGCCAGGATCGCGAGCCAGTCCGTCCGGGTCTTCACGAGGTGGTATTCCAGGCCGGGGTAGCGCCGGCCGTGCAGCCTGACGCTCACCTTCCGATCCTCCCATTCCAGCAGCTCGAACAGTCCCTCGTCGAAGATCCGGACCTCGCCGGCCCCGTAGTGCCCCTTCGGGATGGTCCCCTCGAACGACGCGTACTCGAGCGGGTGATCCTCCGTGCGTACCGCCAGCCGCCTGTCGCCGGGGCGGATCGGAAGGCCGCGCGGCACCGCCCATGACGGCATCGCTCCGTCCCTCTCCAGACGCACGTCGTAGTGCAGCCTCGTGGCGCGATGCTTCTGGATGACGAACGAGTTTCCCGTTCCGGCCGCCTCGCCGGGAGCGGGCTCGGGCGTCCCGTCGAAGTCGCGCTTGCGGAGGTACTCGCGGAGCTTCGGATCCTTGGACGCCGCGATGACCTCGTCGCTCGAGCGGGCGGAGCTCTCGGTGGACCCGTCCGATCCGGCGCCGCCGGATCCCGTCCGGCGCGAGCCGGTCCCTCGGGGGATCCCGAGGGCCTCGAACGCCGCGTCGATATTCTGCGGTGAGGTCCGGACCCCCTCGAAGAGGTCGCCCAGGCGCTCGAATCGCTCCCAGACGTTGTCGATGCGAAAGTCCACCGGGAGGAAGCCGCCGGCGGACACCTCCTCCCAGGTGAGCGGCGTCGAGACCGGCGCTCCCGGCTCCGGGCGCACGCAGTAGGCGGCCGAGATGTTCGCCCCGGCGCGATTCATGTTGTGGTCGATGAAGACCTTGCCCGAGCGGTCCTTGATCTGCCACGCCATCGTCACGCGGTCCGGGTCCGCCTTCTGGATCAGCCTGCCGGCCGTGCCGACCAGCTCGCGAGCCTCGTCGTGGGTATACCGACCGTGCTCGATCGGCACGTAGATCTGGACGCCCGTCGCGCCGCTGGTCTTCGGGTAGCCGGTCAGGCCGAGCTGATCGAGCGTCACCTTCACCAAGCGCGCCACGGCCAGCACGTCCTCGAAGGTGATGGGCTCGAAGGGGTCGAGATCGAAGAACAGGTAGTCGGGATGTTCGATATCCGCACACCGGGAGTGGAGCGGATGGAACTCGATGCATCCGAGGTTGGCCATGAACAGCAGGCCGGCAGCGTCCTCGATCATGAGGTAGTCGATCATGCCCCGCTTGCTGTCCTCGCTCGGGACGGGGCACCGAAGCATCCAGTCGGGCGTGTGCGAGGGAGCGGATTTCTCGTAGAACGACCCGCCGCGGATCCCGTCGGGCATGCGCTTCATGGTCAGCGGGCGTCCCTCCAGATGAGGGACGATCAATGGGGCAACGTTGTAGTAGTAGGCGATCAGGTCGCCCTTCGTGAACCCCTCGTCGGGCCAGAAGATCTTGTCCAGGTTCGACAGCCTCAGCTCCCGATCGCCCACCTCCATCCACCACGCCTCGCCGTCCCGCTTCGCGGGCAGTGGCGTCGGGTACGACACCGTGAACGGCGTAGGGCTGGTGAGGGCCCGCTTGCGGGACGGCATGCGTCGATGCTAGACCAGGGCGGACCGGGGCCGACGTGGCCCGGGCGAGGTGCGCTACCAGGGAACGGGTAGCCTCCGATACCCCCTACGCCGCTGTTAAGGGATGTGCGGAAGCGGCCGATAGGACAGGCATGCCGCGCCCCGTGTCCTCCCGACGTCCTACACACCTGGGCCCTGGCGTGCCCGATCGGCAGCGGCGCGAGACCGATCCCCCGTTCCCCCAATCACCCAACGGCAAGGAGCGCCGGCGAGCGAGCGACGGATGGCTCGACCGGTGGATGGATACCGTGTCGGACCTCGCCCGTCTGAAGCAGTCGCACCCGATGCTGGACGCGGTCATCGACGAGATCGATGGACGGCACATCCGCGTCGGCGATCGGTGGCTCTCCGACTTCGCGTCCTGCAACTACCTCGGCTTCGACCTGGACAAGCGGATCATCGACGCCGTCCCTGGCTATCTGGACGAATGGGGCACGCACCCGAGCTGGTCCCGGCTCCTTGGGAGCCCGGTCATCTACGAGCAGATCGAGGAGAAGGTGACCCAGCTGGTGGGAAGCGAGGACACCTTGCTCCTGCCGACGATCACCCACATCCACATGTCGGTCATCCCGGTGCTTGTCGGGGACGGAACGATCTTCCTGGACGGGCGGGCGCACAAGACCATCTACGACGGGTGCAACTACGCCCGGGGCCTCGGAGCGACGGTGCAGCGCTTCCGGCACGAGGACCCGGAGCACCTGGAGCAGCTGCTTCGAACGTGCAAGACGCCGCAGAAGGTCATCGCCATGGACGGCGTCAACTCGATGACCGGCAACGCGCCCGACATCGTCGAGTTCGCGAGGATCGCCCGCGAGTACGACGCGCTGCTCTACGTCGACGACGCCCACGGTTTCGGTGTCATCGGCGAGCGCCGGGAGGACGAGCTCTCCGACTGGGGCATGCGCGGCAACGGCATCGTCCGCCACCTCGGCGAGACCTACGAGAACACGGTGTTCGTCGCGGGGTTCTCCAAGTCGTACTCCTCGCTCCTGGCGTTCCTGGCGTTGCCCACGCGCCTGAAGGACACGCTGAAGATCGCGGCGCCTCCCTACCTGTATTCGGGCCCGTCGCCGGTCGCGTCCCTGGCGACGACGCTCGTCGGCCTGGAGGTGAACGACGAGCGCGGCGACGACATCCGCCTCGACCTGTATCGCAAGACGCAGCGAGTCCTGCAGCGGCTGCACGAGCTCGATATCCACACGCCCAATCAGTCCGGCTATCCGATCATCGAGGTGCCGCTCGCCGACCACAACGACATCGACGAGGTCGGGCGCTTCCTCTTCGATCGCGGGGTCTACGTGACCATGGCGGCGTATCCGCTCGTCCCCAAGAACGAGGTGGGCTTCCGCGTCCAGGTGACCGCCGCCAACGACGACGAGGAGATCGAGCTGCTCTGCGACGTGCTCGGAGAGCTCAACGACACCTTCCGGCTTCAGCACGAGGAGCACGCCGAGGCCCTCGGCACGGGTCATGTCGCCTCCTGAGCCCCAGGCGGCCGAGGGGCTCAACCGGACGCGTCCGCCGTCCGATAGTCATGCCATGAGACGGAAGGCCTGGATCGTCTACCCGCTCATCGGGGCCGTCGCGACGCTCGGGTTCCTGTTCGTGCCTGGGCCCCGGGCGAGCGTCCTGTTCAACGCGATCGGGTTCTCGTCGCCGATCATGATCGTCGTCGCGGTCAGGATGTGGAAGCCCGAGCAGCGGCTCCCGTGGTACCTGTTCGCGCTCGGACAAACGCTGTTCATCTGCGGCGACGTCATCGCCTACAACTATCACGCGCTTCTTCGGCACCGATCTGCCGTACCCGGCGATCAGCGACGCCTTCTATCTGAGCGTCTATCCCGTGCCTCATCGCCGGGCTGCTGCTGCTGATCCACCGGAGAAACCCGGGTCGCGACCGGGCGAGCATGATCGACTCGCTGATGCTGACCACCGGCGCGGGCGTCCTCTCCTGGGTCTTCCTGATCGCGCCCGTACGTCCACGGCGACGACCTGACCGCCCTGCAGAAGCTCGTGTCGATCGGCTATCCGCTGATGGACCTGCTCCTGCTCGGGGTCACGGTCCGCCTCTCGGTCGGCGCCGGCAAGCGCGCGCCTGCCTTCTACCTCCTCGCCGCGGCCGTGGCGGCGCTGTTCCTCACCGACACGATCTACGGGTGGCTGCTGCTGCACGAGGGTACGAGCAACGACGGGCTGCTCGAGGGCGGCTGGGCGACGTTCTACCTCCTGTGGGGCGCGGCCGCGCTTGCATCCCTCCATGCGTTCGCTCTCCGAGCCCACGCCCGAGCAGGACCTGAAGCTCTCCCGTGTGCGGCTCGGGCTGCTCGCGGGAGCGACGGTGGGCATTCAGGCGGTCTTCGCCATCCAGTTCATTCGAGCCAGGAGCCGTCGACGCGCCGGTCCTGATCGCCGCCTCGGTCCTCATGTTCCTGATCGTCGTCGGCCGCATGTACGGGCTCGTCCGCAAGGAGGAGCAGTCGGCGCTGCGAGAGAAGGCGCTGCGCGAGGCCGGCGCCAGGCTGGTGACCGCGACGAGTCGGGAGAGCATCTACGAGGCGGGCCTCGAGGCCTCGGCCGCGCTGGCCGGCGCGGGGGCGGAGGTCCGGGTGCTGATCGCTCCGTCCGTCGAGGAGGACTTCGCCGTCGTCAGCTCGACGGTGCACGACGAGGGCGAGCGAACGGTCGCCATCTCCGAGCTGCCGGAGTGGAAGCGCGACCGCCTGCTCGCGCACCGCTGGTTCCAGCTCGGCGTCTCGGATAGCGAGATCGCGCCGCAGCTGCACCTGAGCGGTGAGATGGAGTCGATCTTCGTCGCTCCGATGTTCCTGCGCGACGAGCTCCGCGGCCTGCTCGTGGTGTCCTCGCCCGAGCCGCTTCCCCGGTCCATCTGCGAGGGCCTGGTCGCCCTGACGTCGCAGGTCGCCCTGGCGCTCGAGAGCGCCATCCTGACCGAGGACCTGCTTCGTCGGCAGGGCGAGGCCAGGTTCAGCTCGCTCATCCAGAACTCGAGCGACGTCGTGATGGTCGTGGACCCCGACACCTCGGTGCGCTACGTCAGCCCGTCGATCCATCGCGTCCTCGGCCTCGAGCCCGAGGCCCTCGAGGGACGCCGGCTGGCCGAGTGGTTTCATCCGGACGACGCCACGCGCGTGCTGTCGTTCCTCGCCGCGGTGGCCATGGACAAGGAGGGCCATCCCGGCCTCATCGAGTTTCGCATGAAGCACGAGGACGGCAGCTGGCTCTACGTGGAGACGCTGCGGACGAACCTGCTGGCGGATCCGAACGTCTCGGGCATCGTGCTGAACACCCGCGACGTCTCGGAGCGCAAGACGTTCGAGGAGCAGCTGTCGCATCAGGCGTTCCACGACTCGGTCACGAACCTCGCCAACCGAGCCCTGTTCCGCGACCGTGTCGCGCACGCCCTCGAGCGTCAGAGCCGCGACGAGAACCAGATCGCCGTCCTGTTCATGGACCTGGACGACTTCAAGACGGTGAACGACTCCCTCGGCCACGCGGCCGGCGACCGCCTCCTCGCGGAGGTGGGGAACCGGCTCAAGGTGTGTCTGCGCTCCATCGACACGGCGGCCCGGCTCGGCGGCGACGAGTTCGCGGTCCTCCTCGAGGACGGCGGCCACGATGTCGAGGCCGCCGACGTCGCCGAGCGGATCCTGCGTGCCCTGGACGACCCCTTCATGCTCGAGGAGAAGGAGGTCTTCGTCCGCGCGAGCATCGGGATCGCCATCGGGACCGAGGAGCATCGCGAGGCCGGCGTCGAGGAGATCCTTCGCAACGCGGACGTGGCCATGTACATGGCCAAGGAGAGCGGCAAGGGCCGCTACCAGGTGTTCGAGCCCGCGATGCACACGACGGCGATCAAGCGCCTGGAGCTCAAGGCGGACCTGCAGCGGGCCCTCGAGCATCGGGAGTTCATCCTTCACTACCAGCCGATCATCGAGCTGGGTTCCGGGCGCATCTCCGGGGTCGAGGCCCTGATCCGCTGGCAGCATCCGGAACGAGGGCTCGTGCCGCCCCTGGACTTCATCCCGCTCGCGGAGGAGACCGGCCTCATCGTCCCGATCGGGCGATGGGCCCTCGAGGAGGCGTGCCGACAGGCCCGGATCCTCCAGCAGGAGCACAAGAGCGATCCGCCGATGCACATGGCCGTGAACCTCTCGGTTCGCCAGCTGGTGCGCCAGGAGCTCGTCAGCGAGGTGGCCCAGGTCCTGCGCGACACCGCGCTCGATCCGGCGACGCTCGTGCTCGAGATCACCGAGAGCGTGATGATGGCCGACATGGAGCTCTCCATCGCCCAGCTGACCAAGCTGAAGGCGCTGGGCGTCCGCCTCGCGGTCGACGACTTCGGGACCGGGTACTCGTCGCTGAACTACATCCGCCGCTTCCCCGTCGACATCCTCAAGGTGGACAAGTCCTTCGTGGACGGCGTGAGCGAGGGCGGGGAGGCCTCGGCGCTCACGGCGGCGGTCGTCGAGCTCGCCAGCATCCTGAAGCTGCAGCCGGTCGCCGAGGGCATCGAGCGCGCCGACCAGCTCGAGCGGCTCCTCGGAGCTGAAGTGCACGCTGGGTCAGGGCTTCTTCTTCGCCAAGCCCCTCACCCCCGAGAACCTGGGGGCCTTCCTCACCGAGCGTGAGTCCATGCGGGCCGAGCTCGAGGGGCTGGCTCAGCCCTAGCCCGTCTCCGCGCGGAGTCCCTCCTTCGGCGCCTCCGATCGCACGATCCCGGGCGGTGTCCGTCGGCGCGACCCACTAGAATCGAGGCTTCCCCGCCCCGAGCGGGCGCAGCCAGCTTCCTGGAGGGACGCCATGCCAAGAGCCATGTGGAAAGGGGCCATCTCGTTCGGCCTGGTGACGATCCCCGTGAGCGTGTATCCGGCCACGGAGGAGAAGTCGGTCAAGTTCAATCAGCTTCACGAGAAGGATCAGGGCCGCATCCGCTACAAGCGCGTGTGCTCGGTCGACGGCGAGGAGGTGCCCTACGACGAGATCGTCAAGGGGTACGAGTACGAGAAGGACCACTACGTGACGATGTCGGACGAGGACTTCGACGCCGTCCCGGTCGAGTCCTCGCGCGCGATCGACATCCACCAGTTCGTCGAGCTGTCCGAGATCGATCCCATGCTGTACAAGAAGTCCTACTACCTCGTGCCCGAGGAGACCGGGGCGAAGGCGTACACCCTGCTTCGCGAGGCGATGGCGGCGGAGTCGAAGGTCGGCATCGCGAAGGTCTCCTTCCGCGACAAGGAGCACCTGGCCGCCCTTCGGTTCGTCGACGACGCCTTCGTGCTGGAGACGATGTTCTGGCCCGACGAGATCCGCGGTGCGGAGTTCGAGGGCGTCGACGTGGATGCGAAGGTGCGGTCGCAGGAACTCGAGATGGCGAAGCAGCTGATCGACAACCTGACGGCGGACTGGAATCCCGAGGAGTACCGCGACGAGTACCGCGAGGCGATGCTGGAGATCGTCGAGAAGAAGATCGCCGGCGAGGAGATCGAGGTCGTGCCGCAGGAGGCGCCGGCGAAGGTCGTGGATCTCATGGAGGCGCTGAAGGCGTCGGTGGCCGCCGCCAAGTCGGGCGATGCGGTCGAGGAGGCCCCGACCGGGCCCGAGAAGTCGGCCGCGAGGGCGAAGTCCTCCGCCAAGAAGTCCTCCGCCAAGAAGCCGGCGGCCAAGAAGCCCGCCGCGAAGAAGACCGCGGCCAAGAAGGCCACCACGGCGAGGAAGAAGGCCGTGGGCGAATGAAGGTCGTGGTCGCCGTCGTGAAGCCCCACAAGCTCGACGAGGTCAAGGAGGCGCTCCGCGACGTCGGCGTCAGCGGGCTCACGACGACCGACGTGGAGGGCTTCGGCCGGCAGCGCGGCCACACCGAGGTCTATCGCGGCGCGGAGTACCAGGTGGATTTCGTCCCGAAGGTCAAGGTGGAGATCCTCGTCGCCGACGATCAGACGCAGGGCGTCGTCGACGCCGTCACGAAGGCGGCGCGAACGGGCAAGATCGGTGACGGCAAGATCTGGGTCATGCCGGTGGAGCAGGTCGTTCGGATCCGGACCGGGGAGATGGGCCCGGACGCCCTTTGATGGCGGCCGGCCCGCGGGTCCCCGCGACGGCATGATCCGAGGCTCGAGGCACCGGTGACCCTCTCCGTCGACGACATCGCCGGCCTCCTCGTCGCACTCGCCCTCCTCCTGTCGGCCGCGCACGGCCTCGGCTACCTGTTCACGACGCTCGGCCAACCTCGGGTCATCGGAGAGATCGTCGGTGGCCTCCTCCTCGGCCCGACGGTCTTCGGCGCCGTGTTGCCCGGGCTTCAGAGCACGGTCTTCCCGGACACGGGGCCCATCCCGCTCGTGCTCGACGCCATCTACCAGCTGGGGCTCCTGCTCCTGATGTTCAGCGCCGGCGCGGAGATTCGGTCGGCGCTGCGGCGCGGCGAGCGCCGGACCATCCTGTCGGTGAGCGTGGCCGGGATGGCCCTGCCGTTCCTCGCGGGCCTCGGAGCGCTCACGGTGCTGGACCTTCGCCGCTGGGAGGGAGCGGCCGGCTCGCGTGCATCCTTCTTCCTGGTCTTCGCGATCGCGATCGCCATCACGAGCATCCCGGTGATCTCACGGATCATGCTCGACCTCGGCATCCTGGAGACGGCCTTCGCGCGGATCGTCCTCGGCGTGGCGGTCATCGAGGACGTCGTGCTCTACGTCGTCCTCGCGATCGCCCTCGGCCTCGCGGCGAGCGGGCCGGGAGACGTCTACGGGTTGCCGGCCCTCCTCGAGATCGATCCGTCCTCGGCCCTGGCCACCGGCTACCACGTCGTTGCGACGCTCGCGTTCCTCGGGATCTCGCTGGTGGCCGGCCCGCCCATCTATCGCCGGGTCCTTCGCTTTCGGTACAACGTGGTGAAGCGGGGGAGCGCGATCGGGTTCCAGCTCGTCTTCATGTTCCTCGCGACCGCCGTGGCCGTCTTCCTCGGCGTCGTCCCGCTCTTCGGGGCGTTCGTGGCGGGGATCGTCGTGGCATCGTCCTCGGCGAAGGGCGCGGCGAGGGCGCGCGAGGACATCAAGAGCTTCTCCTTCGCGTTCTTCATCCCCGTGTACTTCGCGATCGTGGGGCTGCGGCTGGATCTTCTCCGCGAGTTCGATCCCCTGTACTTCCTCGCGTTCTTCGCCTTCGCGTGCGCCGCCAAGTCCCTGAGCGTCTACCTCGGCGCGAGGCTGGCAGGTGAGCCGCGGAGCTCCGCGGTGAACCTGGCGGTCGCGCTCAACGCGCGGGGCGGTCCCGGCATCGTGCTGGCATCGGTGGCGCTCGACGCGGGGATCATCAGCCCCTCGTTCTACTCGAGCCTCGTCCTGCTCGCCGTCGTGACGTCGCTGCTCGCCGGCTCCTGGCTCGAGCGCGTCGTCCGCAGCGGCGGGAGCCTCAGGCCCGAGACGTCGGAGGCGCCGGAGGCGGCGAGCCCGTGAGCGCCTCGATGTCGAGGGATGCCGGCACGGACTCGTCGGCCGCTCGGCTCGCGCACGATCTTCGAGCGCTGGACCGCGCCTACTCTCGCGGCCGCCATGGACGCTGGTCGGCTCGACGCCGGGCGGAGCTCGTGGACGCCTGTCTCCGCCGCGCATACGCGGACGCGGAGGGTCCGCGCGGGCGCGTCGCGGTCGTCGCCGTCGGAGGATACGGGAGGGGCGAGCTCGCCCCGGCATCCGACGTCGACGTGCTCCTGCTGCACGAGGAGGCCGCGCCGGACGGTGTGGCGGCGCTGGCGGAATCGCTTCTCTATCCCCTGTGGGATGCCGGACTGACCGTGGGGCACGCCGTGAGGACGCCCGAGGACTGCCTCGCCTTCGCCGCCGCCCGGCTCGACGCCTCCACGGCGATGCTCGATGCCCGGATCGTGACCGGCGACGAGGAGCTGTTCGGTCGCGCTCGTGACCTCGCCTTCGGCTGGGTGCGAGAGGATCCCCGTGGCTTCGCGGCCCGGCTCGTCGAGGACTCCCAGGAGCGGGCGGGGCGCTACGGCTCGGTGTCGCACCTGCTGGAGCCCGATCTGAAGGAGGGCGCCGGAGGACTGCGAGACATCAACGCGCTCGGATGGCTCGGCGCGGTCGTCGGGGAGTCTCCCGACCTCCCGACGCTCGACGGCGTCGGCCTGCTCCGGGTCGCGGAGCGCGAGGCGGTCGACGAGGCGACCGAGTTCCTCGTGAGGGTCCGCAGCGCCCTGCATCTCGAGACCGGTCGCAGGAGCGATCGCCTGCTGCTCGAGCAGCAGCCCGAGATCGCTCGGGACATGGGGTTCACCGATGAGCCGCGGCTGGCCGCCGTCGATGGGTTGATGCGCGGGCTCTTCACGCACGCGCGTCAGGTCGAGCACGTGGTGGCCTCGGTGTTCGAGCGCTTCCTGGGCATCGACGTCGCGTCGACGAGCGGTCCGACGCCCGGATCCCCCGAGGAGGTGATCGAGACCTTCGCCGCCGCCGCGGAGGAGGGCCGCAGGCTGTCCGCGGTGGCGCTGGATCGCATCGACGCCGTGGAGCTGCCCGAGGAGATCGCGTGGACGCCGCGCATCCGCGAGGGCTTCCTCCGGATCCTGCGGGGCGGCGAGGCGGGGGTGCGGACGCTCGAGGCCATGGATCGGATCGAGCTGCTCGGGAGGTTCCTCCCGGAATGGCGCCCCGTGCGCTGCCGTCCTCAGCGCGATCCGTATCACCGATTCACCGTCGACGTGCACCTCATGCAGGCGTGGGCGTCGATGGGCCGGATGCTCGCGGACGCCGATCGCGGCGGCCCGTCGGCGAGTCGGTTGGATGGTGATGTCGATCGCGTCGCGATCGAGGCCGCGAGGACCGTCGACGACCACGATGCGCTGTTGCTCGGTGCGCTGCTGCACGACATCGGCAAGACCGGCGAAGGGCCACACGTGCCGATCGGCGCGCGCGCGGCCGAGCGTCTGTGCGACCGGATGTGCCTCGATCCCGGAACGGGCGATCTCGTGCAGTTCATGGTGGGGCACCACCTCTTGCTGCCCGACACGGCGACCCGGCGTGACATCGGCGACGAGGACTTGGTCGTGGACGTTGCCGCGCGAATCGGCACGCCCGAGCGTCTGGCCGCGCTCTACCTGCTCGCCTCGGCCGACGCGAGCGCCACCGGTCCGCACGCGTGGACGCCGTGGCGCCAGACCCTCGTCCGTGAGCTCGTGGGCAAGGTACAGCGCGTGTTCGAGCGTGGCGAGATGGGCAGCGAGTCGGCCGAGGTCCTGCGGGGCCGCGTCGACGCGATCCGGCGGCTCCTTGCCGACGAGGACGAGCGCGCGGTCGACGCGTTCCTCGACCGCATGCCGCCGGCGTACCTGCTCGTGGTCGATCCCGAGGACGTGGTGGCGCACCATCGAATGCTCGCCGCCCGCCTCGGCGCCACCGAGGTTCGCACGAGCGCCGTGCCCGGCGCGAAGCCGGGCACGCACGTGCTCACCGTAATCGCGGTCGACCGACCGGGCCTGCTCTCCTGGGTCGCCGGGGCATTGGCCCTCGCCGGCCTGTCGATCCTGTCGGCGCGGGTCTTCACCACCGAGGATGGCGTCGCCGTGGACCTGTTCGAGGTCGAGGGGTCGTTCGAGCCGGAGATCGGCGAGGATCGATGGCGCGAGTTCCGCTCCGCGCTCCGCAGGGCGATCGAGGGCCGGCTGTCGCTCGACCACCGGGTGGCCGAGAAACGGAGCAACTACCCGCCGCCTCGCCCCCAGACACCGGTGACGGTGAGCGTGGACAACGGCGTCTCGGATTTCTTCACGGTCATCGAGGTCGGGGGACCCGATCGCATCGGCCTCCTGTTCGACATCACGCGCACGCTTGCGGATCTGCGGCTCGACGTTCACCTCGCGAAGGTGGCCACCTATGGGGGCCGCGTGGTCGACGCCTTCTATGTCCGGGATCCGCTCGGGGACAGGATCCAGGACCCGCGGCGGATCGCGGAGATCGAGCGGGCGGTCCTCGAGCGCGTTCCCGCGTGACGGCGTTTCGATGGCGGGCGTGGGCGCCCATCAGCGGCAGCGGAGGAATCGGTCGATTCTCGGGTGCTTAGGCCCGGCAACCCCTGGGTAAGGACGCTCTTCGTTGACTCATGACGGGCCGGCGCCGTTGTCGGCCCGCACACAGGAGGGGGACTGCATTGCTCGCCATCGACATCCAGGGAGGTCTGAGCGAGGCCTGGCAGCGCATCGCGGTGTTCGTGCCGAAGCTGCTCGGGTTCCTCGCCATCCTCATCATCGGCTACTTCGTCGCCAAGCTGATCGCCAAGCTGGTCGACTCGCTGCTCGAGCGGGTCGGCTTCGACCGGTGGGTTCAGCGTGGCGCGCTCGCGACCGCGCTCGAGAAGAGCAAGTTCGACGCCTCGGACATCATGGCGACGATCGTGTTCTGGACCATCTTTCTGCTGGTGCTCCAGCTGGCCTTCGGCGTGTTCGGAGCGAATCCGGTCTCCGATCTCCTCACCGGGCTGATCGCCTACCTGCCGAAGGTCTTCGCCGCGGTGCTGATCCTCGTGATCACCGCCGCGCTGGCCAAGGTGGCCTCCGACCTGCTGCAGGCAACGCTCGGAGGGGTGTCCGGAGGTCAGTGGATCGCCCGGGGTGCGGGCGCGGCCATCCTCGTGGTCGGCATCTTCGCCGCGCTGAACCAGCTCGAGATCGCGCCCGAGATCGTGAACGGGCTGTACTACGCGATCCTCGCCATCATCGTGGGCTCGGCGATCGTCGCGATCGGCGGCGGCGGCATCCAGACGATGCGCCGCTACTGGGAGCGGGCCAGCGCTCAGGTGGAGGACAAGAGCCGCGAGATCAAGGACAACGCCGATCCCAACGCCGCGCGTGAGCGCGTCGACCAGGTTCGGCAGCAGGCCTCGCCGGACAGGACCGTGGACGTCCGCGATCCCGCCGACACCCGTCCGCTCTGAGGGCCGGGACGGCGTCGATGCGAACGGACGAGCGCGGCGGCCGTCAGCGTCGGGCCCGCTACCTCCCGCCGCGGGGTGGGGCCCGCCAGGCGCGGCGCGCCAGATATCTCCCCCGTCGCGACGGCCCCGGAAGGGGCCGTCGCCCCGGGTACCTTCCAGCGAGGGGCGGGGGACGCCGTCGCGGTGGAGGCCTCGGGATCCTCGTGGTGCTGCTCCTCCTGGTCGGCGGCGGGCTCCTGATCTGGTTCCTCGTGTCACGGGGCGACGACGGTGGGTCGGCCGCCGGAGAGGCCAGCGTCGCGGAGGGGACGATCCAGACGAGCGAGGGCCAGGACGTCCTCGCCGCGGCGGGCGGCGGAGCCGAGGCCCTGGCGCCCTTCGAGGATCAGACGGTGCGGGGGAGCGGCGTCGAGGTGCAGTCGGTCGTCGGTGACGAGGCCTTCTGGGCCGGGAGCGACCCCGCTCGACGGATCTTCGTCGTCGTGACCGGGGGCGGTGAGTCGGCGCCCGCGATCGATGCGGGAGACCGAGTCGATCTCTCCGGTATCGTCCGGGTCCTCCCGGTGGACTTCGAGCAGCGCTTCGGCGTTGACGCCGCGAACGGCTCGGCCGATCTGCAGGGGCAGGGCCATTACATCGAGGCGCTGAGCGTGAGCGAGCCGGGGTCGTAGAGGTCCACCCTCGAGTCGCAACCGCTCCGACGTCCTCCTATCCTGGCCGACATGGACGGCGATCTGCGGGGAACGGCTTCGTATCGAGGACGTCGAGCGGCACGTGCGTCGGATGCGCGAGCCCGCGTTCGGGCGCGTCTCGGAGCCGTCGGACCCGGCCCCATCCCCCGACGGCTCGACCGTCGCGTTCGCCGGCGAGGTGTTCGAGGGACTCGAGGGAACGCCCCGACATCGGATCGGTGTGGCCGACGCAGCCGGCGGAGCCGTCCGCGAGCTGACCGACGGGACCGGTGATGATCTCGAGCCTCGATGGTCGCCGGACGGCGCGTGGTTGTCGTTCCGGTCCGATCGAAAGGAGCGTGGGCGCTCGCAGCTGTATCTGCTCGATCCCGCGGATCCCGGGGAGCCCGATGCCCTCCCCGAGGTCCCCGGCTCGGTCGAGCTGCATGCCTGGTCGCCCGACGGAACGCGGATCCTCGCGGTGGCCGCCGGGATCGGCGCGGATCGGGCCGGCGCCGCGGGATCGGGGACGACGAGGGTGGAGGGCGAGGATCCGTCGTGGCTCCCCGAGGTCGAGTCGCCGGCGAACCGCGCGGCGGAGTGGCGCCGGCTGTGGGTGATCGATGTCTCGGCCGGCACGGCCACGCTCGCCTCGCCGGAGTCGATGAACGTCTGGGAGGCCGACTGGTGCGGGAACGAGGCCGTGGCTGACGATCGCCTCCGACGATCCCGGGCGAGGGCGCATGGTACCGGGCGTCGCTCGTGCGGATCGATCTCTCGAACGAGGCCGCCGACGTCCTCCTGCGCTCGGACGTGCAGCTCGGACTGCCCGCCGGGTCGCCCGATGGACGTTGGGTCGCCGCCGTCGAGGCGATCTGCAGCGACCGGCTCACCGTGGCCGGGGATCTCGTCCTCGTCGACGTCGACGCGGGCGCCGTCACCCGAATCGATTCCTCCGGGGTCGATGTCACCTGCGTCGTGTGGCGAGACGCGACGAACCTGTTCGCGATGGGCCTTCGCGATCTCGACGGCGTGGCGCTCGACATCGATGCCGCCGCCGGAACCGTCACCGAGACGTGGAGCACCGCGTCGGGCTACGGCTCCTGGTACCCGGCGGGCCGCCCCACGAGCGGCGGATTCGTCACCGCGCCCCAATCACACGCGACGCCGCCGGAGATCGTGCTGATCGACCACGGCGATGAACGCTCGGTCGCGGCGTTCCGACACGCGGGCACCGGCTACGTCCAAGGCATCTCCGGGACGGAGGAGCGCCTTCGGTGGACGGCGCCCGACGGGCTCGAGATCCGGGGCTACCTCGTATCGCCCGATCGCCCCGGCCCCCACCCGCTGATCGCGTGGATCCATGGGGGACCGGTGTGGGCGCACCAGTCCTCCTGGCCCGGCGAGCTCACGTCGCTGCTGGTGTCTCGCGGCTTCGCGTTGCTGTTGCCGAACCCGCGAGGCTCGGCGGGCCGAGGACGGGCGTTCGCCGAGATGGTCTACGGTGATCCCGGCGGAGCGGAGGCCTTCGACACGCTGTCGGGCATCGACGCGCTCGTCGAGCGGGGAGTCGCCGACCCCGACCGCGTGGGCGTGATGGGCGCGAGCCACGGCGGCTACATGGCCAGCTGGCTTCCGGTCGTGGACCAGCGGTTCGCGGCCGCGGTTGCGATCTCCCCGGCGACCGACCTGTACAGCAGCCACTTCGAGAGCAACATCGGCGAGTGGGATGCCGAGTTCGTGCGAGCCGAGCCCGATGAGGCCGGGGGCATCTTCTTCGAGCGGAGCCCCGTGTTCTTCGCCGAGCGAGTCCGGACGCCGACGCTCTTGACGGCCGGCCTTCGCGATCGGTGCACGCCACCCGGCCAGGCGGTCGAGTTCTACCGGGCGCTTCGCCGCCGAGACGTTCCGACCGAGGTGGTCGTCTACCCGGAGGAGGGCCACGGGGTCGAGGCCTACCCCGCGAGGATCGACCACATGACCCGGATCCTCGCGTGGTTCGAGCGGTTCATGCCGGCTCGCGACGACTGACGGGCGCCCGTCGATACGCCTGAAGCATCGGCGATCGAGCGTACGGTCGACATTTATATCGTCGAGGCCGGAACCGGGCGCCGGCCGCCGCCATCGACAACGTCGGCTCATGCGTTGCGCAATCGCGGCTTCCTCCCGCTCAGGCGACGTGGGAACATGCCGTCACGGGAGGATCGTCTCGTGGCCGACAGCACGCTGGAACGGGCTCGGAAGGCCTTGGCAGCCCACCAATGGAGCGACGCGTACGACGCGTTCTCGAGCGCCTCCGACCAGGCGATGGCCGGCGAGGAGCTGGAGGCGCTCGCGGAAGCGGCGTGGTGGACGGCGCATCCGAACGAGTGCATCGACGCGCTGGAGCGCGCCTATGCCGCGTACACGCGCGAGGGGAACCCGCGGCGCGCCGCGTATGTGGCGCTGCTCCTCGCGGATCAATGGAGCGAGCGATTGCAGTCGGCGCAATCAGCCGGCTGGCTCCAGCGCGCGGCGCGACTGCTGGAGGGGCAGCCCGAGGGCGTCGAGCATGGATACCTCGAGCTCGCCCTGGCGAGAAGCAGCGACGGCGTGGAGGAGATGATGCAGCACGGGGCGGCGATGCTGGATATCGGCTCCCGCTTCGAGGATCGGGACCTGCAGGCCTACGGCCTCATGCTGCAGGGGATCGGGCTCGTCTCCCAGGCGAAGGTCGACCAGGGCATGTCGATGGTCGACGAGGCCACGGCGGCGGCGGTCGGAGGTGAGCTCACCCCCTACGCGACCGGTGCCGTGTATTGCATGACGATCGTCGTGTGCCGGAACCTCGCGGACTACCGGCGGGCGGGCGAGTGGACGGAGGCGACGACCCGCTGGTGCGAACGCCAGGCCATCAGCGGGTTCCCGGGCCACTGCCGGGCGCGGCGGGCGGAGATCATGCGCCTGCGCGGAGCATTCGAGGACGCGGAGGTCGAGGCGCGTCGGGCCGTGCAGGACCTGATCGCCTTCGGGGACCTCCCGGTCGCGGGCGTGGGGTTCCACGAAATCGGAGAGATCCGCCTGCGGATCGGCGACCTCGACGGGGCCGAGGAGGCGTTCGCCGAGGCTCATCAGCGTGGGAACGATGCCCAGCCCGGGCTGGCGCTGTTGCAACTTGCGCGAGGGCGTCCCGTCGCTGCTCGCTCGTCGATCCGAGCGGCGCTCGCCGATCAGCCGGCGTTGGTGAGGGCTCGCCTGCTCCCGGCCCAGGTGGAGATCTCGCTCGCCGCCCACGACGTCGTGGAGGCGCGGGAAGCCGCCGAGGAGCTGCGCGAGATCGCGTCGACCTACGAGGCGCCGCTGTGGCACGCGTGCGCGCATCAGGCGCTGGGAGAGGTCCTGCTGTACGAGGGCGACGCCTCGGGTGCGATCGCCGAGCTGCGAAGAGCGGTCCGCCACTGGACCGAGGCCGACTTCCCGTTCGAGACCGCGCAGGCGCGTCGATCCCTCGCGCTGGCCCACCGGTCGGACGGAGACGAGGAGTCGGCGGTCCTCGAGCTGCGGGCCGCCCTCGCGACGTTCGAGCGACTCGGCGCCATGCTCGAGGCCGAGCGTTGCCTCGAGGCGATTCGCGCCGGCGCGCCGAAGACGGGACGACGCGTCGCGCGGACGTTCATGTTCACCGACATCGTCGGCTCGACGAACCTCCTCGAGACGATCGGCGACGAGGCCTGGGAGAACGTCGTGCGCTGGCATGACGAGACGCTGCGGTCGGTCATCGAGTCGCACCGCGGTGAGATCGTGCACACGACCGGCGACGGCTTCTTCGCCACGCTTCTCCGACGTCGCCGCCGCGGCCGCCTGCGCGGTCGCGATCCAGCGGACGCTCGCGGAGCATCGGCGCCTGCACGGGTTTGCCCCAGAGGTTCGGATCGGGCTCCACGCCGCGGAGGCGACGGTCATGGTCGACGACTACGCGGGGCTCGGCGTCCACCAGGCGGCACGGGTCGGCGCGCTCGCCGATGGTGGCGAGATCGTGGTGACCTGCGAAACCGTCGATGGGGAGCCCATCCCGTACGCGGTGATGAACGAGCGGGCCGTCTCGCTGAAAGGCATCGCGCAACCGGTCAGGGTCGTCAGCATCGACTGGCAGACCTAGGACCGAGCCGCGCGCGGAGCGCGACTATGCTCGCGGCTGCCCATGACGGATGCTCACGCCCTCCCGGAGGGTTTCACCGCGCGCGCTGCGACCGACGCCGATCTGGACGTCGTCGTTCGTCTCGTGGACGACGCCGATCGGGCCCTTGGGTTGGATCCCGATCCGATCCGGGAGTTCCTGACCTGGATCTGGCACATTCCGTCGACGGACCTCGGGCGGGACACGCGGCTCGTCCTGAGGGGCTCAGAGGTCGCGTGCTTCGCGCAGGGGATGTGGAGCCGCGAGGAGGGCGGTCCGCTCGACTCCCTGATTCGGGTACATCCGAATCACGTGGGACGGGGGATCGGATCCTGGGCCCTGGCGTGGGGTGGAGGCCCTCGCGGACGGAGCGCGGCTCGGAAGGCGATCCGCGCCGCAGACCGCCGATCGAGACGTCGCGGGGCGCGCGCTGCTGACGTCGCGCGGCTACGTGCAGGTCCGGTCGTCGTGGACGATGGGCAGGAAGCTCGCCTCGGACGAAGATGCCGGAGCGGCGCCGGCCGGCGTGACCATCCGGGCCTTCGAGACCGGCAGGGACGAGCGTGCGCTTCACGACGTGAACGAGGCGTCGTTCGCAGATCACTGGGGGTTTCGTCCGATCCCCTACGAGACGTTCGAGGCGGAGATGTACGGGGCCGAGGACTGGGACCCTTCCCTGGCGCACCTCGCGGAGGTCGACGGAGAGGTCGTCGGGCACGTCGTGGCGCTGTCGTTCGCGGGGGACGGGATACGTCGCGCGTCCTCGGGGTGGTTCCCGCGATGGCGCGGCCGCGGCATCGCGAAGGCGCTCCTGCGCCGATGCGTTCGCCGAGCTGGCGAAGCGAGGTCACCGCGAGGTGAGGCTCGGGGTTGATTCGCAGAATCCGACCGGTGCCGTCGCGCTCTACGAGAGCGTCGGCATGACCCCCTATCGCGCGTACGACATCTTCGACCTCGGCACGCCGGAGGCCGAGCGCCATCGCGCAGCGTCTGGGTTTCCCTGACCTCACCGAAGCGGTTCGCCCACGCCGGCACGGGAGCGTAGGCTTCGAGGTCGACGTGGTCTCTCCGCGTTCCGGGAGGTGAACGAGTGCACGTCAACTCCGGTGATACGGCTTGGCTCCTCGTCTCTGCTGCCCTGGTGATGTTCATGACGCCGGGGCTCGCCTTCTTCTACGGCGGACTGGTGCGATCGAAGAACGTCGTGGGCACCATCATGCAGTCATTCATCGCGCTGGGATTGGTCACCGTACTGTGGGCGCTCATCGGCTACACCCTGGCGTTCGGACCCGACAAAGCCGGCCTGATCGGTGGGCTGGACTTCCTGGGACTCAGCGGGGTCGGGGCAGCGCCCAGTGCGTACGCACCCACCGTGCCCGCTACGTCGTTCATGGTCTTCCAGATGATGTTCGCGATCATCACACCTGCGCTCATCGCTGGAGCCTTTGCGGAGCGGATGCGATTCTCCGGCTACCTGATGTTCATCGGCCTGTGGTCGCTTCTTCGTCTACGCTCCCCTGGCCCATTGGGAGTGGGGCGGCGGCTTCCTCGGCGCAGACGGGATCGGCGCGCTGGACTTCGCGGGTGGCGCGGTGGTGCATGCGAACGCGGGTGCGGCTGCGCTGGCCACCGCGATCTACCTGGGCCGGCGCCGCGGGCACGGCTCGGACGACATGTCGCCCCACAACGTCCCGTTCGTCGATCCTGGGTGCGGGGATCCTGTGGTTCGGATGGTTCGGGTTCAATGCCGGGAGCGCCCTCACGTCCGGCGCGCTCGCCTCCAGTGCATTCGTGAATACCCAGCTGGGTGCCGCCGCCGCACTGCTCGGCTGGATCGTCCTGGAGCGCGTGCGGACGGGGAAGGTCACCACGATCGGCGCGGCCACCGGGGCTGTGGCCGGTCTCGCCACGATCACCCCGGCCGCCGGGTACGTGCAGCCGATGGCCGCGATCGCGATCGGCTTGGCTGCGGGGATCGTGTGTTGCCTGGCTGTGGGACTGAAGGGGCGCTTCGGCTACGACGACTCACTTGACGTGGTCGGAGTCCACATGGTGGGCGGCATCTTGGGGGTGCTGCTCACGGGGATGTTCGCGAGCTTGGCGATCAACGCGACCGGCGCGGCCGCGAGCCTGGCGCAGGTGGGAAAGCAAGGCGTGCTGGCGACCGTCACGGTGGTCTTCTCGTTCTTGGCAACCATGGTCATCTTGAAATTCACCGACATCACCGTGGGACTGCGGGTCACCGAGGAGCACGAGGACGTGGGCCTGGACCAATCGCAGCACGGCGAGGTCGGCTATCGACTCTGATCCTTACGCCCACTGGAGGCGGGTACGCCGACGTGGGTGGTCGCCGGGATGGCAGTGGCGGTGCGTCGCCGAAGACGATCGTCCTCTCCGGAGCCCGCGAAGGCGATTCGAGGATTTTTCTGGCCTTCGTGTCGATATCCGCCGGAGCCGCTCGTTGCAGAGGTGGACGCGGACGGGCCGCGGGACCAGGAGGTGGAACCGTGAAGTACATGCTGCTGATCTACGGGGACGAGGCGGCGATGGCGCACGCCACGCCCGAGCAGAACCAGGCCGTCTCCGATGAGTACGAAGCGTTCTCCCGGTCGATCCGCTCGAGCGGGAACTTCGTCGACGGCGACCCCTTCCTGCCGACGACGACGGCCACGACGGTGGCGGCCAACGGCAGCGGGATCGGTGCGACCGGCGGCCCCGCCGTGTCGACCAATCCGCAGCTGATCGCCTACTACAAGGTCGAGGCGGAGGGCCCGGAGCAGGCCGTCGAGCTCGCGAAGCGCGTGCCGGGGGCCAAGTACGGCTCGGTCGAGGTTCGCCAGGTCGTCCAGTACGACTGACGGCAACCCGAGCGGTCCCGGGCCGACCGGGGCCGCTCGGCCGCCGCCCCGGTACGTCGTCCTCGGCGAGCGGGATAGCATCGGGCGTGCTCATCTGCCCCTCCTGCGGAATGGAGAACCCCGACGGGGCGAGGTTCTGCAACCGGTGCGGCACGCCGCTCGATGCGTCGATCGCCTCCCGCGAGGTCCGCAGGACCGTCACGGCCCTGTTCTGCGATCTGGTCGGTTCGACCACGCTCGGGGAGACCCACGACCCCGAGGTGCTCCGCCCGATCCTTGAGCGCTACTTCACCGAGATGCGCGCGGCCGTCGAACGCCACGGCGGTCGGGTGGAGAAGTTCATCGGCGACGCGGTGGTGGCGATCTTCGGTCTTCCGGCCGCCCACGAGGACGACGGGCTTCGGGCCGTGCGCGCCGCGGTCGAGATGCAGGAGCGCCTCGAGTCGCTGAACGATGCCTCGCCGACCCCGCTCGCCGCCCGGATCGGGATGACCACGGGCGAGGTGCTCGTGCCCGGCGACGACTCGCTCATCCTCGGCGACGTGATGAACACGGCCTCGCGCCTGGAATCGGCGGCCGGACCGGGCGAGGTGTTGATCGGCGAGCCGACGTGGCGCCTCGTGCGCGGCGCGGTGGCGGCCGACCCGGTTGGGCCGCTGCACGCCAAGGGCAAGGCCGAACCGGTCTCCGCCTGGCGCGTGGTGTCGGTTCATCCGCCGGCGGCACGGAGCGCGACGCCGTTCGTCGGGCGCGACCGCCATGTGAGGATGCTCGAAGGGGCGCTGGAGGACGCGGTCGACGCCGGTGCGGGCGTGCTCGTGACCATCCTGGCTCCGCCCGGAGTGGGGAAGTCTCGGCTGGCGGCCGCGTTCGCGGCCGAGGTCCGGGAACGGGCGACGGTCCTCGTCGGACAGACTCCTTCCTACGGTGAAGGCGTCACGTTCGCGCCCCTCGTCGAGCTGCTTTCGCAGGCGGCCGGCAGACCTTCGGGAGAGGCCGAGGAGGTGGCGGCGGCCCTCCGCGAGCACCTGGCGGCGCAGCCGGATGGCCCCTCCATCGGCGACCGTCTCGCTCAGTTCCTCGGGGTCGGGGAGGCGGGCGGCGCCGACACTGCGTGGGCCGTGCGGCGCCTGCTCGAGGTGCTCGCCGCAGAGCGGCCCCTCGTCGTGGTGCTCGAGGACGTGCACTGGGCGGAGCCGCCGATGCTCGACCTGGCCGACGCGGTCGTCGAGCGAGTGCACGGCCGGGTGCTCTTCCTCTGTCTCGCCAGGCCCGAGCTCCTCGAGCAGCGGCCCAGTTGGGCGGCGGGCAAGCCCCGCGCCGTCACGACGACGCTGCCACCTCTCTCAGCGGCGGACACTCGGCGGGTCGCCGAGCTCCTGCTCGGGGACCAGGCCCCGCCGTCCGTCGTCGATCGGGTTTGCGAGACGGCCGAGGGGAACCCCTTGTACCTGGAGCAGCTCACGGCGATGCTGGAGGATCAAGGGCTCCTCGTCGACGGCGCGTGGATGGGTTCGGAGGATGCCGCCCTCGAGATCCCCGAGACGTTGCAGGCACTCGTCGCGGCGCGGCTCGACCGCCTCGATCCCGTGCCACGCCTCATCCTCGAGCGAGCGTCCGTCGAGGGCCGCCGATTCCGGGCAGCGGCGGTGCGCGCACTCGCCCCGGAGGTGCAGCCCGACGACGTAGAGCCGGCGATCGCTTCCCTGGACCGGAGCGGTCTCGTGCAGCCGGAGGACGAGGCCGGTGGTCGTTGGCGCTTCGCGCACGCCCTCGTCCTCGAGGCCGCGTACCGGGGCCTCTCGAAGGGGCAGCGAGCGGAGCTCCACGAGCAGCTCGGCGATTGGATATCCGGGGAGGACGCCGATCAGGCCGACGTCGAGGAGTTGGTCGCGAGGCACCTCGAGCGAGCCCTGCATCTGCGCGAGGAGCTCGGCCCGCGCGACGAGCGCTCGTCGGCCCTCTCGGCGCGTGCCGGCGCGCTGTTCGCCGACGCCGGGTCGCGCGCCTTTGGGGCCCTCGACCTCATCACGGCCCGTGATCTCCTCGGCCGTGCGGCGGTTCTCCTGCCCACGCGAGACCCGCGCCGCCTCGACCTGCTCCCCAACCTGGGCGTCGCCCTGACGGAGACGGGCCGGCCTGAGGAGACGGAGGCTCTCCTCTCGGAAGCCGTCGAGCAGAGCCGCGCGGCTGGGTCGGAGCGCGACGCGCTGCGCTCGACGATCCAGCTGCTCTCGAACCTCGTCTACCGCTCGCCCACCGAGGTCGAGATCGACGCCGCCGTCACGGAAGCGGAGGCGGCCGCCGATGCCCTCGGCGTCCTGGAGGACGACATCGGGCTGGCGGAGGCGGCGATCGCGATCGAGTACCTCGAGTTCATGCGCGGGCGCATGGCGCGACAGTACGAATGGACGTTCCGAGCGCTTCGACACGCACTCGCCGCCGGGCGGCTGAGGGAGTCGGCCCAGGCCGCCGCCGATATCGTCAACGCCGCCGTCGTCGGACCGCTCCCCTTCGATCGCTTCGCCGCGGCTGCGGAGGAGCAGTTGTTCCCCTTCGATGAGCCGATCTCCGGCAGCGCCGGGCATGCGCTGATGGCGATCGGCTCGCTCGCGGCGGGTGACGAGGCTGGGTTCCTCGAGCACGAGCTGCGATGGCGCGACGTCGTGGGCCGCCACGGACTCAGCTGGCTCGGAGCCACCCACTCACTCTTGATCGCGAACGTGGAGATCTGGGTCGGGAAGCCCGAGGCGGGCGAGCGAAGGCTGCGCGAGGCGCGAGACGTGCTGGTGACGAGCGGCGATATCTGGTGGGTGTCCACGCTCGACAGCTCGTTGTGTGCCGCCGTCGGCGCGCAGGAGCGGCAGCAGGAGTTCCTTCGGCTCGCCGACGCGCTGGAGGCATCCGCAGCCGTCTCCGATCGCCAGATCCTGGTCCGACGCAACCTGCTGCGGTCGCGAGCCCTGCTCCTCCGAGGATCGGCCGCCGCCGACGCCGAGGTCGCCGCGAGGCGTGGCCTCGAGTTGGTGGAGTCCACCGACCTCGAGCTCGACCACGCGGACGCGCTGCTCACGCTCGCCGATGCCCTCGACGCCCGAGGCCTCGGGGAGGAGGCCATGACCGCGCGGGGGGAGGCCATCGCGCGACTCCGAGGCAAAGGGAACCTGGCAGCCGTCGCCAGGCTTGGAGGCTGAGGTGTGCGCGACGGCGACATCCGCGGGATCGCGATTTCACGTCGGCGCACTTGAGGTTTCACTGCATCGTGCGCCTCGATGACCGCCTCGACCCGATCACGCCTCGTAGTCGAGCATCACGACGCCGCCGCCGAACTCGCGGGTCCCCGTGCGTCGCAAGGGCAGGGGCGTCTCGACGTCCGCGAACAACGGCACGCCGTCGCCCAACACCACCGGCGCGACCAGGACCCGATGCCGATCCACGAGCCCGGCCCGGGTGAGGGCCGTCCGCAGCTCCGGACCGCAGATCAGCAGCAGGTCGCGACCGGGCTGCTCCTTGATCGCCGCGATCGACCCGGCGACGTCGTCGGCTACGAGCACGGCCTTCGGATCGACCTCACGGAGCGACGTCGACACGACGATCCGGGTCATGTCGCGGAAGATCCCGGCGAAGTCGACCTCGTGCTCCGACGCCGCGTTGGGGTCGAGGTGATCCCAGTACTCCACGAACCCCTGGTAGACGTTGCGGCCGAACACGATGCCATCCATGGTGGCGAAATACTCGTTCGCGAACCGCATCAGCTCGTCGTCGATCGGGGCCCAGTCGAGTCCGCCCGAACGGTCGGCGATGAATCCGTCGAGCGACGTGAACATGTAGGAGATGAGCTTCCGCATGAGCTCACATCGTGCCGTGGAGCACGCCGACCGTGTGACCCTCGGGATCCCGGAACATCCCGAGCGTGAGGCCCTCGAAGATCTCCTCGGGACCCATCAGGCGTGTGGCGCCCATGCGTTCGGCCGCGGCGAGCGTCTCCTCGACGTCGGGCACCGCGACGTAGAAGGTCAGGTGGCCGTCCCCGCCGGGAGGCGCCTGCCCGACGCCCCCGCCGATCCCGACGCCGTCCTCGCCAAGGTTCTCCTCGCGGGCAACGGTCCCGTAGCCGAACTGCTCGTTCACGTCGAACTTCCAGTCGAAGAGGTCGCCGTAGAACCGGCGGAGTGCCTCTCCATCCCTGCCGACGATCTCGAAGTGCACGACCGGGCGTCCCATATCGGCTCCTTTCCTCTCGTCGTTCCCGCTGCTTACCCTCAGACCGACCGAACAACCGAAACTCATCGCGGTCGGGGTGGACGAGACTGTGTCGTCTCGGGCGCCGATGAGTCTCGACGGGCACATCGGTCCTAGCTGACATCCGACGATCGAGGAGGATCGATGACGAAGGTAACCGCAGGCATCACGACATCCCTCGACGGGTACATCACCGGGCCGAATGACGGGCCCGGGCGCGGCCTGGGCGACGGCGGTGAGCGGTTGCATTTCTGGGTCTTCGGGGGCCCGTGGAGCTACGAAGAAGAGCCGAGAGGCGAGGCGACGGGCGCGGACAAGGAGCTCCTCGACGAGGCGATGGGGCGCGTCGGCGCCATCGTCGGCGGCCGCAACACCTATGAGGCAGCGGGGGCGTGGGGCGGCGACAATCCGTTCGGCGTGCCGTTCTTCATCGTGACGCATCGACCGGAGGAGGCCCCCGCAGACGGCGCGTTCACGTTCGTGAATGGATTGGAGGAGGCGATCGCCCGGGCGCGCGAGGCGGCCGACGGCAAGGACGTGTCCATCATGGGCGGAGCCGACGTCATCCGACAGGCGCTGCACGCCGGGCTCGTGGAGGAGCTCTCCATCTCGATCGCGCCGGTCGTGCTCGGAGGCGGAAAGCGTCTGTTCGACCATTTCGACGAGACGATGAACCTCGAGCACGTGCGCCTGCTCCAGTCACCGTTCGCGACGCACATCACCTATCGCGTCGTGCGCTGAGACGGACGGCCGAGGGCAACGCACACGGGGAGAGCAAGCCTCAGGAGACGCTGTCAACGCCCCGGGTCAGATGTCGTTGTTGAAGGTGTCGCAGGCGTCGGGGTTGCCGACCTGGAATCCCGTTCGGAACCAACGGACGCGCTGCTCCGATGAGCCGTGCGTCCAGCTCTCCCGGTCGATGCGCCCGGTCGCCGCCTCCTGGATCCGATCGTCTCCGACGGCGGCTGCGGCCGCGATCCCCTCCTCGAGGTCGCCGGGCTCCAGCACCCCGGCACCTTGCGCCGCCCGTCCCCACACGCCTGCGAAACAATCGGCTTGAAGCTCCAGGCGAATGGACAGGTCGTTGGCCGCAGACGCATCGTCCTGAGCCTGCCGGCGCACCTCGTCCTCGATTCCCAACAGCGACTGCACGTGATGTCCCACCTCGTGGGCGATCACATACGCCTCCGCGAAGTCGCCGGGGGCGCCGAAGCGGCGCTCGAGCTCACGGAAGAACTGCACGTCCAGGTAGACCTGCCCGTCGGCGGGACAGTAGAAGGGCCCGACCGACGATGTCGCGTTTCCACAGCCGGTGCTGGTCGCCCCGTCGAAGAGCACGACCTGCGTGGGCTGGTACGTGCGCCCGGCCCGCTGAAAGATGTCGGCCCACGTCGTCTGAACATCATCGGTGACGGCATCGACGAATCGACCCGTCGGATCGTCGGGAGACACGCCCTCCCCGGTGGACCCGGGCTGCACCGGGGCGGATTCGTCGAACGGGGACAGGGCGTCACCGAATGCGTCGCTGCCTCCGAGCAGCCGCGGCAGCACGAACGCCGCCACGACGACGAGGACCAGAAGGCCGATCCCGCCGCCCGCCGGGACCGGGAAGCCGCGCCCGGCTGAAGAGCCACCGAAACCGCCCAGGCTCCCCTGACCTCGTCGGTCGAGGATGCCGCCCGGACGTCTGCGCAGCCGTCGAAGCTTCACGCCTCCCTCCTTATCCATCGGAGCATGGTTCGAACCCCAGGGCGTATCAGGCCGCTTGCGCGTCGGCTGACAGTCATGCTGAAAATCCGGTTCGCAGACGCGGGACCCTGACGGATCAGGAGGGGAGTCATGCCGCTCGTCACAGCCTTCAACTTGAGAAGGGAAGATCCGCTGTCGGAGATTGAGGAGGCCGTGCGACACGCGATGACGAGCATCCCGGCCCTCGAGATACATGATCACGAGGTTGATCTCGTTCCCATCTGCGAGCCCGATGGCTTTCGCACAATCGTAACCAGAATCAATGTTGATCTTTGGGAACGACGCGCGCGTACCAAAGATGCTCTGCAAGATCTGGCCGCAGAGAGTGGCCGGGGCGTTCCAATCTGTTGTTGGACAGGAAAGGAAGGTGAAGGTCGTCATACGGCCGTATGACGATTGAGAAGAGTGGCTGGGTGTCGTTTTGATGTGGTCTTGATACGTCGGTGGTGAGCTCCATACACGCCGCAACCTCGGCGCAAGGTGCGTTGGCCTCGGGGCCAGGGATAGCATCGGCGCGTGCTTATCTGCCTTTCCTGCGGCACCGAGAACGCCGACGCGCAGAAGTTCTGCGGGGAGTGTGGGGCGGGACTCTCGGCACCGAACGAAGCCCGTCGCCGGTTGGTGACGGTTCTCTGTTGCGATCTTGTCGGCTCGACGGAACTCGGGGAGCGGCTCGACGCCGAGATGCTCCGGAAGGTGCTCGACCGCTACTTCGATGCCATGCGGGACGCCATCCGGCGGCACGGGGGGACGGTCGAGAAGTTCATCGGGGACGCCGTGGTGGGCACCTTCGGCGTGCCCGAAGCTCATGAGGACGACACGCTTCGCGCCGTGCGGGCTGCGCTCGAGATGCGAGATGCCGCCGCCGAGCTCGACCGAGAGATCGACGATCCTGAGGTCCGGATCCTGGTGCGGATAGCGATCGACTGCGGTGAGGCGTTCGCCGACGAGGCCTCGGCGACGCAGGGACGGATCGGGGGCGATGTGTTCAACACGGCCGCACGTCTCGAAGGCGCCGCGCGGCCGGGCGACGTGTTGGTCTCCTCGGCTGCTGAGCGGATGCTCCGCGGGCGCGTTGATCTGGTGCCCTTGGAGGCGATCAAGCTAAAGGGCAAGGCCGAAAGAGTCCATGCCCACAAGGTCTTGGCCGTTCGTGCGGTACCGGCCCGGATCGAGACGCCGCTGGTAGGACGCGACCGCCCGCTCCGAATGCTCGGGGAGGCGCTCGAGGACGCGATCGACAACCGGGCGTGCGTGCTTGTGACGGTGCTCGCTCCGCCCGGTGTGGGCAAGTCTCGCCTCGCCACCACATTCGCGGACGCGGTCGACGAACGGGCGACGGTCCTGGTCGGCCAGACCCCGTCCTACGGCGTCGGCATCACCTTCGCGCCGCTCGTCGAGCTCCTCTCACACGCCGCCGGACGACCTGGTGGAGACGCCGAGGAGGTCGCGACGGCGCTGCGCGAGCGGGTGGCTTCTGAACCCGACGGACCGGCCGTGAGCGATCGCATCGCTCAGGTCCTCGGGGTCGGCGAGGCGCTCGCGTCCGACGCTTCCTGGGCGGTCAGGCGCCTGCTCGAAGTCGTCGCTGCCGAGCGGCCGCTCGTGGTGGTGCTCGAGGATCGTGCATTGGGCAGAGCCGCCGATGCTCGACCTGGCCGATGCCGTCATCGAGCGCGTTCACGGGCCCGTGTTGTTCCTCTGTCTCGCGCGGCCCGAGCTGCTCGAGCAGCGTCCCACCTGGGCGGCCGGCAAGCCCCGAACGCTCACCACCACCCTTCCTCCGCTCTCGCCGGCGGATTCCCGGCGGGTCGCGGAGCTCCTGCTCGGGGCGGGGGCGCCC
This sequence comes from uncultured Actinomycetes bacterium, assembly GCA_963728285.1. Classification (GTDB taxonomy): domain Bacteria; phylum Actinomycetota; class UBA4738; order UBA4738; family HRBIN12; genus CAVSJR01. The sequence goes on along the minus strand of CAVSJR010000002.1, from coordinate 180,132 downwards.
ACGGCCGTCGTCGACCGGGTGTGTGAGACCGCAGAGGGGAACCCGCTGTACCTGGAACAGCTCACGGCGATGCTCGCGGATCAGCGGGCTCCTCGTTGACGGTCGGTGGGTGGGAGCGGACGACGCCGAGCGTCGAGATCCCCGAGACCCTGCAAGCGCTGCTCGCCTCGAGGCTCGATCGCCTCGATCCCACAGCCGCGCCTCGTCCTGGAGCGTGCGGCGGTCGAGGGACGCAGATTCCGGATCGCGGCGCTCCGCGCGCTCGCGCCGGACCTCAGTCCGGAACGACGTCGAGGTTGCGATCGCCTCGCTCGAAAGGAAAGGTCTCGTCCAGCCGGAGGACGAGGCCGCCGGTCGGTGGCGCTTCGCGCACGCGCTCGTCCTCGAGGCCGCGTACCGAGGCCTCTCGAAGGAGCTGCGGGCGGATCTGCACGAGCGGCTCGCCGACTGGATGATCGAGGAGGACGCCGACCAGGCCGACGTCGACGAGTCGGTCGCGCGGCACCTCGAGCGCGCGCTGCATCTGCGCGAGGAGCTCGGCGCGCGAGATGAAGGATCCGCTGCCCTATCGGAGCGCGCCGGCGAGCTGTTCGCCGATGCGGGATCGCGGGCCTTCGCCGCGCTCGACTACATCACGTCCCGCGATCTCCTCGGCCGGGCGGCGGTGCTCCTCCCTGAGCGGTCCCCACGACGCCTCGATCTCCTCCCGAACCTGGGCGCGGCCCTCGCGGATTCGGGCCGAGCCGAGGAGGCCGAGGCCCTGCTTACGGAAGCCATCGAGCAGGCACGCGCGGCGGGGTCGGAGCGCGACGCCTCCGCGCGACCGTCCAGCTCCTGTCCAGTCGCATCTACCGCTCGCCCACCGAAGCTGAGGTCGAGTCCGCAGCGGAGCAAGCGCGGTCGGCCGCCGATGCATTCGAAGAGTTGGCCGACGACGACGGTCTCGCCGAGACTGCGATCGCCCTCGACAACCTCGCGTACATGCGTGGACGCATGGCCGAGGCGACGTGGTGGTCATCGAAAGCCTTGCGGCATGCACTCGCAGCCGGTCGCCCCCGAGAGGCGACTCAGGCCGCCGGCGACCTGGTCGGGATCATGATCGTCGGGCCGCTCCCGTTCGATCGGTTCGCCGCGACCGCCGGGGAGTTGCTCTCCCCCGATGAGCCGATGTCGAGCGCCAGCGGCTACGCCCTGATGGCGGTCGCCGCCCTCGCCGCCGGCGATGATGCCGGGTTCGACGAGCACGAGGGGCGATGGAGGGAGCTTCTCGACCGCCACGGGATGGCATGGCTCGCCGCGGCCCACGGCATGGAGATCGCGTTCGTCGAGATTCCGTGGGGAAGGCAGAGGCAGCCGAGCGGCGGATCCGCGAGGCGCGTGAATTCTTCGCAGCCACCGGCAACCTCTTGTACACGAGCGTCGCCGACGAGTTCCTCTGTGAAGCGGTCGGAGCGCAGGATCGGCCGCGCGAGTTCCTCCGGCTCGCCGACGCCTTCGGGGCAACCGTCCCGATCACCGACCGGCAGAACCTCATCAAACGCCAGCTGGTGCTCGCCCGCGCCCACCTGCTCCGCGGGGCCGCCCCCGAGGCGGAGGCCGCCTCGAGGCGAGCGCTCAAGCTCGTGGAGCCGACCGACCTTGTGCCCGATCACGCCAACGCCCTGCTCATGCTCGCCGAGGTCCTCGACGCGCGCGGTCTGAGTGACGACGCGACCGTGGCGCGAACCGGGGCCATCGCGAAGCTCCGAGCCAAGGGAAACCTGGCGGCGGTCGCGCGACTCGAGCGCTGACCCTGCCGCGCGTTGCGCCCGATTTGATAGGAGACCGGCGTTCGGGACTCACGCCTCTGCTCCCGGCGAGGGTCAACCCACCACGCGATAGAGGTGCCAGCGGTCGGGAACACCCTTTAGCTCGTGTTCGCCGGCGTCCTCGAAGGTGAGACCCGATCCCGCCACGAGGTCTTTAACCGTCTGTGAGATCAACACCTGGGAGGGGCCGGCTTTCGCCGCAACCCGCGCCCCGATCGACACCGTGAGGCCGCTGATCTTGCCGTCCATCAGTTCGCACTCGCCGGTGTGCACACCCGCACGGATCTCGATGCCAAGATCGATGATGCGATGCGCGACCTCCATCGCACAGCGGATCGCTCGCGCGGGTCCGTTGAAGGTCGCGTAGAAGCCATCGCCGGCGGTGGAAGACTCGAGACCGCGCCATCGTTCGAGGGCATCGCGGACGATCGCGTGATGCTGTTCGATCAACCCCTTGTACCGTCGGTCTCCCAGCTCAGCTTGCTTCTGAGTAGATCCGACGACGTCTGTGAACAGGACCGTCGACAGGATAGTGTCCAGTTCGGGCGCGGCGGGAGAGATGCCAACGAACTCCCGGATGGCGTCGAGCACCGCCGGCTGCTCGTCGACCTTCAACTCGTCGGCACCCGGGAAGAGATGTATCCGCGGTTGACGCAGGAGCGTGGCGAGGTACGCGAGCGCTTCGCGGTCGTCCTCGCGAGCCAACAGGAGCACGGGCGCGGCGACCGACGGCATGGCACCCCGAACATCCGTCTCGTTGTAGATCCGGTCCATCTCGGCGGCCACATCGGGGGTGGCCGTCTGTCGGCTGAGCCAGCCCCAAGGGACGTGCTCCGCCTCCGGCTGCGTCCCCGTCCACACCGAATACCCGTATGCGTCGGTGCCCCAGAGATCGATCGTCGCGGATGTGGATCGCGCGACGAGGTCCTCGCTCGCACCGAAGGGATAGTCAGGCGCCAAGGTCGTCCGCGGCGCCGGATACCACCAGAAGAGGGAGTGGACGCGCTCGGGGAAGGTGGCCGCGAACAAGATGTTGGGCGCGCCACCTTCGAGTGCGCCGCCGAGGACCGGCCGCTCGGAGCCAACGGCATCCAAGACCACCGTCAGATCCGCGACGCGGGTCTCGAGATTGGGGGGGTCGACGTTGCGACTCGAAGCTCCCGTTCCGCGACGGTCATGCAAGATAAGACGCGAGAACGACGCGAGGCCATGGAACCACTCCGCGGACGGTCGGTACTCCCAGATGGTGTCGACGTTGCCCAACCAATCGAACTGCCAGACGATGTCGATCGGGCCGTCGCCCACGGTCTGATAGGCGATGTAGGCGCCGTCGGGGGTCTTCGCGTACTTGGTCTGAGGGGTTTCCATGTCAGGCCACCACCCGGTGGAGGTCAGGCTTCGGCCACGCTTGCGGCATCGACGACCCAGGAGTGCCGCACGTCGAGGTTCTTCACTTCGTCAGTCTCGTTCGCAGTGGACGACCAGGCGCAAGTTGTTGCCCAACCGTTGCCATGACCATCTGCTCCGCAAGAGGTCACATCTGCTTCACGCTTTGGAGCGCAAGATGTCCTCGAGGCGCTTCGCCATCTTCGGACTGACGCGCCGTCGATCCTCGTGCTTGAAGTGATCGCGGTATGGCCCAGATACGTTGCAGCACAACGGCACTCTAGCACTGGGTAGTGCTCCGTATCAAGCCTCCCGCGACCAGCGGTTACACATTTCTCGCGGCGCTGATGTTGCCCAAAGTGTTGCCTGATTTGCTTTAGTTCGGTTCCTCCGAGACGATGTGTCGCCGAAGTCAGTTCGCCGCCCGATACAGGCGCCAGGTGTCCGGAACGCCTTTCAGCACCGCCATGCTCTGGCCGAGTCACGTGATCACCCTATACAGGCCCACACGTCCGGTACCCCTTCAACTCGTGTTCGCCGGCGTCCTCGAAGGAGCCCGGCCCGCGACCAGATCCTTGACCGTCTGCGAGACGAGCACTTCGTTCGGACCGGCGAGCGCCGCGACCCGCGCGCCGATGTGTACGGCGATACCTCGAACGTCTTCGCCTGACGAGCTCCACTTCGCCCGTGTGGCAGCCGGCACGGATGTCAACCCGAGCGAAATGACCGCCTCCACGATGGCCTCTGCGCATCGAACCGCGCGCGCGGGGCCATCGAAAGTAGCGAGAAGTCCATCGCCGGTCGTGTTTACGTAGCGCCCGCGGAACCTATCGATCTCTGCCTTCGCCTTCTCGTCGTGGACCGCTAGCAGCTCCTTCCATCGGGCGTCGCCGAGCTCGGCGGCCTTCTCGGTCGACCCAACGATGTCGGTGAAGAGAACCGTGGCGAGCACGCGGTGGGCATCCTTGGTTGGCCCGGAGTGCCCGTGACGAACGCCTCGATCTCAGCCAGGACCGACCCTTGGTCTCCTGCCCACGGGAAGGAGTCGATGCCGGGGAGCTCGACGAACGTCGCCCCGGCGATCCGGTCGGCGACGTCGACGCGCCTCCCTCGATCGGGACGTCTCGATCCCCTGTCCGGTGCAGCACGAGCGTCGGCACATGGATCGCCGGGAGCATGCCGCGCAGGTCGAGTGTGGCCATCCATCGTGAATAGGCCTCTTCGGTTCCCGGACTTGCGCTCTGCCGAAGGAGCCGCGAGTACCAGCGGACGATGCGATCGTCGTTCGCCACCGAGGAGCGAGCTCCCGGAGCCACCGGCGTGCGTATCCGTCCGTCCCCCAGAAGCTCTCGCGCTCGGAGGCCCACACATCCATCGCCGACGGCTCGTACCCCCACGGATAATCCGGCGCTTTCAGGACCTTCGCCCGCGTCGCGTACAAGATCAGCGCGCGGGTGCTGTCAGGGTTCGCGGCCGCGAAAACGGATGCGAGCGCCGCACCATCGTCGCCGTGACCGAAGAGGACCGCCTGCTCCGAGCCCGCCGCCTCCATGACGGCGCGGACGTCATCGATCCGCACCTCGAGCGTGAAGAGATCGAGATCGACGGTCCGGTCGGAAAGGCCGCTCCCGCGCTTGTCGAAGAGCAGCAGCCGCGAGAAGCGGAGAGCCGCTCGAGGAATCGGGCGCAGAGGGGGTTCTCCCATTGCAGCTCGACGTTCCAGATCCAGTCGCAGATGAAGACGAGATCGACCGGTCCGTCGCCGACGACCTGATAGGCGATGTGGACGTCCCCGCTCTTCGCGAACCGGATCTCAGGGATGTCCATCGTCAGGTCACCACCCGGTAGAGCCGCCAGCGGTCGGGGACGCCCTTCAGCGCGTGCTCGCCTACGCCTTCGAACGAAAGACCACTGCCTGCGGCGAGGCCCTTCACGGTCTGCGACACGAGGACCTCGTTGGGTTCTTCACGTCGTCAGTCTCGTTCGCGCTGGACGCCAGGTGCAAGTTGTTGCCCAGACTGTTGCCCAGTCCTCGGTCCCGCAAGAGGTCACATCTGCTTCATGCTTTGGAGCGCAAGATGTCTTCGAGACGCTTCGCCATCTGTGGACTGGCCCCGAGATCCTCATGCTTGAAGTAGCAGTAGACGTCCCGCCCTTCGGCGAGGCACGGCCCGATCCGCGCCGCCCACACGGAGAGTCTCCTCGTCGGTGTACTCGAGCTTTCGCAGACGGAGGAATCCGAACGGCTCCCACGAGAGGGCATCGGGGCCGGGGACGTTGTCCTCGGTCTCCGCCACGCACCAGGCGATTCCTTGTTCCGCCAGCAGGTCGCGGGCCTGGCTCCAGGAGGGATGGCGGAACTCCATCGCGACGCGCGGCGAGGGCGGCAGGTAGCCGGCGAACGATTCGATGAGCCCGCGGTCGTATTCCAGGTTCGGCGGGCACTGGAACAGCACCGCCCCGAGCCGCTCTCCGAGCGGGCGCGCCCGCTCGAGGAACAAGGCGACGTCCTCGTCGGCGTCCGCGAGGCGCCGGTAGTGCGTGATCCGCTGGCTGGCCTTGAGCGTGAACCGAAAGGAGTCCGGCGTCAGCGAGCTCCACGTCTGGATCGTCTTCTCCGAGGGGAGCCGTCGAAACGTGTAGTTGATCTCGACCGAGTTGAGGCGGGTCGAATAGTAGGAGAGCATCTCGCGGTTCTTCAGCCCCTCGGGGTAGAAGACGCCGTGCTTCCACTCGTCGTAGGAGTAACCGGAGGTTCCCAGATACAAGGTCCCGGACACGAGACAATTGTGCCATGGCGATCCCCGAGGAGCGCATCCGCATCGAGACGCCCGCCGGCGAGACGAGCGGGGCGTTCGCGACGCCGCCCAACCCCGCGGCGGTGCTCGTGGTGGCGCACGGGGCGGGCGGCACCATGGATTCGCCCTTCCTCTCGGGATTCTCGCGGTCGGTGAACGAGGCGGGCATCGCCACGCTGCGATTCAACTTCGTCTACGCGGAGCGAGGACGCAAGGCGCCCGATGCCGAGTCGAAGCTCCGGGCCGCCTGGATCGCTGCCCTCGACGAGGCGGGCGACCGAGCCCCCGGGGTCGGCGTGTTCGCGGGTGGCAAGTCCCTGGGCGGACGGATCGCCTCGATGGGCGTCGCCGACGGTGAGCTCGCCGCGGCCGGCTTGGTGTTCCTCGGCTATCCGCTCCATCCACCGGGAAAGCCCGACCGGATCCGGGACGAGCACCTGTATCGGATCGACGCGCCGATGCTGTTCCTCCAGGGGACGGCCGACCCCTTCGCCCGATCCGAGGTGCTGGAGCCGGTGCTGCGGCGGCTCGGCCGGCGTGCCGAGTATCACCCCATCGAGGGTGGCGACCATTCCTTCCGCGTCCGCGGGGCGAAACGAGACGACCGCGAGATCGGCGCATCGCTCGGCCTGATCGCCTCGGCGTTCGTCCACAACGCGGCGGGGGTGTAGCCGTGCCGAGGAGGAATCGCCGCGACCCGGGCTCCGCAGGTGGACGAGGCGCGCCTCCGGCCCGGGCCGACGGACCGACGTGGGCGCTCGCGCCCGGCTACGACGTGCGCCATGCCGCCGGCGAAAAACCGTATCGGTGTCCCGGCTGCGACCACGTGGTCCGACCCGGGCTGTGGCATCTCGTCGTGGTGCCCCTCGACGATCCGGACGACCGGCGCCACTGGCACACGGAGTGCTGGCGTTCGGAGCTGCGGACATTCGGCCCCAGGTGAGGCGGGCGGCGGCCGGCTGAGCTCGCACCCGGGCGTTGGTAACCATCCGTGCCGTTGCCGCGCCGGCCGCACGGATATCATCCGGGCGTGAGCGAGGCCCGGGCCACGGTGTGGGAGCAGGACGGCCGGTGGGTCGGCCGGCTGGATGATTCGAGCGTGCAGGTCGGAGCCGGCGATCGAGATGAATGCCTCCGCCTGCTCGAGGAGGCGGCCGGCGTCCACGACGCGCTCGTCGTCGAGGTGATGCCCTCCCTCGCGGGCGTGGCGGAGGCGGCCGCGATCATGGGGTGGGATAAGCGGCGAGTGATCACCTACATCAGGCGAGGCTCGTTTCCACGGCCGTTTGCGTCGCTCGCGTCCGGAAGGATCTGGCGCCGGGGTGACGTCGAGGCCTATGCGGCCGCCTGGCGCGAGCGAGCTCGCGGGAGAGCCGGGTCGCACGCACGGCCCCGACCATGAGCGTACCGAGGCTCCTGTTTCTGGTCCGCCACGGGCGGTCGGACGAGGCGGCGGACGACGTCGTAGAGACGCCACGAGGCCCCCAGTGGGATCCGCCTCTGGATGAGATCGGACGGAGCCAAGCCGAGCTGCTCACCCGCCGGTTGCTCCTCATGGACCCGAGGCCGGAGGTCGTCTACAGCTCAACGATGCGGCGGGCCAGGCAGACGATCGCGCCCTACGCGGAACGCTCCGGACAGGAAGTTCGCTACGACGACGACCTGATCGAGGCGAACATCGGTGCGTGGGAATCCAAGTCGTTCGAGGAGATCATCGCCTCCGACGAGCAGATGCTTCATCGCTTCCGCAATCAGGACGCGATCTGGCATCACGCTCCCGGTGCCGAATCGCTCGAGGGGCTTCGTCGGCGTGTGTGGGGGGCGGTCGAGGGGATCCTCGGCCGCCATCGGCGAGGGAACGTCATCATCGTCGCCCACGGCGGCGTCATCAACGCCTACGTCGGGGAGGTCCTGGGACTCGAGCAGGAGATGTTCTTCCTTCCCGAGAACACGTCGCTGAACTCGATCGTCGTCGACGGCGATCGCAGGGGAGTCCGGTTCCTGAACGACGACAGACACCTCGCGCAGCCCCATCTGTTCGAGCCCTAATCCGCGCCCGGCGGCGGCCGAGCCCAGCTTCCCGCGCCCCTTGACCCTCGCGCCTCGAGTCTCGTCTCAATGATTAACAACGGTGAACTGTAGTGATCAGACGTGACGCTCAAGGGTCCGGCTCGTTCAGGACGTGGACGTAGTCGCGGAGGGTCGCGGCGGTCCTGCCGGCGGCCACATCCACGGCCTTCGCCGCACGTGCGCTAGCCTGTGGATCGCGAAGCCGAAGGTGATCCGGGAGGGGCGGTCCGGCCGCTGCTCGATCACCGTGACCATGGACGGGTACGCCACGTGCAGAACCTTGCACCAGGAGACGGAGGCGATGGTCGGCGCTCGCTGCCGAGCGCATCCGGCGATGGGGGAGCGACGAGGTCGATGGCGGGCTGGTGGGCCGGGCCGGGCATCCCCGCGAGGGAGGTTCCCATGGGCGTGAGGTTCCTGTCCGCCGAATGGGCGCAGGAGCTCGAGGACCGGCTGAACGCCAACCCGACGTTCACGCAGGCGATCGGCTCGCAGTCGGTGAAGATCCAGCAGGTGATCACCGGGGGCGCCGACGGACCCATGCAGTACTGGCTCCGGCTGGAGAACGGCCGCGTCGAGCTCGGCGTGGGTGAGCTCGAGGGGCCCGACGCGATCATCACGCAGGACTACGACAGCGCCGTGGCGCTGGCTCGGAGCGAGCTCAATCCAGTGACCGCCTTCATGACGGGGAGGATCAAGATCGCCGGCAACATGATGATCCTGATGGGCCTGCAGAACGCCCTCGCCGTCCTTCCGGGCGTCATGAGCGAGATGGACATCGAATACTGACCGCCGGCCGGCCGGGATGCCTCAAGGCTCGTCGCCCGGGGCGTCGCGGTCGGGTCCTCCGGCCTCGCGATCGGGGCGCTCGCGCACCACGATGAACGTCGCGCTGGCCCGGGCGAGAAGCCTGTCCCCGTCCAGCACATCCGCCTCCGCGTAGCCCGTCTGCCGCCCGCTCTTCACGGCCCGGCCGATCCCGACGATGCGTCCCGCGCGGCCGGGAACGAGATAGTGCACGTCGAGCTGGGCCGTGACGTAGGCGGAGCCTGGCTCCGCCCGGGTCCGCATCGCGAGTCCCATCGCCGTGTCGGCGACGGTCGCGAGCATGCCGCCGTGCACCGTACCGAGTAGGTTGAGGTGGTGGTCCTCGGCACGGAGTGCGACCTCGACCTCGCCGGGCTCGGCTCGGACGAGATCGATCCCCGCCCAGCGGTGGAACGCCGAGCGAGCCATCCGGTCCGCGACGCCGCGAACCGCGGCGACCGCGCCCGCTCCCTCCGCATCGCTCATCGCCGCGTAGTCTGCCACCCCCGCGTTGACGCCGTGCGGCCCGGACGATCACAATCTGCGCCGCCCGCTTCGAACCCGGCGGGGCCCGCGCGCCGTCGATAGGGGGAAGGATGCTCGCCTCAGCTCGCCGAAGGCTCCTCGGCATCGCCGCAGTCGTGCTCGTCGCCGGCGCTTCGTCCTGCGGCAATACCAACCCGGCGGACGTCGGCGGCACCGGGGCGTCCGCGGGCACGGGGAGCGACGTCAGGGTGGCGCTCTCGTTCGACATCGGCGGCCTTGGGGATCTCGGCTTCAACGACTCCGCGTACAAGGGCATGCAGGACGCCGTGCGCGACGGCCTGGTCCCCGCCGAGAACACCGTCTACCTCGAGTCGAACGCGTCCGGCTCCAATCGCGACTCGAACACCGAGGCGCTCGCCGACCAGGGATTCGATCTGGTGGTCTGCGTCGGCTATCCCTTCTCGCCGGGCGTCAACCAGCTCGCGCGCCAATACCCGGATACCGACTTCGCCGTCGTCGACGGCTACTCCAAGGACGCCCCCAACGTGACGAACCTGACGTTCGAGGAGAACGAGGGATCGTTCCTCGTCGGCGCGGCGGCGGCCATGAAGACGGAGACCGGGACGATCGGATTCCTCGGCGGGCAGGAGGGGACCGGCCTCATCGAGAAGTTCCAGGCGGGCTACGAGGCGGGGGCCGAGGCGGTCGATCCGGGAATCCGGTTCCTGACCGAGTACATCGGCGACACATCGGCCGCCTACAACGACATCACCAAGGGCGAGGCGCTCTCCTCGGGGATGTACGACGCGGGGGCCGACGTGATCTACCACGCGGCCGGCAAGTCCGGGCTCGGATTGTTCAAGGCGGCCGTGGAGGCGGACAAGCTCGCGATCGGCGTGGACTCGGACCAGTCGCTGACCGCGAGCGCCGCGGAGCGGCCGCTCATCCTCACGTCCATGATCAAGCGGATCGACACGGCCGTCTACGACACGATCAAGGCGGAGGTCAGCGACAGCTTCGTCTCGGGGTATCAGTCGTTCGGCCTCGCCGACGACGGCATCGACTATGCCGTGAACCAGTACAACGACAACCCACAGCTCCTGTCGCAGGAGATCCAGGCGAGGCTCGACGACTACAAGGCCCAGATCGAGAGCGGCCAGCTCTCGGTCCCGACCGAGCCGTAGACCGCCCCCGCGACCGAACGCCACGAGCTATCGTCCGCATTCATGACGGGGGCTCCGGCGGCACGCGAGGCGGCGCCCGAGGGATCGCCGCTGGTGGTCCTGCGGGACATCACCAAGCGATTCCCCGGCGTGGTGGCCAACGATCACGTCGATCTGTCCCTGCGCGAGGGCGAGATTCACGCGCTCGTCGGCGAGAACGGGGCGGGCAAATCCACCCTCATGCGCGTGCTCTACGGTCTGTACGCGCCGGACGGCGGAGAGATCCTCGTGCGCGGCGAACCCGTGCGGATCGCGTCGCCGCGCGACGCGATCGCTCGGGGCATCGGGATGGTGCACCAGCATTTCATGCTGGTCGCCCGGTTCACCGTGGCGGAGAACATCATGCTCGGCGCCGAGGGCGGCCCGATCCTCGATCGGGCGCGCGCCGAAGGACGCATCCGGGCGCTGGCCGACGCGTACGGCTTCGTCGTGGACCCCGCCAGGATCGTGGAGTCCCTGTCCGTGGGAGAGCAGCAGCGCGTCGAGATCCTGAAGGCGCTCTATCGCGGGGTGGACCTGCTGATCCTCGACGAGCCGACGGGCGTCCTGACGCCGCCGGAGGCCGACCTGCTGTTCTCCAACCTGCGAAGGCTGCGCGACGACGGCAAGACCGTGGTGTTCATCAGCCACAAGCTCGACGAGGTCCTGTCTATCGCGGATCGCATCACGGTGCTCCGGCGCGGCCGGGTCGTCGGCGAGACGTCGCCGCGTGAGACGAGCAAGGCCGCCCTCGCGGAGATGATGGTGGGCCGCCCAGTGCTGTTCGATCTGGAGAAGCCGGATGTGATGCCCGGCGAGCCGATGCTGGAGCTCCGCGGCCTCAGGGTCCCCGGCCACCTGGAGGGCGATCGATCTCACCGTGCGGGCGGCCGAGATCGTCGGGGTGGCCGGGGTCGAGGGCAACGGACAGCGGGAGCTCGCCGAGTGCTGTATCGGCCTGCAGACGCCCGGCGGCGGAAGCATCCGAGTGGCCGGCACCGAGCTGACCCATCTCGGCGTGGATGGGCATCGGGAGCAGGGCGTCGCGTTCGTTCCGGAGGACCGGCACCATCGCGGACTCGTGCTCGACATGACGCTCTGGGAGAACGTTGCGCTCGGCCGCCAGTCACGGCCCGGCTTCTCCGGTCGCTTCGGCGTGCTCGCCATGCGCCGCATCAAGGAGCTGTGCGCTCGGCTCGTTCGCGCCTTCGACATTCGCGCGCGAAGCATCTCGGTCCCCGCCTCGACCCTCTCGGGCGGCAACCAACAGAAGCTGATCCTCGCGCGGGAGCTCGACGAGCAGCCCCGCGTGCTCGTCGCGCACCAGCCGACGCGCGGCCTGGACGTTGGCGCCATCGAGTTCGTGTGGCGACGCATCCTCGATCAGAAGGCTGCCGGCCGGGCGGTGCTGCTGATCTCGGCGGAGCTCGAGGAGATCTACGAGCTCTCGGACCGGATCGTGACCATCTACGAGGGCCGCCTCACCGGCGAGTTCGCTCCCGACGCCGACCCGGAGGAGATCGGCATCGGGATGACGGGAGGCGCCGACCGAGGCGGGGCGGGCTGATGGCGAGCGAGGCGTTCCCCGCGCGGGCGTCCCGGGGTCGTCCGGCCTGGGTCGATCCGCTGTTGACGCAGCTCCTCGCCGTCGCGGTCGCGGTGTTGTTCGCCGCCGCCGTCGGAAGCGTGATCATCCTGCTGTACCGCGAGAGCCCGCTGTTCACCTACGAGACGATCTGGCGCTTCGGGACGAATCGGCCCCAGGACTTCGCTCGGGTGCTCGAGAACGCGACGCCGCTCATCTTCTCCGGGCTCGCGGTCGCGGTGGCGTTCAAGGCGGGCATGTTCAACATCGGCGTCGAGGGGCAGTACATCGTCGGCATGGCGGTCGCGGCGGCGGCCGCGCTCGCCCTCGACTTCCTCCCGGCGCCGATCCTGCTCCCCGTCGTGGTGCTCGCCTCGGCGGCCGGCGCGCTCGCGTGGGCGGCGATCCCCGCGGTCCTGAAGGTACGGACGGGCGCCCACGAGGTCGTGACGACGATCATGATGAACGGGATCGCGGGGAGCCTGGTGGCGTGGCTCCTGCTGCATCCGCTTCGGACCTCGGACACCGGCCTCATCGATCTGCGAACGGACATCTTCCCTCGCGCGGCCCTCATCCCCGGCATCGCGCAGACCCTCGGGATCCAGGAGCAGATTCCGCCGTCGGTGCACCTATCGTGGCTCTTCCCCGTCGGCCTGCTCGCTGCGGCGGGCGTCTGGTTCCTCCTCAAGCGGACGAGGCTCGGCTACGAGGCGAGGGCCGTCGGCTCCTCGCCGTCGTCCGCCGAGGCCGGCGGCGTCGGCATCGGCCGCATCCAGATCACGATGTTCCTGATCTCCGGGGCCCTCGCCGGGTTCGTCGGGCTGAACGATCTGCTCGCCAACCGCGGGTACCTGGGGGCGAACTATCAGACGAACCTCGGCTTCGACGGGATCGCGGTGGCGTTCCTGGGACGCAACAACCCGTTCGGGATCGTCGTCGCGGCGATCCTGATCGGCCTGCTGAACCGCGGACAGGACGGCGTCGCGCTGCTCACCGACCTTCCCCAGGAGATCATCGTGATCCTCCAGGGCGTCCTGATCCTCTCGGTCGTGGTCGCCTACGAGATCGTGAACCGCGCGTCGGCGCGCCGCGTGCAGCGGCTCACGCGTTCGGAGGAGCCGGCGGCCGGCGACCCGGCGAAGGCGGCCGGCTAGATGCCGCTCCTCGACCTCGGCGCGGCGATCGGCATCGGCCTCAACTACTTCACGATCCTGTACCTGACCGGCCTGGGCGGGCTCTTCAGCGAACGCGCCGGCATCGTGAACATCGGCCTCGAGGGCCTGATGATCGTCGGGACCATCATGGGCGTGTGGGGAGCGTTCCGGTTCGGACCGGTCAGCGGCTTGGCCGTCGGGGCCGCGGCGGGCCTCGCGTTCTCGCTCGTCCACGCCGTCGCGACGATCACCTTCGGCGTGGACCAGATCGTCTCGGGCGTCGTGATCAACATCGTCGCGATCGGCCTCGCCCGGTTCCTCTCGCAGCTGTTCTTCGGCCAGGCCACGCAGTCCGACACGGGCGTCCCGACGCTGCCGCAGATCGATATCCCGCTGCTCTCGCAGCTCCCCGCCGGGCTCGGCAGGGCGTTTCAGGACGTGTCCCCGATCGTCCTCGTCGCGTTCGCGTCCGTCGTTCCGGTGCTGTACGTGCTGAATCGGACGCGCTTCGGGCTTCGCCTCCGCTCCTGTGGCGAGAACCCCGAGGCGGCGCGAACGCTCGGCGTGTCCGTCTCGCGATATCGGTACGCGGGCGTCTTGATCTCCGGGGCCCTGGCCGGGCTGTCGGGCGCGTTCCTCTCGATCGAGGTGAACGGCGTCTTCACCGAGGGGCAGACGCAGGGCCTCGGCTTCATCGCGCTGGCGGCGCTCATCCTCGCCAACTGGCAGCCCGTGCGGTTGCTCGTGGCCTCGCTGCTCTTCGGCTTCGCACAAGCGATTCCGTTGCGGCTCGCCGACGCGCCGGGCATCTCGCTGCTTCCCGAGCAATTCATCCGGATGCTGCCCTACGTCGTGACGATCGTCGCGATCGCGGGGTTCGTCGGGCGGGTGGAGGCGCCGGAGGCGGCCGGCAAGGCGTACTCGGGCAAGGGCGCCCTGTGAGGCGCTATCCCTCGGTCCCGAAGAGCCGGTCGCCGAAGTCACCGAGGCCCGGCACGATGTAGCCGTGCTCGTCGAGCCGCTCGTCGAGCGCCGCGGCGAAGATACCGACGTCGGGGTGCTCGGCCTCCATGCGCGCGACGCCCTCGGGAGCGGCGACGACGCAGACGAAGCGGACGTCCGCCGGCCCGCCGCCCTTGATCGCCGCGCAGGCCGCGGCGCCCGACCCACCGGTCGCGAGCATCGGGTCGAGCACGAGGACGTGGCGGCCCGCCACCGGGGGAAGCTTCTCGTAGTAGCGCTGCGCCTGCAGCGACGCCTCGTCCCGCTCAAGCCCGACGTAGCCGACGGCCACCTCCGGAAACAGGTCCGTGACCGCCTCGAGCATCCCGAGGCCGGCTCGAAGGATCGGCACGGCGACGAGGTCTCGAGGCAACACCCGGCCGCGGGTCGTCGTCAGCGGGCGTGCGGACCTCGATCTCGTGCGTGGGGAGCCCCCGGCTCGCCTCGAGGACGAGCGCCAGCGCCAGGCGCTTGGCGATCGTGCGGAAGATCTCGGGCGGCGTGGACGCATCGCGAAGCGCGGTGAGCAGATGCGATGCGAGCGGATGTTCCACCAGCGTGAGCGCCACGTGGCGCATCCTAGCGTGCGATCTGCGGGGAACGTCGCAGCGGGAGGTTGCCATCGCCGGAGGGAGCCAGCACAATGGCATCGACATGGTATCGATCTCGCGCGGCGCATGGTTTGGCTACTTCGGGGACACCCCGGGCTAGTCACCTGACGCCACGCGAGCCAGGGACCCCGGGCACGAGGCCCGGGGTTTCGTCTTTTCGCTCCGGGTGAGGCCGGAGGGAGGGCAGCGATGGTAGTGGTCATGCAGTTCGGCGCGACGGACGAGCAGATCGAGCGCGTCGCGGAGATGGTTCGCGACGCCGGCGGCGAGGCCTTCGTGTCGCGCGGGACCGTGCACACGATCATCGGCCTCGTCGGCGACACCGCCCGGTTCCAGGCGCTCGCCGCTGAAGCAGCTTCCCGGAGTCGACCACGTCATCCAGGTGGGCAAGCCGTACAAGATGGTGGCCCGCGACCTGCATCCGGAGCCGACGACCGTGAAGGTCGGCACGACCCCGGTCGGACGCGCCGCGTTCACGATCATCGCCGGACCCTGTGCCGTCGAGAGCGATGAGCAGGCCCTCGCCGCCTGCCTGGCGGCCAAGGAGGCGGGGGCGACCATCCTTCGCGGAGGCGCCTACAAGCCACGCAGCTCCCCGTACTCGTTCCAGGGCCTCGGCAAGCGAGGACTCGAGATCCTCGCGGAGTGCCGGGAGCGGACGGGGCTTCCGATCGCGACCGAGGTGCTCGACGCACGGGACGTCGAGCTCGTCGCCGAGTGGGCGGACTGTCTGCAGATCGGCACCCGCAACATGCAGAACTTCGGATTGCTGAGGGAGGTCGGGCAGACCAAGAAACCCGTGATGCTGAAGCGCGGGCTGTCCGCCACCGTCGAGGAATGGCTCATGGCCGCCGAATACGTCGCCCAGCGCGGGAACTCCGAGATCATCCTGTGCGAGCGCGGCATCCGCACGTTCGAGACCGCGACCAGGAACACGCTGGATCTCGGCGGCATGGTCGTCGCGCAGGAGGAGAGCCATCTGCCCGTCATCGTCGATCCCTCGCACGCGATGGGCGTGAGGGAGCTGGTGGCGCCCATGGCGCTCGCCGCGCTGGCCGCGGGAGCCGACGCCGTCATGGTCGACGTGCACGCCGATCCGGAGAACGCGCTGTGTGACGGGCCACAGGCCCTGACGCCCGCGCAGGTCCTCGAGCTCGGGGGCGAGCTTCGATCGATCGCCGCGGCGCTCGGCCGGCCCGTGAACGAGTAGGTCGGCCGACCCCGACCTACTGAACGACCGGGGTCAGCTCCGCGATGTCCGCGCTCGAGCGCCACCGCTTGATCGAGTCCGCCGGAGTCCCGGCCCGGCTCTTGCGCTTGTCGGCGAGCGCCTTCGCCGCCTCCTCCCACTCCGGGCCCTCCAGCATCCGGTAGGAGGCCGGGAACCGATCGAGCGAGGTGTCGCGGCCCTTTCGACGCGTGATCACGACGAGCTCCTTCGCGTTCGGGACCCCGGGGACGCTCTGCTCCTCGGGCCCGGGCTCACGCTGCGAGAGCAGATAGATCTTGCCGTTCTTGTAGGCGAACCACGCCGGGATCGTGTGGTCGCGTCCGTTGCTCTCGACGCCGACCCAGATCACGTCCGATTTCTTCAGCCCCTCCTCGACCTCCTTGGGAAGCGCGGTCGGAGCCACCTGCACGTAGACCGGGACCTCGATCTCCCCCTCGATCTGATCGTCCAGGATGAAGGACGCGAGATAGGTTCCGGTCTCGTCGAACATCGCGCCGTCGACGGCGTCGACCTCGACCGTCAGGTCCATCGAGCCCACCATTCGGCGCGGCTCCGGCCCCCAGCGCCACACCATCCTCCCCGAGGGGCCGATGAACCGCACCTCCTCCGTGACGATCCCGGTCGGCACCTTCCAGGCCCGGAAGATCGTGAACGGGAGGGCGCGCCCGGGCTGATTCAGCAGATAGATCCCCGGGGGAGCGTTCTCGCCATACGCGTCGAAGACGCGCTGGTCCGCCACCGTCGCCGCGACGAGCTCACCGACCGCCATCGGGCGGGAAGGATACCGGGTTTCGGTGGACGGCCTGAGCGTTCCGGGGACCGACGCCTTCGCGTTCAGGCCGACCGGGCGAGCCAGAGGCGGGGCTCCTCGATCTCGGGCATGGAGGGGAGCGCCTCGGGGGAGGACCACATCGAGGACAGCGTCGCCTCGTCCGTCAACTCGACGACCGTGTCGCAGAAGGCCAGTCCGAGCCGGTACTGATCGCGCTTCATCTCGATTCCCAGCAGGCGCTCGAATACCGGGTCGGCGTGCTCGGACTCGCGGTAGCGGCGCATGGCCTCCTCGATCCGGCCGTAGGAGGGGAGCAGTCGCTCGCCCAGCGCGCGCGTCAGGTGATCCCCGTAGCCCTCGGCCGCGGCCATGAAGGCCTGGATCCGTGCGAGCTTGATCCGCTGCTCGGCATCGAGCACGGTGCCGAACAGACCCGGCTCCGACTCCATCGCCCGTTGCATCGCCTCGGGGTCGGAGATGTCGAGTCCGGCCAGGCGCTCCTGAATCCCGCCGACGTCGAACTCCAGCGTCGACAGGAAGTCATCCAGCAGCGTCGCGGAAGTGGGCGTGCGTCCATGCCTGCGCGAACTCGAATCGGTGGGCGACCTCGTGCAGCGCCACCCACGTCCGAAAATCGGTCTGGGGAAGGCTCCAATCGCGTTCGAACGCCGCGATATTGGGGATCACGAAGAGCATGGATCCGGGGCCGCTTCGCGGCACCGCGATGTCGTACTGCCCGAGCACGCGCTGGCCGAGGTAGCCGAGCACCTGCCCGACCTGGGCTCCCAGGAGCAGGGGGGAGAGCTGCCCCATCGCCTGCTGCAGCTGGGCCGCCATCCCGGCGATGCCCGGTTCGTCGGTCGCGTGGACGTCGGAGTCGAGGCTGCTCGCGGCCTCCTGCTGTGCCTTCGTGATCGCCTCGCCGACGCGCTCGGCTGCGGGCTCCAGGAGATCGCGGAGGCTCTCGATGTTGGCTTGGACCCATTCCGCCCGCCGGACGGCTCGGACCGAGGCGACGTCGGTGGGAGGGGCGAGGCCCGTGAACTGGCCGATCTGGAGCTCCGCCAATCGAACCGCTTCCTGCACGTGGCGGGCGTCCTCATCGGTCGGCGGCTCGTCATCCTGGCCCCACTGGGCCGAGGCGATCCCGATCTGGCGCGCCAGCTCCCAGTTGACCGGCCCGTCGGAGGAGAGCAGCACCCGCTGGATCTCCCGCAGGAGGGGGACGTCGGCGAAGAGGTCGCCGCTCGGCGCGTCGAACGGGTTGTCGGGGACGCGTGGATCGCTCATCGCGGTCGCCCCGTCGCGCATCGGCTCATGCGAACATCCTACGACCGGTCTCTAGAATGGGCCGGTGCCCGAGGACCCGACGCTCGTCCGCATCACCGGCGAGCCCCTGCGAATGGAGGAGGCGGCCGACTTCGTCGCCGACCCGGCGGCCGGCGCAACGTGCGTCTTCGCGGGGACGGTTCGCAACCGCTCCGAGGCGGGCGACGTGAGCGGCCTGGTCTACGAGGCTTGGGACGAGCTCGCGGAGCGGCGCCTGCGCGAGGTCGCCGGCGAGATGCGCTCGACCTGGCCGGTGCGCAAGGTCGCCCTCCTGCACCGGATCGGAGCGCTGGACGTCGGCGAGACCTCCGTCGTCGTGGCATGCTCGGCCCCCCACCGAGCCGAGGCGTTCGAGGCATGCCGCCACGGGATCGAGCGCCTCAAGCAGGACGTCCCCATCTGGAAGAAGGAGGCCCTGGCGACGGGCGATGCGCACTGGGTGATGGGCAGCTGATGGGCCGCGACCTCGCCATCGACCTGGGCACCGCGAACACGCTGGTGTATCGGGAGGGCGACGGG
Organism: uncultured Actinomycetes bacterium; assembly: GCA_963728285.1. Classification (GTDB taxonomy): domain Bacteria; phylum Actinomycetota; class UBA4738; order UBA4738; family HRBIN12; genus CAVSJR01. The sequence continues at coordinate 161,372 of CAVSJR010000002.1, read as the reverse complement.
ATCGTCTTCAACGAGCCCACGGTCGTCGGGGTGGACGGCGCGAGCGGCGACGTCGTCGCGCTCGGCGAGCAGGCGTGGCAGATGATCGGAGACCGCGCGGGAAACGTCATCGCGATGCGACCGATGCGCCACGGCGTCATGACCGAGTACGACATCGTCGAGCGCATGGTGCAGGCGATCATGCGCCGTATCGGGGTCGCACGGTTCTCGAAGCCGCGGGTCCTCGTCTGCGTCCCGTCGGCGAGCTCGGGCGTCGAGCGCCGCGCCGTCGAGGAGGCCATCCTCCACGCCGGCGCGAGAAGCGTCGTGCTCGTGGAGGAGCCGCTCGCGGCGGCGATCGGGGCTCGACTGCCCATCCATGAGCCGATCGGAAACCTGGTCGTGGACATCGGCGGCGGGTTCTCGGAGATGGCCGTGGTGTCGATGGGCGGGGTCGTCAGCGGGCGGTCGGCCGAGGTCGGCGGATTCGATCTCGACTCGGCCATCCAGGAACACGTCCGAACCGCCTACGGCGTCGTCATCGGCGAGAAGTCCGCGGAGGGTCTCAAGATGGCCGTCGGTTCGGCGTTTCCCGGTACGCACGATCGCGCCGCGATCGTCTCGGGGCGCGAGCTCTCCACCGGCAACACCGTGGAGGTGCACGTGGAGGGCGACGAGATTCGCAAGGCCATCGCGGGCCCCGTCGCCAGGATCGTCGAGGCCGCACGCCTGTGCCTCGCCGAGTCGCCCCCCGAGCTCACCCATGATGTCCTCGAGACCGGCATGTTCCTCGCGGGAGGAGGCGCGCTCCTTCGCGGCATGGACATGCTGCTCGCGCAGGAATGTGAGGTGCCCGTGCACGTGGCCGAGCGTCCGCTCGAGACGGTGATCGTCGGGGCCGGCCTGATGCTGGAACACCTCTCGGACTACCAGTCGGCGTTCCAGCTGGTCCGCCGTCGGTAGGGCGCTACGCGCCCGCGACGCCGTCGATGATGCGCACGATGAGGTGGATCGACTGCCAGACGCCGAGCGCGAGGATGCCGCCCGCGACCATCACGAGGACGACGATGCCGAGCAGCCCGAACAGCCGGCTGTGGGCATCGGGCTGATCCACCACCACGGGCACGTAGAGCACCCCATCGGCGTCCGCGACGTCATCGGCCGGGGCATCGTCCGGCGTCGTGACGGCGCCCTCGTCCCTCGGCCCCGGCCACGACCACCGGGGGCGACGAAGCCGCCACGGTCGTCCGACGGGAGGAGCCTCGAGCGCCGAGCTCGAGGTCACGTGCGCCGTCTCCACGGCCACGGCCGCCGCCGGGAGGATGGGGGCCGCGCCCGCCGAGCCTTCCTTCGGCGGTAGCGGGGCATCGATCACCGGTTCGGGGCGTTCGTTGCGCCAGCCCCGGCGGCGAGCGAGGTCCTCGACCCGGGAGCCGAGGTTTTCGACCCTGGACCCGAGTTCCCTCAGGCGGGTGTGAGGCCGTCCAGCAGGGGCCGGAGGCGCTCCGGCGAGAGCCCGAGGTCATCGAGCCGCTCCCTCCATCGGTCCGCCCGCTCCTCGAGGACGTCGTCCTCGGGAAGGGTGGCGAGCGAGACCCAGTAGACGCCGGCCGCTACCAGCGACGCGATGACCAGCATCACCACGACCCACATGCGTCCACCCCCGATGACCAGCCTAGCCCCTCGACCGACCACACGTTCGATCTCAGGACGCCTTCACACCATCCGGACCGAGGGGACGGCCGCGGGGTTCCGACGGCGATCGCGGAGGTGAACCGTAGGATTGCTCCCGCATGAGGAGAGCCCTTCCCTACGTTCCCCTGGCCGTCGCGATCGTGGCGGTCTTCATCGCCGGGTTCGTGCCGCTGCCGTACTACGCGCTCGGGCCGGGCCCGGCACGGGAGGTCCAGCCGCTCATCAGCGTCGACGGGCCCCCCGTGTTTCAGTCCGACGGCCGGTTCGTGATGACGACCGTCGAGTTTCGACAGGTCACGGGCGTGGGAGCGCTCCTCGCCTGGCTGAATCCCGACGAGCACGTCGTGGCCAGCGACCAGCTCTTTCCCGAGGGCGAAACGCGCGCGCAAGAGGATCGGCGCGCGATCTCGCAGATGGACCAGAGCAAGATCGACGCGACGAGCGTCGTGCTCGATGCGCTCCGCGCGTATCGGCATGCCCACGGCAAAGGCTCGCTCATCCGCGCGACGGTCCCGGGATGCTCGGCCGACGGCAAGCTGTTCCCGGGCGACGTCGTGCTCGAGATCAACGGCGATCCCATCCGTGATGCGACGGCCGCGAGCCGGGCCATCGAATCGATCCCGTCGGGGAAGGCTTTGACGTTCGTCGTGCGGCCGCTCGGGAAGACCCGGGATGAGGAGATCAGGCTCGTCCGCCAACCGTGCGGCGGCTCGACCGAGCCGCTCGTCGGCGTCTCGATGATCGACGACTTCCCGTTCGACGTGTCGATCCGCTCCGGCGACGTGGGCGGTCCCTCGGCCGGGCTCATGTGGGCCCTGGGCCTCTATGACGCCCTCACCCCGGGAGACCTCACCGATGGGCGAACGATCGCCGGGACCGGGACGATCGCTCCCGATGGCACGGTGGGCCCCATCGGCGGCATCGAGGACAAGGTCCTGGCGGCCGACGGGGTCGGCGCCTCCGAGCTCCTCGTGCCCGTCGAGGATATGGCGGCCGCCCGCGCGGTCGCCGTGCCGGGCCTCCGGCTCGTGCCGGTGGCTTCGTTCGATCGAGCGGTGTCGTTCCTCGAGGCGCAGGGCGGCGTCGCCGACGCCCCGCCCCTGCCGTCGCCGGCCGAACGCTGACCCTCTGAATCCGAGGGCCGGTGATAGGCTGGGCCGCTCCGGCAGGGGGGACATCAGCGCAGTGGCCGTACCGATAGCTCGGATGCCCACCGGCCGCCGCCGAGCGTTCATCATCGCCCTCGCGGTGGTCGTCGGCGTCCTGGTCCTCTTCTCGGTGTTCTCCGGCTTCTTCATCGACCTGTTGTGGTATCGGGAGGTCGGCCTCTCGAGCGTCTTCCTGAAGGTGCTCGGGACGAAGAGCCTCCTCGGGTTCGTCTTCGGACTGGTCTTCTTCGGACTGCTCTACGTGAACCTCCTGATCGTTCGCCGCCTGAAGCCCCCGTTCCACGCCGTCTCGCTGGAGCAGGAGATGATCGAGCGCTATCGGGTCGCGCTCGAGCCGTCCCTTCGCTGGCTCCTCCCGCTGCTCGCGGGGGTGCTCGCCCTGTTCGTGGGGATCGGCGCCGCGTCGCAGTGGCACGCGTTCCTCTTGTGGCGCAACTCGTCGGGCGTGTCGTTCGGACGGCTCGATCCGCAGTTTCATCGAGATGTCGCCTTCTACGTCTTCAGCCTCCCCTGGTTGCATTTCGTGCAGGGATGGCTGTTCTCGGCGCTCGTCGGCGTGACGGTCCTCGTCGCGATCGCGCATTACCTGTGGGGCGGGATCCGGCCGCAGGCGCCCGGGCTGTCGGACAAGGTCACGCCCCAGGTGAAGGTGCATCTGTCGGTGCTGCTCGGGCTGATCGTGCTCGTGAAGGCCTGGGGCTATTACCTGGGACGGTTCGACCTGCTCGTATCGCAGCGAGGCGTCGTCACGGGCGCGTCCTACACCGACGTCCAGGCCCAGCTGCCGGCGCTGAACCTCTTGATGCTGATCGCGATCGTGTGTGCGGTCCTGTTCCTCGTCAACATCCGGTTCAAGGGATGGGCGCTTGCCGGTGATCGGCGTCGGGCCTGCTGGCGCTCGTGTCGATCATCGCCGGCGCGCTGATCCCCGCGGGCGTTCAGCGGCTGTCGGTGGCGCCGCAGGAGCTGCAACGGGAACGTCCGTACATCGAGCGAAACATCGAGGCGACGCGCGAGGCGTTCGCGCTCGAGCCGATCGAGCAGCAACAGCGAGACGTGTCGCCGGAGGTGACGCCCGAGGACGTCGCCGCGAACCCCGGGACCATCTCCAACATCCGGCTCTGGCGGCCGAGCGTGCTGCGGCAGAACTACGAGTCTCTGCAGCGGATCCGCCAGTACTACGAGTTCGCCGACGTCGACGTGGACCGCTACGACCTCGACGGCCAACGACGGATGCTGATGATCTCGGCGCGCGAGATCAGTCAGGAGGGGATCCCGGAGGGCGGCCGCACGTGGCAGAACGAGCACCTCGTGTACACCCACGGCTTCGGCGCGGTGGCGTCGCGCGTGAACATTGCGTCCCCCGAGGGAGCTCCCGAGTTCTCCCTTCGCGACATTCCGCCCATCGGCGAACCGAGGCTGAGCGGCCCCGGGACGCAGCCCCGCATTTACTTCGGGGAGGCCCAGGAGGACGTGCCGTTCGTGGTCGTCAAGACGGGGGCGGAGGAGCTCGATTATCAGGGAGCGCCCGGCAACGATGAACAGCAGGTCACCACGACGTACAGGGGGACGGGAGGGATCCCCCTGGGGAACCTCCTGCAGCGGGCGCTGTTCGCCTACCGTTATCGCGACGTGAACCTGCTGATCTCCGGGCTGATCAACTCGGACAGCCGGATCATGCTCTATCGGAGCATCGAGGAGCGGGTGAGCAGGGTGGCGCCGTTCCTTGCGTTCGACGGCGACCCCTACGCCGCAGTAGTCGACGGGCGGATCGTGTGGATCTGGGACGCCTACACGACCACGGACGACTACCCGTACTCGGAGGAGACGAACCTCGCCGAGGCGACCCGCAGTCCCGATGCTCCACAGGGAGCGATGCAGGGGACGGCGAACTACATCCGGAACTCGGTGAAGGTCGTGGTCGACGCCTACAACGGCTCGATGTCCTACTACATCACCGACCCCAACGACCCCATCATCCAGGTGTGGGACAAGGCCTTCCCCGACCTGTTCACGTCGGGCGACCAGGTGCCGGCGACGCTTCGTGAACACTTCCGCTATCCGGAGAACCTCTTCCAGATCCAGGCCGCGCAATTCGCCAACTACCACGTGACCGACCCCGAGGTCTTCTATCAGAAGCAGGATTTCTGGGCGGTGCCCACGGACCCCACCGTGACGACGGGCATCTCCGCCACCGGACAGACGACGTCGAACCTCAACCTCGCGCCCTACTACGTGCTGATGAAGCTTCCGGGAAACGAAGTCGAGACGTTCACCCTGATCCTCCCGTTCACGCCGCAGGGACGCCAGAACATGGTGGCATGGATGGCGGCGAATTCCGATCCGACCGGCTACGGGACGATCGTGAACTATGAGTTCCCGAGCGGGCGCAACGTCGACGGCCCGCAGCAGGTGTTCGCCCGCATCAACCAGGACGCTCGCTTCTCCCAGGAACGCTCCCTGTTCGATCAGGGCGGATCGCAGGTCCTGTTCGGCGACTTCCTCGTGATCCCCATCGAGGACGCGATGCTGTACGTGCAGCCGGTCTACATTCAATCCTCCGGCGAGAACGCGATTCCGGAGCTGAAGCGCGTCATCGTGGTCAACGGCGGCCGCGTCGGGCTGGGAGCGACGCTCGAGGAGGCGCTGGCCGACTCGTTCATCGGCCAGGTCGCGCCGGAGGAGGACGGCGGCCAACAGCCCGCGGGGAACGCCGAGCAGCAGATCTCGCAGCTCATCACGCAGGCGCTGGACGCCTTCGAGCGAGCGAACGAGGCGTTGCGGGCCGGCGATCTCGCCGGGTATCAGGAGGAGCTCGATCGGGCACAGCAGCTGCTGAAGCACGCCGACGAGGTGGCGTCGCGCGTGAACTCGGGAGGTGGCGGTGGTGGCGGTGGTGGCGGCGCCGCGGCCGCGCCGACGAGCGGGCCGACGACCCCTCCGACCGGCTCCACCTCCACGCCGACGGGCTCGGCGACGCCCTGACCGGGAGCACGGGATGGAGGCGGCGGAGCACGGCGTCGACTTTCGCGATGCCGCTCGCTTCTGGGTGAAGCTCGGGTTCATCAACTTCGGCGGTCCGACGGGGCAGATCGCCATCATGCACGACGAGCTGGTGGACAAGCGCCGGTGGGTGAGCAACGGGCGATTCCTTCACGCGCTCAACTTCTGCATGCTGCTGCCGGGCCCCGAGGCGCAGCAGCTCGCGATCTACATCGGGTGGCTGCTCCACAAGGTGCGGGGCGGACTGGTCGCCGGCATCGCGTTCGTGCTCCCGAGCTTCTTCATCATCCTCGGGCTGTCGTGGCTGTACGCCGAGCACGGCGACGTGGGCTGGGTGGCGGGGATCTTCTCCGGGCTCGCCCCCGCCGTCATCGCGATCGTCGCGGCCGCGACGATTCGCATCGGCCGCACGGCGCTGGCCAACGGCATCATGGTGGGCGTCGCCGTGGCGGCATTCGTCGCAATCTTCCTTCTCCACGTGCCGTTTCCCGTGATCGTCATCGCCGCGGCGGTCATCGGGCTCCTCGGAGAGCGCATCCGCCCGTCGGCCTTCACGGCCGGCGTCGGCCGGGAATTGGAGGAGCACGAACGGGTGGCGCTTCGCGACGATGCCCCGCCGGCGGAGCACACGAAGCCGTCGACGCGTCGCGCGCTCGCGGTGCTCGCGGTGGGCCTGTCGGCGTGGCTCCTCCCGCTGGCGCTTGTCGCCGCGATCCGCGGTCCCGCGGACACGCTGACCGAGGAGGCGTGGTTCTTCAGCCGGGCGGCGCTCGTCACCTTCGGCGGTGCCTACGCGGTCCTGGCCTACATCAACCAGGCGGCCGTCGTTCACTACGGCTGGCTGCTGCCCGGCCAGATGGTGGTCGGCCTGGGCCTGGCGGAGACGACGCCCGGGCCGCTGATCATGGTGGTCGAGTTCGTCGGGTTCGTCGGGGCGTTCCAGAACCCCGGCGGCCTCTCGCCGGTGGTCGCGGGGATGCTCGGCGCGGCGGTGGCGACGTGGGCGACGTTCGCCCCGTGCTTCCTCTGGATCTTCCTCGGCGCCCCCTACATCGAGCGGCTCCGCGGCAACGTGCGACTGGCGGCGGCGCTGTCCACCGTCACGGCCGCGGTCGTCGGGGTCATCGCCAACCTCGGCGTCTCGTTCGCCGTCGCCACGCTCTTCGAGCGGGTCGACACGATCGAGGTCTTCGGCGGGCCGGTGCCGGTCCCCGTCTGGTCGTCCGTGATTCCCTTCGCCGTGGCGGTGGCCGTCGGCGCCTTCGTCGCGATGCAGCGATTTCGCGTCGGGATCGTGCCGGTCGTCGCGGCCAGCGGCCTCGCCGGGCTCCTCGTCAACGGCCTGCTCTGATGCCGCGAGGCGGATGATCCCGGCCGTGGAATGGACCGGCGGTTTCACAGGGCGCCGCCCGACTCCGTTTCATGAGGGACGGCGGCGACGTGGCTCGCCGCGGGGAGGGGAGGGGACATGCGCGATCACGACATTCCGGGGCCCTACGATCAGCCGCTGGACGAGCGGGAGCGGCGGCGGGCGGTGCGGGACCTCCAGCGATTCCGCGACGGGTTCGCCGGGCTTCATCGGCGTCTCCGCTAGCGACGATGGTGAGGCGATGACCACGACGGAGGAGCGGGCAGGCCGGCGGGGGACCGCTGCGGCCCCAGGCGTTCCCCCGTTCCAGAGCTTCCTCGAGGAACAGCGCACGATCGTGTACCGGTTCCTCCTCGCCGCGGTCGGCCCCGCAGAGGCGGACGACTGCTTCCAGGAGACGTTCCTGTCGGCGCTGCGAGCGTATCCGCGATTGCGCGATGCGAGGAACCTCCGCTCATGGATCCTGACGATCGCCACGCGCAAGGCCATCGACGCGGGGCGCGACCGCGCCCGGCGCCCGCTGCCGGACGACGACGCCGTCCGCGTGACGGCGGACCGGCGGGCGGATGCCGCGGAGACGGCGCTCGAGGTCGATGCCTCGGATCCGCTCTGGTCGGCGGTCCGGGAGCTCCCGCCGCGCCAACGCGCCGCGGTGGTCCACCGCCACGTGCTGGATCGCTCCTACTCCGAGATCGCGGAGCTGATGGGATGCTCCGAGGAGACGGCGCGCGCGAACGTGTTCCAGGGGATGAGGAAGCTGCGAACCACGATGGAGGCGACATGAACGCACGGGACCTGAAGCGCCTGGCGAACGGAGCGGACGCGCGGTCGCGCTCGGCGAGCGACGCGCTCGAGCGGGCCGCACGGGAGCGGGGGATCCTCGATGTCGCGGTCGGGACGATGGATTCTCCGATCGGGAGCCTTCTGGTCGCCGTCACCGATCGGGGCCTCGTGCGAGTCGCGTTCGAGGGCGAGGATCGCGAGGCCGTGCTCGAGGAGCTCGCCCGGCGGCTCTCTCCTCGCGTGCTGGAGTCGGCGGGGGCGACCGATGAGATCCGCCGCGAGCTGGAGGAGTACTTCGAGCGCCGGCGCCGAACGTTCGATGTACCGGTGGACTACTCGCTCGTCCGTGGCTTCGGCGCCAAGACGCTCCGCGCCGCGGCCAAGATCCCCTACGGGTCCGTGCGGACCTACGGCGACCTGGCCGCCCAGGTCGGCAGCCCCCGAGCGGCGAGGGCGATCGGCAATGCCCTCGGCGCCAACCCGATCCCCGTGGTCGTGCCGTGTCACCGGGTGCTCCCGGCCGGCGGGGCCGTCGGCGGCTACGGGGGAGGACCGGAGCGAAAGAGGCTGCTCCTGCAGCTCGAGGGTTTCCTGAGGACCCCGCCCGCGAGGTCGTAGTCCGAACGGCGCGGAGATGGGAACCGGGAGACCGTGTCGCGCGGTGCCCTCGTTTGGCAGCATACGGCTTGTGCCCTCCCCGCCTCCGGACCAGGTGTCGTCCGCCGCCGCGCAGTCCCGCACGTGCGGGGCGCTCGATGGATCGAAGGACGTTCCTTCGTCGATCGGCTGCGGCCGGCGTGGCGCTCACGGGCGTGGCGGGGCTCGTCGGCTCGGCGGGCTGCTCCTCGGCGTCCGCGACGTGCGGGCTCGGCTGCGCCGGCGATACGGCGAGCCTCGAGTCGGCGATCGGGCATCGGCTCAAGTACGAGCGCATCTATCATCGAACCGAGCTCTTCCCCGACGTCCAGGAGCAGGCGGCGTGGGCCGCGCGCCGGATCCCGGTCACGAGCTTCAAGACGCTGCAGGACGACGGCTCGGCCATCCCGTTCGCCGAGGTCGCGGCCGGCGCGGACGACGATCATCTGCGGGCGCTGGCCGGGGCCATCCGGCCCTTCGGACGCAGGCCGTGGATCCTGATCTACTTCGCCGAACCGGAGGACGATGTGGGCGAGGCGCCCGCGGACTTCGCCCCGGCGTTTCGCCGCGTCCGAGACGTCATGGGCGATCTCGGGCCCGGGGTGAAGTGGGCGCACACCGTGTCGCACGGCACCTACGACGACGGCGACGGAGAGCTGTACTACCCGGGAGACGACTACGTCGACTACATCGCCTGCGACGGCTACAACTGGTGCCCGGACGCCGGGCACGGAACGGAGAAGGAGACCTTCGAGCGGCTCTTCGCGGTCACGAACCAGTTCGCGGAGCGGAAGGGCAAGCCGTGGCTCGCGACCGAGGTGGGAACCTGGGACGACCCCACGCCCGGCTGGAGCAAGGCGGAGTGGATCGAGCAGATGGGCCGGACCGCGAAGGCCTGGGCCCGCTTGAAGGGCATCATGTGGTTCGAGCACGACTCCGAAGAGAGCACGCTGTGCGATTGGAAGATCCAGGACCGCCCGGACGCGATCGAGGCGTTCGCGGCCCTCGCGCGCGATCCCTACTTCAGCGGCTGAGCACGCGACGCCTCCTATCATCCGGGGATGGAGTTCGCGGCCGAGGAGACGCCGGGTCGGTTCCTCGAGCGCACCCGCCCGCTCCTGCTCTCCGACGAGGCGCGACACAACCTCATCCTCGGCATCGCAGGCACGCTCGTGGAGCATCCGGACGCCTATCGGGCGGCATACCTGTGGCTGGTTGAGCACGACGGCGAGGTCGTCTGCGCCGGCCTGATGACGCCGCCCTTCAACGCCGTCGTCTCGGCAGAGCGCGAGGAGGGTGCGCTGACCGTTTTGGCCGATGGGGTGCGTGCGCGATCGATCTCGCTTCCGGGCGTGACCGGCGCACTTCCGGAATCGGAGCGATTCGCCGAGGCCTGGACTCGGGAGACGCACGCCGGCGCGAGGCGCCACATGACGCAGGGGATCTACTCGCTCACCCAGGTTCGTCCCGCTCCCGCGTGTTCCGGGCGGCCCCGGTGGGCGGAGAACGCGGATCGGGAGCTCCTCCTCGACTGGGTGGGCGCCTTCCTCGACGAGACGTCGGTCTCGGCCGACCGCGAGCACATGGAGCGCATGGTCGATCGCCGACTCGCGGCCGCCGATGAGGGCCTCTGGCTCTGGGATGTCGACGGCCCGGCGTCGATGGCTGGATTCGGTGGGGCGACGCCGAACGGCATCCGGATCGGTCCGGTCTTCACGCCGAGGGAGCTGCGCGGCCGCGGCTATGCGACGGCCCTCGTGGCGTCGCTGAGCGAATGGCTGCTGCGTCGCGGACGGCGCTTCTGCTTCCTCTACACCGACCTCGCGAACCCGACGGCCAACGAGATCTACCGGCGCATCGGATACGAGTCGGTCTGCGATTCCGCCGACATCCGATTCGAGGCGCCCGCTTGGGCGACGGAGTGAGCCGGCTCGGATTTGCCCGGCTCGGGGAACCGACCTAGGGTCGGGGCGGGTCGCGCTCCGGAGCTCAGCTACCCCCGGCGGCGGATGTCGTCCCGAAGCGCCGTCCCGACGTCGACATCGCGCCTCGACGCTCCGCGTCGGCGGCTCGGTAGGAAAGGGAGGCCGCGGATGACCGACGGAAGGCCCCGACTCGAGGGCGTGGCGGCGGCGAAGCTCGACCGGCGCAGGTTTCTGAGGCTCAGCGCGGGCGTCGCGGGGGCGATCGGACTTTCACAACTTCCGGGGGACCTCGCTCGAGCCGGATGGCGCACCGCAGGCGATCCGTTCACCCTGGGCATCGCCTCGGGTGACCCGTCCCCCAGCGGCGTCGTCCTGTGGACGCGCCTGGCGCTTGCGCCGCTCGAGGTCGGCGGGGGGATGCCGCCGGAGCCCGTCGCGGTCGACTGGCAGGTCGCCACCGACGACGCCATGGGCAACGTGGTTCGCTCGGGTTCGGCGCTCGCCTCCCCTGAGCTGGCACATTCGGTTCACGTCGAGGTCTCGGGCCTCGAGCCGTGGCGGGAGTACTTCTACCGATTCCGGGCCGGGGGCGAGGTGAGCCCGGTTGGGCGCACCAAGACCACTCCGGCCCGCGGCTCGCGCCTGAACCGGTTCCAGTTCGCTTTCGCCTCATGCCAGCATTGGGCCTCGGGTTTTTACACGGCCTACCGGCGCATGGCCGAGGAGGATCTCGACCTGGTCGTGCACCTGGGCGACTACATCTACGAGGACTCCATCGGGCCGAACGGCAACGCTCGCGATGTGTATGTGCCACCCGCCCTGCGGGGCGAGACCGAGCGGCTCCGCGAGTATCGCCTCCGCTACTCCCTGTACAAGAGCGACCCAGATCTCCGGGAGGCACACCGTCTCTTCCCGTGGGTCGTCACCTGGGACGATCACGAGGTCGACAACGACTATGCGGACGATGACTCGCAGGACCCGAGGGACGACCGCTTCCTGGTACGCCGGGCCGCGGCCTATCAGGCCTACTACGAGCATCTGCCGCTTCGCCGGCGCTCGCTTCCAGACGGTCCGGACGCCCGACTGTATCGTCGCGTGACCTACGGCGATCTCGCCGAGTTCAGCGTGCTCGACACCCGGCAGTACCGGAGCGAGCCGCCCTGCGGGCGCGGGGAGCACCCCCGGTGCGCCGCCGCGCTGGACCCGTCCGTCACCATGACCGGGCCCGCGCAGGAACGCTGGCTCCTCGAGGGCCTCGGCTCATCGACGGCGCGGTGGAACGTGATCGCGCAGCAGGTGTTGATGGCCGAGCTCGACCACGATCCGGGGCCCGGCAAGATCTTCTGGCAGGACGCCTGGGACGCCTATCCTGCTGCCCGCGCGAGGATCCTTCAGCACATCGCCAGTCGTGACGTCCGAAACCCCGTCGTGATCACCGGGGACTGGCACTCGACCTTCGTGAACGACCTGAAGCTCGACTTCGACGAACCGCGTTCGCCCGTGGTCGCCACGGAGTTCGTCGGGACGTCGATCAGCTCCAACGGCGATGCGATCGTCTACGGCCCGTACTACGGGCCCATGATCCCGGAGAACCCGCACATCAAGTTCTTCGAGGGCGACCGGCGAGGCTACGTCAGATGCGGACTCTCCCACGACCGGTGGCAGACGGACCTTCGGATGGTAACGACGGTATCCCGCAGGGACGCACCCGTGTACACGCTCGCCTCATTCGCCGTCGAGGACGGGGTGCCCGGCGCGCACCCCGCATAGAGGGAGGAGGAACCTGTGCGACCAGCACGACGACTCTCATGCGCGGGCGTTGTGGCGCTCGCGGCGGCGCTCGTTCTCATCCCGGCGGAGGCCTCGGCCGGCACGACGTGCCTCGGACAGCGGGCGACGCTCCTCGGGACCGAGGGAGCGGACCGACTCGAGGGGACGCCCGGCGAGGACGTCATCGTCGGGCTGGCGGGCAACGACCACATCGATGGGCTCCGCGGCAACGACATCGTCTGCGGTGGGTCGGGCCGGGATGCGAGCAGGTCGGGTCCCGGGGCGGACGTGGTGTTCGGCGGTCGGGACGCCGACCTCCTCGAGGGCGGCGGCGACGACGACGTACTGATCGGCGAGGGAGGGAACGACCGGCTCCTCGGTGCACGGGGCCAGGACAACCTCGTGGGGCAACGCGGCGATGACCGGCTCAAGGGAGGGGCCGGGATCGACACGGCGGGCTACGCCGACCGTCAGATCCCCGGTGGGGTCACCGTGGATCTCACGGCGGGGATTTCGAGCGGCTCCCACGGCGCCGATCCGCTTCGTTCGATCGAGAACGTCGATGGCTCGCCCGGGCATGATGTCCTCATCGGCGACGAGGGTCCGAATCGCCTTCGCACCTACGCCGGACTCGACCGGCTCGATGGGCGAAACGGCGACGATGCCCTCAGAGGAGGCGGTGGCACCGACAGGCTCGACGGTGGACGCGGCATCGACGACTGCATCGGCGAGATCCTGAACCGTTGCGACTAGTCACCCCGGGGCATCAGCCACGGCGGCGGGCGAAGTACCAAATACCCGCGATCACCAATACAACGATGACCACGCCGGACAGGCCGGTCAGGAGCGTGTCATTGTCGCCGTCGCCTCCGCATGCCGCAAGAAAGAGGAGGAGCGGTACGGGCGCCATCCAAACTCGCTTCAGCATCTGTCACCTCTCGTCGCCGTTGAGGGCTAGAGGCGCGCCGACTGTGTCCGCCTCGCCGTCGACGCCCGTTCACCGGGCCTGGTCCGGGCCCACGCCTTGTTTCCCAGCCTGTCCGGCGCTAAACGAGTCATGCGCTGGAGCGGATGGGTTGAGAGCCGGGGCTCCGCGTACTGGGGCGGCGTTGGGCTCCGCCCCCTCCTCTCCGCTCTCACCCTTGGCGCGTTTGAGCCGCGTTGGTAGCATTCGTGTGCGGGGTGGAGCAGTCTGGTAGCTCGCTGGGCTCATAACCCAGAGGTCCTAGGTTCAAATCCTAGCCCCGCGACAAAGAAGCGCAGCTAGATCGGGGTATACTTCCCCCGTCCGCCGAAGCCGATACTGATAGTGGGCTAACGGTGGACAACGTCTCTGGGAGGGAGAACCCCCGATGGCAGGCACCTGGTCAAAGACCAAGATGCCCGGCGTGTATGTCCAACGAGACGCGCGCACTGGGAAGCCCCGGTACAAGGCGGCCTTCCGAGACGCTCGTGGCGTCGTTACGTCGCGCACCTTCCCGACCGTGAAGCTCGCCGAGGCGCACCTGCACGACATGCATATGAAGAAGGCGACCAGATCACTGCCGGACAGCTCGCACTCGCGGAAGACGGTGACGGACCTGTGGGACCATCACGCGAGAACGTGGCGGAAGCGGCCCTCGACGTTCGCGTCAGACGACTCCCGGTGGCGAACGTACATCGAGCCTGCGCTAGGCTCGCGGCGGATCGGCGACATTCGGCGAGCGGAGATCGAGCGGTTCTACGCGGATGTGGAGAGGCGGACGACTCTCGACACACGACGGAAGGTCCAGCAGATCGTCCACAAACTGTTCGCCGTCGCGGTGCGGTCCGAGTGGCTCGTGAGGAACCCGGCCGATGGGATTGAGATGCCGCAGGCGCAGCCGAAGCGTGAACCACGGGCGCTGACCGAGAAGGAGGTCGAGCGGATAGCCAACGAGATCGAGCCCCGCTACCGCGCGCTCGTGTGGACCCTCGCCGAGACCGGGATGCGGATCGGCGAGGCGACGGCCTTGCGGCTAAAGAATTTGAACGGCAGTATCCGGGTCGTCGAGAACGCGCCCGAGGTTAACGGGAAGAAGATCATCGGAGCGCCGAAGACGGCGGCGAGCGTGCGAACCGTCCCCATCTCCCCGAAGCTCCGGTCGATTCTGACAGAGCACCTCAATCTGTACGGGAGCCGGTTCGACCCCGAGTCCCTCGTCTTCACGGCCGAGCGCGGCGGACCCGTCTCACAGACAAACTTCCGTAAGCGTGTCTACCAGCCCGCGGCCGTCCGAGCGCAGGTACAGCCGACGCCGACGGTGCACGACCTACGCCACACGGCCATCTCCTTGTGGCTCGCACGGGGCCTGACGCCGTGGGAGGTCAGCAAGATGGTCGGGCACGCCGATCTCGACATGATCCAGCGGCGATACGGGCACCTGTACGTCGACGCGCTCCAACAGAAGATCGACGCGCTCGCTACATCCTGACCGCATTGCGCCCACAGGAGCCTGGTCCCAGGCGGAGCGTGCTTACGCGTGTTCCTCGATGCCATCGATGGGAAGGTTGGAGGGCTCGGCCAACTGTTCGTCGACCCAGCGCTCGAGGTCGGATGGGCGGACGCGCAGCACCCGATCTGAGAGCCGGACGCAGGGAAGCCCTGCATCCACGTAGCGGTAAATCTGGGCAAGCACTACGCGAACGAGATGCTCGCCTACGTCGAAGCCGAGACGGTCGCGAAGCCACTCTCGGCCTCCCCGGACCACGGCACCATCAACTTCACCAACACGATGATCGACTGGACGAACGGCGCAACCGTCCCGCATGACCCGAAGCTGAAGAGCACGGTTCAGCTCCCGGTCGCCTACCGCCCCGAGATGGACTGCCCCAGGATCGATGAGTTCATCGAAGGCGTGTTCCCGGAGGACGCCCACGAGTTCGCGTACGAGCTGATCGGCTATTTCATGATGCCGTCGAACCCGCTGAAGAAGTCGTTCTTGCTTCGCGGTCCGACGAACACGGGCAAATCCACGTTCCTGTCGCTGCTGAAGGTATTCTTGGGGGCGCGCAACTGCGCCGCCGTCCCGCTCCAGTACTTGGAGTACGAGCGGTGGGGAGGGGCCTCCTTGTTCGGGAAGCTCGCGAACATCGTCGGCGAGATGAACGACAAGAGCATCGAGTCCTCGGCGCTCTTCAAACAGATCGTCGGCAACGACGTTATCCAAGCAGAACACAAGAACAAGCCGGTGTTCGAGTTTCAGCCGTTCGTGAAGATGATTTTCAGCGCGAACCGGCCTCCTATGACGCGAGACCAGTCGAACGCGTTCTTCGAGCGCTGGATCATCATCCCGTTCGTGAGCGTGTACGAGATTCAGCCAACGGCCGAGAGCGTACGGAAGGCCGACGTGAATCTGACCGGCAAACTCTGGCACCCGTCCGAGCTGTCAGGGCTAGCGAATCGCGCCGTCGCTGGGCTCCGTCGGTTGATGGAGCGCGGCTACTTCGCGACTCCCCAGTCGGTGAAGGCCGAGACGGAGCGCTACAAGCTGACCGCTGACTCCGTGCTCGCGTTCCTGACGGAGACCCGCGAGAAGGGCGACATCATGAAGGACGCAGAGCCGCTCTCGGAGATGTACTCGGCCTACACGCACTGGTGCCGGGATTCCGGGCGGCGCGAGCTGAGCCGCGTTAACTTCGTGGCGCAGATCGAGGAGCTGTTCCACGTGCGCGAGTACCGCCTCACGGGCTCTGGCGGATCGGCTCGGATCTGGGGATGGAAGCGCTCGGAGGGGGCCCAACCGTAGATGTGACGGGGAAGTAACCAGGTAACCGACTTCCATCCCTCCAGAGAATCGACCCTACGTTCTTTGGAGGGGTAGGGAAGGGTTACTTGGTTGCCTGCCAGGGGGAGGGGACGAGCGGCCGAAACAGCCGGTCAGTGCCACCAACCGCCCAGTGGGAGCGTGCGCACGCGCAAGAGTTTGGCCGGACTTTTGGGGAACCTTGGGACCCTGAGCACTGCCCCAGCCGGCCGCCGCCTGAGGGGGGCGGTGGAAGGCGACACGCCGCCTCGAGGTCGTCGGCTTCGAACAGCAGGTAGCCGCCGATCGACTCCTTGATCTCGACGAACGGGCCGTCGGTGGTCAGCGTCTTGCCGTCCTGGACCCGCACGGTCGTCGCCGTCTCGGGCGCGTCCAGGCCGAGCCCGGGCGGGATGCCCGGCGTCTGGCTGACTGCCTGGTAGTCGGCGAAGATCGCCCTCTGCTCGTACTCCGACAGCGTCCCCCACGCCTCGGGCGACCGCGGCGTGGGGGAGTCGCCCTGATGGATCAGCAGCATGTACTTCACGGCTCCCTCCTTTCGGGATGGTCGCCTACGAGACAAACTGGGAGCGTCGAGATCGACACCCTCGAGCCAAGACCGCAGGAAGCGTTCGGTCTGGCTCCCCGGCAGGACGCGCGGAGCGATCTGCGCAGCGTTACCGATAGTGCTCGATCAGGAGGGCGGCGATCGCCTTGGCCCGCTTCGCTGCCTCGCGGTCGCCTTCACCGGCCTGGACGATCGAGCCCTTCATCAGGATGTGCCACGACAGGGCGAACGACGCGGGGTCGAACAGGCCGGCCTCCTCCGCGAGCGAACGAACGACCGAGCGGATGTTCTCGAGGTGCGCTGCCGACGCCTGGCCGAGTGGATGCATGATCCCGCCGCCGAACTCGAGGAGAACGTTGACGAACGAACACCCCTCGAAGTCGTCTTGCTGGAACCACTCGTCGAACAGATCGAAGATGGCGAGCAGTCGTCCCTCCGGGGTGTCGCCTCGCCTCCGCGCTTCGGCCTCGACCCAGTCCTTGGTCCACAGCTTCTCCCGCTGTTGGAGGAAGGCGAGAACGAGGTCGTCCTTCGAGGGGAACTGATTGTAGAAGGTGGCCTTTGCGACCCCGGCCCGATCGATCAGCTCGTCCACTCCAACCGCTCGGATCCCTCTTCGCGAGAACAGCTCGTACGCGCTGTCGAGGATGCGGCGCCGAGCGTCGGGTCGGCTCCGAGTGGTTGTTTCGCCCGTTGCTGTCATAGGCAAGAGCGTAGCTCTTGACAGACCGTTCTGTCTAGTGATACAGCGGGATCATGACGCACCGTCCGAAGATCGGCATGGGCTCGCCGGGGCGGGTCCTGCATCGTGCGTTCGGCAGCCGGAGAGCCCACGTGGTCGCTGAGTCGGCCGCCGTGCTCGAGGTGGGACCGGAGGCCGATGATTCGACGTTTTCTCTGGATCGGCTACGCCGGCTCGAGGCCATGACGGAGGCCGCGCTCGCCCATCTCAGCGTGGACGACGTCGTCGAGGAGCTGCTGATCCAGGTAAGAGACTCTCTTTCAGCGGACACGGTCGCCGTGCTCCTGCTCGATGACCGGCGTGACCAGCTCGTCGCTCGGGCCGCCAAGGGCCTGGAGGAGGAGGTGCGGCGAGGCGTCCGCATCCCGGTCGGGAAGGGGTTCGCCGGGACGATCGCGGCCACGGGGCAACCGATCGCGGTCTTCGATATCGATCACTCGATGGTGATCAACCCGATCCTCAAGGAGAAAGGGGTCCGCTCGCTTCTCGGCGTGCCGCTCGTGGTCGAAGGTCACATCGCCGGCGTGCTCCATGTCGGCACGCTCACACCGCGCCGCTTCTCGAACGAAGACGCGCGGTTCCTGCAGACGGTCGCCGATCGGGTGGCGCTCGTCCTGCACGCCGGGCTCTACGAGCGAGAACGGGCCGTCGCCCGTACCCTTCAGAAGAGCTTCCTTCCGGAGGAGTTGCCGGTGGTGCCGGGCCTCGAGCTCGCGGCCCGGTACCTGCCGCTCGCCGTGGGGGCGTTGGGGGCGACTGGTACGACGTATTCATCTTGCCGAACGGGTCGGTCGGCATCGCCATCGGTGACGTGGTGGGACGGGGGGTCACGGCCGCCACGATGATGGTTCGATTGCGCAACTCGCTTCGCGCGTGCGCCATGGAATCCTCCTCGCCGGGGGAGGTCCTCAGCCGCCTGAATCGGCTCACTCTGCACTTCGATCCCGACTCGATGGCGACCGTGCTGTTCGGCATCGTGGAGCTCGACGACATGCGCTTCCGATTCGCGAACGCCGGCCACATCCCGCCCATGTGCCGGACGAATGGGGGAACGGCCTTCATGCCAACGACTGCCTCGGGGCCGCCGCTCGGCGTCGTGGATCACTCGTACGTCGACACCGACCGTGTGCTTCTCCCGGACACCACCGTGGTCCTGTGCACTGACGGATTGATCGAACGTCGCCATCAGTCTCTGGACGTCGGCCTCCGGCGACTCTGCCAGCCGTTGATCGACGGACGGCCGGACGCGATCGCCGACGCGATCATCACGCGATTCATGACGGACGAGGACCACGACGACGATGTCGCCCTCCTGGTGGCCTCGACGAGCTGGGCCGCGCGATCGTCAGCAGCAGAGGTAGGGCGGAGGAACTAGGGGCTCGCGACGGTGTCGAGTCCGACCAGACGCTTAACGGATCGCTTCACACGTTTGACACCCGCCTCATGGGACAGTCCTGTTGCTCTGTCGTCGATGGTGGCTCCAGATCACCTCCTCCTTCTCTTTGGGATGGCACCGTCGGTGATCGCGCAGCAGCTCGCCCCGGTAATGAATCCGGACCTCGTCGTCGACGACGCGGACAGTAACCGAGTCGCGGCCGGTCTCCTCGACGTCCAGGCCGTGATGGGACTTGAACCAGATCCGGTCGCGATCGACGACGCTCACGATCGAGATCGGGACCTGGAAGATCCGCGCGGCTAGATGCGTGATGCGTTCGAACGCTCCGTCGGGCGGGGTGTCGAGGACGTCGTAGCGCCGGACCGCCGCCAGCCGCCGCTCCTCCTCAGCGAGCGGGGTCCCACAGCGTGTCCGCGACCGGCGACGGGGCGGTCACCATCCGAGCACGACGCCCCTCGATGCACCGCGATGCACCGCGGGGATCCGCGACGGCCGGTCAGCGGCCCTGGTGCTCATAGCCCTCGAGGGCCTTGCCGACCGCCATGAACGTGGGCGGCCACAGGCCGACGAAGATCGCCAGCCGCTCCGCGGTTTCCCGGTCGCCGCCCCGGCGGAAGAACCACATCGCCAGGCTCAGCCCGATCGAGATCACCTCCTGCCATGTACGCCATCCCCGAGGTAAAGCCCAGATTCTTGACGGTCCGCATCGGCTGCGGGATGTCCAGTCGGGACCCGACGTCCTCCGCGGAGCTCCGTGGCTCCCGGGCGGCTCCCTTCACCGACTCGACCACGTTCTCCATTTCGGATCCTTTCATGTCGACCTCCCCGATCTCCGCCGGAATAGTGCTTGTACCCGCCCAGCGGGCGAGTAACCTCCCGAGCCCGACTTCTCAGGAGATCGATGGCTGGCACGAGGGCAGCAGTAGGTGACCCGGCCAGGATCTTGGCCGCGGTGAGCGAGCCGCACCCCGGGATCTCGAGCAGCGCGGGAGCGTGGGCCCTCACGAGGGAGGCGATCTCTCGTTCGAGCTCGTTGGCGGGCACCGTGATCCCGCGGCAGCGAGCCACGAGCTCTGAGCAGATCCGCACCGCCGCCGAGTGATCCATCGCCTCCAGCGTCGCTGTGAGCCGGTCGATCGTTGCGAACCGGTCGAGGCTCCGCGGCGAGGGCGCGAGGTCCGGGTCGATGTCGTGCAGCAGCCACCGGAGCTTACAGATCCGGCGGTCCGCTCGTTCACGAGCGACTCTCGGTGCGCCACAAGCAGTCCGATCTCGCGCTCGGGTCCGGCGAGCGTCGCAACCGGCAGGTCGGGGTGGGCCAGAGCGGCCCTGGCGACCGCCTCGGCATCGATCAGGTCGGATTTGCCACGCACCCGGTCGGCCCGGCGGGCCTGACCCATGAGCTGCGGCGGGACCCGGACTGAGTGCTCCCCGCGTGAGATCAGATGACGCTCCAGGTGCCCGGAGACGTGCCGGCCGTCCTCAACCGCGAACCGCCGCTCGGGGTCAAGCTCTCGAGCCCAAGCAACCAGCCGCTCGAACCCGGGCGTTCGGGCCTTGACCGTGAGCTCGGCGAGCACCTGGCCCGTCGCAGCGTCGATCGCGAGGCCTGGCGCCGCTACGTCGAGATCCAGAGAACATGAGAAGCATGAGAACGCCTGTGAGCAGGCACGACCCTCTGACCTCCGGCTTTGATTCGGCCGTCACCGCCCTTACGACGCGGAGGTCTTAGGGGGACCCTCGCAGAGCGCCGTATCGGTCGCCGCACGGCTCGACGAGCGCGCCAGACCGCGGTTGGCAAGACTTCGGATTCCAGGGGTCGTTCTAGGTTCGGTTCGGTGGACAAACACGTGGACAACATCAGCAGCGTCTCAAGACGTCTACGGCGTCTCCGCACGTCTCGCCTGACCAGGGACAACGCGCTGGCCAGGGCAGTCGGGCTGGGCTCATAACCCAGAGGTCACAGGTTCAAATCCTGTCCCCGCGACGAAGCAACGCAAGGGGTCTCCCACTGGGAGACTCCTTGCGATTTCGGCTGATTCCCCCAACTTTCTCCAACGTCCCCGATCCTGGTCGTCCATCCGGTAGGAGGAGCGTCTCAACTACCTTGCGCGGACGCGGTTGGCCCCCGCGTTTAGGCTTGCGCGCCATGAGAAGGGCCGCCCTTTTCTTGATCCTTATAACCCTGGCGGGCTGCGAGGGGGGATCAACCGCGTCGCAGGACCTTGTCGAGGTTCACAACGCCGCCGATGCGATGGAGAGGTCTCAGTCGTTCGTGGCGGGAATCATCGTCGACATGGAGATGCCCGATCGCTTCACGACCGATGTCAAGTCGACCATCGCAGGACGCGTTGATCTGACGAAACGCGAGTCAACCTTCGAGGCTCGTTCTGATGACGGTGATCGCTGGAGTGAAATCGTCGTCGCCGACACCGTCTACAACTCTGGCGGCGAAATCGCGAACGCCCCCGACTGGTGTGCCGTCCCCGTGGCGAAAATCGACGACAATGCTCTGATACACACAGGATCCCTCTTTGGTGAGGTTCCCGACCTGCTCCGGTCCGCGAGCGATGCGTCGACATTGCCGGAAGCCTCGACTGCGACGGCGACGGCCTACCGGGTCTCTTTTCCCTTGGACGAGACGGTTACGGGTGCTCGGGTGGAAGGCGATGAAGCGACGATCTGGCTCGACGAAGAGGGCCGTCCAGTTCGGGCCGAGTTTGCTTTCTCTCAGCTCGTGAGTGGATCAACGGATCCAGCAATCGGTCACGTCGAATGGGTCCTCTCGGACTGGGGTGCGGAGGTCGAGGTAACCCCGCCGCCAACGGATGAGATCGAGTCCTTCCCTGATTGCCTCCTCTAGAACGCTTTTGGTGCACCGGGCAGAGGGGAGAGACCTGTGTCCGGCTTTGTCCGACTCGCCGCGGCGGACTGCTCGAGATCGCCTTCACCGGGCCATGGACGGTCCTGATCGGACTCGCGCTCAAGGCGGCCGCACGGGTCCCCGGTGGGCCCCGAGGGAGCCCGCCGAGAGACGCTCCCCACGCCGATCAGATGAGCCCGCTCAGCCCCCCCCAGGTCACGGGCGGTGGCCTATGCCTCGAGCCCGACGCAGCGCCCGAGCCCGCGAAGCTCTCGAAGGAGTCGATACCGTTCCTCGAGGTCGTCGACATCGGGGATGACGGCGACGTCGTCCCCCGAACCGGGGTCGATGGAGTCGGTCTCCGGCTCGGGGTCCGAGCCTCCTCGCCGTCGTTCGAGCCGGTCCGGTGCGGGGTGCTCGTCACGGTCCGCCATGGTGGTCTCCCTCGGGTGCAGGACGAAGCCAGTGTCGTCGCGATGGCACGCCGGCGCTATCGGGCACCCTGGTGGTTCCGCGTCCCCCGAGGAGCCTAGGAGTCCACGGGCCAAGTGCCCCCTCGACCGCCGGGCACGGCGCCGGACCTCGAAGGCCCGTATGGTCACGCGAGCACGACCTCGGGGGCGGCGCATGGGTACAATCGCCAGGCCGCTAACGGTGGGGCAGCGCCGACGGCACCGTCTCGGAGGAGGTCGGGGTGGGGACGCAGGACATGGTCTCGCAGCTGGCGAAGGTCCCCCTGTTCTCCGGCTGCTCGAGGCGTGAGCTCCAGCTGATCTCGAAGGCGGGCAAGCGGACGACCCGTCGCGCAGGGACCGTGCTCGCCAGGGAGGGCGAGGCCGGCGTCGGCTTCTTCCTCATCCTCGACGGAACGGCGGTGGTCACCATCGGCGGCAAGCGACGCTCGACCCTCGGCCCGGGAGAGTTCTTCGGGGAGGTCGCGCTGCTGGACGGAGGCCCACGTTCCGCGACGGTGACCGCGACCTCGGACGTGGAGCTGCTGGGGGTAACCGAATGGGTCTTCCGCGGACTCCTCCACGAGCAGCCCACGATCGCGGTCAAGGTGCTGCAGACCCTCGCGGGACGCCTCCGCGCGGCATCGAAGGTCCCCACGGCCTGACGCTCGGCGATGTCCGGCCGATCCGCCGACGTTCCCGACGAGGTCCTGCGGCTCGCCTCCGATCGCTTGGAGAAGCGACGGGATCGCGACTTCGCGGCGGCGGACGAACTGCGCGAGCGGATCCTGGGGCTCGGCTTTCGAGTGCTCGACTCGGCGGAGGGATTCACGCTCGAGGCCGTTGAGCCGACGCTCGGCGTGAGGCCCGAGCGCCTGCGGCCCGAGGAGGTGGCGTCGATCCTGCACGAGCCCCCAGGTGCGGCCTTCTCCGTGAACTGGATCGTCCAAGGGTGGCCCGAGGACGTCGCACGTGGAATCGCGTCGTTTCGCCGATGGCCGCCCGAGTCGGGCGATGTGCAGCACGTGGTCGTCGACGTGACGGGGGCCGACCCCGCCATCTGGCCCGAGGGGGTGGAGCTCGTTCCGCTCGTCGACGGCGTGGGATGGGCGAAGGCCCGCAATTGCGGCCTCCGGCGGGCCCGGGGCGACGTCGTCCTCCTGGTCGATGGATCGATCGAGGCCGCCGGCGACGTGCTGTCGCCGCTCGCCCGCGCGCTCGAGGATCCGACGACGGGGATCGCGGGCCCGTTCGGGATCGTCACGAGCGATCTGCGCGAGTTCCGGCGGTCCGACGGGGTCGGCCCGGGCCGTGACGTGGACGCGATCGAGGGATACCTGATGGCGTTTCGTCGCGAGACGCTCCGGGCCGCGGGCTTCCTGGACGAGGCCTTCGCGTTCTACCGGTCCTGCGACATCGAGTATTCGTTCCGCGTGAAGGAACGAGGCCTGCGGACCGTGGTCGTGCCCGTCCCGGTCGTGACCCACGAGCATCGAGCGTGGACGCACACGGCGCCGGAGCGTCGCGACGCGCTCTCGAAGCGAAACTTCTACCGGTTCCTCGATCGATACCGCGGCCGATTCGACCTCACGGTCGCCGGCGAAGCGTCAGATGCCGGGGGTGGGAGGAACGGGTAGCGCCGGGTCCGCGTGCGTAACGATGTCCGGTCCGGTCTCCTTGCTACGCTCCGCGGCTCGTGTGGCCTGGTCCGCGGCGACCTCCTCCGCGCTCGGGATGTCGCGCACTCCCTCGAAGTAGTCCTTGAGATCGTCGCCGTCGATGACCTCGACCTTCATCAGAAGATCGGCCATTCGATCGAGGAAGCCGCGATGGCGTGTGATGATCTCGCGCGCCCGCGCATGAGCGTCGTTCAACAGGCCGGCGACCTCCTCGTCCACGAGCTGCGCGGTCGCATCGGACACCGACTGCCCCTCGCCGGGGAACAGCGGCCTCCCGTCGCCGCCGCGGAATCCGTCGTGGCCGAACGAAAGCGGCCCGACCTTGTCACTCATCCCGTACTCGGTGACCATCGCCCTGGCGATCTCGGTCGCCTTCTCGAGATCGTTCTGCGCCCCGGTCGAGATCTGATCGAACGCGATCTCCTCCGCCGTGCGGCCTCCGAGGAGGATCGCCAGCCGGTCCTCCAGCTCCGGCTCGGTGAGTAGGTACCTGTCCTCCAGCGGACGCTGCATCGTCATGCCGAGCGCGGCCGCCCCCCGAGGAATGATGGAGACCCGGTGCACGGGATCCGCGTTCTCGACGGACAGGGCCACGAGCGCGTGGCCCATCTCGTGCTTCGCGACGATCACGCGCTCGCGGTCCGACATGACCCGGCTGCGCCGCTCGAGCCCCGCGGTCGTACGGTCGATGGCCTCCTCGAGCTCCTCGGCCGTGACGCTGTTCTTCTCGCGACGCGCGGCCAGGAGCGCGGCCTCGTTGACGACGTTGGCGAGGTCCGCCCCCGTGAACCCCGGCGTCCGCGACGCGATCATCTTGAGGTCCACCGTCGGATCGATCGCCACGCCGCGAGCGTGCACGCGGAGGATCTCCTCGCGTCCACGCAGGTCCGGCCGATCCACGACGACCTGCCGGTCGAAGCGTCCGGGGCGCACGAGCGCCGGGTCCAGCACGTCCGGGCGGTTGGTCGCCGCCATGATGATGACGCCCTTGGAGGCGTCGAACCCGTCCATCTCGACGAGAAGCTGGTTCAGGGTCTGCTCGCGCTCGTCGTGGCCCCCGAATCCTCCCGACACGCCGCCCCCGCGACCCTTGCCGATCGTGTCGATCTCATCCAGGAAGACGAGCGCGGGCGCCTTGTCCTTCGCCTGTTGGAACAGCTCGCGCACGCGCGCCGCGCCGAGGCCGACGAACATCTCGACGAACTCGGATCCCGACATGAAGAAGAACGGGACGTTGGCCTCGCCGGCGACCGCCCGAGCCAGCAGGGTCTTCCCGCAGCCGGGCGGCCCGAGCAACAGCACGCCCTTCGGGATGCGGCCCCCGAGGCGCTGATACTTCTTCGGGTTGCTCAGGAAGTCCACGATCTCTCGCAGCTCGTCCCGGGCTTCGTCGAGCCCCGCGACGTCGGCGAACGTCGTCTTCATCTCCTTGCGGTCGTAGATGCGCACCTTGTTGCGGCCGAGGTTCAGCGCGGCACCGGCCGGGCCGCCCCCCATCCGGCGGAAGAGGAAGAACCACAGCACGCCGACCAGCAGCAGGGTGGGGAGCAGGGCGGTGATGAGAAACTGCGTGAGCGTGTTCGGCGGCTGGAACTTGTAGGTCGCGTCGTTCTGCTCGAGGAAGTCGATCAGCGCCTGATCCTCCTGGTTCGGCAGGCGCTGCGTCACGAAGTCGTGCGTCCCGTTCTCGTCGAAGGTGCCGGTGATGCTCGTGTCGGAGATCTCGAGCGGGCCGACCTTGTGCTCCTCGACGAGTGAGACGAACCGCGAATAGTCGACCGGGGTCTGCCCCGCGCTCTGGACCGCCGTGATGACCCAGAAGGCGACCAACGCGAGGCCGATCCACAGAAGCCACGTGCGAACGCGCCTGTCCATGCCGGTGCCGCCCCCGTTGGGGTCGCCGCTGGACCAGCGGCCTCGTCGTTGCCGATTATCGGGCATATCCAGCCAATCTTCCCACCGGGTCATCGGATATGACAGCCGAGGTTCTGAAGGGGGAGACTGAGGATTCATGGAGACCCGCCAGGAGGATCCCGCCCTCAAGGAGCGCTTCGAGCGCGATGCGGTTCCGCTGCTCTCGGGCATGTACTCGTCGGCGCTCCGCATGACTCGCAACCCCTCCGATGCGGAGGACCTCGTCCAGGAGACGTTCCTTCGCGCCTACCGGGGGTTCGCCGGCTTCCAGGAGGGCACCAACCTGAAGGCGTGGCTCTATCGGATCCTCACCAACACCTTCATCAACTCCTACCGAAAGAAGCAGCGCGAGCCCAAGACGGTTCCCGACGAGAACGTCGAGGACTGGTACCTCTACGATCGGCTCGCGGCGCAGAGCTCGGAGGCATCGGCGGAGGCCACGGTGCTCGAGGCGATCCCCGATGAGGACGTCAAGGCGGCGCTGGACGCGCTCCCGGAGGCGTTCAGGATGGCGGTCCTGCTCGCCGACGTCGAGGGGTTCTCCTACAAGGAAATCGCCGGCATCCTCGACATCCCGATCGGCACGGTCATGTCGCGGCTCCATCGGGGAAGAAGGGCGCTCGAGAAGGCGTTATGGCAGAGGACCAGGGAGCGTGGACTTGTCACCGATTGACTGTGAAGAGGCGCTGCGGAAGATCGACATCTACGTCGACGGCGAATTGGAGCCGGCCGAGGCGGAGATGCTGCGAGCCCATCTCGGCGATTGCCCGCCGTGCGGCGACCGGGCCGAGTTTCAGCGGCGCCTGAAGGCCCTCCTCGCGGCGAAGTGCGCGAGTGAGACCCCCATGAGCCTGCGGGTGCGCCTGCGAGCGATCCTGGTCGAGGGCCCTCCCTCGCCTCCGCCGGAGCCCCTGAGGGATGCTGATGAGGATCCGTGCCGTCCGAGTCCATGTGGTGACCGCCGCGGCCCTCGCCGCCCTCCTGGCCCCCGCCGCCCTCGGATCGAGCGGCGCGATCGCCGCCTCTCCGCTTCCGGCGCACGTCTTCGCGCCGTACTTCGAGACGTGGACGGACGACTCTCTCTCGACGACCGCTCGGCAATCCGGCGCTCGCTTCTTCACCCTCGCGTTCCTCGAGACACTCGGCAAGACCTCCTGCACGCTCGCGTGGAACGGCGATCGGAGTCAAACGCTGTCGACGGGGCGGTATCTGTCCGACATCGCCTCGCTTCGCGCCATGGGCGGGGATGTGATCCCCTCGTTCGGAGGATGGAGCGCCGACCAGGGAGGAACCGAGATCGGCGACTCCTGCAAGGACGTTTCGTCGATCGCGTCCGCGTACAAGGCGGTCGTGCGGACCTACGACGTCACGCGGCTGGACATGGACATCGAGGGCCGGTCGCTCACGAAGCCGGAGGGCATCGACCGGCGCAACCGGGCGCTGGCCCTCCTTCAGGCGTGGGCGTCGAACACCGGCCGCACGCTGCAGCTTCAGTACACGCTCCCGACGAGCGCGGACGGGCTCGAGCCGAGCGGGCTCGCGGTGCTGCGCAACGCGATCGCCAACGATGTTCGCGTCGATGTGGTGAACCCGATGGTCTTCGACTACTACGATCGCGTGACGACCGACATGGGGGCGGCGGCCATCACGGCCTCGAAGGGACTCCATGCCCAGCTCTCGAGGCTGTATCCATCGAGGACGTCCGAGCGGCTTTGGGCCATGCAGGGCGCGACCATCATGAACGGACTCGACGATTACCCGCGGAGGACGGAGGTCACGGACCTCGATGACGCCCGGCGGCTCCTCGACTTCGCGCGTGCCAAGGGCATGAGCACGATCTCGATGTGGGCCATCCAGCGGGACAACGGAGGCTGCCCGGGCACCACCGGAGCGAACGACTGCTCCGGGATCGTGCAGGACACGTGGGCGTTCAGCCACCTCCTCCAGCCGTTCACGGGCTCGTAGCGCACGTCCGGCCGCTCGGGCCGAGCGGCGGCATCATGGCTGTGAGCACCCCAGGAGATATCTCCGCCTCCCATCTCGAACCCACCACGCCCGGGCGGCGAATCCCCGGAAATGAATGGGGGGCGATGGATGAAAGGTTCCCGCCCACAGGTGCTTCCCCCCGCGTCGGTCCTGAGCCAGCAGGGGCGGATCTGCGAGCATCCGGGCTGCGTCACGCGCCTGTCGGTGTACAACTCGCGCGACGTCTGCTGGCAGCACACGGACCTCGCGTTTCCGAACTACCGAGGAAAGCGGCTCCGCAACCCTCGCGACGCGTAGCCCTCGCACCCGTGGCGCATGTCCTGGCACCCGGTGGGCCGAGCCGCTAGGATGCCGGGCCTCAGGGGGGATGTCGGTGGAGTCGCTCGGCACCATCCTCGGCGTGTGGGCTCATCCGGACGACGAGACCTACCTCTCGGCCGGGCTCATGGCGCGGGCGGTGCGCTCGGGCTCGCCGGTGGTCTGCGTCACGGCGACGAGGGGAGAGGAGGGCTCCTTCGACGAGGTGCGCTGGCCGACCGCCACCATGGGCCGCGTCCGCGAGGTGGAGCTCCTGCGTTCAATGGAGATCCTCGGCGTCCAGGAACACCACTGGCTCGATTACTACGACGGGACGTGCGCCGAGGTCGATCACGCCGACGCCGTCGCCCGCATCGAGGCCTTCATCGATCGCATCCGTCCCGACAGCGTCCTCACCTTCGGGCCCGACGGCATGACCGACCATCCGGATCACAAGGCGGCGTGCGCATGGACGACCGATGCGTTCGAGCGTTCCGCGCCGCCGGGTGCTCGCCTCTACTACGCCACGACGACGCCGGAGTGGGCACGGGAGTGGCTGCCGAGGATGGAGCCCTTCAACGTCTTCATGGGCCCGGGCGTTCCACCGATCACGCCGCATGACGAGCTCGCGATCGACCTCGAGCTCCCGGACGAGCTCCTCGACCTGAAGCTCGACGCGATCCGGGCGCACGAGAGCCAGATCGAGGGGATGATGGCGGTCATCGGCGCCGACGGCTTCCGTCGGTTCATGCGGGGCGAGTATTTCCGCCTCGCCGCGGAGAGGCCGAGCGTCGTCGCATGAGGACCGCGGGGGCGACGACGTCCGTGCAGCTCGCCTCGATCCGCCGCGCACTCACGACGTTCGAGTCCTTCCTCAACGACTCCGAGTGGACGAGGAGGGCGGGCGACCCCGCGATCGCGGACTTCGTGGTCGGCAACCCGCACGACCCGCCGCTCCCCGCATACGTCGATGCCCTCGTGGCGGCGACGACGCCGCGCAGGGCGGACTGGTACGCCTACAAGATGAACGAGCGCTCGTCCGTTCGGACGGTCGCCGCGTCATTGCGGGACCGGTTCGGCATGCCGTTCGAGCCCGAGGACGTGTTCATGACGAACGGGAACTTCGGCGGCCTGGCCGTGGCGCTCAGGACCGTCGTCGACCCGGGCGACGAGGTCGTGTTCATCTCGCCGCCGTGGTTCTTCTACGAGGCGCTCATCCTCGCGTCCGGAGCGAGCCCCGTTCGCGTCCTCGCCGACCGAGGCACATTCGATCTCGACATCGAGGCGATCGAGCGCGCCCTGACGGACCGGACGCGCGCGATCATCGTCAACTCGCCGCACAATCCATCGGGGCGCATCTATCCGGCCGATCAGCTCGACCGACTCGCGAGCGTCCTGGCCGCGGCGGAGGAGCGCTCCGGCCGGCCGATCTACCTCCTGTCCGACGAGGCGTACAACCGCATCGTGTACGACGACATCGACTACCCGACTCCCGTCGCGCACTACGCGCGGTCATTCCTGCTCTATACGTACGCGAAGACGCTGCTGACGCCCGGATCGCAGGCTCGGCTACATCGCGCTGCCGCCGACGATGCCCGGCCGCGAGGAGCTGAGGGATGCGATTCCCATGGCCCAGATCCTCACGGGCTGGGCGTTCCCCGTCGCCCAGCTTCAGCACGCCCTCCCCGAGCTCGAGCCGATGTCGGTGGACGTGGCTCATCTGCAGGCCCGCCGCGATCGAATCTGCGCGGCGCTGCGGGGACAGGGCTACGAGCTCCTGGTGCCGGAGGGCACCTTCTACATCCTGGTGCGCTCGCCCCTGGACGACGATCTGGCGTTCGTCGAGCTCCTGAACGCTCGCGACGTCTTCGTGCTCCCCGGGTCGGTGTTCGAGATGCCCGGATGGTTCCGGATCTCGGTCACGGCGTCGGACGACATGGTCGAGCGCGGCATCGGTGGCTTCGGCCGCGCCATGGAGGACGCGCTGGCCGCCGGAACGAAGGCACGGTGAGCGAGCTCGCGTTCGGGCTCCTCGGCTCGGGGGAGTTCGAGCCGTGGGCGGCCGAGGTCGACCGGTGGCTGCTCGATCACGCGCGCACCGGATCCGGCCGAGTGCTCGTCGTGCCGGTCGCGAGCGCGCCCGAGGGCGACGAGGTCTTCGACGGGTGGGCGCAACGAGGCCTCGCGCACTACGCCGCGCTCGGCGTCCCCGCCGAGGTCGTCCCGATCAAGACGCGCGAGGACGCGGACCGGCGAGCGTTCGCCGACGCGATCGACGGTGCGTCCGTCGTGTTCTTCTCCGGAGGCAATCCGGCATACCTGGCCGCCGCGCTGCGCGAGACGAGGTTCCTCGAGGCGATGCTCGAGGCGATGGACCGGGGACTGGCCTACGGCGGCTGCAGCGCGGGGGTGGCGTGCTTGCCGGAGCTGGCGCCCGACAGCGCGGCCGAGCTCGGTCACGAGCTGTGGCAGCCGGGGTTGGGGATCTTCCGCGGCGCGATGGTGGCTCCCCACTGGGACGCCCTCGACCGGTACGTTCCGGGGCTCCGGGACCTCGTGCTCCGATCGGTTCCCACGGGATGCCGCCTGATCGGACTGGACGAGCGCACGGCGATGCTCGGCGACGGCCGGACGTGGTCATTGGCCGGGTCCGGAGGCGTCCACGTGTTCCTCGACGGAGCGTGGGAGCATCATGTTGTGGGAGGGATCGTGCGCCTGCCTTTGTTGCCCGACGTGTTCCGCTTGAGCATCGACGACCGGGCCAAGCCACAGATCGGCTGAAGCGTCCGCTCCGTCCGCGGGTAGGCTCCAACCGAGGAACGGCGAGGAGCAACCGCATGCCACGGAAGAGGCCCATGAAGTCCGAGGACGAGACGAGGACGCTGACACGGGAGTCTCCGATCGAGGAGCGCTCGCCGGAGATCATCCGCCGCCTGTCGAAGGCCTACCCGGAGGCGGGCATCGCGCTTCGCGCCTCGAATCCGCTCGAGATGCTGGTGGCCACCATCCTGTCCGCCCAATGCACCGACGAGCGTGTCAACAAGGTGACCGAGACGCTGTTCCAGAAGTACCGGACGCCGGAGGACTATCTGCGGGTCCCCGTCGAAGAGCTGTCGGCCGATATCAAGCCGACCGGCTTCTTCAACCAGAAGGCGGCATCGATACGCGGCGCGTGCCAGCGGATCGTCGAGGTCTACGGGGGGGAGGTGCCCGGAACGATGGAGGACCTCCTCACGCTGCCGGGCGTCGCGCGGAAGACGGCGAACATCGTCCTGGGCAACAGCTTCGGCACGGTCGAGGGGATCGCGGTCGATACGCACGTCCGTCGTGTGTCCCAACGGCTCGGGTTCACCGAGCAGGTCGATCCCAACGAAGATCGAGCAGGACCTGATGGGCCTGATCCCGAGGAAACGGTGGTTCGACTTCACCTATGTGCTGATCGAGCACGGACGGGCCATCTGCACCGCCCGATCGCGGAAGTGCCAGGACTGCCCGGTCAACGACCTGTGCCCGTCGAGCCTCGTCTGAGCCGGAGGGTGAGGGGGTCAGCCGGCGATCGCGAGCCGGTCGCCGGGACCTTGCTCCGATGCCGCTTCGCGGGTTCGCCCGAGCCTCTCCTCACGCTCGCGGGCGGCGCGCTCCTCCCTTCGACGCGCCCGGCGGATGACCCGCCGCTCCTCCTCGGACGTCCCTCCCCACACGCCGGCGTCCTGCGCCGTGTCGAGCGCCCACGCGAGGCATTGCGTTCGGACCTCGCAGCCGAGGCACACGGCCTTCGCGTCCTCGATCTGATCGAGCGCGAGCCCCGTCGTCCCGATCGGAAAGAAAAGCTCCGGATCCTGGTCGAGGCACCTCGCGCGATCCAGCCACTCCATCGTTCCGCCTTCGATCTTGAATCCAGGTTCAGCCCAGAGGGCGGCCGCGAGCTCCCCCCCGCGGCGCCAGGACTATACCGTGCTTGTTTTCCCCGACGCAATGGCTGAACGACGATTCAGTGACGCCGCCTTCCCGATCCTCGTGGCGCATCGCGGGGACCCGCTGCGCCATCCCGAGAACTCCGTCGAGGGGTTCATCTCGGCGCTCCGGACGGGGGTCGACGCCGTGGAGTTCGACGTCCGGCTGACACGCGATGCGGTCCCGGTGATCATGCACGACGCCGATGTGTCTCGGACGACCGACGGGCGAGGCCTCGTTCACGAGCTCGCGCTGGAGGAGATCCGACGCCTCAGTCTTCGGGGGACGAGCCGGGTCCCGACCTTGGCCGAGGCGCTCGAGGCCGTGGGCTCCCTCGGCGGCGGCGTCGACATCGAGATCAAGAACCTCCCGGGCGAACCCGGCTTCGAAGCCGAGGCGGAGCGAACGCTCGAGGCCACGCTGTCCGCCCTGGGCGGTGCGCGCTTCGCCGGGTCGGTCGTGATCTCCTCCTTCAATCCGGCGACGATCCGGCGATCCGTCGAGCTGGCGCCGGACGTCGCGACGGGGCTGCTGATCATCGACGCGGTGGACCCGTTCGACGCCCTCGGCGCCGCGATCGCGGAGGCCCACGCGTTCATCCTGCCGAGCGTCGCGTCGCTCGCCGATGCCGGGCCGGCATTGATCCGCGCGGCTCACGAGGCGGGCGTTCGTGTCGGGGCGTGGACCGCCGACGACCCGGGGACGGTTCGGCGCCTGCTCGACTGGGACGTCGACGCCGTCGCCACGAATCACCCCGCCCTTGCGGCGGCCACGCGGCGCGCCTGGCGGGCGGAGGTGGGACGATGAGGCTCCTCCGTCGCAGGCGTCTGCCTCCGGAGCTTCGCGACGCGTTCCAGGCGTTCCGGACCGTCGTCGCGCTCGTCGAGCGAGCCAAGGACGCGTTGACCGCGGCCGTCCCATCGACGCGAACGGCCGGGCTGCCGCTCCCCGATGCGCTGTCGGAGTTCGAGGAGGACCTTCGTCGGGCTCGAGGCCGGATGAGCGAGTGGCGACGTCCGGAGGTGGAGGCCTCGTGGCTCGCCTGTGCCTCGGCGATCGACGAGGCCCTCGCCTCCGCGGAGCGGCTGCGCGTCGAGGCTCCTCGCATCGCCGGGTTCGAGGGCGTCATCGGCGCGCTGGACGGGCTCCTCGCTCCGCTCGACCGGTTCGACGAGGGGTTCGCGGCGTTTCGTGCCGCGCGCGTCATTCCGCCTAAGTCGAATGGCCGAAGGACCGATTGACTGCGCCTGCGGAGCGGTTTCTACTGCCCGCAGGCCAGCGGGTGCACTCGGAGGAAACCCCCGCCGACACGCGCGCCCGTCGAACGAAGGAGGTCGCATGGCACGACGGATCAGATGGTCCGTGCCGATCGCGCTCGTCGCGGTGTTCTTGCTCGGGAACACGGCACTGGCAGCAATCACCTACTCGGCACAGAGGGCCGTGGCTCCCGCGAACTCGTGGAACTATGGGAACTCGCTCGGTGCCTCGGACTGCGCGGGCATCGAGTATCTGAACTCGACGTACGCGACCGACTTCATCAACGGCCAGTGGGCCACGGACGCGGGCCCGTATCAGGGCGTGTACGTGCAGCGCGCTAAGACGTCGGTCGATCCGCTCGCGTGGTCCAAGCCCAAGCGCGTCAGCCAGGCAACCAAGCACTCCGAACGTCCCACGTTGGCGACGTCGGGGTCCAACGTCTACGTGGGTTGGGTGACGCAGACGAGCTACGACGCCTACAAGCCGGGAGCTCCGCGCGTCTTCTACGTCAGCCGCAGCACCGATTGCGGGGCGACGTGGCAGGCCCCGACGGCGCTGTCGGGAAGAACCGGACGTGTGGACTACCCGATCCTCGCATCGTCGGGGACGAACGTGTACGCCGTCTGGACCGACGCCGACTCGGGTGAGGTGAAGTTCCGCCGCAGCACCGACGGAGGAGTGACGTGGCAGGCGGTTCAGATCGTCGGCACGACCACATCCAACCAGGAGGACGGAGAGGGCTTCTACAGCTTCCCGACGGTCGGGGCAAGCGGGGCTAACGTCGTCATCGGCTGGTACGCCGACGACGCCGGGAAGACCGTCGCTCGCCTGTCGAACACGTCCGGCGCCAGCTTCGGGGCCGAGACCGTGCTGACGGCCGCAAGCCCGAACGACACCATTCACTACTCCGTCGCTGCAGGGCAGGACGACGGGGCCGGCAATCGCGTCTCCATCGCCTACACGACCGGGAGCTTCACGGCCGGCAAGGTCGCGGTTCGCTCGAGCTTGAACGGCTCGACGTTCACCGCCGAGCAAACGGTGCTGAACTACGGCGCATCGGTCGGTGGCAACGCCATCGGCGGCTCCTACGGTCCCGCGCCGCAGCCATTCGGCTCGAACGGCCTACTCGTGACGTTCCCGGATGTCGGGTCGTTGGAGGGCTGCCGAATCCCTGCAACTACTACAAGAGCACGATGCGATCGGATCTGCTCCTGTGGCAGAAGGTCGGGTCGACCACGACGCCGGCGGAGGTCGTTCACGCGGCCGCACCCGGCCAGACGATCAACGACTCGGCGTCCATCGTCGTGCGCGGAAGCGGAGCGAGCACGAAGCGCTTCATCCTGTACAACGGCTGGACCTCGAACTACGGCCTGTACCGCACGTTCATGCGGGTGGGAACCGGCTCCTAGCCGATCGATCCACGCGCACGAGAGAGGGGCGGCGGATCGCCGCCCCTCTCCTCGTTCTCGGCCGCGGCCTTCGATCGGTCGGCCGACGTAGGCGACGGGCTAGGCCATCGTGACCCCGGACGGCCTCGGCAGCGCAGATGGATCGCCCCGGTCGGAGGGACCGACTAGCCGGTTCGGACCATTGATCGGAGGGTCGTGGTCCGATATGGAGCATTGACCCGGCGTTCAGGAACCCGTTGAGTCGTGACAGCACGGGATCTTCCCCCCCGTGACCCGGATCCATCCGTTCGACGGAAGGAGGGTCAGATGACTCGTCGGCTTCGATGGTCGGTGGGACTCGCACTCGCTGCGGTCGTCCTCGTGGTGAGCCAGGCGCTCGCGGGAGCAACGTGGCGTCCAGCGGGAGGAGCGGATTCGCTCGTCGTAGGCGAGGAAGGCACGTGGAACGACGGACCGCCGTCGATCGCCCGGTCGGGGAACGCCCTCGTGGCGATCTACAACACCGACCTGATCAACGGGCAGTTCGCGTTCGACGGGAGCGGCAGGTATGCGGGCGTCTACGCCCTGCGGAGCACCAACGACGGTGCCTCGTTCCCGGATGTCACCCGCATCAGCCCGTCGAACAGGCACGCGGAGCGCGGCACGATCGCGGCAACGGGCAGCGACGTGTGCGTGGTCTACGAGACGCAGGTCAAGTACTACGCCCGCGGGTATGCCTACACGTTCGATCCCGATCAGCCGCGATACAACTTCGTGCGGTGCAGCGACGACGGCGGACAGAGCTGGAAGGCCGCCATCCAGCTTCCGGGACAGACGGAGCAGAGCCGCGGTGACTATCCGTACATCGCGGCGGCCGGCGGCGACTTCTACATTGTCGTGACGAACAGCCAGACCGGCGACATCTGGCTCTGGCGCAGCACGAACGGGGGCGGCAGCTGGAGCAACCCGCGGTCCGTCGGCTCGACCACGATCAAGGATCTCGGGCAGCTCAGCTACGTCGGTGGCTACTCGGGCCTGCCGGCCGTGGGCGCGACGGGCTCCACGGTGGGAGTCTCATGGTTGACGAACACGTCGACCAACAATGGCCGGCTCGTGGCGCGCATCTCGACGAACGGCGGCGACTCGTTTGGGTCCACCACGCAGCTCGTGAAGGGCGGCGCTAACGCGAACGGCGGCTACCCGAACGTGACCGGGTCCGATCATCGCCTGGCGTTCACGTGGACGACGTCGAGCGCCGGGACGCTTCGCCTGTACAACACGACGACGAACGCCTGGGGCCAGAACCGCGTGTTCGCCGAGTTCCCCGATTCCCAGCCCGGCGTGGGCTCGGAATTGAACAAGGGAGGCCTCGGCCCGGTCGCGCTGTTGCGGGCCGGCACGGACACGATCGGCGTGTTGTGGACCGAGTGCAACCGCACCGACAAGGGCGTCTGCGTGGACAACTACCCGGCCGCATCGGACAGGGACGCGAAGATGCAGCTCCTGTATCGGGAGTCCAACAGCGACGGCCGCACGTGGGGTCCGGCCTCGCGAGTGGACTCGCCGGCCGGCAAGTACGTCCAGCTCGACTGGGGTTGGGGCCTGTTCGTCGGCGACACGCCGTACGCGTACTACAACGCGCACAACGCGGCGTACGGCTACTACCAGATGAGGCTCAAGATCTGCCCCACCTGCTGACGGACCGCATCGAAGCAGTGCCCGGAGGGGGCGGCGCCCAGTGCGCCGCCCCCTTCGCCGTCCGCGGCGTGTAGCCTTCCGCGGAGGATGTGCGCCGCGCGCGCGTACGCGACGAGAGAGGCCGCGTGGGAACGATCAACCTGGTGACCGAGATCCCCGGACCGAGGTCGCGCGAGCTCCTCGCCCGGAAGAAGCGGGTGGTCTGCGATCCGCTCGACCTGCACGTGAACGCCGTCATCGACCGAGGGCTCGGGGCGACGGTCACCGACGTCGACGGCAACATGCTGCTCGACCTGTCCGGGGGCCTGGGGTGCCACCTGGTGGGCTACTCGCATCCGAAGATCGTCGAGGCCGTGCGGGCGCAGGCCGAGAGGTTCTCTCACACCGATTTCTCGGTGATCCCCTACGAGCCGTACATCGAGCTCGCCGAGCGACTCGTCTCCCTCGTCGGGGGCGATCGCAAGGCCGCGCTGTTCAACTCC
The DNA here is from genome assembly GCA_963728285.1 of uncultured Actinomycetes bacterium. GTDB lineage: Bacteria > Actinomycetota > UBA4738 > UBA4738 > HRBIN12 > CAVSJR01. The sequence goes on along the minus strand of CAVSJR010000002.1, from coordinate 124,603 downwards.
GGGGCCGAGGCCGTCGAGAACGCGGTGAAGTTCGCGCGCGCGGCCACGGGACGTCCGGCGATCCTGTGCTTCGAGGGCGGCTTCCACGGCAGGACGCTGCTGACCATGAGCCTCACGAGTCGCCATCACCCCTACAAGACCGGGTTCGGGCCCTTCGCCCCGGAGGTCTACCGGCTTCCCTATCCGTACCCGTATCGCAGCGACGACCCGGTCCGAGCGGGGACGGCCGCCCTTGAGGCGATCGAGCGGGCGTTCACGACCGTGGTCGATCCAAGCACCGTCGCCGCCGCGGTCGTCGAGCCGATCCTGGGGGAGGGCGGCTTCGTCGTCCCCACCCCCGAGTTCCTCCCCGGGCTGGCGGCGCTGTGCGCCGAGCACGGGATCCTGACGATCGCCGACGAGGTGCAGGCGGGATCGGGACGGACGGGGAGGTTCCTCGCCTCCGAGCACTTCGGCTTCGATCCCGACATCGTGGTCCTCGCCAAGGCGGTCGCCGGCGGATATCCGCTGTCGGCCGTGGTGGGCCGCCGCGAGATCATGGACGCGCCCGGTCCGTCCGCGATCGGCGGCACCTACGTCGGGAACCCCGTGGCGTGCGCCGCCTCGAACGCCGTGCTGCAGGTCATCGAGGAGGAGGGGCTCATGGAGCGCTCGGAGGTCGTCGGCAAGACCATCCGAGCCCGCTGGGAGGAGATCGCCCGCGACGTGACGGAGGTCGGAGACGTCCGGGGGATCGGCGCCATGGTCGGCGTGGAGATGGTCGCCGACCGGTCGACCAAGGCGCCCGCGGGCGCCTACCTGTCGGCCTTCATGCAGGAGACGCAGCGGCGGGGCGTCGTCACCGTCTCGTGCGGCATCTATCACAACGTGCTTCGCCATCTCGTGCCGCTGGTCATCACCGACGAGCAGCTGGACGAGGCGTTGGACGTGCTCGCGGAGTCCGCGCTCGCGGCACGGGGGCGGGGGGCCGGGGTCCGGGAGATCGAGGGCGAATAGCCGAGCCTCGAGGCCCTACTCGGCCGAGACGCCGAACGGGAGGAACGCCGATCGCGCGCGCTTTCCGCCCGCCGTGGCGCCCCGAATGACGATCTCGTAGCGACCCGGGGTGGACGGCAGCGGATGCGATCCCGCGTTCGACCATGTCAGCCGCAACGTATCGCCGACCTCATCGGGGAAGGTCGCCACCTCGGCCCCCCACTGGTCGAGCACGGTGACGGACCAGACGAGCTTGTCGGATGCGGACGCGTGGATGAAGGGCTCCCTGCTCCCCACGATGCTCCGGCTGTCTGGGGAGACCGAGGGCCGGTAGATCTTCGGCCTTCCGGCGGCCGTCACCGCGTCCCGGAGCCGCGGCAGCCGGCGAGCCACTCGCTTGCCGGGACACTCCGTGTACCCCGTGTACCGATGCGCGCTGATCACGGGCAGCTCGACCCGCTTGCCCTTGCGGTAGCGAGTGTTCGGGCCGCCGCCCGACACCATCACCGCGCGGCCGTGCGGGGGGATGTGGGCGACGTCGAGGCGCCACGCGATCACGCGGCGCAGCCCCCTGATCATCGGGCGCGGCGGGCGGTGGCGGCCGTAGGTCCCCATCAACGCGACGGAGAACGCGCCGGTGTTGAACCCCTGCTGGGCGGCGCCGACCACGGGGTTCGTGATTCCCCCGGAGCGACCCTCGAAGGCGCGTCCGAACCGGTCGACGAGGAAGTTGTACGCGATGTCGCACCATCCCTGGCCCCGCGTGTGATACGCGTAGATCGCCCGGACGATGTCGTCTGACTTTCCCTTCGGATAGCGGTTCGCCGTGACAGTGTGGTGCACGAAGCCCATCTTGAGCTCCGGAGCGACGTCCGGCTTGCAGTTGAGGAGCCGCGGGTTGGCGCCCCAGCGTCGGCGCGAGATGAACCTCGGCTTGCGCGTCATCGCGTCGGCGGCCGGGACGCCCAGCGGGACCTCCGCGGGCGTCGGAACGACCTCCGGCGTCGCGTCCGGACCGGCGGCCGTCCCCGAGGAGTTGATGAACGAGACCTGGATGTCGGACAACGACGACCCCGTCGGTCAGGCGCAGGGAGATCCGGGCACACCGCCTCCCGCCCGTCCATAACAACTGGCTGGCCGCCGCCCCGGGGAGATACTCAGACGTCCCCGGATCCGGGCCGCCCTCGGCGTCGAGCGTCCGCACCCTCCCGAATGACGCACCGTCCCTGCTCGTCGAGACCTCGACGGCGATCGGCCGCCCGGCCGTTTGCCGCCACGTCACCCCAAGCGCCGTGAACCAGATCGGCGAGCAGACCTCGGCGGTCCCGGTGCGCGCCGCCGCGGATGACGTGAGCCGCCCGTCGGGCTCGATATCGAGTCGACGCGCCGGGCTCGGGAGGAGGATCTCGGGCGCGATCGACTGCTTGCGGAGCACCGTCGAGGGAGCGGCCAGGCTCGGGGGAGCGGCGGTGAAGCCCCCGACCACGAGGCCGGCGGTCAGGGCGACGGCGGTCACGAGCCGGACGGCGATTCGGAGACGCACGGGCACCCACCTCAGAGTGTTCGGGGTTTTGGAGGCCCTCGCCGATCGCGAGGATCCACGATTCCTACCGGCTCGCCGGGAGGAAGACAAGTACCAGATCCGGCGAGGGCCGTCCGTCCGACCCTCGCCGGACGTCGGGGTGGGCGCCCGTGAACGTCCCCCGTAGCATCCCGTCGATGACGACCTTCGGACGGAGCTACGAGGATGCCCTCGACGTGCTCGAGGCGGAGTGCGCCAGGGCGAGCGAGGCCCTGCGGGGCGTTCCCGAGGCCGTCTACGGCGGTCCGACGCGGTGCCCTCCGTGGAACGTGAAGGGTCTCGTCGGACACCTGTGGCGAGACGTCGATCGCATCGTCGCGTATGCGGGAGGACCCGGGTCCGGGCCGGCGGCGCGGGCGGAGACCGACGCCGTCTCGTACTGGCGCTCCTACGACCCAGTCGTGGAAGGACCGCTGATCTCCCAGCGGTCGTCGGAGGTGGCGGATCGATTCTCGACCGGCGCCGACCTCGCGACGTCGTTCGCCCGGCACTGGCCGGAGTGCATCGCGGCCGCCAGGGCGATGAAGCCCGGCGACGTGGTCCGGACGCGGCTCACATGGATCCGGATCGACGAGTTCGTGGGCACCCGGGTGGTCGAGGCGACGGTCCACGGGCTCGACCTCGCCGAGGCGATCACGATGCCGCCCTGGCCGACGCCGGGGGGGCTGGCGATCACCCATGCGATCCTCGTCGCCCTGCTCGGCGATCCACCTCCGGCGTCGCTCGCGGCGGACGAGATCGCCTTCATCGAGACCGCCACGGGCCGCCGGCCCCTGGAGGCCGCCGCGCTCGGGGAGCTCGGCGCCGCGGCGGATCTGTTCCCGCTCCTCTCGTGACCGTGCGCCGATCCGGCGGAGGGGCGGAGGGTGCCTCGGCCCTGCAGCTCGTGCACGATGAGGTCGTGGCGTGTCGTGCGTGCCCTCGGCTGGTCGAGTGGCGCGAGCGAACCGCACGGGAGAAGGCGGCCCGCTTCGCCGACCAGGACTACTGGGGGCGTCCGGTCCCGGGCTTCGGCGATCCCTCCGCACGCGTGCTCATCCTGGGCCTCGCCCCGGCCGCGCACGGAGGAAACCGAACGGGCAGGATCTTCACGGGCGATCGGTCCGGCGATTTCCTGTTCGGCTCGCTGTTTCGAGCCGGATTCGCGAACCAGCCGACGTCCGTCTCACGCGGCGACGGGCTGGAGCTTCTCGACTGCTACATCTCCGCGGTGAACCGGTGCGCTCCGCCCGGCAACCGACCGTCGCCGGACGAACGCGATCGATGCCTGCCGTTCCTCGTGCGGGAGCTGCAGGCGCTCCCCTCGGCCCGCGTCGTCGTCGCGCTCGGTTCCTACGCATGGGACGGGGCGCTCCGAGCGTTCGTGGAGCTGGGACACCTCGCCCGCCCCCGCCCTCGATTCGGTCACGGGACCGAGGCCACGGTCGGACCCTGGACGCTGCTGGGCTGCTACCACCCGAGCCAGCAGAACACCTTCACCGGAAAGCTCACGGAGGCGATGCTCGACCGCGTCATGATCCGCGCGAGGAAGCTTGCCGCGCCGCCCGAGCCGGACCATCGACCCGGGCCGGCGGCCGGCGAACCGTCGGGGGCGCTAGCCGGCCCTTCGGTCGGGGAAGAGAGCGTACCTCCGCCGGCGTTTATCCTTGGCGACATGGCGAGAGGTCACGGGCGCATGTTCTCGAGCGCCGATGAACGACGACGACGAGCGGCCCATCCAGCCGGGCACGCTCCGCCGCGTCGTCGGCATCTTCCGTCCCTATCGCGGAAAGGTGCTCGTCGTCTCGGCGGCCATCATCGCGACCTCGGTCCTCGGGATCGCGAATCCGCTGCTGATCAAGGAGATCTTCGACAAGGCGCTCTTCGGGAATCCGCCCGGCCAGTGCTCCGCTGGAGCGTGCCCCAACCTCCCGCTGCTGTACCGGCTCGTCGGCCTCATGATCGTGATCCCCATCGTGACCAGCGTGATCGGGATCGGCCAGACGTATCTGGCGAACCTCGTCGGCCTGCGGGTCATGCAGGACCTTCGAAACAAGCTCTATTCCCACCTGCAGTTCATGCCGCTTCGGTTCTTCACGACGACGCGGACCGGCGAGATCCAGTCGCGCCTGTCCAACGATGTCGGAGGCGTGCAATCCGTGGTCACCGACACCGCGTCGAGCGTCCTCGCGAACGTGGTGATCATCATCAGCACGCTCGCGGCGATGCTCGTGATCTCGTGGCAGCTGACGGTGCTGTCGCTGTTCATGCTGCCGTTGTTCATCTGGCTCACGGTCAAGGTCGGGAGAGCTCGCCGCGAGGTCGCGACGAACACGCAGCGGTCCCTCGCCGACCTCACCTCCGTGACGGAGGAGACCCTGTCGGTCTCCGGGATCCTGCTCTCGAAGTCGTTCGGCCGCCAGCGCGACGAGATCGGGCGGTTCCGCGACGAGAACCAGAGGCTCACCGGCCTGCAGATCCGCCAGACGATGATCGGGCGGTACTTCTTCGCCGTCGTCGGCACCTTCTTCTCGATCACGCCGGCGCTCGTCTACCTCGTCGCGGGCTGGGTCATATCGAACGGCTCCGACGCGCTCTCGGCCGGGGACCTCGTCGCGTTCACCACCCTGCAGTCGCGGCTGTTCTTCCCGATCGGACAGATGCTGCAGGTGTCGACGGAGGTGCACTCCTCGCTCGCCCTGTTCGACCGGATCTTCGAATACCTCGACCTCGAGAACGACATCGAGGATGCGCCCGATGCGGTCGAGCTCGCCCACGCCGAGGTCCAGGGGCGAGTCGAGTTCGACGACATCCGGTTCCGCTACGAGGAGCCGGCCGCCCCCGCTCGCGACGGCGCCGAGGCCGAGGCCGCCGCCGCTGCGGCAGGGCCGCGGCCTGGAGGCCGAGATCGCGCAGGCGCAGCTCCTTCCGGCGGGCGCGCCGGAGCCCCCGGAAGGCGCGGCCATCGCGCGGGTCGGTCCGGGGGTCGACGGCCGGCTCGAGGACGCCGATCGACGGCAACGGCGGGACTGGACGCTCGACGACGTGAGCCTCGACATCAAGCCGGGACAGCTGGCGGCGCTCGTCGGCCCGAGCGGCGCCGGCAAGACGACGATGACCTACCTGGTCCCGCGCCTGTACGACGTGCAGCGAGGCGAGGTGCGAATCGACGGGATCGACGTGCGAAACATCAAGCTCGAGTCGCTCGGGCGCATCATCGGGAGCGTCACGCAGGAGACCTACCTCTTCCACACGACCATCCGGCGGAACCTGCTGTACGGAAAGCCGGATGCGACGGACGAGGAGCTCGAGTCGGCCGCCCGAGCGGCGTTCATCCACGACCGGATCGCCGAGCTCCCCGACGGCTACGACACCGTCGTGGGCGAGCGCGGCTACAAGCTCTCGGGCGGCGAGAAGCAGCGGCTCGCCATCGCCCGGGTGATCCTGAAGGACCCGAGGATCCTCATCCTGGACGAGGCCACGTCGAGCCTCGACTCGACGTCGGAGCGGCTGGTCCAGGAGGCCCTGCGACCGCTGATGCACGGCCGGACGACCATCGCGATCGCCCACAGGCTCTCGACGATCCTCTCGGCCGACGTCATCTTCGTCGTGGACGGCGGTCGGATCGTCGAGCGGGGGACCCACGCCGAGCTGCTCGAGCGGGGCGGCCTCTACGCCCGGCTCTACCAACAGCAATTCCGCGGGGGCCTGGTGGAGGCCGAGTGCGAGGACGGCGTCGTGCTCGCCTCCGGCGAGATCCTGCCTGCCGCCGGAGCGGGCGGCGGCTGAGGGAGGTCAGAGCTCCTTCGCGTAGGTGAGCAGGGAGAAGCCGTCGGGGAACGTCCGGTCGGTTCCCCGGACGAATCCCATGGACTCGTACATCCGCTGGGCGACGATCATTCGCTCCGTCGTATGCAGGGTCAGGCGAGTCTTGCCCCGGGCACGGGCCTCGTTCGCGCACGCCTCCATGAGGGCCCTCGCAACCCCCCGGCCTCGCGATTCCGGTGCGACGCCGAGCATACGGATGTGTGCTTCGCCGGTGCCGAGCGGGGCATCGTCCTCGTCGATCCGGGCATCGAGCTCGAGCGTGGTGCTGCCGAGGATTCGGTCGTCGCCGTCGACGGCCACGAGCACCAGCGCGCGTTGCGCGCGGCCCGCCACGTCCGCGACTCGCTCGAGATATTCCGTCCACGCTCGCTCCCCCGGACGGACGAACTCGCGGTAGGCGAGCGCCGTCACCCGGCCGGCCTCCTCGAACTCGGCAGGCCGCGCGGCGCGAATCCGGAGCTCCATGCCTCGCAGGCTATCGGGCTCCGTCGTCAATGGAGTTGACCGACGACGCCGCGGGGTCGAGGATGTGCGTCGTGGCTGAGACGGACCTTGGACGGCTCCTGCTGGAGGGCCACCGCGTCCTCGCGGCGGAGATGGTGCAGTGGCTCGACGAGCGCGGCTATCCGGACTTTCGGGCCGGCTATGCGGCGGTGTTCCTCCACGTCGACCGGCGCAGCGGAACGAGGCTCACCGAGCTCGCTCGCCGCGCGCGGATCACGAAGCAGGGGATGATGCTGATCGTCGACGACCTCGAGTCGCACGGCTACGTCCGCCGGGTCGAGGACGAGAACGACGGCCGCGCGAAGGTCGTGCGCCTCACGGCGAAGGGGCGGCGGGTCGCGGCCGAGGCGCGCCGCGCGGCCGCCGCGATCGAGAGCCGGGCTCGCCGGCAGCTCGGGTCCCGCCGATACGAGGTGCTGCGGGAGTCGCTCGAGGAGCTGGTCGACGCCGGAGAGCCCGAGCCGGCCTGATCGCGTGGCCCGGGCCGTTCGACGAAGCGGTCAGGTGGTGGCGACCCCGAGGGCGCTTCCGATCCCGTAGGTGATGGCGGCGGCGATCGCGCCCACGGCGAGCTGGCGGAGGCCGGAGGTGAACGCCGATTTCCCCGTGAGGATGGACATCGCGGCCCCAACCCCTGCAAGCGTGAGGCCGGCGACGATCGCCGAGGCCACCGTCGCCCCCACGCCCGAGGCGAACAGCAGCGGGGCCAGCGGCACGAGCGCCCCGAAGGAGAACGTGAGGAACGAGGAGGCGGCGGCCCCCCACGGGGAGCCGAGGCCCTGCTCCGGATCGAGCCCGAGCTCCTCACGCGCGTGCGTGTCGAGCGCGAGCTCCGGATCCGCCATGATCGACTCGGCGAGGCGCCCGGCGAGCTCCGCGGGGATGCCCTTGCGCACGTAGATCTCGGTGAGCTCCTCGCGCTCCTCGTCCGGCTCCATGGCGAGCTCGTGGGCCTCGAGGTGGATCAGGCGCTCGTAGACCTCCCGCTGCACCTTCATGGAGATGTACTCTCCGGCGCCCATCGAGAAGGCCCCCGCCAGGAGCCCGGCGATCCCCGCGAGGAGGATCACGCTCTTGTCGACCCCCGCCCCCGCGAACCCCATGATGAGCGAGAAGTTCGAGACGAGCCCGTCGTTGATGCCGAAGATCGCCGCCCGCAGCGTGCCGCTCTTGGTGGCGCCCGTCGACTGTTCCCCCTCGGTCGATCCCGGGTGCGGGGTCAAGACCGGGCGGTGTCGGCGGCTGCCGAGCCGAGCCATCACGTCGGTCAGCAGCGGGAGGCGCGCCTTCGCGCGCTGGTCGTCCGGCGTCAGGCGACTTCCCGATGTGCTCATGGGCGCCGCTTTCTCGCGAGGGTGCGCATGGGTCGAGACTACGTGAGATGCGCCGTTGCGCGTCGACGCGGATCGGGCCGGCGGGGGGAAGTGGCGGGTAGCATCGGGCCATGCCGAACGAGGCCCAGGGCAAGACGGGCAAGCCCACGGAGAGGCGGAACAAGCCCGAGCGTCCGCGCGATCACCTCGGACGGCCGCAGGCGTGGGGAGCCCCGAACACCCTCGCGCTCGAGGACTACGACAGCCTCCCGCTCGAGGAGAACCACCGTTTGGGCCGGGAGCATTTCAACGCCGGGAGGTTCTTTCCCGCGCATGAGGCGTGGGAGACGGCCTGGAAGCAGGCCCGCGACACGGGGGACGCCGAGTTCTTCAAGGGCCTGTCGCAGCTGGGGGCCGGATACACCCATTTGCTTCGAGGAAACGCCCATGGAGCGGCGACGTTGATGCGGCGCGCCGCGGGGCGGATCCGCCGCTACCCGATCGGTCATCACGGCGTCGATACCGAGGCCGTGAGCCGCGCCGCCGAGGCGGACGCGACCGCCGTCGACGACCGGCGGTTGCTCCCCGGGGAGGATGCGGGGCACGCCGCCCCGTCCGTCTGAGACCCGGCCGTGCCTGCGGCGCCACCCCGGCTCGAGGCCGGCGCGGGCACCGCAGTTGACTGTCCCGGTCCCGCCAGGGACGATATTGGGCGAATGGACCAGCCGACGGGAACGCTTTGGAGTGGAAGGGGCGCTCAGGCCCGTTCACGATTTCGCTCGGGGAGGGGGTCTTTCACCCGACCCACACGAGCCGCACGCTCGCCGAGGCCCTCGAGATCTCGCCCGGCGATACCGTCATCGACGTCGGATGCGGCAGCGGCGTCCTCTCCTTCGTGGCGGCCCGCCTCGGGGCGGAACGCGTGATCGGCTGCGATCTGTCGGCCGAGGCCGTGGAGATCGCACGCCGCAACGCGACCCGACTCGGGCTGCAGGACCGCGTGGAGTTCCGGGTGGGAAACCTCCTGGACCCGTGCGCGGGCGAGCGAGCCTCCGTCATCATCGGAGACGTCTCGGGCATCCCGGACGAGATCGGTCTGCTCGCCGGCTGGTTCCCCGACGGCAAGGCCGGGGGTCCGACCGGGGCGGAGCTGCCCGTGGCCATGCTCGACAGCATCAAGGACAACGACTGCCTCGCCCCCGGCGGCCGGCTGTACCTGCCGACGGGAACGATCCAAAACGAGACCGGTCTGCTCGAGACCGCGCGGAGGATCTTCGGCGCCGCGAACCTTCAGTCGCTGATCCAGCGGGAGTTCCCGCTCCCCGAGGTGGTGGCGAAGTCCAAGGAGGTCGCGCGGATGATGCAGGAGGGGCTGGTCAGCTTCCGGCATCGCGGGAGCCGGCTGCTGTGGCGCCTTCAGATCTGGCGATGCGTGCAGCCGAAGGCCCCGACGGCGGGCTGAGCCGCCGACGGACTACGCGTCGGGCCGAAGCGACACCACCGATCGCACCGCGTAGCCGGCCTCCGTCAGCGCGTCGGCTCCCCCCCGGTCGAGGGCGAGCACGATGACCGCCACCTCCGCCTCGCGCTCCTCGATCGCCCTCGCCGCGGCGAGGACCTGCGTCCCGGTGGTGCTGACGTCCTCGATCAGGGCGACCCGGGCACCTTTGGGCGCGTATCCCTCGACCTGCGACATCGTGCCGTAGGCCTTTGCCTCGCGACGGATGACCGAGAGCGGGAGGCCCGTCTCGAGGGCGACGGCCGCGAGCAGCAGCGTCGCGGCGCCCTCCGGTGCCGCGAGGTGCGTCGCGTCCTTCGGCACGATCGCCGCCACCGCGACCGCCAGCTCCCGAAGCAGGGCGGGGTCCGCGAGGAAGCGGAACTTATCGAAGTACACGCTCGATCGCCGGCCCGACGAGAGGACGAAGTCGCCGTGAAGCTCCGAGGCGCGCAGCAGGCGATCTGCGAGTCCGGCGGACGGATCGGCGCTCATCGCGGGGTAGCATAGAGGGCCGATGGGCCTCTACCAGGCGGTCGCGCGCCCGCTTCTGTTCGCGCTCCCTCCCGAAACCGCGCACCGCGTGGCGCATGCCGTCCTCGGCCTCCCGCTTCCGTGGGATGCGATCGGGGCGGTTCCCGACGATCCACGCCTTCGCGTGCGCGTCGCCGGGCTCGATCTGCCCAATCCCGTCGGGCTGGCGGCGGGGTTCGACAAGGAGTGCGCGCACCTCGATGCGCTGGGGCGTCTCGGCTTCGGCTACGTCGTCGGGGGCACGGTGACGCGCCATCCCCGACCGGGCAATCGAAAGCCCCGGATCGTGCGGTATCCCGCCCGGCGGTCCCTGGCGAATTCGATGGGCCTGCCCAATCCCGGCGCGGAGGCGGTTGCCGAACGGCTGCGGTCGGTCCCGAGGACCGGCCCCCGGCTCGTGAGCGTCGCCGACGAGGCCGTCGAGGATGTGGTCGCCACTCACGCCATGCTGGAGCCGCTCGTCGACGGCGTCGAGTTGAACGCGAGCTGTCCGAACGTGTCGTGGGGCCGGGACCGCGACAACGAAGCGCATCTCGCGTCGTTGCTTCGCGGCCTGAACGCGCGCAGGCGCACGCCGCTGTTCGTGAAGCTTCCGCCCTTCGGCACGGACGTGGAGCGTGAGGTCGTCCTCGCGATGGCGAGCATCGCGGTCGACGGCGGCGCGGACGGCTTGACCTGCTCGAACACCCGCCCCGTCTCGGAGACGAGGCTCGGCACCGGGCTCGGCGGCCTCTCCGGCGCGGCGCTGGCCGTAGATACGCCACGCATCGTTCGAGAGGTCGGGCGGGCGATCGGGGGGAGCGTTCCGATCAACGCCTGCGGCGGAATCTCGTCGGCCGAGGACGCGGTCGCCTGCCTCGAGGCGGGCGCGGCCACGGTGCAGCTCTACACGGCGCTGCTGTACGAGGGTCCCCGCATCGTTCGAACGATCACCGAGGGGCTCATCGCTGCCATCGATGCGGGGCCGGCTCGACCGCCCCGAGGCGGTTGGGGCCCCACCGGAGCGGAACGCGGGGTAGGGGGTGGCGGAGCCGTCGGCGCTCGTGGATGACGCCCGCAGGAGACGAGGCGGGGCGCGTCGCCGTCCGCCTCGCGGGCGTGCGCAAGCGCTTCGCGGACGTCGTCGCGGTGGATGGCGTCGATCTCGACGTGTATCAGGGGGAGTTCTTCTCGCTGCTGGGACCGTCGGGATCGGGCAAGACGACCTGCCTGCGCATGATCGCGGGCTTCGAGGCGCCCACCGACGGCAGGATCGAGCTCGACGGGGTCGACGTCTCGGGCCTTCCCCCGTACGAGCGCGACGTCAACACCGTCTTCCAGGACTACGCCCTGTTCCCGCACATGAGCGTGCAGGACAACGTCGAGTACGGCCTGCGAGTGAAGCGGATCCCGAGGGACGAGCGGCGCGACCGCGCCTCGGATGCGCTGGCGATGGTCCAGCTCTCGGCGCTCGCCGATCGAAGGCCGGCACAGCTCTCCGGGGGGCAGCGGCAGCGGGTCGCGCTCGCTCGCGCGCTGGTCAACAGGCCGAAGGTGTTGCTGCTCGATGAGCCACTCGGGGCCCTCGATCTGAAGCTTCGCCAGGAGATGCAGATCGAGCTCAAGGAGATCCAGCAAAGCGTCGGCATCACGTTCATCTACGTGACGCACGACCAGGAGGAAGCCCTCACGATGAGCGACCGGCTGGCCGTGTTCAACGCGGGAAGGATCGAGCAGGTCGGGGCGCCCGCCGAGGTCTACGAGCGGCCGGCCACCGGGTTCGTGGCCGGATTCGTCGGCACCTCGAACATCGTCGAGGGCGACGCGGCCGCCGAGATCGGCGGGAGGGAGGGCTCCTTCACCATCCGGCCCGAGAAGATCCGCATGGGCGACCCGGATGAGCCCGTCCCGCCGGGACACAGCTCCGCAACCGGCCGGGTCCGCGATGTCGTATACCTGGGTGCGCTCACGAGGTACCTCGTGGGGCTCGACGCCGGGGGGGAGCTGGTGGTCGTCGAGCAGAACCTGCGTACCTCGTCGACCGAGGCGCTGCAGGTGCGGGGCAACGCCGTGCGGCTGACCTGGGATCCCCAGTTCAACCGTCCGGTCGATCGGGGAGCACCGAACACGGGGCCGGAGGGGCCCGGAGGAGGGGACGCATGAAGAGAGTCTCGGGCGCTACTGGCCGCGGTCGCAGCCATCGCCCTCGTCGCCGCCGCGTGCGGCACGAGCAGCGACGAGGGCAGCGGGGGCGGCGGAGCAACCGGCGCGACGGAGCCGGCGAAGACCTTCAGCTCCATCGGAGAGCCGGAGGATGAGCTCAACCTGATCGCCTGGAACGGCTACGTCGAGAACGGCTCGAACGACCCGAACTACGACTGGGTCACGCCGTTCGAGAAGGACACCGGGTGCGCAGGTCAACGTGAAGTACGCCGACACCTCCGACGAGATGGTGACGCTGATGCGCCAGGGCGGCGGCAGCGTGTACGACGGGGTGTCGGCCTCCGGGAACGCCTCCAACAAGCTCATCGCCGGCGGGGACGTGGCCGCCGTCGACCCCAGCCTGCTCCCCGACATGGCCAGCGTGATCGCGCCGCTCGCGCCGGGGGGCGCGAACACCGCGCACTACATCGTGGACGGGAACCAGTACGGATCGCCCTACATGTACGGGCCGAACTTCCTCATGTACAACACGAAGGAGGTCAAGCCGGCCCCGACGAGCTGGGACATCACGTTCGAGCCGACCCTCGACGGCCAGCCGAATCCCTACGCGGGGAGCCTCACCGGCTACGACGACCCCATCTTCATCGCCGATGCGGCCGTCTACCTCAAGGCGCACAACCCGGATCTCGGGATCGATGATCCGTACGAGCTCACCCAGCCCCAGCTCGACGCGGCGGTCGAGCTGCTGCAGGCGCAGAAGCCCATGATCACCAAGTACTGGTCGCTGTACACCGACGAGATCGACGGGTTCGTGGACGGGTCGATGGTGGCGGGGACGGCGTGGCCGGTGAACCTCACCTACGCGAAGCTCGACGCGCCCGTCAGCTCGGTGATCCCCGACGAGGGCGTGACCGGCTGGGCCGACACGTGGATGATCTCGGCGAACGCGGCGCACCCGAACTGCATGCTGAGCTGGATGCAGTGGACGATGACGCCGGAGGTCCAGGCCGAGGTCGGGATCTTTTACGGCGCGGCCGGCAGCAACGCCGATTCGTGCGACCTCATCGCGAAGGGCCTGGGGAAGGGCGGGGCCGAGCTGGTGGACTCCGTGGAGTACTCGTTCTGCGGGAACGAGGAGTTCCTGACCTCCCTGTACCTGTGGAAGACGCCCGAGGCCGACTGCGGCAACGGGCAGACGAACTGCATGGACTACTCGGTCTGGCAGCAGAAGTGGACTGAGATACGAGGGGCATGACGCACGCCGTCACGGCGATCCCGGAGGGCGGCGGCAGCCCCTCCGGGACGCCGGGGCCCCGACGCGTCACGCGAGGGGGGCGGGGCCGTGGCGACGGTGACGGCCGGCGATCGCGCGACGCCGGGCGTGCGCCGCCGGCTGTCGGCGTTCCTCTTCCGCCATCCCCGGACCAAGCTCGGGATCCTGCTCGGCGCCCCCGTTGCCTGGATGGTGGTCGTGTATCTGGGAGCCCTTGCCCTGCTGTTCGTCTCGGCGTTCTGGCGGCTCGATCCGTTCACGGGCCTGATCGTCCGGGACTGGGGGCTCACGAACTTCCAGACGCTCCTCGAGGAGGACGTCTACAGAACCATCGTGCTGCGAACGCTCGGGATCTCCGCGGCCGTCACCGTGACGGACATCCTCCTGGCGTTTCCGCTCGCGTACTTCGCCGCCCGCATCGCGACGGCCCGGACCCGCAATCTCATCCTGCTCGCGGTCGTCGTCCCGCTGTGGTCCAGCTACCTGGTTCGAATCTTCGCGTGGCGCCTGATCCTGACGGCGAACGGGTTCCTCAACTGGATCGTGGAGGGGTCGGGGATCGGCTCGTTGCAGATCGGCAACTCGAACTGGGCGATCTGGCTGGTGTTCGTCTATCTCTGGCTGCCCTACGTCATGCTTCCGATCTACGGGGCGCTCGAGCGCATCCCGGGCTCCTACCTCGAGGCCTCGAGCGACCTCGGGGCCAGGGGATGGAGGACCTTTCGCTCGATCATCATGCCGCTGGCGATGCCCGGCATCGTGGCGGGCTCCATCTTCGCGTTCTCGCTGACGCTCGGCGACTACATCGCGCCGCAGCTCGTCGGGAACACGAAGTTCATCGGCAGCGTCGTCTACGACAGCGTCGGGGTGGCGAACAACGTCCCCTTCGCCGCCGCCCTCGCCCTCGTGCCGGTCGCGATCATGGCCGTGTACCTGCTCGTGGCGAAGCGCCTCGGCGCGTTCGAGTCGCTGTAGCCATGGAGTCCAGGGCGGCGCGAATCCTCGTCCGGGCCGGATCGGCCCTCGCGTTGGTCTTCCTCTACGTCCCGCTCGCGATCGTCGTGCTGTACGCGTTCAACAACAGCATCGGACAGCGCTGGCCGATCACCTCGTTCACGACGAAGTACTTCGGTCAGGCCTGGAGGAATCCGCTCGTGCGCGAGGCGCTGTTCACGTCGCTGGAGGTCGCGGTCGTCGCGATGGCCCTCGCGTTGCTCCTCGGGAGCATGGCGGCCTTCGCGGTCCACCGCTTCCAGTTCTTCGGACGGAACTCGATCTCGTTCGTCCTCGTGCTGCCGATCGCGTTGCCCGGCATCGTGACGGCGATGGCGCTCAACTCGGCGATCAACACCGTCGGGATCCCGTTCAGCGTCCTCACGATCGTCATCGGCCACGCGACGTTCTGCGTCGTCGTCGTCTACAACAACGTCGTCGCGCGCCTTCGCCGCACGCCGACCTCCCTCGTGGAGGCGTCGATGGACCTCGGAGCCGACGGATGGCAGACGTTTCGCTTCGTGACGTTCCCGGCGATCCGGACGGCGATCGTCGCCGGCGCCCTCCTCGCATTCGCGCTGTCGTTCGACGAGATCGTCGTGACCAACTTCACATCCGGAACGCAGCTCACCATCCCCAAGTTCATCTTCAACAACGTTCGGCAGCCGCGGAACCGCCCGATCGTGAACGTCGTCGCCGTGGCCCTGGTCCTGCTCTCGTTGATCCCCGTGTACTTCGCGCAGCGGCTCGCGGGCGGCGCCGGGCTCGTCGGGGCGACGACCTCGTCCCGGGGCGACGGCGGGAACGACGACGGCTCCTCGGAGGACGTGTCGGCGGCCGTGCTCGCCGAGGACAGCGCGGGACCCGGGTAGGCGGCGCTAGAGGTACTGCCCGGGAGCCATGGATCCCTCCGGGGGCACGCCGCCGGGCTGGGGCGGTCCGGGTTGAGGAGGGCCGCCGCCGGGGAGGCCCCTCCGGCGAAGCTCCTCGAATTGCGCGCGGGCCGAGGCCTGCTGGGCGAACATCGCCGCCTGGATCCCGTGGAAGAGGCCCTCGAGCCAGCCGACGAGCTGGGCCTGTGCCACGCGGATCTCCGATTCGCTGGGGATGCCCTCCATCGGCGGGGCGAGCGAGTCGAGCTCCTCCTGCAGGTCGGGCGACAGGACCTCGCGCAGCTCGCCGACCGACCGGTCGTAGATCTTCCGAAGCCGGGCGCGGCCGGGATCGTCGAGCGATGCCTGCCTGGTCTCATCCAGCAGCTCGCGAACCATGCTCGCGATCCGCAGCAGCTTCGCCGGCTCGGTGATCGTCTCGGCCGGGCGACCCTGTTGTGGCTGCGCCGGCGTGGTGGCTTCGACCGGCTGCGCGACCTGGGCCGGCGCATCGGCCGAGGGGCCGGTCCGGTCGGAGGCGGTGTTGGCGTCCATGCGGATCACCCTAACAGCAGTCGCCGCGAAACCTTGACGCCACCCGGCCGTCACCGCGCGGAGGCCAGATTGCGCAGGAACAGCGCCTCGGCGAGGGCCAGCCGCTCCAGCTCGCCCAGGTCGACGCTCTCGTTGACGGAATGCGGGAACGAGCGTTCGTCGCTCGCTCCCCACAGGAGGATCGCGATCCCGGGAAACGTCTCCGCGAGCATGGGGACCAGGGGGATCGAGCCGCCCGACCCCGTGTCGATCGTCTCGCGCCCCCAGGCCTCGTCCATCGCCGCCCGCGCGGCCCGGTACGCGGGCACGTCGGTATCGACGAGGTATCCGTGTCCGGCCTCGAACGCGCCCGCCGACTCGACCTGGACGTCGACGCCCCAGGGGGCCGAGGCCTTCAGGTGGGCGACGAGCTTCTCGTGCGCGGCCACGGGATCGTCGCCGGGAGCGACGCGGAGGCTCACCCGAGCCCTGGCCGTCGGAACCAGCTGGTTCGAGGACCCGGCGACGCGGGGCCCGTCGATGCCGAGGACGCTCACGGCGGGGCCCGCCCAGAGGCGATCGGAGATCGAGCCCTTGCCGATCATCCGCACGCCCGGAAGCGCCCCCGCCTCGTCGCGGAGCTCCTCGTCGGTCACCTGCATGCCGCCCCACGTGAATCGCGCGAGCCCTGGGATCGCCACGTTGCCGTCGTCGTCGTGAAGCTTCGAGAGAAGGCGCGCGAGTGCCGTGTAGGCGTCCGGAATCGGGCCGCCGTACGCGCCGCTGTGCTGCGCTTGCTCGAGCACCCGAACCTGGACGACGCAATCGGTGATGCCCCTGATCGACGTGGTGAGCGTGGGGACGCCCGCCCGGTAGTTTCCGGAGTCGGCGATCACGGCGACGTCGGCCCGCAGGAGATCGGCGTTGCCGCGCACGAGCTCGGGAAGGTGCTCGGTGCTGCACTCCTCCTCGCCCTCGACGACGACCTTGATCGTGACCGGCGGAGTCGGTGCGAGCGCCCGGATCGCGGCGGCGTGCGCGACGATCCCGCACTTGTCGTCGGACGTTCCGCGCCCGTACATGCGGCCGTCTTTGATCAAGGGCTCGAAGGGAGGGGAGTCCCATTCGTCGAGCGGGCCCTCCGGCTGGACGTCGTGGTGCGCGTAGAGCAAGACGGTCGGAGCCCCATCCGGGCCGCGCAGCTCGCCGAACACCGCCGGGTGTCCCCCCGCCAGCTCGAGGAGCCGCGCGTCGGCGAGGCCGGCGTCGGCCAGCACGTCGCGCGTGGCCTCCGCCGAGGCTCGGACGATCGCGGGGTCGTACTCCGGATAGCCCAGGGAGGGGATCCGCACCAGCCGCTCGAGCTCCGCGATGGTTCGTGGCATGCCGTCGGCGATCACGTCGGAAAGCGTCGAGGTCTCCATGGGCCGAACGATACCCCGCGGCCGACCGGCGCGGCGAGGAACCGAGCTGGTCAGGGCGAGAGCCGGTCGACGCGCCAGTCCCCGCCGCCGGCGTCCCTCGAGTACCGGAAGCGGTCGTGGAGGCGGTGGAGGCGTCCCTGCCAGAATTCGATGGAGTCCGGCGTCAGGCGGTATCCGCCCCAGAACGGCGGCAGCGGGATCTCGTCCGGATAGCGATCCTCGATCTCGCCGACGCGGGCGTCGAGCTCCTCCCGCGAGGCGAGCACCCGGCTCTGGGGCGATGCCCACGCTCCGATGCGAGCCTCCCGCGGGCGCGTTCGGAAGTAGGCCTCCGACTCCTCGGTCGAGACCCTCGCGACCGTCCCCGTCACGTTCACCTGGCGCTCGAGCGCCTTCCAGAGGAACACGAGCGCAGCGTGCGGGTTCTCCGAGAGCTGACGGCCCTTGCGGCTCTCGTAGTTGGTGAAGAACACGAACCCGTCGTCGACCCCTCGCAAGAGCACGTGGCGGACCGACGGGCGCCCCTCGCCGTCGGCCGTCGCCAGCCCCATCGCATTCGGCAGGGGGACGCCCGCCGCCTCGGCGTCGCCGAGCCAGGACGTGAACTGCGCCATCGGGTCCGGGTGCAGGTCCCGTCGATGAAGCGCGCGTTCCGTGCGGGCGGGATGATCGCTCATCGGTGATCGGGACGGTACCCGAAAATCGTCCCGGAGCCGTGAGGGGCGCGACGGTCCGAGGCGCCTCGACGTGACGTCGATCGGCCGGCGGCTCGTTGGTTTGAAGCCGCACGCGTCGAGGTAGAGACGTTGCGCAGATGAGTCGAAGTCGACGTGCAGGAATTCGCAGCCGGCCTCGCGAGTCGCCTCAACGAGCGCGACGCCGATTCCTCGATGTCCGACTGCACTCGCCACCACGACGTCGGCGACGACGACCTTCCGTCGCTTCCGCGACGGATTGCGCATGAGGGAAAGGAGCCCCCGCATGATGAGAAAGCTCGCCCTGCTCGCCGTGGCGGCCGTGGTGCTCTCGGCCGCTCCAGCGTCGGCGATCACCGGAGGCCATCGGGACGCCGGAGAACATCCATACGTCGGAGAGCTGATCTTCTTCGACGCCGATTACATCGACGACCGGTTCGACGATCCGGGCGGCTGGTTCACGTGCTCCGCGACGATGCTCACCTCCACCGTGATCGTCACGGCCGGGCACTGCACGTACGGGGTCGGCCTCGACGGCGAGTCGACGACGAGGCACGGAGGCGACGGATCGGGCGGGAACGACATCTGGTTCGACACCAGCGAGGTCGCTCACTTCGACGGCTTCCCGGACAGCGCGGACTACGACCGCGACGAGAACCAGCAGCGGTACGAGGACCGGGCCGCCTTCTTGAACTCGAGCCGCTTCTGGCACCGAGGAACGTCGTATCCGCACCCGGAGTTCGCGGACGCGCCGTTCTACGTGCACGATGCCGGGGTCGTCGTGTTGGACGACTCGATGCCGATGGACACGTACGGCAGGATCCCGAAGCTCGACTACATCGATCGATACGCCGGACGGCCCCACCACCTCTTCGAGGTCGTCGGCTACGGGCTCACGAAGAGCGGCCCCTTCACCGAGGAGGGCGGGGACAGGCGCCTGAAGGGCGATGTGAAGCTCAACACCCTCCACGGCTCTCCGCCGGACACGTTCGTGCTGTTGTCCAACAACAAGGGCGTGCCGCACCCGAGTGGGACGTGCTTCGGCGACTCGGGGGGCCCGACCTTCGACGACACGGATTCCAACCTGGTGCTCGCGGTGACGTCGTTCGGGTTCAGCTCGACGTGCTCGGGGGTCGGGGGTGTGTACCGCCTCGACCAGCCCGACGATCTCAAGTTCCTCGCGAGCTTCGGGATTACGCCGCGCAACGAGGAACCGCATAAGCGAGAGCACACGCGCAACGTCTCGGACGTTCGCGAATCACGGAGGCCCCGGCACCTGCCGGGGCCTCCGACGTGTATGGGGGCGTCTGACGCTCCCCTGCCCGTGCCAGACGGGTGGCGGGCGAAGGAACGATGACGTGGGAGGCGGGGAGCCCGGAGACATCACATGTCGTGCCCCCGGCAGGATTCGAACCTGCGCACCCGGCTCCGGAGGCCGGCGCTCTATCCCCTGAGCTACGAGGGCGGCCTGGGGAAGTCTAGCAACGCGCCCCCGCGCGACCGTGGGCTAGGCTCTGCGTGAGGGCCGGCTCGGGTACGCCGGCCGTGGTGGGATGATCGAGGAGACGCTCCGACAGCTCGTCCGGGATGCGATCGCCAAGGCCGGCGGCGACCTGGGCCTGCCCGAGATTCCCGCCGACGTCCCGATCGGCATCGACACGCCGCGGGACAAGCGGTTCGGCGACTTCTCCACCAACGTCGCGTTGGCGCTCGCCGGTCGAATCGGCCGCCAGCCCCGGGACGTCGCCCAAGCGATCGTCGCCGCCATCCCGGCCGGGGGGATCCTCGCTGCAGAGCCGGAGGTGGCGGGGCCCGGCTTCATCAACTTCCGCCTGCGGGACGACTGGCTCCACGACGTGCTGCGGGAGGCCGTCGAACGGGGGGACGCGTACGGGCGGGCGGCCCCGACGGGCGTGTCCGCGCAGGTCGAGTTCCTCTCCGCCAACCCGACGGGCCCCCTGCACATCGGGCACGCACGGAACGCTGCCCTGGGGGACGCGCTCGCGCGGCTGCTCGAGGCCGCGGGGTTCTCCGTGGAGCGCGAGTACTACTTCAACGACGCCGGCGGCCAGATGGAGCTCTTCGGCGCGTCGGTCGAGGCACGCTACCTCGAGCTGATCGGCCGAGAGGCCGAGGTGCCGGAGGACGGGTATCACGGCGAGTACGTGGTCGACGTGGCGCGGGACATCGTCGGGCGGTTCGGCGACTCGCTCGCGGACCTGCCGGCCGCCGAGCGCCATGCCCGCCTGCGGGCGGAGGGCGCGCGCGTCGTGCTCGCCGGCATCGAGCGCACCCTCGATCGCTTCGGCGTCCGATTCGACACCTACAAGTCCGAGCGGGAGCTCGCGGAGTCCGGCGAGATCGAGGCGCGCCGTCGCGAGGCTGCGCGAGGCGGGTGCCGTCTACGACGCGGACGGCGCCGTCTGGTTCCGGTCGTCGGCGTACGGCGACGACAAGGACCGGGTGCTCATCCGCAGCAACGGCCTCCACACGTACTTCGCGGCCGACTGCGCCTACATCGTCGACAAGTTCGCCCGTGGCTTCGACCGGCTGGTCTACGTCTGGGGGGCCGACCATCACGGCGACGTGCGTCGGGTGACCGGCGCCGCCCAGGCGATGGGGTACGACGCGGCGGCGCTTGAGATGGTGCTCTACCAGTTCGTCTCCTTCCTTCGCGCCGGCGAGCCGGTGAAGATGAGCAAGCGCGCGGGGACCTTCATCTCCCTGGACGAGCTCATCGACGAGGTCGGTGCGGACGCCGCGCGATTCACGCTCCTGTCGCAGTCCAACGATTCGGCCATGGCGTTCGACATCGACGTCGTGAAGCGACAGAGCATGGACAACCCCGTCTACTACGTGCAGTACGGCCACGCCCGCATCGCGAGCATCCTGCGCAACGCAGCCGACCGCGGGGTCGTCCTGCGTCCGGTGAACGACGTGGACCTCTCCCGACTCGAGGACGAGGCGGAGCTCGACCTGCTGCGGGGCATCTCGGAGCTGCCCGGGCTCATTCGGACGGCGGCGGAGCTTCGGGCTCCGTACAAGCTGACGCACTACGCGCAGGACCTCGCGGCGAGGTTTCACCGCTTCTATACGGCCTGTCGCGTGCTCTCCGACGACGAGGAGCTGACGCAGGCGCGGCTGTGGCTCTCGCGTGCGACGAAACAGTCGATCGCGAACGTGCTGGAGCTGCTCGGCGTCTCGGCGCCCGAGTCGATGGAGCGTGAGGATGCGGCGTGAGCCCCGGCGTCCCGTCGCGCCGGAGCAACCCGCGCCGCTCGGCGGATCCACGCCGCCGATCTGGTCGCCGCCCCCGGAGGCGACCCCCGATCGCGATGAAGGGACGGGCCCGCGCCGTCGCGCCGGCAACCCGTGGCCGTCGACCGCCGCGTTCGGACCGAATGGGCT
Source organism: uncultured Actinomycetes bacterium (assembly GCA_963728285.1). Lineage (GTDB taxonomy): Bacteria > Actinomycetota > UBA4738 > UBA4738 > HRBIN12 > CAVSJR01. The sequence goes on along the minus strand of CAVSJR010000002.1, from coordinate 103,049 downwards.
GGAGATCGGCGGCGTCGCGGCGGAGGAGCTCGCCGCTCGCTACGGAACGCCGTTGCTCGTGGTCGACGAGGAGGATCTGCGAGCGCGGTGCCGAGCGCTCCGCTCCCAGTTCCCGCGCGTCCTGTACGCCGTCAAGGCATTCACGTCGCATGCGGTCATTCGGATCGCGGTAAAGGAGGGGATCGACCTCCTCGTCGCGACCGAGGGCGAGCTCGACGCGTGTCTGCGCGCCGGCGTCGCCGGACATCACGTCGTCCTGCACGGCAACAACAAGTCCGATCGCGAGCTCGAGCTCGCCGTGTCCGCGGGGTGCGCCTTCGTCATCGTCGACAACGCGGAGGAGCTCGAGCGGCTCGACCGGATCGCGCGGGCCCGCGGCCTCGTGCAGCCGGTGCTGATCCGCATCATTCCGGAGGTCGAGGCCGGCACCCACCCGGCGGTCGAGACCGGCGCCGTCGGGTCGAAGTTCGGCACGCCGCTGGCGCGGGCGCCCGACGTGGTCCGGCTGGCGCACTCCCTCCCGGGCGTGCGGTACGAGGGCCTGCACGCGCACATCGGCTCGCAGGTGCTTCGCCCGGAGCCCTACGTCGAGGCGGTGGATACGCTGCTCGATCTGCTCGCCGAGCTCGAGCGAAGCGCCGGCGTGCGGACGGGCGTCATCGACATCGGAGGCGGCTTCGGGGTCACGTACACGAAGGAGGAGCCGCTGGCGTTGTCGGCGCTCGCGTCCCGGGTCCTCGGGCGGGTGCTCGTGGCCTCGGAGCAGCGCGCCCTCTCCCCGCCGAGCCTGATCGTCGAGCCCGGCCGGTCGCTCATCGCCAACGCCGTGGTCACCCTCTATCGCGTCGGTTCGATCAAGCGAGAGGGCGGGCAAGGACCGCTTCTCGCCGTCGACGGGGGGATGTCCGACAACATCCGGCCGATGCTCTACGGCGCGCGGTTCACGGTGGCGTCCGCGGGCGCTCCGCTCAAGGATCCATCCACGCGATTCACGATCGTCGGCAAGCATTGTGAGTCGGGAGACGTCCTCGCGCAGGATGCCGAGCTGCCGGCCGACATCGCTCCCGGGGGGTTGGTCGCCTTCGCGGCCACCGGCGCGTACACGTATTCGATGGCCAGCAACTACAACCGCATCGGCCGGCCGGCCGTCGCCGCCGTTCGCTTGGGCGGCAGCGAGTTGTGGCTTCGCCGCGAGGACGCCACCGACATGGATCGTCTGGAGACCGCCGTCGTCCACAGCGACCCGAACATCCGCATCCCACAGGATGTGGCCGTTCGTCCGGCCAAGCCTCGGGATGCCGCGTCGTTCCTCGAGATGTGGCGCGAGGTCGTGGGGGAGCAGCGCTACGTTCGAAGCGAGGATGCGCAGCGGCCGGCGAGGTTCTACCGGCGCCGTTTCAAGCAATCCTGGAGCGACGACCAGGCGCAGCTCGTCGCCGTCGCGGATCGCCGGGTGGTTGGGCATGTCTCGGTGCAGCGCGAGGGGCATCCCGTCGCTCGGCACGTCGCCACGCTCGGCATCGCGGTCTCTCCCGATCGCCGCGGCGGCGGGGTCGGCTCGGCGCTGCTCGCCGAGGCGCTGCGATGGGCGCGAAGCGTCGGCGTGGAGAAGGTCGTGCTCTCCGTCTATCCCGACAACACGGCCGCGGTGGCCCTCTACCGCAAGTTCGGGTTCGTCGAGGAGGGGCGCCTGGCCCGTCAGTCGCGCAAGTCCTACGGCTACGAGGACGAGATCCTGATGGCGCGGTGGCTGGGGAGGGAGGCCCGATGAGCGACGTCGTCCGCGTCGGCATGCTGGGCTGCGGCACCGTCGGAGCCGCCGTCATCCGCCTGCTGCACGACCATGAGGCCGAGATCGCGCTGCGAACGGACACGCGCCTCGAGGTCACGAGGGTCGCGGTTCGGGATCCGTCGGCGCCTCGCGACGTCCCGCTGGATCCGTCGCGCTTCACCGCAGATCCCCGGGAGGTGGTCTCGGATCCCGACGTCGACGTGGTGTGCGAGCTGATGGGCGGGACCGATCCGGCGCTGGAGCTCGTGCTCGCCGCGATCGATCACGGCAAGCCCGTCGTGACCGCGAACAAGGAGCTCCTCGCCGCCCACGGTCGCGAGCTGTTCGACCGAGCGGACGCCAAGGGCGTGGATCTCGCCTTCGAGGCCGCCGTGGCCGGCGGCATCCCGCTGATCCGGCCGCTCAGGGAGTCGCTGGCCGGCGAGCGCGTCCGTCGGCTGATGGGCATCGTGAACGGCACGACGAACTACGTCCTCACGAGGATGAGCGACGACGGGATGTCGTTCGACGACGCGCTGGCGGAGGCGCAGCGGCTCGGCTACGCGGAGGCGAACCCCGCCGCCGACGTCGAGGGCCACGACGCGGCGGCGAAGTGCGCCATCCTGGCCTCCATCGCGTTCGACTCCCTCGTGACGGCCGACGACGTCTACCGCGAGGGGATCGCCGGGGTCACGAAGCAGGACATCGAGTTCGCTCGCCGCCTCGGCTACGTCGTGAAGCTGCTGGCCGTCGCCGAGCTCGAGGACGGCGCGGTGGTGGCCCGGGTGCATCCCGCCATGATCCCGTCCGAGCATCCGCTCGCATCGGTGCGCGGCTCCTTCAACGCCGTCTTCGTGGAGGGGGAGGCCGTCGGCGAGCTCATGTTCTACGGTCGCGGCGCCGGCGGCGAGCCAACGGCGACGTCGGTCGTCGGCGACCTCATCGCGGTCGCCGGCCACCTGCTTCACGGCGGCCGGGCGATCGGATCCGCACGGCGGCTGGAGCGCGGCATCAGGCCGATGGGGGAGACGCACAGCGAGTACTACGTCCTGCTCCAGGTCGAGGACCGCCCCGGCGTCCTGGCCGAGATCGCCGCCGTCTTCGGACGCCACGGCGTGTCCATCCGGCACGTGTGGCAGGAGGGCCTCGGCGACGACGCGCAACTCGTGTTCATCTCGCACAGCGCGAAGGATGCCTCGCTTCAGGCGTCGGTCGCGGATCTCGAGGGGCTGGCCTCCGTGGAGGCGGTCGAGAGCGTGCTCCGCGTGGAGGGGGAGGAGTGAGCCCGGCCGGCGCCCATCTGTGGCGGGGCGTGATCGAGGAGTACCGCGAACGGCTGCCGGTCGGTGACTCGACGCCCATCGTCACCCTTCGGGAGGGCGGCACGCCGCTCGTCCGGTCGGCGTCCCTGTCGGACGAGACGGGCTCCGAGGTGTTCCTGAAGTACGAGGGGTCCAACCCCACGGGCTCCTTCAAGGATCGCGGCATGACGCTCGCCATCTCGAAGGCCGTCGAGGAGGGATCCAAGGCCGTCGTCTGCGCCTCGACCGGCAACACGAGCGCATCGGCGGCCGCCTACGCCGCCAAGGCGCAGATGACGTGCGCGGTCCTCGTGCCGAAGGGGAAGGTGGCGCTCGGCAAGATGGCACAGACGCTCGTGCACGGGGCCCGCGTCCTCGAGGTCGACGGCAACTTCGACGCATCGCTCGAGCTCGCGAAGGCGCTGTCCGAGCGCTATCCCGTCACGCTCGTCAACTCGGTGAACCCCTACCGGCTGCAGGGCCAGAAGACCTGCGCGTTCGAGATCTGCGACGCGCTCGGCCGTGCTCCCGATCTCCATCTCGTTCCCGTCGGAAACGCCGGCAACATCTCGAGCCATTGGATGGGCTACCGGGAATATCTCGACGACGGCACGATCAGCGAGCCTCCCGCGCTCTTCGGGTTCCAGGCGAGCGGGGCCGCGCCGATCGTCTCGGGGCGTCCGGTCGCCGACCCGCAGACGATCGCGACGGCGATCCGCATCGGGAACCCGGCCTCGTGGGAGAAGGCCGTCGCGGCGGCCACCGAATCCGAGGGCGCCATCCGATCGGTCACCGACCGCGAGATCCTGTCCGCGTACCGGCGCGTCGCGCGGGAGGGCCTGTTCGTCGAGCCGGCGTCGGCGGCATCGGTCGCGGGATTGCTGCACCTGGCCTCCGAGGATCGGCTCGCGCGAGGAGCGACGGTCGTCTGCGTGCTGACGGGCCACGGGCTGAAGGATCAGGAGTGGGCGATCCAGGGGGCGGGCCACCCGCCGACCGTGCCGGCCGACCCGGTCGCGGTCGCCGCCGAGCTCGAGCTGTGAGACGAGCGAGGTGCCCGTGAGGTTCACCGTTCGCGTCCCCGCGACGGCCGCCAACCTCGGGCCGGGCTTCGACTGCTTCGGATTGGCGCTCGAGCTGTGCAACGAGCTCGCCGTCGATACCGGGGCCGAACCCGGCGTCACCTGGGAGGGGGAGGGCGCGGACGAGCTGCCCACCGACGGCTCGGACATGATCAGCCGCGCGATCCGATTCGCGCAGGCGTCCGCGGCCGATGGGCGTGCGCTCCCGCCGTTTCGACTCCACGGCATCAATCGCATCCCGCTGCAGCGAGGCCTCGGCTCCTCCTCGGCGGCGACCGTCGCCGGGATCGCGGCGGCCGCCCGCATGCTCGACGCCGATGGCCTTCGCGACCGTGCAACGTGGTTCGATCTGGCTCGTGACATGGAGGGCCACCCGGACAACGCCGCCGCCGCGGTGTTCGGAGGCTTCACGATCGCGAGCGGAGGGCGCCATCGGCGACTCGATCCGCATCCGAGCCTCAGGCCCGTCCTGCTCATCCCCCGCGATGTTCGCCTCTCGACGGCCGACGCTCGGGCCGCGCTGCCGTCGAGCGTCCCGTTCGACGACGCCGTTCGTCAGGTCGGCGCGACGGCGATGTCCGTGGTCGCCTTCACCCAGGAGCCGGCGCTGCTGCCGGACGCCCTCGACGATCGGCTCCACCAGGCGGTCCGTTTGGCCCTCGTTCCCCCCGTCCGGGCCCTGTTCCAGGAGCTCCGCGCGGCATCCGTGCCGGTGTGCGTGTCGGGGGCGGGTCCTACGCTGCTCGCCTTCGAGACGGAGGGGCATGAGGTGGCGGATCCCGGGGAAGGATGGCGGTTGATTCGCGTTGCGCCGCGGAGAATCGGCGTCGAGATCCTGGAGGGCTGAAGGGACTCATGCGGGCTCGATCACCGGCCGATGGTCGTTGTATGCGACGGAGAGCGTATCTAGACTTCACGAGGCGCTGCGTGATCGGTGACGGACGGCGCCCCTATGTGTCGCCTCCATGAGCGCAGAACCCAACCCCCAGGCCGAGCGCGAGCGCCATCCAGTCAAGGGCGCGGCTCCCATCGTCGTCACGGACCTCGCCAGCAAGACGCTGGCGGTCAAAGAGGGCGACACCTTTCTCTACTGTGACCTCGAGGGCAACCTCGACCACGGAGGGGACTACGGCCTCGGCCTGTACTCGCGGGACACCCGGTTCCTGTCGCACTTTCGGATGACCATCTCGGGGCGCGACCCCGTCCTGTTGTCGTCCTCGTCCGAGCGCGGCTACATGGCCTACGTCGACCTCACGAACCCGAACCTGTACGAGGGGGAGGAGGTCGCCGTCGCGCAGCAGTCGCTCAACATTCGCCGTATCCGCGCGATCAACGGCCGCCTGTTCGAGCGCGTGCGCGTGAAGAACTACAACGCGCACGCGGTCTCGCTCGACCTCGAGTTCTCCTTCGGCGCAGACTTCGCCGACATCTTCGAGGTTCGCGGGATGGCGCGGGACGGCGAGGGGGACATCGAGGACCCTCGGATCGGCGACGATGGAACGATCGAGTTCGGCTACATCGGTCGCGACGACATCTACCGCGTCACGCGGATCGCGTTCGCGTCGGAGCCGGATCGCGTCGACGTCGACGACGAGGTCGTCACGGTCACCTTCCGGCTTCACCTCGGCCCCTATCAGACGAAGCTGATCGGCATGACGGTGGAGCCCATCGTCGGCGACGACGTCCCCCCGCCGATGGAGTTCGACGTCGCCGTGCACGAGCTTCGGCGCTCCTACGAGGACTGGGAGCGCGAGTCGACGCAGATCGTCACGGACAACGAGGTGTTCGACCAGCTCCTCGACCGAAGCCTCCGCGACCTCCGCGCCCTCTACACGCAGACGCCGCAGGGCGGCATCCTCGCGGCCGGGATCCCGTGGTACGTCACGCTCTTCGGGCGTGACGCCCTCATCGCGGCGCACCAGCTCCTGATGGTGAACCCGAGGCCGGCCAGGCTGGCGCTCGAACGGCTCGCGTCGCTGCAGGGCACGGTCATCAACGACTGGCGCGACGAGGAGCCGGGGAAGATCCTGCACGAGGTCCGGCGCGGCGAGATGGCCGGCGCCGGGATGGTGCCCCACACGCCGTACTACGGCTCGATCGACTCGACCCCCTTGTTCCTGATCGTGTACGGGCAGCATCTTCGCTGGACGGGGGACGTCGAGTTCGCGCGAAAGCTCCTCCCGGCGGCGGAGGCGGCGCTCAACTGGATCGACGAATTCGGGGACCTGGACGGGGACGGATTCGTGGAGTACAAGACGCGCTCGGCGCGCGGCATCCGCAATCAGGGATGGAAGGACTCCTTCGACTCGGTCGTGCACGCCGACGGCCGGCTGGCGGAGCCCCCGATCGCGCTGTCGGAGGTGCAGGGATACGTCTACCTGGCCAAGATGCGAATGGCCGACGTCTACACGGCCCTCGGCGACGAGCGCAAGGCCGAGTGGCTGCGCGCCTCGGCCCACGAGCTCCGAAAGCGGTTCAACGAGGCGTTCTGGATGGAGGACGAGAAGTACTTCGCGGGGGCGCTCGACGCCGACAAGCGCCAGGTCCGCACCATCGTCTCGAATCCGGGGCACGTGCTCTATTGCGATCTCGTCGACACCGAGAAGGCCGCGCAGGTCGCGAAGCGCCTGCTCGCCCCGGACATGTTCTCCGGGTGGGGCATCCGCACGATGAGCAAGGCGGCCGCCGCCTACAACCCGATGAGCTATCACAACGGCTCCGTCTGGCCGCACGACAACGCGCTGATCGCGGCCGGACTGAAGCGCTACGGCTACGCCCGTTCGGCGAACCGGGTCGCGACCGCCCTGTTCGATGCGGCCATCCACGCCGACTACCTGCGGCTCCCCGAGCTCTTCTGCGGGTTCACGCGGCGCACCCCGAACCGTCCGGTGAGCTACCCCGTCGCGTGCTCCCCGCAGGCATGGGCGGCCGGCTCGCCGTTCCTCATGCTGCAAGCCATGCTCGGGATCTCGTCCAGGGCCGACCTCAACCTGCTCACCGTCAACCAGCCGCACCTGCCCACGTGGCTGAACACCGTGGAGCTTCGCAACATGCAGGTCGGCAGGAGCCACATCTCGCTCGTGTTCCGCCGCGAGGGCGAGATCACCTCGTTCTCGATGCTCTCCCGCGACGGCGATGTTCGCGTCGTGATGGAGGAGTGATCGCGAGGAGTCAGCGCGGACAGGCGCCCGTCGCGACCGCGGACGAGCGCGTGAGGGCGCGTTCCACGAGGGGTCGCACCTCGGTCGAGGCGATGGCGTAGCCGAGCTTCGGGTTGGACGTCGACGCGGACACCACCACCCCGGCGACCTCGCCGTCGGTCAGCACGAACGGACCCCCGGAGTTGCCCGGGACGACCGACGTCTGCAGCTCGTAGAGTCGCCGATCGACCCGGCCGTGCCCGTAGATGTCGCGGCTCGTCGCCTCGATCGAGCTTCGCACGGCGGCCGTCGAGCCGGTGAGCGCGCTGGCCGCCCGGATAGCCGACGACGGCGCCGCCGCTTCCCCGGGGCACGACGCGGTCGGCGAGGCGCAGCACCGGGCCGGGCATCTCGCTCACACGCAGGATCGCGATGTCCAGCCGTGGGTCGAACACGACCGCCGTGGCGTCCAGCGATCGCTGTCCGAACTCGATCGCGGGGGAGCGCTCCCCCGCGATCACGTGCGCGTTGGTGACGACGAGCCCGTCGCCGGCGACGAACCCGCTGCCCTGCTGGATCCGCCCGCAGGCCTCGCCGACGACGCGGACCGTGCTCTGCCTCGGCCGCGCGAAACGCCCGGTTCGCGGTGGATTCGCTGGGCGCCTCGACGGGGGCGGCGGGCACGGGCGGAACGCCGGCGAAGACGTCGGGGAACCCGACGACGTTGAAGAATCGCCGCACCTCGGCGAGGATCGACGGCGGCTCGGGCAAGGTGGCGTCGAGGCCTCGGACGACGGCGGAGCGTTGGATCTGGTCCGCCACGAGGACGATCGGCCCGTTCGCGAGGCTGAACGACACGAGCCAGATCACGAGCACGGTGGCCGTCAGCCCGACGAGCGAGCCGCCCGCCGCGTCCACGGGCCCGAGCCGTGTCCCTCGTGCCCTCGCCCGGAGGCGGCCGCCGATCAGCCAGCCGGCGAGGTCGCCGATGCCGGCGGGAATGAGCAGCGTTGCAACGGCGATGGCGGCCTGCGCCCCCGGGTCCTCGGCGGCTCCGGCGGTGATCGGCGCGAGCAGCGCGCCGATCACGATGCCGATCAGCAGCCCCCCGTAGGTGAACAGCTGCAGGATCGCGCCGCGCCGGTATCCGAGGGTGGCAGCGAGCACCAGGAGGGCGAGCAGGATCACGTCGATGAGGGCCACGGGGGCGTATCGTGCCACAGCGAGCGACGCACCTCCGCGTGGATCGGGCGAATCGTGAGCGGGGCCGAATCGAGGGCGATGGGACGACTGCAGGACAGGACCGCGCTGATCACGGGCGGCACGACGGGCCTCGGGCTCGCGATCGCCGAGCGCTACCTGCTCGAGGGAGCCCGCGTCGTGATCACCGGGAGGGACGCCGCGATCGGTGACGCGGCACAGCGACGACTCCGCGACGGGGGGGAGGCGTGGTTCGTCGCGGCGGACGCCGCGAACGCCGCCGACGTCCGCCGTTCCGTCGAGCGCGCCGTCGAGGTGCTCGGCGGGCTCGACGTGCTCGTCAACAACGCCGGGATCGGCGTGGCCGCGACGGTGCTCGACACGCCGGTCGAGGACTTCGACAGGGTCATGGGCGTGAACGTCCGAGGGCCCTACCTCTATGCGCGAGAGGCGTTCGAGAGCCTTCGGGAACGAGGGGGATGCATGATCCACATGTCCTCCGACGCCGGGGTGCTCGGGGAGCACGAGATCGGCGTGTACTCAATCTCGAAGGCCGCCGTGACGATGCTGTCCAACATGCTGGCGCTCGAATGTGCACCGCACGGCGTACGGTCGAACGCCATCTGTCCGGGCGACATCGAGCCGGGCATGCGCCACATGGCCCCGCCCGGGCAGGAGGACGGCCAGGAGGATCCCGCGGAGTGGTTCGTCCCTCCCGTCGGGCGGATCGGCCGGGCGGCCGATGTCGCCGGCGCCGCGGTCTACCTCGCCGGCCCCGACGCGACGTTCGTGAACGGGATCACGCTCCTCGTCGACGGGGGCATGCGCGCGGGCTACCGCGCGGGGCGGTCCCCCGCGTCGACCGACGACGGTCGTTCCTCCGAGGCGCCCAGGGCAGGCGCACGGATAGACTGAGGTCATGGTCACGATCGCGCACATCTCGGACCCGCACGTGGGATCGCCGTACTTCGTCCCCAACCTCATGAACCGCGCGATCGTCGAGCTGAACGAGCTCGACCCAGACGCGGTGGTCTGCACGGGCGACCTCACGAACGAGGGATACCGGCAGGAGTACAAGAACTGGGTCGCGTACAGCGACCGCATCAAGGCTCCCGTCTACACCGTGACCGGCAACCACGATGCTCGCAACGTCGGCTACCTCCACTTCGAGGAGCTGATCGGGCCGCGACACTGGACGGCGGACGTGAAAGGCGTCCGCATCGTGGGGGCCGACTCGAGCGAGCCCGACCTGAACGAGGGCCAGATCGGCCGCGAGCGCTACGACTGGATCCGCGAACAGTTCGCCGTCCCCGCCGACCTCAAGGTCTTCGCCCTCCATCATCACCTGCTGCCGGTTCCCGGCACCGGCCGTGAGCGGAGCGTCGTCGCCGACGCGGGGGATCTCATCGAGGTCCTGATCGAGTCGGGGGTGAACGTCGTGCTCTCGGGCCACAAGCACGTCCCCTACGTCTGGCGGCTCGAGAACCTCTACGTCGCGAACGCCGGCACCGTGTCGTCCCTTCGCCTGCGTGGCTACACGAAGCCCGCGTACAACGTGCTGGAGTTCGAGGGGGACGAGGTCAAGATCTGGCGTCGCTTCCCCTTCGGAGGGGGGAACGTGATCGCGCACTTCTCGCTCTCCACCGGTGCCCAGCATCACCGCGAGATCGAGGCGCCCGTTCAGCGGGCGACGCCGCAACCGGCCTCGGAGTGACCCGGAGCCGGCGCCGGACGAGGGAGGGTCCATGAGGGTGCTCGTGCTCGTCGACGGCGAGCACTACCCGCCGGTGACGCGCTGGGGACTCGAGACGGCGCGGAGCGTCGGTCACGAGGTCCTCGCGGCGGTCCTCGTCGGCGGCGTGGAGAAGCTCGAGCCGCGGCGTCGTCCCCGACCTCGGCGTGCCCACCATTCCCGCGAAGGGCGCGGCGGCGCAGGCGCTCGCGGACGCCATCGAGGACCTGAGCCCCGAGGCCGTGCTCGATCTCTCCGATGAGCCCGTGCTCGGGTACCGGGAACGGATGGAGCTCGCATCGGTCGCGCTGGCGAGGGGCGTCATCTACCTCGGCCCGGACTTTCGGTTCGATCCCCCCATCCATGGGCCGGCGCTCCCGCGTCCGACGCTCGCCGTGATCGGCACCGGCAAGCGAACCGGGAAGACCGCGATCTCCGCGGCGCTCGCCCGGGCCGCCGCCGCCGCGGGCCGCGACCCGGTCGTGGTCGCGATGGGCCGCGGGGGCCCGGCGGAGCCGCAGGTCGCCGAGGCGGGGTCGGTGACGGTCGAGCATCTGATCCGGCTCGTCCGCGAGGGCCGGCACGCGGCCTCCGACTACCTGGAGGACGCCTTGACCGCGGGGGTCACCACGATCGGCGCTCGTCGGGCCGGAGGCGGCATGGCCGGAGCGCCGTTCGTGAGCAACGTGCGGGCGGCCGCGGAGCTCGCGGTGCAGAGGGATCCGGGCATCGTGATCCTGGAGGGGAGCGGTGCCTCGATCCCGCCCATCCCGTGGGACGCCGGCGTCCTCGTGGTCCCGGCCTCCGTTCCGCCGGAATACCTCGGAGGCTATCTGGGCCCCTTCCGACTGTTGCTATCGGACCTCGTGGTCTTTACAATGGCAGGGAGCTCCAGTGACGGGCTCTCCCGCCTTCCCGCCCTGAAAGCCCACGTCAAGCGGATCCGTGGCGATGCCCGGTTCCTCGTGACGGACTTCCAACCGGTTCCTTTGGGCGAGGTGCGGGGACGCAGAGCGTTCTTTACCACCACGGCCCCGGGGGACGCGGCCGCGAGGCAGGTCGCACACCTCGAATCCATTCATGGATGCCTCGTGGTGGGATCGAGCGCACGCCTGGCCGATCGGGCCGGGCTGGCGGAGGACATGGACGACTCCCAGGACTTCGAAGTGCTGCTCACCGAACTCAAGGCGGCCGCGGTCGACGTGGCGTGCGAGCGCGCAATCGCCCGCGGCGCAGAGGTGGTGTTCGTGGACAACCGGCCCGTCGTGACCGAGGGCGACGACGACCTCGACCGCGCGTTCGAGCAGACGATCGAGCTGGCCGTGCGGAGGGCACGGGCGCGATGACGACCGAGAAGACGCAGCAGATCTTGATCTCCGACAAGGAGCAGGGGCTGCCGTATTCGAAGGGGCTCATGGCCTCGCAGGTGATGGTGACGGGCCTCTCGCCGGTCCGCGCGTACCAGGTCGCGGAGGCGATCGAGGACCGCCTTCGCGCCGGTCCGGAGCAGGCGGTCACGAGCGCGGAGCTCGAGGAGGTCGCCGTCAGCGTGCTCGAGGACGTTGCGGGCCAGCGCTATGCGAAGAACTACCTCCGCTGGAGGGAGGTCGAGGCGCTCGATATCCCGCTCGTCGTCCTGATCGGCGGCGCGACCGGGGTCGGCAAGTCGACGATCGCCACGCAGCTGGCGGCGCGCCTCGGCATCGTGCGAGTCGTGGCGTCGGATGCGATCAGGGAGGTCATGCGCGCGTTGTTTTCGAAGGAGCTGATGCCCACGCTGCACTCGTCCTCGTTCGAGGCCGACACCGCGTTGCGCGAGCCGCCGCTTCGGGAATCAGAACGCGTCGTCGTTGGTTTTAGAGAGCAGACGGCGGCGGTCTCGGTCGGAATCGAGGCGATGCTCGACCGTGCGGCGATGGAGGGAACCAACCTGATCGTGGAGGGTGCCCACATCGTTCCCGGGTTCGTCGACCTCGACTCCAGGCGCGATCGGATCCTCGCCGTTCCGGTCATCATCGCCGTGGAGGACGAGGATGTGCACCTGAGCCACTTCGCCGCACGGCAAACCGACGTGACGGCGAGGCCCGCGACACGGTACCTTCACGGCCTCGAGAACATCCGCCGGCTCCAGCGGTACGTCAAGAGCCAGGCGCTCTCCCACGGGGTCCCGGTGATCCCCAACTACAACTTCGACCAGGCGCTCGCGGCGGTCACCGATCTGGTCATGCAGCGGGCGACCGAGCGAGCCGAGCTCCTGAGATCGAGCGCGAACGGCGACGGCAGGTCGGGAGGATCGACGCCATGAGGCTGTTTTTGGATACCGCCGAGATCGAGGAGATCCGCGAGATCAACCGCTGGGGGGTCCTCGGGGGGGTCACCACCAACCCCACGCTCGTGGCCAACACCCGGTCCGAGGCGGACGCCGTGTGGCGCCAGATCCTGTCCGAGGTGGACGGGCGACGTCTCGCTCGAGACCACGGAGCCGGATGCCGACGCCATGTACAAGCAGGGGGTGGAGCTCGCAGGCTACGGCCCGAACGCCGTGGTGAAGGTGCCGATGACCCCCGAGGGCCTGCAGGCCGGGCGCCGGCTCACCGACGAGGGGATCCGCATCAACGTCACCCTGGTGTTCTCCCCCGCCCAGGCCATCCTCGCCTCCGAGATCGGCGCCTACATCGTCTCGCCGTTCATCGGCCGTATCGACGACGCCGCCGCCGACGGCATGCATGCGCTCCGCCAGATCTGCGACATCTACGCCATCCAGGGCTCCACCACCCAGGTGCTGGCGGCGTCGCTTCGCCACCCCATGCACGTCGTGGAGGCAGCCCTCGCGGGCGCCGACATCGCCACGATGCCGTATGAGGTCTTCACCAAGCTCGTGCACCACCCGCTCACCGACCTCGGGCTCCAGAGGTTCCAGGCCGACTGGGCGAAGCTCCAGGAACAACTGAAGGGAGAGGCTTAACAATGGACCCAACGACCACCGACCGTGCCGCACTCGAGGGCAAGGTCTTGACGGAACTGCAGAAGATCGCCGGCGACCTGGGTATCCAGGGGACGCAGCGGCTCCGCAAGGCCGGGCTGATCGACGCAATCGTCGAGCGAGCCGGCGGCAACGGGCCGGCGGCGGACGGCGCGAAGGCCGCCGGGCGTGATGACGGCGGCGGGGGGACGGCGACCGCCACCGCGACGGCGCCCGCCGCGACCGACGCCACGTCCGACCCCGAACCGGGCGACGGACGAGACTCGTCCGGCAACGGCGGCGTCGCAACCGAGGAGCGGCAGCAGCGGGATCGCGAGGCGGACCGAGGCCGCAGCTCCAGCCGTGGCGTCGACCAGGGTCGACCCCGGCAGCCGGGCGGTCGCGAGCAAGGCGGCCAGGGAGGGGGCGACGGAGGAGGTCGCCGCCGGCCCTCCCGGGAGGAGCGGCGCCGTCAGCGGGAGGAGCGCCGGCAGCGGGAGGTGGAGGCGCGCGAGGAAGAGCTCGCCACCGCCCCGACCGCCACGGGGCTGCTCGATGTGCTGCCGGAGGGCTACGGATTCCTCCGGACCTCCGGCTATCTGCCCGGGCAGGACGACATCTACGTCTCGCTCTCGCAGATCCGGCGGTTCATGCTCCGCAAGGGCGACACGGTCACCGGGCAGGTCCGAAGGCCGAAGGACAGCGAGAAGTACCACGCGCTGTTGCGAATCGAGAACGTCAACGGGCTCGACGCCGAGACGGCGAAGCAGCGTCCGAACTTCGAGAAGCTGACGCCGTTGTTCCCGGATGAGCGGTTCCGCCTGGAACACGCTCCGACGGGCGTGGCCGAGCGGATCATCGACATGATCGCGCCGGTCGGAAAGGGCCAGCGCGGCATGGTCGTGTCGCCGCCGAAGGCGGGAAAGACCACGATCCTGAAGCAGATCGCCAACGGGATCCTCGCGTCGAACCTCGATACGCACCTGATCGTGCTCCTCGTCGACGAGCGTCCCGAGGAGGTCACCGACTGGCAGCGCACCGTCGAGGCGGCCGAGGTGGTCTACTCGACGTTCGACAAGCCGGCGGATCAGCACATCCAGGTCACGGAGCTCGTGCTCGAGCGGGCGAAGCGCCTGGCCGAGATGGGCAAGGACGTCGCGATCCTGTTGGACTCGGTCACCCGTCTCGCGCGCGCGTACAACCTGGCGGCGCCGGCATCGGGCAAGATCCTCTCCGGTGGCGTCGACTCGACCGCGCTCTATCCGCCGAAGCGATTCTTCGGCGCGGCGCGGAATATCGAGGAGGGCGGAAGCCTTACCATCATCGCGAGCGCGCTCGTCGAGACCGGTTCCCGCATGGACGAGGTGATCTTCGAGGAGTTCAAGGGCACCGGAAACATGGAGCTGCGGCTTGACCGGAGCCTCGCCGACAAGCGGCTGTTCCCCGCCATCAACGTCGAGGCGTCCGGAACCCGCAAGGAGGACCTCCTCATGCCGAACGAGGAGCTGATGCTGGTCTGGCGGCTCCGCCGGGTGCTGCACGCCCTGGAGCCCGGCGCCGCGCTCGAGCTGCTCACGGACAAGATTCGGGCGACGAAGTCCAACGAGCAGTTCCTCAAGGAGATCGCCAAGGCGCCGTAGCGGACCGGCATGGAGTCAAGGGCCGCGCCGGAATGCCCGAAGGAACAGTTGAGAAGGAGCACGAGATGAAGCAAGGGATCCACCCCCAGTACCAGACCGCCACCGTGCACTGCTCGTGCGGGGTCCGGTTCGAGACACGCTCCACCGTCTCGGACCTGCGGGTCGACATCTGCTCGCAGTGCCATCCCTTCTACACGGGCAAGCAAAAGCTCGTGGACACGGGAGGCCGCGTCGAGCGGTTCCAGCGCCGCTACGCGAAGAAGTCCGAGGGCTGAGGACCGCCCAGCATGCCCGAGGGGTCGACGCCGCCGAAGGACCACTTCTACGGAGGCCAGGCCGTCCTCGAGGGCGTCATGATGCGCGGGCGCGACCACTGGGCGCTCGCCGTGCGCACGCCGGACGAACGTATCCACGTCGAGTCCCACGACATCGATTCGGCGGCCGCCCGGCATCCCATCCTTCGCAAGCCCGGCCTGCGCGGCGTGATGGTGCTCGGTCAGTCGCTGTCCATCGGGTTCCGCGCGCTGACGCGGTCGGCCAAGCTGTCCTCGCCCGAGGACGTCGAGCTCTCGTCCACGACGATGGGGGTCTCGATGGGCGTCGCCGCCGTGCTGTTCCTGGGCCTGTTCGTCGTCGGGCCGGCGGTGCTGTTCGATTGGCTGCGGCACATCATCGGCTCGGGACTGGTCGCGAACATCCTCGAGGGAGTCTTTCGGGTGGCGCTGTTCCTCGGCTACCTCGCGGTGATCGGACGCACGAAGGACATCCGACGGGTGTTTCAGTATCACGGCGCCGAGCACAAGACGATCGCCGCGTACGAGCACGGCGAGCCGTTGCGACCGGAGAGCGTGGATCGCTACTCCACGCTCCACGTGCGATGTGGAACGAACTTCCTGCTGATCGTCATGATCCTCACGATCGTGGTGTTCGCGTTCTTCGGGACCCCGTCCATCGGCTGGCGGATCGCATCCCGCATCATCGCGATTCCCATCATCGCCGCGATCGCCTACGAGCTCCTCAGGCTCGGCGCCCGGTACCCGAACTCCTCCCTCATCCGGGCGGTCATGACCCCCGGGCTGTGGCTTCAGCGGATCACGACCAAGCCTCCCGACGCCGGCCAGATCGAGGTCGCGATCGCCTCGTTCGAGGAGGTCCTGCGGGCGGAGGCCGACGGCGCGAGGGTTCCCGCGCCCGAGCGGGGCGCCGAGCCCCCGAACCCGCAGGTCGCGAGCGGGGATCCTCCCCGTACGTCGTTGAAATCACCCGGCGCGCGGCTAGAGTGAAGGATCAACTTCCCGAATGAGCGGCAGCGAGGAGGGTGATCGGATGTCTCCCACCGAACTCGACGTCCCCCTGGTCCCGAGCGCGGAGCAGATCAGGCGCCGGATGTTCGCGTCGGTTCGCCGCGGCTTCGATCCGGACCAGGTCAGGGACTACCTCGAGCAGATCGCGGACCAGGTGGAGCGACTCGAGCAGGAGCTGAAGGAGTCGCGCCTCGAGGCGGAGGCCGCGAAATCCAGCGCCGCGTCGAAGACGCAAGCCGCCGCGGAGGCGAAGCAGGACCCCTACGAGGGCTTCACGACCCGGATGGCCGACCTCATTCGCGCCGCCGACGAGCAGGCGCAGAAGCTCCTCGCCGATGCCCACTCCGAGGCCGCGCGCACGCTCTCCGAGGCCCGAAGCGAGGCGGATCGCATCCGCACCGACGCGCAGTCGCGTGCCGAGGAGGCCAGGTACCAGGGCAGCGAGGCCTTGCGGCGTGCGCGCGAGGAGGCCGACCGGGCCCTCACCGGGCTGTCCTCCCGTCGGGAGAAGCTCATCCTGCAGCTGCAGGAGATGCAGTCGCGGCTCCTCGGCGTGGCCCGCGAGCTCGAGACGGCGATCGATCCCGCCGGCGACCCCGCCTCCGAGATCTTCTCCGAACGTCCCTCGAGCTCCGCGCCCCCGTCCTCGCCGATCGCCACCCCGGCCCCGCCGAGGCCCCCGGCGCCCGAGCCCATCACGCCGGCCGGCCTGCCGACGACGGGGGGATCCAGCGATCCCGTCGACCCCAGGTACGAGGATCTGTGGGCCTCGCCGGAGAAGGAGGGCGGCTCGGCCGAAGCGTCGAGTGAGTCGGGAACCGTCGATCTCACCATGTCCGACATCCCCAAGATCGAGATCGACCTCGGGGAAGAGGCCGCCGAGGGCGATCGACCGGAGTAGCACGCGGCGTCCGCGCCGCGACGGGAACGGGATACTGGGTCCGTGGACCGAACGAGAGAATCCATGGACCAGCGCCTGCGCGAGATCGAGGAGCGCTACGAGGACGTCTCGAGCCAGATGTCCTCGCCCACCGTCGGCTCGGATCCCGACAAGCTGCGCGAGCTCGGAAGGACGTTCTCCGAGCTCCGCGAGATCGTCGAACCGTACCGCCGATATGTCGCCGCGCTGGAGCAGGCGGACGAGGCGCGCCAGCTCGCGCGGGTCGAGGACGACCCCGACATGGCGAGCTACCTCGCGGCCGAGGCGGCCGAGGCCGATCGCGCCGCCGAGAAGCTGCGTTCGGAGCTCGAGCATCTGCTGATTCCCAAGGACCCGAACGCCGGCAAGAACGTCGTCGTCGAGATTCGCGCGGGCGCCGGCGGCCAGGAGGCGGCGCTGTGGGCGGGCGAGCTGTTCGAGATGTACCGGCGCTACGCCGAACGGCACCGCTGGAGGACCGATGTCCTCGCGACCTCACCCGCGGACGTCGGGGGATTCAAGGAGGCCGTCCTCGAGATCAAGGGCAAGGACGCCTTCTCCCGCATGAAGCACGAATCCGGGGTCCATCGGGTCCAGCGTGTGCCGGCGACGGAGTCGAGCGGGCGCATCCATACCTCGACCGCCACCGTCGCGGTGATGCCGGAGGCCGAGGAGGTCGAGGTGGAGATCCGTCCCGAGGACATCGAGCTGCAGGTGTTCCGCTCCCAGGGCCCGGGCGGACAGTCGGTCAACACGACGGATTCCGCGGTCCGCATCACGCACAAGCCGAGCGGGATCGTCGTCACCTGCCAGGAGGAACGCTCGCAGCTGCAGAACCGCGAGAAGGCGATGAGGTACCTGCGCGCTCGGCTGTATCAGCGCGCGCAGGAGGAGGCCCAGCGCAAGGAGGCGGCGACCGCGCAGGTCCCAGGTCGGCACCGGCGAGCGGGCGGAGAAGATCCGCACGTACAACTTCCCCGACGGTCGCGTCACGGACCACCGAATCAACATGACGGTGCATCAGCTGCCGGCCGTGCTCGCCGGCGACCTGGATCCGTTCGCGGACGCGCTGCTCGCGGCCGAGCGCGCGGATCAGCTCGCGGGCGAGGAGCAGGCCGACGGGGAGGAGTGAGGCGATGCGATCGACCCAGCTCGTCCGCCGCGCCGCCGAGTGAGCTCGAGCGCCATGCGATCGACAGCCCCAGGGCGACCGCGGAGATCCTCCTGGCGCACGTCCTCGGGACCGATCGAGCGGGCGTGTATGCCGGCGCGCCCACGCCCACGCGCCGCCAGGAGCTGGCCTTCGACGTCGCGGTTCGCCGGCGATGCTCGGGGACGCCCATCCAATACGTCACCGGCGACCAGGCGTTCCGCCGGCTGACGCTCGAGGTGCATCCGGGCGTGTTCATTCCGCGCCCCGAGACGGAGATGCTGGTCGAGGCGGCCCTCGGGCTGCTCGAGGACTTCCCCCGACCCGTCGTCGTGGATGTGGGGACCGGTGCCGGTCCCATCGCCCTGGCGATCGCCGACGAGCGGCCGGACGCCGTCGTGCTGGCGACCGATCTCTCGCCGGCGGCCGTGGCCCTCGCGCGACGCAATGCCGACCGGCTCGGCCTGCGGATCGAGGTTCACCCGGGGGATCTCCTGCTGCCGGTGCGAGCGCTGGCGGGCCGGATCGACCTGGTCGTCTCGAATCCTCCGTACGTCGCCCGCGATCGGATGGACGACCTCCCCGCCGAGGTGCGCGCGGAGCCGGAGCTCGCGCTCGCCGGCGACGTCGGGATCTACGAGCGGCTGGCCGCCGAGGCCGCGAACGCGCTCCGCCCGGGCGGCGGCATCGCGGTGGAGATCGCCGAGGATCGCGGCGGGGATGTCGCCGACGTGATGGCGGGCAGGTTCGCCGACGTCCGAGTGCTCCGCGACCTCGCCGGGCGCGAGCGGTTCGTGCTCGGCAGGCGCGCGTGACGCAGGAGCCTGGACCCGTGGCCGAAGCGGCCGAGGCCGCCCTGGCCGGGAGGCTGATCGTTCTGCCGACGGACACCGTCTACGGGATCGGGACGCGGCCGGACGACGCCACCGCGACCGCTCGGCTGTTCAGGGCCAAGGGCCGCGCCCGCGATGTGCCGCTGCCGGTGCTGGCGCCCTCGACGGCTGCTGCGGCGGACGTGGCGTCCTTCGACGATCGCGCGGAACGCCTGGCCGCGCGCGTCTGGCCGGGGGCCGTGACGATCGTGCTTCGCAGGACCGCCCGGAGCGAGCGGTGGGATCTGGGGGACGATCGCTCGACGATCGGCGTCCGCGTGCCGGCGCACCCCCTCGCGCTCGCCGTCCTCGCCCGAAGCGGCCCCCTCGCCGTGACGAGCGCGAACCGATCCGGGGAGCCGACGCCCGGTGGCTGCGACGAGCTCCAGCGCACGTTCGGGGATGCCGTCTCGGTCTATCTGTGTGCGGCGGAGGAGCCGCCGGCCGCCCCCTCGACCGTCGTCGACCTGACGGCCGCCGAGCCGAGGATCCTGCGCCGGGGCACGCTCGACGCCGCCGAGCTGGAGCGCCTGCTCTCCGCGTAGGCCTCCCGGCCCGCATTCGAGCACGGTAGACTCTCGGTTCGTCCATGCCCTCCATCCTCGTGATCTGCACCGGCAACATCTGCCGCTCGCCCATGGCCGAGGGCTTCCTGCGCACGACGCTTCGTCGTCGGTTCGGCGACCGCGCTCCCACCGTCGCGTCCGCGGGGACGACGGGATGGGAGGGATCGGGGGCCATGCCGGAGTCCGTCGAGGCCGCCGAGGAGCGCGGGGTCGACATCTCCGGACACGTGGCCCGCCGCCTCACCCGAGGGGACGTCTTCGATGCCGACGTCGTCGTGGCGATGGCCGCGGAGCATCGGGAAGCCGTCTCCCGGGCGATGCCCGAGGCGGCCGACCGAACGTTCACGCTCAAGGAGCTCGTCCGCCTGCTCGAGGCGCTTCCGCCGCCGACGGGGCCGCTCGGCCCCGATGACCTCCCCGACAGGGTGGCGAAGGCGGAGGACGTGCGGCGTGGTGGCTTCGCCGGCAATCCACACGACGAGGACATCGTGGACCCCCTCGGACTGCCGCTCGAGAGCTTTCGGGCCATCGCCTGGGAGCTCGATGAGTGGACCGCTCGCCTCGCCCAGAGCCTGTACGGGTCGGCTCCCGCCGCCGCGGCCGCTGGCCTCGACGAAGAGGGGCGCTGACCCGGGCACCCACCGGGCCCGCCAGGATTTGTATGCGGGCCGCCTTTCCCGTCAACATGACGGGGCGCAACGCCGGCGAGAGCACGGGAGACTCGCGGCGACCGAAAACGGGAGGATCCGATGAGGGACTACGCGGCAAGTTGGGAGTCGCTTCAGGCGACCGATCCCGAGGTGGCGGGGGCGATCGCGAACGAGTTGCTTCGCGAGCGAACGACGATCCGCCTGATCGCCTCGGAGAACTACGCCAGCCCGGCGGTCCTGGCGGCCGTCGGCTCGACGATGAACAACAAGTATGCGGAGGGCTACCCGGGCCGGAGATACTACGGGGGCTGTCAGAACGTCGACGTGACCGAGCAGCTCGCGATCGACCGCGCCAAGGAGCTGTTCGGGGCCGAGCACGCCAACGTGCAACCTCACGCGGGCGCGCAGGCCAACATGGCGGTGTTCGGCGCGTTCCTCGATCCGAGGAAGCCCGATGAGAAGGTGCTGGGCCTCGTCCTGGCGCACGGCGGACACCTGACCCACGGATCGCCGGTGAACGTCTCGGGCATGTGGTTCAACTTCGTCGGCTACGAGGTCGATCGGGAGACCGAGCAGCTCGACATGGACGCCATCGCGGACCTCGCCGACGAGCACCGTCCCAAAGTGATCCTCGCCGGCTACACGGCGTATCCGCGCCACATCGATTTCGCCAAGTTCCGGGAGATCGCCGACTCGATCGGGGCGATCCTGTGGGTCGACGCATCCCATTTCATCGGCCTGGTGGCGGGCGGGGCCTACCCGAGCCCGGTGCCGCACGCCGACGTCGTCACGTTCACGACGCACAAGGCGCTGCGCGGCCCCCGGGGCGCGATGATCGTGTGCAAGGAGGAGCACGCCAAGGCGATCGACAAGGCCGTGTTCCCCATGATGCAGGGGGGCCCGCTCGAGCACTGCATCGCGGGCAAGGCCGTCGCGCTGCACGAGGCGATGATGCCGGAGTTCAAGGAGTACGCGGCGAGGACCGTCCGCACCTCCCGCGCGTTGGCGGCCGGGCTCGCCGAGGAGGGCATGCGCGTCGTGTCCGGCGGCACGGACTCGCATCTCTCCCTCATCGACCTGCGGCCCATCGGGGTCGGCGGCAAGGAGGCGGAGCAGGCGTGTGACGCCGTCGGCATCGCCCTCAACAAGAACTCGATCCCGTTCGACCCGATGCCGCCCGGAACCCCGTCGGGCATCCGCGTCGGCACCCCGGGGCCGTCGACCCTCGGCATGGACGAGCCGGAGCTGAAGGAGGTCGCGAGCATCATGGGCGAGGTCCTTCGGAGCCGCGACGACGAGTCCGTCCGTGAGAGGGCACGCGCCCGGGTCGCGGACCTCACGGCGAGGTTCCCGGCGTATCCCGACTGAGCCGGGGGCGGGGAGCCTCGGGCATTCGGGGGACGGGCCCGCCCTTGCCCCCGGGCGCGCCGACCCGCACACTGGGTGCATGATCAGCGGTGCCCGTGACCAGCGCGGGGGGAGGGCCCGGCGCGCCGGGCTCCGGGCGCCATGACCCCGTACGTCGTCGTCTTCCTGGCCGCGGCCGCGACCACCTGCGTGGCGACGCCGCTCGTGCGCCGGCTCTCGGTTCGGCTCGGGGCGATCGCACAGCCGTCCGACCGCATGGTGCACGAGAAGCCGACGCCCTCGATGGGCGGGCTGGCGATGTTCGCGGGGGTCCTCGTGGCGCTCACCGTCGCCGCGCAGCTGCCCTTCTTCGACGGGCTGGGGCGCTCGCGCGCGCAGTGGCTGGCCGTCGTCACCGCCACCTCGGTCATCGTGTTCTTCGGCGCCGTCGACGACATCAAGGGCCTCTCGGCCCCGTCCAAGCTGGCCGCCCAGATCTTCTCCGCGGGCCTGCTCGCGCTGGGCGGCGTCCAGCTTCTGTTCTTCGTGTTCCCGGGCCAGGGCGTCCTGTCGTTGACCGCCGACCTGGCGGTCCCCCTCACCATCGTTCTCGTGGTCGCGATGCTGAACGCGATCAACCTCATCGACGGGCTCGACGGCCTCGCGGCCGGGATCGTCGCGATCGCCGCGGCCTCCCTCTTCGCCTACATGTACCGATCGCCGGGGGCCTTCGGGGACGCATCGGGGGCCGCCCTGCTCGCCGCCGTGGCGGCCGGGGTCGCGGTCGGGTTCCTGCCGTGGAACTTCCACCCGGCGAGGATCTTCATGGGGGATTCGGGCGCGATGCTCCTGGGGATGCTGCTCGCCGCGGCCACGATCTTCGGCGTCGGGCGCAACCCCTATCCGCCCACGGGAGGCGATCTCGCCATCCTGGCCCTGCCGATCTTCCTTCCGCTGCTCGTGCTCGCGATCCCGTTCCTGGACGTCATCCTCGCGATCGTCCGGCGCGTTCGTCGAGGCAGCGGCCTGGCCCACGCGGACAAGGAGCACATCCACCATCGCCTGCTCGACCTCGGGCACAGCCATCGCCGCGCCGTCCTGCTCATGTACCTGTGGAGCGCGCTCATCAGCGCGTGCGCCCTCGCGGTCGCGTTCATCGACAGCCGCGCGGTCATCGGCGTCGTCGCGCTCGGCGCGCTCCTGGTCTTTCTCGCCACCCTGGTTCCCCTCGCCCTCGGCGGCCGGGCCCGTGGCCCGGCCGACCCGGTCACCGCCGGGGGGAAGCCGTCGGCGACGCAGTCCCGCCCATCGCGGGAGCCGGGGGCGGGGTCCCCGACGGCCGAGGCCCGGGGAGCTCCTCCGGCCGATCCCTCGTCGTTGCACGATCCGGCAAAGCCCGGGCACGCCCCGGCGTCCACCGAGTCGGCGTCCTGACGCGGCTCCCCGCCGCGGCCGGGGAGCCATCCGCGAAGCAACTCCATTTCGTACCAACACTGTGGGGAGGACGTGCCGCTTCGTGGGCGAGCGCGGGCTAGCCGAAGGGGGTGACCATCGCGGCCTCCATGGGTGATAATCCTGCCCACCGTCTCAGGAGTGAGCGTTTTGGCAGAGATCGATGTACGCCTCGACCGTGTGACGAAGCAGTTCGGCGACATGGTCGCGGTGGACGACATCTCGCTCGACATCACCGAGGGCGAGTTCTTCAGCATGCTCGGCCCCTCCGGATGCGGAAAGACGACGACGCTGCGGATGATCGGCGGGTTCGAGGACCCCTCCGCCGGCACCATCTATCTGGGTGGACGCGACGTGACGGACCAGCCGCCCTACAAGCGCGACGTCAATACCGTGTTCCAGTCCTACGCGTTGTTCCCGCACCTGAACGTCTTCGAGAACGTGGCGTTCGGCCTTCGACGCCGCAAGGTCGACAAGTCGGAGGTCGAGACCCGCGTCCGGGACACGATGAAGCTCGTCGACCTCGAGGGCTTCGGGGAGCGGAGGCCTCCACAGATGTCGGGCGGCCAGCAGCAGCGGGTCGCCCTCGCGAGGGCCCTCGTGAACCATCCCAAGGTGCTGCTGCTCGACGAGCCGCTGGGCGCCCTCGACCTGAAGCTCCGCAAGCAGATGCAGCTGTATCTGAAGCAGATCCAGGGCGAGGTCGGCATCACGTTCATCTACGTGACGCACGATCAGGAGGAGGCCATGACGATGTCGAACCGCCTGGCGGTGATGCGCGGCGGTCACATCGAGCAGCTCGGCGCCCCCGAGGAGGTCTACGAGAACCCCGCCACCGAGTTCGTGGCCGGGTTCCTCGGCGCCTCGAACATGATCGAGGGCGAGGTCAAGGAATCGAGCAACGGCGAGACCACGGTGCTGCTGAGCACGGGGTCGAGCGTCGCCGTCCCCACGAGCCGGGTGCCGGTCGATGGGGGCTCCAGGGTGAAGGTCGGCGTCCGTCCCGAGAAGATCATCATCCAACGCGAGGGGTCGCACGTCGCGGACGGGATGAACAGCGTGACGGGTCTCTTGCGCATGTCGACGTACATCGGAGTGAGCAGTCAGTACAAGATCGAGGGTCCCGGCGGAACCGCGATCACGGTGTACGTCCAGAACCTCGGCGCGGAGGAGTCCGTGCCGGCCCCGGGGGAGCGCGTGGTGCTCTCGTGGAAGCCGGAGCACACCTTCGCGGTGACCCCGCAGGATGATCTCTCGATGGAGGAGGACGAGGAATGAGTGACCACGACGGAGCGCGGATGGATCCGATCATGCAGGAGGGTATGCGGCGGCAGCTGACGCGCCGCGGGTTCCTCAAGGCCGCCGGGGGCGGAGCCGCCGCGTTCAGCCTCGGCGCGCTGCTCGCGGCGTGCGGCGGCGACGACGCCGGCACGAGCAGGAGGCGGCGGCACCAGCCAGGATCCGTCCGCGATCTTCGCCAAGGAGCCCGGCACGACGATCGAGTTCGCCAACTGGCCGCTGTACATCGACAAGGCGAAGGACTCCAACGGCGACATCATCTATCCGTCCCTGGAGAACTTCACGAAGGAGACCGGCATCACCGTCAACTACCAGGACCTGATCCAGGACAACGCGTCGTTCTTCGGCAAGCTCCAGCCGCAGCTCCAGGCGGGGGACTCCACCGGCTGGGACATCATCGTGATCACGAACGGCCGGGAGTTCACGGCGCTCACCGCCAACGAGTGGGTGTTGCCGCTCGACACGACGAAGCGCCCGAACTTCGACCAGTACGCGGCGGCCTTCGCCAAGGATCCGGCCTACGACCCGGGGAACAAGCACTCGATGCCGTGGCAGTCGGGGATCACCGGTATCGGCGTCAACTTCGACCTCCTCAACGGCGAGGTCACAAAGATGGACGACCTCGCAAACCCGAGCATCGTGGGCGAGTCGAGCGTCGACATGCTGAAGGCCGACATGCCGGACTGGGTCATGATCAACCTAGGAATCGACCCAAAGACGTCGGGGCCGGCGGAATGGAAGGAGGCGGCGGCCTGGCTGCAGAAGCAGAAGGAATCCGGCACGGTCCGCGCGTACACAGACCAGGCCTATATCGACGACATGACGGCAGGCAACATCTCTGCGTTCATGGCCTGGTCGGGGGACGTTCTGTATTACAAGCTCTGGGCTGGCTACGACAACCTCGACTTCGTATTCCCCGACGGTGGCGCGCTGCTGTGGATCGACAACATGCTGATCCCGCAGGGTGCCGCGAACCCGTCCGGTGCCCTCCAGCTCATGGACTACGTCTACAAGCCGGACATCGCCACGATGATTACCGAATGGGTGCTCTACATGTCTCCGGTCTCCGCCACGCAGGACGTCATCAAGGAGGATGCGAAGAAGGCGGAGGCGAACGGCGACAAGGGCCTCGCCGCGAAGCTCAACGCGACCGCGGAGAGCGTGTACCTGTACCCCGACGAGGAGCTGCTGTCACAGGTGAGCTTCGGTCGCGACCTGACGACCGACGAGGAGCGCGCCGAATGGGACTCCATCTTCGACCCGATCTCGCAGTCGTGACCGGGCGGGCGTGACGAGAGGGGGGCTCCGCGCATGAGCACCGTGTCCGGCGACGAGGTCGTCGGGACCGGCGAAGCCCTCCGGACGGCGGGGCGACGGGGCTTCCCCCCGCTCGCCAGGATCGCAGCGCGAGCGTGCGCAAGAAGGCGGTTCCGTACGCGCTGCTGGCATCCGGGGGCGTGTGGCTGCTCCTGTTCTTCATCATCCCGGTCCTGATCATGGTGTACACGTCGCTCGAGAGCGGCGGCATCCTCTCCGGCGGGTTCTCGTTCACCTGGGAGTTCTCCAACTACACGACCGCGCTCAGCCAGAACAGCACCTTCTTCATCCGCGCGATCGAGTACTCGGCCATCGTGACGGTCCTCGCCCTCGTGCTGTCGTACCCGCTCGCCTACTGGATCGCGTTCTATGGAGGCCGCTGGAAGTCCTCGTTGCTCCTCCTCGTGCTGCTGCCGTTCTTCGTGTCGTTCGTGATCCGCACGATCCAGTGGAAGTTCATCCTCGCCGACTCGGGGTTCGTGCTGGGTCCGTTGAAGAGCCTCGGCGTCCTGCCGGAGAGCTACCACGTCCTCGCGACGCCGCTCGCCGTCATCGCGGGCATCACCTACAACTTCCTGCCGTTCACGGCGCTCCCGCTCTACGTCGCCCTGGAGCGGATCGACAAGTCGCTGGTGGAGGCCGCGAAGGACCTCTACGCGAGCAGGTCGCAGGCGTTCATGAAGGTCGTGTTTCCGCTGTCGCTTCCGGGAGTGTTCGCGGCCTTCCTGCTGACGTTCGTTCCCGCGACGGGCGACTACATCAACGCGGAGGTGCTCGGCGGCCCCGGCACGACGATGATCGGGAACGTGATCCAGCGGAAGTTCCTGACCAACAACCTCTACAACGAGGCGGCCGCGCTCTCGGTCATCCTGATGCTCGGCATGCTGGTCATCGCCAGCGCCTACGCCCGAATCCTCGGGACCGAGGACGCGACCCTGTCGACGGCGGCATGAGCGCGGTCACCGCCGACGAGCGCGCCGCACCGGTCTCGGAGCGGCCCGCGCCCAACCCTCCGCGGAAGCGATGGACGCGCTTCATCCTTCCCGTGTACTCGATCCTGATCATCCTGTACCTGACGAGCCCGGTCCTGACGATGATCCTGTACGGGTTCAACGACATCCCCGGCGAGCGCCAGACGCCGAAGTTCTGGGGGTTCACGCTGCACTGGTACCGGGACCTGTTCGGCGTCCCCGGCCTCACGCCCGCGTTCAAGCATTCGATCTTCATCGCCATCCCGAGCGCCATCGTGGCGACGATCCTCGGGACCTTCATCGGCCTGGCGCTCGGCCGCTACACGTTCAAGGGGCGGGCCCCCACGAACTTCGTGATCTTCCTCGCGATCGCCGTCCCCGAGATCGTGCTCGGGTCGTCGCTGCTGGCGATGTTCGTGCTGATCGAGGCGCCGCTGGGATTCAGCTCGATCTTCGTCTCCCATGTCGGATTCAGCATCGCGTTCGTCGCGGTGACGGTACGGGCGCGCGTGCAGGGACTGGATCGGTCCCTCGAGGACGCCGCGCAGGATCTGTTCGCGAATCCGGTGACGGCGTTCTTCAAAGTGACGCTGCCGCTGATCGCGCCCGGCATCGTGGCGGGAGGCCTGCTCGCGTTCGTGCTCTCGCTCGATGACTTCGTCATCACCAACTTCGTGTCGGGGCAGTTCCAGACGTTCCCGATCTGGGTCTACGGCGCCACGCGCATCGGCCTGCCGCCACAGGTCAACGTCATGGGCACGTTGCTGTTCATGACCGGCGTGGTCTTCGCCGTCGCCAACGTCGCGCTCCAGCGCCGGCGGGTGGTCGCCTGATTCCGGCGACCCCAGGAGGACGGGGCCTCGCGGGGCCGGTCGGCAATTCGTGAAAAAATTCACAAGCTCCGTTCTAAATGGGCCTCTACCTGCGGAAACGCGACCTCCTGTTCTTGACGGGCCGCGAAGGCCGCCGATATACTTCCGGTCCCATGACCGGAGGACCCCAGCGCGGCGACGCCTGGTCGGGCATGGGCACCGGATGGAGCATCACCGCAACGATGATCGCCGGGATCGTCGTCTGGGGCGGTTTCGGCTACCTCGTCGACCGGTTGGTGGGGACGATGAACGTGTTCCTCGCGCTCGGGGTGATCCTCGGGGCCGGGTGTGGCGTGTACCTCGTGTACCTCAGACATGGCAGGGGGGAAGGTGGCAGGGACTGAGCCCGAACGGGCAATGATCCGCCGGGCCCTGCCTTTCGCACTTCCCGCGGCGGCCCTCGCGTTCGGCGCCGGCGCCCTCCTCTCCGACGTGGACGCCGGGTGGTCGGCCGCCATCGGGGTCGCGATCGTCTTCGCGAACTTCGTCGCCCACGGGTGGTCGCTCGCCTGGGCCGCGAGGATCTCACCGGTCGTGCTGTACGCGGTGGCGCTCGGCGGTTTCGTCGTCCGCCTGGGGATCATCGTCGGGATCATCGTGGGGCTGCAGCGCCTGCCGTGGTTCTCGCTCGGGTGGTTCTTGGCGGCGCTCGTGCCGACGACGCTCGCGCTGCTCGCCCTCGAGATGAAGCTCCTCTCGGGCCGGATGCAGGCCGACCTGTGGACGTTTCCGTCGGACGCCGGCGGGGTGCGACGGTGATCGGCCTCGTCGCTCCCCTGCTCGCCGCGTTCGAGCCGCCGACGACGAAGGACTTCGTCTACGACTGCCTCGGCCCGTCGCTGGACCTCGGCCCGGTCTCGCTCTGCCTGAACTTCATCTTCTTCCTCGTCCTCCTCGGCCTGATCCTGTTCGTCGCCCTCTTCTACCTCGGGCTTCGCAAGACGAGCGTCGTCCCCGGCAACCTCCAGAGCATCGCCGAGGTCGGGATCCTGTTCGTCAGGGACAGCATCGCGAGGCAGATGATCGGGCCGGAGGGCGATCGCTTTCTTCCGCTCCTCGCGACGCTGTTCTTCAGCATCCTCTTCTGGAACATCTTCGAGGTGGTCCCCGCCATCAACTTCTCCTCGAACAGCCGGATCGCGTTCCCGATCGTCCTCGCCCTCATCGCGTGGGTGACGTTCAACGCGGTCGGCATCTCACGACACGGGTTCGTCGGGTACATGAAGCTCGTGCTGCTCCCCGCCGGCGCGCCGCTGTGGCTGTATCCGCTGCTGGTGCCGATCGAATTCTTCACGGTGATCATCATCCGGCCGATCACGCTGTCCGTCCGTCTTTGGGCCAACCTGCTCGCCGGCCACTTCCTCCTCGCCGTGTTCTTCCTGGGGACGATCGCGATGCTGCAGGGAGGGATCCTGGTCCTGATCGCCCCGTTCTCGTTCGCGATCGCGATCGTGCTGGTCGGGTTCGAGATCTTCGTGTCCGTGCTTCAGGCGTTCATCTTCACCATCCTCACCGCCTCCTACATCGGCGGGGCGATGGCCGAGGAACATTAGCGACTCACAAGGGGGAATGGGATGCTGCGATTGTTGGCTCAGGTCACGGGCGACCTCTCGGCGATCGAGACGGTCGGCAGGGGGCTCGTCATCGGGCTCGCCGCCATCGGGCCGGGCATCGGCCTCGGCGTGCTGATCGGGAAGTCGGTGGAGGCGATGGCGCGCCAGCCGGAGTACGCCGGCCAGGTTCGAGCGACCATGTTCATCGGCATCGGGTTGATCGAGGCGCTCGCGCTGTTCGGCATCGCGTTCTCGTTCATCATCTGAGGGGGGAGCAGACGGTGCTGGCAACCATTCTCACGCTCCTCGCCCAGGCCGAGGGGCACGCGGCCGAGGAGAACGACCCGGCCGATCTCTACCCTCACTGGAACGAGCTCCTCGTCGGCGCGATCGCCTTCGCGATCCTGTTCTTCTTCATGTGGAAGTGGGTGCTGCCGCGGGTGAACGCCATCCTCGAGGAGCGGCGCGAGAAGATCCAGGGCGAGCTGGAGCGCGCGGAGCAGGCCCGCGTGGCGGCCGACACGGAGCTGGCCGAGTACCGCGCGAAGCTCGCGAACGCCCGGGAGGAGTCCAACAGGATCATCGAGGAGGCCCGCAAGACCGCGGAGCAGCTGCGCCGGGACCTCCAAGGCAAGGCGGAGCAGGAGGCGCAGGCCACGGTCGTCCGCGCGCAGGAGGAGATCCGAGCGGAGCGGGATCGCGTCTTCCAGGAGCTGAGGGCGCAGGTCGGCGAGATCGCCGTCGACCTCGCCGGCCGCATCGTCGGCGAGTCCCTGGACCGCGAACGCCACGCGAAGCTCATCGACGACTACATCTCGGCGGTGGCCGCGTCGGGGAACGGGAGCTCGTGACGTGACCGACGAACGGATCCGGGGCTACGCGAACGCGATCCTCTCGATCGCCGAGGCCGAGGAGGACCTCGACGACGTCGTGGAGGAGCTCTTCGTGTTCGCCAAGACCTTCGAGACCAACACGCAACTGCGGGAGGCGTTGATCGACCCGGAGCTGCCCGCGGAGAACAAGGGCGCCCTGATCGATCAGCTGGTCGGGGAGCGCGCCAACCGGCACACCCCCAACATCCTGAAGCTGATCGTCGAGCAGGGTCGAGCCCGGCAGCTCGTTCGCATCGTCGAGGAGGTCGCCAGGCTCGCGGCCGAGCGGCGGCGTCGCGTCGTCGCCGAGGTCCGAGCGGCCGTGCCGTTGGACGAGGCGCAGCGCGCCGGGCTCGCCGAGGCGCTGTCGACGGCGACCGGACGAACCGTCGAGGTGGCGCTCGTCCTGGACCGCAACGTGATCGGCGGCGTCGTCTCCAGAGTCGGCGACGAGGTGATCGACGGGAGCGTGCGAGCGCGTCTGGAGGAAGCCAAGGAGCACCTGAAGGAGCGGATGACCTGATGGCACTGAACCTCGATCCGCAGAGCATCGCGGAGGCGCTCCGCGAGAACGTGCAGAGCTGGCGGCCCTCGGTCGAGCGAGAGGAAGTGGGCCGGGTCGTCGACACGAGCGACGGCATCGCGAGGGTCTCGGGCCTTCCGCGCACGATGGCCAACGAGCTCCTGGAGTTCCCGGGAGGGGTGCTCGGCCTCGCGCTGAACCTGGACGTCGACGAGATCGGGTGCATCGTGCTGGGGGAGTACTCCCACATCGAGGAGGGGGATCCGGTCAAGCAGACCGGCCGCATCCTCTCGATCCCGGTTGGAGACGGGTTCCTCGGGCGGGTGGTCGACGCGCTCGGACGTCCCCTCGACGGGAGCGGCCCGATCGCGTCCACGGAGGCGCGGAACCTGGAGGTCCAGGCTCCCTCGGTGGTGCAGCGCCAGCCCGTGAAGGAGCCGCTGCAGACCGGCATCACCGCGATCGACGCGATGACGCCGATCGGGCGCGGCCAGCGCCAGCTCATCATCGGCGACCGGCAGACCGGGAAGACCGCCGTCGCGATCGACGCGATCATCGCCCAGCGAGAGCTGTGGGGCACCGACCGGCAGGTCAAGTGCGTCTACGTCGCCGTGGGGCAGAAGGCCTCGACGGTGGCGGAGGTGGTCGAGGCGCTCGGCGAGAACGGCGCGCTCGAGTACACGGTCGTGGTGAACGCCTCGGCCGCGGACCCGGCCTCGTTCCAGTACATCGCGCCCTACTCCGGCGCGGCGCTGGGGGCCCACTGGATGTACGAGGGGGAGCACGCGCTCATCGTCTACGACGACCTCTCGAAGCAGGCGACGGCCTACCGTGAGATCTCGCTTCTGCTGCGCCGGCCGCCGGGACGCGAGGCGTATCCCGGCGACGTGTTCTACCTCCACTCGCGACTTCTCGAGCGGGCGGCGAAGCTGTCCGACGAGCTCGGAGGGGGATCGATGACGGCGCTGCCGATCGTCGAGACGAAGGGCAACGACGTCTCCGCCTACATCCCGACCAACGTCATCTCGATCACCGACGGGCAGATCTACCTGGAGACCGACCTGTTCTTCGCCGGCGTGAGGCCGGCGATCAACGTCGGGATCTCGGTCTCCCGCGTGGGCGGCAACGCGCAGACCAAGGGGATGAAGAAGGTCGCCGGGCGGCTGCGGATCGACCTGGCGCAGTACCGGGCCCTCGAGGCGTTCGCTCAATTCGGCTCCGAGCTCGACCAGGCCTCCCAGCAGCAGCTGGCCCGTGGCGCCCGCCTCGTCGAGATCCTGAAACAGCCTCAGTACCGGCCGGTGCCCGAGGCCATGCAGATCGTCTACGTGTTCACGGCGACGAACGGCTATCTCGACGACCTTCCCGTGGAGGACGCTCGTCGGTTCGTCGAGGAGGTCGGACGCTACGTGGAGGTTCGCCACTCGGGGATCCTCGAGACGCTGCGCGGCGGCACGTTGCCGGACGAGACGGAGGCGGAGCTTCGGGCCGCCATCGAGGAGGTCAAGGCCACATTCACTCCGTCGGGAGGGCCCACCGACTCGGACGCCGCGTTGGCCGCGGGGACGCCCCCCGACGAGGTCAGGCCCGACGTCGGGTGGGACCGCATGTCGTCGGCCGACGACGACGACGGAGACGGCGGTGCGCCAACGCCGGAGGTCGAGGGAAGGGCCGCCGAGGCCGGCACGCCGCCTCCCGGCCCCCCGGGGTAGGGATGGGCTCCCAGCTTCGGATCGTCCGCCGGCGGATTCGCTCCGTCCAGTCCACGATGAAGATCACCCGTGCCATGGAGCTCATCGCGACGTCCAGGATCATCAAGGCGCAGCAGCGGGTCGAGCAGGCGCGTCCCTATGCCGAGCTCCTCACGCAGGCGATGGAGGACGTCGCCAGACAGACCGGCTCCCTCGTCCACCCCCTGCTGGAGGAGCGCGAGCCCGTGGAGCACGTCGGCGTCCTCGTGATCACGTCGGACCGCGGCCTGGCCGGCGCCTACAACACCAACGTCCTTCGCCGCGCCGAGAACCTCCTGACGGCGGTGCGGGCCCGCGGCGCCGAACCGGTGATCTACGTCGCCGGGAAGAAGGGAGGATCCTACTTCCGGTTCCGCGGCGTGCCGGTCGAGCGCGAGTGGACCGGCGTGAGCGAGGTGCCGCCGTACTCGGCGGCCGAGGAGATCGGCGCCGAGATGATCGACGCCTTCGGCGAGCGGCGCATCGATGAGCTCCACGCGGTCTACACGGACTTCAGGTCGATGCTCACGCTCCGGGCGACCGAACGTCGCTTCCTCCCCATCGCGCCCGAGGAGGTCGCCGGCGAGGCTCGCGGCGCGCCACACGCGGAGTACCTGTTCGAGCCGGAGCCGGCGATGATCCTCGACGACCTGCTGCCGGCGTACGTCGTCACGAAGACGTTCGCCGCACTCCTGGAGTCGGCCGCGTCGGAGAACGCCGCGCGGCGGCGTGCGATGAAGGCCGCGACCGAGAACGCGGAGGACCTCATCAAGGTCCTCACCCGTCAGGCCAACCAGGCTCGGCAGACGGAGATCACGACGGAGATCATGGAGATCGTCGGCGGGGCCGAGGCCCTGCGCCAGATAGCGCGAGACTAGGAGAGAACGATGGCCGATACCGCAGAGGACGTACGGGTGGAGGGCGACGGGCCGCGGCCCAACGGCCGCGTGGCTCGAATCATCGGGCCCGTGGTGGACGTGGAGTTCCCGCCCGGACAGCTGCCCGAGCTGTACAACGAGCTGACCGTGGACGTGACCCTGGACGGGCGGACGACGACGATCGCCTGCGAGGTCGCCCAGCACCTCGGGGAGTCGATCGTTCGCACGATCGCGATGCGGCCGACCGACGGCCTCATCCGGGGAGCGCCGGTGGTGAACCTGGGGCAGCCGATCTCCGTCCCCGTCGGCGAGGCGGTGCTCGGCCACGTCTGGAACGTGCTGGGGGAGCCCCTCGACGTCCCGGCCGATCAGGTCGACGTCCGGGAGCGCTGGCCGATCCATCGGGAGCCGCCTCCGTTCGACGAGCTCGAGCCGAAGACGCAGATGTTCGAGACCGGCATCAAGGTCATCGATTTGCTCGAGCCCTACGTCCAGGGCGGCAAGATCGGAATGTTCGGCGGCGCCGGCGTCGGCAAGACGGTCATCATCCAGGAGATGATCCATCGCGTCGCCGAACAGCACGGCGGCGTCTCCGTGTTCGCGGGGGTCGGGGAGCGTACTCGCGAGGGCAACGACCTCCTCCTGGAGATGCAGGAGGCCGGCGTCATCAGCAAGACCGCGCTCGTGTTCGGACAGATGGACGAGCCGCCGGGCGTGCGCCTTCGCGTGGCGCTGTCGGCCCTCACCATGGCCGAGCACTTCCGCGACGTCGAGCGCCAGGACGTCCTGCTGTTCATCGACAACATCTTCCGATTCACGCAGGCCGGTTCGGAGGTGTCGACGCTCCTCGGACGGATGCCGAGCGCCGTCGGCTACCAGCCGACGCTGGCCGACGAGATGGGAGAGCTGCAGGAGCGGATCACCTCGACGAAGGGTCGGTCGATCACGTCGCTGCAGGCGATCTACGTGCCCGCGGACGACATCACCGACCCGGCCCCGCACACGGCGTTCGCGCACCTCGATGCGACCACCGTGCTCAGCCGGGACATCGCGGCGCTCGGGATCTACCCGGCGGTCGACCCGCTCGACTCGACGAGCCGGATCCTCGACGCCCGATATCTGGGGGAGGAGCACTACGCGGTCGCTCGCCGGGTGCAGGAGATCCTCCAGCGCTACCGCGACCTGCAGGACATCATCGCCATCCTCGGCGTGGACGAGCTCTCCGAGGAGGACAAGGTGATCGTCTCTCGGGCGCGCAAGATCCAGCAGTTCCTCGGACAGCCGTTCTTCGTGGCCGAGCAGTTCACGGGCCTGCCCGGCAAGTACGTGCCGGTCGACCAGACGATCGCCTCGTTCAAGGCGCTCGCGGAGGGCGAGTACGATCACCTGCCCGAGCAGGCGTTCTCGCTCGTCGGCGGGATCGAGGACGCGGAGGCGCGCGCGAAGGAGCTCTCGCGGGCCGGCGAGGAGTAGGGCGTGTCCGTCCAGGTTCGCATCGTTACGCCCGAGCGCGAGGTCTGGGAGGGGGAGGCGTCCATGGTCGTCGCCCGCGGCATCGAGGGAGAGGTCGGGATCCTCGGCGGCCACGCTCCGATGCTGATCCGCCTCGGCGTCGGACCGTTGCGGATCCTTCGCGACGAGGGGGGATCGAGGCGGTCGTCGACGGAGGCTTCCTCCACGTCACGAGCGAGGGGGATGCCTCCAGGATCGACGTCCTCGCCTCGCGCGCGGAGCTCGGTTCGGAGATCGACCTGGATGCGGCGCGCTCGGCGAAGGCCGAGATGGAGCGCCGCCTCGCCGAGGATCGCGAGGACGCGGAGGCGATCGAGGGGCTGGCCCGCGCCAACGCACGGATCGACATGCGATCGTAGCCGTGCGCGAAGGGGCCGATCTCCCCGTCCGCGGTCGCCGAGTCCCTACAATCTGAGGCCATGGATCGCCTGCTCATCACCGGTGGCACGCGCCTGTCGGGATCGGTCCGCATCTCGGGGGCCAAGAACTCGGCCCTGAAGGTGATGGCCGCATCGCTGCTGGCGACGGGACGAACGGTCATCTCGAACGTGCCGAGGATCCAGGACTGCTTCACGATGGCCGAGGTCCTCGAGCACCTCGGCGCCGGGGTCGGCCGCGAGGGCGACGATCTCTGGATCGACACGAGCGAGGTTCGCTCGGTCGAGACGCCGTACGAGCTCGTGCGTCGAATGCGCGCGTCGATCATCGTCCTCGGGCCGCTGCTCGCCCGCTACGGTCGCGCTCGCGTCGCGATGCCCGGCGGCTGCAACATCGGCTCGCGCACGATCGATCTGCACATCAAAGGGCTGGAGCGGATGGGGGCAACGTTCGACTCGGAGCACGGATTCCTCGAGGGGCGTGCGCCGGAGCTGCGAGGAGCGATCATCTCGCTGGATTTCCCGAGCGTCGGGGCGACCGAGAACCTCCTCATGGCCGCCGTCGCCGCGAGGGGCCGCACCGTGATCGAGAACGCCGCGCGAGAGCCGGAGCTGGCGGATCTCGCCGACTTCCTCACCTCGATGGGAGCCAGGATCGATGGGATCGGGACGACCACGATCGAGGTGGAGGGGGTGGATGAGTTCCGCCCCGCGAGCCACCGGGTGATCCCCGACCGCATCGAGGCGGGCACGTTCGCGATCGCGGCGTGCATCACCCTGGGCGAGGTGCTCCTCGAGGACGCGCGGGTCGAGCACCTGGAGCTCGTCCTGGCGAAGCTGTCCGAGGCGGGCGCCGACATCCTCGCCACGCCGAAGGGCATCGGCGTCGCGATGCCCTCGCGCCCGCGCGCGGTCGACTTCGTCACGCTCCCGTACCCGGGATTCCCGACCGACCTGCAGCCGCCGCTCATGGCGCTCCTGTCGATCGCCGACGGCACGAGCATCGCCACGGAGAACGTCTTCGAGAGCAGGTTCATGTTCGTCGATGAGCTCGCCAGAATGGGCGCCGGCATTCGGACGGAGGGACATCACGCGGTGATCCGGGGCGTTCCCCGGCTGTCGTCGGCGCCGGTGCGGGCACTCGACCTTCGAGCGGGCGCCGCCATGGTGATCGCGGCGCTCGCCGCCGACGGCGTCACCGACATCTCCGATGCGTATCACGTCGACCGCGGCTACGAGGCGTTCGAGTCGAAGCTCGCCTCGCTCGGCGCCGAGGTGCGGCGCGAGCGGGAGCTCTCGCCCTCCCTGTCGTGACGTCCGGACGGCGCGGGCCCCGTCTCCGGGTGCTGCTGGGCGCCGCCGCCGTCGTCGCCGTACCCACACTCGCGCCCGCGGCCCGGGCCGCGACCTCCGAGGAACCGACGTCGCGCGGCGGTGCTGATCGTCATCGACGGCGTCTCGTTCGAGCAGCTCCTCGCCGTGCCCGAGGTGCGGAGGCTGGCCTCCATCGGCGGGGCGGCGCTGATGGTGCCGCAGGAGCCCGTTCACGGCGTCGTGGCACGGATCGAACGCCTGGCGGAGGAGGCGGGTGGTCCGGTCCCCACGATCGTCCGGCTGTCCGCGCCATCCGAACGGTCGGGCCCGGCGGTCGCCGCGGAGCTCCGGGCCACCGTCTCCGACGCGCTGGCCGCGGTCCCGCCCGATGCGCGCGTCGTCGTCGCCGGGGGCTCGGCGTCGCCCGCCATGATCGCTCGCAAGGACGCCGTCCTGCCGGTCGTGATGGCCCCGCCCCACGCCGTCGCCGTTCCCGGGCGCGGTCCGCGGGCGCTCACGTCCGACGCCACGCGGCGCGACGGGGTGGTCTCCAGCCTCGACCTGGTCCCGACGGTCCTCGGGACGGTGGACGGGGACGCCCCGACCTCTCCGGGGGCGCCGATGACGACCACCGAGGCGGAGGCCCCGTTCTCGCTGCATGCGCGCTACCTGTCGATGCGCAGGATGACCGTCCCGATCCAGGCGGCGGCCTGGATCTACACGATGGTCGCGGCGGGCGTGCTCCTCGCCCTCGTGCTGCTCCGTGATCGCACTCCTCCGAGCGTCGCCCGGCGAGCATCCTGGATCGGCCTCAGCGTCGCGCCGCTCGCGGTGGGGTTGTTCGCGGCCGGCCATCTGCCCACGCTCTCGTATGCCACCGCGCTCCCGTTCGTCCTCGCGGTCACCGTCGCGGGGACGCTCGCCGTCGTGCCGCTCGGGCGGCGGGGAGTGCTCGTTCCTCCGGCGGCGATCGGAGCCGGCGTCCTCGCGTATCTCGCCATCGAGGCGGCGACCGGGTTCTCGGCCGCGCTGACGCCGTTGCTCGGAGGCTCGCAGCTCGACGGCGGCCGCTTCTACGGCATGCCCAATGTGCTGGAGGGGCTGGCGATCGGAGCGGCCCTCTATCTCGTCGCCACCTGGGCGTTGGGCCCGGCCCTCGCCGTGCTCGTCGCCGTCGCGCTGTTCATGGGGCTGCCGCAGATCGGAGCGGACGTCGGAGGGGCGCTCGCCGGATTCACCGCCGCGGGGCTCTGGCTCGGGATCCGCCGTCGCGGGCGTCTCGATCTCGGCGCGCTCGGCCTCGGGGCGCTCGTGGCGATCGGGGGGACTGCGCTGATCCTGCTTCTTCATCGGTACCTGCCGGGCGTGCCGACGCATGCGACGGCCTTCGCGCAGGGGAGGTCCGGCGGCCTCGTCGCGACGGCCCTC
This sequence comes from uncultured Actinomycetes bacterium, assembly GCA_963728285.1. Taxonomy (GTDB): domain Bacteria; phylum Actinomycetota; class UBA4738; order UBA4738; family HRBIN12; genus CAVSJR01. Next base: position 65,315 of record CAVSJR010000002.1, on the reverse strand, counting down.
GATCGGCTCGAGGTGGGGATCGATCTCATCGTTCGGAATCCGTTCGCGATCCTTCCCGCGCTCGGCGTCGTCGTCCTCGCGCTCGTCGCCCTGCGCCCCCCGGCCCTCCTGCGTCCCGCCGCCGACCGCTTCCCTCGCTGGCGCGACGCGATCCTGACGCTCGCGCTCGCCGGCGTCGTCGCCCTCGTGGGCAACGACTCGGGGCCGGCGGCGGCCGGACTCGCGTTCGGGCTGGCGCTCGGCGGGCTCCTGTACGTGTCGCTGCGTGTCGCTGCGCTCCGGGTCGGGGAAGATGGAGGGCGATGAGCCAGCCCTTGCCGCCCTGGACGGAGCCGCCGCCTCGCATGCCCGGCGCGCCGCCAACCGACCCGTCGACGAACGGGGCGTCGCGGCGCCCGCTTCCGCGCCGGCCCGACGTCGACCGGCCGGTCGCCACCTGGCAATGGTGGGAGGCCCTCCTCGTCTACGTCGGCGCGTTGCTCGTGAGCGGGTTCGCCGCGCTCCCGTTCCTCCAGATCCGCCCGACCGGGACCGCGCAGATGGCGGCGCTGTCGGTGACGGGCGTCGTGGAGCTCGCGCTCATCGTGCTCTGGCTGCAGCGGTTCCACCCGGGATGGCGCGAGGTCATCGGGATCCCGTCGCGCGCTCGATTGCTCCCGGAGGCCTGGGCGGGGCTGCTGCGGGGGATCGTCCTGTTCATCGTCATCACCTATCCGGTCGGCATCGCGCTGACGTTCCTGTTCCGGGCGGTGACCGGCCACCCCATCACCGCCCCGGAGCAGCTTCCGGAGAACCTGGACGGGGTCGGGCGCGCGCTCGCCGTCCTCTACGCCGTGGTCGTCGCGCCGGTCACCGAGGAGACGTTCTTCCGGGGTTGCCTGTTTCGCGCGCTCCGCGACCGACACGGATTCCGCATCGGCGCGCTCGCCTCCGCGTTCATCTTCGGGCTCGTCCACTACGTCCCGGGCCCCTTCGACGAATCGCTGCTGCTGATGACCGCCATGGTCTTCACGGGCGTCGGACTGGCCTACATCTATGAGCGGCGCGGCAATATCGTTGCCTCGATCGGCGCCCACATGACGTTCAACGCGATCGCGATCGTGCTGATCTTCCTCGTGCGCTGACGGGGCGGAGAAGGAGGGGGAGGGGTGGCGCTGTTCCCGAGCGAGGAGTGGATCCTCGAGCTGTGCGCCCGCATCAACGATTCACCGGAGTACCGGGAGGCCGCCGCGACGTGGGAGGGCGACATCTCGTTCGTCTTCGGAGCCGAGCCGAACAAGGGATTCCCGACGGACGTCTGGGTGTGGCTGGACCTGTGGCACGGCGAGTGTCGCGGAGCCAAGGTCGTCTCGCCCGAGGACGGGGCGAGCGCGCGCTACGTCATCCGCGCCTCGTACTCTCGGTGGAAGGACGTCGTTCGCGGCCATCTCGATCCGATCAAGGGGATGATGCAGGGGAAGCTGCGGGTCCAGGGGGACCTTCCGACGATCGTTCGGTACGTCCGCGCCGCCAACCAACTCGTCCACCTCACGACGACGGTGCCCACCGAGTTCGTGGACGAGGTCGCGCGGGACTGAGTGTGCGGGCGGTGGCCTTCGAGGGAATCGGGCGCGTCGCCGTCCGCGAGGTTGCGGATCCTCGGCTCGAGGAGCCGAGCGACGCGCTGGTTCGCGTGACGGCGTCCGCCATCTGCGGCTCGGATCTCCATTTCCTCAGCGGGAAGGCGCCGATCGAGCCGGGCGAGACGCTCGGTCACGAGGCCGTCGGCGTCGTGGAGGCGGTGGGCGATGAGGTCGTCCGGTTCTCCCCGGGAGACCGGGTGGTCGTCGCGTTCGACATCGTCTGCGGGCGCTGCTGGTTCTGCCGGCGGGGACAGACACAGCTCTGCGAGGAGTTCCGGAACCTCGGCGCCGGGGCGTTCGGGGGAGGCCTCGCCGGGGCGCAGGCGGAGCGGCTTCGGGTACCCGTCGCCGACGTCAACCTCCTGGCCGTCCCCGATGGGGTGGACGACGAGCGCGCCCTGTTCGTGGGCGACGTCCTCACCACCGGCTACTACGCTGCCTCGATCGCGGAGGCGGGATCCGGGGACTCCGTCGCGGTCGTGGGATGCGGTCCCGTCGGCTACGCGTGCATCGTGTCGCTGCTCGCCGCGGGCGTCGGGCACGTGCTCGCCCTCGATCTCGATCCCGCCCGGCTCGCGCTCGCCGCGAGCGCCGGCGCCGATCCCGTGGACATCCGGACGTGCGATCCGCAGATGGCGGTGGCCGACGCGACGCAGGATCGGGGCGCCGACGTGGTGATCGAGGCCGTCGGTCGGCCGGAGGCCTTCGAGACGGCGATCGGCGCCGTCCGGCGCGGCGGCACGGTCGTCGTGGTCGGCATGTACGCGGGGGAGTCCACCGAGATCCAGCTCGGCGTGTACTGGGCGCGCGCCCTCCGCATCGTCTTCGCCGGGATCTGCCCGATCCACGCGTGGTGGGAGCGATCGATGTCCGAGGTCGCGTCGGGGCGGATCGATCCCACCGCGATGGTGTCGCACCGGCTTCCGCTGGAGCGGGCGGCGGAGGGATACGCGCTCTTCGACGCCCGGGAGGCCACCAAGGTCGTGTTACGGCCATGATCGAGCCTCGGGCGGAGCCGGAAGCGCCGAGGGAGCCGGCCTCGCCGGCACGACGCTTCGCGCCCGCGGCGGCGGTCCTGATCGCCGTCCTCGTGACCGTGTTCGGCGGCTACGCCGTCGCCGCCCTGCTGATCGAGCCGGCCGGGCCGCCCGTCTCGGTCGGAGGGGTGGTCCGCGTGCAGCCGCTGAGCGGATGGGAGTTCGCGGGTCGCTACGCCGTCGCCGGCATGCCGGCGGCCCGGATCACGAGGGGAAACGGCAACCTCGACGTCCTCGTCACCATCGCCGACGCCCCGGACGAACTCGCCCACCGGTACGTGGATGAGGTGTTGAAGCCCAGCGCTCCGCGACTGGAGATCTCTGGGGAGCTCGAGCGGGTCCAGGTCGGGGGCGCCGCATCCGGCGCCCGGTTCGCCTACGTCGGCGTGTTCGATCGGGGCGGCTCGCCGATCGAGGGCGAGGTGACCGTGCTCGTGTCGTCGACGGGGCACGGCGTCATCTTCGATGCGTGGGCGCCGGAGGGCCTGCTCCAGTACGTTCGCGGCGACGTGGAGACGATGGAAGCGCGGGCGGAGCTGGTGTGAGGTCGTCCCGGGTCCTGATCCGGCCCCGCGAGCCGGCCTTCTGGGTCTACGTCGCGCTGCTGGTCGTCACCGCGGCGGGAACGTTCGCCCAGCAGAGCTCGTTCCGCCGCATCTCCCCCGGGGGATGGGCGCTGTCGTGGGTCCTGCTGCTCCTGTATGCGGCGCCGGTGTTCATCCTCATCTATCTCCTCGATCTGTACGAGCGTGAGCCCATCCCGCTGCTGCTCGCCTCCTTCGTCTGGGGAGCGATCGTCGCCACCCAGCTCGCGGGCTTCGCGAACGCGGGGTGGGGGCTCGTCGTCGCCAGGGTGGGCGGGCCCGAGTTCGCCTCACAGTGGACCGCGGCGCTGACGGCCCCGCTGGTGGAGGAGACGCTCAAGGGGCTCGGCGTCGTGCTGATCGTGCTGATCGCCCGGCGAGAGGTCGACGACATGATGGACGGCTTCGTGTACGGGGCGGTGTGCGGCCTCGGATTCGCGGTCGTCGAGGACGTCTTCTACTTCATCGGCGTCTTCGGCGGCAGCACGTCGGACGTGCTGCGCGGCTTCTTCGTCCGCGTCGTCGCGAGCGGGTTCTACGGCCACGTCCTCTACACGGGCCTCGTCGGCATGGGCATCGGCTACTTCGTCTCGCGTCGCTCCCTCGTTCCCGCGCGACATCGGTTCGGTGTGCTCGCCGCCCTGTGCGCGGCGGCGGTGGCCGGGCATTTCCTCTGGAACTCTCCCCTGGTGGACTTCTATCCGTCGCCGCCGTGGACCGGCGTGGAGTGGCTGCTCGTCGTGGGCGCGACGGCGGCCAAGGGCCTGCCGCTGCTCGTGTTCGTGGCGGTCGCGGTCGCGCTCGCCCGCGGGCGCGAACGACGATGGCTCCGCTCCGCGCTCGCCCCCGAGGTCGGCGGCTCGGCGCTGTCGGGGATCGAGCTCGACCTCCTCGAGAACCCGGGTCGCCGCCGTCGATCGCGCCGCGAGATGAAGCTCCGCGCGGGCGCCGCGGCGGCGACGCTCCTGCGCCGGCTGCAGCACGAGCAGATCCGGCTCGCCGTGGCGCGAACGAGGGCCGACGGCGCGGAGGAGTCGTCCGCTCGGCCGGCGCCTCCGAGGTCGCCGAGCAGCGCGAGCTGTGTACGGCGCTTCGCGCCGCGCTGCTCGCGATGCCGGGCGCGATGCCGGCCGGCTCCCTCGAGCCCAGTCACGGGGGCCATCGGTAGGCCTATGGATATCCACGAGGTCATCGAGGGCGTGTGCCGGGGTGAGCCCCGGTCGGTCGCGCGGGCGATCTCCATGGTGGAGGACGGCTCCCCCGACCTGCCGAGGATGTCCGCGGGACTGTTCCCTCGCACGGGCCGCGCGTCGACGATCGGCCTCACCGGCTCGCCGGGCGTGGGGAAGTCCACGCTCGCCGGCGCGCTCGTGCGGGAGGCGCGCCGGCGGGGCCGCACCGTCGCCGTGCTGGCCATCGATCCGACGTCACCCTTCTCGGGGGGCGCGCTCCTCGGAGACAGGGTTCGCATGCAGGAGCACGCGACCGACCCCGGCGTGTTCATTCGCTCGATGGCGACGCGCGGCCATCTCGGGGGGATGGCGCTCGCCGCCCCGGAGGCGATCCGCATCCTGGATGCCGCCGGCGCCGACGTGGTGATCGTCGAGACCGTGGGCGTGGGGCAGGCGGAGCTCGAGGTCGCGACCGCGACCGATTCGACGCTCGTCGTCGTCACCCCGGGCTGGGGCGACGCCGTTCAGGTCGCGAAGGCCGGCATCCTGGAGATCGCCGACGTCTTCGTCGTCAACAAGGCGGACCGAGAGGGCGCCAACGAGGCCGTCCGGGAGCTCGAGGGCATGATCCGCATGGGCGGGCGTCCGGCCTGGATGCCGCCGGTGGTGAAGGCCGTCGCCTCCTCGGGGGAGGGGATCGACGAGCTGTGGGACGCGATCGATGCCCACCAGGGACACCTCGCCGCCGACGGTGACCTCGCCGCCGCCCGGGCCGACCGGGTGCACCGAGAGGTCGAATCGATCGTCTCGGAGCTGCTGAAGCAGCACGTCGAGGGGCTCCTCGCGGCCGACCCGGCGCTCGTGGCCGACCTCGCGGCGCGCCGGGTGGACCCCTACGCCGCCGCCCGGATCCTCCTGGAGCGGACGAAGGCCGGCGGCTGATCGGATCGAGGGGCCCGGCCTCCGCGACGCCCTCTTGCGGCATCCCTCTATTGCAACTCACTGCAGGAAGGCCGTACGATACCCGCCGTCGGCGAGGCGGCCGCGATCGCGATCCGCCGCCGCGAACGAGAGGGTGTGCATGCGAACGAGGCTCCTGGCCGCGCTGATCGGGCTCCTGGCAGTGGCCTGTTCCGGCGAGCCCGTGAGCACGGGTGCTGCCGGGGGGCGGGAGGCGCCCGTGCGCGTCGTCACCACGGTGTCCCCGATCACCAACATCGTCCAGAACGTCGGCGGCGACCACGTCTCGGTGACCGGGATCGTTCCCGAGGGCACCAACAGCCACACGTTCGAGCCGGCCCCGTCCGACGCGCAGGCGTTCGCCGAGGCCGACGTCGTGTTCATCAACGGGATGCATCTGGAGGAGCCGACGCGGGACCTCGCCGAGGCGAACGTTCCGGCGGGAACGCCGATCGTGTCGCTGGGCGAGCGGACCATCTCGCCCGACGAGTACATCTACGACTTCAGCTTCCCCGAGTCGGCGGGGGACCCGAATCCGCATCTGTGGACCAACCCGCCCTACGCGAAACGGTACGCGGAGATCGTGAAGCAGGAGCTCTCCGCGATCGATCCCGCCCACGCCCGCTCCTACGCCCGCAACTACGAGGCGTTCGCGGACCGCATCGACCGACTCGATGAGCTGGTCCGCGACGTGACGGCGACCGTCCCGGCGGAGAACAGGGTCCTTCTCACCTACCACGACTCCTTCCCCTACTTCGCTCGGGAGTTCGGCTGGACGATCATCGGCGCGATCCAGCCGGCGGACTTCGCCGACCCGACCCCGCAGGAGATCGCGCGCCTGATCGATCAGATCCGGGCGCGAGGCATTCCCGCGATCTTCGGCTCGGAGGTCTTCCCCAGCCCGGTGCTTCAGCAGATCGCGGACGAGACCGGCGCTCGCTACGTCGACTCCTTGCGCGACGACGATCTCCCCGGCGAGGCCGGCGACCCGGAGCACAGCTACCTGGGGCTCATGGTCTTCGACTTCAGGACGTTCATGGGCGCGTTGGGCGGCGACGCGTCGATGTTCGACGGGTTCGACGTCACGAACGTGGCCGGCGAGGGGACGGCGAACTATCGATACTGACGCGTCGGCGCCTGATCGAGCTCGAGAACGTCACGTGCCGATACGGGCGAGATCCCGTGCTGATCGACATCGACTTCGCCGTTCGACCCGGCGACTTCCTCGGCGTCGTCGGCCCGAGCGGGTCGGGAAAGAGCACGCTGCTGAAGGCGATGGCGGGAGCCGTGCGCCCGGTCGCGGGACGCATCGTCCGTCCGCGATCGACGGCGATCGGGTACGTGCCCCAGGTCGAGACCGTCAACTGGTTCTTCCCCGTCACGGTTCGAGAGGCGGTCCTCATGGCCCGCATCGGAGGACGCCGGGTTCCGTGGTCGTCCAAAGATGATGTGCGCCAGGCCGATCGGGTCCTCGAGCGGCTCGGGCTCGGCGAGCTCTCGAACCGGCACATCAGGGAACTGTCCGGCGGACAGCAGCAGCGGGTGTTCGTCGCGCGGGCATTGCTGCGTCGCCCCGACCTCCTGCTGTTGGACGAGCCGACGAGCGGCGTCGACGTCAGGACCCGCCACGACGTGATGCACCTGATCCACGAGCTGCACCACGAGGGCATCGCCATCGTGCTGACGACCCACGATCTCAACGGGATCGCCTCGCACCTGCCACAGGTCGTCTGCCTGAATCGTGAGGTGATAGCGGTCGGGAGGCCACGGCAGGTGATCACGTCCGACGTGCTCGAGCGAACCTACGGAGCCGCGATGGAGGTGCTCGTCCACGGCGGCATGCCCGTGGTCGTGGATCCCTACGTCGGCGACCCGGAGGACCGGGACGTCGTGCCGCTTCGGGAGGGACATCATGGACACCCTGCTTGAGCCGTTCCGGTACGAGTTCTTTCAGCGGGCGATGTTCGTGGCGACCGTGACCGGAGGTCTCTGCGGCCTGATCGGCGTCTACGTCGTCCTTCGCGGCATGAGCTACATCGGCCACGGCCTGTCGCACGCGATCTTCGGCGGAGCCGTGGCGAGCTCCGTCCTCGGGTTCAACGTGTTCCTGGGGGCGGGGCTCTGGGGCCTCGTGGCGGCGCTGTTCATCAACAAGGTCGCTCGCCGCCGCACGATCGGAGCCGACGCCGCGATCGGGGTGGTCACCTCGGCGAGCTTCGCCGTCGGCATCATCATCATCTCTGCGCAGCGCACGTTCGTCGTGAACTTCGAGGCGCTCCTCTGGGGGAACGTGCTGGGCGTCGCTCCGTCCGACGTTCCCATCGTCATCGGGGTGGCCGTGTTCGCCGCCGCCGCGGTGTTCCTCGGCTACCGGCAGCTCCTGTTCACGACGTTCGACCCGGAGGTCGCGGAGGTCTCGGGCGTGAGGACCGAGCGCGTGGACATCCTGCTGGCGGTCATGCTCACGGCGACGATCGCGGCCACGATGAACGTGCTCGGCGTGACCATGATCGCCGCCATGCTGGTGATCCCGCCCGTGATCGCCCGGCTCCTCACCGACAGCTTCGGCCGCATGGTGTGGATCTCCACCGCCGTGGGGACGGTGTGCGGGTTCGCCGGCGTGTACGGGTCGTACTACCTCGACTGGTCGTCGGGCGGGACGGTGGTCATCGCCGCCGCCTCGCTCTTCGTCGTCGCCTACGCCATCTCAGGGCTACGCGGCCGCCGGATCCCGGCCGGCGTGGCCGTCGATCACCTGTAGGTCGTCCCATCTCATGGGGATCCTTGTTAGCCAATTGACCTCGCCTCGTGAGAGGTTCCCATTGGCGCGGGCGTCCTCGAGTCTCGCTTGCCGGACAGCAGCTCGGCTTGGTCGCTATAGCCTCTAAGCAGCGTCAGCAGAGGGGTCGTCCATCAATATGAACCCGAAGCTATGGACGGACTGAATGATCACCGGCGCTCGTCTGCGTCGAAGGTGCTGGCGCAGTCTCCGCACGGCTGCATGCACGACCTCATGGTTTCTCCCGTAGGGGTCGTTCCAGACTTCTCTCAGGAGCTCCTCGAACGACCAGGCGCGTACGGGTTGCTGAGCCAAGCAGAAGAGAAGTTCGAAGTCGCGTCTGCTAGGCCGAAAGACGTCGTTCCCCCAACGCACCTCCCGTCGACTCGGATCGACCACAAGATCGCGTAGCGGCTCGGCTGGTGGCCGCGTATCCCCCTCCCTCTGTGGATCCTGCATGTCTGCCGGTCCGAATTCGCCGTCTGACGCATGTCGGGCGCCCGTCAAGAAACGTAACCGCTTGACCATCTCGCTGGCTATCGGTGGTTCGGAGGTCACCTGAAAACCGTCCGAGCTATGTCGAAGGTCTGTAGGAGGACTGTCGTTGAACCGTCGATGGCCCTAGCGAGATGCTTCCCGTGCCACACCGGTGAGGCGGCTACGGAATCGAAAGCTGGACGATTCGCCTGGGAGAAGGAGAAGAGGATGAGGAGATTCGTTATGCCGTTCGGCTCGATCGCGCTGCTGCTCTTCTCGGTAGCCACACCGAGGATAAACATGAAGAAGTGGGTGGCTCCATTGCTGACCGCCGCAATCCTGGCCACGTGCGCACTTCCCGCTACGGCCGCGACGAAGAAGATCGCTGTCGCAGGGGATATCGGAAGAGATCCCGACTTCTTCCCGAAGGCGTCGTGCGGAAGCGACGCAACGCTCAACTGCAACTATGCGGGCAGATAAAGACGGCGAACCAGATCAGCACCTTCGATCCCTTCCGTGTGTTTGCTCTTGGCGACCTGGTCGATCCTGGGGACGAGGGCTCATTCACCTCGACCGCCGGCGGGGACGATCTAGCGTGCGGAACTCCTCCAAACGATAATGGTGATGGACAGACTCCAAATGGCTGCGACTCCTACGCGGATAATGAAGGTAATGGCCTTCATGCGTGGGGAGACTTCAAGACCATCACCAAACCGGTGCCCGGCGGGGCCGAGGAAGTGATCGTCGGCAGCGCTGGCCAGCACTACGCCGGATATCGGAACTACTTCGGCTACAACAACACGGAGCCCCTGTACTACCGGCTAGACATCGCCGGCTGGACCTGGCTATTCATCGATTCTCAAAACTGCATCCTGACTAAGGACAGCCCCACGGCCAAGAGCTGTTCGAGCAACGGCACGAATCCGGACGGTCCGCAGTACGCCTGGTTGGCGAGTGAGCTCGCGACGACTCCGCCCGCCGATTGCACAGGAGTCGCTATGCACGACAACACGTTGAAGGACGGTTCGGACAGCGGGGCCTCGGACGCTATGGATGAGCTATGGGTCGATCTTCTTGACCCCGCCGGGTTCGACGTTCTTCTGATGGCCTCTGAGCATGGGTACGAGCGATACAATCGAGTCGACGAGGACGGGACCCCGGGGAACGATAACCCCAGACCGTTCGTGGTCGGGACCGGCGGTGCTGGCATCAGTCTTGACACAAGCGGGGACCCTGGCGAGGCCGACTTCCAGTCTGCGTCGAAGGGTATCTTGCGACTCACGACTGATTCCACGAACACGAATTACACGATCGAGTACAAGCCGACCAACGACTACCCTAGCGTCGACGATGGGCCGACAACCTATAACTGCACAAACAATGGGACCTAAGCAAGGGTAGCGGCAGCTCGCCAGAGCAGCGGGTGGTCATCTCGATCATAGTGGAGACATCTGCGGCGGCCTCCCTCAAGCCGGCAGATTTCTCCGGCTGAGGGAGGCCATCGGCGCACCGGTAATGTTGGCGATTGGTCATGGTGCACAGTCCTATCCTGAGAGAATTCTAAGGCCCCGTGCATATCGAGGGTTTAACCCCTTGAACAGGCATGTCACGGCATGCCAAGGCAGTATGAGCGTTCGGACGCAGCAGGTGTCCGTGGCCATGACAAAGTCTCCGGCTGTGGCCACGCGAAAATCTCCGATCCTTACGTGAGGTAGTTCCACGAAGTCGCCCCAGGGGCGGCGATGGTGTTGGCGCGAACCCACACCTACCGCCCGAGGGGGACGACGCGTGAAGTCACCGGAGGAGTCTATGAACATCGTCGATGCCTACCGCAGGACCGGGAGCTACCGCGCCGCGGCCGCGATCTGCCGGGTCAACCACAAGACCGTTCGCCGGGTCGTCGAGCGCTCCCGGCGGGGGCGGTTCGAGCGACAGCCGGCGCTCAGGCGCCCGCGCAACACCGACGTCGTCCTCGCGCTGATCGCGGAGACGGGTGCGAGCACCGACGGCCGCATCTCCGCCAAGCGCCTGCTGCCGCGTAGCGCGGGCGGCCGGCTACGCCGGCTCTGGCCCGCAACCTCCGCCGTGCGGTGGCCGAGGCGCAAGGCCGGGTGGCGCCGGCAGCGCCGGACCTATCCGACCCTGGGTGCCGGCGCCCGGCGAGCACCTGGTCATCGACTGGGGCACCGAGGGCGGGCTGCAGGTGTTCTGCGCGGTGCTCGCCTGGAGCCGCTTCCGGTTCGTGCGCTTCGCCGCGCGACCAGACGCGCGCGCCACCACGCTGCGCCTGCTCGCCGAGTGCTTCGAGGAGATCGGCGGCGTGCCCGCGGTCGTGCTCGCCGACCGGATGGGCTGTCTCAAGGGCCGGCGTGGTCGCCAACGTCGTGGTGCCGCACCCCGGACTACGTGCGCTTCGCCACGCACTACGGCTTCCGGCCCGACTTCTGCGAGGCCGGCGGACCCCGAGTCCAAGGGCGTCGTCGAGGCCCTCGTCCGCTACGCCAAGAGGACCTGGTCGTGGCTGCCGGCCGTTGGGCCGACGACGGCCGCGGCGAACGAGGCGCGCCGGGCCTGGTGCGCCGAGGTCAACGGGCGCGTCCACACCGAGATCGCCGCCGTCCCGGCCGAGCGGCTGGTCGTCGAGCGGGACGCTGCTCCGCCCGCTGCCGTCGCTGCGCCCGCCGCTGCGGCGCGGCGAGTGCCGCGCAAGGTCGACCGCCTGGCGACCGTCCGCTTCGGCTCGGCCCGCTACTCGGTGCCCGGCGAGCTGGTCGGCCAGCGGGTCGCGGTCGATGGCCGTCGACGGCGAGGTCGTCCTCGGCCACGCGACGGCGAGGTCGTCGCCGCCATCCGCTCGTCGCGCCGGGCGAGGTCGTCGCTCGTCGACGAGCACTACGGCGGTCCGCGGTCGCCGGCCGGTCCGGGCGGTGCGGCCCCGCACGGCGACGGAGCACGCCTTCCTGGCGCTCGGCCCGGTCGCCGAGGCGCTTCCTGCGCGCCGCGGCCGCCGCCGGCACGACCCGGCTGGGCAGCGAGCTGGCCGCTGATCGTCGACCTCGAGGCGGCCTGGGGCGGGACGCCGCTGCTGGCCGCGCTCGAGCGGGCGCTCGACTTCCGGCGCTTCGGCGCCGCCGACGTGCGCTCCATCCTGGCCGCCGGCGCCGGGCTGCCCACGCGTCGCCGTCGCCGGCGCGCACGCTCGCGCTCGACCTGCCGGCCGTGCCGGTCCGGCCGCTCGACGGCCTACGCGCCTCGAGGCGCTGCGGATGAGCGCGGCCAGCCCCGGCCGCTCGCAGCCCGACCTGGACGGCCGGCCTGCGCGGCTCAAGCTGGCCGCGCGTCCGCGCCGTCGCGCCCGAGGTGCTGCAGGCCGCCACGACCCAGCGCTGGCCGCCCGAGGAGCTGCTGCGCACCCTGGTCGAGGCCGAGCTCGCCGCCCGCGACGAGGCCAACGCGCCGCGCCGCCTGCGGGCCGCCGGCTTCCCGGTCGCCAAGAGGCTCGACGAGTTCCAGGTCGCCGCTCGCGTCCGTGCCCCGGGCCACCTTCGACTACCTCGCCTCGCTCGAGTGGATCCGCGCCGCCGAGAACCTGTGCCTGGTCGGTCCCGCCGGCACCGGCAAGAGCCACCTGCTCGTCGCGCCTCGGCCTCGCCGCGGTCGAGGCCGGGCTGCCGCGTCCGCTACCTCGCCGCCCCCGACCTCGTCGAGACCCTCTACCGGGGCCTGGCCGACAACTCGCGTCGGCCGCGTCATCGACGGCGCTCCTGCGGACCGACCTGGTCATCGTCGACGAGCTCGGCTTCGCGCCCCTTGACGATACCGGCGCCCAGCTGCTCTTCCGCTTCGTCGCCGCCGCCTACGAGCGGCGCAGCCTGGGCGTCGCCAGCCACTGGCCCTTCGACGCGTGGGGCCGCTTCCTCCCCGAGCACACCACCGCGGCCTCGCTGCTCGACCGCCTGCTGCATCACGCCGTCGTCGTCGTCACCGAGGGCGAGTCCTTCCGGATGAAGGAGGCCCGATCGAGAGGGGGTGCCAGCGAAGAAGCCTGGCCGTCGAGGGTGGAGACTTCCAGCTGGCCACCCGTGGAGACTTTCGCATGGCCATTGACAGCGGAGTATCTGGCTGCGGACTGATGTCGTCGAGTGAACTCGGTGCCGAGAGAGTTGCACCTGTCTACGCGGCCCTCAAATGCGACCCCGCGAGGATGCGAGGAACCCGAAGGTCGTCCAGAACGGTACAAACGTACGTCGAACGGAGCGTGAGTCACTGGTGCGAGCGCGCCATTCTGGTCCAGACGCGAGGCTTAGAGAGGAGATCCATGAGGCGTCTGGTCTGACGATTCTGCTCGTAGCGCTTATCCGGCACTGCTGAGGCCATCGTGCCCTGCAACTCGGGGCCGATCTCGCAAGGACCAGCCTGCCACGTTGACGATCCTCTCGGCGACGTAAGCAGCCGGATGAGAATCGACATCGTGTCTGTATCGGCTGAGTTTAGCTATGGCACCGTTGCATTCAGCATCGAGGCATCCGAGCCGTTTGGACCGAGGGCCCTCGGATTCCAGCGACCCAGACCATAGGGATGGTCTGTATGCGCTGCACTTCCTTGCGGATACGCTCAGAGATCGTCGTGGGTTTGAGATTAGGATCGAGATTGGGTATAGCGAAGACTATGCGCGTTACTCGGCTAAGATTTACGACCTGACGGGAGCCAGATTCATCAACACCGAGCCCTCTGCGTCGGTCCTCCGACCCAGTCCGACCGTCCTCACGGTTGTGGTCCCGACGAGCGCACTGCCGCGGACCCAGTACCTTATCGACTTGTACTTCGCGGCTCGCTATCAGCGCTTCAACCACGACTTGGATTCCATCGTCGAAGTGGAACGCGCCCCAGATCACCAGCGCGCCGGTCCTGCTCGCGAATTGGACCTTTAGTGGCAGCCAGCCTTGCTTCGGTTGGGATGACCCCCGGTTCTTGGACCGATTTTCTAAGCGTGTGCTAAGTCTGCAGGGTCCAAGCGAGTTACAACCCAAAGTTGTGGATGGGTGACTTCGAGGCCCTGAGTGGAGTAAGCACGGATCCCGTTGCCGGAACCACGAGTGGAAGAATAGCGCTGGCAAGCTGTACGCGAACGCCGACGGCTACCTCTCTTACTTCGGTGAAGGAAGCGTTCCACCGCTCCCGGTTTCGTTGGACACCCGATTAGACAATGGGAGGTCCGATGGGAACAGGGAGGTCATCAGTGGCCGAGGAATCCAAGGAGACCCGCTGGTCGGTTCGTCGTAAGACCGACGCTGTGATGCGCCTGCTCCGCGGTGAGGACCTGGACGAGCTCTCAAGAGAGCTGCGGGTGGAAGCCCACCGCCTGGCGGCATGGCGGGACGAGTTCCTAGCCGGGGGGATGGAAGGTCTGAAGGCCAGACCCCTGCAACCCGAGGAACGCCGGCTGAAGGAGGCCGAGCGCAAGGTCGGGGAGCTCACCATGGAGAACGAGGTCCTGAAGGCGGTGGCCCGAAAAAGGGGGTTTCAGATCCCGCCCGGGAGGCGGCCGAGGTGAGCGCCGCCACGGGCGTGACGCTGACCCGAGTATGCCGGCTCACCGGCGCCCCGCTCCACGGTCTACGCCAGGTGGGATCAAAGGGAAAGCCCGTGGCCCCCCGCCGGCGTGGTCCGAGGGTGGTGATCTCAGATGAGACGCTCATCGAGCTGATCCGGGAGGTGATCAAGGGATCGCCGTTCTCGGGCGAGGGCCACCGCAAGGTGACGGCACGTTGCGCCGCGAGCACGGGATCCGGGTGGACGCAAGCGCGTGCTTCGGCTGATGCGCGAGACCGGCCTGCTTGCTCCACAACGGGCCCGAGGACGGAGAAAGCCCAGGCCGCACTACGGGACGATCATCCCGAAGGCCCCCGACGTCTTGTGGGGGACCGATGCGACCATGGCCTACACGAGAAGGGACGGGTGGGTGTGGGCGTTCGTGGCCGTCGATCACTACACCGCCGAGGGATGGGCCTCGGTGGCCAAACGAGGCGACCGGTTTGCGTGCCTGGAGCCGATCTACGACGCGGTCAGGGAATCGGTTCGGCGCCATCGGGCCCGACGTCGCGAGAGGGATCGCCATGCGCCACGACTGGGGACCGCAATACACCTCCGGTCATTTCCAGGGGGCGCTTCGCTGGCTGGGGATCGAGGACTCCCCGGCCTACGTGGGCGAGCCGCCGTGCAACGGGTGCGCCGAGCGGTTCATCCGCACGCTGAAGGAGCAATGCATCTGGGCCAGGACCTACGCCGACGTTGCGGAGCTCCGGGAGGCCGTTCGGGACTTCGTTCGCCGCTACAACACCGAGTGGCTGATCGAGCGGCACGGGCACCGGACGCCCGGCGAGGTCTACGCGGCTTGGCTGGATGCGAAGGAGGCGGCGTGATCCCCGAGGCTTTGGTACCAACCCACTTGCAAACGGGGCTTCACGCGGATCTCAGAGGCTCGTATATCGAGGGGTCGGCCAGTTTCAGCATCCTCGACCGGTCGCAGGCGGACGCGAGGCGCTCTACGATCGCTCAGATAACGCAGGCACGTGTCCAAAGAACCGGGACCGGTTCAGCGTCACCAACGCCATGGGCGATCCCTGGTACAGGAAGACCATTGAGACCGGATCGAACGACTGGACCTGGTACTTCATCGACTCATCAACGTGCGACGAACACGAGGAGCCGGGGTTCCCTGATGATGCGGACGCGTCGAGATGCCAGGTCGGCGGAGACCAGTATGACTGGCTCGAGACTCAGCTTGATGGAGACCAAGATGACTGCGTAGGTGCATCGTTTCATGCACCCTTGGTTTCGAGCCTTGGTCCTGATGAAGACGACATGCGGGACATTTACGCTCTTCTGGATACTGCTGGAGGAGCTGACATCATCCTGACTGGGCACCGTCACAGCTATGAAGTCTTCGGAGCACAGACAGCAAATCAGACGGACGCTGAGACCAACGCAACGACTGGCGTGGGAACCGCCCCCATGCAGTTTGTCGTGGGGACGGGTGGCGCTGGACTGAACGAGACGACTGAGACCGATGGGAATCCAAACACCAATCCGCTTCCGAACAGCCGGGACGAAGTGAAGGCGAATGGCATCCTGAAACTCTGGCTACGGCCGCACGAGTTTGACTATGAGTTCAAGGACGCTGGGATCTCCGGCCAGGAGGCGGGGACTGCCAAGGTGACCGACGCGGCTTGTGTCAACGACGACTGAGGAGACGGTTCGCAGTCGACGGTGGAACGACATCGGAATGGGCGCGAGTGGTGAGGTCAACCTCCAGGGGCTCGCTGGCAACCGTTGCTGAAAGCCGCCAATGCCGACGCCTGAAAGTCGTCGTCGCCGTGGAATTGGCACACGAAACGGAGATCCAGAACATCATGGTGCCGAAGGAGAGCGCCGGTGTCCGCTGAACTATTCCGGCTGATATGCATAGCAGCGATCGCCTTCGGCGAAGTAGCTCCACTGTGAGACGAGCTTCCTGTGTGTGGCCACTTCCCCAAGGTACGAGGCCCACTGGACGGTGACGGTCAGTCGTTTGTCGAGGTCCTCTGACCACCCAACTCGGTTGCTGAACCACGACGACAGGACGCGGGATTGCGAGGTGGAAACGGAATCGCGTTTCACGTCGGCCAGGACCCAGTCTGCGTCTGGATCAGGAATGCCAGAGGGATGAGCCTTGGTGTAGTAGCGCCAGATGACCCGCATCCGACCGATCTCGGTCTCGAATTCCTTCTCCAGCGTGAGGACGACCGCTCCGCTGACCTCGAGATATGGTTCGGGTTCGGGCTCCATGCAGATGCCCGTCACATAGAACCCGAGATGCTCGTCGAATACCTCCCGATGATGTGCCGACGCACCTGACGGAACAAGGACGACCACGCCTAGAAGCACCAGCACTAGCTGGAATCTCATGGTCCGACCGGTCCAGCCAAGATGTATGAGCTTGCGCATGATCACTCCTATCGTCGATGCCCATCCTCCTCGGAGGATGCCTCCGGGAACCGTCCGTTCGCTGTAGAAAACCTGCCTCGGGTGTTCGCACGCCCATCGCTCCCATTCTCTATGATCTGATCGGGACGCTTGATCAGCGGTCTCATGCAGCGGTTTCACGGTCGCTGAGCCGATTTCCCGCAGGCCTCGGACTCCCGGGTCGAGTCGCGAGGCGCTCCTACGTGATCCAGTGACTACCGCCGGGCGCGGGTTCGCTGGCAGGCCGCGCACAGGCCGCTGATGGCGAAGTGCGTGAGATCCGGCTCGAAGCCTCGATGTCGCTCGACGACCTTCTGGAGCGCTTGCGCCTCGTCGATGGAGAGGTCGTCCTCGGCGCCGCAGTTCGAGCACGTGAGGTGGACGTGGCCGGCCTCCTCGGCTCGATGATATTCGGCACCGCTCTCGAGGTGGGCGTGCGACAGGACGCCGATCTCCTCGAGGAGCGCGAGGGTCCGATACACCGTCGAGGCATTCACGCCGGGCATCTCGCTCTGAACCTTGCGGGCGACGTCGGCGGGGGCGATGTGGCCCTGCGTCCGCATCACCTCGAAGACGATGGCCCGACGCTGGGGCGTCATGCGCAGCCCCCGACTGCGAAGCAGGTCCATCACCTCGTTCGCGGGCATCGTGCTGGCCGCTGCGCTCACCCGCGCGAGTGTAGCAGGGGCTTGCACCTGCAATAGAGCTTTCGCGACGGCGTGGGCTGCGGCGAGCGGGCCTCGTCGACCGGCGCCTTCAGCCCGCCATGTCAACCGGCATCGGGAGGCCGAGGGCGCCAGCCGCCCACGGCAGCGCGGTCCTCGCCTGGGCGAGCTGCAGGGGTCGCACGTGCGGCGCGAGCGGGATGGGAGGGAGGGGCGCGTGGGCGCAGAAGTAGCCGGCGAGCAGCGCCGCGAAGGCTCCCGCCTCCGGCATGATCGTCTCGGGCGCGGGTCCCCCCTCCGCGTGGAGGCTCGGCAGCCACGCGGCCAGATCGAACGCCGCGTTCCCCCGGCACGCCCAATTCCAGTCGATGAGGATCGCACGGTCCCCGCTCAGACACAGGTTGTCGCTGCGAACGTCCATGTGCAGCAGCGAATCGCCGCCGAGGTCGGCGCTCCTCGCCGCCTCGTCGAGAACCGGCAGCGCGCGCTCCAGCCACGCCGCGGAGCACATCCCGAGGCCCAGGAACGGACCGGGATCGGTCGCGATCTCCGGCCAGCCGTTCAGATCGAACTGGCTCAGCGACGCGGACGGCAGGGCGGCCGGCGGAGGCGTCCGGGCCACCTGCGCGAGGCTCGCACGGACCGTGTCGATACGCGGCGGCGTCCAGGGCGGAGGCCATTCGGCCCCGCTGAGATCCTCGATCGCCAACGCCGGCCGTTCCCCGTCGTCGTGCCAGCCGATCAGCCTGGGAAGGAACGGAGCGCCGGTCAGCGATCGGTAGACGATTCGCTCGTTGCGGAGCCAGTCCGCTCCTTCGTCCGTCGCCGCGAGCTTCACGAACGCCGACTCGCCACCATCGAGCGCGACGATCCATCGGCGATTGGTCTCGGCGCCGTGGGCGCGGACCGATCGCCAGGAGTTCGGCCTGGCCCGAAGCGCGCGTTCCACCCTCGCCGCGTCGTCGCGCGACGGAGCCTGCGGCGAAGGTGGATCGTCGGTGGCGCCCACGCGGGAAGCGTAGCGGCGGCCCGGGGGTGCGGGCGAGTAGCATCCCGCTCATGTCGGTCACGGTCGTCGGCGCCTCCGGTTTGATCGGCCGCGCCGCCGTGGCCGAGCTCGCTCGCCGGGATCCGGAGGTGCGTGCCCTCGTCCGGCGCCGGGATGCTGCCGACGCCCTGCGGCACCTCGGGGCGAAGGTCGCGGTGGGGTCCTCCGACGACGAGGCGGCGCTCGAGGCCGTGCTGGCCGGGGCCTTCACGGTGGTGCATCTCGTCGGCGGCGTGAACGAGCCGGACCCCGAGGCCTACGCGAGGTCGAGCCTGGAATCGGTGGAGCAGATGGTGGCGGTCGCGACCTCCGCCGGCGTTCGTCGCCTCGTGCTCCTGTCTCATCCGGGCGCGTCCTCCGCATCCAACAACCCGTACCTCCGCGCGAAGGGTCGAGCCGAGGAGGCGATTCGCGCCTCGGGAATCGAGCACGCGATCATCCGCTCCTCGCCGGCCTACGGGCTCGGCGGGACCTGGTTCACGGCGTTCGTCGAGGCCGCGGCACAGGAACCGGCCGAGGTCGTGGGCTCGGGCCGCCAGGTCCTGGCGCCGGTCCTCGCCGACGATGTCGGGCGCGTGCTGGCCGCCGTCGACGATCGGGCCGAGCCCGTCGAGGGAACGTGGGGGCTCGACGGCCCCGACCTCGTCACCGCAGACGAGTTCGCCGTGCTCGTCCGCGGCGGCGGCTCGCCGATCCGTCACCTGGATATCCCGGAGGCGGCCGAACGGCTGTCGGAGCTGCTCGGCCGCGCCGTGTCGGCGACCGCCTGCGAGGTGTTCTCGATGGGCGGGACGGCCGTCGTCGGCGACGTCCCGGATGCCGCGGCGGCGTTCGGCATCGAGCCGGCCGCACTCGAGCCGGGCCTTCGCGGGACGATGAGCCGCGCGACGGCGATGGGTCTGGAAAGATAGGTCGCGCCGCAACGCTTCGAAGGGATCCGATGGGGGAGTTCGTCAGGCTCGAGGTCGACGCCGGGGTCGGGACCATCCGTCTCGATCGCCCGCCGGCGAACGCGATCGACCGGCAGGTGGCGGACGAGTTGGCCGACGCCGCGCGCGACGCCGCGGCTCGGGCCGACGTCGGTGCCGTCGTCGTGTGGGGCGGGCGCAAGCTGTTCGCCGCCGGCGCCGACATCAAGGGCATGGCGGGGTTCGGCACCGAGGAGATCCTGCCGTGGGTGACGGCGCTCGGCGAGGCATGCGACGTCCTCGCCGGGATTCCCAAGGTCACCATCGCGGCGATCAACGGGTTCGCGCTGGGCGGAGGATGCGAGCTGGCGCTGGCGTGCGACCTGCGGCTCGCGGCCGCCGATGCGGAGCTCGGCCAGCCCGAGATCCTGATCGGCGTCATACCGGGAGCCGGCGGAACCCAGCGACTCCCTCGCGTCGTCGGTGAGGCTCGAGCGAAGGAGCTGATCTTCACGGGCCGGCGGATCGACGCCGACGAGGCCGCGTCGATCGGGCTCGTGACGGACGTCCTTCCCGCGGACGATGTCTACGAGGCAGCCGTCGCGCGGGCCCGCGGATTCGCGAGCGGACCGAGGGTCGCGCTCGCCGCTGCGAAGGATGCGATCCACCGAGCGGCCCATGCTGGCCTTCGCGAGGGGCTCGAGGCCGAGCGCAGCGCGTTCTGTCGTTTGTTCGATACATCGGACCAGGCGGAGGGCATGGCCGCCTTCCTCGAGAAGCGTGCGCCGGAGTTCGAGGGCCGGTGAGCCGAGCGAGGACCGGGCCGTGAGGGTCAGGCAGGCGAAGCCGCAGGACGTGCCGGCGCTGGTGGCGCTGTTTCAAGAGCTCGATTCGATGCAGCGGGACTGGCGGGTCTTCACCCCCCGCCCCGGGTTCTACGACGAGGTCGGCCACAAGTACCGCGAGGCCATGCGGATGCACGACGCGGTGGTGCTGGTCGCGGAGCACGAGGACGGCGACATCGTCGGGATGGCCTACGGCGAGGTCAACGTGCCCTCGCGGTTCTCCGACGAGCGGGCGCTCGAGATCTCCGGCGTCGTGGTGCGGGCGGGCCACCGGGGCCGCGGGGTCGGCCGGGCCCTGGTCCGCGAGGCCGCCCGCTTCGCCTCCACGCACGCCGTTCCCTGGGTCACGCTGAAGACGTTCGCTCCGAATGAGGGCTCGATGGCCTTCTGGGAGGGCCTCGGTTTCACCCCCCGGGTCGTCCAGCTCACGTCGTCCACCTCGGCGCTCGAGGACCGGATGGACGCCTGGTAGGCGGCCCCTCAACCTATGCACGTGCCCGCCGGCCCCCGACGCGGAATGAACCGAACGCCGCGCGGGTTCGAATTGATCGCACGGGGCCGAACCAGGGAACCGGTCCTCGTGATCAGGAGGGGATGGAAATGGCGGAACAAGGCTACCGAGGAGCCCGTGTTTCGGAGCTCGCCAGGCCCAACAAGCAGTATTCGGGGGACCGGGTCTGCGCGGCCGAGGGGTGTGAGACTCGGTTGTCGGTCTATAACAAGTGGCAATTCTGCTGGCAGCACGAACCCGTCCACAGCTACGTCCCGAGGGGGAAGCGCAAGAGCAGCAAGGCCGCGTGAACCCCTGGGAATGTCGCTCCGACCAGGAGCTTTCCGGCAGCAGGAGGGCGTCGATCGCTCATCCTGGCTACGGAGGTCGGGTAAAGGCGTGATGTGCTCGAGCCGACAACTGTAGGGACCGCTCCCCCCGGGGCGACCCCCAACGATGTCGAACGACATACAGGAACCCTCCATGCGGGAGGCGGAGTGTCCCTTCTGCGAGCGCATCGTGCTCGTGTACGAGGAGCCACCCCGCTGTCCCCTTTGCGCGTGCCCGCTCGACGACGAGCGGACGCACCCGTATGAGTTTCCCGGCGACCGCACCCTGCCCAAACCGGACGGCGCGGCCGACCCCGACCCGCCCTAGGGCCCGACGAGGACCGCGCTGCGCCACCCCCGGACCGAGCTCACCAGGGCGATCTCCTCAGCCGCGCGCAGTTCCTCGAGCGTGATGGCCCGCTCCTCGAGGGTTCCCTCGTCCAGGGCGGCGGCTCGCCCGGTGCCCGGCAACAGGCCTGCGTCCAGGGGCGGCGTCCACCATCGGCCTCCGATCCGCACCGCGACGTTCGCCACCGTCGACTCCGTGACCTCCCCTCTGATCGTTCACGAGCAGGACGTCGTCCGCGTACGGATGTCGAGCCGCGGCGCCCTCGTAGCGCCCGCGCAGGGTCGTCTTGTGGAACAGCAGGGCGTCGGTGGGGTCCACGCGTCGATCGTCGATCGCGAGCCGGACCGGGACGCTCGGGTCCCGATCGGATAGGGATCCGACCGTCACCTCGAGCTCGCCGTCTCGGGCCAGCACGCAGCGAACGCGAACCGGCGCGTCCTCGCCGGCGACCGCCTTGTCGAGGGCCTCGCCGACGGCCTGCTCGTCGTAGGCGAACCCGAAGTACCGGGCGGAGGAGGCCAGACGGCGCAGGTGCGCGTCCAGGTGCTGAAAGCCTTCGCGCGGCTCGTGCCGCACCGTCTCGAACAACGAAAACGGTGGACGGCGCACGGTGAGCACCCGCGCCTTCGCGACCACCTCGTCGTACTCCGCCGCGGCAGAGGAGTCGTGCGTGATCCCTCCTCCGACGCCGTACTCCGCGAGGCCGGTCTTCGTGTCGAGCATCACCGTGCGGATCGCCACGTTGAAGTTGGCTCGCGGTCCCGGGGCGTCCCGCGGCGCGACGTAGCCGACGGCGCCCGTGTACGCGCCGCGGGGCGAGTCCTCCAGGTCGGCGATGATCTCCATGCTGCGAATCTTCGGCGCGCCGGTCACCGATCCGCTCGGGAACAGCGCGCGGAAGACGTCGGGCAGGGTCACGTCCGGCGTGAGCCGCGACGCCACGGTGGACGTGAGCTGCCACACCGTCTCGTACCGCTCCGCCTCGAACATCGTCGGGACCTCGACCGATCCGGGTCGAGAGATGCGGCCGAGGTCGTTTCGCAGGAGGTCGACGATCATCGCGTTTTCCGCGCGATCCTTCGTCGATGCCACGAGCCGGCGGGCGGCCTCGTCATCCTCGGCCGGCCAGCGGCCCCGCGGCATCGTCCCCTTCATCGGGCGGGTCGTGATCCGATCGGCGTCGATGCGGAAGAAGAGCTCCGGCGAGGCCGAGAGGACGCGGTATCGCCCGAGGTTGAGATACGCCGCGTACGAACCCCGTTGCGCGAGACAGAGGTCTCGATACAGCCCGCGTTCGTCGCCATCGATGCCGGCTCGCAGCCTGAGCGTGTAGTTCACCTGGTAGGTGTCGCCCGCGGCGATGCGCTCGCGGATCTCGGCGATCGCCGCGTCGAATCGCTCCCGGGCGATCGATGGCACCCATGCGTCGAGCGGCGCTCCAGCTTCCTCGGCGGTCGGGCGCGGGAGCTCGACCTCCGTCACGTCCTCGAAGAGTGCGAACCACAGCAGAGGGAGATCGGAGAACGGATCCTCCGGCCCGCGAGCGCGGACCGACAGCGCCGAGTCGAGGCCCGGGGCGGCCTCGTACGACACGAACCCCCCGGCCCACAATCCCCGTTCCGTGGCCGCTTCCACGGCCGACAGCGCGCCGGCCACCTCGTCGGTCCGCCGGGCCTCGATGGTGCCGACCGGGTCCAGGAGACGGAACGAACGGCCCGACGCACGCCCGAGATCGTCGAATCGAACGTCGATCACGACTCCAGCCTAGACGCGTCGCCGAGGAGGCCGCAGGTCGGGGTCGTGCTCGGGACGCGTCAAGGGCCCGCACGCTCGGGACCTTCGTAGACTGGGACGATGGGTAGATCGGTGCTGGTGGCGATGTCCGGCGGGGTGGACTCGTCGGTGTCCGCCTGCCTGCTCGCCGAGGCCGGATATGAGGTCGTCGGCTCGCACATGAACCTCGTGCATCTCGACGGCGTCGAGCACGGTTGCTGCGGACCACAGGCCCGTGCCGACGCGGCCGCCGTCGCGGGGATCGCCGGCATCGACTTCGAGGTGGTCGATATGTCGAGTGTGTTCGAGCGGACGGTGCTCGCGGACTTCTTCGCCGAGCACGAGGCGGGCCGGACGCCGAATCCGTGTGTGCGGTGCAACGAGCGCATCAAGTTCGGGGCATTCCTGTCTCGCGCGGATGAGCTCGGCATCGACCTCGTGGCGACGGGCCACTACGTCCGGTCCTCCTACGACGACGCCGGCGGCTGGCGCCTGTATCGCGGCGCGGACCCTAGGAAGGACCAGTCCTACGTCTTGCACATGCTCGGCCAGCGCCAGCTCGCGAGATCGCGATTCCCCGTTGGGGCAATGTCGAAGTCGGAGACGCGCGGGCACGCCGAGCGTTTCGAGCTTCCGGTGGCGGGGAAGCCGGACTCCCAGGAGGTCTGCTTCGTCCCCGGAGCGGATCACGCCGCCTTCCTCGAGGAGCACGCTCCGCATCTGTCGCGCGAGGGAGACGTCGTCGACGCGGCATCCGGCGAGGTCCTCGGGCGGCACGGGGGCTCGTTTCGGTTCACCGTCGGCCAGCGTCGCGGGCTCGGGATCTCGAGGCCGGCCCCGAGCTACGTGGTCGACGTCGACGCGTCCGCGAACCGAGTCATGGTCGGCCCCGGCGAGTTGCTCGCCCGGCGGGGGCTGGTCGCCGACCGGGTTTCGTGGATCGCCGGCGAGCCTCCCCGGACGGGTCCGTTCGAGGCGGAGGTGATGATCCGCTCCCACGGCGATGACGTGCCGGCGGTGGTCGACCCGGACGGCGACCGTGCCCGGATCGAGTTCCGGTCCCCGCAGCGAGGGGTCGCGCCCGGGCAGAGCGTCGTCGTTTATCGGGGGAGCGAGCTCCTCGGCGGCGGCCGCATCATCGAGTCCCTTCGCTGATCGGGCGAGCGCCGTTAGCTGCTGCTTCGTTATCATCGGGTTTCCGAGAGCGCGCGGCCGAGCGCTCGCAGTCAGGAGGCTCGCGCGGTGACCTTGCTTCGCCGCAAAGCGAAGACGTTCGACATCCAGGTCCAGGACTTCACCCTGCGCATCACCGCCGGGCCTGACCTGATCGAGGAGTCGCGGGCGGCGGCCCTGACCTTCTGGGAGCAGCTGCAGTCGTACTCGCTGGGGCATCCCGAGTTCCGCTCCAGCAAGCGCCCGCTGGCGATCCCCGAGCAGGCGCCGGAGCTCGTCCGGGAGATGGTGGCCGCCGCCTCCGACGCCGGCGTCGGGCCGATGTTCGCCTTTCGAGGCGCCGTGACCGATTACGTCGGACGCTTCCTCGCCCGGCAGGCCTCGGAGCTGACGGTGGAATGCGGCGGCGACCTGTTCCTGATGAAGAAGAAGCGCACGAAGCTCGTCGTCCACGGCCGAGAGAACGGCTCACCGGTGTCGGTGGTGGTGGAGCCGCGCTCGGGAGGCATGGGGATCTCGACGACCACGGGCCGCGGACGAGCGGGCGCCGCATCACCCGACGGGCTCGCGGTGCTGGCCTCGTCCTGCATGCTCGCGGACGCGGCGGCCGCCGGCGTTCAGGCGCTGCTTCCGAAGCCCGACGGCCTGCGCGCCGCGCTGCAGTACCTGGAAGACGTGCCGAACGTTCAGGGCGGCGTCGTCGTCCAGGGCGAGCGGATCGGCGTCTCGGGCCGAGTGGAGATCGCGTCGTAGTGGCCGCGAAGGCATCCGGGGACCGCACTCGGCAGCGGGAGGAGCGGCGGCGAGCGACGGCGAAGGTGCGGGTCGAAGAACTCCGCGAGCAGATCAACCACCACCGCTACCAGTACTACGTCCTCGATCAGATCGAGGTCGCGGACGCTGAGTACGACGAACTCGCGCGCGAGCTCGAGAAGCTCGAGGCTGAATTCCCCGAGCTCGTCACCCCCGACAGCCCGACGCAGACGGTCGGCGCGGCACCGGCAACGCTGTTCGCGCCCGTGGCACACAGGGCGCCGATGCTCTCGCTCGACAACGTCTTCTCTCAGGAGGAGCTCGAGGCGTGGGCGGGGCGCGTGGAGCGAGGACTCGGCCCGGGGGTCGCTCGCTATGCGTGCGAGCTCAAGATCGACGGGGTCGCCGTGGCCCTCACGTACCAGGATGGCGTACTCGTACAGGGCGCGACGCGGGGCGACGGGAGGACCGGCGAGGACATCACGGCGAATGTGCGCACGATCGGCGACATCCCGCGGCGCCTTAGCGTCGCCGACCCGCCGGCACTCCTCGAGGTCCGGGGGGAGATCTACTTCCCGAACAGCGCGTTCGAAAAGCTCAATGAGGAACTCACGTCGCAAGGACAGCGCCCGTTTTCGAATCCTCGAAATGCGGCCGCCGGAAGCCTCCGGCAGAAGGATTCGAGGATCACCGCGCAGCGGCCGCTGAGCCTGTGGTGTCACAGCTTCGGCTACGCGGAGGGGATCCGGTTCGACGCCCACTCGAGTTTCCTCTCCTGGTGTCGAGACGCGGGACTGCCCGTGCAGCCGACGTCGGCGACCTTCGACTCGATGCAGGAGGTGGAGGACTACACGCGGCAGTGGGAGGACGAGCGCCACAGCGTCGACTGGGAGATCGACGGGGTCGTCGCGAAGGTGGATCAGATTGGGTATCAGGATGAACTCGGGGCGACCAGCCACGCGCCGCGCTGGGCAATCGCGTACAAGTTCCCACCCGAGGAGCGAACCACTCTCCTGCGGAAGATCGAGGTTCACGTCGGCAGGACGGGGAAGGTCACGCCGTTCGCGAGGCTCGAGCCCGTCTTCGTCAGTCAGGGGTGACCGTCACGACGGCGACCCTGCACAACGAGGACGAGGTCCGTCGAAAGGACGTGCGGAACGGCGACACCGTGATCGTCCGGCGTGCCGGGGACGTCATCCCGGAGATCGTTGGGCCGGTCCCGGCCAAGCGTCCCAAGAGCGCCAGGGCGTGGCGAATGCCGAAGCGGTGCCCCGCCTGCCACACGGAGCTCGTCCGACCGGAGGGCGAGGCCGACCACCGGTGTCCGAACAAGCGCGGCTGCCCCATGCAGAACGAGGAGTGGCTCTTCCACTTCGCCGGGCGCGGCGCCATGGACATCGAGGGCCTCGGGTACAAGACCGGGATGCTGCTTCGCGACCGGGGGCTCGTCATGGATCCCGGAGACACCTACTCGCTCACCGAGGATCAGCTGGCGACCCTCCCGGGATTCAAGCGCAAGTCGATCGACAATCTGCTCGCCGCCATTGCTGGGTCGAAGGACCGGCCCCTGTGGCGCCTCCTCGTCGGCCTCAACATCCGCCACGTGGGCGGGCACGTCGCTCAGGTGCTCGCGGATGCCTTCGGCTCGATCGATGCCCTCGCGGACGCGACCGCGGAGCAGATCGACGACGTCGAGGAGATCGGTCCCGAGATCGCCCACAGCGTCGCGGAGTGGTTCGACGACGAGCAGAACCTCGCCCTGGTCGAGAAGCTCCGAGCGGCGGGCGTTCGCACGGCGGACGAGCCGAAGGCCGCGCGGCCCACGGGACCCCTCACCGGCACCACGATCGTGCTCACCGGCGGGCTCGCCGCCATGTCGCGCGATGCCGCGGCTGCGGCCGCCGAGGAGGCCGGTGCGCGGATCGTCTCGAGCGTGTCGAAGAAAACCGATTTCGTGGTCGCGGGCGAGAGTCCCGGGTCCAAGCTGGCGAAGGCGGAGGAGCTCGGGGTTGAGGTCATCGACGAGGCCGAGTTCCTCAAGCGCCTTGCCGGCTAAGGCCTTCGACGACGACCGTCACCGCCAGTCTAGGACGACGGTGGAGCGCGATCCTCGAGCACCGATCCGTCGGGTCGTCTGAACACCGGTCCCTCTCCCGAGAGCTCGAGGGAGAACCCACCTCCTGTGTGGACCAGGCGGTGATGTCGACGACACAGCAGCACCAGGTTCGAGAGCCCTGTACGACCTCCCTTCGCCCAGTGCACAACGTGATGGGCGTCACACCACGCATGTCGTCTGTCACACCCGGGGAAGCGGCAGTGGCCGATCCCGGCACACGACCGCCCGTCGGATCGACGACGGCACCACCGGGGTGCGCCTTCCCACATCGAGCGGAGCCGATCCCCCCGCCATCACCACCCGCATCACCGAGGCATCGCAGGAGAGCCGTCGTGCGGTCCGAAGGGAGACCGGACCCACATGATCGAGCTCCGCACCGGCGGGGAGAACTCGGCCTGCACGCCCGCTCGTGAGCTCTCCTCGGCCTCAGGGACCTCAGTCCCCGGTGGCTCCGCCCCCATCGCTCGGCCGACCCCGCCAGGGCCTCGGCCGAGACCGTGAGGGTGAGATGCGGTCGCTCTCCAGCAACGGCGGGACGGGGTGCGAGGTCCAGCCACTGACGACAGACCTCTCCCAGGGCATCGGCACGTCGCTGGGCGGGGGATCGCTCGTCTTCCTCTCTCGATCGAGCCTCGGCGTCCACCACGGCTCCGAGCGCCGTCAGCAGGACCTCGCCGGTCTCCGGATCAAGGTCCCCGTCCACCCGCACCATGCCTGCGAAGGTGGCGGAGGCGTGCAGGCGCCGACGTGCCCGGAGCTCCGCCTCGGTGTCTGCACCGGCCTGTGCGGCGACCGCCTCGCGCCAGTGCCCCACGACCCGGGAGAGCCCGGAGATCGAGTGCATGCAGGCGCGCCTGCACCAGCACGGCCTCGGATCGCTCGAAGGCGTGTGGATCACTCGTCCGGGCCTGGACGAGCATCCCGACCCCGGCCAGGGAGACCTCGCCTGCCTCGAGTGCTCTCTGTGTCTCGGGCATGTGCTCGAGCGCTCGTGCGGTGGCCGCCGATCGGCGTGCTGCTCCGTAGGAGACCCGGTGGGTCGATGCCATCCAGGAGGCCACCGAGAGGTGGCCGTCTCGCTCGTGAACCCTTCGGCGTTCGAGGTCGGGGAGCCGACGGAGACTGCTCGGCCTCCAGTGCTTCGATGCCGCGCCGGATCTCTTGCGAACTCCTCCTCGGCCTGCGCATCCGGCAGCTCCGCGAGCGCCTCGGAGCGCAGCGCTCAATGGTGGATGCGAGCTCGCACATGATGCCTCCACGGCATGAAGCCCTCGACGCTCGAGATCCGCGAGCATCCGAAACGCGCCGCCACTCGAGCTGCTTTAGGCTGACTCGATCTCAGCGAGCTCCTGCCACGAGTTCAGCATCCGTGAGCTCTTCGAGCCCCTCGGAACGCAGCGCTTCCTCGATTCTCGATTGAAGCTCGTCCATGTCCCCTCCTGGGGTTGGTGTTGCCGTCCCGAACGTACGTTCGATACCCTACTGCAGGGGTATGACACGCAAGGGGCTGCCGACAGGAGCTCGCATCGACCGGCGCTCGCGCGCCCGGCTGCGTCCGACCGCTCCGAATCGACGGGATACACTGCGGGCCATGCCGGTCGAGATCGACATCGAACACGTCGCGCGCCTGGCTCGCATCGAACTCAGCGACGAGGAGCGGGAGCGCCTCCCGGGGCAGTTGAAGGTGATCCTCGAGGCTGCGGCGAAGGTGGGCGAGGTGGCGACCGACGACGTCGTCCCCACCTCTTACGCCATCCCGCGCTCGAACGTGCTCCGCCCGGATGAGGTGGAGCCGTCGCTTCCGCACGAGGAGGCGCTCGCGAACGCGCCGGATCGGGAGGGCGAGCGCTTCCGCGTTCCGCGCATCGCCGAGAGCGATTGACCGGCCCGTGAGCTCGCCCGAACTCTGCGACCGAACCGCCTCCGAGCTGGCGCGGATGCTTCGAGACGGAAGCGTGGGGGTGGCCGAGCTCACCGAGTCCTGCCTCGCACGGATGGATGCGGTGGAGGACCGAGTCGAGGCGTTCCTGACCCCGACCCCGCAGGTGGCCCGCGAGCGGGCGGCGGCCGTGGACGAGTTCATCACCACCGGCGCGGCATCGTCGGAGGCGGCGGGGATCCCGCTCGCCGTCAAGGACGTGCTGTGCACGCGGGGCATCCGAACGACCTGCGGCTCGAGGATGCTCGAGAACTACGTCCCCCCGTACGACGCAACTGCATGGGCTCGCGCGTCCGGCGCCGGCACTGTGCTCGTGGGAAAGACGAACTGCGACGAGTTCGCGATGGGATCGTCGAACGAGAACTCCGCGTTCGGGCCCGTTCACAATCCGTGGGATCTCGATCACGTCCCGGGTGGATCGTCGGGTGGCTCCGCGGCCGCCGTCGCGGCCGGCGAGGCCGTGTGGGCGCTCGGGACGGACACCGGCGGATCCGTGCGGCAGCCGGCAGCGCTGTGTGGCGTCGTCGGCCTCAAGCCGACGTACGGGCTGATCTCCCGCTACGGGCTGGTCGCGTTCGCGTCGTCCCTCGACACCGTCGGCACGCTCACGCGGAGCGTCCGTGACGCGGCGGTGCTGCTGTCGACCATGGCGGGCAAGGATCCGCGCGACGCCACGAGCCTGGATCGTCCCGCGCAGGACTACGCGGAGGGCATCGACGCCGGAGCCTCCGGCCTGCGCGTCGGGGTCGTCACGGAGGCGTTCGGCGAGGGCGTCGAGCCCGGCGTGCGAGACGCCGTCCGCGCCGCCATCGACCGTCTCGAGCGGCTCGGCGCGAAGGTGGACGAGGTCTCGTTGCCTCACACCGACTATGCGCTCTCCGCCTATTACCTCATCGCGCCATCCGAGGCATCGTCCAATCTCGCGCGCTACGACGGCGTCCGCTACGGCTATCGAGCCGAGGGCGCGCGCGACGCGATCGAGATGATGACGAAGACCCGCGGCGAGGGGTTCGGCGCGGAGGTCAAACGTCGGATCATGCTGGGGACCTACGCCCTCTCGGCCGGTTACTACGAGGCGTACTACGGGCAGGCCCAGAAGGTGAGGACGCTCATCATCCAGGACTACGAGCGGGCGTTCGACGCCTTCGACGTCCTCGTTTCCCCGACGTCGCCGACGACGGCGTTCCGGATCGGGGAGCGGTCGGACGATCCACTCGCCATGTATCTGTCGGATCTCTTCACGATCCCCGCGAACCTCGCGGGAGTGCCGGCGATCTCGATCCCCTGTGGCCTCGACGGCGCGGGCCTGCCCGTCGGATTTCAGCTCACCACCAGAGTGCTGGACGAGCCGACGCTTCTGCGAGCGGCCCATGCCCTCGAGGGGGACCTGGCACTGGACGTACGCCCCCCGCTGCTCGCCTCGATCTGAGGAGGTCCGACCGCATCAGCCGGGCTTGGACTCGGCGAGGTCGACCTCGTCGATAGAGCGGAGGCGCGAGTCGAACGCCTCGATCCGCAGCCTCGAGCCGGACACGACCAGGGTGACGAAGTGGTGGACGACGCGCTTGGCCTCGGGCTCCGGCGTGCCGTCGGGGCAGTCGTCCTCGTGGTACAGCGGCGCGCCCCCTCCTCCGGTGACGACGTACGTGGTCCCGTCGATCGGACCGAAGCGTTGGTAGGCATGGTCGTGGCCGTTGAGGACGAGGTCGACACCGTCGCGGGCGAGGAGGGGGAGCCACAGGTCGTCCACCTCGGGGGTGCTTCCGTGGCGGCTGCAGCTGTAGGCGGGCTGGTGAAACACCGCGATCTTCCACCGGGCGGTGGAGCTCTCCACGGCTCGGCGCAGGAAGTCGAGCTGTCGGGGATCGGTCGGGCGGTTCGCGTCCAGCACGATGAACTCCACGGGTCCGATGCGGCGCGTGTACCAGCGCGACGGCATGTCGAGCAGGCCCATGACCGGGCCGCCGCCCTGCGTCTCGACGTCGTGATTCCCGAGCGTCGCCACGACGGGGATTCCCTCCACCGAGACCCAGCCGAACGGCCCCTCCCAGGCCTCGGCGAAGCGAGTGGGCGCCCCAGACTCGTACACGTTGTCCCCGGTCGTCACCAGCGCGTTCACTGGATGCGCGTCGGTCCAGTCGTCGATCGCGCCGGCGACCTTGAGCTCCGCCTGGCTTCCGTTTCCGAAATCGCCCAGGACGACGAACCGGAAGGGACCGGTCGGCGTGGGCACCGGTTGCTCGGACGGCTCGCTCAGCCCTCGTGGGGAGCGCGACGCTTGATCGTCGTCGAGGAACGCGAACGCGGCGACGACGCCAACGAGCGCGAGGATCACGACGGCCACGAACACCGAACGAGGGAACCTCATCGCGCGCGGCCGATCCCCACGGATTGCTCGTCCTCTCGCCGCGCCCCGCCCGCCGAGATGATCAGCGCCACCGCCGCGACGATCACCAAGCCGGCGATCACCGTGCGAAGGGTGACCTGCTCACCGAGGATGAGCCACCCGAGGAACACCGCGACGACGGGATTGACGTACGCGTAGGTCGCCACGAGCGACGTCCTCGCGACCCGGAGAAGCCACACGAAGCACGTGAACGCGACGAACGAGCCGAAGACGATCAGGTAGGCGAGGCTCGCGACGGACGCGAGCGAGAACTGCTCGGGACGCACGTCGGCGAGCTCCCCGGCCAAGACCCCCGCGATCCCGAGCGCGAGGCCTCCGGCCAGCATCTCCATGCCGGCGCCGACGAGCGGACGACGGGGGAGGGGAGCCGTGCGCGAGTACAGCGCGCCGCACGCCCACGACAGCGACGCCGCCACGACCAGGAGCATGCCGAGGGGCTCCACGCGCCCGGTCCCGCCGCCGCCCAGCAACAGGAGGGCGGCTCCGCCGAAACCGATCACGATGCCGGTCGCCGTAAGGGGGCGCACCCGGTGGCGCAGCACGACGCCGTCGATCAGGGCGATCCACAACGGCACGAGCGCGATGAGGAGGGCGGCGATGCCGCTCGGGATCGTTCGCTCCGCCCAGACGACGCCCCCGTTGCCGCCGAAGAGCAGGAGGACGCCCACGATGGCCGCGGCGCGCCACTGCTGAGGACCGGGGCGGTCGCCGACCCGGTCGCCTCGCCGGACCGACCACGCGTACAGGATGGCCCCCGCGATCAGGAACCGGAGTGACGCGGCGAGCAGCGGCGGAAGCGTCTGGTTCGTGACCCGGATTGCGAGGTAGGTCGTGCCCCACACGACGTAGATGACCGCGAGGGCGGCCCAGATCGACGCAGAAGATGCGGAGGGCGCCGGGGCCTCGGGCGGCGACGGGATGGTTCGAGCCATGACGAGGATGCTACGGGCCGGGGGCGCTACGGCACGTGTCCCGGTGGACCGCTATCGTGTCGAACCATGGCCGCGAGCGAGGACCGCTGGGAAACCGTCGTCGGCCTCGAGTGCCACGTCGAGCTCTCGACCGCGTCGAAGATGTTCTGTGGCTGCCGCAACGAGTTCGGCGCGCCGCCGAACACGAACGTGTGCCCCGTGTGCCTGGGGCATCCCGGATCGCTCCCCGTTCCCAACGAGCGCGCGATTGAATACATCGTGCGGATCGGCCTCGCCGTCGGTTGCGACATCGCTCCTCGCTCGCTGTTTCATCGCAAGCATTATTTCTATCCGGACATGCCGAAGAACTTCCAGATCTCGCAGTACGACCTCCCCGTGTGCGTGGGGGGCCACCTCGACATCGAGGTCGACGGCCGGGAGCGGCGCATCGGGATCACCCGCGTGCACATGGAGGAGGACACCGGGAAGACGACCCATCCGGGGGCGAGCGGCCGAATCTCCGAGGCGGACTACGCGCTGATCGACTACAACCGCGCCGGCGTCCCACTCGTGGAGGTCGTGTCGGAGCCCGATATGCGCTCGCCCGAGGAGGCGGCGGCCTACCTCCGGGAGCTTCGGGCGACGTTGGAGTCGCTCGACGTCTCCGACGTCAGGATGGAGGAGGGATCGCTGCGATGCGACGCGAACGTGTCGGTGCGCGAGCGCGGCAGCCCGCAGCTCGGCGTGAAGGTGGAGATCAAGAACATGAACTCGGTTCGATCACTCGAACGCGCCGTCCGCTACGAGGCGCAGCGGCAGCGCGACGCCCTGGAGGCGGGTACTCCATTAGTGCAGGAGACCCGCCACTGGAACGAGGACGCGGGCGTCACCTCCTCCATGCGTTCGAAGGAGGAGGCGTTCGACTACCGGTACTTCCCGGAGCCGGATATGCCGCCGTTGGAGCCGGATTCGATGTGGATCGAGAAGCTTCGGGTCGACCTTCCGGAGCTCTCGGCCGCCCGGCGTGCGCGGTACGAGCGGGAGCTCGGCCTGAGGGCCGAGCCCGCGCGCGTGCTCGCGGCCTCCAGGGAATGGGCGGCGTTCTTCGAGGCGGCCGTCGAGGCCGGCGGCGACCCCGCAGCCGCTGCCAACCTCATCACGCAGGACCTCGCGGGCCAGCTGCACAAGGCGGACATCGAGCTCGCCACATCCCGCATCACGCCGACGCACATCGCGGACCTGGTCCGGCTCGCGACCGATGGCACGGTCTCCAGCGCGGGCGTGAAGCAGGCGCTGGAGGCGGCGATCGAGACGGGCGACCCGATCGAGGCGATCGTGAACGAGAAGGGCCTCACGCAGGTCTCCGACGAGGAGGAGCTCGGGGCCATCGTCGACGTGGTCGTCGCGGAGAATCCCGACCCGGTCGCGAAGGTGCAGGCCGGCAACGACGGCGTGCTCGGCTTCCTCGTCGGGCAGGTCATGCAGAAGTCGGGCGGCGCCGCCAACCCGCAGCTCGCCCGCGAGCTGCTCCGCCAGCGCCTCTCGCGGTGACGGGCCGTCCGCGCCCGTGACCTCGCGGGGGGACCGCCCCAGGCGATATCCGTGGTGGCAGCTGATCCTCCTCGGCCTCGCCGGCCTCGTCGAGGCCGCCGTCTGGCCCTTCCGACGGCTGTGGCGCTCGCAGGACCCGATCGACTCCTACGCGCTGGTGCATTTGGGCAGCGCCGCCGCCGACGCGTTGGTCGCGATCGCGCTCGCGGACTCCATCTTCTTCTCGATCCCGGTGGGGGAGGCGGAGGGAAGGGTCGCCGCCTATCTCCTGCTGACGATGGCTCCGCTCGCGCTCGCGGGCCCGTTGCTCGTCCCGATGCTCGATCGCGCGGGCCCCCGACGCGCGATCTCCGTGACCTCGGCCGCCGGACGGGCCTTCCTCGCCCTCTACCTGGCGCCGCGGACGAGCACGGCGTTGCTGTTTCCCGCGCTGTTCCTGTTGCTGGTCCTCTCGCGCGTCCACGCGATCACCAAGAACGGGCTCGTGTTGGCGTATGCGGGCTCGGAGGAGGGCCTCGTGCGCGCGAACGCCCGGCTGGGCCGATTCACGGCGCTGGGGGCGGTTCTCGCGGCACTCTTCGGGCTCGCCCTGCTGAAGGTGGGCGGGCCCGGAGCGCCGATCTATCTCGCATCGGCCGTGTACGCGGCGACGGCGCTGCTGAACCTTCGGCTGCCGCAACCGAGGATCCCTCGAACCGGCACGGGGACGGTGGCCGCGCGCGGCCGGGTGCCGGCGCTCGCCGCTCCGGCCTTCGGCGCGATCGCGCTGCGCACGGCGAGCGGCTTCCTCCTGTTCCTGCTGGCCTTCGCGCTGCGCCGCGACGGGGAGCCGACGTACTGGTTCGGCGTCGTGGTCGGCGCCGGGCTCGCCGGAGCCCTGCTGGCGGACCTCATCGCCCCTCGGATTCGCGAGCGGCTGCGAGAGGAGATCGTGGTCCTCGCGAGCTTGCTCGGAGCCGGCCTCGCGGCGTTCGGGGCGTTTCAGGCGTTCACGCTGCCCGTGCTCGCGACGTTCGGTTTCGTGGCCGGGACGGCGACCGAGCTCGGCCGGCTGGCCTTTCAAAGTCTGATGCAGCGAGAGGCGCCGGCCGGAGCGCTGGGTCGAGTCTTCGTTCGGTATGAGGTGATGTTCCAGCTCGCCTGGGTGATCGGCGCCCTGCTCCCGGCCGTGCTGCCGATCGACTTCCACCTCGGGGTCCTCCTCCTGGCGGCGTTCTACCTCGTGGTCGGGATCTCCTATCTCCTCTGGCCCCAGATCGAGCGACGCCGCTGGGCGGCTCGAACTCGACCGCGAGAGCAGGAGCCGACCCGCGAGCCCGAGCGTCCCGCGTAAGCTAGCCCGGCACCTGGGCCGAGCAAGCACCACGAGGAGGAGAGATGGCGGAGTTCGTCACGGTCGGAGGGGCGGCCGACGTCCCCGAGGGCGACATGAAGGTCTTCACGGTCGGAGATGCCCCGATCCTCGTGGCGAGGGTCGACGGGAGCCTGTACGCGTTCAGCGACATCTGCACCCACCAGGGATGCAATCTGAACCAGGGCGAGCTCGAGGGCACCGAGATCGAATGCGAGTGTCACGGCAGCGTCTTCGACATCACGACCGGCGAGGTGGTCAGCCCGCCGGCCCAGCGCCCGCTTCCCGTCTATCCCGTCCGCGAGGAGGGCGGGAGCCTCCAGATCCAGGTGTAGGAGCCGACGCCGGCGGGCCGCGTACGCGCCATCAGGGCCAGCTCCACGACACGTCGTCGCAGCCCGCGTCGCGGCCGGCGCGAGGGGCTCGCTCGACCCAGGCCCACCCGCCACGGCTCCATTCCACCCCGGTCGGCGAGATGCGGCCGCGCTCGAGATCGACCGCGAGCCACGTCAGGCCGTGGGGCGCGTCGGGATTCGCGCCCCGCGCCTCGTCCGCGCCGAGCACCAGGACCCGGCGGGGCCCGGCCGGCACGATCCTCCACGGGAGCTCCGAATACCCCCAGTCGATGTCCCGGCCCTCGTAGACCACGTGCGAGCCGAGCGACTCGCACCCGATGCGGAACAGCCGGAGCTCGTAGCGGGCCCGGTGGAACCGCTGCGCCACGGGGACGACGTACTCGCTCGGCGACACCCAGGCGACGCCGTTCAGGACGTCCGTGTTCGCGCGGAACTCGTTGTTGCCCCACAGCGTGAGCGACGCGGGCGTCACGCCGCTTCGATGGTCGTCGTTGCGAAGGACCTCCGCTCGGGTCGGCACGTCGTTCTGCCGGAACAAGGTCAGCGTGGCCGTCGCGGCACCGGGGAACCCGTGGATGCCGAACACCGCCTCCGTGAACCGCAGCGGAACCCTGACCTCGCGGGCGCCTTCGTCGGTCAGGACCATCACCTGGCTGTCGAGCCGTCCGAACGGATCGACGGACTCGCCGGTTCGGATCCAGTACAGCCGCTCCCGCGCCGTGCCCCGGCTCGAGGGCGGTCGGAGGAACACGGGCGAGTCGATGCTGCGGAAGTCCCGCGTCGCATCGGCGAGCTGCACGGATCCGTCGCCCTCGAGGATGTAGAGCAGGAACGAGGGCTGTGAGGCGTTGCGGGGCTCGAGGCCGATCGACATCGCCACCCGCTCGCCGTCGGGCGAGGCGGCGAGCTGCGACACGAAGGCGGGCGGGTGGCTCCAGACGAGCGAGCGCCTGCCGCTCAGCTCCACGGACCACAGTCGCGAGCCGTCGTCGTGGAGCAGGGCGTCCACGGGCACGGGCCGTCCGCTCCAGGTGAGACCGTCGAATGGTCCGGGATCGGTCGTGGGCGTCGCCTCGCCGGCCTCCGGCGTCGTCGTCCCGATGGGCCGGCCGCCGCCGGGGGCCGGAGACGACGTACACGCGACCACGGTTCCGGCGAGCGCGAGCGTCACGGCGAGGAGGAGTCCTTCCCGCCGCCGCCGAGATGCTCGGCCCCGCCCGACCGCGCCGGGCGTCGCGCCCAAACGCCACGCGCCCAAACGCCTGCCCGCGGTCACGCGTTGTGCACGACGTAGAGGCGGGCGGTACGCCGGTTGTCGGTGCGCCGGTCCCACTTCGACTTGAGGCCGCGGATGCCCGCGATCGACAGGCGGATGCAGCCCCCGGTCCTCGTGGTCCACAGCCGGCTCGACCCGTCGGAGTTCCTGCCACCGTGCACCTCGAACGAGCTTCGATAGTGTCGCGAGTGAGGCTTGTAGACGACCCACGGATCGAGCCGCCACAGGCCCGGGTAGAAGCTCTCCCGGTAGTCCCGCTCGAACCCCGTGAAGCTGCCGTTCATGTGCCCCCACCGATAGTCGTGACGAGTGTGGCCGCGGGGCCGAGCACGGAATCGGCTGGGGATGGGTCCCAGGTTTCGCACCCACTTGTCGGACGGGTCGTTGTTCCCGGATCGAGACGGGAACGCCGTGACGTGGATGCCGCCCTTGGGATCGCCGCCCTCGAAGACGCGGTACTTGTGGTAGAGCCACGCGCAGTGGCCGCTGTCCCTCACGGTGCCGCTGCACCTCCTGCCGCGATAGTTGTAGAAGCTGATCCATCCGCCGTACGCGAGCCGTCCGGCCGTCGACGGATCCGAGCTCATTCGGAGGTCGGAGGCCGCCTCGACGTCGTCCACCCCGAGCCCCGCGCTTGGGAACCCGGCCGCGTCGAGCTCCCGGTAGGTCATCTCGCAGTAGGCGGCGCCCGCGCACGAGTTTGCGGACGGGCGCGGTTGAGCGCGGTGGGATGGCGGCGTGCACGCGGCGGTCCCCACGGCGTCACCGCCGTCGATCTCGCAGACGGGGTCGCGCCAGCCGGCGCGTGCCGGCACCGCCTCGCTCACGCCCCACACGGACAGCGCCACGAGGCACACAGCTAGTCCACGACGTCGCATCGCGTGATCCTCCTTCCCGCCCCGCCCGGAGCGGTCGGTGGGGGAGCGCCGCGACGGTATGCCCCTGCAGCCGCCGACGCTGTGACGCGGCGCACACGAACGGACATCGCGCCGCCACACGCCGCGTGGCACCTCAGCCGCGGGCGCCGGATCGGCCGGGGGGCCGTGCTACGCTGGATTGCGCGCGCTCCACGCGCTCCGCGAGTGCTCGCGGCCGGCACGCGGCCCGCGACGACGGTTCGCGACGATGCCCCGCGAAGACGCATCGGCCCAGCAAGGAGCTGACCGGCAATGGACAGGCCCGAGATCATCCTCGCTCCGGGACCCACGCCGATCCCGCCCCAGGTCCTGCTCGCCCAGGGAAGCCCGCTCGTCTATCACCGGGGGCCGGGGTTCGGAAGCCTCATGCGGGACGTGGCGGGCCGGTTGCGTGAGCTCTACGGGACGGGCGGCGACGTGCTCCTGATGACGTCGTCGGGGACGGGCGGCCTCGAGTCCGCGATCCAAAACGTCTTCTCTCCCGGCGACGAGGTGCTCGTCCCCAACGCCGGGTTCTTCGCGGATCGCCTGAAGAGGCTCGCCGAGTCCTTCGGACTCGTCGTTCGCACGGTGGACTACGACTGGGGACGGCGCGTGCGGCCGGACGACGTCCGGGCGGCGATCCGAGAGCATCCGGTGAAGGCCGTGCTGCTCACCCAGTCCGAGACCTCGACCGGTGTCATCCACCCGATCGAGGAGCTCGCCGGGGTGGCGAACGAGGCCGGCGCGCTGGTGGTCGTCGACGTCGTGTCGTCCCTCGGGGCCGTCCCGTTCGAGTTCGACGCATGGGGGATCGACGTCGCGATCGGCGGGTCGCAGAAGGCGCTCTCCGCATCGCCGGGCATCTCGTTCGTGGCCGTGAGCGATCGGGCGTGGGAGGCCTCGAGGACGCGCAACGTGTCCGCGCTTCTACTTCGACTGGGCGACGTACAAGGCGTTCGCCGATCTTCCCGACCCGGAGAACCCCTGGACGCCGGCGATCTCCGTGATGCAGGGGCTTCACGCCGCCCTCGAGCTGTACTTCCAGGACGGCGTGGAGGCGGCCCTCGCCCGCCACCGCATGCTGTCGCGCGCGGTGAAGGAGGGCGTCCAGGCGCTCGGGCTGGATCTGTTCGGCGAGGGGCTCGACGACAACTGGACCGTCACGGCGATCCGGGCCCCCGAGGGCCTCGACGCGGACACGATCTCGAGCGCCATCCGC
This sequence comes from uncultured Actinomycetes bacterium, assembly GCA_963728285.1. Classification (GTDB taxonomy): domain Bacteria; phylum Actinomycetota; class UBA4738; order UBA4738; family HRBIN12; genus CAVSJR01. The sequence continues at coordinate 26,322 of CAVSJR010000002.1, read as the reverse complement.
GAGGAGTTCGGCGTCGTGCTGGCGCCCGGGCAGGGGCCGCTCAAGGGAAAGGTGTTCCGCATCGGGCACTTCGGCTACTTCGACCGCCTCGACATCATCCGCGGGCTCGCGGCGCTGGAGATGACCCTCGAGCGCCTCGGTCACCCGGTGAAGCGGGGAGCGGCGATCGCCGCGGCGGAGGGCGTGTTCGCCGAGGCGGGCGGCCCGCCCGATCCCGTCGGTCCGCGCGAGTCCGGCGGCGCCTAGGCCGGCGCATGCGCGTCCTCGTCACCGAGAGGCTCTCCGATCGGGGGCTCGAGCGGCTCCGAAACGAGTTCCAGGTGGACGTCCGCGAGGAGCTCGCGAGCGGGGATCTCGCCGCGGAGATCGGTCCCTACGACGCCCTGATCGTTCGGTCGGCCACGAAGGTGACCGCGGCCGTCCTCGCGGCGGGGGAGAATCTGAAGGTCGTGGCGCGCGCCGGCATCGGGCTCGACAACGTCGACGTCGACGCCGCCACTCGCCGCGGCGTCGTGGTCGTGAACGCGCCGCAGTCCAACATCGTCTCCGCGGCCGAGCACACGATCGCCCTGTTGCTCGCGCAGGCGAGGAACGTGCCGCAGGCGAACCGAGCGCTGAAGGACGGATCGTGGGAGCGCTCCAGGTGGCAGGGCGTGGAGCTCACCGGGAAGACGCTCGGCCTCGTGGGCCTCGGGCGCGTGGGATCGATGGTCGCCCACCGGGCGGCCTCGTTCGGGATGCGGCTCATCGCCTTCGATCCCTACGTGGCCAAGGAGCGGGCCAAGGAGTCCGGAGTGGAGCTCATGCCGAGCCTCGAAGCGCTTCTGGTGCAGTCGGATTTCGTGTCGATCCACCTTCCGAGGACGCCGGACACCGAGGGCCTGATCGGCGAGCGGGAGCTGGCCCTGATGAAGGACGGCGCCCGCATCGTGAACACGGCCCGCGGCGGGATCGTCGACGAGCAGGCGCTCGCCAAGGCCGTCTCGGACGGACACCTGGCGGGGGCGGCGCTGGACGTGTTCGCGGAGGAGCCCACGACCGAGAGCCCCCTCTTCGAGCTGGACGAGGTCGTCGTCACCCCGCACCTCGGCGCATCGACCGTCGAGGCGCAGGACAAGGCCGGCGAGGCCGTCGCCGAGATGGTGGGCCTCGCCCTGCGGGGGGAGTTCGTCCCGTACGCGGTGAACGTCTCCGCCGGGGCGGAGGTCCCCGAGGCCGTCCGGCCGTATCTGCCGCTCGCCGAGCGGCTGGGCGCGCTCGTGACGGGGCTCGCCGACGGCGCCGTGTCGTCGCTCGAATGCTCGTTCCTCGGACGGATCGCGGAGTTCGACACGCGGGTGCTCACGCTCGCGGTCGTGAAGGGCTTGCTGTCGGGCGTCGTCCACGAGCCGATCTCGTTCGTCAACGCGCCGATCATCGCCGCGGAACGAGGCATCGAGGTCTCGGAGGCGAGGTCGACGGTCTCCCGGGACTACGTCAGCCTGCTCTCGCTGCGGGGCGAGACCGACGACGGCGGCGAGGTCACCGTCGCGGGGACGCTCCTCGGCAAGCGGAACGCGGAGCGGGTGATGCAGGTCTTCGACTTCGATATCGAGATGGCGCCGGCGCGCTACATGGTCTTCTTCACCTACGAGGACAAGCCGGGGATCATCGGCCGGGTCGGCACGATCCTCGGGAACCGCGATATCAACATCGCCACGATGGAGGTCGGCCGCCGGCACGCCGGAGGAACGGCGCTCATGGGGCTCACCGTCGACGTCGCGGTTCCGGACGAGGTCCTCGCGGAGATCGCCGACGCCATCGGAGCTGAGCGGACGAGGTTCATCGTCCTCCCCGAATGACGAGGGCGCATGCGGCGCAAGCGGCACGCGACGAGTCGGCTGCTAGAATGCACGGCGAGATGAAGCGGACCGCCTGACCGGCTACAACCGAGAACCGCCGCGCTCCCGGCGCCCTCGCCGGCGCGGCCGTTTCGGGCCGGTCCCAGTGCCCCGTCCGTCCTCGATCCGGAGTCCGCTTCATGACCACCACGCCGAAAGCAGCCATCCGCCGCCTCGCAGCGGCACGCCTCATCTCCATCACGGGCGGCGCGGCCGCCTACGTCGGGCTGACGTTCGCCATCTACGAGCGGACGCGGTCCCCGGGATGGGTCGCCGCGACGCTGCTGCTCACCTTCGGCGCGAACGGCCTCATCGGTCCGTTCGCCGGCATCCTCGGCGATCGGTTCGACCGCCGAACGGTGATGATCTGGTCCGACCTCGCGGGCGCCGCGTGCTTCGCGGCGATGGCGTTCGCCTCCGATCCGGCGATCCTGCTGGCGCTGGCGTTCGCGTCGGCCGTCGCCGAGGCGCCGTTCGTCTCCTCGTCGGGCGCCGCGATTCCGAATCTGGTGGAGTCCGAGGAGGATCTCGGCTGGGCGAACAGCCTCGTCCAGATGGGCAAGTTCGCGGGGATCTCGCTCGGCCCGGCCCTCGGAGGGATCCTCTACGAGCGCATCGGCCTCGGCGGGGCCCTCGGCCTGAACGCCGTGTCGTTCGTCGTGTCGGCGTTGCTGGTGTCGACGGTGCACGGTCGCTTCAACGAGGCCGCGGCGAGCGACGCGGATCACGCTACGGACGAGACCGCGCCGCGCCCCGCGAGCGGGATACGGCCCGGGCTCTCGTTCATTCGAAGGGACCCGGTGCTGCGCAGGCTGACGCTGGCCTGGGTCTTCCTCACCCTGGGGCTCGGCATGAGCATGGTGGCCGACGCGCCGCTCGCCGAGGACGTGTTCGACGTCGGCGCGATCGGCTTCAGCCTCATCGTCGCGGGGTGGGGCGTCGGATCGGTGATCGGTTCGTTCCTCGGCCGCTTCCTCACGCCCCGCACCGAGGGCCATGCCCTCGTGTGGGGCACGGTGCTCATCGCCAGTCGGCGGGGGCGGCATGGGCCTGTCGCCGATCTTCTGGCCCGTGGTGGCCTTCGGGCTGCTGATGGGCATCGGGGATGCGGTCGGGCTGGTCGCGGACCAGAGCATCCGCCAGCGCCGGACGCCCGACGACATCCGCAGCCGGGTGATGGCCGTGTCGGACGGTGCCTGGCAGCTGGCGCTCGGCGTCGCGTTCCTCATCGCCGGCCCCGTGCTCGCCCTCGTCGGCCCCCAGGGCACCTACTCCATCGGTGGAGCGGCGGCCGCGATCACGGCGCTGGCCCTCGTGCCGATGCTGCGGCGCGGTGCCGAGCTCGCGCCGGCGCCGCCCTCGCCCGAGCGCCGGTCGTTCGCCGGCGCCGCGAGCAGCGACGAGGCGTGATGCCCGTGCCGCGCCGAACGCCGCCTCGCGGGCGCTGAACGGCCGATCAAACGCCAAGGGTCCCCGAGCGGGGACACCGAGAGGTTGGGCGCCTCGGGGGCGGATTCGCGCTGAACGACGATTCAGTTGTATCGTTCCGAACGCGGCTCGGCCGCGAGGGACATCTCATGGCGAACAGCTACAACGCGATCGTGGTCGGCGGCGGGCACAACGGCCTGGTCGCCGGGGCGTACCTGGCGAGGGCCGGCGCGAGAACGGTGGTGCTCGAGGCCCGAGCCAAGGCCGGCGGGGCGGCGGCGACGGACGCGCCCTGGCCCGACGCCCCGGAGTTCAAGGTCACGACGCTCTCCTACGTCATGAGCCTGATGCCGGACACGATCCTGCGGGACCTCGACCTGGAGCGGCACGGGTACCGGGTGCATCCCGTGGGCCCCTACGTCCTCCCGTTCCCCGACGGACGCTGCATCATCCAGTCCGACGACGACGCGGCGGGCAACTACGAGCAGTTCGCGAAGTTCTCCAAGCACGACGCCGACGCGATCGAGCGCTACGACGCGTGGCTCGGAGGCCTCGCCGACGTCCTCGGCCCGTTGCTCATGTCGATCCCTCCCAAGCTCGGCTCGAAGTCTCCCGCCGATCTGATGGATCAGCTTCGCCTTGCGTGGCGCTTCCGGGGCCTGGACGTGAGGACGATCGGCGACGTCACCAGGTTGATGACGATGAGCGTCGTCGACATCCTCGACATGTTCTTCGAATCGGATCAGGTGAAGACCGTGTGCGCCCTGAACGGGCTCATCGGCACGTGGGCCGGACCGTACGAGCCCGGGACCGGCTACGTCATGGCGCATCATTCGATCGGCGACGTCGGCGACGGGCACCTCGGCTCGTGGGGCGTCCCCGAGGGCGGCATGGGGGCGGTGGCCGACGCCCTGCGCCGCTCGGCGGAGGAGCTCGGGTGCGAGGTGCGCACCGGCGCGCCGGTGGAGAAGATCACCGTGAACGACGGGCGCGTCGCCGGGGTCGTGCTCGCCAGCGGCGAGGAGCTCTCCGCGCCGATCGTCGTCGGCGCCGTGCACCCGAAGATCACCTTCCTGCGCCAGATCGACGCGTACGAGCTGCCGAGCGACTTCGTCCGCGACATCGAGAACTGGAACACGCGGAGCGGCGTCGTCAAGATCAACGCGGCGCTCGACCGCCTCCCGGTCCTCACGTCCGCGCCGGAGCAGACGGACTTCTCCGGAGGGCTCGAGCTGGCGCACTCGATCGCGTACCTGGAGAAGGCGTTCGAGGAGGCGCGATCGGGCGCGCCGGCGACCGCCGCGTTCTCGGACGGCGTCGTTCCGACGGTCCACGACTCCTCCCTCGCCCCGGAGGGCGTTCACATCATCTCGTTGTTCACCCAATGGGTTCCCCACGAGTGGGCGGACGAGCCGCACGCGGAGGAGCTCGAGGCCTACGCGGACCGCGTGATCGACGGCTACGACGCGCTCGCGCCGGGCTTCAAGGCATCGATCCTTCGACGGCAGGTGATCGGGCCCCACGAGATGGAGCGGGAATGGGGGCTCATCGGCGGAAACATCTTCCACGGCGAGCTCTCCGCGGATCAGCTGTTCCACATGCGCCCCGCGCCCGGATACGCGGACTACCGCACACCCATCCGGGGTCTGTATCAGGCGAGCTCCGCGACGCACGGAGGCGGCGGCGTGTGCGGCATCCCCGGCTACAACGCCTTCAGGCAGATCCAGCGTGATCGCCGGCGAGTCCGGCCGGACGGGAAGGAGCCCGAGGACATGACCCAGCAGAACAGCTCGTTCCCCTTCTACTTCGCGTCCTGGTACCGGAAGTCGCCCTACTTCCAGCGCACCGTGGAGGCGGGGTGCACCAGCTGGGACCTGTACAACCACATGCTGATCCCCACGCTCTACGACGACGATGTGAAGGAGTACTGGCACCTGCTGAACCACGTCACGCTGTGGGACGTGGCGGTCGAGCGCCAGGTGGAGATCACCGGGCCCGACGCCGCGAGGTTCGTCCAGCTGCTGACCCCTCGCGACCTGTCGACGTGCGCGGTAGGCCAATGCAAGTACGTGGTGCTGTGCGCCCCCGACGGGGGCATCGTCAACGACCCGATCCTCCTGCGGCTCGCGGAGGATCACTTCTGGCTGTCGCTTGCCGATTCCGACGCCCTCCTGTTCGCCCTCGGCGTCCAGGCCTTCGCCGACATGGACGTGCAGATCCGGGAGCCGGACGTCTCGCCGCTGCAGCTGCAGGGACCCAAGTCGAAGCAGGTGATACGGGCGCTCTTCGGAGAGGAGCTGATGGACCTCAAGTACTACTGGTGCAGGGAGGTGGAGCTCGACGGCATCCCGCTCGTCGTCTCGCGCACCGGATGGACCGGCGAGGTCGGCTACGAGCTCTACCTCCGCGAGGCCGGCCGCGGGATCGACCTGTGGGACAAGGTGATGGCGGCCGGGGAGCCGTTCGACATCCGGGCGATCGCCCCGAGCGACCAGCGCCGGATGGAGGCGGGCATCTTCAACTACGGCAACGACATGGATGTGACGAACAACCCGCTCGAGGTGACCGGGCTCGAGCGCCTCGTGGAGCTCGACAACGACAACCGATTCGTCTCTCGCGCCGCGCTCGAGCGCATCCGGAGCCGGGGGGTGCAGCGCAAGCTCGTCGGCGTGCGGATCGAGGGCGAGCCCCTCGGCATGTGGCTCGAGGATTTCTGGCCGGTCACGTCCGGCGGCGAGGTCGTCGGCACCGCGACGTCCGCGAGCTACTCGCCGCGGCTCGAGCTGAACATGGGCTACGTCTGGGTGCCGATCGAGCTGGCGGACGTGGGGACGAAGCTGACCCTGGAGTCGCCGGAGGGAGCCATGCAGGCGGAGGTCGTGCCGCTGCCGTTCCTCGACCCGCAGAAGCAGGTGCCCTCCGCGTAAGGCCCGAGCTCGGGCGGGCCGTGGCATGCTCCATCCATGTCCACGGCCCGCCCGTCCCACCTCCTCTTTCCGTCGGGCCGGCATCTCCTCCCCGCCGGGCGAGACATTCGGGCACGGCCCGCGGGATGATGTGAGCCGTGGAGAGCTTGCGAGGACAGCTGCTGATCGCCGGCGCGGACCTGTGGGATCCGAACTTCCGTCGAACGGTGGTCCTCATCGCACATCACGACGAGGAGGGCGCCGTCGGCATCGTGTTGAACCGGGTCGCCGAGCTCTCGGTGGAGGAGGCGGTTCCGCCGCTCGCGGATCTCGTCGAGGCCGGGGACCGGCTGTTCTTCGGCGGGCCGGTGCAGTCGACGTCGGCGGTCGTCGTCGCCGATCTCGATGATCCGTCGGACGTCGACATCGTGGCGTTCGGGTCGGTGGGGCTGCTGCCTCCCGTGATCGAACCGACGCACGTGGGTGGGGTGCGGCGCGCGAGGGTCTTCGCGGGCTTCGCGAGCTGGGGTCCGGGCCAGCTCGAGGCGGAGCTCGAGGAGGAGTCCTGGGTGCTGGAGCCGGCGCTGCCCGACGACGTCTTCGGCCCCGAGCCGGAGCGGCTGTGGGACCGCGTCCTGCGGCGAAAGGGCCGCGAGCACGACCTCCTTCGGCTGATGCCCGCCGATCCGTCGATGAACTAGACGGCGGCGATCGGCCCCGGCGCCGTGGAGCCCACGTCCCGCCACGATAGGCTCCGCGAGGCACGCGGCCGCGAGGAGGACGGATGGCCTCGGAGACGTTCACGTTCTACGTTCAGCCCTGGTACCGAAAGTCGCCCTACTTCGAGGCGACGAAGCGCCATGGGTGCGTCAGCTGGGGCCTGTACAACCACATGCTCCTGCCGACGCTCTACGACGACCCCGTCACGGAGTACTGGGCCCTGCTGAACGACGTCACCGTCTGGGACGTCGCCGTCGAGCGATGCGTCGAGATCACGGGGCCCGACGCCTTCGACCTGACCAACCTCATCACGTGCCGGGACCTCACGACGTGCGACGTGTGGCAGTGCAAGTACGTGCTGCTCACGGCGGCCGACGGCGGGATCGTCAACGACCCGGTCCTGCTTCGCCTCGGGGAGAACCACTTCTGGCTGGCACTCGCGGACTCCGACGCGCTGCTCTACGTGGCCGGCGTCGCGGCGGGGCGGGGGATGGACGTCTCGGTCCGGGAGGCGGACGTCGCTCCCATGCAGGTGCAGGGGCCGAAGGCGAAGGGGCTCATCGGCGATCTGTTCGGCGACGAGATCCGGGACCTTCGCTACTACCGGTGCGCCGAGGCCGAGGTCGACGGCATCCCGGTGGTCGTCTCCCGCACGGGATGGACCGGGGAGGTGGGCTACGAGATCTATCTGCGCGACTGCTCCCGGGGCGACGACCTGTTCGAGCGGGTGCTGCATGCGGGGGAGCCCTACGGCGCCAGGGTCATCGCGCCGAGCGAGGCTCGCCGCATCGAGGCGGGCATCTTCAACTACGGCTCCGACATGCGCGTCGAGGACACGCCGTACCACGTCACCGGCCTGGAGCGGCTCGTCGAGCTCGGCCAGGAGGCGGACTTCACCGGAAAGTCGGAGCTCGCCCGCATCGCGGAGCGGGGCGTGGACCGAAAGCTCGTGGGCATCGAGATCGACGGCGACCCCATGACGGACGAGGGCGCCCTCAACGACTTCTGGGCCGTGCACGCGCCGGGGGGCGACCGGATCGGCCGGGTGACCGGCGCCGCATGGTCCCCGCGCCTGGAGCGCAACATCGGGTACGCCTGGGTCCCGTCCTCGCACATGACGCTCGGGACGCAGCTGGAGGTCGCCGCACCGGCCGGGATGCGCCCATCCAGGGTCGCCGCCCTCCCCTTCGTCGATCCACGCAAGGAGATCCCGAAGTCGTGACCCCGTACGGGCGCGGGCCGGTCCATCGCCTTCGACCGGGCCGCGGAGTACTACGACCGCACGCGACGGATGTCGCCGGAGGCGGCCGCGGCGACGACCGCCATGCTGGCGTCGGAGTTCGCGCGGGCGAGGGACGATCCTCGAGATCGGCGTCGGAACCGGACAGATCGCCCTCGCGCTGCACGGATCCGGCGTTCCCATGGCCGGGGTGGACATCTCGCTCCCGATGCTCGACAAGCTTCGCCAGAAGGCGGGCGGCCGGGCGCCCTTCCCGATCTCGGGGGCCGACGGGACGGCGCTCCCGTTCCGTGCCGACGCCTTCGGGGGCGTCGTGATGCGCCACGTCCTTCACCTCGTCCCCGCCTACGACCGGGTCGCGGACGAGGCGATCAGGGTCGTGCGCCCCGGGGGAGTGGTGATGGTCAGCGCCGGGTGGCACAGCCCCATGAGCGACGAGATCGAGCGGCTGTTCTCGGAGGAGTGGGGCGGCCACCGGCACGCGGGGCTCCCCCCGCGGGACACCGATGGCCTCGACCGGCTCTTCGAGGGCCGCGGCGCGGTCGCACGAGAGCTGCCCTCGATCCCCTCGCCGGGCGTGGAGACGACGCGCCAGTTCATCGAGTCGGTGGAGCAGAACCAGTACTCGTGGACGTGGCGCCTCTCGGACGAGGAGCGTCGCCGGGCGACCGGCGCCCTCCGGGCGTGGGCGGAGCGGCGCGGGCTCGACCCCGACGCGATCCTCGATCCGGATCTCCAGACCGACTGGCGAGCCTTCGACCTGGACCCCTGAGGCAGCGCTCGAGGCGCCGCGACGGCTCGTCCGCCGGGCTCTCGGTCGGTATCCTGGTGTGCACCTCCGGTCGCGGTCCCAACGCGGGCCGGTGGTGGCTTCCGGCCGGGGCACCCCGGCCGGTCCGGGATCAGCGGAGAGGAGGCGTCGGTGCCGATCACGCCGGTCGAGAAGATCTGGATGGACGGCGAGCTGGTGGACTGGAGGGACGCTCAGGTCCATGTGCTCTCGCACGCCATCCACTACGGCACCGGCGTGTTCGAGGGGATCCGCGCCTACGAGACCGCGCGGGGCCCGGCCGTGTGGCACCTCGAGGAGCACCTGCGGCGGCTGTTCCGGTCCGCGAAGCTCTATCACCTCGAGATCCCGTACTCGCTCGAGGCGCTGGGCGACGCGATCAGGGAGACGATCCGGGCCAACGACCTCCGGTCCTGCTACATCAGGCCCCTCGTGATGCGGGGCTACGGGGAGATGGGCGTGAACCCCCTGCAGGCGCCGGTCAACACGATCATCGCCGTGTGGCCGTGGGGCGCCTACCTGGGCGAGGATGCGCTCGAGCGAGGCGTGCGCATCAAGATCGCCTCCTGGCAGCGGAACAACCAGAACTCCCTCCCCGCCTCGGCGAAGGCGACCGGGCAGTACATCAACTCGGTGCTCGCGAAGATCGAGAGCCTCAACGCCGGGTACGACGAGGCGATCATGCTGAACCAGCAGGGCTACATCACCGACGGATCGGGCGAGAACGTCTTCGCCGTCCGCAGGGGCGTGATCACCACGCCGCCGACCTCCGCCGGGTGCCTCGACGGCATCACGCGCGACTCCGTCATCCGGATCGCCGGGGACCTCGGCTTCGAGGTTCGCGAGGACAACCTGGTGCGAAGCGACCTCTACAACGCCGACGAGGCGTTCTTCACGGGCACGGCGGCGGAGGTCACGCCGATCCGTGAGGTCGACGATCGCGTCGTGGGCGAGGGCCACCGCGGGCCGGTGACGAAGGAGATCCAGGGGACGTTCTTCGCGGCCACGAAGGGCGAGGTCGACGCGTACGCCGACTGGCTGTCGTACGTGAACGGCTGACCGCCTCATCGCCGGCTCCGCGAGGGTGGCGCGACGTGATCGCCTGATGACGGGTCCGACCGCTCGCGTCGTCTCGGCCGAGACCGCTCGCCGCCTCGTCGTCTCGCGGCAACGCCTCGCGGGCCCGCGTCCTGCGGGCGACGCCGCCGGCGTCATGGAGGTGGCGCGGGACCTCAACTGCCTCCAGCTCGACCCGATCTCCGTGGTGGCGCGGAGCCACGAGATCGTGCTGTGGAGCCGCCTCGGCTCCTACGATCGCGCGGCGTTCGACCGCGTGGTCTGGGCGGAGCGCAGGATGTTCGAATACTGGGCGCACGCCGCCTCCCTCGTGCTGACCGAGGACTACCCGATCCACCGGCGGCTGATGCTCACCTACCCGAGCGGGCGGACCGCGAGGTCGCGGCAGGTGCGGGCGTGGATGGAGGCGAATCGCGGGCTTCGTCGCGCCATCCTCGTGCGGCTTCGGAGGGCCGGGCCGCTGCCCGGGCGGGCGCTGCAGGACGCGTCGGACATGCCGTGGACCTCCGGGGGATGGACCAACGAACGCAACGTGGATCAGATGCTCGATCTCCTGATGACCCAGGGAGTCATCATGGTGGCCGGCCGCCGCGGCGGCCAGAAGCTCTGGGATCTTGCCGAGCGATGCCTCCCGGCGTGGACCCCGCGCGAGCGCCTGGGCGACGTGCAGACCACGCGGCGCGCCTCGCAGCTCTCGCTCCGCTCGCTCGGTATCGCGACGGCGAAGCACATTCGCGACAACTTCACGGCCGGCCGCTACCCGGGCCTTGAGCGCGTGCTCCAGACGATGCGGCGGGAGGGCCTGATCGTGCCGGTGGCCGTCGAGGAGGAGAGGGGCCGGCTGCCGGGCGAGTGGTTCGTTCACGCGGAGGACCTCGCCCTGCTCGACCGGATCGAGGGCGGGGGGTGGGAGCCGCGAACCAGCCTCCTCTCGCCCTTCGACAACATGATCCGCGATCGGCAGCGGACGGAGGCGCTCTTCGGGTTCGAGTACCGGATGGAGATCTACGTTCCCAAGGCGAAGCGGCGCTACGGGTACTACGTGCTTCCCATCCTCCACGGCGACCGCCTGATCGGCCGGGTGGATCCCCGGATGGATCGCGAGCGGAGCCGGCTCATCGTCAACGCCGTGCACGCGGAGCCCGGGGCGTCGCCGACCCCCGCCTCCGGAAGGGCCGTCCGCGAGGCCATCGAGGAGCTGGCCGAGTTCACCGGGGCTCGGGAGATCGAGACGGCGGGCGAGGTTCCGGCCCCGTGGCGAGCGGCGCTTCGATAGCCGGGCGTGCCGCGCCGATGCGGTAGCCTGCCGCCTCATGAGGCTCGTGAGGTTCAGCTTCGGCGATCGCATCGCGACCGGCGCGCTCGAGGTCGGCGAGGAGCGCATCCGCGTGCTTCAGGGGACGTACTTCGAGAACCCCCTGCCCTCGGGCGAGGAGGTGCCGCTCGACGACGTTCGCCTGCTCGCTCCCATCCTCCCGTCGAAGGTGGTCGCGGTCGGCAAGAACTACGCGGCGCACGCGGCCGAGTTCGGCGGCGAGGTGCCCGAGGAACCGCTCGTGTTCCTGAAGCCCTCGACGAGCGTCTCCGGCCCCGGCGACGCCATCCCGCTGCTCCCGATCTCGCACCGCGTGGACTACGAGGGCGAGCTCGCCGTGGTCATCGGCCGCCTGGCGCGCGGCGTGCCCACGGAGGAGGCCGGCCGCTACATCCTCGGCTACACCTGCGCCAACGACGTGACGCTTCGCGACCTGCAGAAGCGAGACGATCAGTGGGCGCGTGCGAAGGGGTTCGACGGCTCCTGCCCGCTCGGTCCCTGGATCGAGACCGATCTCGACCCCACCGACGTCCTCGTCCAGACGAGGCTGAACGGTGACGTGCGCCAGTCGGCCAGGACCTCGGACATGGTGTTCGGCGTCGCGACCCTCATCGAGTTCGTCACCGGGTTCATGACGCTGCTCCCGGGCGACGTCCTCCTCACCGGAACGCCGGAGGGGGTCGGCAAGCTCGAGGCGGGCGACATGGTCGAGGTCGACATCGACGGCGTGGGCGTCCTGTCCAACCCCGTGGGGTCCCGCGCGGTCACCGTTCCGTGAGCGACGTCCGCAGCCGGTTCGCGCCGGCCCCGAGCGGCTCGATCCACGTCGGGAACGCTCGGTCGGCGCTGTTCAGCTGGCTGTTCGCCCGGCATGCCGGCGGCTCGTTCATCCTGCGCGTCGAGGACACGGACGCGAGCCGCGTCAGCGAGGAGGCCTACCGCGGCGTGCTCGACTCGCTGTCGTGGCTGGGGCTCGACTGGGACGAGGGACCCGACGTCGGCGGACCGCACGCCCCCTACCGTCAATCGGAGCGGACGCGGATCTACGCCGAGGCCGTCGAGCGGTTGCGGCGGGCGGGCGCCGCGTACCCCTGCTACTGCACCCCGGAGGAGCTCGAGGAGCGTCGCAAGGAGGCGGTCCGCCGCGGGGAGCCGCCGGGCTACGACGGACGCTGCCGGGCGCTCTCCGACGCCGAGCGCGCGGCGTTCGAGGCGGAGGGCCGCCCCCACGCCGTCAGGTTCGCGATGCCGGCGGACCGCGCGTGGGTCGTCGACGACCTCGTGAAGGGCGAGGTCCGCTTCGCGCCCGGCGCGCTTCGCGATTTCGTGCTCGTCCGTTCGGACGGATCGCCGACGTTCCTGCTGGCGGTCGCCGTCGACGACATGCGGATGGGCGTGACCCACGTCATCCGCGGAGAGGACCTCCTGGCCTCGGCGCCGCGGAACGCCGCCGTGATCGAGGCGCTCGAGGGAACGCCGCCCCGCTACGGCCACCTCCCGCTCATCGTCGGGTCCGATCGCCAGCCGCTCTCGAAGCGGCACGGGTCGACCTCGGTCGAGGGCTTCCGCGCTCGGGGCATCCTTCCCGAGGCCCTCGTGAACTACCTCGCCCTGCTCGGATGGTCCTACGACGACGAGACGACGTTCTTCTCGCGCGAGCAGCTCGTCGAGGCCTTCGATCTCTCGCGTGTGTCGCGGAATCCGGCCGCGTTCGACGAGGAGAAGCTGGAGTGGATGAACGGGCACTACATCCGCGAGCTCGACGACGACGACCTCGCCGCCCGCACGATGCACTTCTTCACCGAGGAGGGCCTGACGCCCGATCCGGCCCTCCTGCGGTCGGCCATGCCCTTCGTGAAGGAACGGATGAACACGCTCACCCAGGCGGTCGATCTCCTTCGGTTCCTCTTCACCGACGACCTCGAGCCCTCGGACAAGGCTCGCGCGCTGATGGAGCGGGCCGGGGCCGACCACCTCCGGGCCGCCGCGGATGTCCTCGGGAGCGTCGGGGAGTGGACCCTCCCCGAGGTGGAGTCGGCGCTGAATCGCCTGCAGGAGGGGAGCGGGATGGGGCGCACGAAGGCATGGCAGCCGATCCGGGCCGCGGTGACGGGAAGCACCGTCTCCCCCCCGCTGGACGCGTCGATCTACTTGCTGGGACGCGAGCGATCCGTGGCGAGGCTTCGGGCGTCGGCCGACGCGCTGTCCTCGCCCGGCGAGGCCTAGGCCCTTCGTTGGCTGCGCCGGCCTCTGTTTCGGGGTAGGTTTGAAATGAGCGATTCGTGGGCCGCAGAGGGCCCTGCGGAGGAGGATGGATGAGGGCTCGGTTCGCGTTCGTCGCCGGGACGATGATCATGCTGATGGCGCTCACGCCCGGCGTGGCCGGGGCGCACAACACGAACGAGTTCGAGGCGTGCTCCGCGTTCACCGCCGCGGCGCATTACTGCGCCAAGACGATCACGATCGTTCGGGGCGACACGGTGTGGCTCCGCGCGAAGGCGAAGCCTCCGCACGGTGGGTTCGAGGTCATCCTGCAGAAGCAGAACCCGGGGCGAACGCAATGGCACGACGAATGCACCTTGCCGGCCCCCCAGCCGGACCCGTGCTACACGCTCACCGACGGCGGGCGGGTCAAGACCTCGTGGTTCGCGGGCTCGGGAAGCGTGGACGAGGACCATCCCTACCACTTCCGCTGGAAGATCCCCGATCATGGGATCAGCAACACCGTGAACGTCTGGGTGTTCAAGCCCTAGGCGGGCTCAGAAGCTCGGCATCCCCGGAGGCCGGGGAACGCATTGTGCGCGCGCTTGGGCGCGGAAATTGGTCACCGCGGCGGCCGCCGAGTTCAGCTTGACCTTGTTCTTCAGCTCGTAGGGGTCGGTGCTGAGCGTGTAGTACTCCTCCTCGCCCGTCGCGTAGTGAACGAAGAGCCGCGACTTCGTGCGGATGCCGCAGTAGCTGGGGACCACCGAGCCGTCCGGGCGCGCGTAGGTGTAGCTCTCCAGGAGGATGCTCGGTCTGCCCGTCGTGCTCGCGCCGGTCAGCTGCGGCAGGAGGCTGTTGCCGTCGAACGCCGGGGCGGTGGATTCCGTCGCCTGCGCGACGGTCGGCGCGATGTCGACGTTCAGGACGAGGTTGGAGTTGGTCCGGGGCGTATTCGCAAGTCGATCCCACCGCACGATGAACGGCACTCGGATGCTCTCGTCGTAGGGCACGACCTTGAATCCCCATCGGTGCTCGCCCTCCTGGACGCCGTTGTCGGAGATGTAGAAGATCAGGGTGTTCTCCAGCCGCCCGGTGTCCTCCAGGGCGTTGATGATGGTCCCCACCGCATCGTCCACGCCGAGCAGGCTCTCGAGGACGCGACGGTAGTGGACGTCGCCGGACGCGATCTTCTTCGAGTTCAGCGACCTCAGGTTGCGGATGTAGGCCGGCTTGTCGGAGACGTCGGCCTCGTTGAAGCTCGGCGGCCGAAGCCCCGGCTCGTTGCTGAAGTCGCCCTCGTACCGCGGCGGGGGCGTCGAGGGGCCGTGAGGCGCATACGGCGTGAAGAACAGGAAGAGCGGACGATCCGCGGGCGCATGCTGGATGAAGCTGTCCGCGTAGCGAGCGAACACATCGGTCGAGTAGTCGAGCTCGCCGCTCCCGAACGAGAGGGTGTCGCCGTCGACGTTGAGGTCGTAGTTGTAGTACAGGCCGTTGTTCTCGTTGAACGACACCCACCGGTCCCAGCCCGGCGGGATGTACATGTCCGGGTTCGGTCCGTAATGGTTCAGATACTTGCCGACCAAGCCCGTCTCGTACCCCGCGTCGTCGAGCCACGCGGCCATCGTCCCCGCATCCTTGCCCTCGTCGAACGCCGGGAATCCCCCGACCGGGAGCCCCCCGAACTCTCCGCCGTTGGAGTACACGCCGGTCGAGTGCGAGTAGCGCCCTGTCAGGATGCTCACGCGGCTCGGGCAGCACAGCGGATTGGAGACGAAGCCGTTGGTGAACTTCACGCCCTGACCGATGAGCTCCGACTGAACGATCGGCATGTGCGACAGCTCGTCGTAGCGCTGGTCGTCGGAGACGATGACCACGATGTTCGGCTGCACGACGAACGGATCCTCCGTCGTGGCGGTCCCGAACGGCGTGTCCACCGAGATCCGTCCGGAGTCGGCCCCGGCCGGCACGTAGGTCGTGATCTGGTCGTCGCCGTTGACGGTGAATCCCGCAACGCGGCCCGCGAAGCGAACCTCCGTCGTCGTGGCCAACCCACTTCCGTGGAGCACGACGGGGGCGGCCTCCGGCCCGCGCCTGGGGGAGAAGTCATCGATCGTCGGGCTGAGGGGAGGTGGCTCGTCGACCGTGAACGACTCGGCGCTGACGGCCGTCTCGGCGTCCGCCATGTCGATCTCGATGGGTCCGGTCGTTGCCCCGTCGGGCACCGCGGCGGTGATCTGCTCGTCGGTGTCGACCACGAATGTGGGGTCGTTCACGCCGTTGAAGCGAACCGCAGTCGCCCCGGTGAAGCCCACGCCGGTGATGACCACGGACGTGCCGACCTGCCCGTGATTCGGATCGAACGAGGTGATCGAGCCGGCGGCCGAGGCGGGGAGCCCCGCCGCGAGGATGAGCAACAGGGTAATGACGGCAAGCGCAACGGCAAGCCGGCGCCGTGGCGCGCCCCAGGTCCCCATCCGCATAGGGGGGATTCTTTCTAAAACATCGGCCGAAGGCAATAGTTCCTACGGCAAAGGACGTACGAGGCCCTATGGACGGGAGGCCGAGGCGACCCCGTAGGCTCGGCGATCCCTCCCGACTCCCTCGAAGGAGCCTCCAGGCTGCCCTTCCGGGCCGTTTGCCCTGGCTGGACCGCCGGTATCCCTTCGGAGTACCCTTTGTGAGCAGTTCAACCGACATGCCCGCAGGGGGTGTAGTCAATGAGAAAGCTCCTCCTGCTCTCCCTGGCCGGCCTGATGATCCTGCTCGGGCCGGCGTCCTCGGCGTACGCCGGAGTCGGGGGCCTCAGGTATCGGTACGACCCGTTGGACCGACCGTCCAGCGTCCTCGACATCGAGTACGTCGCGACCGCCCAGGCCACACGCAACTCCCGGTTCGTCGTTGACTTCTACAACGACATCACGCAGAACGACCTCGACATCTCCCAGAACAACTACGCCGGGATCAAGCTCGACACGAAGACGACAATCGGGCCGACCGCGAGATTCGCATGTACTACGACCCGAGCGAGGGCAGGTGGGAGTGCGCGGTCCTGCACTGGGCCGATCGCAGCCCGATCGGCTTCCGCCCCCTGTTCTCCTACGATGGTGCCGACGATCTGTTCTGCACGGTGCGGACCAACTGGCTCAACATTCGCAAGGAGGTCCGGTTCCTCGTCGCGGGCTTCTGGTTCAGCTACCGCGATTTCGCGCCGAATCGGGGGGTCTACAAGGGGCTGTGATCTGCTGAGCGAGTGAAGCGGTAACCACCGTGCACCGTGAGAAGCGCGCGGTCGACATGACACGCGTTCCACCGCCGCCCAGGGGGCGAAGACGAAGGTGCTCGATGTCCCGGCCCCGGCCGGGGTGCAGGAGGGCGACGTCCTGATCGCCGCGATCGACGTGCGGGGGGCGAAGATCAAGACCGCCGCCGGCTGGACACTCGTTCGGGCGATCGACAGCGCCTCCAACCTGCGCCAGGCCCTGTACGTGAAGGTCGCCGGCACGGAGCCCGCCTCGTACGCGTTCACGTTGAACACGAAGGCCGTGGTCGCCGGCGCCATCGCGGCCTACGAGGGCGTCGACACGGACTCCCCGGTCGACGCGGCGGGAGCGAGGAAGACGACGAGCTCTGCCTCGATCACGGCACCCTCGGTCACGACCATCGCACCCAACTCGGTGCTCGTCGGCGCCTTCGGCATCGCCAGGGACGCGTCCATCGCTCCCGCGGGGACGATGACCGAGCGGGCCGAGATCAGCACGGGAGCAGCAACGAAGAAGGTCGCGGTCGAGCTCTCCGACGAGACCGTGACGGCGGTGGGACCCACCGGCGAGCGCGTCGCGACGGCGAGCGCGGCGGCGGCCAACATCGGCGCCGTGGTCGTGTTGCATCCCGCCTCGTAGCTCATCTCGATACACGACGAGAAGCCCGGCCGGGGTCACCCGGCCGGGCTTCACGCCGTCCTGAGGGGTTCTCGGGCCCGCCACCTGCGCCACCTGCGGTCCGTCCGCAGCCGGTAGCCAGCACCGCCGATGGCCGATTGCCCCGGCCGAGCGTCGATGGGAACCTAGGTCGCGCTCCCATACGGTGAGGGGTCCATGACGACGAGGGATGGAGGACGGATGCTCACGCGAGCTCCGTCGCGGAGGTCGGCCGGCGTGCGCGCACTCGCATGGACCGCGGCCGTCCTCGCGTCGTTGCTGCTCGCCGCCCCGGCGACGGCCGCGACCCGTGACGATGCGGACGACGTCGAGGGCCGGCTGGATCTGCGGCAGGTGTCGCGGACGTTCTCGGACGGTCCGTCGGCGCCGCCGCTCGTTCATTTCCAGGCGACGACCTACGACCGGTGGACGCTCCGCCAGTGCCAGCGGGTGGACTCGTGCTCGTTCGTCCTCGAGCTGGATTCCCGGCGGGGCCCAAAGGCGGACGTCTTCGCGTTCTGGGACGTCGACCGGCACCGCCGGCCGAGCTGCAACGCGTACAACGCCCGCACCGGGCGGTTCCTCGCCGCGGGCGAGGCGTCGAAGTTCCGACGATCGGCGTTCTGCTCGTTCCCGACGCTCGTGCTCCGCCGAGACAAGCCCGTGCGCTGGCGCGTGCATTCCCTCTGGGGGCTGATCGTCGACGCCGCACCCGACCACGGCTGGTTCTGACCGCCCCTCCGAGCGATCGGCGGGCAGGCACCCAGCGGGCGCTCGCCGGCCTCCTTGGTTGACCGGAACGGTACGTCATACCATTCCAGTTCGTGAGGGAGATCCTGGACGTGCTCGCCGCCATCGAGTCGCTGCACGAGCGCGGGCAGCGGATGGCGCTGGCGACCGTCATCGCGGTGCGCGGCTCGACCTACCGGCGGCCGGGCGCGCGGCTCCTGGTCCCCGAGGAAGGCGCCCCGGTCGGCAACATCAGCGGCGGGTGCCTCGAGGCGGATATCGCCGACGTCGCTCGAAGCGTGATGAGCGACAACACGACGCGCGTCGCATCGTGGGACCTCACGGCCGACGACGATGCCGTTTGGGGGTTGGGCCTCGGATGCAACGGAGCGATCGACGTCTTCATCGAGCCCGCCGACAGGGCAGCGGACCTGGCCGGTGCCCTGCGAGCCGCCATCGAGGAAGAGCGTCCGATCGGGGTCGTGACCGTGCTGCGCTCGGACCACGCGGGTCTGGAACCGGGCGGCCGCGTGATCGTCTCCTCGACCGGAGACGTGCGTGGGTCCCTCGGGGCCGGCCCCGCCGATGCCGAGGCCGTGGCTGCCGCGTCGGAGCTTCTCGGCGAAGGGCGCGCGGAGGTTCGAGAGCTCGAGGGTGGGACGCTCGTGTTCGTCGAGGCCATCGAGCCTCCTCCGAGGCTCCTCGTCTGCGGTGCCGGTCACGATGCGATCTCGCTCGTGCGAGGGGCCTCGTTCCTCGGCTGGAACGTCGCGGTCGTCGATGACCGCCCGGCCCTGCTCAACGCCGAGCGGTTTCCCGAGGCCGGGGAGCTCATCGCCGTCGATCGGCCCGGCGAGGCCGCGAGGTCGGGACGGGCCGATCGGCTGACCCACGTCGTGGTGATGACCCATAACTTCCTGCGCGACAAGGAGTACCTGCGCTCCTTCGCGTCCTCGCCCGTCCCGTACATTGCGGTGCTCGGCCCGGCCGCTCGTACCGAACGTCTGCTCGCGGAGCTCCGCGCGGAAGGATGCAGCCTCGATGGGTCGGGTCGGAGGCGCATCTACGCTCCCGCCGGCCTCGATCTCGGGAGCGAGAATCCGGAGGAGATCGCCGTCGCGATCCTCGCCGAGATCGTCGCCGTTCGCCGCGGTCGCTCGGGCGGGTTCCTCAGGGATCGCGAGGGTCCCATCCACGACCGGGAGGCTCAGCGCAAGGCCGCGGCGAGCTTGCGGTCGACGTGACGATGCTCGGCCAGCGGCCATGAGCTGGATGTGGGAGCCGAGTCCCGGAGTACCTACGTCGGGCGAATGTCGCTCGCTTCATGCGGCGTCACCACATCGGATCGTACGAGGAGCTCGTGGCCCGATCCACGTCGGACGTAGCGTGGTTTTGGGATGCGGTCGTCGACGATCTCGGCTTGGACTTCATGCATCCGTATGAGGGGGTCCTCGATGAGGGCGCCGGGGTCGAATGGGCCACATGGTTTCGAGGCGGCACGGTCAACGTGGCTGCCAACTGCGTCGATCGGTGGGCGGAGCGGACCCCGGACGCGACCGCGCTGATCTACGAGGATGAGGGCGGAGACGTGCGGCGGCTGTCGTACTCGCAGCTGCAGACCCTCACGAACGGAATCGCCGCGGGCCTGCGGAGCCTCGGGCTCCGCGAGCGGGACGTCGTCGCGATCTACATGCCGATGGCGCCGGAGACGGTCGCAACGGTGATGGCGTGCGCCAAGCTGGGGATCGTCTTCCTGCCGCTGTTCTCGGGGTTCGGCGCCGAGGCGATCGCCGTCCGACTGAGGGATTCCGGCGCCCGGGTGCTGATCGCGGCCGATCGATCCAGCCGGAAGGGACGGGTGGTCGACATGAAGGCCGTCGTCGACGCGGCCGTGTCCTCGTGCCCCGCCGTCGAGAGGGTGGTGGTCTGGAAGCGGAACGGAGACACCCGCCTTCAACGCCCGCTCGAGATCGAGCTGGATGAGCTGGTCGATCCCTCGGAGGACATCGAGACGGTGGAGCTGGACGCGGAGCATCCCTTGTTCATCGGGTACACCAGCGGGACGACGGGACGCCCGAAGGGGGCGGTGCACGTCCACGGTGGCTTCCTCGTCAAGATCGCGGAGGAGGTCGCCTATCAAGTCGACCTCCATCCCGGCGAGGTCCTCTATTGGCTGACCGACCTCGGGTGGATCATGGGGCCGTGGGAGATCATCGGCGCGACGGCGCTCGGCGCGACGATCGTCCTGTATGAGGGAGCCCCCGACTTCCCGGACCCCGACAGGCTCTGGCGCCTCGTGGAGCGTCACCGTGTGACGACGCTCGGATTGTCGCCGTCGGTCATTCGCTCGCTCATGCGGGTCGGGACATCCAACGTGCACGAGCACGACCTCTCGTCGCTGCGAATCCTCGGGTCGACGGGGGAGCCGTGGAACCCGGAGCCGTACCGCTGGTACTTCGAGCACGTCGGGTCGGGTCGATGCCCGGTGATCAACTTCTCGGGGGGGACCGAGATCGGAGCCTGTCTCCTCTCGCCGCTCCCCATTCAGCCCCTGAAGGCGTGCTCGCTCGGAGGGCCCGCGCTGGGGATGGACGTGCAGGTGCGACTCCCAGATGGTCGCGCGGCGGGCGCCGGAGAGGTCGGCGAGCTGGTCTGTCGCAAGCCCTGGCCATCCATGACGCGGGGCATCTGGGGAGATCCGCAGCGCTACATCGACACCTATTGGTCTCGGTGGCCCGGCGTGTGGGTGCACGGCGACTGGGCCCGAGTCGACGAGGACGGACAGTGGTTCATCGAGGGCCGATCGGACGACACGATGAGCATCGCCGGCAAGCGCGTTGGGCCGGCGGAGGTGGAGGACGTGTTGATGGACCACGGGGCCGTCGCGGAGTCGGCCGCCGTCGGGATCCCTCACGAGATCAAGGGTGAGGCGATCTGGTGCTTCGTGGTTCCCAAGCGCGGCCGGGACGCCGCGCCACCACTCGGCATCGAGCTGGGCGACTACGTCGCGTCACGCCTCGGGCGAGCCTTCAAACCCGAACGGGTGCTCTTCGTGCATGACCTGCCCCGAACCCGCTCGGCGAAGGTCATGAGGAGGACGATCCGGGCCATCGTGACGGGGGAGGACCTCGGTGACCTCTCCAGCCTCGAGAACCCATCGGCGCTCGATGACATCGCCGCCGTCTGCGCCGCCGAGGCCCGCTGATCGGGCGAGCGGTCGCGAGCTGGCCGGGAGCGGTTCCGCTACGGCTTGATGTTCTGGTTCAGATGGAAGAGGTTGCCCGGGTCGTACGTCCGCTTGATGTCGACGAGCCGCTCGTAGTTCCCCTTGTAGTTGGCCTTGATCCGACCCTGGTCGTCGTCGGCCATGAAGTTGACGTAGCCGCCCTCCTCCGAATGGGGCGCGATCGCGTCGTAATAGGTGCGCACCCACTCGATGTTCGCGTCGTTCTGCGGCGGGTTCGGGCCACATCCCGGCGATCACCGTGGCGAAGTTCGCGTCCCGATACGCGAAGGCCGTCGCGTCCGGCGCCACGCGATGCGCCGCCCCGTTGATCGGATAGATGTGCATCGTGGAGTTGACGGCGGGCACGTCCGGTCCGTGGGCCTCATGGGCCGAGATCGCCCCGTCGGTGAGCTCGTTGACGAAGCTGGCCTTCCAGTAGTGCTGAAGGCCGGGGGGAACCAGGCCGTCGAACGCGCTGTTGAGCGCCGGGTACGGCATCGGGCCGACGAACTCGGCCACCACCGGCGCCACGTCGTGGAACGGCCGGAGGGCCTCCTCGCCCTGGTCCAGCGGTCCGGCCCAACACGCCACCATCGCGATGAACGTGTCGCCGTGGCGATCCTCCGGGATGAACGGCAGCGGCGGCGCGATCTGGAACGCGGGGAATGCGCCCATCTGCTCCGGGGCGTCCGCGATGTACTCGCGGAAGAAGCGAAGGACGTTCCCGACCTCGCTCAGCTCGAAGAACATCGGGCCCCCGTAGATGTCCTTCACCGGATGGAGCCGGAACTCGAACGAGGTCACGACGCCGAAGTTCCCGCCGCCCCCTCGAATCGCCCAGAACAGATCCTCGTTCTCCCGATCGCTCGCGATCAGGAACCGTCCGTCGGCCGTCACGACGTCCGCCGAGACGAGGTTGTCGAGCGAGAGCCCGTACCCCCGAGCGAGGTAGCCGATGCCGCCACCGAGCGTGAGGCCGGCCACACCCGTCGTCGAGATGATCCCCCCGGTGGTCGCCAGGCCGAAGGGGTAGGTCGCGGCATTGAAGTCGCCCCAGGTGGCACCCCCCTCGGCCCTCGCCGTCGAGGTGGCCGGATCCACGCGGACCCCCCGCATCCCGGAGAGGTCGATGACCACGCCGTCGTCGCAGGTGCCGAACCCCGGCACGCTGTGACCACCGCCGCGAACCGCCAGGTCGAGCTGGTTCTCGCGAGCGAAGTTCACGGCGGCCATGACGTCGCCCGCGTTCGCGGCCCGCACGACCACGGCGGGCCGGCGGTCGATCATGGCGTTGTGGACCCGTCGGGCCTCGTCGTACCGCTCGTCGTCGGCGACGATCACGTCTCCGCGCACCGATTCGCGCAGCTCGTCGATCGAGAGTGTCCTCACGGGAGTCCTCCTTCGCTCGTCCGTTGACGGTGACTCAGGGTTGTGGCGTGTCGGGCAGGGTACGGGGCGGAGGCAATCGGCCCCGTCGGTTCCGATGCATCTGCTCAGGATGACACGGATGCTGCAGAACGTGCACCCGCTCGGCGGTCCGTCCTCCCGTCCGGACTGGCGCGGAGCACTGCCGGCATCCGCGAGCTCGTCGACCCCCGATCGGCCGCGCCCCTGGACGGTGGAATCGTCATAGGCTTCGCCGATGGAGGAGGGCGGCACCGATCGCAGACGCACGAAGGTCAAACGACCGGTCGCTCCGGCGGCGCCGGACGTGGCCGATGAGCTCGGGATCCTCGCCGAGGCTCCGCTCGATCTGCGTGGGGTTCAGATCCTCGAGCAACATCTGGTGGGACTCGATCTGTCGGAGCGGAACGGCGAAGGGGTTCAGCTCGCCGAGTGTCGGGCCGAGAACGTCGATCTCTCCGGCGCCGCCCTGCGCCGTTCATCGATGAGGGACCTTGTCGTGGACGGCGGCAGCTGGGCCAACGTCGACGTCACGGAGGCGACGCTGCAGCGGGTCGAGCTGCGGAACGTCCGGTTGACGGGCGCGGTCCTCGCAGGCGTGTCCTTGCGCGATGTGTCGTTCGTCGACTGTCGTATGGATCTGGCCGCCATCAGGTTCGGTCGGTTGGAGCGGGTCCGCTTCGAGAACTGCCGGATGGACGAGATCGACCTGTACGAGGCGAAGCTGTCGTCGGTCGTCTTCGCGGGCTGTGGCCTCACGAACGCGAGCCTGGCAAAGGCGGCGTTCGCCTCGTGCGAGATGCACGAGTGCGATCTCGACGGGATCGGCAACCCCGAGCAACTCCGCGGCGTGGGGATGCCGTGGCCGGACATCGTCCGCTCGGCCGCGGTGCTCGCAGCGGCTGCCGGCGTCCACGTGGTCGATACCCAGTGACGTCGAGGTCCTCGCGCGCTCCAACCGCCGCCGCAGGCTTTGCTGCGGTGCTCCACGAGGGCGTCTAGTTCGTGACCTTGCCGCACACCCTGTAGGGGTAGCCGATGCCGATCTCCCGATGGATGTCGAGCGCCGAGATGGCGGAGTAGCAGGTTTGGATGAGGATCGGGTAGGGGTCGCCCGCACAGCGGTCCAGATTGACCCCACTCGCGATGCTCGGCCCGACGTCGAAGACGGCCCTGTACGCGCCCCGGTCGTTGGCGTACTCGAGGAAGTCGATCACGAGGTGGTCGGTGATGGAGAACTTCTCCTCGTCGGTCGGCTGGCCCACGTCCGGATCCCAGCACCGGAACTTGAACAGCTCGGCGGCCGAGATGACGATGCGCACCTTGGTGCCCGGCTGGATGCCCCGCTCGGTCACCCCCACGAGCAAGGATCCGGAGTCGCTGCTGTGCTCGGCCGTGATCCTGGTGAAACGCGGGGTTGCGGCGCTCGCCTGCCCGGCCACGCCGAGCACGAGAGCGAGCGCGAGAACGGCTCGTTTCATGGCTGCCTCCGTTTCCACTCACTAGGAGCCATCCCATAGTGTCCCCGGTGCCCTCCGACCGTCGCCGGGTCGATACCTCCTCGATCCGTTCGCCGACCTTGTCGAACCCTTCCCGCCCTAATGAACGCAGCGTGTTGCTCGCACAAAGGTGAAATACGAGCAGGATCACCCTTTTACGCTTCCTCCAAAAGGCATTCGCCTCCGCGCAAGGGCGTGTGATCTCAGTGCCGATCTCACGTATCAGACCGTCGGGCGCCTCCTGCACCCACGGCAATGCACCTCTAACGCGTGAGAAACAGCGGTAGCTCCTCTGTTTCCGCACGAAGCGTGATGACCTACGCTGCCGGCCCGGCGAATCCGGCCGACTGCATGGTGTCTCAATGAGGTCTGGACACCCACGATTGATGCAGCCGATAATGCACTCGCAATGCCACACCGGGGGCCAAGAGGGCGTTCGATGAAGACGCTCACCGTGACACTGTTGATCCTCACGTCCTGTGGGGCGGGTGCGAAGAGAGTCGACGTCTTCACCTTCGCCCTGGGCAGAGCCCACGCCCGAGCCCAATGCCGAGCGCGTGGTGTTTGAGGGACGGCTTACGAGCGATTTCTTCTTCGATGATGGCTCCGAGCGCAAGGACCATCTCGTGGGCTTCACTCTAAAGTGCCCTCGTGCCGAAGGCGAATACGACTACCTCATTGGCGGGCAATCAGATCGTATGGCTCCGTATGGACCGTGACTATGCCCGTGTGACCCTCGAGCACCTAAGATTGCGCCATCGTGAGAGGCTGCCGATACGTGTCGTGGGGCTTGAGGTTGTTGGCCATGAAGAAATCCTCGCGAACCGAATAGTGGATGCGTGAAGGACCGACGTTGTGAGCGTTCTAGGAACTCAAACTTGGTCGGCATGATGTCGCGAGTCGCGTCGCGACGCCAGCCGTAACCACACACACTCGTTCACTAAGACCGTGCCTGCGAGGGCTAAGAAGACATCGAGTGAAGTGCCCGCCTACACGGAGAGGATTCCGGAGCGTTCTGCGGCGGCGGGAGAGCCCGGCGCACGGTGCGGACGAGCCGTCTCGGCGGTGGCACCCAGGGTTCCCGGTCGTGGGGATCCCACGCATATGCCGGCGTGGCGTCGCAGACGAGGTCGGTGACGTCCGGGATCCGCAGCTCGCCGGCCGACCAGCGGTACAGCTCGGCGAGGCGCGGAACGATGACGCCCAGGTCGAGGAGCCGGCCGAAGGCGTGCTCGTCGGCGATGTAGTCGTCGAGCGCACCCGTCAGCGGATAGACGTGCGGCAGAACCCGCGACACCGAGAGGAACATGCCCGTCATGTCCAGCCGCGGATCGCCGAGCCATCGTGCGATCGGCGCGAGCCAGGCCAGCGCGAGCCGGGGCGCGGCGACGAGGGCATGGGCATACAGCACGCGGACCAAGACGAGGTTGATGAAGAAGCGCTCGACTCGGTTCTCGCGCTCGGCAAGGTCCCGGTGATCGAGGTACGCGCTGGCGATCGTGACGTTGTGGGCCAGGTACCACGTGCGCGGCGAGGGATGACGAGCGAAGCGGACCGACGGCTCGACGCTGGGCGACGACGCCGGACCCGGGTGGCCGAGGACGCGCGAGCGCGCCTCGCAGGTGTCGCGCAACAGTCGTTCGTTCACCGCCCTCCACCACGGGCTGCCCGGACGCTCGTGGTCGAGCGGGTTGAGGAGGCCACGCCGCAGCTGCCAACCCATGAACGCAAGCGCGGCGCGTGGATATCGGAGATGCAGCGGCGCGGCACCTGGAGCTGGTGCGTAGGACGATCGGAGCAGCTCCAGCCGGCTCTGAGGGCGGTCGCGGACTTCGGCGACGCGCTGCGCGGCGACCGTCGCGGCCGGGACGCGGTCCTGCGACCCTCGGAACCCCTCGAAGCCGCCGCCGGGATCGCTCACGTGCGTGAGTATCGCCGCCCTGTGCAGCGAGGTCGATCCGCGTCGGATCCGTCGTGATCGAG
>CAVSJR010000001.1:0-1114923 GCA_963728285.1 uncultured Actinomycetes bacterium | reverse complement strand
CCGGCGCTCGCGCGATTCCTCTCCCGGCTGGCAGCGTTCTCACGGTTGATCCTCTTCGACAAGCGCGGCACGGGACTCTCCGACCGCGTGCCCGACGATCGGCTCCCGTCTCTCGAGGTCCGGATGGATGACGCTCGAGCCGTCCTGGACGCGGTCGGCTCCGAGCGCGCCATCGTGATGGGCTTCTCAGAGGGTGGTCCGATGGCCACGCTGTTCGCCGCCACGTATCCGGAGCGGACCATCGCCCTTGTGCTGTTCGGGACCAGCGCATGCTGGAGACCGACGATTGACTACCCGTTCCCGGTAGATACCGACGAGCAGCATGAGCTCTACATCGAGAAGATAGGGCGGATGTGGGGTACGCGGGAGTTCTCGGCGGAAGAATTACGAGACTGGGCCGCGCCTACGCTTGCGAACGATGACTACACGATCGGTTGGCTCGCGGACTACCTTCGTCACGCCGCCAGCCCCGGAGCTGCGATCGCGCTCGAGCGGATGAACCGCGGGATCGATGTCCGCCCGGCGCTGCGGGCGATCCACGTCCCGACGCTCGTCCTCGCCCGCGACGGCGACCTCCTGTTCACCGCCGAGGAGACGAAGTGGATGGCGGATCAGATCCATGGCGCACGCTTCGTCTCGTTCCCCGGCGTCGACCACTTCTTCTGGGCAGGGAACCAGGACGAGCTGCTCGTCGAGATCGAGCGGTTCGTTGCGGAGGTCGGCGACGAGGAGACCGACCTCGATCGCGTGCTGGCGACGGTGATGTTCACCGACATCGTCGGGTCGACGGCGAAGGCGGCTGAGCTCGGTGACCGCGGCTGGGGCTCTCTCGTCGATCGCCATCACGGCGCCGTCCGAGCGCTCCTCGGCCGGTTCCGCGGGACGGAAGTCGACACGGCTGGCGATGGGTTCTTCACCACGTTCGACGGCCCCGCGCGCGGGGTCCGGTGCGCACAGGCGATCAGCGACGCGGTTCGAGACTTCGGGCTCGAGTGCGCGCGGGCGTGCATACGGGCGAGGTCGAGACGATCGCCGGCAATCGGAGGGATCGCCGTGAGCGTCGGCGCGAGGATCGCAGCACTCGCGGCCCCGTCCGAGGTTCTCGTTTCTCAAACGGTCAGGGACCTGGTTTCGGGTTCAGGCCTCACCTTCGAAGACGCTGGCGAGCACGAGTTGAAGGGCGTCCCCGACCTCTGGCATCTCTACCGGCTGGTCAGTTGACAGGCAAGAGAAGAGTCGCCCGTTCCCACTTGCCACGGCTTCTCATTGCCCACGCGCCCGGGCGCCCTCGCCCTCGTCCAGGATCGGCGTACGTGGAGCCTATCGGCCGTCTAAGGCCCGTCGGCGCGGGCGACAACATCGCCTCGCGTGCGCGCTTATGGCTGGCCCGCCTCCCGAGACGGAGGCCCCACCGCGCGACCCGCGAAGCGTCGACCCTCAGTTCGCCGAGTCACGATCGTCCGCTGTGGCGTGGTCGGCCACCGTCATCCCCGCGTGCTTTAGCGCCCAATCGAGCGCGAAGTCGGCGACTTCCTCCCATCCATCGATGGCGGGCAGCAGATGCGGGCCATCGAACTCTGCGATCTCCGTCACCGTCTTGGACTTGTAGTGCTTCGCATTCGAGTGCCCCACCTTCGGGGGGAAGAGATGATCCTGCTTCCCAGAGATGAACAGCAACGGCGGTCGCGCGTCGTTGTGGTAGTCGACGTAGGTGTCGTCCTTCCCGGGGTGGATGTTCGCGAGTGCGCTTCCCCAGAAGACTCTGCCTGAGGCTGGGATGTGGTAGCGCTCGTAGAGCTCAAGTGACTTCTCTTCGCTGAATGTGTTCGCGAACACGTAGTGCCACTGTTTTGGCGTGAAGCCGACCGCTCGATGCCGGTTTGCGGGGTTCTTCAGGATAGGGAACCCGGACTTGATCTCGGAGAGCGGAACGACCTTCACGCCCTCGGTCGGCGCTGAGTCGATCGCCACCCCAACCGCACCGAAGCCGTGATCGAGCAAGATCTGGGTGAACACGCCGCCGGCCGAGTGCCCGATGATGATCGGCGGACGATCCAATTTCCCGATCATGTTCTCAAGCATGTCGATGATCTCCGGCACCTGGAGCTGCTCGATCGGCGTGGGGTCAGCGCGGAGCGCCTCGACCTCGACCTCGAACCCCGGGTACGCAGGTGTGAGGACCGTATAGCCCTTCGCCTCGTAATACTTCTTCCAGTGCTCCCAACTCCTCGGCGTCACCCAGAAGCCGTGGATCAGGACAATCGTGTCGGGCTTGGTCTTGACCGGGGCCTCTGCCATCGCGGCTCCCCTTCCCTCGTCGACCCCTCCACCCTAGGACGTTCGAGACTGGGAGGACAAGGTCAGGTGACCCGACGGAGAAGTAACGTGGTCCCGCCGTTCGAGAGCTGTACGTCCAAGGGCGAGGCACCGGAGCCGCAGGTCGCCGAAACTAGCCTGAACTGCCTCCGATGGCTCACGTCGGGCGTGGCCCGCTCATCGAACCATCTCCGACGCAGTCAACAAAGATCCGTCGCCTGGGCTCGATTTCGTCCTCAGTGAAGACGGCCAGGAGCTGGAAGCAATCGAGTCTATGAGGCGCTTGTACTCATCTGTCGACCGGGAAGGTCAACGACGTTCATTACTGCATCGAGCCGGAGAGCGCGGCGGCACCGCGTATGGCGGCCTCCGCGTCGCTCACCATCTGCAGGACGATCTCTGCCGCAGGCAGAGTCTCCTTCACCATGCCAGCAACCTCACCGGTGATCGGAATGAGTTCGTGAATCCGGCCGCCTTGGATCGCAGCAGCAAGCTCCGCGCGAAGGCGCTCCTGCTGGCGGGCGACCTCTTCGTCGTGGCCGAGCCATTCGTCGATGAACGGGGTCCGGAGGACCCGCGGCGCCAGTCCTCGGAACGCTTCCGAACTAAACTGAGGGAAAAGGTACCGGGTGAACGTGACGCGGCTCGTGTCCTCGGATTCAGCGGCGAGGATCGCCCGCTTCCAGTCCTCGTCGATCTCCGCCTCGACCGACGCGAGGAATCTCGTCCCGGCGTTCACGCCGACCGCTCCAAGGGCCAGCGCGGCCGCGAGCCCGCGGCCGTCGCCGATTCCCCCGGCCGCGACGACCGGAATCGGATGGACAGCCTCGGCCACCTGTGGCACGAGCACGAAGGTCCCGGGCGCGCCGCCGAATCCCCCGGCCTCACCTCCCTGGGCGATGATGACGTCGGCGCCGTTCTCGGCGGCCTGAAGGGACTGGCGAACGGTGTGAACCTGCTGGACGAACACGGCCCCGGCGTCGTGGGCTCGTTTCACGATGTCCGGCGACTGACCCAGCGCGAACGAGACGGCTGGCGGGGCGGCCCTGAGGATTTCTTGAAAGACCTCCTCGTCAAACGGTCCCATGGTGTGGTTGATGGCAAAGGGCCGGCTGGTCAAGACGCGAATCCGGTCGGAGTCTTCCCGCACCTGTTCCGGACGTCGGAGGGCCGTGGGCAGGCTGCCCAGTGCTCCGGCCTCGGAAACGGCGGCTGCGAGGCCCACTGATGGGGGCCACGGGCCTCCAAGCGGGCCTTGGATGATCGGGTGCTGGATACCGAGAACATCGCACAGCGGGGTGTGGATCATGATCCGGCCTCTCTTCGGTTAGGAGAGCGGACATGGGCAAGCGAGCATGGTCGCAGCGGCAAGGTGACAATAAGCACTATCGCCGGTCGGCGGCGTCTACAGTGCCCTCAAGAATCGCCGTCGCGGGCATCTCCGAACCATACCCCCCCGATCTACGCATTAGGTGCCATCTCGGCGGACAGAGAGGGTGCGTGCACTCGATCCAGGAGGCATCGCGCTGCGGTGCCCGAGGGTCCAGGAATGTCCCTCGACAGGGGCTGCAATGCGGATGGATGCGCGGCTCTCTCAGGCCGAAGCCATCGATCCCTCGGTGACTTCCCCCTTGTGCGCCGCGAAGGCCGCCAGGACCTCATCCTTCTCACGCGGAGGGACCCCGAAGTGATCGAGCGTACGTCCCAGCTCAGCCGCGACCTCATCGAACTCTCGGGAGAGATGTGGAGGTCGCGATGGGCCTCTTCCAGCCCGAGGGGGGTGCTTCCTGGCTTCGTGGCAGCAAACGAGAAGGGTCCACCGGCGACGTTGCAGACCCACAGGGTGCGCATGAACTTCAGCCCCGGCAGCCGGTCCAGCTGATTGGTATGCCACTCACGGAGCTCGGGGTTCTTCGAAGCTTGGCCGACGATGGGGTTCTGGACGACGGCATCGCTGAAATGGTCGACCACCGCAGCGATGGCGAACACGCCACCCAATCGTTCGTACAGGCTCGGCTCAGCCATCGTCGACCTCCCGTCTGCGACCGAAAGGGTCGGCCCGCCGCGATGGGGGCCGCCGGTCGCTCTCTGTCTCAAGCGTCCTAACCCGACGCGTCGGCTGCGTCAAGAGGAGGCTGTTCGGGTGCCCGAAGGCTCGCGAATATCCCTTGAACGCGTCAGCCACATGCCGCCTTCGGGCTGACGGAACACAGTCGCTGATCTTCGGAGACAGTCTCTTCGGGAGGCTAGGAAGTCGCGGCGTCGAGTTCTTGCAGCAGTCTGTAGGCGGCTCGCTCAACCTCCTTGTGGCGCCACTCGGCGGCGCGGTACAGGCAGGCGATCAAGCCGCTTCGATGAAGGCGGCGGAAGTCACCGTACACGAACGCGTATCGCGCCTTGGTCTCGTCGGCAGCGCCCTCGGTCAACCCCAGGAACCAGCCCGCGTACTCCTGCCACGAGTGTTCCTTCAGGAAGGCGTTCTCATCGGCGGCCTTCGGCTGAACGTCGCCCCAGTCGCTGTTCAGCACGTATCGCTTGGCCTTGATGAGCTTCCGAGCCTGGGCCACTCCGCGTCTGTTCACGGTGTAGGAAGCCATGAACCTCCTCATACCCTCGGATGAGTCCCGCGAAGCCCTAGCTTGAACCGCCCTCCTCCAACGAAGTGCTGACGGTCCCGGCGCATGCGGCCGATCGACACTGCGGCCCGGGCCCGGCTTGCGGCCGCAGGGCTCTGATTGACTCCGGAGTGACATGGTGCCTAGATTCCTCGCATGAGCTGGGCTAAGGCACTGCTCGTCGGGCTGGCAGCGACGCTGCCGATCACGAGCGCCTCCGGGGTCGCGAGTGCCACCGGCCCCGAAATAGAGCCGTTCACTGATTCTGGGTCGTTCGTGGACACGAGCCTGTGTGGATTCCCGATCCACGTTTCCTGGCAGGAGGAAGGAACGGTCTACCAGTGGTTCGACGCCGAACGGGAACCTCGTGTTGCTCAAGCGGCATGAAGTCTTCTCCGAGGTCGCCCGCGCAAACGGGAAGGTCGCAACCGGTGTCGACCGACAGAACTTCGTCAACGACCAGAAGGGCCACTACGTGTTCACGGGCTCGTGGATCTTCTTCCTGCCTGACGGGAGTCACATCCAGAACGCGGGCAGGATCCAGACCACCGACGATGGGCAGATCCTGTCCGAACACGGCCCGCATCCGATCGCTGAAGGCCTGACTGGCCGAGCTCTTCTGCCCACCGATGAGCTAGGCCGCTTTCGCAGAACTGACACGCTGCCGGCGAGCACGAGCCAGATTCGCCTCAGTCTCGGTCTGGCCAGGGGGCGACATCGACCTCGTTGCCCTCGGCGTCGGCCAGTGTCCACCACTCCGGCGCATTCTCGTCATTGACTACGTGGCCGCCGGCCGCAAGCGCCGCCGCGACGCGCGCCTCCGCCTGGTCGTGAGGCACATAGACATCGATATGGATCCGGTTGCGCTGCGGGCGCGGCGCGTCCATCTGCTGGAACCAGAGCGGCGGCCCTTGGAAGAGGGGATCGATCAGGTCCTCGTCACCATCCTCCCGGTAGCCGAGCACGGCGCGCCAGAACGGGATCACATCGGGAATGACCAGCGCGTCGATCGCGACTTGGACGATCTGCACGGCGGTCGGGTCGACGGGGACACCCAGCTCGCGCGCCGCCGCCGAAATCTGCTGGGCCAGTGCGACCTCGCGCTCGGTCAGCTCGCCCACGCTGTGCGTTCTCAGACGCACGGTCACGCCGTCCGACCGAAGGTCGACGTCGGGGTGATGGTTCGCGGCCTCGGCGAGCCTGCCGATCGCGTCCACCAGCGCGACGCCCGCCGCGAACGATCCGGTGCGGAAGTGCGCGCACGCATCGCTCCTCACAACCCGCCAGTCGACCTCGTGGAACCGCTGTGGTGTGATCGTCTCGCTCATCCGTCCCCCTCGTCATGAGGTCGATGAGCCTACCCGGGATCATGGCGAGAAACGGGGCTGATGTCGCTTCCGGCGAGTCCCGACCGATCATCAGTACGGCGCCACGCCCGAGTTGAGGCCGTAGGAGGCTCTCTCGTCCGATTTGACGAGCAAGATGGCCGGCCGGAGGATGAGTGGTCCTACGGCTGCCCGCCGGAGCAAGGAGAAACCATTGGCCCATCCCAACGAGGATCTTGTCCGCAGGGGCTACGAGGCGTTCGCCACCGGCGACATGGCCACCCTGAATGAGCTTTTCGCCGATGACATTGTCTGGCACGCCCCTGGACGCAACGAGCTCGCGGGGACCTTCCGGGGCAAGGACGAGGTCTTCGCCAACCTCCAGAAGAACATGGAACTGACGGGCGGGACCTTCAAGCTCGACATCCACGCGATCCTGGCCGACGACGAGCATGCCGTGACGCTCCTTCGGGCGAGTGGTGAGCGGGAGGGCAAGGCCCTGAACGACAACACCGTCCAGGTCTTCCATATCAAGGACGGCAAGTTGACCGAGTCGTGGCTGCATCCCAGCGACGCCTACGCATCCGACGAGTTCTGGTCGTAGGCGCGGCTGCGTTCTCGCGGCCCGAAGCCTGGCCCGCCTGATCCCGAGCGGGTGCTTACGGACGGCAAGGCTACGCTCGTGACCGGTGGAACCTCAGGGCTGGGGTTCGCGATCGCGGAGCGATTCTCCTGCCCCGATGTCATCTGATGGGGAGCTCCGCGTGGACAACGGTTGCCGTACGGATGTTCGCGTTCTCCGTGCTTCCGGTGCTGCTCGCCGCCCTTCATGTGCGACTCGACACCAGCGCGAAGGATCGTCTCTGGAAAATAGAGGTGTACCTGATCTACCTCTTCATGCTCGGGGTGGGCGCGAGCGGGCTCAGCGGCTTCTTCGGTCACGTCTTCACGCCCGACGCCGTCGCGGAGTCGATCGATTGGCCGAAGGGCAGTCCGTTCCAGCAGGAGATGGGGTTCGCCAATCTCGCACTCGGGGTCTTGGGTCTTGTCGCTGCGGCGCGCAGGGACGGCTTTCGAGAGGCGACGGTGATCGCGGTCGCCATCGTGGGGGTCGGTGCGACCTTGGTCCACATCATGGACATCATTCAGGAAGGCAACCTGGCTGCGGGAAACTCGATCCAGAACGTTGCGAACCTCCTGAAGCCGGCCCTGCTGATACCGATGCTCATCGTGAGTCGTCGTTCTGAGTCCGCGATGGCGGTGGGCCCTTCCTTCGATCGGTGGCGGATGACGGTTGTCGGAACCGCAGGGATCGTCACGGCCGTCGTTGGGACCGGCTTCGGTATCGGTTTCTCGCTCGAGCTTGTCTTGCCGGCGACGCTCGTCGCAGCCGTCCTGGCGGCGGGCATCGTGGCGCGGTCGGCGAGCATCTCAAAGGACCCCTGAGACAACCGCTCCGCAGCACGCAGCACCACCGGCTCCGGCTAGGATCGCCGTCGTGGACGCGCCGTGGCGCCAGGACGTGGCCCGGAGGGCCGGAGTCGAACCCGAGTACGTCGACCGACTGGTCGAGCTCGGGATCCTGAAGCCCGGCACGGGAGACGCGTCGGCGGGAGATGTGCGCAGGGCGCGCTGGGTGCTCAGCTTGGAGCAGGCCGGCGTGCCCCTCGACGAGTTGGGCGCCGCCGGGCGGGACGGAGCCCTCTCGTTCTCCTTCCTCGACGCGAGCGCCTTCGATCAATTCGCGGGGCTCAGCAGTACGACCTTTCGCGAGCTGAGCGCACACACGGGCATCCCCCTTGAGCTCCTGATGGTGGTCAGAGAGGCCCTCGGCTTCGCGGAACCACGGCCGGAGGACCAGGTCCGCGAGGACGAGCTGTCGATCGTGCCGGTGATCGAGCTCCAGCTCTCGTCCGGGTTCCGGCCCAGCGTGATCGAGCGGTGGCTCCGGTCGTGTGGTGACAACCTGCGCCGGATCGTCGAGACCGAGGCGGACTGGTACAAGACCGAGGTCGTGCAGCCCCTCCTCAAGGCCGGCATGACGGAGGGCGAGATGCTGGAGGCCCAGGCCGACCTGGGGTCCCGGTTGGTCCCCCTCACCGAGCAGGCCCTCCTGGCCATGTACCACGGCCAACAGGAACACACCTGGAGCCAGAGCTTCGTCGAGTCCGTCGAGGGCGCCCTGGAGAGGGCCGGCCTGCGCAGCCGGTTGCGCAGTCCGCCGGCGGTGTGTTTCCTCGACATCACCGGGTACACCCAGTTCACCGAGGAGCGGGGGGACGAGGCTGCGGCCGATCTGGCGGCGAGGCTGGCTGCCCTGGTCCGGCGGTCGTCCCAGAAGCACGGCGGGCAGCCGGTGAAGTGGCTCGGAGACGGCGTGATGTTCTACTTCCCGAACCCGGGGCCGGGCGTCCTGGCCGCCCTCGACATGGTGGAGGGCGTGGCGGCCCACGGCCTTCCACCCGCCCACGTCGGGATCGACGCCGGGCGGGTCGTCTTCCAAGAAGGCGACTACTTCGGCCGGACGGTGAACATCGCGGCGAGGATCGCCGAGTACGCCAGGCCCGGAGAGGTCCTGGTGAGCCAGGAGGTCGTGGACGTGGCTCAGGGGATCGCGGTGAGGTTCACCGACGTTGGGCCCGTCGAGCTGAAGGGCGTGTCGGGCAGCCTTCGCCTCCAGTCGGCCCACCGGAGCACGTGAGCGTCCCGGCGTAGCCGGCCGACCTTCGCGGATTGCGCGACCGTGCGCGGATACCCCCGACGTGGCACAGTGATCCCATGACCGAGCGGGTCGTGAAGACCGAGACTGCAGACGACGTGCCGCTGACCAACCTCGACGAGCCGTTGTTCGACGGAGCGGACGCCACGAAGCGGGACTTGGTCGATTACCTGGACGCGGTCGCCGACCGGATCGTCCCGGAGCTGCGGGATCGGCCGTTGTCGGTGATCCGCGTCCGGCCGGGCCAGAAGCCGTTCATGCAGAAGAACGTCCCGAAGTACACGCCGGAGTGGGTGCCGACCGTGCGGCTGTGGGCCGAGTCCTCCCAGCGCGAGGTCGCCTACGCACTGTGCAACGACCGCCGGACGCTGCGGTGGTTCGCCAACCAGCGGGCGGTGGAGTACCACTCGACCCTCGTCCGTGCCGAGGACTGGGATCACCCCACCTACCTGGTGCTCGACCTCGACCCGCCGGCCGCCGACGCGTTCGGTCAGGCCGTCGCGACCGCCCTGTTGGTCCGGCAGGTGCTGGTCGACGCCGGCCTGGACGGTACGGTCAAGACCAGTGGTGCGAAGGGCCTGCACGTGTTCGTTCCGGTCCGGGACGCGACCGGCGAGGAGGTAGCGGCGGCCACCCGGTCGCTCGCCGCCCGGGCCGAACGCCTCGACCCGGCCATCGCCACCACCGCGTTCCTCCGGGAGGACCGGGGCGGCAAGGTGTTCGTCGACGCCACTCGGTCCGGCGGGGCCACGGTGGTGGCGGCGTACAGCCCGCGGATCCGCCCGGGCGCACCGGTGTCGTTCCCGGTGGCGTGGGACGATCTCGAACGGGTTGCACCCGGTGACTTCACCATCCACACCGCGCCGCGGCTGCTCGCCGGTGCCGACCCGTGGGCGGACCGTATGCCCGAACCGCAACCGTTGGGCAAGGACCTCATCGAGGAGGGCCGCGCGATCCCGGTCGCCCGGGTGCAGGCGATGCACGAGGGCAAGCGGCGCGCCCGTGCCCGCCGGGCCGGCACGTAACTCGCGTCGTTCTTCAGACCTGCGCCTGCTGCCCGTCGAGGAAGTCGAGGGTGGCCGCGGCGAAGAGCGGCGAGGTGGCCATGTTGTAGTGGGTCAGGCCGGGCAGGACCGCGAGCGCGTGCCCGCCCTTCGGTCGACCCTCGCCCATCCAGCCCCCGTCGCGGAGGCCGCCGTCGAGAAGCTTGAAGGCCTCCACGTAGTGGCTCGGCGGCGCCATGTCGGCATCGGCGCAGACGAGCATCGTCGGCACGCTGGAGGCCACGCACCTCCTCGCTGTAGTCGAAGTCCTTCTTCATCGACTCTCCGATCTTGTCCAGCAGTCGTCCGAAGTCCTCCGGACGCGGGGCGACCCGCACGTAGTTCTGGTACATCGGCGTGTCCTTCAGGGCATCGACCGCCCCGGCGTTCACCTGGGCCTGCTGGGCACGCATCTCGGCCGGGATGGCGTCCGACTTGATGTGCGCCGATGTCATCACCAGCTTGCCGACTTTCTCCGGGTACTTCGACGCGGTGAAGAACGCGACCCCACCGCCGAGCGAGTAGCCGACGAGGTCCGGCTTCTCGAGCCCGAGGTCGTCGATGAGGGCCGCGATGTCGTCGGCCATGAGCCGGACGTCGATCGGCCGATCGATGTCGGCGGTGCGGCCGTGCCCCTGGAGGTCGACCGCGACGACCTGGTGGCGCTCGGACAGCACCGGGAGGGTCGGCCCGAACATCTCGCCCGAGCCGAGCCCGCCGTGGAGCAGGATCAGCGGCCGCCCGGTCCCGTGGGTCTCGTAGTAGAGGTTGATGCCGTTGACCTCGGCGTATCGGCCGGTCCCGTTCGCATCGGTCGTCCCGTTCGTCGTCATCGTCGTCCTCCTGGGTGATCGCTGGTTGGGATGGGCAGTCGGGGTCAATTGTGGAGCTCGCGGTACCGAAGATGCAGAGAAGGTTCTTGCGAAGTTGCTCGTGAGCCAGCCCTGTTGGGACGACGTATGCTCGCCGCCGAAGGCACATCCTGCCGCCCTCTCCAAAGACAGACTAAGGAATTCCGCCGATGAGCGCGCAACAGCAAGGGCCGCCGCTGCCCCCGCCGCCTCCGGGTCCACCTTCACCTCCGGCGGAGAAGCGCGGTGTCGCCGTGCGCGTCTGGGTCTTGGTCGTAGGAGGCATCGCTCTGGTGGGCGTCATCGCAGCAGTGGCGAGCATGGGGGACGGAAACGTTGATCACGCAGAGGCGTCGCCCACGCCCTCCCGCGTTCTGTTGCCCTCACCCGACGAGCTGCTCGGGGAGGCTCCGAGCGCCGCAGCCGCCGCCGGCTGCGATGACGTCACGACCGTCGGTCCCTATAAGCCGAAAACGCTCGACACATCACACGTTGGCTACGGTGGGATTCGAGCTGCCCCCGCTCTCGACCTTCCCGTCGGTTCCTCCCGCCTCCGGACCCCACAACCCCACACCACTGCCCGCGGGAATCTACGGCAGCGCCCCCCCGATCGATCACGTGCTCCACTCCCTGGAACACGGCGCCGCCATCATCTGGTACGACCCCTCCGTCCCCGGCGAGGAGCTCGATCGTCTGCGGGAGTTCTACCGCGCATATCGGATCACGCCCGAGGGTTCTGCGCAGGGGGCAAAGATCATCATCGCCCCGTACGACTATCCCGACGAGGGCGAAGCCGGCAGGCTTCCGGCCGGCATGCACATGGCGCTCACGGCGTGGCACCGCCTGCAGACGTGTGCGGACGTGAGCCTCTCGGTCGCCTTCGACTTCACCTCGCAGTACGTGGTCCCGCCGTTCGAGAGCCGTACGTACAAAGGCGCGGCACCGGAGCCGCAGTCGCCGATCAACGCCCCGACGCTCGCGCCGAGCGTAGCCAGCTCCGCCCTGAGCGGTGACTGACCGACGGGCGCGGGCGGATGATGTCGTGGGCCTGCGACTCGCCGATGGGGTTCGGTGGTCGGGGCGATTCGCCGGCGTCGATGCCCGGGACGATGTCGAGAAGGTGATGAGATGGCAAAGACGAGACGGATCCGAGCCGAGCTCCAGTCCGCCGGTGGGGGCGGGCACGTGGTGGCCATCGGGGACGACGTCGCCGCCTCGCTCGGGCTGAAGCAACACTCTCGAGTGAGGGGGACGATCGATGGGACGCCGTACCGGAGCTCGATCGCCCGCTACGGCGGCGTGACGTACCTCGGCGTTCACAAGGCGACCGTCGAAAGGGGCGGCCTGGCGATTGGGGATTCGGTCGAGGTCACGATCGAGCTCGATACGGAGCCGCGAGAGCTCGACATCCCGGCCGAGCTCCAGAGGGCGCTTGAGGCGAATGCGAAGGCGAAGACGGCATGGGACGCCCTGTCGCCGAGCCACAAACGGGAGCATGCGCGGGCCGTCGCCGACGCGAAGAAGCCGGCGACCAGGGTCCGCCGGATCGAGAAGACGATCGATGCGTTGCTCGGGCGCACGTAGCGGACTCGGGTCGGTCCCCGAGCAGCGCCAGCAGGAGTTGCCTCTTGCGCACCCTGTACGTACTAGCTTCTAATTTCAACGTTCGTGAAGATGTCCGTTTCTCCGATGCCCGTGCTCCTGAACGCACTGTGACGGCCGTCCGTCCAGACCGCGTAGATCACGGAGTTCGCCGACGCGATGCCGTTGTAGTCGCCGATGAAACAGCCACAGCCGAAGAAGCCCCGATTGGGGTTCCATGACTTCGTGCTGATTCGACGGTTCCGGAATTCCGATGGTGTACCGGTCCAATCCGACTGGAACGTCTGAATCCGGAGGTTGTCACTATCGAGGCGACGGTCGAACCAGATCGCGTGCCATCTGCCTGCCGGGTCCGCGCTGACGGCCGGGAAGAACTGATCCTCCGGGGCCGGCGCGCCGTCCTTCGTCACCGACAGCACCTTCGCACTCGACCAGTGGTATCCCCCGTCGGATGAGAACTGGATCGAGATGTCGGTTCCGCTCCGAGCCTCGTTCACGTCGTTCATGTAGGCGTAGGCGAGATCTCCGGTCTCCGGATTCACGGCGAACGTCGGAGACAGCGGCACGCGGAAGCGAGTCGGAGGAAGCTTGTCCCGCAGGTTCGGATTGTCCACGAACTCGCCGGGTCGATCGATGCGAATCGGCTCCGGGAGGAAACTCTCG
Source organism: uncultured Actinomycetes bacterium (assembly GCA_963728285.1). GTDB lineage: Bacteria > Actinomycetota > UBA4738 > UBA4738 > HRBIN12 > CAVSJR01. The sequence goes on along the minus strand of CAVSJR010000001.1, from coordinate 1,101,789 downwards.
CCCCCGTCGGAGGACTTCTGGAGCAGAACGTGGCGGTTCTTTGTCGTATTGCAGTCCTCGAGCGCGTAGCTGACGTCCAGCGTGCCGTCCCTCTCCACTAGTGGATACCCGTCCTGGTTGGCCGTCGCGCCCCTTCCGTCGTCGCCCGGATCGTCGGGCACAACGGCGGTGTGCGAGAACACGGCGTCGAACGGGTGGTTCGTGGGAATCCGATCGGTGTATGCGACCTGGATGGGGCAGTAGTCACTGAAACCGGACGGGAGGATATGAAACTTCGCGTATGTCACGTAGATGCGTCCGTAGTGGGGGCTCGAGCGGGAGTTGTCGACCGCGACGGCCTCTTTGTCCAGGAACAGGGAGGTGTCGACCTCGAACGTGGATGGATCGACGTTCGATGCGGCGGTGGCTTCGAAGCCCGCGGGTGTCCAGGTCCTTCCGCCGTCGACGGACTTGATTAGCTGGACTTCGGAGGAGCCGTCCACCGCGAAACAGAGCTGAGCGACGTAGAAGGCGCGGTCGCGCCGACTGAACACGACCCACGGATCGCCGCCGAAGCATGCACCGGTAGAGCCGATCGGTGCGGGCCGGGTCGAGGTCCAATGGAGTCCTCCATCTCTCGTCCGCATCACGACCACCCCCGTGCCGGCGTAGTCGTTCGCCGCCGCCACCGCGGTCTTGGGATCGAAGATGTCGTACGCCACGGAGGTCTCATTCTGTGGCGTCGGCGGGTTGGAGTCGTCGTTCATCTGCACGTTGGAGCCGATGGATGGCGAGCTTGAGATTGAGGCGCCCACATCGGAGGGCAATGCGAACGGCGGCGAGCCACTCTCGATCTGGTAGGCGACCTGACGCACGCCTGCTGACAGCCCACCCGGATACTGCTTCGCATGGAGCAGCCAAGGAGGATCGGCTGCCGCGGTAGCGGGCAGTTGTGGGAAAGCTCCGGCGAGCGGGAGGATCGAGACGATGCAAGCAAAGAGGAAGGCACGCCTCGACAGTCCGGTCCTGGGCCGATTCACCGCACTTCGAGAGAGCCCGGCAATTGACGCTACTCGCGCGCCGCCGAACAAGGCCGGAACGATTCCTGGAACCTGACCCCTTCTCATGCGCCCTCCCCTCGTCCAGGCGGAGCCGTCGATCGGGGAATGCGCGAGAAGCGTGCTCTTCTTCCAGGACGGAAACAGCGACGATCGCCGCCGCTCACGGCTCTTCCCCTTCGCACAGCGGGCGGGCAGGGGGGATACGTAGCACGCCGACCCTCAGAACACAACCTCCACCCGCGTTGTGTTGCGGATGTGCACGTTCGAGATCAAGGTGCTTGAGGGACGAATGCCGCCCCGCCCGGATCGAGGAGGACGCTGACCATGGACCTGAAACTCGAGCTGCTGCCCGTGCCGGTCACCGACGTGGATCGCGCGAAGGCCTTCTACGCCGACCAGCTCGGCTTCGCGGTCGACGTCGACGACCAGCCGATGGAGGGCATTCGAGTGGTCCAGCTCACGCCGCCGGGTTCGGCCTGCTCGATCATGGTGGGCACGGGGATCACCAGGTCCGAACCCGGCTCGCTCCAAGGGCCGCAACTCGTCGTCGACGACATCGAAGCCGCGCGCGAGGAGCTCGCCGGCCGAGGTGTCGACGTGAGCCCGGTCCAGCATTTCGACGAGAACGGGCTCGTCGACGGCAAGGGCGGTCGCTGGAACTCGTTCGTCTTCTTCAGCGATCCCGACGGCAACGGCTGGGTGCTCCAGGAGCGGCCCGGCGCCGACGACTGATACGGGGATCCCAGATTCCCCGTAGCAAGTGTCGGACCGGGCGTGACGCGTCGTACCCACCTCGGTTGGCGCACACCCTTCTAGTCGGAGTCCACCTTCCTGGCTTCGATGAGGAACCGGGCCGCATGGGCCACGAAGGGGCCGTCTCGCTGAATCCGCTCGTGCAGGGAGACAAGTCGATCCCGGTATGCATCCACCGTGAAGTCGGGCACGATCCACACGACGAGACGAAGGAAGTAGACGACCGCCCCGACATCGTTGAAGACGGTCCGCGGGCGCTCAGCGCGCAGGTCAAGAACCTGCATCCCGACGCTCTCGGCGGACCTCCTTGCCAATTCCGGGTCCCGAAGTGATTCAGAGGGTTGGGGACCCATCATGAACTCCGCCAGCTCGCCGACCGTATGGGGCCCGATCTGCTGCGACAGGAACGTGCCTCCGGGACGCAGCACACGGGCGATCTCGAGCCAGCACGTCTCGACGGGATGTCGGCTCGTGACGAGGTCGAACGTCGCATCGGCGAACGGGAACGCGGGACGAGTCGTGTCGGCGGCCACCACATGGATGCCGAGATGCCGAAGACGATCGGCAGCGATGGATCGCGTTTGGCTTCCACCCTTCGGCCGCAACCGTGACGGGAGCGAAACGAGGAAGCCGGCTCAGCATCTCGCCGCCACCCGACTGAAGATCGAGCATGGCGGAGACGACGCCGGCTCGCTCCGCAACCAAATTGGAGTAACGCCAGCTCGGGCGCTCCTCGAACGCGCGACCCTCGAGCCATGAGAAGTCCCACCCATGGATCGGCGCGCAGTCGGCTTCTGCGACGAGCTCCTCGAAGGACCGTTCCATCGTCGGGAAGTGTCGCAGGAGATCCGCGCCTATGATTTCGCTCTCTGCCTCATGCGAGCCCTCGCGCGAGGCTCGGAGAGGAGGACACGATGACCGAGGACGAACTGATCGAGCTGCTCCGCGAACGGCAGAACAACGGGAGGACCAGCTACCTCACGTTCGGCGACCTGGTGGCCATGGTGCCCTCGGACCAGATAGACGAGTGGCGAGCCGTGCTCGCCAAGGTCAGGGCCGCCGATGCCGCCCGGGACGCCGAGGAAGACGCCGACTAACGCTTCGTCTGGTCATGCACCCCGAGGCCCGAGGCTGGCTGAGGACGGTCTCGCGGAGCATGGTGCTCCACCGGCCCAAGAGCGTCGGCAGCCGGACTGGCTAGGATGCCGAGGTGGCGAGAACCTACTCGGCGCGTGAGATCGCGGCCGAAGCCAGCGCCCCCGAGGATCGGATCACCTGGCTTGTTTCGATCGGCCTCCTGAAGCCCGACGAGCGTGGGTCCTTCTCGTTCGGCGCCGTCTTCGCGGCGAAGATGGTGTCCGCCCTCCTCGACGCCGGTCTTCCGGAGTCGACCGTGGAGCGCGCCGCCGACGAGGGCTGGCTCGACTTCCGCCACCTCGACGACTACCTTCCGCACGAGCCCGGGCAGCGGTCAGACCGGAACTTCGCGGAGTTCCAGGCAACCGCGGGTCCGAGAGCCTCCTTCCTGCCGGCCGTCTACGAGGTGCTCGGCCTGCCGAAACCGAACCCATCGGCCGCGATCCATGTCGACGAGGAGGAGATGTTCCAGCGCTTCCTGGAGGGATGGCGTCTGGCCCAGGACGACGATTCCCTCCTCCGGGCGGCTCGGCTGATCGCCGAGGGGACGCGAGCCGCGACGCTCGGGTGGGCCGAGCTCCTCGACGAACAGATCGCGGCACCGGCCCGGGAGCGAGTTGCTCCGCGGCGAGGTGAATCAGTTCTCGGATGAGGCGAGGATCGCGTTCGGGACGCTGGTGCATCTCGTGCCGGAGATGTTCACGTGGCTCAGCTACCGGTACCTCGAACAACGGAGCGTCGAGACGATCGTCGACGGCTTCGAGCGATTTCTCGCCACGCGCGACCTCGCGCCCCGGCGGCAGCCACACGCTCCTCCCGCGATCGTGTTCGTGGATCTCTCGGGATTCACGAGGCTCACCGAGGAACGAGGTGATGAGACGGCCGTTCGGACCGCGATGTCGCTCCGAGCAGCAGGCCGACGCGACCGCCGCCCGACACGGAGGACGGTTGGTGAAGCTCCTCGGCGACGGGGCGATGCTTCTGTTCCCCGAATCCGCCGTCGGCGTGGACGCCGCCTTGGACCTCGTGGAGACGATGAGCGGCGAGGGGGCGCTCGTCGCCCACGCGGGGATCCACTCGGGACCGGTGATCGAGCGGGACCTCGACGTGTTCGGCCGAACGGTGAACCTGGCCTCGCGCATCGCCGATGTGGCGGAGCCGGGCGAGGTCCTCGCCAGCGACGCCGTCGCCGAGGCGGCGCACGACGGCTCGTATGGGTTCGAGCCGCTCGAGGTCGCGTACCTCAAGGGCATCCCGGAGCCCGTGCCGCTCTTCCGAGTTACCCGCAGCGACCAACCGTCGCCACCGAGGCAGGACGACGAGGGCACGGAGCCCCACAGGATGGCTGACGCGACAGAGGCCTCAAGCGCTGCGGCGCCGGCAAGTTCCGGCGAGCGCCGGGAACCGGTCGTCCCTCCTCGCCAGTATGGAACCAACGTCCGGCGGCAGCGAGCTGACCATCCTCGTGAGGAAACGCCACTGGTCGCTCGGCGCGGCCCGCTGGTCTCCAGGGCACCCGACACCCCCGCTCCTCGTGCAGCGTGAGGCGGCGTCCGTCGGCAAGGTCGGCGAACTCATGCACGACAAGGGAGATCCCGGCTTGGACGTCCTCGACAAGATTGCTCGACCTCGTCGGCCCGCCACCCCTCCCCGATGAGCCGCTCGCGGTACTCGTCTTCGGTCACGAAGTCGCACCACGCACCCAAACCGACGACCGTCACATCATCATCATCAACGCCGGCAGAACCTGCTGGCAAGCTTGCCTAGCTTTGTGCTCACCGCCCCTCCGCCACGACCACCCCGTCGGGGTCCGTACTCCATCATCTCGGTCGGGCTCCTCTGGACCAGAGCGTGCACCACCTGGTATCGACCCGGTTGCCGGGGCGTTCCCGATCGCATCAACATGTCCGTATGGAAGACCTCGACAATTCCAAGCGCATCGTGGCGGATGGCTACGATCGGATGGGCCCCGAGTTCGCCGCATGGAACTCCAAGCGTCCGCCTCACGCACGACGGTTGTTCCTCGGCGAGGTGCTCAGCGAGGCTCGGTGAGGGGTCCACTGTCGTCGAGCTTGGATGCGGGCCGGGCACGGACGCCGCAGAGCTGTCGGCCGGGCGACGGTACGTCGGCGTCGATCTCTCGAGCGTGCAAGTCTCGATCGCACAACAGCGCGTCCCACACGCGACGTTCGTCGTGGGCGACCTCACGTCCATGGCCTTTCGACCGGAGTCGATCGACGGCGTCGTGGCGATGTACGTCCTCATGCACGTACCGCAGGAGGAGCTTCGGCCGACCTTCGAACGGATCTACGAATGGCTCCGCCCCGGTGGTCGGCTGATGTTGTCGCTTTCCACGATCGAAGCAGACGACCGTGTCGAGGAATGGCTCGATGTCCCGATGTTCTTCGCGCGATTCACTCCGCATCTGAGCGAGCGGCTGCTGCGCGAGGCCGGCTTCAACCTCGAGATGTCCGAGGTACGCGAGGAAGGAGTGGACGACGGCTACGGGCCGGTCGAGTTCCACTGGGTCATCGCGAGCGAAGCCCGAAGCCGCTCGCAGAGGAGGGCGCACGTGCCAGCCTCGTGCGTCACGACTTGGGCTCTGGCCGCCGTCGGTAGAGTGGCGCCCATGGATCAGCGGGTGAGCTTGATCACACTCGGCGTGGCCGACGTCGCCGCGTCACGGGCCTTCTACGAGGGGCTCGGCTGGCGTGTCGGGATGGACGTCGAGGAGACCGTGTTCTTCCAGATCGGCGGCGCGATCCTCACCCTGTGGGGCCGGGACAAGCTGGAGCAGGACAGCGGCGTGACCGACGGCGGGGGCTGGGGCGGCGTCACCCTGGCCCAGAACGTCGGCTCACGCGACGAGGTCGACCGCGTCATCGACGAGGCCCGAGCGGCGGGTGCGCGGATCAGCCGAGAACCGTCGGAGACGTTCTACGGCGGGTACGCCGGCGTCTTCGTCGACCCGGACGGCCACCCCTGGGAGGTCGCCCACAACCCCGGCTTCGCGCTGAGCGAGGACGGCACGATCAGGCTCCCTCAAAGCTGAGGCATGGTTGCCGTACCGCGAGGCCTGCGGCACCATGTATGGCACGAGAGGAAGGAGGTGGTCCAGCTTGCATAAACAGCAGGAGACCCTCGAGGTGACTGGCTGCTGAGCCGTCCCTCGCGGGCCGGGGCCATCCCCCAGCTCGCTTGCCGGGAGACCGGCAGAATCCAACCAGTTCACCGACCTTGCGGGTTCCGGCTGGTCTACCGGACGAAGCCTCGTCAGAGGCCGAAGTACTCGTAAGGCGATAGGCAACCGAATGGGCTGGGCCCCTGGGCCCGGCCCATTCGTGTTCGGGTTGCATTCCTACGACCAAGCGTCGCGTCCGACGCGGGAGACCGCCGTGAGGAACCCACCGACCTGCAAGTACCGAGACCCGGTCACGCAGGACGTGTGCGGGGTCGAGGCACTGATGCCACCGTTTCGCGCGGACGATTTCGGGCCGGCCCTGTGCTCGGAGCACGTCATCAAGGTCAACGAGGATGAGCGCGAGCTGCGGGCTCATGTTCCGGATGGTTGGAGGGTCTCGGAGCCGGGCGCCGCCGCCCTGTCGTTCAGGCGGGTCAGGGACGGGATCGTCGTTCCATGGGATCCGGTTGCCGGTATCGGCGTGGAGGACTTCCTCGAAGCACTGCGCTCATAGTTCCATCCGAAGGGCAACGCCGTCGCGCCGCACTCCCGGAACCGACGTTGCTCGGAGCGAGTTCCGGTGTACGAGGCGATGCCCTCCGCGTGATGGCCAACGGCACCCGGTCGGATGTCGGTGTCCGCGTAGCTCGATAGGGTGTCGCCTCCATGGCTTCCCCGATCATCCGCACCGAGAAGCTCGAGAGGCGCTTCGGCAAGGTCGAGGCGCTGAAGGGCGTCGACCTCGAGGTGGACGCGGGCACCGTCCTGGGCCTGCTGGGGCCCAACGGGGCCGGGAAGACCACCGCCGTGCGCATCCTCACCACGCTGCTCCCGCCGGACGGCGGGCGCGCCGAGGTCGACGGCCTCGACGTCGTGGCGGACGCCGAGGAGCTGCGCTACCGCATCGGCCTCGCCGGGCAGAGCGCGGCGGTCGACGAGAACCTCACCGGGTTCGAGAACCTGGAGATGGTGGGACGGCTCTACGGCCTGCCGAAGGCCGAGGCCCGTCGCCGCAGCGGCGAGACCCTCGAGCGGTTCGGGCTGTCCGACGCGTCCGAGCGGCCCGCGAAGACCTACTCGGGCGGCATGCGGAGGCGGCTGGACGTGGCGGCGAGCCTCGTCGGCCGTCCCGACATCCTGTTCCTCGACGAGCCGACCACCGGCTTGGACCCTCGGAGCCGGATCGACGTCTGGGCGTTCATCCGCGAGCTGCAGGACGAGGGCACCACGATCCTGCTCACGACGCAGTACCTCGACGAGGCGGACCAGCTCGCCGACCGAATCACGGTCGTCGACCTCGGGGAGGTCATCGCCGAGGGGACGTCCGACCAGCTCAAGGACCGCATCGGCGGCGAGGTCCTGGAGATCGACGTCGAGGAACCGTCGGAGACGAAGCGCGCCGCCGACGCCCTCCATGGCCTCGGGACCGGGGAGCCCAACGTGAACGTCGATGAGGGACGCATCCGTCTGCCGGTGGGCACGGAAGGGGCCGCGGTCCTGCGAGACGCCACGCGCCGGCTCGATCAGATACAGATCCCCCTGGCCGGGTTCGCGGTGCACCGCCCGACGCTGGACGACGTGTTCATGTCGCTGACCGGGCGCACGGCCGAGGACGGCGCCGAGCCCGAGCCCGAGGGGAAGCGCCGGCGCGGAAGGAAGGGGACGGCATGAGCACGACGGTTGCGCAGACGACGGTTCGCCGGGCCCCGAGGACGCCGGGCGCGAAGGTCTCCCGGGCCCTCACGAACGGGCTCCTCGTCACGAAGAGGAACCTCCTGACGCTCACCCGCGTGCCCACCGTGTTCATCTTCGAGCTCGTTCAGCCGATCATGTTCGTGCTGCTGTTCCGCTTCATCTATGCGAACAACATCGCGAACCTGCCGCCGGGCCTGGACTACGTGCAGTTCCTGATGCCCGGGATCTTCGTGCAGAACGCGATCTTCGGCGCCACGACGACCGCCATCGGGCTGGCCGAGGACATGAAGAACGGGATCATCGACCGGTTCCGCTCGCTCCCTATGGCGAGATCGGCCGTCCTCATCGGGCGGACCACGTTCGACCTCGCGAAGAACATGATCCTCGTCGCGATCGTCCTCGTGATCGGCTACCTCGTCGGGTTCCGCTTCCAGAACGGGTTCGTCAACGCCGTGTGGATGATCGTGCTCGTCATGGCGGTCGGGTTCACGTTCTCGTGGATCTCGGCCTGCATCGGCCTGGCGCTGAAACAGGTCGAGGCCGTGCAGGCCGCCTCGTTCACGTGGATCTTCCCGGTCGTCTTCGTGAGCTCGGCGTTCGTGCCGGTCGTGGGGATGGCCCCCTTCCTGCAGGTCATCGCGCGCAACAACCCCGTCACGCACTGGTGCAACCTGGCGCGCTATCCTGGCGGTCGGCCCGCCCGCGATCACCGACCCGGTGACCCACCTGCCGATCGATACCTTCGAAGGACTCGTGGTGAAGTCCGTCCTCTGGATCGTCGGGCTGCTGCTGATCTTCGTCCCCCTCGCGATCCGGCTCTACCGCAGGCTGACCTGAGGAAGGCGCGGGCGCGGACGGGCGGCCGATCCGGACGCTTGTGCGGTTTGCCGAAAGCGGTCTAGGGTCACTCGGCACCCAGACGGAACCCGACAGATCCGAGTGACCCCTCGATGGGCCGACCACGAGCTCCTCCACTCTCCCTCCCCCTCGAACGCCTCACGACGACGAAGGAGGACGGCCTCATGGCGACTCGTGGACGAAAGCATCTCGGCACCATCCTGGTCGCGCTCGTCACCGCCGCGTTGACGACGGGGCTGATGAGCGCCCTGCCCGGAAACGCTGCGACGACCGGCGGCGGGCCACGCCCCTCGGGACGGTGGGCACGCCGCGTCTCCTCGCGGGATTCCACACGGTGCGATCGAGCCAGACGGCCGCCCCGACGATCGACAAGTGGTTCAACGCCGTGAACGGCGTCGAGCCGACCCTGACGGGGGGCGACGGCGAGTTCGACGTGAACGTCGGCTTCCGGACGGGTCGGGCGTTCGCGCTCTGCTCGGTGGACACCAACTACGTCGACACGAGGGACGCGCTGTGCACGGTGTCGACGCCGTTCCGAAAGTTCGTTCGCGTCAGGATCTGGGATACGGGCACCCAGGATGGGGCGCCGCATGAGCAGAATGCGGAGTTCTGGGTCCTCGTGTACGGGGCGTGAGCGAGTCGCGCTAGGGCGGCGAGGCGGACCGGGACGACGCGGAGGAGACCGGCAGCACCACGGCGTTCGCCTCGTGTCCCTTGAGGGAGAGGTGCCGCCGCTCGAGTCCGTCGGTATTGACGCCTGCGGCGGTCGCCGCCGCATCGGTGATCAAGATCTCGCCCGGCGCCGCCTGCGCCGCCACGTGCGCGGCGACGTTGATCGGATCGCCGAACGCCGTGAAGTCGCTCGAGGGGCCCCGGGAGACCATGCCCACGAACGCGACGCCCGTGTGCACGCCGGCGCCGAGCGGGAGCCACGGTCCGCCCGCCTCGCCGTGCCCCGTCTCGAGCAGCAGGTGCTCGGCCGCGCGGACGGCCGCAGCGGCGTGGTTGGGTCCGGTCAGGAGCGGGATGAAGAAGCCGACCACCTCGTCTCCGACGAACTTCTCGATGATCGCCTCATCGGCGATCAGCACCTCCTGGGCCAGGGCGTAGAAGCGCTGCATCAGGCGGGTGAACTCCATCGTGCCGAGGGAGCGCGCGAGGTCGCTCGAGCGACGGACGTCGGCGAACAGGAACGAAACCTCGATCTCGGCGCCGCTCACCTCCTGCCTGTCGAGCCAGGTGATGCATTTGCGGCAGAGGTTCGGGTTCTTGTCCCACGGCTGAAACCCCAGCCGACCGAAGAGCACCCGGCCGACCCCGGCGAACGGCACGGAGCAGAACTTGCATCGGGGCGAGGACGGCACGAGGCGAAACGTCCGCCGGCCGAACTGGATCGAGGGGTGCGTGCCGGCGAGGTAGGCGCCCCATTCCTCTTCCTGCGTCGGCGTACTTCGGCTTCGTCGGCGATCGCCTCCCCGGTCCCTTCCTCCGGAACGCATGTTCCCACGTCGCCTCCAGGTTGGGAACGGGACGGTTTGTGCGGCGACCGGCGACCGGCGACACTGCCGTCATGTGCGCGGGCCCGGAGGGCGTCGGATGATCCCGCCCGAGACGAGGTATGCCCTGGCTCCCGACGGCCTCCACATCGCGTATCAGATCAACGGCCGGCCGGCGGGTGACGCGATCGACCTGGTGATGATGCAGGGGACGGTCGCCCACCTCGAGATCGCCTGGGAGGACTCGCGCCTCCGCCGTCTTTTCGAGCGACTCGGATCGTTCTCCCGCCTGATTCGCTTCGACCGCCGCGGCATGGGCATGTCGGACGTCCTGCATGAGCTCCCCACGTTCGAGCAGCAGGTCGAGGACTTCGGAACCGTGATGGACGCGGCCGAGTCCGAGCGTGCCGCGCTCATGGGCACCATCGACGCGGGCACGCTGGCGCTCGCGTTCGCGGCCGATCACCCGCAGCGGACCTCGGCCGTCGTCGCCTTCGAATCGGCTCCCCGGTACACGCCGTCACCGGACGACGACTTCGGGGTCGATCCCGAGATGCTCGGACGGATGGCGGCGGCCTCGGAGGCGATCGACGTCGCCACGCACCTCTCGATCGTGGCCCCATCCCGGAGCGAGGAGGCGGGATTCCCCTCCTGGTTCCGCCGCTACGTCCGGTCCGCCTCGAGCGGCGTCCTGATCCAGGCATTCATGGCGGCGACGATGACCTGGGACATCCGGGACCGACTCCCTTCCATCGACGTCCCCGTGCTCGTGCTCAATCGAGACCGAAACGTGATCCTGCCGCTGCGAAACGCCCGCGCCTTCGCGGCGGCGCTCCCTCGAGGTCGGCTCGTGGAGCTGTCGGGGGACGGGACGGCGATCTTCTCCGCCGACGTCGACGAGGTCGCGGACGAGATTCAGGCCTTCCTGACCGGGACGCGCCCGCCGCCCCGACGCGACCGGGTGCTCACCACGGTGCTGTTCACCGACATCGTCGGCTCGACGGAGACGGCCGCGGGCCTGGGCGATCGCGACTGGCGCGAGCTGCTGGAGCGCCACCACCGCCTGCTGCGCTCAGCCCTCGATCGGTTCGGCGGCCGGGAGGTGCATACGGCGGGAGACGGCTTCCTCGCGACGTTCGACGCACCGAGACGCGCCATCGAGTGCGCCCGCTCGGCCGGGGAGGCCGTCCGTTCGATCGGCCTCGAGATCCGCGCCGGCGTGCACACGGGCGAGGTGGAGCTGTCCGACGACGACGTGCAGGGGATCGCGGTCCATATCGGTGCGCGCATCTCGGCCCTGGGTGGAGCCGGCGAGGTGCTCGTCTCCTCCACCGTCAAGGACCTGGTCGCGGGCTCCGGCATCGCGTTCGACGACCGCGGGGAGCATGAGCTGAAGGGCGTCCCCGGCTCCTGGCGCGTGTTCGCCGTGGCCTCGACGTGACGGCGACACACGGTGCTTCCACCACCGCGTGTCACGCTCTGACGGGCAGCTCGTGCCGGGGCGCCTGGCACGTGTGACCGTTTGACTACGCGCCGGGGAACTCGAACGTCGAGAGCCTTCCTCGTAGGGGCCGGATCGCCCGACAGACCCTAGCTGGAGCACCGCAGCTCCACGTACACGTCGTCGGGTCCATCGATCATTAGGCCGTGCCCGGCCGGCGAACGCGACGGGAACTGCTGAGGCGCGCAGCAGCAGGCAGTTATGCGCCTATCGAGCGCTGTTCGCGCGGGCAAAGATCCTGGGGCCGACTGGACGACCGGGCATGCGTGTATGCGTGCGGAGGTTATAAACGCCTATCGAGCGCTATACGTGCGGGCAAAGACTCCTGGGGCCGACTGAACCTCTCACCCGCAGGTCGCTGGCGCCTGTACCGAGCGGTGTGAGGTAGATCGCTTTGTGCCCGTGTCCTCAGTGACGGAAGCGCCCCCGCTGCTCACAACGTGTGCGGCCTCTGCCGGCCGTTCCCTTACCAATAGCGGGCGGTCGCCATGGCGATGACCGAGATCGCGATGAGCCCCAGGCTGATTCGGGCGAGGACCTTCAGCCGCGCCTGCAGGCGCTGCACCTCTGCGCCCAGCTCGGGGGCGGGCGGGCCGTCCGCCCCAGCGATCTGTCGACCGAGGGCCAGTAGCCGCTGAACGCTCGGCCTCGTCCCGAACAAGCCGATCAAGAACGCGGCGATGGCGGCAACGGCGCCGACGGTGAGCACCGCGCCGAACCTCGATCCGATCCAATCGCCGAAGCTCCCGACCGCGTCCCATGCCCGCCAGTAGAGGACGGTGCCGCCGGCGATCGTGACGGCCGCGAACAGGAGGAGTCGATCGACCAGCCTCCTCCTCCCCAGCAGCTCGGCGATGAACGGCGCACCCGCGGGCCCGATCGCCGCCGCGCTCGGCTGCACGAACACGACGAACAGGAAGACCGAGCCCGCCCACGCCACGCCGGCGGTGATGTGGATGATCCGAAACACAATCATGGTGACGTCGGCTGCGATCATGATCCCTCCCGAGACGCCGTCCAGGCTGGTCCCGGCGCGATGCCACAGCCTAGACCCGCGACGCGCTCCGGGAGCACCAGGGCCCCTCGGGATCGCCCGGATCGTGATCCGGTGCCCGTTGGCAGGCATTCAGCCTTTGTTAAGCCCCCCACGCCAGCATGGCCATTGTTAGCGGACTCCTCCGTCGGGAAGGGGCGGAGGAGGCCAGCAGGAGATGATTTCGCCCCGGCACTCCGAGGGGCGCGAGGGAGGAGGACAGGATGATGAAGCTGGCCAAGCGGATCATGATTACTCTCGGCTCGCTCGCGGCGCTGGCACTTGCCGGAGGCGCCCACTTCAAGTTCTAACCTGAACTTAGGTTTGACACGACCCGGCCCAGCCTTCCCCTGCGGCCGGGTCGTTTGCGTTCGGGGCGGGCCTGGCGTTGCCCCCTCAGGCCCGCCCCGCGCCGCCTCAGGCGGCCCCTCCCGGAGCGCGGGTGCTGGAGCGGCGGCGGAGTCGATCGAGCTCCTCGCGAGTCCGCGATGCGGCGACGTCGGCGCCCTTGCGTTCGAACAACTGCAATGCCCGCCCCATCTCCTCCACGGCCTGGCGTGGATCGCCCGAGGCCTCCAGGATCACCGCCAGGTCGTGATGCATCGATGCGCATAGCGGGAGAAGGTCGCTCCCCGCGGCGATGGTCACCCCTTCGCGGCCGAGGCGTTCCGCTGCGGCGAACTCACCGCGTGCGGCCAGCACCTTGGCGCGGGCCCCGTGCCAGAGCAACAGGGACGCGACGTCGTCCTCGGCACACGCCTCCTCGCTTCGAATCGAGGCGAACATCGCCTCGTCGTGCTTGCCCTGGTCGCTGAGTGCCTGTGCCAGCAGTCCGACCGCGGTGGACATCATGCCCTTCTCGCCCATCCTCTGCAGCGCCTCCACCGCGGGCCGCACGATCGCCTCGGCCGTTGCCGGCTCGCCCTCGAGGAGGAGGGCGGATGCGTAGTAGGTCCGGATCGACGCCGAGCGCCACTCGTTTCCGAGCTCGCTCGCCAAGCGCAGTCCTTCGTCGAACAGATCGTGTGCCTCCTCGCGGCGCCCGACGAGCGAGTAGACGTACGCGAGCTGCGTCCCGCGCTCCGGGTTGGTCCTGCGGCCATGCTCGACCATCGGGAGCATCAGCTCGATGCCGGCCCGGGTTGGAACGGGACCGAGGGCCACGCCGAGCGCCTGACGCTCCGCCAGCTCGCGTTCGTCGCCGGCGATCGCCGCAGCCTCGTGACCAGAGCGATACGCCTGCGCTCCCTCCTCGTACCGCCCGGCTTGGCTCAACACGTCGCCGATCATGCGGTACGCGCGCGCGATCCCGGAATGATCGCTCCAGCCGCCGAAAAGCCTCGACGGCCTCTCGAGCCAGGCGCAACGAATCCTCAGGATCCAGCGATCCGGGTCGGCGCCAGAAGGCGATCTCCCGCTCGTCCAAGCGCAAGCGCCACTGAAACGGTTCGTTCTGCTCCCGCTCGGCGGCCTCCAATCCGGCGACCACCGCTTCCTCGGACCGGTCGAGATCTCCGCTCTCGAAGAGCGCGACTCCCAAGGCGCCAAAGGATCTCAACCCGGCGGTCATCCCGGTCGTCCAACAGCCCAAGCGCCCGGTTCAGCAGGCTCGATGCCGCCGGCATGTCGTCGAGATCGAAGGCTCGGCGACCCGCGGCGGCGAGGCGGTCGGCCGCTCGCGAGGCGAGCTCGGCGGCCTCCTCGTCGTGGATTCCGAGCTCAGAGCGGTAGCGGTGCGCGGCCTCCAGGTGATAGCCGGCCGTCTCGTCGATCTCCGACGCCGATCGCTCCCCGACGCGCTCGACCGCGGTTCCGAACATCGCATGATCCTCGGCACGGATCTCCTTGGGGGTGCTGTGGTACGCGACGTCGCGGACCAGGATGTGTCGGAAACGAAACGTCCGCCCCTCGGTCCTCGAGAGACGGTCGGGCACGATCAGGTTCTTCTGCGCCAGATGCCCCAGCTTCTCGCCGAGACCCTCCTCCTCTTCAACGAGCTCGCGGAGATCTCGCTCGGAGAACTCCCTGCCGATCAAGGCCGCGCGTTCGATCGTGCGGCGTTCCTCCGTCGGGAGACGGTCGAGACGCGAACCCAACAGCGCCTGGACCGTCAGGGGGATCGGCACCTCGGAGAGATCCGAACTCGCCGTCCACCGCTCGTCCTGCCAGACCAGCATCCCGTCGTCGATGAGCATCCCCAGCAGCTCCTCCACGAAGAGCGGGTGACCATCGGCGGCATCCATGAGGCGCTCCCGGATCCCCTCGGCCAGGTGGGTTTGTCCCAGGAGGTTGTCGATCAACCGGCGGGTCTCGTCACGGGCGAGCGACTCCAGGCTCAGGGTCGTCGCGGGGAGATTGCCACCGCCCCACCCCGGACGTGCCTCGATCAGCTCGGGTCGGGCGAGGCAGATGAGGAGGATCGGCGCGTCCCTCGACCATGCAGCGATGTGTTCGATCAGGTCGAGGAGCTTGGGCTCGGCCCAGTGGATGTCCTCGAAGACCACCACGAGTGGCGTCCGTCGCGCCTGCACCTCGAACAGCCTGCGGATCGACCAGAAGAGCTCATCGGAGGCCTGCGCCGACTCCCCGAGGCCCAGCACCGCCATGAGCTGGTCGGCGAGAAACGACCGGTCCTGCTCCTCGCCGAACGTCGCCTCGATGCGTGCGCGTATCTCATCCTGACCCTCCACGGGCCCGATCTGGACGAGCCGGCGGATGATCTCGGCCACGGGCGAGAAGGTGATGTCGCGACCGTAGGAGACGCATTGGCCGGTCGCAGACTGCGCGCGGCTGCCCAGTGACGCGAGGAACTCCGACACGAGACGGGACTTCCCGACGCCGGCGAGCCCCATCACGGTGACGACGGAACACATCCCCTCGCGCGAGACCCGCTCAAAGGCTTCCGTCAGCGCACCCATCTCCCCCTCGCGCCCGACGAGCTCGGAACGAAGCCGCCGGGGTGAGTGCTCCGGCAGGACCGAGACGAGGCGAAATGCGACGGTCGGCTCGCGGTCGTCCGGCAGCAGCAGGAGCTCGGTCGGTTCGGCCCCCACATCCCTCTGTGCGAGCCGGAACGCGGTCTGGGTGAGCAACACCTCACCCGGTCTCGCCTGCTGAACGAGCTGCGTCGCGATCTCCACGGGCGCGGCCGAGAGCAGCTCCTGCTCCGCGCCCCGCGACTCGACGAGCACCTCGTCGGCCGCGACCCCGACGCGAATGTCGACGTCGGCCTCGGGCCGATGACCGCCGACGCCGATCTCGAGGAGGGCGTCCCTGAGCTCGATGGCGGCTCGGACCGCCCGGGACGCGTCGTCCTCGTTGGCGGTGGGGACGCCGAAGACGCCGATCACCGTCTTCGGCAGCGATCTCTCCATCCGGCCGCCGTGGCGTTCGATCACCCCGCGCGCAACGTCCGTGAGGGCCTCGGCGATCGTCCGGCTCACCTCGGGGTCGAGCCTCGTATCGCCCGTCGCTCGGATGCGCAGGGCCGCAACGATCGCCGGCACGATCTTCCTGGATCGGTGAATCGGCGACGGCTCCGGCTCGATCCGGGGTGGCTCGAGCGTGGCGTCCCCCGACAGGATGCGTCGCTCGAGCTGCTGCACGGCTTGGCTCGGCTCGATCCCGAGCTCGCTCGACAGTCGCTGGCGAAGGGCCGACGCGAGCTCGAGCGCCTCGCTCTGCCGTCCCGCGCGATAGAGCACGAGCATCGCGATCGAGTGAAGCCGCTCGTTGAGGGGATTGTCCTTGAGCAACGGGCGGCAGCTCCGGCACGATCTCATCGTGTCGTCCGAGTTGTAGCGCCGCATCGAAGCGCGACTCCAGCGCCGAGACGCGCAGGTCGACCAACGCGTTGATCTGACCCATCGGCAGCCCGGGCGCATCGAGTCCCTCGAGCGGGTCGCCCCTCCACAGCCGCAGCGCGTCGTCGAGCCGGACGAGGGCGAGCTCGTTCTCACCTCTGGCCAGTGCCGCCTTTCCCTCGTCGATGGACCTTTCGAACCGACGAAGGTCCAATTGCTCGGTGTCCAGATCCAGGACGTACCCGCCGTCGCGGGACTGGATGCTCGCGCCGCCGTCGAGGAGCTTGCGCAGCCGCGAGATGTAGACCTGGACCATCGAGCGCGCGGAGGTCGGCGGCGCCTCCCCCCACAGGGCATCCACGAGCGCGTC
The DNA here is from genome assembly GCA_963728285.1 of uncultured Actinomycetes bacterium. GTDB lineage: Bacteria > Actinomycetota > UBA4738 > UBA4738 > HRBIN12 > CAVSJR01. The sequence continues at coordinate 1,084,922 of CAVSJR010000001.1, read as the reverse complement.
GCTGGAGACGACCTCTCCGGGCCTGAGCGCCAGCAGCGCGAACAGCGCCCGCTGCGTGGCGCCGCCCAGTCGGAGCGGGGCGCCCTGTTGTCGGACCTCCAGCGGCCCGAGCACGCGAACGTCTAACCCACCAGGCATCTCATCCTCTCGCCCCTCGCTGGAGCCTAGCGATGTCGATGCCGTGGGGCTACCGACGAACGGCCCGGGCGCGACGGGCGCGCCTGGGAGGGCCCAATCAGGTGACGATGGAGACGTTGAACATCGGGGTCTCGAGCGCGCCCATGAGCCGGAGCCACAAGGCCATGTACATCTCCGCGCCGCGCGCCGATGTGATGTCGCCCAGGTCGATCACATGCCGCCACCCGAACGCGTCCCGAAGCAGGCTCGTCACCTGTTCCTTGGCCTCGTCGTCGTCCCCGCTCACGAAGGCGGCGTGGTCGCCGCCGGCCACGAGGCTCGGATCCACCATGACCGCGGCGGTCACCGTGTTGAGGGACTTCACGACACGAGCCCTCGGAAAGGCTCGCTGGATCCGCTCGGCGAGCGAGTCCGTATTCGAGACGAAGAGCGGCGGTGGAAAGCCCTGGGCCGCGTCGAGCGGATTCGAGACGTCGAGCAGCACCTTGCCCTCGAGGTTGTCCTCGCCGGCCGACCCCAGAGCCTCGAGCGACGCGGCGCCGGCCGTGGCGTTCACGACCACCTGACCGTGAGCCGCCGACTCGGCGAACGTCGCGAGGCGCACGGCGGGATGCTTGCCGTACCACTCGGCGAACGATTCGTTGCCCATGCGGTCCGGCTCCGTGCGTCCCGCGAGCGCGGAGGGATCCCGCGATCCCATCACCACGTCGTTGTCCCGCTCGGCGAGCTTGCCGGCCAGCGTGCGCCCGACCACGCCGGTTCCGAGAATTCCGATCCTCATGGGCCCTCCCTCTCTCTGGCTTGCTGGGAGCTTCCGGTCCACCACGACAACGATACGGCGGCGGTGGATTTGACCGAGAGGCCCGCGGTGCGGTACGAGGGGAGCTCGCCATCACTCGACCGGGCCCGCGGGGAGGGATCGCCATGCCGGCACTCGGTTCTCCGTTCGTCCGCGCGATGCGGCAGCGAGCGAACGCGCATCTCGCGCGAGTCGCTTCACCCAGCGACGACGTACGCCCGCACCCCGACGACGCGTCCGATCCGAGGATCGGTATCGCCTCGATGAGCGGGCGGCGATGGTCGAGGCGCGCGTTCCTCAAAGGTTCGGCGGGAACTGGGGCGGCGCTGGCCGCCGCCTCGCTGGGCGTTCGAGCCGCGCCCGCCGCCGCGGGAGGCCCGGCCAGCGTCGTGGTCGTCGGCGCGGGCCTCGCGGGGCTCGCGTGCGCCCATCGTCTGACGCAACACGGCGTCGCTGCCACGGTGTTCGAGGCACGGGAGCGACTGGGCGGCCGGTGTTGGACGCTTCGGGATTTCTTCGACCGCGGCCAGACCGCGGAGCATCACGGGCAGTACATCGATTCGCGGCACCGCCAGCTCCTGCGACTCGCCGACGAGCTCGGAATCGACCTCGTCGACACACGCGCGCAGTCGTTCCCCTCCGGCTCGCGCGGATTCATCTGGATCGACGGACGCGACCGCGATCCCGACCGGGTGTTCGCCGACTTCGGCCTGTTCCTCGACCGGCTCACCCGCGACTACGAGCGGGTGGGCAGCTATCTATGCCACGAGGCGGGCCCGGCGGCCGTCGCCTTCGACCGTACGACGATGCGGGAGTGGTTCGCGGACAATCTCCCGGGCGGCGCGAGGTCGCTCCTCGCCCAAGCCCTCTCCATCTTCATGACGAGCTTCTTCGGGCTGGACGTCGCCGACATGTCGGCCATCAACCTGTTCGAGGCGTTCGTGGCTCCGTATCCGGGCGCGGACGAGCGATATCGCCTCGCGGGGGGCAACGACCGGCTCGTGTCGGCGCTCGCGGAACGGCTCCCTCCGGGCTCGATTCGACGCGGGCGCCCGCTCGAGGCCCTCTGGTCGAGGTCGGACGGCAGGATCGGCGCTCGCTTCGCGGGCGAGGCCTCCGACGTCGAGGCCGATCGCGTCGTCCTCACGCTGCCGTTCACGGCCCTGCGTGAGGCGGACATCTCCGGGCTCGCGCTCTCCAGGCGCAAACGGCGGGCGATCGAGACCTTGGCCATGGGAACCAACGGAAAGCTCAACCTGCAGCTCAACCGAACGTTCGCCGCGCTCGACTGGAACGCCGACTTCGCAAGCGACGAACCGCACTACGTGACGTGGGATTCGACCTACGGGCAGACGGCGCCGGCGCCGCGGACGCCGGTGCTCACCATCTACAACGGAGGGCACGACGGGGCGAGCTATCCGACGGCTCGTGGGCACGGTCCGGCCTCCGATCGGGTCGTGCGTGACACGCTCGCGAACCTGGGGCGGGGCATCGAGGAGATCGCCGACGCCTACAACGGCCTCGCCTACCTGGACTCCCCCGTCGACGATCCCTGGGTGCGCGGCTCCTACGCCGGCTTCGGTCCGGGGCAGTACACGGACTTCTGGGGATGCCTCGGCGACCGGGAGGGGCCCGTGCACTTCGCCGGCGAGCACACGTCGACCCACAGCCAGGGATATCTCAACGGCGCGGTGGAGAGCGGCCAGCGGGCGGCACGCGAGGTGCTTCAGGCGATCGCGTGAACGACCGCCGCTGAGCGGGATCCTCGCGCGGGACAACCGGCGGGAGGCAGCGGCACGCTGAACCGCCGCCCCCAGCCGACCGGACGTGGATGGCTTCTCCCTGCAGGATCAGTCGCCCTCGCCGGAGTTCTCGTCACCCTGCTCCCCGTCGTCGTCGACGCTTCCCGGACCGCTGTTCTCGCTCGGGCCGGCGTCGTCGTCATCGGACTCGGCGTTGCCCGGGCCGCTGTTGTCGGCCCCCTGGGGATCGTCGTCCTCATCGCCATCATCATCGGCCTGGACGTCGCCCGGGCCCTGATCGACCGTGCCGTCGTCGGAATCGACGGTGCCCTCGTCGTCCGCCACGCCTCCCTGCGAAGGAACATCCCCGGGGCCCTGATCGGCGGTTCCGTCGTCGTCCCCGACCGCGCCGGTCGCGGTCGCACCGTCGCTGGGTCCCCGATCCGGCGTGCGCGTTTCCGAGCTCGACGTGCTCACCGCGGGGGTCTCCGACGGCGAGTTGGTCGCCACCGCGATCGCGCCGCCCGCCACGATGGCGACGATCGCGAGCGGCCCGACGATGGCCAGCATCCTGCGAGACATCATGCTTCTCCCTCCTTCGTTGGCTTCGCTTTCCTGCACGCACCACGCTACGGAGCGCATGGTTAGGCCCCGAGCAGAGGAGTGCTAAGGGCGGGCAAACTTCGCTCGCGGGCGGTCTCGAGCTCGTCGCGCGGAGGGTCCGCGACCGCAAGCTTGATCGTCGGCTGTCCGGCCCTTAACCGCCGCTTGGAGGGCGGGGCCGCACGCTCGGAGGAGGTGACCGTCGATCGAGGGAGGACGACATGAAGGCACGGGTGATCGGGATCCTGCTCGCCGGAGCGCTGCTTGCGGCGTGCGGCGGAAACGATGCGGGAGGGGGCGCGGCGGCCGGCGACGACGGCGAGCCCTCGAGCGGAACGACCTCGACGATCACGATGCGGGACGACGAGTTCGTGCCCTCCACGGCGACGATCGCCGTGGGCGACGTCGATCTGGTCAACGAGGGGGAGTCCCCGCACAACTTCACCATCGAGGGCCAGGGCGTCGACGTTGACGTGGATCCCGGGACGACCACGACGCAGCCCATCGACCTCGCCGCCGGCACCTACACGATCTTCTGTGCGTTTCACCGCTCGGATGGCATGCAGGGCAGCCTCACCGTCGAGGGCTGATCGCTCCCCGGACGAGGTAAGGACGTGCGATGCATCCCGGCCGTCCCGGTAGGGTTCACGCCATGGAGTTCCGGGACGTGGTTCGCCACCGCCGAATGGTCCGCCGCTTCGACCAGCGGCCCGTTCCGCGCGAGGTGACCGACCGGGTGCTCGACGCCGGCCGCCGAGCGCCGTCGGCGGGCTTCTCGCAGGGCCTCGAGCTGCTGGTCCTCGATACGCCGGAGACGGTCGCGGCCTTTTGGGAGACGACCCGTGATCCGGAGTTCGGTTGGGAGCACGATCTCGCGGTCGGCCCAACGACGCTCGTGCTTCCGCTGCCCGATCCCGCCCGCTACACGGAGCGATATTCGCAGCCCGACAAGGTCCGGTTCGGGATGGACCAGCAGGCCAACTGGCCCGTGAGGTTCTGGGAGATCGACGCCGCGATGGCGGCGATGCTGATGCTCCTCGCGGCCGTGGACGAGGGCCTGGGCGGCTGGTTCTTCGGTATCTCCCACGGCGAGCGCCCGTTGCTCGACGGCCTGGGGGTTCCCGGCGGACTCCGGCCGATCGGCGTCCTCGGGCTCGGCTATCGCGCGGACGATGAGGAGCCGAGCGGGTCCTGGACGACGAGGCCTCGGCGTCCCTTCGACGAGCAGGTCCACCGCAACGGCTGGTGAGGGGAGCACGCCTCGAAGGGGGCCCCGGGCACCCCGCCCACCCGCACATTTGCGACCTCACGAACCGGCTGCCACCCTGATTGCGTGGGTCGGGGAAGATCGACGGGGGCGCACGACTGGGGCGCAGCATGAGGGTGCGCTCCCTGCTGCCGCCCGCGACCGGGGAGGGGCAGCGTCGCGACGAGCCCACCCCGATGAGGGCCCCGGACCGGCCGCGCGTCCGCGAGACCCGCGAGGACCCGAAGTACCGCCATTATCCCGAGGCGCGTTTCGGCGGGTTCGCGGACGTCGACCAGGTCACCGTCTTCTACACCAGGGTCCGCGCGCTGATCGAACCCTCGTTCACCGTCCTCGACATCGGCTGCGGCCGCGGCAAGCAAGCCGACGATCCCGTCCCCACCAGGCGTCGGCTCAAGACGCTCAATGATGCGTGCGACAGGTTGATCGGCATCGACCTCGATCCCGCGGCCAGCGACAACCCATGTATCGACGAGTTCCGCATGATGCGACCGCACGAGGCCTGGCCCCTGGAGGATGCCTCGATCGATCTCGCCCTCAGCGACTATGTCCTCGAGCATGTCGACGACCCACGGCTGTTCTTCTCCGAGTGCCGAAGGGTGATCCGCCCGGGAGGCCTTCTGTGCATGCGCACGACCAACGTCCTCAGCTACTTCGGCCTCGCGTCGCTCCTCACTCCGGATACCGCGCATGCGGCGATCATCGGTCGCGTCTACACGAGGCCTCGACGGACCGACGACATCTTCCCGACCCGCTATCGCTGCAACACGCTGCGGGCGGTCCGCGGCATGCTCGAGCGACACGGCTTCGATCACTGCGTGTACGGGTATCAGTCCGACCCCGCCCACTTCGGCTTCTCGAGGATCCTCTACGCGCTCGGGGTCCTCCACCAGCGGCTGGCCCCCTCGGCCATCAAGCCGGCGATCTTCGCGTTCGCCGTACGCGGCAGCTAGCGCGCGCGCCGGTTCGATCCGCCGCCGAGGCGGCTCACTGGCGGCGCTCGTACCAGCCGATGTCGGGAGCCGCGCCCTGATACGACGACGGGGACTGGTCCATCACGACCTTCCCGCGCCACTCGAAGCGCGCCGTTCCGGCATCGACGGCGGGACTTCCGGACCGCAGGTGGAACTCGGCGTCGAGCAGGGGATCGCCGACCACGGAGGTCGCTCGAACGACGTTGCTCTTCCGGGAATTCGCCTCGTTGTTCCAGAAGAGATTGAAGCTCGCGACCGAGTGCCCATCCACCCTCTTCAGCGCGAGGACGTGCCCCTGGAAGATGTTGTTCAGCGCGATGAGGTTGTTGCCCCCGGAGATGCCGTGATCGTTCTGGACCAGGGTGTTGTGGAAGACCTCGATCCGCTCCCGGATGCTCGCGGCGCGAAAGTCCTCCTTGGTCTCGCCGTTGTCCATGAGGCCGATGCCGGCCATGGTGGAGTTGCGGATGAGGTTCCTCGCGATGGTGATCGTTCGATTGGTCCTCTGGAAGTAGTCGATGATCTGAATCCCATCCTCGTCGCTGCCGATGATCTCGTTGTTTCTGATCACGACCTGGACGGTCCGTGGGATCTCGTCGTCGTGAAGTCGGATCTCGACGCCATCGTCGGCGCTTCGCACCATTCGGTTGTTCGCGACCCGGACGTCCACGATCAGGTGGTCGAAGTCGACCGCGTCATCGCCGGAGCCGACGAAGACGTTGTTCAGACACAGTCCGCCTCCGCCGATCTCGTAGTCGAGTGAGTCCTCGTTGTCGATGAAATAGGAGTGCTTGACGTTGATGGGGCTCTGCGTGGTGATGCCGTCGTCGCCGTTCGCGACGACGAGGCCGACCAGCACGGGTTTGGGACTGATCCCCGAGGCGATCGTGATCACGCTGGATCCTCCCCCGTCCACGATCGTCGTGTTCATCCCCGGCTTCGCTGGGTCGTAGACGCGCCCTCGAAGCGTGATCGAGCGATCGATCGTGATCGTCTCCCGGTAGGTCCCGGGAGCGACGTCGATGACGTCGCCCGACGAGGCGGCGTTCACGGCTGCCTGAATGGTGGAGTAGTCCTCGGGAACGCGGATCGTCGTGCCGGCGACGGCGTGCGGCGCCGCGACGAGGAGGCAGGCCACGAGGACCAGCGCCGCGGCTGCGGGCGCCAGCGCTCCGCGAAGCGGCCGAGCCACCGCGCCGGGCCGCACATCGCGTCCGGCGGACGGGAGGCCGAGGTTTGGCGGGTGCGCGCGTGCACGAACGTTCATCGACCGGGGGCCATTCGAACACGAGACGCTCCTCAGCGCCCTAGCGGTCGGGGGCGGGGAGCCCGAAGACGATTTCCCCTGCTAGAGCAACGTATCGACTGTAGGTGGGGCTCGTTCGCCCGGTCAAGCGCCGGCCGCGGCGATTGCTTCTACCGCGGATGCACGTTGCGAAACATTGCGCCGGACGGATATTGTTTTTGCCCTTTTGTCCGCCGTGGGTCGGCGCGAGGACGCCGGATCGCCAACGTGCAGCCCTCGGGGACGCAGGCGGGCTCACGCCTCGGGAGCCGAGCGATCCTCGATCTCCCAGGCGTGGTCGAGCGCGTGCCAGGCCGTCCGCCGCACGAAGTAGCGGGGCGCCCACAGCGCGCCACCTCGCGGCCCTTTCTCGGGCAGCCCGTCCGTCACGGCGCGGGACAACGCATCGAGGACGACGGAGCGCGTCTCGAGCATCGCCGACCGCACGTCCGAACCGGCCTTCGGCGCCCGCGCGGCCAGCTTGCGCACGTAGCTCTCCTCCGCCTGCTGCACGTGCTCCACGATCGCCTCGACCCCTCGGCCGCCCCCTCGGGGTCCCTTTCGGAGCTCGACCCCCGCGGCCTCCTTCGCCGCCCCGTCGAAGGAGGCCCAACAGGCCTCCAACACCTTCCGAAGCCGCGCCAGCTCGGCGGCATCGATCCGCCGCCCGTCCGCGGCGGGCGCCATCCCGGGCGCTCCGAAGTCGGTGGTGGCGTTCCCCTCGAGTCGCTCGACGACTCGAAGCTCCGAGGCTCCCGAGGGCGCGCGGAACGTGCGATCCGCCGTGCGGACGACCGCGGCGTAGCGCGGCCCGTAGGCCACGAGCGCCTCGAGCGCGGCCTCCTCGTCCGAGCCGCTCCGGCACCAGCCGGGCCAGTCGACGGCACCCGCGAAGACCCGCCGCGCTCCGGCCTCGATGTACACCTTGATCGCCGACGCTCGGCGAGGCATCAGCCGTCGTGCGGTCGTCGTGGGACCGAAGGCGAGGTTCCCCGATTCACCAGTCGTCGGGGAGTTCGTCCTCCGCGTCGAGCTCTCGAGCGCGGCGCTTGATCCAGCGCTTGGCCTCGGCCTTGTCCTTCGCCCGCCCGTAGGACTGGACCGCGTCCCTCAGATCCTCCCTGTTGCGGATCGGGAACGATCCGTCCGGCAGCGCCTCCCCTCGCTCCGCCAGCTTCCTCCGCTGCTCCGTATCGAGTTCGGCCATGTCGAGCTCCTTCCGCTCGCCGTCCCGTCATGCGACGGCCCGGGCCGCGTTCACGATGCCGTGACCGTAGAAGCCGTTGAAGGCCTTCGTGCCGGCACAGAAGGCATTGAAGATCGGACCCAGCCCTTGATAGTTGAGAAGCCGCGGGCGCGGGCACGCGTGCTCGTCGGAGGTCTGCTCCAGTCTCCTTCTGACCTCCTGCGGCGCAAGCGTCAACCCCGCGTGGCGCGGATCCGCCGTCCCGTACTGGCTGACGATCAGCGCTGCGACGCCGGCGGCGTGGGGCGACGCCATCGACGTTCCCTGGAGATACGCGTAGTACGCGCACACGCCCTGGGAGCAGCTCCGCACGACGTCGGGGATCGCCGGCGTCCCGTCCGGGCGGATCAGTCCCTGCTCGCGAAGCAGGCCCTCCGGGTAGGAGGACAGCACGAGGTTGTCGACCGTGCGGTACTGGGGGGTACCGAAGAACTCACGGCTGTCCCCGCCGGGTGCCGCGACGTTGGACTGCTCTCGCCCGTAGTTGGAGTAGAACGCCTTTCGCTCCGTCGGGCCCGTGGCATTCACGACGATCACGTGCCGGCCCTCCGTCGGCATCGTGAGGCACGAGTTGTCCACGTCTCGGTGATACTCGGCGCCGGGCGGGAAGTCCGGGCTGATGTCGTCGTCCGTCGGGTGTCCGAGATCGGTGAATTCGTTTCCCGATGCCGACACGAGCGTGACGTCGTGCGCATGAGCGTAGTCGAGCGCACGCTGCGAGGCGGCGATGATGACCTGCTGCTCGCGCTGCGCCTCCGGTGAATCGGCGGGGTTGTCGCGGCAGTTGTAGAGCCACGGATCGGTGAAGAAGCTCATGTTGACGACGTCGATGCCGATGTCGCCCGCGTAGGTCAGGGCATTCACCGTCTGCTGCAGAAAGAACCATCCGGAATCCTGTCCCGCCCGCAGATTGACGAGCCGCACGTCGGGCGCGACGCCGGCGGTCCCGAGGCCGTTCAGCTCGGCCCCGACGATCCCCGCGACGTGGGTGCCGTGTCCGCCCTCGTCGACGTCGGGCGGATCGGAGCAGGAGCGATCGGGCTCATCTCGACACAACCCGTCGATGAGGGGGATGTCGTGCGTGAAGTTCCGGCTCAGCCGCTCGGAGAAGTTGCGAGCCAGATCCGGGTGGCTGCCGTCGATGCCCGTGTCGATGATCCCCACCCTCACGTCGTGGCTTCCACGCTGCACCGAGTAGGAGCCGTCGACCGTCGCGCGGATCTGCCGCATGTCCCATTGAAGGCCCGAGAGGGCATCGCCCGCCGCGGAGCCGGATGCTCCGCCTTGCGCGCGGCCGGCCGCGATCCCCTCCTCGCGTTCGACGTCGTAGCGCGGCGGCTGCGCATCGGTCGGCGCGAACCCGACGGGACGGTTGCGGGCGGCGCCGACGAGCGCCGCCTCGGAGTTCGCCGCGGCGAGGAACTGCGGGTTCGCGGACCGCACGGTCGCGAGCCCGACCGCTCGATTCTCGGCGATCACCATCCCGCCGGCCTCCGACACGGCCGCCCGTGCCGCCTCGCGAGTCGCCGCCTCGTCGTAGAGCACGAGATACGTCGAGCCTCGCGCGCCGGCCGTCCCGGCGGCGCGACTCGGGAGCGCGCTCGCGATCAGGACGAAGAGCGCCGGAACAACGAACAGGTGACGCATCCGCATGGGAGCCTCCTGCGCGATCGAGGCGGGCGATGGATGCCGCGGAGCGGCGAACGGTTCGGAGGGTCTGGGCATCCGGAACCGAAAAGCGAAGTCGATCCAGCTGCCCCCTCCCCTCGCTCCGCGGAGCCGGCTCCGCCCTCCGGCACGGGGCCGCGGCGCTGTCTTCACCCAAACGCATCCGCGGCCGCGTTGTCAATCGCACTCCCTCGCGGCCGCGAGGAGACAGCGCTGCGACGATTCCCGTAGGGTGCGGGTATCGGACCGGTCGGCTCACGGAGGATCGAGCGTGACGAGCGACGAGCGCGGCATCGATGAGACGGACGAGGCCGACCGCGCCCTCGAGGATGCCGCGACGCCTCAGGATCCCGCCTCACTCTCAGAGCACGACGACGCACCCGAGGCCGACGCCCTCGAGCAGCATCGGGAGCTTCGCCCTCCCGCCGAGGAGTCCCCGTCCCCGAGCGAGGATCGGCCCGAGGCGGACGCGGCCGACCAGGCCAGGGGAATCGGCGGCGAGGATGACGAGGACGATCGCCACTAACGCCGCGGCGACCCGGCCGACGGGGCGATCGACCTCTAGGAGCGGAGCTCCCCGCAGTTGATGTGCGCGTTGAGGCAGACATCGACGAGGCTGTCGATGCGCGACTGTGTCCACGTGTTCCAGAAGTCGGCGTGGAAGCTGTAGTACTGGCCACTCGACAGCGTCAGCTTGATGTTCGCGTCGGGGGCGTCCTCGGGTGTGCAGGGCGTCGCTCCGACGCAGGGGTCCATGAACCCGTAGTGGAAGCGCAGGCTGACGGCCGGGATCAGGTGCGGGAAACCCTCGGGACAGATCCCACGGCCGGTCGGGTACGCGGTGTTGAACGGCCTCGCCGGGGTTAGGCCGTCCCAGCAGCTGGGGAAGTTCACCCTCGCGACGACGCCATCGACGGCGCGCTGGCCCGCATACGGTCGGCAGTCGTACGGATGCGAGGCGATCGGCGACCGCTCGGTCCCGCAAAACCACCCCACTCGAACGTTCTCAGCGCCGGAGGTCGAGTCCTTGCTGCCGGCGAGCATCTGCAGATCCGGTGGGAACGACTCCACCGTGCGTTCCTGCACGCCGAAGTAGTAGGCGTGGACGGCCTTCGGCACCACTCGAACGCCGTTCAGCGTCGCCGTCGGGGCCCAATACCCGGCCTTGTCGTCGCGCAGCAGGCAGGTGGTCCCCGCCGCCACCATGGTGTCGTAGGTCGAGCTGTACTTGGTGCTCTTGTTCCCGAAGAAGTCGTGCTGGTGCGAGGCCTTCGAGAGCCCGGGGAACACGATGGGGTCGTCGCGCCGCGTGTGTGAGATGGCGCAGCTGACGTTGAATGCTCCGCGAGGCTCGGCCGGGCTCGCCGCGGGTACGCCGAGCGTTGCCACGAATCCGGTGAGCACGATCAAGCTCGCCAAGCGCTTCGCCATCGTGAGCCCCCCTCCCATCGTTCCCGGTGCCGACCCTACCGCCGTGCCCCCATCGCACACCCCAAGGCTGCATGAGGCCATCTACGTCATTTGACGTAGAGGGCGCCCGCCGGTCGGCGGACCGGGCGCGGCCTCGCGCGAGGATCCGGGTCCAACCACGCCGCCGCGGGTCCCGATGAGGTATGCAGGATCCGTGCCCACGATCCTCACTCGACCGGACAAGCTGCTGTGGCCGGAGGAGGGCGTCACGAAGCGCCTGTACCTCGAGTACTTGGAGGCGGTCTCCGGACACATGCTGCCGTGGGTCCGCGACCGGCCACTGACCCTCGTTCGCGCTCCCGACGGCGTCGGCGAGCACCGCTACTTTCAGAAGGACACGCCGCGGTACGCGCCGGACTGGATCAGGACGGTCTCGATTCACGCGGAGAGCGCGAAGCGAACGGTTCGGTACGTGCTGTGCAACGATCGGCGAACGCTGGCCTGGCTCGGGAATCAGGCGGCGGTGGAGTTCCATCCCTCCCCCGTTCGCGCGCCGAGGCTCGACCGACCCGACCTGCTGATCTTCGACCTCGACCCCCCGCGCGACCGGTATCCGGCCGTCGTGGACGTCGCCATGGTGTTGCACGAGGTCCTCGAGGAACTGCGTCTGCCGTCGGGGGTGAAGACGACGGGGTCGAAAGGGTTTCACGTCGTCGTCCCGCTCCAGCGGCGCTTCACCCAGGATCAAGTCCGGCGTGCTGCCGAGCGCATCGCCGCCGCCGTCGTGGGACGAGCCCCCGACCTCGCGACGACCGAGTTTCGGATCGCGGACCGTGGCGGACGCGTCCTCGTGGATATCTGGCGCAATGCGCCGTCGCAGACCGCCGTCGCGCCGTACTCGCCTCGGGCGCTCCCGAAGGCGACGGTCTCGTTTCCGCTCACGTGGCCGGAGCTCCCGAGCGCTCGGATCTCCGACTTCCGGATCCGTAACGTGCCGGAGCTGCTGGATCTCCCCGGCCCGCGCGCCTGGGACCAGCTCCTCACCCGGCGGGCGCGCCTGCCCTCATCGCTCACCGAGGGTTGAGGGATCCAACCCGGAGCTCGGCACCGCTCGGATCGCCGGCGGTGCCGTCGGCGGATATGAGCATGACGCTCAAGAACTAGTCCTCCGGCGCCGATACCGCACGCCATGAGGGCCCCGCGACGAGTCCTGACCTTCCTCACCTCCCTGCTGGCGGTGGGGATGATCGCCTCCGCTGGACTGGCCGTCACCAGACCTTCGACGCCGTCCCCAGGCGAGACGGCGACGAGCGAGTCGGATGCGGGGACGACCTGCGCCGACGAAGGGACCCCCGCAGCAGAGCCCGATGATCCCGGCGAGGACGCCGCGGGATGCGGGGATGTGGGGGGAACGGACGAGGAGGGCGAACCGTCGCCGTCGGAGGATGACGACTCGCGATGGATGCCCCCGACGGGGAGGAGACGGACGGGGACGCCCTCGGCCAGGACGCTGAATCGGGCGCCGTCGATCCGATCCGCGAAGCCGCCTGCAACGAGGCGGCGGGCGTAACGCCGGATCCTGAGGAGACCGACGACACGATGGATCCTGCGGTGGAGAAGCCGCACGGGCTCGAGAACGCCATCGCACATGTCCTCGAGAACTGCACGAACAACCCCCAAGCGCCGGGCCTGCTGGTCGCGATACGCCATCTCGTCGCGAACGCGGAGAAGCGCGAGATGCACGAGGAGGCCAAGGCCGACGCGAAGCCGGAGAAGAAGAACCATCTCAGCGCCGTGGCCCACCCGCGACCCGCGGGGCATCGGGTACCGGCGGCTCACGCGGGAACGGTGGCCCTCCCGGGCAACCCTCGACGCACGGCGAACGGCAACGCCTAACGGCATACGGCAACGGCAACGGCAACGGCAACGGCAACGGCTCAGCCGGGGGCTCGCACGGCAATCCTCACGGAGGCTAGCCCGACTCCATCCCGCACCGATCCGTGACGGATGCGCGCGACGGCGCATCCCTCCGTACGGCTCGCGACGACCCGCCTGGCAAAGACCCGTGGGCCGTTTCGGCATGCGCCCGTCACGGAAAGACCGGCGTGTGAGGATCGGGAACTGGGACGTTCGGCCGCTCGGCGGCGCGCTCGGATGCGTGATCATGGTGTTGGTGTCTATCCTGGCCTCGATCGTTCTCACCGTGCTCGTGAACTGGCTGCTGTGAGAACCGGACGGAGGGGAGGAAGGGATGGAGTTCCTCGGATATCTGCTGATCGGAGTCATCGTCGGCCCGCTCGCGAGGCTGCTCATTCCCGGCGACGATCCGATGCCGTGGTGGATGACCATCCTCGTCGGCGCGGTCGGAGCCCTCATCGGAGGGTGGCTGGCGCAATACATCACCCCCGACAACGAAGGCGTGCCGTGGATCGCTTCGGTCCTGGGCGCCGCGGTACTCGTGGCCGCTCTCAGGCTGGTGAGAGGCGGTTCCACGCGAAGGGCGTGAGCGTCATTCGTTCTTGTAGAAGGTCTTGAAGACGTCTCGGCGAAGGAGCTCGCCCTTGCGCGTCCTTGATGATGCGCTCCACTCGCACCTCGAACCCCGCAGCGGTGCGGCGCACGATCTTCGGCGGCGTGGCCTTGATGTCCCGCCGGTCCTTCGTGCCGTAGATGCTCACCGTGATCGACGAGTCGGTGTAGGAGGTTGCGATGACGAACGGATGGGCGGTGTCGTTGCGGAACTTCAGATCCGGCGCCGGGTAGGACACCGTCGCCTCCCGGCCCATCGGGTAGCGGTCGATGTAGAAGCTGTGCGGCTGATACTCGACGAAGGGATAGCCGGCGAAGAACGCCGCGTTGAACGTCGTGGTCGCGAGCTGCGAGGTTCCGCCGCCGACGTCCTCGGTGAACTCACCCTCGTAGATCACCGGGGCGTTCACGAATCCTCGCTCCTTCGTCCGCGGGCCGACGCGCTCGTTCAGGGAGAACATCGTGTCGGGCAGCACCAGGGCACCGTCGAGCACGTCCGCGGCGAGATGGATGTTCGTGACGCGAGGCTCACCTGGCGTGTGCTCGGTGGTGAACGTGGACAGCCGGTCATCGATGCCCATCGCCTTGGCCTCGCTCGTGGAGACCTCGGGCTTCGCGACGACGAGCTCGATCCTTCCGGCGCGGTCGGGGCTGACGGCGATGTCCAGCAATCGTCCCGCCGCGAGCTTCGGATCCACGACGAGTCCCGAGCTCGAGCCCCGGATGCGAACGCGCTCGCCGACGACGTCGAACTGGGCGTCCCGCGGTGGGATCTCGAACCGCCGGGCGTACGGCTCCAGGACGGCATCGACGGCCGCGGGCGGAAAGTGAACCGCGAGCCGCCCCCCGTCGTCCGCGTCCTTCACCCGCGTGTGCACGAGCGAGGCCAGGTCGACGGGCGAGAGCTGGAAGTCCTCGCCCCGGGCCGAGAGACGGATCGGGCCACGGAGGACGGCCTCGACTCGGCGGATCGCGGCGCGCAGGTCGTCCTCGTCGGTTCGCGGATCCACTCGTTCCACGGGCAGCGGAATGCGGTCGGCGATCGTGCCCCCGCGAACGAGCGATTGGGCGGCGCCCCGAACGGCCGCCTGATCGATCGTGATCCCCGGACGCGGGCGAATGGGCCGGATCTCGGCGTCGAGCACGCGAACCGCCGCCTCCCTTGCGCTGGTCCCCACCTTCTTCTGCCATCGTTCGAGGACGACCTGCGCGGCGGACGGATCCCAGCTGGCGACCCACTCCAGCTCGATCCCCCCGAGAACGCCGCGGGCACGCTCCCACACCCTGCGCCACGGCGCTCCGCGCCGACCGACCCCGAAGGCCGCCTCGGCCGTCGCCTCGGGGTCGGGCTCCCATCCGAGCTCGGCCGGCGTCGTCGTGAAGCTCCGCCCATCCGCCTCGAACCGGATCTCCGCGTCCCCCAGCTCCTCCGCCAGCGCCCGGAGATCAACGAGCGCTCCGCCGCGGGTCAGGCTCGACATCGAGACGCCGGCGACCTCCACGCCGTGGACCACCCGATCGCCGCGGGTCGGCTGCGTGAGCGCCAGGATGCAGCCGCCGACGACCACGAGGCCGACGACCAGCGTCCCGAGGCGCGCGAGCCTTCGTCGCCGCCGGCGCAAGGCCCGGTCCGGAACTGCCGGCTCGCCCTCCGGCTCGTCATGCTCGGGCCGTTCCGCCTCCGAGGATTCGTCCGTCGCCTTCATGATCCAAGGGAGGGTACCCAGTGAGGGCGGCGGGACCACCTCGCTGCGCGCGGCCGAGCAGCGCACGTCGCCGCCGGAGCAGCGCGACCGTGGCCCCGACGGGCCGGGGAAGCCCGTGGATCGTTGCCGCGTTCTACGAACAAGGGCCCGACGAGCTGGCCGTCGCGCGCGGGGGGAGTCCCGTCGATCGTCGGCACGCTGACGGGCAACATCATCGCGACGGCCGGCCGACGCCGGCTCCACTGAGGTGCGGGCCGGGTTGAGGTCCGAACCGGGGCCGCTCGCCCTCGTCGGCGGCGAGGAACTGCAGCACGGGAACGAGCCGCAGGACGAGGTGCTCGTGTCCGCGGCGGCGGCCGGACGCGCGTTCGTGGTCGCGACGGCGGCCGCGAGGCACGATCCCGCGGCCGCGGTGCGCAACGCGCAGCGGTGGTTCGGCCGCCTCGGGCTGGACGTCGAAGAACTTCCCGTCACCCGGCGCACCGATGCGCAGTCGAAACGGATCGCGGACCTGGCACGCGGCGGCCGCTTCTTCTATCTCGTGGGCGGTGATCCCGGCGTCGTACCCTC
The DNA here is from genome assembly GCA_963728285.1 of uncultured Actinomycetes bacterium. Taxonomy (GTDB): domain Bacteria; phylum Actinomycetota; class UBA4738; order UBA4738; family HRBIN12; genus CAVSJR01. The sequence goes on along the minus strand of CAVSJR010000001.1, from coordinate 1,068,985 downwards.
CGTCCTTGCCGGGACGCCCGTCTGGGATGCGATCGTCGAGGCGTGGCTCCACGGAGCCGCCCTCGGTGCATCGTCGGCCGGGGCGATGGCACTGGGGGAATGGACGCTCGTCCGCGGAAGGGGACCGGACCCCGGTCCCCGGCGATATGTCCCGGCACTCGGCCTGGTGCCCCACACGGCGGTGCTGCCTCACTTCAACACCTTCGGCCATCGCTGGGTCGACGATGCGATGGCGGCGGCGCCCGGCCCCGAGACGGTGCTGGTCGGGCTCGACGAACGCGCCGCGGCGGTGTGGAGCGCGGGCGCGTGGCGCGCGATGGGTGCGGGAGCCGTCACCGTTCTGGCCGACGGCGCGCACCACCGGTACGCCGCAGGGGATTCCGTATCGGGCCTGCCGGATCTCGCGATCGTCTCACGTCCGCCACCGTGAGGCGCGCGTCTCCCGCTCCCACCGAAGGAACCACAGATGCGGGCCTCCGTCGGGAGCATCATCCTCCTCCGCGATCACGAATCCCCTGCGCTCGTAGAACGCGACGTTTGATGGACGCGAGGTGACGAGGAAGGCTCCCGTGCCGTCCTCCCCCGCCCGATCCAGCCCGTGCTGGACGAGGTGCACACCGAGTCCCTGCCCCCTCCGAGCGCGATCGACCGCGAGGTGGTCGAGATACCAATGAGGCTCGGAGGGGCGGTGGTGCTCCACCCATCCCCAGAACGAATCGAAGCGCGCGCCACCGTCCTCGGTGAGCGTGGCCACCTCCGGCCCCAGCTCGGCCATGACCTCCTCGTACTCCGCCGCGGTGTCGGGCGGCACCCACAGGGCGACCGCCGCGTTGCCCTCGACGGTCCAGAGCCAGCCGCGGGCCGCGGCGAGGCGATCGAGCACCTCGAAGTTGCGCCGAATGCGCTCCCGCACACCGTCGGGCGGAAACGTCCACGTGAGCATGGCATCGTCGACGAACGCGTCCGCGAGCAGCACGGAGAGAGCTTCGACATCAACCTCGGAGGCGCGCCGGGCCACGACCATGCGCGTGACCGTATCGAGTCGGCCGCGACCCTCGCTACTTCACGAGCGTGGACGCGTGATCGGGCACGTGCGTGTAGATGTCGCGAGAGGGACGCACATATCCCTGGTCGGCCTGGCGCTTGGGCAGCTCGACGCGCTCCAGTTGCTTCGGGACGTACGGCACGCTACTGAGCAGATGCGCGATGCAGTTGATCCGTGCGCGGCGCTTGTCGTCGGCGTCCACGACGTACCACGGCGCCTCAGGCGTATCGGTGTGGACGAACATCTCGTCCTTGGCTCGAGAGTAGTCCACCCATCGCGTTCGGGAGAACAGATCGGTGGAGGAGAGCTTCCACCGGCGCATCGGGTCGTCGATCCTCGCCTCGAACCGGCGAGCCTGCTCCTCGTCACTCACGGAGAACCAGTACTTGATGAGGTGGATGCCGTCGTCCACGAGCAGACGCTCGAAGACCGGGCACTGGCGGAGGAAGATCCGATGCTGCTCCGGCGTGCAGAAGCCCAGGACCTTCTCGATGCCGGCGCGGTTGTACCAGCTTCGGTCGAACAACACGATCTCGCCACCGGCCGGCAGCTGCTCGACGTAGCGCTGGAAGTACCACTGGGTCTCCTGCCGCGCCGACGGCACCGGCAGCGCCACGACACGGGCGATTCGAGGGTTGAGGTGTTCGGTGATCCGCTTGATCGCGCCGCCCTTGCCGGCGGCGTCGCGGCCCTCGAAGAGGACGACCACGCGGGCCCCCGAGTCCTTGACCCACTCGGCCATCTTCACGAGCTCCTCCTGCAGGCGAACCAGCTCGGCCTCGTACGCCTTCTTCGGGATCCTCGTCGCGGCGGGCATCTCCTCGCCGGCCGGCGTGGTTCGCTCGGCCTCCCTGCGCGCCTTGTCCTTCGCGTTCTTGGTCTTCGCGGCCAACCGATTCCTCCCCGCGTTGAACTGTACGCGGGATGCGACCCGGCTGGGAAGCGCGCTCGCGCGGGCGCCGCATGAGCTCCCGTAGAGTGATGGCCGTGTCGGGATCGCCTTCCGCGTTCGCCTCCCCGCTCGCGCAGGATGCCAACCGCGGCCGCGTGGCCCTCGTCACCGGCGGGGGAACGGGCATCGGGCGCGCCACCGCGCGGGAGCTCGCCGGCTCCGGCGCCCGCCTCGTCATCTGCGGGCGGCGCCCGGAGCCGCTCACGGCCGTTCGCTCCGAGCTCGAGGCGCGGGGCACCGACTGCCTGGCCCTCCCGGCGGATATCCGGGAACCCGACCAGGTCGAGACGCTCGTCGACGCCGCCCTCGAGCGGTTCGGGCGCATCGACGTCCTCGTGAACAACGCCGGCGGCCAGTTCGAAGCACCCGCGGAGGCCATCTCGCTCAAGGGATGGCGGGCCGTGCACAGGCTCACGGTCGACGCGGCCTGGAACCTCACGCACGCCGTCGCCACCCGCTCCATGATCCCCGGCGGGTCGGGCCTGGTCGTCTTCCTCGGATTCAGCCCGCGCCGAGGCATCCCCGGATTCGCCCACGCCGCGGCGGCGCGCGGCGCCCTCGAGGTGCTCGCGGCCGGGCTCTCGCTCGAGTGGAGCAGGCACGGAATTCGTACGGTGTGCGTGGCCGTCGGAAACGTGCTGACGGAGGGCCTCCTGGGCTACGGGCCCGAGGTCGTCGATCGATCGCGCCGCCAGGTCCCGCTCGGACGGCTCGGCATGCCCGAGGAGGTCGCCTCGGTGATCGCGTTCCTCGCCTCGGCCGGAGGCGCCTACGTGACGGGGACGACCGTGGTCGTGGACGGCGGCCTCGATGCCTGGGGTGCCGGCGAGCCGCCTCCGAGCCCCCCGCCCTAGGGCCCGGACGGGCCTCCGTGCTCGTGCTCGCTCACGAACCGATCGGCGGCGGCGCGGGCGTCGGTCGTGTCGGCCAGCACGCCGTAGGCGAGTCGTTCGATGAGGATCCCGGCCTCCCGTGAGGAATCGGCCATCTGATCGACCGCGCGCTTGGCGAGCTCGACCGCGAGCGGCGGGAGGCCCGCGAGGCGCTCGGCGATCCGGATGCCCCGCTCGAGCGCGGTGCCCTCGGGAACGACCTCGGCGACGAGGCCGATCCGATGCGCCTCCGCGGCGTCGACGCGCTCGCGCAAGAGGATGAGCTCCTTCGCCCTGGCCGGCCCGACCGCCCGAACGAGGCGGTGTGTCCCTCCCGAGCTCGGCAGGATCCCGATCTGCACCTCGGGGAGCCCGAACACGGCGGTTTCGTCGGCCACGCGAAGGTCCGTGGCGAGGGCGAGCTCGAGCCCGCCGCCGAGGCAGTACCCGTGGATCGCGCAGACGCTCGCCTGAGGGAGCGCCGCGATCCGCTCGTAGATCTCGCCGGTCTCGCGGTAGTAGGCCATCACGCCGGCCGGGTCGGCGTCGCGCATCTCGCCGATGTCGGCTCCCGCGGAGAACGCGCGGCCGCTGCCCGTGATGACGAGCGCGCCGGCGCCCGCGACGGCGTCGCTTCGGATCGCTGCATCCAGCTGCCGCTCCAGGTCGGTCGAGAGCGCGTTCAGCTTCGCCGGCCGGTTCAGCGTCACCACGCAGACCGCCCCGCGTCGGGCGACCGCCACCAGCTCGAGGGCGTCCTCCCGGCTCATCGCGCGACCTTACACTGGCGAAATCCGGGCCGGCGCCGTATGGTCATCTTCCCCTCGCTGGGGGCGTGAAGAGACGCTCGCAGTTCCTTCCTGCCGCGAGCGCCTCTCATGGCATGAAGACGGTATCGGGGTCGTCCGGGGAGCCCAGGTCACCCAGCCTTTCCGTGGCACCGCCGGACGACCCCGTGCCGTCGACTCTTGCGCGAGCCGCGAGGGCGCTAGGGCGTGGCGGACCAATTCCACGTGCGCCAGGACACCCCCGCGTCGCCGCCGGTCGTATCCGCGTCGGCGGTCCACATGTTGGTGAGCCAGACGACGCCGGCACTGCGGTCGACCGCCGCCTTGGGGTCCGGTGTGGCCCCCGAGTAGTCACCCCAGCGGCAGAGACCGACCTGCGGACATCCGAAGTCCTCGTCGTGGCCCGGGGACCTCCGGACGAGGACGGGCGACGAGACGCCGTCCGCTCCTCGCTTGCTCACCATCCGGATGGCCGGATACGTGGTGGGCGAGGATGTCGTGTAGCCGAGCACCATGTTTGCTCCGAATGCCTTGGCGCGCCCGCTCACGACCCGATCCGGGGAGATCGCTCCATTGAAGATGTAGAGCGATGAGTGAGACACCTGGCCGCTCTGGACGACGCTCCGCGCGGCCGGGTCGATCTCGTACCAACGCTCCTGCGAGCCGGCGCCACCCGCGATGGCGTGCTGGGTCCACACGACGAACCTGCCGCCGGTCGACGGATCGAACGCCGCCACCGCCTGGGTGAGCCGCGCGTCGCTGGTGTCGATCAGATACGCGCCGTCCTTCTGCGGCGCGTTCGCCGGCGGCGCGTACGTCGGCACGTCGATGTCGACCCCGCTCGTCTCGACGATCGGGTCGCCCGTGGTCGCGTTGCGCGTCACCCTGAAGCGACCGAGCGAGGACCCCTCGACGCTGCTGGATCGGGTGAGGACCCAGCCCGTCTGCTGCCTGTCGATCTCGTTGGCGGGAACGGGCGTGAACTGCTCGATCCCGCCGATCTCCAGGTTCTGCCCGACGTCGACCGGGAACGTCGAGGCGGCGGGACAGGCCGTGCCCGACGGCGGCTTGCCGATGGCCAGCACGTCGGATCCGCGGTACGTCTGTCCGTTGAAGACGTTGACCCCGATGATCGAGAAGTACCTCGAGTCCCCGAGCTTCGGGAAGTCCGCGAACTCGCTTCCGTACGTGAGGTCGTAGTGGCACCAGTCGGTCGTCGCGTTGTTCGGGGATGCGGTGGTGCTGAATCCAAACGCGAGCCGGTTGTCCACCGCGCTGTACACGACCGCTCCGGCGTAGTAGAAGCGATTCGTGGTCGCGTCCCAGATGACCTGCGGATCGAACGAGTTGGATCCGGGCTCGGCCCACCAGGCCTGCAGCGTGTCGGATGCGAGCAGGTTCAGGTTGCGGTCGTAGATCCCGACCTTGCGGTTCACCGTCTCGATGTATCGGGTCGGCCCGATGGCGCCGGTGGAGTCCGAGGGCGTCGAGGAGACATCCGACAGGCCCATCGCTTTCCTGCCGATCGTCGGCGCGGAGGTGCCCCGCGCGACACGAGTCCGGGAGCTCCCGGCTCGGGAGGCCGCCTCGGCCTTTGCCACCTCGAGCTCCGCGGGGTCGGCCGGAAGCAGCTCGCCGGCCGCGGCACGTCTCGCCGCCCCGGACAAGGGCCCGGGGGTCCCGGCCGAGGCGCGAGCGAGCGCGAGGTTCCCGCCCGAGCCGGTCGCTGCGCCGGCGGGGCCGGGAAGGGGCGAAGCGAGCGTCGCGACGAGCGCGGCGCCGATCAGCGCGGAGCGAGCGAAACGCCTCATCTGGCGGACGCCTTTCTCGACGGCGGGATCCGAGCACGAACTCGCCGACTCGCCGCCCGGAGCTTCACGCGACGGTGCGCTCCGTGTCAACCGGGTCGGCGCAGGAGCGCCGAGGCATCAGGGGAGATCGACGAACCGGCCGATGAAGTTCTGCGCCGCGCGGGTATCGAGCCGCATGTCCTTGTCCGTGGCCTTGCAGTACGCGTCCCCGAAGACCGTGAGGGCCACCTCCAGGTTGGAGTCCACCCCGCCGAGGAAGTGTGGGCCGCCCGAATCCCCATAGCAGGTTCCCGCGTTGCCCGTGGCCGGGTTCATGCTGAGCAGCAGCCACTGGTCCTGCAGCGAGAGGTAGTGCTGCGTCGCAAAGCGGCGCTTGTCGTTGGAGAGGATGCTCGCCCACCCACCCTGCTGTGTCGTCCGGCGCGTGCCGTAGCCGACCGCGGTGAAGACCTGGCCCTTGAGCTCGTGCCGCGCCTTCAGCCGGTCGAGCAGCCCGATCGGCGGCAGATCCACGGGCGTCCTGTTCACCGCCTCGTCGAGCACGACGACGGCGATGTCGTGAGGCCTCGACGTCCCCTGCGTGTACGCCCGGTGGTCGTAGTGCGCAGTGCCGTGGATGACGGCCATGTCCTGCGAGAGCACCGGGTCGAACGTGACCCAGAAGTCCTCGGGTTCCTCGCCCACCACGCAGTGGGCCGCCGTCAAAACCACCCTCGGCGCGATGAGGGACACCGTGCACGCCTGGAAGAACTTGCCCTTCCTCGACTTGCCGAGGAGCGACCCGACGCTGGGATGCCGCTCGCCGTCCACGTGGCCGTAGGTGATGGCGGAGGAAGGCATGGCCGCGATCCCCACGACCAACGAGATCACTGCCCCGAGCACGAGCTTTCGCACGGTTCCTCCTCTTCGTCGCACGTCGATGCGGCCGCCCTCCCACAGCGGGTGAGAGAGTTTCCCTTCGAAGCATGACAGATCCCCGCTTCGAAGTGAACAGGCGCCGGTCGGATCGGCGGCTACTCGGGGAGCAGGGGGCCCTCCGGCCACCGCGCTATCTCCACTGGATCGGTGGCGAGTCGGCGCGCGTCGGGAGCGGTCGCGAGGCGCTCGAGCCTCGATGCTCCCTCCGAGCTTCGGCGCGCGGCGAACAACCGCACGCTCCAGTCGTCCCGGGGCTCGAGGAGGATCCACGACAGCTGCAGCCTCGGCAGATAGACCGCCGGCAGGCGAAAGCGCGCGCGGACGCGATCGATGACCCTCGTGCATGATCCGGTGTTGGCGTAGAAGCCGCCGGGCACCTCGGAGAGCTCGCAATGGTGCGTGTGGGCCGCCACCATCCCCGCGTAGCCGCCCCGGGCGACAAGGTCGCGAGCGGCGTCCCGCGTGTTGGCGTTCTGCGTCGCACCCCTCGTGGAAGCGACCGCCGACGAGCCCTCGCGCCATTGTCGCCGGGCCGCGTGGACGGCCAGGAACGACACGGCGAGGAGGACGCCCAGCTGAGCGGCGTCGAGCCCGATGAACCGCGCCCCCAGGGCGACATCCAGGCCGAGGCGTTCGTTGCCGGAGAGCACGAGCGCCAGCGAGGCGGCCAGTCGGCCGAGATAGAGCAACGCAAGCGGGACCACGATCCACCCGGCGACCCCGAGAAGACGGCGATAGAAGTACCGAGACGAGAGGAATCCGGGAAAGGTCCGAGGGTTGGCGAGGCCCTCGACGCCGTCGAGCACCCCGCGCTGGGCGAACGCGAGCTCCGGGAGGACCTCCTCGACGAGATGCATTCCAAGGGGCGACTCGCGAGGGTCGCGGGGATCACGGAAGGCATTGGCGGGATCGTGCGCGTGTCCGTGCTCGACGCGCACCCGGCGTCCGTCGCCGTCTGGGATGAGCTCGGCGGAGAACGCGAAGCTGCATCCGAGCCGGCCGCGAACCGTCTCGAGCAAGCCGCCGTCCCACGCGAGCCGGGCGTCGTGGTTGCCGATCACGTAGACGACGCTGCGGGTGGGGCGCGATCGGAATCGGCGGACCGCCGCGACGAGGTCGTCGTGCGCCTCGAGCGAGCCGGATCCGTCGGGCGGCTGGACGAACCACATCTCCAAGACGTCCCCGAGCAACACGAGCGTGGCCGGACCCTCGAGGGCGTCGAGCGCCCGGACGAGCTGGGGGACGGCCCAGCCGGACGCATCGGTCCTGCCCGGACGCAGATGCAGATCGCTCACGCACACGATCCGGTGCCCGCGCGGGACCGGGATGTCGGCGACGTCGGCGATCGCGCCGGGGTCCGGAGCCCGCACGTCGGGCGGCCGCTCGACGTCGGGAGGCACGTGCACGGGCGGCCCCTCCTCCGATCGGGAGCGCCGCTCGTTCCCCCAGGCGCGAGTCATCGCCGGGGAGCCTACCCGGAGGCGCGTCCGGACCCCGGAACCGAGCCGGCAACGCTCGGACGACCTCCGTGTCTTTCAGCTCCGCGGTTCAGCTCGTCGATCGCGGCTTGCGGCCCGGAAGCACATCCTCCTCGGTCTCGTCCCACACGGTGCTTCCCTCCACCGACTCGACGTTGAACCCGTATTCGTAGACGAGCGCGCCACCGTACGCGGCTCCGAACGAGACGGCGACGGCGATGAGAACGGACAGAATCGTCACCGCGGCGCTCGCGGCATCGTCGGTCGTCTGCGTGAGCCGAACCACGATGTCGATGATCACGATGGCGGTGACCGTCAGCATGACGGTCATGTGCCAGTTCGCCGTCCTCCAGACCTGGCTGTGTTTGGCCACGCCGATCGGACCGGTGGATCGATCACGTGGAAGGCCTTTCCACCAGTCCCAGAATCCCGTCAGGGCAGTGGGAAGTGAGATCACGGCGCCGGCGATGATGGCGATGGACCCCGCCGCGAAGAAGTCGTGCGCCACGCTCGCGTTCCCGTCCCCGATCGCATCCGACGCGGCGACGAACGAGACCACGTCGCAGAACGCGGCGAGCACATACATCGCGATCGGGAAGTCGGTGAGCGGCGGATGCGCGGGCTTGCCCTTCCAACCCCGGAGGCCTCGAAACCTCCGACCGCGAAACGAAATGGCCGGCTTGATCGAATACAGTCGCGGCACAGGCACCCCCGCCCTTCCGATGTCCGGCCCCGCATACCTCCGCGGGGGCGATCCAACCGCTTTCTATCATCGTCCCGCTCGAGACGTCGAACACGCCGAAGCGCGACGAGGTCGGGGAGGGCCGCCCGGCGGGCGGGTCGTCGGGCTCGGCCGGGCACAGCCGATACGATCCGGTCCGTGTGCTTCCTCCTCGTAGCGAACCCGTCGTCGGGATCGGGCGGCGGCGGCCCGGCCGGACGGGCGGCGCGCGATCTCGATGACGTTCGAACCCTGGAGTTGCGAGAGGGTATCGACCTGCGCGGCGGCGTGTTGCGAGGATTGGACGAGGGCCGCACCCTCGTCGGCGCACGGACGAGACGGTCGTGAGCGCGGCCGGGCCCGGAGTCGACGCGGGTCGGGGCCGGGAGAAAGGCGCGGCCCTGATCACCGCCTCCGTCCTCGCGGCCCTCGCCCTCGCGGCGGTGTTCGGCCTGATAGCGGCACGGGCGGTCACGCTCGGCGTCGCCGCGTGGCCGAATCCATCCATCGAACGGTTTGCCCTTGACCTTCGCACGGAGTGGATGACCGCCGTGATGAGGTCGCTCACATGGGCCGGCTCCAGCGCCGTGCTGATCCTGCTCATCCTCGCCGTCGGTGGAGCGCTGCTCGTGCGCCGGCGAGACGTCCGGCCGCTGCTGTGGCTCGCCGCCGGCCTGGTCGGCGCGAACGTGCTCTTCAGGATCGCCAAGGTGCTGGCCGAACAGCCTCGTCCGCCCTCCGCCCTGCACCTGGTGAGCGCCTCCGGGTACGGATTCCCCTCCGGACATGCGACGTCCGCCATCGCGTGTTGGGGGATCCTCGTGGTCGTCCTATCCGCCGGGCGGCCGCGCCGGGTCGCCCTCATCGGGGCGTCGCTCGCGGCGCTGGTCGTGCTCCTCGTCGGAGCCTCGAGGATCTACCTCGGCGTCCATTGGTGGACGGACGTCGCGGCCGGACTCGCGCTCGGCGGCTCCTGGCTCTGCATCCTCTGCGCCGCGTTCCTCGCCTCCCACTCTCGCGAGGCACGTCGAGCCCGCCTCAACCCCCGGCGGGATCCGGGGCGAGTGGCTCCGCCGCGTCGGGCTGTCGGCGGCCCTCGCGAACGGCGATCACGGCCGTCGCCGCCAGGACCACCAGCCCCCCGATGATCGTCAGGAGGGTGAGCGACTCGCCGAGGACGATCCAGGCCGCCAACGATCCCACGACCGGCTGGCCCTGCGTGACGAGCGAGGCGATCCAGGCCTCCACGTGCCGGTGTGACCACGCGACCAGCATGTGGCCGGTCGCACCCGGGATGAGGACGAGCAGCCAGACCCACACCCAGTCCATGCCTCGCGGGGGCGAGAGCGAGACGCCCGCGGCCGCCGTCACCGAGGTCACGCACACGGCCGCGACAAGCATGACCGTGGCCATGTACTCGAGCGTGGGCGTCGTGAGCCGCGCGCGCTTGGAGAACAGCCAGTACGACGTCCACGTCAGCACCCCGAGCGCGGCGAACAGATCGCCGAGCGGGCTCCAGGACGCGGATCCGGAGGAACCGGCCGCCACCAGCGCGACGCCGAGGAACGATGCGAGGACGAAGCCGGCGTCACGCCGCTCGAAGCGCTCCCCGAACCACCGGGCCGCTCCGAGGGCGATGAAGATCGGCGCGAGGGCGCCGATGATGGTCGCGTTCGCGACGGTCGTCAGCTTGAACGCGCTGAACGAAAGGGAGATATCGGCCGCGAAGAACACGCCGCCGAGGGCGCACGACCTGATCGTGGGCCAGCGGAGTCGCCGCCCCGTCGCAAGCAGTGCCAGCGCATAGACCAGGACGCCGAACCACAGGCGGTAGCTCGCGAACGCCATGGTCGGCATCCGCGTCTGCTTCAGGATCAGGGGGACGAGTCCCCAGGCGATCGTCGTCGCGGAGACAGCGAGGATGCCGAGGGATCTTTGAGGCGCGCTGCGCGCGATGCCGGGGTGCACCGCCCGACGCTACCTGACGCGCTGGGCACGGGCCTCGCCGGCCCCTACACTCGGGGGCGTGCCGATCTACGAGTTCGTGTGCGCCGAGTGCGATGGCCGCTTCGAGGAGCTGCTTCGATCCGCCGACTCGGAGCCGGCCTGTCCCGCCTGCGGCACGACGAGCGTGCGCCGTCAGCTGTCGGTGTTCGCCGCCGGTCGGTCGGGCGCCGCCGGCTCGTCGGGCGGCGGGGGATGTGGCTGTGGCGGCGCCTGCGCGTGCGGCGCGTGACCCCGCCTGGTGCGCGGCTCGTCCGCGTCGCGCGGCGAGCCCGAGGGGGCTTCGGAGCAGGACCCCGCGAGCCCGTCGGGGGGCCTCGTCACCCACCGTCGGGTGCAGTTCTCGCGGGCGGATGATCCCGCTACCTCGGCGACGCCGAGCGCGGGCCCCGGTGCCCCGTCGCGGCCCAGCCCCTCGCTGCCGAGCATCCCGCTCGACACGGCGGCCCACAACAACAGCACGCGCAGCAGCAGCGACCCCATGAGGAGGGCGATGATGCCCTTGCCCGAAGCACCTCGCCACCATCGGGAGCCGAGCGGCTGCTCCTCGGCGGGCGGCGGCGGCAGCGAGCCCTCGGGAAGCACGTCGACGGCGTAGGTCGACAGCAGTTCCGCCTCGACGTCCGTCGACGGCCGCAGCTCCATGTGTCCGCGGTGCGAGCGCGCGTGATCCTCGCACAGCGGGAGCGCGAAGCCGCCCTCCTCGGCCACCACCACCGGCGTGGCCGGCCGCTCGCCCATCGTGAGACACACCGAGCACACGAGGCGCATGCGGGCCGGGTAGGCGAACTCCGCTCGGTAGCCGAGATCGTGCTCGACAACCCGGCCCCACATCGATACCTGTCCGACGACGGCCAGTCGCGTCCCGCCGATGCCGACCTCGCTGCCGTCGTTGAATCCGTACAGCCCGCACGTGCACCGTCGTTTGGGCGCCTCGTGGCGGCGGCGTCGCGCGCACGCCGCCCGAACCGGCTGAAGCGGTTCCCAGGAGGACCCGCGAAACGCCGGCTGGAGTCGAAGCTGCCCGCCTTCGCCGTCCCTGCGCAGCCGCCAAGCCCGCCATGCGGCCACCGGCTCTGCCGAGCGCTCGATCGATCGGGGGGCTCCTGCGGCCACGAACGATCAGCCCTTCGTTCGCATCTCCGAGCGGTAGACGAGGTACTCGACCGCCGCCCAGAGCGTCTTCGAGAAGGGGAAGAAGAACAGGAGCACGGCGACGACCAGCGCCAGGCTCGCCGCCGTCAGCGCGGCCAGGTGAATGTCGGGCAGGTCGATCAGCAGCCAGAGGGTGAGCATCAGCACCCAGGCGAGCATCGCGGCCAGGTAGTTCAGCGCGATGGCGCCGAGGAACCCGCCCTGTTCGCGTTCGAACTGGAGCCCGCATCGAGGGCATACCTTCGACATCGTGAACCAGCGGCTGAACAGCTTCGTCTGGCCGCAGCGGGGGCAACGCTTTCCGAGTCCTCGCAGCAGCGCCCGCGTGCCGCTCGGCGCCTTACTCGCACCCGTCCCTCGGCCGACGCGCTCGCGCCGGGCCTGCTCATCCGGCGGCGCGAGGAGGCGTGAGAGGCCGGCCGCATCCGGCTCGTTTCCTCGCTCGGTCATGGTCCTTCCACGCTACACCTCGCACGGCGGAACGAGGAAGCCACGCGACCGCGCGCGATCACGGAAGGTCCCGTAGAATTCGAGGCCCAGCGCCCACCGCCGAGGAACGGCCGATGTCAACGCGCACCCTCCCTCCGTCCCCGATCCGCCGGCGAGACCGGTCGATGCCCCGCGTGCTCGGAGGCCGCTACCAACTCCTTCGCCGCATCGGGGCGGGCGGAATGGGCGTGGTCTTCCTCGCCCACGACACCGTCTTGGAGCGCGACGTCGCCGTGAAGGTCCTCCATCGGCACCTCGCGGCGGATGCCGACACCGGGGCGAGGTTCCGGCGGGAGGCGCGAGCGGTGGCGGGCCTGTCCCATTCCAACATCGTGCCCGTCTTCGACGGCGGCGCGGACGACGGGTCACCGTTCATGGTGATGGAGCTGGTCCAGGGCGCGAGCCTGCGAGACGTGCTCGTCGCCGCGGGGAGACTCGATGCCGGCACGACGGCGCACCTCCTCCGGCAGGTCCTCGATGCGCTCGATCACGCCCACGGGAACGGGGTTGTCCATCATGATCTGAAGCCGGAGAACGTCCTCGTGACGGGCCGGGGGCTGGTGAAGGTCGCGGACTTCGGGCTGGCCCGCGCACTCTCCGACGCCGGGGCCTCCGACGACGGCCCGCTCGTCGGCACGCCTCACTACCTGGCGCCCGAACGGGTGCTCGGCCGGGCGGCGGGCCCTCGCAGCGATCTGTACTCCGCCGGCATCCTGACCTACGAGCTCCTTACCGGCCGCGTGCCCTTCGAGGGCGTCGACCCGTACGCCGTCGCCCGTCGCCACGTCGTGGATCGGGTGCCGCCTCCGTCGGCGGCCGCCGGCGTCCGCCCCGAGCTCGACACGTGGGTCGGCCGGCTCACCGCAAGGGACGACGTGGATCGGCCGGCGTCGGCCGCCGATGCACGCGGCGAGCTGATCGAGCTGCACGTCGCGCCCGCGCCCCGGGATGACATGGCGGAGCTCGTCGAGCGGGCCGCGAGCCGGGCCGCGGAGACGCGGCCGACGGCGGCGACCACCTCGCTGGAGACGAGGCCTCATCCGACGGAGCCCGTCCGGGCGAGCCGCGGCGTTCGTTGGATCCTCGGCGCGGTCCTCGCGATCGCGGTCGTGGGCTGGGGCGGTTGGACGCTCGCCCCTGCCCGCACGACCACCGTTCCGAACGTGATCGGCGTCGGCACCGCGCGCGCCCACGAACGGCTCGAGTCCGCGGGGCTCGTCGTGCGCTTGGGGCGCGGGGAGTTCTCGCCCGACGTCGACCCCGGCGATATCGTCCGCGTTCGTCCCTCCGCCGGCACCGCGCTCACGACGGGATCGCGCGTGACCTTGACGCCGTCCCTTGGCCCGCAGCCCGTTGCCGTTCCGAACGTCCTCGGCCTGGACGTTGCGACGGCCGAGCGACGGCTGTCGGAGCGCGGCCTCGTCCTGGGCGAGATCACCCGGCTGCACGACGACGTCTACCCGGCCGACCAGGTGTCGAGCCAACGGCTCGGCCTCGGCGACACGGCGCCGGAGGGAACGGCCGTGGACGTGACGGTGAGCAGGGGACCTCGGCCGTTCGTGCTCCCCGACGTCGTGGGTTCCCCCGGCGCCGACGCGATCTCGCGGCTGACGTCGCTCGGGCTGCGAGTGAGGACGATCGACGCGTCATTCCTTGGCTTCACCGGCACGAACGTCGTCGACCAGCTCCCGGACGCGGGGACGACGGTGCGCCGAGGTGACGCGATCGAGCTCTATCTGGATTGAGGGGGAGGGCCGGGTGGCGACGGCGCGGAGCGCGCTGCCGACGTCGCCGAGGCCCGCGACGTCGCCCCTCCCTCGGACGAGGCGAGGTTGCGGGGGGAGCCGATGGACTCACACGAGATCGCGCGATCCGGCTTCCCAGCGATGCAGCGATCGCGGTCCGCCCCGCCGTCGAGCCTGTCCTTGCCGAGGCCGCCGTCCAGGTAGTCATCGCCCCGAAGCCCCTCGACAACATCCTCCCCGACCTGGCCGAAGAGCGTGTCCGCCGCGTCGCCTCCGCGGATGGCGTCGGCCCCCGAGCCGGCGCTGATCACGTTGCGCCCCTCGTCGCCGGCCAGGACGTCGGCAAACGCGGAGCCGAGGATGCCCTCGATCCCGACCAGCGAGTCGTCGCCGTCCCCGCCGGTCGCCGTCGCCGTGAGCAGGTTCACGCTGACGGAGGCGGGCGCGAAGCTGTAGAGCGCGTAGTCGAGAGCCGCGCCGCCCTTGACGACATCGTCGCCCCCCCGTCCCCCGAGCTGATTGGCCTTCTCATCGCCGGTGAGCGTGTCGACGAAGGCTGAGCCGATGATCCCCTCGACCCCGCTCAGCGAGTCCGACCCTTCCCCGCCGGAGGAGCCTCCGGAGGGCAGATCGACCGTCACGCCCGCGGGGGCGAAGTCGTATCGCACGTAGTCGAAGCCGTTTCCGGCCGCGATCATGTCGTCGCCGCCTCGGCCGTAGATCTCGTTGCCGCGGTTGTCCCCGTGCAGGACGTCCGCGTGGGATGAGCCCACGATCCCCTCGACGAATGAGAGCGTGTCCGAACCCTCGCCCGTCGCCCTTCCGGCGCCGATGTCGGCATCGACCGGGGAATCGGAGGCATCGAAGCGAGCGAGATCGAAATCGGCGCCGCCGCCGAGGTGGTCGTCGCCGGCCCGCCCGAAGAGCTGGTCCGCGCCGGTGGACCCCTGCAGGATGTCGTCCCCGGGGCCGCCGTCCACCCGGTCGTTGCCCGAGTCGGCGAAGATCCTGTCGCTGCCTCCGAGCCCGCAGATGACGTCGGAGCCCCTCGTTCCCGCGAGGTCGTCGTCGCCGTCGGAGCCGGTGATCGTGCACGCCGTGCCCGTCACGGTGGTGACGGTGGACGCCGAGGCCGGCGTGGTGTCGGGCTGGTCCGCCGTCACGCTCGCGCCGTACCTGATCGTGCCGTTCGTGGTCGGATAGACGCCGATCCTGACGTTCAGATCGGCGCCGGGCGCCAGCGACCCGAGGGAGCACGACACGCGTCCGCCCCTCGTCGGCCTCGAACACTTGCCCGCGCTCGGAACGGCCCGCGCGAAGACCACGTCGGACGGGAGATCGTTCGCGAGCCTCACCCGCGTGGCGGCGTCGGGACCCGCGTTCCGCACGTCGAGCGAGTAGCTGAGCAACTGGCCGACCGCGGCCGGATCGGGCTCGACGCTCATCGCGAGGGAGATGTCCGCCGTCGGCTCGGTCACGGTCGTCTCCGTCGATCTCTGATTGTTTCCGAGGTTCGGGTCGGCCTGGCGGGCTCGCGCGCTCGCCTCGCTCCTCATCACGCCCTGTTCGGATGGCACCAGGTCGATGGTGACACCGGCCTTCGTCCCGGGGAGCACCTCACCGAGCCGGCACGTGAGCATCGAGTCCACCGGCGAGGCGCACGCCCCCTTCGTCGGGGATGCGCTCGCGAACGAGGCGCCGTCCGGCAATGAGAAGGACAGCCGGACCCCGGTCGCCGCGGCGGGGCCCCGGTTCCTCGTCGTCACCGTGTAGAAGACGTGATGGCCGACGCTCGCGGGGTCCGGCCGGTCCGTGAGCGCGACGGCGAGATCCGCCGTTCCGGCCACCGAACCCGCCACCGCGGATGGTCCCGAGATCGACGCGAACGCGGCGAGGGCGGCCGCCATCACGACGGATACGGCGCGGCGGCAGGCTCCTCGCCGGAGCAGCGGGTTAGGGGTGGCCGTCGGGACCGGCGTGCTCATGACGGCCTACGAATCCGGGGGCGGGGGTTGGGCGCTCGTCGGGGGATCCTCCGGCTCCGGCGGAGGCTCCGATCCGCCTCCTCCGCCTCCACCACCTCCGTCGCTCCCGGTTGAGCCACCGGGGTCCCCGCTCGAAGACCCGCCGGACGTGCCCGATCCGGATGTGCCGCCCGACGGGGATGAAGGAGCTGCCGTCGCCCCTCCACCGGCCGGGCCGTCCTTGCCCGCCCCGCGGTCCTTCTTCTGTTGTTCGCGACCGTGGCCCTCGTCCGCCGAACGGCCGGCCAACGGGGGAGCGGCGAGCGAGGGATCCAGCGTTCCGGCGAGGGAGGAGCCGAGGTCGGCGATCGGCCGGACCGGTCGCGGCGCCTCGTGAACCCGAACGCGGGCCCCCGTCGGGGAGAGCGAGGGATCCTCCGTCCTCAGATACGCGACGGTCAGTGCCCCCAGGACAATCACGACGATCGCGTACCAACGATGTGCTAGAAACTCGCGGGTGCGCAGCATGAACCCGTTGAGGGAACGGGATTGTTCGAGCTCCAGGTAGCGCGCCCATGCCGCCGAGAACGCGTCCTCCATGAACGTCCCCACCAGTTCGCCCGAGCGGAGCTCCCAGATACCTACGAACCCATCCTCCACGCCGATGCGATACCTCCGCCCGCGGACCTCGAGATCCGAGTCGTCGCGGGCGGGGTCGTGTTGCTCGACCAGTGGCCGTTCGCGGTCGCGCGCGAGAGCGCGTTCGCCGCTCGAGCCAAGGTCATCGATGACGGGGGGAGGATTTGATTTCTTCACCATGATGCCTGGGCCTCCTCCAACGGAGGCGGCGCGGGGAAGGCCCGCTCATGCTACAGCAAACACCGGGGGTGACCGCTACCCCTCGTTGGAGCGGTCGAACAGGCGTTCACTCCGCGAACGGTGCGTCCTTCCGCCCGCTACCGGGCGACGGCGGGAGCTTCGTCGGCAGTTCGCCGCGCCGCCTCGACGACCTCCGCCGCGAGATCGAACCGGCCGAACTGCGGCATGATGTAGACGCCGGCCGAGTGGGACGCAAGCTCTCCGACGAGGTCGATCGCCATCGACAATCCCTCCCCCTCCCCCGCGCCGGCGGCCTTGCGCATCCGATCGAGCACGTGCTCGGGGATCCGGATCCCGGGCACCTCGTTGTGGATGAACTCCGCGTGGCGGGCGTTCACGAGCGGAAGGACCCCGGCGAGGATCGGGAGCCGGAGTCGATCCGAATCGGCGCTCGTACGCGCGACGGAAGGCCAGCAGCGGCTCCACCGAATAGAGGGGCTGGCTCAGCGCGAACATCGCTCCCGCGTCGATCTTCCGCTTGAGGAGCCTCACCTCCGCGTCGAGATCCTCTCGCCCGGGGCTCAGGGCGCATCCAACGAGGAAGCTCGTGGGCTCGCCGATGGATGAGCCGGCCTTGTCGGTTCCGCGGTTGAACGCGTCGGTGATCGAGCGACATGAGCCCGGTGGGGTGACGTCGACGTTGTCGGTCCCGTGCGGGTAGTCGCCCGACGGTCACGGGATCGCCGAGGCAGACGAAGAGGTTCCGGATCCCGAGGGCGTGGACGCCGAGCAGGTCGCCCTGGAGACGAAGGAGATTCCGGCCGCGGGTCGGGAAATGAAGCACCGTCTCGGCACCGGTCGATTCCTGGATGAGGCGGCAGGCCGCCCATGGACTCATCCGCATCTTCGCCATGGGGCTGTCGGCGACGTCGATGACGTCCGCGCCCGCCTGGACCAGCGTCTCGGCCGCGGCCACCATCCGGCCCGCGGAGAATCCTCGCGGCGGCTCGATCTCGACGGCCACGATGGGGCGTCCGTCCGCGAGCTTCGCGCCGAGCCGAGACGCGGGCCCGTCGGAGATACCTCGCGGACGGTCGGCGAGGGCGACCTCGCGCGGCGGCTCGAAAACGCCGGCGGCGCGGGGGCTCTCGAGCGCAGACGCGATCTCCTCGATGTGCGCCGGCCCGGTCCCGCAGCAACCCCCGAGGAGGCGTACGCCTTCGACGAGCAGCGCCGCGGCCGCGCCGGCCATGTACTGGGGCGTGGCCGGATAGAGGAATCGCCCGCCGACCGACTGCGGTCCCCCGGCGTTGGGCCTGGCAACCAGCGGCACTCCCGCGGCGCTCGGCCGCATCGCTCGCACGACGCGGAGCACCTGCGCCGGACCCTGTCCGCAGTTGACGCCGATCGCGTCGGCTCCGAGCTCCGCGAGCCGCGCCGCAACGGTCTGCGGCGTTGAGCCGAGCATGGTTCGATCGTCCTGCGTGAACGTGGCCGTGACGAGCACCGCGACCCCGGGTGCCACCGCTCGGGACGCGGCCAGGGCCGCCTCCATCTCATTCAGATCGGTCTGCGTCTCGATCGCGACGAGGTCGGCGCCCGCCTCGACGAGGGCCGAGATCTGCTCGGCGTAGGCATCGCGAGCATGCTCGGTGCCGACCCGCCCGTACGGGGCGAGCCTGACCCCGAGGGGTCCGACCGACCCGGCGACGAGCACGCCCCCACGCCGGGCCAGTCGAACGCCCGCTCGAGCGAGCTCGTCGACGCGGTCGGCCATCCCGTGGCGGTCGAGCTTGAACCGGTTCGCCCCGAATGTGTTCGTCCACACGACACCGCGCGCCGGCGTCGATGAACGACTCGGTGAACCCCCTCGACGGACGAGGGATCTCGAACGTTCAACGCCTCGAAGCACGCATCGAGAGGGACGCCGAGCTCGACCAGGGACGTGCCCATCCCCCCGTCGCCGAGCAAGGGTCCCTGCTCGAGGAGGTTCCGCAGCTCGGAGCCGTTCATGGGCACGATTCTCCCAGGCCGGCGACCGGGCCCGGACCAATCGAGGGGCTCCCGGGCCCTCCTCGCGCGAAGGCACGGTGGAGACGACGGCTCAAGGGAGGGCCATCGAGCGCCGACTGAGAGGGTGAGGAAGGTTTGGGTCGCCTGACCTGGACATATCCCCCGCTTGTGGGATGCCGGGCTGGGCTCAAGGTAGCATCCTTTGAGGCGGAGCCCGGAGGGGATCCGCCAAACTGCTGGGGGAAGGACTCTGTGTCCAAGAGAGATGCCATCCGGGTCATCGTGGGTGACGGCTCGAGGGTCGATCGAGACCTCGTTCGGTTCATGCTCGAACGGGACGGGTTTCGCGTCATCAGCTCGGTAGCGGCGAGCGAGGACCTCAATCGAGCCGCGAGCGTCATGCAGCCCGACGCGGTCGTGCTCGGCGAGGAGCTCCTCGACCTCGGCGGTGGCCAGGCCGCTCGAATCGCCCGGGGAGCCTGTCCCGAGGCGAAGATCGTCCTGTTCAGTGCCCTGCCCGCGGCCGCGGCCGTCGGCCCCGGGGAACCCGACGCCGTCCTCGAGCGAGGGATCGGGCTGAAGGACCTGACGCAGTCCCTGAATGATCTCTTCCAGCCCGCCGCGGTTGGCACCGTCGCCACCCTGCCGCTCGCGGCCGCCCGAATGCGCCCTTCGACGGCGCCGGCACCTGCCTCTGCGCCTCCCGCCGCCGGTCACCGACGAGCCGCGCCGGAGTCCGTTCCTGGTCCTCGCTGCGGCGGCGGCCGCGATGATCCTGCTCGTCTTCGTCGTTGCGCGAAACTTCCCCTCGGACGAGGCTTCCGTCCGGTCGAGCAGCGTTCCCTCGACCGCCCCCGCGATCGGATCGGCCGGAGCAGCCGCGGCTGCCGGCGCGACGGCAACACCCTCCCCCTCGGACAGCGCAACCGCGGAGACGCCGCTCAGCAGCGCCCTGGGCACCCTCAGCCTCCTCACGCAAGCCATTCGCGACGGAGATCTCGGCCAGGTCCCCGGGCTGGTTCGTAAGCTCGTCGCGGAGCGGGCGGTCGCTGCGGCCGCGGGCGCGGATGTCACAAGACTGAACGAGCTCATCGGCGACGAGGCTCGCTCCGCTGACGCAGGGACTCGAGCCCCGGACCGGGTGGGCCCTTCGCTACAACCTCGGGGCGCTCGTTCCTCCACCCAACACCACGGGGACCGACTCCTCGGAGCCGGGCCCGTCGAACGAAGAGCCCCGCCCGGACCCGACCACGAGCCCGCCGCCGGCCGACGGCACGGGCGACACCACGACGCCGCCCCCCACCGACTCCGGGCACGGACCCCGGCGGCAACGACGGTTCCGGCGGAGACCCCGGTTCAGTGGTCGATCCCCCCCAACCAGGCGGGGAAGATACCGCCGACAGCAGCGGGAACGGCGGTCTTGATGATGATCGCGACACCAACTCGAGCAACGTGGACGCAACGCAGGACCGGAGCAACGCGCCGGCAGCGGACGGCGGACCGACAGCCGAAGGCGACGGGGGCGCGGACGACCAGGGCGGCGATCCCGACTCGGACGAGCCGATCGCCTCAACGGGGCCGAGCGCTTCGACCGGCGGCGATCGCGAGACGACCGACAGGCGACGACTCCCCCGACGACGGCGACGGCGATGCCGCGGCCGACGGCTCGTAGCTGACCGACCCTTTCGGCACGGCCGCATCCGGCCCGACCGAAACCTCGCACATCCCTCGGATCCGTCGACGCCGCCCCCGGCTCCCGCGGAGCCCCGCGTCACCCGCCTGAAGCCCTCCATCCCCCAAACGGGGCATCCCCGCTCGCTCGACGGAATCAGCCCTCGGTCCCTCTTTTGCGGTTCCTCGGATTCCGATACATCCAACGAGGTGGGTGAAGCCTGCCCGGTTCCGCGATGCCCGAGGAGCGTGAATGTCGGCAGTCGAAGCGCCACTGAAGGTGGTGATCGCAGCGGACACGGCCATGAGCCGTGACGTCGTGCGCTTCTTCCTGCAAGCCTCCGGGGACATCGAGGTCATCGGCCAGGCCGCCAGCGCCGGCGATGCGTCATGGATGGCCAAGAAGTACGCGGCCGACGCCGTCGTGATTCATGCGGGCATCGCGTTCGACGCGACCCAAGATGCCGTTCGACAGGTCCGGAGCGCGGCGCCGGCGGCGCGGGTCGTGGTCGTGACTCCCGAAGGCGGCGGCGTCCCTCTCCCCCTGTCCTCCCGTGGAGCCGACTCCTACCTAGAGGAAGGCGTCGGCCTCGCCGAGCTCGCATTCGTGCTCGTCTCGCTCTGCCGCTCACCCGACATCGCGATCGACGTTCAGCCCGCGTTCGACCGTCGACCGCCGCCCGACCCCGTCGTCGTTGTGCCGCAGCCCGAGCCGGAACTCGTCCTCGCCGGCGCGGCCGCGGCGACCGTCCAAAGCCCGAACGCGACCCGGCTCTCGGCCGCACCGGAGACGGCCCCGGGACCGGCGGCGCCCCTGACATGGCGAGGGCGCGGCGGGCTCGTGCCGCTGCTGGCCGCTGCGGCGGCATTCGTCATGGTCGTGGGGTTGACGATCTACCGGACGCAGCTTGAGAACCTGTTCGCCCCTCGCGGTACCGCGTACTTCGCCGGCGTTCACGTCGGGCCGCAATCGTCGGTCCTGCTGCTCGCATCGGAGGAGCGGCTCGGGGATCTGGTCCATTCGTTGCACGGCGCCAGGATCGTGAACGCCCCCGCGATCGCCCGCGATCTCGTGGAGCGGCGATCGCAGATGCTCGAGGCGGGAGGCGACGTCACCGCGCTGGATCGCGAGATCGAGACGACGCTGCGCCCCATCATCGCCACGTCGCCTCCGGGCATCGCCGTCGCCGTGCTCACGGTGCTGGCGCCGGTGGCGGAGTGGGCGAACGCCGATCTCGATGCCCTCCTCCTCGGTGGAGCCCCGCCGACCCCCGCCGTCCAGAGCGGCCATGACCCGACGCCGTCGAGGACCCCCGGAGCGGATTCGACCGGCGCCGGGGATGGAGCCGCTTCGGCGAGCGACCCCAGCTCCACGAGCGGGACCGCTGCAGGCGGAGGAGCCGCCGAGCCGGATGGGACCCAGGGCTCGACTCACGACGGTGGCCAAGGTGACGGCGGCTCGAGTGGCGAAGGTGGCGGAGACGGTGGTGGCGGAGACGGTGGTGGCGGAGACGGTGGTGGCGGAGACGGTGGTGGCGGAGACGGTGGTGGCGGAGACGGTGGTGGCGGAGACGGTGGTGGCGGAGACGGTGGTGGCGGAGACGGTGGCGGTGGCGGAGACGGTGGTGGCGGAGACGGTGGTCAGGATGGAGACGGTGGAGGGGACGGGGATCAAGACGGCGACGGCGATCAGGGAGGCGGAGGCCCCGGGGACGATCAAGGCGGGGACGACCAAGGCGGGGACGACCAGGGCGGCGGACGACCAGGGCGGGGACGACCAGGGCGGGGACGACCAGGGCGGGGACGACCAGGGCGGCGGCGAAGACGGAGCGGGCGAAGGTGACTGCGACCACCCTGGAAACGGTGGCGGGCACGGGTACGGGCATTGCGACGGGCACGGCGGCGGCCAGGACGATCACGTCGTCGGCGAGGATCCGGACGGGGGCGTCGGCAACGCCCGCCCGGCTCACCTCCTGACGGGCCCCATCCTCCTGCTCGGGCTCAAGCGACGCCGGCGCTGACCTCGGCCTCCGCTCCGGCTCGCCGGGCGGGCGGTCAAGCGGATTGTTCGACCGGCCGATGTCTCTGTCATGGCGATGTCGCGGGCCGACGCCGGTCGGCCGAGTGGAGACCACTCCGGGTCTGACCCCGTGCACACGCGGCCCGGGCTCCTCGGCCGGCTGTTTCACGAGACCGCCGAGGCGATGGCGGTGGTGGGACTCCCCGAGGGCCGCGTGCTGGACGTCAATGAGGCGTTCGTCGCGCTCTCGGAGATCTCGCACGATGACCTGATCGGGGCCTCGTCGTTCGACCTCGGCCTCTGGGCCGACCTCGGAGACGAGGGAACCGCCCGGGCGACGCTCTGTGACCGGACGTGGATCGAGGACCTCATGGCCGCGATCGTCACCGACACCCACATCGTCGCGATGAAGATCTCGGCCGAGATCATCGCCGGCTCCGGGGACGACGACCCGATCGTCCTCGTGCGCGCAACGGAGCCGGGCGCATTCACGCACTCCTCCGAGCGCTTCCGCATCCTGCGAGATGCCGAGGCTCGCTACCGGTCGCTCGTCGAGCAGCTTCCGGCGATCGTATACACCCAGGTCGCCGACCCGGACGCCTCGGCCCCATATCGAGACGTCTACGTGAGCCGCCGGACCGAGGAGAAGCTCGGCTACACCGCGGCCGAATGGCAGGCCGATCCCCTCTTGTGGCGCAAGCTGACCTATCTCGAGGACCTAGATTCCGTCCTCCGGGAGCAACGCCTGACCGACGACGACAGCGCTGCATTCAGCAGCGTCTACCGAATGGTCGCTCGGGATGGACGCGTCCTGTGGTTCCGCGACGATGCGGTCCTCGTCCCCGATCCCGAGACCGGGCTGGCGACGTGGAAGGGCGTGATGCTGGACATCACCGAGCAGAAGCAGGCGGAGGAGCAGCGGCTGGAGGCCGAGGCGCGGTACCGAGCGCTCGTCGAACGGCTTCCCGCGATCGTCTACCACTCCGAGTTCAGCACGGATGGCGCCTGGCTCTATGTCAGCCCGCAGGTGCAGGAGATCTTCGGGATGACCCCGCAGGAATGGATGGAGCACCCCCATCCCATGGCATCGTTCTGCCACCCCGATGACATCGAGCGCGTCCGCGACACCGAGGAGCACTCGCACATCACGGGAGAGATGTTTCGCGCCGACTACCGGATGCGCACGCCGTCCACAGACGGGTGGCTATGGTTCCACGACGAGGCGGCGGTCGTTCGAGGCGAGGACGGCCGCCCGCTGCACATGCTCGGCGTCATGTTCGACGTGACGCAGCGCAAGCAGGCCGAGGACGCAGTCCGGGAGGCGCTCGGGCGAGAGAAGAAGGCGTCCGATCGCCTGCGGGTCCTCGACATCCTGAAGAACACCCTGCTCCACACGTTGTCGCACGACCTGAAGACGCCGCTCACGGCGATCCACACGGCGGCCGCGACGATCGACCAGCTCGGCCACGAGCTCTCGGAGGACCAGCACCGGGACCTCCTGCGCACGATCATGACGCGCGCCCGGAAGATGGACGAGCTCCTCTCCGACCTCCTGGATCTCGACCGGCTGGATCGGGGCATCATCGAGCCCAGGCTCGAGGATGAGGACCTCGCGGAGCTCGTCCGCCGGGTGGTCCAGGACAGCGACGCGGTGGGGGGTCGCCCGGTGCACATCGACGCCGATCCCCTGACGATCCCGGTGGACCGCACGAAGGTCGAGCGGATCCTGGAGAACCTGCTCTCCAACGTGGCTCGCCACACCCCCCGGGGCACGCCCGTGTGGATCTCGGTGGTCGGCGCGGAGGACGGCGCCGTCATCATGGTCGACGACGAGGGGCCGGGCGTCTCCGACGCTCTCAAGGCAGCGGTCTTCGACGAGTTCCGTCGAGGCCCGGACGCGAGGGAGGGAGGCAGCGGGATCGGCCTCTCGCTCGTCGCCCGATTCGCATCCCTGCACGGAGGCCGGGCGTGGGTCGAGGATCGGCCGGGCGGAGGGTCATCGTTCCGCGTCTTCCTCGCCGCATCGCGGCCCGACCAGCTCGGAGACGCTCAGCCGACGAGCACCGGCTGAGCCGGCCTCGGGCTCAGCGACAGACGTCGGTGCCCGAGTCGGTGAATCCCCTGCGGCCGACCCCCATGAATCGCCATTCGTACGAGCTCTCGGAGAGCGACAGCTTCAGGACCCCGAAGGTCTTCGCGTTGCTCTTGATGCTGTTGGGTTCCCTCCGCTCGATCCAGTAGTGCTCGGCGCCCCCGGTGCCCACCGTGATCTGGCGGATGCCGTCGGGGTCCCGCTCACCGTCGGCGTTCTGCTTCGCGAATCGCTCGTAGATGTGCTCGTGCGCCACGAGGACGAGCTCGACGCCGGCTTCGCGAAGCACGCGCCACAGCGGGGTCACCGACCGCTCGCTGCCGTGGGGTCCCGACGAGAACAGCGGATGGTGCATGAACGCGACCTGACAGGTCGAGGCGCTCGAGGCGAGATCCTGCTTGAGCCACTCATACTCTGCCGACCCAGGCCTGCAATCGACCTCGTAGGTGCAGTTGGAGTTCAGGATCATGAGATGCCAGCCCGCCCGGTTCATGCTGTACCAGCCGCGGTACGCGTCCCCGGCCTGCGGTCCGAAATAGTCGAAATAGCCCGACGGCTTGCCGTCGTAGTACTCGTGGTTGCCGAGGACGGGGTACGTGATGGACTTGAACCTGCCCCACGAGGACGCGTACGAGGACCTGTACTGGGCGAGCTTCCCCTCGTCGTACTGCGTGTCGCCGAGGGGCACCACCATGTCCGGGTCGATCTCCCGGACGAGGTTCGCGGTGTCCTCCTGGCGACACCAGCTCGCCGTCCCGCGGCCATGGCGGAAGAACTCGTTCGTCGGGTCGCATGCGATGTCGCCCGCGGCGGCGATCACGTACGCCGGGACCGTGCTCTCCACGGCGCTCGGGCTCGGCGCGGCGGGTGACTCCGTCGGTGACGTCACGGCGGCGCCGGAGGAGGGTTCGGCCGAGGGAGTCGCGGACGAGCTGGACGACGGGTCCGGCGTGGGAGAGACGGCGCTCGCTTCCGACGTCGCCTGCGCCAGCGGCCGGATCCGACGATCGCCCTTCGCCGGCGTGCCCGATGCGGCGGGCCACAGGAGGACGCCTCCGAGGGCAGCCAGGACGACGATGCCCACGATGAGCGAGATGTGGCGAATCCTGCGGTTCGACATCGGTTCGGGGGGAACCTCCTACTCGGGGACGGCTATCGTCTCGAAGCTCGATACACCTTCACGTCTTGCCAAAGAACGGAGGAGCGCGCCGGCGCGCGGCCGAGCTCTCCGCCGAAGATCGCATCCAGCAGCCCACCGGTGGACCCCGGGTCCGTGAGCGCCAGGTTCGTGTTCGCCAGGCTCTCCGCGGCCGTCGTGTCCGGCAGGAGCGGCGCAGCCTCGGCCACCCTGAATGAGCGGCTCTCCCCGATCCGAGTCGGGAAGCACCATCAGGCTGCTCACCGCGGGCCGCTCGCCCGATGGATCGGACGGGCGGCTCACGAGGCACCCGCCCGCCGTCGCCTTCTGGCAGTAACGGCCGCGGTTGGCGACCCACATCGCGGCGCCGCCGCCGCCGTCGATGTTGATCGCCCAGTCCGCCCCGACGCGCTCGAACTGCCGGCGAGCTGGACGAGATCCATGCCGACCGAATAGCCGGGCTGGCGCCCATCGACGGTCATGATGAAGACCTTGCATCCGTCGTGGCCCGCGACGCACGCGTGGTTCACGCCCACGCCCGTTCGGGGGTTCTTGCTGCAGAAGTACGAGCCGCAGTACTTCGGCGCGGTGACCGTTGGGTTGCCGTTGCCGTCGCGGTCGGCGAGGAGCTGCGGCGCGCCGCCGATCACGTCGAGGACGCCGCCCCAGCCGACCCCCCACGAGATCGTCACCTTGTCGCCGATGCTCAGGGCCTTGATCGTGTCGGCCTGGCCCCCGTCGCGCTTGGTCGCGATCACCACGGTGCCGGGCTCGTCGCCGACGAACGCCGCCTCGTTCGGGCACGGCTCGGGCTGTCGTTCCACCACGTAGGTTCGCTTGACGGTGCCGTCGCGGCCCCACTGCCGCCTCCCGGCGGTGCCCTCCGCGGGGAGCAGCCTCGCGGTGCAGTTGTCCTTCTCGGGTCGTTCGACGCTTCCGCCCACCGGCGTGTAGCCGACGATCCTCCCGCTGCCGGCCCCGCCGGCGTTCCATCGGTCGATCTTGAAGTTGCCGGCCTGCGGATTGCTCGTGTTGGCGTCGACCCGCACGTTCGGCCGGTTGGCGAAGCCGCGCCGCTCGCTGTTCGACATCGCGAACGCGACGCCGGTCGCGAGGCCGCTCGACCGCAGGTCGCCGTCCTCCGCCGTCGGGTGGATCGGACGGCCGTCGCGGGCGAAGTCGCCGTTCACCGCGGCGATCGCGCGATAGGCCCGCCCGATGTCGCTCGGTCGCTTCCAGGCGGGGAACGACCTCCCGGCAGAGCCGACGTCGATCGTCGCCGAGCGATCGGCCGGATTCGTGATGGTGATGAGGTGGATCTTCACCGGGCCACGCCGGGAGATGTTGGTCAGCGTGACGCCCTTCTTGAGCCTGTACGTCCGCTTTCTCCCCGCGAGCGCGGGTTCCGCCGCGAACGCCACCACGAGGGAGACCATCACCAGGACGATCGACAACGCGGCGAGAACGGGGCGACGGACGCGCTGCGTTCGTCGTTCGCCTAGGGGGCACGATGTTCTCCTCGGGGGGTGAGGCGCCTGACAGACAGGTTGGACACGATAACGCGGATGGACTAGTCCTGGGAACCCCAACGAAAGACCTAAGTCCTTCGGGGAAGTCCAGCGCGGTGGCGAACCCCGGCGAACTCGCAGGTGGGCGGGTCTAGTTGCACTTCCATACAATAGCTCCGCGAGGCGCCGGCTGGCGCGCCGGTCGATGCCACTTCACCGCAACGGGAACCGCCCGCAGCGAGGCGGCGCGGCCCGAAGATCAAGGCGGGATGGGTGGGGGCTGGGGCCGTGGATGGGGTCGGCATGGTCTCAAGGCGTGGGGCGTCGGGGGTCGAGAACTTCTTCGATACGTTGGCGTCTGTTACCCACATCTCCGATCGCGAAGCAGATCGGCGTCAAAGAGAAAGAGAAGGAGCGATTGCTGCATGCGATATGCGCGGGGCGTGCTGCTCGTCGTCCTCACCGCCGGGCCGGTCCTCGCGGGCGCGTCCGCTTCCGCGGCGCCGAGCGATCCACCGGCCGATCCCGAGGCCGCGCAGGTGGAACCCTCGCAATCGCCGCCACCCTCGCCCTCTCCGTCGCCGGCCGCGAGCGGTATCGAGGATCCGGCCGTGGCGCCGGCACGTCCCGGGTGGATTCGAAGGATCGACCGGTTGACGGCGGGACGGCCCGTCTCGGTCTGCGTCGGCTCCGCCGGCACCTACCTCTACCGCCACAAGGCGGGCGTCCGCAGGACCCCCGCCTCCAACGAGAAACTGCTGCTCTCGATGGCGATCCTCGATCGCCTCGGGCCCGACTTTCGGGTCGCGACGCAGGCCGCATCCGGACGCCTGCCCGGACGCAGCATCAGCGGGCGATTGTGGATCCTCGGCGCCGGCGACCCCGAGACGGACCGGTCGGCGATGCGTGACCTCGCCCGGCGGGTTCGGGCCGCCGGGGTCCGGCGGATCCGAGGCCGGGTCTTCGGAAGCACCGGGTACTTCGCCCACGACTGGTGGGCCCGAGGGTGGAAGCCATCGTTCCCCTCCGACGAGGTTGCCCTGCCCACGGCGCTGACGTTCGAGCACAACGAGGCGCGCGGGCGCCACATCCGGGATCCGGAGCGGCGGGCCGCCGCCTCGCTCACCAAACAGCTCCGCGCGTTGGGCGTCCGAGTCGGCGGCAAGCCGGGAGCCGGCAAGGCGCCGCGAGGACTCGCGCGATTCGCCGAGGTTCGGTCGCGGCCCCTCGAGGGCCTGCTGCGCCGCGTGAACGTCAAGTCGAAGAACTTCGCCGCCGAGGTCCTCGGCAAGCGCCTGGGCCTCGAGCGCTCGGGCCCCCGCGGAACCATCAGGAAGGGGGCGGCCGCGATCGAGGCGTGGGCTCGCTCCCACGGCGTCAGGGTGGAGGCGCACGACTCGTCCGGGCTCTCCTACGCGAACCGCGTGACCGCCTCCGGGATCGTCCGGCTCCTGTGGGCGGCCGACGGCGCGTTGTGGACCGACGAGCTGCGGCGGGCGCTCCCGAGGGGAGGGCAGGGGACGCTCGCGCACCGGCTCCGAACGGTCGACGTACGCGCCAAGACGGGCACGCTCGACCGGATCTCGGCGCTCTCGGGGTGGGTCAAGCTCGAGCGGACGGGGACGTGGGCCGAGTTCTCGATCCTCTCGCGAGGGATATCGAAGGACGCCTCGGTCAGGATCGAGGATCGCATCGTTCACGCCGTCGCGGCGAACGCGTCCTGATCGGCCGGACCGTGCAGCCGGCGACCGCTCCGGCCTTATCCGCGCGCTCGGGCGGAAGGGCCACCACGTCGAAGTTGTCCCAGCGCGTGCCGCCGTCGTCCTCGTCCCGAGGCGACGCGTGCCCGCAGGCCGTGTGCCGTCGCGTCGCCGAACGCGGCGATGTCCTCGGCCGACAGCGTGTAGTGCACGCGTTCCGGCCGTGTCGAGGTCACCTCCGGAGATCCGCCAGCTGATCCGATCGCCTCGGCGCTTGCAGATGGCGTGATAGGTCCGACCGTTGTGCAGCCCCAGGCCGTCCTCGTAGGAGGCGGGTCCAAGCAACGATCTCCCACGGCCGTCGACGAACTTCCCGATGCTGATGAAGCCCTTGGGATGGCCCTCGGTGACCTCGACCTTGCAGAAGACGTGGTTGGCGTGGTCGCGTGTGCAGGATCGTGAGGCCGGCATTCGCGCGCAGGGACTCGGATGAGAGCGTGATGTCGGCCTCCGCCTTGAACTCGTCGGAGAGGTCGGAGTCGAGGGTCGCCTCGGCGATCGAGCTGTCCGCGTTGAAGACCGCCGTTGGCGGCGTCGACGCTCCAGGTGCCGTTGGCGTACTCCCATTGCTGGCCGGAGTCTGCATCACCGAGCGTGGCGGCATCCTGGCGGTCGAACGTGTCGGAGACGACCGAGCGCCCGGGCCGAGCCCCCTCGCGCGAGTGAGCGAACGCCGGCACCGGCGGTGGCCGTCATCGCGATCAGCAGGACGAGTGAGGGGAGCACGCGTCGCAGCAGCAGCATCGTCTTCCTCCGGGCGCATGTCGGCGTGCGGCTTCGAATGCCCCACGCGGTGTGATCGCGATCTCGGGAGGCGACGCGCGCCTCCACCGACCGGACCGAGGCTCTCAGGGGTACCTGAAGAACCTACTTCATGCGGGAACATCGCGTCGACCCCCACCGGCGGACGCGGCGGCCGCCCGCGCGGCGGCTCAGAACGAGGGCGACTCGACGTAGATGCCCCAGCTCTCCTTCAGCGCCTCGACCATCTCGCCGAGCGTCACGTACGCCCTCGCCGCCTCCATCAACACCGGCACGGAATTCGATGCCCCGTCCGGCCGCGCGGCCATCTCGCGGACGCCGCGAAGGGCGCGTTCGACCGCCAACGCGTCGCGCCCGGCGCGGAGCTCGGCGAGGGCGCGGCGCTGGGATCCCTCGGTCTCGGGCCCGATGACCAGCACCTCGGGTGCCGGCTGCACGGAGCTCGTGAAACGGTTGACCCCGACGAGCACCTTCCGGTTCTCCTCGAGCAGGCGCTGGTACCGGAAGGCCGCATCCGCCATCTCCTGCTGGAAGTAGCCGTCCCTGATCCCCGCGAGCGTGCCGTCGAGAAACGAACCCTCGCCCATCGCCCGCACGCGGGCGAGGATCTCCTCCGACGCCGCCTCGGTCCGGTCGGTGAGGTCTTCGACGAACCACGAGCCGCCGAGCGGGTCCGCGACGTTCCCCGCCCCGGTCTCGTAGGCGATGATCTGCTGCGTCCGCAGGGCGATCTCGGCCGCCTCCTCCGTCGGGAGGGCGAGCACCTCGTCGAGGGAGTTCGTATGCAGGGACTGCGTGCCGCCCAGCACCGCGGCGAGCGCCTCGAGGGCCGTCCTGGCCACGTTGTTGAACGGCTGTTGAGCGGTGAGGGAGACCCCCGCCGTCTGTGTATGGAACCTCAGCATCCACGATCTCGGATCACGTGCCCCGTAGTCCTCGCGCATCCGCCGAGCCCAGATGCGCCGGCCGGCGCGGAACTTCGCCACCTCCTCGAAGAAATCGACGTGGGAGTTGAAGAAGAAGCTGAGTCCGGGCGCGAACGCGTCGACGTCGAGGCCCCGTCGCAGGCCCAGCTCGACGTGCGCGAAGCCGCTGGCCAGCGTGAAGGCGAGCTCCTGGACGGCCGTCGATCCCGCCTCCCGAATGTGGTAGCCCGAGATCGACAGCGGATGGTACTTGGGCACGTGCTCCGCGCAGAAGGCCATCATGTCGGCCGTGAGGCGCAGGTGCGGCTCGGGAGGAAACAGCCATTCCTTCTGCGCGATGTACTCCTTCAGGATGTCGGTCTGGCACGTCCCCTGAAGCTTCGAGATGTCGGCGCCCTGCTTCTCCGCCGCGACGAGGTACATCGCGAACAGCATCGGTGCCGGTCCGGAGATCGTCATCGACGTCGAGACGCTCGCGAGATCGATCCCCTCGAACAGCAGCTCCATGTCGGCCAGCGAGTCCACCGAGACGCCGCAGCGTCCGACCTCGCCCTCGGACATCGGGTCGTCGGAATCCCGTCCCATCAGCGTGGGCATGTCGAAGGCGATCGACAGGCCGGTCTGCCCCTGATCGGCGAGGAACCGAAACCGAGCGTTGGTCTCCCGCGCCGTGCCGTAGCCGGCGAACTGGCGCATGGTCCAGAGCCTGCCCCGGTACCCCGAGGGATGGATGCCTCGCGTGAAGGGGTACTCTCCCGGCGCCCCGACTCGCGGATCGACGCCCCCACCGGGAGGGAAGGCCACCGGCGGAACCGGCACGGAGGAGACCGTGTCGAAGTCGACATCGTCGCGAAGGTCGGCCTCGTCGAACCGCCGGCGCCACCGTCCGATCAGCGGATCGTCCACCCGTCACCTCACGTCCGTGGTCGTTGCGCCTTGCCCTCCAAGGGTACCGCTCGATCGGGCGGCCGGATCAGGCGAGCGCCCGGCGGTACCGAAGGATCGGCTCCGTGAGAGCGCCGTAGGGGTGCACCGAGCGGGCACCGTCCCAGCGCCATCCCGCGACCTCGTAGAAGCGGCGGGCTCGGTCGTTCAGCTCGAGCACCCAGAGGGTGCAGTCGCGGAAGCCCAGTCCGCCGAGCGCCTCAACCGCCCGAGCGAGCAGTCCCCTTCCCACCCCGGCCCCGAACCATTCGGGCGCGAGATAAATGGCGTAGACCTCGGCGGTGCTCACGCCGGCGTCGTCATCCTTGCTCGGCCCGAAGCTCGAGAAGCCGACGACCTCGTCGCCGGCCCCCGCCACGAGGACGTGCAGGTCGGGATCGGCTGCCTCGAACCGATGCCGCCACATCGACAGGTGCTCGGCGTAGGAGAGGCGATCCAGGAAGCCCTGATCGATCAGTCCGCGATAGGCGACCTGCCACGAACGCACTTGCACGTCCGCAATGTCCGCGGGCGTCGTCGGCCACGGCCTCCCGGATCGAGACGACGGCGTTACTCCTCGCGGCCCTCACGGTCCTCACGAGGATGGAGCAGTCCGAACAGATAGGCCTCGGTGAGCGCCTCCCACGACGCCTCGATGATGTTCTCGCTCACCCCCACGGTGGTCCACTCGCGCTCGCCGTTCGACGTGTCGATCAGGACGCGAACGACCGCTCCCGCCCCGTGGGTCTCATCGAGCACTCGAACCCGGTAATCCTCGAGCGCCATCGTGTCGAGCTCCGGGTAGTCGTTGGAGAGTGCCTTGCGCAGGGCGGTGTCCAGCGCCCCCACGGGGCCCGCCCCCTCCGCGGAGTCGATATGCCTCGTCCCCTTGGTCAGCACCTTGACCGTGGCCTCGGCGAGCGACGCCTCGCCGCCGCGTCGCTCGACGTGAACGCGGAAGCTCTCGATGTCGAAGAACGACTGCGTCCAGCCGTCGGCGCGTCGCATCAGCAGCTCCAGCGACGCGTCGGCCACCTCGTAGGTGTAGCCACGAGCCTCCAGGTCCTTGAGGTCCGCTGAGCAGGGCGGGGACGGCCGAGTCGTGCAGCTCGACGCCGAATTCCCCCGCCTTCATCTTGAGGGTCGCAGACCCGCCGAGATCGCTCGCGACCACGCCGCGATGGTTCCCGACGACCTCGGGGGGGACATGCTCGTAGGCTCTCGACAGCCTGGCGATGCCGCTGGTGTGCAGGCCCGCCTTGTGCGTGAACGCATACCGGCCGGCGTACGGTTGGTGGGAGTCCGGGGCGATGTTCGCCACCTCGGCGACGTAGTGGGCCAGCTCGGTCAGGTGCTCCATCGCACCGTCGGGCAGGCATCGAACGCCCATCTTCAACGCCAGGTCCGCCGAGATCGGAACCAGATCGGCGTTGCCGGTTCGTTCGCCGTAGCCGTTGATCGTCCCCTGAACCTGGTGCACGCCGGCCTCGACCGCAACGAGCGAGTTTGCGACGGCGCAACCGGCGTCGTTGTGGACGTGAATGCCGAGGGGTGCGCCGGTCACCTCGGCCACGTCGCGCACGACCCGCGCGACGTCGTGGGGCAGCATGCCGCCGTTGGTATCGCACAGCACCAACCGCTCGGCGCCGGCCTCCTCCGCCGCCGCAAGGACGCGCAGGGCGAACGCGGAGTCGGCGCGATAGCCGTCGAAGAAGTGCTCGGCATCGAAGAACACCCGGCGGCCCTGCGAGGAGAGAAAGGCGATGGAATCCCGCACCATGGCGACGCCCTCGTCCGGCGTCGTCCGGAGCGCATCGGTCACGTGGAGGTCCCAGGATTTCCCGACGATGCAGACGACCTCGGTGCCGGTATCGAGCAGTTCGCGAAGCACGGAGGAGTCCTCCGCCCGCTCGCCCGCCCGGCGGGTCATTCCGAACGACGTCAGCTGGGCGTTCGCGAGCGTCTCCTTGGCGGCGAGCTTGAAGAACTCCGTATCGCGCGGATTCGCCCCCGGCCACCCGCCCTCGATGTAGGGGAAGCCGACCTGGTCGAGCTTGTGCAGGATTCGGAGCCGGTCCTCGATCGAGTACGAGAGGTCGGCCCGCTGGGCGCCGTCCCGCAGCGTGGTGTCGTACAGCTCGACGCTGCGATCTCCGCCGGCCTCGCCGGTGGCCGGCCCGGCGGCCATCACGCGGCCCCGGCCGCGCCCTCGACGACGAGGTCCCCGACCTCGGCCGTCGAGAAGCCCATCTCACCGGCGCGCATCGACTTCATCCTGGAGGTCGCCGACCGAATGCCGGCCTCCACCCGGGCGGCCGCATCCGCCTCTCCGAGCTCCGAGAGCAACATCCCCACCGCGGCGATCGCGGCGATCGGATTGATGGTCTCCTTGCCGGCGTGGTCGGGGGCCGTGCCGCCGATCGGCTCGAACATGGAGACGCCGTCGGGGTTCAGGTTGCCGCCGGCCGCGACGCCCATGCCGCCCTGGATCATGGCGCCGAGGTCGGTGATGATGTCGCCGAACATGTTGTCGGTGACGATCACGTCGAACCGCCCCGGCCAATCCAGGAAGTAGATGCAGCACGCGTCGACGTGCACGTAGTCGACGTCCACGTCCGGGTATTCGGTGGCGACCACGTCGACGACGCGCTGGTACAGGTCTCCCGCGAAGGTCAGGACGTTCGTCTTGTGCACGAGCGTGACCTTGCGCCGCCGGCCCGGACGCATCGCAAGCTCGAACGCGTACCGGACGATCCGTTCGACCCCGTGACGCGTGTTGACGCTCTCCTGCACCGCGACCTCGAACGGCGTGCCCCGTCGATGGAAGCCTCCCGCTCCCGAGTAGAGGCCCTCGGAGTTCTCCCGAACGACCACCATGTCGACGTCCTCCTCGGCGTGGCCGGGGACCAGCGTCTCCACGCCCGGATAGCGCCGGATCGGGCGGAGGTTGACGTACTGGTCGAGCTCGAACCTGATCCGAAGCAGCAGATCGCGCTCGAGGATGCCCGGCCGCACGCGCGGATCGCCCACCGCTCCGAGGAAGATGGCGTCCATCTCCCTCAGCCGCGCGAGCTCCTCGTCCGGCAGCACGTCGCCGGTGCGCAGGAACCGCTCCGCGCCGAGGTCGAGCGGCTCCGGCGTGACGGTGAAGCCGGCGGCGGCACGGACGGCCTCGAGGACCTTGAGTCCCTCGCGAACGACCTCCGGGCCGGTGCCGTCGCCCGCGATGACCCCGATCCTGTAGGGACGTCCTCCGGGTCGAACCGCGGCGCCGGCGACCGACGACGCCGTGGATCCCGACGCGGCGGCGGTCACGGCGTCACCCGCTGGTCCTCCGCGTTCGCCGGCTCCGCGGCGCCGATCGAGAGCGCCCGGTTGATGGCGGCGAGGTAGGCCCGAGCCGAGGCCTCGACGACGTCGACCGAGACGCCGCGCCCGGTGACCCGCCGCCCTCCGATATCGAGCTGCACGACCACGTCCCCGAGCGCGTCGGAGCCGCCGGTGACGCTCGAGACGTGAAACGTGACGAGTCGCGCCTCGACGCCGGCCGCTCGCTGAATCGCGCCGCACGCGGCGTCGATCATGCCGTCTCCCATCGCGGACTCCTCGATCAGGTCATCGCCCCGGCGGAGCCTCACGGTCGCGCTCGGCGACAGATGCGTGCCCCCGCCCATCTGGAGCGACTCGAGGAGAAGGAAGTCCTGCTCCGCGGCACCGAGCTCCTCCGCCACGATCGCCTCGAGGTCCTGATCGGTGAGTTGGATCTTCCGGTCGGCGAGGTCCTTGAACCGCGCGAAGGCACGATCGAGGTGCTCGGGGTCGAGCTCCAGCCCCATCTTCACCAGGGCGTCGGCGAACGCGTGCCGTCCGGAGTGCTTGCCGAGGACGATCCGGTTGCCCTCGAGCCCCACCTCGATCGGGTCCATGATCTCGTAGGTCTCGGCATTGGACAGGACGCCGTGCTGATGGATCCCGCTCTCGTGGGCGAAGGCCGAAGCGCCCACAACGGCCTTGTTCGGCTGAACCGAGTATCCGGTCGTCATCGACACGAGCCGCGAGGTCCGCATGATCTCCTTCGCGTTCAGGCCGTGGTGCACCCCCAGCGCCTGGGCGCGCGTCCGCACGATCATCGCGACCTCCTCGAGCGCGCAGTTGCCCGCGCGCTCGCCGATGCCGTTCACGGCGACCTCCACCTGCCGGGCGCCGTTGACGATGCCGGCGAGCGCGTTTGCGACCGCGAGCCCGAGGTCGTTGTGGCAGTGCGTGGAGATCGTCACCTCGTCGGGCACGCTCTCGCGCACGATGCGCACGAGCTCTCCGAACTCGTGGGGCATCGCGTAGCCGACGGTGTCGGGGACGTTGATCGTCGTCGCGCCGGACTCGACCGCGACGCGGAAGCACTCCAGGAGGAACCCGAGCTCCGTCCGCGTCGCATCCTGGGCCGAGAACTCCACGTCGTCGGTGTATCCGACCGCCAACCCCACGCCCTCCCGGATCCCGTTCAGGACCTGGTCGTGCGACATGCGCAGCATGTCGCTCATGTGGATGTCGCTGGTCGAGATGAAGGTATGGATCCGCCAGCGGTCCGCGCCCTTCAGGGCCTCGGCCGCCCGGTGGATATCGCCGGGCGTGACGCGTGCCAGCGCCGCGATGACCGGGCCGTGGACGCTCGTCGCGATCTCGCGCACCGCATCGAACTCCCCCTCGGACGAGATCGGGAACCCGGCCTCGAGGATGTCGACGTTCAGGCGGGCCAATTGCTCGGCGATCTCGACCTTCTCGACGCGGGTGAGCGCGATGCCCGGAGCCTGTTCCCCGTCGCGGAGGGTGGTGTCGAAGAAGCGGACCCGCTCGCCCGCGGGAGCTCCGCCCGCACCAGAATCCGGATCGCCGCCGTCCGCGGCGGCGCCTACCTCACCTGGGTCGTCGTTGGACGGATCACGCATCGGGCATCACCTTCTCCTCGGACTTCAGCCACGGCATCATCCGGCGCAGACCTCGCCCCACCTCCTCGAGCTGGGAGGTCCTCGCCTCCGCGCGAAGTCGACGGAAGTTCGGGAACCCGTTCTCCGCCTCGGCGATCCACTCCTTGGCGAACTGGCCGCTCTGGATCTCGTCCAGGATGCGGCGCATCTCCGCTCGAGTCTCGTCGTCGATCACCCGCGGCCCACGCGTGTAGTCGCCGTACTCCGCGGTCTCGGAGATGGAGTACCGCATCCACGACAGGCCTCCCTCGTACATCAGATCCACGATCAGCTTCAGCTCGTGGAGGCACTCGAAGTAGGCGATCTCCGGTTGATAGCCGGCCGCGACGAGCGTCTCGAAGCCCGACTGCACGAGGCTCGACGCTCCGCCGCACAGCACCGCCTGCTCGCCGAACAGGTCCGTCTCGGTCTCCTCCTTGAAGGTCGTCTGGATGACGCCGGCCTTGGCCACGCCGATCCCGGCCGCGTAGGCGAGCGCGCGGTCGAGCGCCTTGCCCGTCGCGTCCTGATGCACGGCGACGAGCGCGGGCGTTCCGATCCCCTCCTCGTAGGTGCGGCGGACCAGGTGGCCCGGGCCCTTCGGAGCGATCATCGTCACGTCGACGCCCTCGGGAGGCGCGATCGTCCCGAAGTGGATGTTGAACCCGTGGGCGAACATCAGCATGTCTCCGGCCTCGAGGTTCCGAACGATGTCGGTCGCGTACACCGCGGCCTGCGACGTGTCGGGCAGCAACACCATGACGACGTTCGCCTCGGCGACGGCATCGGCGGTCTCCAACACCCGCAGGCCGGCGGCCTCCGCCTCGGGCCACGACGCGGACCCCGCCCGCAGGCCCACGCGGACGTCGAAGCCGGAGTCCCTCAGGTTGAGCGCGTGCGCGTGGCCCTGGCTCCCGAAGCCGAGCACCGCGATCGCGTCGCTCTGCAGCGCATCCTTGTTCGCGTCCGCCT
Organism: uncultured Actinomycetes bacterium; assembly: GCA_963728285.1. Taxonomy (GTDB): domain Bacteria; phylum Actinomycetota; class UBA4738; order UBA4738; family HRBIN12; genus CAVSJR01. Next base: position 1,031,474 of record CAVSJR010000001.1, on the reverse strand, counting down.
CGTAGAAGATCCTCGCCATGTCGCCTCGCTCCTTCTCCCTCTCGGGTCCTCGCGTCGATTCGCGGCCGTCGCTCCTAGACCCCTCCGCCCGCCCACTCGGACATGTCCTCCGCCCCCGCGGCCTTCGGGCTTCGAAGGACGCGTTCGCGGATGCCGCGGTCGCCCCTCGAGAGGGCGATTCGCCCCGTTCGAGCGAGCTCCACGATGCCGTGGTCCGCCAGCAGCTCGAGCAGCGCCGAGATCTTGTCCGGCGTCCCGGTGCCCTCGACCGTCAGCGTGCGTCTGGTCACATCGAGCACCCGCACGCGAAACACATCGGCGATCTCCATGATGCGGGCGCGGGCCTCCCCCTCGGCGCGAACCTTGACGAGGACGAGCTCGCGCTCGACCGTCGCCGTGGGCTCGTGCTCGAGGATCTTGATGACGTGGACGAGCTTGTTGAGCTGCTTGGTCACCTGCTCGAGCGGCTTGGACTCGACGTCGACGACGATCGTCATGCGGGAAAGGCCCGATTCCTCGGTCGGCCCGACGGCGAGGGAATCGATGTTGTATCCGCGGGCCGCGAACAAGCCCGCGACGCGCGTGAGGACGCCGGGCTTGTCCTCGACCAGGACGGAGAGCGTATGCAGGCTCATGCGATCGGTGCCTCCGCGGGATCCTCTGCCGGAGAGAGTCCCTCCGGGCCGGTGATGATGTCGTCGTTCGATGCGCCCGCGGGAACCATCGGGAACACGTTCTCCTCGGAGTCCACGCGAAAGTCGATCACGACGGAGCGGTCGTTGATCGACAGCGCCTTCTCGATGACGGCGTCGACCTCGTCCGGATGCTCCGCTCGCAGCCCGACGCAGCCGTAGGCCTCGGCGAGCTTGACGTAATCGGGGACGTCGTAGGAGAGGTAGACCTGCGAGTAGCGCTCGTTGTAGAAGAGCTGCTGCCATTGACGCACCATGCCGAGGTACGCGTTGTTGATGATGGCCGTGACGAACGGGATGTTCTCGGCCGTCGAGGTGGCGAGCTCCTGCGCGGTCATCTGGAAGCAGCCGTCCCCGTCGATGGCGATCACCCGCCGATCGGGCATCCCGGCCTTCGCGCCGAGGGCCGCGGGGACGGCGAACCCCATCGTGCCGAGGCCGCCGGAGTTGATCCACGTCCGCGGCGCGTCGTACTTCCAGAATTGCGATGCCCACATCTGGTGCTGACCGACGCCGGCCACGACGATGGTGTCGTCTCCTCCCGCCGCCTTGTAGAGGCGCTCGATCGCGAACTGCGGCTTGATGGGGCCGTCGGGCTGCTGGTCGTATCGATACGGGTAGGCCGCCTGCCATTCGCGGATCTGCGTGAACCAGGGGCCGCGATCGGGCGCGGCGGCGCCGTCGTCGCCCTGCTTGCGCGAGAGCTCGGCGGCCATCTTGCCGATGACGTCCTTGCAGTCCCCGACGATCGGCACGTCGGCCCGGCGGTTCTTTCCGATCTCGGCCGGATCGACGTCGACGTGCACGACCTTCGCGTCGGGAGCGAACGAGGCCAGGCTGCCGGTGACGCGGTCGTCGAACCTCGCCCCCAGCGAGACGAGGAGGTCGCAGCGCTGCATCGCCATCACGGCGGTGTAGTTCCCGTGCATGCCCGGCATCTCGAGGCACAGTTCATGAGAGTCCGGGAACACGCCTCGCGCCATGAGCGTGGTCACGACCGGGAGGTTGCCGGTCGTCGCCAACTCGTAGAGCTCCTTCGAGGCGTCGGCCTTGATCACGCCGCCTCCGGCATACAGCAGGGGCCGCTTGGCCTTCATGATCAGCTTCACGGCCTCGCGGATCTGCCTCGAGTTGCCCTTCGTCGTGGGCCGGTAGCCGGGAAGGTCGACGTGCTCCGGCCACCGCCAGGTCGTCTCGTTGACGAGGACGTCCTTCGGGATGTCGACGAGGACGGGGCCCGGCCGGCCGGTGCTCGCGATGTGGAACGCCTCGCGAATCGCGGTGGCAACCTCGGCGGGGCTCGTGACGAGCATGTTGTGCTTCGTGACCGGCATCGTGACCCCGGTGATGTCGGCCTCCTGGAACGCGTCGTTGCCGACGACGGGCGTGGGCACCTGGCCCGTGATCGCGACCATGGGGATCGAGTCCATCTTCGCGTCCGCGAGCGCGGTCACGAGGTTGCACCCGCCCGGTCCCGACGTGACGATCGCCACGCCAACCCGTCCGGTGGCGTGGGCGTAGCCCTCCGCGGCGTGACCGGCTCCCTGCTCGTGCCGGCAGAGGATGTGTCGGATTCTCGAATCGATCAGCGGATCGTAGGCGGGCAGGATGGCGCCACCCGGGATCCCGAACACGGTGTCGACGCCCTCTCCCTCGAGGGCCTTGAACAGCGCCTGTGCGCCGCTGACCTTCATCGGCTTCCGACCTCCTCCGGGCGCCCCTCCACGGGTCCGGTCTCCACGCGGCGGACGCTGCAACCGAGCCGGTGGGCCAGGTTGCGGCACGCTCGCTCGAACTCCCAGGGATTCCAGTCGCGCCGGCGGGACTGGAGCACGTCGGCCGCGAGCTCGTCCTGCTCGGCCGCGCCCACGTCGCCGCCGAGATACGTGACCTCGCTCGAGAAGAAGCGATCGAACTGGGAGCGGAGCGCCGAGTCCGACGCCTCGACCACGACCTGACCGGGACCCTCCCAGAGGACGCTCGCGACGGTGGTGCCGTCGCGTTCAAACTCGTACCTCATGAGCCGCTCCCTTCCGTCCGTGTTCCTGCGGTCCGCCGATGCTGGGGTGATCGGTGGGTACAAAAAACCCCCCGCTGGGCGAGGGGCGTCTGGCGCGGGCTCCGACCCTCCTGGGGCCGGCCGCGCCTAGCGAATAAGTACGAGGGTCGACAGACCGCGCAGTTGTCCGCTCGTCGACATAGTGCCTAAGAGTGTAGAGGCGAGAACGCGCATGTCAACCCAGCCTAAGGGCCGGGCGACCCGGGCCTCCGGGCCACCTACGGTGGCCCTCGCTCCTCCAGGACAGAGCCGTCCTCCAGGGCCGAGCCGTCGGGCCGGAAGAACCTCGGCCTGCCGTTCGCCATCTCGAGCCCGAACCCGTGGTGGACCAACCGGTGATGTCGCCTGCACAACAGCACCAGGTTCGATAGGGCGGTGTCGCCCCCATGCGCCCAGTGCACGACGTGATGGGCCTCACTCCACCCCTGTGGCCGGTCACAGCCGGGGAAGCGACATCCCCGATCCCTGACCACCACGGCACGGCGGATCCCCGCCGGGACCACCTGACGTTCGTCGACCCACGTCGAGCGGCTCGGATGCCCCGCTCGTGATGACCCGGCTCACCGATGCGTCGCAGGCCAGGCGCCGGGCGGCCTCGGAGGAGATCGGACCCACATCCTCGAGCTCGGCTCCCGAGCCGGGGGTGGGAAGGCGTCCCTCCAGGGTCTGCAGGTCCACGGTGACCGTGACGTGGGGACGCTCGCCACCCACGAGGGGACGATCGGTCCTGTCCAGCCACTGCCTGCAGATCTCTCCCAGCGCATCCGCACGTCGCTGGGCAGGGGTGCGGACGTCCTCTTGCGATCGCACCTCGGCATCACAGACGGCCCGAAGGGCGGAGATGACCGTCTGCCCGGTCTCGGGATCCAGGTCTCCGTCCACCCGGACCATGCCCGCGAGCGTCGGGGAGACGTGCAGGCGGCGTCGTTCGTGCGCCTGTTCGGAGAACTCAGGACCCCGGGCGTCCTCGGCGGCCCGGCGCCAGGTGCCGACGACCCGTCCGAGGTCGGGGATCGACAGCGTGGTTGCCGCCTCCACGAGGTAGTCCTCCGCCTGTGCAAAGGCCTTCGGATCGACCTCGTGTGCGGGCATCAACACATCGACGGCAGACGAGGTGATCTCGCCGGCCTCCAGAGCCTCGCGGGTTGACGGCATCTGCTCCAGTGCCCGGGCTTGTCGAACCAGGCGGGAGGCGGCAGACCAGGTCTTTCGAAAGCGCTGTGCCAGCCAGGAGGTGATCGAGACGTGCCCGTCTCGGGCATAGGTCCCCCGGCGCTCGATCTGTGCCAGCACCCGGAGACGCTTGCCGTGGATGACGTCCGCCGCCCTGTCGAGTTCGGCGAATTCCTCCTCGAGGCCCTCGTCGTCCAAACCGGCCTCATCCTCGGCCAGGATTTCCTCGAGCGCCGATCGGGAGCATGCTCATGCGACCCACGCTAGCGAACGTGTGTTCGCCACACCGTGAGATGGGTCACAGTAAGAGGGATAAGCGTGGGAACGTCGGCAAGAACGAACCCTTTGACCGGCCGCCCGCTGGGTCCACCGAGCATGACGTCTCGCGCGCAATCACCCGATCGTGCTGGTTCGAGACGGCTACGCGTGGAGCGGTATCCCGCCAGCCCCGAAGCGCATAGGGTGTCGGCGAAGCCTAGGGAAGGGGGAATCATGAAGCGCATGCTTCTCGTCGCCGGCTCCATCGCCGCCGCGCTCGTCCTCGTCGGGACGATCGTCGCCGCGGCCGGCGCGCCGAGGCTCCGCGAGCCCAACACCGTCACGGTGATCGAGCACGCCGACACCGACGTGGTCGTCGACATCGGCAAAGAGGGCGACAGCACCGGCGACGTCCTGACGTTCCACAACCGGCTCTACGACGAGACGGACTCGCGCGTGGTGGGGCGCGATCAGGGCACGTGCATTCGCATCAGCCCGCGAGACGGCACGTGGCAATGCTCGTTCACGAGCATCCTCCGCGGCGGCCAGATCAACGTGGAGGGACCGTTCTACGACACCGCGAGCAGCGTCCTCTCCGTCAACGGCGGGACCGGCGTGTACCGAAATGTCGCGCGGAACGATGGACCTGTTCGCGAGGTCCGGAGGCACGAAGTTCGAGTTCGTCTTCCATCTGATCCCATAGCGTTCGGCACCGGGTCGACGTCACCCATCCGGGTCGGTACGGCCAATGCCACCATTGGGCGGGCCGCGGGTCGGCGACGCTCAGGCGTTCAGCGCCGCGAGGAACTCCCCGAGGTCCGGGCCCACGCGGTACGTGGGGTCGAGGCGTCCCTCGAGCGCCTCGATGGTCTTGTAGCCGTTCCCGGTGACGTAGGCGACCGTCTCCTCATCGGGCCGGATGACGCCGGAGGCGGCGAGCCGTCGCAGGACCGCGATGGTCACTCCGCCCGCCGTCTCCGTGAAGACGCCCTCGGTCTCGGCGAGGAGCCGGATCCCGTCGACGATCTCGTCCTCGGTGCAGGCCGCGATCTCGCCGCCGGTCGCTCGTCCCGTCTGGATCGCGTAGAACCCATCGGCCGGCGCCCCGATCGCGAGCGATCGGGCGATCGTGTTCGGCTTCACGGGTCGAACGTCGTCGTCGCCTCGCGCCCACGCCTGCGCGACCGGCGAGCAGCCCTCGGGCTGCGCGCCCGAGATCCGGTAGGGCTTGTCCGCGACCGCGCCGATCGCGACGAGCTCCCGGAACGCGCGGTGGATCTTCGTCATCAGCGCCCCGGAGGCGATGGGGACCACGCAGTGATCGGGCAGCCGCCACCCCAGCTGTTCGGCGGTCTCGAACCCGAGGCTCTTGGACCCCTCCGCGTAGTACGGCCGCATGTTCACGTTCACGAACGCCCACGGCAGCGCCTCCGTGACCTCCGAGCACAGGCGATTCACGTCGTCGTAGTTCCCTCGCACGGCGACGACCTTCGCCCCGTACGCCTCGGTCGCGAAGATCTTGGCGCGCTCCAGATCCTCGGGCACGAAGACGTACGCCGGGATGCCGGCCTTCGCCGCATGGGCGGCGGTCGCATTCGCGAGGTTCCCCGTGGACGCGCACGACACGGCCTCGAAGCCGAACGCCCGCGCCATCGTCACCGCCACGCTCGCGACGCGATCCTTGAAGGAGTTCGACGGGTTGACCGAGTCGTCCTTGATCCACAGGTGCTTCAGCCCGAGTCGCTCGGCGAGACGGTCCGCACGACGCAGCGGCGTGAACCCGCCGCCGAGATCGACGCGCTCGATGCCCGGCCCGCCCGGAAGCAGTGATTCGTATCGCCACAGCGTGTCGGGGCCGGACTCCGCCTGCTTGCGAAAGTCGACGCCGTCCACGTGCTGGAGATCGTAGGCGGGCTCCAGGGGCCCGAAGCACTCCTCGCAGATGGTGAGCGGCGCGACCTCGTACCGCGCGTGGCACTCGCGGCACTCGAGCGCCGCCGGGCTCGTGATCCGGAGCTTCGCGTCGTCATCCATCGCCGGTCCTCGCCTCTCGCGCCGCCCAGCGCGCACGCCCGTCGTGGAGGCTCAACTGGTCACCGCCCCCTGGTCGGCGGAGGAGACCAGGCGCGCGTACTTCGCGAGCGCGCCCGTCCGGTAGCGCGGCTCCGGGGGCGCCCACCGATCCCGTCGGGCGGCGAGCTCCGCCTCGCCGACGGCGAGGTCGATCCGCCTGCCCTCGGCGTCGATGACGATCTCGTCTCCCTCCTCGACCAAGGCGATCGGGCCGCCCACGAAGGCCTCGGGCGCGATGTGCCCCACGCTGTAGCCCTTCGTCGCTCCGCTGAACCGGCCGTCGGTGATGAGCGCCACCTCCGAGCCGAGGCCGGCGCCCGCCACCGCCGCCGTGACCGCGAGCATCTCCGGCATCCCGGGCGAGCCCTTCGGTCCCTCGTAGCGAATCACGATGACGTCGCCCGGCCGAATCGCGCCCGACGTCAGCGCCTCGAAGGCGTCGTGCTCGGAGTCGAACGGGCGCGCGGTGCCGCGAAACTCCAGGCTGCCCGCGCCGGCGATCTTCATCACCGAGCCGTCCGGCGCGAGCGAGCCGCGCAGGATCGCCGTTCCTCCCTCGGCATGGATCGGGTCCTTGACGGCGTGGACCACGGTCCCGTCGGGCTCGGCGGGGCCGAGATCGTCGAGGTTCTGCGCGATCGTCCTCCCCGTCACCGTGACGGCCTCCCCGTGGAGCAGGCCCGCCTCGAGCAGCTCGCGCATCACGACGGGAACGCCGCCGACGCGGTCGAGGTCGGACATCACGAACCTGCCCGCCGGCCGGACGTCGACGAGGTGCGGCACGTCGCGGGAGATCCGATCGAAGTCCTCGAGCCGAAGCTCCACCCCCGCCTCGCGGGCGATGGCGAGCAGGTGCAGGACCGCGTTCGTGGATCCGGCGAGCGCCATCACGACGGCGATCGCGTTCTCGAACGCCTCCCGCGTGAGCACGTCCCGGGGCCGAGGGCCGTCCTCGTACAGCAGGGCCGCCGCCGCGATGCCCGATTCGCGCGCGAAGACCTCGCGCCGGTAGTCGACCGCCGGGGGAGACGCGGCTCCCGGCAGCGACATCCCGAGCGCCTCCGCCGCGGCCGCCATCGTGTTGGCCGTGTACATGCCGGCGCAGGAGCCCGTGGTGGGGCACGCGCTGCGCTCGATCTCGAGGAGCTCCGCGTCGTCCATCGTTCCCCTGCTGTGCGCGCCGACGGCCTCGAACACGTCCTGGATCGTGATGTCCCTGCCGCGATGCGTCCCGGGGAGGATCGTCCCCCCGTAGAGATAGACCGAGGGGAGGTTCAAGCGCGCCATCGCCATCAACATCGCCGGCTCGCTCTTGTCGCAGCCCGCGATGCCGACGAGCGCGTCGAATCGCTCCGCGTGCATCACCAGCTCGACGGAGTCGGCGATCACCTCCCGCGAGATCAGCGACGCCTTCATGCCCTCGTGGCCCATCGCGATGCCGTCGGAGACCGCGATGGTCGTGAACTCGAGGGGAACGGCGCCACCCTGGCGGACGCCCTCCTTCGCGAGCGCGGCGAGCTTGTCGAGGTGGTAGTTGCAGGGGGTGACCTCGTTCCAGGACGACGCGACCCCGACCTGCGGCTTGCCGAAGTCCTCCTCGGAGAAACCGACCGCGCGCAGGTACGCCCGGGCGGGGGCCCGGTGCGGCCCCTCGGTGACCTCCCAGCTCCTCGGTCGGCTACCCTCTCCTGGCACGTGTCTCCCTCGGCGATCGTCGCGGAACACGCACGATACCAAGCAGGAAGCGCGCGAACGGGCCCGTCCGAGGAGCACGACGACGGCATGGAAGGTAGAGGAAGGGAGCGAAGGGGCGAGTGACGAGCGCCGAGATCGCGCCGATCGACGATGCCGGCGTCCTCCCCGGCGAGATCCCGCCGGATCGGGGCAGGAGCTGGTGGCTTCGAGAGGCGCTCCGACACGAGGCCGGCGAGCCGTGTCCTCCGCTGGAGGGAGAGCACGAGGCCGACATCGTCGTGCTCGGCGGGGGCTACACCGGCATGTGGACGGCGCACTCCCTGCTCCTACGCGACCCCGGCCTGGACATCGTCGTCCTCGAGGCCGACATCTGCGGCGGCGGGCCGAGCGGGCGCAACGGCGGGTTCGTGAACGGCTTCTGGAACGGGGTCGATGAGATCGTCGAGCTCTTCGGCGACGACCGCGGGCTGGAGCTCGTGCGGGCCGGCGACCGCAGCATCGCGGAGATCGGTGAGTTCTGCGAGCGGTACGGCATCGACGCGTGGTACACACGCCGGGGCGACATCGGCGTCGCGACGTCGCCCGCGCAGGAGGGCGCGTGGAGGCCCACGATCGAGACCGCACGGCGCCTCGGCGTGGGCGAGGCGCTCCGGGAGCTCGACGCCGACGAGGTGCGGGCGCGATGCCGCTCACCGCTCTTCGGCGGGGGGATGCTGACGGCGAACGCCGCCACGGTGCAGCCGGCGCGCCTCGCCCGAGGACTCCGCCGGGTGCTCCTCGAGCAGGGGGCGCGGATCCACGAGGGCTCGCCGGTTCGCCGGTTCAGCTCGGGCCCGCCGGCCGTGGCGGAGACCCCGGGCGGATCGGTTCGCGCCAGAGACCGCGGTGATCGCGATGAACGCGTGGATGGCCCAGTGGAAGGCGTTCCGCAGCCGGGTCACGGTGCGCGGCAGCTACATCGTCCTGACGGCCCCGGCGCCGGACCTCCTCCGGGAGATCAACTGGACCGGCGGCGAGGCGGTGTGGAACTTTCGCTCGGCCGTGAACTACCTGCGAACGACGCCGGACGGGAGGATCGCGTTCGGCACGGGCGGGCTGCAGCCGGGACTGGCCCGCACGATCGGGCCGCGGTTCTCCTACGACGAGGGGTTCGTGCGTCGGGTCGCGGAGCACCTGTGGCGGATGTTTCCCGCGTTCGCGGACGTCCCGCTCGAGGCCGCGTGGGGAGGGCCGGTCGACGTCTCCGGCTCGCACGTCCCGTTCTTCGGGACCCTGCCGGGCGGCAACGTCCATTTCGGCGTCGGCTACACCGGCAACGGCGTGGGCCCCTCACACCTCGGCGGGTCGATCCTCGCGTCCCTCGCGCTGAACGCGGACGACGAGTTCGCCCGGCTGCCGCTCGTCGACCTGAGGCCGAGGCGCTTCCCGCCCGAGCCCCTCCGCTCGCCGGGGGTCCTCATCGCCAACCGGGCGATCCTGCGAAAGGACGAGGCCGAGGACGCCGGCCGGCGCGCGAACCCCGTCACGGACTTCCTCGCGCGGCTTCCCCGCCGGCTCGGCTACAAGCTCGGTCCGTAGCGCGGGAGCTACGGCGCGAAGGGCTCGTATCCCGGGGCGACGAGGGGCCACGGCCTCGCCCGCTCCCATGCCTCCCCCATCGCGAGGACGAGATCGTCGCGGAATCGTGGGCCGGTGATCTGCAGCCCGAACGGCACGCCGTTCGGAGCGGTGCCCGCCGGCACGCTGAGCGCCGGGTGGCCGGTGACGTTCGCGGCCTGGGTGTTGTAGGCGTCGCCCGGCGTCCCCGGCTTCGACTCCCCCGGCGGGATGCCCTCCGGCGACCACCCCTCCGCGCACATCGTGGGGGAGATCAGGAGCCCGTCCGCCCCCAGCAGCTCGTCGAGGCGCCGGACGTGCTCGAAGCGCCGGCGCCGGGCCGCCAGATACTCCTCGATCGAGATGTCCAGCCCCTCCCGCACGCCGGCCGCGAACCCCTCCGAGTACAGGGACTCGTTCGATTCGATCTCCTCGCGGCCGAGGAACTGCGCGTGCTCGGCGGCGATGATGGTGAACCAGTCGTCGTCGACGTTGCCGTCGCGGAAGATCGTCGTTCGGCCCCATCGACACCACCGACAGGCCCAGGTCCGATTCGAGGGTCGCGCAGCGCCGCGTCGAAGAGCGCCTCGAGGGCCGCCGGCAGCGGCCCCCACGGCGCGAGGCGCGGCGTCGCGAACACGCGGCGAGGCAGCTCGACGGCGACCTCCCCGGCGAGACCGGCGGGAAGCGCGGTGGGATCACCGGCGACGGGCCCGGCCATGATCGCGAGCAGCAGCCGGAGGTCGGCGATCGAGGTGCCCATCGGCCCCTTGGTCGAGAAGTCCATCCAGGCCGGGATGGGGCTCGCGGCCGATGACGCCGTTCGTCGGCTTCAGCCCGGCGAGGCCGCAGAAGGCCGCGGGGATCCGCACCGATCCGCCGCCGTCCGAGCCGGTCGCGATCGGCGCCATGCCCGCGGCCAGGGCGGCGCCCGAGCCGCCGCTCGATCCACCGGGCGACCAGTCGGGCGCCCATGGGTTCCGCGTCGGCCCGAAGAGCGCGATTCGCGGTGAATCCCTCGAACTCGAACTCGGGCACGTTCGTCTTCCCGACGACGATCGCGCCGGCCCCGCGGAGCCGCGAGACCACGAGCCCGTCGGCGCTCGCCGGCGGATCGTCGGCGAGCACCAGCGAACCGTGCGTCGTGACGAGCCCCGCGACGTCCTCGGAGTCCTTCACCAGCACGGGCAGCCCGGCCAGCGGGCCGGGATCCCGTCCCGCCGCGATCCGGTGGGCCATGGCCGCCGCATCGGCGAACGCGGCCTCGTCGCGGAGGGCCACGACGGCGTTGAGATCGCCGTTGAACGCCTCGATTCGCCGGAGCGACGACGCCACGAGGTCGGCCGGCGCGACCCGCCCCTCCCGGACCTCCTTCGCGAGCTCGGCGAGCATCATTCCTCGAACAGGAAGTTGCGGACGCGCTGCACGACGAATCCCTCGCGCCGGTGATCCTTCGCGATCACGCCGGCGGCGTTCCTCCCCGGCACGCCCATGACCCCGCCTCCGGGATGCGTGCCCCCGCCGCACAGGTACAGCCCGGCGATCGGCGAGCGGTAATCGCCGTAGCCGGGGATGGGCCTGAACGAGAACATCTGATCCGGCGTGAGCTCGCCCTGCATGATGTTGCCGCCGAGGAGCCCGAACCGCTCCTCGATGTCCTTCGGCGTCAGCACCTCGACGTGCTCGACCGAGGCCTCGAGGTTCGGCGCGAACTCGCCGAGCGTTCGGATCACGCGCTCGCCGTACGCCTCCCGCTCGTCGTCCCACGACCCCTCGCTCAGCTCGTAGGGCCCGTACTGCGTGAAGGCGAGCATGATGTGCTTGCCCTCGGGGGCGAGCCCGTCCTCGTGGCGGGTGGGGAACACGGCCTCCAGATACGGATGCTCGCTCGTACGCCCGTACTTCGCGTCGTCCCACGCGCGCTCCAGGTACTCGATGGACGGCGACACGGCGGCGAGCCCGAGGTGCACGTCTCCCTCCTGATCCCACGACGGGAAGCGGGGCAGCTCCGACAGGGCGACGTTGACCTTCACCGAGCCGGAGCGCGAGCGAAAGCGCCGCACGTCGCGCACGACCTCGGCGGGGAGCTTGTCCTCTCCGACGAGGTCGAGGTACGTGGTCACGGGATGGGCGTTCGACACGACGCGCGTCGCGGCGATCATCGACCCGTCCTCGAGCTCGACCCCGACGGCCTTGCCCTCTCCGGAGACCATGATCCGCGCGACCTCGGCGTCGGTCCGCACCTCGGCTCCGGCCGCTCGGGCCGACTCGGCGAGGGCGTTCGAGACGCCTCCCATGCCGCCCTTCACCCAGCCCCACGCGCCGAAGTGTCCGTCGACGTCGCCGATCCAGTGGTGCATCAGGACGTAGGCCGACCCCGGCGACATGGGGCCGCACCACGCGCCGATGATCGCCTGGGTCGCCATCGCGCCCTTCACGCGATCGTCCTCGAACCATTCGTCGAGGAAGTCCGCCGCGCTCATCGTGAACAGCCGCACCATCTCGAACAGGTCGCGGCCCGTCCACCTCCGAAACTTGCCGCCGGTGGCGGCCCAGCGGGGCAGGTCGCGAAGGCTCATGTTCGGCGGCACCACGAACAGCAGCTCCTTCACCATCGCGGCCACGCGCTCGAAGTAGCGATCGAACTCGACGTAGGCATCCGCGTCCCGCTTGGAGAACCGGGCGATGTTCGAACGATCGCGATCGAGGTCGCCCCACAGCGTGAGCGAGGTGCCGTCCGGGAAGGGACAGAAGTAGTCGGGCGAGATGATGGAGACCTCGTAGCCGAACCGCTTGAGCTCGAGCTCCCGAACGATCTCCTGCGGCATGAGCGAGACCACGTACGACGCGCTGGAGACCTTGTACCCCGGCCACGTCTCCTCGGTCGCGGCGGCGCCTCCGACGATGCCGCGCCGCTCGAGGACGAGGACGTCGAGGCCTTCGCGTGCCAGGTAGGCGGCGCACGCGAGGCCGTTGTGGCCGCCGCCGACCACGATGACGTCCCGTTCCCGGATGCCCATGCCCGGCCTCCTTCGCTCCCGTCAGGCCCGACCGGCGACGCGCATGCCGTCCTTGTACACGGCGTCGATGTGCTCGTCGAGCGATTCGAAGTCGAACGGATCGCCGTCCACGACGACGACGTCGGCCCGCTTGCCGGCCTCGAGGGTCCCGAGCTCGTCCTCGAGGCCCATCAGCTCGGCGGCCGATCGGGTCGCCGTCACGAGCGCCTGCTCCGGCGTCAGGCCGTTCTTCGTCATGAGCAGCAGCTCACGCAGGTTGGTGCCGTGCGGTGAGACGGGGCAGTCGGTCCCCATCGCGATCCGGACCCCGGCGTCGGCGGCCAGCCGGAACGAATCGAGCTCGGGATGACCCATGTCGAGGATCTTGCGCCTGACGGGATCGGAGATGCTCGAACCATCCTCGAGCATGCGGTCGGTCCCCTCGCCGGCGACGAGCGTCGGGACGAGCCACGTGCCCCGATCGAGCATCAGGGAGATGGCCTCCTCGTCGAGGTAGGTGCCGTGGTCGATGGATCGCACGCCCGCCCGGACGGCCTCCTTGATTCCCTCGGCGCCGTGCGCATGCGACATGACCCAACGACCCGCGAACGCGGCCTCGGTCACGATCGTCTCGAGCTCGTCCGCTCGAAAGTGCGGATGGCTGGGGTCGTCCCCCGGCGAGAGCACGCCGCCGCTCGACGCGATCTTGATGACGTCCGCGCCATTGCGCACGAGCTCCCGCACCTTTCGACGCGCCTCGTCGGGCCCGTCGACGATCGGCGAGGGCATCCCCGGATAGTCGGGGACGAACGGGATGCGCACGCCCGCCGGCACCCAGTCGTCCCCGTGGCCGCCCGTCTGGCTCAGCATCGTCAGCGAGATCTGCATCCTCGGCCCCGGGACGACGCCGTCCTCCACGGCTCGCTTCATGCCGAGATCCGCGCCGCCCGCGTCCCGCACGGTGGTGATGCCGAGCGAGAGCGTCGTGCGAAGGCTCTCCACCGATCGGAAGAACCGCAGCGACAGCGGCGTGTAGAGCAGCTGCAGCTCGTCCATGTCCTCGTAGGTGTACGCGAGGTGGATATGGCAGTCGAACAGCCCGGGCAGCAGCGTCCTCCCCGAGACGTCGACGCCCCGGTCGCCGTCGAGGCCGGTCCCGACGTCGAGGATGCGGCCGTCCTCCACGACGACATCGGCGCGCGCCGGGGCGGCGCCGGTCCCATCGAACACCAGCCCTCCCTCGAAGATCGTCCTCATGCGGCTCCTTCCGCGTCGGCGGCGCCAAGCCTAAACGCACGGGCGTGACCCCGCTCGCCGCCTCCCTTGCCGCCGGACCCCGCCTCGCGCAAGATGCAGGCAGGCACACCGACGGGAGCCGCACGAATGCAGCGCAGGGCAGGCCGACGCACCGCGGAGGAAATGGATCGCCGGCAGTTCCTTCGCCGCGCGGTCGTCGGCGGGATGAGCCTCTCGGGCGCCGCGGCCGTGCTGGCCGCGTGCAACCGCTCGGCGCCGGGCACGACCGGCGCGCCGTCCTCACTCGGGGCGCGCGGCCTCTGGCCGATCCACGACGACAACCCGCCGATCGAGAGCGGACGGCCGGTCGAGCGCGGCGCCACGCTGCGCATCTACGAGTGGCGCGACTACCTCGCGGACAACGTGCTCGAGGCGTTCGAGCGACGCTACCGGGCCGACGATGTTCGCGTGGAGGTCGAGAGCTTCCTGCACATGGAGGAGGCGATCGCGCGCCTGCGCCGGCCCGACGCGGACTTCGACATCTTCTTCCCGACGATCGACGCGATCGGCGGACTCGTGGACGCCAGGGTGCTCCGGCCGCTCAACCACGACTACCTGCCGAACGTGAGGAACCTCTGGCCCGCGTTTCGCGGCAGCGAGAATCCCTTCTACGACCGGGGACAGCGCTACACGGTTCCCTACACCACCTACTCGAGCGGGATCGGCTGGCGACGGGACCTGGTTGCGGCCGGGGACGCGCCGGACGCCCGGAGCGATCCGTTCGGGGTGCTGTGGAATCCCCGCTACCGAGGACGGGTCGGCGTCTACGACAACTATCGAGAGGCGATGGCGCTCGGACTCCTGCATCGCGGGGAGACCGATCTGCGGGACGCCGGATCCTCGTCCGTTCGCGGCGCGGCCGACGACCTGATCCGCCTGATACGGAGCGGCGGCATGCTCACGCTCGAGGGCGCGTACGAGGGCCTGCCCGACGGCGAGTTCGCGGCCCATCAGGCATGGTCGGGGGACCTCATCTCCGCCGCCCGCTACGAACGGCGGTCCCCGACGGAGGCGGCCGGCGCCCTCGGGTTCGTCCACCCGCCCGGCGGCGTGGTCGGGTGCGACCTCACGGCGGTGTGCGCCCGGGGGCGAAACCCCGTCCTCGCCCATGCGTTCGTCGATCACCTGCTCGACTTCGACGTCGCCATGGACAACTTCGCCTGGAACGGCTACCAACCGCCGCTGCGGGGCGCCACCCGCGAGGCCTTCGCCGACCCGGACTTTCGATGGAACCGGATCGTCCCCGACACCCTGCTCGAGGCGATCGTGACGCCCGAGCAGTTCCACGCGGGCACCGTGCTCCAGCTGGACGCGGGCGAGGAATCGCGCTGGACGCAGCAGTGGAATCGCGTCAGGGCGGCGGCCGCCTCCGCCGACGCGATCGCCGATGACTGCGGGCGCCGAGTACTAGGCCGGCGCGACCGCCCGAGCCGGCGACCAACGGCCGCTCGGGTCGAAGCCCGCGATCGTGAACAATTGGTCTCCGCTCGTCGCGTCCAGCACCTGGAAGAACAGGTTCTTCGGCGTGCACCCGTCGCTCTTGCCGTCGGATGCGCGCGCCGGCGAGATGAGGTCTCCCTTGTTGGCGAAGTAGCAGACGTCGCGGCTGACCACGACCCAGGAGGGCGCCGCGCGCCGAAGCGAGCCGTTCTCCTCGAACCCCTGGCGCACGACCGCCAGGGTCATCGACACCGGGTGCCGGTCGTGGGCGGCGGCGCGTTCCCGATACGCCGCGGCCGGCGTCAGCACCGGGGTGAAGTCCTCCGGCGCCGGCTCGAGGTAGACGTCGAGCGTGCCGGGGATGCGCTCCTGCCGCGCCTGGCGGAGCGACGCATACGCGGTGGCGCGCTCGGGCCACCACATCCACGCCGCGACGGCGGCCAGCGCGACCGCGACGCCGAGGAAGAGCCATCGCCGCATGACGCGATGCTACTCCCGTACGATGCTGCGCGGACCTTCGAGGGAGCGGGCGACGTGGACCTCCGTTTGACCGACGACGATCGTGAGCTGCAGCGTCGTGCGCGCGAATTCACCGACGAGGTCCTCCTCCCCCTCGAGGACGAGTGCGAGGAGCTCGACGGGCTCTCGGCCGAGAGCCACGCCGGCGCAAAGCAGGCGGTGCTCGACTGGGGGTTCAACGCGATCAACCACGCGCCCGAGGACGGCGGGCAGGGCTACGACGTCTTTCAGCAGGTGCTCATCGAGGAGCAATGGGGACGCGCGACGGGGGCCCTGTGGGACATCCCGTGGCGGCCGGCGATCCCGCTGGCTCACGCCACGGACGAGCAGAAGGACCGGTTCCTGCGGCCGGCATGCCGCGGCGAGCGGCGGGACGCCTACGCGATCACGGAGGAGGGCGCCGGGTCCGATCCGAGCATGGTCGAGAGCACCGCGGTGCGGGACGGCGATGGATGGGTCGTCGACGGGGTGAAGTGGCACGTGACGTCGGGAGACGTCGCCGACTTCTTCCTGCTTCACGTCCACGTCGACGGCGATCCGTCGAGGGCGACGGTGTTCCTCGTCGACAAGGATTCGCCCGGCGTGGAGCTCGTGCGGACGCCGAGGTACATGCACACGTTCGTCTTCGAGCATCCCGATCTTCGCGTTCCGCGGCGTCCGCGTCGGCGACGACCGCATCCTCGGGGGGATCGGGCGGGGCAACGATCTGACGCGCGACTGGTTCGTCGAGGAACGGCTCATGATCGGCGCTCGGACGGTCGGCGCCTCCGCCCGCGCCGTCGAGCTGTCGCTTCAGTTCGCGAAGCGCAGGGAGCAATTCGGACGCCCGATCGTCGCGTTCCAGTCGATCGAGTTCATGCTCGCCGACATGGCGGCCGAGCTCATGGCCGCGAAGTCGATGCTCTACCGAGTCGGCTGGCAGGCCGCCCGCGGGGACGCGGCGCGCAAGGAGCTGCACGCGCTCACCAGCGCCGTCAAGCTCGTGTGCTCGGAGACCGCCGGGCGGATCATCGACAAGGCCGTGCAGATCCACGGCGGCCGGGGATACATGCGGGAACAGCCGGTCGAGCGCCTCTATCGGGAGCTGCGGGTCGACCGCATCTGGGAGGGAACGTCGGAGATCCAGCGACTCGTGATCGGCAACGAGCTCCGAAAGCGCGGTCCCGACGCCTACACGGGCTGGCCGGGCTGACCGGCGCGATCGGCGACGGGACGAAGCGGCGCCGACCGACGCCGACGGGGGCTAGGTGCCGTCGAGGCAGCCCGTGACGTCGGCGGGGAGGCCCGGGATGCGGATGCCCTCGCCGCCCTTCACGAAGTCGTAGGGAATCCCCGACCACGTCCCCGGCAGGCCGGGATACGCGCGCGGCTCCGGGTCGGCCGTGTCCAGTTGAAATCCGATCCAGTCGGGCGAGTCCCATCCTCGGGTGTCGTACGGCGCGACGGCCGCGAGGCCGGCGCCGAAGCGCCGCCGTTCGAGGAGAAAGCGGCCCTGGAGCGCCGGCTCGTTCCTCATGTACCCCCTGACGTACCAACGTTGCACGACGCGGAGGTAGCCCTTGTCCGGGGATGGGGGAGACTCCGGGCCGGTGAAGTACCGCATGTCGGTCACCACGAACGTGCCCCTCCACGCCGTCGCGCTGCGGAGCACGCGCAGCGCGACATCGCGCAGCGCGTCGCCCTCCGGCGGCGTCACCCAGCCGTCCGCGCAGGACGCCGACCGCGACCCCTTCGTCGGCGGAGGCTTGGCCGGCGGCTCGGGCGGCTTCACCGGCGAGCCCTGGCCGGACGGCGACGACACCGCGGTGATCACCGGGCTCGCCGTCGTCGCGCCCGGCTCCGCCGCGCGATCGCCGGAGCCGTCGCAGGAGGAGAGCGCGAGCGCGACGAGGAGCACCACGAACCGTGGTGCGACCGCAGCGCGAGCGGGACGAAGGAACCTCTGCATTTGCATGGAGCCTCGAGATCGGGGCCAGACGGAGGATACCGTCGGAGGAGACGCTTGGTAGCCTCCACCACATGCCCGAAGGCCACGAACATCTCTCCCGCAGACAGTTCCTGACGACTTCCGCGGCCGCGGTCGCCGGAGGCATCCTCTTCTCGTGCACCGGCGGCCGCCGGGTCCCGAGGGTCGACGACGTGACGCCCACCATCGAGACGCGATGGCCGATCAAGCGCGTCGTCTACCTCATGCTCGAGAACCGCAGCTTCGACAACCTCTTCGGCCGCTATCCGGGCGCGAACGGCGCGACCGTCGGGGACGACGCCGGCAAGGAGGTGCCGCTGATCGAGTGCCCGCAATGGCTTCCCGGCGACATCCCTCACGATCATGCCGCCGCCCTGAACTGCCTGAACGGAGGGCGGATGGACGGCTTCGGCGGAGGGATCTACGGCTGGCTCTACGGATACTCACAGTTCGACCGGCACGATCTCCCGAACTACTGGAGCTGGGCGGACGACTACGTGCTGTCGGACAACTTCTACGCGTCGGTGCTGGGTCCGTCGTATCCGAACCATCTGTACTTCATCGCCGGACAGTCGGGAGGCACGATCGACAATCCCGAGAACATCCGGGTGCGCCAGGAGGATGGAGGCGCGATCAAGAGCTGGGGGTGCGACGCCTACGGCGACGACGTCTTCGTCTTCACGATGGACGAGCGAGGGAACCTCACCAAGCGGAACACATGCTTCGACTTCAAGACGGTCGGCGAACAGCTCTCCGATGAGGGCATCGACTGGGCGTACTACGCGGCCGAGCCCAACCAGCCCGGCTACATCTGGTCGGCGTACAGCGCGGTCTCCGGCGTCTTCCACACCGATCTGTGGCACAAGCACGTGAAGCCGGTCGATTCGCTCCTCCACGACATCCGGGCCGATCGGCTTCCGGCGGTCACCTGGATCACGCCGCGCTTCCAGCTGTCCGACCACCCGCCGTGGAACTCCAGGTTCGCGATGAACTGGGTCACCGACATCGTGAACGGGCTCATGAGGAGCTCCATGTGGGAGCACACCGCCGTCTTCGTCACGTGGGACGAATGGGGAGGCTTCTTCGACCACGTCCCGACCCAAGCCGGTGGACGAGACCGGCCTCGGGTTCCGCGTTCCGCTGCTGACGATCTCGCCGTACGCGAGGAAGGGCTACGTGGACGACGCCCTCGGGGAGTTCTCCACGCCGCTCCGGTTCATCGCCGACAACTGGGGCCTCGAGTACCTGACGCCGAGGATCGCGGACGCCCACAACCTCGAGCACGTCTTCGACTTCAAGCGGCGGCCGAGGACCGACGCCAAGCTGCTCAAGCGAGTCCCCGGAGCGGGGACCCCGTTCAAGTACCCGAAGGACTTCAAGGAGTGGCCGGAGGAGATCACCCCGACGACCACGCCGGTGTGACCGGCATGGGCAGCGTCGCCGGCGTGGATCTGGGCGGCACGAAGATCCAGACGGTCGTGCTCCGCTCGGGGGAGATCGTGGGCGAGGCGCGCGCCCCCACGCCGCAGACCGGCGCCGCGGACGTCGTCGATGCGATCTCCGCGGCGGTCCGGCAGGCGCTCCACGACGCGGGGGCGCACGAGCACCTCGTCGCCGTCGGCATCGGCTCCCCGGGCGAGATCGATGCCGAGCAGGGCGTGGTCGCGCATTCCCCCAACGTCCCGGGATTCGACGCCCCCGTGAAGCTCGGGCCGCTCGTCTCGGGGGCGCTCGGCGGGGTTCCCGTCCGACTCGACAACGACGTTCGCGTCGCGATCCGAGGCGAGCACGAGCGCGGGGCGGGGCGTCCGTTCGACGATCTCCTCGGCGTGTTCGTCGGAACGGGCGTCGGCGGCGGGTTCGTGCTGGGCGGCGAGATCTACGACGGCGGCGGGGCCGGCGGCGAGATCGGGCACACCACGGTGAAGGACGGCGGGAGGATGTGCTCGGACGGCCGCCGCGGGCACCTCGAGGCCTACGCGGGCCGCGGCAGGATCGAGGCCGAGGCCCGTCGTCGCGTGGACGAGGGCGCCGACACGATCCTGTTCACGCTGATGGAACGGAAGGGACGCACCCGGCTCACGAGCGGCGTCATCGCGCGGGCCCTGGAGAGGGACGATGCGCTGGCGACGGAGCTGATCGACGACGCCGTCTGGGCCCTCGGCATCGCCGCTGTCGAACGCGCAGAACCTGCTCGACCTGCAGGCGATCATCATCGGGGGCGGCCTCGGCGACCGGCTCGGCCCGTCGTTCGTGGATCGGATCGCGGAGGCGATGCGGCCGCGGTTGTTCGTGCCGGAGCGGGCGCCGAGGATGCTCAACACCGAGCTCGGCGACCTCGCCGGGGCCGTCGGAGCGGCCGTGCTGGCGGGAAGCTGAACGTCAGGAACGGGCTAGGGGATGCCGCTGGGCGGGACCGGTGTGCAGCCAGCACGTGGACGACGAGTTGTAGGTGGAGAGGATCGTGGAGCACCCGAGCTCCTCGCACATTCGTCCGCGCGATGCCCTGGATGCCGCGCCCTTTCCCCGGTCCGGGGGGCCGAACTGCACGCCGTCCTTGCCACTCGGTCTCGCCATCTGGGCCACCCTTCTCGATCGGGACACGGAACGATCCGTGAGAGGCGAGGGCGAGTGGTCGGTTCCAGGCACCACGGGCGGTCGCTCGACGCGGAACCTCGGGCGGAGCCCGAGACTCCAACTCTACTACGGGGGCGCATGCGCGCGCGACGGCCGTTCGGTCACTCCGGACCGCGCCTCCGGCGCGGGCTCCCAGAGGTCAGTCCGGCTCCGGCGGGTCCTGGCGGCGCCTCTCCATGTAGGCGCGGAGCTCCTCGTCGACCGCCGGGTCGATGCCGGGATCCTCGTAGGACTCCAGGAGCTTCTTCCACAGCGAGTTCGCCGTCTGCGCGGTCGTGGCGGCGCCCGCCCCCTCCCACGTCGCGAAGTCGGGCGTGAGGAACAGGGGGCTCATGTAGAGCCACTCCTTGAAGTGCGCCATGGTGTGTCCCGACGCGAGGAACATCCCGCCCGGCCCCAGCTCGGCGAGGGCATCGTAGGCGAGCTCCTCCTCGCCGAACTCCACGCCCCGCCGCAGGCGGTCGAACATCCGAAGGAGCTCCAGGTCGAGCGCGAACTTCTCGAACGAGGCCGTCAGGCCCCCCTCGAGCCAGCCGGCCGCATGGAGCACGAAGTCGGTTCCGGCCAGCATCGTCGCCCACAGCATCATCTGCGTCTCCGCCGCCGCCTGCGCGTCGACGGAGTTCGCGGAGGCGAGGCCGCCGCCGCCCCTGAAGGGGACCCCGTAGCGGCGGGCGAGCTGAGCGCCCGCGAGGATGCCGAACACCGACTCGGGCGTCCCGAACGCCGGCGACCCGGTCCGCATGTCGAGCGCGGTGAAGAACGACCCGTACATGCACGGCACGCCCGGGCGCACCGCCTGGGCCAGGGCGATGCCGGACAGCGCCTCGGCCACCTGAATGGCCAGCGCGCCGGGCACGCTCACCGGCGCCGTGCCCCCGGCCAGCAGGAACGGCGTGACGATCACGGGCTGGTTCGCCTCCGCCCACACGACGAGCGCGTCGGACATGCGCTCGTCCCAGATGAGCGGGCTGTTGGGGTTGACGACCCCCATGATCGCGGGCGTCTCCTCGATGGCCGCCCGGCCGCCGTGCACGATCGAGGCCATCTCGATCGCGTCGCGCGCCTTGGGGCCGGAGGTCCCGTAACAGGTGTACGGCTTGTCCGACCATCGGATGACCGAGTAGTCCATGTCCATGTGCCGGGTGGTGACGTCCAGGTCGACCGCCTCGACGGCCCCGCTCTGGACGCAGGTCAGCAGATCCGAGGCATGCGTCAGCTTCACGAGCGTGTCGTGGTCCTGGATCCGGCCGCTTCGGCGGCCCTCGTCGAGGTCGTTGGCGAACGGCGGTCCGCCGACGTTGGTCCATACCGGGGTGCCCTCGCCGATCGTGATGGAGCGTTCGGGGTTGCGTCCTCGAAGGGAGAACGACGAGGGGGCCTTCGCGACCATCTCCTCGACGAACCCGCGGTCCCAGCGGACCCGCTCCCCCTCCACGGTCTGCCCGTGGGCCTCGAGCACCTTGCGGGCCCCCTCGTGAAGGACGTCGGTCCCGATCTCCTCGAGCGTGCGGACCGCCTGTTCGTGGATCGTGTCGAGCTGCTCGTCGGTCAGGATCCGCGGCGCGTTCTCACGTTCGAACATGGCTTCCCTCCATCAGCGGCCGAAGCAGCGCCTCGAGGGGACCGAGGCCGGTGCCTCGGATCTCGAGCGGCGCCTGCAGGTACGCGGCGATCTCGCGGGCCTTGCGTTCGAGGGAGCCGTCCGCGTCGGGATCCTGCCGCAGGAACACAACCTTCGTGATGTGCTCGAAATAGGTCTCGCGAAGCCACGGATACCGGTCGAGCCCGAGCCCCTTGATGACCGCGGTCTCCCACGATCGAACGAGCCAATCCGTGAGGAAGTACAGCGAGATGTCCTCGCTGATCTCCCGCCACTCGTCGCCGGCGAACCATTGATAGCAGTGCACGCCCGCCGGCCTCGCGGCGGGGTACCGGGCGATCACGTCGTCGAGGCGGCCGCCCGTGCCGCAATCGCCGTACACCACGATCACCCGCTCGTAGCGCTGGGTGAGCTCGGCGAGCTTCGCGTCCACGGCCGGGCCGATCTTGAGCGGCTCCAGGTGCAGGCGAGCGGAGATCCCGTGGACGTCCGCGCGCCAGCCGTTCCTGCGAACGAGCTCGCCGGTCTCGCGCGCGAGGGCGCCGCACGCGAGGAAGGCGACGGGCGCCCCGGTCGCGGTCACCCCGCCTCCGCCGTCCGGGACCCGACCTCGCCCTCGGCGAGCGCGACGCGCTCGAGCGGAGGGAACGCCAGGTTGCGGATGAACCGGTCGTTGAAATCGGCGGCGCCGGAGAGCTCGACGTACTCGACGAAGCCGGGCAGCTCGAACGCGACCTCGCGCTCGCGGAACGACATGAGCGCCATCTTGGCCCCCTCGCTCGCGGTGTTGCCCACGGCCTTGATCCGATCGACGCTCACCGGCGGCACCAGGCCGACCACGCGCGCCGAGAGCGGATCGATGTAGGTCCCGAAGGACCCCGCGAGGAGCACCTCGTCGAGGTCGCCGGGTCCCACGGCGAGCTCGTCCATCGCCACCTCGATCCCGGTGGCGATCGCGCCCTTCGCGGATTGGAGCTCACGGACGTCGAGCTGCGTGAGGAGGACGTCGTCCGTCAACGCGAACGCGCGAATCCCCTCCCGGTCCACCAGGTGCGCCGCGAGCGGATGCCCCTGCTCCAGCGCCTCGTCGTGCGAGAGGAGGATGCCGTTCTCCTTCAGCAGGCCGGCGAGCCGAAGCTGCGCCACGATGTCGATCAACCCGGACCCGCAGATGCCGCGAGGCTCCACGTCGCCGCCGATGACCTGGAGGCGGATGCCGCCGGCGTCGCGGTCGAGGACGACCCCCTCGATCGCCCCCTCGGTGGCGCGCATGCCGTGCAGGATCTGTCCTCCCTCGAACGCCGGGCCCGCCGGGGCGGCCGTCGCGACGGCCCGCTCCTCGCTCCCCACCACGATCTCGCCGTTCGTGCCGACGTCCACGAGCAGGCGCCGCTGCGGCTCGCGGACGATGCCGGTCGCGACGATGTCGCCGACGATGTCGGCACCCACGTACGCGCCGATCGACGGGAACAGCGCCACCCGTCCGTCCGGGTGAATTCGCACGCCGACGTCGGAGGCGGCGAGATCCTGGGGCTCGAGGAACGTCGCGACGAACGGCGAGAGCGCGATCGATCGGGGGTCCACCCCCAGCAGCAGATGCAGCATCGTCGCGTTGCCGACGACGACCAGCTCGTAGACGTCCTCGCGGGCGACGCCGGCGGTCGCGCAGACGCCGCCGACGAGGGCGTCGACCGTGTCGAGGACCGCCGCGCGGAGCTCCTCGACGGCGCCCTCCCCGGTCATCGCGTGCCCCATCCGGGCGATGACGTCGGCCCCGTACGGCGCCTGCCGGTTGATCGTGGACTCGATCGCGAGGGCGTTGCCCGAGTCCAGGTCGATGAGCGTGGCGACGACCGTCGTCGTGCCGATGTCGAAGGAGATGCCGAGGATGCGATCGCGCGTGTCGCCGGCCTCCACGTCGATCAGGCGCTCCCCCACGACGGTGGCCGTGACCTGCGTCGTGCCCTCGGTGACCGCCGCAGCGAGGCGCGGCAGCAGCGACGGCTCTGCGACGACCTCGAGCCCTTCGTCCGCGAGCGCGTCGCGCACCCGCCGCAGATGGCTTCGATGGTCCTGCAGCGTCGGCTCTGGGAGGTCGACGAGGTGCTTGCGCACGTTGGGCTCGAGGAGGACGAATCGGTTCACGCCCATCGTCGCCGCCCTCGGGGTCGACATCGGTCGCGGCACCTCGACGATCATGTCCTCGGTCACCGCCGCCTGACACGACAGGCGCCAGCCCTCGTCCAGGCCGTCCGACAGGTGGCGGTAGTCGGCGAGCGTTCGGTCGGCGTGGCCCTCCACCACGCGGACCTTGCACTTGCCGCACGTCCCGCGGCCGCCGCAGGTCGACTCGATCGGGATGCCGGCCCAGTGCGCGCCGTGGAACAGCGTGGTCCCCGACGGGACGTGCGCCGTGGTGTCGCTCGGGAGGTAGGTGACCTCGAGCTTGCGCATTCCGCCTCCTACCCGCCCGGCCTCACGGCGCCGGTCGCGGCCCGATGCGCGGCGATCCAGCCCATGCCGAGCTCATCGCGCCCGAGGAGCAGGTTCGCGGCGAGCACGGCCTTGCGGACGGGCTCGTGGAGCGGGTTCGTGATCGCCGCGTTCATCCCGGCCTGCATCGCCATGGGGAGGAAGATGGCGTCGATCCCCTGCCGGTCGGGCATCCCGAAGGAGATGTTCGACGCGCCGCACGACACGTTCACGCCGAGCTCGTCGCGGATCAGGCGAATCGTCTCGTACATGGCGGTGGCCGCGTCCGGGGCCGCGCCGATGGGCATCGCCAGGGGATCGATCAGGACGTCCTCGCTCGGAATCCCGTGATCCGCCGCGGCCTCGACGATCTTCCGCGCGGCCGCGAGGCGGACCTTGGGGTCCATGGAGATGCCGTCCTCGTCGTTGGCCATGCCGATCACGGCCGCGCCGTGCTTCTTCACGAGGGGAAGCAGGCGCTCGAGCGACTCCGCCTCGGCGGTCACGGAGTTGATGAGCACCTTGCCCGGCACGAGCGGGATCGCGGCCTCGAGGGCCGACGGGGTGGAGCTGTCGATGCACAGGGGCACGTCGACGACCTCGAGCACGGCCAGCACCACGTTCGACAGCAGCTCGGCCTCGTCGAAGCCGGGGATCCCGGCGTTCAGGTCGAGCACTCGGGCGCCGGCCTCGACCTGCGCGAGGGCGTCGGCCCGCACGGTCGCCATGTCCCCCGAGACGAGCTCCTCCGTCAGCTTGGAGCGCCCGGTCGGGTTGATGCGCTCGCCCACGACGACGAACGGGTGCCCGTCGCCGATGGCCACCTCGCCGCCCCGCGAGGACAGCACCGTGTCGCCGACTCCGTTCACTGCGCGACCCCGACGAGCTTTCGAGCGATCTCGACGGCCTCGGGCGCGTTGTTCGCGTAGCCGTCGGCTCCGATCTTCTCCGCCCATTCCGGCGTGACCGGTGCGCCGCCGACCATCACCTTCACGTCCCCGCGTAGCCCCTCGCGCTCGAGCGCCTTGATCACGACCTCCTGGTAGGGAACCGTCGTCGTGAGCAGGGCCGAGAGGCCGATGATCGCGGGGCTCAGCTCGCGGATGGAGGCGATGATCCGGTCGGCGGCGACATCCTTGCCCATGTCGTGCACCTCGAAGCCGGACGTGCGAAGCATCGCGCCGACCATGTTCTTGCCGAGGTCGTGCAGGTCCCCCTTGACCGTGGCCAGCACGACGAGCGCCCCCCGGTCGTCCGGCCCCCTCGTCGCGAGCAGGATGGGCTCGACGATCGCATTGCACTGCTTGAAGACCTCCGCGGAGGCGACCACCTCGGGGAGGAAGACCTCGCCGCGCTTCCACATCTCGCCGAGGTCGAACATCGCGACGGCCATCCCCGATTCCAGGATCACGGTCGGATCGGTCCCGGTGTCGACCAGCCGCTGAACGGCCGCGAGCGCCAGGTCGCGATCGGCGACGATGAGCGCGCGCTTGAGCGTCTCGAGGTCCTCCTGCATGCCTCCTCCAGTCATCGGCGCCGACGGCGGGTGGACCAAGTTCGCGCGGTGACCTAAGGTCAGTCCCGGCCGGGTCTCCGGCACCCAGGGTGTACCACACGCTGGGGAGACATGGGAGTCATGGTGCGTGACCTGGGGTCAGGCGGACCGCCGGGGCACGACGAGCGAATCGACGGCGACGCACCCGCCCGCGCTCGCGATGAGGGGATTGACGTCGAGCGCCTCGAGGACGTCCCCGAGGTCGGCCGCGAGGACGGAGAGCGCCGACACAGCGTCGGCCACCGCGTCCACGTCGGCCGGCGGCGACCCCCGAACGCCGTCGAGCATCCGGCGGGCCCTCAGGCCGTCGATCAGCCGCCGCGCGCCCTCGACGTCGAGCGGCGGGAACGCGAGGCGGCGGTCGTGCAGCAGCTCGACGAGGATCCCGCCGGCGGCCGCGAGCACCAGCGGCCCGAACTGCGCGTCGCGCACGATCCCCAGCGCCAGCTCCACGCCGGGAGGCGCCATCGCCGCCACGACGACGGCCGGCCCGAGGCGGCCGGCCATCTGCGAGTAGGCGGCGCGGAGCTCGTCCGCGGTTCGGATCCCGAGCCGCACGCCATCGACATCGGACTTGTGCGTGGAGCCCGGCATCGCCGTCTTCATCGCGACCGGCCAGCCGACTCGCTCCGCGGCGTCGACGGCGGCGTCCTCGCTCCCGGCGCGCGCGCAGGGGATGACGGGAACACCGTAGGCCGCGAGGAGCTCGAGCCCCTCGACCTCGTCGATGGGCTCCCCGCTCGTCAGCCGGGAACGCCACCGCTCCCTGACCTCGTCCGCCGGCGGACGCGGTGGCGAGCCGGCCGAGCGCGCTCGCACGGCCCGGTCGTCGAGCAGGTGGCGCAGCGCGCGCAGCCCGGTCTCGGTCCCCTCGAGGACGGGGATGCCGCCGTCGCGAAGGATCGCCGCCTCCTCGGGGGCGATCGCGCTCGCCAGGTTCGACACGACGCAGAACGGCTTGTCGGTGCGCGCGAACACGTCCGCCGCGACCCGCAGGTAGCCCTCCTCGTAGGGCTTCCCCTGGCGGGTCAGGTCCACGACGAACGCCACGGCGGCGGTGTCGGGGTCCGCGTGCAGCGCCTCGAAGGACTCGAGGAAGATGCGCTCGTGATCGATGCCCGTCCCCCACGCGTCCAGTGGGTTCGCGGCGACGAGGCCGGGATCGAGCGCGTCCTGGATGCGAGCGGCCGTCGCGTCCGAGATCCGAGCGAGGGGCACGTCGGCGTCCGCCGCGAGGTCGACGAACAGCACCCGCTCGCCGCCCGAATCGTGGACCGACGCGATCCCATTGCCGGTCGTGACCCGCCGGCGGACACGAGAACAGCTCCATCGTGTCGGCCATCTCGTCGAGCGACCACACCCTGTGCACGCCGTGCGCGTCGAACAGCGCCTCGTACGCGCCGTCCTCGCCCGCGAGGGCGCCCGAGTGCGCGGCGACCATCTCGCTCGGTTCCCTCGGCCCTGCCGACCTTCAGCGCGATGACCGGGACGGCGCGGGCGGCCGCCAGCTCGAGCGCCGCCCGGAATCGCTCGGGCTCGCGAACCGTCTCGAGGAACAGGCCGATCACCCTGGTCGAGTCCAACCCGAGCGCGTACTCCACGTACTCGCCGACCGTCGTCACGATCTCCTGCCCGGAGGAGACGATCAGGTTGAACCCGATGCCGCGGTCGTTGAACGCCATCGCCGCGAACGCCGACCCGGAGTGGCTGATGAAGGCGACGGGCCCGCGACGAAGCTCGTCGGGCGTCGGGAAGCCGGTCGCGCGCAGGCCGGCCTCGAGGTTGAGGAACCCCATCCCGTTCCCGCCGCAGAACGCCATGGCGTGCTCGTTCGCGATCGCCGCCAGGCGCGCCGTCAGGGGGGGTCCGTGCGGATCGGCCCCCTCCTCGAACAGGCTCGCGAACGTCGTGGCGCTTCTCGCGCCCGCCGCCGCAGCGTCGGCGAGCGCCGCCTCGATTCGAGCATTCGCCACGCCGAGGATCGCCAGGTCCACGGGCTCGGGCACCTCGCCGATGCTTGCGTAGCAACGGTATCCGTCGACCTCGTCGTAGCGTGGATTGACCGGGTAGACGTTGCCGTCGAACCCGCCGCGGCGGAGCTCGATCATCATCTGGCGGCCGAGCGACCCCTCCTTGACGCTGGCGCCGACGACGGCGACCGAGCGGGCCTCCAGCATCGAGGCGAGGGCCGGACGCCGGGTCGCCGGCTGCGTCTCGTCGCCGGCCGCATCTCGCGAGGACGTTTGCGGGCCTCCGGCGCTAGCTGCGCGATCCGGAGAGCATCCGGTCCGCCTTCGCCTGGCGGAACGCCTGCCACCCGGGGATCCCGATCACCCCGCCGCCGGCATGGGTCGCCGACGACCCGTGATACAGCCCCCGCAGCGGCGTCCGGTAGTCCGCGTAGCCGGGCGCCGGCCGCATGTGGAAGAGCTGGTCGACGGACAGCTCGCCGTGGAAGATGTTGCCGCCGATCAGCCCGAGCTCCTGCTCCATGTCGTAGGGGCCGATCACCTGGCGCGCGATCACCGATGCCTTGAGGTTCGGCGCCAGCTCCGTGTATCCGTCGATCACGCGGTCGGCGTACGCCTCGAGCTCCTCCCGGTGGGGCTCCTGCGCCCACTCGTGCGGACACCACTGGGTGTACATCGAGAAGAAGTGGACGCCCTCGGGCATCAGCTCCTTGTCGAGGGTGGTCGGGATGACGCCGTCGACGAACGGCCGGGCGGCGCCGACGTGGTCCATGTGGGCGTCCTGAAACGCGCGCTCGGCGTACTCGGGCGAGAAGCACAGCTCGACGGAGCCCGTGTGATGGTCCTGCTGCTGCTTCCCCGGGTCGGCGATGAAATCGGGCAGCTCGGAGATCGCGACGTTGATCTTCACGACGCCCGACCGCGTCTTCCAGACCTCGATGTCGCGGACGAACTCCGGCGGAAGCTCGTGTCGGTCGATGAGGTCGAGGAACGCGATCTTCGGGTGGATCGTCGTCACGACGACCGGGGCGCGAAGCTCCTCGCCGTTCTCGAGTGCGACCCCCACGGCGCGCCCGCCCTGCACGAGGATCTTGCTCACCTTGGCGTTCGTGCGGATCTCGGCGCCGAACGACTCGGCCGCCCGGCGGCACGCCGCCGAGACCGCGCCCATGCCGCCCTGCTGGAATCCCCACGAGCCGAGGTGACCGTCGCCGACATCGCCGATCGAGTGATGGAGCATGACGTAGGCGGTTCCGGGGGAGTCGGGGCCGGCCCACGTGCCGATCACGCCGTTGACCGTGAGCATCCCCTTGACGGCATCGGACTCGAACCAGTCGTTCAGCAGGTCGCTGACCGACATCGTGAACAGGCGCGTGACGTCGCCGACGCCGCGAACGCCGAGGCCCCTCGCCCTCCAGGCCGTCTTCAGCGTGTCGACGAGGTCTCGCGGCTGCATCGAGCCGACCTTGGGCGGGACCTGCAGGAGGAGGGGGCCCATGACGTCGGCGACGCCGGACAGCCACGCGTCCCACTCCGGCATGGTCTCGGCGTCCTTCTTGGAGAACTGCGAGATCGACTCGTAGTTCTTCGCGGCGTCGTCGGTGTAGATCTTGATCGAGCGCCCGTCGGGGAACGCCTGATAGTACGGGCCGAAGGGCGTCACGTTGTAGCCGTGGCGCTCGAGCTCCAGCTCGCGGATCACCGTCGGGGGCATGAGGCTCATGACGTAGGAGTACGTCGACACGCGGAAGTCGGGGTGCTCGGGCCAGGGGGCGCTCGTGTCGGCCGCGCCGCCGGTCCGGTCCCGGGACTCCAGCACGACGGTCCGGGCGCCGCCCTTGGCGAAGAAGCCGGCGCTGATGAGCCCGTTGTGACCGCCGCCGATGACGATGGCGTCGTAGGTGTTCGGCATCCCCTCGTTCCTCCCCTCGGAGCCCGCCGCCGGGGCGGGGCCGTCGTCTCGCACGTCGGGCGCCCGTCGTGCAAAGCGGCGCCCGCGAGGGCATCATGTATCAGGATTTGAACGGCCAGTCAAGCTCGCGGCGAGCGCCGCGAAGTTGACATCGCAGGTAGAGCCCGTAAGGTAATTTGAACTGGCGTTCAAGCGAGCGATCGTCACCCGCTCGCGCTGTGTCGGATTCAAACGGGGAGGTGGATGTGGCGGGCGGCCGGAGCAAGACGCAGAAGGCCTCGAAAGACCGGCATCAGGAGATCCTGACCGCGGCCGCCAAGGTCATCACCGAGCGCGGCCTCGCGGAGACGAGGATCTCCGACATCGCCGACCGGGCGGGCGTCTCGCCGGGGCTCATCCTCTACTACTTCGAGTCGAAGGACCGCCTGCTGTCGGACGCCCTGACCTACACGAACGACCGGTTCTACCTCGAGACCTCTCGTGAGCTCAGGCGCATCCCCGACGCGCGGAGCCAGCTCGACCGCTTCATCCAGCTCTCCGTGCCGGGCCTGCTGCCGGAGTTCGAGCGCCTCGAGGAATGGGCCTTGTGGATCGAGATCTGGGTGCGCGCCCTCCGCGACGAGGAGATGGCGAAGGACCGTGAGGTCCTCGACAAGCGGTGGCGCGCGCAGATCGCCGACATCGTTCGCCGCGGGCAGGAGACCGGGGAGTTCCCCGTGCCCGACGACGCGCACGACCTCGCCCTGCGCCTCGGCGCGCTCATCGACGGCCTCGCCATCCAGGTGCTGATGAACGATTCGGACGTCACGCCCGCGCGCATGCGGGAGGTCTGCATGGAGGTGGCCGCCCGGGAGCTCGGCTTCGAGCTCGACCGCGCCCAGGCCTAGCCGGGCGCGCCGCGCACCGGATCAGCCGACCAGCGGATCGACCCCGCGCTTGAACAGCTGCGCGGCGATGATGTTGCGCTGGATCTCGCTCGTCCCCTCCCAGATGCGGTCCACGCGCACCTCCCGGTAGAAGCGCTCGGCGACGTTCTCGCGCATGTAGCCGCGGCCGCCGAAGATCTGGACCGCCCGGTCGGCGACGCGGCCCGCCATCTCGCTCGCGTACAGCTTCGCCATCGAGCAGTAGGCGTGCTGCACCTTCACGTCGACCTCCTCGTCGACGGCCTGGGCCGTCCGATAGGTCATCAGGCGGGCGGCCCAGAGCTCCGTGAGCGAATCGGCGAGCATGGACTGGATCGCCTGATTCTCCGAGATCGGCGCGCCGAACTGCACGCGAGACTGCGCGAAGGCGCTCGCCTCGTCGACGAGCCTGTCCGCCGCGCCGCAGCATCGTGCGGCGATCATGAGGCGCTCGTAGCGAAACCACGCGTGCGTGAACGACATCCCGTCGCCCTCGCGGCCCACGAGATTCGACGCCGGAACGCGCACGCCCTCGAACGCGACGATCGGATGCTCGTCCGCGTAGGTGTGCATGTACCTCGGGGAGCGAACGACGCGCACGCCCGGCGCATCGACGTCGACGAAGAAGAGCGCGTGCTCGCCGGCGTGCTCCCCCTCCGTCAGCTTCGCCTGGAAGAAGCAGTAGTCGGCCGAGTTGAAGCTCGTCACGTGCATCTTCACCCCGTCGAGGACGTAGCCGTCGCCGTCGCGCCGAGCGGTCGACGCGATCGCGTCGACGTCGGACCCCGCGCCCTCCTCGGTGATCGCGTAGCACTCGTGGCGGTCTCCCGCGACGCTCGGCACGATCCAGCGCTCGAGCTGCTCGTCGGAGACGACGCCGGGGGCCCAGCCCGGCGGCGTGTGAACGCACCAGCCGAGCCCGTTCGTCACGCGGCCGATCTGCTCGGACACGAGCGCCTGCTGAAACACGGTCATGCCGCCCCCGCCCAGCTCGCGGGGCATGTTCATGGCGTGCAGCCCGAGGTCCCTGGCGAGCTGGTAGTGGCGGCGCCGGACCTCCGGATCGATACGTCCGCCGTTCATCTCCGCCTCGACCTCGTGGGGGATCAACTCGTCGTCGACGAAGCCCCTCGCCCTCGCCTGGATCGCCCGATCCTCGTCGGTCATCGGAAACATGCGGCCACCTTCCTCCTGCGATCGAACCTCGTGGTGCCGGGCGCGGAAGCATATCCCGTGGCTGAATCACCGTTCAATCGAACCCACGCCGGCCGGCGATCGAAGTCTCCACGAAAGGCGGTGGGCGATGTCGGGGAAGCGGAGCGCGCTGTTGCTCGTCATCCTGCTCGCGCTCGCCGTTCGCGTGTCCTCCGGCGGAGCGCAGACGGCCGAGGGTTCACCGGGCGGCTCGCAGGACTCGACGGCAACGGCCGGCGCCGCCCGAGCCGGCCGTTCCGACGCGGCGCTCGCGGAGTTCGCCGCGTTCGTGCTCGACGACGCGCAGCGCACGTGGAGCGATCGCTTCGCCCGCGCGGGGACGCCCTATCGCAGCACCGCGCTGGGCCTGTTCTCGGGGAGCACGGTGACGGGGTGCGGACCGGCATCGTCGGATTCGGGGCCCTTCTACTGCCCCGCCGACGGACGGGTCTACCTCGACCTGGCGTTCTTCCGAGAGCTCGAGGTGCGATTCGGGGCCCCCGGAGACTTCGCGCAGGCCTACGTGATCGCCCACGAGGTCGGGCATCACGTGCAGAACCTTCTCGGCGTCGCACAGCAGGTCTCCGAGGCGCGACGGGCGAGCCCGTGGCGAGCCAACGACCTCTCCGTCGGCCTTGAGCTGCAGGCCGATTGCTACGCGGGCATCTGGGCCCGGTCGACGTCGAGCCGCGGCCTCCTGGAACCGGGCGACCTTCAGGAGGGGCTGACCGCCGCCGCGGCCGTCGGGGACGACCGCATCCAGGCGGCGTCCACCGGGATGATCAACCCGGAGACGTGGACGCACGGGTCGGCCGAGCAGCGCACCGAATGGTTCGGCCGGGGCTTCGAGGCCGGCGACCCCCGCGCCTGCGACACCTTCGCGGAGGTCGTGTGACGCCCGCCTCGGTCCCGGCGTCCATCGACCGCACGCGCATCGAGGATCAGGCGATGAACTCGAGGCGCTCGCGGTGGCGCGCGAGCTGCGCACGCGAGTGGTCGTCGAGCCCGTGATCGCGCTCGGGGCTCCGGCCCGGTGATCGCTCGCCGAACAGCTCTCCCGAGAGATAGCGCTGCCCCGTGTCGGCGACGACGGTGACGATGCGGCGCAGCTCGGGATGCTCGCCGGCGACCTTGAGGGCCGCGGCGACGTTGATCCCCGACGACGGCCCGCCGAGGATCCCCTCCTCGCGCGCGAGGCGGGCGGCCATCTCCAGCGCCTCCTCCGTCGACGCGGTCACGATCCCGTCCATCAGCGACAGATCGAGGTTGCGCGCGATGATGCCGTCGCCGATCCCGGGAACGCCGTGCGGCCCCCAGCGCTCCTCGGAGATCAGCGGACATTCGCTGGGCTCCACGGCGTAGGACCGCACGGCCGGATCCCGGGCCTTGATCGCCCGCGACACCCCGGTGATCCAGCCTCCCGTTCCCTGGGCCCCGACGATCGCGTCGAGCCGGCCGCCCGTCTGCTCCCAGATCTCCTCGCCCGAGAGCGCCTGCGCGCCGACGTTGTCCGGGTTCTCGAACTCCGCCGGGAAGTAATACCGGTCCGGATCGCCGCCGACGATCTCGCGCATCCGCTCGAGGGCGAGGTCGATGTCCGTGCCGGCGCCCGGCGTCAGGACGAGCTCCGCGCCGTAGGCGCGGATCATCCGCTTGCGCTCCTCGCTCATCCCCTCGGGCATGACGATGACGCACGGATAGCCCTTGATCGCCGCGACGGCCGAGCACGCGATCCCGGCGTTTCCCGTCGTGCACTCGATGACCGTCATCCCCGGGCGCAGATCGCCGCGCTCCTCGGCCCGGGTGAGCATGTGCGTGTAGATGCGATCCTTCACGGAGCCGGTCGGGCCGTACCACTCGATCTTCGCCAGCAGCTCGACCCCATCGCGGCCGACGCGGCGCAGCCGGACCAACGGGGTTCGCCCGACCGCCTCGAGCACCGACGACGCCACGGCGCGCGCAGCGCCCCACTCGATGCTCATCCCGCGCTCACCCACGCCGACCTCGCCGTGCGCCCGACGCCCGCATCGGTCAGCCGCCGGCGGAGTTCCGCAGCTCCGCGTATCCCAGCCGCCGGGAGATCGCGGTCGCGGCCTCGATCGTCATGCGCCCGAGGCGCGGCAGGTCGACCGGCCGCATTCGAAACGACGGGCCCGAGACGCTGAGGGTCGCGATCACGTGACCGTCCGCCCTGCGCACCGGCGCCGCGACCGCGCTCAACCCCTCCTCGAGCTCCTCTCGCGTGTGGGCGTAGCCACGCGTCCGAACGTCGCGGAGCTGGGCCCGCAGCTCGTCGAGGTCCACCATCGTCGCCGGCGTTCGCCGCTGGAGCGGGAGCGTCAGCAGGCGATCCTGTTCCGCCTCCGTCATCGCGGCGAGGAGGATCTTCCCGTTCGACGTGCAATGCAGCGGCGTCCGCCGGCCCACCCAGCTGACGCTGACGATCGACCGCGTCCCGGTCACCTGATCGATGCACACGATCGAGTCGCCCGAGAGCACCCCGAGGTTGACCGTCTCCTGGGTTCGTTCGGCGAGGTCCTCGAGGATCGGGCGGCCCGTGCTGACGAGGTCGAGGCCGGCCATCGCGGCGCCGGCGAGGTGGATGAGCGCGAACCCGAGCCGATACTTGTCCGTCGCCGGATCCCGCTCGATGAGGCCGTGCTCCGCGAGCGTGGACGCGAGCCGTGACGCCGTCGCCTTGTGGACGCCCAGCCGCCGGCCGAGCTCGGTCACGCCCAGCTCCCCCGCCTCGGCGATCAGCTCCAGGGAGGTCACCGCCCGCGACACGGACTGGATGTTCGCGCCCTCAGTGTTTCGCATTCTGCAACGCTCTACCTCCAGCGCAACCGCGGCGACGGTACGCTGCGGGCTCGAGGCGTGTCAACATGCGGCGGCGAGGAGGCGCACGGCGATGGCCGGGGACCACGACGCAGATCAACGCGATCGCTATTGGCGTTCCGCCGAGCCGCGATCCTCCTACGACGTGGTCGTCGTCGGCGGGGGCGGCCACGGCCTCGCGACCGCGTACTACCTCGCCAGGAACCACGGGATCTCGAACGTCGCCGTCCTCGAGAAGGGATGGCTCGGCGGCGGCAACATGGCCAGGAACACCACGATCATCCGCTCGAACTATCTCTGGGACGAGAGCGCCGCCATCTACGAGCACTCCCTGAAGCTCTGGGAGGGGCTGGAGGCGGACCTGGGCGTCGACATCCAGTTCAGCCAGCGGGGCGTCCTGAACCTGGCGCACGACCTCGGGGATGCTCGGTCGAGCATGCGCCGGGTGAACGCCAATCGGCTGAACGGCATCGACGCGGAGTGGCTGACCCCGGAGGAGGTGCGCGCCTTCTGCCCGATCGTGAACGTCTCCTCCGACGTCCGCTACCCGGTGGTGGGCGCCACGCTGCAGCGCCGGGGCGGCGTCGCGCGCCACGACAAGGTCGCGTGGGGCTTCGCCCGCGGCGCCGACCGCCTGGGGGTCGACATCGTCGAGCATTGCGAGGTCACCGGCTTCGACATCGTCGACGGCCGCGCCGTCGCGGTCGAGACGACGCGCGGGCGGATCGAGGCCGGACGCATCGCGCTGGCCGCGGCCGGACACACCTCGGTCCTCGCCTCGCTCGCCGGCATCCGCCTCCCGCTGCAGAGCCATCCGCTGCAGGCCCTCGTATCGGTGCTGCTCGAGCCCGTGATCGACTGCGTCGTGATGTCGAACGCCGTCCACGTCTACGTCAGCCAGGCCGACAAGGGCGAGCTCGTCATGGGCGCCGGGATCGACCCGTACAACTCCTACACGCAGCGCGGCGCGTTTCACGTCATCGAGGAGCAGATGGCGGCGGCCGTCGAGCTGTTTCCCGTCTTCGATCACGCGAAGCTGCTTCGAACGTGGGCGGGCATCGTCGACGTCTCGCCGGACGCGTCGCCGATCATCGGCGCATCGCCGGTCGACGGGCTGCTCCTGAACTGCGGCTGGGGAACGGGCGGATTCAAGGCGACCCCCGGCGCCGGGTGGGTGTACGCGGACACGATCGCGAACGACCGTCCCCATCCGCTCGCCGCGCCCTTCGCGCTCGAGCGGTTCACGACCGGAGCGTTGATCGACGAGCACGGCGCGGCGGCGGTGGCCCACTGAGGACGCTCGCGTGCTGCTGATCCCGTGTCCCTGGTGCGGTCCTCGCGACGAGGTCGAGTTCCGCTACGGCGGGCAGGCCGGCGTCGCCTACCCGGCCGACCCCGACGCCCTCACCGACGCGGAGTGGGCCGACTACCTGTTCATGCGCGAGAACCCGAAGGGGGACTGGACCGAGCGGTGGTTCCACGCCGCCGGGTGCCGGCGCTGGTTCGACGTCGTTCGATCCACCGCCACGAACGAGTTCCGCGAGCTCGGCGCCGGCGAGGCGCCGGGGGACCGCACCCAGTGAGGCGCCTGCCGTCGGGCGGCCGCATCGATCGCGCGCGCCCGCGTGCGCTTCCGGTTCGACGAGCGTCGACTACGAGGGGTTCGCCGGCGACACGCTCGCATCCGCGCTGCTCGCGAACGGCGTCGACGTCGTGTGTCCCTCGCCGGTCCTCGGTCGCCCGCGAGGCGTGATGGCCGCGGGGTCCGAGGAGCCGTGCGCATTCGTGGAGGTCAGGGCCCCCCGGTTCGATCCGATCACGGCGGCGACGACGGTCGAGCTGGCCGACGGCCTCGACGCCGTCGGGCGGGCCGGCGTCGGACGGCTGCCCGGCCCGCGCGCTCCCCGTCGACGGTGCGAGCACCGGCACGCCCACGTCGAGACGCTGGTCGTCGGCGGCGGCGGACGCCGGGATGGCGGCGGCGGAGTCGGCGACCGGGACGGACGATCGAGTCCTCGTCGTCGACGAGGGCCGGCCCGCGCGCGACTTCCCTCCCGGGCGCGACGGTGCTGCCCCGCGCGACCGCGCTCGGCGTGTACGACGATGGCTACGTCGTCGTTCACGAGCAGGGTGGTCCGATCGAACGCCTGTGGCACATCCGCGCCGAGCGCGTCGTCCTGGCCACCGGCGCCCACGAGCGTCCCATCGCGTTCGCCGACGACGATCGCCCCGGGGTCATGCTCGCCGCCTCCGCGCTGCGCTATCTGAGGGAGTTCGGGGTCCTCGCCGGCGACCGGGTGGTGATCTTCACCACCAACGACTCCGCCTATGCGGTCGCCGACGCCATGCGAGACGCCGGCGCCGAGGCTCCTCTGCGTCGTCGACGTGCGGCCGGAGGCGCCGCCACAGGCCGCCGCGCGAGCGCGGGGAATCGAGGTCCTCGCGGGCTGGATGGTGACGGGCACGGACGGATCGCCGCGCGTGTCCGCCGTCCACGTCGCGTCCGGAGCGGATCGCCGGTCGATCGACGCGAACCTGCTGGCGGTCTCCGGAGGATGGAATCCCGTGGCGCAGCTGTGGCGGGCGACCGGGGGAGGCCTCGCGCTACGACGAGCGATTGGCATGCTTCGTCCCCGACGGCAACGGCCCGCGGTGGCTGAGCGTCGTCGGATCGGCGGCGGGCGCGGGCCTGCCGCCGTGCGCGCCGCTCTGGTTCGTCCCGGCCGACGACATGTCCCGCCACTTCGTCGACTTCCAGCGCGACGCGACCGTCGCGGACGTGCTCGGCGCCGTGGAGCATGGGCTCAGATCCGTCGAGCATGTGAAGCGCGCCACCTACATCGGCACCGCCCTCGATCAGGGCCGGACGTCCGGGGTGCTCGACCGCCGAGGTGGTCAACGCGCAGCTCGGATGGGACCCCGGGGCGCAGGGCCCGACGAACGCCCGTCCTCCGTTCACGCCGGTGTCCTACGCGGCGGTCGCGGGGCCCTACCGCGGCCGCATGCTCGACCCCGAGCGCGAGACCCCCATCCATCCCTGGCACGTCGCCAACGGCGCCGCCTTCGAGAACGTCGGGCAGTGGAAGCGCCCCTGGTACTTCCCCCGCCCCGGGGAGGGCCTCGAGGATGCCGTGCTCCGCGAGTGCCGGACGGTCCGGACGGGCGTCGGCGTGATGGACGCATCGACCCTGGGCAAGATCGAGATCGCGGGGCCGGATGCCGGCGGCTTCCTCGACCGGATGTACACCAACGTCATGAGCTCGCTTCGCCCCGGATCGATCCGCTACGGGCTGCTGTGCGGCGTGGACGGCATGGTCATGGACGACGGCGTCGCGATGCGGCTGGACGAGGGGCGCTACCTCGTGACGACCACCACGGGCGGCGCGGCGACGGTGCTCGATCACTTCGAGGAATGGCTTCAGACGGAATGGCCGCGGCTGCGCGTGTACTGCACCAGCGTGACGGAGCAGTGGTCGACGGTGTCGGTGGCCGGCCCGCGCGCTCGCGAGGTCCTGGCGGCCGCCGGCACGGACGTGGACCTCTCCGCCGAGGCGTTCCCGTTCATGACGCTGCGGGACGGAAGCGTCGCCGGCATCCCCGCCCGGGTCGCTCGCGTGAGCTTCTCCGGCGAGCTCGCCTACGAGGTCAACGTGGCGGCATGGCACGCCGTCGCGATGTGGGAGGCCGTCCTGCACGCCGGCGACGGCTTCGGGATCGTCCCGTACGGGACCGAGGCGATGCACGTGCTCCGGGCCGAGAAGGGCTTCCCGATCGTGGGCCAGGAGACCGACGGGACCGTGACGCCGCACGATCTCGGCATGTCGTGGATCGTGAACGAACGCAAGGGCGACTTCGTCGGCCGCCGATCGCTGCGGCGTCCCGCCCTCGCCCGCCCGGGGCGCAAGCAGCTCGTCGGCGTGCTGCCCGTCGACCCCGAGGCGCTCCTCCCGGAGGGCGCGCAGCTCCTCGTGGAGGACCCCGAGCGAACCCCGGCGGGTGGGGCGGGCCACGTGACCTCCAGCTACCGAAGCGCGGTGCTCGGTCGGACCTTCGCCCTCGCGATGGTGCCGGGCGGCCGCTCGCTCGTCGGGCGGACGGTCCACGCCCCGATGCCGGACGGCGTGATCGACGCGACCATCACGGAGCCGGTCTTCTACGACGCGGACGGGACGCGCCGTGACGGCTGAGGCGCGCAGCCCGCTCGCCGGGCGCGGGGACGACCTGGCGCGGATCGCGACCTCGACCGGCGGCGCGGTCGTCGTCGAGCACGTCCCGTTCCTCGCACAGGTGGACCTCAGGCTCGACGCCGGAGCGGTGGCCCGAGCGCCTCATCCGCTCCCGACCCGTCCCAACACCGCGTGGGAGGAGGGACCGCGCGCCGCCCTGTGGCTCGGTCCGGACGAGTGGCTGGTGCTCGGCCCCCCCGGCGCCGGCCCGGAGATCGTCGCGGAGTACCACCGCGCGCTCGACGGCCTGCATCGATCCATCGTGGACGTCAGCGCCAACCGTGTGGCGCTGGAGGTGAGCGGCCCGCGGGCCATGGACGTCATGGCGAAGGGGTGCGGGCTCGACCTCGATCGGCGGGCCTGGACGGCCGGCTCCTGCGCGCAGACGCTGCTCGCTCGCGTGCCGGTGATCCTTCACGAGCGGGAGGAGACCACGGGCGTGCTCGTCCGCCCGTCGTACTCGAGCTA
The DNA here is from genome assembly GCA_963728285.1 of uncultured Actinomycetes bacterium. Lineage (GTDB taxonomy): Bacteria > Actinomycetota > UBA4738 > UBA4738 > HRBIN12 > CAVSJR01. The sequence goes on along the minus strand of CAVSJR010000001.1, from coordinate 991,928 downwards.
CCTCGTCGACTGGCTGCTCGGGGCCGCGGCCGAATTCGCCGATCAGGATGAGGGCTGAGCGGACCCCTCGTCCAGGGACGCGAGCATCCGTCGCTGCCACTCGACGGTGGCGACGACCTGATTGAACGTGAAGACGTGGAGGGCCTCGATGCGCGCGGCCGGGTCCACGACCGCCGGGGCCAGCCCCCGCAGCAAGGCGTCGGGACCGTACCTTCCCGGCGAGAGCAGGCCCCCGACCAGCTTGCGGTTCTTCCGGAGATAGCGAGCCGAGTCCGCGACCCCGATGCGCGCCGAGATCGCCATGAGCTTGGTGAGCTCGGCAACGCCCGGCGTCCCGATGTGAACCGGAAGCGTGACGCCCTCGGCCCGCATGGCGGCGATCCACGAGATGATCGCGGCGGGATCGAAGCACATCTGCGTCGTCATGTACGAGGCGTAGCGCTGCTTCTGCTTCAGCACCGACAGCAGCTCGTCGTCGGCGATGTCGACGTGCCCGTCGGGATACGACGGCACGCCGATCTCGTCCAGCCCGTGGCCGAGCTCGTCCATCGCGCGGAGCAATGAGAGCCCGTCGCGATACATCCCCGGATCCTTCGCGTCGCCGCCCACCACGAACGCACGGCGGATGCCCGCATCCCCCATGCGCGCCAGCAGATCGCCGAGGTGAGCGCGATCCCGGATCATGTGCGCCGACAGGTGGGGGATCGCGTCGTGTCCCGCGGCCATCAGCGTCCGCGCGAGCTCGACCGTCGCCTCGATCCCGTGGCTCGGCGAGGCCGTCACCGTCGCGACGGCTCCATCGGGCAGCTCGGCCACGCGCTCGGACGCGTTCGAGAGCGGGATCAGCTCGAACTTCGCGCCGGCGACGAGCGAGCACAACGCCTCGCGGTGGGCCGCGTCGAGCTCCTCGTTCCTTCGTCTCCTCAGGGCCATCCGCCGGAGCTTAGACGTTCGAGTCCGGGAACGATAATTTGCGACGCTCGATCCACTCCCGAAGCTCCTCGTCCACCGCCTCATCGATCGGAGGAGGTTCGTACTCGGCGAGCATGCGCTTCCACAGCGCGTTCGCCCGCTCGGCGGCGTCCTTGGATCCCTCGGACTCCCACTGCTCGAAGGAGTTGTTGTCCGCGACGGACGAGCGGTAGAAGGCCGTCTCGAAGTTCGCCAGCGTGTGAGCGGTGCCGAGGAAATGCTGGCCGGGGCCGTTGTCGATGATGGCGTCGAGCGCCTGCCCGTTCGGCGACAGGTCGACGCCCCGCGCGAGCGCGTGCATCATCCCGCACTGATCGACGTCGAGCGCGAACTTCTCGTAGCCCATCGTCAGCCCGCCCTCGAGCCACCCGGCCGCGTGCAGGACGAAGTTCACGCCGCCGAGGATGGTGGGCTGCAGCGTGTTGGCCGACTCGTAGGCCGCCTGGGCATCCGGGAGCTTGGACGCGCAGAGCGACCCGCCGCTGCGGAAGGGAACGCCGAGGCGCCGGGCGCACGCCGCCAGCGCATACAGGACGAGCGCCGGCTCGGGGGTCCCGAAGGTCGGCGCGCCCGACTGCATCGACATGGACGACGCGAACGAGCCGAAGACGACCGGGGCCCCCGGGCGCACGAGCTGGACGTAGGCCATGCCGGCCATCGCCTCGGCCAGCGTCTGGGCCGCGGCGCCCGCCACGGTCGCGGGGCTCATCGCGCCCGCGAGGATGAACGGCGTCAGGATCACCGCCTGGTTCGCCTCCGCGTAGGCCCGCGCCGCTCCGAGCATGGAGGAGTCCCACACCAGCGGAGAGTTCGCGTTGACGAGGCTGAGGATCACGCACTTGGATTCGAGCTCCTCGGCGCCGAACAGGATGCGCGCCATCTCGACGGTGTCGCGAGCGCGCTGCGGGTGGGTGACGGAGCCCATGAACGGCTTGTCCGAGTAGCGCATGTGCGCGTAGACCATGTCGTAGTGGCGCTTGTTGACGGGCAGGTCGACCGGCTCACACACCGTTCCACCGGAGTGATGCAGGAACGGCGACCGATAGGCGAGCTTCACGAAGTTGCGGAAGTCCTCGATCGTGCCGTAGCGCCGTCCCTGGTCGAGATCCATGACGAACGGCGACCCGTACGCGGGGGCCAGCACGGTGTTCATCCCGCCGATCACGACGTCGTTCGCCGGGTTGCGCGCGTGCTGGGTGAACGTCGCCGGCGCGCTCTCCCGGATCACGCTGCGGGCCAGGCCGCGCGGAAACCGCACGCGCTCCCCCTCGATCTCACACCCGGCGTCCTTCAGCAGCTGGAGCGCGTCCGGCGACTCCCGAAACTCGATGCCGACGCGCTCGAGGATCGAGTCGGCGTTGCCCTCGATCACCTCGAGTCCCTCCTCGGACAGGACCTCGTACGGCGGAAGCGTTCGCGTGATGTAGGGGAGCCGCTCGGGGGCGGAGGCCTCGCGCGCGGCGCGGCGCCCGGCCCGCCCTCCCGTCCGCCGGCCCCTCGTCGGTTCGTCGCTCATGTCGTGGGTCTCCTCTCCGATTCGGGCGCACGACGGCGCCGGCGCGACCGGTCGCTCTCCGCTGCGTTCGGCGGTACGCCGCTCCGGCAGCGCGATCACGTCCCGCGAGCCTGGGGTAGGGATCCTCCGCGTGGGGGATCCCCATGGCCGCGACGAAGTGCTCCTGAAAGCGCGGCTCGACCGCCGTCTCGATCTTCTCGACGCGCGCGACGACCTCCTCGATCTCGGCGCGCGCCGCGCGGTTCAGCAGCGCGATCCTCGCTCCGGTTCCCGCGGCGTTGCCGGCCGAGGTCACCCCGGCCGGATCGCAGTCGGGGACGAGCCCGAGGACCATGGCATGGACGGGATCGATGTGCGCGCCGAAGGCGCCGGCGAGTCGGACGCGGTCGACGGTTCGGATCCCGAGGTGGTCCATGAGCAGCCGGCACCCGGCGTGCAGGGCGGCCTTCGCCAGCTGGATCTGCCGAACGTCGTTCTGGGTGATCACGAGCCGCGGCTCGCCGTCGTGCAGCACGTAGGAGAACGTCCGGCCGTCGGCGACGACGCGTGGGGATCGGGCCGCGAGCGATCCGTCGATGACGCCGTCCGACGTCAGGATGCCGGCGAGGAACATCTCGGCGATCACCTCGATGATGCCCGACCCGCAGACGCCGGTGACCCGCGTCCCGTCGAAGCCGGGATCGCTCGACCAGGCGCCGGTCCCGATCACGGTGAACCGGGGCTCGAGCGTCTCGGGGTCGATTCGGACGCGTTCGATCGCCCCCGGCGCGGCGCGCTGCCCGCAGCTGATCTGGGCGCCCTCGAACGCCGGCCCCGTCGGACTCGACGCCGCCAGCAGCGCGGTCGCGGCTGCCGAGGACGATCTCGGCGTTCGTGCCGACGTCGACCAGAAGGCTCGACGGTCGCCTGCTCGTGCGGCGCCTCCGAGAGGATCATCCCCGCCGTGTCCGCGCCGACGTGACCGGCGATGCACGGCAGGACGTACACCCGGGCGCCGGGGCTCGCGTCCAGATCCAGCTCCCGCGCCGTTCGGCGGACCGCCTCATCGGTCGCGAGGGCGAACGGCGCGCCGCCGAGCTCGGTCGGGTCGAGGCCCAGCACGAGGTGATGCATGATCGGGTTTCCCACGATGGTGAGCTCGAGCACGTCCCCGCGCTCGGCCCCGGCCTCGGCGACGAGCGCTCCCAGCAGCTCGTCCAGGCAACCCCGGACGGCGCGCGTCAGGTCGCCCTGCGATCCGGGATGCATCATCACGTAGGACACCCGGCTCATGAGGTCCTCCCCGAACCGGATCTGCGGGTTCATCGCCCCGGCCGATGCGAGCACGTCGCCCGATCGCCAGATCGCACAGATGCCCCGCCACCGTCGTCGACCCGACGTCGAAGGCAACGCCGAGGGCGACGTCGTGGATAGCCGGCCCACAGATCGGTGATCACCTCGCCGTCGTGCACCGCGACGGTCGCCGTCCAGGCCCCCTCGCGGAGCCGGGACTGCAGCGCGGCGAGGACGTGCGGATCGCAGTCGAGCCCGGTGAGCCCCCACTCGCGCTCGAGCGACTCGCGCAGGCGCTGCAGGTCGCCCGCGGGGTCGGCCATGTCCGGCGGGCGGACCTCCACGTAATGGAGCTTGACGACGGGGTCGAGCTCGATGGCGCGAGCGTCCGCGTCCTTGCGCACGACCTGGCGATGGACCTGGCTGTCGGGCGGCACGTCGACGACGAGGTCCCCCACCACCTTCGCGTGACATCCGAGCCGCCGCTCGGGCGCCAGGCCGCTGCGCTCGCGATACGTCGACTCGGGATCGCGAGAACGGCGTCAGGTGCGCGGCTCGCGAGACGATGCCGTGCTTCGCGAACTCCCCCTCGCCGACGACGATCTGGCAGCGGCCGCAGATCCCCCTGCCCCCGCACACCGAGTCGAGGTCCACGCCGATCGCGCGCGCCGCATCCAGCACGCTGATCCCGTGCGCGAATCGCCCTCGCTTTCCCGAGGGCGTGAAGACGACGAGCGCCTCGCTCGGTCACGGCTCGGATGCCGCCTCGGCCGCCTCGTCGGCTCGCCCGGCGCGCCGGCGACCGTCGCGGCCCCCTCGGCGGCGTCCTCCGTCGCTCCCCGCCGCACGCCCCTCCCCGTACCGGCGGATCCACGCGACGCAGTCGCGGTCGTTGCCCATCATGACGTCCGCCGCCATCACCGCCCCGCGAACCTCCTCGTGCAGCGGACTGGTGATGGCCGAGGTCATGCCGGATGCGATCGCCATCGTGAGGAAGGCGCCGTTGAGCCCGCTTCGATTCGGCAGCCCGAAGCTGACGTTGGACGCGCCGCACGTCGTATTGACGCCCAACTCCTCGCGCAGGCGGCGCACGAGCCGGAACACCTGGCGCCCGGCCGTCGCCATCGCCCCGATCGGCATCACCAGCGGATCGACGACGACGTCCGCCCGAGGGATGCCGTGATCGGCGGCGCGTTCGACGATGCGCTTGGCCACGTCGAAGCGCACATCGGGGTCCTCGGAGATCCCCGTCTCGTCGTTGGAGATGGCGACCACCGCGGCGCCGTGTCTCGCGACGAGCGGCAGCACCTGCTCGAGCCGCTCCTCCTCGCCGGTGACGGAGTTCACGAGTGGCTTGCCCACGTACGCGGACAGCCCCGCCTCGAGCGCCGCGACGATCGACGAGTCGATGCTGAGCGGCACGTCCGTGAGGGACTGCACCAGCCTCACCGTCGCCGCGAGGATCGCCGGCTCGTCGGCGAGCGGGATCCCGGCGTTCACGTCGAGCATCTGCGCGCCGGCCTCGACCTGCGCCGTCGTGTCCGCGACCACCGTCGAGAAGTCGCCGGCGACCATCTGCTCGGCGAGCGCCTTGCGGCCGGTCGGGTTGATTCGCTCTCCGATGATGACGAACGGGCGCTCGAACCCGAGCGCGACCTCGCGGGAGGCCGAGCTGAGGATCGTGTCGGTCATCGATCCCTCCTCATCGGCCCCTCCTCATGGATCCCGCCGGAGCCCGCCGGCCTTCGCCAGGCCGTCCAGCACGTCGGGGGGGAACGCGCGGTCGAGCCGCTCCGCCTCCGCGCTCGCCTCGGCCTCGAGGTCGTCGCCGCACGCGCGAGTGTCCTTGCGCCATTCCGCGAGGTAGTCGTCCGTGCCGATCAGTCCCTCCTTCGTCGCCGCGGCGTCGATCGCCTCCTGGAATCGATCGGCGAGCCGCCTCCGGGCCTTGGTCCGTCCCGACGTGGCGATCACCTGCGCCGGGATGTCGCGCCATCGGATCACCGTCAGCTCAGCCGGCACGAGCCGCCTCCCCTCCCGCCACGAACGTCTCGAGCGACGATGCGAGATCGCCGTAGCCCGTGTGCCTCACCTCGAGGGCGAGGCCCAGGCGATCGGCCGCCCGTCGAGCTCGACCGACGAGATCGGGATCATCCGTCTGCGCCAGGTACACGAGCCGTCGGTAGTTGCCGAAATACACCGGCAGCAATTCGGGGTGTGCGTCGATCCCCAGGCCCCGGACGACCAGCCGGTCGAAGTGCCGGCACAGGAAATCCGTGAGGTAGAAGGTCGCCGGATCCGCCTCGTGCATCGCGGCGAACGCGTCGACCCGTGCGAAGAACGCGTAGCAGTGAGCGCCGGGGAGCCGCTCGGCGCCGCGGCGATCCAGGACCGCGTCGAGCGCGCCGCCCGTGCCGCAGTCGCCGTAGGCGACGAACACGTCGGCGAACCCCTCCTCCTCGGCGTCGCGAAGCACCTCGTCGACCCGCGGGGCGATCTCCGCGGGCGCGTTGTGCAGCGCGGCGGGCAGGCACCGCAGCGTCACGTGCGTCCAGGCGTTCAGGCGTAGCACGGCCAGGACCTCGCGCGCGATCGCTCCGCAGGCCAGCACGAGGACCCCGCGAGCCTCCCCGCGGGGTGGCTCGAACGACGCCGCGGCCTCAGCGAGCGGCTGCACGGCGTGCCAGGACCAGCGCCTGGGCGGTCTCGGCCGCGACCGCGGCGTCCCGGCAGTACGCGTCCGCGCCGACGGCCTTCCCGAACTCCTCGTTCAGCGGCGCGCCGCCGACCAGCACGATGTAGTCCTCGCGCAGCCCCTTGTCGACGAGCTCGTCGATCACGACCTTCATGTAGGGCATGGTCGTGGTGAGCAGCGCCGACATCCCGAGGATGTCGGGCTTGTGCTCCTCGAGGGCCTCGAGATAGTTCTCGACGGGATTGTTGATGCCGAGGTCGACGACCTCGAACCCGGCCCCCTCCAGCATCATGCCGACGAGGTTCTTGCCGATGTCGTGGATGTCGCCCTTCACGGTTCCGATCACGATCTTGCCGACCCGTTCGACCCCCGTCTCGGCGAGCAGCGGGCGGAGGATCTCCATGCCGGCCTTCATCGCGTTGGCCGCGAGGAGCACCTCCGGGACGAACAGGATGCCGTCGCGGAAATCGATCCCGACGATGCGCATGCCCTCGACGAGCGCGTCGTTGAGCACGCGGTCGGGCGCCCACTCGCGACCGAGCAGGATGTTCGTCCCCTCCACGATCTCGTCGGCGAGCCCGTCGTAGAGATCGTCGTGCATCTGCTTCACCAGCTCCGCGTCGGGGAGCGTGGAGAGATCGAGTTCCTCTTCCTCAGCCATGTCTGCTCCTTGTGGCCCTCATGCCCTCAGTCGCGCTCCCTTCGGATCGACGAGCGGATCCGCGGCCACCGTCGCCGCGAATCGCTCGCCGAAGTACTCGATCTCGACCCCCGTCCCCTCGACCGCCACCTCGACCGGGAGGTAGCCGTAGGCGACCCCGCGCCCGACCGTGTATCCGTAGGCCGCCGACGTCACGTACGCCACCACATCGCCGTCGGCCCAGATCGGCTCCTTGCCGAGCACGATCCGCGGAGGGGTCGTCGAGGGTCATGCAGGCGAGGCGATGCGTGAGGCCACGCTCGCGAATGGCCTCGAGCGCGGCGCGGCCCTGGAACTCCTTGTCCATTCGCACGGCGAAGCCCAGGCCGGCCTCGAGGGGATCATGCTCGGTGCGAGATGTCCTGGCCCCAGAGCCGGTATCCCTTCTCGAGCCGGAGCGAGTCGAACGCGCCGCCGCCGGCCGCGACGACGCCGTGCGCCTCGCCGGCCCCCCACAGCAGATCCCACGCGCGCTCCCCCATCTCGACCGGGCCGTAGAGCTCCCAGCCGAGCTCCCCCGCGTAGGAGATGCGCTGCGCGAGCACGGGCACGTCGCCGACGTTGATCTCGCGGGCCGTCAGGTAGGGGAACGACTCGTTCGAGACGTCCGCGTCCGTCACGGCCGCCAGGACGTCCCGGGACCTCGGGCCCCACAGGCCGAGACAGAACCGCTCGGCCGTGCGGTCGTCGATCCCGACGCGCTCGCCGGCTCGGATCTGCGAGCGCAGCCAGGCGAGGTCGTGCATCCCCGAGCCGGCGCCGGTCACGAGGTGGAAGGTGCGATCGTCCGAGGCGCGTGACGGTGAGGTCGCACCGGATGCCGCCGCTCGGCGTCAGCATCGCCGTGTACACGATGGATCCGACGGGCCGATCGATCCGGTTCGCCGCCACGCGCTCCAGGAACTGCAGGGCGTCGGGGCCCTCGACCCACAGCTTCACGAACGGCGTGATGTCGAACATGGCCACCCGCTCGCGCGTCGCGAGGTGCTCGACGCCCACGGCGGGCGACCAGTTCGCCGCGGCCCAGGGGTCGCGTCGCTCCCACGCGGCGCCCGGCAGCATGCGACGCGTTCGGCTCGAACCACTGCGGGCGCTCCCATCCCGCGCTGGAGAAGAACTCCGCGCCGAGCGACGCCTCCCGCCGGTGGAACGGCGTCAGGCGAAGGCCCCGGGGCGACGACATCTGCTGGAGCGGGTGCAGGATGTCGTAGACCTCCCGGTACTGTTGCGCGCCACGCTCGCGAACGTACGGAGGCGTGGTCATGAACGGGTAGAACCGGTTCACGTCGGCCTCGGCGAGGTCCATGCTGGGCTCGCCGCCGGCCATCCACTCGGCGACCATGCGCCCCATGCCCCCGCCGTGCGTGATCCAGACGGCCTCGCACACCCACATGCCGCGCACGTCCGCCGACTCGCCGACGATCGAGCCCGCGTCCGGCGTGAACGAGAACATGCCGTTGATCGAGCGAGCCGGATCCGCCGGACGAAGGCGCCCCTCGAGCGCCGGGAGCAGCCGGACGGCCTCGTCGCTGCGCTGCGACGAAGTCGTCGGGGGTGAACGGCATGATCGAGGGCTGCATGCCCCGGCCGTGACCGCTGAGCCGAGGCTGCGGCGTGATGACGGGCTCGTGACGGTAGCTTCCGACGCCGTAGAAGTCCTCGCGGTGGCGAAAGTACATCGCCATGTCCTGATGGCGAAGGATCGGGATGCGCGACCTCGCGCGTCTCGCCCGCCAGCTCGGGGATGGGATCGGTCCAGACGAGCTGGTGCTGCACCGGCGACGAGCGGGATCGGCACGCCGGCCATCGCTCCCACCGTGGGTCCCCAGATGCCGGCGCACAGCAGCACGCGGTCGCATTCGATCCGTCCGCGGTCGGTTCGCACCCCCCGCACGCGTCCGCCGTCGATGTCGAATCCCGTCACGCGCACGTCCCCGTCGAACGAGACGCCCTTGGACTCGGCGTCGGCGGGCGAGCGCCGTCGAGATGCGGACGGCCTTCGCGACGCCGTCGGAGGGGACGAAGTAGGCACCGAGGATCCGCTCCTCGTTCAGCAGCGGGATCCTCTCCGCGGCCTGTCCGGCGGAGAGCAGCTCGGTCCCCTCGATGCCGAAGGATCGGGCGAATCCCTGCCGCCGCCTCAGCTCGGCGCTTCGCTCCGGCGTCGTCGCGACCTCGATGCCCCCGACGCCGTACCAGCACGGCTCCCCGTCGAGCTCGAGGCCCTCGTAGAGGGCGACGCTGTCCTGCGCGAGCCGGCACATCGTGCGGGAACCGTTCGTCTGGAACACCAGACCGGGAGCGTGCGAGGTCGACCCGCCGGTCTCGAACAGCGGCCCCTGGTCCAGGACCTGCACGTCCGTGAGGCCGAGCTCGGCGAGGTGATGGGCGGCGCTCGTGCCGACGATCCCGGCGCCCACGATCACGATCTCCGCCCGGTCCCGCATGTCCCTCCCTCCTCCGGCGATGGTGGACGGCCGGACGTTGCCCTGGCAATGCGCGGGTTGCGCGCTCGGCAACGAGATCGGCGCGCGGTCAGCCTCCCGCGACGTTGAGGACGACGGTCTTCAGCTCGGTGAGCCGATCCATCGAGTACCGGCCGCCGACGCGGCCGACCCCGCTCTGGAGCCCGCCCTGCCGCCGAAGGGCAGGTGCGACTCCCAGTAGTTCGTCCCCTCGTTCACGTTCACCCACCCCGTCCGCACGGACTCCGCGAAGCGCAGCCCCAGGCCGAGGTCCCGCGTGAAGATCGCCGAGAGCAGGCCGTAGGGGGATCCGTTCACGAGCGCGATCGCCTCGTCCACGCCCCGGATGGCCGAGACCGGCACGACGGGACCGAACGTCTCCTCCCGCGCGATCTCCATGTCCTCGGTGACGCCGTCGAGGACGGTCGCCGCGAAGAACAGCTCGCTGCCGAGCTCGGGAGCCCTGCGGCCGCCGGCCACCACGCGTCGCCCCGCTCCCGACCGCCTGATCGACGTGGCGCTCGGTCTTGTCGGCGGTGGGAGCGTTGTTCACCGGTCCCATCGTGGTGGCGTCGTCGAACGGATCCCCGAGCCGGATCTCCTTGTCGATCGCGGTCGACAGCGCGACGAGGTACTCCTCGCGCACGCGCTCGTGGACGAGGATCCGCTCACCGGCGGTGCAGCTTTGGCCCGCATTGAGGAAGCACGCGACGAGCGTCGCGCGAGACGGCCGCGTCGACGTCGGCATCGTCCATGATCACGAGCGGACCGTTGCCCCCCATCTCGAGCAGCAGCTCCTTGCCCGCCGCGCGCCGCGCGACGGTGAGGCCGGTCGGCGATGGAGCCGATGAAGCCGACCGTCTGCGTCCCGGGGTTCGCGGCGATCTCGTCGCCGACGACCGCGCCGGGCCCGGTGACCATGTTGACGACGCCCGGCGGGAGCTCGGCCGCCTCGAAGCATTCCGCGAGCTTCACCGCGCACAGCGACGTCGTCGGCGCCGGCGCCCACACGACGGTGTTGCCGTACGCGATCGCCGGCGCGAGGAGCTCGCCGGGCATCGTGTACGGCCAGTTCCATGGACTGATGATCGAGACGACGCCGCGTGGGACGCGGTAGACGAGCACGCGCTTGCCGGCGTCGACCGAGGGCGGCATCAGCCCCTCCATGCGGGAGGCGTCGCCCGCGGCCATGTCGAAGTAGACGATGAGCTCCTCGACCTCGTCGAACGCCTCGGCACGCAGCGGCTTGCCTTGATCGAGCGCGAGCGTATGCGCAAGCTCGTCGCGGCGAGCATCGATCGCCTCGGCGACGCGCCGCATCGCCGCCGCCCGCTCGAAGGCCGAGAGCCCCGCCCACGCCGGCCATGCCTGCGTTCGCCGCGTCGATCGCGCGCTGGGCATCGGCGCGGGTCCCCTCGGGGACCGAGCCGATGACGGCCCCCGTCGACGGGCTGATCGCATCGAACGTCGCACCGCCCTCGGCGTCGACCCAGGAGCCGCCGATGAACATGCGTCCGTGCTCGCTCATGCGCCCCTCCCACATGCGACGGGCGGCCCGGTCGGGCCGCCCGTCCTCCACGCGCGAACTCAAACGCGCGTCACGCCGCCGGCAGCCAGGCCTGCCAGACGTCCGGATTCGCGTCCATCCACTTCTTCCCAGCCTCCTCCGGCGACGATGCCCTCCTCGATGTCGAGGGCGACGGCGTTCTGGTCCTCGGCCGTCCACGTCATGTTCGAGAGGAACTCGAAGGCCGCCGGGTCGTCCTGCTGCAGCTGCTCGCTGAACGCCTTGTAGAGGACGTCGTCGGCGTAGTCGCAGGCGTAGCCGTCCGCGTCCTCGTTCTCCAGCGCCTTGCGCGCACTGGTCGTCGTACGCGGGCAGCTCCACCTCCGACGAGGTCGTACTTCTCCTGGGCCCAGTGCGGGCTCCAGAAGTACATCAGGATCGGCTCCTGCGCCTTCGTACGCCTTGTCGAGCGCGGCGAGCGAGGCCGCCTCCGACCCGCTGTAGACCACCTTGAAGTCGAGCCCGAGGTTCTGCGATGATCTCCTCGTCGTAGAACCCGAAGTTCGGGTCCGAGCCGAGGAACTGGCCCTGATCGCCGGTCTCGGCCGTCGCGAAGACCTCCTCGTTGCCCTTCAGCCCCTCCCACGTCGCGAACTCGGGGTGCTCGTCCAGCACGTAGGTCGGCATGAACCATCCGATGTTGCCCATGACGCCGAGCTCGCCGCCGTCGATGACGCCGCCGTCGTTCTCGATGTACTGCTTGTAGCTCCTTCGGGTGCACCGACGGCCACACCTCGAGCGTGGCATCGAGGTCTCCCTGCGCGAGCGCGGGGAACTGCGGGAACTCGTCGATCTTGACGAGCTCGACCGTGCAGCCCATCTCCTCCTGCATCACGGACTGGGCGACCGCCGCGTTCGCCTCCGCGCCGACCCAGGCGTTCACGGCGATGCTCGATCGGCTCGCTGTCCGCACTGCGCGACGTTCGCCGCGCCGCCGCCGGCCGCCTGATCATCGGTCGGCTCCCGACGTCGCTGCACGCCGCCGCCAGCACCATCAGAGGCCGCGCACATCGTCCCGATCGCTGCTCGTCTCCTCATGCGTCCGCCTTCCTTTCATCCGATTCCGACCCGCCCACCGATCGCACGCACCCGCGGCCACCATCCCAGCCCCATCCCCACCGGCCCTCGCATCGAGTCGTTGTGACGCTCCCCATCGCCTGCGTGATCCGGTCCAGCACGATCGCGAGCAGCAGGATGCTGAGCCCGCCGACCAGCCCCTGTCCGATCTGGCGCTTCGACAGCGAGTTGAGGATGTCGAAGCCCAGGCCGCCGCCCCCGATCAACCCGGCGATGATCACCACCGCCAGCACCATCATGATGGTCTGGTTCACGCCGAGCAGGATCGAGGGCCGGGCGAGGGGGAACTGCACCTTTCGAAGCAGCTGGCCCGGGGTGGAGCCGAAGCGACTCGGCCGCCTCCACCGTCTCCTTGGGGACCCCACGGATGCCGTGGGTCGTCAGCCTGATGCCGACCGGCAGCGCGTAGACGACCGACGCGATCACGGCCGGGACCCGCCCCGGCGCGAACAGCAGCAGGACGGGCACCAGGTACACGAACGCCGGCATCGTCTGCATCGCGTCGAGCACGGGCTTCATCACACGCTCGAGCGTTCGGCTCCTGGCCGCCAGCACGCCGATGGGGATGGCGATCGCGATGGCGATCACGCACCGCGACGAGCACCTGGCTGAGCGTGTCCATCGACAGATCCCACGTGCCCAGGAGGCCGATCCCCATGATGCACAGGAACGATCCCACCGCCAGCCTGGCGCCGGAGACCCGCCAGGCGATGAGCGCGGCGCCCCCGGCGACCATCCACCAGGGCAGCCCGATGAGCAGGTCGCGGAGCGGGTCGAGCAAGGCCTCGAAGCATGACGTTCGCGATCACGTCGGTGATGCCGACGAGGTTCTCCTGGGACCATTCCACGATGGCGTTCGTCGGGCGCCGCGACGGAGGTCGTCCACTGCTCCGGGAACTCCTGCTGCCGGAGCACCTGCCGCCCGACGATCACCGCGACGATCGTGACCGCGATGGCCGCCGCCGATGAGGACCGCGCGCGAGACGCGCCGCCCGCCGACCGTCAGCGGCCGCGGCGGCTGCCGCCCGCGCTGGCTCCACGCCGTGGTCACCCGGTCGAGCACGATCGCCATGACGACGATCGCGATGCCGCCGTTCAGCGCCTCGCCGACGTCGAGCTGCTTCAGGCCGTCGAGCACCTGGCGACCGAGGCCGGCGGCGCCGACGACGGCCGCGATCACGACCATCCCGAGGGCCATCATGATCGTCTGGTTGACGCCGAGCATCATCGAGGGCTTCGCGAGCGGGAGCTGCACCTTCGCCAGCTTCTGCCGGGACGTCGATCCGAAGGAGTCGGCCACCTCGAGCGCCGTCGGCGAGACGTCGCGGATGCCCGAGCGAGGTGAGCCGAGCCGCCGGCGGGATGGCGAAGATCACCGTCGCGATCAGCGCCGGCGGGTAGCCGATCCCGAAGAACAGCACGGCCGGCAGCAGGTAGGAGTACGCCGGGATCGTCTGCATCGCGTCGAGGACCGGCCTGAGGCTCCGCTCGATCCGGGGCCGCCGGCCGGCCCAGACGCCCGAGCGGCATGCCGATCGCCAGGGCGACGACCACCGACACGAGCACCAGGCCCAGGGTCTCCACGCTCTCGGTCCCACACCCCGAGCACCCCGAACGACAGGACGCCCGCCGCCGTGAGCACCGCCATGCGCCAGCCGGCGACCAGGCCGGCCAGGGACGCGGCGCCCACGAGCAGGCCGAGCCAGGTCATCCGCGACAGGGCGTCGATGACCCCCTCGACGGCCGCCGTCGACCCCGTCGCCGATCGGGACCCAGGACCGTGGTGAACAGCCAGTGCGTCTGCTGGTTGTCGATGACCCACGTGTCCACGGACGCGAACCAGTCGTCGACGCCGATCACGAGCCGCTCGGGGAATCCCGGCGTCAGCCAGAGCAATCCGACGGCGAGGGCGGCGACGACGCCGATGGTCCACGCGATCCGCCCGGGCCAGGGCGACGACGGTGCGGCGCCGACCGCGGGCGGCGGCCCCAGCGTCTCCGCGACGCCCCCGGCGGCCTTCGACGGAGGCGCCTGGACGGCCATCAGTCCGCCTCGATCAGGGCCGACATCACGGCCGTGCGATCGACGACGCCGAGGACGTCGGAGCCCTCGACCACGCGAAGCGACGAGGTCCTCGCTCGCGACCAACGGGATGAGCTTCTGGACCACCGTCTCCGGCGGGACGTCGGGGCCGTACGCGTGCCCATCGCTCGACGGCGGCGGCGTCATGATCGACCGCGCGGTCAGCACGTGGGCGCGCGGCACGTCGCGCACGAAGTCCGCCACGTAGTCGTCGGCCGGCCTCGCGACGACATCCTCGGGCGTTCCGACCTGCACGAAGCCGCCGTCCTTCATGATCGCGATCCGGTCGCCGAGCTTCAGCGCCTCCATCAGGTCGTGCGTGATGAAGATCATCGTCTTGCGCACGTCTCGTTGAAGCCTGATCACCTCGTCCTGCATGTCGCGGCGGATCAGCGGGTCGAGGGCGCTGAACGGCTCGTCGAACAGCATGATCTCGGGGTCGGTCGCGAGCGCCCGAGCGAGGCCGACGCGTTGCTGCATGCCCCCGGACAGCTCGTCGGGGAAGGAGTTGCCCCATCCGGCCAGGCCGACGACCTCGAGGACCTCCTCGGCTCGCGCGTTTCGCGCCGTCCTTGTCCACGCCCTGGATCTCCAGCCCGAACGCGACGTTCTCCACGAGCCGGCGGTGTGGGAACAGCCCGAAATGCTGGAAGACCATGCTGACCTTGTTCCGGCGCAGCTCGCGCAGCCGATCCTCGCTCGCCGACGACGATGTCCTCGTCATCGATGACCACCTGCCCGGCGGTGGGGGGGATCGAGCCTCGTGATGCAGCGAACGAGGGTGGACTTGCCGCTTCCCGACAGCCCCATGACGACGAAGACCTCGCCCTGGCCGACATCGAAGGACACGTCCCGCACGGCGGCGACGCAGCCCGTCTTCTCCAGGAGCTCGTTGCGGGGCAGCTCCGCGTCGGGCGATCCGATGATGCGTTCGGCGTTCGGCCCGTAGACCTTCCAGACGTTGCGACACGACACCGTGAACCGGGGCGCTTCGCTGTCCAACGGTACCCCCGTCCCCCTCGCGGGCTCCTGGGAGCCCGACCTCGGGTCATCTTCGACCGCCGGTGCTGGGCGCGCAAGGCACGGGTTGCGGGATGAGCAACGGCGACTCGCCCGCCGCACGTCCCTCTCATGCAGCGCCGAGGGTCGCCAGCCCGCCGATCACGAGGACGAGCCCGACGAGCTGGTTCGGCGCGGGCCGCTCCGAGAACAGCAGGATGCCCCCGGCGACGGGGATCAGCGTGAACGTCGCCGAGACCGCCGCGACGATCGAGATCAGGCCGAGCTCGCTGCCCCGCGAGTACGCGACGACCCCGATGATGTCGGTGACGCCCGCCGCGGCAGCGATCCCGAGGTTGCGCGGGGAGATCCGCCGCATCCCCTCGCGCTCCCGGCCCCGCATCGCGAGCGTGACGGCCGTGATGAGGATCAGCGAGCCCACGCGCGACAGCGCGATCGGCGGGAGCCAGCCGTAGTCCTTCGCGAGGCTCCCCGAGACGAACGCCGCCACGCCGAACCCCACCATCGCGGCGAAGGCGTACGGAAGGCCCCGCCGATGCCGCTTCGCCTCCACCTCGAATCGGCGCAGGTCCGTCGACGCGAGCACGACGCCGACGATCGTGAGCACGACCCCCGAGAGGAGGATCGGGCCGAGCGACTCGCCGAGGAGGACGACGGCGAGCAGGACGGTGACCGCCGCGAACGCCGAGGCGATCGGCGAGACGAGGGCGACGGGCCCGAGCTCGAGTCCCCGGTAGGCCGTGAAGTAGGCGATCCCGGCGAAGCACCCGCTCCCCAACAGGATCGCGACATCCCGCGCCGGCAGCCGCCATTCGGGGGTGGTGACGACCCAGAGGAGGCCGAAGCACAGGAGGCCGACGATCTGCGCCACCATCACGGTCGCCCGGCTTCCCATCCGGCGAGACCCGATCGCCGCGAGCAGGTCGGAGCATCCCCATCCGAGGGCGGCGACGAGGCCGAAGATCACCCGGGGGGGCGCGCCTCGGCCAGCGCGTCGACCGCGACGGCGCCCTTGGAGGCGACGAGCAGCGGGTTGGCCTCCAGCGCCGTGAGCCGGCTCCGCAGGTCGTGGGCCGCGCGCGCGATCCCCTCGACCGCCCGGGCCGCCGCCCGCAGATCGTGCTCGCCGGCGCGGAGCCCGCACCCCTCCGCCTGCTGCTCGACGAAGCGCAGCGCCTGTTTGGCGGTGAGCGGCGCGGGCACGAAGGTGGCCTCCCCCGCCTCGGCGAGCTCGCCGCCCGGGCGCATCGTGATGCACGCGCCGAACTGCTCGTCGACGACCGCGCCGACGAGCACCTCATGGCCCCGAACCATCTGCTGCACCAACACCTGCGGCGCGCTCGCCCCTGCGCGAGCGGCTGCCGCGAGCACGTCGGCCGAGGCCGCCGCCACGGCCTCCGGGGTGTCGAGCCCGAGCCGAACGCCGCCGAGGCGGGCCTTGTGGGGGATCTCCGGGGCCAGCGCCTTCACCGCGACGGGGAATCCGATCGCGCGCGCGGCCGCGGCGGCCGCCTGCGGCGTCCGCACCGTCGCCTCTCGAGGGCGCTTCAGCCCGTAGAGCTCCAGCAGGCGAGCTCCCCGCGCCTCGTCGAGGGGACCGGCGAGCCCCTTCAGCGCGCGAAGGGCCTTGGCCCGCGCGGGATGCGGCGGCAGATGAGGAACGGCGCGCGCCGTCCGCTCCTGGAGCTCGACCAGCGCCCGGATCGCGCCGGCCGCCGCGCGGTGTCCCTGCAGGAACGGAAGCCTCGCGCGTCCGACGAACCGTTTCGCCGAGGGCGGGTAGGCGAGCGGGCTCATCGCGACGCTCGCGAACGCCGTGCCGGTCTCCCGCTGCAGCCGGCGGGCGGCGCTGCAAGACGGGCTCCGCCCAGACGGCATCGTCCTCGCCTCGAGGCGGGAACGCGTCGAAGGCGACGAGCCCGACGGCGTCGTCGCGCGCAAGGGCCTCGAGGGCGCCGACGAACATGTCGGTCTCGACGGCGGCCTGCCCGGTCACGTCCAGCGGATTGTTCTGGGAGGCGAAGTGAGGCAGGACCTTGCCCAGCGTTCGTTTGGTCCTCGCCGAGAACTCGGGCAGCGAGAGCCCCGCCGCGCCGGCGGCCTCGGCGAACAGCGTGCACGCGCCCCCCGACTGCAGGGCGGCCGACACGCCGGTGGTCCTCAGCTTCCGGTGATGCGTCAGCAGCACGGCCGCCTCGAACATCTCGACCGGATCGCCCACCAGGACGACGCCGTGGCCCCGCAACCAGGCATCGCGCAGGCCGGTGTCCCCGGCGAGCGCGCCGGTGTGTGCCGCGATGGAGCGCCTGGCGGCCTCGCTGCGACCGGCCGGGGCGCAGATCAGGACGGGCTTTCGCGCCGCGGCGAGCGCATCGAGCCCTCGCCCGATCCCGTCGACGTCGCGCATCGTCTCGATGTAGCTCGTCACGACCTTCGTGTGGGGATCGGCGGCCGCCCACTCGAACATGTCTCCCAGCCCGATCACCGCCTCGTTGCCGACGCCGAGGATGATCCGGAGGCCGGCCCCGCGGTCGGACGCCATCTGGTTCATCGTCCATGCGACCGTTCCGCTCTGCGAGATCACGCTGACGGGACCGGGCACCGGCTCGGGGGGCGGCGTCGTGCCGTACGGCGCGACGCGCTCGATGTAGTTGACGAACCCCTCGACGTTGGGCCCCAGCACGGGAAGCTTGTGCGCGAGCGCGGTCTCGCGCAGCCGCGCCTGGAGCTCCCGGCCCTCCTCGCCCGCCTCCGCGAACCCGCTCGAGACGACCATGACGCCGCGCACGCCGGCCGCGCCGCACTCGTCGACCATGCGCACGGCGATTCGGGCCGGGACGACCACGACGGCGAGGTCCACGCCCTTCGGGAGCTCCAGCGGCGACGACAGGCACGGCCGCCCCCACACCTCGTCGTACTTGGGGTTGATCGGATAGATCTCGCCGTCGAAGCCGAGGTGCTCCAGGCTTCGATGGATCTCCGGGGCCCACGAGTCGGGCGACTCGGAGGCGCCGATGACGGCGATGGACCGCGGGGCCAGCAACGGCTGCAGCTTCGCGGGGTTCACGACGCCGCTATCCGTGCTGCTCGCGGAACCGTGCGTCGCGCCACTCGATGGCGGCCTTCAGGCCCCGCTCGAGCGTGATCCTGCGGAACTCCGCGCGCTCCGGCAGCTCCGCCGTCTCGATCAGGACGTCCAGCTGGACGTTCGAGGCGATGGCCTCCCTGAACCCGGCGACCTCCCACACCCGATTGATCGCCTGCTTCTCCATGGAGATCGCGAAGGGATCGTTCTTGGCGATCTCGTTGGCGAGGTCGAGCGTCGCCGAATCGAGCCGGTCGCGCTCGACGACCCGGTTCACGAGCCCGATGCGGAGCGCCTCGTCGGCGGAGATGCGATCCTCGCCGGTGAACAGCAGCTCCTTGGACTTGCGAACGCCGAGGATCCAGGGCATCACCATCGTGACCACCCCCGATCCGAACCTGATCTCGGGCTCGCCGAACCGCGCATCGTCCGAGCACACGCAGAGATCGCAGATCATCATCAGGTCGCAGCCCCCAGCGAGGCAGTAGCTGTGGACCTGGGCGATGATCGGCTTCGGATGATCGAAGATCTCGAGCATCTCGGTCGGCCGACTCCTGCAGCTCCCGATACCACCCGGCCGAATCCTTCGTCCCCGCCTGCGCGTCCTCGGACAGGTCGTAGCCCGAGCAGAACGCGCGGCCGGCGCCGCGCAGGATCACGACGCGAACGCGCTCGTCGACCGCGGCGTCGGCGAAGGCCGCGGAGAGGGCCTCGATGAGCTCCCCCGACAGCGCGTTCAGCGCCTTCGGCCGGTTCATCGTGAGTCGGCGAACCGGGCCGATGTCCTCGGTCAGCAGCACGTGTTCGGACGACTCCGTTGCGGTGTCGATGCTCTCGCTCCTCATGCGCGGCGGCCACGCCGGCGGCCCGACAGCATACTCGCAGCCTGCTCCGCCGCGGCGATCCCCGATCGCACCGCCGCGTTCATGGTGCCGTGCTCTTGGGGGCCGGCCGTGTGCTCGCCGGCGAAGAAGGCGCGATCGAGCGGCCGCCCGAGCAGGTCCGCGCGGTCGTAGGTCCGGTTGTCGATCGCGGAGTAGCTGCCGCGAGACAGCTCGTCGTCACCCCACGACTTCATGATGGGCGTCCCCTCCACGGCGACCTCGGGGACGAGCCCGGACACCCGCCGCATCCAGGTCGCCGGATCGCCCGACTCGGTCCGCAACGCGGCCTGTGCGACGGGGGAGCCGGCGAACGACGTGAGCGCGCGGCGGGCGGCCCCATCGGTCCCGAGCCCGGTCCAGCACCAGAACGGGAGGCTCGAGCTCTGCACCGACCGCAGCGGCGGGTCCCCCGCCGTCGCGATCGCGAGCTTCGCCGCGACGCCCATCGGCATCTCGGCGAGTGCCCGCGCCTGCGGGGGCGGCAGCGGGGGGTCGAGGGTCAGCTCCCCGACGAGCCTCGGCGGCACCGCGACGATCACGGCGTCCGCCTCGACCGTCCAGCCTCCGGTCGGTGCGTCGCCCAGGACCGTCACGCGGTCGTCGACCTGGCGGACGTGCCGGGCCCGGTGCTCCAGGCGGACGTCGTTCAAGCGCGCGGCGAGCGCCGTCGCGATCGACTGGTTCCCGGTGCTCACGCGGGCGTAGCGGGCCGGCTCCGCCCGGAACCCGTGCTCGGCGTCCATCGCGCGGAGCGCCACGGTCCCGAGGTCCGTCGCACAGGTCCCCTGCAGCCTCGACCGCAGGGCGGCGAGCGGCCCCGGCGAGGCCGGGAGCGAGCTCAGGAACTCGCCGAGGGTCATCGACGCCGCCCGATGGCCGTCCACGTCCGCCAGCGCCCTCGACGCCATCTCCAGGAGCTCATCGACCTCGTCGAGCGTCGGCGCCCCCGGTCCTCGAGGCTCCCGCCGGCGATAGTCCACCCCCGCGTCCGAGAGCGCGATCGAGAGCGACCGGCAGAGCTCGCGGAGGGCGTCGTCGCCCGGCATGATCCACTCGGCGCCCATCTCGACGATCGCGCCGTTGTCCAGTCGCCGGGACCAGACGCGGCCGCCCACCCGGTTCCGCGCCTCGACCACCGTCGCCGCGACGCCTCGCCGACTGAGCTCGTGGGCCGCGGTCAACCCGGCGAGGCCGGCCCCGACCACGATCACCCCTCGCGACGTATTCATAGGTATGAAGAGGGACGGTGCGGCACTGGGTTGCATAGTCCCAACGGACTATGGTACTCACCGCGCTTGAACGGTGGGTCAAAACCGGAGGAGGGGACAGTGGCTGAGCGCCGCGATCGGTACGCCCGCATCAACCGGATGAGCCGGAGGGACTTCCTGCGCCGCTCCGCAGGCGCCGCGCTCGCGGTTCCCAGCATGGCCGCGATCCTCGCCGCGTGCTCCAAGCCGACACCGACCGGGGGCGACGGCTCCCCGCTTCCGAGCTCCATCCCCATCGCGACGAGGGACAACCCCGTCACCCTTCCGCTGCGGGGGCAGCCGGTCGCGACGGACGCGCCCGTCGAGGAGGGCACGCTCCAGATCTACAACTGGATCGACTACATGTGGAAGCAGGTGCTCAACGACTGGATGGCGCAGGCCGATCGCGACTGGGAGTACACGACGTTCAACACCATGGCGGAGGCGGAGTCGAAGCTCGCGTCGGGCAAGGTCAAGCCCGACGTCTTCTTCCCGACCATCGACAAGCTCCCCACCGAGGTGTACGCGGGGCTCCTGCAGCCGCTGAACCACGAACTTCATCCCGAACATCGCCGACGATTGGGCGCAGTTCAGCGGCACCGACTCGCCGTGGTACGACCAGGGCTGGCGCTACACGGTCCCCTACACGGTGTACACGACGGGCATCGCCTACCGCAAGGACCACATCTCCGAGGACGAGGTGAACGAGAAGGGCTACGACATCTTCTGGGATCCCCAGTACAAGGGGAAGGTCGGGATCTACGACGACTACCGAGAGGCGCTCGGGATGGCGATGATGCGCCGCGGCGTCACCGACATCAATACGGGAGATCCGAAGATCATCGACCAGGCCAAGAACGATCTCATCGACCTGATCGATACGGTGAGCGTGCGGACGACGATCAACGGCGCCTACGCCAAGCTTCCCGACGACGAGTTCTGGATCCACCAGTCGTGGTCGGGCGACATCATCGGGGCGCAGTGGTACCTGCCGAAGGGCGTGTCGACGGACGTGCTGGGGTTCTATCAGGACGAGATCTTCCCCATCGGCAACGACCTGATCGCCGTCCCGGCGGACGCCGAGCACCCCGCGATGGCGCACAACTTCATGAACTATCTGATCAGCTCGAAGCCCGCGACGAAGAACTTCTCCTGGAACGGCTACCAGCCGCCGCTCAACTCGATGGACCCGGAGACGCTCGTGAAGGACGGCTACGTTCCGGAGTCGGTGGGCAACGCGGTCGTCGGGATCGGAGGACTTCGAGAACGGGCTGTGGGCCACGTTCCTTCCGCCCGAGGTCGACGATCTCTGGCAGTCGGCCTGGGACGAGTTCCGGGCCGGCGGCTAGCCCCAGGGATCCGTGGAGGTCGCGAGCAAACAGCACTGGCGGGCCCGAAGGGCCCGAAGGGCGCGTGAGCGCGTCGTCGCCAAGGAGCAGGGGGTCTGGTACCCGAAGGGGTTCTGGCCCTCCTTCGCGGCCCCGGGGACCATCTGGATCGCGTTGTTCTTCGTCATCCCGTTCTACCTCGTCTTCGCCGTGGCCTTCGGGACGAACGATCTGTTCGGCAACCCGTTCCCGATCTACCAGCCCTGGTTCTGGAGCGGCGAGGTCTTCTCGGAGACCTTGTCGCGGGTCTGCTGCGGCCCGGACTCGTTCTATACGCCGGCCTACCTCCGCACCTTTTCCTATGTTGCGATCGCGAGCGCCATGTGCCTCGTCATCGGCTACGCGGTCGCGTACTTCGTCGCCCGGTACGGCGGCCGTCGCAAGGTGCTGTTCCTCGTCCTGCTCGTCGCGCCGTTCTGGATCAGCTACCTCATGCGGATGTACGCGTGGCAGAGCCTGCTCACCGAGGACGGCTACGTCAACAAGCTGGGGACCTTCCTGCACATCCTCGCCGCGCCGGTGAACTGGCAGGAGGGGCGGGCCATCACCGTCATCCTCGGGCTCGTCTACGGCTACATCCCCTACATGATCCTTCCCCTCTACGCCGGGCTCGACCGGATCGATTCGGCGATGCTCGAGGCCGGGCGGGACCTCGGGGCAAGCCCGACGAAGACGTTCGTGCGCGTGACGCTGCCGCTCAGCCGCCAGGCCATCCTGGCCGGCCTCGTGATCGTCGCCCTCCCCATGTTCGGCGACTACTACACCAACAACATGCTCTCGAACTCGCCGAAGACGACGATGATCGGCAACCTCATCGATAACGCGCTCGGCCAGGCGCGCGGCGGCGGCGAGGCAGCCTCCCTCGTGCTGACGCTGATCGTCATCCTCATCATTCCCCTGATGTATTACCTGCGCAGCACGAAGCGGGCGGCGGAGGGCGCATGAGCGAGACGCAGGCGCTCGAGGCGCCGGGCCGCCCGGCCATCCGGACGGGGAACATCGTCTCCCGCTGGTGGAAGAACCCCTGGCGCAAGCCCACCATCCTCGAGGCGATCACGTGGGGCTACCTCGTCTGGTCGCTGCTTCCGGTGGTCATCGCGATCATCTTCTCGCTCAACGCCGGACGGTCGCGAAGCTCGTGGCAGGGGTTCTCGCTCCAGTGGTGGTGGGTGGCCAACCCACGCGACACCGAGGCGCTCGTGCATCGGACCGATCTCACCCACGCGATGTTCCAGAGCGTGCTGCTCTCGGTGGCCACGATGGTCATCGCCGTTCCCCTCGGCGTCCTGTTCGCCATCGGGCTGGATCGGTGGCGGGGGCGAGGGAGCGGCATCACGAACTTCGCCATGCTCTTCTCCTTCGTGATCCCGGAGATCATCCTCGCCGTGTCCCTGTACCTGCTGTTCACGAACGCGCTCGCGAATCTGCTGGAGCTTGGGACGACCGCACAGATCATCGGGCTCGTGACGTTTCAGATCTCCTATCCGGTGATCATCGTGCGCGCGAGGCTGCTCACCATCGGGAAGGAATACGAGGAGGCCGCGATGGACCTCGGCGCCAAACCGACGCAGGCGGTTCGCCGCGTGCTGCTGCCGCTGCTGTATCCGGCGATCTTCGCGAGCTTCGCCATCGTGTTCGCCGATTCGATCGACGACTTCGTCACGGTGAGCGCGCTCTCGGCGAACGCGAGCACGGACACGCTGGCCATCAAGATCTATCAGATCTCCCGCGGATCCCCGACGCCGGCGGTGAACGCGGCCGCGACCATCATGCTGTTCACGACGCTGGTCGTGATCGCGATCGGGCTGCTCGCGTACCGGCGGGCGAGCCGGGGACAGCGCGACGTCTCGAGCTTCGCGCAGCTCTGACCGACGGGGATCGCGAAGGGCCGGGAGGCCCGATCAGGAGATGGCGGCCTGCGCCGAGGCCTCGTCCGCCCGCGGAGCGACGGCGCCGGTGTCGGCCAGCACGCGGAGGGCGTCCACCGGGAAGTGGACGGTCACGGGCGTTCCCTGTTCGTAGGGGATCCCCTCGCCCTGGTTCTGCACCCACGCCTGGATCCGGCCGCCCGGCGCGAGGTTCAGGATCACCTGCATGACCGATCCCACGTAGACGACGCGCTCGACCATCGCCGGAATCCGGTTCTCACCCGTGCTGCCGTGCTCCTCGAGCACCACGCGCTCGGGCCGGATCACGATCTTCACGTCTCCCGTGGCGTCGGCCTCGCCCTTGCCCGCCTCCAGCGAGAACTCGCCGAGCCGGATCTTGCACCGGCTCCCGACGGCGCCGTCTCCCTTCGCGCTCATGAGGTTCGAGACGCCCAGGAAGTCGGCGACGTAGGCCGTCGCCGGCTCCTCGTAGACCTCGTTCGGGGGGCCGATCTGCTCGACGCGCCCGCTCGACATCACGGCGATGCGATCGGACATCGTGAGGGCCTCCTCCTGGTCGTGCGTCACGTAGATGAACGTGATGCCGACCTCCTCCTGCAGCGCCTTCAGCTCGATCTGGAGCGCCTTGCGGAGCTTGGCGTCGAGGGCGCCGAGCGGCTCGTCGAGGAGCAGGACCTCCGGATTGAGGATGAGAGCGCGCGCGAGAGCGACGCGCTGCTGCTGCCCGCCCGAGAGCTGGGTGGGCCGCCGCTTGCCGAACCCGGAGAGCTGGACGAGGTCGAGCGCCTCGCCGACGCGGCGCTTCGTCTCCTCCTTGGAGACGCTCTGGTAGCGGAGGCCGAATCCGACGTTCTCCTCGACGGAGAGGTGAGGAAACAGCGCGTAGTTCTGGAAGACCGTGTTCACGTTTCGCTTGTGCGGCGGCGTCTGCGCCATGTCCACGCCGTCGAGCAGGATCTGCCCCTCCGACGGGCGCTCGAAGCCGGCGATCATCCGCAGCGACGTGGTCTTGCCGCAGCCGGACGGGCCGAGCAGGGAGAAGAACTCGCCGGGCGGCATCCGAAGGTTGACGCCGTCCACGGCGACGACGTCGCCGAAGCGTTTCACGAGGTCGACGAGCTGGACTTCTCCACCGGCCATGACTGCCGGAGGATACACCAGATGCCAAAGCGTTTGCATGGCCGTTCAGGCGGCCGCAAGATGTGTGGTCCATGGACGAGCCGATCCCGCCGGCCCACCTCGACCCCAAGCATCAGACCGCCTTCGCGTACGCGCCGGACCGAGCGCTCCGCCACACGACCACGCCGCTGCTCGCCGGCTATCTGACGTTCGGGCTGTACTGGGGCGTCTGGGTCGTTGTCTTCGCCGACTACCTCCGGGTGCACGAACTGACGGAGGGGGAGGCCGGAATCCAGATGTCGATCCTGGCCGTCGTCTCGATCGTGACGATGGTCTTCCTCTCCCCTCGTCTGCAGACCCTTCCCCTGGCGACCGCCATCGCGCTCGCCCTGGGCACGATGGGGGTCGGGGCCGTGGCCATCGGCTACGGGGCGAGCACCGCCCTGCTGCTCGGGTTCGTCATCCTCGGCGTCGGCAACGGGCTGATCGACGTGTTCATGAACGTCGCGGCCCAGGGGCTCGAGGTCCGCCATCGCCGGCCCGTCCTCCAGTGGCTGCACGCCTCCTACGCGGTGGGCGGCATCTGCGGCGCGCTCGGCGCGGGGCTCGCCACGACCGCCGGCGTCTCGTTCAGGGTGATCGTCGCGAGCGCCGGCATCCTGCTGTTCGTCACGATGGCCTGGAACTATCTCTCGTCCCACGTCCGAAGCCTCCCCCGCCCCGCCGAGGCGGACACGAGGATGTCGCTCTCGGTGTTCAAGCGCTCGCGTCGGCTCATCCTCCCGGCCATCGTGATCATGTTCGCGTTCCTCGTGGAGGGGTCGATGGACGTGTGGTCGGGGGTGTTCCTGCGGAACACTCTGATGGCCACGGCACTCGTGGCCGGCATCGCGTTCGCGTTCTTCAGCGCCGCGCTCGCGATCGGGCGGCTGACCGCGGGACGCGTGCTGTTCGGCCTCGGCTACCACCGAACCATCATCGTGTCGGGGATCGGCGCGTTCGTCGGAGGCATCGTCGCGGCCTCCACGAACAGCCCGGCGATCGCCGGCGTGGCCTTCCTCGTCCTCGGGTTCTTCATCGCGTCCGCCGCGCCCGCGGCGTTCGGCATGGTCGGCGATTCGGAGGCGGACCCCGCGCTGGCCGTCGCGGCGATGAGCACCGTCGGCTACACGGGATTCGTGATTGGCCCTCCCATCATGGGGTGGCTGGCCGAGACGGCCGGCCTGCGGCTCACGATGGCGTCCATCGCGATCTGCACGCTCGGTGTGGCGATCACGGGCCTCCTCGACCGGATGCGCGCACCCCCGGAGAGGAAGAACGAGTAGGAGCCGCTTACTCGGCGAGGTTGATGTAGATGTGCTTTTCCTCGAGGTAGTCGGCGACGCCTTCCTTGCCGAGCTCGCGCCCGATCCCCGACTGCTTGTAGCCGCCCCAGGGCGCCTCGGTGGGAGCCGGCTGCGTGTCGTTGATCCACACGATGCCGGCTCGAAGCGCCTTCGCCGTGTTGATGGCCTTCTTGATGTCGCGCGACCACACCGCTGCGGCCAGTCCGTAGGGGTTGTCGTTGGACAGCTCGATGACCTCCTCGACGCCGTCGAACGGGATGACCGTCATGACGGGCCCGAAGATCTCCTCCCGCGCGATGGTCATGTCGTTGCTCGCGTCGGCGAAGATCGTCGGCGGCACGAAGTACCCGCCGGCGAGGTCGCCGTCCGCGGGAGCATCGCCCTGCGCCGCGAGGGTGGTCTCCTTCTGTCCGATGTCGATGTAGTGGAGCACGCGGTCCTGCTGCTCCTTCGACACCAGCGGCCCCATCGTCGTCTCGGGCTTGCGTCCGTCGCCGACGACGACGCCCTTCGCGTGGCTGATGAGCTGGTTGAGCGCGTCGTCGTAGATCGATCGCTCGATGAAGACGCGGGATCCGGCGGAGCAGATCTCGCCCTGGTTCCAGAAGATCCCGTTGGCCGACCCCTCGATGGCGGCCTCGAACTCGGCGTCCGCGAACACGATGTTCGGCGACTTCCCGCCGAGCTCGAGGGTCACGCGCTTCAGCGTGTCGGCGCCCGAGCGCATGATCATCTTGCCGACGTCGCGCGAGCCGGTGAAGCCGATCTTGTCGACGCCGGGGCTCTGCGACGAGCGGCGCGCCCGCCGTCTCACCGAATCCGGTGATCACCTGGACGACGCCGGGCGGCAGCCCCGCCTCCTCCAGGATCTTCGGGATCTCGAGCGCGGTGAGCGGCGTCTGCTCGGCGGGCTTCAGGATGAACGTGCATCCCGCCGCGATCGCCGGGGCCACCTTCTGCACCGCCATCATCATCGGGTAGTTCCACGGCGTGATGCCGGCCGCCACGCCCGTGGGCTCCTTCACCACGAGGCTCATGGCGTCCGGCCCGACCGGGGGGATGTACCCGTCGATCTTCGTCGCCCAGCCCCCGTAGTACTCGAACATGAACGCCACCTCGGCGATGTCCTCCATCGCCTCGCCGAGCGGTTTGCCGGAGTCCAGCGTCTCCATCTCGGCCAGGCGCTCGTGCTCACGGCGCACGATGTCCGCGGCATTGAGCAGGATCCGCCCGCGCTCTCGCTCGGTTACGGCGGGCCACCACGATCCACCGTCGAAGATCCTCCGGGCGGCGCCGACGGCGCGCTCCACGTCGGCGGGCTGCGCGTCCGGGACCGTTGCGATCACCTCGCCGGTGGCCGGATTGAACACGTCGAACCGGCCCCCGTCGACGGCGTCCACCCATTTCCCGTCGACGAACATCTGCAGATCCTGTGCCACCGATTCCACCTCCAGGTCCCTGCTCGGTGAATGTGCACGTAGCCTACCCGAGGTGCCCTTTCAACGAGTAGCCGAGGAGGCCCGAGCCCGCCGGCCCGAGCGAATCACCGACCGCCGTATTAGGATGATGCCGTGGGCATCTTGATCCTGATCCTGCTGCTGCTGGCCGCCGTCTTCGGCGTCCTCGGAGCGGTGCTCAAGGCCGCGCTCATCATCGCGCTGTCGATCGTGCTCGCGGTCGCGTTCCTCGCGGCGTTCGCGTACTACTACTTCCGCTACCGAATCAGGAAGTTCACCCGGGAGCTGCAGGAGGGATCGACGCCCACGGTCATCGAGGTGCCGAACGAGGCGGCGGCTCGTCGACCGAGGCCCCTGCCCGACGAGCCGGATCGCCGAGCCTGACGCCTCGCCCTCCAAGGCGATTCCGATTCGCGACCGGGCCCCATCCGAGCGCTCGCTGGAGCGGGCTCCGCCGGCGGCCGGCCGACTCCGCCCGGTCCCCGGCCTCGAGCCCCCACACCGCCGCCCTCACCAGCGGCCACCTGAGCGGCTCCGGCGGAGCGGCCCCCACCGGGGGACCCACGACGGGAAGCGTGGACCATTCGTCCTCGCTGCCCAGCACGAGGGACGCGAGCGTCCTGCCGCCGAGCTTCGTGGCGGCCAGCCCGTGCCCGGAGAAGCCGAGCCCCGCGTGGACGTTCCCCGGCTCGCGGGTCTCGAAGAACGGCGTGAACGACGCGGTCATGTCGATGGGGCCGCCCCAGGCATGCGTGAACCGGATGCCCTCGAGTTGCGGGAAGAGCCACAGCAGGCCCTCGGCCGCGACCTCCGCGACCCGCCGATCGTGGGTCGACGCGGGGCCGATCCGGCCGCCGAACAGGACCCCGGTCGAACCGCCGCCGATGGCGATCCGGTCGTCGTCGGTTCGGCGCAGGTAGTAGAGGAGCTCGCGACGGTCGACGATCCCGGCCCAGCTCGTCCACCCGAGGTCGTCCCGAAGCTGCGAGGGGATCGGCTCGGTCACGACCATGTAGTCCGCGATGTTGCCGAACGCGCGTCGAAAGCCGGGCCAGCCGGCGGCCCACGCTCCGATCGTGAGCACGACCTGATCCGCGCGGACCGCGCCGCGCTCGGAGCGAACGACCGCCGGGCGTCCTGCGTCGATGCGGGTCGCGCGCGTCCCCTCGTAGATCCGGACGCCGCGTTCCAGCGCCACTCGCCGCAGCCCCCGGGCGAGCCGCGCCGGCTGCACGATCGCGGTGTCCTCGCCCATGATGCCGCCGACGAACCGAGGGGAATCCGCGACGCCTCGGGCCTGCTCGGCGTCGAGCTCGCGGCGCTCGACGCCGTGGCGCAGGAGCAGCGCCTCCGCCTCGGGAGATCGCTCCGGCTGCCATCCTCCCGCGCGTGCCGCGAGCACGCCGTCCTTGTGGTACCAGGCGTCCACGCCGTTGCGCGCGCACCATGCGCCCACGGCGTCGATCTCGGATGCGAGGGCGACCGCGTAGCGAACGCCCTCCCGCTCGCCGTAGATGTCGGCGAGCGCCTCGATGTCGTGCCACGACGAGGACACGAAGCCGCCGTTGCGACCGCTCGCTCCGCCGCCGCAGATGTCCGCCTCGAGCAGCGCCACCCGCAGGCCGGGCTCGCGCTCCATGAGCTCGTTCGCCGTCCACAGCCCCGCGAACCCTCCGCCGACGATGCACACGTCGGCCGCGATGCGGGCCCCGAGCGGGGGGCACGGCTCCCCCGCGTCGGCCGCCAGCGCCTCCTCGAGCCAGAAGCTCCGCACGCCCCCGGGGTCGGGCACGCGGATCCGTGGTCGGGTCATCGGCCGGAGCCGCGCAGAGGATCGCGGCAGCCGGGATCGATCGGCGCGGGCGGGACCATGACGCCCATGCTCTCAGCCGCCCGCCCCGGCCGCCACGCGGCGGGAACCGGGTCGGATCGGAGGCGGTCAATGATCCCGATGCTTGACGCCGGCGGGAGGATGACGCGATGAGGCGGACGCTGCCTCAGGCCGGGCTGGTTCTCCTCGCCGCCACGGCGGTCGCCGTGATCGTGGGGCTCACGTTCGCCGCGGGGCGGCTTGCCGAGGGCCCACCCCTGATCGGCATCCGTGTGAACGGGGAGTTGGTGCATGTGGAGGTGGGGACGACGTTCGGCGAACTCGTCCGCCGAGAGGATCTCCACGCGAGGGCGGGCCGGCTGCTCGACGTGGAGGGCGACATCCTTCAGCGGCGCGCCGACCCCGGCGAGGTCCTCCTCAACGGCGGTCCGCCGTCGAGGTCGGCCGCGCTGCGGGCGGGCGACTCGATCGAGGTCGACGACGGCGAGGACACGACGGAGCCGACCGTGAAGCTGGTCCAGAAGCTGCCCACGCCCGTCGCCCCGAACCCGGCGAGCGTGATCGGCACCTCGGAGGCGGAGGACGTCACCGTCCGCGGCAAGCTGTCGGGCAAGGTCCTGCGGGAGTTCACGAGGCCGACGGGCAAGCTGCACCGTCCTCGCGAGGTGGCGCTGACCTTCGACGATGGCCCGTGGCCACGGACCACGGCGAAGATCCTCGATGTCCTGGCACGCCACAAGGCCAAGGCATCGTTCTTCGTCGTCGGCTACCTCGCCGAGCGCTACCCGATGCTCGTTCGCCGCGAGGTGAACTCCGGCATGACGGTCGCGAACCACTCCTGGTCGCATCCGGCCGATCCCCCGTTTCGGGATCTGGCTTCCTCCAGGACCTCCGCGGAGATGTCGAGGCCGAACGAGCTCATCGAGCGATACGGGGATCCCGTTCGACTCTTCCGGCCGCCGGGAGGCAGCTGGGACGACGACGTCCGGCAGACCGCGGCCGAGCTCGGCATGCGGCTCGTGCTGTGGGACGTCGACCCCCTGGACTGGCGGCATTCGACCACGCCGAAGCAGATCACCAAGCGAGTGCTCTCGAACGTCGGGCCGGGATCGATCGTCCTGCTGCACGACGGCGGAGGCGACGCGCGGGATACGATCGCGGCGCTGCCCGACATCATCAAAGGGATCCGCAAGCAAGGGCTGAAGCTCGTGGCGCTCTGAAGGCGTCCTCTTGCGCATTCATCTCGGGCGCTTGGCTCACTCCCCCACGAGGACGCAGGCCGCTCGCTGCGAGGCGGATCGCGGGACCGGCCTGAGTTCGGGATCGATCACGAGGCAGCGGTCCTGTGCGACGGGGCATCGCGGATGGAACCGGCACCCCTGCGGCACGTCGATCGGATTCGGCGGCTCGCCCTTCAGGATCTGGGGGTTGGATCGATCGCGCGGATCCCGCTTGGGCACAACCGAAAGGAGCGCCTTCGTGTACGGATGTTGGGGGTTGCGAACGACCTCTCGCGCCGGTCCTTCCTCGACGATCCGACCCAGATACATGACCGCGATGCGATCGGCGAAGCGGGCGGCCGTGGACAGGTCGTGGGTGATCATGAGCACGCCCAGGCTCCCCGTTCGTCGGAGGCGATCCAGCAGCCGGAGCACCCCCGCCCGGATGGACACGTCGAGCATGGAGACGGGCTCGTCGGCCACGAGCAGATCCGGATCGAGCACCAGGCTCGCCGCGATCGCGACCCGCTGGCGCTGTCCGCCGGAGAGCTCATGGGAGAAGCGCTCGACGTACATCTCCGGAGGTGTGAGCTCCACGCGGGCGAGCGCCTCGGCGATCAGCCGCTGCCGATTCGACCGATCGCCGCCCATGTGATGGATCAACATGGGTTCCTCGATCGCCTGGCGGACGCGGAACCGAGGATCCAGGGATTCGTAGGGATCCTGGTAGATCATCTGCATTCTCCGCCGGACCGGTTGCAGCTCGCGCTGCGAGAGCCGCGGTGATGTCCCGTCCGCTCAGCGAGATCGTCCCCGACTCGGGATCCACGAGCCGAAGGATGGAATGCGCGGTCGTGGTCTTCCCGCACCCCGATTCGCCGACCAGGGCGAGCATCTCGCCCGCGCGCAGCGAGAGCGAGACACCGTCCACGGCGTGCACGAAGCGGCGCGGTGCGCGGGACAGCGCGCCGACGATTCCGCGACGGACGGGGAACCGCGTGACCAGCTCCCGGACCTCCAGCAGCGGCGCTTCGTCGGAGTCGGCTCGACCGAGCCCGGGATCGGTGGCGACGTCGCTCATGCGCGTCGAGGACCTCCGATCCCCACCGGGTCGTCGTTGAGATGGCATGCCGCCGCACGACCGTCTCCGAGTGACTGCAGCATCGGCCGCTCGGTGATGCATCGATCGAAGGCCCGATCGCACCGCAGACGGAACGGGCACCCGACGATCGCCCGGTCCAGACGTGGTGGAGCGCCGGGGATGGAGGCGACGTCCTCCTCTCCGTAGAGATCGGGCGTCGCGGCGAACAGCAGCCGCGTGTACGGGTGGCGCGGGCTGTGGAACAGCTCGTCCATCCCGCCGGCCTCGACGATCTCACCCGCGTACATGACGGCGGCGCGCTCGCACACGTGCGCGACGACGGGCAGGTCGTGGGTGACGAGCACCAGGGCGAGCCCGAAGTCCCGCGCGAGGGCGGTCAACAGCTCCAGGATCTGCGCCTGCACCATCACGTCGAGCGCCGTCGTCGGCTCGTCGGCCAGCAGGACCTTCGGCCCGCACGCGAGGGCCATCGCAAGCGCGGCGCGCTGGCGCATCCCTCCCGAGAACTCGTGCGGGTATCGAGATCCCGCGGCGGCGGGGATCCCGACCCTCTCGAGAAGCTCGCCCGCACGCTTCCTCGCGGCGGCCCCCTCGGCGGTCCCGTGCAGCTCCATCGGTTCGACGAGCTGGGCGACGACCGTCTTCACGGGATTGAGCGCGTTCATCGCCCCCTGGAAGACCATGGCGATGTCCTTCCAGCGGCGGGACTGGAACGTCTCTTCCGTCTCGGACAGGATGCTCTCTCCCTCGAAGCGCACGTCGCCCGCCACGGTGGCCGAGGGCGGAAGCAAGCCCAACAGCGCGAGGATCAAGGTGGTCTTCCCGCACCCCGATTCGCCGACCAGCCCAATCCGCTCGCCCGCATCCACGTCGAGGCTCACGCCTTGCACGGCGTGCAACTGCCCTCCGTCGGAGAGGTCGAACCAGACGTGCAGGTCCCGAACCTCGAGCAGGCTCACTCGGACCGCGCCTCCGGTATCGGCACCGGCCGCAGGCGGAACCCCCGGGGCGACAGGTACGAGACCTTCAGCCGCGGGTTCAAGGAGTCCTCGATCGCCTGGCCGAACCAGAAGCAGCCCATGATCAGGAGGGCCACGCACAGTCCGGCCGGGATGACCGCCCACCACGCGCCCGACGAGATCGCGGTGCGAAGGAACGCGAACTCGATGATGCTCCCCCAGGTGATCGCCGTCGGGTCGCCGAGGCCGAGGAAGGCGAGCGCCGTCTCGTCGAAGATGGCGACCGCGATGGTGAGCACGGTGTTCGCGATCAGGAGCGGGCCGATCTGAGGCAGGATGTGCCGGAAGATGATCCTCGCGTCGCCCGCCCCCAGCGAACGGGCTCGCTTCACGTACGCGCGTTCTCGCACGCTCTTCACCTGCGCCCGAACGATCCGAGCCGTCGTCGTCCAGAGCAGCAAGGCGATGACGATGATCAGATGCGACAGGCTTGCGCCCCACACGGCGGCGACGATGATCGCGAGCGGCAGGTCGGGGATCACCAAGAAGTAGTCGGTGATCCGCATCAGGACGCCGTCCGGCGCTCCGCCGAAGTAGCCCGCGATGACGCCGATCCCGCCGCCGATGATCATCGCCACGAGCGTCGCCGCGAACCCGACGATCAGCGAGGTCCGTGCGCCCTCGATCAACAGCGACACCATGTCGATCCCGCCGTCGTCCAGGCCGAGTGGGTGTTTCAGGGAGGGGGGCGCGTAGATGGGCCCGACCCGCGTGTGCACGTCGTACGGCTCGATCCACGGCGCCAAGACGGCGATCGCGACGAACCCCAGCAGGACGGCGAGCCCGATCTTCGCCTGCAGGCTCTCCGAGAGGACCTGCCGGAACCAGTTCCGTCGCCCGCGCCCGGGGGGCGGGGCCTGCAGCGCAGTGCCCTCCTCGGCGGCGATGTCGGATCGCATGCCCATGGCTACTCGGTGATCCTCGGGTCGAGCCGGAAGTACAGGAGGTCGGCCAGAAAGTTGAAGAACACGACCGAGACGGTGAGCACGAGGAATGCGCCCTGCAGCATCGGATAGTCGCGTTCCGTGACGGCCTGGTAGACCGCGTTGCCGATCCCCGGCCACGAGAACACGGTCTCGATCAGGATCGCCCCCGCGACGATGTAGCCGAGCGACAGCGCCATCAGCGTGGTCGTCGGCAGCATGGCGTTGCGCAGCGCGTGCCGCGTGACGATCAGGCGCTGCGACAGGCCCTTGGCGCGCGCCGTCAGCACGTAGTCCTCGCCGAGCGTCTCCAGCATGGCCGAGCGGACGATCAGCGTGTACTCGCCGTACAGCGTGAGCGCGAGGGTGAGCGAGGGAAGCGCCATGTGGAGCAGGACGTCCTTCTGGTGATCCCACCACGAGGGGTCGACCAGGAAGTCGTTCGTCCGGCCGTGACTGGGAAGCCAGCCGGACAGGTAGATCAGCAGGACGAGCGCGAGCCACTGCGTGGGGAACGAGTAGAAGGCGATGGCCAGGTTCGTGCTCGCCTGGTCGAGCTTCGTGCGACGTCGCCAGGCCGAGAGGACCCCCGTGACGATCCCGATGACGATCGCGACCGCTGTTCCGAGCGCGACCATCGGGATCGTGTTGGCCAGGTCCTCGCGCAGATTCGCCCAGACCGGCTGCTGGTTCGTGAAGGAGACGCCCATGTTGCCGTGGGCCAGCTCCTTCAGATAGATCACGTACTGCTCCCACTTGGGCTTGTCCAGGCCGAACTGCACCTCGAGGGAGTGCCGTAACGCCGCCGACGCATGGGGAACCCGCGAGAGGCTCCTGACCGCGTCGCCCGGAAGGACGCGGAACAAGAAGAAGTTGATCGTGATCGCCACGAACACGGTGGCGATCGCGAAGAGCGCGCGCTTGATCAGATAGTCCGTGCGCCGCACACCGGCTCCCCTCGGCAGGGTTCGAGAGCTACGTTTGGTGGACCGAGGTCAGGCTCTGCGTGGAGAAGTTGTTGAAGATGCCCTGGGTCGATTCGACGAAGCCGGTCCCACTTCTGCGACCAGGCGTCCAAGCGCTCGTCGTAGGTGAGGATGATGTACGGTCGATCGTTGAAGGCCATCTGCTGCATCTCGAAGATGATCTGCTGGCGCTCTTGCGGGTCGACCGTCGACTTCTGCTGCGTGTACAGCTTGTCGTAGGCCGTCGCTGCAGTAGGCCGTGTCGTTCCAGTTCCCCCACTCATCACACGTCAGGACCGAGAGGATGAAGTCGGGGTCGGCCGCCGGGAACCAGTCCCACATCGCGATGTCGAAATCACGGTACTGGCAGTTCCCCCCACAGTACATCGCGTTCCACGCCGCGTTGTTGTCGAGCTTCTTCTGGGTGAGCGCCACGCCGATGTCCTTGAAGTCCTGCTGGATGATCTGGAACGCGCGGTCGCCCGCCCCCTCCTCGTCCACCGGGAAGATCACCTCGTAGTCCATGGGATGACCGTCGGCGACCCGGATGCCGTCGGATCCCATCTCGTACCCGAGCGAATCCAGGATCTCGTTGGCCTTTGCGATGTCGAACGGCAGCGGTTGGACGCTCGGATCGTGCCACGGCACGCCGCCGGTGGCGTTGCCCTCAGGGATGAGGGACGACCCGGGGGACGCGTAGCCCAGCCACGCGGTCTGCACGATCGATCCGCGGTCGATCGCGTATTCCATCGCCTCCCGCACCTTCGGGTCCAACAGCTCGCGGTGCTCCGACTTGTCCGGATTCATGTTGAAGATGAGGTCGCGGAGCGCGAGCGCGGGTCCCTCGTACACGTTCATGCCGGACGACTTGAGGGTTTCGACGCTGGTGGGCGGGATCTCGTTGATCGCGTCGAGCTGGTCGGTCTTGAGCGCGGTGACCATCGCGTCCTCGTCCCGGTAGGTCTGAAGGCCGAACCCATCGATGTGCGGCTTGGTTCCGTACCAGTTCGGGTTTCGCTCGAACAGCGCGATGTCGTTCTTGCGGTACTCGGTCAGGATGAACGGGCCGCCGCCGGTGAGCGGCTGGTCGTCCTCGGGCGCGTTCGGGAAGGTCTTCAAGCCCTTGCCGTCGCCCGTCGCATACTCCTGCCAGACCTGCGGCGGCAGGATCGGGGCGAGGCCCAGGTCGAAGAGCGCCGTGCCCGACGGCTTGTCGTAGGTGGCGACGACCGTGTTCGCGTCCGTCGCCTCGATGCTCTTCAGGAACGTGACGCTGCCCGCCCACGCGCCGGCCGGCCCGTCGGCGTACTGCTTGATCATGTTGAACGTCCAGGCGACGTCCTCGGCGGTGAGCGGCTCCCCGTCCGACCACGTGGCGCCGGCAACCGTATGGAACGTGACCTTCAGGCCGTCCGAGGACTGCTGCCAGTCCTCCGCGAAGCTCGGCAGGTAGTCGTACGTGGGCGTCGTCGTGTCGTACTGGAGCAGGCTGGGGTAGATGTACATCCACGTCGAGTAGTCGTCCTGGTTGAATCCGACGAACGGGTTCAGCGAGACGATCCCGGAGCTCGTCCCGATCCGGAGGGTGCCTCCCTCCACCGCCGGGCCACCGCTTTCCTCTGTTCCCCCGCCCGAGGAGCCGGAGCAGGCGGCGGCAACCAGGACCAGGACGACCGGCACTGTGACCGCGCGAACGAAACGGCGTAGGGCGTACATGTGCTCGCCTCCGATCCGATGTCGCCCCGTAGATAGCACGGGCGGAAGAGCGACACAACCCAGGAACGCCGAGCGTGCTCCGGGCGCCTCGCACGTCGCGAGTAGCATGGAGTTCGATGGAACGAGCCGTGCTGCTCTTCGACGAGGACTGCGGCTTCTGTCGATGGGCGACCGACCGGGTGCTCCGGTGGGACCGCCGCGGAGCCCTGCGCGCGCTCCCGATCCAGAGCGAGGAGGGCGACCGCCTCCTCGACGGCATGGACGATCGCCGAAGGCTGAGCTCCTGGCACCTCGCGTCGCCCGGCGGACGGGTCGACTCGGCGGGAGCGGCGGTGGCGCCGCTGGCGCGACTGCTTCCCCTCGGCGCGCCGCTCGCCCTGATGGCCGGAGCGTTCCCCGCGGCGACGGATGCCCTGTATCGGACGCTCGCCCGCCATCGAACCACCCTCGCCCGCGTGGTCGGGGCCCGCGCATGCGCGGTCGATCCGACGAGGCGTCGATGAGCCGAGCCCGCGCGCTCGACGCGCGGCTCCTGAGCACGCCGGTCGTCCTCGCCGAGCTGCACGCCCGCGCCCAGCCGGCCCGGCTGGGCGGGATGGCGAGGGTGGGCATTCGCACCGAGCGCGCGCTCGGGGTATCCATGCCGGAGCTGCGGGCCCTCGCGAAGCGGATCGGCGTCGACCACCGAGTCGCGTCGGAGCTGTGGGGGACGGGCATCCACGAGGCACGGATCCTGGCCGGGATGATCGACGACCCGGTCGCCGTCACGCAGGACGACATGGACCGGTGGGCCGCGGACTTCGACTCCTGGGACGTGTGCGATCAGGTGTGCGGGAACCTGTTCGATCGCACGCCGTTCGCCTCCGCCAAGGCCTTCGCGTGGAGCGAGCGCGAGCCGGAGTTCATGAAGCGCGCGGCGTTCTCGCTGATGGCCTGCCTCGCCGCGCATCGCGACGTGCGCGACGCGGAGCTGGCGGCGTTTCTTCCCGTCATCGAACGCCAGTCGACCGACGATCGCAACGCCGTGAAGAAGGGCGTGAACTGGGCGCTTCGCCAGATCGGCAAGCGGAGCCCCGGCCTCAACCGGCGGGCGGTCGCGTCCGGCCGGCGGCTTCGAGCGAGCGAGTCGCGATCCGCGCGCTGGATCGGCTCCGACGCCGTGCGGGAGCTGACGAGCGAACCGGTTCAGCGCCGCCTCGCCGCCGGGGCGCGTCGGCCATCCCAGCGCGCCTGACGATCTCGCCCGAGGGAGGGTCTGACCTCACCGCGCCGTCGAGGCGCGCGGAACGAGCCGCGTGGGAATGGTGCGAGTCGGTTCGGCCGGAGGACGACCCTTGATCACGTCGATCAGGAGCTCGACCGCCTCCGTCGCGGTCGGGCCCGGGTTGAGATTCAACGTCGTCAGCTCCACCGCAACGCCCTCGAACGACTCGCGGTCCGCGCAGACGGCGACGAGCAGATCTCGAGGAACGCCGATCCCGTGCTCACCGGCGGCGCGAAGGGTCGCGCTGCCGAGCGCATCGAAGTTCGCGTAGATGGCGTCGGGCCGGTCGGGCATCGCGAACCAGCGGGCGAGCACCTCGTGAGCGGCGGCGTCGAACGGCGGCACGAGCTCACAGAGCGGCTCCATCCGGTGGTCCTCGCACCAGGCGAGGTAGCCGGCGACGCAGTCGTGCGTGTAGCTGTCGTCGAGGGCGCCGCCGAGCAGCGCCACGCGCCGCGCGCCGCGCTCGGCGAGGTGGTCGAGCACGGTCCGCGTGCCGGCCACGTGATCGTTGTCCACGCAGTAATCGCCTCCCGCTCCGCCGGGATCGCGGCCCACGATCACGAGCGGGAGGTCCCGGTGGCGGAGCGAGGCGAGGACCGGATCGCCGACCACCGGATCGAAGAGGACGACGCCGTCGAGCGGAATCCGCGACCAGAGCTGGCTCGCTCGACGTGGGTGGCCCGATCACCAGGGCGACGTCGTGCTCGAGCGCGCGCTTGATCGCCTCCCCGATCGCCTGACCGAAATAGTCGACGTCGGTGAGGGCGAGCGGGACCGCGTCCACGAGCGAGAAGGCGATCGCGATGACCCCGGTGCGCCCGCCCGCGAGGCTCCTCGCGATGGCGTTCGGCTCGTAGCCGAGCCGCTCCGCGACTCCCTTCACGCGCCGGCGCGTGTTCTCCGGGATGCGGCCCTTGCCGTTCAGCGCGTGCGAGACCGTCGTGATGGAGACGCCCGCCTCGCGAGCGACGTCCTTGATGCCAACGGAGCTTCCCGTCATCGGCGGATCCTCCCGGGAGGATCACGATACCCGGGCGACGAGCGCCCGGGTGTGGCTAGCGAGCCGGGAGCGCGGGGGCCAGCTCGCGAAGCTCTCGAAGGCCGGTCTCGCCGGCGTCGGCGATGACCTGGACCGCGACGTGATCGGCGCCGGCGTCCAGATGCGCCCGGACTCGGTCGACGATGCGGTCCACGCCTCCCCAGGCGACGGTGGCGTCGATCACCCGGTCGCTCCCGCTGCCGGCGACGTCCTCGTCGGTGAAGCCGAGCCGGCGAAGGTTGTTCGCGTAGTTGGGCAGCTCCAGGTAGTTCGTCGCGAACCCGCGGGCGAGGCGGCGCGCGACGGTCGGGTCGGACTCCAGCACGACGGTCTGCTCGACCGCGAGGACGGGCTCGGCACCGAGCGCGCCGCCGGGCGGCGGCGGTGTGCTCCACCGGGACGAAGTAGGTATGCGCGCCGGCGGTCCGCTCGGCGGCCAGCTCCAGCATCCTCGGCCCCAGGGCGGCGAGGAGACGCGGCGCCGGGCGCGCCGGCTCGGGTCCGCTCGAGGGAGCGTCGTCCATCGCGTCGAGGTACGCGCGCATGCCCGACCACGGCCGTTCGTAGCGAGAGCCTCGGATCTCGGTGGAGTACGAGTGCCCGACGCCGATGCCCAGCACGAACCGCCCGGGATGGTCGTCGGCGAGCAGCCGGGCGGCGTTCGCGAGGGCGACGGCGTCGCGAGCCCACATGTTCGCGATCCCGGTCGCGATGGTGAGCCGCTCGCTCGCGTCGAGCAGCAGGCTCGCGTGAGCGATGATCTCCTTGCTGGACAGCCCCTCCGGGATCCACAGGGACGGGTAGCCGAGGGCCTCGATCTCGGCCACCGTCTGGCGCTCGCCGCCGGCGGGCAGCTCATCGAGCGCGAAGCTCCACACGCCGACGCGGCCCAGGCGCGCCCGCGCCTCGAGCCGCTCCGCCTCGATCGTCATGCGTCCACTCCCCTCTTGATCGGACGGCGAACCTAGAGCATCCCGAGCCGGTCGCCGACCCTGCCGAACGCATGGACGGCCTGCTCGAGGTCCTCGCGGCCGTGATCGGCCGTGACGATCGTCCGCACCCGAGCCCTCCCCCGCGGCACCGTCGGATACACGATCGCCGGCGCGAAGACGCCCTCGTCCCACAGGCCCTTCGAGAGCTCCTGCGCGGTCGCCTCGTCGCCCGCCATCACCGGCGTGATCGGCGTCTGGCTGTCGCCGGTGTCGAACCCCAGCGCGTGCAGTTCGTCCTTGAACGCGCGCGTGTTCGACCACAGCCGATCGAGCCGGTCCGGCTCGTCGCCCAGGATGTCCAGCGCGGTCGTGCAGGCGGCGACCACGGCCGGAGGGGCGCTGGTGGAGAACAGGTACGGCCGCCCTCGGTTCACGAGCCACCGGATCAGCTGCGAGGGCCCTGCGATGAAGCCCCCGAGCACGCCGATGGCCTTCGACAGCGTTCCCACCTGGATGTCGACGCGCCCGTGCAGGCCGAAATGGTCGACCGTCCCGCGGCCGCCCTCCCCGAGGACGCCGGTGGCGTGCGCGTCGTCGACCATCATGATCGCCCCCCGGCGCTCGGCCACCTCCACGAGATCGGGCAGCGGCGCGATGTCGCCGTCCATGCTGAAGACGCCGTCCGTGATGAGCAGCTGACGGCGCCCCTCGCCCGCCGTCTCCTCCAGCAGCCGGTCGGCGGCCGCGGCGTCCCGGTGCGGATACACCTTGATGGTGGCCCGCGAGAGGCGGGCGCCATCGATGATCGAGGCGTGGTTCAGCTCGTCGGACACGATGACGTCCTCCTTGCCGAGGACCGCGGCGACGGTGCCCGAGTTGGCGGTGAACCCGGACTGGAACATGAGCGCGTCCTCCGCTCCCTTGAACGCCGCGAACCGCTGCTCGAGCTCGCGGTGCATCGTCATCTGGCCGGCGATCGTCCTGACCGCGCCGGTTCCCGCCCCGTACTCCGCCGCCGCCCTCGACGCCGCCTCGTTCATCCGCGGGTGGGCGGCGAGGCCGAGGTAGTTGTTCGAGGCGAGGTTGATGACCTCCCGGCCGTCGTAGCGCGCGCGAGCGAGCTGGCGCCCCTCGAGCGTCCGAGGATGCAGCAGGAGCCCCTGCTCCTCGAGCCGTGCGAGCTCATCCACCAGGTAGTCAAGGGCCTCGGTCACGTCGTCCCCTCGCCCGGGAAGAGGATCACCTTGCCCGATCGGCCGGAGCGCAACACGTCGAACGCCTCCTCGAACCGATCGAGCTCGAAGCGGTGCGTGATCACCGGCCCCACGTCCACCATGCCGGAGGCCAGCAGCGTCTGCGTCTGCTGCCACGTTCGGAACATCTCTCGACCGGTGATCCCGAGGAGCCTCGCCTCCTTGAAGATCACCTGGTCGTTGAGATCGAGGGGAACGGGCCCGTCCGGCAACCCGAGCAGCGACATCCTTCCGCCGCGCGCGAGCATCCGGGTGCCCTGATCGATCGCGGAGGCGTTTCCCGACATCTCGACCACGACCGGCGCGCCGTGGCCCTTCGTCGCCTCGAGCACCGCCGCCACGGGATCGTCGGAGGAGGGGTCGATGACGAGGTCGGCACCCATGCGTTTCGCGAGGTCCCGGCGGAACTCGTTCGGCTCGATCCCGATCACGCGGCTGGCCCCCGCGGCGCGCGCGATCGCGAGGGCGAACAGCCCGATCGGGCCGCACCCCACGACGACGACGTCGCTCGCCTCCACGTCGCCGCCCCCCTCCGTCCCGACGACGGCGTGCACGGCGTTGCCGAACGGCTCCATGACGCTCGCCGCATCCGGATCCACGCCCTCGCCGACGACCCACGCGTTGGCCGCGGGGATCACGACGAAGGCGGCGAACGCCCCGTCGGTGTCGACGCCCAGGATCCGCAGGTTCTCGCAGATGTGCGAACGGCCGGTCCGGCACGTCCGGCAATACCCGCACGCGATGTGCGTCTCCGCCGCGACGAAGGTCCCGGGCTCGAGATGGTGCACCTCGGGGCCCGACGCCTCCACGGTGCCGGCGAGCTCGTGGCCGAAGGTCAACGGCACCCGGTGGATCCGGGCGGCGGCCCACTCGTTCCACTCGAGGATGTGGAGGTCCGTCCCGCAGATCGAGGCCCCGCGCACCCGCACGAGCACCTCCCCCGCGCCCGGCCTGGGCACGGGAACGTCGAGGAGCTCGGCGCCGGGGGCCGCCCGGGTCTTTCGAAGCGCCCGCATCGTTGCACCCACGATCGGGGAGCCTACCCCGGCGGCCGGGCGGGACGGGGCGCCCCTCGCGCAGGGGCCAGGCCGGGGCCGGGAAAAGCGCTCTTCCCCCATGATCAAGCCTCGCAGGCGCCCTGCCGATACCTCTCACGAAGGGTTCGAGGGGCTCCCGGACGAAAGGTAGGCAGTGGTGGCGGCCGAATCGGCCGACCCCGGCGACGGCGACGGCGCCGAGGATCGGCAGCGCACGGACATCCTCGAGCTGCCCATCGGAGGACCATCGCTCTCCCTCGAGGGCGTGGAGGACCTGTCGCGCGAGGAGCTCATCGAGAGCGTGGGGGTCCTCACCGAGCGCTACCGCGCGATGGCCGAGCGCCTTCCCGCGATCGTGTACATCGACGACGTCGACGACATCAGCTCCAACATCTACACGAGCCCGCAGACCCTCGAGATCCTGGGCATCTCGCCGTCCGAATGGGCCACCGATCCCGGCGTCTGGATCGAAATGCTGCATCCCGACGACCGCGAGCGGGTGATCGAGGAGCACCGGGCATCGAACGCGTCCGGTCGGGACTTCGTCACGGAGTATCGCCTCATCCGCCCCGACGGCCGCCTCGTCTGGATCCGCGACCACGCCATCCTCATCCGTGACGCCCACGGGACGCCGATGTACTGGCAGGGGGTCATGCACGACGTCTCGGAGCTCAAGCAGGCGCAGCGCGAGCTGTGGGAGACCCAGGCCAAGTACCGCGCCATCGTCGAGGACATCCCCGCGATCGTGTACATCGACGAGATCGACGACGTCATGAGCACCTCGTTCGTCAGCCCGCAGATCGAGGAGCTCCTCGGCATCACGGCGGAGGAGTACATCGCCGATCCCGATCTCTGGTACGAACACCTGCATCCCGACGACAAGGAACGGGCGCTCAACGAGTATCTCCGCGGCCGCGAGAGCGGGGAGTCGTTCACGTTCGAGTACCGGCTCATCTCCCGCGACGGGCGCGTCGTGTGGTTCCGCGACAGCGCCGTGGTCATCCGCGACGACCTCGGCAAGCCCAGGCAGGTCCAGGGCGTGATGCTCGACATGACCGAGCGCAAGCAGGCGGAGGAGAAGGCCGCCTTCCTGGCCTACCACGACAAGCTGACCGGGCTGCCCAACCGCGCGATGTTCGAGGAGCTGCTCGAGCTCGCCATCTCGCGAGCCCGGCGCCACGAGGCGTCGGTCGCCGTCGTCTACGCCGACCTGGACGACTTCAAGCTCGTGAACGACAGCCTGGGCCATGAGGCCGGGGACGACCTGCTCCGGCAGCTCGCCGGCCGCCTGAAGGAGGCGACGCGCGAGACCGACCTGGTCGCGCGGCAGGGAGGAGACGAGTTCCTCCTCCTGCTCGCCGACCTCGACCGGACGAGCGAGGGCGTCGCCTCGGACGTCGGCGACAGCGCCAGCATCGTGGCCGAGTCGGTCGCCTCGCGCGTCCAGGAGGCCCTGACCGAGCCGTTCGACCTCGGCGGGACCGAGGTCTACATCTCGGCGAGCGTCGGCGTCAGCCAGTTCCCCAAGGACGCGCCCGACGCGACGACGCTGCTGAAGAACGCCGACCAGGCCATGTACCACTCGAAGAAGCTCGGGCCCGGTGGGTACTCGGTGCACTCGGCGGACTCGGCCGAGGCCATGACCCGCCTGTCGCTCACGACGAGGCTTCGAAAGGCCGTCGAGAACCAGAACTGGGAGCTCCACTACCAGCCGCTCGTCGACCTTCGAAGCGGGGACATGTTCGGGGTCGAGGCCCTCATCCGCTGGCCCGAGCCGGGCGGCGGGCTGGTGCCCCCGGGCGATTTCATCCCCCTCGCCGAGGAGATGGGGCTCATCGAGGCCATCGGCGACTGGGTGGTGGAGGAGCTCGGCCGCCAGGATCGCGCGTGGCGCGAGGACGGGCTCGGGATGGAGATCAGCTTCAACCTCTCCCCACGACAGCTGTGGCAGCCGGACCTGGCCCAGAAGATCCTCGGACGGCTCGACGCC
Source organism: uncultured Actinomycetes bacterium (assembly GCA_963728285.1). Lineage (GTDB taxonomy): Bacteria > Actinomycetota > UBA4738 > UBA4738 > HRBIN12 > CAVSJR01. Next base: position 947,853 of record CAVSJR010000001.1, on the reverse strand, counting down.
TGCGCGGTGGATCCCGGGCAACGTCGTCGTCGAGATCACGGAGTCCACCGCGATGATCGATCCCGATCGAACGCAGCGGATCCTCACCGACCTGCACGACCGCGGCCTGCGACTCGCCATCGACGACTTCGGCACCGGCTATTCCTCCCTGTCGCGGCTGAAGCATCTTCCCGTCGACATCCTCAAGATCGACCGCACGTTCGTCCGCGAGGTGGACTCCGATCCCGAGGCGGGAAGCATGGTCTGCGCGATCATCGGGCTCGCGGACAGCCTGGGCATGACGCCCCTCGCGGAGGGCATCGAGACCGAGGCGGAGTGGCGCTTCCTCCTCGATCACGGCTGTCCGCTGGGACAGGGGTACTTCTTCTCGCGGCCGGTTCCCGCGTCGGAGATCACCGCCCGGCGCCGCCGCTCGGGCATGCGCCTCGTCGGCGACGCGGTCTGAGTCGAGCGGCGACTCCCGGTCGCCGTGGACGCTGCCGTACCATGAGCCGTCATGACCGTGCTCAACGATCGAATCGAGGTCGAGAACCGCCTCCTGCACCGGGTCATCGAGACCATCTCCTCGAGCCTCGACCTGGACGTGATCCTTCGCGAGACCATCGCGCTCGTCCGGGAGGCGACTCGAGGGGAGGCCGTCTTCCTCCACCTGTGGAACCCCGAGCGCGGGCGACTCACGTTGCGCGCGGCCTCCGACGGCTTCGAGGACGTCGTGGGACGCGTCACGCTTCGCATGGGGGAGGGCATCGCGGGATGGGTGGCGGAGCACCGGGAGGTCGTCATCATCCCGGAGGACAAGTTCGCCGACCCTCGCTACAAGTACATCCCCGAGCTGCGCGGCAAGGAATTCACCTCGTTGCTCTCGGTCCCGCTCGTCTCGCGGTCGGGCAAGCTCGTGGGCGCGTTCAACGTGCACGGGCGCGAGCGCCGCGATTTCTCGGAGGGCGACGTCGAGTTCCTGCGCAGCACGTCCTCGCTCGTCGCCGCCGCGATCGAGCATGCGAACGTCTTTCGATCGCTCGAGGAGAAGGAGGCGGCCCTCGGGGACCTCGTGCGGCGGACGATCGAGGCGCAGGAGGAGGAACGCCGCCGGATCGCGACCGAGATCCACGACGGCGTCACCCAGCAGCTGGTGTCCGCGTGGTACCGACTTCAGGCGGTGCGCCGGGCGCTGCCCGAGGACCTGCCGCGAGCGCAGCGGGAGCTCGAGCGGGCGCAGGAGATGGTGGACGGCGCCCTCGAGGAAGCCCGGTGGGCGATCCAGGATCTGCGACCGACGACGCTGGACGACCTCGGCCTGGGCGCCAGCATCCGCGCGCTCGTCGCGCGATCGCTCGAGGACGAGACGGTGCGCGAGGTCATCGTCGACGACGCCATCTCGCTCGCACCGCACCAGGAGGTGGCCGTCTACCGGATCGCACAGGAGGCGCTCAATAACATCTGGAGGCACGCGGCCGCGACCGCCGTCGCCGTCTCCCTTCGGCGGGAGGGCGCCGAGGTGGTGCTGCGCATCGCCGACGACGGACGGGGGTTCGACCTCGAGGCGCAGCGCGCCGGCCGACCCGAGACGTCGTTCGGCCTGCTCGGCATGGCCGAGCGCGCGGAGCTCATCGGGGGCCGGCTCGCCGTGGAGGGCGCCGCCGGGGAGGGAACGACCGTCGAGCTGTGGCTCCCGATCCCGGCGAGCGTCGCGCCATGAGCGCAACCGAGGCGGCACCGATCAGGACGGTCATCGTCGACGACCACCGGGTGGTCCGCGAAGGGCTGCGGGCGATGCTCGACGGCGTCCGGGACGTGGAGATCGTGGGAGAGGCGGAGAACGAGGCGGGGGCACTCGAGTCCGTCGCCGAACACGAGCCCGACGTGGTGCTGCTCGATCTTCGCCTGCAGGGCGAGAGCGGGCTCGACATCTGCCGCCGGCTCGGTGAGCGGCACGCCGGCGTCAAGGTGGTGTTCCTGACCGTGTACGAGGACGAGCAATACGTGTTCGAGGCGCTGCGGGCGGGGGCGCGGGGCTACATGCTGAAGAAGGCGTCGCCCGAGGACATCGTGCGCATCCTGCAATCGGTCCGCGCCGGCGAGGTCGTGATCGACCCCTCGCTCGGCGGGCAGATCGCTCTGCGCGCGGCCTCGTTGCGGGCGGGAGACTCGTGGCCGGGCGTCCAGCTGGGACTGACCCGGCGCGAGGGCGACGTCCTCGAGCAGCTCGTTCGGGGGCTGAGCAACCGCCAGATCGCCGGGGCCCTGTTCATCAGCGAGGACACGGTGAAGACGCACGTCCGGGCGGTGCTGCGCAAGCTCGGGGTGAACGACCGGGCCCAGGCGGTGTCCTACGCGCTTCGCAACGGCCTCGCGAGCTGAGGCGGCGGGGTCAGAACTTGCGGCGGGCGGGACGCCGCAAACCGGAGCGGCGGCCGCGTTGCGAGCCGGAGAAGACCACTCGGGGCGGCGACACCTTCATCCCCTGCTCCTCGAACTCGCTGTGAAGGTCGAGGCGGGCGGCCACGCGACTGACGTCGCCCCGTTGATCGGGAGTGACGAACGTGACCCCGGTGCCGCTTCGGCCCGCTCGCGCCGTGCGACCCACGCGATGGACGTAGCCCTTGTCGTCCTCCGGCGGGTCGAAGTTCACGACGTGGGTGATCTCGTCGAGGTCCAGCCCGCGCGCGGCGACGTCGGTCGCCACCAGGACGTTGACCTTGCCGGACTCGAACCGCTCGAGCGCGCGCTCGCGCGCCGGCTGCGAGAGGTCCCCGTGCATCGCCAGGGCCCTGATGTCGCGCGCCTTCAGCTTGTGCACGAGGCGGTCGGCCCCGCGCTTGGTTCGGACGAAGACCAGCGCCAGGCCCATGCCGTCCTCGTTCAGCAGGTCCACGAGCGCGTCCACCTTGCCGTGCGTCTCCACGGGGATGAATCGATGATCGGCGTCCTCGACGGTCTGCGTCACCGATTCGACCTCGTGGCGCCTGGCGTCGTGGGTGTAGGCGCTCGCGACGCGTCCGACGGCTCCGTCCAACGTCGCGGAGAAGAACATCGTCTGGCGCTTCTTCGGCAGCCGCCGCACGATCCGGTCCACCTGAGGCTGGAACCCCATGTCGAGCATGCGATCGGCCTCGTCGAGCACGAGGATACGGACGCCGTCGAGCCGCACGAGCCTGCGCTCGGCGAGGTCCTCGAGCCGCCCCGGGGTCGCGATGAGGATGTGGGCCTTGGCCGCCGTCTTGCCCTGCTCGCGGACGCTGGTGCCGCCGTAGGCGAGGCCGACCCGGAGGCCGCGGACGTGCGCGATGGCGTCGAAGTCCTCGGCGACCTGCACGGCGAGCTCTCGCGTCGGGACCAGGACGACGGCGGCCGGCGTCGGCGAGTTCTCGGACAGGCGCTCGACGATGGGGATCGCGAAGCCGAGGGTCTTGCCCGATCCCGTCTTCGACTTCGCGAGCACGTCGTGGCCCGCCATGACGTCGGGAAGGACGAGCGTTTGGATCTCGAACGGAACGGTGATGCCCGTCTTGTCGAGGGCCTCGATGACGGACGAGGATACGCCGAGTTCGGCGAAGGTGCTGTCGATCATTGGTTCTCCTGACTTCTGGGGGGACGGCCACGGGCCGCGCCCACCGGGTTGGGGGAAGTTCGTCAACCCGCGCCCACCAGGGAGAACCGGAAGCGAACTTCACAGGACCGGCCCCGCCGGTCCATATGCCTAGGATAGCAGGGGATTCAGCGCAGCGCCAGGAGCGAGCTCACTTCCTCGACGGAGGCGGTGAGGGTGGCGGCGGCCCTCGCGCCGAGCGGATCCGCGCTCGGGCCGGCGAAATGGATGACGATGTCGGCGAAGTGCCGCTGCGGCCGGACGAACCGATCCGCGTCCGCCTCGCGGCAGCGCAGGTCGTCCACGACCGCCCGGATGTCGTAGCCACGCTCCTCGCAGTCGCGGTGGATCTTCCACCGGTGCCGAAGCTCCTCCTCCGGCTCCAGGTAGACGGAGACGTCGAATCGGTCCCGAAGTGCCGGCGTCGCCAGCGCGAGGAGCCCCTCGACGATCACCACCTCCCCGGGATCCACCGGCCTCGGATCCCGGAAGCTGCCGGTCGCATGGTCGTACACCGGAGCGCGAATGGTCCGACCCCGCGAGAGCCCGTCCACGTCGTTCGCCAGGCGATCGAGGTCGTTCGCGGCAGGATGGAGCGGGGTGAGGCCGAGGGCGTCGCGGGTGCGCCGATCGTACCGGTGGTAGTCGTCGCCGCCGATCTGGGTGACCCGCGTGCGCCCGAGCATCCGCTCGAGCCGCTCGGCGAACGTCGTCTTTCCCGAGGCGCTGTCGCCGGCGATGCCGACCAGGAGCGGCGCGGCGGAGCGGGACGACGTCCCTCGATCGCTCCCGCGCTCGGCCTCGGCCACGACCATGTCGGGGATGCTATGAAGCCGGCGTGGGCGGCCCAACCTCCCGAGGGGTGGCCCAGGGGGTGAACTCCTCCTCCCCCCAGCGGGTGAGTCGGCCGCCCGGGAAGCGCGAGGGCCGCGGTAGGCTGGTCGTGGAGGCGCCGGCACCGGGCTGCCCCATCCCTCGAACGTGCATGAGGAATCGAGCGGGAAAGGTGGAGGCGATGGATCGGACTCGGGAGTTGGACGAGCTCGCCAAGCAGCTTTCGGTGGACAGCATCCGAGCTTCCACCGCCGCGGGATCCGGGCACCCGACGTCGTCGATGTCGGCCGCCCACCTCGCCGCCGTGCTGTTCGCGAACCATCTTCGGCTGGACGTCAACGAGCCGCATCATCCGGGAGGCGACCGGTTCGTCCTGTCGAAGGGACATGCCTCGCCGCTGCTGTACTCGGCGCTGAAGGCGATCGGGGCGATCACCGACGAACAGCTGCTCACGTTCCGCACGTTCGGAAGCCCCCTCGAGGGACACCCGGTGCCGCGCCCGGACATGCCGTGGGTGGACGTCGCGACGGGCTCCCTCGGCCAGGGGCTTCCCATCGGGCTCGGCATGGCGTTGGGAATGGCGATGGATGAGCTTCCCGGCCGCATCTGGGTGCTGATGGGAGACTCCGAGGTCGCCGAGGGCTCGGTCTGGGAGGCGATGGAGAACGCGTCGTTCCACCGCGCGACGAACCTGATCGGCATCCTCGACATGAACCGGCTCGGCCAGCGCGGTCCCACCATGCTCCAGTGGGACGGCGACCGCTACGCGGAGCGCGCCCGGGCCTTCGGGTGGCGTGCGCTCGTGATCGACGGGCACGACGTATCGGCGATCGACGCCGCGTTCTCGCAGGCGTCGGACGGCGCCGCCCCCACGCTGGTCGTCGCGAGGACCGTGAAGGGCCACGGCGTCTCGATGCTCGAGGACAAGGAGGGCTGGCACGGCAAGGCCCTGACGGAGGAGCAGGCGCGCCGGGCCATCGAGGAGCTCGGCGGCGAGCGCTCCATGGTGATCACGCCCCCCAAGCCCGAGCCCATCGACCGCCCGCCGACGCCGGAGCCGCCGCTCACGCTCCCCACGTACGCCGAGCCCGTGGCGACGCGCAAGGCATTCGGAGACGCGCTGGCGGCCATGGCGCCGTGGCGGGACATCGTGGTGATCGACGGCGAGGTCGGGAACTCCACCTATACCGAGGAGTTCGAGGAAAGGGCGCCCGACCGGTTCGTCGAGGCGTTCATCGCGGAACAGTGCATGACCGGCATGGCGGTCGGACTGCAGGCGGTCGGAAAGCGCCCCTTCGCCGCCACGTTCGGCGCCTTCTTCACGCGGGCGTACGACTTCGTGCGAATGGCGTCGGTCAGCCGCGCGGACATCCGCCTGTCCGGCTCGCACGCCGGGGTCTCGATCGGCGAGGACGGCCCGTCACAGATGGCGCTCGAGGATCTCGCGAGCATGCGTGCGATCGACGGCTCGACGGTGCTCTACCCGGCCGACGGGAACGCGACGTCGAAGCTCGTGGGCGAGATGGCGCATCTCCACGGCGTCTCCTATCTCCGGACGACGCGCGAGAAGACGCCGCGCCTCTACGATGACGACGAGCGGTTCCCGATCGGCGGCAGCAAGGTCCACCGCGGCGGCTCCGACGACCGCGCGACGATCGTCGGCGCGGGGATCACGCTGGTCGAGGCGTTGAGCGCCGCCGATGCGCTGGAGCGCGACGGGATCTCGGTTCGCGTGATCGACGCGTACTCCGTGAAGCCCATCGATGCCGGGACCCTCCGGCGCGCCCTGGCCGACACGGGGCTGCTCGTCGTGGCGGAGGATCATCGGATCGAGGGGGGACTCGGGGACGCCGTGCTCTCGGCGATCGCCGAGGGGCCGCTCAGCGGCCGCGTCGTGAAGCTCGGGGTCGACGCGATGCCGACCTCCGGCACCCCTGAGGAGCTGCGCGACTGGGCCGGGATCTCAGCGTCGAAGATCGCCGACGCCGTCCGTGAGGCGATCGGCTAGGAGCGACGAGCCCTCCGCCTCACCACGTCCGTCGCGCCGCGCGGCCAGATCGCGCGCCAGGACCAGCTCGCCGCTGCGATACCTGCCGAGGATCTCCGAGGCCGGCACGGGGCGGCTGAAGTAGAAGCCCTGCCCGAGCTGGCAGCCGTGCTCGGCGAGGAAGCGCCACTCCTGTTCGGTCTCGATCCCCTCGGCGAGCGTCTTCATGCCGAGCCCCCGGCCGAGCTCGATGATCGCCGTGACGATGCTGGCCGCCTCCGGATCGTCGTGCACCTTCGAGACGAATGAGCGGTCCACCTTCAGGATCTCGATCGGCAGGCTGCGAAGCCGCCAGAGCGACGAGTATCCGGTCCCGAAGTCGTCGAGCGCGAGGCGCAATCCGTGCGAGCGGAGCTCTCCGAGCACCGACTGCCAGCGATCGAAGTCCTTGACCGCGGAGGACTCGGTGATCTCGACGACGACGTCCGCCGAGGCGACGCCGGCGGCCTCGAGCCTGGAGAGGATCCGATCCGCCAGGTCGGGCTGCCACAGCTGTCGCGGGGACAGGTTGAATCCGAGCTCGAGCTCCAGGCCCTCGTCGCGCCAGGCCGCCGCCTGCTCGGCGAGCTCCTCCACGACCCAGTCGCCGATCGCCTCGATCAGGCCGAGCTCCTCGGCGAGCGGGATGAAGGCGTTGGGAGGAATCATCTCCCCGTCCGGCTCCTGCCATCGGAGCAGGGCCTCGACCCCCGTCATGGCTCCGGTGGAGAGCTCCACGACGGGCTGGTAGTGCAGCGTCCAGTGTCGGCCCTCGACGGCCTTGCGCAGGCGGGTCACGAAGGCGAGCTTGGCCACCGAGTCGATCGCGCCGGCGGTGGAGACCACGGACCCCCCTCGCCCCCCTCGCTTGCTCTCGTGCATCGCCGCCTCGGCGCCCTTGAGGAGGCCGGCGGCATCCGCCGCATGGTGCGGGAAGACGCTGATGCCCATGCTCATCGAGATGTAGAGCTCCGTGCCGCCGACCTCGAACCGTTCGGTCAGCGACTCGTGGACGCGGTCCGCGACGGACTCCACGGTGAGCAGGACCCCGTCCACCCCTCCGACGTCGGTGCGTTCGATATCCGCCAGGAGCATGAGGAACTGGTCACCGCTCATCCGCGCGACGAGATCCGTCTCGCGGGTCGCCTCCTTCAAGCGAGCGCCGAGCTGGCTGAGCACCTCGTCGCCGGCCTCGTGCCCGAGGCTGTCGTTCACGAGCTTGAAGTCGTCCACGTCGAGGCAGAGCACCGCGACGCCCAGGTCGTGCCGCCGCCCCCGAGCGACCGACAGGCCGAGCAGCTCCTCGAACATCGCCCGGTTCGGCAATCCCGTCTTCGGGTCGTGATAGGCGAGGAAGGCGAGCTGCTCCTCCGCCTGCATGTGCGCCGTGATGTCCTGGATGAATCCCTGTGAGAACTGGGGGACTCCCCACTCGTCGTGAACCATCACGGCCACGTCGCGGACCCAGACGATCCCGCCGTCCCGCGTGATCATGCGGTACTCCGAATTGAACGGCTCGCCCGTCTCGTTGTGGCGGTCGTTCTCGGTCAGGGCGCGCTCCCGATCATCGGGGTGCAGGACCTTCCGCCAGAGCTCGTCGTCCGCGAGCCACTCCTCGGGCGTGTAGCCGAGGAGCTCCTCGACCTGCGGGCTGATGAAGACCGTGGCGGCCTCGGTGTTGAGCTCGTCGATGTAGGTGATGGCCGGGATGTGCTCGACGACCGCCTGATACCGGGTCTCCGCAGCATGCTGCAGCCGGCGCATGCGCGCGCCCTCGATCGCGGTGCCGAGGTTCGAGGCCGCCACCTTCAGCAGATCGATCTCGGAATCGGCCCAGCTTCGGGGCTCGTCGCAGTCGTCGAACCCCATGAACCCCCACCACTCGTCCCCGGCGAACACCGGCACGAACACCGTCGATTGGATGTGCTCGGCGAGGAGGTCCTCCCGCTCCATGCCCTCGAAATCCTCGATCGTGCCTCGGATCACCTCGCCGCGCGGCAGGACCTCGAGCCATCGCCCGTAGCCCTCGGAATAGGGCCAGTCGTGGTTGTCGGCCAATCCGATGGTGGGCTCCACGCCGGGGGCGACCCACTCGTACACCTCGTCCATGAGCAGCTGCCCGTCCTCGCGCTCCCGGTTCTGGAAGATGTAGGCGCGGCTCGCCCCCACCGAGCGACCGAGCCGCTCGAGGAACTCGTCGATGCAGTCCTCCCACGTCCGGGTTCGCACGAGCAGGTCGGTGGCGTGCGCGACCGCCTCCAGGATCCGCTCCCGGCGGCGAAGGATCACCTGCTGGCGGCGGACCTGCTCGGCCTCGGCGATGAGGAAGCCCAGCAGGCCGGCGGCCACGGTGAGCAGGACGATCCGGACCGCCATCGCGCGGGCGGAGACGTCGCGCTCGACGACGAAGGCCGTGGTGGCCGCGCCGACGAAGAGCAAGACCGCTGAGGCCACGGCGGAACGCCGTGCGAGGCTGCGCGGGTGATCGTGGATGGCCATCGTCGACCTTGATATCGGCGAGTCGCGCATCCCCCTGTAGGGAGGCGTTCGACCAGGTGAGCGGCCCTTTCGCGACGCGATCGAGAGGCGATCGCGTCGTGGCTCCGGGACCGCGTCCGGCGGCCATCCGGCGAGGTGGGGGACGCCCGTGCCCGCTGCTAGGCTAGGCCGACCATGGCCGACTATAAGGAAGTCCTGCACGAGCGCCTGTACGTCAAGGTGCCCGGCGGGGACAAGCTCCGGAAGACCGCCGACGCCCGCCTGAAGCACCTGATCGCGGCCGGATGGCGGGAGACCGACCGGTTCCGGCGAGCCGACCACATCGAGCTTCGGCTGGAGCGCTCCGGCCACGCCCCGATGCAGGCACGGATGCCCCGCTACGTCCCGGAGCAGAAGTTCGAGCGCCGTCGCGGAGGCCGGCCGAACTTCGGCGGCGGCGGCCGAGGCCGTCGCTAGCCGGCCCCTCCCATCCCCACCGGGCGTTCTGCCCTTCGACCCCCCGGACGACGTCTCGAGCGGCCATCGGTCGACGCCTGCGTCTCGTCGACGCCAAGCCCTCAGACCCGAATGCCATTCGGTTTCAGGGCTTCTCGACCGGATGGATGCGCGGTAGACTGGTCTCCCGGCTGAATCCGTTCCGAGTGCTGCCCCATGTCCGGCCCATCGGAGATTGCCGGGAAGGTCGTCGGTAAGCCGTCGTTTGTGCGTCGTCGGGGCGTCGAAGGAGGTCACGGTGAGCCAGGAGCAGTCCAACACCGCGGTGCCGAATCTTCGCCCGGGCCATCGGGAGGCCCGAGCCCACGGCTCCGAACAGCCATTCGAGTACCCGCTGAAGCGGGAGTACCGCGAGCCGGATTGGACCCGCCTGGCCGGCTACCGCGACGTGACGAAGGACCAGTGGGAGAGCGCTCAGTGGCAGCGCGCCCACACGGTCAAGAACCTCAAGGAGTTCAAGGCGGCCCTCGGCGAGCACCTGAGCGACGACCTGCTCGGCGACATCGAGCGGGACCAGCAGGAGCGAGCGACGATGTCCATGCTGATCCCGCCCCAGATGATCAACACGATGGACGAGGCGAACCTCGAGCGGCGACCCCGTTCGCCGCTACATGGCGCCGGCGCTACTCCGACCGCCAGACCGAGTGGGCGAGCCACCCCATGGCCTCGCGCGACTCGCTGCACGAGGCGGACATGTGGGCGGTCGAGGGCCTCACGCACCGCTACCCGACCAAGGTGCTCGCCGAGCTCATCCCGACGTGCCCGCAGTACTGCGGGCACTGCACGCGGATGGACCTCGTGGGCAACGACACCGCTGCAGATCCTGAAGTACAAGTTCGAGATCAAGCAGAACGAGCGCTGGGACATGATGCTCGACTACCTGCGCAGGACGCCCGCAGGTCCGCGACGTGGTCGTCTCCGGCGGCGACATGGCGAACGTGCCGATCAAGCGGCTCGAGGACTTCGTCATGAAGCTCCTCGACATCGAGAACATCCGCGACATCCGGCTGGCGACCAAGGGCCTGATGGGCATCCCGCAGCATTTCCTGCAGGACGACGTGCGGGCCGCCGCTCGAGCGGATGGCGACGAGGGCGCGCGAGCGCGGAGCCGACATCGCGCTGCACACGCACGTGAACTGCGCGCAGCAGGTGACGCCCGCTCGTCGGCGACGCCGCGCGCGATGTTCCTCGATGCCGGGTTCCGCGACGTGCGGAACCAGGGCGTGCTGCTGCGCGGGGTGAACACGGCGCCGAACGAGCTGCTGGAGCTCTGCTTCATGCTCCTGGATCACGCGAAGATCATGCCCTACTACTTCTACATGTGCGACATGATCCCGAACTCCGAGCACTGGCGGACGTCGGTCGCCGAGGCGCAGGACCTGCAGTACGCGCTGCTCGGATACATGCCGGGATTCGCCACGCCGCGCGTCGTCTGCGACGTTCCGTTCGTCGGCAAGCGCTGGGTCCACATGCTGAAGGACTACGACCGACGTGAAGGGCATCTCGTACTGGACGAAGAACTACCGGACGGGCATCGAGTTCGACGACCCGGACGCGCTCGCCCGGCGAGTATCCGTACTACGACCCGATCTACACGCTGCCCGAGGAGGGGCAGGAGTGGTGGCGCGGGCAGGTGCGGGAGGACGACCGTCAGCTCACGCCGGCGTAGCCGGGACGCAGCGGCCCTCGCTCAGGACTCGACGACCACGGTGAACAGCTCGTTGTACTGCTGGAACTCGTCCTCGGAGAGCGCCTTGTACTCATGGAGGTTCGCCGAAGCCAGATCGTCCGGCGGAAACAGCAGCGGGCTCGTCGACAGCGTCTCGTAGTACGCCGCATCCCCGCCCTTCGAGCGTCTTCGCCTTCTCGGCCATGATCTCCTGCACGCCCCGGACCGGCGTCATGTACAGCACCCAGTCGGTGACCTGCGCGGCGATCTCGGGCCGATAGTAGAAGTCCATGAACGCGTGGGCGTCCGTCGGGTGCTCGGCGCCCTGCGGGATCTCGAGCGGCCGTCGCCCAGAGCATCCCGCCCTCCTCGGGAACGACGAACTCGAGGTCCGGGTACCCGCCCAGATACTTGTAGTAGAAGACGTCGCCCGACCACGCCATCGATGCCCACGTGTCCCCGCTCGTGAGCGCGTCGATGTAGTCCTGGCCGTAGTACTGGACCGGACGATGCCGGCGTCACGCTGCTCGATCAGCTTCTCCTGGGCTCGCTGCGCGTCGTCGATCGGTGGCCTGCAGCGGCTCGACCCCGAGCGACAGCAGCGTGAGGGACATGGAGTCGACCATCTCCGTCAGCATCCCCACGTGGCCGGCCAATCCCTCGTTCCAGAGGTCGTCGAACGCTCGATCTTTCCGCCGGGGACCTTGTCGGGGTAGTAGGCCACGCCGGTCACGCCGCCCTGCCAGGGGACGCTGTGCGCGTTGCCGGGATCGAAGACGGGATCCTCGAACGCGGGCAGCATGTTCTGCCGGGCCGTCGGGAGGAGCGACCAGTCGAGCTCCTCCACCCATCCGCCCCGGTCCATGCGCGTGACGACCCAATCCGAGAGCGCGATGATGTCCCACCCCGTCGGCCTGCTCCGCCTGGAACTGCGGCACGAGCTTGGCGAAGAACGCCTCGTTGTCGTTGATGACCTCGCGGTAGTCGACCGTCGATCCCCGTCTCCTTCTGGAACGCCTCGAGCGTCGGGCGGTGGCCTCCCTTCGCGCGGTCGATGTAGAGCGGCCACTGCGCGACCGAGAGCTCGTGGGCGAGCGGCGGCATCGACGACGGGGACCCGGCCCCCGGGCTCGTTGAGCCGGATGAGCCGTCGGAGCCGCATGCCGCGAGGAGGCTCGCGGCGGCCAGGCCCGCGGCACCTCGTCCGGCTCCCCGGAGCAGCTCACGCCGTGTGATCCGGTTCGCGCCGGGTCGGGGCGGAGCCGCCCGCATCCACCGTTCGAAGTCGTCACCGGTCGTCACGATCGACATCCTCCCGCTCTGGGGTGCGCGCATCCGAACGCACCCGATGGCCCTCGCTCGGTGGTATAGCACCTGAGCCCGGATCGGTCCCACGGTCTCGCCGGTAGGCTGCCCTCGGTCGCGACCCCGAAGGAGCCAGACCATGTCCGGGCCTCATGCCCCGCTGCCGCTCGGCGTCCTCGACGAACGAGCCGACCACGTGATGGTGCCGATGCGCGACGCCGTCCGGCTGGCGACCGACGTCTACCTTCCCGCGCGGACTCCCGCCGCGACCGTCCTCGTGCGATTGCCCTACGACAAGAGCGGCCGCTTCAGCTTCATGTCGTCGATCGCGTCGGCGTTCCTCGACCGGGGATATGCGGTCGTCGTGCAGGACGTTCGCGGGAAGGCGAGGAGCGAGGGAGAGCGCGTGGCCTTCGTCCACGAGGCCTCGGACGGCGAGGACACGCTCGAGTGGATCGTCGCGCAGGCGTGGTCCACCGGCGTCGTCGGGATGTTCGGAGACTCCTACTACGGGTTCACGCAATGGGCCGCGGCGTCGACCGGGCACCCCGCGCTCCGCGCGATCGTGCCGCGGGTCACCACCACGTCGCTCGCCGACGGCTGGGTCTACGACCAGGGATTGTTCTGCCTGTACGCGATGGCCGAGTGGGCGGCCACCGCCTGGGTCGACGAGTTCCTGTACGAGGACGTGCCGGATTGGGGAGTGCGCCCGCTCGAGCAGCTGATCCCCCGGATCCGCGACGGACGCCGCTCGGCGAACCTCGATCGCTGGCGCCGCACGCCGCCCGAGGACCCGTTCTGGTCCGCGGGCATCTTCGGCGCAGGACGGCCCGTCCGCGAGCGGATCCGGATCCCCGTCCTGCACTCCGGAGGCTGGTGGGACGTCTTTCAGCGCGGCCAGGTCGGGGACTTCCTCGCGATGTCCGGGGCGGGCGTCCCGGACCAGCACCTCGTGATGGGCGCCACCGATCATTTCGACGACGAGCTGCTGATCGGCGACGGACCGGTCCCCGACATCGAGGTCGACGACGAGGCGCTCGAGCGGTTCCTGCCGGGCTACCTCGCGCCGGCGCTCGAGTTCTTCGACCGCCACCTGGCCGGACGCACCGCCGCACCCATCCCGCCGGTGCGGTGGCACCTCGCGAACGAGGGATGGAGGACCGCCGGGACGTGGCCCCCGGACGGCGCCGAGGAGCTCCGCCTGTACGTCGCGGCGAGCCGGCGCGCGCTCGACGGTCCCGAGGGCGGCGGCCTCGCCTCGGCTCCCGACCGGAGCGGCTCGGATGCCTCCTGGACGCACGATCCCGACGACCTCGTCCCGGACCTCATCGACGACGTCTGGCGGCCGCTGCTCGGCCTGCCGGACGAACGGGAGGTGGAGGGGCGCGACGACGTGCTCACCTTCACCGGCGAGGCCGCCCGGACCCCGCTCGACCTCGCGGGCCCGGCCCGGCTCGACGCCGTGGTGGCCGGCGAGGGACCCCGCATGCACCTCATGGCCAAGCTCGTCGACGTCGATCCCGCCGGCCGGGCCCGGCGCATCCTGCAGGGGGGAGCGCTCGTGACGGAGCCGGCCTCCGACCGGCCCGTCCGCGTGGAGCTCGGTCACACCGGGTACCGGCTCTTGCCGGGCCACCGTCTGCGGCTGGAGATCGCGTCGAGCGATCACCCGCGGTACCTGTGGGATCCCGGAACCGACGAGGACCCGTGGTCCGCCGAGGGCGGCGTCCCACGACGGCGCACCGTGCGAGGAGGCGCGAGCGCGTCCGCCGTCCTCACGCTCAGCGTTCTTCGGTAGCAGGGACGCCACGCCGGCCATCTTCCAACTGACCAAGCGCTCGGTCAAGGCAACAGGCCGGATGCTAAGGTCGGCCGGATGTCCCGGCCCTTCACGATCCTCGGCGCGCAGATGAGACCGGTCGCGTTCGACCCTGCCGCGACGCTCGACAAGTTCGAGGCCGAGGTCCGCCGGTTCCGCGCCGCCGTCCCTGCCGCCGATCTCCTGCTCTTTCCCGAGGCGTACCTGGCCGCGGAGGATCCCTTCGCTCCCGGGGCGCGCGACGGCTACGCGGGCGAGGTCGCCGAGGAGATCCCGGGCCCGCTCACCGATCGCGTGGGAGGAATCGCCGCGAGCGTGAAGCGCTGGATCGCGGCCGGGTCGATCGTGGAGCGCTCCGGCGAGCGCCTCTACAACACGGCGCTCGTCTTCGACCCGCACGGAACGCTCGTCGCCCGATACCGCAAGCTCTTCCCCTGGGCGCCGTTCGAGGAGGAGGCGCCGGGCGACGCGCTCTGCGCCTTCGACGTCCCCGGCGTGGGACGCCTCGGCATCATGATCTGCTACGACGGCTGGTTTCCGGAGGTGGCGCGAGGGCTCGCGCTCGCGGGCGCGGAGGTGCTGCTGCACCCCACCCTGACGACGACCGCCGACCGCGCCGAGGAACTCATCCTCGCGCGGGCCAACGCGATCGCCAACCAGTGCTACGTGCTGAACGTCAACGCGGCGCCGACGATCGGGGGCGGACGGAGCATCGGGGTGGATCCGGAGGGTCGGGTGCTGTTCGAGCTCGGGGGGAACGAGGAGTTCGTGATCCAGGAGGTCGATCTCGACGCCGTCACGAGGGTTCGAGCCGGCGGCACGCGAGGGCTCAACCGAGTGCTCCACCATCTGCGCCACGCGCCCGCGGCCGTCTTCGAGCCCTACCGTCGCCTCCTCGACGGCGCGGAGCGCGACGCCGACTGACGCCCGCTCGCGGGCGCCCGGCGAGCGGAGGCCGAGCGTCTCCGGCCCTCGGCGGTGCCATCCACGCCGATCAGCCGCTGGAACAGCTCCGTGAGCATCAGCTCCGTCGGCAGCGCCGGATCGAGCGACTGCTGTTGGACGAGCGCGTCGGCGGCGGCCGCGAACGACTCTCCCACGCCGCGGGCGTCGAGCCCGCCGATGCCCAGCTCGTCGCCGAGGTCGCCGAAGAGCTTCACGAACGGCGCGCGCCAGCGGGCGAACTCCGCGGCGAGGCGCCCGCGGACCACGTCGTCCCCGAGCGCGAACACGAACAGCGATTGATGCACGCGCATGACGTCGGTGGTCTGCGGCTCCGCCATCCACGAGATCACGGCCCGCATCCGAACCTCGCCCGTCCCGGGGCCGTCGACGAGCTCCTCGAGCGGCTCGACCCAGTCGCGGCGAGCGTGCACGACGAGCGCGACGATGAGATCCCGCTTGTCGGCGAAGTGGTAGTGGACCATCCCGTGGGACACGCCGGCGAGCTCGGCCACCCGGCGCGTCGTGAGCCGCTCCACCCCCTCCCCCGCGAGGATCCGGCGGGCGGCCTCGAGGATGCGCTCGCGCGTCTGCGCCGCCTTCGCCGCCCTCGACGTCGAGCCGGCGGCGCGGCGATCGCTCACCTCCCGCCGCCCTCCGGGACGTAGTTCGGACACTCCTGCCGATAGGGAAGCACGAGCGGCTTCGTCCGAGGCTTCGCGTCGAAGTCGAACGCGCCGGTGAGCGGATCCGCGTTCGCGTCCCGATCGGTGAGCGACCGGAGGCCATGGAGCAGCTCGATGAACCTCAGGACGGACGAGAACTCGTAGGTGGTGGAGTCGATGGAGCCGCCGTCTCGGCTCTCGCCGCGCACCGTCCAGGGCGACATGATGAGGGCGGGCGTTCGCGGCCCGAGCCCCATCGTGTCGAGGTGCGGCGGCGGGACGTGATCGTAGAACCCGCCGAAGTCGTCCCACACGATGACGAGCGCGGTGGACTTCCAGGCCTTGCTCTCCATCAGCGCGTTCACCTGCTCAACGGTCCAGTTCTCCCCGTCGCAGACGCTGGCCCGCAGGCCCGGATGCTCGTTCAGGCCCTCCGGGGGAACCAGCCAGGAGACCTCGGGAAGATCGTTTCGCCGGACGTCTCGCAGGAACGTCTCCGGGGGGGTGACCTTCCTCCACATCGGACCGTACCTGACGTGCTTGATCGCCTGAAGGCCGTTCATCCACTGGTCGCGGTTCGCGTAGTACTTCCAGCTGACCCCGGCCTTCTCCAGGAGATCGGGAAGCACCCGGATGTTGAAGCATGTGCGCGTGCGCTCCCAGTACCGCTCGATCCGCTCGATCTGGTTGGGCCAGTGGTCGGTCGGATTCTCCTCCAGCCTCATGATCCGGGAGATCTGATCCCCGGTCAGATCGTCCTTGAACCGCTGCGTGAACTCCAGCGGGTCGTCGCAGTAGTTGCCCGCCGTGTCGTCGTTGGTCTTGTTGTCCACGACCCCGTACGACTGCGCCGCGACCGTGTAGAGGTGCTCGGGAAACGTCGGCCCGTACATCGAGGTGAAGAAGTGATCGGAAAGGACGTAGCGGTCCGCGTACGCCCAGTAGGCGGGGATCGACTTGCGCGAGTACTGCACGTAGCCGGTGAGGTCCTGGCCGTCGCCGATGACGTTGAAGCCGTTCATCTCGCCGCCGTTGATCGCGTACATCCCCGATTGGAATCCATGCGTGATGTCGTGGGCGATGACGTCGGGCGCCGGCTTCAGGGGCACCGTGGGGCCGGGGCGGCAGCCCTCCTGCGTGCAGCGCAGCGTCTCGCCCCGCGAGACGCCCTCCGCGCCGGGGTACGCGCCGAAATAGGAGTCGAACGTGCGGTTCTCCTTGACCATGAACACGACGTGCTTGATCGGGGCGCGCGGCGTGACCGGCGCACGGGTCGGCGCGTCGCGTGGCCCCCCGTCACCTGCGCCGCTCGCCGTCGGCGCCGGGGCCGCCCTCGTCGACTCGTCCGGCGCGTCGCCGCTCGCCCAGAGCTGCCAGCCGATCGTGACGGCGATCACCACGACGAACGCCAGGATCGCGCGGCGCCGGGCCACGTGCCTGCGAATGGGCGTTCGATCGGGGATGCGGCCGGGGGGACCGATGCGGAAGGGGTGCGACACGGCGAGGAATCTTACCCCGCGCGCAACGCCTGCAGGCGCGATGCGAGGCGGCGACGGACGCCGGCGTACGCGGGAGCGTCGGCCCGGTTCACCAGCTGATCGGGATCGGCGGGCCCGAGCACCCCCGCGAGGTCGTACAGCTCACGTTCACCGGTGTCCAGCTCCACCCACAGGAAGGAGCGGGTCCGGACGGCCGACCAGCCGGGGACGCCGCCGCCGCCCGCGAACTCGAGCAGCACGCCGGTCCGCGTCGCCGGTGCCGCGCCCCTCAGCGCAGCGACGAGGCTCTCGCCGTCCTGCGCACCAGCGGGACGGACGCCCGCCAGCTCCGCGATGGTCGGCGCGAGATCCACGTTGGACACGAGGCGGTCGTCGGCGCCTCCCGGCGACCCCGGCACGCGAACGAGGAACGGGATGTGGACGCACGGCTCGTAGGGGCACGACTTCGTCTCCCAGCGGTGCTCGCCGAGCGCGTATCCGTTGTCGGTCAGATAGAAGACCACCGTGTCCCCGTAGTCCCCGCGGACCCGGAGGGCGTCGTCGATCGAGCGCAGCGCCGCGTCGACCGCCCGAAGCGTCTCGTAGCCGCGGCGGCGATCGCTCCGGAACTCCTCTCGCTGATCCTCGGTGATCGGGGGCAGCGCCCGGATCCACGCGGGTTTGTCCGACACGTCGGCTTCACCGACGCTCGGGGCGTCGGGGATGCTCATCCCCGCGTACGCGCCGGCATCTCGATCGGCCGGGACCCACGGGGCATGCGGCGCGCTCGGGGCGAAGAACAGGAGGAACGGCTGTCGCTGCGGAGTGGAGCGGATGAACTCGACCGCCTCCCTCGCGAGGACGTCGGTGGCGTAGTCCCGCGGCCCGGATCCGTAGGTTCGCACCACGCCGTCGTCGACCACCGTGTAGTCCCCATAGACCGTGGCGTCACTCTGGTTCTCCTTGGCGAAGAATCGATCCCACCCCGGGGGCACGTAGGCGCCGCGATCGAAGGGGTAGTTGTTCAGGTACTTCCCCACCAGGCCCGTGCGATAGCCGGCATCCTGCAGCGACGTCGCGATCGTGGAGGAGTCGTCGAGGTCGGCGCCCTCGTCGTTGCCCTCGACGCCCGTGTGGTGCGAGTACAGGCCCGTGAGCATCGTGGCGCGCGATGGGCAGCACAGCGGCGTGTTGACGAACGCGTTGGTGAAGCGCGTCCATTCGCCCGAGGTCTGCACCTGCCGCTGCAGGTAGGGCATCACGGGCGGGTCGTGTGGAAGCGAGTCCAGCGTCTGGTCGTCGGTGAGGACCACCACGATGTTCGGACGTCCCTGCTTCGGGGGCGACGAGCCCGTGTCCGCCGCGGCGAGGGGGATCGCCAGCGCCGCGATCGCGGCGGCGCATGCGACCGCCGCCCGCCTCACGCGCGATCGAGCCAGCCGCCCCGGCGCCCGTATCGGTCGGCGACGAGGCCGGCGGCGATCGACACGGCGATCTCCTCGGGCGACCGCCCGCCCAGGTCGAGGCCGAGTGGACTCCTGATGCGGGACAGGTCGGCCTCGTCGAATCCCATCGCCGCGAGCGATTCGACATAGTGCGCGACGTGGCGCCGGCTTCCCATCACGCCGATGAACCGCGCGGGTGAGCGGAGCAGGGCCGCCAGGAGCTCGGCCACGTCCGGCGCGTCGTGGTCGGTGAGCACGACGTCGGACCGGGCGTCGACGGCGCCCAATCGGTCGACGATGCGCCACGACGCCCGCCGATCCTCCTCGCCGACGCGCTCGATCCTCGGTTCCACGAGCGTGACCTCGTAGCCCAGCCCGCGGGCGAGGTCGCGAAGCCGGCGCGCGACGTCGGTCGCGGAGACGACGAGGAGCGTCGGCGCGGGCAGGTGCGGCTCGAGATAGACGTCGACATCGCCGAGCTCGTGATGATACGTGCGCGTCTGCGGCGCGCCGGAGGACAGGACGTCCGGCGCATCGGCGACCGCGGCGGCGTCGAACTCGGCGCATCCGAGCGTGCCGCCCACCTCTCCGTCCGCGACGATGCGCATGCGACTGCCGACGCGGCAGGGGGGCGAGCCGCGCGTTCCGACGGCGGTCGCGGTGACGAACGGCGCGTCCGCGACCTCCGTGCCGCGCCCGTCGCCGAGGTGGGCGTGGTGCCCGGTGGGATGCTCGCCGGTTCGGCCCTCCAGGAGATCCAGCGCGTGGGGCACGACGGGCAGCACGGCCTCGAGCCCCTCACGCACCCCGCGCGGGCTTCCCGGAAGGTTGAGCACCAGGGTTCGGCCGACGCTCCCGGCGACGGCGCGCGAGAGCGCGGCGAGCGGCGTCGCCCGCAGGCCGGCGGCCCGCATCAGCTCCGAGAGCCCGGGCGCCTCGCGCTCGATGACCGACCTCGTCGCCTCGGGCGTCACGTCTCGGGGGCCGAGGCCCGTCCCGCCCGACGTCACGACCAGCGAGACGCCGTCGGCGGCGAGCGACCGCAGCCGCTCCTCGATCTGCTCCCGCTCGTCCGGCACGACCGAACGCGACGCGACCTCCAGGCCCGCATCCGAGAGCATCGCGGCGGCCACCTCGCCGGACTCGTCCCTGCGTGTCCCCGCCGAGACGCCGTCGGAGATGGTCACCACGGCAGCTCGTGCGCGCTCGCCCATCGTCCCCATCCTGCCATCCCGGCGCCCGCACGACCTCCCACCGCCCCGGATCGTGATGGTCGCCGGGAACCGCCGGTCATGGAACCGGCTGTCCGAGGGTCCGATCGGGCTCTACCCTTCTCGGGATCGGGAGGACGTACTCGAAACAGGGCGGTCATCCGCCCCGGGCGGGAGGACGGATGGGCGGCACCGGCTACGACGCGATCGTCATCGGCGGCGGGCACAACGGCCTCACGGCCGCGGCCTACCTCGCTCGAGGCGGCCTGCGCACGCTGGTCCTCGAACGCCGCGACATCGTCGGTGGGGCCTGCGTCACGGAGGAGATCGCTCCCGGCGTCCGCGCGTCGACGACCTCCTACATCGCCTCGATGCTCCGGCCCGAGGTGATCCGCGACCTTCGGCTGGCCGACCATGGGCTGCGGATGGTGCCCTGCGAGCCGGGGCTCCAGGCGGCCTTCGAGGATGGGACCGTGATCCCGTGGTGGACCGAGCACGAGCGCACGGTCCGGGAGTGGTCGCGCATCTCGCCTCCCGATGCGCGCACCTTCGACCGCATCGACCGGCGGCTCAAGCAGCTCGCCGCCTATCTCCAGCCGTTCTTCCTCGAGGAGCCGCCGAACCTCAACGCGCGCGGATGGGATCGGATCCGCGAGGGCACCAGGCTGCTCCGCCGCTTCCGGCGGATCAGCGGGGACGAGATCGCCGATCTCGCGTCGTTCCTCACGGGCTCGCTCGGCGAGTTCCTCGACCGGCACTTCGAGTCCGAGCACATCAAGAGGATGTATCTGGCGAACAACGTCTACGGCATGCATTCGCCGCCCTATCGCCCCGGCACCTCGATCGGCCTGCTGTTCCATCTCCTCTCCGGCGGCGACGAGGGGGTCCAGGGCTTCTACGGCCACGTCGTCGGCGGCATGGGCGCCATCACGGAGGCGATGGCCGACGCCGCCCGAGGATACGGAGCGGAGATCCGGACCGGTGCACCGGTCGCGAGGATCGTCGTGGACCGCGGACGCGTCCGGGGGGTGGCGCTCGAGGACGGGACGGAGCTCCGGGCGCCCACCGTGCTGTCCAACGCGGATCCGAAGCGGACGTTCCTCGGCCTCATGGAGGAGGGCGACGTGCCCGAGGACTACCGCCTCTCGATCGAGGGCATCAAGATGGCGGGACCGTGCGCCAAGGTGAACCTGGCGCTGTCCGAGGAGCCGCGGTTCCTCGGCATGCCGGCCGATGCCGATCCCAACCGGCGATCCCTGGCGACGCTGGTCCCCACGCTCGAGGCGGCCGAGCGCATGTACGACATCGCGAAGTGGGGGGAGATCCCCGAGGACCTGTGGGTCGACTGCGTGGTCGCGTCCAACGTCGACGACACGCTCGCCCCCGATGGAACCCACGTCATGACCTGCTTCGTGCAATACGTGCCGTACGAGCTTCGCGACGGGACGTCGTGGGACGAGAAGCGGGACCTCCTCGGCCGGCGCGTCGTCGACACCATCGCGCGGTACGCCCCCAACGTCCCGGATGCGATCGAGGCGACGCAGGTGATCACCCCGCTGGATCTCGAGCGGACCTACGGCCTCACGGAGGGAAACATCTTCCACGGTGACCTGAACATCGAACAGCTCTTCTTCATGCGTCCCGTGCCCGGCTGGGCCGGCTTCCGGACGCCGGTCGAGGGGCTGTACCTGTGCGGCGCGGGGGTCCATCCGGGCGGAGGGGTCACCGGCGCCCCCGGCTACGGCGCGTCCCATCGCGTCCTCCGCGATCTTCGACGCCGCCGGTAAGCTGGCCCCGTGACCGATCCATGGCTCGATCGCCTCGCCGTCGCCCTCGGCGTCGAGCGGCTGGACGCGGAGGAGCGCTCCCGCCTCCTGGACGCCGCGCGCGACGTCGCCCACGGGGTCGAGCGACGGATCACCCCGCTGTCCACCTTCCTGCTCGGCGAGGCCGTGCAGCGCCGCTGCGCCGAAGGCGAATCGAGGGAGGACGCCCTGCGGACCTCCATCGAGTCGCTCCGGTCGCTGCTTCCCGGGCCGGGGGCCGGCGAGTCCCCCTAGGTGTCCCGCGCCCGTGCGGGGTAGGCTGAATGCTCGGACCCCGATCGAGCGAGCGACGCATGGACACCTGGCATCCCCCAACGACCGACGCTCCGCCCGATGGACCGCTGGTCGACACGTTCGGCCGCGTGGCCGACGACCTGCGGATCTCCGTGACCGATCGCTGCAACTTCCGATGCACGTACTGCATGCCGGCCGAGGGGCTGCGGTGGCTCCCCAAGGCGGAGATCCTGACCTTCGAGGAGCTCACGCGGGCCCTGCGCATCTTCGTCGGCCTCGGGGTCGCCTCCATCAAGGTCACGGGAGGGGAGCCGACGGTCCGGACCGACCTGCCGGAGCTCGTCCGCATGTTCCGCGGCGTCGGTCCCGAGCTCGACATCTCGATCACGACCAACGGCGTGCTCCTCGACCGCCTGGCGGCACCGCTCGCCGAGGCCGGCGTCGACCGAGCGACCGTGAGCTGCGACTCGCTCATGCGCCACCGATTCGTGGAGATGACGCGGCGCGATGCGCTCGACAAGGTCCTGCGAGGCATTCGCGCCGCCGAGGCCGCCGGCCTGTCGCCGATCAAGATCAACTGCGTCGTGATCGGCGGCACGAACGACGACGAGGTGGTGGACTTCGCGCGCTGGTCGCGCGAGACGGGCTACGAGGTGCGCTTCATCGAGTACATGCCGCTCGACGCCGACCACGCGTGGGAGCGCGCCCGGGTGGTTCCGTCCTCGCTCGTCCTGGAGCGCATCGACGCCGTCTTCCCCGTGGAGCCCGTGGCCCACGGGGCGGAGCCGGCCTCGACGTATCGCTTCCGCGACGGCGCCCCGGGCGCGATCGGGCTCATCGGCTCCGTCACCGAGCCATTCTGCGCGTCGTGCAACCGCCTGAGGATCACCGCGGAGGGACAGGTTCGTTCGTGCCTGTTCGCGCTCGAGGAGACCGACCTTCGGGGCCCGATGCGCGACGGAGCCTCGGATGCCGAGCTCGCGTCCCTCATCCGAGGAGCCGTCTGGCGAAAATGGTCGGGGCATCGAATCGACCACCCCGACTTCGTGCAGCCCGCGCGCAGCATGTCCATGATCGGCGGCTGACCGGCCCGCTCGAACCGACCCGGCTCACCCGGGCGCTCACCCCTGCGCCGCAGCCTCGCTCGGAGGGATTCATCGGACCGCACGACGTTCGTCACCTCTCGTTCATGCCGGCGACACCTTCGTGCCCTAGCGTGCGGATCGCCGAAAGGCATGCGCCCTCAGGAGCGGGGGGCCGGCCGGTGGGCCGGCCCCCCGCGCCCCCAACGGCGGATCCGCCCTCCCGACGCGGAGCCCGCCTCACGGCGGGTTGTGGATCTCGATCGGCTCGAGCTCGTCGGCCGGCTCGAATCCGAAGACGCTGCCGTAGAACGACAGCTCGGCCTCCAGCGACCGCCGGATCGTCTCGGCCCGCCTGAAGCCGTGCTGCTCCCCCTCGAACGCGAGATAGGCGTAGGTCAGGCCCTTGGACTCGAGCGCCGCGACGAGCGCCTCGGCCTGGGAGGGGGGGACCACCTCGTCCTCGAGGCCCTGAAACACGATCAGCGGGGCCGCCAGCAGATGGGTGAAGTGGATGGGCGACCGCTCTCGATACAGGCGGGCCTCCTCCGGGTAGGGGCCGATCAGCCCGTCGAGGTAGCGCGACTCGAACTTGTGCGTGTCCCGCGCCAACGACTCGGCGTCCGCCACGCCGTAGTAGCTCCCGCCGGCCGCGAAGACCCCCGCGTGAAAGGTCAGGGCGCACAGCGTCGTGAAGCCGCCGGCGCTGCCTCCTCGAATCGCCATCCGATCGCCGTCGACGACGCCCGTCTCCGCGAGGTGCCGCGCCGCCGCGATGCAATCGACGACATCGACGACGCCCCACGCGCCCTTCAGGCGCTCCCGATACCGGCGGCCGTACCCGGTGCTGCCGCCGTAGTTCACGTCGACGACGGCGAACCCGCGCGTCGTCCAGAACTGCGTCTCGAGATCGAGCTCGGCGGAGCTGGCGGCGGTGGGCCCGCCGTGGCTGATCACGATGAGCGGCGGGCGCTCGCCGGACGGGCCGCGCGCTCGCGGATTCTTTGGGGCGTAGACGTATGCGTGCGCGGTCCGGTCTCCCTCGGTGGGGAACTCGATGTGCCGAGGCTCGGAGATGTACGCGGGGTCGACCGCGAGCGTCGTGCCTTGCTTGAGGACGTCGACCGAACGCGAGGTGAAATCGAGGGAGACGACCGCGTCCGGCGTCGCCGGACCGCCCGCGATGAGGGCGATCCGATGTCCCTCCACGGCGAGCTGGGGCGTGTCCCACGGCGCCGAGGAGAAGGGCAGGTCGAGATCGAGGAGCTCGAGGGAGCCGGGATCGAGCAACGCGTACCGATGCTCTCCGTCCCGTCCGTAGGCGCACGCGATCCGGCCGTCGGCGAGGAAGCCGAAGTACGAGAGACCGAACACCCACTGCGGCCCGCCGAACTCCGCCTCCATCGGGGCGAGGGGCACCGGTGCGTGCGGGTCGTCGCGATAGAGGTTCCACCAGCCGCTCGCGATCCGACACGAAGACGAGCTCGTCCTCGGGGCTCCACACCGGCTGCTGCGTCGACTCGCTCGGCCCTCCCGCCACGCGGCGCGCATCGGCCGGGCGAAGGTCTCGGTCCACCTCGGCCACCCAGAGCTCCGCCCCGTCCCAGGGCATGCGCGGGTGATCCCAGCAGGTCCACGCCAGCCGCCCCCCATCGCCGCTCGGCCGGGGGAAGGCATAGAAGTCGTGCCCCGACGCCACGACCCAGGGCTCGGCGGATCCATCCAGCGGGAGCGCGACGAGCTCGTTTGCGACGCCGTCGGCCTCGTGACGCTCGCGAACGCACACGGCCAGCTCCGTCCCCGGGACGGCCCGTCCGTCCGCGTAGCGGATCCGCCCGCCGGCCTCGGGGGTGATGGGAACGGGCGCGGCCTCGGCGTGGTCCTGGCGGTACAGCCGCTGGTCGTCGAAGTTCGAGAAGAAGACCGCCTCGCCGGACGTCCAGAAGGAGCCGCCGCCGTACTCGTGCACCTTGGTCCTGACGCTGAATCCCTCGGGCGTCACATCGCTCGGCTCCGAGTACGGCGCCGCGCGAACGATCACGCGACGGCCCCCTTCGCTCGGCCGCCCCTCGATCCACAGCGTCGACTCCCCCGAGAGCCGCACCTCCGACAGCGAGACCCCTGCCTCGGCGAGCATCCCGGCCGAGATGGGGGAGGGCCACGTCCCGAACGGGGCCGCCGCGGCCGGCTCGACGACGGGTTCGCGGCGACCCTGCGTCACGAGGCCGCCCTGCCGACGACCACTCGCGTGACGCCCATCCCACCCTTCGTGCTCCGGACGTCGGCGAATCCCTCGCTGCGCAGGATCGAGGCGACCGCGCGAGCACGGTCGGGGCTGATCTCCACCAGGACCCAGCCTCCGCGACAGAGCCAGGTCCATGCCTCGTCGGCGGTTCGCTCGACGAGCCCCAGGCCGTCGTCGCTCTGGTCGGTCAGGGTGTGCGCGGGCTCGAAATTTCGGATCTCCTCCGGAAGGTCGGCGAGCTCGCTTCGGGCCACGTACGGCGGGTGCAGGGTGATGACGTCGACGTAGCCGTGCAGGTGCCGCGGGAGCCCGCCGAACAGATCGCCGCGCACGAACTTGGCGCCGAGGCCCAGCCGGCGCGCGTTCTTCCGCGCGAGCGCGATCGCCTCGGACGAGACGTCTGCGCCGAAGACCCGCGCCTCGGGGACCTCGTGCGACACGGCGAGGGCGACCGTACCGGCGCCGGTAGCGAGATCGACGGCGACGGGATCGAACCGTCGACGCAGACGCCGGATGGCTTGCTCCGCAAGGAACTCGGAGGAGTCGCGAGGAACGAAGACACCGGGGCGGGCGAGCAGCGACAGCCCGCGAAACTCCGTGTACCCCTTGATGAACGGGACCGGCTCCCCCGCCACGCGCCGCTCGATCATCCGATCGAACCGGCGCTCCGCCGCGGCGGGAACCTCGTCGTCGGGATCGGGCTCGCCGTCGAGGACGAAGGCGAGAAGCTCCTCGGCCTCGATCTCGTCGCGATCCCGCTGCCAATGATCGAGCGCCGTCGACGCATGCAGCGTCCGCACGGCTCGCTCGAGGAGGTCCGACGCCTTCACGGGGCGCATCCTACCCCTCGCGCACGCGGCCGTGGCGTGCGCACCGGCGCACGGAGGTCCTCGGACGTCGCGCCGGTAGAATCGAGCGATGGCACGTCCCGAACCCTCCGCCCGCCCGGTGGCCCAAACGGACACCACGCCGCCGAAGCCCTCCCCGAGGCTGCGGCCTCGGGCCGGTCGCGATCGAGTCCGGCTGACCGGGGATCGGATCATCGTGGAGCACCCCGACGACGGCGAGCGGACGTCGAGGGGAGGACTGCTGATCCCCGCGACCGCGTCCCCGGCGCCGAAGCGGTGCCTGTGGGGGAAGGTCGCGCTCGTGGGTCCCGATGTGCGGAGCGTGAAGGAGGGCGACCGAGTGCTGTTCCTCCCGCAATCCGGCCTCGAGGTCGAGCTGCACGATCAGGACTACCTCCTGCTTCGCGAACGCGACGTGCAGGCCGTCGCCACGGCGGACGAGGACGGCTCGGAGCGGGAGCCCGGCCAGTACCTCTGAGGAGCGCGCCCGCGGCCTCCGCTCCGCCGCCCTCATCCCTCCAGCATCGACAGGCGCACGCGACGGCGGTCGTTCTCCCGGTTGGTATCGACCACCACCACGCTCTGCCAGGTCCCGAGCACCAGGCGCCCTCGCTCGACCGCGAGCGTCAGCGAGGGAGAGATGAAGGCCGGCAGGAGATGGTCCGCGCCGTGGCCGACGGACCCGTGGCGATGCCGGTACCGATCGTCGCGAGGAAGCAGCCGCTCGAGCGCGTCCTCGAGGTCGCCCTCCGAGCCCGATCCCGTCTCCATGAGCGCCACGCCGGCCGTGGCGTGCGGCAGGAACACGTGAAGCAGCCCGTCCCCCGAGCCGGCGACGAACGACTCGAGGTGCCCGGTGACGTCGCTGACCAGTCGTCCTCGGGTCATCACGTCGAACTCGCTCGTTCGCATCTAGGGCCCCTCCGAGTGAGTGGCGGCGATCATCGCGGCGAGCTCCGGTGAAGGCCGGAGAGCAGTGGGAGGGCGCCCCCCGCCACGACGAGGGCTCCGCCTGCGAGGACCAGGAACAGCCCCGCCTCCACGGACACCGAGACTTCGTGGGAGCCAAACGCCGCCTCGACGATGGCCTCCGCCTGCGCCTCGGCCACACCCCGGCGCTCGGTGATCCTCGCGACGGCGGCGCCGACGAGACGGTCGTCGGCGGTGGCCGCGGAGTACGCCGCGAGCGCCAGCGCCACCATGCCGGCGACGATCAGCGCGGCCATCGCGCCCCGGCGCCGCGGCACGCGGCCGGTCATCGCGCCGACCCCGAGGACGACCGCGACCGCCCCGCACACGAAGGCCGCCTTTCCCTCCGCGCTCTCGAGGCCGGAGACGCTGAGCGCCGAGGCGCCGACCGACGTTCCCCCGAACCAGTCGAGGGTCGAGCCCAGCGCAACCATGAGGCCTCCGAAGAGCGCGAGGACGCCGGGCACCGAGGGCGCGGCCTCGGTCCGCATCCCACCGTTCATCGGACGAGTCTTCCACGGCGGCGGACCCGATGACACGAGCGTCGAGGCTCCCGATATGCTGCCGCGCACGCGACGGCACGGCGGCTGGGAGGAGCGCGTCCATTGGAGATCGATCCCGTCTGTGGCATGGAGGTGGACGCCAAGGCCGCGGAAGCCGCCTGGGAGTACGAGGGCGTGACCTACTATTTCTGCTCCAGAGGCTGCCTCATCGACTTCCGTGAGGACCCGGGCTCCTACCTCTCGTGACCACGCTCGGGTGACCTTCCCCGGTGCGTCCGGAACGGTCAGGCCACGGAGCCCTCCGCGAGGACCTCCTCGTGCGTTCCCTCCACGAAGCGATCGAACGACTGCTCCCAGGCGTACGAGGGCCAGCGGTACCACGCCCTGCCGTCCGCGGGCCGATAGACCGACGTGAAGAGCGTCCCGAACCCGCTCGCGTATGCCGTGCTGTAGAGCGGCGGATCGAGGAAGGCGTCGGCGAACGCCTCGGGTGGGAGATCGGGCTTCTGCAGGAGCTGGACGATGCGTCGCTCGCGCTCCACCGTCCGCGTCGCCCTCGCCTGCTCGGGCCACTCCACCAAGCCCTGATGGTTCGTGGCCGCGGGAAAGGCGGCGAACACCGGCTCGCGATCGGGCGACAGGTATGCGGTCAGCACCCGGCCGTCGCCATCGATGAGCGTGAGGTTGTGCGCCAGGTTGTACGGCAGACGAGCGAGGACCTCTCGCGCCTCGTCGACGGTCGAGCACGTCTCGAGCACGTAGCGCAGGACGATGGGGATCCCGAACCCGTCCCCGAGCGCCCGCCGCCCGCCGAAGGTGAGCGAGACCGCGAGCCCGGCGTCGTTCATCCCGTCGAGCAAGCCCCACAGGCAGTCGCTCATCCCGATGACACGGCGCTCGAGCATGCGGCTCGACAGGACGACGCCCTCGAGGAGCGACGGCGCGTAGTCGTAGTTTCGAACGAGCATCGGGCCGCCCGCGTGTCCACGCCCCCTGCGAGCATGCGGCGAGGTAGGGGGGCGGGCTGTAGATCGACAGCATCCGTGCGGCGAGATCCCCGCCGCCGGCGAGCTCCACGAGGCGCTCGTAGGTGGGATACAGCTCGGGCATGTGCGCCCGGAGCATGCGCGAGGACGTCGCGAAGCTCGCGCGCGCCTCCTCGCCCTCCGAGAGGAACCACCCGGAGTACCGCGGCCAGATGCTCGGCGAAGAGGGCGCTCCACTTCGGACCGAGCTCGAGCTCCTCGATCGCCCGGAACGTGAACGGGGTCGTAGGCATCGCCGTCTAGGGTACGGGACGGGCGACGCGGGTCAGAGCATCTTGAAGCCGAACGGCTCGGGCGCAACCGCCGGCCGCGCCGTCGGCGGGATGGGCTCGCTCGCGAACTGCCCCTGGATGCCGTCGATCCATCGGCGAGCGCGATCCAGCAGCTCGTGGTCCTCGTCCATGAACTGCCCCCGCGCCACGATGATCCCCAGATCCGCGCCCGGATAGCGGTACCCTCCCTCGGCGGCGATCCGAAGGTAGAAGGCCTCGTCGTCCTCGGAGATCGTGTGCCAGTCCGTGTCGCGACGAAGGAACGCGATCCCGTCGTCGTGCATCCGCCAGATCCCCGATGCCGGCGCCCTCGTGATCGCCTCCACCGCCGGATCGGTCTGCTTCAGGATGAACTGCGTCCAGCTGTCGATGCTCGAGGGGTGCGCCCAGCGCTCGTTCAGCTCGTCCACGTCGATCTCGTAGTCGACGTCCATGAACTCGAGCAGATGGAACAGGAACAGCGGCATGTCGCCGTAGGCGACCGCCGTGACGTTCGTGATGGAGCTCGCTCCCGTCACGCGGGGGTTCAGCTCCCCCAGATACATCTCGCCCGTGGCGGCGTCGGCGAGGAAATCCAACTCGAAGTAGCCGCGGTAGCCCTCGGCGCGCAGCCGCTCCCCCATCGCAAGCGTGCGGTCCCGGGCGAAGTCGCGCTGACGCTCGCTGAGCACGCTCGAGGACACGTCGTTGCCGCACCATCCGCCGTCGTAGGGGGTCAGCTCGGGAAAGCCGGTGAGCTCGGCCATGAGCGGCCCGACGAGGGTGCCGTGGCGCGTCACGACCCCCTCGATGGCCGCCTCGCGCGGCTCGATCCTCTTCATCACCTTCAGCTCCTCGCCCGCGAGCTCCTCCTCGCAGTCGATCCAATCGGACTCCGCCGCGATGAAGAACGTCGTCTGCCCGGAATCCCCGTAGGGGGTCTGCACGACGAGGTCCGTCCCGAGTCCGACCGCCGCCGCGAGATCGAGGAGCTGCCGGTAGTCCTCGGCCCGCCCGAGGATGTTCGGCACGCTCGGCACGCCCGCCTCGTCCCCCAGTTTCGTCGTCACGATCTTCGAGTCCAGCCGGTGACGAAGCGCCGCCGACGGAAACGCGACCTCGAGTCCGAGCTCCCGCGCCAGGTCCTCGGTCTCCTCGTCGAACATGAGGAACGCCGCCTTGCCGCTCCCCTTGGACGTGACGTAGTCGACGACCTCCTTGTGCCCGAGCAGGTAATTGCAGATGTCCTCGATCGACTCGAAGGTCCGGGACGTCCGCTCCCCCGGCACGAACACGTTGGGGTGGTGACCGTCGAACGAGTCGTAGTAGTTGATGAAGCGGAAGTTCCGGACCCAGCGATCGATCCCGAGGAGGTTGAACGCCGTGGCCGACACGAAATACACGGGCGTCTCGTTCGTCCGGAAGAACCGCCGGATCTCGTGGATGCCCCGCAAAGAGGAGCCGGTCTCCACGCCCACCCCCTCGCGACGTCCAGCGTCGCATCGCTCCCCTTCGTGTCCGATCATCGCCGTCGCACGAAACGGGACGCCGGACCGCTCCGCGACCGGCGACACGATGCTAGCCGGACGTCGAGCCGCGCGCATCAGGCAAACGGCGCGGGCGGTCGCCGGCGCGCCGGATCAGCCGTCGAGCCCGCACCAATCCGCGATGAACAAGCCCAGCACCTGTGCCGTCTGCACGATCGACGGAAGATAGACGCGCTCGTCGACGGCGTGCACCCGCTCCGCGTACGGGCCGAAGCAGACGGCCGGCGTCTCGCCGTACAGGCCGAGCATCCCGGCGTCGGAGGTCCCGGTCGTGGGGACCAACGCGGGCGGGCCACCGGTCGCGCGGCCGAACGCGCCGGCGAGCTCGGCCACGAGGGGCGCGTCGTCTCCGATCGAGTACCCGTGCGACGCGAAGCCGTCGTAGAGGACCTGCGGCGGTTCGACGAAGGCCGGATCCGCGGCCGCGACCCCGGCGACGATCGCCTCGATACGGTCCTGCAGGTCGCGGATCCGCGTGCCGGGATAGAGCGCGATGCGATACGAGGTCACGCACTCGCCGGGAGCGGTCGACGGCCAATCCCCGCCCCGAATGACGCCGACGTTCATCGAGATCGGGTGCGCGAGGCGGTCGTACGGCGGCGGGGGGGCGACGTTCAGCTCGGCCTCGAGTCCTCGCAGGGCCCGCACCACCGCGTAGCTCTGCTCGATCGCGTTCGAGCCGGGTCGCTCCTCGCCGGCATGGCCGGGAACGCCCGCGACACGCACGTCGAACCACAGGACCCCCACCTGTGACGTCGTGATCCCCGCCCCGAACGGCTCGGCGACGATCGCCGCGTCCGCCGTGTAGCCCGCGAGGATGCACTGCAGGGTCCCGTTGCCGGTGCACTCCTCCTCCACGACCGATTCCAGCGTCACCGGCGCCCGCGGCGAGCCCCCGAGTCGCTTCAGCCCCGCGACGGCACCGATGATGGCGGCGAGCCCGGACTTCATGTCGGCGGCCCCGCGCCCGTACATCCAGTCACCGTCCCGAGAGGCTTGGAATGGCGAGGTTCCCCATCGCGCGACGGGCTCGGGGCTGACGACGTCGATGTGTCCGTTCAGGATCAGCGACCGTCCGGGGGGCTCGTCCGTGCCGGGCGCCGGTTCCCAGGTCGCGACCACGTTCGCCTTGCCTCCGACGTCCCAGGAAAAGGGCGAGTGCCCGGGGTGCGCCCGCAGGGCGTCGGCGTCCATCGGAACGTCGATTGGACGGAGCCCCAATCCCTCGAGGGCCTCGCGCATCACCGCCTGCCCGGCCTCCTCGTCCCCCAGCACGGTCGGTGCGGCGACGAGCCTCGCGGCGAGCTCCTCCATCGAGCCGCGCTCCTGCGCGATCGCCTCGAGGATCGCTCGATCCCGCTCGCTCGGCGTGGCTTCGCCCCCGGCGGCGAGCACGCTCTGGGCCCCGGCCGACGGGGATGCGGGGCTCGCGGCAGACTCGCGTGGACGGCGGTCGCCGTCGGCGCGGCCCGAACCATCGTCGCCGGGGAGGGGTTCCATGGGAGGGAGAGCCTAGCCAACGCCGTGGATCGACGCATTCTCGCGCGCCTTGACGCAATGAAGTAATGATGTAATCTGTGCGCATGAAGACATCACCGGACGCCTCAGAGCAGGAGCTGCAGGGCTGGTTCGCGGGCCGGCTGCCGAACGACTGGTTCACCGAGCCCCCCCGCGTGAGCTCGGACCGAGACGAGATCCTCGTGGTCGGAACCCTGTCGGTCCCGGAGCTGCCGGGCGAGGCGGGCGAGGAGGCGAAGGCGGCCGCCGTGGGCTCCCGGATCGACGGCTTCCGGGAGGACACCCGCGAGCAGCGCATGCGGATCGCCGACGAAGCGCAGCGGCGATTCGGGCGTCGCGTCTCGTGGGGGGCATCGTGCGCCGAGACCACCAGGCTGTTCACCACCGTCAGCGTCCCGGCGATGACGCGGCTGCGGATGCCGCAGCGAAAGGTGCTCGACACGCTCGTGGACGCCGGGGTCGCTCGGAGCCGAAGCCACGCGCTCGCGTGGTGCGTCGCCCTCGTCGCGTCGCGGCAGGAGGAATGGCTGAAGGACCTGCGCGATGCCCTGGTCCACGTCGAGAAGGTCCGGTCCGAGGGTCCGACCGACTGATCGCCTACTCGGCGCCGAGCCCCATCCTGTAGACGCGCCGGTCGCGGGAGCGATCGACGAGCTCGACGTGCTCGACCCCTCGCTCGGCGAGGTCCGGCCAGGCCACGCCCATCCAATCCTCGGCGGCCTCGGGGTCGGCGAATCGCTCCGATCTGCCGACCTCGTTGCCGACGTCGTCGAGGTAGGTCCAGTCGTACAGGTCGATCACCCTCGCTTAGGTCGTTCCCCGCACGGAGACGATCATGTTCGCAGCCGTCGTCACCAGGACGCGATCGCCGGGGCGAAGCTCGTCGGGAACGCTCTCACGGCCCAGCCGGGCGGCTTCGACGCTGCGGTCCGGGAACGTGACGGTCACGTCCACGTACGCGACCCCGTGGACGTCCCACGGCTTCACCTCGAGCACGATTGCCTCCCGCTCCCCGAGCACGCCGGTCAGCCTACTGCATACAGGCCAGCCGCCCTCTCAAGACGTGACGCGTTCCTCATCGTGATATCGGCAGCCGGGCCGGCGGCTGAACCGTTCGACTGAGCCCGGAATGGCTCAAGGTTGCTAGTTCTTCGGCCGAGAACGACTGGCATGGTCTCGCCGAGGCGCCTGCGAACCCGGCTGCTGTTGCTCGCGGCCACGCTCGCCGTGGGCGCGAGCCTCCCCGGAGCTCCCCCGGCCGCCGCGGAGCGTCCTGCGGCGCCCGCGCCGAGCTCCGCCGTGGACGGCTCCCGGGCGTTCGCCGAGGGCGAGCCGGGAACCGGCATGCCCGCCCCGCCATCCGTGCCGCCCCCCGGCGGGGACCTCGGCGCGAGCCGCCGCGCCGGGAGCTCCATCCGCTGGTCCGACGTCGGGTCCGGCCATTGGGCGCGAACCGCGATCGACTACGTGGCCGGGGCCCACGGATGGATGCGCGACTACCCGGTCGATGCCCGAGGGCGCTCCGAGTTCAGGCCGGACAGGCTCGAGTCTCGCAAGCTCTTCTTTCGGGCGGCGGTCGAGGCGTTCGCCCGCAAGGCGAGGGTCGACCGCGACATCCGGTTCTCCGACCTTCCCGCCACCGCTCCGTTCTACCGCTACGCGAACGTCGCCGTGCGCCTCGGATGGGTGGACGCGGGCGGGGACCGGGCCATCAATCCGGACGGCGCCGTCACGATGGCCACGGTCCATCGAGTCCTCGTCCGGGCGCTGGGGCTCGGGCCGGCGGCGGACGGCCTCGATCGGATCCAGACGGCCGACGGGCGGCGGTTCGACACGTGGAACAATTTCGGCTCGACCGTCATCGGAATGCGCATCGGCCTGCGCTACAACCACGACGCGGAGTCCATGGACGTGAATCCGGACTCGTCGATGCCCCGGGCCGAGGTCGCATGGTCCCTCTACCGCGCCAAGACGGCGGCGGCGTACACCCTGGACGGCATGCGAGCCTACGAGGACATCACCCTTCCGCGGATGAGCCGGGAGAAGCGTCGGATGGTGCAGTGGGGCATCCGCTCCGCGGGGTATCCGTACGTGTGGGGCGGGGAGTGGGACGAGCGCACCGGCGGAGGCTATTGCTGCGGCGCGCAGCCGGTAGGCGGATTCGACTGCTCGGGACTCGCGTGGTGGTTGATCAAGGAGCGCGTCGGGACGTGGGACCCGAGCCCGCCACGTCCGTACCGCGGGTGGTCGCTGCCGCAGCGCGCCTCCCGCGACATGGCCGCGGCCGGCAAGAGGATCTCGTGGGGAAGGGTGGAGACCGGCGATCTGCTGTTCTACGACGGAAGCGGCGACGGCGTCGTCGATCACGTCGACGTGTACGTGGGCAACGGGTGGGCGCTCGACTCCTCGAGCAGCGTCGGCGGCGTCACGCTCATGTGGGTCGGGAGCGGCTGGTACCGCGACCATTTCAAGCACGCCCGCCGCGTCATCGACTGAGACCCCGGACTCCGTCAGGGTCGGGGCGAGGCTGCCGACGAATCCACTGCGAGCTCGGCCTCCAGCAGGCGGCGCTCCTCGTCCGTGAGCGGCCGCGAGCGATCGAGGTCCGGATCCCTCGGAACGATGACCGATTCCGCCTCGGCGGACAGCGTTCCGTCCGACCTCACGATCTCCTCGCGGGTGCGGATGCTCGACCGCCCGACGCCCGCGATCCTGCACCGCACGATCACCTCGCCATCCTCCTGCCGGAGCTGGCTTCGGTAGTCGACGGCGATGCGCGCGAGGACGAAGTCCCACGCGTTCGAGACCTCGCCCAGCACCCGATGGACCCACGCGTCCCGGCACTCCTCGAGGTACGTGAGGTAGGTGGCGTTGTTCACGTGACCGTAGGCGTCCATGTCGCGCCAGCGGATCGCGATCCTGATCTCCAGCACGGCTACCCCTCGTCGATCCGGTCGACGGTCACGCCGACGGACGCGAGCCACGTGAGGCACCGCTCGATCTCCGCGTCGTCGCCGTGCAGCTCCACGATCACCCATCCGCCTCGTTCATCGATGTTCGCTCGCCGGATGTTCGGAACGAGGCCGAAGTCCGGATAGATGCGGTACAGCAGGGGCTCCGAGACGACGTTGCCCGGGAACGTCAGATGAAACGTGCGCGGCGGCGAGCTCATCATCCCCGCTCGTCGGGTGCGGTCTCGGGGTTCATGCTTCCGGACCGAAACCCCTCGAGGTCGAGGGTCACGTATCGGTATCCGAGCGCCTTCATCGCGATGATCACCCGCTCGCGCATGCCGGGCTCAGCCAGCCGGCGGAGATCCGGCGCCTCGACCTCGATCCGCACGAGGTCCCCATGCACCCGCACGCGGCACTGGCGGTATCCGAGATCCTTCAGCGACCGCTCGGCGCGCCCGACCCTCGAGAGCTCCTCCACCGTGATCGTCACCCCGAACGGGATCCGCGAGGACAGGCAGGCGGATGCCGGCTTGTCCCAGGCCGGGACGCCGAGTCCCCTGGCGGCGGCTCGGACGTCGGCCTTGGTGAGTCCCGGCCTCGATCAGCGGATGGCGGACGCCCCGCTCCTCCGCGGCACGAAGGCCCGGACGGAAGTCCCCGAGGTCGTCGGCGTTTGCCCCCGAGACGACCACGGACTGGCCGGATTCGGCCGCGACGGCGGCGAGGACGTCGTAGAGCTCGCTCTTGCAGTGATAGCAGCGGTCGGTGCCGTTGGCGAGGTACTCGGGCCGGCTCGTCTCCGACGTTCGGACCGTCCGATGGCGGACGCCGATCTCGGCGGCGACCGCGCGAGCCTGTTCGAGCTCCCCCGGCGCCAGGGACGGCGAGACCGCCGTGACGGCGAGCGCTCGATCCCCGAGTGTCCTCGCGGCGACGGCGGCGACCAGCGTCGAGTCGACCCCGCCGGAGTACGCCACGATCACCCCGCCCGTCTCACGGACGACGTCGTGCAGGCGCTCGAGCTTGATGTCGACCGTTTCCATCCAGACGGATTCTGCCATCCTCGCCGGCGCGCCGGCTCGATGCCCGAGCGCCACCCCGCCGAGCGGCTCGCAGATGGGAAGCGGGGCCCCGGGTGATCCCGAGGCCCCGCTTCGTGGAGAGAGGGGCTCCAACCTTGCGTTCGCCGGGGCCGGCGCCGCGGTTCTATCGCCTTGGTGGCATCCTCGGGCCCGATCAGGGGCGGGGGGCTGGCCGCGCAGATAAAAGGGCCCGGGGCATGAAAGGGCCCGGGCCGAAGCCCGGGCCCCTGACGTGCCGAGGGACGTCGGACCTAGAAGTCCATGTCCCCGCCGCCCGGCATGCCTGCCGGCGCGGCCTGCTTCTCCGGCTTCTCGGCGATGAGCGCCTCGGTGGTGAGGAACAGCGCCCCGATGGATGCGGCGTTCTGCAACGCCGAGCGCGTGACCTTCGTCGGGTCGATGACGCCCGCCTTCAGCATGTCCTCGTACTCGCCGGTGGCCGCGTTCAGGCCGAAGCCCGGATCGAGGGCGCGCACCCGCTCGACGATGACGCCGCCCTCGAGTCCCGCGTTGTGCGCGATCTGCTTGAGCGGCTCCTCGAGCGCACGGCGCACGATGAGCGCGCCGGTCGCCTCATCTCCGTCGAGGTCCAGCTTGTCGAGGGCGGCCTGCGCGTTCAGCAGCGCGACGCCACCGCCGGGAACGACGCCCTCCTCGACGGCCGCCTTGGTGGACTGGACCGCGTCCTCGATGCGGTGCTTCTTCTCCTTCAACTCGACCTCGGTGGCCGCCCCGACCTTGATCACGGCGACGCCGCCGGAGAGCTTGGCCAAGCGCTCCTGCAGCTTCTCGCGGTCGTAGTCGGAGTCCGTCTTCTCGATCTCCGCCTTGATCTGGTTGATCCGGCCCTTGATGTCGTCGTCCTTGCCGCCGCCCTCGACGATCGTCGTCTCGTCCTTCGTGACGACGATCTTGCGGGCGGTCCCGAGCAGGTCGAGCGTGGCGTTCTCCAGCTTGAGGCCGACCTCCTCGGAGATCACGGTGCCGCCCGTCAGGACCGCGATGTCCTCGAGCATGGCCTTGCGCCGGTCCCCGAACCCGGGGGCCTTCACCGCGGCGGAGCGGAACGTGCCTCGCAGCTTGTTGACGACGAGTGTGGCGAGCGCCTCGCCCTCGACGTCCTCGGAGATGATCACGACCGGCTTGCCGGACTGCATGACCTTCTCGAGGACCGGGAGCAGGTCCTTCACCGCGGAGATCTTCGCGTTCGCGATGAGGATGTAGGGGTCGTCGAGCACGCCCTCCATGCGCTCGGGGTCCGTGACGAAATAGGGGGAGATGTACCCCTTGTCGAACCGCATGCCCTCGACGAACTCGAGCTCCATGCCGAAGGTGTTGGATTCCTCGACCGTGATGACCCCGTCCTTGCCGACCTTGTCGACGGCCTCGGCGATCTCGGCGCCGATCTCGGGGTCCGCGGCGGAGATCGCACCGACGTTCGCGATCTCCTCCTTGGTGTCGACCTCCTTGGACTGATTCTTGATGGCCTCCACCGCTCGCTCGGTCGCCGCCTCGATGCCGCGCTTCAGGTCGGTGGCGCTGGCGCCGGCCGCGACGTTTCGCAGGCCCTCCTTCACGATCGCTTGGGCGAGGACCGTCGCGGTCGTGGTCCCGTCGCCGGCGACGTCGTCGGTCTTCTTCGCGACCTCCTTGACGAGCTCGGCGCCGATCTTCTCCTCGGGATCGTCGAGCTCGATCTCCTTGGCGATCGATACGCCGTCGTTGGTGATCGTCGGCGCTCCCCACTTCTTCTCGAGCACCACGTTTCGGCCCTTGGGACCCAGCGTGATCTTCACGGCGTTCGCCAGCTGGTCCATGCCGCGCTCGAGCGCCCTTCTGGCGTCCTCCTCGTAGGCGATGATCTTGCCTGCCATTGCTGCCTCCTCGTGACGTTCAGCCGCCGGATACCGACCCTTAGCACTCTACGGGCGGGAGTGCTAAGAATTGTACGGGCTCTCCCGACCGTCCGCAAACGCGGCGCCCGAGCGCGGTCGGCGCCATACTCGTGGTCCCGCGGAGCCAGGGGGGCGAGGTTGAGCGACGAGGCGGTCTGGATCAGGCGCTTCACCGCGCCCGAGCTGGCCTTTCCGCGCTGGTCCTCCGCGAGCCCCGACCGACTGGTCGCCGCATCCACCGAGGGCGGCAGTTGGCAGGCGTGGGCCTTCGACGCCTCCACCGGAGAGCGGCGGCGCGTGACCGACGAGCCGGTCGGCGTGGAGGGCGAGCAGGTGCTGGTCGCTCCGGACGGGCGCATCGTGTGGTGGCACGACGAGACCGGCGACGAACGGGGATGCTGGCTCGCTCGCCCCTTCGAGGGTGGGGAGGAGAGGGTCCTCGTCCCGAACGTCCCGGAGGGCTGGGCGATGGGGATCTCGTTCGCCGGCCCGGCCGTCGCCCAGGGGATCGCCACGGAGGAGGACTATCGCATCTACGTCTCGAGCGACGGGGGGGCCGCGCGCGAGCTCTACCGACACGGGTCGGCGGCCTCCGTGGGCTCGCCCGATCTGGCGGGGGCGGGCGGCCTCTCCGCGGACGGCCGGTTCGTCTGTGTCAGCCACTCGGAACACGGCGACATCCTGCATCCTCGGCTGCGCGTCCTCGACACGGACGCCGGGCGGACGGTCGGGGAGCTGTGGGACGAGGGTCGCCGGCTGGGGGCGATGGCCTGGTCTCCGGTCCCAGGCGATACCCGGCTGGCGCTCGTGCACGAGCTCGGTGATGTCGAGCGACCGGCGATCTGGGATCCCGTCGCCGGCACGCGCGCCGATCTCACGCGTCGACCTCCCGGGCGGCGTGTACCCGGTGGCCTGGTGGCCCGACGGCTCGGCGCTGCTGGTCCGCCACGAGCACGAGGGGCTCGACGAGCTGCACCGGCTGGATCCGGTGAGCGGCGACCTGACCCTGATCGCCGCGCCGCACGGTGAGATCCCGGAGGCGGCGGTGAGGCCCGACGGCGACGTGTGGCTCTTGACGAGCAACGGCCTCCGTCCGCCGACGGTCGTCGATGCCGAGGGCCGGATCGTGCTGGCGCCGGGAGGGGACCCGGCCCCGCCCGGTCATCCGTTTCGCTCGTTCTGGTTCGAGAACCCTCACGGGCAGCGCATCCAGGCATTCGTGGTTACGCCGCCCGGAACGGGCCCGTTCCCGATCGTGATGTCGGTCCACGGCGGACCGGAATGGCACCAGCGCGATGCCTACGACGCGGAGAGCCTTGCCCTGGTGGACGAGGGGTATGCCGTCGCGCTGGTGAACTACCGTGGCAGCACCGGCTACGGGATCCCCTTTCGCGAGACCCTCACGCGCAACATCGGCTTTCCGGAGAGCGAGGACGTGGTCGCCTGCCTCGACGCCCTCGTCGACGACGGGGTGGCGGACCCCGGCCACGCCTTCTTCGTGGGCTGGTCGTGGGGCGGGTACCTGGCATGCCTGAACGCCGGCATCAATCCCGGCCGCTGGCGCGCGCTCGTTGCGGGGATCCCGACGGGCGACTACGTGGCGGCGCACTGGGCGAGCTCACCGCCGCTCAGGGCCTGGGACGTCGCCATCATGGGCGGGCACCCGGACGAGGCGCCCGAGCTGTATCGCGAGCGCGATCCGATGACCTACGTCGACAACGTTCGGGCGCCCGTGCTCATCATCGCCGGGGAGCACGACAGCCGCTGCCCGCTGATCTCGGCGACCAACTGGCGCGATGCGGTCCTCGCCCGTGGAGGGACGGTCGAGCTGTTCACCTACGCCTCCGGACACCACGCGAACGCGTCGGCCGAGCAGGTGCGGCACATGCGGCTCATCCTGGAGTTCCTCGCCCGCTACCGCTGAGGTCGGCTCACGTCGTCCGCAGTCGCTTGAGAACGCATCCGGTCGATCGCGTCCTCGAGGGCGCGGATCCGCTCGCCCAGCACCTCCATGATCTGAAAGGCCACGTCGGGGTCCCCGGCGACGAGCTCGCGAAACCCCTCGCGCGTGACCCGGATCGTCGTCAACTCGGACACGGCCACCACCGTGGCGGCACGCCGCTTGCCGTCCAGCAGCGACAGCTCCCCGAAGAACTCGCCGCGCCCCAGCCGCGCGAGCTCGTGCGAATCGCGGCGCACGGAGGCCACGCCGTCGACGATCACGAAGAAGGCCGCGCCGCCCGGCGTGCCCGCGGCGACGACGATCGCGCCGGGCGTATACAGGACCTGCTGCGCGACCTCGGCCAGACGCCGGCGGCTCCGTTTGGACAGGCCGCCGAAGAACGGCACCGCCTCGAGCATCGCTGCGCCCTCCCGCCCGATCGGGGGAAGGGACGGCTCGTCGGGCTCCCCGCGACGCTTGCGTGGCACCATCGCAGCCTAGCTCCCGCCCGGCGAGCAGGCCACGCAACGGCTCATCGCACGCCGTCGGCGGAGGCTCGATCGATGCGGACCTCCACGATCGCCGACTTCCCCTGCACGATCGGGGCGACCGCCTCGTACTGCTCGAACTTCTCGTAGAGCAGGCCCCTCCCCCGCTCGAACTCCGGGCCCGATTCGATCACCATGGCCCGGCCGAAGACGACGACCTGCCGCAGCTCCGCCCAGTCCTCGCTGTACTCGTCGAAGGCCAGCGCGACGTGCGGATCGCCCTTGAGGTTGTGGACCTTCTGGGTGTCGAGCTCCGTCGCGAAGACCAGCCGGTCGACATCCAGGACGGTCGAGATGGGCACCACGTGCGGCGTGCCGTCGGCGAAGATCGTCGCGAGCGCCCCGACCCGCTGGCGCTCGACGAACTCGGCCTGGCCCCGCGTGAGCGCGGCGTCGGGCACGCCCTCCTACTCCTCCCCGCCCGCGCCCGACTCGACCATCGTGTGGATCTGCTCGACGATCTCCGCGTTCGCGAGGGTGGTCACGTCCCCGAGCTCCCTGCCCCGGGCGACGTCCCGCAGCAGGCGGCGCATGATCTTGCCGGACCTGGTCTTCGGAAGGTCGGTCGTGAAGATGATGCCGTGGGGACGCGCGATCTTGCCGATCAGCCGCGCCACGTGTTCGCGAAGCTCGGCGGCCGTCGCGTCGTTCCCCTCGTAGCCGACCTTCAGCGTGACGAACGCCACGATCGCCTCGCCCACGAGGTCGTCGGGCCTGGACACGACCGCGGCCTCCGCCACCCTCGGGTCGTCCACCAGGGCGCTCTCGATCTCGTACGTGGAGAGGCGATGGCCCGCGACGTTCATCACGTCGTCGATGCGCCCGAGCAGCCAGTAGTACCCCTCGTCGTCGCGCTTCGCGCCGTCGCCGGCCACGTAGACCGACTCTCCGTACTTGCCGAAGTAGGTCTGCACGTAGCGATCCGGGTCGCCCCAGATGGTTCGCGCGATCGACGGCCACGGATGCGTGAGCACCAGGTACCCGCCCCCGCCGAGCGGGACGGAGTTCCCCTCCTCGTCGTAGACGTCCGCGCGGATCCCGGGGAACGGCTGCGTCGCCGACCCC
Source organism: uncultured Actinomycetes bacterium (assembly GCA_963728285.1). Classification (GTDB taxonomy): domain Bacteria; phylum Actinomycetota; class UBA4738; order UBA4738; family HRBIN12; genus CAVSJR01. The sequence goes on along the minus strand of CAVSJR010000001.1, from coordinate 906,321 downwards.
GGCTTGAGCGTCGTGACGCCGGGCAGGGGCGTGATGAGGATGGAGCCCGTCTCGGTCTGCCACCAGGTGTCCACGATCGGACAGCGCTCCGTGCCGATGTACTTCCAGTACCAGATCCACGCCTCCGGGTTGATCGGCTCGCCGACGGAGCCGAGCAGTCGCAGCGAGGACAGGTCGTGCTTCTGCGGATACTCCGGGCCCCAGCGCATGAAGGCACGGATCGCCGTGGGCGCGGTGTAGAGGATCGTCGCGCGGTACCGCTCGGCGATCTCCCACAGCCGATCCTTGTCGGGCCAGTCCGGCGCGCCCTCGTAGATGATGCCGGTGGTGTGGTTCGCGAGCGGCCCGTAGACGATGTAGGAGTGGCCCGTCACCCAGCCGATGTCGGCGGCGCACCAGTACACGTCGTCCTCGTGGATGTCGAAGATCAACCGATGCGTCGCGGTGACCCCAGTCATGTAGCCGGCGGTCGAATGCGCGATCCCCTTGGGCTTGCCCGTCGTTCCGCTCGTGTAGAGCAGATAGAGCAGGTCCTCGGACTCCATCGGCTCGGGCTCGCACTCGGCGGGCTGGGACCGGATCACGTCGTGGTACCAGACGTCGCGCTCGGGCGTGAACGGATGCGCGTCGCCGGTGCGGTGCACGGTCACCACGCGCTCGATGCTCGGACACTCCCGGACGGCCTCGTCGGCGTTGGCCTTCAAGGGCACGACCGCTCCCCGCCGGTAGGCGCCGTCCGCGGTGACGAGCACCTTCGCCTCGGCGTCGTTGATCCGATCCTTCAGCGCCTCGGCGGAGAACCCGCCGAACACGACCGAGTGCGCCGCGCCGATCCTCGCGCACGCCAGCATCGCGACCGGCAGCTCGGGCACCATCCCCAGGTAGATCGCCACGCGATCCCCCTTGCGCACCCCCAGGGACCGCAGGCCGTTGGCGAACCGGCACACCTCGTCGAGGAGCTCCGCGTATCGGATGGTGCGCGTGTCCCCGGGCTCGCCCTCCCAGTGGTAGGCGACCTTGTCGCCCCCGCCCGCCTCGACGTGCCGATCGAGACAGTTATAGGAGGCGTTGAGTTTCCCTCCCGAGAACCACTTCACCCAGGGAGGGGTCCACTCCATCACCGAGTCCCACCTCCTGAACCAGGTGAGCCGCTCCGCCTGCTCGGCCCAGAAGGCCTCCGGGTCGGCCTCCGCACGCTCGTAGATGCCCCGGTCGGCGACGAGGGCGCGAGCCGCGAACGCCCCAGGCGGCTCGAAGAGGCGCTGTTCGGACAGGAGGGCCTCGATGGTCTTCTCGACGTCGGTCATCTCGAGTCTGCCTCCGATCGGGCGCGTGGGCAGCCATCGTATTCGTGCTTGCCAGGCACTGGCGAGCGCGGGACGGCGCCCCGCGATCCCCCGGCGGCCTCGGAGCGAAGGCGCCTCGAGCGATGCTCGAAAGGGCAACGACGGGCTCCTCCGGTGCTTGCATCCGTGCCTGGGACGGGGGAGCATCGCCTCGGAGGTCGCCGCGGGCGGCCTCCATGCCCGAGAGGGGCCCGAGAGGGAAGGGAGGCCCGCCGTGGCCGAATACGAGGCGTACTGCGTGAAGTGCCGAGAGAAGCGGAAGTTCGAGGGAACCGAGGTAACGCTCAAGAACGGGAGAAAGGCCGCTCAGGGGCAGTGCCCGGTCTGCGGCACGAAGGTGATGCGGATCCTGGGCAAGTCGGCGTCATAGCCCGGCTCGCTAGCTGAGCCGCGACAGGAGCTGCTCGGGAGCGATCAGCGTCCGGCCGGCCTCCGTCAGCCGATGGCGGCGGGTGAGCTCCGCGACGGTCGTCTCCTCGAACACCCGTTGAACCGCCATCGCCACATCCGCCCAGAACCCCTGCAGCCCGCAGTTCGAGTCGGCGAAACACGTGTGATCGTCGGGCTCCAGGCAGGTCATCGGGGCCCAATGTCCCTCGATGGCCTCCGCCACATCCGACATTCGGATCTCCTCGGGGTCGCGCGCCAGACGGCACCCTCCGCCCGCGCCCCGGAAGCTCTCGACCAGGCCCGCCTTGCCGAGCGCGCCGAGCTGCTGTTCCAGGAAGCGCAGCGGGATCTGCTGCACGCCGGCGATCTCGCGGGCGGGGACGAGGCCCGTCGGATCGTGCTCCCGTCGCATCGTGAGCTCGATCATTGCGCGCATGGCGTACTCGAGCTTCTGCGAGACCTTGAGCATCGATGTGCCTCCCGGCGCCCAGCGTAGGGTCGAGGCCGTGGAGTGTCAACGCGCGCAACGGGCATGACCTGGTGAAACGCCCGGCCGGACGGCGCCGGCGACGCCCTGGAGGAGGCGGCGAGCTCGGCCGAGGATGGCCCGAACGAGCCCTCCAGGCCGGCCGATGGGCTGCCGATACCCAGAACACGCGGATCCGGGCGAACGGCGGTCGGCCGCTGGAGGGACACGGCGCCGTGAGCACGCGGGCTCGCGGCTCGAGCACGCGAACGCGGCGCCGGCGAGCAGAGGTACCGAGCGAGAAGCGAGAAGCGAAGGAGCCGATCCTGCAGGTTCTGGTCATCGACGACGAGCCCGACATCCTGGCGCTCTGCCGCATCACGCTGGCCCGGGGCGGACACACCGTGCTCGAGGCCGCCACGGCGGACGAGGGGCTCAAGCTCGCCCTCGCCGAGCGCCCCGACCTGATCGTCCTCGACATCATGCTGCCGAACCGCGACGGGTTCAGCTTGCTGGAGGAGCTCGTGTCCGACCCGATCACGCACGATGTCCCCGTCGTGCTCCTCACCGCCAAGACGCGTCCACAGGACCGCGCCAGGGCATGGGAATCCGGGGCCTCCGGCTACGTCACGAAGCCCTTCACTCCCGCGACCTTGAACGAGACCGTTCGCCTGGTCGCGAGCATGTCGCCTCAGGAGCGCAGCGTCGGTGCGGGATCAGGCGCTGAGCGCGCTGCGACCCGGCCCTCCCCCGCGACTAGCGAGGCGGGGCGCCGGATAGACTCGGGCCCGTGCTTCCGACCATTCCCGTCCAGCCTCATCGCCTCGACGATTACGCCGCCGACGCGGGCGAGGCCGCGGTCGAGCGCCTGCGCGAGGCGGCTCGGCCCCTGAAGGGCGCGCGGCTGCTTCACCTGAACAGCACGGCGTTCGGGGGAGGCGTCGCGGAGCTCCTCTACACGCAGGTCCCCCTCATGCACGACCTCGGGATCGAGGCGACGTGGGCGGTGCTCGAGGGCTCCGACGAGTTCTTCGCCGTCACGAAGGACGTCCACAACGGCCTGCAGGGAGCCGACATCTCGTGGACGCCCGAGAAGGAGTCCATCTACTGGGAGCGGATGCGGGCCAACGCAGCCGAGCTCGACGCCGAGTTCGACGTGGTGTTCATTCACGATCCCCAGCCGGCCGGGCTCATCCACGTGCTGGAGGAGGCCGGCGCCCGGGCCGGCGCGTGGGCGTGGCGCTGCCACATCGACATGTCGGCCCCGAACGCCGCCGTCTGGGCCTTCTTCGAGCCGTTGGTCAACCGCTACGACGCCGCGGTGTTCACGATGGAGGAGTTCGCCCAGCCGGGGATCGGAGGTCCCCGGGTGGCGTTCATCCCTCCCTCGATCGATCCGACATCCTCCAAGAACCACGAGCTGCACGAGGAGACGCATCCGCGAGATCCTCGTCACGTACGACATCGACACCGAGCGGCCCATCGTCGTCGCAGGTCTCACGGTTCGATCCGTGGAAGGATCCGCTCGGCGTCATCGACGCCTTCCGCATTGCGAGGGAGCGCGTCCCCGGGCTGCAGCTCATCATGGCCGGCTCGATGGCGAACGACGACCCGGAGGGCATCCAGTACCTCGATCTGCACCGAGGAGCACCGGGACTCCGACCCCGACATCCATCTGTTCACCAACCTGCAGAACGTGGGGGCCATCGAGATCAACGCCTTTCAGCGCGCCTCGGCCGTCGTGATCCAGAAGTCGACGCGAGAGGGGTTCGGCCTGGTGGTCTCCGAGGGGATGTGGAAGGGACGCCCCGTCATCGGCGGAAACGTCGGAGGCATCCGGCTGCAGATCGAGGACGGCGTGAACGGGTTCCTGGTCGGGTCCGTGGACGAATGCGCCGAACGGATGGTTCGACTGCTCGAGGACGAGGAGCTTCGCTCCCGCATGGGCCGAGCCGCGCATGAGCGGGTCCGCGAGCGGTTCCTGAGCACGCGCGAGCTCGAGGATTACTGCCGGCTGCTGTCCGAGGTGCGATGACGGCCGACCCGTCGGTCCGCTCCGCCCCGCTGATCGTCGCGTCCAATCGCGGGCCCGCTCACGTTCAAGCGGCGGCCCGGCGGGGCGCTGGCGCCCGAGCGCGGCACCGGCGGCCTGGTCACCGCGCTGACCGGCGCGCTCGAGGCCTCGAAGGGCCTGTGGGTGGCGGCCGCCATGTCGAAGGGCGATCGGGAGGTCGCGGCGGCGTCCGACGGGCCCATCGATATGCGCGCCGAGGGCATCGACTATCGGCTCAGGTTCGTCACGATCCCTCCGCGGGTCTACGACCACTACTACAACTGGGTCGCCAACGGCATGCTGTGGTTCGTGCACCACTACCTGTGGGACACCGTGCGCCGGCCCTCCTTCAGCGAGCGAGAGCAGCGCGCATGGGACGACTACGCCGCGGTCAACGCCGTGTTCGCGGATGCGCTCGCGCAGGAGGGCGCCCGTCGTCGCGTGTCCCCGGTGTACCTGGTGCAGGACTACCACCTGTCGCTCGTCCCGCGCCTGCTCCGGGAGCGCCGGCCGGACGCGCTCATCGCGCACTTCTCGCATACCCCGTTCGCCGGATCGACCTATCTGCGGATCCTGCCGGCCCGCATACGCGAGTCGCTGCTGCGCGGCCTGCTCGGCGCCGATGTCCTGCGGGTTTCACTCGCAGGACTGGGCCAACAACTTCCTCATGTCGGCCCGCTCGGTGCCGGGGGCGCGCGTCGACCTCGCCCGGTCGAGGATCACCTACGAGGGCCGCGACGTCCTCGTTCGAACCCATCCGGTCTCCATCGACGTGGCGCCGATGCGCGAGGTCGCCGCCACCGATCGGGTGGCGACGCTGCGCCGGGATCTGGCGGCCTGGCGGGGCGACACGAAGCTCATCCTGCGCGTCGACCGCCTGGAGCTGACGAAGAACATCGCTCGCGGCTTCCTCGCGTACGAGGCGCTCCTGGCCCGCAGCTCCTCCTGGCGCCGCCGCGTCAAGTTCCTCGCGCTGCTCAGCCCCTCGCGTGAAGGGATGCCCGAGTATCGAACGTACACCGAGGAATGCCTCGCGGAGGCCGAACGCGTCAACCGAAGGTTCGGCGACTCCACGTGGACGCCGATCGAGGTCCGCGTGCGCGACGACTACATCGCCGCCATCGCGGCGTATGGGTTGTACGACGTCCTCCTGGTGAACCCCATCATCGACGGCATGAACCTCGTGGCGATGGAGGGCCCGCTGGTGAACCGCCATCGCGGCGTCCTCGCGCTGTCGCGAAACGCCGGCGCCTACGGACGGCTCGGCCGGTATGCCCTGGGCCTCAACCCCTTCGACATCTCCGAGACCGCGGCCGCCCTGGAGGAGGCGCTCACGATGCCGGAGTACGAGCGCGCCAGGCGAGCTCGCGGCCTCGCGCGGCTCGTGCTCGCCAACCCCCCCGAGCGGTGGATCGGCGATCAGCTCCGGGACCTCGAGCGTGTCCGCCGACGTCGCTCGGTCCGAGCCAGCTGACCTCGAGCCGCTCAGCCAAGCACCCTCAGCAGCTCGACGAGCCCACCGGGTCCGTCGACGGCGAGATCGGCGCGCCGCACGAGCTCCTCCGGCGTCTCGGGCCCACGCACGGCGACCCGGAGCGTCAGCATCCCCTCATCGGAGAGCCGGTCGAGCGCCTCGAACGCGTCGATGTCGGCCACGTCGTCGCCGGCGAACAGCACGGCGTCGAGGCCACGCTCGCGCGCGAGCCGCTCCACGGCTCCGCCCTTCATCGGCCGGTCCGCCGGGACGAGCTCCAGCACCATCTTCCCCTCCATCAACTCCAGTCCGGCGGCGGCGGCGATCGGCTCGAGCGCCGAGATGAGGGTGGCGCGGGCCGCAGCGGGATCCGGAGCGGCACGGTAGTGCACGGCGACGGAGATGCGCTTGTCCTCGACCCACGCCTCGGGCACGAGCGCGGCGGCGCGCTCCACGCTCGGAAGCAGCGCGAGGGTGATGTCGGTCGCCGTCTCCTCCATCCCGTACAGGCCCTCGTAGGTGATGCCGTCGACGTTCAACAGGCGGGCGAGCTCATCCGCCGGACGTCCGGACACGATGGCGACGACCGGGTATCGGGCGACCAGGTCGATGAGCGCGTCGCGCGCACCGGCGACCGGCGCGGCGAGCTCGGGCCTCGCGACGATGGCGGAGAGCGACCCATCGAAGTCGAGGAAGACGCCGGCTCGCTCGGCGCGCCGGCGAAAGTCCTCGGCGCTGCGGCGAGTCGCGTCGCGCACGCGCCTAGCGGCTGTAGTTCTCGCCGACCACGATGGCGACCTCGACCTCCTTGGAGACCTCGGTCGTCACCCCGCCCACGTTGACGGGAGGGATCCGCGACATCGGCTCGACGGGCGCACCGTCGAAGTACCGCTTGGCGATGTACTCGGCGTTCGCGCGGTCGGACTTGTCCTGGTAGTAGACGATCGTCTCCGACTGGTTTTCGTTCGCGTTCCCGGGCTCGCCGGCGAGGACCGGATCGCCGGCCTTGTCGAGCGTGTCCTGGACCTCGGCGGCGAGGCCGGTCGTGCTGGTTCCGTTGAAGACCTGGATCCGGACGCCGTCGAGGGTTCCGGTCTCCTCGGGAGTCGCGGTCTCCTCGGGCTTGGGCTCCTTCGTCTTGTCGGCCTTCGGGGTGTTGGTCTCGGCGACGGCCGGCGACGCGGGCGCCGCGGCTCGAGTCGTGCCGACATCGAAGGCGTTGGCGAGGACGAGGATGCCCGCGACCGCGAGGACGCCGATGATGAGGAATCGGGTGGGGCTGCTCACCGCAGCATCGTACCGGAGCGGGACCGGGGGCCCAAGCAACGGCCGCTCGAGGCGGCGCTAGACCTCGAGGCCGAGCCGACGAGCGAAGCGCTTGCGGCGCCGTTCCTCGCGTAGCCTGCGGAGCCGGCGAACCAGCATCGGGTCGTACGTGAGGGCGGCGGGCTGGTCGATGATCCGGTTCAGCAGCTGATGGTAGCGGGCGGCGGAGATGCCGAAGCGTTCGCGGATGACGCGCTCCTTCGGGCCGCGGTGCATCCACCATTCACGCTCGAAATCGAGGATGCCGCGGGAGCGCTCATCGAGCTCCCCGGCGTCATCCCCCGCCTTCCCCGCGGGGTCCACGCTGCTCACGCGCTCAGGCTAACAACCCCCTTCGAGGGTGCAAGCACCTCGCGTCGGAGGATTCCAGTCGACGCCGGGTCCACCCGATGTTCAGTGAGAGAATCGACGTCGGATCATCGGAGGACACGTGGCGGTGGCACGACCCAACGGAGCGACCAGCCGAACCAAGGCCCCCGAGGCGATCGACCGTTCGCTCGCGCAGCTCGACATGCTGCACAACCTCGCCCCTCGGCTGAACCGGCTCAACGACGCCCGCGAGATCAGCGAGGTCATCCTCGAGGAGCTCGAGACCATCATCGACTACCACAACTGCCGCATCTATCTCCTCGACGAGGACGGGATCACGCTCACGCCGATCGCCCTGCGAGGGCGGCTGAGCGGCTACGAGGACGAGAGCTTCGAGGAGCTCGTCACGGTCGTGGGCGAGGGCATCACGGGGAGGGTGGCCGAGACCGGCGAGGCCTTCTCGACGCCGAACGCGCTCGAGGTCGAGTGGGCCGTGACGATCGACGGCACCGACGACATCGACGAGTCGATGCTGGCCGTGCCGTTGCTCTACGGAGACCGGGTCACCGGCGTCATCGTCGTCTCCAGCCTCGGCGTCGGCATGTTCGACCGCCAGGACCAGCGGCTCCTCGAGGTCCTCGCCTCGCACGCCGCGGTGGCGTTCGAGAACGCCCGCCTGTTCCAGCTCGAGCGGGAGGCGGCGGAGGCCGCCGCGGCGCTCTTCGACCTGTCGCGATCGCTGACGCTCGTCCACGAGACCGGCGCCGTCCTGGACGCGACGGTGGAGACGATCCCCGCACTCATCCCCTGCGCCGGTCGAAGCGCCTACGTCCGGGACCCGGAGAGCGGCGCGTTCCGGCTCGTCTCCTCGCGGGTCGCGGACTCGACGGGCCCCGGGGGCCTCGCGCCTCCGGCCGAGGTCGACGCGAGCATCGCCGAGCCGCTGTTGCTCTCGATCGAGGAGCCGTTCGTCCTGACCAAGGAGATGATCTCGCAGCTTCCCAGCGAGTTCCGAGCCGGTGAGCCTCGAGAGGCGCTCGTCGGGCCGCTCCGGTGGGAGCCCGACGGGTTCGGGGCGTTCGTGATCGTGGCCCCCGATGCCGACAGCTCCTTCGGCGAGCGGGATCTGCGGCTCGCCCACGGCATCGCGCAGATCACGTCGCTCGCGCTCGGCAACGCCCGGCGCTTTCACGAGCTCGAGCGCTTCCATGAGCTGGTCGAGGGGCTCGACGCCATCTTCTGGGAGGCCGATCCCACCTCGCTCCAGCTGTCGTTTCTGAGCCGCAAGGCGACGGAGCTGCTCGGATCCACCCTGGGCGAGCCGAGCGGGGAGGCCGGCCGCTGGGGCGATCACATCCATCCCGACGATCGGGAACGCGCCCTGGCCGAGGTCCGGAGCGCCGTCGCCCGGGGATCCGGATCGAGCATCGAGTATCGCGCCCTCGAGGGCGGCGGCCACGCCGTGTGGATACGAGACCTCCTCAGCGTCGTCCACAGCCCCGGCGGCGGCATCTCCGTCGTGCGGGGGCTGATGGTGGACATCTCCGAGCGCAAGCGCGCGGAGCAAGCCCTGCGCGAGAGCGAGCGAAAGTACTCCGACGCCTTCGAGCGCGAGCGAGAGGCGGCCAGCCGGCTGCGCGCCCTCGACGAGATGAAGAACACGTTCCTCGAGGCCGTCTCCCACGACCTGCGAACGCCGCTCACCTCCATCCTCGGCTCCGCGATCACGCTCGAGCAGTCGGGGCTTCGGCTGGAGCACAACGAGGCGCTCGACCTGGTCGGGCGCATCGCGTCCAACGCACGCAAGCTCGAGCGCCTGCTGTCCGATCTGCTGAACCTCGATCGCCTGCAGCGCGGCATCGTCACGCCCCAGCGGCGCCCCACCGACGTCGGGGCGCTGGCGCGGCTGGCGTGCGCCCAGACCGAGCTGCTGGGCGATCGGCGCGTGGACCTGCAGATCGAGCCGGCCATCGTGAACGTCGGACGCGGCGAAGGTCGAGCGCATCGTGGAGAACCTCCTCGTCAACGCGGCGCGGCACACGCCGCCCGACGCCCAGCTGTGGGTGCGGGTTCGCCCGGAGGGCGACGGCGTCCTGATCGTCGTCGAGGACGACGGGCCGGGCATTCCTCCCGAGCAGCGCGCCGCCGTGTTCGAGCCGTTCCGCCAGCTCCCGGGCGCCTCGGATCACGCGCCGGGCGTCGGCATCGGGCTCTCGCTCGTCGCGAGGTTCGCCGAGCTCCACGGCGGGCGGGCCTGGGCCGAGGAGCGAGCCGGCGGGGGAGCCTCGCTCCACGTCCTCCTGCCGGGCGCCTGAGAAACGCCCAGCCGGTCCGTTCGGCGGAGTCGCACGGCGGGGACGGGGGACGCCCTTCTACCCCGAACCGGGTAGCCGAAATACGACCGACGGCCCCTGCGCCGGAGATGCCCGACATGCCGAAAACCCCTCTAGCTAGTCACTACGAGCTAGCAAACCAGGCGCCGACCGGGCGAGCACGCTCGGCGGAGGGGCCGGGCCGACGAGAGGGGAACGACGAGATGGCAGCAGCACCCACGACCCACCCGGGACCGCTGTCCCGCGAGGCTCTGTTCCGCGGCATCGGGCCGCTCGTCGGGGCCGCCTTCCTCGGACTGCTGTCCATCGCGATCGCGCGTTCGGACCCCACCAACGTCGAGCTCGTGGTCCAGGCCGCGACGCTGACGGCCCTCACCGTCGTGTGCATGCTCGTGATCCCGTGGCATCGACTTCCGACCATGCTGCAGGTCGGGCCGGCCATCGCCTTCATCCTCGTCGCGCTGCTGATCCGCCAGGCGACCGGCGGGGCGGACTCCATCCTGGCGCAGCTCGTCCTCGTGCCGATCCTCTGGCTCGCCGTGTACGGGTCGGCGACGGAGGTGGCGAGCGGGGTCGCAACGGTCGCGCTCACGATGCTGTCCACGCTGCTCCTCACGCCCGATCCGCAGGGGCAGGTGCAGAGCGCGACCTTCCTCGTCGTCTTCTCCTGCGCGATCGGCTTCTCCGTGCAGCGGCTGTTCGACTTCCTGCGGGCGCATGCTGCCCGACTCGATCTGCTGGCGCGCACGGATCCGCTGACGGGGGCCAGCAACCGGCGCTCCTGGGACGAGGAGCTCGAACGGGTCGTCACCGACGCCGAGGGCACGCACGCCGCGGTGTGTGTGGCGCTGATCGACGTCGACCACTTCAAGGAGTTCAACGACGAGCGGGGCCATCAGGCGGGGGATCGCCTCCTGAAGGAGATGACCGCGAGGTGGAGGAGCCAGCTGCGCGACGGCGACATCCTCGCCCGCCTGGGTGGGGACGAGTTCGCCGTGCTGCTCCCCGGCTGCCCCATGGAGGCGGCGCAGCGGATCATGCACCGGCTGATCGAGGGCCTCCCCCAGGATGCGACGTGCTCGACGGGACTTGCGTCGTGGGACGGCCTCGAGAACCGGCCACGAGTTCCTCGCCCGAGCGGATGCAGCCCTTTACCGGGCCAAAGAGGCCGGTCGGAACCGGGTAAGCGTGGCCTAACGGCGGTTGCTCGGGGCCGTTCGAGTCGCTACGGTTGACGCTCTTGCTTGCCCGTCACCGCCCCCGAGGGACCAGTTTGCCGGACGATCTGAATCCCAGCGACAGCAGCGAGAACGCCGTGACGGCCGTCGCCGGCGATTCCGTCGACGAACGCGTCGTCGACCTCACCGGCACCGAACGGCGGCGGCTCCCGCGCTGGCCCGTGGGCGGGACCCAGCGCCCGAGGGGCTGGCAGACCCTCCTGACCAAGGCGCTCAGCCTGGTCGCCGCCCTGTTCCTGTTCGTCCTCGCGATTCAGCTGATGAAGTCGGGCGCCAAGGCCATCGGGCCGGAGATCAAGGGGACCTTCCTCTTCGACAACGGCGCCTCGGCCCTGGGCTTCGGCTGGCTGTCCGCGTACGTCGTGCTCTCGGGATCCCCGGTCGCGGCCACGGCGCTCACCCTCTTCGACGGCCACGTCCTCACGCCGCTGCAGACGTTCACCATGCTCTCGGGGTCACGGCTCGGCGCATCGTTCATCGTGCTTGCTCACCGGGTTCCTCTACGCGTTCCGCAATCGCGGGCGGAACCGCGGCGAATCCGTGGGCATGGGAGTGCTCGCGCTGTCGCTCACGGCGATCGCGTACGTGCCCGGCATGCTGATCGGCTACGCCCTGCTTCGCAACGGAACGCTGGCGAACGTGCATTGGCACGCGTCCAGCGACGTGCTCTCGCTCGTCGACTACGTGTGGGGGCCGGTCCAGGACACCATCGAGGGCGTGCTGCCCGGCTGGGCGCTGCTCCCCGCGGGCCTCGGCGTGTTGCTCATCTCGTTCAAGCTGCTCGACGGGGTGCTTCCCCAGGTCGCGGGCGAGCGCGCCGCCGAGGGCCACGCGTCGTGGCTTCGAAGGCCGTGGCCCATGTTCCTGCTGGGCTGCCTCGTCGCCACGCTGACGCTGTCGGTTTCCGTGGCGCTGACGGTGCTGATCCCCCTCGCGAGCAAGGGCTACATCAAGCGGCGCGAGGCCATCCCCTACATCATGGGCGCCAACATCACGACGCTCGCCGACACCCTCGTCGCGGCGATGCTGCTCGGCAATCCCGTCGCCGTGCAGATCGTCCTCGCCGAGGCCATCGGCGTGTCGATCGTCACGATCTTCTACCTCGCCTTCCTGTACCGGCCGATGTCGAACGGCATCATGGCGCTCGAGGAGTGGGTCGTCGCCGACAACGTGCGGCTGTCCGTCTTCGTCGCCGGGCTGTTCGTGCTCCCCCTCATGCTGGCCACCTCGGGCCTGACGGCCGGCACCCTCTTCGGCTGACGCCCGGCGTGGTGAGGCCCCCGGCGTGAGCCAGGACCGCCTCGTCGTCGCACACGCCCGGATCATCGACGGCAGCGGCGCTCCGCCGTTCAACGGCTCCGTGGTGGTGGAGGGCGGCCGCATCGCGGGCGTGTCCCGGGACGACGCCGGACCGCTCTCGACCGTCGCCCGCGTGATCGACGCCGGTGGCCGGGTCCTCAGCCCCGGGTTCATCGACGTCCACAATCACTCGGACGTCGTCCCCTTCGTCGAGCCGTGGATGGACAGCGCGCTGCGCCAGGGGCTCCACCACGCTCGTCGTCGGCAACTGCGGCGCCTCGCCGTGGCCACCCGCCGGTGCCCCCGAGCTCGCGGTGCTCACCGGCGTCGCGCCGGAGGACCTCGGCGCCCCATGGCCCACCTTCGCCGACTACCTCGACCGGGTCGAGGCGGCGCGGCCGGCGGTGAACGTGGCGGCGCTCGTCGGCCACGGCGCGTTACGGCTCGAGGCCGTCGGACCGCACCGGCGGCCGCCAACGGGCGACGAGGTCGAAGCGATGCGGCGCATGGCGGCGGAGGCGATGGAGGCGGGGGCCGTCGGGCTGTCGACCGGCCTCATCTACGTGCCGGGGATGTACGCCTCCACCGATGAGGTCGTCGCCGTCGCGGAGGCGACGAGGCAGCTCGGAGGCGTGTACGCCAGCCACATCCGCGGCGAGGGCGAACGGCTGCTCGAGGCCGTCGACGAGGCGATCGAGATCGGCCGTCGAGCGGGCGTCCACGCGCACGTCAGCCACCTCAAGTGCGAGACGGAGCTGGTCTGGGGGCAGGCGGAGGACGTCCTCGCCAAGGTGTCGGGATCCGCGGACGTCAGCGCGGATCAGTATCCGTACACGGCGTGGGGATCGGTGCTGTGGTCGCTGCTCCCCGAGTGGGCGCCGGTCGCGGAGCTCCGGGACCTCGTCGCGGATCCCGTTCGGCGCGCGCAGCTGGCCTCCGCCGTGGAGCACGGGGAGCCCGGATGGCAGAGCTCCGTCAAGGGCGTGGGATGGGACCGCATCGTGATCGAGAGCACGTCGGAGAAGTCCTGTAACGGCAGGAGCATCGCCGACATCGCCGCCGAGCGAGGGGAGGAGCCGGTCGACACGACGATCGCGCTCCTGCTCCGTGATCCCGACACGGCCGTGATCGGCCACGCGATGCACGAGGACGACGTTCGCACGATCCTCGCCGACCCCGACGTCATGGTCGCCTCCGACGCCTCGGCGATGTCGCCCGACGGCCCGCTCGGTGGCTTCCCCGTGCACCCGAGGAACTACGGGACGTTCCCCCGCGTGCTCGGGCCCTACGTGCGCGAGGGCGTGCTCTCGCTCGAGGCCGCGGTCCGCAAGATGACGTCGCTCCCCGCCGACGTGTTCGGGCTCGGCGGGCGGGGGAGGATCGAGGCGGGAGCGGTCGCCGATCTCGTGCTCTTCGACCCCGAGCGGGTCGGCGATCGGGCGGACTTCGGCGCTCCGCACGCGTATCCGGAGGGCATCGACGTCGTGATCGTGAACGGGCGCGTGGCCTGGGACGGGCAGCGACGCGAGCGAGCGGGCCGCGTCGTCCGCCGGTCCTCCTGAAGCTCCCCTCGAAGACGAGACTCGGCGCCCTCAAATCCGCGCTCGACGCGAGACAGAGCTGGCGGTCGGATTCGAACCGACGACCTAGCGATTACAAGTCGCTTGCGCTACCGGACTGCGCCACGCCAGCACGCGGGAAGTCTACTTCGTGCGGACGAACTCCCCGACGCTCCCCCGCTACACGCCGGAAGCCGTGAGCTCCCGGCGCAGGACCTCCTCGCTGAGGGCCTCCTTGCGCGAGCGAAGATCCAGATACAGCAGCACCGTCACGAGCGCGACGAACGGCGTGGTGATCACCGAGGCGATCGAGCTCAGGATGCCGCGGACGAACCAGTTGTCGCCGCCGAAGGCGGTGAGGATGGCGCTGACGACGGCCGCGATGATGTAGGCGACGATCCACGTGCCGAGCACGTGCCAGAAGTGGCCCGTCGTGAGGTTCCACGAACGCGAGATCGCGTCCGTTCCACGCCGGTTCTCCACGATCAGCGCCGGGATGCTCACCGAGAGCTTCACGGCGAAGATGATGCCCGGGATGATCAGCAGGATGAACCCGCCCGCCACGATGAGCGCGACGAGGAGCCCGATCAGGATGATCGATCCGAGCCGATGGAAGCCGTATCTGAACGCGTCGCTCGGCGTGGGCGTCTCGCCGACGAGCGAGCCGGCGGCCGCGCGCGCGATCGCGCCCGTGAGCACCTGCGTGATCAGCACGCCGATGAGCAGCACCACGAGGCTGCCCCCCAGCGCGGTCCAGAAGCCTCCCGTATCCGTGATCGTGACCTGCCCGGTGGTCTGATTCACCACGACGTTCGACTCATTGGTCAGCTGGTCCGTCAGGAAGGCCTGGATGAGCGTGAGGGGCACCACGACGATGGCCACGATCTGGATGAACGTCTGCCAGTAGCGCTTGTAGAGGTCGAAGGCCGCCGAGAGGATGTCGCCGACACCCTTCGGCTGAAACATCCCTCCGCCGCCCCCGCTTCCGGGTGGCGGAGGAGGCGGTGGAGGTGGTGCTTGAGCCATCGCGCGCTCCAGTGCTCGGTGGCCTCTGCAGGCCGGTCGTGGCGGACTCTACCTCCGGGTTCGAACCGACTCAATCAGCCGGACGTGTTTGCCCGCGCAACTCGATGCCTCTCAGCGCATCGGCGTTCGGCCGGGCCGGGCGCGATGGGACGACGTAGCCGTAGAGGGCGGCCGCCAGGGACGCGGCGACGTTCAGCGAGCCGACCGCTCCCCTCATCGGGATGGAGACGACGTCGTCGCAGGCCTCGCGGACGAGGCGGGACATGCCCGCACCCTCGCTGCCGACGACGAGGGCGACCCGGCCGGGCGGACACGGGCGATCGTAGATGGAGGCCGGCGCCGCGTCGTCGAGACCGACGACGGTGAACCCGGCATCCCGCAGCCGGCCGATCGCCCTCGCGACGTTGGCGACTCGGGCGTGCGGGAGATGCAGCAGCGCCCCGGCCGACGCCCCGATCGCCGCCGGTGTCACGTCGGCCGCACGGCGGGTCCGCGTGACGAGCATGGCGGCGCCGGCCGCCTCGGCGGACCGTGCGGCGGCGCCGAGGTTCTGCGGATCGGTGACCCCGTCCAGGACGACGACGAGGGCGTCGTCGGCGAACGGCCACTCCGCGACGTCGCGCTCGGACAGCTCGCTCTTCCGACCTCCCCCGCCGGCGACGAACGCGACGGCGCCCTGGTTGTCCGCGGCCAGCGCGTCGAGCTCCCGTCGGTCGACCCGCCGCGTCGGGATGCCCGCCGCGTCGGCGGCGTCGAGGAGGGACCGCAGCCCTTGCGTCGATCGCGCGGCGGCGGCGATACGGACCTCCGTCGCTCGACCGGCGCGGATCGCCTCCGCGACGGCGCGTCGCCCGGCCACCACGCCCACGGCAGCCCGCGCCCACGGCCCCCTCGCTTCGCGGGGTTACGGCGCCGTGCGTTCCCCGCGTCACGGGCTCGGCCCGAGCTCACGCGCCCGAGACCAGGACCACGGCGAGGCAGCCCACGCCGTCGCCGGAGAGGCCGAGCCCCTCCGGACGCGTTCCCTTGACCGAGACCCTGGAGGCGTCGAGGTCCATCGCCGTCGCGAGGTTTCGCCGCATCTCATCGCGACGCGGGCCGATCGAGGGTCGCTCCGCGATGACGGTGACGTCGCACGACGTCGGCCGGGCCGACTCGTCGGCCACGAGTCCCACGATCCGCCCGAGCAGGTCCAAGCCTCCGAGGCCGGCGAACGACGGGTCGGTGTCGGGGAAGTGCTCCCCGAGATCGCCGAGCCCTCTGGCCCCCAGGAGGGCGTCGGCCACCGCGTGGCAGACGACGTCCGCGTCGGAGTGGCCGGCCAGCCCGGGCTCGCCCTCGAACTCCACCCCTCCCAGCATGAGGGGGCGTCCCGGACGTCCCGGGTCCTCGCGCGGGTGCACGTCGAAGCCCAGGCCGACGCGCGGATCAGGCACGCGCCGACCCCCACAGCAGCGCGTCGGCTCGAAGCAGGTCGTCCTGCGTCGTGATCTTGAAGTTCCGCGGGTCGCCCGGGACAGCGACGATCCGCCCGCCCGCCCAGCCGACGACGCCGGCGTCGTCGGTGAACTCGCGCCCCTCGGACTCGGCGCGCTCGTGCGCGTCCCGGAGCGCCTCGATCCTGAAGGCCTGCGGTGTCTGCGCCGCCCGGAGGTCGTCCCGCGGCTCGCCGTCGAGGACGTCCGTTCCCACGACCCGCTTCAAGGTGTCCGCGACGGGGACGACAGGGATCGCGCCCGCCACCCCGAGCTCGGCGTCCCGAACCGCCGAGATGACGGCCGAGAACAACGCCGCGGTGGCGAACGGACGCGCCGCGTCGTGGATCGCGACGACATCATCGGATCGAAGCGATGGAAGCGCCGCGAGGGCGAGGCGCACCGACGCCTGCCGCGAGGCGCCTCCCTCGACGACGCGGACGGGCTTGTCCACGGAGGCGACGATGTCGGCCGCCCGATGCTCGAGCCCCGTCGGCGTCGTCACCACGAGCGAGCCGACCTCGGGGCACGCCGCGGCGGCGACGGCGGCGACCGCGACCATCGGGCGACCCCCGATCTCGAGGAAGCCCTTGGGACTCCCGCCTCCGACCCGCTCGCCCGCGCCCGCCGCGAGGATCAGGGCGACCGCCCTGGGAGCCATCAGGGGCCGTCCGCGCTCACCAGCGCGGCGAAGACCATCCGCCCGGTCGTGGTCTGGATGACGTTCGTCACGCGGATGTCGGCATCGTGCCCGATGCGCTCGGTCGCGCGCTCCACGACCACCATGGTGCCGTCGTCGAGATAGCCGACCGCCTGGCCCGAGTCGCGGCCCTCCTTGATCAGATGGATCTGCATCTCGTCCCCGGGGGCGAACGGCGGCCGGAGCGCCGCGGCCAGCGCGTGCACCTGGCGCACCGGGACGCGGACGGCCTCCGCCACCTTCGCGAGGTTGGCGTCGACGGTGATGAGCGTGCCTCCTCGCTCCCGGGCGAGTCGGACGAGCGCGGCGTCGACGTCGCCGGCGCCCGGCTCCTCCACGAGGGAGAACTCGAGCGTCGGCGACCGCTGGAGCTCGGCGAGGACGTCGAGCCCGCGCCTGCCTCGCACGCGGCGGCGCAGATCCGACGAATCCGCGATCGACTGCAGCTCGGTGAGCACGCCCTCGTGCAGCAGCATCGTGCCGCTCAGAAACCCCGTGTTGACGAGATCGGCGACGCGACCGTCGATGAGGGCGCTCGTGTCGATCACGGTGATGTCGCCGTGCGTCGCGCCTGCGGCCCGGGGCTTCAGGCCGAAGAGGGCGAAGATCTCGTCGGCCCTCGCGCGAGCCAGCCCGAACCCGAGGGAGCCGAGCGTCAGGTACACGAACACGATGGAGGGCCACGCCGCGGCCGCGGGGAGCTGGAGCAGCGGCAGCATCACCAGCGCGGAGATCACGAGGCCGACCAGCAACCCCACGACGCCGGCGACGAGCGAGGCGGCCGGCGTCCGTCGCAGCTCGCGCTCCAGGCCGGACACGGTGCGCCCCGTGAGGCGCCCGACGACGCCCCCGACCACGTAGCCGACGCCGGAGCCGAGCAGGACGAACAGCGCCGTTCGCGCGGGGCTCTCGCGACCGGTCTCGGTTCCGAGTTGATAGCCGCCCGTGGCCAGCAGGGCGATGAAGACGAGGCGGACGCCCTCGACGAGGGGTCCACGCGTCCGCTTCGCCGGAGGCTGCGTCGGCTGGGGTTGCTCCGTCAACGGACCACGAGCGTGCCCCGCCGGCGCCGGCGAAGCAAGGGCATCCCGGCCGTCAGATCTCGGCGGGGACCTTGGAGCCGTGGGCCTCCTCGATGACCTTGTCGATCATCGCCTCGGCGTCATCCTCGGTGCCGCCCGTGCTGTAGCTGAGCTCCGAGATCAGGATCTGGCGAGCCTTCGTGACCATGCGCTTCTCGCCGGCCGACAGGCCCTTCTCCCTCTCCCGGATCGAGAGGTTTCGCAGCACCTCGGCGACCTGATACGGGTCCCCCGAGTGGAGCTTCTCCATGTTGTTCTTGAACCGCCTGCTCCAGTTGGCGGCCATGGTGGATTCGTCCTGCTTCAAGACGTTGAGGACCTTCTTGACCTCGGCCTTGCTCATCACCTGACGCAGGCCGACCTCCTCGGTGTTGTCCACGGGCACCATCAGGGTGAGGTCGCCGTAGGCGACGCGAAGGACGAGGTATTTCCTCTTCTCCCCCAGGAACTCGCGTTCTCGTAGCTCTTCGATGACTGCGGCGCCGTGCTCCGGATGCACGACCGTATCGCCCTTGCGGAACACACGACCCCCTCGGCAGAAGTGGAAAACTCGTGGACTAGTCACAAAGACTAACACGGAGGGACCCTCCCCCGCAAGTGAAACCGCAGGTCAGAGGGCTATTCCCCCAGGTCAGCGGCCCTAGGCCGGGGGTGTCTCCCGTGCCTGGGACCGGGCGGTCCGAGCCCGCCGCCTCCTCGGGCGGCTCTACCCAGGATAGGGCGTCCAGCACACTGGGCCACCGGGATCACGAGGAGGTCCTCGGCCGGGACCGGCTCGCCCGCGGCGAACACCCGGGAGCAGCCGGCCGCCCTGGCGGCGGCCAGCCGGTGCGCCATGCCGGAGGCCGGCCTGACGCGGCCCGTCAGCCCGACCTCGCCGACGAAGGCCGAGTCGGGCGGGGTCGGAATCCCGGTCGCCGCGGACACGAGCGCCGCCGCCATCGCCAGGTCGCAGCCCGGGTCGTCGATCCGGACGCCCCCCAGCGAGGCGCCGAAGAGGTCCCCTCGAAGAAGCGGCCCCGGCACGATCCGGTCGAGGACCGCCGCGACCAGCTGGAACCGCCGCGCATCGAGGCCGGCGACCTGGCGGCGTCCCGGACCGTCGCCGGGCGAGATCAGCGCCTGGACCTCGACCGCCAACGCTCGGCGGCCGGCCAGCGGAAGCCCGGTGGCCGACCCCGGCTCCCCGCATCCGGAGCGAAACAGCCCCACCGGATCGATCTCCCGGAGGCCATGCACGGCCATCTCGAACCATGCGACCTCGCCCTCTCGCCCGAATCGGTTCTTGCCGCCCGTGAGCATCCGCAGGCCCGAGCGCGGGTCGCCGTCGAACGTCAACACGACGTCGACGGCGTGCTCCAGCGTCCGCGGTCCGGCCAGGTCGCCGTCCTTCGTCACGTGGCCGGTGAGGAGCACGGCGATCCCCGTGCTCTTCGCGAGTCCGACGAGGGCATCCGTGCAGGACCGCACCTGGGACGGGCCTCCGGGCATGGAGGAGGCGTCGGCGTCGCGCAACGCCTGGATGGAATCCACGGCGAGGAGGAAGGGACCGGCCGCGTGAACGGTCCGGAGGACGTCCGCGAGCTCTCGGCCGGGGAGGTAGGAGATCGCGCGGCCGTCGATCCCAACCCGCCGGGCGCGACGAGCCACCTGTGCTCGAGACTCCTCGCCCGAGGCGAGCACGCACGGGTGCCCGGCCGCCGACAGGTTGGCGACCAGCTGGAGCAGGAGGGTGGACTTGCCGATGCCCGGCTCTCCGGCGAGCAGCGTGACGGATCCGGGGACGAGGCCGTCGCCGAGCACGCGGTCGACGCCGGCGAACCCGGTCGAGGCTCGAGGCTCGTCCTCGGCATCCGGTGCGAGGGTCTGCAGCGACGCGGACGACCCGGCGGCGCCGGCGGGCGCTGCCTCGTGGATGGTCCCCCAGCCTCCGCACCCCGGACAACGCCCGACCCACCGGGCCACCTGCTGGCGGCACTCGTTGCACTCGAGGAGCGTCCGGACCTTCATCGCGCCGACCCTATCCGGGCGCTACGACAGTCCCGTCCAGATCGAGCGTTCGTGCCGCGCGCCTCACGCCCGGGTGAGCTCACGAACGAGGGAGCCGTAGGCCCGCACGTACCGGTCCACGTCCTCGCCCGTCGCCGGCACCGGGACGGTCGGGCCCGCGCCGGGGATCGCCTCCCAGACCCCCCGGTTCGCGAGCCAGACCCGGAAGAGGTTCGTCAGCTGCGCGTCCTCGCTCGCCTCCGCCTCCCGGGCATCGCGCGGCGGCGTCGGCGCGAACACCGTTCCCGATCGCGCGTACAGCCGGTGGACGAACCACTCGAGCCCCGCGCCCGCAAGCGCGGCCTCCAGCCCGTCCGCCAGCCTGCCGCCCAGCTCGGCCGCGTGCCGGTACGCCTCGGTCGTGAGGACCTCGCTCAGCGTCGCCCGGGCGGCGGCCATCGAGAGCGCGTTGCCGAACAAGGTCCCGCCGGTGGCCACCGTCCCATGGTTGGTTCCGGCACGCCGATCGTCCTGCTCGAGCACGGTCGCCACCTCGTCGGTCATCCCGTACGTGCCGAACGGAACGCCCCCCGCGACCGACTTCCCGGACGACAGCAGATCCGGCTCCAGGCCCCAGATGCGGGTGAGGCCGCCGGGCCCGCACACCTGCGTGTGCGTCTCGTCCAGGCACAGCAGCGTCCCCGTCTCGCTGGTGATGGATCGCAGCGAGGCGTGGAACCCCGGCTCGGGCAGGACGAGCCCGTGGTTGTTGGTCATCACGGGCTCGGCCATGACCAGGGCGACGTCCCTGGGCCGCAGCGCCTCTTCGAGTGCGCCGGGGTCGTTGAACGGGATGACCCGGGTGTGCCGGGTCACGTCGTTCGGCAGGCCGGGCTCCTCCGGGACCGGCCTCCCATCGCGCAGCTCGACCAGTCCCTGGTCGAAGTGGCCGTGATATTTCCCCTCGAACATCAGCACGACGTCGCGGCCGGTCCGGACCCGGGCCACTCGAATCGCCTCGACGTTGGCCTGCGACGCGGACAGCGTGAACTGCCACTTCGGCAGGCCGAACCGCGCGGCGAGCTCCTCGGCGACCCAGACCGAATCCTCGGTCGGGAGCAGGAACTGGCTTCCGGCGGCCATGCGCTCGGCGACGGCCCGGACGACCGGCTCGGGCGCGTACCCGCAGAACATGCTCATGTCGGCGATGTTGAAGTCCGAGTACTCGTTGCCGTCGACGTCGGTGAAGCGAGCGCCCTCGCCGCGCGCCACGAACAGCGGCCCGTGCGCATACGAGCTGGCGAACCACGACATGGGCACCCCGTTGGGCATGGCGCCGCGAGCGCGTTCCAGCAGGGCCCGCGACCGGGGACGCTCGGCCACGAAGCGCGCGTCCTCCTCGTCGGTGAGCTTGCTGACCACCGCCGGATCGAATGCTCGGTCGGACATGCCGACATCCTGAGGGCTGGAACGCCGTCGTGCCAACAGGTAGGATCGCGTCCGAAGGCCGAACGCAGACGACGATGCAAAGGAGGGATGACCGATGACTGCCAGTGTGAGTGCCCCGCGCGCCGTCAGAGCGCATCCCTCGAGTCCGTAGGCGACTCGGCTCCGCACCGCTTCGCCCACCCAGCTCCGAGATCGATCCCCCGTCCCCTGGATGCGACTCGCGACGGCGCCCGTCGGGACCGTCCGTCAGACGACATCACGGAGGCGATCAGGTGCAGGACACCGTGCTCTTCGATGACTTCCTCGACGAGGGACTCATCACCGAGATCATTCGACCCATCAGGAGCGGCAAGGAGGCCGACGTCTACCTCTGCCGCGCGACGCCACACCTCACCGGCGGCGCGGACGCCGCGGTGGCGAAGATGCTGCGACCGCGGCATCATCGACGATTCCGCAACGACGCCGTCTACCTCGAGGGCCGCTATCGCAAACGCACGAGCGAGGTCAAGGCGATGGAGGCGAAGCACCGCGTCGGACGCGAGCTCGCTCACGGGGCGTGGATCGAGCACGAATGGATGACGCTGCGAGCGCTCCACGCCGTCGGCGCGGACGTCCCCCGGCCCATCGCCCGCTCGTCGGCCGGCCTGCTCATGACCCACGTCGGGGACGAGGACGCGTCGGCCCCGCAGCTGCGCCAGGTTCGGCTTCACGAGGATGAGGCGGCCGAGGCCCTGGAGCGTCTGCTCCGGAACGTCGGAATCTTCCTGCTGCACAACGTGATCCACGGTGATCTGTCGGCCTACAACGTGCTGTGGTGGGACGGGACGCCGACGATCATCGACTTCCCACAGGCGATCGATCCCCGATTCAACGCCAACGCGCCGGAGCTGCTGGCGCGCGACGTGGGGAACCTGTGCACGTTCTTCCGAAGGATGGGCGTCGAGCGAGACGCGGAGCGCATCGCGTCGGATCTGTGGACCGGGTTCGAGTTCGCCGACCTGTGGGTCGAGCCGACCTAGTCCCGCGGCGACGTGGGGCTATGGAGCGAAGGTCGGATCTCCCTGCGCCGTGGGGAAGAACTCGTCGGGCGGGGCGGGCGCGTCGTCGGAGCTTCGCGCGATCCCGTCCGAGAGGACGATCTGCGCCTGTAAGACGCGGCCGTCCTGGCCCCACGTTCGGCCCATGAACTGCTTTGACCACGCATCCCAGTACCACGTCACGGTCGCGGGAGGCCCCTCGTACTGCACGGTCCACCGCAGGGCGGTCGCGCGGCGACCCATCGGGTCCAGAACACCGCCCTCGACGACGACGTCCGGAATGTGGCTCGCGACGTCGAACAAGGCCGCCTCGAGCTCCGGGGTGGAGAAGTGCTCGTTGCCGGAAAGGATGTCGTCAAGGCTCCGGAGCAGGGACGTGTCCTCCTGGGTTCTGCCCGGACTCGTGGTGGCGATCGGGTTCGGGGAGGCGCCTCCCGGCGCGCTCCGATCCACGAGCTGATCGTAGAGCTCGACGGGATCCGCCGAGAGGGTGGATGCGAGGTCGTCCAGCGGGATCCCGCCCGGCCTGTAGCTCCGATCCACCGCTCGAGATCCCTCGAACGAGCTGAACCCAACGCTGCCGGCGTCGGCTCCCCGGTACGGCGTGAAGACGAGGCGCCCCGAGGCGTCTCCCGCGTACCAGAGCTCGGAGGTCCACGGACCGACGAGCCACCTGCCGTCGAGCTTGCCGTCCTCGCGATCCAGCGCCGGCTCTCCGTTCGACGCCGCGGGGACAGGGTCGTTGGCGTAGTACCACGCGACCTTGGAGTAGTAGTACTCGCCGCGGTCCGGCCATCAACCGCGGCGACGTTTCCGAGTGGCCGCGGTCGGCCGCGACGGGTCGGCCTTCGCGTCCTCCGGAGGTGGCCAGGAACGCGCCGCCCATCGCGGTCACCGCAACCACGGCCGCGACGATCCCGGCCGCGAGCCGTCCGTTGCGCGACCTCTTGGCTCGGCGGCGCTGGAGGCGCTCGAACGCCGGGGAGGGCACCGCCACCTGCCGGCGGATCCGCTCGAGCACGTCTGAGTTCTCACGCATCGTTCTCACCCATCTCCTTCCTCAACACGTCGCGGCCGCGGGCGGCGAGCACCCGCACGGTCGACGCCGAGACGCCGAGCGCGCCAGCTGCCTCCTCGGATGTGAAGCCGAGCACGTCGGTGAGCACGAGGGCCGCGCGCTGCCGCCGGGTCAACGGGGCGAGGGCGCGAACCAGCGCTTCCCGCTCCTCCACCGCCGCCAGCCCATCGTCGGCCGGCAGCTGGTGAAGGGTCTTTCGCACCGCGATCGCGGCGCGCCTCGCGCGGCTGCGGAAGACGTTCATGCCGGTTCGATACAGATAGCCGACCGGATCCTCCAGGCCCGAGACACGGTCCCACCGCTCCCAGACCCGGAGGAAGGCGTCCTGCATGATCTCCTCGGCCTCGTGGCGGTTGCGGGTGACCAGCCACAGGGCGGCGAAGAGGTTCTCGTGCTCATCGTGGAAGAACCCCTCGAAGGCGAGTGCCTCGTCTTCCTCGACGGACACCCCGACCCCACCGGCCGCGGACTCAGTGTCGCTCACGGGGCCATGAACGCGCATCGCCCCCCGGAGCGTTTACGCAGGCCCTGAGATCGGCGAGCGAGAGCCCGCCGCCGGTGCAGCGGGCGTGGCTATCCCTCGGACGATCCCGCGAGCTCGACCGGAGGCGTGTCCGGCGGGAGGGCGGGATTGTCGAACACGATCTCGCCGTCCCGGGCGTCGACGATGATGGTCTGCCCGGCTCGGAATTCCTTCCACAGGAGCTTCTCGGACAGCGGATCCTCGACGAGTCGCTGGATCGTCCTTCGCAACGGCCTCGCGCCCAGCGCCGGGTCGTAGCCCCGCTCCGCGAGCAGCATCTTGGCGGCATCGGTGAGCTCGATCTCCACGTCCTTCGCCTTGAGCTGCTCCCGCACGCGGCGCGTCATGAGGTCGACGATGCTCTTCACGTCCTCGAGGGTCAGCGAGTGGAACACGATGACCTCGTCGATACGGTTGATGAACTCCGGCCTGAAGGAGCGCTTGAGCTCCTCCATGACCTTGTCCTTCATCTTCTCGTACGTGACCTCTTCGTTCGGGTGGGCGGCGAACCCGATCCCGGGACCCTTCTGGATGTCCCGCGTGCCGAGGTTGGACGTCATGATGATGACCGTGTTCTTGAAGTCCACGGTGTGGCCCTGCGAGTCCGTCAGGTGCCCGTCCTCGAGGATCTGCAGCAGCGTGTTGAACACGTCGGGATGGGCCTTCTCGATCTCGTCGAAGAGCACGACGCTGAACGGCTTGCGCCGGACGGCCTCCGTGAGCTGCCCGCCCTCCTCGTAGCCCACGTACCCCGGAGGGGAGCCGATCAGCCGGCTGACCGTGTGCTTCTCCATGTACTCCGACATGTCGAGCTGGACCAGCGTGTCCTCGTCGCCGAACAGGAACTCGGCAAGCGCCTTCGACAGCTCGGTCTTTCCGACGCCCGAGGGCCCGAGGAAGATGAACGACCCGCTCGGCCGCTTCGGATCCTTCAGGCCGGCGCGCGTCCGGCGGATCGACCGCGAGACCGCGGCGATCGCCTCGTTCTGGGTGACGATCCGCTTGTGGAGCTCGTCCTCCATGCGGAGCAGCTTCTCGGTCTCCTCCTCGGTCAGCTTGAAGACGGGGATGCCGGTCCACGTGGACAGGACCTCGGCGATCTCCTCCTCGTCCACCTCGGACAGGATGTCCATCTCGCCGGACTTCCACTCGGACTCGCGACGGGCGCGCTCCTCGAGCAGCTTGCGCTCCTCGTCCCGCAGTCCCGCCGCGGCCTCGAAGTCCTGCGCGTCGATCGAGGACTCCTTTCGCAGGCGGACCTCGGCGATCTTCTCGTCGACCTCCCGGACGTCCGGCGGGGCGGTCATCCGGCGAATGCGCATCCGCGACCCGGCCTCGTCGATGAGGTCGATCGCCTTGTCGGGCAGGAACCTGTCGGAGATGTAGCGATCGGCCAGGTTGGCGGCCGCGACGAGCGCGTCGTCGGTGTAGCTCACGCGGTGGTGGGCCTCGTAACGGTCGCGCAGGCCCTTCAGGATCTCGATGGTGTGGGCGACGGAGGGCTGCTCCACGTCGATCGGCTGGAAGCGTCGCTCGAGCGCGGCGTCCTTCTCGAGGTGCTTGCGGTACTCGTCGCGGGTCGTCGCGCCGATCGTCTGCAGCTCGCCGCGAGCGAGCATCGGCTTCAGGATCGACGCGGCGTCGATGGCGCCCTCCGCGGCGCCTGCGCCGACGAGCGTGTGGAGCTCGTCGATGAACAGCACGATGTCCCCGCGCGTCTTGATCTCCTTCAGGACCTTCTTCAGGCGCTCCTCGAAGTCGCCGCGATAGCGGCTCCCCGCGACGAGCGCACCGAGGTCGAGCGTGTAGATCTGCTTGCCCTTCAGGGTCTCCGGAACCTCGCCGTTCACGATGTCCTGCGCGAGCCCCTCGACGATCGCCGTCTTGCCGACGCCCGGCTCACCGATGAGGACGGGGTTGTTCTTGGTGCGGCGGGACAGCACCTGCATCACGCGCTCGATCTCCTTCGAGCGGCCGATGACGGGGTCGAGCTTCGCCTCGCGGGCGAGCTGGGTGAGGTTGCGTCCGAACTGATCCAGCACCATGGAGCCCTGCGGGGACTGCTCGCCGGGGGCCGACTCCTTGCCGCCCGTGTAGCCCGAGAGAAGTTGGATGACGGTCTGGCGCACGCGGTTGAGGTCCGCGCCCAGCTTCTGCAGGACCTGCGCGGCGACGCCCTCGCCCTCGCGAATGAGCCCGAGCAGGATGTGCTCGGTCCCGATGTAGTTGTGGCCGAGCTGGAGCGCCTCGCGCAGCGAGAGTTCGAGGACCTTCTTGGCGCGGGGCGTGAAGGGGATGTGCCCGGTCGGGGCCGCCTGGCCCTGTCCGATGATCTCCTCCACCTGCTGGCGGACGGCCTCGAGCGAGATGTTCATGGACTCGAGCGCCTTCGCGGCGACGCCCTCGCCCTCGTGGATCAACCCGAGCAGGATGTGCTCGGTCCCGATGTAGTTGTGGTTCAGCATCCTCGCCTCTTCTTGCGCGAGGACGACGACTCGCCTGGCCCTGTCCGTGAAGCGTTCGAACATGTGAGAGTCCCTCTCGGGCGCTTCGCCCGTTTCGTCCTGCTCCGGGGATCCGCGGACTCCGTCCTACCCCCGAGGCAACGCGAGACGCGATCCGGCGGCGTTTGTGGCGCCTCCGTTCGCGCCTGCTGAGTCAGTATACCGGTGGCCTCTGTTACGGCTTCCTCGGGCTCCCTTCTTTGTCGCCCCCGTGACTCCTATCCCGGAGGGCGGCCGGCGATGCCTCTCCCTTGGTATTCGGAAGATCTTCACGATGGGATGAGCGCACATATGGGGGAGTCACGCATCGTCCGATCGGACTATTCCAGTTCCCCCCGGCCGGCCCGTTGCCCAATTGGAGAATGGTGGGCACAATGTCCCTACTGCGGAGAACACCCGAATGGCCCCTTTGCCTTCCCCAGGGCATCGTTGTATCCCTGGTAGGAGACGATGACGGTGCGCGTATTGGTCGTGGACGATCACCCTGCCTTTCGCCGGGCTCTGACGTCCGCGCTCAGGATGGTGGACGGGTTCGAGGTCGCCGGCGAGGCCGGCGGTGGCCTCGCCGCCTGTGAGGAGGCGGGCGCCCTGGAGCCCGACGTCGTCCTCATGGACCTCTCGATGCCCGATCTGTCCGGGATCGACGCGATGAAGCAGATCCACGAGAAGCAGCCCCAGCTCCCCGTCGTGATCCTGACCGCCCATGCGGACCCCGGCGTGGAGAAGGAGGCGCGCGAGGCCGGCGCCTCGGGCTTCCTCGCGAAGGGCATCGGGCTCGAGGAGCTCGTCGTGGTGCTGAACGAGGCCACCGACGACCGCCGGCAGCCTCAGCAGGTCGGATAGCCGGGGTCCGTCGAGGGCCTCCCGGAGGACGGACCTAGGCGCCCCCCTGCCTCTCCTTGAGGCGGGACTCACGGATGATCTCGCACAGGCCCAGCAGCAGCTTCTTGGTCATGGCGGGATGCCGATCCAGCAGCGGCCCGAAGTCCCAGGAGACGATCGACAGCGTCTGCATGGGCGTCGTCGTGGCCACGGTCGCGGACCGCGGGCCGCCGTCGAGGAGCGAGATCTCCCCGAAGTAGTCTCCCGGCCCGAGGACCCCCCTGCTCGCGCCACCGACGGAGACCTCGGCATTGCCCTCGAGGATCAGGTGAAACCCGAGGCCGCGCTCTCCCTCGGTCGCAACGGTCGCCCCGGCCGGATACTCGACGCGCTTGGTGACCTGCACCACCTCGCCGAGCTCGCGGTCGGACAGCTCCCGGAACAAGGGCACCGACCGAACCGACTCCCGGATGTCCTGCTGCATCACCGCGTCCCCCCGAGTCGTGTGCGGGTAGTGGACCGTGTTCGCCCCCGGTTGTCCAGCGGCGGCCGATCGCATCCCGGGGCTATCCGTCCTCCGGGCGCGTATGCGGAAACAGGATGACGTCTCGCATCGACGGGACGCCGGCCAGGATCATCGTGAGGCGGTCCACCCCGAGGCCGAGCCCGCCCGCGGGCGGCATACCGTGCTCGAGCGCCTGCAGGAAGTCCTCGTCGAGCGCGTGCGCCTCCTCGTCGCCCCGCGCCCTCGACGCCTGTTGCAGCACGAACTTGGCACGCTGCTCGTCCGGGTCGCTGAGCTCGGAGTAGGCGGGGCCGAGCTCGGTCCCGGTCATGATGAGGTCGAATTGCTCCGTCAGGGAGGGATCGCTGCGGTGCGGCCGGGCGAGGGGCGAGACCTCCCGCGGGAAATCGCACACGAACGTCGGGTCCCACAGATGCTCCTCGACGAGTTTCTCGAACAGCTCGAGGACGATCTTTCCCGGGCCCCACGATGGGTCGAGGCCGACGCCGTGCCGCTCCGCGATCCCGGCGAGGTCGGGCCTGTCCAGGGTGATCCGTTCGCCGGTCGCCTCCGATGTCGCATCGAGCACCGTGACACGGCGCCACGGCGGCTCGAGGTTCAGCTCCCGCCCCTGATAGTCGAACCGCAGCGAGCCGCGAACCGCGAGCGCCGCCTCGGTGATCAGCGCCTGCATCAGCTCCATCATGGTCTCGTAGTCGCCGTAGGCCTGGTAGGCCTCGAGCATCGTGAACTCGGGGTTGTGGACGCGGTCGATCCCCTCGTTTCGGAAGTTGCGGCCGATCTCGTAGACGCGCTCCATGCCGCCCACGAGCAGGCGCTTGAGATAGAGCTCCAGCGAGATGCGGAGCTTCAGGTCGATGTCGAGCGCGGCGTGGCGCGTCTGAAAGGGCCTCGCGAGCGCGCCGCCCGCGGTCGGCTGGAGCACGGGCGTCTCGACCTCGAGGAAGCCGCGCTCGTCGAGCACACGCCGCAACGCGCCGAGCACCGTCGCTCGCGCCTCGACGACGGTCCGGCGAGCGTCGAGGTCGGTCGCGAGCTGCAGGTAGCGACGGCGTTGCTGGGCGTCGGGGTCGCGAAGGCCGTGCCACTTCTCCGGAAGCGGCCGAAGCGACTTCGTGAGCATGGTCAGGCGCTCCACCCTGATCGACAGCTCGCCCCTGCGCGTCGTGATCACCGGGCCGCTGGCTCCGACGATGTCGCCGAGATCGACCTCGTCGAGCACCTCGGCGGCGCCGGCCTCGAGGAACTCGCCCGAGCAGAACAGCTGGATGTCGCCGGTCCCGTCGCGGACGACGAGAAACACGAGCTTGCCGAAGCTCCGGCGCAGGACCACACGGCCCGCGACGGAGACGACGTCGTCGGTGACCTCGTCGGGACCCAGCCCGGCGAAACGCCGATGCAGGTCGGCCGCGTGGGCGGAGGGATCGAACCCGAGCGCGAACGGATCGAGGCCCTTGGCGCGAAGCCGGTCGAGGCTCTGGCGTCGCGCGGCGAGGACCTCGTCCTCGCGACCGCGCGGCTCATTCATCGTGCGACCCGGTGTTCCGCTCGAAGATGAGGCGCAGCCCCTCGAGCGTGAGCCAAGGATCGTGCTCGTCGACGGCGCGGCAATGGGGGATCACCAGGGTCGCCAGGCCGCCGGTCGCGATGACCTTGGCGTCGCCGCCGATCTCCCCCTTGATCCGCTCGACGAGGCCGTCGACCTCCGCGGCCGTCCCGAGGACGATCCCGGACTGCAGCGCCTCCACCGTGTTCTTTCCGATGGTGTGGCGCGGAGCGGCGAGCTCGACGCGCGGAAGGCGCGCGGTCGCGGAGAAGAGCGCGGCGCCCGATACCTGCAGCCCCGGCGCGATCACCGTGCCGAGCAGCTCTCCGCGGGCCGAGATGGCGTCGTAGGTCGTCGCCGTCCCGAAGTCGACCACGACGCACGGGCCGCCGTAGCGTGCCACGGCCGCGAGGGCGTTCACGACCCTGTCGGCCCCGACCTCCCTCGGGTTGTCGGTGAGGATCGGCAGTCCCGTCTTCGTCCCCGGGCCGACGACGAGGGGAGGAAACGCGAAGTAGCGAGCCGTCATCTCCCGCAGCGCCTGCGTCACCGCCGGGACGACCGACGACACCACGACCCCGGTGATCTGGCTGTCGAACGCGAGCCCGCGCTGGGAGAGCAGCCCCGCGAACAGCACGGCCAGCTCATCGGCGGTGCGCTCGGGCTGCGTGGACAACCGCCACGTCCATTCGAGCTCGGACGAGCGAAAGACCCCCATGACGATCTCGGTGTTGCCGACGTCCACCGCCAGGAGCATCGGGTCAACTCCCTCCCTCGGGCTCCGAGCCGTGGGCCCGGGGCGATGCGAGGCCCTCGCCCGCCGCCTGCGTCGGCTCCCCCCTCGATCCGGGCACATCCTCCTCGACGCCGGGCGGGCCCGACAACCGCACGTTGTCGATCAGGCGCGTGTCCCCGAACCTCGCCGCGACGACGGCTCGAGCGGGGCGGCCCGGCTCGAGGATGTCGATGTCCGCGAACGTCTCGTCGTCGACGACGGCCGCGTAGTCCAACCGAGCGAGCGGGGTCGCGCCGATCTCGCGCGCCATCGCCGCGACGAGGACCGCCCCGTTGCGCTCGCCGGCTCGCGCGAGCTCCGCCGCCTCGCTGAGCGCGAGGAACAGGCAGCCCGCCGCGTCGCGCTCCGCCGGGCCCAGGCGTTGGTTCCTGGACGACAGCGCCA
Organism: uncultured Actinomycetes bacterium; assembly: GCA_963728285.1. Lineage (GTDB taxonomy): Bacteria > Actinomycetota > UBA4738 > UBA4738 > HRBIN12 > CAVSJR01. Next base: position 875,591 of record CAVSJR010000001.1, on the reverse strand, counting down.
CGCCGTCGGGCTCCCGCACCGTCGGGCATCCGACGACGTCGACGGGGAACGCGAGGTCGCGGACCATGGCGCGGACCAGGGCGAGCTGCTGCGCGTCCTTCTCACCGAAGTATGCGGTCGACGGCCCAACGAGGTGGAACAGGCGGGCCACCACCGTCGCCACCCCGCGGAGATGGCCGGGCCGCGAGGCGCCCTCGAGGCGCTCGCCGAGGGGGCCGGGATCCACCGTCACCTCCGGACCGCCCGCGCCGGGGAACATCTCCTCGACGGGCGGGACGAAGACGATATCCGCGCCGGTCGCCTCCGCCGTCGCGAGGTCGGTCGCCTCGTCTCGCGGGTACGCCTCGAGGTCGGCGGGGTCGCCGAACTGCAGCGGGTTCACGAACAGCGTCATGACGACCACGTCTCGATCATGCCGTGCGCGGCGCAGCAGCGATACGTGCCCACCGTGCAGCGCTCCCATGGTGGGAACCAGGCCCACGGAGCTCCGCGCGCGCGGGCGGCATCACAGGCCGATCGGAGGGCCGCGGCCGCTCGAATCACCTCCACGATCGCTCCCGCGCGCCCGCCGTCAGGACCATCGGACCAGCACGTCCTCGACGCGCGCTCGCCCCTCGGGCGCGAGACGGCCGGAGCGTTCCCCCACGTCGAGCGCGATGCGCGTGAGCGCGACGTAGCTCTCGACGTCGTCCGGGGCCGCGGCCTCCAGCGCCGCGAGGTTTCGCTCGACGGTGCCGGCGTCGCCGCGGATCGCGGGCCCCGTCATCGCCGCCGCGGGGCCCAGCTCGGCGGCGTGCTCGAGCGATGCACGCGACAGCGGAAGGAAACGCTCCAAGGGCTCGCGCAGGCCCGCCTCGGTGAAGAGCTCCTCGGCGACGCCGGCGATCGCGACGACGAAGTTCGACGCGAACACGGCGGCGGCGTGATACAGGGGCTTCGCCTCCTCGGGAAGCCGAAACGGCTCCGCCCCGACGTCGCGCGCCACCCGCTCCCCGAGCGTCGCTGCAGCATCATCGCGCGCCGTGACGGCGATCGTCGCCCCCGGAAGCCGGGCGAGCGCCGCGTCGACACTCGGAAACGTCTGCAGGGGATGCAGGGACAGGGGAGCGGCGCCTGCGTCGGCGGCGGGCCGCAGGGCGTCGAGCCCGGTGGCTCCCGACAGGTGGGCGACGGTCTGCCCCCGGCGGAATCCTCCGGCCGTCGGAGATCTCGCGACAGATCTCGGCGATGCGATCGTCCGGCGTCGCGATCAGGACCAGCTCGCCCGCCGCCGCGGCCGCGCTCGGAGTCAGGACGGGGACGTCGGGAAGGTAGCGGGCGACGCGCTTGCGCGTCGCCTCGCGGCCCGAGACCGCGGGGATGTCGGCGCCGGCGCCCGCCAGCAGCACGGCGAGCGCGGTCCCGACGGTGCCGGCCCCCACGATGGAGATCTCCACCCCCGGGAGTATCCCAAGCGCGCGCGGCGGCTCACGGCATCCACACGATGGGTCCCGCCGGCACCGGGGCGTCGCCGGGCATCTGGAGTGGGGCGGCCGTGCCGCCGCGCGTCGTCAGCACGCGACCGTTCATCACGAAGTAGGCGGTGCCGTCGGCCGCGAACGTGCCTCCCGTCACCGCCCCCGTCATCGGCGACACGAGGTCGAGGCGCTCCTCGCCGCCCGGGACGGCGTCGGTCAGGTACACGCCGGGAGCGGAGGCGAGATCGCCGACGACGAGCGCCCGCGATCCATCGCCGCTCCATGCGAGCACCCGGTCGGCGACGAAGCCGCCGCCCCCGACGGGCGCGGGGCCGCCTCGCCCGCGCCAGTACACGACGGTCCCACCCGTGGGGCGCGCCACCGTCGCGGGATGGGGCCTGCGGCTGCGGATCGGGGCGAGTCCGGTGAGGCCGCCGGCGGCCGGGGTGACGAGGAGATCGCCCATCGGCGAGGCCGACAGGAGGACGTGGCCCGACAGCTCGCGGTGCAACACGTCGTAGCCCACCGAGAACGTGCCGATCCGTCCGCGGCGCGCGAGCGAGACCGTCGTCCGCACGCCGCTCCGCGCGAGGGAGAGGAACCCACCGCACAGGCGGGGATCCTCGTACACGTGTTCTCGATCGTCGAAGTTCAGATCCGCGACGACGATCGAGGCCGGGCCGCAACCACGCTCGCCGGTCCCGCTGCGGGCCGCGGCGACGCTGGCGCCGCTGGGATCCCACGAGATGATGCGGCCCGAGATCAGCGGCTGAGGATGTCCGTAGGCCGAGGCTCCGCCGGCGACGTACGCCTGGGACCGCGCGTCGTCGGGTGATCGCGTGAAGCCCAGTCCGCTCCATCCGTCCCCCCGGAGCCACTGGAGATCGGAGACGTCGTCGAACTCGAGGCCGGGGCGCACGTCTCCAGACGAGAGGTCGAGCTCCCACAGCCTCCGGTCCCCTCCGGCGCCGACCCCGTCGTAGACGAGGCGGCCGGGTCGGGCGGCGGCGAGCGGCCGTCCCCCTCCGCCGCCGGCGAGGCTCCACACGGCGACGATGGACGCGAGGATCACCATCGGCACGGCGAGGCCCAGCGGCGCGACGCGGCGCCGGCTCTCGCCCGGCTCCGAGCCGGACCACGATTCCCGGTGGTCCGAGATCGCGACGGGCCCTCGGTCCCCGCTCGGCGCAGCCTGGTGCGGGGCGGGAGGCTGCGGCGAGGCGACGTAGAGCGCCGCGCCGCAGCGGGGGCAGCTGCCGTCGAGGTCCGGCGCCGCGCCGGGGTGGTCGACCCCCTCGTCGCGGGCCCCGTCGCCGGGGTCGGCGCCGAGCTCCGCGTCCCAGTCGCAGCGAAGGCAGATCGCCCGGGTCACGGCGCCTCACGGCTCGAGGGCACGAGCGGAGGCGCCGCGACCCGGATGCCGACCAGCGCGTCCGGCGTGAGCCGCGTGGAGTCGAGGCGCACGCCGGCGGGAAGCGGGGGATCGGCGTCGAGCTCGAGGAGGGGCGCGAGGACGAACCCCCGCTCGTGCATGCGGGGATGCGGGATCACGAGATCGGGCTCGTCGATTCGCTCCCGGCCGTACGTGAGGATGTCGATGTCGATCGTCCGGGGGCCCCAGCGGACCACCCGCTCGCGCCCGAGGGATCGCTCGACGCGATGACATGCCTCGAGGAGCTCCCTCGCATCGAGGCTCGTGCGCGCCTCGACCACGGCGTTCAGGAAGTCGGGCTGCGGGGGACCGCCGACCGGTTCCGTCTCGTAGATGCGCGAGGAGCGCCGGATGGTGATCCCCGCGGCCCCGTCGAGCAGGTCGACGGCGCGCTGAAGCGTGGAGAGCCGGTCCCCCTCGTTGGATCCGAGTGCGAGGTAGGCCGTATGCATCGCCCCGTCCTACGGGTCATCGCCCGCGGTGGCGGCCGCGGCGACGCCGTCGATGTCGATCGACCTCGCCGCCGCCGGCTTGTGGACGACCGCGGTGACCCTCCGCACGTGACCGGCCCCGGCGACCGCGCGCGCGACCGCGGTGGCGAGCGACTCGAGGAGATCGAACGACCGTCGCTCCACCGTCTCCCTCGCGATCGCGGCGAGGCGCCGGTAGTCGGCGGTCGCGCCGATCGCGTCGTCGTCGACCGTCACCTCGATGTCGAGGTCCACGACGAACTCCTGCGGCCGGTCCTTCTCCCCCGGGTTGGCGCCGTGCCGGCCGGCGGCGCGGATGCCGGAGAGGAAGATCCTGGACGTCGTCACGCGCTTCCCTCCTCGTCGTCGAACGAGTCGTCCAAGGAGTCGGCGAATTCCTCCTCGAGGAACTCCTGCTCGATCGGCGGCCGGCGTCCGAGCGAGACCACGACGGGGCCTCCGGATGCGGCGTGGTCGTGGCCGAGCTTCAGATACCGCGCTCGCAGCCACTCCCACAGCAGCGGCCCGATCGTGCCGGCGGCCTCCTCGGGGAGCAGGTGCGAGCACCCGGGCAGCAGCGCCAGCGAGGCCGTCGACATGGCATCCTGGAGCCGCTCGGCGACCGCCGGCGGGAAGACCGCATCCTCCTCGCCCCAGAGCAGCAGGACGGGGATGTCGAGCGCTCCGAGCCCGGCGTCGGCGTGCTCGAGGAACCCGCTGTCGGCCTGCGCGGTGGCTCGGAAGTACGCGCGGACGCCGTCCTCGTGGGTGAAGGGTCGCTGATACTCGCGAAGGTCCTCGTCGGACAGCCGCCCCCGCCGCATCCAGAGATCGAGGGTCCTCGCGACGATGTCGCGCAGCAGGCCGGGAGTGCGCTCCTCATCCGGGATCGCGAGCAACGCCCGCATGTCGTCGGTGGGCCACAGATCGAACGCGAGGCTGTCGATCAGCACCATGGCTCGGACGTCGAGGCCGTCCAACGCCAGCGTCTGCGCGATCGCCCCGCCGGAGCCGTGGGCGACGACGGCGACCGATTCGATCCCGAGCTCGGCCAGCAATTCGCGGGCGTACCCGGCCTGTGACCGCAGATCGAGGGCGGCGTCGGCGCGCCCGCCGGAGTCGCCGCAGCCGAGAAGGTCGGGCGCGAGGACCCGAGTCCCCTGGGCCAGCAGCGGCACGAACGACCGCCAGAGGTGGGAGGACAGGGGGAACCCGTGGAGCAGCAGCACGGGCTCCCCTTCACCGGCGTCCACGAAGGCCATGACGCCGCCGGATGTCTCGACTCGACGTTTGTCGAGGGCGGTCATGGGCCGGTCCCGGCCTTCGAGATCGCGTCGATGACCCGGGCCACCCGCGCCATCTCCTTCACGTCGTGCACGCGGACGACGTGCACCCCCATGGCCGCGAGCCATGCCACCGCCGCGGCGGTCCCCTCCAGTCGATCGCCGACCTCGGTCCCGAGGATCGTTCCGAGGAACCGCTTTCGCGACGGCCCCACCAGCACGGGGAGGCCGAGGTCCAGCAGCACGCGGACGTCGCGCAACAACAGCAGGTTGTGCTCGAGGGCCTTCCCGAACCCGATTCCAGGGTCGATGCAGAGCCGGTCCCGGTCGATCCCGGCGCGCACGGCGTCGTCGGCGCGCTGCCGCAGGAACTCGTGGACCTCGGCCACGACGTCGTCGTAGTGCGGCTGCGCCTGCATCGTCCTCGGCTCTCCCTGCATGTGCATGAGGACCATCCCGGCGCCGGAGCCGCGAACGGCATCGAACATCCCCGGATCGGCGCCCGCCGAGACGTCGTTCACGATGGTCGCCCCGGCCCTCAGCGCCTCGACCGCGACCTCGGCCTTGCGCGTGTCGATCGAGAGCGGCACCTCGGTCTCCTCGCGGAGCCGCTCGATCACCGGCATGACGCGCTCGAGCTCCACGTCCGCGGGGACCTCCGCCGATCCCGGACGGGTGGACTCCCCTCCGATGTCGAGGATGTCGGCGCCGTCCAGCACCATGCCCAGAGCGCGCTTGGTCGCCGCCTCGGCGTCGGGCAGCTCGCCGCCGTCGGAGAACGAGTCGGGCGTCACGTTCACGATCCCCATGACGAGGGTGCGGAGCCCGCACGGAAGCACTGCCGGGCCGCACCGCCACAGGAGGGGAGCGCCGTTCACCGACGCCATGGTAGCCGGGGCCGGCGGCGCCGCCCTCCCCGCCTCAGCGCATGCCGATGTGGCTCATCGCCTCCTGGCGCGTTCGGGCGTCGGTGCGGAACAGGCCGCGCACCGCCGAGGTCACCGTCACCGAGCCGGGCTTCTTGATCCCCCGCATCGTCATGCACAGATGCTCGGCCTCGATCACGACGAAGACCCCGCGCGGCGACAGCGCCCGGTCCAGCGCCTCCGCGATCTCGGTCGTCAGCCGCTCCTGGACCTGCGGCCGCTTCGCGAGCAGGTCGACCACGCGCGCGATCTTGGACAGGCCGGTGATCTCCTGATCCCTGTTCGGGATGTATGCGACGTGCGCCCTCCCGCTGAACGGGATGAGATGGTGCTCGCACATCGAGAACAGCGGGATGTCGCGGACCATGATCATCTCGTCGTGGTCCGCGCCCTCGACGACCGTGACCAGCTCCGAGGCGTCCCTGCCGATCCCGGCGAAGATCTCGCGGTACATGCGGGCGACGCGGGCCGGCGTCTCGCGCAGGCCGCCGCGGTCGGCGTCCTCTCCGATGCCCTCCAGGATCAGGCGGATGCCCTGCTCGACCTTCGCGTCGTCGAAGAGGTCATCGGATCGTTCGTCGGGTCGGTCGCTCACCGCGCCACATGCTACCGGGAGCGATGGGCCGCGGCCGGTTCGTGCAGCGGCACCCTCAGCCGCGAAGGCCGCTCGGGCCCTGGGACTTGTGTTGGCGGACGGCGGTCCGCGAGACGGCGAGGCCGGCGCTGCGCTTCTCCGGGTCGCGTTGCGCGTGCTTTCGCACGGACGCGAAGAGCTCCTCGATCTGCGCCTTGTCGATCGTCTCCTTGTCGATCAGCACATCGGCCCAGCGGTCGAGGTTGTCCCGGTTCTCGCCCAGGATCTCGAGCGCCATGTCGTGCGCCTCGTCGATCAGGCGTCGAACCTCGTTGTCGATCTCGAAGGCGACCTGCTCGGAGTAGTCGGGATGCGAGGAGAAGTCGCGCCCGAGGAACACCTCGCCGGTCTTCTGCCCGAGGGTGAGGGGCCCGAGGTCGTCCGACATCCCGTACTCGGTGACCATCTGCCGTGCGACCTTCGTCGCGCGCTCGATGTCGTTCGCGGCACCGGTGGTGACGTCGCCGACCATGATCTCCTCGGCCACGCGCCCTCCCAGCATCATCGCAAGCTCGTCGTTGAGCTCCTCGCGCGTCATGAGGAACTTGTCCTCCTCGGGGAGCGTCAGCGTGTAGCCGAGCGCACGACCGCGCGGGATGACGGAGATCTTGTGCACCTCGTCGGTGTTGGGCAGGGCGTGCGCGACGATGGCGTGGCCGAGCTCGTGATAGGCGATCATCCGCCTCTCGCGTTCGCTCATCACGCGCGTCTTCTTCTCCGGCCCGGCCATCACCCGATCGATCGCCTCGTCGACCTCCGACATCGTCACCATCGTCTTCTGGCGGCGCGCGGCGAGCAGCGCGGACTCGTTGATCACGTTCTCCAGGTCGGCGCCGGTGAAGCCGGGCGTCCGCCGGGCGATGATCGTGAGATCCACGCTCGGGTCGAGCGGCTTCCCGCGGGCGTGCACGCGCAGGATGCCCTTGCGGCCCTCGATGTCGGGGCGGTCGATGACGATGTGGCGGTCGAACCGGCCCGGGCGCAGCAGCGCCGGGTCCAGGATGTCGGGGCGGTTGGTCCCCGCCATCAGGATCACCGCGGTTCGCTGGTCGAATCCGTCCATCTCGACGAGCAGCTGATTCAGCGTCTGCTCGCGCTCGTCGTGGCCGCCGCCGAGCCCGGCCCCGCGATGGCGTCCGACCGCGTCGATCTCGTCGATGAACACGATCGCCGGCGCGTTCTGCTTCGCCTGCTCGAAGAGGTCCCGGACCCGCGCCGCGCCGACGCCGACGAACATCTCGACGAAGTCCGATCCCGAGATGGAGTAGAAGGGCACGCCCGCCTCACCGGCGACCGCGCGGGCGAGGAGCGTCTTGCCGGTGCCCGGAGGGCCGAACAGCAGCACGCCTCGGGGGATCTTCGCCCCCATGGCCTGGAACTTCGCGGGGTTGGCGAGGTACTCCTTGACCTCCTGGAGCTCCTCCACCGCCTCGTCCACGCCGGCGACGTCGGCGAACGTCGTCTTCGGCTGGTCCTTCGAGACGACCTTCGCCTTCGACTTTCCGAACGACATCACCCGGTTGCCGCCGCCCTGGGAGCGGTTCATAACCCAGATGAGGATGCCGCCGATGAGGAGCACCGGGAGCACGATCTGGATGATCGCCCCGAGCACCTGCCCGCCGGTCTGCGGATCGGCCGAGATCTGGACGCCCGCTTCCTTCAGTTGCTTGGTGAGCGACTCCTCGGTGTTGGTGGGGTAGCCGACCTGGTACTCGTCGCCGTTCGTAAGCTGGCCGACGATCTGCTGGTCCTGGTTCTTGAACTCCGCCGTCTTGACCTCCCCGGCGGCGACCTTCCCCTCGAACGTCGTGAGCGACAAGTCCTCGACCGTCGCCCCCGTGCTGATGAGCGGCATGATGAGCACGAGCGCTCCGAACAGGAGCACCAGATAGATCGCGGGGCTCCTGAAGACGCGCCGCAAAGGGGACTCGGGCGAGGCCGTGGGAAGCTCCTTTCGAACGTCCTGCCTGCGGAGATGCTACGGGGCCCCGAACGCTAGTGCGCGTTCACGAGCCCTCGCCGATGGTATCACGGAGGTACGTTTCGACCTCCCCGACCTGGCCCTTGAGCGGGGGGAACGCGAACCCTTAGCGGTCGAGGTAGGCGTCCGGCTTCAGGGTCGCGACGTAGGGCAGGTTGCGGAACCGCTCGGCGAAGTCGAGGCCGTAGCCGACGACGAACTCCGGCGGGATCTGGAAGCCCCGGTACTTGATCTGGGTCCGCACCTGTTGGATGCCCTCCTTCTGGAGGAGGGCGCAGACCTCCAGGGTCGCGGGCCGCCGGCCGCGAAGGTTCTTCAGCAGGTAGTTCAGCGTGAGGCCCGAGTCGATGATGTCCTCGATCAGGAGCACGTCGCGGCCCTCGATGTCGTGGTCCAGGTCCTTCAGGATTCGGACGACCCCGGACGTCTTGGTCGCGGCCCCGTAGGACGCCACCGCCATGAAGTCGAACTCCACCGGGAGGCGGATGTGACGCGAGATGTCGGCCATGACGACGAACGCGCCCTTCAGGACGCCGATCAGGAGAGGGCTGCGGCCTCGATAGTCCTCCGTGATCTGCTCGCCGAGGCTCCGGACCATCGCCTGGATCTCGTCCTCGGTAATGAGGATCGTGTCGATGTCGTTCTCGTACTCGGCCACGTGTCCCGCAAGTCTAGGGACCGTGCCGGCGGGCGACCGGTCGCTCACATGCCCGCGCACGCCGGCCGCTCGCATGCCGAGCTCGGGGATGACGACCGGGCCCTCCATCCTCCCCTCCTCCGTCACGGCTCACCTCCGTGCGATGACCGAGAGAGCAAAACATACCGTCGCTCGCGTCGAGCCTTCAATCCGTCGGGAAGGTCACGCCGCCGGCCCGGACGGCCCTCGGCCAGATCGACGACGCCCTCGATCGCCTCCTCGGTGGGAACCACGCCCGCGGTCAGCATCGCCTGACGAACGACCCGTCCGGCGAGCGCGGGCGAGAGCGTCGTGAGCGCGGTGGCCTCGATCTCGATGCCGTTCGCGGACTCCTCCACGATCTCGTCCGTCGCCGCCGACGCCTGCCGCCGGAGCTCCTCCTCGTCGGCCCGCAACAGCGTCGCCGTCCGTGCGAGCGTGGGCCTCACATCCCGGCCGACGGCCCGTTCGATCGCGGGCAGCACGCGCAGCCGGACGGCATTGCGTTGGAACCGGGTGTCCTTGTTCGTCGGGTCCATCCGGGGGCGAAGTCGAAGGGCTCGGCAGAACGACTCGACCTCGTCTCGGGTGACGTCGAGGAGCGGCTGCACCTCGTAGCCCAGCGTCGGCCTGATCCCGGTCATGGAGGGGAGCCCACCGCCTCGGATCAGCGCGAGCAGCACGGTCTCGGCCTGGTCGTCGACGGTGTGGCCCTCGGCGATGCGTCGGGTTCCGAGGTCGAGTGCGACCGCATGCTGCGCACGGAGCCTGACGCCGCGCGCCCATGCCTCGACCGACTCCCCCCTCGGCGGCTTGGAGTCCGCGACGACGAGGTGGAACGCGAGGCCGAGCCGGTCCGCGATCCGTCGCACGTAGGTCGCATCCGCGGCCGAATCGCGGCGGAGCCGGTGATCGTAGTGAAACACCTGGAGCCGAATCCGCAGCAGCCGCCGGAGCCGGTGCAGCGAGTGCAGCAAGCAGAGCGAATCCGGCCCTCCCGACACCGCGACGAGCACGTCGTCGCCGGGAAGGAACATCGCGTGCTCCCGTGCCGTCGCGGTCACACGCTCGAGCACTCGAGCGACGGCCGGGGGACCAGCCATCAGCTCGGGGCGACTCGCTCGAGCCACCGTTCCGGCTCGTTGATCTCCGGGAGGTTGGGAAGGCTCGCCTCGTCCCGCCAGACGCGGTTGAAGCCCGCCATGCCGGCGCGTTCGACGACCACGGCGACGAACCGCTCCCCAACGTCGTACTGGCGGATCTTCGAATCGAAGCCGACCGCCCGCTGGAACCCCCGCTCCATCCCCGACACGCGCCGCCGCGTCTTGAGGCTCGATCGCATCCGCTCGAGGTCGCGCACCCGCCCCTGCGCCACGCCGTTCATGACGTAGGAGGCGTGGCCCTCGAGCAGCGACATCACGGCCTGCATGCGCTGGAAGAGCTCACGCTGCTCCTCGTTCATGAGCAGGGCGACCGCGCCGATCCGTCGCCACTCGCCTCCGGATCGCAGCTCCTCCACCGCGCGCTTGAGCTGGCGCGCCACCTCGCCGCCCTCCAGCGAGACGGTCGAGAGATAGCGGTCGACCATGCCGTGCAGGTGGGTCCGAAGCCACGGCGTGGCGCCGAACTGCACGCGGTGGGTCACCTCGTGGATCGCGATCCACAGGCGGAAGTCACGGGATGGCAGCGAGAAACGCTCCTCGACCTCCGCGACGTTCGGGCCGACGAAATAGAGCAGGCCGTCGTCGTCGGGCGGCAGGAACACGTCGTACTGACCGAGGACCTTGCGGGACACATAGCCGAGGAGGAGGCCGACCTGGGCCCCGAGGCTCTTGCGCCGGAGCTCGTTTCGGCTCGCCTGCCGCTGGCCCGCGAGGATCCGCGCCGCCAGCGGCTCGAGCAGCCGCTGGATCCCCCGGAGGTTCTGGCCGATCCACTCCCCGCGCGACATGACCCAGGCCCTGGAGCGAAAGCCCTCGGCGCGCAGGCCGGTGAACTCCGCGATCAGGTCCTCGCTGTGGGGAACGAGCTCCGCCAGGTCCTCGCGCATGCGAGCGCGCTCGACCGGGACGACGGAGATGCCGGGCCCCGCCACGCGCCTGCCGATGTCCGCGGCGGTGGACCAGTCGGCGAGCCGCGCCGCATGCGACCCCATGGACCAGTCGACGTTGGGGGCGTCCATCGGGCCTCGAGGGCGTCAGCCCTCGGCCTTCTTCCGTGCGGCGATCATGGCGGCGCGCCGCGCCTGGCCCTCGGCGACGCGCCGGTCGGTGCCGGCCTGGAGCAGCTCGGCGAGCTTCGCATCGAACACCTCTTGATCGAGCTCCACGTCCGCGTGCTGCTCGCGCGCCGCGGCCGGCGCGGGGGCGGCCCCTTCCGACGGCGGGGCGGCCGGAGCCGGGGAGGGCGCGGTTGCGGCGGGAGCCGCCGTCGCCGCGGGGGCGGCTGCGGGCGCGGGTGCGGCGGGCGCTGCCGCTGCCGGGGCCGCCCGAGCGGGAGCCGGTGCGGCGGCGGCCGCAGCCGGCACCGCCGGAGGGGCGACGACGACGGGCGCGGCCTGCGAGACGTCGACGGCGCGGCGCGGCGGCTCGCGCCCGGGAACGATGCGATCCGCTCGAGCCGCTCCGCCCCCCTCGGTCCTCTGGAATCGCGGGGCGTAGCGGAGGTACATCGCCGCGAGGACGACCACCACGATGACGCCGGCGACGGCCATGAGGAAGGCCATGATGTAGACGAACCCGCCCGTGTTCCTGACCGGCGTCACGGTGGCGTTCGGCGAGACCTGCGCGAGCGCGACGCTCGAGCTGAGGACGGACGCGACCAACGCGCCGACGAGGACACCGGCGAGTCGCACGAGGCCTGCCCCGATCGGCACGGCGCGGATTGTAGCAACCATGAGCCGGAGGTCGGATTTGAACCGACGACCTACCACTTACGAGGCGGTTGCTCTGCCAGGCTGAGCTACTCCGGCGGCGACGACGCGAAGTCTACCAACGCGTCGTGGCCGCCCGAACCCGCCCCGCGGCCAACGGCTGGTTTCCGTCCGCGCTCCGGTACGTCACAATGCCGTCCGATGGCGACGCGAGGCAACGGATCCGGTGGCCCGGGGTCGGTGAAGCGGGTGATGGTCGCGACCGACCGGTCGGAGACGGCCGACCGAGCCGTTCGCTGGGCGGCCAACATGGCCGACCGCTACGCCTCGGAGCTGCTCGTCCTGCAGGTCATCCTCGTGGAGCACACGGCGGCGAGCCAGGCGGGACAGGCGGCGGCCACCCGCGCGAGCGCCGCGGCCGCCGAGCTCAGCCAGTTCGCGCAGCAACTCGCCGGCGACCGCGCCCTCGCGCGCGTGATCGTGCACGACGATCCCGCGATGGCGATCCTTCAGGTCGCGGAGGAGTCGTCGGTCGACGTGCTGGTCGTCGGGAACGCGGGCATGTCCGGCCGCAAGGAGTTCCTCCTGGGCAACGTCCCGAACCGCATCTCCCACAACGCGCGATGCACGGTGATCATCGTCAACACGGCCGATCTCGATACGAACGGCAACGAGCGGCGGATGTCGATCGCGTCGATTCACGGCAGCCGGCTTCCCGAGGAGCCGCAGCGGGAGCCGCGCCTCATGGGCCGCGCGCTCGACATCGCCGGGGTGATGACGAGGTACGGGATCAAGGAGCTCTTCGGGCGCTCTGATGCCGACGAGCGGACGGCCCACCAGGAGTCGGCCCGCCGGCTGCGCGGGGCGCTCGAGGAGCTCGGCCCGACGTTCGCCAAGCTCGGACAGATCCTCTCCACCCGCCCGGACCTTCTGCCTCCCGCGTTCATCGAGGAGCTCGCGACGCTCCAGGACAGCGTTCCGCCCCTGACCGAGGCGCAGGTCGTGGGCGTGATGGAGGAGGAGCTCGGCGTTCCGTGGGAGGACGTCTTCGAATCGATCGACCCCCAGCCGATGGCCGCGGGGACGATCGCCGAGGTCCATCGTGCGACCCTCGCCGACGGCTCCCGCGTGGTTGCGAAGGTGCAGCGGCCCGGCGCTCGCACGGACATCATGAAGGATCTCGGCCTGCTCGAGCTGTTCGCCCAGAAGACGCAGAGCCGCCCGGGGCTCCGGCAGATGATCGACATGCCGGCGGTCTTCGAGCACCTGTCGGTGTCGCTTCAGCGAGAGCTCGATTTCCGCGGCGAGTCGGCGAACATCGATCGCATGCGGACGATCCTCGAGCCCTACGCCCGGCTCGACGTTCCGGGCGTGTACGGGGAGCTCTCGACCGAGCGACTCCTCGTGATGGAGGAGATCCAGGGCATCGCGATCCGCGAGGCGCCCGCCGGCCCCGAACGGGCGGAGGCCGCGCGGCAGCTCCTCGAGTCGTACTACGCCCAGATCCTCACGGTGGGCTTCTTCCACGCCGATCCGCACCCCGGCAACCTGATGTGGTGGAAGGACAAGATCTACTTCCTGGACTTCGGCATGGTCGGGGAGATCGGGCCGGAGATCCGCGAGAACCTCATGCTGCTGTTGATGGCGTTCTGGCAGGAGGACGTGACCTTCCTGACCGACGTCACGCTGATGCTGGCGGGAGGAAGCGACCGCGCCGACATCGATATCGCGGGATTCCAGGAGGAGCTCGGCGCCCTGCATGGCGAAGTATCGCAACGTCTCGCTGCAGGAGATCCAGCTCGGCCCGATCCTGCAGGAGATCACCGAGATCTCCATCCGCCATGACGTGCCCCTCCCCGCCTCGCTCGCCCTGACCGGCAAGGCGATGGCGCAGATGCAGCTCGCGACCGCCGAGCTCGATCCCGAGCTCGACCCCTTCGAGGTTGCGGGCAGCTTCCTGATGCGAGGCGTGCTCGGCAGGGTCCGGGAGCGCATGGATCCGAAGAAGCTCTTCTATGAGGGACAGAAGCTTCGCGTGCGGCTCACCCGCCTCGCAGAGGCGTTCGAGCGGCTCGCGGGAGCTCGGCCGGGACCGAAGCTTCAGGTCAACTTCGCGGCGGAGCGGCTCGAGGACACCATCCGCCGCGCCGGTCGCCGGCTCGCCCTGGGCATCATCGCCGGCGCCGCGCTGCTCGGAACCGCGATGACCGCGAGCTCGGCGCGCGTCGCCAGCTGGGTGCCGCTGAGCCTCGGCATCGTCGGCGCGGTCTTCACGCTCTCGCTCGTGGTGGATCTATTCCGCCGGAAGCAATAACGCAGTCTCGCGATCCGCAGGGGCGGAGCGGAGCGCGATTCATCGATCCCCGGCGGCCTGCCCCCGATCGAGCTCGACGTTGACCACCCCGTCACGCGAGGTGGGCTCGAGCGTCGTCGCGTCCGGCGCGGGCCACGGCGACGCGCCGCTCCTCTTGATGGATCGCAGGACCCGACGCTCGATCACGAAGGCCACGATCCCCATGGCGGCGCCGAGCAGGAGGCGCTCGAATCGGCGCCAGAGGCCTCGCCGGCCGGAGGACCGCATGGGGCCGGAGCGCGAGCTCACCGGGCGGTCACGTTCGGAGCTCCCGGCCGCGGGGCGGAGCGAGCCTGCCACTCCGCGACCGCGACGAACGCGACGCCGAACGCGATCGAGGCCCAGGCCCACGGCGAGTCGAAGGCGCTGACGTGCTCGGGCCAGGCGAGGGAGGCCACGCCCATCGCCGCCCACGAGAACCCGACGAACCACGCGGCGATGCGCCAGCCGCTCCCGCGCGCCGCGACCGCGATCCCCGCGAGCGCGAACCCGATGCCGGTTATCGCCATGCTCGAATAGTGGTGCAGCTCCGCATGCGGGTCTCCCACCGCGGCGGTGCGCTGCATCTCCGACCACGTCAGCAGATAGGCGACCGCCGGGATCAGCGCGAGGATCGACAGCACGGCGAGCGGGACGCTCGGCGAGCGAACGCTCAGGACCTCCCCTCGATACGGATGCAGCGCGATGAGCACGGCCGCGACGACCACCTGATACACGTAGCCGCCGGCGACGAGGTCGCCGGACAGCAGGCCCCCCACGAGCACCGCGACCGAGGAGGCGATCGCCAGGTGGAACGCGGCGATCCAGCGATCGGGGCGCCACGCCGACAGCAACAGCGGGACGCCCGTGAGCAGCCCGAAGCCAAGTCCCGCCGGCGATGTAGTGGATCCGGTGGATCTGATCCGGCCCCGTGTCGAACGGGGCCAGCAGCGCGAAGGGGATGCTGAAGGAGGCGGCCGCCAGACCGGCGATCGCCGCGATCACACGGAACGCGATCGTTCGTCCCCGAGACGCGGAAGTCCGCTCGGTCCCGGCGCTTGCCTCCATCGGCTCCTCCCTTGATCGCTTCAGTCGAGAATGCGGTAGGCGTCCACCGGCTCGGTTCGGCCCTTCACCTGTCGTGGGCCGATGAACTCCACCGCGATCTCGGGGGCGGCGGCGATGGTGCCGGCCGTCGCGACGATCTCCCCGCCGGCGGCCTCGCTCTGGAGGCGCTGGGCCACGTTCACGGCGTCGCCGACGACCGTGTATTCCAGCCGGCCGCCGCCGCCGATCGTCCCGGCGATGACCGTGCCCGTGTTCACGCCGATGCCCATGTCGAGCGTCGGCAGCTCCGCCCCCCACCCCTCCCGGTTCAACTCCCCCTGCCGGCGTTGCATCGCCATCGCGCATCGCAGCGCCCGCTCGGCGTGATCGGGCACGGGGTCGGGCGCACCGAACACCGCCATCACCGCATCGCCGGCGAACTTGTCCAGCGTCCCGCCGTGCTCGACGACGACCTCCGCCATGGCTCCGAGGTGCCGGCCGACGACGTCGGCGATCTCGCGCGCGGAGAGGCGCTCGGCGATGGTGGAGAACCCGCGGATATCGGAGAACAGCACGCTCACCTCGACCTCCTGCGCCTCGATCGGCTCGCTCGGCGACAGCGCGAGCTTGTCGGCGAACTGCTGCGGGACGTAGGAGCGAAGCGCCTTCGCCGACGACGCCTGATCGACCAGCGCGGCGTGCATGCGCTTGAGCTCGTCGATCGCGCGGCCGCCGCCGTCGTCGGCCGTGCCGGCGATGCGGCGGAAGAGCTCCGTCACCCGGCGATCGACCGCCTCCTGCGTCGTCCCGAGCGTCTCGGCCATCTCGGCGTACCCGGCGCCCCGAGCCATCATGTCGAGGACCTGCCGATCGGGCTCCTCCGTCTCGCCGCGCCCGGCGAGGCGCTCGGCGATCGCCGGATCGATCGCGGAGCCCCCGGCCGCCACCTCGCGGATCGCTCGCACGAGTTCGTCACCCTGCGCGATGCGATCCTTCAAGAGGTACGCGAGCCCGCTGTGGCCCTGTCCGAGGAGCGCCAGGGCATACGCCTCGTCGTCGTGCGCGGAGAGCACCACGACGCCCGTGCCGGGATGCTTGCCTCGGATCTCGTGGGCGCAGTCGATGCCCTCGAGGCGGAAGCTCGGCGGCATCTTGATGTCGGTCACGACCACGTCCGGTTCGTGTTCCGCTGCGGTGGCGAGCAGCGAGGGGGCGTCCTCGGCGACGCCGACCACCTCCACGTCCGGGAACGAGTCGAGCAGCGCGCGCACGCCCTCCCGAACGAGGACGTTGTCCTCGCCCAGCACGACTCGAATGGGGCTCATCGCTGGTTCACCGGGGGTGAGCGTAGCGCGTGTACGATCCGCCCATGGTCCGGGTGGTGTTCGCCGAGGACAATTACCTCGTCCGTGAGGGGACCGCCGCGCTGCTCGGATCGGTCGACGGCGTCGAGCTCGTCGGGACCGCGGAGACGATGGACGAGCTCCTCGCGGCCGTCGAGGAGCACCGGCCGCAGGCGGTGCTGACGGACATCCGCATGCCGCCGACGAACTCCTCCGAGGGCATCGACGCCGCGAAGCGCATCCGCTCGAGCCACCCCGAGATCGGCGTCGTCGTGCTCTCGCAATTCGCCGAGGAGGCCTACGCGTTCGACCTGTTGAAGGACGGCGCCGCGGGGCTCGGCTACCTCCTCAAGGAGCGGGTCGCCGACGTCGACGAGCTCGTCCGCGCGCTCAACGAGGTGGCGCGCGGAGGATCGGTCCTGGACCCGCGAGTGGTGGAAGCCCTGGTTGCCGCCAAGGATCGGATGGCGCACTCGCCGCTCGCGACGCTGACCGACCGTGAACGCGAGGTGCTCGAGCAGATGGCCCAGGGCAAGAACAACGCCGCGATCGCCAAGGCCCTGTATTTGACCGAGCGGGCGGTCGAGAAGCACATCAACTCGCTGTTTCACAAGCTCGATCTCTCGCAGGAGCCGGACGTGCACCGGCGCGTGATGGCGGTGCTGGCGTTCCTTCGGGACCGGGACTGAGCCGCCGCTCCACCGCGCGCCCGGTCGTCATCGCTGCGCCGCCCTCGTGTCGACGACGAACACCGAGCATGGAGAGCGCCGGAGGACGAACGAGGGAACGCTCTCGTGCGCCCGCCAACGCGAGCCGTGCGCGCCCCGGTTGCCCACGACGATCGCGTCGGCTCGTTCCTCGGCGGCCACCTCGCACAGGCGCTCCCCCGGATCCCCCCGCTCGGACCAGCTCCGCACCTTCAACGACGGGAACCGCTCACTCATCCCGGCCAGGTAGCCATCGGGATCGGGCCGCTTCGAGGGGTCGATCGCCTCCCTCACGCCGGTGCCGTCGCGGACGTGGAGCACGAGCAGCTCGGCGCCGTGCGTCATCGCCAAGTCGGCCGCGGCGTCGACCGCGAGATCGGCCGCAGCCGTCGTGTCGGTCCCCACCAGGATTCGCTGCATCATCGTCGCCTCCCGTGTCGGTCACGACCACCATAGGTCCGGCCGATCCCGGGGCACACCAGGCGGCCACCACACCTCGAGGCCGGACCCCGCCCTCGCCGGCGTGTGGTGGCACTCCCACGCGAGGGGCGTTCGGATCACTTCAGGGACGACGGGCCGCCGACGGTTCGAGCGAGAGCTTCGACGCGGTCGGCGGACGGCTCGAGGCGGAGGGCTCGTCAGCTCGCGGTGGCGCCGGCCGCCCCGCCGGCGGCCTCCCAGGCGGACTCGAGGCGGTCGGGACCGAAGACCGCCTTGGGGATGTAGGAGGAGGCCCCGCATTCGGCGGCGCGCGGCGCGTACTCCTCCTCCTCGTAGGTCGAGAGCAGCAGGACCACCACGCGATCGGAATCCGCGAGGATCCGCCGCGTGGCATCGAGCCCGTCGATGCCGGGGAGGTTCACGTCCATGAGCACCAGATCCGGATCGAGGTCGCGCGCAAGCTGGACGGAGTCCTCCCCCGTCTCCGCCTCCCCGACGACGTCGAACCCCTCGGTTGCCTCCACGACCATCCGCGCCGCCATCCGAAACGGCTGCTGATCGTCGACGATGAGTACCCGAACCGACATCCTCACGCCCTCCTGCTCCAAGCCTGCCATGCGACCGAGCGATCGACAGTGATGCCAGCACCACTTCCGCCCCGGTGGTCACCGGCCGGCCGGCTCACGCGGCGGCGCGCGTCACGCGGCGAGGGCGACCCCCACCCGGAGGAACGCCTGCTCGAGGACGAGCCGCTGATTGAGGTTCAGGTCCTCGGCCAGCGCCGCGCGTGCCTCCTCCACGGCGGCGAGCCCCGCCGCCGAACGCGTGAGCGCAACCGACCCGGCCGGCGAGATGTCGACGTTGATCAACAGCTCCGCGCCTCCTCCCATCGCGCCGACGATCCGGTCGCGCAGCAGCGACGACACGGCGAGGAGCACGCGGTCGAGGTAGTCGCGCTCCTCTCGGCGGGTGCGTCGCTGATGGCGCGTCTCGAGCCGCTTGATGGCGGCGCGATACGCGGCCTCAGGCCGGCCGGCCTCGTCGAGGAACGGCTCGAGCTCGGCCGAGAGCTCCTGCTTGAGGTCCTTGCGATACTGCTCCGCCGCCTTCAGCACGAGGTCCGCGGCGACGATGGCCCCGGCCGGCCCCTCCATCGCCCGATCGAGGGCCTCGGATCCGACGTCCCGGAACGCGAGCCCGTCGTGGAGGGCCAGCCGGCGGGCCCTCCCGAGGTTGCCTCCCGCCAGGCGAGCGGCGAGGGAGGCGAGCGGGCCGTCGACGCCGCCACGCTCCAGGGTCGCCACGACGAAGTCCTCGGCCAGCGGCCGGAACGTCACGAGATGGCAGCGGGACAGGACCGTGGGAGGCAGCTCGTGCGGACGCGCGGACAGGAGCAGGAGGATCGACTCCGGAGGCGGCTCCTCGAGGACCTTGAGGAGCACGTCCGCCGCCGCCGGATTGAGCCGATCGGCCTCGCGAACCACGAAGATCTTCCGGCCCGGCTCGGGGGCGGTGCGGTATGCGGGATGCCAGATCTCCGCGCGGACCGTGTCCACGTGGATGTCTCGGCCCTCCGGCTCGACGAGGAACTCGTTCGGATGATGGTCCTCGAGGGCGAGCCGGCAGTCGCGACATTCTCCGCAGCCGCCGCCCGCGCGGGTACACAGCAGCGCGGCCGCGAACGCGCGGGCCGCGAGCTGCTTGCCGCATCCCTCCGGGCCGGCCAGGACGTACGCGTGGTGCGGTCGGTCCGCGGCCGCCCGCAGGAACGCCATGGCGTCCTCCTGGCCGGGCACGCGGTCCAGGACCGTGTCGGCTCCCTCACCCGGCGACGGAGCGGACGGCCCGCCGGGGGCGCCTTCCGTCATGTTCCCGCCCATCCGTCCTCCCTCCCGCTCACGTCGCGGTCCTTCAGGACCCGCGCGATCGCCGCGCGCACGTTCTCGAACACCTCGTCCGGGGGCTGGCTGGCGTCGACGACCACGAACCGCTCGGGGTGCTCCTCCGCGATTCGAAGATACGCGTCCGAGACCTTATCCAGGAACGCGGCTCCCTCGGCCTCGATTCGATCGAACCGGTCGCCGATCCGCCCGAGGCCCGAGCTCGGGTTCGACGTGCAGCAGGACGACGAGATCCGGGAACAACCCCTGCGTCCCCCAGACGTTCAGCCCGAGGATGTCCTGTTCGCCGAGGCCCCTCGCCACGCCCTGATAGGCGAGCGAGGAGTCGATGTAGCGGTCGCAGACCACGCATTTGCCCTCGGCGAGGGCCGGGCGGATGACCGACGCAACGTGCTGCGTGCGGCTGGCGGCGAACACCAACGCCTCGGCGCGAGGCTCGATCCTTCCGACGTCGGGATCCAGCACCAGGTCCCGAAGCTTCTCGCCGAACCCGGTGCCGCCGGGCTCTCGGGTGACGAGGACGTCGTAGCCCTGCATCTCGAGGTAGGCCCGCGCCATCTCGATCTGCGTGCCCTTCCCCGCGCCCTCGATCCCCTCGAACGCGATGAACAGCCCGGTTCCGGGTGGGCGCTTGAGCTTGGGCACCAGCGAGAGCGGCTCGGGGCGCCGCAGGCGCAGGCGACGAAGCCGATTCCCCGGTGAACAGGCCAGCCATCAGCGCTCCAACTCCGGCGACCCACAGCGCGGCCCGAGGCCCCGACAGGTCGATCTCCTGCCCGCCGATCCGCACCCCCCTCTGGCCCACGAGCGCCGCGAACAGCGGGAAGAGCGTGAGCGACAGAAACAGTCCCAGGCGGGCGACCACCGTGAGGGATCCGAATGTCCGGCCCCGGAACTCGTCCTCCACGTTCTCCTGCAAGAGCGTATAGCCGGTCACCCACATCGTCCCGCAGAAGAATCCCAGGGCGACGGTCACGACGGCCGCGAGGGAGATGTTGGGCATCCCCGCCAGCACGAACAGGCCTCCCGCGGCGGCGATCATCGACCCGGAGAAGAGGATCTCGCGGTCGAACGACCGGCCGAGCGCGTTCACCGAGCCCATGCCCCCCGCCATGCCGATCCCGAAGCAGGTCACGAGGAGCGGCCATCCCGCCGCCCCCCCGTGGAGGGTCGTCTGGGCGAACACCGGGCCGAGCGAGAGGACGGCGCCGACGGCGCAGAAGGCGACGACGATGCCGGTGGTCATCGTGGCGACCAGCGGCGTCTCGCGAAGAAACCGCACCCCATCGACGATGTCGCGGAAGACCCGCCGGATGTCCAGCCTTCCGGGGGGCTCTCGGCGCTGCGCGGCGGGGCGGATCGCGATCCGGCTGATCATGAACGCCGAGAAGCCGAACGTCCCGGCATCGAGCCACAGGGCGAGGGATTCGGGATTGCTCGCGAAGTACGGGATCGCGACGCCGAGCCACTTGGAGACCCCGGCGAGGACGGCCGCGACCGCTCCCCCGAGTGGAAGCGTCCCGTAGGTCGTGAGCAGCGCCACGGAATTCGCGTTGGTCAACTGCCTGCGGGGCACCAGGTTCGGAAGCGAGGCGTCGCGCGCGGGCGTCCACAGCAGCGAGAGCCCCTCGATCAGAAACGAGAGGAGGAAGATCGCCCAGACCTGGCCCGCGCTCGCGACGAACGGCATCGACGCGTACATCAGTCCTCGGCCGATGTCGGCGGTGATCATCAGCTGCTTGCGATCGACTCGATCGACGATCGCGCCGGCGAAGGGGCCGAAGAGGATCGCCGGCGCCATCCGCGCCATCATCACCACGGCGACGGAGCCCAGCGCGGCGGTCTGCGACCCGGCGAGCCGCGCCACGAGCGACGTCACGGCGACGAATCCCACCCAGTCGCCCAGGGAGGAGACGCCCATGGCCGCCGCCAGCCGGGAGAAGGCCGGGTGGGTGAGCAGGTCTCGCAGCGTCGCCGATTTGGTCCCGCGGAGCGCCGCGACCTCCTCGGCGTAGCCGGACACTACGCCTCCGCGGCGGGCGGTTCCGACTCCGGCGCTTGCGGCGGTGGTCCCTCGGGAGCATGCGTGAGCGCCGTCGATGCCTCCGCGGCGGATACGTTGGCCGTCGATTTCTTCGCGGCCGATTTCTTCGCCGCGGACTTCTTCGCCGCGGACTTCTTCGCCGTCGTCTTCTTCGCGGCGGACTTCTTCGCGGCCGGCTTCCTCGCCGCGGGCTTCCTCGCCGGCGCCTTCTTGGCCCGCGCCGCCGCTCGCTTCGCGCGCGCCTCGGCCTTCGCCGCGCGGGCCGCGGCCTCCGCCTCGACGTCGCCGGAGGTCACGACGTTCCAGTGCTCGTCGACCACCGCGCCGCAGTTCCAGCATCGCGCGCCGCCGCTTGGCTGCTCGAGCATCACCGAGCCGCACTCGGGGCACGGCCGGTCCGGGACCGGCGCGTTGCCGGCGGCGAAGGTGCAGTCCGGATATCGGTCGCAGCTGTAGAAGGAGCGGCCTCCCCGGGCGCGCTTGGGAACGATCTCCCCCTGCTTGCACTCCGGACACGTGACGCCGGTCCCCTCGACCTTCTCCTTCTTGATGTAGCGGCACTCGGGGTAGCCCGAGCACCCGACGAAGGGCCCGAACCGGCCGACCTTGCGGGCGAGCGGGCGGCCGCACTCGGGGCACGGCTCGTCCAGCAGCTCCGGCTCGGGCCGCTCGGTTCCGTCCAGGTTTCGGATGTAGCGGCACTCCGGATACTTGTCGCAGCCGATGAACTTGCCGTACCGGCCGAGCTTCACGACCAGGTGGCCCGGCTCACGTCCCTCCTCGGGACACCGCGGACACAGCTCGTCGAGCTGCTCCTCGAACCGCTGGATCTCCTCCTCGTTCTTCTCGACCAGCCGCTCGAACGGCCCGTAGAACTCGTCGAGGACCTGCACCCATCCGAGGTTCCCCTCCGCGATCTCGTCGAGCTCGTCCTCCATCTTCGCCGTGAACGAGAGGTCGACGATGTCGGGGAAGAACTCCACCAGCAGGTCGGTCACGACCTCGCCGACGTCCTCCGGGAAGAAGCGGCGCTCCTCGATGCGCACGTACCCGCGCTCGCGGATCACCGAGATGATCGACGCGTACGTGGAGGGCCGGCCGATCCCGAACTCCTCCAGGGTCTTCACCAGGGAGGCCTCGGTGAATCGCGGAGGAGGCTGCGTGAAGTGCTGCTCGGGGAGGACCTCGAGCATGCGGAGGACTTGCTCGGCCGTCAACCGGGGCAGCATCGCCTCGGCGTCCTCATCGGGCTGATCGTCCCGGCCCTCGAAGTAGACGCGACGGAAGCCGTCGAACAGCAGCTGCTGGCCGGTCGAGCGAAGGACGTAGATCGGCCCCGTCGGCGTTGGCCTCGGTGTCGACGGACAGCTGCTTGAATCGCGCCTCGGCCATCTGCGAGGCGACCGCGCGCTGCCAGATCAGCCGGTACAGGCGATGCTGATCGTTGTCCAGCGCCGCCCGCATCCGATCGGGCGTGCGCAGCGCGGACGTCGGCCGGATCGCCTCGTGCGCCTCCTGCGCGCCCCGGGACTTGGTCTTGTACCGGCGGGGCTCGGCCAGTCCGTACCGCTCGCCGTAGTCGGTCCGAACGAGCTCGGCGATCTCCCGCAGCGCCGTCTCGGCGATCGTCACCGAGTCGGTGCGCATGTAGGTGATGAGCCCGACGGTCCCCTCGCCCGGGATGTCGATGCCCTCGTAGAGCTGCTGGGCGACCCGCATGGTCTTGCGTGCCGCGAACCCGAGCTTGCGACCCGCCTCCTGCTGGAGCGTGGACGTCGTGAACGGGGGCGCCGGCGATCGCTTGCGCTCCGATTCGCGGACCTCGCGGACCCGGTAGTCGGCCGTCCGCAGGCGCTCCACGTGGACGCCGGCGTCGGACTCGTTCGCCAGGTGGATGCCCTTCTTGTCCGGCGACGTCGCGAGCTTGCCCTCGGGGATCTCGATGAGGCGCGCCGAGGAAGGGATTCTCGGCGTCCTCGGGCGTGAGGCGAACGTCGACGCTCCAGTACTCGACGGGGGTGAACGCGCGGATCTCCCGCTCCCGATCGACGATCAGGCGCAGGGCGACCGACTGCACGCGGCCGGCCGAGAGTCCGGGACGGACCTTCTTCCACAGGATCGGGGAGATGCGGTAGCCGACGAGCCGATCGAGGATCCGCCGCGCCTGCTGCGCCTCCACGAGCTGGAGGTTGATCGCGCGGGGGTGCTCGAACGCCTCGAGAATCGCGTCCTTGGTGATCTCGGTGAACGTGACCCGCTTGGCGCTGGCGGGGGCGACGCCGAGGATCTCGGCGACGTGGAAGGCGATCGCCTCGCCCTCGCGGTCGTAGTCGGTCGCGAGGACCAGATCGTCCGACCGCTTCTGCGCCGCTCGGAGCTCTCGAACGGCCTTCTCGCTCGAGTCGGGCACGACGTACTCGGGCTCGAACCCCTGTTCGGGGTCGACGCCCAGCTTGCTCTTCGGCAGGTCGCGGATGTGCCCGTAGGAGGCCCGAACCGTGTAGTCACGACCCAGGTATCGCTCCAGGGTCTTCGCCTTCGTGGGCGACTCCACGATGACCAGCGTTTTCGGCATGAGGTGGATTCCTTTACTGGGGGAGGGAGGGCCGTGTTCTGCCGGCGCCGCCGGCGACCCGCCATCGCCCTCGGCGGCCCACGGTACCAGCCCGTCCGACCATGGCCGGATTATGGGCCCGGAAGGGGCTGGGGCCGGGAGGCGGGCTCGACCTGGCCCCGAAGGCTCGAACGCTCGAGCCCGCCGCGGCTATTCCCCGGCTCCCGGGAGCCTTGGAAAGGGGCTCGGACCTGGCGATTCCATGACCTTTGCCCGCCGCGGGCTTCCGGGGCGTTGCGTCGCGTTGGTACGCTGCCCTTCCCCGCCCGCCTGAGAGGTTGGACTCCTTGTTCGACGCCGTCGTCCATTTCATGACCGATGAGGTCGCCCGGTTCGGCTACCTCGGCGTCTTCTTCCTCATGGTCCTGGAGTCGGCGTGCGTGCCCGTGCCCAGCGAGGTCACGATGCTGTTCGGCGGGGCGCTGGCCAGCCCCTCCTTCGCCGCACCCGGCCGCGAGCTCGACCTGTGGACGGTGGCGCTGGTCGGCACGGCGGGGAATCTCCTCGGCTCATGGCTCGCCTACCTCGCCGGGGCCGTCGGCGGGCGGCCGCTCATCAACCGATGGGGCCGATACCTCCTCCTGACCCCGCATGAGATGGACCGGGCGCACGAATGGTTCGAACGACACGGCGAGGCCGCGGTCTTCTTCTCCCGTCTCCTGCCCGTCGTCCGCACCTTCATCAGCCTGCCGGCGGGCGTCGCCCGGATGAACTTCGCCAAGTTCACCCTCTACACGGTCCTCGGCTGCCTCCCGTGGAGCCTCGCCCTGGCCTTCGCCGGCTTCAAGCTGGGCGAGAACTGGCATGCCGTCGACCGGATCATGCGCCCGTTCTCCCTGCTCCTCGCCGTCGTGTTCGTGGCCGCGGTCGCGTGGTGGGTCCGGCGGCGGCTGCGACAGGTCCGCGCGGCCGGCGAGCAGGGCGAGCTCGTCGACGGCGACGAATCGGCCCGGGAGCCGCGGCCGACCTCCAGCACCAAGGCCTAGCCTCGAGGTCCGGCTCGGCCCGGTCAGCCGAGCTCGATGTCCGCGGCCACCGATTGCAGGCCGCGGATGGATACCTCGATGAACTCGTCCAGGGGGACGCCGAGCTCGGCCTCGACCGAGGCGATGTCCTCGCGGTTGACGCCCGGCGCAAACGCCTTGTCCTTCAGCTTCTTCCTGACGGAGGAGACCTTCATGCCGGTCGCTCCGTCCGGGCGGACGAGCGCCGCGGCCACGAGCAGGCCCGCGATGCCGTCGGCGTGCACCACCGCCTGC
Organism: uncultured Actinomycetes bacterium; assembly: GCA_963728285.1. Taxonomy (GTDB): domain Bacteria; phylum Actinomycetota; class UBA4738; order UBA4738; family HRBIN12; genus CAVSJR01. The sequence goes on along the minus strand of CAVSJR010000001.1, from coordinate 850,172 downwards.
GACATCCGGTCGGTCCGGAACTCGGGATGAGCGTGCGCGAGCACGCCGTTGATCACGCTCGCATCCACGCCCGCCTCGCGGAGCCATTCGGCGGCGAGGTAGGCGTGCCCCTCGGCATCGTCCCCGGTCACGTCCTGATCGAGATCGTGGAACAGGCCGGTGAGCGCCCACGGCTCCTCGGGCTCGCCCAGGTGTCCGGCGAGCGCGCGCATGACGCCCTCGACCGAGATCAGGTGGCGCAGCGTGGTCTGCTTCGCCACTCGGGCCCGGCACAGCGCGATCGCGGCGTCCCGATCCATCAGCCGCGGTGCTCCTCGTCTCGAGCTCGGGTGGCGAGATCGGCCTCGTGCAGGTGGTAGGGGACGCTCGTCACGACGACCCGCGGCTCGAAGAGCAGCAGGCGCTTGATGTACAGGCCGCTCTGGTTGTGGAGGAACTGCTCCCACCAGCGCTCGACGACGAACTCGGGAATGACGACGTTGACCATGGTGTCCCCGCGTCCGGTGTATCGCCGCACCTCCGTGAGCAAGGGCCCCCCGATGTCGCGGAACGAGGCATCCACGATGGCGAGGGGCACGTCCACGCGGTGACGGCTCCAGTCCTCCACGATGGGCTCGACGTCGCCGGGGTCGGTCGAGAAGAAGAGCGCCGACAGCGCCGACGGCCGCAGCGACTTCGCGTAGATGAGCGCGCGGGTGGTCGCGTCGTGGACGGCCGACACGGGGACGAGGACGACGGTCCGCTCCGGCTCGACGGGACGCTCGAGCCGGCTTGCGGCGGGGGGCTCGTCCTCGGCGAGGCTCGGGATGTCGGTCAGCACGAGCCCCGGCTCGAAGAACAGGCGTGCCTTGAACCACAGCGCTCGTCGCTGGCCCGCGAACTGCCACCATCCCCGAGGGCGCAGCAGCTCCGGCAGCACGACCGTCACGAAGTCGTCCGGGCCGCGATCGACGCCCCGGACGTAGGCCCGAACGCTCCTCGTGAGATGCCCCTCGGCGCCCGCCAACAGCTCGAGCCTTCCGAATCTGGGAGCGAGGTCGGGCCACGCCATCGACACCTGCTCGAACCGGGCGGGATCCCCCACGTACAGGGGGATCAACCGCTCGGGCCGCAACGCGCGAAGGTATCGAACGGCCTCGGCCGTGGCCGGGCCGAGGTCCCTCACGAGGACCACGAACGTGTTCGAGGCCTCGACCCCCGGGGTCAGCCCCCGAGCGCGCAGCAGCCGGCCGACCTCCGTGTAGTGGCGGTGGACGAAGAGGAAGAAGAAGACGAGGACCGGGATCGTGCAGATGACGATCCATGCGCCGCGCGTGAATTTCGTCAGCGTGACGATGACGAGCACGACGCCCGTCGTCGCCGCCCCGATGCCGTTGATCACGGCGCTCCTCTTCCAACCCTCGGTCCTCAGCCTCATCCACCGCCGCACCATCCCCGACTGGGAGAGGGTGAAGGCCGTGAAGACGCCGACGACGTAGAGCTGGATCAGCCGGGTCAGGTCCGCCTTGAAGACGTAGACGAGCAGTCCGGCGATCGCGGCCAGCACGAGCACGCCGTTGGAGAACACGAGCCGGTCCCCCCTGTTCCGGAACTGGGACGGCATGAACCGGTCCCGGGCGAGGATGGCGGAGAGGCGGGGGAAGTCCTGGAACGCGGTGTTCGCCGCGAGGATGAGGATCCCGGCCGTGAACACCTGCAGGACGTAGAACGGCAGGCCGCCGTCGAAGACGGCGTCGCCGACCTGGGCGAGCACCGACTGGTGGTCCACCACGAAGGGGCTCACCCGAACCCCCGTCTCGCGCGCGAGGAAGGTGATGCCGAGGAACATGGAGATGCTGATCGCGCCCATGACGGCGAGCGTCGTCGCCGCGTTCTTCGCCTGAGGTCGCCGGAACGCCTGGACGCCGTCGGCGATCGCCTCGACGCCCGTCAGGGCGGTGGCGCCCGACGAGAACGCTCGAAGGATGAGGAACACCGACAGGGGCGCCACCAGCGGGAGCTCCTCGGTCGCCGAGTCGGCGGCGTGGCACTCCGTCAGGCACTGCACGAGCCCGACGACGATCGTGAACCCGACCATGGCCGCGAACCCGTAGGTCGGGACGGCGAACAGGGTCCCCGCCTCCCGCACGCCGCGCAGGTTCGCGAGCGTGACCAGCGCGATGAACGAGATGGCGAGCGCGACGCGGTGCTCGGCGAGCCCCGGGAACGCCGACGCGACCGCGATCGAGCCCGCCGTGACGCTCACCGAGACGGTCAGGACGTAGTCCGTCAGGATCGCGCCGGCGGCGATGAGGCCGGGGACCGTCCCGAGGTTTTCCTTCGAGACGATGTAGGACCCTCCGCCCCGCGGATACGCCTTGACGGTCTGCCGGTAGGACGTCACGACGATGGCGAGGAGGGCCGCGATCGCGAATCCGATCGGAAGCATGAGGGCGAGCGCGCCCGCTCCCGCGATGGCCAGGACGAGCATCATCTCCTCCGTGGCATAGGCGACGGAGGAGAGCGGATCGGAGGAGAAGACCGGAAGCGCGAGGACCTTCGGCAGCAGCTGGTGCTCTGCCTTATAGGTCGAGAGGGCGCGGCCCAACAGGACGCGCTTCACGCCGGCGGCCATGGCAGAGGATTCTAGGGCCCGAGCGCGCCGCTGCCGCGTGGGGGCGCAGGGTTCGTCCACCCACAGCCCACCGAATCTCGGCTAGGCTAGCCTGCTGATGAAAGCGGTCATCATGGGCTGCGGTCGGGTCGGCATCCTCCTCACGCAGGAGCTCGCGAAGGCGGGGCACGATGTCACCGTCATCGACAAGCGAGCCGAGGCGTTCGACCGGCTGCCGCCGGGGTTCAACGCCAAGACGATCGTCGGCCTCGGCTTCGACCGGGCCGTCCTCGAGGAGGCCGGCATCGAGCAGGCCGACGCGTTCGTCGCCGTCTCGAGCGGCGACAACTCCAACATCGTGTCGGCCCGCGTGGCCCTCGAGCACTACCACGTCGAGCACGTCATCGCGCGGATCTACGATCCGGCGAGGGCCGACATCTACGAGCGCCTCAACATCCCGACCGTCGCGACGACGAAGTGGGGCGTCAAGCAGATCATGCTCATGCTCATGCACCGGCGGGAGGAGGTCCGCGAGAGCCTCGCCGGAGGCGACCTGTTCCGGATGCGCGTGGAGGTCCCGCCGCATCTGGTCGGCAAGCCGGTCAGCTCCCTGAACGTCGAGGGGCGGATCCTCGTCGCGGGCATCGACCGCGGCGGGAAGGGATTCATCCCCGTCGCCGGAAGCACGTTCAAGGAGGGCGACGCCGCGGTCCTCATCGTGCGCACGGACGCGCTCGACGAGCTTGATGAGCTCCATGAAGCCGGCGGGAGACCACTAGCCGTGCGCGTGGTGATCACCGGAGCCGGGGCCGTGGGCCGCCACCTCGCCGCGGACCTCCAGGCGCGCGGCCACGAGGTCACGCTGATCGAGCAGGATCCGCGCGTCCTCGAGAAGGCGGCCGAGTGGGCACCCGGCGTGTCGATGCTCCTGGGCGACGCGTGCGAGCCGTGGGTCCTCGAGAAGGCCAACCTCTCGGAGGCCGACGTGGTGGTCGCCTCCACCGGGGACGACGAGGACAACCTCGTCACGTCGCTGCTGTCGAAACAGGAGTACGCCGTGCCGCGGGTGCTCGCCCGCGTGAACCATCCCGGAAACGAATGGCTGTTCACGCCGCAGTGGGGCGTCGACGCCGCGGTGTCGCCGCCGCACATCCTCACCTCGCTCGTCGAGGAGGCCGTCACGGTCGGAGATCTCGTGGGACTGCTGCGGCTGGAGGGTGGCCGCGTGGCCCTCTCGGAGCTGCGCCTCCCCGAGACGTCTCCCAACGTCGGGCGCGCCATCTACGAGCTGCGGCTGCCGCCCGACACCGCGATCGTGGCGATCCTGCGAGACGGCCACGTCGTGATCCCGCAGCCCGAGACGGTGCTGGCCGGCGGCGACGAGATCATCGCGCTCTCGTCGCCCGGCGCCGAGGTGGCCCTGCGGGGCGCCATCATGGGCGACGCACCCGGCGGGACGTCGGCGTCACCCTCGCCGTTGGGGGGCGCCGGCTCCCTGTAGCGTGCGCCGCAGGCAGACGGCTACGCGGCGAACTCGAACGTCGGGTTGACCATGCGGCAGGTCGAACCCTCCCGCGCCACCACGCCGTCGACGATCACGCGAGTCCCGAGCGTGAGGCCCGGGATCGAACGGCGCCCCATCCACATGACCGAGACCTCGCTCGTGCCGTCCGAGATGACCGCCTCCAGCGACTCGGAACCTTGGATGGGCGTCACGGTGATCCGCTTCACCACGCCGGCGAGCTTGACGCGTCGGCGGTTGGGGCAGGAAGTCGATGCGGACGGAGCCCGGGACCGTCGATGCCCACTCGCGGATCTCCTGGTCCAGACGCTCCTCATCGGTCTCGGCGAATCGGCGGCGAACGCGTTCGAGCAGGCCCATCGCGGCCGTCCGCTACGGGGTCCCCGCCGGCTGCCTGTCCGCGACGTCGGGGGCCTCGAGCATCAGGTCGACCTTCTGCGACTTGGAGTACCAGATCATGCCGGCCACCACGACGGACGCGCCGATCGTGACCACGAGCCGGAGCGCCAGGTCGTCCGCGCTCGTGACGACGATGGGGGCGATGAGGAGCGCGACCAGGTTCATCACCTTGATGAGCGGATTCAACGCGGGTCCGGCGGTGTCCTTGAACGGGTCCCCCACCGTGTCGCCGATGACCGCGGCCTTGTGCGACTCGCTGTTCTTCCCGCCGTAGTGCCCCTCCTCGATGTACTTCTTGGCGTTGTCCCACGCGCCGCCGGAGTTGGACAACATGACCGCCAGGAGCTGGCCCGTCAGGATCGCGCCCGCGAGGAAGGCGCCGAGCGCCTCGGCCTTCAGGAGGAACCCGGCGATCACGGGAGCGAGGACGGCCAGCAGGCCCGGCGTCATGAGCTCCCGCAGCGAGGTCTTCGTGCAGATGTCCACGACGCTCGCGTAGTCCGGCTTCTCCTTGTAGTCCATGATCCCGGGGTGCTCACGGAACTGCTTGCGGACCTCGACCACCACCTGCGACGCCGCCCGGCCCACCGCACGGATGGCGAGCGAGGAGAAGAGGAACGCCACCGACCCGCCGATGAGGAGCCCGACGAGCACATCCGGTCGATCGACGCGGACCGGGAACTCGGTGCCGCCCCTCCCAAGGGCCCCCAGCACGGCCTCGGCGAACGAGCCGAAGAGCGACGTCGCCGCCAGGACGGCGGTCGCGATGGCCATGCCCTTCGTGATCGCCTTCGTCGAGTTCCCCACGGCGTCCAGGCCGCGGAGGATCTCGGCCGGGCGCCCCTCGAACTCCCCCGACATCTCCGCGATCCCCTGCGCGTTGTCCGAGACCGGGCCGTAGGTGTCCATGGAGACGATGACCCCGACGGTGGTCAGCATCCCCATGCCCGTGAGCGAGATGAAGTACAGGGCCTCCACCGTGGTCGTGCCGAGGAGGAAGGCCGCCATGATGGCCCCGGCGATCACGAGGATCGACCAAACGGTGGACTCGAGCCCGATCGAGAAGCCGGACAGGATGGTGGTCGCCGGCCCGGTCTGCGTCGCCTCGGCGATCTCCTGCACGGGCTTGTACTTCGTGTCGGTGAAGTACTGCGTCAACACCTGGATGATCGAGGCCAGGATCAAGCCGAACAGGACGGCGAAGCCGGGCCTCCAGGAGTTCATGTACGAAATCGAGATCGCGAAGACGACGATCGCCGAGATGATGGCCGAGAGGAAGAAGCCTCGGTTGATCGCCCGCATCCCGTGCTCGTCCTCGCTTCGCGGCGCCACGGCCAGGATCCCGATGATGGAGGTGACCACGCCGACGGCGCGAACGAACAGCGGGAACATCACGCCGACGATGGCTCCCTCGGGAGAATCCGCGAACGCGGCCGCGCCGAGGATGAGGGCCGCGACGAGCGTGACCTCGTAGGACTCGAACAGGTCCGCCGCCATCCCCGCGCAATCGCCGACGTTGTCGCCGACGTTGTCGGCGATCGTCGCGGCGTTTCGGGGGTCGTCCTCGGGGATCCCCTGCTCCACCTTGCCGACGAGGTCGGCCCCGACGTCTGCGGCCTTGGTGAAGATGCCGCCGCCCACCCGCATGAACATCGCGAGGAGCGCGCCGCCGAACCCGAAGCCGAGCAGCACGCTCGTCGCGTCCTGCTTGAAGATGAGGATGATGGCGGTGGCGCCGAACAGCCCGAGGCCGACGGTGAACATGCCGGCCACGCCCCCCGTGCGGAAGGCGATCCGGATCGCCTTGCGAAGGCCGGACTCACGAGCGGCGTTGGCAACACGGACGTTCCCGCGCACCGCCAGCCACATGCCCGCGTAGCCGGTCACGGCGGAGAACCCCGCCCCGAGGATGAACGCGATGGACCGACCGAGGCGGATCACCAGGTCGGAGTGCGCCGCGTTCTCCGGCACCGGCAGGACGAAGAACAGGATGACCATGAGGAAGAGGAGGAAGACGCCGATCGTCCGAAACTGCCGGGAGAGATAGGCCTTGGCGCCCTCCTGGATGGCCCGCGCGATCTCCTTCATCTTCTCGGTGCCCTCCGGCGCCGCGAGGACCTCTCGAACGAGGTAGTAGGCGAACAGCAGGGCGACGAGCGAGATCCCGAGGATCACCCAGAGCCACGTGTTCTCGAACGACCCGAAGACGGCCTGGATCGGCCCGCCTTCCACAGCCAGGACGCGCATGGAACCTCCTCGGTGAACGAGCGAATGGGATGCCTATGTGCCGTTTTCGTGTACCGGGCGGGAACCCGGGCAGTATAGGGGAACCCGCTGGTCGGACGCCCCCCACGGCCCCCGCTTCGCGGCGGACGTTCAGGCGGGCGCCGTCACCACCACTCCTCGTCACCTCGGTAGAACCGGGAGGCGACGTCCTCGGTCAACGACCGGACCCTGACGGCCTCGTCGGGAGAGAGGTACTTCCGCCAGCGCTGGATGTTCTGCCTGCTGTCGAGCGGGCGAAACGCCGTCTTGGACAGCCCGCCTCGAAGCGTCCACACGTGCGGCGCATCGGCGTTCTGGGTGCCCGATGGGCTCAGGGAGCCCCAGGCGACCATCTCCCTCGCATGCTCGGTGTAGGGGAGGCCGAGCCGCCCGTAGATCTCGCCGAAGCATCCGACGGGATCGAGCGAGACCTCCTCGTGCAGGACGACGTGGTACTCGGCCAGCCGCCGATCGCGGAGCCCGGCGACGACCGAGTAGACGACCCTCCACAGGAGGCTGATCTGCTCGATCACCTCGGGAGGACGACGGAGCATCGCCTCCATCTCGTCGCGGAACGGCTCCAGCCAATCCCTCATCAGCTCCGGCTGGCCGAGCAGGTTGCGGAAGTCGAACGTCTTGCCCTGCCGCTTGTAGCTGGCCACGATCGCGGGCGCATGTCGAACGATCGCCACCGTCTGAAAGCCCAGCCTGTTCCCGAGCCACTCCGAGGAGAGCGCGGCGAACGGGTCGTTCAGCATCGCGCGCTTGCCGCGAAGCTTCCCGAAGGTGAAGGCCCCTCCATACTTCACGGTGCGGAGCAGGTCGTAGGCGCTGTGGTTTCGGCGGAGCTCCGCCACGGGGTGATACCTGAGCGCGATGGTGTCGCGAAAGGCGCGGAGGTAGCTCGACTCGTTGTCCCGGCACACGTAGAGGAACTCGTGCGGGACGGGCGCGTTGAGGACTCCGGGCGACTGGCCCGGCGGGTGGTCGGGGTTCAGCGGCTCGTTGACGTAGACGAACAGGCCGCTGGCCTCGATCATCTTGCCGACCCAGCTCGTGGCCGCCCGGGGCATGCCGGTGACCAGGAGCGGCCGGTCCCCCCCGGCCCGCCGCGGGGAGGGGCCGTTCGGCTCGGTCACTGGCACAACTCCCTCGCACAACTCCCGGGGATCGGGCTGGTGGTGGACGATCCGCGATGGTGGTTCGGCTTCGGCTGGACCGAATCCCGCTCCGACGTTCGGACCGGGATCCATGGCCCTTCGACCGATATCTGCTTGGAAAACCGCCCGGCTATGATACGCGGATGAAGATCAAGGTCATCTGCACGCTCGGACCGGCTTCGCTGGATGGAGACATCATCCGGAGGCTCGAGGAGCGTGGGGTGGACCTGTTCAGGATCAACCTTTCGCACACGCCGCTCGAGCAGGTCGAGCCGACGATCGACTACGTGCGCCGGCACGCCTCCGTCCCGATCAGCCTCGACACCGAGGGCGCCCAGGTCCGCTGCGGCGTCGTCGCCTCGGAGCTCATCCTTCGAGGGGGCACCAAGGTCATCCTCACCGCCGAGGAGGTCCACGGCAGCGCCGAGCAGTTGACCCTGCGTCCTCGCTCGATGTTCGAGAGCCTTGAGGTCGGAAGCCTCGTGAGCATCGACTTTCACGGCGTGGTGCTCCGGGTGACCGGAGTCGGCGAGCTGACGGCGACGGCGGTCGTGGAGCAAGGCGGAAGGATCGGTTCCAACAAGGCGGTCTCCGTCGACCCGGCCCCCCCGCTCCCGGCGCTCACGGCCAAGGACATGGGCGCGATCGAGATCGGCGTGCGAAAGGCGATCCGCCACTACTGCCTCTCGTTCGCGAGCAGCGGCCAGGACGTCGCGACCCTCAGGGAGTTGATCCCGCAGAACTCGACGATCATCTCCAAGATCGAGAGCCGGAGCGGCGTGCGGAACATGGACGGCATCATCGAGACCTCGGACGCCGTGATCATCGACCGGGGCGACCTGTCTCGGGAGGTCCCCCTTCAGCACGTCCCCTACTACCAGAAGGCGATCGTGCGCCGAGCCAACCGCTGGAACACCCCCCTCTACGTCGCGACGAACCTGCTCGAGTCCATGGTCACGAACCGCCGACCCACCATCGCGGAGGCCAACGACATCGCCAACACGCTGCTCGACGGCGTCCACGGGCTCGTCCTCGCGGCGGAGACGGCGATCGGAATCGACCCGGTCGGCGCAGCGGAGATGATCCAGACGGCGATCGATGCCTTCGATCGGGCCAACATGGGTCACCTGCTGGAGGAGGACCGGCCGGTCTCCCAGCCCGCCGCCTCGCCCCTGCTGTCGATCCAGTAGGTCGCTCGCGGCCCCCCTGCTCCTCCCCTGAGAACGCCTCCCTCCCGTCACGTCCGGATTCCGTCAGCGCGAGGCGGACGTCCGCGAGATCACCAGATATCCCCCCACGCCTGCGAGCGTGGATGCCATGAGGATGCCCGCCTTCGCGATGTCCAGCCGCGGCCCCTCGCCGAAGGCGAGGCCGGCGACCAGCAGGGAAACCGTGAAGCCGATGCCGGCGACGATCGCGGCTCCGGCCAGCTGCGACCACCTCACGCCCGCGGGGAGCGCACCGATGCCGGTGCGGATCGCGATCCAGCTCGCGCCGGTGATCCCGACCGTCTTTCCCACGACGAGCCCGAGGATCACGCCGAGCGAGATGGGGCTCGTCACGGCCTCGCGGAGCGTCCCCCCGGACAGGTAGACGCCGGCGTTCGCGAGGGCGAAGAGCGGAACGACGACGAAGCTCGTCCACGGGTGCAGCAGCGCCTCCAGTCGCGCGAGGCTGGAGACCGTCTCCCGGGAGAGCGACGCGAGCAGGAGCCATTGAGCGGCGTCGGCGTCGGGCGGGTCCGGATGATCCAGCGTCTCGTCCGCCACCCGATGCGCCTCCCGGCTCACGGCGTCCGGCCGCTGGAAGGGGACCGACGGTGTGAGCAGCCCGAGGACCACCCCGGCGATCGTGGCGTGGACGCCGGACTCGTAGGTCGCGAGCCACACGGCGGCCCCGAGGGCGACGTAGATCGGCAGGAACCGAACGTGACTTCGCTGGAGGCCGACGATGACGACCACGATCCCCGCGGCGACGGCGAGCGCGGCCCAATCGATGTCGGCCGTGTAGAAGATCGCGATGACGATGATCGCCCCGATGTCGTCCACGATGGCGAGCGTGAGGAGGAACGGCTTCAGCCCGGAGGGCGCGTGCCTCGCCGCCAGCGTGAGCACCCCCACGGCGAAGGCGATATCGGTCGCCATCGGGATCCCCCATCCGGCGGCTCCCTCGCCGCCGGCGTTCAACGCGAGATAGATCGCGGCGGGGACCACCATCCCGCCGAGCGCGGCGACGGCCGGGAGGGCGACCGACCTCGGCGAGCGCAGCTCCCCGGTCGTCAGCTCGCGCTTGATCTCGAGGCCGACGACGAAGAAGAACAGCGCCATGAGCCCGTCGCTCACCCAGTGGCGGAGATCCTCGGCGACGCCGAATCCGCCCAGGTCGATGCGAAGGGTCGTCGTCCACAGCGCCTCGTAGGACGCTCGCCACGGCGAGTTGGCCCACGACGAGGGCGGCGGCGGCGGCGAGCAGGAGCAGGATCCCGCCGGAGGCCTCGGTGTCGAGGAACGCTTGGAGCGGCTGGATCACGCGCGCCAGCGTGCGATCGGAGCGGGACCACGTGGCACGCAGCGGAACCCTCGGAACCGGGGTCGACGCGATGCGACATGCGAACCTCCCCGCCGACCAGTCTTCCCGGCACGCCTCGAAACCGGGTCCCATCCTATCCGGAGACTCGCTCCGGGTCGGGAACGCGCACACGGCGGTTGCTGCCGCCGGGAGCGGCGGGTACGCTTCAGCGCGTTTTGACCGAGGGCAAGCATCGCGCTGAGTCCAAGAAGCGGCTCACGCCCGCCGTCGTGATCGCCCCACTCATCATCATCGCGATCGCCGTGGGCGCATACGTCCTGTTCTCCGGGGGGTCCGACGAAACCCCCGAGAACTCCGGCGGGGTCGCGACGACCAGCGCGGCCACGCCGCCGTTCGACTTCAGCGTCGACGCCGCCGTCGCGGTGCCGACAAGCGAGACGCCGGTGAAGAAGCTCCGCGGCCCCGCCAAGCAGGCGGCGACGAACGTCGCCGAGACGATGAGCGGCCTCTACGCGGCCGCGTTCCTCGACCCGGAGAACTGGAGCTCGGGCACCTACGACGCCGTCTGGACCTTCTTCGAGCCGAAGGCCGCGACGGCGGCCAGGCGGGCGACCGACGATCTCACCGCCGGACGGGACGCGGGGGAATCGTTCACGGCGATCGCTCCGGACAAGGGCAAGCTCGACGTCAAGATCCTCTTCGACGAGCGCGACAAGCCGGCCGTCTACTCGGCGGACGTCGTGTTCTCCGCGAACGCCGTCGCCGAGGACGGGGCCGTGACGAAGCTGTTCAGCTCGGGGACCTACTTCCTGCAGCCCACCTCCAAGGGGTGGCGGATCACCTCGTTCGACGTCCGGCGCGACGACCACCCGGCCAAGCAGGCGAAGGCCGCGGAGTCCCCCGCTGCCGGGGCGACGCCGTGAGGAGGCGGGCCGCGCTGCTGGCCGCGGGGATCCTCGCGTGGATCGCGGGGGCGACGCTCGGCACATCCCCGGCGCCCGAGGCGGCGGCCGCCGCCCCGCTGCTCGCGATCGGCAAGGCTCATGCCAGCTACACACCACTGCTGACCGAGGGCAAGCCCGTCTTCGTCCTGGCGATCGGCAGCGACTCGCGCATGGACAACGATGCGGCCATCGCCCGGGGCCTCGGCGACTCGATCCACATCATCGGGATCAACCCGAAGAAGAACCGGGCGTCGATCCTCGGGTTCCCCCGCGACTCGTGGGTGAACAGCCCGTGCGCGGGCACGGGCAAGATCAACAACGCGCTCGCCGAGGGCGGGCCCGACTGCATGGTGCAGACCGTCGAGAACCTGACGGGCATCCGCCTGGACTACTGGGTGCTGACATCGTTCACGGGCGTCAAGGACGCGGTGGACGAGATCGGTCGGTTGACGCTGGATGTCCCGTTCTCCATGCACGACCGCTATTCCAAGAGCGACTTCTCGCCGGGAACCTACGACCTCAAGGGCTACGACGTGTTGGCCTTCGCGCGAGACCGGCACAGCTTCGGCGAGGGTGATTTCGCGCGTTCCGAGAACCAGGGCCGTGTGCTCCTGGCCGCGCTGGAGCAGTTCCGTCGGGAGTTCGCCGAGGATCCGAGCCGGCTCTTCGACTGGATCGGCGTCGGCGAGAGGAACATCCAGACCGATCTGTCGCTGGCCGAGCTCCTCTCCTTCGGGTTCGAGGCGTCGCAATTCGACCCGAAGAAGGTGCAGAACATGGTGGTGCCCGGCTCGATCGGCATGGAGGGCGACCAGAGCGTCGTGAACCTCTCGAACGAGTCGCGGCTCTACGCCGACATGGAGAAGGACGCGCATCGTCGCGAGGAAGAACATGCCGCCGAGCCCGACGGCCGGCGAGCGCTGAGGTCCTCGCCGCCCCTCGCCCGGAGGGCATCCGAACGCTCTGCTAGGCTCCGCCGATCCGGCCCGAGGAACCGATGACCGGCAACAACTACGACCTGCGAGACGTCCACCCGAGACGGCAGCAGCTGTCGCTGGCCATGGCCGTCGCCGCGGTGGCGCCCGGCGTCGCCGTGCGCGTCGTGCATCCCGAGCTCGCCGCATCCGCTCGAGGCGCTGATCTTCGGCCTCGCCATCGTCGGGGCGGCGTTCATGCTGTCCTGGGCGGCGGAGGTCGCGCAGCTCGACATCTCCGCCGGGCTCGCGATCGCCGTCCTGGCCTTCATCGCGGTGCTCCCCGAGTACGCCGTCGACCTGGTCTTCGCCGCGAAGGCGGGGAACGCGGTCCAGCAGTTCGGGGCGGCGTGTGGGCCCGCCGGCGTTCCCGTGGACGACCGCGCTGCTCCCTCGCGCTGGCGAACATGACGGGCGCGAACCGGCTGCTGATCGGCGTCGGGTGGTCGATGGTCGTGTTCATCACCTGGTATCGCGTCCGGACGCTCCGCCGGTCGCAGGACAAGCGCCCGCTGTCGGCGCACGACGCGCGGGCGCTCGAGGCGCAGACGGGCGAGGGCATCGTCCTCCAGCGGTCGCACGCGGTGGAGATCTCCTATCTGGCCCTCGCCACCGTCTACTCCCTCACGCTGCCGCTCAAGCATTCGATCACGCTGTTCGACGCGGCCGTGCTCGTCGCGATCTTCGTGGCCTACACGGTGCGGCTCTCAAAGGCGCCGGCCGAGGAGCCGCATCTGGTCGGCCCGGCGAGATATGTCGGCACCTTCCCGACGCCGGGGCGGCGGTCGGCCGTGGTCGTCATGTTCCTGTTCGCCGCGGCGGTGATCCTGCTGTGCGCGGAGCCCTTCGCCGAGGCGCTCGTCGCGACGGGGGAGACCGTCGGCATCAGCTCCTTCGTGCTCGTGCAGTGGCTCGCCCCGCTCGCCTCGGAGGCGCCGGAGCTCCTGGTCGCGGGCCTCTACGCGTGGCGCCTGAACACCGACGCGGGCCTGGGGACGCTCGTCTCCTCGAAGGTGAACCAGTGGACGCTGCTCGTCGGCACGCTCCCGATCGTCTTCGCGATCTCGTCGGCCAGCCTTTCACGGGCTGCCGATCGGCCCGCTCCAGCGAGAGGAGCTCTTCCTCACGGCGGCGCAGTCGCTGTTCGCCGTGGCCGTCCTGTCGAGCCTCTCGCTCTCGAACCGGGAGGCCCTCGCGCTGTTCGGCCTCTTCTGGGCTCAGTTCATCCTCGGGGCGCTGGTTCCGGAGTCGTTGCACGCGGTCGAGCGCATCGGCGTCGGGGTCCTGTACATCGTGCTCGCCGTCGGCGTGCTCCTCGGCGATCGAGGCCGGGTGCGCGCACTGCTGCGCGACGGCTTTCGTACGCCGTACGGGGAGATGAACGAGTAGCGAGCGCCCCGCCGCTCCGTCGTGGCGGCCGCCGTATCCGGAGCGGCCGGTACGATGCCCGATGTGGATCCGAATGCGTTCCTCGAAGCGATCGCCGACGATGAGGGGCGGGCCGGGTCGCTCACCAGCGTGCGGACGCTCCATCGCGTCCCCGCCCACATCCAGCCGTTCCCTCCGGACCTGCCCGAGCTGCTGGTGGACCGGCTCGGCCTCCTCGGCATCGAGGGCCTGTATCCGCATCAAGCGGATGCGCTCAGGCGGGTCCGAGCCGGCCACGACGTGATCGTCGCGACCGGAACCGCCTCGGGCAAGACGCTCGTGGGCAACCTCGCGTTCGCCTCGAGCGCGCGTCGAGGGCTCCAAGGCCACGGCCCTGTACCTCTTCCCCACCAAGGCGCTCGCCCGCGACCAACTGCGGCAGGTGCGCTCGCTGCGCCTCCCGCAGGTGCGGGCCGCCGTCTACGACGGGGATACCCCGAGGCCCGAGCGTCCCCTGATCCGCCGGAACGCGAACCTCGTCATGACGAACCCGGACATGCTGCACGCCTCCATCCTGCTCGACCATCAGCGCTGGTCGGACTTCCTGCTCCGGCTCTCGCTGGTCGTCGTGGACGAGGCGCACGTCGCGCGGGGCGTCTTCGGATCGCACGTCGCCATGGTGCTGAGGCGGCTGCGCAGGATCGTCGCCCACTACGGGGGCGACCCGCGGTTCGTCCTCGCCTCCGCCACGATCGGAAACCCCGCGGAGCTCGCCGAGCGGCTCGTTGGAGTGCCGTTCTCCACGGTCACCGAGGATGCGACCCCGAGGGGCGAGAAGCTGTTCGTGCTCTGGAACCCTCCGATGGTCGACGAGGAGTCGGGCGAGCGCCGGAGCGCGTTGGCGGAATCCGCGGATCTGATGGCCAGGCTGGCCGGTCGCGGCGTGCGATCGATCGGATTCACGCGGTCGCGGCGCGCGGCGGAGCTGCTCGCGCAGTTCGCCCGCTTCGGCGTCCCCGGTGATCTCCGCGATCGGATCAAGTCCTATCGAGCCGGCTACCTTCCGGAGGAGCGTCGCGCACTCGAGCGCGCACTCTCCGAGGGACAGCTCGTGGCCGTCGCCGCCACGAACGCGCTCGAGCTCGGCATCGACATCGGCTCGCTGGACGCGGCGATCCTGGTCGGCTACCCGGGGACGCGCGCGTCGATGTGGCAGCAGGCGGGGCGCGCCGGACGGCGCAGCGACGGCTCGCTCGCGATCCTCGTGGCCCAGGACGATCCGCTCGACCAGTACCTCGTCGCCCATCCGAGCGATCTCTTCGACCGCCCACCGGAGGATGCCGTGATCGATCCGACGAACCCCTACGTGATGGAGCCCCATCTCGCGTGCGCGGCGCGCGAGCTGCCGATCGCCGACGAGGACGTCTCGCGCTTCTTCGGTCCGCCGGGCGCCGATGCCGCCGAACGGCTGATCGATCGGGGGGCGCTCGTTCGCCGGGCGGGAACGCTCCATGAGCGCGGCCACGAGTCCCCGCACGCTCGCGTCGACATCCGGTCGGCGTCCGGCCACGTCTTCAGGATCGTGATCTCGGAGACGGGCGAGCTGCTCGGGACGATCGACGAGGCACGCGCATACGGCCAGGTGCATCCCGGAGCGGTCTATCTCCACCAGGGCGAGCAGTTCGTCGTCACGGAGCTCGACCTCGTCGGTCGGGCGGCGATCGTCCAGCGAGCCGATCCCGACTTCTACACGCAATCGCGCGATGTGACCGACATCGCCGTCGTTCGGACGCTCCGCGAGTCCCGCACCGGCGACGTCCCGGTGAGCTTCGGCGTCGTCCGCGTCACGAACCAGGTCGTCGCCTACGTCCGCAAGCTCGTCGCGACCGGCGAGACGACCGATGTGGTCCCGCTCGCCCTCCCGCCGCAGACGCTCGAGACTCGGGCGGTCTGGTGGTCGATACCGCAGGACGTGATCGAGCGCGCGGCGATCCGTTCCAGCGTGCTGCCGGGGGCGGCCCACGCGGCCGAGCACGCGGCGATCGGCCTCCTCCCGCTCGTCGCTACCTGCGATCGGTGGGACGTGGGCGGCGTGTCCACCGCGCTGCATCCCGACACGGGGACGTGCGCCATCTTCGTCTACGACGGGTATCCGGGCGGCGCCGGGATCGCGGAGCGGGGCTTCGAGGCCGCGCCGCGCCTCCTCGAGGCGACGCTGGAGGCGGTGCGGGGATGCCCCTGCGGCCACGGCTGTCCGTCATGCATCCAGTCCCCGAAGTGCGGCAACGGGAACGAGCCACTCGACAAGGCCGGCGCCGTCGCGCTGCTCTCGGCGATCCTCGGACGGGCCTGGGGATGAGAGCCCGACGGCGGTGAGCGGCATGCCGTACATCGCCGTGGTCGGGGCCGGAGACGCGTCACCCAGGGAGATCGACCAGGCGGAGGAGGTCGGACGGCTGCTCGGGCGGGCGGGCGCCGTGCTCGTCTGCGGCGGCCTGGGCGGCGTCATGGATGCGGCCGCCCGCGGGGCCCGGTCGGAGGGGGGCATCTCCGTCGGCATCCTTCCGGGGGACGACCGCGGTTCGGCCGGGCCTCACCTGACGGTCGCGATCCCCACGGGCCTCGGCGAGGCGCGCAACGCGCTCGTCGTGCGCGGCGCCGACGCCGTCATCGCCGTCGGAGGCGAGTTCGGGACCCTCTCGGAGATCGCCTTCGCCCTGCGCATCGGCACGCCGGTCATCGGGCTCGACACGTGGCAACTCGCGAAGCGCGGGGGGCCGGTCGAGGCGATCGTGCGCGCATCGAGCGCGGCGGAGGCGGTGTCGTTGGCGCTGCAAAGGATGCGGCCCGAGGTCTGAGACAATCGGCCCCGTGACGCATCACCTGCCATGGCCCGAGGAGCATGATGATCCGGCGCACGAGCCGGCGCCGTCGATCGACGAGCTGACGCAGCACCTGTCGCCCCAGATCGACGCGCTCCGCGGCGCGGACATCATCTGCGGCGTGCCCTGCTTCAACAGCGAGGCCACGCTCCGGCACGTCGTCCGCTCGATCGAGACGGGCTTGCGCCGCTACTTCCCGGACGTCCGCTCGGCGATCGTGATCCTCGACAGCGGCTCGACCGACCGCTCCGTGGAGGTCGGCCTCACCGCGACCACGTCGGTCGACCAGGACCTCCTGCTGATCCCGAGCACCTCGCCGTTTCCCGCTCGCGCCTCGACGCGCCTGGAGGGCACCCGCGGAAAGGGCAACGCGCTGCGGCCGCTGTTCACCCTCGCGCGAGCCCTCGGCACGAAGGCCTGTGCGGCGTTCGACTCGGATCTCCGGTCGATTCAGCCGTCGTGGGTCGAGCACCTCGTCGGTCCGGTGCTCGGCTACGGGTGGGATCACGTGGCGCCGCTCTACGTCCGGCACCGCAACGACGGCACGATCACCAACTCGATCGCCTACCCGCTGACGGCGGCGCTGTACGGGACGAGGATCCGCCAGCCCATCGGCGGCGACTTCGGGTTCTCCGGCCGCCTCGCCTCGTATTGGGCGGAGCAGGACGACGTGTGGACGACGGAGGTGGCCCGGTTCGGCATCGACATCTGGATGACGACGTCGGCGCTCGCCCGCGGTGACTTCCGCGTGTGTCAGGCCCGCCTCGGCAGCAAGATCCACGACGCGAAGGACCCCGGGCACCTCGGCCCGATGTTTCGACAGGTCGTCGGGACGCTGTTCGATCTCGCCGGGCGCTACGTCGATCGATGGCGCGACGTCGACCGCATCGAGCTGCCGCCCATCTACGGCTTTCCGTACACGACCGGAACCGACGACGTGCCGGTCGACCGGCAGGCGCTGCTCGACAAGTTCGCGACCGGCGTCCGCAAGGACGATGCCGTCCTGCGGACCGCCCTGTCGCCGGACACGTTCGGGGGCGTCCGCGCCGCCGCGGCCCGCACGACGAACCCGGCCGCGTTCGAGTTCCCGATCGAGCTGTGGATCGACGCGGTGTACGACTTCATGATCGCCGTCAACGCGGAGGCGGTTCCCTGGCGAGACGCCCTCAACGCCATGATCGGCCTGTACTTCGCGAGGACCGCATCGTTCGTCCGCGAGGCCGCGAACGATTCGCAGGAGGAGGCCGACGCCCGAATCGACTCCTTCCCGGACCTCTACCTCTCTCGCAAGGACGGACTCCGCAGGCGTTGGTCGGCGGGCGTGCCCGCCTCGACGCTCCGCTGAGCCCCCGCCCGGCGTTCCCGGCACCCTCCACCGATGCGGGCGCCATCCGTCCGCGTCATCCCGCGCGCCCCGCGAGGCGTTTGACCACCGAGAGCAAGGCACGGCGCTCGGCCGGCTTGAGCCCGACCGCGACGAGCGCGACGGCGTAGGCGCCGACGCCGAGCGCCGAGGCGACCACCAGGTTGACGAGCCACTTCTCGCTGGGGATGACCACGCTCGCACCGATCATGACGGCGGCTCCGATCGCCGTCGGAGGGATCAGTCGAAGGAAGGCTCGATCGAACGGCCAGATCCCGACGAAACGGCGCACGAGGAACAGGCGCGCGGAGGCCGAGAACCACAGCGTGAGCGCCTGCGCGATCGCCGCGCCGCGAATGCCCACCGACGGGATGAGCACGTAGGCGACCCCGATGTCGATGGCGAAGGACCCCACGTACACCAGCAGATCCCATCCCGTGCGACCCACCATGATGAGGATGAACCCGACGGTGCCGACCAGGACCGGCACGATCATCCCGATGATGAGCACCCGCAGGGCGACGTCCCCCCCGACGAACTCCCGGCCGAAGATGCGCAGGACCGGCCCAGGCAGGATCGCGAGGACGAGGAGGACCGGGATCGTCGCCCCGAGGGTCCAGCGCGTGACCGACTTGTAGAGGCCGTCGAGCTTCACCCGCTCGCCGCGGTGATGCAGGTCGGCGACGAACGGGCTGAACGTCAGCGAGACGGACGTAAGGAACAGGAACAGCGACTGCGCCGCGCGGAGGGCGGCGCCGTACACGCCCACCTGGGCGGGGCCGACGCGCCCGCCGCCGCTCGAGAGCGTGGAGAGGACGAAGAAGTCCGCCCAGAAGATGAGCTGGGAGAACAGCGTCGCCGGCGCCCGCAGCGCCCCGAACCGCAACAGCGCGCCGGTGTCTTCCTCCGGGATGCCCCGACCCTCGGTCCGCTGATCGAAGGCGCGGGTCTGCTTCTCCCACCCCCACCACGCGATCACCAGCGCGAGGCCCCAGGAGGCGGCGTAGGCGAGCGACGTCATGCCCGCGGTCCTGGCCACCACCCACCCGACGAGCGCGAAGGCGATCCAGCCCAGGGGCTGGGCCGTCCACTGCGCGTAGAGCGTGTAGCGCATGATCTTCAGACCGCGCGTCGCTCCCATGTACGTGAACGCGAGCGCCGCCAGGGGGATCGTGACGGCGGCGGCCTGAAACGCCGGGCGGGCTTGCGCCGGGAGCCCGGAGAACGTCGTCGCCAGCCAGCCGGATCCGAAGAACGCGATCACCGCGCATGCCACGCTCACCGCCGCGGCGATCAGGACCGACCGGCGAACGAGGGGCGCGGACCCTGCCGACCTCCCCGCGGCCGACGAGGATCGCGACGAGCCGGACGTTCGGCGACGTCCATCCCGAACCTCGTCGCGGCCGCCGCGATGAACGCGAACTGCGTCGTGAGTGTGACGATCCCGTACGAGTCGCGTCCGAGCGCGTTCGTCATCAGGACCTGCGCGGCGAACGTCGCGAGGGCGCCGATGGCGAGGCCCAGGACGTTCTGTCCCGTGTTGCCGAGGATGTTGCGTTGATCGCCGAACCGCTCTGCGGGAAGCGCCCCCTCGAGCGCGCCCCTCAGCCCGCCGGATGCTCCGCGCCGGGACGGGATCGCCGTCCCCGGAGCTATTCGAGGTAGCCAAGGCCGCGCAGGTGCTCTTCCATCTCGTCGGCCTCGGTATCGCTCACGGACGGCTCCCGCTCCGTCACCTCGACCGCGCCGGCGGTCACGCCGGCGCGCACGCTCGCCTCGGCGCCCACGACCTCCTGCAGCACCGTGCCGGTGTGCTCGATCGACGCCGGCGCATCCAGCGCCGCGAGGATCGTCGGAGCCATGTCCACGAGCAGGGGCGGCTCGGAGAACGGCATGACGCCGGGACCCGCCGCCACGATGACGCCGTCCAGCCGGTGATCGCCGGCCAGCCAGTCGGCCTTCTCCACGGCGCTCTTGGCGTGCGTGAGCGAATACTGCTCCGCCGGCTCCATCAGGATGTCGGGGGCGGAGTCGGCGTGCCTGCCCTTGAAGATCTCCTCACGCTTGAAGATGGCCTTCACGGGCTTGCGACCCGTCTCCGGATCCACGAAGTTCGCGAGGCGGTCCATGATGCCCTCGCGGACCTTCTCGAAATCCGCCGGGTCGACGATGCCGTCCGGCTCGCGGCCCGCGAGGTTGATCGAGACGCCTTCCCCCGTAGAGCGAATGGAGGTGTACGCCCGCGTCTTCTGCCAGTTCACGGGCTGCGAGAGCGACACCTTGCCGTGCAGGCCGAGGAGGTCGTAGACCTTGCGGGCGGCCGTGCGCATCGGCCCCCATTGCATGGGGCCGTACACGAGGTTCGATGCCGTGAACTCGAGGTAGCCCAGCCGCTTCAGCAGCTGGTCCATGTGCACGGCTCGGGACGTCGACTGAAACCCGTGGTCGGAGATGAACAGGATGATGTCGCTCTCGTCGGTCCTCGAGAGGAACGAGCCCAGTGCGTCGTCGAGCTGGCGGTAGACGTCGACGACCTTCTGGTACCGGGGCGTCTTCGACAGCTTCGGATAGTCCGGGTGGTCGGGCCCGACGTAGTTGGACAGGCAGTGCTGCGTCCGGTCGACGGAGACCCAGACCGACATGAGGAAGTCCCAATCGGTGTTGTCCATGAGCCACTCGGTCGCGCGAATCCGCTTGCCGGTGATATCGAGGGCCTCGTCGAGATAGGCGTCGGGCCGGTTGCGAAACGTCGTCCACGACATCCCGTTGATGGGCCACGGGGCCCCGGCCCGCTCGAGGGTCTCGGGGAGATCGGCGGGGTGGGCGAATTGCCTTCCCTTCGGGAGCACGCCGCCGGCGAGCAGCTTCCCCTTGATGTCGGGCGGGGGGAAGGTCAGCGGAAGATCCGCGTAGACCGCCTCCTTGCCCGCGGCGTCGAGGTCGGCGAGGAAGGTCCGCTCCTTGATCGACTTGAACGTCACGGGATATTGCTTGTGCGTGCCCGGGCACGGTCTCGAGGATGTCGTACACGCCGTGGTCCGCGGGATTCACCCCCGTCATGAACGACGGCCATGCGGCCCAGGAATGCGTTGGGATCGTGGACTTCAGCGCGCTCCTCGACCCGCGGGCGGCGAGGGCCTGAAGGTTGGGAAGCGCCCCCTGCTCGATCAGCGGGTCGAGGATGCGCCAGTCGGCGCCATCCCACCCGATCAACAGAACTCTCGACATCGTCGCACCTCAGAGGGGTCGGGAACGCCGCGTAGTCTAGCGGGCCCGTCGAAGCAACGACCATCCGTCGAACGTCGGGTTCTGATGACGACGCGAACACCCTCCCCGGAGGAGCCAACGCCCCCCCGGCGGAGGCCGGCCCGCTCCGATACGCTTGGGCGTCTCATGTCGGACGAGCAGCACATCATCGAGCCGACCGGACGCACACGTATCCGCCGCCATCCCGAGCGCGCCGCGTACGACCGAGAGCTGATCCACTCCATCCTGGACGAGGCGCTCATCTGTCATGTGGCGTACGTGGCCGAGGGCGAACCGCGCGTGATCCCCACCGTGCATGCGCGGATCGGGGACGTCCTCTATCTCCACGGATCGAGGGCGAGCCGGACGATCCACTCGCTGACGTCCGGAATCGAGGTCTGCGTGACCGCCGACGATCGTGGACGCGCTCGTGCTGGCCCGCTCGGCGTTTGCGCACTCGATGAACTACCGGTCGGTGATCGTCTACGGGTCGGCGGAGGAGGTCACCGATCGCGAGGAACAGCGTGCGGCGGCCCGTGCCCTCGCCGATCACGTCGCGCCCGGCCGTGCCGCAGATGCCCGGGCACCGAACGATGTGGAGATGAGCCAGACCTCGCTGCTCTCGCTGGCCATCGAGGAGGCATCGGCCAAGATCCGGACCGGACCACCGGTCGACGACCCGGAGGACCACGACCTGCCGGTCTGGGCGGGCGTTCTTCCGCTCGTCGTGAGCGCAGGCGATCCGGAGGCAGCGGCCGACCTTCCCGGGGGCACGCGCACGCCCGACTACCTCGTGGCCTACGATCGGCGCCGCGCTCGAGGGTAGGGTCGCGGCTTCGACCTCAGCGTTTCCCGATCTCGCAGAGCGGAGTCGAGCTCATCCGCACCACGTCCGACCGCCGAGGCAATCGGTCGGCCGCCTCGTGGCCCAGGTCGGGTGACTCGCGCGCCCGGGTGGGACCGGCGATTTGACGATCCCCGAATATAGCGGTTAGATATATCCGATCGATATATCGATTCGATATATCGTGCGATACAACCGACGAGAGAAGGATACCGCACCCATCATGCTTGAGCTCGCGGTCCTCGGCCTCCTCAAAGAGCGGACCATGCACGGGTATCAGCTCTCCCGGCAGCTCACGGACACGCTCGGCGGGTTCTGGAGGGTCTCCTACGGCTCCCTCTACCCGAGCCTCCGGCGCCTGGAGCGCGACGGCGCCGTCGAGAAGGTCTTCGACCCCGAGGAGGTCGGACGGCGGAAGAACGTCTACCGGATCACGCAGAAGGGCGAGGAACTGTTCCTCGAACTCCTGGAGGAGGCCGGCCACGAGACGGGTGAGGAGAACCGCTTTCGTGTTCGCCTCGCCTTCTTCAAGTACCTGGCTCCGGAGACGCGCATCCGGCTGCTGGAGCGCCGGCGCGCCTATTTGGAGGAGCGACTCTCCACGATCAAGACCTCGTTGCGCGGCACCACCGCAGTGCAGGACACGTACACGCTCGCGCTGATACAGCACGGTCAGGACTCGACCGAGCAGGACATCGCCTGGCTCGACGGCCTGATCCAGGCGGAGCGTCGGCTCACCACGAACACCCGGGGGGGAACGAAGCGACGTAAGAACACCGCGGCGCTTCGCGGAAAGGAGCGCACGACATGAGCAAGGTTCGACTCGCGATCGTCGGCGTGGGGAACTGCGCGTCATCGCTCGTCCAGGGCCTGGAGTACTACAAGGAGGCCGATCCCGAGGACTCGAGTCCCCGGCCTCATGCACGTGAAGCTCGGTGACTATCACGTCTCCGACATCGAGGTCGCCGCGGCGTTCGACGTGGACGCGAAGAAGGTCGGCGCCGACGTCGCGGAGGCGATCTTCTCCGAGCCGAACAACACGATCCGGTTCGCCGACGTCCCCCCCACCGGCGTCACGGTGCAGCGCGGCACCACGCTCGACGGGCTCGGCCAGTTCTACGAGGACGTCATCACCGAATCCGACGCCGCGGAGGTCGACGTCGCGCAGGCGCTTCGCGATGCGCGCGCCGACGTGGTCGTCTGCTATCTCCCCGTCGGCTCGGAGCAGGCGGCGCGCTTCTACGCCCAGGCGGCGCTGGACGCGGGATGCGCGTTCGTGAACTGCCTCCCGGTGTTCATCGCCTCGGATCGGACGTGGGCGCGCAAGTTCGTGGACGCCGGCCTGCCGATCGTGGGCGACGACATCAAGAGCCAGGTCGGTGCGACCATCGTGCACCGGGTGCTGACGAAGCTGCTCGAGGATCGCGGAGTCAAGCTCAACCGCACCTACCAGCTGAACTTCGGCGGCAACATGGACTTCATGAACATGCTCGAGCGTGAGCGCCTCGTGTCGAAGAAGGTCTCCAAGACCCAGTCCGTCCAGAGCCAGATGCGAAAGTCCCTGGACAAGGCAGACATCCACATCGGACCGAGCGACTACGTCCCCTGGCTCGAGGACCGCAAGTGGGCGCAGATCCGGCTCGAGAGCCAGGGATTCGGCGACGTGCCGTTGAACATCGAGCTGAAGCTCGAGGTCTGGGACAGCCCGAACTCCGCCGGCATCGTGATCGATGCGGTTCGGTGCGCGAAGATCGCGAAGGATCGAGGTGTCGCCGGTCCGATCATCGGGCCGAGCGCGTACTTCATGAAGAGCCCGCCGGTCCAGTTCTCCGATGAGGGGGCCCACGAGATGGTGGAGGAGTTCATCATGGGCAACGGGGCCTCGAAGGCGGCCGACTGGACGGCGTTCTTCGACAACGCCAGCGCCTGAACGCCCGTCGCCGCTGAGGCGGCGCGCGGTCCCGGACCCGGGCCGCTCGATGTGTGCCGGGTCGAGCGAGCCACCGACGATCGCGCAATGATCGGCACCCTGGATCGAGCCCGCGAGGCGCTGCGCAGCCGGGACTTCCGGGCCGTGTTGACCGCCCGTCTGCTGAGCACGGCGGGCGACGGCGTGTTCCAGGCGGCGCTCGTGACCTCGATCATCTTCTCGCCCGAGGAGCAGGGCACGGTCGCCGGCTTCGCGGTCGCGAGCCTGATCATCGTGCTGCCGTTCTCGATCCTCGGCCCCTTCGCCGGCGTCTTCATCGATCGCTGGCCGCGCCGGCGCATCCTGCTGATCGCGCCCCTCGCTCGCGCGGCGCTCGCGTGGCTCGTCCTCGTCGATCCGTCGCGATCCGCGGCCGCGTTCTACGCCGGTGCCCTGTGGGTCCTCTCGCTGAACCGCTTCTACCTCGCGACCGCGACGGCCGTCGTCCCGCGCCTCGTCCCGACCAGGGACCTGCTGATGGCGAACTCGCTGGCGACCATCGGCGGAACCACGGCGCTCCTCGCCGGGGTGTTCGCCGGCGGGCTCGTGGCCGACGCCGTGGACGCGACGCTGCCCCTCGTGCTCGCCGCCTCGGCCGCCTGGGTGCTGGCGTCGCTCGCCGCCTCGCGCATCGGCAGCGAGCTCCTGCCGCACACCGGCAGCGCGCCGCCGGAGCTGTTGCGGCACGCCGTTCGGCGCGTCTCGGCCGAGCTCGTCGACGGCGTTCGGCACCTCGCCCACGCCCCACGGGCCCTGGCCCCGATCGCATCGATGTCGCTCGACCAGCTCGGTCAGGGGCTGGTGCTCGTGCTGTCGCTATTCGTCTTCCGCGAGCGATTCGGCGAGGGCGTCGGCTCCTTCTCCTGGCTGATCGGGGCGGGAGGGGCGGGGGTGTTCCTCGGCCTGGCGACCGTCGGCAGGCTCGAGGAGCGCCATTCGAAGGAGTGGATCATCGCCGGCGCCTTCGCCCTCAGCGGCTTCCTGCTCGTCGCCGTCTCCACGAACATCACCCCGTGGAGCGTGCTCCTGGCCAGCTTCGGCGTCGGCCTCGCGTTCGCGTGGAAGAAGGTCCCCTCCGACACGCTGGTCCAGGAGGCCGTCCCCGACGGGTACCGTGGGCGAGTCTTCGCCGTCTACGACGTCGTCTATCAAGTCAGCCGGCTCGTCGCCGCCGGCCTTGCCGTGCCGATGCTTCCGGCCATCGGCGCCGAGTGGTCCGTTGCCATCGCGGGGCTCGTCTTCCTCGCGTGGACCCCCGTGCTGCCGAGGTGGATCGGTCGAGAACCGGATCTCGAGATCCGGTTCTACGAGGGTGCGCGGGCGGAGGAGTGGCCGAGGTCGATCGTGCGGGGAGGCGTCGAGGAGGGCGTCGACGTACGTCCGGAGTTGGACGGAGGAGCGCGACGGCATTCGGCTCGCGTGCTTTCGCCTCGCGCTGCAGGACGGCTCCATCGTCGACGTCAGCAGGCCGGAGGGCGGGCGGCGCTGGCGCCTCGATCGGGAACTGGAGACCTAGCCCTCGGCGGCGGACCAACTAGTTCGTTGGACCGTAGGTCCGGGCGGTGCCTTCCGGTATCTTCGAATGGCGCATCCCGAGCGCACCGCTGAGGAGGCTTCGTGTCGGCTCGATCCGTTTCCCGCAGGGACCGCCTGCGCGCCTGCATGCTCGCGGGTCTCCTGCTGTCACCGCTGCTGTTCGCGCGCGCCGCGGAGGCGGCGCCGCGCCCGACCGCCCATCCTCGCGCCGCCGACCGCATCCGTTCGGCGACCCCGGAGCTCCTCGGCCGCGCGGTCGCTCGGGGTGAGCTCGATCCCTCCACCGCCGGGCTCTACCTGGCGTATGCGTTGGCCGCGCCGGCCAGGCTCCCGGCGTCGTTTCGAAGCCGGGCCCCGTGGCGGGCAACGCTGCCCCTGTTGAACCTGAGGACCTCGATCCGCCGCGATCCGAGCGATCCGGCGCTGGCCACCGCGGCCGGGGTGCTGGAGGCCGCCTCGGTGCCCGGAGCCGGCGCCGCCCGGGCGAGCCGCAGGGGCCAGCCGACGTGCTCGCTCTCGACCGAGCGGCTCCCGAACCGGATCGAGACGACCCACTTCCTCATCCACTACGACGCCTCGAAGCTGGGAGGCGGCCTTGGGATCCAGGACTACATCGACGCCCTGGAGTTCACGTGGACGGCCGAGGTCGACACGTTCGGGTGGGCGGCGCCGCCGGCACGCGCCTCGGCGCCGCATGGGCTCTATCACGTCAGGATCGACCGGCTGTTCTCCGGCCTCTACGGCTACGTCGATCGATACGGCACGTACGCAGGCATCGTCGGCGACAACCCGAACACGCCGTGGACCGAGGACGACGCGGCGGCCTCGTGCATGGTGCTCAACCAGAGCTACGCGGGGTTCGCCTCGCCGCCCCTCGAGTCGTTGGAGTCGACCGTCGCACACGAGTTCAACCACTCGATCCAGTTCGGCTACGGCGATCTGACCGGAGACGACCGGCCCGACGACGTCTTCACCGAGGGCGGCGCCACGTGGATGGAGGACGAGGTCTTCGACGGCTCCAACGACAACCAGTACTACCTGTGGCCGCGGTTCGGCCAGAGCATGGGCTCCTACACCGCGTCTCCCTACCCCTACTGGGTGGTGCTTCGAGGCCTCGTGGAGAGGCTGGGCCATGCCACGGACGGAACGGGAAGCGAGCAGGCGATGCAGGAGTTCTGGGAGTCGATCTCCCGCGGGGACGCGAGCGATCTCGGGGCGTTCCGGGAGGCGCTCGCCCTGCAGGGCATCGACCTCGCCTCGGCCTACAGCGACTGGGCCCTGGCCGTGAAGTTCTCGCGGCCGTGTGACGCCGCCTACGTGCCGCCGTTCTGCATCGAGCAGGGCGACGACTACGCCGATGCGGCGGGCCTGCCCAGGGCCCAGCTTCACGTCGATGCCGTCGGAGAGTCCGTGACCGGGTCGATCCCGGACAACTACTCCCTCAGCTGGGTGCGGCTGCCGAAGGACGGCGGGCCGTTCAACGTCCGGGTGAGAAACACCTCCGGCGGCGGCGCGCTCAGGGCGCGCGTGGCATGTGACCTCGGTCCCGGACTCGGCCTTCGCGTCTACGACGTCGGGCCGGGGACGCTGTCGGGGGGAGCGCGCGCGGCGGCCCCGGTGGACCCCGCGGGATGCGCCTCCAGTTTGGTGGCCGTCATCACGAACGTCCGCCAGAGCGCCGACGACCCCGCGCGGTCGGTCGATCGCAGCTTCCGGGTCACGATCCCCGGCTAGCCGCGCACCGAGTCCCTCACGGGGCGAGGCCCAGGACCGTGGACGGCGCCCCGGACCCGGCGCGATTGCGCGGACCGCCGATCACCACCCAGCCGCCGTCGGCGGGGATGCGACCGAGGTTCGTGAGGTTCTCGAGCGTCAGCCGATGCCTCCGCAGGGTGAGCGACGATTCCATGAACTCCCCGTCCGTGCCCGGGTCGGGGCCGAACGTGTCGGTCCCCGTGGCGCCGCGCCGCCCGAGCACCCCCTCATCGATCAGCCAGCGCACCGCCGCCTCGGAGAAGCCCGGCTGGTGGAATCCTCGCTCGCCGGTGCCGCAGTTGTAGTAACTGGGGACTCCCGGGCCGCGCTCGGCGCCCCAGAAGCGGGCGCATCCCGTCCACGCGAGGACGGCGGCGCCGCTCGGCATGGGCCCGTGCGCCTCGACCCAGTCCTCGAGGTCCTCGACGGTGAGCGCATAGTCCACGTCCTCGAGGACCTGCCGTCTGATGTCGACGACGACCGCCGGGAGGATGAAGTCCGCCGGCTCCAGCCGGTCGGCGCACAGCGCCCCGCGGTGGAAGTGGCACGGCGCGCTGTAGTGCGTGCCGGTGTGCTCACCTTCATGGACCTCCTGCAGGTAGAACCCGTCCCTCGGAACGGTGAAGATCGTCTCGAGCGTGAACGCCGGATCGCCGGGAAAGCCGGGGGTGCTCGCCGGGTCGTTCACGTGGCTGAGGAACGTCGCTCCGCCGAATCCGGGAAGCGACGCGGCCGAACGCGAGGAGGACACCGGCGCATCGGATCCGAGGGCGGCGACGGCGACGAGGGCCGCGCCGACGACGGCTCCTGCCGTGAGCGCGGCGAGCGACGCGATGCGAACTCTGTTCATTGGCTTCTCCCTTCCCCTGGGCGACCCATCTTGTCCCTCCTCGAGCGCGACGGGCAAGGGCGGCCTCGCTCGGCATCGCCGGCCTTCGTATGATGGATGAGTGGAGGGCGCCGACGGAGCCCCCGCGCCGGGCCGGATCTCGATCCGGGCGAACGGCCCCTACGTCGTTGCCGGAGTGCGGCTTCGCGACGCCGACGGACGAACGCTCGAGACGGGCGACACGTTTGAGCTCTGTCGCTGCGGTCGATCCTCAACCAAGCCGTTCTGCGACGAGACCTGCGAGACCCACGACGCGATCGCCTTCGACGGCCGAGAGACCGCGGACCGAGGCGACTACCGGGACGGGCGGCGGGCGTTCGAGGGAGCGGAGATCACGATCCTGGATGCGCGCCGGCTCTGCGCGCACGCCGCCGTGTGCACGGACAATCTTCCCCGGGTCTTCGACGTCACGAGGCCTCGCTGGATCGATCCCGACGCCGCACCCGCCGACGACATCGCCGACGTCGTGGCACGCTGCCCGTCGGGCGCGCTCGCCTATGCGGTCGGCGACGATCCCGAGCCCGTCGAGCCGCACCTCGAACCCGGCATCCGCTGCTCGCGCGGGGCGTCCTACGTGGTCACGGGCGGCGTGGAGGTCGTCGGAGCCGACGGACGGCCGTACGCGCGTCGCGAGCGAGTGACGCTCTGCCGTTGCGGGGCCTCGAGGAACAAGCCGTTCTGCGACGGAAGCCACGACGACGTCGACCTCGGCGACGGCTGATCTCGCCGTCCGGGCGGCCGAGCTCCCGCACCTCCGCCTCAGCCGGGCTCCGTCGTGTGCGGCGCACCCGCGGCGCGGGACCGAAGCGCCGCGAGCGCGACGGCGCCTGCGGCGGCGGCGATGAGCCCGCTCGCCACGAGCCCGAACGGCGCTCCGAGATGCTGCCCGACCCAGCCGGCGATCGGACCACCGATCGGGGTGCTGCCGAGGAACACGACCGAGTACAGGGCCATGACCCGTCCGCGCATCTGCCCGGAGGCCGCGAGCTGAAGCGTCGAGTTGCCGGTGATCGCGAACGAGATGAAGGCCGCACCCAGCGGGATGACGACGAGCCCGGCGACCCACAGCGCCGGTGCGAGCCCGAGCAGGATGCTGAGGCCGCCGAGCGCGAGCGCAAGCCACGCGAGCCGGCGTGGGTTCGGCCGCGTCGACCTCGATGCCATGAAGAGCGCGCCGGCGAGGGACCCGACGCCCCACAGCGACAGAAGCCCCCCGAGCGCCGCCGGGCTCCCGTCGAACGTGCGGGTGACGAGCAGCGGCACGAAGACGATGAAGTTGAACGCGAACAGGAACACGACGAGCATCGTGAGCATCGGCAGCCGCAGCGCCGGCGTCGTCCACACGTAGCGGATCCCCTCGCGCACCAGGCCCTTCTGAGCCGGCACGTGCTCACGGGGATGGAGCTCATGGGTGCGCATCGCCACGAGCGCCGCGACGACCGCGAGGTAGGACAATCCGTTGACGAGGAAGACGGGGCCGTAGCCGAATCCGGCGATCATCGCGCCGGCGATCGCCGCCCCGAGGATCCGCGACCCGGTGAAGGTGGCCGTGTTCAGGCTCATGGCGTTCGTGAGGGAGTCGGCGCCGACCATCTCGAGGTAGAAGCTCTGGCGCGTCGGCATGTCCACGGCGGTGACGAGCCCCGAGAGGAACGACAGCGCGTACACCATCCAGACCTCCACGACCGCGGTGACGACGATCGCCCAGAGCGCGAACGCGACGACCGCGTACCCGATCTGCGTCGAGATCTGCACCTTGCGGTTGTCGAAGCGGTCCGCGATGAGCCCGCCCCACGCCCCGAAGAGCAGGATCGGCAGGAACTGCAGCGCCGTGTCGATCCCCAGCGCGGTGCCGCTTCCCGTCAGGGAGAGGACGAGCAGCGGCGCGGCCACGCCCTGCATCCACGTACCCGTGGTCGAGAGCAGCTGCCCGAGGATGAACAGCCGGAAATTGCGTACGCCCAGCGACGCGAACGTCCGGCGAAGGAACCCGGCCCCGGCCGGGCGCTCCCCCGCCCGGGCCTTCATCGACCGGTGGCCGCGACCCGAGGCTCCCAGTCGCGGATCGTCTCCGCGACCTTCACGATGATGGCAGCGCCGCCGGCGACGCCCACGATGCGAAGGAGCTTCGTCCCACGCACGTAGGGGTGCCGTGCGATCGCAGGCGCCGCGACGATCAGCCCGGTGGCGACCACCGTGCGGGCCTTGCGCGCTCCCGGCGAGTGAAGGAACAGCTGCGCCTCGCGCAGTCCGGCTCTTGCCACGTCACCAGCTTCGTCCCACATCGACATCTCCCCATCTTCTTACCGCATCCGCGCCCGTACCACTCGGGCTCAGGCGCTCAGCGTTCGCTCAACCTCGCGGGGCCGCCCGGCGGCCGCAGCCGGCTCGCCCACCGGCACCGGGACGACCGCGCCGGTCGCCTCGCGAGGAACGTCACGGGCCCGAGTTCGGTGAACGACCCAGAGCGTGATCAGGCTGCCGAGCAGCGCCACCATACCTCCGGCGAGCAGCCCCACCCGTGGGCCGAGGTGCTGGCCGATCCACCCGGCGATCGGCGCGCCGATCGGGGTGCTCCCG
The DNA here is from genome assembly GCA_963728285.1 of uncultured Actinomycetes bacterium. GTDB lineage: Bacteria > Actinomycetota > UBA4738 > UBA4738 > HRBIN12 > CAVSJR01. Next base: position 819,354 of record CAVSJR010000001.1, on the reverse strand, counting down.
AGGAAGACGACCGAATACAACGACATGACGCGCCCCCGCATCGTCGGCCCGGAGGTGAGCTGCAGGGTCGTGTTGCCGACGATCATGAACGAGATCGCCGAGAACCCGAGCAGGGCGACGCAGGCCCACTCCCATCTCAGCGTCGGGGCGACGGCGGCGGCGAGGCTGAAGACGCCGACGGCGGCGCCGGCCGCGCACATCAGCCGGACGCCGGGGCTCGAGCGGTGAGCGAGCACGAGCGCGCCGACGAACGAACCGAGCCCCATGACCGACAGGAGGGATCCGTAGGTCCCCGCCCCTCCCGCGAACGCCCGGTCCGCCATCAGCGGCAGCAGGACCATGAAGTTGAAGGAGAAGGCGAACAGCACCGCCATCAACACGAGCGGGAGCCGCAGCTCGCGCGTGCGGGCGACGTAGCGGAGGCCCTCGCGGAGCCCGCGCTCTCCCTCCGGCGCACGGTCGGCCGGCCGGAGCTCGCGCCGGCGCATGAGCACCAGCCCGCCGATGACCGCGAGATAGGACACGCCGTCGAGGAGGAACGCCGGCGCGATGCCGACGGCTGCGATCACGGCCGCACCGATCGCCGGCCCGACGATCCGCGTGCCGGTGAACACCGCGCTGTTGAGGCTCACCGCGTTGGTGAGATCTCGTCTCGCCACCATCTCGGGCACGAAGCTCTGGCGCGTCGGATGGTCGACGGTCGTCACGATCCCGACGGCGAAGGAGATCGCGTAGACCATCCAGAGCCTGACCACCCCCGTGGCGGTGAGGACCCCGAGCGTCGTGGAGAGCACCGCGAACAGGCTCTGCGTCAGCAGCAGGACGCGGCGTTTGTCGAAGCGGTCGGCGACGACGCCGCCCCAGGCCCCGAGGAACAGGATCGGCAGGAACATGAACATCATCTCGAGGCCGAGCGCCACCCCGCTGCCCGTGAGATCCAGCACCAGCCACGCGGAGGCCACCGCGTGGATCCAGATCCCCGTGGCCGAGATGGCGAGGCCGGCGAGGTAGAGCCGAAAGTTCCACGAGCGGAGCGAGTGAAAGGTTCGATGGAAGGCGAGGACCACGGAGCTCATCGCGCCTCCTCCGTCAGCCGCTCGAGGAGCCGGCTCGCCCTCTCGAGCACCAGGAGCTCCTCCCGGTCGAGCGACCGCAGCCGCGTCGCCAGGTAGGCGTCCGACCGACGGCGCGTCCGGCGAAGGAGCGACCGCCCCTCGGGCGTGGCCATCACCCAGGCCACGCGCCCGTCGAGCGGATCGGGCTCCCGCGTCACCAGTCCCTGCTCGACCAGCGATGCGACGACCTTCGTCATCGTCGGCGGCCTGACCTGCTCTGCGTCGGCGAGCGTCCCGATCGTCATGGGTCCGTTGCGCTCCACCGTCGTGAGCGCCGACAGGAGCGAGGCGGAGAGCCCCGTCCCCGCCTGTCTGCGGAGGTTGCGGGACAGCCGCATGACGCGAATGCGCAGCGACGAGGCCAGCTCGGGCAACGTGGGGGCGGGGGCGGTATCGGCGGGCACACGCCCAGCATACCATATAGTTCGCCAGGCTAATTAGTGTCGCGAACTACTTCGTGCGCGGCCCGCCGTCCCCGCCTGGGATGATGCCCGGATGCGACGACGGTTCGCCGCCCTGCTCGCGGTCGCCGTGCTCCTGGCGGGGGCCTCGGCCGGCCCGGCTGCAGGTGGCGCGCAGGCCGACGAGTTCCGATGGCGCATCGAGCGCATCGACCGCCAGACGCGCCGGCTGATGACCGGTCGGTCGTGGCATCGGGGCTGCCCGGTGCCGATCCGGAACCTCCGGCTGCTGCATCTACGGTACCGCGGCTTCGACCGGGAGACCCACCCCGGGGAGCTCGTGGTCCATCGCCGCTACGCGCGCCGGATGGTCCGCGCCTTCCACAAGCTGTTCGACGCACGGTTCCCCATCCGGCGGATGCGCCTCGTCGACTACTACGGGGCCAAGGATCTGCGATCGATGAAGGCCGACAACACCTCGGCGTTCAACTGCCGATGGCGGGCCGGCTCCCCCGGCGTGTGGTCGCAACACGCCTACGGTCGCGCGATCGACATCAACCCGGTCGAGAACCCCTACGTCGTCGGGGACTACGTCTCGCCGCCGAAGGGGCGCCGCTACGTGGATCGATCCAAGCGCCGCCGCGGGATGATCCACCGCCACGACGCGGTCGTGCGCGCGTTCCGTTCGATCGGCTGGGAGTGGGGCGGCAGGTGGCGCTCGACCAAGGACTATCAGCACTTCTCGTCCAACGGCCGCTGATGGCCCGCTCGGGCCGCGCCGCCGGCACCCGCATGCAACGAAGCCATCCCGCTGTCCCGGTCAGAGAAGCCGACGGCGGTGCGGCGGCCAGTACACGAGCCTGACGTGGGCGAGGATGTCGTCGCGCGCGAGGGGCCCGAAATGACGGCTATCCGTCGATTCATCGGGGTTGTCCCCCTCCACCCACCAACCGTCCGGGCCGAGCGGATCCCCGCTCGGATCCAGGTCGCCGGGGGCCGCCACGATCCGCTTGACCATCTCGAACCCGGGACGGTGCGGATGCTCGATCACCACGACGTCGCCGACCCCGACGCGCCTCGCCGGGACGGTGAGCGCCCAGTCGCCCGCCCACAGCAGCGGCGCCATGCTGGAGCCCCGGATCTCGACGCGGGACGGGCGCCAGCGGAGACAGCAGTAGGCGATGCCCGCGGCCACGAGCGCGGCCGTGAGCAGCCGGGACACGGGTCGGCGACCCCGGTGATAGGTTTGCTTCGAAGAGCCATCCGAAGGAGGCGGCATGCGACTCACGATCGAAGCTTTGCTCAGGCCCAGGCGCGTTGTCCACGCCCATTGCGACCTTCCCTGCGGTGTCTACGACCCGGCCCAGGCCCGCATCGAGGCGGAGTCCGTGAAGCAGATCCAGGAGAAGTATCAGGGGTCGGACGATCCGGTGTTCAAGGACCGGGCGATCCTGATCAAGGAGGAGCGCGCGGACCTCGTGAAGCACCACCTGTGGGTGCTCTGGACCGACTACTTCAAGCCCGAGCACGCTCAGAAGTACCCGAACCTGAACGACCTCTTCTGGCAGGCGACCAAGGAGGCCGGCGCGTCGAAGAAGAGCCAGGACCCCGCCCAGGGACAGAAGCTGCTGGATCAGATCGACGAGATCGCGAAGATCTTCTGGGAGACGAAGGCGGCGTAGCCGAGCTCGCACCGACGCCTCGGGGGACGGTCGCTCCGGGTCGTTACTCGCCGCCCTTTTGCACGAAGGACTTCACGAACTCCTCGGCGTTCTTCTCGAGGACCGCGTCGATCTCGTCGAGGATGTCGTCGATCTCGTCGACCAGGGCCGTCGCGTTGCCGGAGGACCCCGCGTCGGACTCTCGCTCGGCGACCTCGTCGTCGTCGCGCCGGTGATTCCGTTTCCGCTCGATCTGTTCGCGCACCATAGACATCCCTCATTCACCTGTCGGTCAGAAGGGCGCGTACGGTTAGCGACCGGGAACCCCAATTCCTCTAGCCCGAACGGGCTACGGTTTCTGCGTTGCGCTCCGCGTCCGGGCCCCTGGGCGGCGCCGGCCGGCGGGCGGGCGGCGAAGAGGGCCTTTGCTAGGCTCGCCGGTCGTGAAGGACATCGGCCTCGTCGGCCTCCCGTTCTCGGGGAAATCCACCCTCTTCAGGGCCCTGACGCGGGCCGGCGTCGTCGGAGGCCGGGCCAATCAGGCGGTCGTTCCGGTGCCCGACCCGCGGCTGCCCGAGCTGACGAGGATCGAGGCCTCGCGGAAGACCGTCAACGCGCAAGTGCGGTTCGTCGATGTGCCCGGAGGGACGTCCTCCGCCCAGGGCATCGCCGCGTTGCGGGAGGTCGATGCCCTCGCGATCGTCCTGCGCTGCTTCGGTCCCGACGCCTCGCCCGCCGATGAGCTCCGGGGCGTCCATGAGGAATTGCTGCTCGCCGACCTGGCCGTCATCGACTCCGCCCTGGAGCGGGCGAGGAAGCGCGCGCGCGGAAAGCCGGGGGCCGAGGCGGATGCCCTGGAGGCCGCGCACGACGCCCTCTCCTCGGAGACCCCGCTGCGTGACGCCGGGCTGGACGACGCCCAGCGAGCCGAGCTCCGGGCCATCGCGCCCCTCACCCTCAAGCCGTTCGTCGTCGTGGCCAACCTCGAGGAGGGCGCCGACGTTCCGCCGGGCCTGCCGGGGGACGCCGTGGGCGTCTACGCGTCGATCGAGGCGGAGACGGCGGAGATGGATGCCGAGGAGGCGCGCGCGCTCCTCGAGGAGTTCGGCGTGGCCGAGCCCGGCCTCGAGAAGGTGATCGCCGCCGGCTATCGGGCCCTCGACCTCATCACCTTCCTGACGACCGGGGAGGACGAGACGCGGGCGTGGGAGGTTCGCCGGGGCGCCCGTGCGCCGGAGGCGGCGGCCGCGATCCACACCGATCTCGAGCGGGGATTCATCCGCGCCGAGGTGATCGGCTACGGGGACCTCGTGGAGGCGGGCAGCATGGAGGCCGCGAAGTCCAAGGGGCTCCTGCGCGTCGAGGGCAAGGACTACGTCGTGCGCGAAGGCGACATCCTGCACGTCCGCTTCGCGGTCTGACGCTCGCCGCAGCGAGATCGACGTTGGCATAGCCAGCAATAGCTTGACATTGGCCGGCGCGAACCTGCTACCCTGCGCGCCGTGGCGGATGACTATCGCATCGGGGAGGCCGCGAAGCTCCTCGGGGTTCGGGTCGAGACGATTCGTCGCTGGGAGCGCGAGGGAAGGCTCGAGTCCTCTCGCACGCCCGGCGGCCAGCGACGCGTCTCCGCCACGGAGGTGGCCCGGCTGCTCTCCGAGCAACGCCAGCAGGAGACGCCGGAGATCGGCGCCCAAAGCATCCGAAACCACTTCCCGGGCGTGGTCGTGGCCGTGGCGAAGGACGAGGTCGCCGCGACCGTGGAGATCATGGCCGGGCCACACAGGATCCTGTCGCTGCTCACGAGGGAGGCCGTCGACGAGCTCGGCCTGGAACCCGGCATGCCCGCGATCGCGGCCGTCAAGGCGACCAACGTCAGCGTCGAGCTGCCCCGATGAAGCGGATTGGGCGGGTCCGGCGGTTTGCGTGCCGGCATCCTCGCCGCGCTCCTGTGTCTCCCGCTTGCTGCGGGCGCGTGCTCAAGCGACGAACCCGGCTCGGGGGGAACCCCGGTCGATGAGGGAGCGGGCGGGAGCGAGGTGCTGGTGTTCGCCGCGTCCTCCCTGACGGAGGCCTTCGGGGAGATCGGTCGGCGCTTCGAGGAGGCGAACCCCACCGCCACGGTTCGGTTCGTCCTCGGGCCCTCGGACGCGCTCGCGGCGCAGATCAACAACGGAGCGCCGGCCGACGTGTTCGCATCCGCGAGCGAGACCTGGATGAAGGCGGTGGGCGATGAGGAGCCCGGGGTGGACGACGAAGGCACGTTCGCGCACAACCGCCTCGTGATCATCACGCCGCCCGACGATCCGGCCGGCATCGCCTCGCTCGAGGATCTCGCCAAGCCGGGCGTGAAGCTCGTGCTTGCCGCGGAGGATGTCCCGGCGGGAACCTACGCCCGCGAGGCGCTGGACGGCGTGGGGGTCGCCGAGCAGGCGGAGGCCAACGTGGTCTCGAACGAGGAGGACGTCAAGGCCGTCGTCCAGAAGATCGTTCTGGGCGAGGCGGATGCTGGGATCGTCTATGTGACGGATCTCACCACCGACGTCGAGTCCTCCGTGCGCGCCGTTCCTATCCCCCGCGCGGACAATGTGATCGCGACCTATCCCATCGCCGTGGTCGCAAGCAGCGAGCATGCTTCGCTGGCCGGGTCCTTCGTCGAGTACGTGAGGAGCCGGGACGGCCAGGAGATCCTGCGCTCCTACGGCTTCCTCCCCCCGTAGCGGGGAGCGCGGTGCGCTCCCGACCTCGGATTCCGCTGGCCGTCGTCATCCTGGGCGTGATCGCGGGGGCGTTCGTGGCCCTGCCCGTCGTCGGCATCATCGCGCGGGCCGCGTGGGGTCGGGCGTCGAGCGTGCTGGCGTCGAGCGGCACGCTCACGGCGCTGAGGCTGTCGATCGTCGTCGCCACGGCCGCGACGTTGCTCGATCTCCTGCTCGCCCTCCCGCTCGCCCTGGTGCTCGCTCGAACCTCCTTCCCCGGCAAGGCCATCGTGCGTGCCATCGTCTTGCTTCCGCTCGTGTTGCCGCCCGTCGTCGCGGGCGTGGGCCTCCTCGCTGCCCTGGGCCGGCGTGGGCTGCTCGGCGGCGTCCTCGATGCGGTCGGCGTGCAGCTCCCGTTCACGACCCCGGCAGCCGTGATCGCGACGGCGTTCGTGTCGTTCCCCCTCGTCGTCCTCGCCACCGAGGCGGGCCTGCGCTCGCTCGATCCCCGGCTCGAGGACGCCGCGCGCACCATGGGAGGATCACCGTGGTACGTGCTCCGGCGCGTCACCCTGCCCCTCGTACGGGTGCAGATCGCGGCCGGCCTGGTGCTCGCGTGGGCTCGCGCCCTCGGGGAGTTCGGCGCGACGTTGATGTTCGCCGGGAACCTGGCGGGTCGGACACAGACGCTGCCGCTCGCCGTGTTCGAGGTGAGCCAGACGGATCCGGCCGGTGCCCTCGTGGTCGCGCTCCTGCTCGTCGTCATCTCGCTCGCGGTGATCGTCGCGCTCCGGGGCCGGCTGCTCGAAGGGCCCGCCGGATGAGCCTGGACGTCGACGTGCGCGCCCGGCGGGATGCGTTCGAGCTCGACGCCTCGCTGCACGCCCGTCCGGGCGAGACGGTCGCGCTGCTGGGGCCCAACGGTTCGGGAAAGTCAACGCTCGTCTCGGTCCTGGCCGGACTCGTCGTGCCGGTCGACGGGCGCGTCACGCTCGACGACTTGACGCTCGACGATGTGGCGGCCGGGGTGCACGTCGAGCCCGAGGAACGCCCGCTGGGCGTTCTGTTCCAGGATCTCCTGCTGCTGCCGCACCTCTCGGCTCGCGAGAACGTCGCCTTCCCCCTCCGCGCGTCGGGACTCCGGCGGGCCGAGGCGCTCGCACGAGCCGATGCGCTGCTACAGGAGCTCGGGATCGGCGGCCGCGCGGCGGCGCGGCCGCGCGAGCTCTCCGGAGGACAGGCGCAGCGAGTCGCCCTGGCCCGCGCCATGATTCGCCGCCCGAGGATGCTCCTCCTCGACGAGCCACTCTCCTCGCTCGACGTCGCCGCGCGTGCTCGGGCCCGCGCGCTCATCTCGGAGACCCTCGACAACTTCGCGGGCGTCCGGATCCTGGTCACGCACGATCCCGTCGAGGCGATGACGCTGGCCGATCGGATCGTCGTGCTCGAGGCCGGCCGGGTCACCCAATCCGGAACGCCGGACGAAGTGCGGGAGGCGCCCACGACCGCGTACGCGGCGGAGCTCGTCGGCGTGAACCTCTTCGAGGGTCGCCTCGATCCACTCCCGGACGGCGCCGGACGACTGGCCACGCCCGACGGCGACGTCATCGTCGCGTGGCCGGACGACCGTCCGAGGGTGCCCACGTCCGGGGTCCTCGCGATCGTTCGGCCCTCCGACGTCGCGATCCACCTGGACCCCCCGGCCGGCTCCGCGCGAAACGTCGTGCGCGGGACGATCGCCTCCATCTCGATCGAGGGCGACCGAGCCCGGGTCCGGGCCGACGCGTCCCCCTCGCTCGTCGCCGACGTGACGATCGGGTCGATGAAGCGGCTCGGGCTCGAGACGGGCTCCGTCGTCTGGCTCTCGTTCAAGGCCGTCGAGGTCGCCGTCGTGCCTCCGTAGCCGCCGGAGATCTCGCCGTTTCCCGGCGCGACCCAGTACCCTGCAGGGCGTGGCAACCGATACCAAGCCCACCGAGGTGCCCTCCCGAGACGAAGGACCGGAACGCAAAGGCCTCGGCTTTTTCGGGGAGCTGCCGATCCTGGTCCTCACGGCCCTGGTGCTGGCGCTCATCATCAAGGCGTTCCTGTTCCAGGCCTTCTACATCCCGTCCGGATCGATGGAGCCGACCCTCATGCCGGGCGACCGCGTGCTCGTCAACAAGATCCCCTTCTACTTCCACGATCCGCATCGCGGCGAGATCATCGTGTTCGAGAACCCGGATCCGAACGCCCAGGTGGATCGAGGCGCCGTCGGGGGGTTCATCCACTGGCTCGCCCAGGGACTCGGATTCTCGACGAACCCGGACGAGGACTTCATCAAGCGGGTCATCGGCCTGCCGGGCGACACCGTGGAGGGCAAGGGCGGATACGTCTACGTGAACGGCACCAAGCTCGACGAGCCGTACCTGAGCCAGAAGACGCGACCCTTCGACCAAGTCGAGGTGCCTCCCGGCGACATGTTCGTCATGGGCGACAATCGCCGCGCATCCAACGACTCGCGTTTCGGGTTGGGGTTCGTCCCCATCTCGAAGGTGGTGGGGAAGGCCTTCGTGAAGATCTGGCCCCCCGGCAGGATGGGCCTGCTCCACTAGGCCGCGGGCCCGGGCCCATGCGAGCGGCATCTCCCCCCGAACGTGAGCCGCCCGCTCGCGCCGCGCCCGCTACGGGGACGCCATCGCGGGCGGCGGCGTCGCCTCCGCCGGAGAGCGTCGGACGATGCGAACTCCGAACAGCGCCACGAGCAGCAGGGGGACGGTCATGGCGATCACGGCCGCCTGCGGGCTGACGAGGTCGGCGATCGCTCCTCCGACGGGCGCCGCCAGCGGCCAGATCCCCAGGTAGGCGAGCGTCCACAGGCCCATGATCCGCCCTCGGAGCTCCTCGGGCACCGCCTGCTGGATCCCCGTCGTCCACGTCACGCTCGAGGCGATGAACCCGAGGCCCGCGACCACCAAGCACGCGACGCCGACCGCCATCGACGGGCTGAAGGCGAACCCGGCGAGGGCCACCGCGAGCACCACGCCGGCGGGCCGGAGCAGCTCGAACCTCGCGCCTCGCCGGGACCGGAACGCCCGCGTCAGCAAGACCGCGCCGAGGACTGCGCCGATCCCGTACCCGGAGATGAGCAGCCCGGCGTCCGCGGCCTTCGATCCGTACACGTCGCGCGCGAAGGTCGGTGCGAGCGTCACGACCGGCGCGACCGCGACGGCCACCGAGGCGACGCCGACCAGCATCATGCGCACCCTCCGGTCTCGCCACGCATAGGCGAGCGCCTCGCCGATCGAGCCGCTTCCGGGCGAGCTCGACTCCGCCTCCTCGCGCGGGCGCATGAGCAGGAGCGCGGCGATGAGGGCCACGAACGACGCCGCGTTCAACGCGAAGGTAAGGCCGAATCCGAGCGTCGCGATGATGGCCGTCGCCAGCGCCGGACCCAGCGCGCGGGCCACGTTGTAGGTGATGGAGTTCATGCCGATCGCCTGGCCGAGCTGGCCCGGCTCGACCAGCGACGGCAGCAGGGCCATCATCGTGGGGATCGAGACGGCGAACTGGATGCCGACGATCAGCGCGACGACGACGACCGCGACGACGCTCGCCCGTCCTGTCGCGGCGAGCACGGCGAGGCCCACGGTCGCGGTCATGGCGAGCACCTGCATGGCGATCAGCACCTTGCGGCGATCGAGCACGTCCGCGAGCCTCCCGCCCGGGAGCGCGAGGAACCAGACGGGCACGAACAGCGCGGCCGTCGTCATCCCGACCGCGAACGAGCTTCCCGAGAGTTGCTTCACGAGCACGGCCTGCGCGGCCAGCTGCAGCCAGTTGCCCGTGTTCGACACCAGCTGCCCGAGGAAGAACAGCCGGAAGTTGCGGTTGGAGAACAGTCCGGGCGCGGCCGCGCCGCCGTGATCTCGTGCGGCCGGCCGCCCGGGCGCGACGGCGCGCTCGGCAGAGTCCATTGGACCCCACACTACCGGGCGTCGCGGCGAGGGCGGTTCCCGGGCCGACCCGGGGCGTCCCGCCCTCACTCGTCGATGAGCCCCCGCTCTCGGGCCCAGGCCGCGAGCGCCTCGTACGCCTCGTCCTCGTCCATCGGTCCGCCCTCGAGGCGGAGCTCCATCAGATGCGCGAGCGCCTCGCCGACGAGCGGGCCGGGCTCGAGGCCGAGTCGCTCCATGACCTGCAGTCCGTCGAGCGGCGGCCGCATCGCGTCGAGGTTCTCCTGCTCGGCGAGGCGGGCGATCCGGTCCTCGAGGTCGTCCTGCAGCGCGCCGAGCTGCTTGGCCTTCTGTGGGTTGCGGGTCGTGCAGTCGGCCCGGGTCAATTGGTTCAGGCGATCCAGGAGCGGGCCCGCGTCGCGGACGTAGCGGCGCACGGCGCCGTCTGACCACCCCATCCGGTAGGTGTGGAACCGCAGGTGCATCTCCACCAGGCGCACGACGTCGTCGACGACGGCCGATGGGTAGCGAAGCGCCTCGAGCCGCTCCCGCGCGATCCGGGCGCCGACGACCTCGTGATGATGAAACTGCACGCCCTCGTGCGTGATCTGGCGCGTCCGCGGCTTTCCCACGTCGTGCAGCAGCGCGGCGAGGCGCAGGACGGCGTCGGGCTCGCATCGTTCCACCACGGCGTAGGTGTGGCGCAGGACGTCCTTGTGCTTGTGGACCGGGTCCTGCTCCAGTCGCATCGCCGGAAGCTCGGGAAGGATGGCCTCCGCGAGGCCCGTCTCGACCACGAGCTCCAGTCCCCTCGAGGGCTTGGGCGCCACCAGCAACTTGTCGAGCTCGTCGCGGATCCTCTCCGACGACACGATCTCGATCCGGTCGCGCATGTCGCGCATGGCCCGGACGACGCGTTCGGAGGGCTCGACCTCGAGCTGCGAGACGAACCGCGCGGCGCGGAGCATGCGCAGCGGATCGTCCGAGAACGCCATCTCCGGATCCCTCGGGGTGTCCAGTCGCCGCGCGGCGAGATCGCGCACGCCCCCGAAGGGATCCACGAACCCTCCCTCCGGCAGCCGCACGGCCATCGCGTTGATCGTGAAGTCGCGCCGCGACAGGTCCGTCTCGATGTCGCGCGCGAACGACACGGCGGGCTTGCGGTGTTCCTCGGCGTACATCTCCTCGCGAAACGTGGTGATCTCGAGCAGCCGGTCGTCCTTGCGCGCGCCGACCGTCCCGAATCGCACGCCGACGAGGTACTGGCGCTCGGCCCACCCGCGCAGGATCTTCGTCGTCTCATGCGGTGGCGCGTCCGTCGCGAAGTCGAAGTCGCTCGCGCCGGCTCGATCGAGGATGGCATCGCGCACGACGCCTCCGACCAGGTACAGCTCGAAGCCGGCGACGCGAAAGCGCTCGCCCAACTCCGCGGCGAGCGGATCCACCGGAAGTGCCGCTCCTGCGCCCGTCGGCTCGCCCATGCGGGGAGGATACTGTTCCCGACCTCGGCCCCCTGCCCCCGACCACGGCCCGCGCCCGAGCTCTGGGCCCGACGTATACGGTCCGGACGTGGAGAACGCGCTCGGCTTCATCTGGACGCTTCCCAACACGCTCCTCGGGCTCCTGGCGGGCGTCCTCACGTTCCAGGCGCCGCGAGTCCAGGAGGGCGCGCTCGTCTTCGACCGCGCACCCCGGGGGTTGACCTGGTTGCTGCTGCGGATGAACAGGTCGGCCATGACCGTCGGCTTCGTCATCGTCTCCGCCCGCCCGCTCACCCCGACGGCGCTCGCACACGAACGGCACCACATCCGCCAGTACTGTCGATGGGGACCGCTGTTCATCCCGGTGTACGTGGCGCTCGCCGTCCCCTACGGCTACTGGAGGCATCCCTTCGAGATCGCCGCGAGGCGCGCCGCCGGCGAGGAGTAGCTCGACGAGCTCGACGAGCCGGGCTAGCTCAGGGGAGGGCCGGTGCGGGCGAGCACGCCCCGCAACGCGAGGGCGAAGTCGTGCGGGTTCGTCGAGGCTCGGCGCGCTTCGTCCTCCGCCACCGTGCCATCCTCGACCAGCTTCACGAGCGCCTGGTCGAACGTCTGCATGCCGTAGAAGCCGCCGTCCGCGATGACGTCCACGATCTCCACGGTGGCGTCGGGATCGATGATCCGCTCGTAGATTCGTCCGGTGTTGACGAGGACCTCGACCGCGGGCACGCGCCCGCGCCCGTCGGCCCGGGCGACGAGCCGCTGAGAGAGGATTCCGCGCAGGGCGCCCGCGAACGAGCTCCGCACCTCCCGCTGCTGCTGCGGCGGGAACAGATCGAGCACGCGGTTGATGGTCTCGGTGCAGTCGATGGTGTGCAGCGTCGAGATCACGAGATGGCCGGTCTCGGCGGCCTGGATCGCGGAGAGGGCGGATTCGGAGTCCCGGATCTCCCCCACGAAGATGACGTCGGGATCCTGGCGGATCACGCGTTTGAGCGCGGCGCTGTAGGAATCCGTGTCGAGCCCGACCTCTCGCTGCTCGACGATCGAGAGGTTGTCCTCGTGAACGACCTCGATGGGGTCCTCGATCGTGACGATGTGCGCGCGCCGCGTGTTGTTGATGTGGCCGATCATCGACGCGATCGTGGTGGTCTTCCCCGTCCCGGTGGGGCCGGTCAGGAGGATCAGCCCGCGGGGCGACTCGGCGAGCGACCTGATCACGGGCGGCAGGCGCAGCTCGTCGAACGTCGGGATGTCCGAGCGGACGCGGCGGATCGCCAGCCCGGTCAGGCCCCGCTGCCGGTAGACGTTGACGCGGAAGCGCCCCACGCCGGCGAGCGTGTAGCCGAGGTCCGCCTCGCTCGTCTCGGCGAACTCCCTCGCCTTGCGCTCGGACATGAGCGCCTCGGCGAAGGCCTGCGTGTCGGCCGGGACCAGCACCGGATACGGCGCCGGCTGCAGGCTGCCGTCGATGCGGATGAACGGCACGTTTCCGGCCTTGAGATGCAGGTCGCTGGCGCCACGCTCGACCATGTGGCGAAGCAGCTCGATCACGTCCATCCCGGGCACGCCCCTTGTGAAGGTCCCTACATCTTTCGGCCGGGCACGAGGCCTCCTGAAGCCGATGCCTCGGGGCCCCGCCCGAGCCGGGACGGCCGCCTCGGGAGGGCCCGGGCCGACGGCGGGCGGCGCCTACAATCCCCCCCACATGGTGCGCCGATCCTTCCCCACGCACGCGAGCGGGCGATGAGCGTTCGCAAGGAGGTCTCCGCCGGAGGCGTCGTCTACCGGCGGACCGGGGAGGCGGTGGAGATCGCGCTCGCCGCCAGGCGGACCCGCAGGGGAGAGCTCGTCTGGGGCCTGCCGAAGGGCCAGATCGAGGCCGGGGAGTCCCCCGAGGATGCGGCGATCCGGGAGGTGCGGGAGGAGACGGGCCTCGAGGCGCGGGTCGAGGCGTCGCTGGGAGATACGCGGTACTTCTACGTGTGGGACTCGGCGAGGATCCGCAAGCTGGTCCACATGTACCTCCTCCGAGCCACGGGCGGGGACGTCGGAGACCACGACGATGAGATGGAGGAGGTTCGGTGGTTCGCGAAGGAGGAGGTCGTGGGCCTCGCCGCCTACCGCGGTGAGCGGCAGGTCCTGCAGCGCGCCGTGGATCGGCTGAGCGCGGACCCCGATTCGTGAGCCCGGTCGAGGCGGTCCTGGGCGTGGTCGCCGGATTCGCGGCAGGGGTGCTGGCGGGCATGTTCGGCGTGGGAGGCGGCATCGTGTCGACGCCGGCGATCTCGGCGATCTACGGCGTCGCGCCCGTCGTGGCGGTCGCCACGCCCCTTCCCGTGATCTTCCCGACGGCCATCGTCGGGGCGGAGACCTACCGTCGCTCGGGCCAGATCGACCTGCGGGCGGCCGCGTGGATATCCGTCTTCGGCGCGTTCGCCGCCGCCGCGGGGCGCCGCGCTGACGGGGATCGTGAACGGGCACCTCCTTCTCATCGTCACCGCCGTCCTGCTCGCGTGGCAGGCCGTCGAGGTTGCGCGGGGTGCGACCGTGAGGGAGGCGGCCGCGCGGCGCGAGGCAACGGTGTGGGCCTACGCGGGCATCGGCCTGATCGCCGGCCTCGCCTCGGGGCTCCTCGGGATCGGGGGTGGAATCGTGATCGTGCCGATGCTCGCCGGGTGGCTCGGGATGCCCCTGAAGCGCGCGCTCGGCACGTCGCTCGCGGCCATCGTCGCCATCGTCGTTCCCGGAGCGGCGGTGCACGCCGCGCTCGGGCACATCGACTGGAGGATCGCGCTCGTGCTGGCCCTCGGCTCGGTGGCCGGCGCGCGGGTCGGCGCGAGGATCGCCCTGGGGACGCGCGAGCGCACGCTCCGGCTCCTGGTCGGTGGCTTCCTCGGCCTGGTCGCCGTCGCCTACGGCGTGAGCCAGGCGATCATCCTCACGGGCGGCGAAGGGCGGGCCGGGTAGGATGAGCGGCGCCGGCATGAGCATCCGACGGATCGCCGCCTTCCTCCTGGCTCTGCTCCCGCTCCTCGTCGTCACGCCGGCGGCCGTCGGACAGGACGGGAGCGCGGTCGCGGTGACGCTCTCCTCCCAGACCCCCTTCGCCACGCCGAGGGAGCCCGAGGTCTCGGCGCAGATCCTCGCCCGAAACGATGGAGGCGATCCGCTCGACAACCTCTCGCTCCGCGCGACCGTCTGGTCGCAGGTGCTCTCGATCGGAGCCTACGAGTCCTCGCTCCAGACCGATCCCGCCGGGAGCGCCATCGTTCGAACCAGCGCGCAGCCGATCGACGGAACGTTGCAGTCCGGCGGGACGCGCCATTTCGGGATCCAGCTGCGGATGCAAAGCGACGGGATCTCGACGGTCCAGTCCTACGTCTACCCGCTGAAGCTCGAGCTGCTGTCCGGGAACGTGGTCGTCGCGACGGTCCGCAGCGCGATCGTGGTCGTCGTACGCCGGCCGCAGCACCCGATCGCGGTCTCGACGAGGGTGGCCCTCACGGCCCCGTTCCTGCTCGACGCCGAGGGCGTCTTCACGAGCAGCGAGCTGGAGGCCGACATCGAACCGCGCGGGCGCATCGGCGCCGCCGTCGCGGCCATCCGCGACGAGCTGGCATCCGACCATCGTGCGCCGCTGGACGTGGTCGCCTCCCCGGTGCTGCTCTATCAGCTGGACCGGATGCGCCAGGGCTATTCCGTCGTGGACGGTGAAGGCGTGCGGACGGTGGCCGAGGGCGAGGCCGGCTCCGCGACCGCCGCCGGCATCCTCGCCGACCTTCGGGCGATCGCCCAGAGCGGCGTCGTGAGGATCTCCGCGTGGCCGTTCGGCGCGGCCTCGATCCCCTCGCTCCTCGAGAACCTCTCGAGGGACCTTCCCGCGCAGATCACGAGGGGACGGGGGCTGGTCAATCGCCTGCTCGGCGAGCGAGCTCCCGCGGCCCTCATGTATCCGCCGAACTCCGCCGTCACCCCGGAGGCGATCGATCAGCTCGTGGCGCAGGGAGCTCGCGTGCTGATGCTCGACCCCGACGTCGTTCCGGCGGACGCGCAGCCGCGGGGGTTCGCGCCGCCCTCCGTCAGGCGCCTTGCGTCGGCGGCCGCACCGGATGAGGCCGTCGCCGCGGTCGTCCCGCACGCCGGCGTGCAGGATCTCCTCACGTCGGTGACGGCGGAGACGGATCCTGTGCTCGCGGCCCAGCAGGCGATCGGCGAGATCGCAGCCATCTGGCTCGAGCAACCGGGCATCGAACGGCCCTTCGCGGTCGCGGTCCCGGACCGGACCGAGCCCAACGCGGCCCTGGCGCCGGCGCTCATCAGACGGATCGCCGCGGCTCCGTTCGTACGCCCCGTGACCGCGACGGGCCTCGTCGACGAATTCCCACCTCCCGACGAGCCGAGCGTGGTCGTCCCACTCGACGTGCGGACGTTCTCCGCCGGCTACGCGTCGGCGATCAAGCATTCCCGCCGCCTGATCGACAGCTATCGCTCGATGCTGGTCGCGCCGAGCACCGATCCGAAGCAACTCAAGACACAGCTCCTGCTGCTGGAGGGCGCCCAGTTTCTGAACGACGAGGCCGCCGGCCTGGCGCAGATCCGGGCGATCGACGGTCGCGTGAACGCCTTCCTCGGCCGTATCCGCGTCGACGCCGTTCCCCTGGTCACGTTCGCATCGCGGACCGGGCAGATCCCGCTTCAGGTCGTGAACAACACCGGCCAGCCCGTGTCGGTCAACGTGCACCTGCTGTCGCCCCATCTCACGATCGGCGGGGAGCAGACTCGGCGGCTGACGCTGACCGAGCCGCAGCAGGCGATCACCTTCGACGTCGAGCTCAAGACGACGGGTGAGTTCCCCGTGCAGGTGGAGCTCCTGGCCCCCTCGGGACGCCCGATCAGCGACACGACCATCGCCGTGCGCTCCACCGCATACAACCGCTTCGCGCTCGTCATCACGATCGGGGCCGCCGTCGCGCTCCTCGCGCTGTGGGGAAGGAGGTTCCTACCATCCCGGCGCCGAACGACGTGACGGTGCCGGATCCGGGCACGCCTCCCGCCCCACCCGCCGCCGACGACCCCGACTCGCAAACGCAGATCCTGAAGAACACGGCCGTCATGTCCGTCGGGACGAGCCTCTCCCGGGTGACGGGGTTCGTGCGGCTCGCCGCCATGACCTACGCCCTCGGCATCGCGGGATCGCGCATGGCCGACACGTTCAACGTCGCCAACACGACGCCGAACATCATCTACGAGCTCGCCCTCGGGGGCGTGCTCTCATCGGTCTTCGTCCCCGTGTTCGTCGACTGGATGCAGTCGCGAGGAAGGGACGAGGCGTGGGACGTGTCGCAGCGGGTGATGACGCTGACGGTGGTCTCGCTGTCCGCGATCGCCCTGCTCGGGATCGTGGCCGCGCCGGCGATCATCCGCCTGTACACGGTCGGAGGTGCGCAGGACGCGCAGGCCCAGGCGCTGGGCACCTACTTCCTCCGGTGGTTCGTCCCGCAGATCGCCTTCTATGGGATCGGGGCCGTCGCGACCGGGCTGCTCAACGCGCACCGGCGATTCGCCCCTCCGATGTTCGCGCCGGTCCTCAACAACCTCATCGGCACCGCGACGTTCATCGCCGTGGCCTTGCTTCCGGGAGACCACCCGCCCACGCCGTACACGATCACGACGACGCAACGCCTGGTCCTGGCGATCGGGACCACGGCGGGCGTCGCCGCGATGAGCCTCGTGCTGCTTCCCGCCCTTCGCCGCCTGGGATGGCGGTGGCGCTGGAACTTCCACTGGCGGCACGAGGCGGTCCTCCGGATCGCCCATCTGGCGAAGTGGACGATCGTCTACGTGGCCGTCAATCAGATCGGCCTGCTCATCGTCATCGTCATCGCCTACGGCCTGGGCGACGGCGACTACACCGCCTACGTCGTCGCGTTCGTGATCTTCCAGCTCCCCCACGCGATCTTCGCGGTGTCCGTGTTCACGGCGATCCTGCCGGGCATGTCGGCGAGCTTCGCGGCGGGGGACCTGGCGAGCTACGGCACGCTGCTCTCGAGGGGCATCCGATTGAACGCCGTGGTCATCGTGCCCGCGGCCCTCGGCTACATCGCGCTCGCCCTTCCCATCGTCCGACTGCTCTTCGAGCGCGGCGCGGTGGATCCCGCCGAGGCGCGCCTGGTGGCGTCCATCCTCGTCGCGTTCTCGGTGGGGATGTTTCCCTTCTCCCTCTTCCAGCTCCTGCTGCGCGCGTTCTACGCCATGCAGGACACTCGAACGCCCGCGCTCATCAACGTCGGCGCCGTCACCGTCAACATCGTGGCGAACCTGGCGCTGGTCTTCGCCCTCGACCTCGGCGTCCAGGGCCTCGCCCTCGGCTATGCCGCGGCCTACGCGTTCGCGGCGACGCTCTCCCTCGTGGTCATCCGGCGACGCGTCGGGCGGCTCGACGGCCGCGCCACCCTCGGCACGATCGCCCGCGTCGTGGCGGCCTCCGTGGCATCGGCCGCCGCCGCCCGGCTCGTCGCCGACGCGGTCGGCCGGGCCGTCGGCACCGCGAGCGTCTCGGGCCAGGCGATCCAGGTGTTCGCCGGCGTGACCACGGGGGTGCTTGTCTTTGTCGCCTCCGCCCTTATCTTGCGCATCGAGGAGGTCGATACCGTCAAGCGAGCGATCATGGCGAGATTTCATCGATGAACGAGCGTCGCCTCCATGCGGGGGCGCACGACGAGCGCGGCCTGGTCGGCAAGGCGCTCGTCATCACCCTGCTGATCCTCGCCGTCCTCGGCGTCGGCGCCCTCGATGCCGTCTCCATCCTGAGCGCCAGGTACCGCACGGCGGACGCCGCGGATCGCGCTGCGGAGGAAACCGCCTACGCCTACAAGCAGTCGCACGATCTCCGCGGCGCATGTCAGACGGCGGTGGAGACGGTCGAGGAGGCCAATCACACCGCCAGGATCCCGAAGGGCGGCTGCGTCATCGACCCCGGGACGGGCGACGTGACGATCACCGTGCGCGAGACCGCCAGCACGATCGTCGCGAAGCGCGTCGACGCCCTGGAGGACCTCACCAAGGTCGTGGCCACCTCGACGGCCGCTCCGGCGCCGTGATCGCGTCGCGCGCATCGTGACCGACTCGGACGAGGACCTCGTTCGACGAGCGGCCGACGGGGATCGCTCCGCCTTCACCCGGTTGATGGAGCGCCACGAACGCCGCGTCTACAACCTCTGCCTCCGCATGGTCGGCGACCTCGACGACGCGAGCGACGCGACGCAGGATGCGTTCCTCACCGCCTATCGAAAGCTCTCGTCGTTCCGAGGGGAGGCCGCGTTCACCACCTGGCTCCACCGAGTGGCGATCAACGCTTCGTACGACCTGCTGCGCAAGCGAGGACGAGCGCCGGTGCTCGCCTCCTCGAAGGACCACCCGGTCGAGGACGAACGCATCGATCCGGCGCCCGATCACGCCGATGAGACGACCGGCGCGATCGAGGTGCAGCGAGCGCTCCTGGCGATCCCCGAGGAATTCCGCGCCGCGCTGGTCCTCCACGACGCTCAGGACGTTCCGGTTCAGGAGGTGGCCGACATCCTGGGCGTGCCGGTGGGAACCGTGAAGTCGAGGCTCCACCGCGGCCGCGTGGCGCTCGCCCGTGCTCTGGGCGTCGGGGAACCTGAGCGAGGCGAGCGTCCGTCCAAGGGGCGGATCCGATGACTACCCGAATGCCCGACTCCGGCAGCCACCCCGAGGAGCTCCTCGCCGCCTACGTGGATCGATCCCTGGCGGACGACGGGCTCGAGGCGGTCGAGCGCCACCTCGCCGAGTGCGAGACGTGCCGCGAGGACGTGCGACTGGCCGAGGCCGCCCGGGAGCGCCTTCGCGAGCTCCCCGAGGTCGACGTCCCGGCGGGGACGAGGCGCGCCGCCGCTCACGCGCTCGATCGGGAGGGCTCGGCGGAGCTCGGCGGCGCGGGCCGCCGGGACGCCCGCAGATGGCTGGCGGGCCTGGCGGCCGCGGCCGTCATCGTCGGCGTGATCGCCGTCGCCCTCCCTCGCCTGTCGTCGAGCGATTCGGCCGGCACATCGGCCGCGGCGAGCAGCGAGGAGGTGCCGAATGCGGCGATGCCGACGCCGAGCGGATCGGGGCCACCGATCGTGGAGCGCCAGGACATCGACTACGAGCCGGCCGATGTCGCGGCGCTCGCGGCCGACGAGGCGGGCGGCACGGCGGCGGGGACCGCCGACGAGGCGGGCGCACCCGAACAGGCGCTGGCGCGGCAGCCGCCGGGAGCCGAACAGGCGATCCAGTGCGTCCGTCGATGGGCGTCGGCCGCCCAGGGTGCCACCCCGATTCGCAGTCATCGAGGCGACCTATCAAGGCAGGCCCGCGTACCTGGGCGTCGCCCGTCAGACCCCGCCGGGGGAGGCGTCCGATCGGATCCTCGTCTGGGTGCTCGCGCGGGATGCCTGCGAGCTGATCTCGTTCACGCAACGGCGAACCTGACTCCCACCGCCGCGTCGAGACGCCGGTCCTCGCCCTCCGCCCTCGCCGTGCCCCTCGGTCGGCCGGGAAGGTCTCGGAATACGGCGTGGTTGTGCCCTATGGGAGAATGGTGCGAACAATGGCTGAAGAGCGCAACGTCGTCATCCTCGGGTCCGGACCCGCCGGCTACACCGCCGCCCTGTACGCGGCGCGCGGCAACCTCGCGCCCCTGGTCCTCAAGGGCCTGGACGCCGGCGGGCAGCTCATGCTGACGACCGAGGTGGAGAACTATCCCGGCTTCGCGGACGCGATCATGGGCCCGGAGCTCATGGAGCAGATGGACAAGCAGGCGGCCAGGTTCGGAGCCGAGCTGTTGCACCAGAGCGCCACACGCGTCGACCTCTCATCGCGACCCTTCGGGGTCTGGGCCGGCGACGAGGAGTGGCGGGCGAAGACGCTCATCATCGCGACCGGCGCGACCGCCATCTGGCTCGACGTCCCGGGGGAGGAGCATCTTCGCGGCCGCGGCGTCTCGTCCTGCGCCACCTGCGACGGGTTCTTCTTCCGCGATCGGGATCTGCTCGTCGTCGGAGGCGGGGACTCCGCGATGGAGGAGGCGACGTTCCTCACCAAGTTCGCCAACAAGGTGGGGATCGTGCATCGGCGCGACGAGTTCCGGGCCTCGAAGATCATGCAGGACCGGGCGCTGTCGAACCCCAAGATCGACGTGACCTGGGATACGGTGGTCGAAGAGATCCTCGGCGACGACGCGGTGACCGGCGCCCGCCTGCGAAACGTGAAGACGGGCGAGCGAACGGACGTGGCGACCGACGGGGTGTTCGTGGCGATCGGCCATCGGCCGAACACCGAGCTGTTCGAGGGGCAACTCAAGCTCGACGACGGCGGCTATATCGTCGTGAAGGAGCCGCGAACGCTCACGAACGTGGCCGGGGTCTTCGCCGCAGGTGACGTCGTCGACAGGATCTATCGTCAGGCCGTGACCGCCGCAGGCACGGGCTCCAAGGCCGCGATCGACGCCGAACGATTCCTCGAGGCCGAGGCGCACGGCGCGCATCGAGCCTAGCCCGGTCCGCGGAATCGCCGTGGGGCCCACGCTGTTGGAACGACACGGAGCGCACATCGGTGGTGCGCCACGTGCCCGCGAATGAAGCTATGAAGAAGAGGAGGCATCACAGATGGCCAACATCGGAGATGTGACCGACGGGGATTTCCAGACCACGGTGCTCGAGGCCGACGCCCCGGTGCTCGTCGACTTCTGGGCCGAGTGGTGCGTGCCCTGCCACATGGTCTCCCCCGTCGTCGAGGAGATCGGCGTGGAGAAGGCGGAGGCCCTGCGCGTCGCGAAGCTGAATATCGATGACAACCCCGAGGTGACCCGCAAGTACGGCGTCATGAGCATCCCCTCGTTGATCCTGTTCGTCGGAGGCGAGGAGGTCGCGCGCGTGGTGGGCGCGCGAGGCAAGGACGCGCTGCTCAAGGAGCTCGACCCGCATCTCGCGATGGCCTAGTCGATCCCCGGACCGGTGGGGGGTCGCCTGGCATACTCGCCCGGTGAGGATCATCCGCGCCGGGGACGGCGGCGACGACGTCCGAGACGTGCAGCAGCGGTTGCTCGCACTCCAGGCGTCCATCGACGCCGACGAGCTCGACGGGCGGTTCGGCCCGTCGACCGAGGTCGCGGTCCGCGCCTTCCAGGCGGAGCGGCGGCTGCCCGTGGACGGGCTCGTTGGTCCCGATACGTGGTCGCAGCTCGTGGAGGCGGGATACGAGCTCGGGGATCGCGCGCTCTATCTGCGCTATCCGTTCCTGCGGGGCGACGATGTTCGCGCGCTCCAGCGCCGGCTGAACGCGCTCGGCTTCGACGCCGGGCGAGAGGACGGGATCCTGGGGCGCGAGACCGATGGCGCCATCCGCGACTTCCAGCGCAACGTCGGGCAGGTCGCCGACGGGATCGTGGGACCGGACACCGTCGCGGCGCTCGGGCGGCTTCGGCCTGACATCACCGCCACCAGCCGCGCCGTCGTGCGGGAGGCCGAGGAGCTGCGGGTCCCCAGGGGAACGATCGTGGGCGCCGTCATCGCGATCGACCCGGGGCATGGGGGAACCGACGAGGGAGTGGTGGGGCCGTCCGGCATGTCGGAGAGCCGGGCGACGCTGGCGATCGCGCGCGCGCTCGGCCGCCGGCTGTCGGAGGGCGGCGCCGTGCCGCTGCTGCTGCGAGGGCGGACGACGACCCGACGCCCAGCGACCGCGCCGCGGCAGCCAATGACGCCCACGCCGCCGCCTGCGTCTCGATCCACCTCGGCGGCGAGGGGACGGAGGTCCCGGGAGCGGCCTGCACGTTCTTCGGGACCTCGACGACCCACTCCCCCGCGGGACAACGACTCGCCGAGCTCATCCAGCAGCGGCTCTGCGACCGGCTCGGGCTGAAGGACCTCGGCACCTCGAGGCTCGCCATCTCCATCCTGCGCGAGACGAAGATGCCGGCCGTGCAGGTCGAGCCCTCGCGAATCTCCATCGCCGAGGAGGAGGAGCGGCTGCGCGATCCCGGCTTCGTCGACGGCCTCGCCGAGGCGATCACCGACGCCCTGACGGAGTTCCTGAGCTGACCGGCGCGCTCGCCGGCGTCACGCCTCCGACGCGGCGGCGCCGGCGGCCGGAATGGCGGCGCGTTCCCGTTGCACCAGCAGCTCATCGCGCGAGTGAAGATCGAGCCGCAGCAGCGGGAATCGCTCGTCGTCGCGCACGACCGTGAAGCCGTTGGCGGCGAGGAACGAGACGGGAATGACCCAGCCGCCGTCCCACGCGCGGTCGCCGAGCGCCTCGACGGCTCGATAGCCGCGATCCACCGCAGCGCGGGCGACCTCGCGAACCAGCGCGCTGCCGAGGCCCTGGCCACGCCGTCCCTCGATGACGTAGCAGTACGCCAGGTACACGGTGTCGGCGGCGGTCGCGGCGATGCCGGTGGGGAATCGCCGCAGGCGCGGGAAGAGGGTCGCCGGCGCGTACTCGGCGAAGCCGGCGCCGTCGTCGGCGTCGGTGGGGACGGAGCCTCGTCGCCCCGCCGACGAGGGATGATCGATGACCGCGGCCTGCCTCGGCGCGACCCTGCCGGGCCCCTCGGGCTCCACCGCCACGATGGCAGCGGGATCATCGTCGGAGACGACCAGCTTGCCGCACGAGCCCCATTCCAACAGCGTCGAGGAGAACCACTCCTCCTTCTGGAAGCGGGGATTGACCTCGGGATCGTCGTGATCCATCTCCCAGTACAGCGTCGTGCGGCACGCCCCCGGGATGCGATGGAAGTTCTCGAGGTCGACGTCCACGATCCGCGCCGACACCGCGCTCACCCCCGATCCGACGAGGACCTGGCGAGGAGCGCGAGGACGGTGCCGAGGAGCCAGCCGAGCGCGGCGCCCTTGGCCGCCCGCCTGACCTCGTTCTCCTCGATCCGCGCATCCGACGTGGGTACGCCGTCGTCCATGTGCCCGGATTGTAGGCGAGCCCGCCGCGGCGCGGAGCGGCCGCGCTTCCCGGCGATCGCGACGCATCCCCGGCGCGTGCGGCCCGGTTGCTAGCATGGGACGCGATGGCCGAGTTCGCGCTCGATCCCTACGTCGAGCTGTACGCGCGCAGGACCGCGGGGATGTCGGCCTCGGAGGTGCGCGCGTTGTTCGCGGTGGCATCCCGGCCGGAGGTCGTCTCGCTCGCGGGGGGCATGCCGTACGTTCAGGCCCTGCCCGAGGACGACGTGCTTCGCGCCGTCCGTGAGGCGTTCGACCTCTACGGCGCCTCGGTCCTGCAGTATTGCGCCGGACAGGGATTGCCCGAGTTGCGCCGGCGCCTGGCGGACCTCATGGCCGAGGAGGGCGTGCACGGGGACCCCGACGACGTCGTGGTCACGACGGGCGCCCAACAGGCCCTCGACCTCGTGGCGAAGACCTTCCTCGATCCCGGCGACGAGGTCGTCGTCGAGGCGCCGGCCTACGTCGGCGCGCTGTCGGCGTTCAGCGCGTACGAGCCTCGATACGTACAGATCGAGATCGACGACGACGGCATGATCGTCGAGCACCTCGAGGACGCCTTGCTTCGTGGCGCGCGGCCGAAGTTCGTCTACACGGTCCCCAACTTTCACAATCCGGCGGGCGTCACGATGTCGGCGGCGCGGCGCGAGCGGCTCGTCGCGCTCTGCCGCGAGGCGGCCGTCCCGATCCTGGAGGACAACCCGTACGGGATGCTCCGCTTCGACGGAGACCCGTTGCCGTGCTTACGTTCCCTGGATCCCGGCAACGTCATCTACCTGGGAACGCTGTCGAAGGTCTTCTCCCCGGGCGTCCGCATCGGATGGGCGCTCGCGCAGCAGAGCGTCGTGCAGCGCCTGATCCTCGCCAAGGAGGCCGCCGACCTGTGCGGCAGCTCGTTCAATCAGCTCGTCTCCGAGCGCTACCTCGCGGATCCGCAATGGCGAGCCAACCTCGCCGCGCTCGTCGAGACGTATCGGGGCCGCCGCACCACCATGCTCGCGGCGCTCCAGGAGCACTTTCCGGCCGGCGCCCGATGGACCTCCCCGGCCGGCGGCTTCTATGTGTGGGCGAGCCTGCCGCCGTACATCGACACGTCCGCGATGCTGGCTGCCGCCGTGGATCGCCGGGTGGCCTACGTGCCGGGCTCCGCCTTCTACGCGGATGGCCGCGGTCGCGACCGCATGCGATTGGCGTTTTGCTATCCGACGGAGGCGGAGATCGAGGAGGGGATCCGGCGGCTCGGGGCGCTGATCGCCGACGAGGGCGAGCTGTACAGGTCGCTGACGCCGTGACCGGCCGACGGATCGCCGTCCTGGCCGGGGGCCGGTCCCCCGAACGGGAGGTGTCGATCCGTTCCGGCCACCGGATCGCGGCCGCGCTCGCCGAGCGGGCGTATGAGGCCGTCATACTCGATCCCGCCGAGGTCCCGCTCGTCGAGGCGCTCGCCGAGGGAACGTTCGACGCGTGCTACCTCGCCCTTCACGGGAAGGAGGGGGAGGACGGCACGGTGCAGCGGGTTCTCCAGCTCGTCGGGATGCCGTTCACCGGGACGCCCCCGTTCGCATGCGAGATCGCCTTCGACAAGGCCCTCGCCAAGGACGCCCTGCTGGCGGCCGGCGTGCGGACCCCGTCCTGGGCCACCATCGAGGCCCCCGCACTGCGCGACCTCGCCGCCGGCGCGGCGCTCGCACGAGCGATCGAGCGGGTCGGCCTCCCCTGCGTGGTCAAACCCTCGCGGTCCGGTTCGGCGATGGGCATGTCGTTCGTCGAGCGGGAGTCCGACCTCCCCGTCGCGGTCATGGGCGCCCTGTCGTTCTCCGACGCCGCCATCGTTGAAGCGAAGGTCGAGGGTGTCGAGGTGGCCGCCGGCATCATCGGTCCGAGGCGGAGGCGCTCCCGCTCGTGGAGATCGTCTCCAAGTCCGGCGTGTACGACTACGCCGCGCGATACACGGCCGGCGCCGCGGAGTACTACGTGCCGGCCCGCGTCTCGGTCGAGGTGGCCGAGGCCTGCTCCGTGCAGGCCATGCGCGCGTTCGAGGGCATGGGCCTGCGGGATGTGACGCGTGTCGATCTCATGGTGGATGCGGACGGGAATCCGTGGGTGCTCGAGGTGAACGTCTCTCCCGGCATGACGGAGACGAGCCTGCTCCCCATGGCCGCCCAGGCCGCCGGCTACTCGCTGCCCGACCTCTGCGATGTGATCGTCGGGTCCGCGCTCGCCAGGGCCGGCCGGCGGCCGCCCCGCTGAGGACGGGCCGTCACTCCGGGGCGAGCCCCGGGCCGGAGCCGATGATCTCCGACACGATCCGATCGAGATCGTCGGCGGAGCCGAACTCGACGACGATGCGGCCGCGTTTCTTCCCCATCTGGATCGCCACTCGCGTGGCAAGCTGCTCGGAGAGGATCTCCTCGACCTCCACCATGCTCGCGCTCGAGGGAGCCGGCTGCGCATTCTCCGCGCGCTGCTCCGGGGCCGAGGTCGGCTGGTCGATGTAGCGGCGGACGAGCTCCTCGACGTCGCGGACGCTGAGGTCCTCCGCCGCGGCGCGAAGGGCGAGGCTCGTCTGCGCCTCGGCGTCGTTGAGCGACAGGAGCGCCCGCCCGTGGCCCGCTTGGATGCGCCCGTCCGCGAGCAGCTGTTGGACGTCGGCGGGGAGCTGAAGGAGGCGGATCGTGTTTGCGATATGCGATCGCGAGACGCCGAGCCGGTCGGCGAGCGTCTCCTGCTTGAGGCCGAGCTCCTCCAAGAGCTCTCGGAAGGCCTCGGCGAGCTCGATCGGCCCGAGGTCATCCCGATGGATGTTCTCGATCAGGGCCTCGCGAAGGGTGTCGGCGTCGCCGCTGTCTCGCAAGATGACTGGGACGGTCGCCAGGCCGGCCAGCTTGGCCGCGCGCAGGCGGCGCTCGCCGGCGATCAGCTCGTAGGCCTCGCCGCTTCTCCGCACCACGATCGGCTGGAGCACGCCGACCTCCCGGATCGAGGCGGCGAGCGAACGGAGCGTCTCGTCGTCGAAGTTCGTTCGCGGCTGGCGCGGGTTCGGGGCGACGGCCCCGACCGGCACCTCGACCATCCCCGCGCCCTCCTCCACCGCTCCCGGGATCAGCGCGGAGAGCCCGCGGCCCAGTCCGCCTCGCTTCATCCTTCTCCCCCTTTTCCGAACTGCCACCATTTCTTCCTCTTGGATGGTTCCTGCGGCAGCTGTTCACCGATGTCCGCGACGACCGGCTCGGCCGATCGGCGGCGCGGGCGCTCTTGCCCGCTTTGAACGGCGGCTTCCTCGGCGCGCTCGTCGATGACGACCACGCGCCGCTCCCGCGCCGCGGCGTCCGTCGACGAGCCCTCCGGTGCCGGCCGCGACCCGAGACGGTCCTGGGTTGGAGTCCCCTGCGGGTGGAGGCGTGGCGCCTTCGCGCTGAGGAGCGGCGAGATCCGGGGCGTTCGGCGGTGAGGTGGCGGCTTCGCCGGGGGGAGTCGACCGTCGCGCGGCTCGGCGCGAGCGCCCGGGCGCTTCCGCGACGTCCGTCGACGAGCGCTGGGGCGGCGTAGGGGCCGGGGGACCGGCGCTGCCTGCGCCCTCATCGGCGGAGGAGACGGCGGGGCCGGCGGGGACGCTCGGACCATGGGCGACGAAATCGGGAATGTCGGGAGCTCCGGGAGTCGCGGCCTGCTCTCCGGGGCGGCCGAGCGGCCGGTCGTCGCCGCGGTCGTCGGGCCGGCGCGGGGCCGAGGCTTGGCCGCCTCGGTCACCTCCGAGGGATCGGTCGTCGCCGGAAGGGGGCTCAACCTCCTCGGCCGTCTCCGAATCGGCCTCGGAGTCATCCGAGACCTCGACGCCGGCCTGCTCGGCCGACATGATGACCGCCGGCAGCTCGTCGTACACGGGCATCGGCTCCCCCTCGGGCACCGGGCGCTCGGCGACCTCCCTCGCCAGCGCGCGATAGCTCTCGGCGCCTCGCGACTTCGGGTCGTAGACGGTGATCGGCTGTCCGAACCCCGGCGCCTCGCTGAGCCGTACGGTCCTCGGGATGATGACGTCGTACACCCGTTCCCCGAAGTAGCGACGCACCTCCCCGACGACCTGCTCCGAGAGCTTGGTCCGGGAGTCGAACATGGTCATGATGATGCCCGTCAACCGCAGCGACGGGTTGATGTTCTGCTCGACCAGTCGGACGTTGTGGAGCAGCTGCCCGAGCCCCTCGAGCGCGTAGTACTCACACTGGATGGGGACGATGAGCTCCTCCGCGGCCGCGAGCGCATTGACCGTGAGGAGGCCGAGCGACGGGGGGCAGTCGAGGAAGACGAAGTCGTAGGTTGCGGACGCTCGAAGCGGCTCGAGCGCGCGCCGCAGCCGGAGCTCGCGAGAGAACTTGCTGACCAGCTCGATCTCCGCACCCGCCAGGTCGATCGTCGAGGGGATCGCGAAGAGTCCCCGAATCGGGGAGGCGACGACCGCGTCCTCGATCGACGAGGCGTCGTTCGACAGGATGTCGTAGATGGTCACGTCGCGGGCGTCGTGCTTGATACCCATTCCGGTGGAGGCGTTTCCCTGGGGATCGAGGTCGATCACCAACACGCGATGTCCCAGATCGGCGAGGGCGGCGCCCAGGCTGACCGCGGTCGTGCTCTTGCCGACGCCGCCCTTCTGATTGGCGATGGCGATGACCCTCGTCCGCCGAGCCTCCTCCGGACGTGAACTCGCGGGTTCGGTCGAGGACTGCTTCAGTCCACCGTTTGAGGGCGAGTCCGTACGAACGTCGGACGAGGCAGGAGCGTCGGAATGCAGCGGGGCCGACTCGGCCTGTCGCTGAGGAGAGGTCGGAGGAGTGGCCCGAGTCGCGCGGATACCGGCGTCGCGGTTGCTCACGGCCGACCAATGATAACCAGCGGACCTCCGCTTGCAATAGGTGGCGCCGGACGAATGTCCCAGTCGCCCGCCTCGGGCAGGCGCTCGAGCTGGGAGGGATCGAACGACGAGCCGGCGAAATAGACGAGGAGCCCTCCGGGGGCGAGCCGGGGGCGGGCGAGCTGCCAGCTCCGCTCGAGCGGGGCCACGGCCCTGGCGAAGCACAGGTCCACGCGATCGGTGAGCTCCTCGATGCGGCCACCGACCACCTCGGCGTTCCTGAGGCCGATGACCTCGATCGCGGATTGGAGAAACGACGCGCGATTGCGCCGTGGCTCGACGAGCCGCACATGGAGCGAGGGGCATGCGATCGCCACCACGATGCCCGGAAGCCCGCCGCCCGATCCGATGTCGTATGCGGTCCGGGTCGTGGGCGACGGGATGGCCGCCGCCCTGAGTGAGTCGAGGATGTGGCGCTCGCGAAGCCTCGGGACGTCGGCGCGTGAGATCAGCCCTCGCTTGGCGCCGGGGTCGGCGAGCAACCGTTCGAACTCGATCAGGTCCGCAGCCGCCGCGGACTCGATCGTGACGCCCAGGGTCCGGGCCTGTCGGATGAGATCCTCCGGATCAGTCGCCGAGCTCGGCGATCACTCGTTGGATCACTCGTCGGATCACTCGTTGAATCACCCACGCGCAACCCCCGGTCGGCGTTTCACGTGAAACATGAGCCTGAGATGTGGGCTCGTTGGGAGGATCAGCTTTCGGGGCGGATGACGACCCGGCGATCCGGATCCTCGCCGGTGCTCACGGTCTCCACGCCGGCCACGGGCGCGACGGCGTCGTGGACGATCTTCCGCTCGTACGCGTTCATCGCCTCGAGCTCACGCTCCTTGCCGGAGCGCTGAACCTGCTTCGCGAGGTCACGCGCCCGGGAGATGAGCCTGTCCTTCTGACGCTTCCGATAATCCTCGACGTCCACGGTGACGCGGCACCGTGTCTCGCTGCGGCGGCCAACCGTGGCACGGGTGACCTCCTGAAGCGCCTCCAGGGTCTGGCCGTGGCGCCCGATGAGGAGCGCCATGTCGTCATCGTCCTCTCGGTCGCTGAGGATGTCGACGTACATGCTCCCGTCCTCGTAGTTCGGCTCGACGACCGCCTCGATATCCATGCGATCGAGGAGGTCCTCGAGGAACTCCGCGGCCATGTCGGCCTGGTCCTCGAGTTGGTCGAGCGTGGGGGCGGCCGGGTCGCTCCTCACTCGGACGCGGACGACGGCCTCCTGGCCCGCACGGCGAAGGAACCCGCCGCGGGCCTCCTGAATGACCTCCACATCGACGTCATCTCGGCCGGCCCCCAGCGCAGCCAGGGCGGCCTCGACGGCCTCATCAACGCTTTGGGCGCTTCTTTCGACTTCCCGCACTGCTTCCTCCGGGCTTCTTCTGCGAGTTTGAGCCGGTTGGCTTGCCGTTGCCGCTCGAGGGCTTCTTGGGCGAGGCCGGCTTCGAACCGGTGCCCCCGCCCTTCGAGCCGGGCTTGGCCCCTCCCTGGCTTCCGCCAGCATCGCCGCCCGACCCCTCGGATGGCCGCCGCTGGGCGTCCATCCTGGCCATCAGGCCGCCGAGCAGCCCCGTCCGGCTCTTGGGCTTCGGAGCCGTGGGGCGGGCGTTGGGGCCGATGTGGCCGAGGCGCAGCATCACGTGCTGCTGGCCGATCTGCCAGAAGTTCGACGTCGTCCAGTACGAGATCAGGCCGGCGGGAAACGACACCCCGAAGATGCCGAACATCAGGGGCATGATCTTGAAGAGGGCCTGCTGCTGCGGGTTCGTCGAGCCCGGGGGAGCGACCTTCTGCATCTGCCGCTGCTGATAGAACGTTGTCCCGACCATCACCAGCAGGATCGCGAAGTAGGGGATCTTGGGGGGAATCCCATCCCCGCAGTCGAGCTTCGGAGGGATCGGGTTTCCCTCCGGATCCGTCAGCCCCGCCTTCACCGGCTTGCCGGCCGAGTCGTGGAGGGTGACCTGGCCCGTCCCCGACTGGATGGGCGAGCACTGCAAGTTCATGGTCAGGAAGTCCGTCCCGGTGTGAAGGGTTACGTCCCTGTAGAGCTCGCTATCCGGAGGCAGGTGGTTGTTGGAGTAGTCCTGGGCCTCGATGACGGCGCCCGGTTGGTTGGCCGGAGCCGCGATGACCGGCGGCCGCAGCACGGCGTACATCGCGATCAGGATGGGAAATTGCAGCAGGACGGGCCAGCAACCGGAGAGGGGATTGACCCCGCTCTCCCGGTACAGCTTCATGATCTCCTCTTGCTGCTTCTGCTTGTTGCCCTTGTACTTCGCCTGCAGCGCCTTGATCTTCGGTTGGAGCGACTGCATGTTGTGCATCGAGCGGATCTGCTTGATGCCAAGAGGCAGCAGGACGACGCGCACGAGGATCGTGAGCACGATGATCGCCAGCCCGTAGTTGCCGACGACGGCGAAGATCTGGGCGAGGATCCACCCGATGCTGTCGAGGATCCCCTGGAAGATCGGCGAGATGACGGGAATGGACGCTCCCAGGTGGATCATCGGGCACCGGTCCTGTGTCCGACGGTCTCATGTATGACGACATCATACGTCGCCACCGTTCGACGGCCGGGCGCGCTCGCGGCGGCGGGACCGGATCGACGCCACCATCGGTGAAGGGCCCACATCGAGCGATCCGCCAGGCCGCAAGCAGCGTCCCCCGGGTCGCTCCGTGAAGGTGAATCGCGTCCAGGGCGTAGCTCGAGCAGCTCGGATAGAAGCGGCACTGCCCGCCGAGGAGCCCGGAGAGGGTGAGCTGGTACAGCCGGACGAGCGCGATGAGCAGCATCCGAGCCGGGGCTCCCGCCGCGCGCACCGCATCTCGGCCGGCGCTCACGCGGGCACCACCCGCGCATGCCGCAGGAGTTGTGTCATCTCGGCCATCAGGTCCTGTGTCTTGGCGCCTGCGATCCCCGCGCGGGCGACCCAAGCGATGTCGTATGCGTCATCTGCCTGCTTCGCGACCTCGCGCCAGGCCGCTCGCAAGATGCGCCGCGCCCTGTTGCGCTGGACCGCGCCGCCCACCCGCCGGCCGGCGACGAAGGCGACCGCTCCCGACCCGGGCGCGACAAAGGCTACCACCCGTGCTCCGTGAACGGGTCGCCCTCGGTCGAGCAGGGAGCGGACGTCGAGGCGTGGCACCGGGCGGCCGATCAGGCCGAGAGCCTCGTCCGACCCTTCGAGCGGCGCCGCGAGATGATGGCGCGCCCGGCGCGGGTGCGCATGCGCGTGCGGAAGCCGTGCGTCTTCGACCGGCGGCGGTTGTTCGGCTGAAACGTCCGCTTCGACATCGCGTGTGCCTCTCCTTGGGGCCGCGGTCTCCTCGACCCGGCGCCCGACAAGTATACGAGTGCTCCCGAAGTCCAAAGACGCAATCCCGACCGTCCTGCACGTTCGGGCTCCGATGACGGCCCGCGGTGGAAAAGACCGTCAAAACCCCCGGTTCGGCTTCCGGTGTGGAAAAGTCCGGTGCTATAGTCCCCCCCGCTTCCCCCCCGGGAGCGGGCGCGCCGTCGGGGCGCCGCGCCCCCCTTCCTCCAGATCGGTTTCCACAACTGTGGAAAGGTGCTGTGGAATCAGGGATGGTGGATGCTCATCACGAGATAACGGTCGAGAATGCCTGGTCGCACGTGGTCGAGAAGGCCCGGGCGGAACTGCCGGAGAGCTCGTTCTCGATGTGGTTCGCGGGGGTGCGGGCCACGGAATTCCACGATGGCCTGCTCCACGTCACCGCTCCCTCCGAGTACGTCCGGGACTGGCTCGCCCGCAACTATCTCGACCTGATCCAGCGCGGGGCCACGGAGGTCTCGGGGGAGCCGGTCCGAGTCCACCTCGCGACCGACGCGACGGTGCCGCGGGACCTCCCGGCGCCGAGCGGCGTCCCGGGCAGCGCCGACTCCGCGGGCCCGGAGCTCGACCGCCCGGCCTCCCCTGCATTCACCACGACCCCCGACGTCCCGCTCGCCGCCGCCCCCGGGCTCCCGTTTCCCGGCTACACCTTCGATGCGTTCGTTCCCGGCCCGAGCAACCGGTTCGCCCACGCCGCGGCGATGGCCGTCGCCGAGGCGCCTCCCTCCAAGGCCTACAACCCGCTTTTCATCTACGGGGCAGTGGGACTCGGCAAGACGCACCTGCTCGTCGCCATCGGCCACCACATGCACCGCATCAACCCCAGCCTGCGCGTGAAGTACGTGACGTCCGAGGCGTTCGTCACCGAGTTCGTCCGCGCGGTCCGCGAGCGGCAGGGGTACCAATTCCAGCAGCGCTACCGCGAGGTCGACGTCCTGCTCGTGGACGACATCCAGTTCCTCGCCAAGCGCGAGGAGACCCAGACCGAGTTCTTCCACACGTTCAATCACCTGCACCTCGCCGAGCGCCAGATCGTCATCGCATCCGACCGTCCTCCCCAGGAGCTCGCGGGCATGGAGGAGCGGCTGCTCAATCGCTTCCGATGGGGGCTGTGTGTGGACGTCCAGCCCCCGGATCTCGAGACCCGCCTCGCGATCCTGCAGGTGAAGGCGCAGCGCGACGACATCCTCGTCCCCGATGAGGTGCTCGAGTTCATCGCCTCGAAGTTCGATCAGAGCGTGCGAGAGCTGGAGGGTGCCCTCGTCCGGGTCGTCGCGTGGTCGGAGCTCACCGGCCAACCGATCGACACGCAGCTCGCCGATCGAGCGCTCCAGGACCTGCTGCCCCAGAACGAGACCGAGATCTCGCCCCAATTGATCCTCGATGAGACCGCCACGTACTTCGGGCTGTCGAGGGACGATCTCATCTCTCCGAACCGGTCGCGCCCGCTGACCAACGCACGGCACATCGCGATGTATCTGCTCCGTGAGTCGACGGGACAGTCGCTGGTCAAGATCGGGGAGATCTTCGGCGGGCGCGATCACTCGACCGCGCTCTACGGCATCAATCAGGTCGAGAAGAAGATGCGGGCTCGCGAGCCCACCTACAAGCAGGTGCAGGATCTGTCGCGCATCATCCGCGGCCGGGCGCGGGCGGGCGGGGCATGATGCGTCGCTCACGGGACCGGTGGATACCCGGGGTGGCATCCGTTGAAATGCGGGGAAGACGGCGGGACCCTCGGCAGACGCGTCCCCATGTTTCCCCAGGCATTCCGCACGTCGGGGAGCCCCGGTACCCTGGACATTCGTGGGGTTCTCCCGATCCTCACAGGCCCTACTACTACTGGTTTAGAGAAGACCTACAAGCTTCTTTCGTAAAGGGGTGGGAATCGGTGAAGTTCCGGTGCGATCGCGACGCGCTCTCCGAGGCGCTCCAGACCGTCCAGCGAGGTGTGTCGTCCCGGCCTGGCATCCCGGCCCTCACGGGGGTGCTCGCCGAGGCGACGGAGGGCGGGACCCTCACGCTCACGACGACCGACCTCGAGGTCTCCGCGAGGCTGTCGATCGAGGTGCAGGTGCAGCGGCCGGGCAGCGTGCTGGTCCCCGCGCGGCTGTTCGCCGACACGGTGAAGAGCCTGTCGGATGCCCCGGTCGAATTCGACGCGGATCAGAGCCAGGCGCAGATCAGGTGCGCGGCCTTCGAGGGCGCGCTGCGCCTGCTGCCCGTCGAGGATTTCCCGAGCCTGCAGCCGCCGACGGGGAATCGGGTCACCGTGGAGGCCGGCATGTTCGCCGAGGCCGTGGGACAGGTCGGGAAGGCGGCCTCGCGCGACGAGGCTCGGCCGGTGCTGACCGGGGTCCTCCTCGAGATCAGCCGGGAGGGATTCACGATGGTCGCGACGGACTCCTACCGCCTGGCGGTTCGAGACCTGGTCGCCACGGCGCAGGGCGAGGCCAAGGCCATCGTTCCGGAGCGGGCGATCTCCGAGGCCGGTCGCGCCGCCGGGCAACGAGGAGAAGGGCGAGATCGAGCTCATCGTCGATGAGAGCCAGGTGTCGTTCCGCGTGGGGCCCCTCATGCTGACCTCGCGACTGATCGAGGGCGAGTTCCCGAACTACCGGCAGCTGCTTCCGGAGGGCTACGAGAACCGGCTCACCGTCTCCCGTCAGCAGCTCATGGATGCCGTCCGTCGCGTCGGCCTGCTGGCTCGCGACGCGACGCCGGTGCGCTTGGAGTTCAACGCGCTCGGCGTCAAGCTCTCGTCCTCGTCTCCGGACGTCGGGCAGGCGGTCGAGGCCGTCGAAGCTCGCTACGAGGGAGAGGATTTGACGGTCGCGTTCAATCCCAATTACCTGGCGGACGGCCTGGCCGTCTCGACGGGCGAGGGCGTGCGCCTCGAGGTTCGCGACGGCTTGAAGCCGGGGATCGTGCGAGGCGAGAGCGACGAGTTCACCTACCTCGTCATGCCCGTGCGACTGCCCGCGCCGGTCTCCTAGCGCTTGCGACTGCTCTGGGTCGAGCTTCGGGATTTCCGCAATCACCCTCATACGAGGCTCGAGGAGGTCCCCGAGGGCCTGCTCGTCGTCGTGGGCCCCAACGGCGAGGGCAAGACGAACCTGCTCGAGGGCATGTCGTATCTGTTCACGCTCTCGTCCCCTCGTGTGAGCTCGAACCAGCCGCTGGTGCGGGAGGGCGCCGAGGCGGGATACGTGCGGGGGGAGGTCGAGACGGCCGTCGGCCGGGTGCTCGTCGAGGTGGAGATCCCGGGGAGCGGGCGGGCGAGCAAGGTCCGGGTCAACAGATCGCCCGTGCGGCGAAAGCGAGATCTTCGGCGGGACGTTCGCGCGGTGTTCTTCGGACCCGACGACCTCGACATCGTGCGGGGGGATCCCTCGCAGCGTCGTCGATTCATGGATGAGGCCCTGGGAGCCCTGTGGCCGGTGAAGGACGCCGCGGTGACCGGATACGAGCGCGCGCTCCGACAGCGGAATCGATTGTTGAAGGAGTGGGAGGGCCGCGGCGTGCCCGAGGCGATGCAGGCCTGGGACGCCGAGCTCGTCGAGGCGGGGAGCGCCCTCATGCGCGCCCGGTTCGACGCCGTCGCCTCGCTGTCCCCGCCGGCGGGGCGTGCGTTCGAGTGGCTCGCCGGCTACGGCCTGTCGTGCGTGTATCGCCCCTCCGTCTGGGCGGAGGGGGATCAGGCGGCCCTCGAGGCCGCGTTCCGCGCGCGGATCGACGAGCGGCGTGGGGACGAGCTCATCCGGCGCACGAGCCTCGTGGGGCCCCATCGGGACGAGCTCGAGCTCGCGGTGCGCGACCTCGGCGCCCGGAGCTTCGGCTCCCACGGCGAGGCGTGGGCGGCCGCGCTGTGTCTTCGGCTCGGACTCGCCGACGCCGTGCAGGAGGAGATGGGCGAGCCCCCGGTGCTGCTGCTCGACGACCCGTTCTCGGCCCTGGACCCGCGGCGCCAGGGCAAGGTCGCCGAGCACCTCCCGGGCCGGGGCCAGGTCTTCATCTCGGTGGCCGACGAGGCCCACGTCCCCCCGAACGCGGACGCGATCTTCGAGGTGTCGTCCGGGAGTGTCAGGCTGCGAGGGGCGGCCTGATGAGGTGTCCCTCTCCGGGACCGTCGCAGGGAGGGCGATGATGCCGCACAGCAAGGGATGGAGGCAGCGCAGGGACGAGCGGACGTCCCACGACACGCCCATCGGCGAGATCGTGGCGGGCCTGATGGGGGAGCCGTTGTTCGCGCGGGGCGTTGCGGTGGGGCGCCTCGCCGCGGAATGGGAGCGCGTCGTCGGCCCGCGGCTCGCGTCGGCCACGGCGCCGACGAGCCTCGACGGGGGCACGCTGATCGTGGCGGCGAGCAGTGGACCGTGGGGCGCGCAGGCCCGTTTCCTCGCGGCGGAGATCCGCGTGCAGGCCAACGCCGCGCTCGGAAACGACGCCGTCCGCAAGGTCCAGATCATCGTCCGCCCTGACCCCTCAAATCCGCTGTGACGGAGGGGAAAATGCGTGTCGCGGAAGCCGGGCGGAGGGTCCTTGCGGTTGGTAGAATTGAGGCCTAAGCACTCACCCCCTCGTGAGGCTCCTCAGCTCGGAACGTGATCCCCCGGCGTGGCCGGAGAACGGACGGAGGCCCGTTGGCAACAGCGAAAAGAACGGCGGCGCCCGCCCCAAAGAAGGCGGCGAGCGCAACGTCGACTGCAAAGGCAGGAACCCGAACAAGAAAGCCGAAGAGCGACTACGACGCCGAGAACATCACCGTCCTCGAAGGCGTCGAGCACGTCCGCCTGCGCCCGGGCATGTACATCGGGACGACGAGCGCCCGAGGCCTGCATCACCTCGTCTACGAGGTCGTCGACAACGCCGTCGATGAGGCGATGGCGGGCCATTGCGACCGGATCATCGTCACCCTCCGCGCCGACGGCGGAGTATCGGTTCAGGACAACGGCCGCGGGATCCCGGTCAGGCCCATCCCGAAGGCGAAGGACCGCCGCCCCGCCCTCGAGGTCGTGCTGACGACGCTGAACGCGGGGGGCAAGTTCGGCGGCGGCGGCTACCGCATCTCCGGCGGGCTCCACGGCGTGGGCGTGTCCGTGACGAACGCGCTGTCCGTGCGGATGACCGCCGACGTCCAGCGCGACGGATTCAACTGGCATCAGGAGTACGCGCGCGGCAAGGCCACGATGAAGCTCAAGAAGGGCAAGCCGAGCCAGAAGCACGGGACCACGATCGCGTTCTGGCCGGATCCCGAGATCTTCGAGGAGATCGACTTCAAGCGCGAGACGCTCGCCGAGCGCCTCCGAGAGCTGGCGTTTCTGAACGCGGGGCTCGAGATCCAGCTGATCGACGAGCGCGAGGACCCCGCGGTGAAAGACGTCTTCCGCTACAACGGCGGGCTCGCGGACTTCGTCAAGCATCTCAACGCCGGCAAGGAGAGCCTGCATCGCGTCGTGCACTTCGAGGCGAAGGAGCAGGCCGCCGAGGTCGAGCTTGCCCTGCAGTGGAATCAGGGCTACTCGGAGTCGCTGCACTCGTTCGCCAACACGATCAACACGCACGAGGGCGGCATGCACGAGGAGGGCCTGAAGAAGGCGCTCACCAACGTCGTGAACCGCTACGCCCGGAGCAAGGGCCTCCTCAAGGAGAAGGAGGAGAACCTCATCGGGGAGGACGTCCGCGAGGGCGTCATCGCGATCGTCTCGGTGAAGCTGCAGGACCCCCAGTTCGAGGGGCAGACGAAGACGAAGCTCGGCAACGCGTCGATGCGCTCGCTCGTCGAGACGACGGTGAACAACCGCCTCGGGACCTGGCTCGAGGAGCATCCGGGCGATGCCAAGCGGATCGTGACGAAGGGATCGGCGGCCGCGAAGGCCCGGCTGGCGGCTCGACACGCGCGGGATCTGACGCGACGAAAGTCGTTCCTGGAGTCCGGATCGCTTCCCGGCAAGCTCGCCGACTGCCAGCTGAGCGACCCGGCCTCGTGCGAGATCTACATCGTGGAGGGCGATTCGGCGGGCGGCTCGGCCAAGCAGGCGAGGGATCCCGCGACCCAGGCGATCCTGCCGATCCGCGGGAAGATCCTGAACGTCGAGAAGGCGCGGCTGCACAAGATCCTGGAGAACAACGAGATCCAGGCGCTCATCACGGCGATCGGCACGGGCATCGGGGAGGAGTTCGACCTCGAGAAGGCGCGGTATCACCGCATCGTGCTCATGGCCGACGCGGACGTCGACGGCGCACACATCCGAACGCTCCTGCTGACGTTCATCTTTCGCCACATGAGCGAGCTCATCGACGCGGGATACGTCTACATCGCGCAGCCGCCGCTGTACCTGGTCAACATCGAGCGAAAGCCCCACTACTTCTACACCGAGAAGGAGTGGACGCAGTTCCGCTCGAAGAACGGCAAGGTCAAGGCCGAGCCGCAGCGCTTCAAGGGCCTCGGCGAGATGGACGCCAACCAGCTGTGGGACACGACGATGGATCCGGAGAACCGCATCCTGCTGCAGGTGACGCTCGAGGACGCCGCGACGGCCGACCGGCTCTTCAGCGTCCTCATGGGCGAGGACGTGCCCGCCCGCAAGCTGTTCATCGAGCAGAACGCGAAGGACGTGCAGAACCTTGACGTCTGACCGGGGGATCGCCTAGGTGGCGCAGGACCTGTTCGCCGGCCGGGTCGAGCCCGTCGAGCTCGAGGAGGAGATCCAGCGCTCCTATCTCGACTACGCGATGTCGGTGATCGTCGGCCGTGCGCTGCCCGACGTTCGCGACGGGATGAAGCCGGTCCATCGGCGCATCCTCTGGTCGATGTTCGAGCAGGGCCTGCGTCCCGATCGCCCGTATCGCAAGTCGGCGAACGTCGTCGGCGGCGTCATGAGCAAGTATCACCCGCACGGGAACGCGCCCGATCTACGACGCCCTGGTTCGGATGGCGCAGGACTTCTCCCTTCGGTATCCGCTCATCGATCCGCACGGCAACTTCGGGTCGGTCGACGGCGATCCGCCGGCCGCCGAGCGCTACACCGAGGCTCGCCTCGCCCCGATGGCGTTGGAGCTCCTGCGAAACATCGAGGCCGAGACCGTCGACTTCGCCCCGAACTACGACGGGTACGAGCGTGAGCCGGTCGTCCTGCCGTCGCGCATCCCGAACCTGCTCGTCAACGGCTCCGGGGGCATCGCGGTGGGGATGGCGACCAACATCCCGCCCCACAACCTCGGCGAGGTGATCGATGGGGTCGTGCACTACATCGACAACCCGGATTCCACGCCGAAGGACCTGATGAAGTTCATCAAGGGGCCGGACTTCCCGACGGGCGCCGTCGCCCTGGGCAAGGAGGGGATCCGGGACGCGTACACGACCGGCCGGGGGTCGATCAAGGTTCGCGCGGTCACGAACATCGAGGAGGGCTCCAACGGGCGCTCCCGGATCGTCGTGACGGAGCTTCCGTATCAGGTCAACAAGGCGCGCCTCGCCGAGAAGATCGCCGATCTCGTGAAGACCGGCAAGGTGAAGGACATCTCCGACCTCTCGGACCACTCCAGCGGCCGCGCCGGCATGCGCCTGGTGATCGACCTGAAGCGGGGGGCGAACCCCCACGTCGTGCTGAACCAGCTCCACAAGCACACCCAGATGCAGGACAACTTCGGCGTCATCATGCTCGCGCTGGTCGACAACGTCCCGCGGACGCTGAACCTCGCCGAGATGATCGGCTACTACGTCGATCACCAGATCGAGGTCGTCACGCGGCGCACCGAGTACGACAAGCGAAAGGCCGAGGAGCGCGACCACATCGTCCAAGGCCTGCTGATCGCCCTCGACAACCTCGACGAGGTGATCAAGATCATCCGCGGATCCCAGGATGCCGATGCCGCCCGGACGAAGCTGATGACGAAGTTCAAGCTCTCCGAGACGCAGACGAACCACATCCTCGACATGCCGCTCCGGCGTCTGACGAGGCTCGCGCGAGCCGAGCTCGAGCAGGAGCACAAGGACCTGCTCGCCAAGATCAAGTACCTGGAGTCGCTGCTGAAGAGCCCGAAGAAGCTGCGCGGCGTCATCAAGGAGGAGCTGCTCGAGATCCGCAAGAAGTTCGCGGATCCTCGGCGCACGCAGCTGAAGGCCGACGAGGGCGAGATGGGCGTGGAGGACCTCATCGCCGAGGAGGACGTCGTCATCACGGTCAGTCGCGCGGGGTACGTGAAGCGCCTGCCGATCGACGCGTTCCGGCGACAGGGCCGCGGCGGGAAGGGCGTGCGGGGCCAGAACCTCAAGGAGGAGGACGTCGTCGCGAACGTGTTCACGACGACGACGCACCATTGGCTCCTGTTCTTCACGACGAAGGGGAAGGTCTATCGCGTGAAGGTCCACGAGGTGCCCGACACGACGCGCACGGCGCGCGGGCTGTACGCGGCCAACCTTCCCGGCGTCGCGATCAGCGGCGACGAGCGCGTGAGCGCCGTGATCGATCTCAAGGAGTACGAGGACGGCCGCTACCTGCTGTTCGCGACGAAGCGCGGGATGGTGAAGAAGACCCCGCTGCCGGAGTACGACTCGCCTCGCACGGGCCTGCTCGCGATCAACCTCCGGGACGGCGATGAGCTCATGGACGTCCTGCTGACCGACGGCAAGGATGAGGTCATCCTCGTCTCGCGCAAGGGCCAGGCCATCCGCTTCAAGGAGACCACCGCTCGCCCGATGGGCCGCGCCACCGCCGGCGTCATCGGGATGCGCCTCTCGGAGGACGATGAGGTCCTCTCGCTCGGGGTCGTCTCCCAGGGCGAGGAGCTCATCAGCGTCACCGCTCAGGGGTACGGAAAGCGATCCAAGCTGGCCGACTACCCGACGAAGGGCCGCGGAGGCAAGGGCGTCATCGGCCATCAGCTCACGAAGAAGACGGGCCTGCTGGCCGGCGCCCACGTGGGATCCAAGGATCAGGACATGCTGGTGATCTCCTCCTCGGGCATCGTGATCAGGGTGCAGGCATCGGACATCCGCCGTGTGGGACGCGCGAGCCAGGGCGTTCGAACGATGCGGGTCGAGGAGGGCGCGCACGTGGTCGCGCTCGCCCCCGTCGTCACGCAGATGGCCGAGGAGTAGCCGCCGGTGCAAGCCGCCCCATGGCCGGGATCGTCCTCCTCCTAGCGGCCGGGGCCGTCGGCGTCCTCACGGCGACCGTGCTGAAGCCTCGAGTGCCGCCGCCGGTCGCGATGGCCCTGCTGGCCGCGGTGGGCGCGTGCCTGGGCGCCGGAGCGCTGCTCGTGCAGGACGAGCCCGTCAACGCCCTGAACTGGGCGGCCACGCTGCTGCTCGGCGCCCTGTTCCTGCCGGTCCACGTCTGGGTCGCCTTCGGGCCGCCGCGGGCGGGGGCGAGGTCCTGAGGTCGTGAACCAGCCGGCTGCTTGCTGGGGGGTCGTTCTGCGCGTACAAAGGCGTATCGAGAGGTTTCGAGCGTGACGAACGCCGGGCGCACACGGGCGCGCTCGGACGACTCGAGGTGACTGCGAGGGTGGCGAAGACGGCGGAAGACGGCGCCACGACCGGGGGCGGAGCGCCGGTCCAACGCCCGCCCAGGGGCCGGCCGGTGGCCGCGCCCCGGCGGACCCGCGTCGTCGTCCGCAAGGTCGGTCCCTGGTCCGTGCTGAAGTTCTCCCTGATCTTCTACTTCTGCGTGATGCTCATCATCCTGTTCGCCCTCTACATCCTCTACTCGGTGCTCAATGCGCTGGGGACCCTCGACTCCATGATCAAGCTGCTCGGTGGACTTCAGCTTGGTGAACAAGGGATTCGAGCTTCACACCGGCTGGATCTTCGGCCGGCTGTTCTCCTTCGGGCTGGTGCTCGTCGTGCTGTGGTCCATCCTGAACGTCTTCGCCGTCCTCCTGTACAACCTCATCTCGCGACGTCGTGGGCGGCATCGAGGTCACGCTCGCCGAGAAGCGTTGAGCGCTCGCCGCCTCCGCTCGAGCTCCGATTGACACTCTTTCGGGGCCGTGCGTAGTCTCGGCCAGGACCGGAGCCGCCGAGCTCCGATGAGGATCTGGGGCCTGTAGCTCAGCTCGGTTAGAGCGCATCCCTGATAAGGATGAGGTCGTTGGTTCAAGTCCAACCAGGCCCACTGACAATTCCGCCTGGCCTCGCCTGAGCAGATTCACGCGGACATCATTCCTTGAGCCGCGCGCTAAGGGGCCGGGGCAAGCGCCCGGCCCCTTTCCTACTTCACCCGAGGCGCAGGTTTGTGGCGGAGTTTGCTAGGTATCGCGAGAGTGCCGTGTTCACTCGATCGTTACGGCCTCGTACATGTCGTAGGCAATCGCGTGAGGGGGGCCGCCGGCCCGATCCTGGATGAAGCACGAGAACAGGTAGGTTCGACCGGACTCGAACTCGCCCTGAAACAGCTGGAACTGGCCGCCCAGGCCGTCGCTGAAGATGCCGCTGAACCCGACGTCCTCGGACTGGGGAAGGCCCTTTGGCGGTTTGCCCTCGGCCTGGACCAGCGCCTTGAAGGCCTCCTCAGCTTCCGCGGCGTCTGTGCCCTCCGGGTAGACCGAGACGCTGGCGAAGTGCACCTGCTCGGGGCCCTCGTTTACGAAGTTCACGCTGCTGTCGCCGGCCTCGAGGTCTGCCTCGAAAGCGTAATCGGTGGCGGTGATGCTGCCGTCGGCCGCGGGGAGCTGCGGCGCAGCGTCTCCACCGGAGACGGTGAGCTCCTGGATCATGCCCAACTCGTAGTGGGGGGCCTTCTTCTCGCCCTCGACCACGCCGGTGAGCGCGCAGAACATCACGTAGTTTCCCTCGGTGACGGTGAATGTGGCCCCGCCTGATGCGCCACCCTCGAGCTCGATGGGCACCGCGACCTGGTCCAGGTAGTCGGGGAAGGGCCCGCCCTCCAGCACCGGTCCGAATTCCTTCACGAACTGATCCACCGGCGTGTCGCCGATGCCGGCCAGCGCGAACTCATGGGAGACCTCGCCCTGGTTCTCGAAGCTCAAGTCGACCGCGCCGCCCTCGAGCTCCACGGGAGCGTCCGTGAACTCGTAGTCGTCGGCGACGACCGAGACCGCTTGTGCTTGGCCGCCGCTCTGTTGGTCGCCCCCGTCGCCGGCGGGTGCCGGTTCGCCGCCGTCGTTGCCGCAGCCGCTCGCCACCAGGGCGACCACTGCGAGGATGACGAGACAGCGAGCCCGCCACGACCTCATGCTTGCCTCCCTCTTTCGGCGAGCGAGCTCCTGGCGCGTCCTGCCGATATGCGTCTCGCCGGTGGTATGCGTCGTCGTCTCTCGCATCGTCGCTCCCTCTCCACAGTGGGCCGATCCATCAGCAGCGTTCAGTTAGCCCGAATCGGGCGACCATGAGTCAGCCCGTCGGCCACAGATTCGACACGGAGCGCGGCGACTTGAGTTCCAGACGCCGGACAGGTCAGGTGCTCTGTGGGGCCAATAGTCCGCTGCTTCACGAAACCCGTAGATGGGCTTCGTCCGAGGATCGTAGCCGGACGGAGAGCGTGATTCCGGCGTTTCGCTCGCTCTCTTCGACGAGAGTGAAGCTACACGCCCGTCTCGATCGGCGTGGATGGGAAGTCGCCCGCGAGCAGCGGCGGCAGCAGCTCGGCGAGGCGGCGGGGCGCGATGAGATCGGTGCTCCTGCGAATGTCCTCCACGCTGAGCCAACGTGCTCCTACGAAGTAGTCGCCCTCGGGCCCCGGCGGCCTGATGCGCTCGGCCGGGAGCGTCCGCGACGTTCGCGCCAGGAGGAACCACTCCGTCTGCCGGATGGCCCGACCGTCCCAGGTGTGGTCGTGGTAGCGGGTCCAGACGGGCCCGGTGAACGCGAGCCCGGAGACGCCGAGTT
Source organism: uncultured Actinomycetes bacterium (assembly GCA_963728285.1). GTDB lineage: Bacteria > Actinomycetota > UBA4738 > UBA4738 > HRBIN12 > CAVSJR01. Next base: position 775,932 of record CAVSJR010000001.1, on the reverse strand, counting down.
CCTCCCGCAGCTCACGGTCGGCCGTCTCGGTGAAGCTCTCGCCCGGCTCGACGCCGCCCCCGGGCATGAACCACACCGTGCGGCCATCGTCGGGATCTCGCGCGCCGAGGAGAAGGACGCGATCGGCCGCGTCGAGAAGGATGACCCGAACCGACGTCCTCTCCGTGGGTGGATCCACGCCCCGAACCCTATGCCCTCCGAGACCTCCCATCGGAGGCCTCGAGGGCGTGCTGTCGGCCAGACTGCGGGTTGCGATTTCAGAAATGGGGCATATCGTTGAGTCTCGTCGGCCCCAGCCCAACGGCCGGCCCAGTGCAGGCTCTCAGCCCTCGAGCCAACGCACAGATTGCCTGGTGCCCGATGCCGCTGCCTAGGGCTCGGCGGCGAAGTTCCCAGGCAGATTCGGATACCGACCGAACACGAGCCGAGGGCGTGCCCATTTGAGCGAGGCGAAGTCTTTCGGCAAAGCGTGATCGGTTCGGGAAGAAAGGGGCAGCTCATGGAAGACGGTCAGGCTGGAACCGACGAGAGCACGCGGCTGCACGACGTAGGCGAGCGTCGCTCGCTGAGCGGGAGGGACCTTCTGCTCTGGGCCGCGACCCTCATCGCCTTCCCACTGGCCGGACTCGCAGGGCGAGCGATCGCGGGACCCGTCGACGCGACCTGGACAGCGTTCCTTGCCGGCGCGGTCGCGGGTCTGGTGCTCGGAGTTGCGCAGTGGCTGGCACTTCGTCGGATCGGGATCGATGCTCGGTGGATCCTGGCGACCGGAGGAGGTCTCGCAGTCGGCCTCGGCCTCGCCTTCGCGATCTTCGGCTACGGCCACACAGTCAGTGACATGTGGATCGTCGGCGCAGTGAGCGGCCTAGGGATCGGTCTCGCGCAGTGGCCATTCCTCCGCGGTCTCTTCAACGGCAGTATCGCGTGGATCCCGGCGACCGCTGCCGCATGGGCGCTCGGGTGGACCGTGACGACCGCGATCGGTGTGGACCCAGATGACCGTTGGGCTGTCTTCGGTCTCTCTGGCTCAGCGACGTGCACTCTGTTCTTGGGAGCGGTCCTCTGGGTCCTCGCCCGATCGGGTCGGCGCCAAGGCATGACTGCGTGAGGGTCGAGATCACCGCCGGAGCGGTGCTCGAGTCGCGCCGCTCCAGTTCATCGCGAACTTCGCCAGCAACAGGGAGGACCGATGAGTGAGAAGCACGTCGTGTTCGGGACCGGCCAGGTTGGGCACGCTCTGATCGAGCAGCTGGCCGAATCGGGAAAGGACGTACGGGCCGTGTCGCTGCACCGCCCGAGGGCGCTGCCTGAAGAGGTCGACTGGCGGGCCGCTGACGCGACCGATCCTGAAGCAGCCGCCGACGCATCGAAAGGCGCGTCGGTTGTCTACCAGTGTCTCAACGCTCCCTACACAAAGTGGCCTGAGCTGTTCCCCCCGTTGCAGAGGGGGGTCTTGGCTGCCGCAGAGCGCGCCGATGCGCTGCTCGTGACCCTCGAGAACGTCTACGGTTACGGTTCGAGCGGGGGAAAGCCCATGACCGAGGACCACCCGCTCGCCGCCACGAGCGTCAAGGGGCGGACCCGGGCTGCGATGACGCGCGAGCTGCTGGCTGCCGCCGAGGCAGGGAGGGTTCGCATCGCCATCGGTCGCGCGTCGGACCTCTTCGGGGCGGGAGCCACCGAGACGGCGCTTGGCAGTCGGGTGTTCGCCAACGCCCTCGCCGGGAAGCGCGCCGACTTCATCGGCAAACTCGATCTACCGCATACCTACAGCTATGTCCCCGACGTTGCGAACGGCCTCGCCACACTCGGTAGCGATGAACGCGCCGTCGGCGGCGTGTGGCACCTGCCCGGTCCGGAGACCGTCACGACGCGAGCGATCCTCGATCTCGTCGCCGGCGAGATCGGACGGACCGTGGGCGTCCGCGTCATGCCCACGCTGGCCGTGCGCGCGATGGGGCTGTTCAGTCCCATGATGCGAGGCCTGGCGGAGATGGCCTACGAGTTCGAAGAGCCTTTCGTCCTGGATACGACCAAGTACCGGTCTACGTTCGGAACCGCCACCACGCCATTGAGCACCGCGATCGCGGAGACGGTCGGCTGGTACCGACGTGATGCTGCTCCATGACGATCGTATCGGAGGCAACGACCACCGAGGACCGCCGCCGACGCCAGGCTTTCCGTGCGCGGATGGAGAAAGGCTTCCATGCACGACGATGAGAACACCTTTCCGATGGACTTCTATGTCCAAGATTCCTCGCCCCGTCCGTGGAAGTTCAAGCCCGAGGGCTACCTCGTTGTGATCCTTTCCGACGATGACGAGGCGCAACGGGCAGAGGCGGATCTCGTTACCCACGGGTTCGATCCTCGAGACGTCAAGCTCTACACGGGCAAGCAGATCTTGGAGAACTACGAGGTGTACGCAGGTCGGCGAACGACCACGGACAAGGTGGTCGGCTCGGTCGTGGATGACTCCGAGGGCCGGGAGCTCTATCTGGGCTACGCCCGAGAAGACCGCTGTGCGATGTGGGTGCGCATCCCGGACGAAGACGACGTCCCGAAAGCTCTACGGGTCCTCGCCGACCACGACTACGTTCATGCGCGCTACTACGGCTCCCGGCAACAGAGCGACTTCAACGTCTGAGTGTGTCGCGGTATCGTCGAATCGCATCCCGTGGCGAGCCGTGGACCGTCATGGCGGATCCCGAGGGCGAGGAGGCGGGAGCCCGAAGCGACGAAGCATCGCCCGATTGACAGCCGACGTTCCGACCAGCAAACCGTGGCGCAAGCGCTCGGGCGCCTCGAAGGTGAAGGCCGTGAAGTGGGAGGGCGCCACTACACTCGAGCCGTGGAGGACGACGGGACATGAGGGGGCAGCCCGGCCTGCGGTCGATCGTCGTCGATTGCGCCGAGCCGGCCGCGCTCGCGCGGTTCTGGGCTCAAGCGCTCGGATGGCAGGTGCGCCCCTACGCCCCTGAGGACATCGAGTGGCTCGCGGAGCAGGGGCTGACGCCGGAGTCGGATCCGTCGGTCTGCGTGGATCCGCCCGACGCGTCCCTGCCGACGCTGTGGTTCAACTCCGTCCCGGAGCCCAAGGTCGGCAAGGTCCGCATCCACCTCGACGTCAACGTGCCGGACGCGGCCGGGATCGGGCGGCTGGAGGGTCTCGGCGCTCGTATCGTCGAGTCGCATCCCGGCGGCGAGCGGTGGACCATCATGGCGGATCCCGAGGGCAACGAGTTCTGCGTGTTTCCGATCGACACCGACGAGTAGCCGAGCGATTCCGACTCCTACCCCGCCGCGCGTCGTCCTAGGGTCCGCTACGCGTCGGCGTCGACACGCTCCGCGGCAGGGTGCTCGATGGGTTCCTCGGCGAGCAGCGGCCATCCCTTTCGAAGCACGTAGCCGAGCCAGAATCCCGCGGCTTGCGACGTGAGGATCGCCGTGAGGACGAGCGTTGTGAAGAACCGACCGTTGATGATCCCGGCCTCATAGGCGACGCTCGCCAGGACGATCCCCGGGCCACCGCGAGCGTTCTCCGCGACCGCGAGGTTGACGATCTCGAGACCTCTGAATCCGGCGAGCCGAGCCGCGAGCCCGACGGACAACAGGCAGAGAGCCGATGAGCCCAGGAGGAATGCGAGCAACAGGCCGAGGGAGAATCCCTTTCCGAACTCGAGCTGGTAGCCGACGATGACGAAGTAGAGCGGGATGAACACGGCGAACGACACCTTCGAGATCGCATCCAGCGGGTCCGCGAACCGAACTCGCTCGGTGCCTCCGAGCCCGCCCACGAGGCCGAATCCCGCGAGGAACGCCGCGAAGACGAGGTTCACGTCGATGAGGGCGGCGACCGAGGCATACACGAGCATCAACACGATCGCGTACCCAACCGGCGAGGACTTCTGGAGCACGTTCCACCGCGCCGTGTGCAGCCGCTTCAGCAGCCTCGGTGCGAGCAACAGTCCGATGAGGAGATAGCCGAGGGTCGCGGCGATGTGGGAGGTCATCGTGCCGGCGACCTCCTCGCCGAGCCCGCCCGATGCGGCGAGTGCGGTCGCGACGGCCAGGACCGCCCACAGGGCGAGGTCCTCGAGGATCGCCGAGCCGAGCACGAGGCTGGCGAAGCGCGTGTGCATGATGCCGAGGTCGAAGAAGATCCGTGAGATCACGGGGATCGACGTCACCGCGACCGCGATGGCGAGGATGAGGAGCACCGCCGACTCATCGCTCGCCGGACCCGCCAGCGACTGGAGCGGCAGGAGCGAGCCGATGCCGAGGGCGATGAAGAACGGCAGCGGTGTCCCGACGCCGAGGATCCAGGCGGTCGGCCGCCGGTTCTCGCCGGACAGCACCTTCCGGACCTCGCTGCCCGAGACGAACATCAACAGCAGAAGCCCCAACCAGTAGATGAACCCGAGCACGACCTTCGTCGAATCCGTCGGATCCGAGCCGTCTCCGAACAGGCCAGACGAGATGGAGGGGGCGACCCGTCCCAGCACGAACGGGCCGAGGAGGGCCCCCGTGAGGATCTCGCCGATGAGCCGCGGCTGTCGCAACAGGACGAAGAGCTGCCCAAGGAGGTGAGCAACCCCGACGAGGACGGCCAAGGAGATGAGGATCGCGGCGATTTGGGCGGTGGACATCGGGGGGAGCCTCCTGAACGACCGGAAGCGCAAACCTACCCATGGCCCGGCCGATACTCAATGCGTCGGAAGGCCCCGTTCCATCGGCGAAGGCGGTCCTCGGCCCTAGTCCATTGGGCGAACGGCATGTCGCGCTGGCGTGGAGGACGAGCGACGAACCCGAAAACAAGCGTCGAACGGTATGCTCCGTCCGTGCTCGTAGGAAGCCGAAACCGGGGCATCCTGCTTCTCGGAGCGGCGCTCGTGACCGCGTTGTCCGGCCACTGGGTCGCGAACATCCTGTTCGACCGAGACCAGTATGCGGGCGCGAGTCCGAGTCTCCTCGGGCACCTGAATGACCCCATCCTCGTCCAGACCGTCCTCGTCTGCGTTGCCCTCGCTGCCCTCGCGATCTGGGGACGGAGCCGGGGGCGACGGCGAGCACGACCGTTGTTCGCCGACCTTGGCCGCCTTCAGCTGGTCGGCGTCCTCGTCGCCGCCCAGGTCTGTCTGTTCGTGGGCATGGAGGTCTGGGAGCGTCTCGCGATCGCGAGCATCTGCTGTGAACAGGTGCACGTCGGCGCGTTCGGGGCGGGTTTCGTGGCGGAACTGCTTGTCGCGGTCGGCTCGGCGATCGCGATCGCCGTCTTCGGCGCGGCGACGGCCAGGGTCGTTCAGCTCCTCCGCATCCGAGGGCCCGAGCGCGCAGCCCGGCTGAAGGAGCTCCCCGCTCATCGTGAGTTCGTCCGGCTCCCGCGGGTTCTCGCCGGTACGGGTGGCGTCCGCGCCCCACCCTCTCCCGCTCACTCTCGTGACCGAGGGCGTTCGATGATCCGCCCGCCCGCGCTCGCCGTCTAGGCGCTCCGCCGTGCCGACGACGGCGAGGCGACTGCGACATCGTGCGTCCATTCCGTCCCCACGGAAGAGGCCAAGGGGTGATCATGGGCGCGAGCCATCATGCCGAACTCGTACGAACCCGGGACGATTGGCGGTTCAACCACCCGCCCACGGGAACGTGCGTCCGAGGTTGCTCATCCTATTCGCGATGCCATTGCGGATGTGGTGAGCGCCCGAGAAGGTCATCGATCAGCTTCGAGCCGGAGCGGCGTGTTCGTGGAGAGCCGTACGTCTTCCTTTCGGGTCATCACGTTCGCGTGTTTCCGCGGCACGCCGGGCACTGGTCGAAGAACGGGGTTCCCGTGGAGCGCGTCCGGCCGCTTCTCTCGTGGCTGCACGAGCGCCACGGGACGTGGAAGGCCGTGGCCGGATTGCTTCGTATGCCCATTGGAACGGTCAAGGGCTACGCGAACAACACGAAGCGACGAAGGGTTCCTCCCGAAGCGGCCGGTCGAATTCTCCATCTCGTGCTGGCCCATCGGAGGAGGGGGTGGCAGCTCGATCAATGGGAGACCGAGCCCGGGGTGCGATAGGAGGGCCGCCCGTTTCGAGGCCTACCTCCTTGCGCGCAGGTAGGCGAAGGCCGATCTCCGCACGCCGCGCTTGGCGTCCGCCATCGGCTTGAGATGGGCCTCGAACCGCGCCGCCTCCTCGGGCGTGAGCGCGGCGTCGATCGTCTCGCGAACCGTCGGCGCATTCGGGTTGGGGGCGGTCTTGAGCAGCGCGTCCCAATCCTCCACCCAGGAACCGGGCATCCGCTCGACCACGAGCTCGACGCGGACCTCCTCGAAGCCGGCGTCCACGGCGGCGTCGACCAGGTCCCGCTCACCGAAGTTCATCATCGGGTCGTCCGCCTCCTCATCGGGATCGCCCGAGCCGGCCCACAGCTTGCGGACGAGATCCTCGACGGGTCGGGCATCGAAGCCCCAGAAGTCGTCGGCGGAGTCCTCGAAGTACCGATTGATGGGCTCGAAGATCGACACGCGCCCGCCGCGGCGGAGCACCCGATGGAACTCGCGAAAGGCGCGACGCTTGTCGCGGACGTAGATCAGCACCGAGCGCGTCGTGACGACGTCCACCGAAGCGTCGGCGATCGGGGCGAGGTCCTCCGCCGAGGCGCGAACGAACGACGCCCGACCCTCCAGGCCTCGTCGCTCGGCGACCGACGAGCGTGCTCGAGCAGCGCCTGAGAGACGTCGCTGAAGATGACGGTCCCCGAGGGCCCGACGAGATCCGCGGCGGCGAGGGCGATGAGTCCGTCGCCGGCGCCCACGTCGAGGATCGTCTCCCCCGGACGGATATCCGCGCCGGACAACAGCCGATCACGGATCGGGACGAGGTAGGCCATGTCCGCCCGCTCGTCGTCGGGCTGGCCGCCGTGTCCACGGTCCAGCACCCATCGCGCCCAGCGGTCGTCGTCGGAGCCCATCGCGGCACCTCCTCCCGCCGAGCCTATCCCGGGCGTCCGGCGGCCCGGCCCGGCCGTCCCCGGATGCCCGGCGACGAGGATCGTGAAACTCGGATAGGCTGGTTGGTCCGGGTACGCCGGGCGTTCGCTTCATCCTGAATCGGTACATCACACCGCTCCGAGAGGGGGACTCCATGACCGAGGACATCGAGGCGCCGGAGAAGAAGAAGGGTTTCTTCCGTCGCCTGCTGAAGCTCGCTTTCATCGCGGCGATCATCGGAGGCGTCATTGCGTTCTTCAAACGTCGCAGGGGAGCCGAGCTCGACGATGCGGAGTGGCAGGAACTGCCCCCGCCCGCCGGCGGCTGAGCCGCCCGAGACCGCAATCGCGTTGCGCAGGGCCCGCGCCTTCCGCGCGGACCCTGTCCTCGCGGTTCCCTAGGTCGGCGGCCGGGGCCGAGCGCGCCGGCGCGCTACACTCCCGCACCTGATGGCGGCGGATCATTGGGCGGAGGCCGAGGCCGCGGCGACGGCGGCGGGCGTCGAGGTGGAGCCGCTGGAGTCGCTCGAGGACGCGACGGCGATAACCGACGTCATGCTGGCGACGTGGGGAGATCACCAGGAGGTTCCTCGGGAGATGCTCCGAGCGCTCCAGGAGAGCGGCAACCTCCCGTGGGGTGCCTTCCATAACGGGCGCCTCGTCGGGTACGTGCTCGGGTGGCTCGGATTCGACGCCGAGGGGATCCACATCCACTCGCACATGCTGGCCGTCGACGGCGAGTGGCAGTCGCAGGGGGTCGGCTACGCCCTCAAGCTCGCGCAGCGGGCAGCGGCGCTGGATCAGGGCGTCGCGCCTGGTTCGATGGACCTTCGATCCGGCGAACGCGCGCAACGCCTACTTCAACATGGCGAAGCTGGGTGCTTCCGCAGATGGCTTCCATCGCAACTTCTATGGAGACATGGAGGATGCCCTGAATCGTGGGGAGCGCAGCGACCGCCTCGTCGCCCGATGGGAACTCGATCGCGTGGCCCCCGGGCCGGCGCCCGACGACGGCTGGGTAGTCGTCGACCGAGAGGGGCCAGATGATCGCCCGGAGCCCACGCCCGTGAAGGCACCGAAGCAGGGCCCCGCGATCGTTCGCATTCCCGAGAGCTATCGAGGGGTGCGTGAAGCGGATCCCGAGCTCGGTGAGCGCTGGCGCGATGCGATCGCCGAGGGCATCGAGGCCTGCTTGGCAGCGGGCCTTCGTGTGACGGGCTTCTCCTCGTCGTTCTCGTACGTCTTCTCGTGAGCCGTATCACCGGCATCGAACTCCGTCTCGTGAGCCTGCCGCTCGTCCGCCCGTTCCGCACGAGCTTCGGCGAGGAGACGGCGAAGGAATGCATCCTCGCCTCCGTCCAGACCGAGGACGTCGTCGGCTGGGGGGAGTGCGTGGCGGGACCGACGTCCCGATTTCTCAGACGAGTTCAACGCGGGGGCCTGGGTGGCGCTTCGCGACCACCTCGGCCCGTCGATCCTGGGCCGCAACATCGCGCCGGAGAGCCTCGCCGACGCGTTCTCGCATGTGCGGGGCAACCCGATGGCGAAGGCGACACTCGTGATGGCGGTGCTCGATGCGAGCCTCCGGGAACGGGATGCGTCGCTGGCCGGCTATCTCGGTTCCTCCAGGGAAGGGTCGAGTGCGGGGTGTCGGTGGGCATCGCGCCGACGACCGAGGAGCTGCAGCAGCAGGTCGCCGGCTACCTCGCCGAGGGTATCGGCGAATCAAGCTGAAGATCGAGCCCGGACTCGACGTCGAGCGCGTCGATGCCGTCCGCCGGGCACATCCCGACATCCTCCTGTCCGTCGACGCGAACGCGGCCTACTCGATCGTCGGACGCGCCGATCATGACGGCGCTCGACGCCTTCGATCTGCTCATGATCGAGCAGCCGCTGCGACACGACGACCTCGTGGATCACGCGAAGCTGCAGCGCCTGGTTCGCACGCCGATCTGCCTCGACGAGTCGATCCGGTCGGCGGCCGACGCCGCGGCCGCGCTCGAGATCGGCGCATGCCGGATCATCAACATCAAGCAGGGCCGCGTCGGCGGCCTCCTCGAGGCCCGGGCGATCCACGAGCTCGCCCTCGCGCAGGGAGTGCCGGTGTGGTGCGGCGGGATGCTGGAGACCGGTATCGGGCGGGCCGCGAACCTGGCGCTCGCCTCGCTGCCCGGGTTCACGCTGCCGGGCGACACCAGCGCCAGCCGCAGGTACTTCGCCGAGGACCTGACGCCCCCCTTCGAGATGGACGAGGACGGAACGATGGCGGTTCCCGACGGTCCGGGCCTGGGCGTCGATCCACTGCCCGATCGCCTGGAGGCCTGCACGCTCCAGCTCGAGCGGCTCTCGGCGTAGAGCGACCCTCGGGCACGGGGTTCATCCCCTCCTCCGGGACGCCGATAGATAGAGGGTCTGTGGGATCCATTCGGGCCCGCTCCGGCCCGCGACGAGAGCTCCCGGAGGATGACGCCGCCATGAACGACATGCCCAGCGACGCGGAATCCGGTTCCGACGGCGCCCGGCTCCCCGAGCCCCCGGCCCCGTCCGCTCCGACGGCGCCCGCCGATCTCGGTTCGCCGCGCCGGCCCACCTCGAGCCGGGGCCGGCGCACCCTCATCGTCCTGGGCGGCGTGCTCGCTGCCGTGCTGGTGCTTGGCGGGGTCGGACTCGGGGCCGTCATGTACGCGCTCAGGGGCAGCGGCGAACAGCTCTCCACGACGACTCCCGCCGACGTCGACTTCTTCGCGACCGCGTACCTGGATCCGTCGGCGGGGCAGAAGCTCAATCTCACGCGCTTGCTTCGCCGGTTCCCCGCCTCGGCGTCGAGCGACGGGATCGATGGTCGGCTCGACTCGGCGCTCGACGGCGTCCTCGCCGACACCGGCCTCAGCGCCGCGGACATCCGATCGTGGCTCGGGTCGCAGGTCGCGGTCGCCGGCCGACTGAGCGACACGGGGGCGTCGCTCGGCGTCCTCCTCGACTCCGACGATGACGACGCCGCGCTGGCGACGCTCGACGAGCTGCGATCCCACGACATCCAGGGACGGCAGTACGCATGGAGCAGCGTGCAACGGGACGGCACGACGATCTGGCTGGGTGGGCCGGAGACCGGCGGCACGCCCGTGGTGCTCGCGATCACCGACGGAACGGTGCTGCTGGCCAACTCCCTGCAGCTCGCCTCCGACGTCGCCTCCGCGGCCTCCGGCGGGACGGCGTCCCTTGAGGAGTCGGCGCGCTTCCAGCGCGCCATCGCCTCCCTGCCCGAGGACAGGCTCGCCCTCGGCTATGTGAACGTGCGCTCGGTGATGGGCGGGCTCGGCACGGCGTTGTCATCCGGGGTGGGATCGCCCGTGACCGGAGGCGGGTTGCTCGGCGTTCCCGACGTGGGCGCCGTCGACGCGTTGGCGCTCTCGTTGGAAGCCCAGCCGGACGGAGCTTCGGGTCGACATGGCGACGACGCTCGACCCGACGAAGCTCACGCCCGAGATGCGTTCGGCCCTCGAGAGCGACGGAGACGCCGGCGCATCCAATCAGACGCTGACGTGGGTTCCCACCGACGCCTACGGCGTCGTCGCGATGAGCGGGCTGCGCGAGCAGATCGAGGCGGGACTGGCGAGGGCAGGACTGGATGGCGCTCCCCGTTGGAACAGCTGGGGCTCACCGGGCCGGATGGCGTCGTCGCCAACCTCACCGGCGACGCGTCCATCGAGGTGAGCCCGGGCGCGGGGCGATATCCGACGGGCGCGCTCGTGCTCGGCACCACCGATCCGGAGGGCATGCGCGCGTTCCTCGACCAGATCTCCGGCGAGGTCGTCGGCGCCTTCGGCCCCATCACTCGCACCCGGGCCGACCTGGGCCTCCACCACGTATCGCGGCGTCGAGATTCGATCGCTCGTCATGTCGGGCGACGAGGAGCCGTCGGTCCGACCGAGCTACGCGGTCGTGGACGGAGCGGCCATTCTCGCCGCCTCCCCGGAGGCGATCCGCGCGTCCATCGATGCCCACGAGGGGGAGAGCATCGCGTCCGAGGCAACCTTTCGGGCGGCGGTTGCTGCCATCGACGGCGTGGACCGGCAGCTGCTGTACGTGAACGTCGGCGGGGTCGGTCAGGCGATCCGCGAGGCGCTGCCTCCCGAGGAGCGATCGGCGTTCGACCTCGAGGTCGCTCCGAGTCTGGAACCGATCGACGCGTTCGTCGCCGGCACCAGGACGACGACCGCGGGCTCCAGCACCAGGATGATGCTCCTGATCCGCTGAGCACGGGGTCGCCGATCCCGCTGCGGTGGACCGGGCCCGCCCGCCGTTCCTCCTCGAGAGTCCTTTACGCCGCCCCGCCGCCGGTGGATGCTACGCACACCCGCATTCCGCTCGAGGGGTGACCCGATGAAGAAACGCGTCGTGCAGGCGGGCGGCTTCGAGATCGTCGACGACGATGGTCAGGTTCGCGCGAAGCTCGGTCTGTCGAATGACGAGTCGCCGTACGTTTCCTTTCACGACCCCGACGGCCGCGTCCGCGCGCGCTTCGGGCTCTCGACCGACGGGTCTGCCGGGCTGGCGATCGGCGACGAGGACGGCAAGGTTCGGGCCACGCTCGGCCTGGCCTCCGACGGGTCGGCGAGCCTCGCACTCGGCGACAAGAACGGCAAGATCCGCGCGAAATTCGGCCTCGCCTCGGAGGGTTCGCCGACGCTCGGGCTGCAGAACAAGGACGGCGAGACGAAGTTCGTGTTCACGCTCGCCCAGCAGGGATCTCCCACGGTCGGCCTCTACGACGAGGACGGAAAGGTGCGGGCCAGGCTGGGCCTCGCCGCCGAGGGCTCCCCGGTGCTTCGGCTGCTCGACAAGGACGGGGAGCTCAAGGCGCTGCTCGGCATCGCGAGCGATGGGACGCCCATCATGCGCCTCATGGGCGGCGACAACGAGCCCTTGTGGAGCGCCCCCTAGACCAGATCGTAAGATGCCTCGTCCGGTCGATTGGGGGCTGTCGTTTGAGTGGGTGGTGGGTCGCCGCGTTCGCCGCGCAATGGGTCCTGCTCGTGGCGCTCGGGATCGCCGTCGTCGCGCTCGCCCGCCAGCTGGGAACGCTGCACCTGCGCCTGGGCCCACTGGGTGCGCTCGAGATCGACGACGAGGGCCCGCCGCTCGGAGAGGGGCTCGCGCCGATGCAGGCGACCGCCGACGACGGCAGCCGAGTCACGCTCGGAGGTCCGGCGGCCGTGCCGAGGATCGCGCTGTTCGTGTCCGAGCACTGCCCGATCTGCGCCGCCGTCAAGCCCGGGCTTCCGGCGGCCGCTCGCTCGGCCGGGATGGACGCGCTGGTCCTCGCCGACGCGGAGCTCGAGGGGCGACTCGCCATCCCGGGGACGCCGTACGTGGTCGTCGTCGATCGCCTCGGCATCGTTCGGTCCAAGGGGACGGTGAACAACCTCGAACAGCTGGAGGGCTTGGTGGACACGGCCGAGCAGCGGATCGATGAGGATCGCGTCCGCGCGGAGGCGATGTGATGGCGCGCCGACGGAACGTCGCGGGCGAGCGGCGCGGATCGCTTCAGATGGCGGAGGAGCGGCTCGCGCAGCGGACGAGCCGCCGCTCGTTCCTCGGCAGGCTCGGCCGCGGGATGGTTGCGGTCGCCGGGGGCTCCCTCGTCGCGGTGGCGCTGGATCCCGATCGAGCGCAGGCGCATCACATCTGCGGGCACACGTTCACGACCGGTTCGTGTCCGCACCCGTTCTCCCCGAACACTCGTGTGGACCGCTACGGATTTCCCCTGCATCCGACGTACGGCTATCCCGTGGACGACTCGGGCGATATCTATAGGTCGAAGAACCAGCGGCGCCGCAAGATCTGTGAGGAGCGCGTGCCCGACGAGTACCACTTCGTCAACAACCCGCGGTACGGCGGCGGATGGAGCCGGTGCTGTTCGGGACGCATCCGCCACATCTCCGATTGTTGCTCCAGGTCCCGGATTCGCATCAACGGAGACGCATCGGTCCGCGGCTACTGTCATCAGGGGCTGCGCGTGTTTTGCATCGCGTACCGCGACCTGACCATTCGATGCTGACCGCCGAGGGGTTGTGCGAGTGATCGAACCGGTCGCGCTCGCCGCGGTCGTCGCAGCGTCCGTGGTCGCTGGACTCTCGACCCTGTTCGGACCCTGAGGGCTCTCGATGGTGGAGACCATCAATCCCGTGGTCCACGGGGAGCGGCGGGGCGGATGGGCGGTCGATGTCTGCCTGCACGTCGCCGGTGCCACCCTGGTCGCCGGCGCGTTCGGCGCCGCGCTCGGCGCGGTAGGGCGGCTGCTGGGGGCACCGTGGGGAATGGGCGGCCCGGTCATCGTCGCCGCGATCGCGCTCGCGTACGCCGCAGCGGAGGCCGCCGGCCTGCGGCTCCCCGTCCCGCAGGCGAGGCGGCAGGTCCCCGACTGGTGGCGCACGTTCTTCTCGCGTCCGGTCTTCTCCTTCCTCTACGGCGTCGGACTCGGTGTCGGGTTCCTCACGTATCTGACCCGCGGGACGCTCGTGGCGGTGGCCTCGTTCGCGTTCGCCTCGGGGCGGCCGGGCATCGGCCTCCTGGTCATGGCGCCGTTCGGCCTCGCGCGCAGCGGCGTCGTGCTCCTCGCGCGGCGCGTCCGGACCGAGCGCGAGGCGCGCGATCTCGTTCATCGCCTGGCCGAGAGCTCCCGGAGCTCGGGCTGGCTCGCGGCCAACGTGATCGCGACCGCGGCGATCGCCGCCGTGGCGGGCCGGGAGGCGCTCCGCGCCTGGGGCGAGGGAGCGCCGGGGCTTCCGCTCGCGGCGCTGATCGCCGCCTTCGCATGGAGCGCGATCGCCAAGGCGGTCCGGCCGAGCGCATGGCGCCGTGCGCTCGCCGGATTCGACCTGCCTCGGCCGCTCGCCGCGCCCGCGCTCGTCGCGGTTCCCCTCGCCGAGGCCGTCGTGGTGGGGCTCGGCCTCCTTGGGCTCGCCTCGGCCGCGGCCTGGCTGGCGCTCACGCTGCTCGTGGCGTTCTCGCTCGCCGTCGTGCGGACGCGCCTGCGCACGGGCGAATCGGTGCCGTGCGGCTGCTTCGGCGCACGCACGGCGAGGGACTGGCGGCTCGTGCTCGGCCGCAACGCGCTCCTTGCGGCGGTGGCCGCGTGGGTCCTCGCGCAGGGGTCCGGCGCGACGGCGAGGTGGCAGGACCTCATCCCTCGCGGCGGTCAGGTGATCCCGGCCGCGCTCGCCATCGGCGGGGTCGTCGTGGCGGCGTGGGTGCTCCTGCAGGTGGGCGCCGCATCCCGGGTCGGGAGGCGGCCGTGAGGCGCCTCGGCGTCGCGGCCGTGGTCGGCGCGCTCGTCCTCGCGCTCCTCGCCGCGGGATCGCCGGCGGCGGCGAACCATACCGACCAGACCGACGCGAACGACACCAGGGGCGTGCTCGACGTCGCGGCGGTGTTTCACCGGCACGACGCCGTCCCGCCGTCCTGGGAGATCGTCACCTTCGCCCGCTGGACCCCGGGGTCGATCTGGGACGCGGGCTACCTCCTCGTGTGGATCGACACGCTCGGAGATGAGGACCCCGACTACTACGCGCTCGTGCGGTCCACCGGACGCGGGGTGGCGGGTTCGCTCTGGCGCGACCGGCGGCGCAAGGACGCCTTCGTCGCCCGGCTGCGGACCAATCGCGCAAACCAGCGGAGCGTGAGGGTCGCCGTCCCGTTCCGCAAGATGGAGGTCGGAGATCACCGAACGATCTACCGGTGGTCGGTGCAGACGATCCTGACGGGCGGACCGTGCTCGCGGCCGTGCTTCGACCTGGTCCCAGACGGCGGCGCTCTGATCGAGGAGTCGCTTACGCCGTAGCCCTCTCGGGAGTCACGTGGACCCAGCGAGCGACGGAGGGCACACCGTCGTCGTCGACCAGGAACAGCATGTACCAGCCGGGGGGTGCCACGGACGCCCGACTGGGGATCCTCGCCGTCAGGCCGCCCTTCGCCCGATCGAACGGAAGGTCGACGTAGCGCTGGTCGAAGTTCACGCTGTGGGTGACCGATCCCGCGCGGATGAGCGCCACGCGCGAGACCCGCGCGCCGTCGGGCGTTCCGACGGCGACGGTGCTCCCGTACTTCGCGATCCGCGGCGCGGATGCGATCCGCGGACGGGGCCCCCGGAACAAGTAGGGCGGCGAGTAGATCTCCGCCGTTCGCTGCAGGTCTCCATCGTTCTGGCCCGCGGAGAGCACGCGCCCGTCGGGGAGGAGCAGGGCGGTGGAGTGATACATCCTCGACCCCGCCTGCGGCGCCATCCGCCGCCACGTCTCGGTCTGCGTGTCGAACAGCTCCGGGGTCCTCACCGGCCCTTCCCACGGGGCGACCCGTCCGCCGCCGACGACGAGGACGTCTCCGTCGGGCAGGAGGACGGCGTTCATGTAGAGGCGCTCGCGGTGCATCGGCGCGATCGAGCGCCACGCGGGTCGAGCTTGATCGAGATCGAGGATCTCCGCCGTGTCGGTCGCCGACGTGCCGTCCGGGCGAGCTCCTCCCAGGGCGAGGACGCGATCCAGGCCGGGCAGCAGGACGGCGGCCCCGGCGATGCGCAGGCCGTGGACCATCGAATCGACGTTCGACCAGGTCCAGGAGGTCGTGTCGAGTCGCGACGTCATCTCGTCGGGCCCAACCCGCAGGACGTCGCCGCCGGGCAGCAGGAACGTCCGCGGATAGAGCCGCATGTCGAGGTCCGCGGACGACGGGAGCGAGGTGATCTGGCCCGTGCCGGCGTCGTATCGCTCGATCCGATGGACGGGTTCGGCGTGGTCAGTCTCCCATCCGGACATGATGAGGACGTCGCCGTCCGGCAGCTCCGTCGTCGACGGATACCACCGGGCGAAGTCCATGGAGTCGGCCCGGGCCCACGACCGATCCGCGAGGTCGAACGTCGCGGTCTGCCTGGTGCCGTCGTAGTTCGAATCGCCGTAGCGGTTTCCCCCCGCGACGAACACGCGGCCGTCGGCGAGGACGGTGTGGCCCGCGCAGAACGCGTCGTAGGCGAACGGAACCGACGCATCGGTGACGGTTCGCGCCTTCGGATCGATGAGCTTCGCGATGCTGCCGGTCCCGTCGGACGTCGGCAGGCCCGCGTGCGGCCAAAACCAGATCAGGACTCGGCCGCTGTGCAGCAGGACCGAGTGGACCGCGACCGTGCCGGTATCGAACGGCTTCGACCACCTGCCCACGACCTCCGGACCGGGCTCGGAGCCTCCGGCGAGGGAGGAGGAGGTCGGGACGATCGCGATGGCGAGCGTCGCGGAGAGCACACCGGCGGCGGCCGCGAGCACGGCCCTGGAGTGGCGCGACGCGTGCGCCCTGTTCCTCCCCCCGGCGATTCGACCCTCTGCGATGACGCGCTCCTCTCGGCGGCGCCGGGGGGTGGGCGTCCAGGGCCAGGAACCACGCGGCCGGAGGGGACGTCGAGCCGGGAGAGCGCGCTACAGCGAAACGGGAGGGAGGGCACCGACGATCCCCCCCTCCCGTTCGTCATCTCAGCAGCAGTCGGGCGGACAGCAATCCGGCGGGCAGCACGGGTCGGCCATGAGCTCGCACCTCCTCTCACATCGACGATCGTCGATACGTTGACAGATACATCGACCGACGTCAATATGACGCCATGAAGCTGATCGCCGAGATCACCGAGGAGTGTTGCCCGCCGGGTCCTGGGCGCCTCGCTCGATCGTGAGGAGGCGGAGCGGATGGCGGGGGTGCTGCGGGTGCTGGCGGATCCGGCCCGCCTGCAACTCGTCTCCATCCTGGCCGGTCGGCCCGGGCTCGAGGGATGCGTGTGCGATCTGAACGAGTCGCTCGAGCTCTCGCAGCCGACGGTGAGCCACCACCTGCGGATGCTCGCCGATGCGGGCGTCGTCACGCGCGAGCAGCGGGGCCGATGGGCGTTCTTCCGCCTGGAGCCGGAGAAGCTCCGGATCGTGCGGGAGGCGCTGTCGCTCGCTCCGCTCGGGGTGGACGCGTGAGGACGCCCGAGGTGCTGTTCGTGTGCGTGCACAACGCAGGGAGGAGCCAGATGGCGGCCGGCCTGCTCGAGCGCCGTGCTCGCGGCCGTGTCCGCGTCCGCTCCGCGGGAAGCACGCCGGCGTCCGAGATCCACCCAACCGTCGTGGAGGCCATGGCGGAGGTCGGGATCGACGTCTCGAGGGAGTTCCCGAAGGCGCTCACGACCGATGCGGTCGAGGCGGCCGACGTCGTGGTGAGCATGGGATGCGGCGATGCGTGTCCGGTGGTTCCGGGCAGGCGATACCTGGACTGGGACCTGCCGGACCCATCGGGACGATCCCTGGACGAGGTGCGCGCGATCCGTGACGAGATCGACGGCCGTGTCCGATCGCTCCTCGATGAGCTCTCGGCGGCCTTCGCCTGACGAGCTGCCCGCCCGCACCGAGAACGACCGCGTCTGGTTTGCTTGAGCCATGGATGTCGACATCGGGGTGCTCGAAGCGAGCGACTGGGCCGTTGTCGCGGCGATCTACACGCAAGGCATCGAGACGGGAGTCGCCACCTTCGAGACGGCGCCGCCCGGGTGGAGCGAGTGGGACTCCACCCACCGCGACGATTGCCGACTCGTGGCACGCGTTGACGGCGATATCGCGGGCTGGGCCGCGTTGAGCCCCGTGTCCGACCGGTGCATCTACGGCGGCGTGGCGGAGACCAGCGTGTACGTGGCGTCCGCGATGCGGGCGAGGGGCGTGGGCGGCGCGTTGCTACGACATCTCGTGGCGGCGTCCGAGGAGGCCGGCATCTGGACGTTGCAGGCAGGCGTGTTTCCGGAGAACGAACGCAGCGTCAAGTTGCATCTGTCGCAGGGGTTCCGGATCGTCGGGGTGCGTGAGCGTCTCGGGCGCAGTCACGGCACCTGGCGCGACGTCCTCCTGCTGGAGCGGCGAAGCAGCGTCAGTCGGCACATGATCCCGCCGACGACGCCCGCCGAGGGCGCCCTCGTCGACGAGGGTCACGTGTCCCCGGCGTCCGGGCTCGCGTCGGGCTTCCATCGGTAGCCGAGCCCCGGCTCGGTCAGGATGAATCGCGGCCGGGTTGCATCGTCGCCCAGCTTCTTGCGAAGCTGGCGAATGAACACGCGCAGATACTGCGCCTCGGACTCGTAGGCCGGCCCCCACACCCTGTGCAGCAGCCACCCGTGGGTGAGCAGCTTCCCGGCGTTCGTCGCCAGCGCCTCGAGGAGCCGGTACTCCGTGGGCGTGAGGTGGACCGGCTGCCCGTTCAGCCGAACGAGGCGCCGACCTCGATCGATCTCCAGTTCCCCGAAGCGGAGCACGGGCTCGGCCGTCTCGGCCGGCTCCACTCGCCGACGGACGGCCCGCATCCTCGCGAGGAGCTCCTGCATTCCGAAGGGCTTGGTGATGTAGTCGTCCGCCCCGGCGTCGAGCGCGCCGGCCTTCTCCTGCTGTGTGTCGCGAACGGACAGGACGATGATGGGGACGTCCGACCACGTTCGGACCCGTTGGATGACCTCCACGCCGTCGATCCCCGGAAGGCCGAGGTCGAGCAGCACCACGTCCACCGGTTCCTTCGCGAGCATGTCCACGGCGGTCTCGCCGTTGCCCGCGGTCGAGACCTCGAACCCGTGCGCCCCGAGGCTCGTCCGGACCGCCCGCAGGATCTGCGGATCGTCGTCCACGACGAGGACCCTCGCGTCCGTGGAGCTCACCTTCCCTCCGGGAGCTCGATGACGACCGCGGTTCCGCCGCCGGGAGCGTCTTCGATACGAATTCGTCCTCCATGGGCCTGGACGATGGCCGCCGCGATCGCGAGCCCCAGCCCCGTTCCGCCGCTCGTCTCGCCGAGCACGAACGGCTCGAACACCCGCAACCGATCCTCCGCGGGGATCCCCGGGCCCTGGTCGGTCACCCGCACCTGAACGCCGCCCCGCCACTCGGCGGCCGACACGGTGATCTGGGTTCCTCGGGGCGCGAACTTCGCGGCGTTCTCGAGGATGTTGGTGAGGGCCTGATCGATCTGGACGAGGTCCACCGAGATCTCGGGGACGTCGCGGAGGATCAGGCGAACGTCGTGGCCGGCGAGCGTCCGCTCCATGCGCCCGACCACCCCCTCGATGAGCTCGTCGATCGCGGCGTCGGATCGCGACGGCGTGAGCGCGCCCGCTCGCATCCGCGAGAGATCGAGCAGGTCTCCGACGAGTCGGTTCAGGCGCTCCGCCTCCTGATGGATCGTCTCGAGCAGCACGCGCCGGTCCTGCGGGCTGAAGTTCCCGTCGGTCCCGAGCAGGCTGGTGACCGAGGCGATGATGGAGGAGAGCGGCGTCCGCAAGTCGTGCGTGACCGAGGAGAACAGGGCCGCCCGCAGATGGCTCGCCTCCGCGTCCAAGCGGGCCTCCTGCGCTTCGTCGGCGAGCCGCATCCCCATCAACGCGATGGCCACCTGGCCCGCGAACGCCTGCATCACGTGCCGCTCATCCGATCCGATGCTGCCGTCCGAGTCTCGCGGCACGGCGACGATGCTGCCCACGACCCGATCGTGGGCGAGCATGGGGATCGTCTCCGGCCGGCCCCCGTCATCCGAACGCGCCACGGCGACCGGCCGCTCGGCCAGCTCGCTCTCGATCTCACATCGAGCGAGGTCGAACAGGTCCAGGAGCGACGTCGCCACGTCCTTCAAGGCCTGGTCCGTCGTGGCTCCCGAGAGCAGCCGGTTGCCGAGGTGCTGCAGGAGCTGCGCCTCTCGTTCCCGTCGCTCCGCGCGAGCGCGCTGAGACAGTGCGGTCGAGAGGAGCGCGCCGACGACGGCGGAGACGACCAGGAAGACGAGCAGAACGACGACGTCTTGTTGGTGCGCGACCGTCAGCGTATGGAACGGAGGCGTGAAGAAGAAGTTCAGCGCCATGAACGACAACGCCGATGCCGCGAGGCCCGCCCAGATGCCGGCGGCGGCGGCGGCCGTCACGACCGCCAGCACGTAGGCGAGCGCTGCGGTGGTCGTGGAGATCCGCACGGGAAGGGCCGCGAGCAGCGTCACCACCGCCGGGGGAAGTATCGCGGCTGCGGCAACGAGGGCCCAGGACCCTCGCCGGCCGTCCCGGGGAGTGAGTGCTCCGACCATCGCGAGCAGAGCTTAGGCCCGACGCGGCCTCCTCGCGGGCCGCTCGGCTCGATGTCGATCTTTACGCGATCCTTATGCGGCGCAGGTTCTCCCTTATGCCCCGCTGACGAGCACGCGCCGATGCTTGGGGTGGTGGACGGACCGATGATGGCGGCCGGCGGCGGAGACGCGTTCTTCTCGGGGGCACTGCTCGGGATCGTGACCGGGATCCTGACTGCGCCGGTGCTTCGCTCGTGGTTGGTGTGGCGGAGCCGGTCGCAGGCCTCGGAGCGAGCGGATGACGCGGCTCGTATCGAGCGGCCGCCGGTGTCGCATGCGTCGGCCAACGGACGAGCGAGCCTGAAGCGCTCGTCCGGCCGGCCGGCTTCGTGACGGCGATCTGAGGTGTCCTCCCGGAGCGCTCCCCCGGGTCCCGCTGCTGCATCCCCGCCGAACGGCGGACCGTCGAGCCTCGCGGGTCGTCCTCAAGCGTGCCCTCGTGGGCCGAGCCATGGCGAGCTCTCACCTCGAGCACACGCTCCTGTCGAAGCTCATCGCCCTGCCGGTGTTCTCCTCGGACCCGCTCTCGTCGAACGCCTACGCGACCGAGGAGATCCTCGCGGTGCTGCTCGCCGCGAGCGCATCATCCGTCCACCTCGTCATGCCGATCGCCGTCGCCATCGCTCTGCTCATGGCGATCGTGGTGACGTCCTACCGGCAGACGGTGCGCGCGTATCCGTCGGGAGGCGGCGCCTACATCGTCTCCAAGGAGAACCTCGGGACGGTCCCCGGGCTGGTCGCCGCGTCGTCGCTGCTCATCGACTACGTCCTCACCGTCTCGGTCTCGGTCACCGCCGGCGTCGTCGCCATCACGTCCGCCTTTCCGGCCGCCGCCGATCATGCCGTCGCCCTCTCCCTCGCGTTCGTGGTCCTGCTCACGCTCGCCAACCTGCGTGGTGTGAGGGAGGCGGGCTCCGTCTTCGCCGTGCCGACGTACGCGTTCGTCGCCTGCGTGTTCGTGATGGTCGCGGTCGGGCTCGTGCGCTGCGCGACCGGATGCCCGACCGCAGAGCCGCTTGCGAGCGCGCACGACCTCGCCCGAACGGTCGGCCCCGTCTCCCTGTTCGTCGTGCTGCACGCATTCTCCTCCGGGTCGACGGCGCTGACGGGCGTCGAGGCCATCTCCAACGGCGTCCCGGCCTTCCGCCGGCCGCAGGCGGCGAACGCGGCCCGGACGCTCGGGGTCATGGGGGCGATGGCGATCGCCATGTTCATCGGGATCTCCTTCCTGGCGACGCACATCGACGGCATCACGGTGTCGGAGGAGCGGTCGGTGGTGGCGCAGATCGCCCACGCCGTGTTCGGGGGCGGCGCGGGCTTCTACATCGTGCAGGCGTTCACGGCGGCGATCCTGATCCTCGCGGCGAACACCGCGTACCAGGACTTCCCGAGGCTCTCGGCGATCCTCGCCCGTGATCGGTTCATGCCGTCGCAGTTCAGGAACCGAGGGGACCGCCTCGTGTTCTCCAACGGCGTCATCGTCCTCGCCGTCCTGGCCGGACTCCTCATCTACATCTTCGACGCGAGCCTGTCGAGGCTGATCCAGCTCTACGTCGTGGGCGTCTTCACGTCGTTCACCCTGTCCCAGACGGGCATGGTTCGCCACTGGCTCCGAGAGCGACGTCGGGGACCGGACGCCGAGCGAGGGTGGAGGCGATCCATCGTGATCAACGCGGTGGGGGCGGTCACCACCGGCGTCGTGCTCGTCGTCATCACGAGCACGAAGTTCGTCCACGGCGCCTGGATCGTCATCGCGGCGATGCCGCTCCTCGTCCTGATGCTCCGAGCGATCCATCGGCACTACCAGGAGGTCGGCGACGCGCTCCGGCGTCGGCGATCGACGACGGATCGGCAGGCGCGCAATCGCTTCGTGTTCCTGGTGCGGGACCTCGACCGTCCGACGACCGAGGCCCTCGCGTATCTTCGAGCGCTTCGCCCGCGCTCCGTCACCCCCGTGTACATCGGGGACCCTCGGCGGTTCGACGCGATCGCATTGGCGTGGACCTCGGCGGCTCCGCGCCTCGGCCGGCTGGAGCGACTCCCCGGGGCCGGCACGGGCATGATCAGAGCGCTACGCGCCTATCTCAGGGCGCTCGAGCACGGCCCCCTCGATTTCGTGACGGTCATCGTGCCGGAGGCCATCTCGGGTTCCTCGTGGTGGGACCTCGCGACCAGGCAGCGCTTCGCCCTCCTCCTGAAGGCCGCCCTCCTGTTCCTCCCGGGCGTCGTCGTCACCGACGTCCCATCGCTTCCCGACGATGGCGCGCCGGCCGATCGGCGCGAGGATCGCACCCTCGAGCCCAGCCGGAGCGTCGTCCTGATCCCGGTCTCGGCCGTCCACGAAGCGACGGTGCAGGCGATCGTCTACGCGAAGACGCTGAACGCAGCCCGCGTCGAGGGCCTGTTCCTGGCGACGGATCGCGACGAGGTTCCGCGAATCATGGAGGACTGGGCGAGTTGGGAGATCGATGTCCCGCTCACGGTGATCGACGCGCCGTTCCGTGATCTCGGCCCGCCCACGTTGGAGGAGGTGCGACGGTACACGGGCCGGGGGGATACCGTCGTCACGGTCGGTGCTGCCCGAGATCCTCGTCACGCGCTGGTGGGAGTTCATCCTGCACGGCCAGGCGGCCCTGTACTTCAAGCGGCTGCTGCTCGGCGAGCCGAACGTCGTCGTGACGAGCGTTCCGTTCCATCTCTCGCTCGCGCGGGACGACGGAGCGCGGACGCGAGCGGCCGCGGACGCGCGGACGGCGTGAGCGAAACCGCCGTCCGCCGTCCTCCGGCCGCCCTCCCCTACGTGCCGGGGATGTAGACCTTGACGAGCTGCCCGCCCTCGCCCCTCGCGGAATCCGGCTCGAGGCTCGGGCCCGGCACCCCGACGTTGGAATCGTGGGCCTGGACGTCGAGCAGCCACCATCCCGGCCCGAAGTACGCGCTGGCGTCGATGGCGCCGCTCGTCTCCCAGTTGCCGGGGCCCTCGGTGTCGATGATCTCCTGGGGCGGGTCGGCCCTGGCGGCCGCGCTCAGCGAGCCGCTCGCCAGGTCGTAGACCAGCACGCGGTTGAAGCCGGACCTCGTCCAGTTCCGATCCTCCTGGATGACGAGGGCCCGATCCGAGATGCCGAGGTTGTCCGGGCTGAAGATGTCGTCCCCGGCCGCCGCGTCGAGCACGACGGACAGTCGCGCCTCGCGTCGGGTCCTGCGGGTCGACCCTCACCTTGTAGATCCTTCCGAACGTGGTCTCCTGGTGAGCCGCGCCCGTCTCGGCGAAGTAGATGGTCCCCGGGCGATCGGGGTCGTCGACCTGGTCCTCGATGCGAGTGAAATCCATCGCTCCCGCGCGCTGCGCCGCCCGCTCGAGCGTCACCTCGTCGAAGTTGTCCCGGTCGGCGAGCCGGACGAAGTGGCCGGCGAGCCTCTCGCCCTTCTGGATGTCGTTCGCCGATGGGTTGCCGTCGGGGACCTCCTCATCGGGAACGAACACACGGAGCGATCCGTGCCCTCGGATCGCCGCGGTGAACCGGTCCGCGGTGTAGGCGTACAGCTGGGAGGGCTCGCCGAACCCGTCCTCGGAGATCCCGAGGTACGCCTTCGACAGTCCCTTCACGGGCACGACGTTCTCGTGCGACAGGTGGCCGAAGTGCGGCGTCTCCACCCAGCGGCCCGTGCTCGCGTTGAGCGCGATCGACGTCCCGTGGCGCGGGCTGCTCGACGACTCCTCACCCGTGAAGTACCACGGGACGCCCCCGAGGACCTCGAGCGTGCTCGAGCAGAACCACTGGTATCCCTGGCTTCCGTCGACGGCGTAGCTCGCGGCCAGCACGCGTCCGCTGGAGTCCAGGGTCAGGTGCGACACGCGTGATCCCGAGTAGTCGAACCGGTCGTTCAGCTCGTGATTCATGAACAGCTCGACCGTGTTGCCGCTCGCGTACGCGCCGAGCCCGTCGGGGGTGCCCGACATCTGGTAGCCGGCCTCCATGCCTCCGATCACGTCGCCGGCCGTGAGCAGCGGCTCGACCCGAACGCCGTCCGCGAGCGGGACGAGGTACGGGCCGTTCGCTCGTGAGAAACCCGGACCCGTCCCGCGGTCGAGACCTTCGCGGCGGCGCCCGCCGGCGACACCGAGGACATCGTCGCCACGATGAACGAGCTCGCCACCGCGAGAACCACCAGGAGCCTGCGACGGAGCATCGATTCCCCTCCCCTTGACATCGACGATTCCGAGAACGTCGCGACCGTATCGTTCCATCGGGCTACCGGTCAAACCGTATGCGGGCGGATGGCCGGGAGGACATAGCCTGAGGAGGCTCCGCCGTCCTCGAGGATCGACGGCCGCGCTGCGGAGCGGCGAAGGGAGATCCATGCGTGCCGGTCCCGATTGGTTTGCCGTGGAGCCCTCGGATTCGGGGATCACGCGGCTGGACGAGCCGTCCGTGGATGCGTTGATTCGGGCGAACCTCTGGCTCGTCGAGGGGTCGCGCCTCGACGTCGTGATCGACACCGGGAACGGTCTCGCCCCGCTCTCCCCCATGCTGGCGCGGATTCGAGGCGAGCCGGACAAGCCGCTCCTCGCGCTCGCCACCCACGGTCACATGGATCACGCGGGAGGCTTGCACGAGTTCGAGCAGCGCGCCGGCCACGCGCTCGATGCGCCCGAGATCCGGCACATCCACCCGTTGCTGCGTGGAGACGATGTGTGGCCGGGCGTCGCACGCCAGAGCGAGGAGGCCGGGTACCCGGTGCCCGCCCTGCTCATCGATCGCCCTCCGAGGACCGGCTTCGATCCGGCGCGATGGCGTCCGGTCGGAACGACGCTCACGCGCACGGTCGGTGAGGGAGACGTCCTGGACCTCGGCGACCGAAGCCTGACGGTCCTGCATCTTCCCGGCCACACGCCGGGGTCGATCGGCCTGTGGGACGAGGAGCGGGCGATGCTGTTCTCGGGCGACGCGGTGTACGCGGAGGAACCGATCATCGATACGGCGCCGACGTCGAACGTCGACGACTACATCCGGACGATGGAGCGGCTGCTGCACGTTCGCGTCGAGGTGGTGCATCCCGGGCACGACGAGAGCTTCGGGGGCGATCTCCTCTCCACGATCTGCGACCGCTATCTCATGCGACACGGCAGGATCGCCGAGACCGACTGACCGCGGCGTGCCAACGACGGAGGTACGTGGCCGCGCGCCCTCGGTGCGCCGAACGAGCACCGATCTACGGATTTCTGCGTGCGCCATCCGGGGTGCATCGCCGAGATGAAGTTGACGCCGCCCATTGGCTCAGGTAGTTGTGGGCGGTTCATGGCCTTCCCCAACAACCTGTCTCTCATCGTGCGACGCCGATTCGTGGGCGGTCTGTCGGCCCTCGTGATTGCGGCGAGCATTGCGCCCGGCATCTCCGCGGCAAGCACAAAGGATGAGCTGGACGCGGCGAAGCAGCAGTACGAGGTCGCTCAGGGACGGATCGCCGCGAAGCAGGATCAGCTCGACGCCCTCGAGGCGGAGGCGAACCAGATGGCGTCGGATGTGACGAGCGCCCAGGCGAAGCTCGATGGGATCGTGAACGAGCTCGCCGAGACGCGGACGCAGCTCGACGAGGCGCGCGACAGATACGAGTCCCTGCGAGTCAAGCTCGACGGTCGTGCACGTGAGGCGTTCATGGGCGGCAGCTCGGGAACCATCAGCGTCCTGCTCCAGTCGTCGTCGTTCTCCGAGCTCTCCGATCGTCTCGAGTTCGTGAATGAGCTGACGGCCGCCGATTCGGATCTCGCCCTCGCGGTCGACAACCTCGGCGTGCAGCTCGAACAGGAGGAGCAGCAACAGGAGGCGCTGCGAGTCGAGCAAATGAAGGCGCTCGCGAAGCTGCGGAACGAACAAGCCCGCCTCGAGTCGCATCTCGCATCCCAGCAGGCGCTGTACGACGAGATCCTGGCGGAGGAGCGCGAGGCGAAGCAGCTCGTGGACGAGCTCGGCAAGCAATACCGCAAGGAGCAAGCCGCCGCGGCAGCAGCGGCGGCGGCCGCGGAGCGTGATGCGGCCTCGACGACCGGGGGCGGGGGAGGCCCGTTCACCGCCTGTCCGGTGCCCGGCGGCGCGATCAGCGACGACTTCGGCGCCCCCCGGTATGGGGGCGGCTACCACACGCATGAGGGCAACGACATCTTCGCTCCGGAGGGAACGCCCATTCATGCCCCCTTCGACGGAACCGCCTCCGGCGCCAACAACACGTTGGGCGGCATCTCCGTGATCGTCACCGGGAGTCAGGGATACGCCTACAACGCGCACATGAGCCGCACGGCCGGGCTCGGCGCGGTGCAGGCGGGCGACGTCATCGGATACGTGGGAAGCACGGGCGATGCACAGGGGACGTCCCCGCACGACCACTTCGAGTGGCATCCCGGCAACGGCGCCGCCGTCGATCCGCACCCGTACCTGCTCCAGGTCTGCTAGCCGAGCCGGAGCAGTCTCTCCGGCGGCCCCCCGGCGGCCCCGCGTCACTCCTCGATCAGCATGTCGGCCATGCGCTCCCCGATCACGACCGTGGGAAGCGCGGGGGTCGCGCGGGGAATGCTCGGGAAGATGGACGCGTCCGCGACCCGGAGTCCGGAGACGCCCGCCACCCGCCCCGCTCCATCCACGACGGTGTGCGGATCGCCCTCCCGACCCATCCGGCACGTGCCTCCGGGGTGCCAGTAGTGACCATGCGTCGACCGGATCCAGGCCTCCGTCGCGACGTCGTCGGAGAGATCCGGGAGGGGATCGATCGCGGTGCCGAGCCATGCCGCGAGCCGTCCCCCGGCGAGATCGGAGATCCAGCGCAGGCCCCATGCCATGCGCGTCAGGTCGTGTCCGGCGTCGTCCGAGAGGTACCGATGGTCGATCTCCGCGCGGATCGTGGGATCGCTCGTGCGCAGTCGAACGGCGCCCCTCGAGGCGGGGGTCAGGAGGGCGACCGGAAGCACGCATCGCCACCGCGATGAGGAATCCGGCTCCACCCACGGATACACGTGCAGGTCGAAGGGCCCGTCGGACTGCGGGGTCGCGAGCTTGGCGATCGCCTGCTCCTCGGGCAGCCACCTGACGGCGGCGAAGTCGTCGAGGGCGTCGGCGAGCTCGCCGCCGGCATGAAACGCGAGCTCGATGGCGGGTTGATCGTGAAGCCCTCGACCGACGCCGGGCGCGTCGGCGACGACGTCGATGTCCAGAGCTCGAAGCTCTCGCGCAGGGCCGATACCGCTCCGCAACAGCACCTCGGGTGTTCCGTACGCTCCGCTCGAGAGGACGACGAGGTCGGCGTGGAACTCCTCTCGGCCGTCGGCCGTGATGGCGCCGACGCCGACCGCCCGCGTTCCGTCGAACAGGACCCGGTCGACGAGCGCATCGCCGACGACCGTGAGCTCGCGACGTCCGCGGACGGGGTCGAGGTAGGCGAAGGACGTGTTCCAACGAACGCCGTCGACCGCGTTCACCGGCTCCACCGCGACGCCGGCGCCCCCGTCCAGGTCGTCGAGGTCGTCGGTGCGGGAGAGCCCCGGCCGATGCCGCGGCATCGATGAACGCCGCCTGAAATGGTTGGATCTCCTCCGTCTCGTAGCGGCGAACGCGCATCCGCTCCGTCGCGCGATGAAACGACGGCAGCACCTCGTTCGCCGACCAGCCGGCGCAGCCCATCGACCCCCACCGGTCGTAATCGCCTCGCCACCCCCAGGATTGCGCGCATCCGTTGTGCGACGAACAGCCCGCCGATGACCCTCGCGCGGTCGAACGCGAGGCGCTGGCCCTCCGCTCCCGGTCCGGCGTATCCCCAGTCGTGAAGCTCGGGCGGCCGGCGGGCATCCAGCAGCTCCTCGGGCCATCCTCCGGCGCGCCACGGCCCGTAGTCCGGGCCGGCATCCAGGACGGTGACGCCGATCCCCGCCTCCACCAGCCGTCCGGCGACGACGGCCCCCGCGGTGCCTCCTCCCACGACGAGCACGTCCGGTCGGTTCGCCACGGCGGGCGACGGTAGTCGACGAACGCGGCAAGCCGCAACCGAGCCCGCGCGTCCCTGAGGACCGGCGTTCAACGAGGTCCGCTGAAGAGGTGGGGCGCTCTCAGCGCGATGGGCGTCCGGCGTCGCATACTGGTGGGAGGAGTGGGGATTCCGTAGGAATCGGCGCTCCTCTCATTCATCCGAGGTGTGGAGCGGAGGCACCCACGGATCCCGAGCGCCACGAGCATCCCGACGAGGGTCGCGACGCCCGCGGAGGCGACGCTGGGTCCGTCGCACGTGAGCGCGTCCGCGGGCTCCGGCACGCCGGCGACCGTGATACCGGTCACGCGAGCGACGGCGGCCCCGGTCGCCCACATGACCCGCATGGCTCACACGACAAGCACGCAGGACACAGCGTCGCGATGTTTCGCGACCGGTTCTGGCTCAGCCTGCTCCTGACGCTTCCCGTCTTGATCTGGTCGGAGATGGTCCAGGAGTGGCTCGGATACCGCGCGCCCTCGTTCCCCCTCTCGGACCGGATCCCGGCGGTCCTCGGCACGGTCGTGTTCGTCTACGGGGGCATGCCGTTCCTGAGGGGTGGGCTGCGGGAGCTCCGCGATCGACAGCCCGGGATGATGCTCCTGATCTCGCTCGCGATCGTCGTCGCGTTCGTGTCGAGCCTCGCATCCGAGTTCGGCGTCCTCGACCTGGAGTTCTGGTGGGAGCTGGCGCTGCTCATCGACGTGATGCTCCTCGGCCACTGGCAGGAGATGAAGGCCATCGGTCAGGCCTCGAGCGCGCTGGACGCCCTGGCCGAGCTCCTCCCGGACGAGGCCGAGATCGTTCGGGACGGCGAGGTTGTCACCGTCCCCGTCGCGGACCTCCGGCCGGGGGACGTGGTGCTCGTTCGTCCCGGGGCTCGAGTTCCGGCGGACGGAACGATCGAGGAGGGATCCGCCGAGTTCGACGAGTCGATGATCACCGGCGAGTCCAGGCCGGTGTCCCGGCGCCCGGGAGACGCGGTCATCGCGGGAGCCGTCGCGATCGACGGTCGGTGAGGGTCCGTGTCTCGGCCGTCGGCGAGGAGACGGCCCTCGGGGGGATCCGGCGCCTCGTCGCCGCGGCGCAGGCCTCCAGGTCGCGCACGCAAGCGCTCGCCGACCGGGCGGCCGCGATCCTGTTCTACGTGGCCGTCGTCGCCGGCGTCGTGACCTTCGGCATCTGGGCGGCCCTCGGGGACATCGGCGAGGCGGTGGAACGAACCGTGACGGTCCTGGTCATCTCGTGCCCGCACGCTCTCGGGCTCGCGATCCCGCTCGTGATCTCGATCTCGACCGGCGTCGCGGCGCGCGCGGGCATCCTCGTGAAGGACCGCCTCGCCCTCGAGCGGATGCGGACCGTGACGGCCGCGCTGTTCGACAAGACCGGCACGCTCACGAGAGGGCGGCCCGTGGTCACGCGACGTGGCGGGCATCGGCGCCGACCGGGACGACGTCCTTCGGTCTGGCCGCGGCCGCCGAGGCCGACAGCGAGCACCCGCTGGCCCGGGCGATCGTCGCGGCGGCCGGATCGACCGGGTCGATCCCCCCGGCCTCCGAGTTCCGCTCGATGGCCGGTCGGGGGGTCGCCGCCATCGTGGACGGCTCGCGCATCGAGGTCGGTGGACCCGCCCTGCTCCGGGAGCGAGGGCTGGAGGACCCGCCCGAGCTTGCGGATCGGGCCGCGGCGTGGCGCGCGCGCGGCGCCTCGGTGCTGTGGGTGATCCGTGACGGCCGCGTGATCGGCGCCATCGCGCTCGAGGACGAGGTGCGACCGGAGTCCGCGGAGGCCGTGCGGTCGCTGCAGGACGACGGCGTCCGGGTGGTGATGATCACGGGAGACGCTCGAGAGGTGGCCGAGGCCGTGGCGGCCGACCTCGGCGTGGACGAGGTCATGGCCGAGGTCCTCCCGCAGGACAAGGACGCGGCCGTCGTCCGTCTCCAGGAACGCGGATTCCAGGTCGCGATGGTGGGGGACGGAGTGAACGATGCCCCGGCGCTCGCGCGAGCCGACGTCGGCATCGCGATCGGCGCCGGGACCGACGTGGCGATCGGGTCCGCGGGGGTCGTCCTCGTGAGCGACGATCCTCGGGGCGTGGTATCGGTTCGCCGGCTCTCGAAGGCGAGCTACCGGAAGATGCTCCAGAACCTCGGATGGGCCCTCGGCTACAACGTCGTGGCCATCCCGCTCGCCGCCGGAGCGTTCGCGTGGGCCGGAATCGTCCTTCCCCCGGCGATCGGGGCGCTGGCGATGAGCGTCTCCACCATCGTGGTGGCCGCGAACGCGATGCTGCTGAGGAACCTCGACCTGCGCCCACCGTCCGCGGCCGAGCCCTCGGCGAGGGACGTCGAGTCACGACGCGTGCCCGTCGGGCATCGTCACTAGCGTGATGCCGGCGGATCGCACGGTTTCCGGGGCAGGGGGCGGCGAGTGAAGGACTTCGAGGGGCTCGTGGCGCTCGTGACCGGGGGCGCATCCGGGATCGGGGCCTCGACCGCCGCCGTCCTCCGTGACCGAGGAGCGAGGGTTGCCGTGCTGGACATCGACCCAACCGGCGCGCCGGATGAGTGTCTTCGCGTCGCGGCGGACACGACCGACGACACGGCGGTTCGTGCGGCCGTGCAGCGCGTCGTCGATGAGCTCGGGGGAGCTCGACGTCCTCGTCAACAACGCCGGCATCGGAGCGACGGGGGACGTCACGGCCAACGATGAGACGGAGTGGCGCCGCCTGTTCGACGTCAACGTCCTCGGCGCCGCCCGCGTTACCCGCGCGGCGCTTCCGCACCTGCGCGGCTCCGCTCATCCCAGCGTCGTCAACGTCGGCTCGGCCGTCGCGGTCGTGGGCGTCCCCAACCGCGCCCTCTACTCGGCGACGAAGGGAGCGGTCCTTTCGCTCACGCTCGCGATGGCGGCCGATCATGTTCGCGAGGGGATTCGCGTGAACGCCGTGGCGCCGGGGACGGCCGACACCCCGTGGGTCGCCCGCCTCATCGATGCCACGGATGATCCGGCGGCCGAGCTCGCGGCGCTCGAGGCGCGCCAACCGATCGGCCGGTTGGTCGGCGCCGAGGAGGTGGCCAACGCCATCGCCTACCTGGCCAGTCCCCTGTCCGGGTCGACGACGGGGACGGTGCTGGGCGTGGACGGGGGGATGGCGACGCTGCGATTGCCGACCTGACCGGAGAGTTCGTCTCCGGCGATCCGCGGACTCGTCCGTGGAGGCAGCCGCCATCGATGTTCGATGTCGTGGCTAGGTCGAGGCGTCTCGGCGGTCTGGGAAAGGTTCGGTATCGCCGCTCGCTGGGTGAGGATGGAGGCGTGCCGACGTACGCAGAGCCACTGGAAGTCCGGGTCCTCGACGGCCCGAACCTGTACTTTCCGCGTCCCGCGGTCAAGCTGACGCTCGCGATCCCCGGGTGGCTCCGCGCAACGACCGACGGGTTGCAGGGGAGGTCACGACGCGCCGGCATGCCGGGGACCATGTATCCCGGCGAGCGCGGAAGCGAGCAGCGCCGCCGGTTCACCGCGAGGTTCGCTGCGCACGTCGCGCGGAGCGTCGCATCGGCGACCGGGACGCGGCTCGCCGTCCGCGGCCGAGCCGGTCCAGAGAGCGATCAGATCGTGGTCGCCTTCCCCTGGCGGCGCCGCGGGAGTGCCGAGGCCCTCGCGCGTGAGGTCGCGGCGATCATGAACGACCTGCTCGCGACGCGCCGAACACTCGGCCGGCTCGCGGCCGAGGCTGCGGGACGGATACAAGCAGTCGATCCCGGGGAGGCGCCGACCGTGCCCGATCCGGCCATTCCCGTCATCGCCGTCACGGGAACCAACGGCAAGACGACCACCGTGCGGCTCCTCGCCCACATCGTTCGCGCGGCGGGGCGGAGCGTCGCGTACTCCTCGACCGACGGCGTCTACCACGACGGCGCCCTCGTGGAGTCCGGCGACTACTCCGGATTCGCCGGGGCCGACTCCGCGCTGTCTCAGCCCGGCGTCGACGTCGCGGTCCTCGAGACGGCGCGCGGGGGCATCCTCCTGCGGGGTATCGGGACGGCGCACAACGACGTCGCCGTCGTCACGAACGTCTCCAGCGATCATCTCGGGCTCCACGGCATCCACACGCTCGAACAGCTCGCGGAGGTGAAGGCGACGATCACACGCATCACGCGTCCCGATGGATGGGACGTGCTGAACGCCGACGACCCGCGGGTGCTCGCGATGAGGAGGCACGCGCGCGGGCGCCCCTTCCTCTTCACCTTGGACCCACATCACCCGGCGATCCGCGAGGTGCTGTCGGAGCGAGGCCGGGCGGTGACGGTGCTCGATCGATCCATCGTGCTGCTCGAGCGGCGGAACGCCGTCCATCGCCTGATCGATCTCGAGGACGTGCCGATCACCCTGGCGGGGATCTCGAGGCATCACGTCGAGAACGCGCTGGCTGCCACGGCGGCCGCCCTCGGCATCGAGCTGCCGGAGGATGCGATCGTCCGCGGGCTCCGGTCGTTCGTCACGAGTCCCGACACGAATCCTGGGCGCGCGAACCTCTTCACGCTCGCCGATCGCATCGTCGTCGTCGACTATGCGCACAACGAGGCGGGCATGGCCGGCCTCACCGAGATCCTCGCCGGGCTCCGCCGGCGCCGGGCGGCCGTCTGGCTCGCCTTCGGGACGGCGGGCGATCGCAGCGACGAGATCCTGCACGCACTCGGCTACCGCGCCGCCCGCGGAGCCGACCACGTGATCGTTGCCGAGCTCGAGCACTATCTCCGCGGCCGGGATCCGGAGGATCTCGTCGACCGACTACGGGCGGGAGCCGTCGACGGCGGCGCCACCGAGGTGCCGGTCATGCCCGACGAGTTGCGTGCGCTCGAGTGGATGCTCGAGCGCTCGGTCGGTCACGACGTGGTTGCCATCACGGCGCTCAGCCAGCGGCCGGAGGTCTTCGGCCTCCTGGAGGATCGCGGAGCCGTTCGTGCCGGCCCCGAGACCGTGCGGACGCTCGTTCGGGCTGCTCGCCGATGAGGCGCCGACCGTGGTCTGACGTCTGAGGTCGTGGTCGTCGAAGCCCGGCTGTTCAGAGCCCCGCGCCTTCCTCCCTCAGGTGAGGATCGCCGGGCGCAGGGTGCCAGTTCTCTCCGGCGTCGGGAAGCGTGCCACCCGATCGGGCTCTCGATCGTCGCTCCTCGAGCTCGTGCCAGACCTCCGACGCATAGTCGACGCAGAGCACGACCAAATCTCCCGGGCGGCTCCTGTCGAGGGCCCGCCGAGCGGCCTCCATCTCGTCGGTCACGACCTGCACGCTCCCGGCCCGCGCGCCGGTCGACTGAGCCTCTCGGACGCCCTCGAGCACGATCGAGGCCGTCTCGCCCCGCTCCCGTCCGCGGGTCGCTACGTCCTCTCGGATGATCAGATCGTCGAAGTAGCGCGCGGCCACCCTGCCGAGCTCGCGCATGTCCTCCTCGCGCCGATCGCCCGCGGTCGCAACGACGGCGACCCTCAGGTTCGCGGTCCACGACGTGCCCGGCGGTCCATCGTGGGGGCGTTCGGAGGTCATCCGCTCGACGAAATCGCCGACCATCTGCAGTCCGGCCGCATTGTGTGCGTAATCGAGGAGCACCTTGACGCCCGAGAGATCGAACAGATTGAGGCGGCCGGGCGCTTGGAAGAACGACGTCGAGAAGGTTCGCAGCCCCTGGCGGATATCGTGCAGGTGCGCGCCGGCAGCGTGTGCGGCTCCCGCGGCCGCCAGGGCGTTCTGCACGTTCATTCGGGCGCGACCCTCGAACGTGGCGGGAAACAGGTGCGTGTACCCGATCGGCATCGACCGGCGGCCGTCGCGGATCACCATGCGTTCGCCCAACGGACCCTGCTCCAGCAGGATCGCCTTCCGACCCCGACGAACCCATCGGTCGATGAGTTCGTTGTCCTGCCGCATCGAGAAGAGGATCACGGTCCCCGAGCAGTGCTTGCGCATCGCGAGGACGAGCTCATCGTCGGCGTTCAGCACGGCGTACCCGGAGCGAGGGACGGCCTCCACGACCACCTGCTTGACGGCGGCCAGCTGGTCGAGCGTTTCGATGTCGCCGAGGCCGAGGTGATCGCCCGTCACGTTGAGCACGACCGCGATGTCGTTGCGCCCGTAGCCGAGGCCCTCGCGAAGGATCCCGCCCCGCGCCACCTCGAACACGGCGAAGTCGACGCGCGGGTTCTGCAGCACCTTCTGCGCCGACTTCGGGCCGCTCGCATCCACCCGCCTTACGAGTCGATCGTCGATGTAGATGCCGTCGGTCGAGGTCAGGCCGAGCTTGTGCCCCTTCCCCTTCATGATGTGCGCGATCATCCGCACGGTGGTCGTCTTGCCGTTGGACCCCGTGACGGCGACGATGGGGATCCGCGATGGCGTTCCCGGGGGAAAGAGCAGATCGATAACGGGCCGCGCCACGTACTGCGGCTCACCCTCGGTCGGATTCGTGTGCATCCGAAATCCCGGGGCGGCATTGACCTCCACGATCGCCCCGCCCGTCTCGCGCACCGGCTTGGTGATGTCGGGTGCGAGGAAGTCGATCCCGGCGACGTCCAGGCCGACGACGCGAGCCGCTTCCTCGGCGATCTCCACGTTGTCCTCGTGCGCCTCCCATGTGCGGTCGATCGCGCTTCCCCCGGTGGACATGTTCCCCGTCGCCGCGATCCTCACGATCGTGTCGCGATCCGGGATGTCGTCGACCCCGTATCCCTGCGCCTTGATGAGCTTGTGCGCGGTCTCGTCGAGCGCGATCCTCGTCAGGACCTTCTCGTGGCCGATCCCTCGCCTGGGGTCGGCGTTGGCGATCTCCACGAGTTGTGCGACCGTGTGTCGTCCGTCGCCGACGACCTGCGCGGGAACGCGCTCGGCGACCGCGACCATCTGCCCGGCAATCACGAGCACTCGGTAGTCGTTGCCGGCCACCAAGCTCTCCACCAGCACCGCCCCGCTGCGGGACTGCCCCTGCGCCTTCTTGAATCCGGCTCGCACCGCCCGTTTGGATGTGAGGTCCAGGCTCACCCCCCGCCCGTGGTTGCCGTCGAGCGGCTTCGTGACCACCGGGTACCCGATACGTTGAGCCGCCGACACCGCCTTGTCGGCAGATTCGGACCACCTCGCTTCTCGGGACCGGGAGGCCGGCGGAGGCGAGCAGCTGGTTCGTGATCTTCTTGTCGCCCGCGATGTCGACGGCGAGCGCGGAGGTCATCGAGGTCATCGTCGCGCGGATGCGTTGCTGGTACTTCCCCTGTCCGAGCTGGATGAGGGACTGCTCGTTGAGCCGGATATAGGGGATGTCCCTGCTCGCCGCCTCGTCGAGGATGGCCTGCGTCGAAGGGCCGAAGGCCCGCCGCTCCGCAAGCCGGATGAGGCCTTCGAGCTCGGAGAGGAAATCGAACTCGAGGTCGGGTCGAATGAGGTGGTTCACGAGGCGGACCGCGATTCGGCCGGCGGAGAGCCCGACCTGCTCCTCGGAATAGCCGTAGATGACGTTGTAGTGTGCGGGCTTGCCGGCGCCGCGAGTCTTGCCCCGGTAGACGTGCGCGCCGGACTCTCGCTGGAGCTCGATGGCGATGTGCTCTGCGACGTGGCCGGCCCACGTTCCCTCGAGGAGGCGCTCTCGGAATCCTCCGGCGTGGCCTCGGGAGCAGGAGTGTTCGCCGACGCCGGGAAGCATGTCGAGCAGGCCCTCGTTGAACCCCTGGATGGTGTTGGACGGCCATTGTTCGAGCGAGCCGAGGTCGACGAGCAGCCGGATCGCGGGCTCGTAGGAATAGTAGTTGGGGCCCCGGAGCACCTGCGTCTCCAACACCCTCAGGTCGGGCTGGATCGGTGGTACCTCCGCGGGGGATTCCGGGCGCGTGGCCTTGCGGTCCGCCGGCGCCTTCGGCTCGGCCCGCTTTCCTGTCTTCGATGGGTTCCCCGCGCGGTTGGCCGGAGAGGCTCGCGAGGCGGTCACTCGGAGGCCTCTCGGTCCCTCCGCGTCCGGCCCTCGTCGAGCAGTCGTCGAGCTCGAAGGTCGAACCAGTATCCGGAGGGGATCGAGTGCAGGATCGCTCCAGAGACCATCATGGGACGACGAGCGCGGATCCTGAAGGCATCGGTCTGCATCTCCGATCCATCGACGACCGTCACCGCACCCTTCCCGATGACCTCCATGGTGCGATCGGAGTAGACGATGGCGGCCGTGTCCTCGTCGAGCCCGAGGCCCACGAGCGAGGGTGATTGCGCGATCGCGGCGATGAGCCTTCCCAATCGCGTTCGCTGCTCGAAGTGCTGATCGACGACGATGTTCGCGACGAGTCCGAGGCCGGCGGCGAGCTGAACGATGCCATGTCGGGGAGTCGCTCCGGATTCGCCGAACGCCAACATGTGGCCCGCAAGCGCGCTGGCGCCGGCGGATGTGCCCGCGATGACGGCTCCCCGGTCGTGTGCCATGTGAAGGGCGGAATCGAGCCGGGTTCCTCCCACGACGGACGTCAGGCGAAGTTGATTGCCGCCGGTGAGGAACACGCCGGTCGCGTCACTGAGCGTCGCCGCCACGGCGGGGTCCTCGGCCTCCCTTCGCTCCTCCTGGCGCAAACCGCTCACGCGGCCTGCGCCCAGCTCGGTGAACAGGGCCGAATACGCTTCTGTCGTCACGTCCCCGAGCATGGATGCGGTGCTCACGACGACGATGTGTCCTTCGCTGCCACCCGCGAGGCGAACGAACTTGGAGAGGATTCGCTTGGCTTTGAGCTTGTCCTCCGCGCCGCCGATCAGCATGACCGGGCCTGCTCCGCCCCATGCGGCAGGCTTCCCCGAACGTGGGCTTCTCCTGGACATCTCTTCAGTGTAGTCCGCGCCCCCATGGGCCCCAGCCTGTTTGCATCCGGCTCGAAGGCGGCGGGGTAGCCTGGTCGAGAAGAGTGCGGCCGTATGCAAGGAGAGGTCTATGCCCCGGACGATCGGCAGACACGAGCTTCAGAGCTTGATGGGGGAGGGGGCGCAGCTGGTGGAGGTGCTCCCGGCCGATGACTACGAGGAGGAGCACCTCCCGAGCGCGATCAACATCCCGCTGCGTCGCATCGATGGGGAGGCGCACGAACGCCTCGATCGCACGCGTGCGGTCGTCGTGTACTGCTGGGACACGACCTGAGACATGAGCCCGCGGGCCGCGTGGCGGCTCGAGAGCCTCGGTTTCGAGGATGTCTATGACTACGAGGCCGGGAAGCAGGACTGGGCGGCGGCCGGTCTGCCGGTCGAGGGAACCACGGCGGCGCGGACCCGCGCCGGCGATGTGGCGCGTCGGGACGTTCCCACATGCGGACTTGACGAGCGGGTGGGCGAGGTACGAGAGCGGACGCACGCCGTCGGATGGAACGTGTGCGTCGTCGTCAACGACGAGCGCGTGGTCTTGGGGCTTCTTCGGGAGGGCCAACTGGGTGCGAGCGACGACGAGCCGGTGGAGCGAGCGATGCGCCCCGGCCCGAGCACCTTCCGGCCGAACGTCGACGTTCGGGAGATGGCGCATTTCATGGCCGAACACGATCTTGCGAGCGCTCCCATCACGACGCCGGAGGGACGCCTGGTCGGCATGCTGATGCGAGAGGACGCCGAGCATGCGGCACACGGCGGCGAGGCGAGCGTCTCGGAGGGAGGGTTCGTCGATGAAGGCCGGTGAGGCGCCTCCTCCGCAACCGCCTGCGCAACTGACGTGCTCCCATTGTCAGCGCGCCCTGGAATCCTGCGCGTTCTGCGACGAGGAGCGGTGTGCGGTCGGCGTGTGCTGCGTCTGCCTGAGGACGGCGCTCGGGGAATGGACGACGCAGCCTCACGCGCACGGAGGCTGATGCGCGTAGGCACCTCGCGATCTGGGAATGGATCCCTTTCGGCGCCGAGTGCAGTTCGTTTCGAAGAAGACGAGGAGGACACGATGGCGATCGTGACCGATCCCGTATGCGGGATGCAGATCGAGCCGGACGATGCCGCGGGGACGGCCGAGTATCAAGGGACGACCTACTACTTCTGTTCACAGGCTGTGCCTCGACGCGTTCGAGGCCGATCCGAGCGCGTACGTCACGTGACGGGAGGAGGATCGCTCCAGTGCACCCCCACGCCGAACCCGGCGGCTCGCGCATGAAGGACGCCGACCGGCTCACGGAACATGACGTCGCCGACCGGGCAGGGACGACCGAGGAACGGATCCGGCAGCTCGTCGAGCTGGGCATCCTGAAGCCGGAAGGAGGAGCGTTTCGCCGCCTCGACGTGCTGCGGGCCCGCGTCGTCGCCGACCTCGACGCCGTGGGGATCGATGCGAATGCCGTCGCGACGGCGCTGGCCACCGGCGATCTGTCTCTCGGGTACCTCGAAAGCGCCGGGCGACGCCCGCCTCGCTCGGATCAGACGTTCGCCCAGCTGAGCGAGGAGACGGAGATCCCCTTTGCCACCCTCGAGCGGCTCTACGTCGCCTTCGGGCTGCCGCGACCCACGCCCGACGAACGCGTGCGGGAGGACGATCTGGCCGTCGTCAAGATGATCCCGGTGCTCTTCGGAGCCGGCGTGAGCGAGGGTGAGGTTCTCCGCATGGGTCGCGTGTGGGGCGACGGCGCGAGGCGGGTGGCCCAATTCCTGATCCATTACTTCCACAGCTCCGTCGAAGAGCAGTTCCGTCGTCGCGGGCTGCGGGACAACCAGGCATTCGAGGCCGCGATCCGTGAGGTCGGCCTTCGGACGGGTCGTTCGGGTGAGCAGCTCCTGACGTGGCTCTACCGCCGTCACTCGGACAGGTTCCTCGTCGAGCATCAGTTCGACCACGTCGAGACCGCGCTCGAGCAGGCCGGAGTTCGACGCAGGGAACCTCGTCGGCCCGCCGGTTCCGTCTTCGCGGACCTGTCGGGGTATACGCGACTCACCGAGGAGTTGGGGGACGAGGCCGCCGCCCGGGCCTCCCTCAAGCTCTCCGAGCTGGTGAACGAGATCGCTTCGCATCATCGGGGTCAGGTCGTGAAGATGCTGGGCGATGGCGTGCACTTCCATTTCGACGATCCACACGACGCCGTGCTGGCGTCGCTCGAGATCGTGGAGAGCGTGCGCCCGCAGGGCCTTCCGCCGGCGCACGTCGGTGTGAACGCCGGGTCGGTGATCTACGACGAGGGCGACTACTTCGGTCGTACCGTCAACATCGCGGCCCGGATCGCATCGCAGGCCGGGCCGGACCAGGTCTTCGTGGGGGAGGACGTCGCCCGCACCGTGACGCCGAGAGGATTCCGACTCGTCGAGGTTGGTGCCGTCCGCCTCAAGGGGATCTCGAACCCCGTGACGCTTCTGGAGGCCGTTCGTGACGGCGATGAATAGCGCGTTCGCACGAGGATCTGCGAGCATGTGCGTCTGGCATCGCGCGAGGCGAACGACGGCGATTCGATGACGAACTCATGGGAGGGACGATGGCGAGGCTGAGGTTCGGGATCTCGATGTCGGTGGACGGGTTCATCGCCGGACCCAATCCGAGCGAGGAGCAACCCCTGGGCGAGGGAGGCGAGCAGCTTCACGAGTGGGTGATCACGCTCGCGGCCTGGCGAAAGCAGCACGGGCTGGAGGGTGGCGAGGTCAACGCCAGCAGCGGGGTCCTCGAGGAGTCGCTCGACAACATCGGCGCGACCGTGATGGGCCGGAACATGTTCGGCGGCGGCCCCGGTCCCTGGGGCGAGCATCCCTGGGAGGGATGGTGGGGAGACGATCCCCCCTTCCACACGCCGGTCTTCGTGCTGACCCACCACGAGCGTGAGCCGCTGCGGAAGCAGGGCGGTACGACGTTCACGTTCGTCACCGACGGCATCGAGTCGGCGCTCGAGCAAGCGAAGGAGGCGGCCGGTGGCAAGGACGTCTCGCTCGGCGGCGGCGCCGCCGTCTTCCAGCAGTACCTGGCGGCCGGCCTGGTCGACGAGCTCAAGCTCAGTGTCGTTCCGATTCTGCTCGGCGACGGCACCCGGCTCTTCGATAACCTCGCCGGCGCGGACGTCAAGCTGGAGCCCGTCCGGGTCGTGGACGCCCCCGGCGTCACCCACCTCACGTACCGGGTCGGGAGATGACGGTCACGACGAAGCGGTTCTGCCGGTCAGGCCTCGTCCCGGTCGAGCCGGCGACCTAGGTCAGCCAGCCGCTCGTCGAGGAGGTCCAGGATCGGCCAGGCTCCCTCGGAGGTGTTCGAGATCACGGTGTAGGTGGTTCGCGATGCCGGGTCGTGCGTGCTTCGGAACGAGACGCCGGCGTCGTAGCCCTCCAACATCACGACGTCGCTGGATGCGTGGAGCCAGAAGCCGAGGCCGTAGCGCTTCGACTCCTCCGGCACGTCGCTGTGTGGGCGCACCATCTCGGCCGCCCACTCCCTCGAGACGACCCGCCCGGCGAACAACGCGGTCCACAGCGAGCTGATGTCCGCCGCGGTGGAGTAGATGCCGCCGTCTCCGCTCCCGAGCACCGGCAGGTGGAACACGTTCGTTCTCGAGCCATCGACCGTGAGGTACCCGAGCGCGGCGCGCCCCGGGAGCTCGTCGGAGCGCAGGAACTCGGTGTCGACCATGCCCGCCGGCTCGCACACGC
This sequence comes from uncultured Actinomycetes bacterium, assembly GCA_963728285.1. Taxonomy (GTDB): domain Bacteria; phylum Actinomycetota; class UBA4738; order UBA4738; family HRBIN12; genus CAVSJR01. The sequence goes on along the minus strand of CAVSJR010000001.1, from coordinate 735,194 downwards.
GTCGACGCACGAGCTCGTGGAAGGAACCGTCGGTCGTCCGCTCGGCGATCACCGCGAGCACGACGTAGCCCGCGTTGCAGTAGCCGAAGCGTTCGCCGGGCGCGAACTTCGTGTCGTGGCCGCCGAGAACCGGGAGATACTGCTCGGTCGACGCCAGCTCGTGCCCGGAGACCGGCATCATATAGTCGGTGATCTCCCAATCTCGCCTCCTCATCGAGGTAGTCACCGATGCCGGATCGGTGCGACAGCAGGTGCTCGATCGTCACGTCGTCGCGGATGAGGGGAAGGTCCTCTCCCAGCACAGAACGTGCCGAGGTGGTGAGGTCCAACGAGCCGTCCTCGATCAGGCTCACGACCGCGAGCGCCGTCAGGCTCTTCGTGCCGCTCGCGATCGCGAACTGCGTCTCGATCGTGTTGGGGATCCCGTGGCCGCGATCGGCCAGTCCGTACGCCTCGACGAACGCGACCTCACCGGGGCGGTCGATTCGCACGACGCCGGAGAACGCCGTGCGATCGGCCATCGAGTCGACGGCGTCCTCCAACGACTCCATTCGGCAGACCCTACCAACCGACGCGCCGGCGGGACGACGTTCGGTCGTCCCGCCGGCGGCAGGTCGCTCAGTGATCCGCTGCGTTGGCGGCGTCCTCCAAGGTCTTGATCTCGATCTTCTCCATCTGCAGCATCGCCTGCATGGCCCGCTGGGCGCGACCCGGGTCGGGGTCGGCCACGAGCTCGGTCAGCCGGTCCGGAACGATCTGCCAGCTCAGGCCGAACCGGTCGGTGAGCCAGCCGCACTGTCCCGGCGCTCCGCCGCCCTCCGTGAGCTGCGCCCACAGACGGTCGACCTCGTCTTGGTCCTTGCAGTGCGACGACGAACGAGATCGCCTCGGAGAACGTGAACTCCGGTCCGCCGTTCAGCGCGGTGAACTCCTGGCCGGCGAGCGTGAAGCTCACCGTCATCACCCCTCCGGCGGGACCGGGGCTCCCCTCCGGATAGCGCGAGATGTCGGTGATCTTCGCGTCGTCGAACAGCGAGACGTAGTAGCTCGCGGCCTCCTCGGCCTGGTCGTCGAACCACAGAAACGGGCTGATCTTCTGCATCGGTGTGTCCTCCTCGTGCTCGGTGGGTGGTGGGTCAGGCGTTCGCGAGGAGCTTCGCCAGGAGCTCCTCCAGGCGTTCGTAGCCCTCGCTCATGCCCTCGGCCATGCCCGACTCGTACATCGCGTCGCGGGCCTCGACCGATTGAAACACTGAGTTGGTCCGCACGGTCGTGCCGCCGTCGTGCTCCTCGAACGTGACCGTGTCCATCTGGACGTTGCCGGGGGCGCCCTCGAACTCGAAGGTCTGAACGATGCCCTCAGGCGAGGGATCGCCGTGGAAGACGCCGTGGAACCCGTACGTGTTGCCTGTGTCGTCGGCGTGCAGGTAGCGCCACGTGCCGCCGTCACGCAGGTCGAACCGATCGATCGTCATCGTGTATCGGCGCGGTCCAAGCCACTGGGCCAGCAGGTCGGGCTCCGTGAAGGCCCGGTAGAGCAGGTGGCGCGGGGCGTCGAAGTCCCGAGTGGTGACGATCTGCGGAACGCCGGGCTCCGCGGTGACCTTCAGCTCGGCCATGATGTGCTCCTTCCTGTCGGATCGGTCCCCTGGTCGGGGATCTGCGATCGGGAGGTCTCTTCCTGCTGCAGGACGGGGAGGAGTTCGTCGAGTCGCTCGTAGCTCTCCTCCCAGTATTCCCGGTAGCCGGCCAGCCACACGGTCGCCTCACGGAGCGGCTCCGCACGCAGGTGGCTCAGGCGAGCGGTCGCGCGGCGCGTCCGGGTGATGAGGCCGGCTTGCTCCAACACCTTGAGGTGCCGCGAGATCGCCGGCTGCGACACCTCGAACGGCGCGGTCAGCTCCAGGACGGACGCTTCCCCGCCGGTGAGGCGCGTCAGGATCGCGCGACGGGTGGGATCGGCCAGCGCACCGAACACGGCATCGAGTTGATCGACCGGCATCTATAACCATCTCCTTCTAGAAGGGGATAGTTATAAAGCATGGTGATCGGGCCTGTCAAGCGCCTCGAGAGATCACGGCCACCCGGCTTTCGGTGCCGGCGCATCGATGGCGAGCAGGTCCGCGTGGATCGCGAGCGCTCTTGGAATCGGGCCGCCCTATGCTTGGACCGTGGCCCTCGACGCTGCGAGAGACGGGATCGTGGGCGCCTGGGCGCTGTTCGAATACGAGGATCGCGAGACCGAATCCGATCCCTGGACACCCACGTTCGGGACGAGGCCGAGCGGCATCGTCGTCTACGGGCCGACCGGGTTGCTCTCGGTGCAGGTCGCGGCCGCGGTCGATGATCCCACGGCGTCCTTCCGCTACGTCGGGTACTTCGGTACCTACGCCGTCCGGGAGGCTCGGCGAGACGGCGATGGGATCGTCGGCGTCGTGGAGCACCACATGGAGTCCGCATATCCACCCGAGCTGCTCGACGAGGGTCCCGACCGTCCGTTCAGGATTGTGGGCGATCAGCTCAGGCTGGGCGATGGACGGACCTCGCGGCGGCTCCTCAAGCGCGTCTCGTAGGAAGGATCTGTACGCACTGCGACGTGTGGCCAATGCAGCGCTTTCGCGATCAGGCGGGTGCAAGAGTTTCACGCTCATCCGTGGTGACCTACGCGGGCACCCGCTTGCCGCCGTCCGCTCTACCGGTAGTTGCTCACAGAACTGGTTCGGCCCCTCGGGGTACATCGACGACCACCGTCGATCTCCACCGATATCCGCCTAGCAGCCGACGTCGCCGGCCCCGGCTCGGGCGCTCGCCGCATGCTGTCGATCACCGCAAAGATGATCACGATGACCGCAAGCACGGCCGGGACTATCAGCCACCAGAGGGCGGCGAAGGGAAGGATTCCCACGACGATCATCCAGTCCCCCGAGCTTCGCGATCTCGATCGGAGAAGGCATCCCGTCAGAGCAACCAGTCCGAAGACGCCGACGATGGCGAGCGCGCCCACGTTCTCGATCTTCGGGTCGCGGATGAGCTGCGCGACTACGAAGCCGATCTCGACCACCGCCATGACGCCGGCGAGCACGACCCACCATTCACGCGCGCCGAGCTTTCCGGCCGGTACGGCGTTCCTGGCTCGCTCCTTTCGGAATGCGCCGCTTGCGCCGAAGGCGATCGCGGCGATGATCAGCGCGCCGAGCGAGATGTTGATCACGGGGCCGCCGATGCCCATTGCGAACACGGCTATGGCGGCGATCATCGTCAGTGCGAACACGATGGCGATTGCTGCCTCTCTGGACATCGTCTTCTCCATTCGTTGCACGGGTGCGGACTTGAACAGGTCCAGGAGGGTTCCGGCCCATACGCGAACGTCCGCGTGCCGCCCGGTTCGCTCGCGCACCTCGCGCAGCCTGTCACCGAAGACCTGCACCATCTCCGCCCCGTACACCTGGCGGAACGCGCGCGGGTATGCGAGCAGCAGCTTGCGGTAGATGCGCTGATGACGAGCGAGCGATCGATCGTTGGGCACCATCACGCCTCCTGCGGGCGAGGCACGAGCCGGGTTCCGGCCCGGCTGCCGCTCGCCCGCTCGACCAGCGCCCGAAGGCGCTCGACCTCGGCCACGCACACGAGCTCACCCAGGCCGGTGAGCCGGTAGTAACGCCGCCTCTGGTCGTCGAGGTTCGGATCGGGCCGTGTCGCGGACTCCTGGATGAGCCCGTCCTCCACCAGGCGCTTGATCGAGCCGTACAGCGTGCCGGGCCCGAGCTTCACGGTCCCCGCGCTTACTTCCTCGGTCTCGCTCATGATGGCGTAGCCGTGTTTCTCTCCGTCCCTCAGCGCGAGAAGGATGTAGAGGGACGCCGTTGGAAGCGGAAGGAAATCGGACGGGTTCTGCGTCCGGCTCTTCGCCACCTCGGGTGTCCTCCTCGCTAGCGCTATATCGAGTCTCGATATAGCGAGAGTAGATATATCGGCGACCGATGTCAACCCCGGTCAGCGCGATTCCAAGCCGTTCTCCGTTCGTCCCGTGGGTCCCGGAGGGGACGTTCGTGAACGCCGAGCGCATCACGGCCGTGCCGACCTTTGCCGCCAACGGGCACCGTCGGTAGCTGTGTCATGCTGCGATCAGGCGGCCGCCTTCCACGAATCTGCGACCCGCTCAGGAGGATCCGATGAAAGCGATTGTCCAAGACACGTACGGCTCAGCGGATGTTCTGCGACTCGAGGACATCGACAGACCGGTGGTCGCTGACGGCGACGTACTCGTACGCGTTCACGCTGCGAGCGTCTTCATCGGGGACTGGCACATCATGACCGGCCTTCCCTACGTGTTTCGCATGGTCGCTGGGCTCCGCGCCCCCAAGATCCGCGTCCGTGGCCAGGATGTCGCGGGTCGTGTCGAGGCGGTGGGCAAGGACGTCACGCGGTTTCGGCCGGGCGATGACGTGTTCGGGACCTGCGACGGCGCATTCGCCGAGTTCGCCACCGCTCGATCGGACAAGGTCGCCCCCAAGCCGGCGAACCTCACCTTCGAGCAGGCGGCGACCGTTCCCACCACCGGCTCCACCGCGCTCCAGGCCCTTCGCGACGTCGGGAGGGTTCGGCCGGGGCAGAGCGTGCTGATCATCGGCGCTGCCGGAGGCGTGGGGTCGTTCGCCGTGCAGATCGCCAAGGCGTTCGGAGGCCACGTCACCGGCGTCTGCAGCACGGAGCAGGTGGAGCTCGTCCGATCGATCGGCGCGGACGACGTCATCGACTACACGCGCGACGACTTCGCACAGACGGGGCGGCGCTGGGACCTCATCCTCGACATCGCGGGGGCGCGTTCGGTATCACACCTGCGACGAGCTCTCGCGCCCCGGGGGACCCTCGTGATCGTCGGAGGCGAGGGTGGCGGGCGGTGGTTCGGAGGCATCGATCGCCAGCTCCGGGCGCACATGCTGTCGCCGTTCGTGAGCCAGAAGCTGGGCACGTTCGTCTCGAAGCCGAACGGCGAGGACCTGGTCGTGCTCAAGGAGCTCATCGAGGCCGGCAAGGTCACGCCGGTCATCGGTCGGACGTACCCGCTCAGCGAGGTCCCCGAGGCCATCCGTCAGATGAGAAGGGACACGCCCGAGGAAAGGTCGTTATCACCGTGTGATGCGTGGGCCACCGGTCGGGGTCCGCGGGATCTCGGTACGTATCGCTCCCCGAGGTGCTGAGTCGCATCGCCGCGTGCGCTACATTGCGGCGGTGCACAACGACGACGGCTACTTCGACGAGCGAATCGCTGAGAGCTACGACGACGACGCCGAGATGTTCGACCCGGCGGCGGTCGACCCGGTGGTCGACGTCCTCGCCGAGTTGGCCGCGGGCGGGCGCGCGCTCGAGCTCGGGATCGGGACGGGCCGGATCGCGCTTCCGCTGGCGCAGCGCGGCGTGCCGGTGCACGGAATCGATCTGTCCAAGGCGATGGTCGCGAGGCTGCGCGCGAAGCCGGGCGGCGAAGCGATCGGCGTGACGGTCGGGGACTTCGCGGCGACCACGGTCGACGGGTCGTTCTCCCTCGCGTACCTGGTCTGCAACACGATCATGAATCTCACGACGCAGGCGGCGCAGGTCGCGTGCTTCCGCAACGTAGCGGCGCATCTCCAGCCGGGTGGGCGCTTCGTCATCGACGTGATGATTCCACAGCTGCAGCGGCTCCCACCCGGCGAGACCTTCCAGGTCTTCTCCGGAAGCGAGAACTACTGGGGAATCGACGAGTACGACGTCGCGACCCAAGGCCTCACCTCGCATCACCTGGAGATCGTTGATGGACGAGTCGACCGCTTCTCGGTTCCGTTCCGATACGTGTGGCCCTCGGAGCTCGACCTCATGGCGGAGCTTGCGGGGATGACGCTTCGCGAGCGCTGGGCCGGGTGGAAGCGGGAGCCGTTCACGAGCGAGAGCCGCAAGCACGTGTCGGTGTGGGGGAAGCCGGCGGTCTAGGGACCGCGATCGAGGGACGTTCGGCTCGCTCGCGCACCGCGTCATGAAGGCCGCTCCCTGCGCCGTGACGTTGGGCGCCTACTCCTCGGATGGGGCAGAGAGCTCCTCGATCGCATCGCTCCTCGACACCGGGATCTGGCCGCGGACCACCGCCCCCGTTCCCGGAGAGCTCCGGACGACGAGGCCGCCGCCGACGGCGTCGAGACGGTCGGCCATTCCCTGCAGGCCGGTGCCGTAGGTCGACCCGGTGGAGTCGAACCCTCGACCGTCGTCCTGTACCTCGAACGTCAGCACGCCGTCGGTCTGCGCCAGCGAGACCACCGCGCCGCTCGCATTCGCGTACTTCACGACGTTGTTCAGGGCCTCCAGCACGCAGAAGTAGACGGTGGATTCGATGGCGGGGGGATACCGGCCGAGCTCGCCGGGTTGGACCGTGACGGGGACGGCGGCCTTGCGCGCCTGTGCCTCGACCGCGGGGAAGAGTCCCTTGTCCGCGAGCAGCGGCGGGTAGACGCCCCGGGCGAGGTCTCGCAGGTCCTCCAAGGCGGCCGACGCCTGGTCCCGCAGATCGCCGAGCATCGCCGCAACCGCCGCCGGATCGCGCTCGGCCATCTGCTCGGCGAGCCGGAGCCGGACGGTGAGCGCGACCAGCTGTTGTTGCGCGCCGTCGTGGATGTTGCGCTCGAGCGCCTTCGCGCGTTCGTCCTGGGCGGCGACGATCCGGCGCCTCGACGCCCGGAGGTCCTCCACCAGGCGCACATCGCGTGGTCCATCTGGCTGCTCGGCCTGCGAATCGCCTTGATCGTTTGATCCCTGAATGCGATGTGGTCGGGAGGTCGGATTTCCCTTCGTGGAGGGTTCTCAACCCGCCTGGATTCGCAATATCGGTTCCCCATAGAACCGCTCGTTCCGTTAGCCGTCTCGCGAATTCGCAGGGCGGCCTTCGTCGCCCCGTCACCGTGGTGTGGATTTGACCCCCGGACCCCGCGTAGTAGGTTCACACGACGACTTCCAGCGCCATCGAAACGTTCGGCATCAGACCTATCCGGAAAGGAGAAGGCCATGAGAGGGCTACTCCTCGCCATCGCCGTGTCACTACCCGTGACACTGATGCCCGCCGCCAGCCGCTGACACTGTGATAGCCGGCTTAGAATTGGGGGACAAGCGATTCACGCAAGAAGCGTGCTCGTCATCACCGTTCGGTATCTGTGTCCGGAGCAGTACCTAACCAGTCGCCAAACCGGCTCCCTCGGCGTCGAGCAGAACTTCCCGGACTTCACACTTCGGGCCGGCAGCCACCAGTTCGGTCAGAGGATGACCTGCGATGGGACATGGAACCGGTTGAGAGTGCACGTCCGCGACGGCGAGAAGAGCTCCGGCGGCACGCGACAGTTCACCACCAGACTGCCGGTGAACGTCGGCGCGGGGTTCTTCGCCTGTACCCCTACGCTGACATCGTACGAGGACTGTGTTCAGGGCCAGGATGCAGAGACAGTTTTCGTAGAATAGTCTCCGTCTAGCGCTCTCTTCTCTGGCCCGGTCGATTGTCGCAGGTCAGCAAGGGGACGTAGCTCAGCTGGTAGAGCACCTGCTTTGCAAGCAGCCCGAGCTGAGCGCTGTGCAGGTACTCGTTTCCCGCGTCACACTCGAGCGAGCATCGGCAGGTTAGGTGCTGTGGCTCACTTGTCGAATGTGCCCGGTTCGCGAACGCCAGGACCCGCGACCTTGCGGCAATGACCTGCGCTAGAGTGACCCCTTGGAGCCAACCGTCGTACTCGAGTGCGAGGGGCTCCGCAAGACGTTCGGCGACCGGGTCGCCGTCGACGGCGTCGGATTCTCGATCGCGGCGGGCGAGACCTACGGGCTGCTCGGCCCCAACGGCGCCGGGCAAGACCACCACGATCTCCATGGTGTGCGGCCTGCTCCGTCGCGACGCCGGCGGCGTCATCGCTCGCACGGGAAGGAGCTGGACACCGGCACCGTCGAGGTCGAAGGCGGCGATCGGGTTCGTGCCGCAGGAGATCGCGATCTACCCCGACCTCACGGCGCGCGAGAACCTGCGCTTCTTCGGCAAGCTCTACGACCTGTCGGGGCGCGACCTCGAATGCCCGGATCGACCGCATCCTGGAGACGATCGGCCTGGCCGACCGGGCGGACGAGCGCACCGACGCCTACTCCGGCGGCATGAAGCGCCGGCTCAACATCGGCCTCGGCATGCTGAACGACCCCGCCCTGCTGGTCCTCGACGAGCCGACCGTCGGGCGTCGACCCGCAGAGCCGCAACGCCATCCTGGACTGCGGTCGAGGCGCTCGCGTCCGAGGGGATGGCCGTGCTCTACACCACCCACTACATGGAGGAGGCCGAGCGGCTCTGCGACCGCGTCGGCATCCTGGACGAGGGCATCGCTGAAGGCCGAGGGCACGCCGCCGCGAGCTGATCTCGCTGGTCGGCGAGCAGCGACCGCCTCCGCATCGACGCCGGCGGCGATCTCCGAGCGGCGGCGCACGGCGGCGCAGGCGGTGCCGGGCGTCGAGGAGGCCGTTCCCCGCGACGGGGGTCTCGACGTGCTCGCGCGCGACGTGCGCGCTTCGCTCGCCGAGATCGTGCGCGCCGTCGACGCGACGGGCACGAGCATCACCTCGATGGAGGTGCACGAGCCCAACCTGGAGGCGGTCTTCCTCCACCTGACCGGCAAGGCCCTGCGGGACGAGGGGTGAGCGATGCGCGACGCGTGGACGATCGCGCTCGAAGGACCTGCGCCGGCGGCTGCGCGACCGCACCGCGTTGCTGGTGGCGGTGGTCCTTCCGTTCGGCGCTGGCGTGGATCTTCAGCCTGACGCTGGGCGACGTCGACGACGGCCGGGTTCGAGGCGAACCTACGCCGTCGTGAACGAGGACCCGGCGGGCACTCTCCCCGGGAGTTCACGGGGCTGCTGCGAGAGCCTCGACTTCGTGACGCTCCGCGAGGCGACGGGATCGCGCGGCCGCGGCGGAGACGCTCGCCGACGGACGGCGAGATCGACGCGGCGATCGTGTTCCCCGCCGGGTTCACGCCAGCGGCGTGGAAGCCGGGCGGGGCGGCACGATCGAGGTGATCGGGTCCCCCGATTCGAGCATCGGGTCGCTCGTGGCCGTCTCGCTCGCGCGCTCGTTCGCGTCGAACCTGAACGCGGTCGGGGTCTCGTCGGTGGCCGCGGCGGCTGGGCGGCGGGGCGCGTCGACCCGGCGCTGGTGGCGCGCGCCGAGGCGGTCCCGCCGGCCGCCGAGATCCGGACGCGCCGACGCCGAGGACCAGGCAGCGTCGCAGTCGACGTTCTTCGCGATCGGCATGGCGGTGTTCTTCCTGTTCTTCGCGGTGGAGTTCGGCGTACGCGGCCTGCTGGAGGAGCGCGAGGAGGGCACGCTCTCGAGGCTGCTGGCGGCGCCCGATCCGTCCGGCCTCGGTGATCGGCGGCAAGGCGCTCGCGAGCTTCGCGCTGGGCCTGGTCAGCACGGTGCTGTTGGTCGTCGCGACGACCTGGCTGCTGAGCGCGGACGTGGGGCGATCCGCTCGGGGTCGCCCTGCTCGTGCTGGCGGGCGTGCTGGCGGCGGTCGGAGTCACGGCGCTCGTCGCGACGCTCGCCACCACCACCGCGCAGGCCGGCGCCTACGTCTCGATCGTGGCGGTCGTGGGCGGCCTGCTTGGCGGGACGTTCTTCCCGATCTCGCAGGCGGGGCTCCTCGGCACGATCCGGTTCCTCTCGCCGCAGGGTTGGCTGATGGAGGGCTTCCAGCAGCCTGAGCCTCGGTGCGCTCGGTCGGCCGAGATCGCCGCTCCGCTGGCGGCCGTGCTCGGGATCGCGCTCGCCACCGGGACGATCGCGTGGGGCCGGGCGAGGCGGATGGTGGTTCGATGAACGTCCGGAAGGCGCTCGCGATCGCCGGGACCAACCTGCGACGGCTCGCTGCGGGACAGGACGGGCGCGTTCTTCGTGTTCGTCTTCCCGTTCCTGATCATCCTGGCGCTCGGGGCGGCGTTCGGCTCGGGCTTCACGCCTCAGCTCGGCGTCGTCGTCCGGCGGATCGGGCGCGCTCGGCGCAGGACCTCCGCGCCCGGCTGGAGGCGACCGAGGGCCTGGACGTGCGGTCGTTCGCGGACGCGGACGCGCTGCGAACCGCCGTCGAGCGAGGGCGAGATCGAGGGCGGCCTGGTGATCCCCGCCGACTACGACGCGCGGATCCGGGAGGGCGAGACGGTGCCGCTCACGTACCTGGCGCGACCGACCGGCATCGGGCCAGGAACTGCAGACCGCCGTCGAGCGCGCGTGGTCGACGAGCAGAGCATCGAGATCCGCGCCGCGCGGTTCGCGGTTTCCGAGGGAGCGGCCGCCGGATTCGACGAGGGCTCGACTCGCGCCGAGGTCCTGGCGCCACGTCTTCCCGCGGTGTACGGTCGCGACCCGTACGGCGGGCGGCGGCGACGACACCGGCACCTTCGACACGGGCGCGGCGCAGGAGCTGATCCTGTTCATCTTCCTGACGTCGCTGTCGGCCTCGGCGATGCTGATCGAGACGCGACGGCTCGGGAGTGACGCGCCGCATGCTGGCCTCCCCCACGCCGTGCGCACGATCCTGGTGGGCGAGACGCTGGGGCGCTACGCGATCGCGCTGCTCCAGGGCGTGCTGATCGTGGCCGGCACCGTGCTGCTGTTCCGGGTCGATTGGGGCGATCCCGCTCACCACGGGGATGGTCGTGGTGCTGTTCGCCCTGGCGGCCACCGGCGCGGCGATGGTGATGGGCTCGGTCCTGAAGAGCGCCGCGCAGGCCGGCAGCGATGGGTGTGTTCCTGGGCTGGTGCTGGCGCGCGATCGGCGGCTGCATGGTTCCGCTCGAGATCTTTCCTCCGACGATGCTACCGGATCGCGCACCTCACCCCGCACGCCTGGGCGATCGAGGCGCTCAACGGCCTCGATCGCGACCGGACGCCGGCCCCGCCGAGGTGGCCACGGACCTCTCAGTGCTTGCCGCCTACGCGGTGGCGCTGCTGGCGATCGCCACCGTCCTGCTCCGGCGGACGATCACCGGCCGCGCGGTGTGAGGGTGGCGGTCGAGCGGGTCACGTCAGAGCCAGCAGTTCGCCTCGAGTTACCCCGGCTGTCGTAATGACATGGCGCTCCGTCTTGCCGAATCAATCAGATCATGCGCAAGCTCAAACCTTGAGCCATCCATCACGGGAATGCTGGCATGGAGGAGACCGTTCGCCGCGGTCAAGCGTGCTTTGTAGACTCGATGTTTGACGGATGCTGGAGTCGGGCGTGTTTCCTGCCACGCTTCCTGCATCCCCAAGGGGACGTAACTCAGTTGGTAGAGCACCTGCTTTGCAACTAGATCCGACTGAGCGGTGCGTCCATCTGGGAAAGTCCAGCTCCGTAGGGAGCGAGAGATAGAGAGTTATCTTCTGTACCACGTGTGGGACACCGCCAAGGGTGAACCTGGAGCGGGCCCCGACGACGGCCTCGGGTCGGCGGGCGGAGCACCACGGCGGTGAAGTCGACACGGCTGTTGCTGATCATCACCGCACGACGGTGATGATCGACAGACAGTACCTCGGCGCTACACTTCCTCGTCCATCCTTGGGCAGCTCTCCGCGGGATCGTTGAAGCATTGGCAACCGGCACCACAGGAATAACCCCGCTGAGCGATGAGTTCCGGGGAACATCTCCGTCTCAACGACGAGACGAAGACTCTGAGGTAGGAGGATGTCGCTCCGAGATGCAGACGGAGACCCAAGCCCCACCACAGGCAACACGGCGCGAGTGGATCGGCCTCGGCGTGCTCACGCTCGCGTGCCTGCTCTACGCGATGGACCTGACGGTGCTGCACCTCGCGGTGCCGTCGCTCAGCGCGGACCTCCAGCCGAGCAGTGCGCAACTGCTCTGGATCGTCGACATCTACGGGTTCATGGTTGCGGGCTTCCTCGTCACGATGGGGACGCTCGGCGACCGCATCGGTCGTCGCCGGCTGTTGATGATCGGCGGAGCGGCGTTCGCCGCCGTCTCGGTGCTCGCCGCGTTCTCGACCAGCCCCGAGATGCTGATCGCGAGCCGAGCGCTGCAAGGCATCGCGGGCGCGACGCTGGCACCGGCGACGCTCTCGCTGATCTTCAACATGTTCCTCGACCCGCGGCAGCGCACGATCGCGATCGGGGTGTGGATCATGGGCTTCTCGGCGGGAGGCGCGGTCGGCCCGGTGCTCGGGGGCGTGCTCCTCGAGAACTTCTGGTGGGGCTCGGTCTTCCTGATGGCCCTGCCCGTCATGGCGCTGTTGCTCGTGCTGGGGCCGAGGCTGCTGCCGGAGTACCGCGCACCGGACGCGGGGCGCCTCGACCTCACGAGCGCGGCTCTGTCGCTGGTCGCGATCCTGGCGGTCATCTTCGGGCTCAAGCAGATCGCGCAGGACGGCATCGGGTTGGGTTCCCGTCGCCTCCATACTCACCGGGCTCGCGATCGGCGTGGTGTTCGTGCGGCGTCAGCGATCGCTCAACGACCCGATGATCGACCTCGACCTCTTCAGGATCCGGTCGTTCAACGCGGCCCTCGCTACCAACGTGCTCGGTATCTTCATCGCGTTCGGCTACTTCTTGTTTGTCGCGCAGTACCTGCAGCTGGTGCTCGGGCTCTCGCCGCTCGAGGCGGGCTTGTGGTCGTTGCCCTCTGCGGTCGGATTCATCGTGGGATCGCAGGTGGCCCCGGTCCTGCTGCGTCGGTTCCGGCCTGCGTACGTGATCGGCGCGGGCCTGGCGATGAGCGCCATCGGCCTCGCGATGCTGACTCAGCTCGACGGCTCTCCCGGCCTCACGATGCTCGTCTGGGCCTCGGTCGTCATCTCGCTCGGCCTCGCGCCGGTGTTCACGGCGACGACGGATCTGATCGTCGGATCCGCCCCTCCGGAGCGAGCGGGCGCTGCCTCCGGCATCTCAGAGACCGGCGCGGAGCTCGGCGGTGCGGTCGGCATCGCGGTCTTGGGAAGCATCGGCACGGCGGTTTATCGCAGCGAGCTCGCGGACCTGCTGCCGGCCGATGTGCCACCCGAGGCCGCGGCGGCGGCCCGCGACACCCTCGGCGCCGCCGCCGGCGCGGCAGAGCAGTTGCCCCCGTCGTTGGGCACGGCAGTGCTGGACGCGTCGCGCGAGGCGTTCATCCAGGGCATGAGGGTGAGCACCGCCGTCGCGACCGTCGTGGCGATCGGCATCTCGGTGCTCGCCGTTACGATGCTCCGTCACGTTGGGTCGGGCTCCGATCGAGAGGCCGCCACAGAGACGGAAGCGATCCACGAAGGTGAGAGTCGCGATCGCGTCGTTGCGGTCGAGTGACCCGATCCCCGGGGCCGTTGGCAATTGTTTGTATAGGACTAGTTGCCGAGTACGAGGGATGTCAGCCGAAGGATGGCAGCGGGGCGACGCCGAAGCTGACGGCGCCCGTCTCGCCGCGGCGCTGCTCGTCACGCAGTCGAGCGTGACGAGCCGTTTCGGATCAGGTCGGTCGTTTTCGTGCCGGGCTCGGATGGGGCACACCCTAGCGCGTCTCTCCACGTTCTCGCGAGGCGGGGGCCCGCTCCTCGCCATCGCGGTCAGCTCACGGTACGGCGAGCGCGGCGTGGGGTGGTTCCAGGCACCAGGTCGACGGGGGGGGGGCTTCGTCGCGAAGCGTTAACGCTAGGAGACGCGCTCTTCGATAGTCTTTTCCCGTAGGGCACGACATGGACGCGGGGACGTAGCTCAGTTGGTAGAGCACCTGCTTTGCAAGCAGGGGGTCGGCGGTTCGAGTCCGCTCGTCTCCACTACCTGGGAGGCCAGGTCGAACATGCCAACGCCCACGGGACGCTGTGGGGCAGTGACCCTGCCGTGTAGCAGGCGTGTAGCGGGGAGCGCCTGCGCGAGGTGGGAGGTTGCCCATGGCGTGGGTGAAGAGGCTCCCCTGCAAGAAGGGCATGCGGTGGCGAGCGTACTGGAGGGAGATCCCTCCGGGAAGTCCACGGCAAGGTCTTCGTTCGTAAGCGGGACGCGGAGAGGTATGGCGGGAGCTTGCCCGAGACTCCGGAGCCTACCTCGATCCAAGCAGGGGAAAGATGAGCGTCGACCTTCGATGAGCAGGAGATCCTGAGCAGCAGCCATCGAGCCGAGAAGACCCTTTCAAACTGTCGGAGGCTCTGGGAGTCGCACATCGCCCCGCGCGATGATGACGACTACGGTGACTGCCACGCTCTGATTCTAAGTTCTGGCACCCTCGAAGCGGTATCAGAACCCTGGCGGCGCCTCGTCGTAGCTCGAAGCGAAGCACCGGCCGCCGTCCCGCTTCTTGGCGATCGTCCCGTACTGGTTGACGAACTCGTGCGGAGCCCTCCACCAGAAGCTGTAGCCGAGCCTCACGTCGTAGTTCGTGGGGTCGAAGCGGGCGTGGTAGCTCCCGACGGTGTGGAAGAATCCGTCGATGATCTCCCCGCTCGAGCGGTAGGCGACGTCCCACGTCTCGCGCGAGAGAAGCCAGCCGTCGCCGTAGTCTCGGTACTCGGTGTAGATCACGATCATCCGCTTGTACTTCTCACGGTTGGTCCACATGTCGACGTGCGAGCGGAGGTCGAAGGTGCCGGGCTGGTCGGCGTCCTCCTCACAGGTCGTCGTGACGACCAGGTAGCCGCTGGGCCCCGTGCCGGCCCTCGCCGTCCCCGGGATGAACAGCACCAACGCCAACGCCAGCATGACGAGCTTCTTCATGCTCCTCCCCCTGTTGAGCCGAGCGGGCAGACCCAGACCCTATGCCTCCGGGCGCCGGCGCGCATCAGCCTTGGGCCACGGCAGGCTAGGCCCTCGCTCCCGCCGGCGACGAGACGGGCAGGCGTGACGCTGGCGTCCGTATTGTCCTATCGGGCTCTGCGAGCCTCGGGCGGGCCGGGACGCATTCGCGTCGTCAGATCGGGGGCCGAAGCCGCCTCCAAAGAGCCAAGCCCGGCGATCCCCTTCCGCCGGGGATCTTTAAAGCCCCCGGTAGCGGCCCTCGTCCGGGGCGACGTCCACGCGGCGATTCGTGTCATAAGCCTCCACTGTGAACTCGACCGGCTCGCGGATGTCGAGCCACCACTTGGGGATTCCGCAGGACATGGAGGTGCCGTCGAAGCGTCACGGGGCGCTCCCCGATGGTGAGGCCGTGATCCGTCTGGAGCCTGCAGAGGAGCTCGTCCGTGGCGAGCCAGTAGATGAAGTAGAGGCGGAAGTCGTCGTGATCCAGTTGCTTGGTGTCCAGGTTGAACTGGAACCGCCCACCGTCCTCGATGTCCTCGATGGTGAACGGCCCGAACGTCGCGAACCCGAAGAGGGCCCTCCTCTGGGAGAGGCCCGGTCGTCACCCGCTCGATGTCGAGGACGCTCCTGGTGTCGTCGGCGTCGTGGCGGACCCTTAGGGTCAGCGCCCCCGCCGAGCTCGGAGCGAGCAGCACCCCGGCCGCGACGAGCCCTGCCAGCCATCGCCTCATGGCTCCTTCTCTATCACGAGCCCCTGTAGCGGCGATAGTCCGGGGCCCGGTCCACCCGCCGCCCGAGTGACCACACGTCGACTCGGAAGTCCGCCCCCTTGCCGCTGTCGTGGCCTAGCCACGCCGAGGGGAACGTCAGGAGATCCGGCCCTGGTACATCTCCTGGTCGAAGTGCGGGGCGAGGTTGACGGCTCGACGTCGCGTGACGGAGCCATCCCTTTTCCGTCGTCGAGAGCGCCAGAGGGTTGAGGCCGTTCGGCGCCCGCTAACGAGGGAGGGATGATGTCGGAATGAGCATCCAGCGGGCCCAGATACTCGACATCCTCCAGACCCTCAAGAGCGTCGAGTCACCAATGTGGCTGAGCGGCGGGGTAGCCGTGGACTTCCACGTCGGCCATTGGACCAGACCACATAGAGATCTCGATCTAGTGGCGTTCACGACCCATCGGAGTCGTCTCGAGCGCGAGCTTGACGCTCGTGGGTTCGCCCTGGCCGATGATCGTCAGCGGACCACGCGCTCGACGGCTCCTGGTTCGAGAGTGCGATGTCGAGATCGTGTTCGTGGAGCCCGCTTCGCCACACACAGTGTCCTCATCATTCCCGTGGACGACTCGACACAGCAGCGGGCTCGTCGTTACCAGTTCATCGCTCGGTATCTTGATTCCGAAAGCTATTGCGAGCTCAATGGATTGCGGTTTCGCACATGCAGCGCCGAGGGTGAATGGCTGAACCGCCTAGTGGACGTTGGTTTGGTCCCAGGCCGGAATCCAGAGCCGAAGATCCAGCACGACGCAAGCCTGCTTCAATCGTTGTTTCCCAACGTCGGCGTCGCGAACTTCTGTGAGCCCAACCGAGGAGCCGCGGTATAAGCGCCCAGTCGGTTCGAGATCCGACGTCAGGTCCCCCTGCAGTCGCCCTGCAGCAGGGATCGGGAACAGAGCATGACCCTCTCAGAGAATCCAAATAGCCTCCGCCAGAAGGGGCGGGCGGTTGAAGGTGGTCCACGCCGCCGACGATCTCGGCCCCGATCGGATCGAGTTGAGGAGGACGAGCTCGATCGAGACTCCGGAGCGACCCACTTCCGATTCGAAGTGGTGAAGCCACACATCTGATCCGCTACTTCTCGCCTTGGTTCTTTCGGCGAATTACCTCAGGACATGGGCAAAAGCTCTCTGGAGATTGGGGTTGCCCGAGCTCCCGCGTGCGAGCGCGGCGGTAGGTGCCGGCGCGTGGGTTACCGACCAGCCCGAGAAAGGGCTGCGTCAAGGAACAAGCGGTTTTCGTCCGACAGGTCAAGCCGGCGGGCTTCTGCCGCGGGGCGGAAGAACGCCTCTTCCTCGTAGTCATCGACAACGCGGCCTGTATCGTCGACCCTCACCAGCTTGGACACGTACACAAGCCACAAGAAGTCGGGGTAGGGGTACTCGTAATCGCTCGGCTTGGGTGTGAGGTGATGAAGGTGTGTGAAGCCAAGCTGAACCGGCCGTCCAATCAGCCCCCCGGCCTCCTCCAAGACCTCCCGACGAACAGTCTGCTGGGTGTCTCGCCTTCCTCGCGGCGTCCCCCGGGGAGGACATGCCATTCATCCCTATTTCGCACAGTCAACACATCATCACGCCGAAGGACGACAGACCGCACCGAAGTGACGTAGGCCAACGGCGGAGAGTCTCGGCTCAGATAGCTGTCGCTCCGCAGTCGGATGGTTCCGCCGCGCCAGAGCGCGTCAGCGTTCGTGACCGGTTTGTGCCGGGCCAAGAAGGCGGTCAGGTCGGCATCGCGGATTCCGGACTCGCGGCCCATGACACGAGTCTCCCATGTCCGACTTTGCGGCCGCGGTCCTCAGAGATACCCATGCCCTTACGAGGGACCCGGCACGTCACAATGGCCGTTCCCCACCACCTCGGTGACTTCACGTCTCCTTGCTGTGACCACTATCGGCATGTTCGGGTAGCGTCGCTACCGAACGACGACCGAACCGACGAGAAAGGGCCGCGACCATGAAGCTGACGACCACCACGATCGTCACCGTCGACGGAGTGATGCAGGGGCTCGGCGGGTCGGACGAGGACCGCAGGGGCGGATTCGAGCGCGGCGGATGGGCCATGGCGGACAACGACAACGAGGCCATGGGGTTCCTGAACGCGGTCTATGGGCGCGCCGACGCGTTCCTGTTCGGCCGGCGGACCTACGAGATCTTCGCGGGCTCCTGGGGAACATGGTCGGATCCGGGCGACAGCCCCATCTGGACGGCGTTGAACACGCGGCCCAAGTACGTGGCATCGACCACACCCTTCGACCCGAAGTGGGCGAACACGACCGTCCTCTCCGGTGACGTCGCGGCCGCCATTCGCGAGCTGAAGGCCAAGGCGGGAGGCGAGCTGCAGGTGCACGGCAGCGGCGTCCTGGTCCGGTGGCTGCTCGACAACGACCTCGTCGACGAGATCAACCTGCTCACCTATCCCCGTGGTCGTCGGCCAGGGCACGCGGCTGTTCCCTGACACCGGCCCGGACATCGCGCTCGAGCTGGTCGGATCGCAGGCGGTCACCCCCAGCGGAGTGACGATCCAGGTCTACCGCCCCGCCGGGCGCCCGCAGTACGGAACCGCCTCGGTCGACATGAACACGTGACAAAGATCATCGGGGGCCGGGAGAACCGGTGTCGACCGAGTCAGCGGTGATCGCTGCCCGCTCCAGCGTGTCTTCGTAGGCCTCTTTCGCAAACATCACTTCGGTCATGTCTCCAAAAGTCTCTCCTAGCCAGGGCAGCAGCCCACCCAAGTTCACCGGGGCCGCAGGGAGTTGATCGTGAAATAGCGCCGGCGTCCCGCCTCCCAGTCCGCTGGCAAAGCCTCGGGATCCCAGGCCAAGATCACGTTGTAGGTCGGGGTCTTCCACACGTTGGAGACGACGAGGATACCGACGATCACGATGCCCAGGCCGATCGCGGTGAGCACGAACGAGGTGGAGCCGGGATCGTCCCAGAGGAGGATGAGCGCCACGATCGGCGCGATGGTCATCCCGCCAGACCAGGCATAGTTGAACACCTTGCCCCAGGAGTGCGCCGCGAACCGAAGGAACGCTTCCATGAAGCTCCGGAAGT
Organism: uncultured Actinomycetes bacterium; assembly: GCA_963728285.1. GTDB lineage: Bacteria > Actinomycetota > UBA4738 > UBA4738 > HRBIN12 > CAVSJR01. The sequence continues at coordinate 716,614 of CAVSJR010000001.1, read as the reverse complement.
CCCGGCCGTCCATCGCTGCCTGCATCGGGCGCACGATCATGCACAGCCCCCCCAAGAAGCCTGCCGCGAGCCCCGAGAAGAAAGCAGACGCTGCAAGTGCCCATTCCTCACCCGTCACCACGAACCCCCCTCCACGCTGGCAGTCCGCATGCTACGACCTCGTCCGATGCCGGTCGAACGAGAGTTCGTAGAAGCGCAGCAGACCTCCCCCGGACAGGACCATCACATCGTCAGCGTTCGGCGACGATGGTGGGCACGCCACCCTGAGGCGATGGTGATCGTTCGTGCTGGTCCGTCCGCCAGATCGTCGGTCCGACGCGACGACTGCAGCCAACGTCGAGGCAACCGGTGGACGCGGTCTTCTTCTCGGCCCCGGACGAATTGCTAGGGTCCGCGCATGGGACGACGGGTGCCGTTCACCGGCGGGGAGAAAGAGAGCCTGCACGTCAGCCTCGACCGGCATCGCGACGTGGTGCTTTGGAAGGTCGACGGCCTTACCGACGAGCAGCTGCGGCGTCCGATGACTCCGTCAGGGACGAACCTGCTAGGTCTCGTGAAGCATCTCGGGAGCGTGGAGTACGGCTGGTTCTGCGAGACGTTCGGTCGGGAGAGCGAGTCGATCCCCTTCGACGAGGACGACCCGAACGCCGACATGCTCGCCACGCCGGACGAGACGACCGCCTCGATCTTGGAGTACTACGGCCGGGCTCGAGCCGCGGCGAACAGGGCGATCGACGAACTCGACCTCGACGAGGTCGGCACCGCATGGTTCGGCGAGTCCGTGACGATGCGCTGGGTGCTCATCCACATGCTCGAGGAGACCGCTCGCCACGCGGGGCATATGGACATCCTGCGAGAGCTCATCGACGGCGCAACCGGCGATCACCCGCCGGATTAACCTCAGTCCCTGTCCATCAACGGAGGGTTGCATGGACATGAGGAGGATCACGGCGGTCGAGAGTGTCACGCTCGACGGCATCATCCAGGTACCGGTCGCCCGGACGAGGACACTCGGGACGGTTCGCGCACGGCGGGTGGACGCTCGTTCAACGATGCGGTCATGAGCGTCGAAATGTCGAAGCGGCATGGGTATACCGACTCCTCTTCGCGCCTTGATGAGCACTCGTCCATGCCGTCGCCGCCGTGCATCAGAGTCGACGCCTCCGTTCACCGATGAGGGTATCGGAGCCATCACCGCCAGTTAACGAGTCGGCGCGCTTGCCGCCAAACACCGTATCCCTGCCCGCATCGCCGTGAATCGAGTCGGCTCCTCCGCCACCAAGCACGACGTCGCCTCCGGCCCCCGCGTAGATCGTGTCTCCCCCAGTTCGACCAGCGATGCGGTCCTTGCCGGCTCGGCCGCAGATCACATCCCGCCCGGCCGTGCCGCCTAGATAGTCTTCCCCAGCCGTGCCTTTGATGGTGCAGTGAACCTTATTGCCCTGGCCGCCGTGATGGCGGCCACCGGGGCGAGGTCCGATGTGCTTGATCCCCGCGAGGCTTGGAGTCACGAGAGCACCGATGACACCCAGCATCATCAAGGCCGTGAGCACGATCCAGCGGAATCGGTGCGTGATCGGTTCCTCAATGTATGGGACACGCATAGAGCCGTTATCGGTCTAGGCAACCGTGGCTTGAACCAGGGACTCGGCGTGAGCTCCGGCGATCTGGGTCCGTGACTGCCTCTGGAGGCGTGTCTCCGTGGAAGCTCTGGACCTCGGGCGTGTCCCTCTATGGGAGGAACACCTCGAGCCAGGCGAGGACACGGCCGAAGAGGGAGTCCTGGAACGAAGACATCCACGCGTCGAAGCGCAACCAGAGCCTGTCCTGCCATCTCATAGGCGAACCCGCCTCATCGTAGCCATCGCCCGAGAGTGTCAGCCGCTCGCCGCCGCTTCGACGAGACCGGCGGCGAGCTCGGCGGCCTCGGGATCGCCGAGGGGGGCGAGTGCGCGCCACAGGTGGAAGTCGACCGCGGCGCGAGCTGCGGCATCGACGCGAGCGCCGCGGCGTCCCCGGCCGCGGAACGGCGCCGCGAGGGTCCGTCGGACCCGTTCGAGATACGCCCCGAGGCCACGCTCGATGATCGGGCGGAGCGCGGGCAGGAGCTCGGCATCGCGCAGAACATTCGCCGTCATCGGCTCGGTCTCGCGGTACCAGGCGTAGAGCTCACCGAGGCCGAGCCGCAGTCGCGTCCCCGGGTCGCCCGTCGCGAGCCACGCCTCCGGGTCGGGCGCCGGATGAAGCGCTCGCCAATGCGCGGAGCACGCGGCGAGCAGGGATGCGTCGTCGGGGAAGTGGTTGTACACCGTCACCCTCTGCACGCCGGCGCGGCGCGCGATCTCGCTGATCCGCGTGGCCGCGGGGCCGACGGTGCGGTGGAGCTCGATCGTCGCCTCCGTGATCCGGCGCCGCGTCTCCTCCAGCTGCTCGCCGCGCCGCTTCAGCTCGTACTTTCGTTTCTCAGCCATTTTCACCGTACGTGACGTTAACCGAAATTTGACAGCCGCCATGCGAGGGCTGCATGATTCGTTGAACACACCGTAAAGCGAAAGGAGAGGGCGATGCAAGCAAAGGTTCGCCACGTTCTCGGCCCGGATGAAGGCGACGTCGTGCATCTCCTCGCCCTCGGCGTCCGCTTCATGATCGACGGCGAGGCCACGGGCGGTGCATTCGGCCTCGTCGAGCACCCGCTCCCACCGCGCGCGCTCGGCGCGCCCGTCCACACGCACCGCAACGAGGACGAGTACTCCTACGTCCTCGAAGGTCACGTCGGCGTCCAGCTGGGGGACGAAGTGCTCGAGGCCGGGCCCGGCGACCTCGTGTTCGAAGCCGCGTGGGCTCGCGCACGCGTTCTGGAACGCGGCCGACGAGCCGGCGCGCATACTCGAGCTGATCTCTCCGGCCGGGTTCGAGAACTACTTCCGCGAGCTTGCCCCGCTCCTGACGGCAGGCGATCGGGACGAGGCAGCGATCGGGGATGTCGTCTCCCGGTACGAGCTCGACATCGACTTTGCCTCGATCCCGGTGCTGGCCGAGCGGCACGGCCTGCGACTCGGGTAGCCCGAACCGTCCTCCGACCAATCGCTTCCGACCCTCGAGACGGAGCGACGGCGGCTCGTCCCCTCCATCCCGTCGCAGTATGCTCGCGCTATCGCCGACTCGCGGCGGCGATCACGCCGATGCCGTCGTCGATCGCGACGACCGTTCCGAACGGCTCGGACATGCTCGCGACTCGCTTGAGGATCGCGGCCGCGGCGTCGGCATCCGCGATCCTCGGCATGCCGCTCTCGGTGAGCCGCCGTCCGTAGCCGAGCGCGATCGGATGCAGCCGCAGCGTCGTGCCATCACCGTCGAACGTGAGCTCCGCGACGACGCTCTCGAAGTAGACCTCGTCGCCGAAGGACTGCGCGTTCAGGGCCGCGGTGACATCGGCATCCGTCGTCGGCGCTGACTCCGCCGACGAGGCAGCGAGTGATTCGCGAGCGCTCTCGTAGAGCCAGGGCGGGAGCGGCTCCTGTATGTCGCCGAAGATGAAGTTCCCCAATCCGTAGAGGATCGGCCGCCCTCGATACACCTCGATCGGCCAGAGACGGTGCACGCCGTGGCCCAGGAACGCGTCGGCGCCGGCGTCGATCGCCGCCCTGGCCAGCGCGACGAGAAAGGGCGGCGGCGTCCCGGGATCCGGGCCCTCCTCGTGAACGTGCGCCGAGACCACGAGCAGGTCGGAGTGCTGCTTTCCGAGTCGCACGCTTCGCATGGTCGCGGCGACGTCATCGGGATCCGGCTCATACCGAACCTCGACGGCGTTCCCCTCCGCCCACCGCGTGTCGAGCATGCGGATCCCAGCCGCCGGGTCGGCCCCCGTATTCCAGGGCTCCACGATTCGGGCCGCCTCGCGCAGCGCCTCCATCGCGGGGGGCGGCAGCGCGATCGTTCGATCGATCCGGAGGGTGTTGATGCCCGGGCGGCCCGGCGCCTCTCCGAACTGATCGAGCGCTCGGTCGCCGTGGAAGCGCGGCATCGTCGTGAGGGACACGAGCCCGATGCGTCCGCCGACCGTCTCGAGGTACCGGGGCGCGCGCGCGGCCGCGAGGACGTCCCCGCTCCCGGCATGCACGAGCTCCGCGGCGTCGAGGTGCCGACTCGTCTCGCGCATCCCCTCCGGGCCCCAGTCCATCGCATGGTTGTTGGCGCGCGAGAGCAGCCGGAGGCCGAGCTCGGCCAGATCCCTCGCCACGCCGGGCGGCGCCATGAGGCACCAGTCGTCCTCCGTTCGCGGCGCGGCGCGCAAGGCTCGGACGTCGAGGATCGACGTCTCGAGGTTGCCGAACGCGGCGCCGGCGCGGCGCAGCAGCTCCACGACCCCCGCGAATGCCTCGTCGCGCTCGAGGAGCGGGGCCAGGGGCCGCGGGCTGATGCAGTCGCCGACTGCGGCCAGCGTGAAGCCGTGGGCCACGCTCGCCTCCAGCTCTCGTTCCGCGGGGCGGCGCGGATCGAAGACGGAATCCGTGCCGTCGCGCTTGCGGCTCATCGGTCCTCCGGTGTCGCGGGCGGCTCCTGTGGCGGATCGAGGCGAATCGAGATCCCGAGATCCTTTCGATATCCGAGGAACAGCCGAACGAATGCCGCGGCGGCGCTCGAGGGGTGCTCCATCCCCGGGCCGCCCAGCACGATGTCTCGAGCCCCCGCTCGGATCTCGGACAGGATGGCCTCGAGGAGGGCCTCGAAGTCCGACGGAGCCGCGTCGTTGGAGATCGTCACGCGGAGAAGTGGGCCGGCGCGATGAAGGCTCCAGGGATCCGGGGACACGGAGGATCGTACGCGCGCCCCGTCCGCAGGGAGAGGCGCGCGAGGACAATCTCGGTGACCAGCGGTCAACGTTGGCCGCTGCCGGGAATGCGACCGCGGGATACCTGCGCGCCCTCCCGGCACGTTCCGCCTCTCATCGAGATTGCCCCCACAACTGGGTAACAACGGACATGCTCGATGCGTTGCAGTAGCTCGACTTGAAGGATCCGTCACGTTCGCCCGGCGTGCAGCAGTGCACCGACGCGAGCGAACCCCTCGCGCTCGAGGCGAGCCGCGAGGACCAGGAACACCTGCGCCGTCACGAGGGCATCGTCGAGGGCGTCGTGAGGACTGGCGACCGGGACCCCGTATCGGGACGCGCAGGCCGACAGCGAATACTCCGCAGCTTCGCTCAGGTGTCCCCGGCGCCGGTCGATCCCGATCGCCAGCTCCCGAACGTCGATGGTGCGTCGCCGAAATCTGCGTCGCCCTCCCTCGAACATCCGGCCGAGGAAGGCGATCTCGACGGGCGCATACCACGACAGGATGAAACACCCATCGAGCGCCACCCGCAGCGTTCCCCGGGCATCGGCGGCGGTGGGAGAGCCCGCCGGGTCCTGGCTGCGCGTGCCGTGGACCTTCACCGAGGCGGCCGAAGGCGGGATCATCGGGTCCACGAGCTGGTGGATCGATGCTCCCACCGAGATGCGTCCGGCACGAATCGGCACGACGCCGAACGACACGACCTCGTCGTGCAGGTAGTCGAGGCCCGTCGTCTCGAAGTCGAGCGAGGCGAACGGGGCCGACCTCCACGCGCCGCGTCGGAGGCGTCGACGTGGCGAGCGAGGAAGCTGGGCGGTCACACGCACCTACGCTGGGTGAAGGCCGAACTCGAGGGCGGCGAGTGTGCGTTGGACGCCGCCGATCACTCGGAACGCCGCCTTGACGCCCTGCCTCGCCACGAGCCCGAGCTCCTTCGGATCGATGTGGTCGTCGGGCGTCTGCCGTCGTCATCCGGTCGTCGAAGGGAGGGAAGCTGCGTACGAAGCTTCCGAACGTCCACCCAGGCGAGTATCGTTGCGGCCTCCAGGATACGCAATCCGCATGTTCTTCCGCTTAGCGCTCGACCGAATCGCCCGTGTAACGCACCGGCTGGTTCGACGATGTCTTGATGATGGCCTCGCTCGGGGGCCTCGAGTCGGGAGGTGGCACGTGAGGAAGCGGTTTCTTGCGATCGCAGGCATCGTCGGGCTGTCGCTGGCATCCGTTGGCCTGTTCGAGCACGGCGGCTGTGGCCGGATCCGACTGCTCGATCAGGGGAACGAGCGCGACCGAGATGCTGACCGGCACCGAGGATGCGGACGTGATCTGCGCCCGAGCCGGAAGTGACTTCGTCGATGCCTTGGCCGGCGACGACATCGTCCGCGGCGGGGGCGGCAACGACACGGTCGTCGGTGGCGAGGGCGACGACTCGCTCTTCGGCGGGAAGGGCAACGACCGCCTCGCGTCCGAGGACGGCGTCTCCGGCAACGACTCCCTCTCCGGAGGGCCGGGCTTCGACGTCTGCTTCATCGACGCGGGCGACACGACCTCCGGATGTGAGCAGGTCGTGGTGGTCGCCTCGGGGAGCTGAGCTCTTCGACGATCGGCCCGAGAGGAGTCGCCCGGCGGGACCCGGAGCGCCGGGCGACTTCAGGGCCTCGGAGGGGTCCTCATTCCACGGGCGTGGACCAAGCTTGTGCGGCTCGGCGAAGCTCATCGACGGCCGATCGCGGAGCGATCACCTTCGAATCGTCGCCCTCCAGCGGATGCGCCGCGTCCAGCAGCTGATCGGCGGCCCGCCTGAGCGCCGTCGAGCGCAGGAGGATCTCCCGAATCGGCGATCCCGGCTCGAGGGTGCCGGGACCGGGATCGACACGCTGGTCCTGCTTTCTCATGAACTCCTCGGCTCCCCTGGGTCGGCAAGGCGTAGCTGACCCCTTCCTATCGGCGTCCGAGCGAGCGGACCTGAGCGGGGCACGCCAGGGCCCACATACACTCAGCCCGTGATGGACCGGCATCTCCTCAGCCACTATGGAACGGGCGTGGAGCGAGCACGGCTGGAGGGCGGGGGATCTCGAATCGAGTTCGCCCGAACGAAGGAGTTGCTTGAGCGACACCTTCCCGCGGCGCCGGCTCGCGTGCTCGACGTCGGTGGAGGGCCGGGCGCCTACGCGGCCTGGCTGGCGGCAAGCGGCTACACAGTGCATCTCATCGATCCGGTCCCGCTGCACGTCGAACAGGCGGCCTCGCTCGCGGCCGGGAGCGAGCCGGGTTTCACGGCCGCCCTCGGCGACGCGCGTGGCCTCGAGGAGCCGGACGCGAGCTACGATGCGGTCCTCCTGCTCGGACCGCTGTACCACTTGACCAACCGGGACGAGCGAGTGCGGGCGCTTGCCGAGGCGCGGCGGGTCGCTCGACCAGGCGGGGTCGTTGCGGCGGCGGCGATCTCCCGCTTCGCCTCGCTCCTCGATGGGCTCAGAAGCGGCTACCTCGGATCGCCACTGTTCGACTCGATCGTCGAGCGCGATCTGCGCGAAGGCCAGCATCGGAATCCGGGCGAGGAGACGGAGTTCTTCACCACCGCGTACTTTCACCGCCCGGACGAACTCGAGGACGAGGTGCGGGACGCCGACATGGAGGTCGCCGGGGTCTTCGGAGTCGAAGGCCCGGGATGGCTGCTCTGGGAGCTGTGGGACGACGCCCGGGGCAGGGAGAACATCCTGCGAGTTGCACGCGCGGTCGAGCGCGAGCCCACGTTGCTGGGGGTGAGCAGTCATCTCCTTGCGGTCGCGCGGCGGCCCGACGGGTAAGCTCGGATCGGCTCGACGACGTCGGAGGCTTCGATGAGTGCGTTCATGGTGCGAGTCCGTGGCTACGCGAAGGCGTACGCCGCGCCGCGGCACGCTGCTCGGCCTAGCGGACAGCATTTCCTCAGAAGCCGCGTGATCGCGGCGGAGCTCGTCGACCAGGCAGGCATCGGCGGCGGCGACCTCGTGCTCGAGATCGGCGCGGGAACCGGACGCCTGACGGAGGCGCTGGCCTCGCGAGGCGGCCGGGTGCTGGCGGTCGAGCTCGATCCCGAGCTCGTTGCCCGGTTGAGCCGAACGTTTTCCCGAAATCCCCGAATCACGGTGGTCGAGGCGGACGCGATGGCCGTTCGGCTCCCCGACCGCCCGTTCCGCGTGTTCGGCAACCTGCCGTTCGGCGTCACGACGCAGCTCCTGCGCCGGCTCCTCGACGACCCCACGTCACCACTCGCGCGGGCGGACGTGATCGTCCAGTACGAGGTCGCTCGCAAGCGCACGTCCCCGTGGCCGTCCTCCCTGCGCTCGTTGTCGTGGGGGCCGTGGTGGGAGTTCTCCATCGCCCGCCGCCTGCCCTCGGCCTGCTTCGACCCGCCGCCCTCGGTGGATGCGGCGGTGCTCTCCATCACTCGTCGTGCGCCCCCGCTCCTCGAGCCCGGCCGGCGGCGGGAGTTTGAGGACCTGATCGCTCGCTCCTTCCGGCGCTCGGCGCAGCCGGTTCGACGATCCGTTCCGGTGCCGGCGCAGACGTGGAAGCGCTTCGCGCGCGATCGTGGAATCGGCAGGGACGCGACGGCGAGGGAGCTGACCGTCTTCGACTGGGTGGCGCTCCACCGGTTGTTAGCCCCGCGCGAGGACCCGGATTCGTGCCCGGCTCGCCCGTTCTCGTAGGCGTCAACCCCCCATCGTGACTATTCACGTCTCCGGTGCCGTCGGGCCGATACGCGACCCTCGACGGGGTGACCTCGGTGCGCTGATGCCTCACCTTGGTGTCCATGAACCCGTCCCCCCGCTCTCACCGCCGCGCCTCGGCTCCGCGCGCCGCTCGCCTCCACCGCCCATCCGGGCGGGATCGTCCGGCCGGATCAGCTGGGATGACACCAAGGGCAAGGGCGCCCTCGGCGCCTTCCTGCTCTGCGCCCTGCTGGTCGTGGGCGCCGGCCTTCCGCCGGCGGCCGCCTCGACCGAGGCTGGCGGCCTCACCTCGGTCATCGTGCGAACCGTCGGCGGAGTCGCTGAGCCGAAGGAGACCGTCGAGAGGCTCGGAGGAGACGTGGGCCTCGATCTCGGCATCATCGACGGCTTCGCGGCGCGCGTGCCCGAGGGCGAGCTTTCCGAGCTCGCCGCCGCTCCCGGCGTCTCCTCCGTCACGCCCGACCAGACGCTGCACTCCGACTCGGTGAACGGCTACGACTCCTCGACGGACGGGTCCTCCATGTACACGGTCGCGCGCAAGCTCGTCGATGCGGACGACTACTGGAGCCGCGGCTATACCGGCGAGGGCGTGGACGTCGCGGTCATCGACACCGGGGTCGTGCCGGTCGACGGGCTCACGACGCCCGGCAAGGTCATCAACGGCGCCGACCTCTCCTTCGAGTCGCAGTCGCCCAGCTTCAAGTACCTGGACACGAACGGCCACGGCACGTTCATGGCCGGGATCATCGCCGGTCGGGATTCGTCGGTCACCTCGGTGCCCGGGGCGAATCCGGACCAGTTCCTGGGGATGGCGCCCGACGCGAGGATCGTGAACGTGAAGGTGGCGGACGCCTTCGGCGCGACCGACGTCTCCCAGGTCATCGCCGGGATCGACTGGGTCGTCCAGCACCGCAACGACCCGGGGATGAACATCCGGGTGCTCAACCTCTCCTTCGGAACCGACGGCACGCAGAGCTACAGGACGGATCCGCTCGCCTTCGCGGCGGAGCAGGCCTGGCGCAAGGGCATCGTCGTGGTCGTCTCCGCGGGGAACGACGGCTACGGGTCATCGGCGCTGAACAACCCGGCCTACGACCCGTACGTGCTGGCCGTCGGCGCGGTCGACGCGCGCGGCACGGCCAGCAAGACCGACGACACGGTCCCGAGCTGGTCGAGCACGGGAGACGGGACCCGCAACCCCGATCTCGTCGCTCCCGGCACGTCGATCGTGAGCCTGCGAAACCCCGGATCGGTGGTGGACTCCGAGAACCCGCGGGCGGTCGTCGGGGGCCGGTTCTTCCGGGGCAGCGGCACCTCCCAGGCCGCCGCGATCGTCTCGGGGGCGGCCGCCCTGGTGCTCGAGGAGCGTCCCGGCATCAGGCCCGACCAGCTCAAGGCGCTGCTCACCCGCACGGCCACGAAGGTTCCCGGCGGGAACCCGGCCGCTCAGGGCAAGGGCATGCTCGATCTCCAGGCCGCCAGGTGGAACCACGACCCCCGACTCGGTCCAGACCTGGCCAGCATCGACGGGCCTCGGCACGCTGGAGCGGGCGCGTGGGACGTCGCACGTCACGGCCGGCGGCGTCGAGCTGCGGGGCGAGAAGGACATCTTCGGCGCCGCCTGGAATGCAGGGGCCTGGTCGCAGAAGAGCGCCAACGGCTCGAGCTGGACGGGCGGCACCTGGAACGGCAGCCAGTGGACGGGGACAGCGTGGACGACGGCCTCGTGGACCCGCTACGCGTGGGCGACGATCGCGTGGTCCAAGACGTTCCTGGAGCGGCGGCTCATGGTCCTCCAACAACTGGTCGAAGAACTCATGGAGCAGAAACTCGTGGTCGGGCGGGGTCTGGACCAGGAACTCCTGGAGCAGCACCTCGTTCGCCCGGAACTCCTGGTCGACCAGCGGATGGGGGTAGCACCTGAGGAAGCCGTCACGGGGACGTGACGCCGGGAGGTGAGCGGGATGACCGCCACCGGCCCCGCCGTCCCGAAGAGGAAGCCGAACGGCTTCCTCTTCCTCGCGCGCCTGGACGGGGTGGGGCGAGTGTGGGTCCTCACCGTCGTCCTCGCCCTGTCGGCGATCGCCCTGTTCCTCACATCGGTTCGGGGCCATCCGGCCCTCGACGCCCCGTTCCACATCCCGTGGTGGATCCTCGCCGTGCTCTTCTACCTCGCCGAGGTCTTCGTCGTGCACATCCAGTTCCAGCGCGACGCGCACTCCGTGTCCCTCGGAGAGCTCCCGCTCGTGCTGGGGCTGTTCTTCGTGGCTCCGGCGGGGCTCGTCCTCGCGCAGGTCGTGGGCGACGCCCTCGCCCTTGCGATCCACCGCCGGCAATCGCCCGTGAAGTTCGCGTTCAACGTCTGCCACTTCGCCTTCGAGACCTGCCTCGCGGCGGTGCTGTTCCACTGGATCGTGTCGTTCGGCGACCCCATCGGGCCGGCCGGGTGGATCGCCACGGGCGTGGCCGTGATGGCGTCGAGCGTCGTGGGCGTCCTCATGATCTGCGCGGCGATCTCCCTGTCCGAGGGACGGGCACAGTTCTCGATCCTGCCTCAGATGCTGGGCACGGGCTCGATCGTCACGCTGGCCAACGGCAGCATCGCGCTCGCCGTGGTGACGGTGGCATGGACGAATCCGCGGGCCGCGTGGGTGCTCCTGGTCCCCGCGGCGGTCCTGTTCGTTGGATATCGCGCGTACACGGCGATGACCCAGCGGCACGAGGGGCTCGAGTTCCTCTACGAGGCCATTCGCACGTTCCACCGTTCTCCGCGGCCGGGAGAGGAGGCGCTGCTCGAGCTGCTGTCGCACACCCGGCGCACGTTCAAGGCGGAGACGGCGGAGCTCATCTTCCTGCCATCCGGCGACGGCGAGCCCGCCACCCGGACGAGCCTGGGTCCCGGGGACGAGCTGACCGTCATGGAGCCCCTCGACGCCCATCCCGCCGATGAGGACGTGGCGACGGCGATGGATCGCGGGCGAAGCGTGCTCATCGCCCGCCCGCACCGCCACCGCCTCGCGAGCTCCGAGTCCGCCGACCTGCGCGACGCGATGATCTCGCCCATCCCCGGCCAGGCCGGCGTCGTCGGCGCCATCGTCGTCGGGAACCGGCTCGGGGACATCAGCGCGTTCGACGAGCGCGATCTCAAGCTGCTCGAGACCCTCGCGCAGCACCTCGGGGTCTCGCTCGAGAGCGCCCGCCTCGGCATCCTGCAGGCCGAGGTCGCGCAGCTGAACGAGATCAACCAGATGAAGGACGATCTGATCGCCTCCACGTCGCACGAGCTGCGAACGCCGCTCACCTCGATCCAGGGATTCGTGAAGACGCTCCTTCGTCCCGACGTCCATCTCTCGGTGGACGAGCAGCGTTCGTTCCTCGAGACCGTCGCTCGGCAGAGCGACCGTCTGACGCACATGGTCGAGGATCTCCTGACGGCTTCCCGGCTCGAGTCCGAGCGCGTCGATCTCGCGCTGTCATCCGTGTCGGTCTCCGGACTCGTGCTGCGGGTGATCGATGAGGTTCGACCCCAGGCCGGCGATCATCGCTTCGACCTCCGGCTGGAGGAGGGGACCCCCGAGGTGCTCAGCGACGCCGAACGCATCCAGCAGATCCTGCTGAACCTGATCGTGAACGCCATCAAGTACAGCCCGAAGGCGACGACGATCACGGTCGAGGCGCGCGCGCACGACGGCGGCGTGCTCGTGTCCGTCCACGACCAGGGCGGCGGGATTCCCCCGGAGTCCCAGGAGAGGATCTTCGAGCGCTTCTACCAGGTCGACCAGTCGGCGACGAGGTCGGCCGGCGGGGTGGGCCTGGGCCTGTACATCTGTCGGAAGCTGTCCGAGACGCTCGGCGGGCGCCTGTGGCTGGAGCGGTCGGACGGGGACGGCTCGGCCTTCGCGTTGTGGCTCCCCACCTCGCCCCCGCGCGCGCCCAACGGGAAGCCGCACCCCCAGGTCGCGACCGCCTGAACGGCGGGACTCGATGGGCCTGCCGTCGCCGCGCCGGCGGCGCAACGAGGCGATCACGCGGGGTCGGTCACGGCTAGCCGAGCATGTCGACCGCGTAGGTCGCCTGAAGCGCGGACTGAACGTCGGCGGCGTCGAGGGTCCCTCGTGAGCGCAGCCCGTACTCCACGGCCGTTGTGAGGTGATCCCGGCACAGCGGCAGCATCCGCCCGTGGTCGATCACCGCCACTCCCTCGGGGACGGCTCCGCGTCGACCCCGCTGCCAGAAACACTGGAGGCACACCAAGGCGGACTCGCTGGGGATAGGCGAACTCCGCTCGATAGCCGAGGTCGTGTTCGATCACCCGCCCCCACAGCGCCACGGTCCCGAGCACGGTGGGGTTCTTCGTCCTTCGAAGCGCCTCCGTGCCGTGCATCCCGTGGAGGCCGCAGGAACAGGCGAGGTCGGGAGCGCGATGGAGCTTGGCGTGCTTGCACGCGGCCTGCGCCGGGCGCATGGGCGGCCACGGAAGCCGTCGTCCGGCGACCGGGCGCAGGCGCAGGCCGGTCGCGTCGGGGCGCCCGGTGAGCGTCCAGGCACGCCACGCGATGATGGGCTCGCGCGTTGTCGCCGGGTGCGATGAGCGCTCGACGCCGACCTGCATCCGTTCCTATCGTTCGCCGCCGGGCGGCTGAACGCGCTCCGGCTCGGCCGGCTGTGGTTCGGGCATCCCGTCGGGGAGCGGCTCGGGCAGGTACTCGGGAACGGGCAGGGTCTCCGGCTCGATCTCGATGATCCGCTTCGGGCGGCCGATGTTCACACGTCTCACCTCCGCTCAGTTCGGACGGAGCGGGCCTCCGCGCCGTCCGCGTTCCTGCGAGCGTACTCCTCCTCCGGGCGATCCGCGACGCCGCACGCGCGAGCGTCCCGCGCAACCGGTGAAGCTCGGCTCAGCCGCGGCGGAGTCGATAGATCGCCCCGCCATCGCTGAAGTACAGGGTGCCGTCGAGGTCGCTTTCGATGGACAGCACCCCGTTGCCGTGATCGAGGACGACCCGCTCTCGGCGAACGTCGTTTCGATCGGCATCCAGATCCACGCGCCGGATCTCGCCGGTGTTGACCGCCCCGAAATAGAAGGCCCCATCGCTGCCGCTCCCGAGCTGGCAGCCGCGGCAGAATGCCATGCCCGTCGGCGCGATCGTTGGCGTGTACCACCGGCGCGGAAGGACGGGATCGGGACCGTCGCTGTTGGTGTTCTGCGGGGCGCTTCCGGAGCACGTCTGGCTGGGCCCCCACCCGTAGTTCTCGCCCGGGCGAATTCGGTTGAGCTCGTCGTTGCACGCCGGTCCGTTCTCGGTCTCCCACAGGTCTCCGGTTCTTGGATCGAAGTCGAACCCGAAGGAGTTTCGGATGCCGTAGGCGAAGATGCGCCGGTGCCCGAGCGGATTGTCATCGGGGATGGCGCCCGTCGCCGTCATCCGCAGGATCTTCCCCTGGTCGTTCCCGAGCTGCTGCGCGTTGGAGGGGTCGTGGCCCTCTCCGACGATCGCATAGAGCATGTCGTCGGGCCCGAAGAGGATGCGCCCGCCGTTGTGATAGGGACTGCCGCTCGCCGGGCTCGAGAAGATCGGCTGGAGGTCACGTCCGCGCCCGCCGGCGTCGCGGATGCGCAGGATCTGGTTTCGAAGCCGGCCATCCACGTTGCGCGTCGCGTAGACGTAGACGTACGGCGTCGCCGGGAAGTCCGGATGCAGCGCGATGCCGAGGAGCCCACGCTCCCCATCGCCGTTGACGCGCGACACCACGAAGAAGCGCTGGCTCCGCCCGGTCCGGCGGTTCAGCACCCGAATCTCGCCGGTGTCCTTCTCCACGTACCAGATTCGATCGTTGGGCCCGAACGTGAATGCCACGGGGTCGTTCAGGCCGCCGGCGATCCGCCTCGCGCGAAGCGCGCTCGCGGGAGCTGCTCCGAGGGAGAGCGCAAGCAGCACGGCGAGGCCCACGATCGTGGCGTGCATACGGGGGGTGCGCATCGAATGCCTCCTTCGCTGGTCGGCGCCGCGCTTCCGGCGCATCGTGGCCATGCTATGTCTGCGCGAGGCGGAAGATCCGGCCGGCCAGGTCGCTGAAGTAGATGCGCCCGTCGGGCGCCTCCTCCAGGGATGTGATCCTGCCCGGGTCGACGAGGACCGGGTCGACGCTCGCGATGTCGTCGCGGATGAGATTGAGGCTCACCTGATACAGCGTGCCGGCTTTGCTCGTGCCGAAGAAGAACGTGCCCTCCGCCGCCGGACCGAGCGCGCAGCCGTCACAGAAGGCCATGCCCGTGGGGGCGATCGTGGGCGTGAAGAACTCGAGCGGAAGCATCCGCGGAGCCGGGCCGTCGGCGTTCGTGTCGAGCGGCGCCGGAGACGCTCCCGCAGTCGAAGCTCGGACCCCACGCGTAGTTCGCCCCGGGCTGGATGCGATTCAGCTCGTCGTTGCACTCGGGCCCGTTCTCGGTCTCCCACAGATCCCCGGTCTGGGGATCGAAGTCGAAGCCGAAGGAGTTGCGAAGGCCGAAGGAGAAGACCAGGCTCGCGAACGGGTTGTCGCTCGGCACGCCTCCGCTCGGCGTCATCCGAAGCACCTTGCCGCGGACGTCGTCGAGATCCTGAGCGGTCGCCTGATCCACCCCGCCGTCGCCGACCACCGCGTACAGCATGCCGTCGGGTCCGAAGAGGATGCGTCCGCCATTGTGATTCGTGCGGGTCGTCGTGGGCGACCGGAAGATGATCTTCGCGTGGCGCCCCCGGCCGCCGTCGTCGCGGAGCCGCACGATCTGGTTCTCGAGCGGGTGTGATCCCGGCCCTCGCGTGACGAAGACGTACACGAAGGGCGTCTGCGGGTAGTCCGGATGCAGCGCCACCCCAAGCGCTCCGCGCTCGCCCTCGGAGCTCACGCCGGAGAACCGGTAGAAGAGCCTGTCCGAATCGCGCTCCAGGTTCAGGACGCGCACCTCGCCGGAGGCCTTCCCGACGTACCAGATCCTCCCCCTGGGGTCGAACGTGAAGCCGACGGGCTGATCGAGGCCCGCCGCGACCCTCCTCGCGCGGATCCCGTCGCCGGCGGAGGCCGCTCCGCCCCCGATCATCAGCACGGCCGCCGAGGCACAGACGAACGCCGCCATGGCACGGCGTCGTCGAGTCATGACGGCTCCTCCCCCCTCGCTCGCCGCGGCAGTGTGAGGCCCATCGTTTCCTCCCATCGGCACGCGGCGGAGTCGTTCTTGATGCCTTCGGTCCGCCCGTCGCCGGCTCCGGGCTCTGCCGCCTCGGCCGCCTCGGCATCCCGCAAAAGTCTAGGGCGAATGGACCGAAAGGCCGATGACCTGCGGCGGTGCCTCCCCGTTACCATGTCGAAGCAATCCCCCAGGAAGGTAGGTCGGGTGACGAACCGCTCCCCCCGAAGGGTAGTTCGAACGCTGTTTGCCCTGGTTACGATGCTCGTAGCCAGCCTTGCGGTGGGCATCGGAGAGGCCCGCGCGGCCGTCGCCGATGAGGCCAACGATACCTGGCAGGTCAACGGCCGAGTCACCTCGATCCTGCGCCTGGGCGACACGGTGTACGTGGGCGGCCTCTTCACCCAGATCAGCGACCCCGCCGAGCGTCCCGGGCCTCAGCAGTTCCTGACCCGGAACAACGCCGCGGCGTTCAGCGCGATCACCGGGGAGCCGACGAACTGGAATCCGAATGCCAACGGGGAGGTGGACGCCCTCGCGGCACCGGCCGACGGCAGCGTCATCTATCTCGGCGGAGACTTCATCAAGCTCGGGACCGAGACGCACACGAAGATCGGCGCGGTCTCGCCGACGACGGGCACGCCGGTGTCCACCTTCGACCCGGGCGCGAACGCGGTCGTGCGGGCGCTGGGTCTGATCGGCGACACGCTGTACGCGGGCGGCTCGTTCAGCACCGTCTCGAGCATGTCACTGACGAACCCCGAGCCGCGCGGGGCGCTCGCAGCCTTCGACGCCGTGAGCAACGCCTCGTCGGACGGGGCCGTGCTGGGGTGGAATCCGGGCGGTACGAGCTGCACGACGCTCGGTTGCGGCTCGGGCGTCCGTGCGATGACCATCCCGAACAACAAGCAGGTCGTCGTGGGCGGCGGGTTCGAGGCGATCGGCGGCACCAACACGAAGTCCATCGCCTCGCTCAGCGCCACGAGCGGCGCGGTGCAGCCCTGGCAGTACCATCCCTCGACCCCCGTGCTCGCGCTGGACAACGACGGCCGCTACGTCTACATGGCGAACAAGACGAACCAGGCCGTGCGAATGCGTGCGTCCGACGGCCAGGACTATTGGCACGCGCAGGCGGACGGAGACATCCAGGCCGTGGCGCTCTACGACGGCGTGCTCTACATCGGCGGCCACTTCCAGGCCGTCGACGGGCACCCCGAGCCGCACGCGGCGGCGATCATCGCCGGGAACGGTGCCCTCCTCCCCTGGGGCGGAGGCGCGGACTCCACGGCCGGGATCTTCGGCATGGAGGGCGCAGGCGGCGTCTTCATCGGCGGCGACTTCGGACACGTTCCCGGTCCCGGGGGCACGGAGGTGCACCGCGAGGGCTACGCACAGTATCGGGAGGTCGTCCCGAACCTCGCGGGCTACCTGTTCGAGGAGCACTTCACGAGGGGCGACTTCGGCCAGTGGGACAAGGTCGGCAAGAACCTGAAGGTGGACGCGCTCTCGTTCGACTCGGGACAGCCCGGCGTGACGGGCCAGACGGGGCTCGCCTTCGCGACCGGTTTCTTCGAGGTCTCGTCCCTCACCGCGTGCGCCCAGATCAGCGTGTCCGTCGTGGATCCGGGCCCCGCCGGCATGACCCTCCTGATGCTGAAGACGTACGCCGGCGAGAAGCTCGCCCACGCCTTCATCACGGCCGATCGGACCGTCAAGTTCCACAACGATGTGGCCAACCTCGAGTTCAACACGGGCGTCAAGCTGCCCGTGGGATGGAGCACGGTGCAGCTGTGCGGCACGAAGGGCACGCACGGAGCGCTCACGATGTACGTGGACGGCACACCGGTCGACCAGGGCCTCGCGGCGGACACGAATCTCGGCGTCAACAGCTTCGGACAGATCGAGGTCGGCGACCGCGCCAAGACCGGCGGCTTCACGTTCAGCATGGACGACGTCGTCGTCGACACGTCGCCCATCCCCTGATCCGCCCG
Organism: uncultured Actinomycetes bacterium; assembly: GCA_963728285.1. Taxonomy (GTDB): domain Bacteria; phylum Actinomycetota; class UBA4738; order UBA4738; family HRBIN12; genus CAVSJR01. The sequence continues at coordinate 698,903 of CAVSJR010000001.1, read as the reverse complement.
AGGAGCCCCGGGAGCCTCTCGCTTCCCGTCTAGTATCGAGCGCGTGACCACCTCGATCTTCGGCAGCGTCGTCCTGCGCTCGGAGGATCCTCGCTTCGTGCGCGGCGAGGGGCGCTATGTGGAGAACATCCCGATCGACGGCGCCCTGCGCGCGGTGTTCGTCCGATCGATGATGGCGCACGCACGGATCGTGGCGGTGGACGCGGACGCGGCCCGGTCGATGCCCGGGGTCGTCGCGGTGTACACCGCGCCCGACCTGCCCCTGGCCGCCCAGCCCCCGTCCGGCAACGTGCCGCCGGCGTTCGCTCGTCCGGTCCTCGCGCACGACCTCGTGCGATTCGTCGGCGAGCCGATCGCCGTCGTCATCGCCGAGTCGCGGGCGGAGGCGGACGACGCCGCGGAGCTCGTGCTCGTCGACTACGAGCCCCTGCCCGCCGTCGTCGGGGTCGACGCGGCGCTCTCGGACGACGCGCCCCTTCTGTTCCCAGAGCACGGGACGAACGTCTGCAACGAGTTCGGGACCGACGATCGCTCGGATCCGCTCGAGGGAGCCGACGTCGTCGTTCGTGGGACGTTCGTGAACCAGCGATTGGCGCCGGCGCCGATGGAGACGGACGCCTTCGCCGCCGTCCCGGACCCGGAGACGGGCGGCCTGCGGGTCTGGGTCTCGAGCCAGGTCCCATTCGACGTCCGAGACGACGTCGCGGAGGCGACGGGACTCGAGCGCGAGCGGGTGCGCTGCATCGCGCCCGACGTCGGCGGGGGGTTCGGCGCGAAGTTGAGGACCTATCCCGAGTACGTGGTCGTGGCCGCGGCGTGCCTGCGCCTCGACCGCCCGGTCCGATGGTCCGAGACGCGCAACGAGAGCATGCTCGGGCTGACCCACGGCCGCGCTCAACGTCAGGACGTCGAGCTCGGCGCCTCGCGCGACGGCTCGATCGTCGGCATGCGAGTGAGGTTGATCGCGGACATGGGTGCGTACCCGGTCGGCGCCTACCTCGCGCCGACGACGCTCGACATGCTCTCGGGGGTGTACCGGATCCCGCGCATCGTCTGCGAGGGAGCGAGCGTCGTGACGAACGCGACCCCGGTCTCCGCCTACCGGGGCGCCGGACGGCCCGAGGCGACGGCGCTCGTGGAGCGCGCGATCGATCTCCTTGCCGCCGAGCTCGGGATGGATCCGGTCGAGCTCCGCCGTCGCAATCTCATCGGTCCCGATGAGTTCCCCTACACGACGTCGGTGGGGATGACCTACGACACGGGGGACTATCGGCGCGCCCTCGACGAGGCCCTTCGGCTCTCGGGGTACGACGAGCTCCGGCGGGAGCAGGCGGACCGCCGTCGCCGGGAAGACCACCTGCAGCTCGGGATCGGCGTCAGCACCTACGTGGAGATCACCGCGTTCGCCGGCAAGGAGTTCGGGTCGGTGGAGGTCCACGAGGACGGAAAAGTGACCGTCTCGACCGGCATCTCGCCGCAGGGGCAAGGGCATGAGACCGCGCTCGCCCAGCTCGCGTCCGGCGTCCTCGGCGTTCCGTTCTCCGCCGTTCGCGTGATCCATTCGGACACCGGGCTGGTGCGGGCGGGCGAGGGAACGTGGGCGTCTCGTTCGCTGCAGATCGGCGGCTCGGCCGTCTGGGAGCGAAGCCGGGAGGTCCTGGACAAGGCGCGGCGTCTCGCCGCCCATGCGCTCGAGGTCGCGGAGGAGGATGTCGTTGCATCGCAGGGAGGCCTGGGGGTCGCGGGCGCTCCGGATCGGAGAACTCACGTGGGGGGACCTCGCTCGGATGGCCGCCGATCCCACTCGGCTCGCCGAGGGGATGGCTCCGGGGTTGAGCGCATCCGGGAACTTCGCCCAGCGTGACGCGACGTTTCCGTTCGGAGCGCACGTCGCGGTCGTGGAGGTCGACCTCGAGACCGGTGATGCCCGCCTCGTGAAGCACGTGGCAGTGGACGATTGCGGCCGGATCCTGAACCCCATGCTCGTCCAGGGACAGGTCCACGGAGGGCTCGCTCAGGGGATCGCTCAGGCGCTGTATGAGGGAGTCGAGTACGACGAGAACGGCACGCCGCTGACGTCGTCCCTCGCCACCTACGCAATGCCGACCGCCGTCGAGCTGCCTTCGTTCGAGAACGCGCACACGGAGACCCCGACCCCGTTGAATCCGCTCGGGGCTAAGGGCATCGGGGAGTCGGCGACCATCGGATCTGCGCCGGCGGTTCAGAACGCGGTGGTCGACGCCCTCTCGCATCTAGGCGTCCGACACGTGGACATGCCGGCCACGCCGGAGCGAGTCTGGCGCGCCCTCAACGCCGCCCGCGACGCATGACCGAAGGGCGCCCCTCAGCCATGAGCTGAATAGTTCCTTCGGACTATGAAGTACTTCGGTCGGACGTCGACAACACAAGGGACATGTCTGATCAACGTCGCCGGTCCTCCGCCCTCGTCTCCACCGTGGTCGCGCTCGTGGTCATCCTCGGCGCCGGACTGGCCGGAGCGAGCCAAAGCGGGCTGGGGGAGATCGTGGCCCAGGCTCAACGGGTCTTCTCCCTTCCCGGCGGCACCCACGCGCGCGTTCAAGCATCCGACCGGCTTCCTCCAGGGGAGGAGGCAGGGGAGTCTCCCGACGTCGTTCAGCCGCCCCCGGGCGAGGACGGCGACGAGCTCGTCGGAAGCCGCGCGCGGGACGCTGCGGATGGCGTAGAGGAGGAACAGACCGACGGATCCAACGTCGGGAGCTCTGACGACGTGGGCGGAATCGCAGGCGGCGACGCGGGTGAGGAGTCGGTCGCGGAAGCCCCCAACGCCGGGGACGATGTCGGAGGCAACGCCGGCGACAATGCCGGAGCCAGCGGCAATGCCGGAAGTGGCGGCGGCAACGGCGGCAACGGCGGCAACGGCGGAAGTGGCGGCAACGGCGGAGGTGGCGGCAACGGCGGAAGTGGCGGCAACGGCGGAAGTGGCGGCAACGGCGGCAACGGCGGCAATGCCGGAGGTGGCGGCAACGGCGGAAGTGGCGGCAACGGCGGAAGTGGCGGGAGCGGTGCCGGTGGCAACGGCGGAAGTGCTGGTGGCGGCGGCAACGGCGGAAGTGGCGCGGGGGGAAGTAACGGGCGTGGCGGAAGTGGCGGGAGACGGCGGCAACGGCGGCAACGGCGGCAATGCCGGAGGTGGCGGCAACGGCGGGAGTGGCGGCAACGGCGGAAGTGGCGGGAGCGGTGCCGGTGGCGGAAGTGCAGGCGGCGGCGGCAACGGCGGAAGTGGCGCGGGGGGAAGTGGCGGAAGTGGCGGTGGTACGCCGGGCGGAAGCGGCCACGCAAGCGGAGGCAGCACCGGAAATTCGAGCGGCGAATCCTCCGGCGGCGGCGCTCATGGCGGCTCCGCGGGCGGGACGGCCGGCGGCGGCCACGACCAGCCCTGACCTCGCCTCGGATACGGAGCTCCCGAGGCTCGTCGTGTCGGGCGACTACGGAAGTAACGTCACGGGAATCTCGACCATGTGGAGCGGCTCGCCGTTCTCCGCGCTGGACTCGAACACCTGGATCGAGCCGCGCTGCTTGTGGTCGATCTGGAACCGCACCCTCGTTCGATAGGTTCCCTGACACCCTGACCCGCACGTCGCGGTCGTGAAGTCCTCGGAGAGGATCGCGCCGTTCTCATCCAGGACGCGGATGCTCACGGTCCCCTCGAAGACGTTGGCAGTGCCCGAGATCAACGCCGGGCTCGAGATCCGAGCGTTCTCGATCGGTTCGTCGACAACGATCGCGGCCGTCGGCGGCGGGCTCGACGGGAACAGCCTCACCGGCACGGTCACGGGGAAGAGCCGTCGATGCCCCTGATCGGACGGGTTGGCCTGGTAGACGACGATCGTCCCGGCCTGCTCATGATCGACCTCGAACCTCACGCGAGCCTCGTAGTCACCGCGGCAGCCGGTGCCGCAGGTGGCGGTCGTGAACCCGCTGCCTACGACGCGACCCAGCTCGTCGCGAACCTCGATGCTCACGGTGGCCTCGAAGACGTCGGCGGTGCCGGAGACCACCACGGGACTCGTGACCGATGCGCCGGCCACGGGCGATTCCACCTCGATCGGCGCCGCGGGGGGCGTGGACGGCTGCTCCGTCGTCTCCGGCTGGTGACCCTCGCGGGGAACCGTGAGGGCGAACATGGTGGCCGCGACGATCGTGCCGTCCTCTGCCTCGCTGCGCACGACCAGCGTGACGGTGCCGTCCGGGCTGGAATACGCGGAGGGAAGCTGCTCATCGAACCGTTCGACGGGCCTGACGTCCGTCACGAACTCCTCGAGCGGCCGACCGACCGGGGGCCCGTCGAAGATCTGCATTCGCAGGACCGGCTGGGGCGAGGCAAGTGTCCCGCTCACCACGAGCGGCGCCTCCGGCCCGAAGCCGACACGCTGGCCCGGGACCGGCGAGCGCAGATGAATGCCGGCGGCTCGGACCTCCGTCACGCTCCAGACGCCGCCCTCGCCACGGCCGGCGAGCTGACGAAGCCGAAGCGCGATTCGATCGCCGGGTTCGGCGGCGCCCGTCCCTACCTCAAGAAGTACGTCGGACGCGCCGGTCGACGTCGCGCGGGGGCCGGACGCGCCGCCCTCGGCGACCAGGAGGGCGCGGTCCCTGCCATCCCAGCCGAGGACCTCTCTGGCGAAGCGAGTAGCAGTTGCCACGGGATCCGTCCGCCACGGATCCTCACCTTCGTCAACGCGTTGCTGGGCGGCCCGGATCTCGGGGCGATTTCCTTCGGGCCAGATGCTCGAGAGGCGGTCGGTGGCCGGCACCCCCGCCGGAGGGGTTCCCGGCCTGGGAGCGGGCGCGGTCGTGAGGGATGTCCCGGCGATGACGAGGGCGGTGACGACGAACGTCGTCGCGAGTACGCCGGCGAGCGTGGCGTTTACGACGCGACGGCGGCGGGCCCGGCGCAGGGTCGGCGGCCGGAGGCCGGGATCGGGCCGAACCTCTCCGGCGAGGTCATCGAGCAGGCGCCGGACCTTTTCGTCGTTCACGTCATTCACCTCTCGTCAGCTCCCCTCGAAGGCTCGCCATCCCACGAGAGACCATCGACTTCACCGTTCCGACGGCGCAGCCGAGGATGTCGGCGGTCTCCGCCTCGCTCAGGTCCTCGTAGTAGCGAAGGATGATCGCGGCTCGTTGTTGGGGTCGAAGCCCCGCGAGCGCCACGCGCATCCGCTCTCGCTCCTCGACGTCGGGGACGGTCGCCCTGCGATCTCGCTCACCAGCACAGTGGATCGCTCGCGAGCGAGGTGGGCGCGCTCCACCCGGAGTCGGCGGTAGTGGGAGTTCGAAAGGTTCACGATCGTCCTCCGCAAGTACCACCAGAACGCGTCGCCGTTTCGAAGATCACGGAACCGTCCCAGCACTCGTACGAATGCCTCCTGCATCAGGTCCTCTGCGAGCGCTCGATCGCCCGTCAACAGGTACGCCACGCGAAGGGCGTCCGGTGAGTACGTTCGATACAGGCGATCGAGCCTCCCGGCGGACTCGACCGCGTCGCCGGTGTTGGTGTTCGTCCCGGTCATGACCATCTCGCTCGCCAAGACGCACAGCGACGTCGCAAGGTTCCCGCCTGCTCCGTTCGGATCAGAGGGACCGATCCACCCGCCCGGTCCTCGATCGGCCGATCTCGCGGGCATGGTAGCCCCTGCTACCCTTCGACCGAATGAATGCCCGCACCATTCCGCGCTGGGAACGGCGCTTTCGCGCGCCCGTCGTCACGCTTCCGACCTGGGCGCCCGCCGAGCCCGACCGCCTCGTCTTCGCGTCCAACGAGAGCGGATCGTGGCAGCTCTATGCCTGGGACCGCAGCTCCGACAGCAGGCGAAGGGTCACCGACGATCCGGTGGGAATCTCCAACGGGACGACGACGCCCGATGGGTCGGGCCTGGTGTGGTTTCTCGACGAGAAGGGCGACGAGTTCGGCCACTACGTGGTCGCCCCGTTCGAGGGGGGATCGCCTCGCCCGCTGGTGGAGGGCGTGCCGAACGGATGGCCCAACGGCCTCGCGATGCGAGACGGCGTCATCGCCGTAGCGCAGGGCGAGCGAGACGGGTTCGCCGTGTACACGGCGATCGACGGGGCGCCGGCGAGGGAGATCTTCCGCCATCCGGAGATCGTCGACCTCGGGGGGTCCGCGCTCGGCGGATTCAACCGTGGGGGACTCTCGGCGGACGGTTCACTGCTGTGCTTCGAACACGCCGAGCACGGCGACCCGCTTCACCCCGCCCTCCGCGTCGTCGACGCCCGGACGGGGGAACGCGTCGCCGATCTGTGGGACGGAGCCGGCAAGGGCCTGTCGGCGTGGGTCTGGAGTCCGGTTCCGCGGAGATCAGCGGCTCGCGATCATGCACGAGCTGGAGGATCGGGAGCGGCCTGCGATCTGGGATCCCACCACGGGCGAGAGGACCAACCTTCGAATCGAGCATCCGGGCGTGGTCGAGGACATCTGGGACTGGTGGCCGGACGGATCGGCGATCCTCGTGTCGCTCATGCGTGATGGACGTGATCGGCTGTTCCGGGTCGACGCCGGAGCGGGCTCCGTGCTCGAGGTCGATCACCCGAGTGGCACGCTCCTCGGCGCTCGCGTTCGCGACGACGGTGAGATCTGGTTGCGGGCCTCGAACGGCGCGCACCAGTCCACGGTCCTGTCGACGGCGGGGGGTGAGGTCCTCGCGGCCGCCGGCGAACGTGCCCCCGACGGCCGGGCCTATGAATCGTGGGAGTTCATGAACGAACGAGGCCAACGCGTCCACGGGTTCCTCGTGTTGCCGGCGGGCGAAGGGCCCTTCCCGCTCGTGATCGAGGTTCACGGTGGCCCGACCTGGGCGTGGGTCGACGCATTTCATCCGGTCGTTCAGGCCTGGGTCGATCAGGGGTTCGCGGTCGCGCTGATCAACTACCGAGGCTCCAGCGGCTATGGGGCGGAGTGGCGCGACTCGTTGATCGGCAACCCCGGGTTCCCCGAGCTCGAGGACACGATCGCCGGCCTCGACGACCTCCTCGAGCGGGGGATCGTCGACCCCGAGCGCGTCGTCATCTCGGGCGCCTCCTGGGGCGGCTACCTGACGCTCCTCGCCATCGGCCGGCACCCGGATCGGTGGGCGGCCGCCGTGGCGGGAGTCCCGGTCGCCGACTATGTGGCCGCGTTCGAGGACGAGGCGCCATCGCTGCAGGCCATGGACCGGGGCCTGTTCGGCGGAGGACCCGACGAGTACCCCGAGCTGTACCGGGAGCGCTCGCCGATCACGTACGTCGACCGCGTGAAGACGCCGCTGATGGTCCTCGCGGGCGAGAACGACAGCCGCTGTCCCATTCGACAGATCGACAACTACCTCGCGTCGATGCGCGAGCGGGGCCTTGATCCGGAGGTCTACCGCTACGACACCGGCCACGCGTCCTACGTGGTGGACGAACGGGTTCGGCAGATGGCGGCGGCGATGAAGTTCGTGCTGAGCCACGTTCGCGTCGACGGCGGCTGATCTCGCGCCTGCGCGCCGTCCATCGTTGGCCTCGTCCGAGATGCGAGAGCATAGGGCCATGATCCTCGTCACGGGAGCCACCGGCGCCATCGGCTCGCGGCTGGTGGAGCGGCTGCGTGCGCGACGGCGAACGCCCCGCCGTCGCGGGCCGCGACCCGGAGCGGCTTCGAAAGCGCTGGCCCGAGCTCCGCGCCGTCGAGCTCGACGTGCTGCGTCCCGAGACGCTCGCCCCCGCGCTCGAGGGCGTCGATGTCGCCTACTACCTCGTTCACTCGATGGAGACGGGAGCGACGTTCGCCGAGCGCGACCGGGCCGGCGCGTCGAGCTTCGCCCGCGCCGCGAGGGAGGCGGGCGTTGAACGCATCGTCTACCTCGGCGGCCTTGGGGGCGACGAGGCGCTGTCGGAACATCTGTCGAGTCGACGGGAGACGGGCCGCATCCTGGCCGAGGAGGGGCCGCCGCTGTTGGAATTCCGCGCTGCGATGGTCGTCGGCAGGGAGAGCGCCTCGTACCGGATGCTCACCGACCTCGTAACCCGGCTGCCCGTCATGATCGTTCCTCGGTGGGTGGACACCCCCTCGCAGCCGATCGGGCTCCGCGACATCGTCGCCTATCTCTCGGCCGGAAGGAGGTCACCGCTCGAGGGACGGCACACGGTCGTCGAGGTCGGAGGCGCCGACGTCGTGTCGTACCGCCAGATGCTCGAGATCGACGCTCGGATTCGCGGCAAGACGCGAACCGTCGTCGGCGTTCCCCTCCTCTCGCCGAAGCTCTCGTCCCTGTGGTGCGGCCTCACGACGTCGGTTCCCGCCGAGGTCGCTCGTCCGCTGATCGACGGGATGGTGCACCCGATGGTCGCGGCCGGCGATGCGGCCGGGCGGTTGTTTCCGGATATCCATCCCGTGGGATTCGAGCAAGCCGTTCGGGAGGCGATCGAGGGGGAGTGAACCCGCGCCGGTCGCCGCGCCCGGCTAGCGGTACCCGCGGAAGAGTTGTGCCTCGGCGACGCGTCCCACCGCGATATCGTAGGCGGCCTCCCGCTGCGTGATCCCGCTGGTGTTCGCCCGGAACACGACATCGTCCGTGGCGGTATCCATGAGCTCCTGCAGCCGGCGATTCACTCGCTCCTCGTCCCATCGCTCGCGCTGCAGGTTCTGCACCCACTCGAGGTAGGAGACGACCACGCCCCCGGCGCTCCCGAGGATATCCGGGACGACCGTGACGCCCCGCGCGTTGAGCGATGTATCGGCCTCGGGCGTGATCGGATAGTTCGAGACCTCCACCACGAGGTTGGCCTTGACCATATCGGCGTTGTCGGCACGCAGCGTTTCCTCGAGGGCCGCGGGAATGAGGACCTCGCAGTCGACCCCCATGATGTCGGGGCCGTCGATCGTGTCGCCGGCCTTGAAGTCGACCACGCTGCCGCTGTCGCGCTTGTGATCGAGCACCGATCGCGGGTCGAGCCCCTCGGGGTTGTAGATCGCGCCCTTCGAGTCGGAGACGGCGACGACCCTGTAGCCGAGCTGGAAGGCCAGGATCGAGAACCAGGAGCCGGCGTTGCCGTATCCCTCCACGGCGATGCGGATCTTCTCCCGGGTCCATCCCTTGGCGTGGGCGATCCGGTCGAGGGCGAAGAGCGCTCCCCGTCCGGTCGCCGCATCGCGCCCCAGCGAGCCGCCGACGGAGATCGGCTTCCCGGTGATGACGCCCGGCGAGTCGCGGCCGACCATCCGGCTGTACTCGTCGTACATCCAGGCCATCTCCCGCGGCCCCGTGTTGACGTCGGGAGCGGGGATGTCCACCTCGGGGCCGACGATCGGCGCGATGCCGGCGAAGAAGGCGCGCGACAGACGCTCCCGCTCCGCCTCGGACAGCAGCTTGGGATCCACCTTGACGCCGCCCTTTCCGCCCCCGTACGGGATGTCGAGCAGCGCCGTCTTCCAGGTCATGAGAGCGGCGAAGCACCTGAACTCGTCGAGCGAGGCGCTCGGGTGGTATCGGAGGCCGCCCTTGTAGGGTCCCCGGGCGCCGTTGTACTGCACGCGCCACCCGGGATAGACGTGGACCTCCCCGTCGTCCATCGGCACGCGCACCTGGATCGCGAGCTCTCGCTCGGGGGTTCGCAGTGCCGCGCGGGTCGCGTCGTCGATCGCCAGCCGATCGGCTGCCTGCTCGAAGAATCCCTGCACCGCCTCGAACAGCTCCATGGGTATCGCCTCCCGTCCGCCTGTCGCGGGTGCCGCCGGATTCTGGCACGGAAGGGTGCCAAAGCGCCATGCCTGTGGCGAAGGGCCCGCCGTACAGTGGGGGCGTGGCCTGGTGGCAGATCGTCGTCGCGATCGTGCTCGCGATCGTCATCTGGAAGGTCGGCACGGGTGTGCTGCGCTCGATCTCGACGGGCCAGCGTCCGAGCGAGCGTCGCGATCCGGAGGACGTGGAGGAGCTGGACGTCTACCTCGTCTGCGGCGAGTGCGGGACGGAGTACCAGGTCACTCGGCTCGGCCAGCTCCAGGTGCCGCGCCATTGCGGCGAGCCCATGAGCGTGGTCCGCCGGCCGTCTCCGGAGGCCTCCTAGCTGCGACGGCGTCCCGGAATCCCCCGGCTCTCCACATCCTCCAAGGGGAGTACTCGAACGTTTTCCACCGTCCGAGTCCCGGGCCGCCGAATCACAGGCGTGTCGTTTTGCTCACACCTGGGGAATACCCTGTGGAAACCCCGGGCGAACCGCTCCGAGCTGTGGTCACCGCCAGCGCGTCGTGCCCAGGAAGCCGAGCGCGATCAACCCGAGGCCCCCGAAGAGATAGGCGTTTCGCGGTGAGCCGCTCGTTCCCGGGAGAATCCCCATGTAGTTCGTCACGATCAGGACCACGCCGATCCCCATGATGGTGAGGATCAGCGGGCCGTACCAGCGGGGGCTCGCCTTGTGCCGCTGCTTGCGGTCCGGGTCGAGGCGATAGCGGTCGCTCGCGCGCCTCGGTCGCTGCTTCCCTCGCGACTTGGATTTGGGCATGGCGGGGGGATGTTACCCCGGCGTCAGGCGCAGCGCCGTGGCGGCCCCCCTCTCCACCGCAGGCCTGGTGACCGGAAGGCCGTGATACCCGCCGGTGGCCCACAGGGGAGCCTGGTCGTTCCAGTGCGGTGAGGCCGGATTGCCGGACTGCCCGGTCGGCAGGACCCCCAGGGAGCGATCCGGGTCGGCCAGATCGATGACCTGCTTCCAGGACTGGACGACGGCCGCGGGATATCCGTCTCGCGCGTCGCACCCCGACTGGGCGACCGTCTGCTCATCCCCGCCGAGCTCGAATACGGCCGCCGTGAACAGCTCCCCCACCGCGGGCACGCGGGCGAGCGGGCTCGCGAACCGCACCTGATGCAGCGCCCCCCATCGCCACCCGCTGGGCTCCGGTCCGAGCCGATCCTCGAGCTCGCGGAGCGCGTCGTCCAACGACGCCCCGAGGGTCTCGGCGGGGCCGAGATCGCCCCACCACTCGGATTCGGGCTCCGAGAGGATCGTGGGCAGCACGCGGCAGTTGAACGCCTCGCGCCAGGCGTAGTAGTGGCCGAACAGCCGCGCCCCGAGCAGCGGCTCGACGACGCGACGAGCGATGCGCGACGTCCACACCTCGAAGACCGCCGCGGCCGCCGACTCGGCGCGAAGATCCGCGTCCCACCCCTCGAGGAGTTCGAGCGCGGCGCGGTTGGTCGTCGTGACGGGCGTGAGGCGCAGCAGGCTCGGAAGCAGCTCTCGAGCGGGGATCGACACCGTATCGCGCTGCATCGCGGCGAACGTCGCAACGGAATGGAGGCGGTCGCCCTCGAGGAGCTCGACGATCCTGCGCGCGCGGTACGGCGTGTGGAAGTCGTTTCCGATCAGATGCGGGTAGGCGTCGTCGTGGATGCGCTGGTTCGCGGTGGCGAGATAGCCGCGCTCGGGGTTCTTCGACCACGGCAGCTCCTCGAAGTCGATGAACCCGTCCCACTCGTACTCGGACGTCCACCCCGGAACCGGGGCGGTCCCGTCGCCGGCCCGCCTGCGTGGGTAGGCCCCGGTGCATTGATAGCCGATCGTCCCGTCGATGTCCGCATAGACGAAGTTCTGCCCGGGGCATTCGACCGCGCGCACGGCCTCGCGGAACTCCTCGAAGCTCGATGCCCGTGCGACCGCGACCGCGCTCGACGGCGCGAGCGAGCGTTCGGCTCCCGCCCAGCGAAGCGCGTAGGTCTCCGCGAGGCCGTGCTCGACGACCTCCGGATCCAGGACGCCGACGAGGTAGGCGTCGAGGATCGGGCCGTGCCGCGTCTCGCGGACCTCGAGGATCTCCGGTGCCTTCCGTCCGCGAACGGCGATCGCCTCTCGGTGCACGGTGAGCGGATGCCAGGCGTCGTCGAACAGCGCGGCCGTGCCGTCGTCGCTCAGGCGCTCGAGATAGAGATCCTGGGTATCGCCGGTGACGTTGGTGATTCCCCAGGCGTGATGTGCCGTCGTGCCGATGAGCACCCCGGGGAGGAACGGGACGGTCACGCCTCGCGCCTCGTAGCCCGGGGCGCGCAGGTGCATCTCCAGCCAGGCGCCGGGCTGCTGCGCGAGCAGGTGAGGATCGTTCGCGAGGAGCGGCTTGCCGCTGGAGCTCCGCTCGCCGCTCACGACCCAGTTGTTCGAGCCCGCGCCGGGCGACCCTCGGGGGGCCTCGTCGAGCAGCGCCTCGCCGATCCCGGCGGCACTGCGGCCGACGCCATCGGTCCCGGCGCTCGGGAGCAACGCGGCGGCGGCCTCCCGAGCCGATGCGCTCGGCGATCATCGCCCGCAGCAGCTCGGCCTCCCAATTTCCGGAGAGTCCCCAGGCCAGGTACGCGGTCGCGGCCGCCCAGGAGACTTCGTCGTCGGGCACCTCCGGCGTCGAGCCGAGCAGGACGTACTCGGGAGGGGGCGACGGCATCCCGTCGAGCCACGACCGGGCGCCCGCGCGGAACGAGGCCATCATCGATCGAGACGCATGGTCGTAGCTCGCGGCGATCACGGCGCCGGCGCGGTGCAGGCCGATCGTCCGGGTGAAGCGGTCCATCGGGAGCGTGGCGTCGGCGAAGAGCTCCGAGAGCCGGCCGGTGGCGGCGCGGAGTGCCAGCTCGAGTTGAAAGCACCGCTCGCTCGCCGTGACCCAGCCCTGCGCGAACCAGAGATCATCCAGGCTGCCCGCAGAGATGTAGGCGACCCCCCATTCGTCGCGAAGGACCTCCACGTCCCGTTCGAGTCCCGCCAGGGATCGCTCGCCCTCGATGGGCGGCAGCGCGGCCCGTGCGACCTCGCGCAGCGCGTTGAGCGGATCGTCCATCGTGCGGGCAGGGTAGGCTCGTCTCCCGGACGTCGCAATGGATCCGGTGGAGTCCGATCCGGGTGACGACTCGCGCCGCGGCGCGCCGCCTGGAATGATGGCCGCCATGGACGATCGCCCGTGGCTCTCCACCTATCCGTCCGACGTTCCCAAGACGCTCGCCCCCTATCCCGAGGTCTCGCTCTTCTCGATCCTCGAGGCGTCGGCCGGGCGATTCGGCCGCAATCCGGCCGTCGCCTTCTTCGGCAAGCACATCACGTATTCGGCCCTGCTCTCAGAGGTCGAACGCTTCTCCGCCGCCCTGGCGGGGCTCGGCGTCGCCCGCGGCGATCGCGTGGCGCTGTTGCTGCCCAACTGTCCTCAGTACGTCATCGCCACCTATGCGGCGGCGCGACTCGGCGCCGTCATCGTGGGAAACAATCCCCTGTACACGAAGCGCGAGCTCGCCCACCAACTCCGCGATGCGAGCGTCAACGTGACGGTGGTGCTCGATCAGCTGTATCCGAGCCTCGCCGCACTGGGCGACGACGTGGATGTCGGCGCGGTGGTCGTGACGAAGCTCACCGACTACATGCGCCTTCCCCTCTCGATGCTCGCGCCGATCAAGTTTCGTCGGGACGCGAGGGCGGCCGGCAAGCCCTGGCCGCCGGTCCCGGGGGACGCCCGGGTTCACTGGTGGCGGCGCCTGATGAGGGACGTCGACCTCGTCCCCGACGTCGCCGCGGTCGACCCCGTCGTCGATCCGGCAGGGTTCGTCTATACGGGAGGCACGACGGGCCCCTCGAAAGGCGCGATGCTCTCCCACTCCAACCTGGTGGCGAACGCGAGGCAGGCGGCGGCCTGGTTCCCCGAGATGAAGGACGGCGAGGACGCGATGATGTGCGTGCTGCCCTTCTTTCACTCCTTCGGCATGGTCGCCATGAACGTGGGGATCCTTCGGGCGATGAAGCTGATCCTCGCGCCGCGATTCGAGCTCGACATGGTGCTCAAGCTCGTGGCCAAGGAGCGGCCCACCTATTTCCCCGGCGTGCCGCGCATGTACGTCGCGATCAACGAGGCTCCCGAGTCGCGCGGGTACGACCTGCAATCGATCCAGGCCTGTATCTCCGGCGCGGCGCCGCTGCCGCTCGCCGTTGCCGAGGCGTTCAAGCGCCTGACCGGTGGCGCCGAGCTCGTCGAGGGCTACGGGCTCACGGAGTGCTCGCCGGTCACGCACGCGAATCCCTTTCACGGCGTGCGCAAGGAGGGCGCCATCGGACTGCCGATTCCGGATACCGACTGTCGCATCGTCGATCTCGATGATCCCGAGAGGGTGCAGCCGCCGGGCGAGCCGGGGGAGCTGTGCATTCGCGGGCCGCAGGTCATGCTCGGCTATTGGAACCGCCCGGAGGAGAGCGCGCTCGCCATCCGGAACGGCTGGCTGCACACGGGCGATGTCGCGGTCATGGACGAGGACGGGTACTTCTCGATCGTCGATCGGCTCAAGGACCTCATCCTCGTCTCCGGGTTCAACGTCTATCCCACCGAGGTGGAGGGCGTCCTCGTCCGCCATCCGAAGGTGCAGAGGGTCTGCGTCGTCGGTGTGCCCGACGAGCGGACCGGCGAGGCGGTGAAGGCGTTCATCGTCCTGCGACCCGGGGAGACTGCGACCGCGGAGGAGATCGTCGCGTGGTGCCGGGATCCCGAGCAGGGCCTCGCCGGCTATCGGGTGCCGAAGCAGATCGAGTTCCGCGATTCCCTGCCCGAGACGCTCATCGGCAAGGTCCTGCGGCGGGTGCTGCTCGAGGAGGAGCGGCGCGGGCGTGTGGACACCGGCGCCACGACGTAGCTGCCCCCGGCGAGTGGATGGGGGAAGCGCGATCAGCCTGCTGGCATGGAGAAGTCCGCAGCAGTCCTCGGTAAGGGTTGCGTGATCGACCCAGGAGGTCGCCGTAGGCTGTCAACGTGCGCTGGGCAGCTTTCTTGTCAACGATTGGGTTCATTCTGGAACTGCTCGGGTTCTGGCTTGCTCTGCGGGACGTTCTCAGGGTCAAGATCCGAGCGGGAGTCCTCACCTCCAGGGACCAGACCGTGAGCGTCCCTACCGTTCGTTCAACGGGTGGTGCTGCGATGGAGGCCGAACCTGACGATGTCACCGATGCTCAGGAGCAGATCGAACAGCACGTCAAGACACGCGGCGAGGCTGAAGCTCGACAGAGGGCAGAGTTTGATGCGCTTGTGCGCGGCGCTCTGTACGAAGGCTGGGCGTGGAGAATCCTCGGGATAGGGCTGTTCGTTCTCGGTGGGCTCATGCAGGCAGCCGCGAACGTCGTCGCGATGTTCTCGACTGCCTAGCGGTATCACAGTCCGGTGGTGTTCAGACTCGTCGCAACGAACGCACCGGAGGTCAGCGCCGCACCATGAACCGACCCCCTGACGCGCTCAACCAAGGCGTTCCGAGTTCGACAGAGCGGGAGCGTCCAACGTCCTCACTACATTGACGAAGAGCCGCTCAGTCGGCGCGCCAGCTCGACGATGTCGTCGTTCGTCAGTGGGCGTCCCCCGAAGCCGGCGAGTTGCCCAACGACGTTGTTCGAGCGCCACACCACGGTGGCGTCGGGAACGTCCTGCGTCGCCTCGACCGCGACCGATTCCTCGGCGATCCCCGGATCGGACTGTCGTGCGTCGGCGGCGTAGGTGCTCACGATGTAGTCGCGCGTGAGATCGAAGGCGTGGGCCGCGGTGGTGGCGTCCTCGTAGACGTCGGCGGTGGACCGCGTCCACTCCCAGCCGAGGCGTTGCTGCCCCGGCGACAGCACGAGGCTCTGCGTGGTCCAGCCCCCACGCCAGCCCTGTTCGGCTCCGGGGGTCGGATCGCTCTTCTTCAGCCGAAGCGGTCCGAGGCCTACCGGGGCAACGTCGTCCTGAAGCACGAAGCGCCGGGACTCCTCGACGGCGGTCGGCGGGCCGCTGTTGGCGACGGGCGAGAGCGAGGCTGTCCCGGCCCCTCCGGGCGTGCCGCCGGAGCCCGAGCACGCGGCGAGGCCGAGCAGGGCGAACAGCACCGCCGCGGATCGGAGCGGTGCGGTCAGGTTGGGTGCTCGTGTCATCGCCGTGCTCCTTCCGAGCGTCCCTCCTCGGCCCGAGGGCGGGTCGTCCCGCCGACCTCCGAGGGAGGGATCCCCTGGTCCGTCATCGGCCGGGGAGAGCTCCTCCCTGAGCCGAACGGCCGATTGGAGCAGGGCCGCGGGGGTCGCGTCCGCCGGGGCCTCGACGGTAGACTCGCGGCGGGCCGGCTCGGGCCCCCGGCGTCACCCAAGCGCGAGCCGATGCCCCGGAGGATGCCGTGGGGATGGGGGAGGGCGGATGAACGCGTCGCGCTCGATGCTGCGCGATGATCGCCGCGGTCGCGACGATCGCGCTCCTCGTGGTGCCCGGGCCCGCGTCGTCATCCTCCTCCGGCTCCGTCACCGTGGACGGAGGTTCGCCTCCGACGATCGCGGCGGTGGGCGACATCGCCTGCAACTCGCTGCCGCGCGAGCACACCCGTCGGTGTCGCTACAACCGGGTTGCGGCCCTCGTCGAGCGGCTCGACGTGGACCGGTTCCTTCCGTTGGGCGACCTTCAATACCTCCACGGCGACCTCGACGACTTTCGGGCCTACTACGACCGCTACTTCCACGACCTGAAGCCGATCTCCTCGCCGGTGGCCGGCAACCATGAGACCTACACCCTCTACATGCGCGGGTTCCTCGATTACTTCGGCGACCTGGTGCCCTCCCCCCGCGCGTACTACTCCTACGATCTCGGAGGCTGGCATCTCATCGCCCTGAACTCCCAGTTGTGCAAGGGCGTTACGTGGAACCGGTACGAGGGCAAGGGGCATATGCCGGTCGTGCGCGCCGAGAACGCCGGAGGCTGCAGGCGCGGCGACGCGCAGTTCGAGTGGCTCGCGCGAGACCTCGCGGCGCACCCCAACAGCCGGTACCCATGCACCCTCGCGTACTGGCATCACGCCTGGTTCCGCTGGGGCGTGTATCCGAAGGTCGGACACTGGGTGAAGCCGCTGATACGCCAGCTCTACCGCGCTCGCGCCGACGTGATCCTGAACGGGCACTACCACAACTACCAGCGATTCGCGCCGCAGGATCCCTACGGGAACCCGGATCCGAAGGGCCTGACCGAGTTCATCGTCGGGACCGGCGGATCGACGTACTCGGGCGCCCCCGAGGGGGTGCCGCGGCCGGCGAACCTCGTGGCGTTCCAGGGTCGGTCGTTCGGCGCGCTCGAGATGCGCCTGGGTGATTCCGGCTACGACTACCGATTCGTCTCGGCGCCTGGCGAACGCGAGTACGCCGACGCGGGCTCGGCCGACTGCGTCTGAGGGCCGCCCGCCAGGCCACCCGCGAGCGCGACCACGGGACCGACCACCAGCGTGGCCGGCGGCCCGATCGAGGCCGCCGCCGCGAGCCCGGGAAGTGATGTGAGCGTCCCCACGACCACGGTCTGCTCGGCGGTGCCGGCCCACTGGACGATCGCAGCCGGATCGTCGGGCGGGCGTCCGGCGTCGACGAGGTCGCCGCACGTCTCGGCGAGCCTTCCCGCGGCCATGAGCACGACGACGGTGTCGACCGCCGTCGCGACGCGGTGGAGGTCCACGTCCTCGCCGTGGGCCGTGCTTCCCGTGACGACGCCGAAGCTCTGCGCCAGCCCTCGGTGCGTCACCGGAATGCCGGCGGCGGCCGGAGCCGCGACGGCCGACGACACGCCGGGGACGACCTCGAAGGGGACCCCGGCACTCGCGCAGGCGAGCGCCTCCTCGCCCCCGCGACCGAACACGAACGGATCGCCTCCCTTGAGGCGTACCACGACCGAGCCGCCGGACGCGCGCTTCACCAGCAGCGCGTTGATCTCGCGCTGAGGCATGGCCGAGCGACCGGGCTCCTTGCCCGCGTAGATCCGCTCGGCGCTATCGGGCGCCAGGTCGAGGAGGCGTGGCGAGGCGAGGCGATCGAACACGACGACGTCCGCGTGGCCGAGCACCTCCGCGCCCCGGAGCGTGAGGAGCCCGGGATCGCCCGGACCCGCACCCACGAGGTAGACGGTGCCGCGACCTACGCCGCGTGCCGGACGTACGCCGCGTGCCGGACTGGCGCCGGCCCCGAGACGATTTCGCATCACGCCACCCCGTCCTGGATCAGCCGCCGGCGCAGGCGGGCGCGCAGCTCGTCCCCCCGACCTCCGGAGACCAGGCCCTGCGCCTCATCGAGATCCAGCGCCGCGCGCCAGCGGCGGGAGCGCTCGGCGAGATCGGGCAGCATCGGGAGGGTGTCCTCGCGAACCGCCCGGAGGATCTCGATCAGCTCCTCCCACTCCGGGCCGAACCGATCGCCGAGCATCTCCCGCAGCCGCCTGGCTGCCGCGGGGGATCGGCCGCCGGTCGAGATCGCGATCGCGAGGTCGCCTCGGCGCACGACGGCCGGCGCAGCGAAGTCGCAGTTCGCCACGTCGTCCATCACATTGACGAGGACACGGCGGTCGCGCGCGGCGCGGGCGATGTCGTCGCGCTCGCCGGGGATCCGCCGATGAGGCGATGCAGAGGAACGCGTCGTCGAGATCCCGGGGTTCCCAGGCGCGCGGATGGACGGTCACTCGGCGATCGTCCACGGGCAGGTCGTGCGCGTCCAAGAGCTCCCGGCGCGAGGACCACGACGCGGTCGGCGCCCGCGGCGAGGAGCCCACGCACCTTTCCCTCCCGCACGGCGCCGTCGCCGATGACGACCACGGTGCGGCCCGTGAGCTCGAGGAATGCAGGGAATCCGAAGGGCACGTCAGGCTCCCCTCCGGCCGTGCGTCGGCGTCCGATACGCTCCGGATCGCCGCCGCCCCCCGCGTCGTTCGCTGGGCGGTCCGCAGACGCCGCGGAATCGGCTCGCTTCCCGATCCGACTTCGAGCCGAGGAGCTGGACCGAGCAGTGGATGCCGCATTCCTTGTCCGTGTCCTGCTCCCACCACCAGCGGCCGGCTCGCTCGTCCTCGCCGGGCTGAACGGGCCGGGTGCAGGGGGCGCACCCGATAGAGGTGTAGCCGTGGTCGAAGAGCTCGTGATAGGGGACGTCGTTCTTGCGAACGTAATCCCATACATCCTCGGCAGACCAATCGGCGAGCGGGTTCAGCTTGACGATCCGCCGTGGTCGCGGTCGAGCTCCACCTTCGCCACGTTCTTCCTGGTCTTCCATTGATCCCGCCGCAGGCCCGAGACCCACGCGTCGAGCGTGGCGAGCTTTCGCTTCAGCGGCTCGACCTTGCGTATCTCACAGCATCGGACGCGATCATCGACGCTGCGATACATCAGGTTGGGCCCGCTCACGAACATCATGTGCTCGACCTGCTGCCGATCGGGGAACTCGAACTCGACGTTGATCCCGTAGCGGTCCCGCACCTCCTCGAACAACGCGTACGTCTCCGGAGGCAATCGGCCCGTGTCGAGCGTGAACACCCGAACGCGCGGATCGATGCGCCACGCCATGTCGATGATCGCGAGGCCGTCGACGCCGCCGGCGGCCGAGATCGCCATGCGGGGATGAAAGCGTTCGAGCGCCCAGCGGAGCAACTCCTCCGCGCCCGCGTGCTCGAACCGGTCGGCGGCGGCGTGGATCTGCGCCTCCTCCTCGTCGAGCAGCGGCAATGCCGGCTCGTGAAGGGGCTCGTGCGGATCGGAGCTCACGGCGACGCCTCCCCTCGACCTTCGGCGTGCCCGTCCGCGCCGGGTCCGACGCCGACGAGGCGGAGCTCCCACCGGCGATCGCAGACCTCGCATCGGTAGCCGCTCGGATCGGCCGGCCGAATGTCCTGCTCCCCGCAGAACGGGCAGTAGAAGGGGACGGCGCGGGGCGTGGCGGACTCCTGGGCGCTCATCGGGCACCTCCCTCGGGCTCGGCGAACCTCGCGAGCTCGTCGTCGGACAGCGAGCCGATGAACGTCGCGAAGCTGGAGTGGCCGTTGCGGCCGCGAAGATAGCGACGGAGGAGCGTCTCGACGTAGTCGGCGGCGTCCTCGGCGTAGATTCGGACGCCCTTCGCCTTGCGACCGAGCGAGGGCCGCTCACCGAGCTGGCCGCCGAGATGGACGAGGAACGCCTCCGACTTCGTTCCGTCGGGCCTGGGGAGCACCGCGCCCATGAGCCCGATATCGGCGATCTGAAACCTGGCGCAGGAGTTCGGGCATCCATTGACGTGAATGCGGATCGGCTCGTCGAAGCCGGGCAGACGCTCCTCGAGCTCCTGGTAGAGCCACTGGGCTCGGCCCTTCGTCTCCGTGATCGCGAGCTTGCAGAACTCGATCCCGGTGCAGGCCATCATCCCCTTGCGGAACGCGCTCGGACGAACGCGAAGGTCGAGCTCATCGAGCCTCGCGGCCAACTCATCGACTCGATCCGGATCGACGTCGGGGACGACCATCTTCTGCTGCGTGGTCGTGGTCACGCGCCCACCCCCGTACGCGTCCGCCAGATCGGCGACCAGCCGGAGCTGGTGCCCGAGGATGCGCCCGGCCTTCGGCGCGAACCCCACGTAGCACCGTCCGTCCCGCTGCGGGAACGCGCCGACGTGATCGCGCTGCGCCATGGGCGAGGGTTCCGGGGCGGGGCCGTCCGGGAGCGGTCCGCCCAGGTACTCCCCCTCGAGCACCTCGCGAAACCGTTCCGGGCCCCAGTCTGCGACGAGGAACTTCAAGCGCGCGCGGTTGCGCTGGCGCCGATAGCCGTAGTCCCGGAACACGCCGGTGACGCCGGCCCAGACGTCGGGCACCCGGTCGGGTTCGACGAACGTGCCGAGGCGCACGGCGAAGTGCGGATTGGTCGACAGCCCGCCGCCGACCCAGAGGTCGAAGCCCGCCTCGCCGCCTCGGTCCACCCCGACGAACGACACGTCGTTGATCTCGTGCTGCGCGCATTGCTGGCGACATCCCGCGATCGACGTCTTGTACTTCCTCGGCAGGTTCGAGAACGACGGGTCACCGACATACCGGCGTTCGGTCTCCACGAGGTACGGGGTGGCGTCGAGGATCTCGTTCGCGTCGATGCCGGCGAGGGGGCAGCCGAGCATGACGCGGGGGGTGTCGCCGCAGGCCTCCTGCGTCGACAGGCCGCACGCCTCCAGACGTTCCCAGATCTCGGGGACGTCCTCGATGCGGATCCAATGGAGCTGGATGTTCTGCCGGTCCGTCACGTCGGCGACGTCTCGTCCATGCCGCTCGCTCGCCCACGCCACCGCTCGGAGCTGCTCCGTCGTCATCCGCCCGCCGGGGATTCGGATGCGCATCATGAAGAACTCGTCCTCCAGCTCCTCCGGCTCCGCGGTCGCCGTCTGCCCGCCCGGCACGCCCTGCTTGCGCTGCGTGTACAGGCCCCACCACCGCATGCGAGATCGAAGGTCCTGCGGGCCGATCGACCGGAAGCCTTGCTTGGAGAAGATCCCCTCGATCCGATCGCGGACGTTGAGCCCATCGTCGTCGCGTTTGACCCGCTCGGCGGGATTCAGGGGCTCGTGGTAGCCGAGCGCCCACTGTCCCTGGCCCCTCGGGCGGGGCTTTCGAGCTCTCGGGTTGTCGACCTGCGCCATCTGCGCCCCTCGCGGTCCGGTTCTCGAGTAAATAGGAAAAGGGCCGCCCGCGCGGCCCTTGGTGCTGCTCTTCCGGATGTGTCGTGCTACGGCCGCACGTGCCCATCGACGCCCTCCGGGTGGGCGCCTCCATCCATGCGACAGCAGAGGCGGCTGGGCATCATCGCCGCGACAAGCCCCGCGCAGCGCGTGCGAACCACGAATTCCACCTCTCCCATAGGATTTGCATCTGCAACCGTATCGAGGGCCCGGAAGGACTGTCAACCGAGCCCGGACGGTCCCGTGGGCGCGACCCTCGGCGCGAGCGGAAGCGCCGCACGTCGGGTTTCGCGGCATGCGCCGGTCGTGCCTAGACTGTCCGATCGACCGAGGGGGGTCCGCATGGCGACGCAGGTTCAGGTGACGTTCGACTGTGCCGATCCCGCGGCGCTGTCCACCTTCTGGGCGGCGGCCCTCGGCTACCGCCTCCAGGATCCGCCCGAGGGGTTCGCGACGTGGGAGGCGTTCTTGACCGACCTCGGCGTGCCGGAGGACGAATGGAACTCCGCCAGCGCGGTGGTGGATCCCGACGGCGGCGGTCCGCGGCTCTTCTTTCAACGCGTTCCGGAGCCGAAGGCGGCGAAGAACCGCGTCCATCTCGACCTCAACGTGGGCGGTCCCCTCGGAACTCCGTTGGACGAGCGGAAGGCAGCCGTCGATCGAGAGGTGAAGCGGATGATCGACCTCGGCGCGGAGGTGGTTCGCGAAGTCGAGGAGCGAGGCGAGTTCTGGGTGGTCATGCGCGATCCGGAGGGCAACGAGTTCTGCCTCCAGTAGCCCGAGGCGTGGCTGGCCAAACGATCGGCGAGCGGCCAGACTCGCCGGTGATGCCCCTCACGCTGCCTCGTGTTCTGGTCGGATGTCTGTTGGCCCTGTTCCTGCTCGCGCCGGCCGCGGCGTCGGCGGGCGACGAGCCGGCTCGTGCGGGTCGTATCGCGTTCGCCGGGTTTCGCGATGAACGGTGGGACATCTTCAGCATGCAGCCGGACGGCGAGGGACTCCGAAATCTCACGGCGGATCTCCCTCCCGACTTCGGGCCGGCGTGGTCGCCGGACGGACGGCGCATCGCCTTCGCGACGCTTCGGTTGGACCACAGCAACCTTCAGCAGATCTGGACGGCGGATCCCACCGGAGCCGGCGCGGTCCCGCTCACCGATCTTCCGGACGGGAACGCGGAGGCGCCGGCCTGGTCCCCCGACGGCCGGTGGATCGCGTTCTTCGTCAGCTACGGCGGTCCGGTCGACTCGGAGCTGTTCTCCATGCGCAGCGACGGGTCGGCCCTGAAGCAGTTGACCGACAACCGAACCTCCGAGGCGGATCCCGCCTGGTCGCCCGACGGCGACAGGATCGCCTTCGTCCGGTACGACCGCATCGCCACGATGAATCCCGATGGGTCGCGAGCGCCGCGGCGTCACGCCGAAGGGGATGACGGGGTTCGATCCGGTCTGGTCCCCGGACGGACGCCGCATCGCGTTCGTCAGCAGGGTCGAGGCGAGCGCGCAATACGATCTGTTCACGATCCGCCCGGATGGGACCGGGCTGCGACGGGTCACGGCCACGTCCCGCGACGAGCTCCAGCCCACGTGGTCGCCCAAGGGAACACGCCTCGCGTACGTGCTCCATCGCAGCAATGAGGAGCTCGATACGCAGCTCGACGTCATCTTCTCGATCCGTTCGGACGGAACGCGGCGGAGGAGGCTCACCACCGACCCCGAGCTCACGATCCTCTCGAGCCCCCACTGGCGGACGGCCCCGGGACCGGCGCCAACCGGCGCCGGCTAGGTCGACCGCCATGGCCGGCGGCGAGCGATCGGCGCCCGAGGGCGCGAACCGGGCGTTGAACCCGCAACGTCGCGCGCGCGTGCTCGAGGCCGCCGCGCAGGCACTGTTGCAACGAGGGTTCGCGGAGACCCGGATCGCCGACATCGCCGAGCGGGCGGGCATGAGCCCGGGCCACGTCATGTACTACTTCGACTCCAAGGAGAAGCTCCTGCTCGAGGCGTTGCGATTCCGGGAGGAGGCGCTGTTCTACGCCGAGATCGCCGGCGTCGCCGACGGCGCGAGTGCGTGGGAGCGGCTCGAGCGGTGGATCGAGCGCTCGATTCCGTCCGGGCCCGCCGACGAGCAGTGGGCCCTGTGGCTCGAGCTGTGGGCTCGAGCCGTCCACGACCCGCAGATCGCCGAGATGCTCGACGAGCGCGACCGGCGTTGGACCTCGGCGCTGCGCGAGATCCTGGACGACGGCCTCGCCGCCGGCGTCTTCCACTCGGCCGACGCCGACCGCTTCGTCGACCGGCTCTCGGCGCTGATCACGGGGTGGGCCGTTCCGATCACCGCCGGCGCGCCGGGCGTCGACCGCCGAGCCGCGGTCGAGGATTGCTTGGATCTCGCCGCGGCCGAGCTCGCCGGCCCGGCGGACGAGTCGGCGAGAGATCGGGCGACGGATTAGGCGACGGGTCCTCGCACCGCGGCATAGCGCTTGTTGAAGGCCCGGAGCAGCCGGTCCTGGAACGGATACACGCCTCCGCCCGCATAGCTCTTCGATCGAACGCCCGTCTGCGCGCGCTCGCAGATCCCCCAATCCTGGCGCGAGACGAGGTCCCAGAACTTCACGATCTCCCCTGCCTTCTCCTCGAATCCGTCCACGCCCTCGATGGTCTCCGGGCGGAACAGGTAGTTGCTGATGACGGTCGTGTGCTCGGGACCGCGCGGCAGCAGGAGGTAGTACATGACGCTGTCGGGCATGAAGTTCAGCAGCATGTTGGGGAACACGTGGAAGCCGTAGTAGGTGTGGGCGTCGGTCGTGTCGATGCCCGGCAGCGTCGGGAGCCCCGATGCCCCCGTGGTCGTGAAGCTGCCGGCTCCGTCCCGGAGCGAGTTGCCCCACCAGCCGTCGCGCTCCTCGACCTCCCCCTTCCGGTAGATGGGGACGATCTGCACGAGCTCCGGGTGCACCGTCGGGCAGTGGAGGCATTCGTTGAAGTTCTCCACGATGATCTTCCAGTTCGCCGCCACCTCGTAGGTGAGCTCGTGTCCGATTCGGAGATCCTCGACCCGATACTTGTCGAACCAGAGCGGGTTGTCGGGGTCCGAGGCGAGCCATTCCCGCAGCGGCGGCGGATCGTCGGACAGGTTGACGAACACGAAGCCGGCCCACGTCTCGACGTGCACGCGCCAGAGCGGATGCGCCGCCCGGTCGAACCCCTCCTCCTCGTGCACGTTGGGCGTGCCGACGAGGTTTCCCTCGAGGTCGTAGCTCCAGGCGTGATACGGACACGTGAGCACCTTGCGCACGTGGCCGCACCCGTCGGCGAGTCGCGTGCCGCGATGGCGGCAGACGTTGTAGTGGCCTCGAAGCTCACCGCCGAGCGTCCGGGTGACCAGGACGCTCTCGCCGGCCAACTCCTGCGTCAGGTAGTCGCCCGGCTCCGCGAGCTGCTCCTCGCGCCCGATGCAGCTCCAGAGGCTGTGGAAGATCCGGCTTCGATCGGCCTCGTAGACCGCGGGATCGTGATAGTCGCGGCCCGGGAGCGTCTCCTTCGGCGTCCATGTGCTGGCGCGCGTTCGGATCGCGGGATCCTCGGTCTGCATCGGCCTGCCTCCTCGTGCGACGGCGAAGCTTCGGTTAGAACGCTCATTCTAACCGTTCGAGATCCAGGCTAGCCCTCGTCGAGGCGCAGGTCAATCCCGGTGCGAGCGCTCGGCGGGGGAGGGTCCGCGACCGGTGCGGACGGCGTCAGTCCTTCGTCGGCTCGATCGACTTCCGGTGTCGCTGGGTTCGCTCCTCGGCGAGGAACTGGGCCTCCTCGGTGGACCCCTTCAGCGCGAGCGTCGAGCCCTCCCCCCCGGTGATGACCTGCGAGACCTGATCGAAGTACCCGGTGCCGACCTCGGCCTGGTGGCGGGTGGCCGTGTAGCCGTCGCCCTCCATCCCGAACTCCAGCTCCTGGAGCTTCACGTAGGCGGTCATGCCGTCGCGAGCGTATCCGTGCGCAAGCTCGAACATGCTCGCGTTGAGGGCGTGGAACCCGGCCAGCGTGATGAATTGGAAGCGGTAGCCCATGGCCCCGAGCTCCTTTTGGAACTTCGCGATCGTCGCGTCGTCCAGATGCTTCCTCCAGTTGAACGACGGCGAGCAGTTGTAGGCGAGCTGCTTCCCCGGATATCTGGCGTGGATGCCCTCGGCGAACGCTCGGGCCTCGTCGAGATCCGGCGTCGAGGTCTCGCACCACAACATGTCCGAATACGGCGCGTACGCGAGTCCCCGGGCGATCGCGGCGTCGATGCCGTTGGTCACGTTGTAGAAGCCCTCGAGGGTGCGGTCCCCGGTCGTGAACCGTTGGTCGCGCGGGTCCACGTCGCTCGTGAGCAGCGTGGCCGCGAGGGCGTCGGTCCGAGCCACGAGGATCGTCGGCACGTCGAGCACATCCGCCGCGAGCCTCGCCGCCGTGAGCGTCCGGACGAACTGATCGGTGGGGACCAGGACCTTCCCGCCGAGATGGCCGCACTTCTTCTCGCTCGCGAGCTGGTCCTCGTAGTGAACGCCGGCTGCCCCGGCCTCGATCATCGACTTCATGAGCTCGAAGGCATTGAGGGCGCCGCCGAACCCGGCCTCCGCGTCGGCCACGATCGGCGCCATCCAATACCGATCCGCATCGGATCCCTCGCTCCACGCGATCTGATCGGCGCGCTGGAGCGCGTTGTTGATGCGCCGAACGACGGCGGGAACGCTGTTCGCCGGATACAGGCTCTGGTCCGGATAGGTGTGCGCCGCGAGGTTCGCGTCGGCGGCGACCTGCCATCCGGAGAGGTAGATGGCGTTCAGCCCGGCCTTCACCGACTCGACGGCCTGCCCTCCGGTGAGCGCGCCGAGGGCCGCCACGTAGTCCTCGCTGTTGAGCAGGGTCCAGAGGCGGTCGGCGCCGAGCCGGGCGATCGTGTGGTCGACCATGAACGAGCCACGCAGGCGAACGACCTCCTCGCCGGAGTAGTTGCGCTCCACGCCGGCCCAGCGAGGGTCCGACCTCCACCGCTGCTCGAGCGCATCGGCGTCTCGCTGGATCCGATCCTCGGTCTCCTGGCTCATCTCCGGCCCCCTCCGTTGCTCGAAGTGCTCTTCGCAAGGAAGAAAAAAACCCCTCGCCGCGCGAGAGGTCTTGGCGCTCGCGGGCGGTCGTCGCCGCGCTCGCGCCCTACGTCATGGATACGTCGAACAGCGCGTTCGCGCCGGGGTTGAACGGCGAGTCAAACACAGATGCATTCTCCCGGAACGGCATATGGCCTGTCAATCCCGCCTTCCTCTCGTCCGAGGACCCGAGGTCATGGGAGGGCGTCGAGCTAGCGGGCGCAGTTCACGATCCGGTCGTCGCCGGGGCCGCCGTAGCAGCGATCCATGTTGAGGCCGCCGTCGATCCTGTCGCGGCCCTCCTCCCCCCGGAGGAGGTCGTTTCCCTTGCCGCCGAACAGGCGGTCGTTCCCGGGGCCGCCTCGGGCCACGTCGTCTCCGGCGCCGCCGCTCACGGCATCGTCGCCGTCCCCGGCGCAGAGCCCGTCCTCGCCCGATCCTCCCTGCAGCACGTCGTCGCCGCCGAGCCCCAGGAACCCGTCGCGCTCGTTCGTGCCGAGGAGGCGGTCGTCGAGCGGCGTGCCCACGTGGTCGATCGTGATGCCCGAGCACGCGGCGCGCTCGTAGGAGCCGATGTCGCAGCGCGCGCGGCTGGGGCGCGGCACGCCTCGGGCATCCGTCCCTCCGCAGTGGACGCCCGCCGGCGATGCCGCGTCGACGGCGGGGCTGTCCGGCTCGAGCGCCCGGGTGCGAACCGGGCCGCCGTTGTCGGCGAGCGGCGCGAGCCTCGGCGCCGTGCCCCACAGGTCCGTCCGCCCGCCCCGAAAGCACGAGCCGTCGCTGTCGAGGTTGTGGCCGCGTGACTCGATCGAGCCGACGCAGTCGGCGTTCGGCCCGGCGACGATCGACGACCTGATTTGGATCGTGCCGACGCCCCAGATCCCGCCGGCACCGTCCGCGCCGTCGATCTCGTTTCCGGCGATCGTGCTGTTCGAGACGTGGAGCTCGGCACCGCCGGCGACGACGAGCGCCCCCCCGGCGTCGTTCGCCGCGTTGCCGGCGATCGTGACGCCGTCCATGGTCGACACGTGGCCGCCCTGCACGTGAACCCCTCCCGAGCGAAACCCAGCGGAGTTCGAGGCCACGGTGACGGCGGCGAGGTCGAGCCGCCCGCGGTTGAAGATGCCGCCGCCGGCGCCGGAGGCGCCGGACGCCCGGTTGCCGGCGATCGTGCTCGTCCGGACGGTGAGGTCGCCCTCGTTGTCGATGCCTCCGCCCTGGCCGTTGGTGGCCGTGTTGTTCGCGATCCGGCTGTCCTCGATCGTCATGACGGCGCAGTTCTCGATGCCGCCGCCGGCGGGAGCGGTTCCCCCCTGCAGCGTGAACCCGTCGATCAGGATCTCGTCCGAGCCGCACTGTGTGGTCACCACGGAGCCGCCGCCCTCCGCGTCGACGATCGTCCGGTCGGCTCCCGCCCCGCGCAGCTCCAGCGATCGCTGGATCACGAGGCGCTCGAGATAGGTTCCCGGGGCGACTCGAATGACGTCACAGCCGGCGTCCTGGATGGCGGCGTCGATCGTGGCGTAGGGCGCCCCCGACGGCGCGACGTCGCATGTCGTGCTGCCGGCCTTCGCGTCGCCGGGCGCCACGGCCGTGCCTGCCAGGATCACGAGCGAGGCGATTGCGACGAGGGTCGATCGGCCCTTCCCGCGCATCCGTGCCGGTCCTCGCCCGTCCTCAGGGCACGATCTTCGAGATCGGGAGCTCGAGGATGTCGCTCGCGCCGGCGGCCTTCAACAGGGGGATGAGCCGGTTGATCCGCGCCTTGTCCACGACCGTCTCGATGGCATAGCCGCCCTCGGAGAGCTGGGACACCGTCGGCGCCTTCATCGAGGGGACCACCTCCAGGATCGCCTGCAACCGATCCTCGCCGACGTTCAGCTTGATGAGCACCCGGCCCTCCGCACGAAGCGCCCCGAGCAGCAGCGTCGTGATGTCGTCCATCGCCGCTCGCTTCTCGCGATCGGCCGCGGCGGCGCGGTTGGCGATCAGCAGGACGTCGGACTCGAGGAGGGTCTCGATGATCTTCATGCCGTGCGCTCGGAGCGTGCTGCCCGTCTCGGTCACGTCGACGATGGCATCGACGATCTCGGGAACCTTGGCCTCGGTCGCGCCGTAGGACCACACGACCCTCACCGGGATCCCCAGCTCGTCGAAGTAGCGGGTCGTGAGGTTCAAGAACTCCGTCGAGATCCGTGAGTCGGCGCGGCATCTCCTTGGCGCAGGTCGCGGGATGGTCGTTCGGGACGGCGAGCACGATGCGCGTCCCGTGGCCCGTGCCGCTCTTCGCGTAGCTGAGCGAGGTGAGTGTCTCGACGTCGGCGTCGGTCTCCGTCACCCAGTCGTGTCCCGTGACGCCGAGGTCGAACAGGCCGTCCTGCACGTAGGTGGGGATCTCCTGAGGGCGCAGAACCGAGACACGCTCGATCCGGTCGTCGTCGATGGTCCCGTGATAGTCGCGCGAGGATCCGCGCCGCACCTGCAGGTCGGCTGCCTCGAGGAGCCGAAGCGTCTGTTCCTCCAGGGAACCCTTGGGGACGACGAGCCTCAACACGGGTGCAGTCTACAGGCGGCCTCCCGCGCCACCGCGGCCGCGACGTCGCGGCCGGCCTATTCCTCGCGGCGGCGTGTGCCCGGAAGCGCTCGATGGAAGCAGGAACGCTCGCCCGTGTGGCATGCGGCGCCGACCTGGTGGGCGCGGACCAAGAGCACGTCGGCGTCGCAGTCCACGCGAATCTCCACGACGTGTTGAACGTGCCCGCTCGTCTCGCCCTTGCGCCACAGCTCCCCTCGCGAGCGGCTCCAGAACACCGTGCGCCCCTCCTCGAGCGTTCGCTCGAGCGATGCCCGATTCATCCACGCCATCATCAGGACGTCGCCGTTGTCCGCGTCCTGCACGATCGCCGGCACCAGTCCGCGTTCGTCGAATCGCACGCCGTCGACCGACACCTCCTCCAGCGACTCGAACGTCACAGCCGCACCGGGATCCGCTCGCGCTCGAGGTATTCCTTCACCTGCCGGATCGTCAGCTCCTCGAAGTGGAATCGGCTCGCCGCGAGCACCGCGTCGGCGCCGCCGAGGAGGATGGCGTCGGCGAAGTGGCTCGGCGCTCCTGCTCCGCCGCTCGCGACCAATGGCACGTTGGTGGCCTCGCTCACCGCTCGCAGGAGCTCCAGATCGTATCCCTCGCCGGTGCCGTCGCGATCCATCGACGTGAGGAGGATCTCCCCCGCGCCGCGCTCGGCGGTCGCCTCGACCGCCCATCCGACGGCATCGCGGCCCGTCGGCGTCCGGCCCGCCTCGACGACGACCTCCCACCCGTCGGCGCCCGAGCGTCGTCGCGCGTCGATGGCGATGACCATGCATTGTGACCCGAACGTGTCGGCGCATCGCTGCAGCAGCGCGGGGTCGCGCACGGCGGCCGTGTTGGCCGCGACCTTGTCCGCGCCGGCGCGCAGCAGCGCGCGGACGTCGTCCTCGGTTCGAACGCCGCCGCCCACGGTCAGCGGGATGAAGACCTGCTCCGCCGTCCGGGAGATCACCTCGCGGGTCGATCGGCGTCCCTCGACCGTCGCCGTGATGTCGAGGAACACGATCTCGTCGGCGCCCTCCGCGTCGTAGCGCGCGGCGAGCTCCACCGGATCGCCGGCGTCCCGCAGGTCGTGGAACCTCGTGCCCTTCACGACGCGGCCGGCGTCGACGTCGAGACAGGGGATGAGGCGTTTGGCCAGCGGCATCAGCCGGCCGCCACCGTCGTCGTCCCAACCGCTGCGCATGGAGGGCGGGTCATCCGCGGACGACCTCGGAGAGCTTGAGGGTGCCCACGTACAGCGCCTTGCCGACCACGGCAGACTCGATGCCGAGCTCGCGGAGCGCCCAGACGTCGTCGGCCCCGCGGATGCCCCCGCTCGCGATGACGGGGGTCGACCGCGCGAGGTGGATCGCCCGCTCGTAGAGATCCATGTCGGGTCCGTCCATCGTCCCGTCCTTGTGGATCGACGTGACGAGGAAGCGAGGGGCGCCGGCCTGCGAGAGCATCGGGATCGCATCCTCGATCGGCGCCCCGGCCTCCTGCCAGCCCCGGACCATGACGCGGTCGTCCTTGACGTCCACAGCGACCACGATGCGATCGTCGAAGCGAGCGACGATCTGCTCGACGAATCCGGGATCCGTGGCCGCCGCGGTGCCGAGCACGGCGCGCGCGACGCCGGATTCGAGGATGTCCTCGACCGCCTCGACCGTTCGCAGCCCGCCCCCGAGCTGGACGGGGATCGCCACCCGGCGGCAGATGGCGTCGACGATCTCGCGGTTCTCTCCCGTGTCGAGCGCCGCATCGAGGTCGACGACGTGCAATCGCCTGGCCCCCTCTCGCTCGAACCGCTCCGCCACCTCCACCGGGTCGTCCGAGTATTCGGTCTCGGCACCGGGATCCCCTCGGAACAGGCGGACGGCCCGGCCGCCGCGAAGGTCGATCGCGGGAATGACGATCACGCGGAGTCGGCCTCCTTCACGAACGACTCGTAGATCCGCAGGCCGGCGTCGCCGGACTTCTCCGGGTGGAACTGCGTCGCGAAGACGGATCCGTGGGCCACCGCGGCGGAGAACGGCCGGCCGTACCGGCTCACGCCGATCGTCGTGCCCGGGACGACGTCCGGCGCGAACGAGTGAACGAAGTAGAACTTCGTCCCGCTCGGGACGCCGGCCACGTACGGGTGGGGATCGACCCATTCGACGTCGTTCCAGCCCATGTGCGGCACCTTCACCTCGGGCGGGAGCCTGCGAGAGCGTCCCGGGATGATGCCGAGTCCCTCCTCGGGGCCCTCGTCGCTGCCCTCGAAGAGAACCTGCATGCCGAGGCAGACGGCGAACAGTGGACGTCCGCGCTCGACGAATTCGCGAAGCGGCCGGTCGAGCCCCCGCTCGGCGAGCGCCCTCATGCACGTTCCGAAGTGCCCGACGCCGGGGACGATGAGCGCGGTCGCCGTCCGAAGGCTCCCGGCATCCTCGATCACGTCCGGATCGCCGCCGACGCGGTCGACCGCGCGCGCGACCGAGTGGAGGTTGCCCATGCCGTAGTCGAGGATCGCGATCACAGCGTCCCCTTCGTCGAGGGCGTCGTGCCTCGGCCGGTGAGGGCGCACGCGTCGCCGAGGGCGCGCGCCAGCGCCTTGAACTCGGCCTCGACGACGTGATGCGGGCTCCGGCCGCTCACGAGCCGAACGTGGACGGTCATCAGGGCGGCAGCGGCCAGCGCCCGAACGAAGTCCTCGGTGAGGCCGGTGTCGTACGTGCCGATCGTCTCCGCCGGGACGTCCACCTCGTGGACGACGAACGGGCGGCCCGACAGATCGAGCGCGCAGTCGACCAGCGCCTCGTCGATCGGGACGCGCACGGAGCCGAAGCGCCGGATCCCCCGCTTGTCCCCGAGCGCCTCCAGCAGGGCCCCCCCGGTCGCGAGGCCCACGTCCTCGACGGTGTGGTGGCCGTCCACCTCCAGATCGCCCTTGGCGGTCACCGTGAGGTCGAACCCCGCGTGCGTTCCGAGCTGCTGCAGCATGTGGTCGAAGAAGGGGAGTCCGGTGTCGGCGGTCGCCGTCCCCGACCCATCGAGGCTCAGCTCCACCCGCACGTCGGTCTCCTTCGTCGTTCGCTCGATGCTCGCGCGGCGCGGGGCTCGTCTCGTGGCCGGCTCGGTCATGCAAGCACCTCCCGTAGGGCGTTCAGGAACAGGTCGACCTCCGCGCTCGTGCCGGCCGTGACGCGAAGGCCCTCCGGCACGACGCTCGTCAGATCCCGGACGAGCACGCCGCGCTCGAGCAGCGCCCGCCAGACCTGCTTCGCCGGCCGGTCCGGGGGAGGCCGGAACAGGACGAAGTTCGCGTCGCTCGGGAACGCCTCGACGCCGGGCATGGCGCCGAGGGCGGCGAGGAGTCGGTCTCGCTCCCGGCGCACGGCGTCGATGAGCGCGGTGGCGTCGGTCGCGTGGCGCAGCGCGGCCAGCCCGGCCGCCTGGGTGAGCGACGACAGATGGTAGGGGAGGCGCACCCGCTCGAGGTCCTCGACGACGTCCGGCGCGGCCAGGCAGTAGCCGATCCGGGCGCCGGCGAGCGCGAACGCCTTGGAGAAGGTGCGGACGATGACGACGTTCGTGCGCGTCCCGAGCAGATCCTGCGCCGTCTTGCCCCCGAACTCGATGTAGGCCTCGTCGACGATCACGAGCGAGCGAGGAAGCGCGTCGGCCAGCCGGTCGACGACGTCGAGGGCCTGGGAGTTGCCGGTCGGGTTGTTGGGCGAGCAGACGAAGACGACGTTCGGCCCGGCGTCTCGCGCGGTGGAGATCTCCGAGTCGCCGATCGACCACGGCGCCGGGAGCCGACACGCGACGTGTCGAGTGTGGGAGATCCAGGCGAGGCGAGCGTGAAGCAGGTACGTGGGCTCGAACGTCATCGCCGTCCGATCCGGACCGCCGTACGCGAGCAGCAGCTCGGTCAGGATCTCGTTCGAGCCGTTCGCGACCCACGTGCCCTCGACGGAGTGGCCGACGCGCTCCGCGAGCTCCTCCCGCAGGCCGAGCGCGCGCCCGTCCGGATACCGATTGAGCGCCACGTCGGCGACCGCCCGGGCGAGGTCGCTCGCGAACGCCGCCGGCAGCGGGTACGGGCATTCGTTCGTGTTGAGGCGCGCGGCGACGTCGAGCTGCGGCGACACGTAGGCGTCGACGTCGCGCAGACCCGGCCGCGGTGCGGCGCCCTCCGATGTCACGGTCCCTCCCTCCGCCGAGCACGAACCTCGACCGATCGCGCGTGCCCGACGAGTCCCTCGTCGCGGGCGATCGCCGACACCTCGGGTGCGAGGGCGCGCGCCGCCTCCTCGTCGATCTCCACGACGGAGGTCACGGTGACGAAATCCGCGGCCCGAAGGCCCGAGGCGAACCGCGCGGTGCCGCCGGTCGGGAGCACGTGGTTGGAGGCCACGCCGTAGTCGCCGAACGGGACGGCCGTCCACGGCCCGAGGAAGATCGCCCCGGCGTTGCGCACGCGCTCCGCGAACCCGCGAGGATCCTCCAGCACCACGTGGAGGTGTTCCGCCGCGAGGTCGTCGACCGCCTGGGCCGCGTGCTCCTCGTCCGCGACGAGCACCGCTCGGTTGTGCCGGAGGGCCTGCTCGACGATGTCCCGGCGGCCCGCCCTCGCAACCTCGATATCCAGCGCCTTGCTCACCCGCTCGACGAGGTCGGGGTCCGTGGTGACCAGCGTCGTGCTCGCGTCGGGGTCGTGCTCGGCCTGGGCGACGAGGTCGATCGCGATCAGCTCCGCATCCGCCGTGTCGTCCGCCACGATCGTGAGCTCGCTCGGGCCGGCGAGGCCGTCCACCCCCACGAGCCCGTTGAGCTGGCGCTTGGCCTCGGTGACGTAGGCGTTGCCCGGCCCGACGACGCGGTCCACGGCCGGAACGGACGCCGTGCCGAAGGCGAGCGCCGCGATCGCCTGCGCCCCTCCGGTCTTGATGACGCGGGTCGCCCCGGCGCGCGCCGCCGCGTACAGCACCGCCGGAGGCACGTCGCCGCTCGCGCCCGCCGGCGTGCACACGACGATCTCCTCGACGCCGGCGACGACCGCCGGCACCACGGTCATCGCGACCGACGACGGATAGGCGGCGCGCCCTCCGGGCACGTAGCAGCCGGCCGCTCGGATCGGCCGCACGATCTCACCGAAGCGGACCCCGTCGCGGGCGGCCGACCACTCGCGGGGAAGCTGTCGCGCGTGGAGCTCGCCGAGGCGCCCGACGAGCGCGTCGATCGCGCGGCGGAGGTCGTCCGGGAGCGTACGTTCCGCGTTGTGGAACTCCTCCGGCGTCGCGACGAGCCCGCGCTCGCGAAGCTCGGCGCCGTCGTAGCGCTGCGCGAGATCGAGCAGGCACTCGTCGCCCTCATCGCGGACGCGCTGAATGATGGCGACGACGGCCTGGATGACGGAGGAATCGAACTCGAGGCGGCGTGGCTCGAGGCGCTCCCTCCGCTTGCGGAGGTCGAGGAGCTCGAGCATCTAGCGCTCCTCTGGGACCTCGGGATGATGCGCGTTGGGGCCGGCGAGGCCGGCGCGGTGAGCGCGGCGGTCGCGGGCGAACAGGATCCAGCCGCTGAGGCTCACGACGAGCGCGGCGGCGATCAACAGCCCGAGGGCCAGCAGGAACGTGGTTTGACGGTCCATGGGAACCCGCAAACCTTACCCGAACGGCTCAACGCCGGACCTCCTACAGGAGCGCGTCGCAGTAGGGATAGGGGATGAGCGTCCTCGAGCCCTCCCCCGTCACGAGGACCTGGTCCTCGAGCTTCACGCCGTCGCGGCCACCGACCTCTCCGGCGTACACCTCGAGGCACAGCACCATCCCCTCCCGCAGGACCCGGTCCGGGTTGGGCTGCGGGTCCTCCGGGTACGCGACGCTCGGCCCCTCGTCCTCGAGACCGGCGCTGTGGACCATGACCTCGTAGCGCTGCGCGAGGTATTTCTCCGGCAGCCTCGGCGCCCGCCGGGCGAACTCCTGCGTGGTGATCCCGGGCCCGACGAGCTCGCGCGCCCCCATGAGCCACGCATGGGCCGCGCGGTAGGCGTCGCGCTGCCGGTCGCTGCCGGTCCCCTCGCCGCACAGGAAGGTCCGGGACACGTCGATCAGGTAGCCCTCGATGCCGTAGGCATCGGTGTCGACGAAGGCGAGGTCGCCGGCCTCGACCGGTCGGTCGGTCGCCTCGAGGTTCCAGGGGTTGGTGTTCGGGCCGGAGACGCACGCGCGGCTGATGAGGTATTCGCCGCCGCGGCGCAGGACGACGTCCGTGATGATCGACAGGAGCTCCCGCTCGCGGATCCCGGGGCGAAGCGCCTCCTCGAACGCCGACAGCATCCCCACGCCGATGTCGGCGTTGGCCTCGATCAGCACGATCTCCTCCGGCGTCTTCACCTCCCGAGCGTCGAGCGTGACGACCCCGGAGTCCACGACCTCGATCCCCTCGTCCGCCAGCGCGAGGAAGGCGGGCGTGCCGAGCCGGTCGACCGCGAGCCGGTTCGTTCGAGCACCCGCCTCGCGCATCGCCGAGACGATCTGCCTCGCCCAGTTGCGCGCCTCGATCCGTGGGTCGTCGGTGAACTCCCAGAAGGGCATGGGCCGCACGTCGTCGACGATGCGGCCCGAGATGTGCAGTGCCTTCGGGTGCTCGAAGAGGACGGGGCGCCCCTCGGCCGGCACGACCGCGCAGCGGACGAAGTTGCCGCTGCTGTACACGGTCATGACGGCGGTTCCCGTGGCGTAGCGGACGTTCGCCTGGTTGAAGAGGCAGCACGCCTCGACGTCGTGCGCCCTCATCGCGGCCTGGAGCCGCTCCAGCCGCCCGCTGCGCAGGAGCCCGAGGTCGACGCCGGCGATTCCCTCCGGCGTGTCGTCGATGGGGCTCCCGCTATCCCGCATCGAGGGCGCGTCGCCTGGACTCCGTCCGGCGCTCGGACTCGAGGCGCTCGAGCTCGACGCTGGAGTGGTCGACGTGGGACATGGACGCGGCGATCGCCCGATGGCCCGCGTGATCTCGGATGAGCTCGAGCATGCGCTGAGCGACGCGCCGGTAGGCCGGATGCCCCTGCGGCGAGCTCCGGAGCTCGATGAGGTGCATGGCCTCGCGGGCGTTCATCTGCATCACGAACCTGATCCGGTGGGCCATCGACACGGCGTACTGGGCGGCGAACGGCCCCGCGGCGTCGAGCACGCGTGCGTGGGTCTCGGCCGAGTCCTCCATCACGCGCGAGAACTCGTCGAGCTGCCCGGCCGCCTCGATCGCCGGGTCCACCGTGAAGCCGTGGCGGGGCGTGAGCCGCTGCCACTCGATCGTCAGGAGCCGATGCCGCTGCAGGTCCCGGAAGGCCCCGTAGTCGCAGAGGATGTCGAAGCGGTACTGCGTGCGCTCGAACGCGCGCCCCGGCTTGTGCCGGCGGTTGGATCGCTCGCCGACGTAGGCCGCGAACACCGCCTCGCGCTGCGCCTGCGACATCGAGTGGGCGAGCGAATGCAGGCGGTCGTCCGGCAGGTCGCTGGCCGCGTACAGCGCCGCCGCGACCACCTTCACCTCGCCGTCCGGATCGAAGTCGACGAGCGTGACCTCGTCGCGCGCGCCGGGGACGATGCCCTCCAGGTACGTCGCCGCGATCGCCGCCGTCCGCTCGCGCGCGTCGGCGAGGTAGCGGGACCACGCGACGCCGCGATCCTCGACGTCGACGCGCTTGACGAACGCCGGGATGACCTTTCGCAGCTCGGTCGAGGATGAGGTCCGCGTACGCCCGGACCTCCTCGAGCGGGTGGGCGCGCATGCGCAGGAGCATCTGCTCGTACGCCTGGCCCGTCGCGTGGACCCCGACGTTCGAGCGGGTCGCCGCCGGAAGCGCGCCTCGCAGGGCGTCGCACGTCTTGGCCAGGATGGTCGACCGGTACACCGCATCGGAGTCGCCGGCCTCCTTCGGATACAGCTCGCGATAGAACTCCTGCATCGGGCCGAACATCCGGCCGTAGGCCTCGAACGAGCGGTCGAGGAACGCCGACAGGTCCTCGGCGACCGGCGATGCTGCGATCTCCGGGGGCATCGTGGCGCGCCACCGCCCGCCCGGCTTGTCGTCGTAGCGCATGTATCGCGTCGACTGCTCGAGGTAGGCGGCGATGCGTCCCCATTCGAGCTGCTTGCACAGGAGCTGCGAGGCCTGCTCGCACGCGAGGTGAACGCTTCCGAGCTGCGCGACCGAGTCGTCGCCGTACTCGACGAAGACGCGATCGTAGAGTTTCTCGGCGCGAGCCCCTCCGACGCCCCCGGCGGCGTCGCCGCGCGGCACGTCTTCGGCGAACTCGTCGAGGAACAGCCGCCGAAGCGGCTTGGGCGATCGCGAGTATCGGGCGAACAGCGCCCCCTTCACCACCTCGGGCAGGTTGACGAGGGCGAAGACCGGCC
Source organism: uncultured Actinomycetes bacterium (assembly GCA_963728285.1). Lineage (GTDB taxonomy): Bacteria > Actinomycetota > UBA4738 > UBA4738 > HRBIN12 > CAVSJR01. Next base: position 661,320 of record CAVSJR010000001.1, on the reverse strand, counting down.
CATCGAGGTTCGTGACGTGGCGGGCGAGGACCTCCCGCTCGTCGGGCGAATACGTCTCGGGCGCGAACCAGAGGCTCATGCGCTCATGCCGAGGGCGACCCGCTCGATCCGGGCTCGGAGGTCCACAGCTTCACCGTCGTGCCCTGCTCCACCTCGGTCCCCCCGCCGGGCGCCTGCGCCGCCACCTTGTTCGTATTCGGACACGATGGGTTCGGCTGGCTCCCCACCACCGAGGAGGTGAGGCCCGCCTTCGTGATCTGGTTCTGCGCGGAGTTCAGCGACCGGCAGACCACGTCGGGGACGAGGGCCGTCGCGGGCGGCGGCGAGGTGGTCGTCGTGGGCGGCCCGCTGGAGACGAGGAGCGTGATGGGCGAGCCCGGCTGGAGCTGCTCGCCGGCCGGGGGGTCCGTCCCGATGGCGAAGCCCTCGGCGATCGCGTCGTCGGTTCGCTCTCGCCGGGTCACCGCGAAGTTGTAGGGCTTGCCCTCGAGGACGGCCTCGGCCTCGTCGGCGGCCGTCCCCTCGACGTCGGGGACCTCACGCGTCCCCGAGCCCCTGGACGCGACGGTGAGCGTGACCTCGGTGTCGCGCGGCACGCTCTCGCCGGCCCCGGGGTCCTGCGCGATCACGCTCCCCGGCTCGGCGCCGGCCTGTCGCTCGGTCGGCACGTCCGGGGCCACCCGGAGGCCCCGGTCCGCGAGCGTGGCCTGGGCCTCCTCGAGCGTGAGACCCACGACGCTCGGGACCACCACCTTCTTGCCCGAGTCGCTCAGCAGGGCGTTCGCGAGCACGTACGCCCCGCCGGCGAGGATCGCCAGGATGCCGACGATGATGAGCGCGGCCACCCACCACTTGCGGCCCTCCTCCTCGCCCGGCGGGAGCACCGCCGTGGCCTCGCCGGGATGGGACGGGCGGCGATCGATCACCTGCGTTGGGGTCGCCATGATCGGGGTCGCCGAGACCAGCTCACCTCGGCGGAGCCGCTCGAGGTCCTCGCGGAACTCGCCCGCGGTCTGATACCGGTTGTCGCGGTTCTTCGCCAGCGCCTTCATGACCACCGCATCCATCTGGGGCGTGATCTCCGGATTCACCTTCGAGGGGACCGGCGGCGCGTCGTGGATGTGCTTCATCGCGACGGCCATCGCGCTGTCGCCCGAGAACGGCGCCGACCCGGTGAGCAGCTCGAACAGCACGCAGCCCAGCGAGTAGATGTCCGAGCGGCCGTCCACGCTCTGCCCCTGCGCCTGCTCGGGCGACAGGTAGGCGGCCGTGCCGAGCACCGCCGCCGTCTGCGCGACCGTCTCCGCGGTGGTCGTGAGCCGTGCGATGCCGAAGTCCATGACCTTCACGAGGCCGTCGCGCGTGACCATGATGTTGCCGGGCTTGATGTCGCGGTGCACGACGCCGCGCTCGTGCGCGTACTCGAGCGCCGTGCACACGGCCTCGGCCACCTCGACGGACTTCGTCGGCGACAGCCGTCCGCCGCCGGAGAGGAACTCGGCGAGCGTGCGTCCCTCGACGTACTCCATCACGATGTAGTTGGTGCCGTCCTCGGCCCCGTTGTCGTAGACGCCCACGACGTTGGGATGGTTGAGCTTCGCGGCGGTCCGCGCCTCCCGGCGGAACCGGTCCACGAACGAGGGGTCGTCCGCGAACTGGGCGGACAGGATCTTCACCGCCACCGTGCGATCGAGGCGCGTATCGTCCGCGCGATAGACGCGCGCCATGCCGCCCGCCCCGATCTGCTCCCCCAGCCGGTAGCGGCCCCCGAGCATCCGTCCGGTTACGTCGCTCACCCGTTCGCTCTCCTCAACCCCCGAGTGCGGCCTCGATCATCTGCTTGGCGAGCGGCGCTGCGATGCGGCCCCCCGTGGCCTCGCTGCCGAGGCTTCCGCCGTCCAAGACGATAACGGCAACGGCCACCTGCGGAGCGTCGGCGGGCGCAAACGACACGAACCACGCGTGGGGGTTTCGGCCCTCCCCGTGCTGCGCCGTTCCGGTCTTGCCGGCCACCTCGATGCCGGGGATCGTCGCGGACGGATACGCGGTGCCGCCCGGCTCCGTCACGCTCACCATCATCTGCGTCAGCTCCGCGGCGGTCTGCGGCGAGATCGGGTCCCCCCACGCGCGCGGCTCGTATCGCTTCACGATGCGCCCCTGAGGATCCCGCACCTCCGTGACCAGCCTGGGGAGCATCTCGGATCCGTCGTTCGCGATCGCCGAGGCGACCAGCGCCATCTGCAGGGGGTTGGCCGAGACGTTGTCCTGGCCGATCCCCGCGAACGCCAGCAGCGGGTCCCGTCCCTGGAAGTAGGCCGGCTCCGGGAACCTCCCCTGCGACCACGGGATGTCGAAGGGCACGGGCTCGCTCAGGCACGCCGAGCTCTCCTGCGGGTCGTTGAGGCAGAACCCATAGGCCTGTGCCTGATTCGCGAGCGCCTTCGGCCCGAGGTCCAGGGCGATGCCTCCGAACGACACGTTGCAGGACAGCCGCAGGGCATCGGCGAGCCGGATCTGGGAGCCGCCCGGACAGATGCCGCCGCCGAAGTTCTGCAGGGTGTCGTCCGTCAGCGGGAGGTCGAGCACCGGCGGATTGGGGATGAGCGTGTTCGGGGTGTAGCCGTGCTCCAGGGCCGCGGAGATCGTGACCAGCTTGAACGTCGAGCCCGGCGGGAAGAGCTCGTCGTTCGCGCGCGAGACCAGCGGCTTGTCCGGATCCGCGTTCAGTCGCTTCCAGGCGGGCCGAACCTCGCTCGGGTCCTGCGACGACAGCTCGTTCGGGTCGAACGTGGGGTTCGACGCCATCGCGAGGACGTCGCCGGTCGAGGGCTCCATGGCGACGATGGCGCCGCCCTGCGGCATCCCTGCGACGAGGCTCGCCGCGAGCCCTTGGAGCCGGGGCTCGATCGTCGTGACGATGCTCGAGCCGCGCTTCGGCCGCCCCAGCACGAGGTCGGAGATCGTCTGCGGCAGGAGCTCGGGCGCGTCGGCGGAGAGGAACGGATTGAAGGATTGCTCGAGCTCCGTGCGGCCGAAGAAGAGCGAGTAGAAGCCCGTGATCCCGGCGTAGGTCGGCCCGTCCGGGTACCGCCGCTCGTATTCGAGGGGACCGCGGCTCTTCCGCGACATCGCGAGCACCGTGCCGTCGGCCGCGAGGATCTCGCCGCGATCGACCGAATACTCGGCGAGCAGCTGTCGGTAGGCGTTCGCGGGGTCGTCGGCGATCCGCTCGGCGGCGAAGACCTGGACGTAGTTCACGGCGCCGAACAGGAGAAGGAACAGGACGAGCAGCCCCAGGGCGAGCTGGCGGATCTGTTTATCCATGGGCGGCGTGCTCGTCGGGGCCGTCCGCCGATTCCTTCGGCGACGGGATCGGCGTCGCGTCCGCCTTCCTCGCCGGCCGGCGCCGCGGGTTCGCGCCGGCGGAGATCCTGACCAGGAGCGCGAGGATGATGAAGTTGCTGACGAGGCTGCTGCCCCCGTACGAGACGAACGGAAGCGTGACCCCGGTCAGGGGGATCAATCGGGTGACGCCGCCGATGATGACGAAGGCCTGGATGCCGATCACCGAGCTGAGGCCGGTCGCGAGCAGCGTGCCGAATCCCTCTCGGCACTGGACGGCGACGCGCAGGCCGCGCCCGACGAGGACGACGTAGAGCAGCAGGGTCGCGGTTGTGCCGAGCAGCCCGAGCTCCTCGCCGATGGCGGCGAAGATGAAGTCGGTCGACGCGAACGGGATGGTCGTCGGCACGCCCTGCCCGAGGCCGGATCCGAACAGGCCTCCGCTCGCCATGCCGAACTGCCCCTGGGCGAGCTGGCCGTAGCCCTGCGCGTTCACCTTCGCGGGATCGAGGGCGTGAAGCCAGACGTCGACCCGGAGCTGCACGTGCGAGAAGGCGAGGTAGCCGAGATAGGCGCCGGCGGCGAAGAGCGCGAAGCCGATCAGCAGATACCAGGCGCGGCCCGTCGCGACCCACAGCATGACCACGAAGATCGCGAAGTACAGCAATGAGGCTCCGAGATCCTTCTGCAGGAACAGGATCGCGAGGGAGGCGCCCCACGCCAGGAGGATCGGCCCGAGGTGGCGGGCCTGCGGCAGCCCGAACGGTCCCGTCCCGGTGGAGAGCACCTCGCGGTTCGCGTTCAGGTACGACGCGAGGAAGATCACGATGAACACCTTTCCGAGCTCCGACGGCTGGAAGCCGACGGGGCCGATCTGCACCCACAGCCGGGCGCCGTTGATCGTCCTGCCGATCCCGGGGGCGATGGGCAGCAGCAGCAGGGCGAGGCCGATCAGGCCGATCGTGTAGGTGTAGGCGTCCAACTGCCGGTGATCCCGGACGAGGAGCAGCGTCGCGGCGAACGCGAGGAGCCCGACGACGAGCCACGTGGCCTGCTCCGCGGCGAGATCGCCGCTCAGCCGGAAGATCACGGCGAATCCCAGGCCGGTCAGCGCCGCGGCGGCGGGCAGCAGGGCCGGATCCGCCGCCCGCGCCACGCGCCGGACGAGCGCCCACGCGGCGCCGTACCCGACGACGAAGATCGAGCCGTAGAGCGCGAGATCGACCGGCACCCTGCCTCGCTTGCCGAGCCCGACGAGCACGTAGGCCGCGATGGCGATGGCGAGGGCGAGCAGCAACAGGAGGATGCCGCGCGAACGCCGCTCCGCCGGCAGGCTGGCTTGGCTCACGCGGCGTCCTGCGCCTGGTCGCGACGCTGCTTCTTCTCGCGCCGCTCCGCCCGCTCGGCCCGGCGCTCGGCGGCCTCCTCGGCGGCCTGCTTCGCACGGAGATCGGCCCCGATCTGGCGCACGATGTCGTCGGCGGCGGACCTGTCCTCGGCGGTGACGCCCTCGCCGAGCCGCTCGTAGAAGGACAGTTGCTGGACCTCCGAGGCGGGAAGCTGCGTCAGCACCACGAGGTGATGCAGGCGGAACCCGAAGATCTCCGACGGGATCCCCCTGAAGATGGCGACTCGACCGTTGTCCACGCCGACGTACCACTGCTGGTCCAGATAGAAGCGCAATCCGAAGAGCCCCACGACCACGATGAGCACGGCGGCGATCGACCACAGCGCGACGCGCCTCACCATCGGACCTCGCGCCCGCCGGCCGGTCGCCCCCCGGCCTGCGGTCCCCGTCCCGTCCCGCTTGCTCGCGGCCGCCGGCGTCCGCGCGCCCGCCGCCTCGTCGCCGGCCCTCCGCTCCGAGTCCTCGAGCGAGAGGTCGAGGACGACGACCGTGATGTTGTCCACTCCTCCCGCAGCGTTGGCGGCCCGGACGAGCTCCCTCACCGCGTCCCTCGGCTCGGCGGCGTCCCGAAGGATCCTCTCGATCTGCTCGTCCGCCACCATGCCCGTGAGCCCGTCCGAACAGAGGAGGATGCGGTCCCCGTCCTGGGCGTCGAGCACGCCCTCGTCGATCTGCACGTCGGGCTCGGTCCCGATGGTGCGCGTGAGCACGCTCCGATGCGGATGAACGTCGGCCTCCTGTTCTGTGATCTCGCCGCGCTCGACCATCCGCTGGACGAGCGTGTGGTCCTCGGTGAGCATGCGGAGCCCGCCGTCTCGAAGGAGGTAGGCCCGGGAGTCGCCGACGTGCGCGAGCCGCAGCCGGCCGGCCTCGGCGACGGCCGCCGTCAGCGTCGTCCCCATCCCGGCGACCGCGGCGTCGCGGCCGGAGCGTTCGAATACCGCACGGTTCGCCTCACGGAGATGGTCGGCGAGGGTTCCTCGCCCGCGCTTGAACAGGACCTCGAGGGTCTCGAGCGCGAGCCGCGAGGCCACCTCGCCTCCCTGGTGTCCTCCCATCCCGTCGGCGACGGCGAACAGCGGGGCGTCGTTGAGGTAGGCGTCCTCGTTGCCCTCGCGGACGCGGCCGATGTCGGTGGCGGCGGCGGCCGTGATCCTCACGCCGGCGGCTCCGTGGCCGTCGTCACGCCCGCAGCTCCAGGACCGTCGTCCCGATACGGACCTTGTCCCCGGAGCGGACCTGGCTCGGTGACTCCAGGCGGCGCTCGTTCAGGAACGTGCCGTTCGTCGAGCCGAGATCCTCGATGGTCCACGAGCCGTTTCGCGCCGAGAGTCTCGCGTGGACCTGGGACGCGTAGGTGTCCGCGAGTCGGATGGTGCAGTGGTCGGCTCGCCCGATCTCGATGTCGCCGGTGAGCTTGAAGCTGCCGATCCGGCGGCCGTCCTTGCCGTGGATCACGACGTTCGTCGGGACGCCCGAGCCTCCCCGGCGCTTGGACGCGCGAGCCGGCGGTGCCGCCGGCGGTGGGGCCGGCACGGATGCCGCCGAGCGAGGGCGATCGGAGAGTCCGGACGCCACCGTCTTCAGGGACCGCCAGACGAAGAGATACAGGAGCACCAGCAGCCCGAACTTCATCAGCGTCAGGGCGAACGGCGACATCAGCCCGCCCGGAACTCGAGCACCGTGTTCCCGATGGTGATGCGGTCACCCTGCTGGAGCGAGCGGGAGCCGTTGACGAACTCGTCGTTGACCAGGGTCCCGTTCGTCGAGCCGAGGTCGGTCAGGACATAGCTCCCGTCCTCGTGCCGTATCTGCGCATGACGTCGGGATGCGCCGGGGTCGGCGACCACGACGTCGCACTCCGGAAGGCGCCCGACGGTCACCACCTCCTTGCGGATGCGAACGCTGCGACCGATCTTCCCCTCCTCGAGGACGAGCAGGGCTGCGTCGGCGGCGCCGCCTCCCGCCCCGACGCCACCCGGACCGACCGGCGTCGGGATCGGATCCACGCGATCGGGGCCCTCCACCAGGGACGCCTCGCACCGCATGCGACCCTTTCCGAGTTGCTCGTCGACCTCGAACGCGATCTCGGGCGGTCCGACGAGTCCCCACCCGCGCTCCATCGCATGTTCTCGGACGACGCGCTGGAGCTCGATGGCGAGGGCGCCCTCCGCCTGCTGGAACCGGTCGAAGTCCGGCTGCGAGAGCTGGAACACGAATCGATTGGGAGCCCAGATCTCGCTGACGCCGACGGTCTTGCCGGCGTCCATCTCGCGGAGGATCCGCTTCGCGAGCTCAACCGGCTGAAGGCCCCCGCGGAACGCGCTTGCGAACAGCCCCTCGACGAGGCCCTCGAGTCGGCGTTCGAAGTCGCGCAGGATCGACATGGGCTGGATCGTTTCCGCAGGCCGCGGGAGCGATTGCGGGATTCTATCGCGGGCCTCCCGCCCCACCTCCGAGGCGTGCCCGACGCCGCAGGAACCGGACGACGCGCAGCGGTGTCTATGGGGTTGACCGGTCGGGACACCGTTCGAGGAGACCCCGAGCCGGCACGACGGAGGGAGGACCTCATGACCGCGAGGCGGATTCGATCGCTCCTGCCGGCGCTGCTGCTGATCATCGCCGGGACGACGGCGTGCTCGTCGGTCGGTGAACGGGACCCTCAGTCGAGCGGCGCGTCCGATCTGCTCGTGGTCGATTCGGGCCACGGCGTCACGGGCCTGCGAGCGCGGGACGGATCGATCGCGTTCGAGGCGCCCGCGGAGCTCGCCATGCCGGGACGATCGGAGCTCGTCTCCGCTCGCATCGACGATGGGGATACCGTCGTGGCCGACCCTGGACCCGGCGACCGGAGAGCCGTCGTCGACGGCCCGCCTGCACGGAGAGCTCGCGGTCCGCGTCGTGTCGGCCGACGGGAGCCGGGTGGCGCTCATGGCCCCGCCCGCCGACGGCCAGGAGCCGTGGGAGCCGGTTCCCCGTTCGTCGACGGCCATCGTCGTCGCGGACGCCGCCGGCGCCGAGGCTCCGCAGCGGTATCGCTTGCGAGGCAACTTCGAGCCGGAGGCGTTCTCCTCGGACGGCGGCCACCTGTTCCTGATCAGCTACGTGCCCCCCCTCGACCCGAGCGCGTACCGGGTGGCGAGCCTCGACCTCGCACTCGGGTCAGGGTGGAGGACGTCTTCGGCCGCGACAAGGCCCCCTCGGAGACGATGGGCGGGACGCGACTGAACCAGGTGCTGGCGCCCGAGGGCGATCGCCTCTACACGCTCTACACCGACCAGCCCAGCGAGTACGCCGAGGGCTACGGCGCGCGATGCCTCGGCCGACGGCTGGGGCGGGGAGTCCTCGAGTGCGGTCGCCTTCGTTCACACGCTCAGCCTTGAGGATCAGTGGGCGTTCTGCGCCGGCCTCCCGCGGGGGTTCGGCTCCGCCTCGGCCGACGCGACGGCCATCGCGGTGTCGCCCGACGGCCGCCGGGTCTTCGTCGTCGACACAGACCATGGGCTGATCGCCGAGCTCGCCGCGCGGTCGATGGAGGTCGTCACGGCTCGCGCGCGTCGATCTCAGCCGGCTCACCGGGCGGATCGACGATGGCCGGGGTCGGCGGCGACGGGCGGACCCTCTACGTCGGCCGCGGAGATGCCATCGTCTCGATCGACACCGACGCCATGCGGGCGTCGCCTCCGTGGTCGCTCGGCGGGACGCTGGTGGGGCTCACGCTCAGCCCGGACGGGCGCCGGCTGTACGCGGCGGTCCCCGGACGGATCGAGCAGCTCGAGGCATCGACCGGAACGGTGCAGTCGTCGATCCCCGCGCCCGGGCTCACCGGCATCGCGGCGATCGAGGCGATCGGTCCCTAGGGCGCCGGGCGATCCGGCCCGGACGCCGGTTGCGCCCTGGTCGACGGCGGCGCCGCCGTCGACGCGGCGGGCTGGGTCGCGATGCGCGCCGTTCCTCCCTCGGCGGACGCGAGGTGGCAGGCCGCCAGATGTCGCTCGCGAAGCTCCTCGAGTCCGAGGTCCTCGCCCCGGCAGCGATCCTCGATGCCCGCGGCGCGCGCTCGTCCGCTCGCGATCTCCGGGCATCGAGGATGGAACCTGCACCCACTGGGGATCCTCGTGGGATCCGGCGGCTCGCCGACCAGGAACGGTCGATCGACTCCTCCGGGCTCCGGGACGACGTCGAGGAGCGCGCGCGTGTACGGGTGCATGGGCTGCGTAAGCACGTCCCTGGTGGGTCCCACCTCGACGATCCTTCCGAGATACATCACGGCGACGCGATCGGCGACCGTCCACGCGAGGCCCAGGTCGTGCGTGACGATGAGCACGCTGATCCGCGACTCCTTCCGGAGCTTGAGCAGGAGCTGGAGGATCTCACCGCGGACCGACGCGTCGAGGTTGGAGACCGGCTCGTCGGCGACGATCACTCGGGGCTCGAGTGCGAGCGCGCCGGCGATGACCACGCGCTGCCGCTGGCCGCCCGAGAGCTCGTGCGGGTACAACAGGAAGAATCGCTCGGGAGGGCGAAGGCCGGCTCGAGACAGCGCCTGGGAGACCAGCTCGTCCTCGTCTCCCGAGAGCTTGTGGATCCGCACGCCCTCGGCGACCGACTCGTAGATCGTCTGCCGGGGATTCAGCGCGCCGGTGGGGTCCTGATAGACCATCTGCACGTGCCGCCGGTACTCGCGAAGCTTGCGGCCGAGCGGGCGACCCTCGAAGAGGATCTCGCCCGCACGTGGCTGGACGAAGCCCATGATCGATCGAGCGAGCGTCGTCTTTCCGCATCCGGATTCGCCGGCCAGGGCGAGCACCTCGCCCTCACCGAGGGAGAGCGAGACCCCATCGACGGCGCGCGCGATGATCGGCTTCTTGCCGACGAGCGAGGACGCCAGTCCCATCCGGGATGAGAACGACACCTCGAGGTCCCGGACCTCGAGCAGCGGCCGGACCGAATCCCCGGCGGGGGCTTCAGGCATGCTCATGTTCGGCTCCGGCATGGACGGCGTCCCCGTCGACGAGCAGACACGCGGCCCGCCGCCCCTCGTCCGGCCCGGTAGAGGGCCGGCTCGATGGTCGGGCACGCGTCGAAGGCCACGGGGCACCGTGGATGGAAGCTGCACCCGCTCGGGATGGACTGTGGATCGGGAGGGTCGCCCCCCAGGCCGGTTGGGGCCTGGAGGAAGCGGTCGTCGCCGATCTCGGGGAAGGCATCGGCGAGCGCCTTCGTGTAGGGGTGGCGCGGATCCGTGAACACCTGCCGCGCCGGTCCCTCCTCCACGATCTTCCCCGCATACATCACCGCCAGCCGGTCGCTCACCTCGGCCAGGACGGAGAGGTCGTGGGTGACGAACAGCATGGCGAGCCCGAGATCGCGCTGGAGGTCCTTGAGCAGCCTCAACACCTGGGCCTGCACCATCACATCGAGCGCCGTGGTCGGCTCGTCGGCGACGATGAGATCCGGGCTGCAGGCCAGGGCCATCGCGATCATCACGCGTTGGCGCTGGCCGCCGGAGAACTCGTGCGGATAGTCCTTCATCCTTCGGGCGGGCAGCCCGACCTGCTCCAGGAGCTCTCCGACCCGGATCGTCGCCTCCTTCCTCCCGGCCTGTGCGTGGGCCTGGATCGCCTCGGTGATCTGGTCGGACACGCGAAGCACTGGGTTCAGCGCGTGCATGGCGCCCTGGAAGACGATGGACGCCTCGGTCCATCGAACGGCCTTCAGCTGCCTCGGGCTCATGCCCAGAACGTCCTTCCCGTTCAGCGAGATCGTCCCGCCCACATCCGTTCCCGTCGGCAGGAGCCGCATGAGTGCGTGGGCGATCGTGGACTTCCCGCATCCGGACTCGCCGGCCAGAGCCGAGCACCTCGCCACGCCCGATCTCCATGTCGACGCCGCGAACGGCCGGCACCGGCCCTCCCTCAGTGGAGTAGGTCACCGAGAGATCGCGAACGGAGAGGACGCTCATCGCCGTCGCAATCGCGGGTTGACGATCTCGTCCAGGGCGTAGCCGCACATCGTGAAGGCGAGCACCACGAGCACGATCGAGACCCCCGGCGCGGCCAGCCACCACCATGCGCCCGAGCGTCGACGCGCCGGCCTCGAACGCGAGCTCGAGCATCGCCCCCCAGGAGACGCGAAGCGGGTCCCCAAGCCCCAGGAACGACAGCGTCGTCTCCGAAAGGATGGACAGGGCGACGGTGAGGATCGTGTTCGCGAAGATCACGGGGAAGAGGTTCGGGAGGACGTGCCGGCGCACGAGCTGCCAGTTGCCGGCACCGAGCCCCCGCGCGCGTTCGACGAAGGGCCGCTCCTTGACGGAGAGCGCCTGGCTCCTGACGAGCCGCGCCGTCGCCGCCCAGGAGGTCAGGCCGATCACCATCACGATCACGAAGAGGGACTGGCCGAAGATGGCGGCCAGCGTGATCGCGAGCGCGAGCCACGGAATGACGAGGAACCAGTCCGTGATCCGCATCAGCACCCGATCCCAGAAGCCCTCCTCGGTAGCCGGCGAGGATCCCGATGCCGGAGCCGACCAACATGGAGACGACGGTCGCCATGAGCCCGACGAGGAGCGAGATCCTCGATCCCCAGATCGTGAGCGTGAGGACCGAGCGACCGAGGTCGTCGGTCCCGAACGGGTACTGGAGGCTCGGCGGGGCAAGGATCGGGCCGTCGGAGACAACGGGATCGAGGCCGCTCGAGTCCGCGAGGACCGGTGCGAAGATCGCGACCGCAGCGAAGAAGAGCAGGATGACCAGCCCGGCCATTCCCATCTTGCTTCTGCGGAACGTCCGCCACGTCTGTTCCCAGGAGGCTCGACGCCGCGCTCGCGCGATGGCCTTTGGGCTTCGCTTGGGGGAGAGGCTCCGTGCATCGGGGGCGGTCGAGAGGTCGGTGTTCCATGCGTCACGCCTCCCGGACGCGCGGATCGAGATAGCTGTAGAGGAGATCGGCCGCCAGGTTGGCGACGATGACCGCGAGGCTGAAGAACAGGAACATTCCCTGCAGCAGCGCGTAGTCCTGGGTGTCCAATGCCTCGAACGTGAGGAGCCCGAGGCCCGGGTAGGAGAACACCAGCTCGACCGTCACGGCCCCACCGATGACGAACCCGAACGACAATGCGACGAGGGTGACCGTCGGCAGGAGGGCGTTGCGGACGGCGTGGTGCCACAGGACCTTCTGCTCCCCGATGCCCTTCGCCCGGGCGGTCGTGACGTACTCCTCGCCGAGGACCTCGAGCAACGATGACCGCATGAGCAGGTAGTACTCGCCGAGGTACGCCAGCGTCAGCGTCAGCGTCGGCAGGAACATGTGGTTCAGGATGTCCACGACCTTGCTCATGCCGGTGATGCCGCTCTGGGTCGACTGGAACCCACCCTGAGGGAACGCGCCGGCTGTCGTGGCCAGGAGCACCAGGAGCATCATCCCGAGCCAGAACTCGGGCATCGAGTAGAGCACGAGCGAGATCCCCATCGAGGCGACGTCGCCCTTGCTGCCCCGATTCCAGCCTCCCCGAATCCCGAGGAAGAGGCCGATGACCGTCATCAGGACCGTCGCCGTGCCGACCAGCAACAGCGTCGGCCACATGAAGCGAGCGAAGATCGTGGTCACGGGCTCGCCGTAGATGAAGGAGTCCCCGAAGTTCCCCCTGAGCGTATCCCCGACGTAGTCCACGAACTGCGCCGGGAGCGGCTTGTCGAGCCCAAGCTCGGCGATCAGATCGATCTGGGCCTGGCGGGAGAGCTCCAACCCCTGCGCCTTGGCCAGCAACCGGACCGGGTCACCCGGCATGACGCGGAAGAGAAAGAAGTTGAAGGCCACCACGAACGCAAGGGTCGCGATCGACTGCCCGATCTTGGAGACGAAGTAGGCGCGGCCTCCCATGGGCTTCGCCTCAGCCTTCCCTCAGGCCTTCTCCTCGCCGCGTCGACGAACCACACGAAGGCCACCACGCCGATCACGACGACGGCGACAATCGCCCCCCACACGATGCCCGGCAGCCCTCCCTCGGCGGTGCCGGAGGCGGCATCCCTGCGTCGCCGGCCGGACGGCGATGGACGAGTACGGGGTCGCCTGGTCGAGGAGATCGCCGTTCTTTGGTGGGGAGCGGCACGAAGCCCGTCCAGCGATCCGCCCGATAGGACTCGAGGTTTTGGTCGTACCACATCACGATCTCAGGGACCTCGTTGTAGATCATCTGTTGGAGCTGGCGGACCAGCACTTGTCGTTCCTCCGGGACGAAGGCGGCCTTCTGCTTCTCGTACAGCGCGTTGTACTCGGGGTCGTCCCAGCACGTGTCGCTCCAGAAGCCGCACTCCTCCGTCGTGAACGTGGACAGGAGGAAGTCCGGGTCCGGGCTCGTGCCCCATCCGTACCAGTACATGTCGAAGTCGCCGGCGTAGTACTGCTCGAGGATGCTGCTGTTGTTCATCGACGAGGTCGTGACGTCGATGCCGATGTCCTTGAGCCAGCTCTCGACGAAGACGGCGGACTTGATCGCGTCCGTGTCGCTCGAGGTCACGTTCAGCCGCAGCTCGAGTGGACGCCCGCCGCCCGGCATCTCACGGATCCCGTCGTTATCGGTGTCCTCGTAGCCGGCCTCGTCGAGGATGCGATTGGCCTCCGCGGGATCGAACGTGATCAGCTCCTCCGCCGTCGGCTCGTAGTGCCAGAACGGATAGGAGGGCGGGACCACCGTCGTCCCCGGGATCGAGTAGCCTCGCCGGATCTTCTCGATGAGGAGTTCCTTGTCGATGGCGAACTCGATGGCCCGGCGTACGTTGACGTCGAGGAGGGCGGGGTGCCCGGTGCTCTTGTCGGCCTCGAGGAGGTTGAAGTTCAGGTTCGCGAAGTTCTGAGCCGAGCCGATGGCGTTGTGGGGCCTCCGGCGGCCGAGCCGGCATCGGAGGTTCCGGCGAGCGAGTCGAACAGCGGGGCCGGAAGGTATTCGGCGAAGTCGACGGTGCCCCGCTTGAGAGCCTGAACGATCGCCTCGTCGGTGTTGAACAGGCGGAACACGATCTCGTCGACGTTCGGCTTGTCGCCGAACCAGTACGGGTTGGGCTCGAGACGCCAGAATTGGCCTTGCACGCGCTCGGTCAACGTGAACGGGCCGGACACGACGGGATCGGGGAAGTTCTTGAACTTGCTTGCCTCTTCGCCGCTCAGGTCGCCCCAGATGTGCTCCGGCAGGACGAGGTAGTACTCCGGCTTTCCGGGCGCGAACGTCGGTTGGCTGGTCTTCCATATGAGGGTGGTGTCGTCGGGAGCGGTGATGCTCTCGGTGAACGGAAAGTCCGTGTTCTGGTTCCAGGAGACGATTTCCTTGTCGTTGTCGATGAGGAAGTTCGCGGTGAAGGCGAAGTCGTGTGCCGTCAGGGGCTCGCCGTCGCTCCACTTGAGGCCCTCGCGGAACGTGAACGTCCACGTGAGACCATCCTCACTCTGGGTCCAGTCGCTGACCAGCCCGGGGGCCGCGCTCAGATCATCCTTGTTGAACCACAGCATGCCCGAGTACATGTGGTAGAAGGTCCACGCTTCGATGCCGTTCAGCGACCGTAAGGGGGTTCGTCGTCCGGATGTCTTCGTCCGTCCCGATCGTCAGGACGCGCTTCTGCTCCGGCTGGGTGGGAGACGCCTCCTGAGCGGATGCCGATCCCAAGGAGAAGCGTCACCGTGAGCATGGAGAAGGCGACCGCCAGTGCCGCCGCGCGCCGAGATCTTGACATCGTGCCCCCTTAGCTGGACTCACTAGCCAGTTGCTAGTACTGCATATCGGCCAATTGTGCCCCACGCTAGAGAGAAGTGCCAGACAGCAGCGGACTTGGCTGGAGCGTCCAATCGCTGCCCATGTATACGCCGACCAGGGCCGCAGGGTACGGACCTCATCGGGCAGCCAAGGCATCGAGCTCAGGGCGGCCCGGAAGCCGAGCGAAGGGTGCTTGTTACTATGCCCTCCCGGGCGAGTGGCGGAATTGGCAGACGCGCAGGATTCAGGTTCCTGTGTCCGAAAGGACGTGGGGGTTCAACTCCCCCCTCGCCCACCGCATCTACCTGCGGAAACGCGCTACTCGTCGTCGAACGTGGCCGAACTCGATGTCGTCCTGGGCCATAGACTGGGCCATAAGGCTCGGTCTGGGCGGCGTCCAGCGCTCGCTCACGCGCTTCGCAACGGTGGACAAGCGTCGGTGACGTAGTCGACTCCGTTGCCGGCGACTATCACGGCGTCTCACGCCGTGCCACGTATGGACCCTGACTGGCCGAAGGCGTCGTCATCGAGGGTCCGACGATAGTCGCCGGGCTGGGCACACTGAGCGCTCCCGCCGGCCGCTCACCCGCAAGCGGTCAGTGCCGGCGCAGCGACGAACGACGAGCACGGCCGCCGAGGCGGCCTATCGGAGCTTTCATCGGGGTTCCTTTCTGCTCTGCCAGGGGTTGTGATATCGTACCCCGACCGACGGTGGTTCTGTGAACAAACGCTGGTGGGAACTACATCTGGTCGGACAGGGTAAGTACCTGAGACGACATGGACATGTGTATCGGTAGCGACCTCGTACAGGCTCCAGGTCCACCGTGACGTAAGCGATGCGGAACGTGCCCAACACGGCGTGGGAGAGCGGGTTCACCCTCTTCTTGATCATGCGCGTCTCGCCGTCGCAGACGAGGTCACGGCGGATTGACCCGGAGTAAGAAGCGGCGTCTGGGACTCGGCATGTACATCGTCCGCCGTATGTAAGTGTCGGTCGTCTGGTTCCCGCTCCCAGCCCGTCGGGCACTCCGGCAGTTGAGGTCCCACGACGAGTTCGCCGAAGTCGTTGAGCTGAACCCGTCCCAGGTTCACGTCGCCCACTAGCGTCGCATCCCCGCCTGCCTGGAGTCGGAACATGTCCTGCTCCCGTGTGACGAGGCTCCCGGGGGGCGGCTCTGTGCGGGAAAACAGGTCAAGTTGCAGGTTGGCGAACACAGGGGACCGCTCGTCAAACCGCTGATGATGTATCGGACGCACTCGCTTCACGACGACCTTCGGCGTTCCGTCACAGACCACCTCGTCCTCGAAACGCTCGCCTGCGCCTACGGAAGGCGTCTGCCCCTCTTGGTTCTGCGCGACGCCAAGAAAGGCCCCGTAGCGTTGTGGTCGATAGCCGTAGCCGCCGGGGCAGGTGTACTCGGCGACCACCCGGACCGAGCCGTTGTCCATCAGGCGGAGACTTCGGAACGAGGCGTCTATCAGCGGCGTCGATGCCCACGCTTGGGTCGTCACCCCGAGAACTGGGGCGAGGAGCGAGGCCGCGATGAGGCTCCGGGCAATGGTTCGCGCTGGAAGAGTCGCGTGTTCAGCGATCGTTGCGGGTGCTTCTTCATAGACGGACCTCGTTTCCTCGGCCGTAGCTCAGAAGGCCAACTTGCCCCATCCGTGGTCCGGGGCATGTCCCTCTCGACCGACCTCCGAGATGGCCTGCCAGCGAGTCGGGACGATGTCTCCGTAGGAGCCCCTATACCAGGTCCATGTCGACGAGAATTTTCACGGTCGTGGAGCTTAGGCCGCTCGATGGCGTCGGGCGACGGCATCCGATGTTTGATGCCCGGTCTGGACGTACCTGACCGTCCAGTAATAGCCGTTCTGCGTGGTCACAGCGAACACGGAAGCGGACGCTGTGCAGACCGTCAGGCGTTGTCGGGAAGTCGCCGACGAAGCCGACCAGCGTACCCGCGAGGTCGTCGCAGGCGAACGGCTCATAGGTCTCCAAGGTGAACGCTAGGAATTGCTCGCCAGGGACCGGGAAGTCCTCGACGTCTGCACGCTTGATATTGAGCGCGCCCGCTACATCATCGGGGTCCTGGAGCGTCGAGGCTTGGGCGCTTAAGCGGGGTGAGAGCAGCCATGAGGGCGGCGACCGCCGAAACGATGATCCATCGAGCCTTCAAGTGACTTGCCTTTCGTACGGGGGCGGCCGCAGCCTATGGCAAGTCTGGGTGACATGGAACCCCGCCTAAGCGACCGCATCTTCCCTGGCAGATGGCCTAAAGGGCGGGCTCTTAGTAACAGCCTCTTGTGCCCGGCGATGCTATAGATCGTCGGACTCGGCCGCCAGTGCGGATATGTGCGTTGGTGACATCCCTCAGAGCAGGATCTGTTCCCCGTACTTCTCGACCAGCTGGTCCTTGACGGCATCCGCCGAGATGTGATCGCTGTACAGGCCCTCCCAGATGATCCACCAGGCAGCGGTGCGCCTTGGGGTATTGCAGGCGATCAGACGGCGGTTCGCTCATGACCGCCTGCTCAACGGTCATCCCCTCACATCCGGGGTCGAGGCATCGAAGATCCGATGCCACCTGCCCCGTCATCTCCGCCTTCGTGGGGTATATGAACAGGAACGCCGTCAGCCCGATCATGAGCAAGGCGACGGCGGTTTCTACGGCAGCGACGCCTCGGCGCCGACGTCCCGCCATGACGACGGCGCGAGCGAGCAGCGCCCCTCCCATGCCGATCGCGATCTTCAGCGGCAGCAGAATGTGCTGCGAGTAACCCCAGTCGTCCGAGGGTGGCGGCAGGCCGCAGACGATGCTCGGGTTGGCGGCGGTTCCATGATTCCATGGATACCAACCCGGCCGACATCCCCCGTAGTACGCCGGCAAGAGGAAGGCGACGGCCACCGCGATGCCGAAGACCGCAAATGCGAGCCACGTCCGCCACGTGATTCGATGTTGTGCGTCCTGCGCTGGAGTCGCCATTGGGGGACTCCATCCTCCCGCGCCGTTGGTGACGGCGTCTACGGTCGCTACCAAAGCTCCATACCGCAGCTCGACCTCGAAAGACAATCGCCACGTCCGGTCGCGCAAGGGATCCTGCCGAAAGCGTCGCAGAAGCGCAATCCGTGCGACGTGCACGACCGGCGCTTAGACGGCGCCCCTCTGCTCCTTCTCGGTCGACCCGATGAGGGACCGGACCTTCGTCACCACGTCGTCGGGCTCGAAGGGCTTGACCATGAAGGCCGCAGCCCCGAGGTTCTGCGCCACGAGGCGTTCTCCCTGCCCCGCTCTCGCCGACAGAATGATGACCACCGGCCGCGGGCCGGGACACTGCTGGACCTCACGCAGGAACCACCAGCCATCCTTCACCGGCAGCATGAGATCGAGGATGACCAAGTCGGGATGCGTCGCCTCGACCCGGTCGATTCCCTCGGGACCGTTTGAGGCCTCGACCACCGAGTAGCCCTCGGCCTCCAGGCTCACGCGCAGCACGCGCCGGATGTCCGAGTGGTCCTCGACGAGCAGGACTCGTTGTCCGTCTCGATCCGATGACTCGGCAGGGGCGTGATCGCGACTCATGACTCGGAGATCGGACGTCCCGCGGCCCATCTGAAGGCCCGCGGCCCAAGAACGCTCCACCCACCCTGAAAGCGCAGGTCAGCGCGCGCGGTCGCGCCATCGCCGACCAGCGGCCATCACGCTTCCTCGTGGATCCGACGCACCCGGACGTCCTCCGAGGACATTCCCTGCTCGAGGAGATGTCGACGCGCCGCCCGGGCGATGCGCCGGGTTGGATATCGACCGTACGCGCTCCACCGGACGCCGTCGTCGTGGCGCACGTCGACGCGGTACCGAGCGGGGGCCGTTCGGGCCGCGCGCAGCGCCGAGTCCCCCATGGCGAAGAGCAGCGGCTGGTTACCACTCGGCTGCACGGCGGCCCTCGTGTCGCGGCACGGCACCATCGTAAAGGGCCGGTCCGTCTCCCCGACTCGAGGGAGCGTCCCCTGGGATCGAGCGTGCGCGCTTCAGGTTCTCGAGGTCTCCGCCGATGCCCTACCATGAGCAACCCCGAGCGTGAGGTGGATGCCCAACCGCGGCCCGGCGACTCCCCGGCCGAGGGCGCCCCGCGCGTGCTCGTGATCGACGACGAGCCGACGATCCGCCAGATCCTCAAGATCGGCCTGGAGGCGCAGGGGTTCGCCGTCTCCCTTGCCCCGAATGCGCAGGAGGGGATGAATATCGTCGTCTCCGATCCGCCCGCGCTCGTCATCCTCGACCTGATGATGCCGCAGCGGGACGGCTGGTGGTTCCTGCGAGAGATGCAGCATCACGCCGGCCGTCGTCCGCTCGTGATCGTGCTCTCCGCCCGATCGGGGCAGGGGGAGCGGCTCCTGGCGCACCACCTCGGCGTCGCCGAGTACATCGTCAAGCCATTCGATCTCGACGACGTGGTCCACAAGGTGTCGTACAGGGTCGGCATCGAATCGGCTTCGATCGGACGTCGCGACCCCGCTTGACGACGGCCGTCGAGGCCGTGGCGGCCGGGCGCGCCGTGCCGGTTATTTCCGGATGACCACCGTCTTGGCGACCTTGTCGTGCAGGCCCTGCCTGTTCGGATCCCACAGGATCCAGAGGTAGATCAGCAGCCAGCCGAGGCCGCCGACCGTCGGAACGAGCGCCGCTGCGGCGGGGAGTGCCCACCGAGCGATCGCGTGTCCCCACGTGGGGAGGGAGCCGTCGAGCATGTGGACGACCTTGATGCCGACGGCCATCTTGCCGAGCGTTTGGCCCTTCAGCTTGGTGAACAACACGGTGTAGATCCCCGTCAGGACGCTCATGCCGACGCTGATCAGGATGAGGGGGAGAAAGAAGCGGGATTGGAAGTGCTGCACGATCTGCTGCATCTCCGCTTGCGTCAGAGGGCGCCCGGCGTCGAGGCGCTGCAAGCGTTGGAACTCCGGGTCGTTGAGGAACCGCGGCACGATCGTTGCGAAGACCACCGCGATCCCCACGGGGACGAACACGAGTCCGTCGATGAGGAAGGCCCCGAGGCGCCTCCAGGGGGAGGAGAGCCGGCCCGCCCAACGAGGGTCGGCGCCTGCCGGTGGCGGCGTCCCTCCGTAGACCGGAGGAACCGGCATGGGCGGGGCGGGAGGGATGGTCGACGGCGGCGCTGGAACGGCCGCGGCACCCTGGGGAACCCGCCGGTGGGGCCATCCTGTGGATGCGAGTTCATCGGCTCCTCGGGGCTCTGTTCTCGGCCTTCGCTGCGGGCGGCTCGACCCTAGCGTTCCGGAGCACTCGGCGGAGTCGGACCCACGATCAAACCCGCGGCCCGACTCGTGGATCGGACTCCTCGTGCGCGGGCCGACCCTCCTCCTCCGCGACCTCGAGGTTCACCGGCAGCGTCACCGTGAAGGTGCTTCCGATCCCCTCCATGCTGTCGACGGCGATGGTGCCCCCGAGGTGATCCATGAGGTCCGCGACCAGCGACAGGCCGAGGCCGGCGCCTCGGTAGCTCCTCGTCGACGAGGAATCGACCTGGTAGAAGCGGTCGAAGATGCGGTCGAGCTTCTCCGTCGGGATGCCGATTCCTTGATCGGTGACCCAGAACACCAGGTTGTCCCCCTCGACGCGAGCTCCGAGCTCGCAGGCCGCGCCCTCGGGCGAGTACTTGAGCGCGTTGTCGATGAGGTTTTGGATCACGCGGCCGAGCAACTGGCGGTCGGAGTGCATCACGGGCAGATCCGGAGGAAGCCGCAGGGCGATTCGGTCGGCCTCCCCCGCGAGGCTTTCGATCACCTCGCGGCACACGTCCTCGAAGAGCAGGCGTCCGGTGGTGACCGGCAACTGCCTGCTCTCCAGCCGAGATGCGGTCAGGAGGTTCTCGACGAGCCGCAACAGCCGGTCCCCTTGGCGCTCCATGCGGTCCAGGAACTCGGCCCTGAGCACGACGTCATCCGCGAACTCACTCTGCTGCAGCGTCTTCGCGTACCCGATCAGCGCCGTCACCGGCGTTCGAAGCTCGTGAGAGACGACGGCGACGAACTCTCCCTTCATGCGGTTGAGCTCTCGGAGCTCATCGACCGTCTCGTGCTCCTTGTGCAGCAATTCCTCCAGGCGCTGGGCCTGCTCGGCGAGCAAGATGTTGCGCTCGGCGAGCTGGTCCGCGAGCGCCCGGCTTCGGAAGTACATCTGCCGCGCGAAGATGAGGGGAGCGAGGAACACAACAACGGCCCCGAACCCGTCGGTGAAGTAGAAACGAGCGATGGCGGCCCCGAAGAGGCCGAGTCCGATGTAGGAGATGATGAACTCGTACGGGGCGGAACCGTGCATCTTCGCGATGACGCGGCGCAGCGGCACTCGGTTCTTCAATGTGTGCTCGGCGGCGACGGCCACGACATTGACGCCGTAGGCGACCAGGGCGGCGACGAGCACGGCCGGGATGAGCGCAAACCACGGCGATGCGTGCGTCGCTGTCGCATGGAAGATGCCGCTCGCGAGAAGGATCGAGATCGCCACCTGGGAGCGGTTGAACAAGGCCATCGAGAGCGAGACATCGAGCTTTACCTCACGAGGATCCACGGACCCGAGGAACGCGATGAGCGCTGCGACCGGAGGATCGAAGATCACGGCGACGCCGAGCAGGATCGGGAAGCTCAGCGAAAGCTGCATGCCTCCCCACACCGGGACTGGAATGAGATCCACGACGGCGATGGCGAGGATGAAGAAGAGGACGGCAGGAGTCAGGACCTGATCCGCGGACCCGGGCAACTCCGCCGCCAGCCACCCGATCGTGACGGCAACCACGCCGATCCTGAATGCGAGGGCGGTGAACGGCACGCCCGCCTCGCCTCCTCGGTCATCCGGACGTTCCTGATCCTCGCCCGGCTCGGGCGCGTCATCAGGATCCCGGGAGCCGCGTGTCGGCCCTCGGCGGCGCATCCACGCGACGATGAACCATGCGGCCCCCGTGTACATGAGCACGTCTCCGATGCTCACGGCCTGGCGCACGGGCGGAGGGATCGCGATCACGTCGCCGAGGGATCGCAGGGAGTCCTCGTTCGTCGCCAGATGGTGCTTGGCGCCGCCCGATTGGACGAGGTCGTCAACGAGATCCTGCTGCCCCGACTCGACGAGGGCCCTGTGGCTCACCGGCATTCCCTGGTTCACGCCGATCACGAGGAGGTTGAGGGCCAGCCCCACGAAGACGAGCACGAACCCGGGCTGGCGGATGTTGGCGAGCGTGAAGACGCACAGCGCTGCGAAGGAGGCAAGGACCAGGGCGTTCTCCTCCCATCCCCCGATGGGGAAGAACTGCAGGGCGATGCCGACGAGCGCCAGATACGGCCACCGGAACCGGACGGCGCTCAGGCCACGCAGGCGCCCGCCGGCCAGGAGACCGACGGTGATGGCCACCGCGAACGTGAGGATGGTCAGTCGCATGCGTTCCCTATATGGCACGCCGGCCGCGCGCGGCACCATAGTCCATGGAAGTGGTATCGGGCGCCCCCAGATGCCCTTTACACCGGCAACTCGGGCCGTAGGCAAAAAGGGGGACATTTTTCCTCAAGTCCTCGGCCGATCCGCCGATACCGGGAGGGAGTACCGCCGGAAAGGGGGATGCCTCATGCAGAGGTGCCGCCGACTGCTGGTCTCTCTGGGCTGGCTCGCCGCTCTACTCATGGCGGCGGGCGCTGGCTTCAAAGGGAACTAGCAGCAGCTGAGTGTGTATCGGCTCCGGGTGGCACCAGCCGCCCGGAGCCGGCGCTCGTCCATGATCAGGGGGCGTCGAGCTGCGCCCGCGCCTCCCTCCCCGCTTCCTCGTAGATCTTCCGCACCGCCACTCCGCTTGCGCGTGCCGCCCGGGCACAATCCTCGTACTCCGGCGAGAGCGTCACGGCCCGGCCGTCGAGGAATCCGACCTTCACGCGCACGGAGCCCCATGCGGTGGTCACATCGAGGACCGTGCGCTCAAGCATCCGCTTGTCGACGACGCTCGCCCGAACGCCGAGCGTCCCCGTCTCCCGGTACAGCACCTCCCGCATCGCGTCCTGCTGCCGCGCCGAGCACAGGACCGAGACGGCCACGGCCGGCCGCCCCTTCTTCATCAGGATGGGCGTCAGCCATGCGTCCTGGGCGCCCTCGTCGAAGAGACGCTCGAGCACGTACGCGTACAGCTCGGGATTGAGATCGTCGACGTTGGTCTCCAGCACGACCTCGCGGCTCGCCCCGTCCGCATCGGTGGATTCGAGCTTCGCGTCCGCGGCCTCCCCGATGAGCACTCGCAGCACGTTGGGGAACTCGAGGCTTCGCTCGCCGGCTCCGTAGCCGACGGCCTCGATGTGCATCGGCGGGAGCTCGCCGTAGCCCTCGGCCACGGTCGCGAGGATCGCGGCACCGGTCGGGGTGGTCAGCTCGACCGGGAACGCCCTTCGAGAACAACGGAGCTCCGCGCAGGAGCTCAACGACGGCGGGCGCGGGGATCGGCATCGCCCCGTGCTCGCTGCGCATCATCCCCATCCCGGTCGGAACCGGCGAGGCGAACGACCGGTCCACGCCGAGCATCGTGATGGCGAGCGCCGTTCCGGCGATGTCGACGACGGAGTCGACGGCGCCGACCTCGTGGAACGTGACCTGCTCGACGTCGCGCCCGTGGACGGCGGCCTCGGCGACGGCGAGCCGGTGGAACATGCGCTGCGACAGCTCTCGCGCGGCGTCCGGGAGGGTCGCCTCATCGAGCAGCTGCCGGATGCTGGCGAACGTGCGGATCACTCCCGTCGCCTCACATCGCACCCGCGCCCGTGTTGCGCGGATCCCTCCCGACTCGGTCTCCTCGAACTCGACGGAGAACGGCTCGAGTGGAAGCGACGCGAGGACCGACCTCACCTCCTCTGGATCCGCGCCGGCATCGACGAGCGCGCCGAGCGCCATATCCCCGGAGATCCCCCCGATGCAATCGAAGTACAGGAGGCGCATCAGGCCTCGACCGCGGCGGAGGGCCTGCCGAGCCCGGCCGCGGCGTCTCGGGACGCCAGCGTGGAGGCCGCGGCCCGCTGTCGCGATCCGATACGCGACCTGGGCGGCGCCGAACCCGTTGTCGATGTTCACGACCGCGATGCCCGGGGCGCAGACGAGAGCATGCCGAGCAGCGCCGCGAGCCCCTCGAACGACGCGCCGTAGCCGACGCTCGTGGGCACCGCGACCACCGGCCGCGACCTGAGCCCCGCGACGACCGAGGCGAGGGCTCCCTCCATGCCGGCGACGACGACGAGGCAGTCGGCGTCCTCGAGGGCGGCGCGATGCTCGAGGACGCGATGGACCCCCGCGACGCCGACGTCGACGAACTCCACGACCCGGAGGCCGAGGGCCTCGGCGGTGCGAGCGGCCTCCTCGGCCACGGGGAGATCGGAGGTCCCCGCGGTGACGACGCAGACGACGCCGCGGTCTCTCGGTTCGGGCCGGCGAGTCCTCGGCGGACCGCACCACGACGAGGCCGGAGCGCTCGTGAAACACCGCGTCAGGGTGCCGGTCGCGAACGGCGTCCGCCTGAGCCCGAGACGCGCGGGTGATCAGCACCGCTCCTCGTGATCGCTCCGCCAGGGCCGTCGCGGCCTCGAGCACCTGCGTCACCGTCTTGCCGGGCGCGAAGACGGCCTCGGCCACGCCGGTCCGAAGCTCGCGGTGATGGTCGATCTTCGCGTCCTCCAGCTGCTGATACGGCAGGTCGCGCAGCTCCTCGACGGCGTGTTCCACGCTGAGGCGGCCGCTGGCGACGTCGTGCAGGAGCTCGGCGAGCGTGCGTTCGTCCACGAGATCGGTCATTGTATACTTCCGCACCTGCGCACCCCCGATGAATTCGCAGGTCAATGGCCGTTTCCGAGGTGCGAGAGACGAGGGTCGATGAACCTACCCAACGACACGCTCACGATCCTCGTGCTGGCGAGCCTCGGGCTGAACCTTCTGTTGTTGATTGGGCTGGTGATGGTGGCACGTCGCAGCCGCCGAAAGGAGCCCGTCGACCCCATCGGGCTCGATCCGGTCATTCGGGGGATCTTCGAGGAGCATCGGCACTCCATTCAGCGCCTCGAGCACGCCGTACGGGTGCTCAATGGCACCGACAAGCGTCAGGAAGGGCTCATCGGCTCGACGGTGCGGCACGTCGGCCTGCTGCGCTACGACGCCTTCGAGGACGTGGGCGGTCGGCTGTCGTTCTCCTGCGCGCTCCTCGACGACCACGCCGACGGCGTGGTGCTGACCTCGATCAACGGACGCCAGGACACGCGCGTGTACGCCAAGCCTATCGCCGAGGGCGTGAGTGCCTATAACCTCTCGAACGAGGAGGAAGAGGCGATCCGGCAAGCGCTCGCGGAGTCTCGGGAGGTGGTGAAGGCCACATGATCTGGAAACGCGACGACGTCGCCGAGAGCGAGACGCAGCGAGAGGTCGTGCCGAGCAGACGAGAGGAGCGACGGATGGCTGAGAGTGGTGAGGTGACCGTCGTCGGGCAGGGTGCCCGGCTCGAGGGAACGATCGTGTCGGCCGGGTCGTTGCGCATCGACGGCCAGGTCAAGGGTCAGATCAACGCGGACGGCGACGTCCTCCTGACGCAGCAGAGCCAGGTCGAGGCCGACATCCGGGCGAAGAGCGTCTCGATCGCCGGCCGCTTCCGAGGAAACCTCAACGTCAGCGGACGCGCGGAATTGAAGCGCGGGGGGCGCATCGAGGGCAACATCACGTCCAAGAGCCTGGTCATCGAGGAGGGCGGGAGCTTCGACGGCCAGAGCATCATGGAGAAGCAGCCCGGACAGTCCGCGCAGGCGCACGTTCCTTCGAAGACCACCGACGCGCGCGGCGAGCAGGTCAAGGTTCCGTAACGCGCCGTCCAGCCCGGGACACGCATGCTCGATCTGAAGGCGATCCGTGAAGACCCCGAGCCGTTTCGTACGGGCCTGGCCCGTCGCGGCCTGGCCGGGGCCGTCGACGAGCTCCTCGCGCTCGACGAGCGAAGGTGGTCGCTCACGACGCGCGTCGAGGAGCTGCGGGCCGAGCAGAACCGCGCATCCAAGGCCATCGGGGCGGCAGGGGGCGAGGACAAGCAGCGGCTGATCACGGACGTCGGGAAGGTCTCGTCCCAGCTGAAGGCGATCGAGCCGGAGCTCGCCGACGTGAACGCCGAGCTGGAGGAACTGCTGGCCCAACGCCCAACGTCCCGGACGAGTCCGCGCCGGACGGCCTCACCGAGGAGGATGCCGAGGAGGTAAAGCGCGTCGGCGAGCCCGCATCCTTCGACTTCGCGCCGCGGGACCACGCGGCCATCGGGGAGCTGCTCGGCATGCTCGACACCGAACGCGGTGCGAGGACCAGCGGCTCGAGGTTCGTCTATCTCCTGGGCGATCTCGTCTACGTCGAGTTCGCGCTCGTTCGCCACGCGCTCGACATCCTGGTGGAGAGGGGCTTCACGCCGGTTGCCCCGCCGGTGCTCGTCCGCGAGGAGGCGATGTACGGGACGGGGTTCCTGCCGACCGATGCGGCGAACATCTACGTCACGAGGGAGGACGACCTGTATCTCGTGGGAACGTCCGAGGTTCCCCTCGCCGCCTACCACATGGGGGAGATCGTGGATGAGGCCGATCTCCCCATCCGCTACGCGGGCTTCTCGACGTGCTTTCGGCGCGAGGCGGGATCCTACGGCAAGGACCTGGGCGGGATGTTTCGCGTCCACCAGTTCGACAAGGTCGAGATGTTCAGCTTCACGCGGCCGGAGGCGTCTTGGGAGGAGCACGAGTTCCTGCTCTCCGTCGAGGAGGAGATCCTCGCCAACCTCGACGTGCCCTACCGCGTCGTGAACATCGCGGTGGGCGACCTCGGCGCCCCGGCCGCGAAGAAGTACGACATCGAGGCCTGGCTGCCGGGGCAGGGGAATACCGCGAGATGACCTGTGCTCGAACTGCACCGACTATCAGGCGCGGAGGCTCCAGACGCGCATGCGCACGTCGGAGGGGAACGTCGTCGTGCATACCCTCAACGGGACCGCGACCGCGATCGGACGCACCATCATCGCGATCCTGGAGAACCACCAGCGAGCGGACGGGTCGGTCGAGGTGCCCAAGGCGCTGTGGCCCTATCTGCCCGAGGCCGCGAGAGTGCTCGAACCGCGCGGGGCGGCGTAGGTCGGGACTGCGCGGTCCTCAGGTCTCCCGGTCGAGCTCCGTGCGCTCCACGATCGCGCGGAACTTCGCCTCGATGTCTCGCAGTTCATCCTCAGCCCGTTTGCGCTCGGTGATGTCGAGCGCGATGCCGTGCCAGAAGCGGGGCCGGCCCTCCTCGTCGCGGACCAGCACGGCCTGGCTGTGCAGCCACACGAATCGCCCGTCGCTCGCCATGACCCGGAACTCCACGTTGAATGGCGTTCCGTCCGTCGAGGCGATCTCGGCCGCCCGGTAGTGGTCGAGATCGTCGGGATGGAGCAGGCGCTCCATGTGGTCCGGCTCGGCAATCAGTTCCTCGGGGGTGTAGCCGAGGATGTCCTCGACCTGTGGACTCACGAAGACGGTGTGGCCGCGCGCCGGATCGACTCCCTCCAGGGCATCGATGTAGGTGATCGCGGGGATCTGCTCGACCAAGGTCCGATATCGCTCCTCGGCGACGCGGACCCGCTCCTCGTTCTTCTTCTCGGCCGTGATGTCGACCATGATGCCGTTGAGGGCGGGGTGGCTGCCGTCGTCCTCGGGCGCGATCGCGCGGCCCGAGTCCCGGATCCACACGACGCGCCCGTCCTTCGCGATGAGCCGGTACTCGTGGGACCACTGACCGCCGGGGAGACGGCCCCAGTACGGCACCGCATCGATCGCCTCGCGATCGTCGGGGTGCAGGCAGTCCCGCCAGATGTCCGGGTCGGCCATCCATTCCTCTTGCGTGTAGCCGAGGATGTCCTCGATCTGCGGGCTCACGTAGTAGCTCCGCGGGTCGCCTCCGGGCGGCGTGCCGGGGTCCCAGAGATAGGTGATCGCCGGGAAGCTGCTCGGCCATCATCAGGGCCCGGGCCTCCGCCCTCCGCAGCCGCTCCTCGGCCTCCTTGCGCTCGGTGATGTCGACCATCAGCCCCTGCATGGTCCGTGGGCGACCGTCCCTCGTGTGGCGCTCCATCCTCGCTTCGTCCACCACCCAGACCACCCGCCCGTCCTTGGCGAGGAAGCGATACTCGATGCTGTAGGGGTGCCCGTCGTCTCCGACCCCTCGCCGCGGCCAAGACGCGGTCGCGGTCGTCCGGATGCACGCACTCGAGCCAGAAGGTCGGTGTGAATTCCACTCCTCGACGGTGTAGCCGAGGAGTGCCTCGATCTGCGGGCTGGTATAGGGCACCCAGGGCTCGTTGGGCGGATTGAGGTCCCAGATGTAGCTCACGGCGGGCAGGCGCTCGACGAGCAACCGGTACTTCTCCTCCGCATCGCGGAGCGCCGCCTCGGCGCGCCGGCGCTCGAGGACCTCGAGCATCATGAGCTCGTTCGCGTCCTCCAGCTCCTGCGTTCGATCCCGCACGCGCTGCTCCAGGTCGTCGTGGGCCGAACGCAGCGCTTCCTCGGCTCGCTTCTGGGCGGTGATGTCCATCCTGACGCCCTGCCACGTGAGCGGTTGGCCGTTCGCGTCTCGCGCGAGCGTGGCCTCGTCCCGGAACCAGACGGCCCTGCCGTCGCTGGCGATGAGGCGATATTCGCGGCTCCAGGGCTCGCCGGTCTCGTTGTGGAGGTCGTAGGCGGCGAGCGTCTGCTCCCGGTCGTCGGTGTGCAGCAGCTCCATCCAGATGTCGGGCTGTTGCAGCCACTCCTCCCGCCGATAGCCGAGGAGGCGCTCGACCTGCGGGCTGACGTAGAGCGTCGTCCCGTCGCCGTCGGGCGCCACCTCGTAGACGACCGCGGGAATGTTCTCGACGAGCGCCCGATACTTCGCGGCGGCGGCTTGAAGCTGTCGCTCGGCCTGCTTCTCCACCGTGACGTCGTGAATGACTCCCTGCCACGCGAGCGGCTGGCCGTGGTCGTCTCGGATGAGGACCGTCCTGTCCTGGACCCACATCTCTCGACCGTCGGGGGTGATCACCCGGTATTCGCCCTCGAACGGCTCGCCCGTCTCGAAGGAGCACTCCCAGAGCTCGAAGAAGAGGCCGCGATCATCGGGATGCACGCTGTTCAACCACAGGTCCCGATCCTCGATGAGATCCCTCGGATCGAAGGCGAGGAGCCGCTGCACCTGTGGGCTCACGTAGAGGGTGCGGGGACGTGCCTCGTTGGAGGAGATGTACACGATGGCGGGGACCTGCTCGATGAGCGCTCGATAGCGCTCCTCGGATTCACGCAGGCTCTCCTCCCACAGCTTGCGATCCGTGATCTCCTGCATCACGCCCTGCCGATACCGGACGGCGCCCGCCTCGTCGCGGATCGGGATGTTCTGGTCGCGCACCCACGTCTGCCGGCCGTCGCGCCCGATGATCCGATACTCCCGGTCCACGACCGTGTCATCCCGCACTCCCGTAGCCCATGTCTCGGAGACGTTCGGGAGATCGTCGGGATGGGTCATGGTCCTCCAGATCAAGGGGTCGTGAAGCTCCTCGGGTCCATAGCCGGTCAAGGCGTGGACCTGTGGGGCGATGTAGAGCATCTCCGGGACGGAATCGTTGGTGCAGAGATAGACGACCGCGGGCACCTGTTCCACGAGTGCTCGATAGCGCTGCTCCGAGCCGCGTACCGCCTCCACCGCGAGCTTCGCCGCGGAGATGTCGGAGAGCACGCCCTGCCAGAAAACCAAGGTACCGTCGCTGTCGACGACGGGCGTCGCCTGGTCGCGCACCCAGATGACCCGGCCGTCCCGCGTGACCATCCGGTACTCCTCGTCCCACGGCTCGAGCGTGCGTTGGGACTCCGCGTCCCGCTCGAGCACCCAGTCGCGATCGTCGGGATGAAGGAGGCTGATCCACAGGCGGGAACGCGCCGTGAACTCCCGCGGTGGATATCCGAGGAGCGGCTCAACCTGTGGGCTGATGTGCAGGACGATCCATTCGGGCCCGGATGCCGCGACGTACGTGACCGGCGGGATGTGTTCGACGAGCGCGCGGAAGTCGATATCGAGGCTCTCGACGGAGCCGATCTTCCTGGGGGGACGCCACTTCATGACGCATGAGAGTACCGGTCGGAATGGTCGCTCGGGAAGGACCATACGGCGCAACGGACCTTTGGCCGGGGCTTCTCGTTCGTTCGGTGTTGCGCGACGGCCGAACGACTCGAGTCCGAGCTGTGAGCCGGCGATGTCGGGACGGTCCTCCGAGCTCATTCGGGGTCTCCTCGTCCATGGTCGGGAGATCGGGCGCCGCGGCCGGACGGCGTTTGTCGGTTTCCAGGAAGCGATGTGCTCAAGGGGAGCCGACCGATCAGGTAGGGAACGCTGGCTTCGGCCATTTCGAGTCTGGGCGCCATCGTGCCCAGTCGTCCGACCACCACTTCCGCCCCGCATCGATGTCGTCGGTGACGCGCCTTGCTTCCGCCCGCACCTCGGCCACCTGGTCGCGTGTAAACCGTCCCTCGCGCACGCGCTGCTCCAAGACCTCGTCGTCCTTCAAGCGCCACGACCCATCGACCGACACCACGATGTCGAGCTCCAGGTCCTGAGTGTCGTAGCCGGTCGCAGTCCGTCGGAACGGCTCCTGGAGATTGACTACCAACCGGCGAAGTCGCGGTTCGGTCCCGACCAGAAGACCCAAACCGCGTACGCCTCGCCGGGGCGCTGCAGCATCAAGACTCCATGGGACTCCCATGAGGCGTGTTTGTGCCAGGGGTGGCGACCGTCCGCTGTGGGCCAATCGCCGGGGGGAAACCGAAGAGGTGCGCCTTCAGCGATGTAGGTGGCGAGCAAGCCGGGATCGTCCTGCACGACGATGACCGGCAGTTCGAGCCAGACGCGCCCGTCGTTCAACACCTCGCGCCGGACGACCACCTCGCCCGACTGCCACGTCGACGCTGGGGCTTGATGTTTGGTCACGAACGCCATTCTCGCGCACGTCCCGGGTCGGGCGCCCAGATCGACCGACCTGCTTGGAGGCGCATGTCCCATTGGGTTCTCGCCTCTTCCTGGTCCCTAGGTGATCTTCGGTAGCAGTTCGGAACCCGTTCGGTACCCGGTACCTGAAGCGCCTGCGATTCGACATGCAAAACGGCAGGTAGGCTGCCTGCGGGAGGATGGCCGAGCGGACGAAGGCGGCGGTCTTGAAAACCGCTAGCGGGGTGACTCGCTCGGGGGTTCGAATCCCCCTCCTCCCGCTCGCTCTGAGCTCGCATGCGGCGCGGTTGCCACCCTAGTCGCAGGTGTCGTCGATCCCGACCCGACTGTCGAACAATGCGACTCGTTCGCGGTACCTGTACTCATCGGTCGAGCGGGTGAGGATCACCGTCGCCGTGAGGCGGAAGGCCATGTTCGCGGTCGGCTTCGGCAGCGCCCTGAACCGGAAGACGAACTCCTCTCCATCCCTGTCCGCTGATGTCCGGTAGTCGGACTCTCGCGTCCACTGCGTCACCGTTGGAGTCACCGTTCGGCTTCGATACGTCCAGACAACGTCGACGCCCTCAGAGTCATACGCCCAAACCTTGCCGACGAGGGAAACGCGGCTGCCGTCGTCGTTGAGGACGCACTTGCTGTAGACGGACCACGGTGGCGAAGCCTGCGCCCGCATCGGCATGAGAACCACAGCGAGTACAACGACCGCGATGAAGCGTCTCATCAAACCTCCCCTCACGCGCTTCCGACCCAAGGAAGCGAGAGAATCGGGAGCACGACGACCCGAACAGGCGCCCGTCAGTCGCTCCTCCAGTGGCCCTCGCCAACGCGAGTCAATCCTCCGCCGGTTGCGCCTCCCGAGGACCGTCCGTTCGCTGTAGAGAACCTCCGCAGCTCTCTGAGCCAGTGAGTCACATGACTCGTGCTTCGAGTGAGGGGGGATCGGTCTCGAGGCGCCGGAGCAGACGGCGGACTACGAACAGTGGTGCGACCGGCATTCGCGACGCCATGGCTCAGGGAAGTGGAGCGCCAGATGAACCTGAAAGGGGGCGGCTCGAGAGCCGCCCCCTTTCGTCTCCGACTGATGGAGGGATCAGGCGACGAGGTCGATCGTGATTCGTGCAACCGTGTCGGACTTGACCACGACGCGAGCCTGACCGGACGCGCCCTGGTACTGATCAGTTCCGCCCGTGACCGCGAACACGAAGACTTCGCCTTCCTTCGCGAGGCCCTGGACCGTGATCTGGCCGCCGCTCAGGGAAAGGCTGACCACACACTGCAGCTCCGGTCCCTTCACGGTCGTGACGGTGCAGACGCCGCCGTCGTGGCCGACCTTCTCTCCGTTTTGCTTGAGCACGTCGTGGAAGACGTACTCGTCGCCGAGGCTCAGGCCCTCTTCGCCCAGATCGAGGTTCGTTGCCTCCTTCGTGACTGCTCGAAACTGGAGCTCCTCGCTCGTTCCCGCGGATGCCCCGGTCAAGGTCGTTCCCCACATCATCGCGCCGAGCGCGAGTACCGCACCAAATGCCGCGAGCTTTCTGGCCATGTTCTTCCCCTCTTTCTTGCAGTCGTCGTTGCGGTCGGAGGATCACCGGAAAGGGGGCGGCCGAGGAAGGTGGGGGGATGCCATGGTGGTCAACCGACCCTAAGACGGGTCACGGTCAAAGCGCAACCTCCGATCGGAAGATCGGACTCTCAGACGCGAGGTCGCATGGCGATTCCGGCGACCGTCACGATCCTCTGTAAGCCATTGCGGGCGTCCATGCCCTCGCCCATCGCCTGTGACGGGGCTGAGGGCTTCGAAGCCCGAGCCGGGTTCAAGCGCGGGTAACGATCTTGCTGCGGGCGGCTGCTCGACGATCGCGACGCCGTCACCCGTTCACGCCTCCGATCAGGATCGCCGGCCCGCGTCTCGCCGATCGATGAACCTCGCGACCCCGTAGGCCACTGGGTTGAGCGCGATCGAGAGCAGGGCGGCCGCGACGATCAGCTGGAAGCCGCGGGCGGAGAGGAGGCCCACGCCGACCGCGGTCGTCGCCACGATGAACGAGAACTCTCCGATCTGGGCGAGTCCGGCGCCGACGAGTGCCCCGGTTCGCGTCGGCCCGCCCAGCAGCCGGACCAGCCCGATCGCGGTGGCGAACTTGGCCACCACCACGATGACGACGACGGCGGCGACCTCGAGCGGGGCATCCAGCAGGATCTCGGGGTCGAGCAGCATCCCGACGGCGACGAAGAACAGGACGCCGAACGCATCGCTCAAGGGGAGCACCTCGGCGGCCGCCCGGTCGCTGAGATGGGAGCTGCTCAGCACGGCGCCCGCCAGGAAGGCGCCGAGCGCGAACGACACCCCGAAGACCTCGCTGGCCGCGAAGGCGATCCCAAGCGCCACGGAGAGGACGGCGAGGGTGAACAACTCCCGTGAGCCCTCCCGTTCCACGCGGGACAGCAGCCATGGAAGGAATCGCGCTCCGGCGATCAGCATGAGCGCGGTCAGGGCGGCGGCCTTCGCGACCGCGATCCCGACGTCTCCCGCAACGTCGAAGGGGCCGCCGTCCGTGCCCCCGGGGGCGAGCGTCGGGAGCACGACCAGCGCGACGACGGTGAAGACGTCCTCGACGATGAGCCACCCGATGGCCACGCGACCCGGTTCGCTGCTCAGCAGCTCCCGCTGTTCGAGCGCTCGAAGCAGCACCACCGTGCTCGCGACCGAGATCGCGAGGCCGAGGACGAGCCCCTCGCCGAGCGACCAGCCGGCCAGCGACCCGACCAGGACTCCCAGCGCGGTTGCGACGACGATCTGCCCCAGGGCGCCCGGTACCGCGATTCTTCGCACGGCGACGAGATCGCCGATGCTGAAGTGAAGCCCGACGCCGAACATCAGCAACACGACCCCGATCTCCGCGAGCTCGAGGGCCACCCCGCTGTTGGCGACGAGTCCCGGCGTGAACGGCCCGACCGCGACGCCCGCGAGCAGGTATCCGACGAGCGTGGGCAGGCGCAGCCACTTCGCCGCGATCCCGCCGACGAAGGCGGCGGGAAGGGCGATCGCGATCGTCTTCAGGAGTTCGCTGCTGTGTTCCTGCACCTCTCGCGCCCTCGCGTCCGACCGGGAAGGCACCCGGTCACCGTCCCGCATCAGGAGAGCACAGGTGCGTGCACGTGCGCAGAGGTGCGCGGAATCCGTGGAAAGCCCCTGGTCGCGGGGAGTCGATCGGAGACGGCTCCGCGGCCGCGACTACACCATCGTCAAGGTCTTCTATGACCCCGAGGAGCTGGGGGCGAAGCTCGACGGGCTCGGCTGGGAGGCGGATGTGCGCTCCGCAGGGAGCGATCTCCTCTACGGGACCGCGAAGGCCCGAACGGCGTAGTACCCGGGCTCAAGCCGCGGTTGAGCAGGGCCGATACCGACTTCGTGAGCACCAGCGATCGCCCGCCGACCTCCGCGTCCGAGCGGATCCGTCGCGAGGCGCGGGTCGTGGGCCTGCGCGACTTCCGCTCGCCGTCGCTCGAGTCCGTCGAGCGGCGGCGAATGCAGCTGTGGATCATCACGACGATCATCCTCGTCCTCGTCAGCGGCGGGATCGCGCTGCTGGCCTGGATGCCGGTCGCCTCGCTGCCCGAGCTGATCACGCCCCGAGCGCTTCGGTTCGGCGTCGTGCTCGTCGCGATCGGGTTCTGCGCGTACGCGATCGAGAAGGAGCTTCACCTTCGAAGGCTCTCGCGGCTCCTCGTCGACGAACGGGTGCTCACGAGCGCGTTCTCCAACCGCCTGCACGAGGTGTCGCTGCTCCTCGACGCAGGCAAGGCGATGAACTCCGTCCTCGAGCTCGCCTCGGTGCTCGAGGTCATCCTCCGTGGAGCCGTGGATCTCCTGCAGGCCCGGAGCGGGTCCATCATGCTGCTGGAGGGAGACGAGCTCGTCGCCGCGAGCGTCATCGGGAACGACGAGGCGCTCGAGAGTCGGGTGACGGTGGGCGAGGGCATCGCCGGCAAGGTCGCGGTCTGGCGGGACGCGCACCTCATCAACGGCGTCCCCCGCGTGGAGGAGTTCCCCGGTCTGCAACCCAAGGCGCAAGAGGTGCGGAGTGCGATGAGCGCGCCGCTCATCCATCGGGAGGAGCTGCTCGGGGTCCTGAACGTCAACGCCGACATCGCTCGGGAGTTCAATGAGTACGACCTTCGCGCGCTCAGCCTGTTCGCCGAGCAGGCGTCGAGCGCGATCACGAACGCTCGGCTCTTCGAGGCGGAGCGCTCACACGTCGCCGAGCTCCTCGAGCTCGACCTGCTGAAGACCGAATTCGTCACGCGCGTGAGCCATGAGCTCCGGACGCCGCTCACGTCCATCCTCGCGGCCGCGCAGGCCGCCCAGCGACCCGAGCGGCTGGCCGAGCATCCGGAGGTGGTCGGCATCATCGAGCGCCAGGCTCGTCAACTCTCCACGATGGTGGAGGAGCTGCTCACCGCGTCCAAGCTCGACCAGGACGGCAAGCCGTCGGAGCCGCAGGAGGTCGATCTCGCCGGGCTCACGCGCTCGGTCGCCATGGATTACTACGAGGGCGCCGGCAGGCGAATGACCGTCGAGGTCCCCGACGAGCCGGTCGAGGTCCTCGCCGACGCGGACTCGATGCGCCATGTGCTGGACAACCTCATCGACAACGCGATGAAGTACGGGGCCCCGCCGATCACCGTTCGGGTCGAGCGTGGCGTGACCCAGGCGGTGCTCTCGGTCATCGACCGCGGGGACGGCGTGCCGCCGGATGAACGCGACAGGGTCTTCGAGCAGTTCCACCGGGTGCGCCGAATCGATAGCCAGCCGGGCCTCGGCCTCGGGCTCCCCATCGTCCGAGGCCTCGTCGCCGCGTTCGGCGGGCGCGTGTGGATCGAGGACGCTCCGGGGGGCGGGGCGGCGTTCCGCGTGACGCTCCCGCTGCTGGGAGTCCAATCCGAGCCGGCGGCGGTCTAGGCGATGGCGCGCAAGCCGCGGGTCGTGATCGTCGAAGACGATCCGGACGCGCTCCTCATGATGAGGATGAATCTCGAGATCGTCGGGTTCGAGACGTCCCTCGCGGCCGACGGAGGAACGGCCATCCGGCGAATCCTCGCCGAGAAGCCGGACGTCGTCGTGCTCGACCTGATGCTGCCGGTGCTCGACGGCTGGGCGGTCCTCGCCGAGCTCGGGTCGGGCCGGAGCGCTCCGCCGGTCGTCGTGTGCTCCGCCAGGACGACCCATAGGGATCGCCGGCGAGCGCGGGAGATGGGGGCGGCCGCGTTCGTGGCCAAGCCGTTCGAGATGGAGGAGCTGCTGGACGCCCTTCGTTCGGTCCTCATCACGCGGACGGGCGAGGGATGGGACCTGTCGCTCGACGCCCTCTTCGGCCGTCCCACGCCCGGCACCGCACCCGCCTGACCGCTCCCATCGCGTAGGGTCGCCGACCGACGCCTGCCTCCGCGCCCGTATCCTTGCACCGTGACGCGGCCCCTCACGAACGACCGGTTCCTGCGCGCCTGCCGGCGCGAGCCCGTGGATTGCACCCCCGTGTGGTTCATGCGCCAGGCCGGTCGCTACCTGCCGGAGTATCGCGAGCTTCGGGGGACACGCGACATCCTCGAGGCCTGTCGGGAGCCGGATCTCGTGGTGGAGGCGACGCTTCAGCCGCTTCGCAGGATGGATCTGGACGCCGCGATTCTGTTCTCCGACATCATGGTGCCCCTCGCGGGCATCGGCGTCGACGTTCGAATCGAGAGCGGGGTCGGGCCGGTGGTCGCGACCCCGTTTCGCTCACGGTCCGATCTCGATCGCCTCCGCCCGCTGGAGCCGGAGGCCGACGTCCCCCACGTGCTCGAGGCCGTGCGCCTGTTGCGCAAGGAGCTCTCCGTCCCGCTGATCGGGTTCGCCGGTGCTCCGTTCACGCTGGCCAGCTACCTCATCGAGGGAGGGCCGTCGCGATCCCACGTCCGTGCGAAGACCCTCATGCTCACGGAGCCTCGAACGTGGGCCGCGCTGATGGAGGCGCTCGGGGAGATGGCGACGACGCATCTTCGCGCGCAGGTCGAGGCCGGCGTCCAGGCGATCCAGGTCTTCGACAGCTGGGCCGGAGCGCTGTCGCCGGAGGACTACGAGCGGCACGTGGCTCCCACGATGCGGACGATCTTCGATTCCCTGGGCGACCTCGGCGTGCCGGCCATTCACTTCGGGGTCGGGACCGGTGAGCTGCTGCCGCTCATGCGCCGCGCGGGCGGCGACGTGATCGGCGTCGATTGGCGGACGCCGCTCGATCTCGCGTGGGAGCGAGTCGGGACCGACGCCGCGATCCAGGGGAATCTCGACCCGGTCGCCTGTCTCGCTCCGTGGGAGGTGGTGGAGGCCAGGGCGCTGGACGTCCTCGAGGGGGCCGACGGACGGTCCGGCCACATCTTCAATCTCGGTCACGGCGTGCTCCCGGCGACGCCGCCGGCGACGCTCGCTCGGCTCGTCGACCTCGTGCACGAGCGCACCGGCCGCGGGCAGGCGGATGCGGTGCTCGGCGCGTCCACCCGGCCACCAGCCAGGCGGACGAGCCGATGAGCGAGCCGATCGGCCTGCTCGTCATGGCCTACGGCACGGCCGATGGCCCCGCCGATATCGAGCGCTACTACACCGATATCCGAGGAGGGCGCGCCCCATCGCCCGAGCACCTCGAGGAGCTGAAGCAGCGCTACGCGGCCATCGGAAACCGCTTCCCGCTCCTCGACACGACGCGGATGCAGGCGGAGGGGCTGGCCCATGCGCTCACCGAGCAGGGAGGAGGCGACTATCGTCCCTACCTGGGGATGAAGCACTCCCCGCCCTTCATCCCGGAGGGCGTCGCACGCATGCGCGAGGACGGGATCCGGCGGGCCGTGGCGATCGTGATGGCGCCGCATTGGTCGGGCATGTCGGTTGAGACCTACATTCGGCGGGTGGAGTCCGCCGTTCGCGAGGATGGCGGCCCCGCGTTCAGCTTCGTCCGCCAATGGTACGGGCACCCCCGGTTCGTGGACTTCCTCGCCTCCCGGGTCTCACATGCGCTCGACCGATTGAGCGACGACGAGCGCGAGGGCGTCCACGTCCTCTTCTCCGCCCACAGCCTGCCGGTGCGGACGCTCGGCGACGGATCGCAGCGGTGTCTGCGCTGCGACGCGAGCTCGTGCCGAAAGCGGTGCGCGTACGACGCGCAGCTGCGGGAGACCGCGGACCTCGTGGCGGCCGCGCTGAACATCGGCAGCTACGGCGTCGCGTGGCAGAGCGCCGGCCGAACGTCCGACCCATGGTGGGGGCCGCCCATCGAGGACGCCATCAGGGAGGCGGGCCGCGCCGGGCATCGGGCGGTCCTCGTGTGCTCCGCGGGATTCGTCGCGGACCATCTCGAGGTGCTCTACGACCTCGACGTGGAGGCGCAGGAGATCGCGGACCGGGAAGGCATGCGGTTCGTTCGGACGGAGATGCCGAACGCGGACCCGCGGTTCATCGAGGCGCTCGCCGGCGTCGTGCGCGATCACGTCTCCTCGGCGCCCCCCACCGGTCGCGAGGGGGACTGAGCACCGATGGACGCCGGCCACGCACGGGTCGTCGTCGTCGGAGGCGGCGTCGCGGGGATGACCGTCGCGTATCGGCTCACGCGACCGGGCGATCGCGGGAGGCCTCACGTGACCGTCGTCGAGGCAGACCATCGAGTCGGGGGAAAGCTCCGGTCGATCGAGGTCGGCGGCCTGACGTTGGAGGCGGGCGCGGACTCGTTCCTCGCGCGAAAGCCGTGGGCCGTCGAGCTGTGCCGCGAGCTCGGGCTGTCGAAGGAGCTGCACCCCCCCGGGATCGAGCGGGTCCTTCCTCTGGACCGACGACGGGCTGGTGCGATTTCCTCGCGACGCGGCGTTCGGCATCCCGCCCGACGTCGGCGAGGTCGTTCGCTGGCCCGGCGTGTCCCGGAGAGGACGGGTTCGCGCCCTGCGGGATCTGATCCGCAAACCGAGAAAGGACGACGCCGACGAATCGTTGGGCAGTCTCCTGCGCCGTCGCGTGGGCGACGAGGCGACGGAGCTCGCGGTCGCCCCGCTGTTGGCGGGACTGTTCGCCGGGGACGTCGACCGGCTGAGCGTGCGAGCGACGTTTCCGGAGCTCGCGACCTGGGAGCGAACGCAGGGAAGCCTTGTGCGCGGCTCGCAGGCGGCCCGGCGGGCGTCGGCGGACGCCGGGCCACGGCCCATGTTCCTGAGGCTGGGCGGGGGCATGCCTCGCCTCACCGAGGCGCTCGCCGCGGCGACCGGACGCGAACGGCTGCTGCTCGACGACCCCGCGGCATCGCTCGACCGGCGCGGCCACGCCTGGGTCGTGCGGACCACCGGCGGCGCGATCGACGCGGACGCCGTGGTGCTCGCGGCGCCCGCATTCGAGTCCGCGCGGCTGCTCGGCGGGATCGCGCCGGCCTCGTCCGCGGGACTGGCGGAGATCCCCTACGCGTCCACGGGCGTCGTGTTCCTGGTCTATCCGGAGGGCACGGCCGAGGCGCTTCCGGACGGCAGCGGCTTCGTCGTCCCCGCGGGACGAGCCCCGATGACCGCATGCACGTGGCTGTCGCGCAAGTGGCCTTCGGAGGCCTATGGGTCGAGGGCCGTGTTGCGCTGCTACGTGGGGGGCGCCGGCTTCGAGGAGGTCGTCGAGGCGGCGGACGAGGACATCGTCGACGCCGTTGCTCGCCACGTATCCGCCGTGCTTCCCCTCCCGCGACGTCCGGAGGCATCGGCCGTGTATCGGTGGCGGCGCGCCATGCCGCAATACGAGGTCGGGCACGTCGACCGCGTTCGCGCGATCAGAGACCGGCTGCCCGGCGGTATCTTCGTGACCGGCTCGGCGTTCGCCGGGGTCGGCATCCCCGATTGCGTCCGGGACGCCAACGAGACGGCCGAGGCTGTGCTGCGACACGCCTCTGGCCGCCCTGCGGAGAAGGAGACGGTTCGATGAGCGAGACCACGTACACGCTGTACCCGGTGTTTCGCGCCACCGCGGCCCTCCGGGAGCTGACCGGGGCGGAACTCGACGACGCGGGGCAGGAGCTCGAGAACCTCTTCAAGGCCTGGGAGTCGGAGGGCCGCCTGCGCGTCAGGGGCACGTACTCGACGGTCGGGTTCCGGGCCGATGCGGATCTCATGTGGTGGCTCGTCGCGGACACCGCCGAGGACATCCAGCGGGCGTACGCGGAGCTTCGACGCACCAGGGCGGGCCATCTCCTGGAGCCGCGGTGGACGTTCATGGGCGTCGTGAAGCCGGCCGAGTTCACGGCCGATCACGCTCCCGCCTTCGTGAAGGGAGAGCCCCCGAAGACGGTCCTCTGCGTCTATCCGTTCGTCAGGACGCCGGAGTGGTACCTGCTTCCCCGGGAGGAACGCGGCCGGTTGCTGGCCGAACACGGGGTCATGGGGCGGGAGTACCCCGACGTGCTGGCCAACACGACCAGCGCGTTCGGGCTCGGCGACTGGGAGTGGATCCTCGCCTTCGAGGCCGACGACGCGGATCGCCTGGTCGAGTGCATCCGACGGCTGAGGGATGCCGGGGCGCGACGCTACACGAAGGAGGAGGTCCCGTTCGTCACGGGGATCCGCAAGGATGTCCGCGCCGCGCTCGGGGACGCCGTCTGAGCGGCATCCGGGCCGTGTTGACGCCCTCTCGGGCCCCGCGGAGGATGGAGGCATGACCGATCTCGCATCGTTGGAGTGCGTCCCGTGCAAGGGCGGCGTTCCGCCGCTCGAGGGGGAGGAGCTCGATGGCCTCCTGGACGCGCTCGGAGGGGAGTGGCGGGTCGTCGACGGCCACCATCTCCAGAAGGACTATCGATTCAAGAACTTCCGAGACGCCCTGGACTTCACCAATCGCGTCGGAGCGCTCGCCGAGGAACAGCGGCACCATCCGGACATCACCCTCGCCTGGGGCAAGGTCGGGCTCACGATCTGGACGCACAAGATCGACGGGCTGACCGAGAGCGATTTCGTCTTCGCCGCGAAGGCCGACCGGGCGCTGCCCGCGACCGAGGCGTGACCACCCGCCCGCACGCCGCCGGCA
Source organism: uncultured Actinomycetes bacterium (assembly GCA_963728285.1). Taxonomy (GTDB): domain Bacteria; phylum Actinomycetota; class UBA4738; order UBA4738; family HRBIN12; genus CAVSJR01. Next base: position 620,704 of record CAVSJR010000001.1, on the reverse strand, counting down.
TGGATCTCGCCGGCGTCGCTCGATGGATGGACGGCTACGTGGCCGCATGGTCGTCGAACGCCCCGGATGAGATCCGCTCGCTGTTCACCGACGACGCCCGCTACTACGTCGTGCCCACGGCCGATCCGTGGGTGGGCCCGGACGAGATCGCCGCGAGATGGGCCGAGATCGCCGACGAGCCCGGGACGTGGACGTTCCGGTACGAGCCGCTCGCCCTCGCGGATGACCTCGGCTTCGTCCGAGCCCGGACGATCTATGATCGGGACCCGCCGGGAAGCTATGAGAACCTCTTCGTGATTCGGTTCGCAGGCGACGGCCGTTGTTCGGAGTTCACCGAGTGGTACGAGAAGCACGAGTCGCGGCCGTGAACGGGGGAGCGCGAATGAACCTGGACGACGTGGAACGCTGGATGGACGGCTACGTCCACGCATGGACCACGAACGATCCCGCCGATATCGCGGCGCTGTTCACCGACGACGCGACCTACCACACGGCGCCGTACAGTGAGCCCTTCGCCGGCCGGGATGCGATCGTGGCGGGGTGGACCGAGATCGCCGACGAGCCGGGCACGTGGACGTTTCGCTACGAGCCGATGGCGATCGTGGGCGGGCTCGCGTTCGTTCGCGGATGGACCGACTACGTCGACGGGAAGCCGCGCACCTATCACAACCTGTGGGTCATCCGCCTCGAGGAAGACGGGCGCGCCTCCGAGTTCACCGAATGGTTCATGAAGGAGCGCGCTCCCGAGTCCTGAAGGGGGCATCGTCTCAGCCACTCCACAGGTCGGACAGGAACGCGTCGACGTTCGCACCGGCCGCCGCCGCGCTCGAGGACCCGACGGCGACGGCCTCGGATGATGGCTCCGGCCGGACCTCCGGCGCGACCTCATCGAAGTGCGCTCGCACCTCGGGCGGGAGGAATCGCGTGAGCTGAGCGTAGGAGTGGGAATCCTCGAGGCCGCGCGGCCGCCGGTAGTAGCGCTGCGGGAAGTAGACGACCAGCTCGTCACGTGCGCGGGTCATCGCGACGTAGAGCAGGCGCCGCTCCTCCTCGATCCGCTCGTCGTCGCCGGTCGACATGTCGGAGGGGATCATGCCGTCCGCGGCGTGAATGACGTGGACCGCGTCCCACTCGAGGCCCTTGGCGGAGTGGATGGTCGAGAGCACGAGGTAGTCCTCGTCCAGTCCCGGGGGACCCGCGAGATCGCCGGTGGAGGACGGGGGATCGAGCGTCAGCTCGGCGAGGAAGCGGCCGCGGCTGCCGTGGCGCGATGCGATGTGCTCGAGCTGGTCCACGTCGCGGAGCCGCGATGGAGCGGCGTCGTACTTTCGACGAAAGACCGGCTCGCAGAAGCGCCGCAGGCGTTCGATCTGTGCCGCGGGAGGAAGGCCCTCGTGACCTCCTCCCGCCTCGCAGTCGGCCAGCGCCGACCTGAGATCGTCGAAGCCGCGTTGCGCTCCGATCGGCACGGCGGGCGGTTCCTCGATCAAGCGGCGCAGCGGCGAGCCTCGGTGCTGGGAGGAGGCCCGCACCCCGATCGCCTGCATCAGCCGTCGGGCCGTCGCGGGCCCGACGCCGTCGAGCAACAGCAGCACGCGAAACCAGCCGATCTCGTCGAGCGGATTCTCGAGGATGCGCAGGAGGGCCAGCACGTCCTTGACGTGCGCGGCCTCCATGAATTTCAGCCCGCCGTATTTCACGAAGGGGATGTTGCGACGCGCGAGCTCGACCTCGAGGAGATCGCTGTGATGACCCGTCCGAAACAGGACCGATTGGCGCTTCAGCAGCGTTCCGCGCTCCCGGCGCCCGAGCACGGCCCGACACACGGCATCGCTCTGCTCGGCCTCGTCGAGACACGTCCGCAGCACCGGTCGGACGGCGCCGCTTCGGTCCGACCAGAGCGTCTTCTCGTGCCGCTGCGGCGACAGCGCGATCGCCGCGTTCGAGGCGGCGAGGATGGGAGGCGTCGAGCGATAGTTCTGCTCGAGTCGCACCATCGTCGTCCCGGGAAAGTGGCCCGGGAACTCGAGGATGTTGCGGACCGTCGCGGACCGGAAGCCGTAGATGGCCTGGGCGTCGTCCCCGACGACGGTGACGTTCGTCCCGGGTGGCCGCATCGCCCGGAGGATGTCGGCCTGCAGCTGGTTGGTGTCCTGATACTCGTCGACGAGGACGTGGTCGAACTGGGCCGCCAGCTTCGGTGCGGTCTGCGGCGTTCGGCCGAGCGCCTTCCAATAGAGGAGGAGATCGTCGTAGTCCAGCACGTTCCCCTCCCGCTTTCGGCCCGTGTACGCGGTGAAGATGCGGCGGATGCCCTCGATCTCCTCGGCACACCAGGGATAGTCCTGCCCCAGGACCTCGGCCAGCTTCATGCCGGCGTTCACGGTGCGCGAGTAGATCGACGCGAGCGTCTCCTTCCTCGGGAATCGTCGCTCGCCGTCGCCGTAGCCCAGCTCGTTGCGCAACAGGTTCATCGTGTCGGCGGCGTCGGCTTGGTCCAGCACGGTGAAGTCGGGTCGGATCCCGATGGGACGGCCGTGAAGGCGAAGCAGGCGATTCCCGACGGCATGAAACGTCCCGCCCCAGACGCGACCCGCTCCCGCGTCGCCCGTCAGCTGCTCCGCCCGCGCGAGCATCTCCCGGGCGGCCCGCCGGCTGAACGTCAGGAGCAGCATCCGCTCGGCGGAGACGCCCCGGTCGAGGAGGGCCGCCACGCGGCAGGCGAGCGTCATGGTCTTTCCGGTTCCGGCGCCCGCGATCACGAGCAGCGGCCCGTCACCGTGCGAGGCGGCTTGCGACTGGGCTGCGTTCAGGCCTTCGAACATGCGTTCGAGAAGTATAGGGCCGCGGGTCGGCCTCGTCGCCCACCGTGCCCACCGCTGCCTACCGGCCGGCAAGCTCCGTTCGAACCCGCCGGAGCGCCTGCGAGGGGTCGAAGCCCAGCTGCCGTGCCCGGCGGGCGTAGGCCTGGGCCGCTCGGCCGAGGAGGTCCTCGGCGTCGGTCGGGCGGTCGGGGAGCTCCTCGGCCACGAACGTGCCGAGCCTCCCACGCCCGATCAGCAGGCCCTCGGACTCCAGACTCCGGTAGGCCTTGGCGACGGTGCCCGGTGCGAGATGCTGCGATCGCGCGAACGAACGCACCGTCGGGACGCGTTCTCCCGGGCCGAGCGAGCCCGACAGGATCAGGCTCTCGAGGCGCCGGCGGAGCTGCTCGCCGACCGGGACGCTCGACGACGGGTCGAGTCGAATGCGCAACGCCTACTCCTCGATCGTCGTCTGTCTCGTCATGCGAACTCCTCCGCCTCCGGCTCGGCACGGGGAGGCGCGGAGATGGCGGTTCCTCGACGGCGAACCCTCCATCGCGCCTCCGGCCCGAGATAATCCCACGGATGCTCGCGACGCCATCGATCCGTGAAACCGAGAAGGAGCCCTTGTGAGCCGCGAGCCGGGCGGCGCCGCGGACCTCGCGTTCGTGTCCGGCGCGGTCTACACGGTGGACGGCGCGCGCCGGACCGCGCAGGCGGTCGCCGTCCGGGGCGGCCGGATCGTCGCGGTCGGAACCGACGCCGCCGTCCGCGACCACGTGGGGACCGCGACGGAGGTCGTGAACCTCGGCGGCAGGATGCTCCTGCCGGGCTTTCAGGACTCGCACGTGCACGCCCCGTCCGCGGGCCTGGATCGGCTGCGCATCGACCTGTCGGAGGTGCATTCGGTCTCCTCGTACGCGCAGCGCATCGAGGCCTACGCGCAGGCGCATCCGGAGGCCGAGTGGATCCTCGGCGGAGGATGGGCCATGGACGTGTTCCCGGGAGGCACTCCCACCGCCGCCGCCCTCGACGCCATCGTTCCCGGCCGCCCGGCGTTCATCAACAACCGAGACAACCACGGCGCGTGGGTGAACTCGAGGGCGCTGGAGATGGCCGGGGTCACGCGAGCGACGGCCGATCCCCCGGACGGCAGGTTCGAGCGCGATGACCACGGAACCCCGACCGGCACCCTGCACGAGGGGGCGATGGACGTCGTGCGCCGTCTCATCCCGGCCCCGACGACCGATGAGATCGTCGACGGACTCCTCGTGGCGCAAGCGCACCTGCATTCGCTCGGCATCACCGGCTGGCAGGACGCCATCGTCGGCGAGTACAGCACGCTCGCCGACAGCTTCGATGCCTATCTCGCCGTCGCCGGCGATGGACGCCTGAGCGCTCGCGTGGTGGGAGCGCTGTGGTGGGAGCGCGCGCGTGGGGAGGAGCAGGTGGCCGGCCTGCTCGAGCGGCGCTCGCGGGCGAGGGCCGGCCGCTTTCGCGCCACGACCGTGAAGATCATGCAGGACGGCGTCTGCGAGAACCTGACCGCCGCGCTGACGACCCCGTACCTGATCGACGGGAAGCCGGTGGGAGGGACCGGGATCAGCTTCGTGGATCCCGAGACGCTCCGCGGATCCGTGCGCCGGTTGGACGCGGAGGGTTTCCAGGTCCATATCCATGCGATCGGCGATCGAGGCATCCGCGAAGCGCTCGATGCGATCGAGTCGGCCCGCGCGGGCAACGGGATGAACGACCTGCGCCATCACGTGGCGCACCTGCAGGTCGTGGATCCGGCCGACGTGCCGCGGTTTCGTCGCCTTGGGGCCGTCGCGAACGCCCAGCCGCTCTGGGCGGCCTACGAGCCGCAGATGAGCGAGCTGACGATTCCGTTCCTCGGCGAGGAGCGATCGGGCTGGCAGTACCCGTTCGGAAGCCTCGTTCGCGACGGCGCCCAGCTCGCGTTCGGCAGCGACTGGCCGGTCTCGAGTCCGAACCCCCTCTGGGGACTGCATGTGGCGGTGAACAGGACGGAGCCCCGCGGGTACCCGTACGCCGGTTCGGACGATCGCACTGAGGAGCCGTTCCTTCCCGAGGAGCGGATCGATCTCGCCACGGGAATCCGCGCCTACACCATGGGATCGGCGTACGTGAACCACCTCGACGACGTCTGCGGCTCGATCGAGGTCGGCAAGCTGGCCGATCTGGTCGTCCTCGATCGCGATCTCTTCGCCGAGGGCGAGGACGGGATCGCCGACGCCCGGGCCCTTCTCACCCTCGTCGAGGGCGAGAAGGTCTACGAGGCGCCCGGGCTCTAGCCTCCCGCCTCCGCCGAGGCCGGCCGCTCCTGGGCCTCATCCTCGGTGGGATCCAGCTCCAGCGCCGCCGAGTTCATGCAGTAGCGCTCGCCGGTGGGCTGCGGCCCGTCGTCGAAGAGGTGGCCGAGGTGGCCTCCGCAGCGGGCGCATGTCGCTTCGACGCGGCGCATCCCCCAGCTGCGATCCTCGTGGAGCTCGATCGCTCCGCTCGAGATGGGCTCCCAGAAGCTCGGCCAGCCCGTCCCGGACTCGTATTTGGTCTCGGCGTCGAACAGCTTGGCACCGCAGCCCGCGCACCGATACACCCCGGCATCCTTCGTGAAGGCGTACTTCCCCGTGAACGCCCGTTCCGTGCCTTTCTTGCGCAGCACATCGAACTGCTCGGGCGTCAGCTTGCGGCGCCATTCCTCCTCCGAGGTGGGAATGTCGTTTCGATCGTTCGCTCGTTCGGTCATCATGCCTCCTTCGCCGTCGCCGACGACGTCTGCGTCGCCGGAGCCGGGATCACGCAGGACGCCTGCCCGCGCTTCTCCAGGTACTGCTGGTGATACTCCTCGGCGCGATGGAACGGGCCCGCCGGCTCGATCCGCGTCGCGATGGGCTTGCGGAAGCGCTGCTGCTCCCGCTCCCTCGAGGCCGTCGCCGTGGCCGCCTGCCCCTCATCCAGGGTGAAGATGGCCGACCGGTACTGGTCGCCGACATCCCATCCCTGGCGGTTCACCTGCGTCGGATCGTGCAGCCGCCAGAATCGCTCCACGAGGTCCTCGTAGGAGACCACGTCCGGGTCGAACTCGACCTCGACCGCCTCGGCATGCCCGGTCGTGTGAGAGCAGACCTGCTCGTAGGTCGGGTCCGGGGTGAGCCCGCCCGTGTATCCGACCTGGGTCGCAACGACCCCTCTCACCATCCGATACTCCGCCTCGACTCCCCAAAAGCAGCCGGCCGCGAAGATGGCCTTGTTCGTCGTCATAGCGTCCTTCCTTCCTTCCGATCATTGTCGTCGCCGGCCGCCGGTTCGTTCCTCGGGCCGGCCTTCCACCACCTCATAACATCGCGGTTCCCCGGGACGTTCCCGCCAGGATTTCGCTCCGCGGGGGGATTGCGGTACCCTGCGGATACCCGAGTTTGAACGGAGATTCAAATGGTGAACTCGCAGGTCAACGCCTACGACGCCATCGTCGTGGGCGGCGGGCACAACGGCCTGGTCGCCGCCGGCTACCTGGCGAAACACGGAGCGAGGACCGTGGTCCTCGAGGCGCGCCACAAGGTCGGAGGCGCCGCCGACACCATGGCGCCGTGGGAGGAGGCCCCCGACATCAGGGTCACGACGCTGTCCTACGTGATGAGCCTGATGCCCCCGACGATCCAGCGGGATCTTCAGCTCGAGCGCTTCGGCTACCGGATCCATCCGCAGGGGATGGGCTATCTGCCGCATCCGGACGGTGGGTCGATCCTTCAAGCGGAGGACCCCAAGGTCACGCACGAGACCATCGCGCGGTTCTCGAAGCGGGACGCGGACGCGTATCCGGCATTCGAGGCGTGGATCGGGCGCATCGCCGACATCCTCGGCCCGCTGCTCATGCGCACGCCCCCTCGCCTCGGCTCGCGGAAGGCGCGAGACATCAAGGACGTCGCCCAGCTCGGGTGGGGCCTGCGCAAGGAGCTCGATGAGCGGACCGTCGCCGACATCACCCGCCTGTTCACGATGAGCGCGACCGACCTCCTCGACCGGTGGTTCGAGTCCCCGGTGATGAAGGGCTTCATGGCGGTCAACGGGATCATCGGCACCTGGGCGGGGCCCGATGCGCCCGGCACGGCGTACGTGCTGATGCACCACTCGGTCGGCGACATCGGGGACGGGCAGATCGCGTCGTGGGGGTACCCGGAGGGCGGCATGGGGGCGGTCTCACTCGCGTGCGAGCAGGCGGCCCGCTCGTTCGGCGCCGAGATCCGCGTGAACTCACCCGTCCAGCGCATCCTCACGGAGAACGGGCGCGCGCGCGGCGTCGTCGTCGCGGGCGGCGAGGAGCTGCGGGCCCCCGTCGTCGTCACCGCGGTGCATCCGAAGATCACCTTCCTCGAGCAGCTCGACCGAAGCGAGCTCCCCGACACGTTCGTCAGCGACATCGAGCATTGGCGAACGCGGTCGGGAACGGTGAAGATCAACCTCGCGCTCGCCGAGCTCCCGGAGTTCACCGCCGATCCCGGCTTCAACCCGGACATCCACGGCGGCGCCATCCAGGTCCTCGACGATCTCGACTACCTCGAGCGCGGCTTCCAGGAGGCCCGGTTCGGGAAGCCCGCCACCCTGCCCTTCTCCGACACGGCGATCCCGTCGGTCTCGGACCCGACGCTCGCGCCCGAGGGGATCCACGTCATGTCGATGTTCACGCAGTGGGTTCCGGCGGAGTGGGCCGACGAGCCGGGGCACGAGGAGGAGCTCGAGCAATACGCGGACCGGCTGATCGACCGGATGAACGCGGTCGCCCCGAACTTCAAGGGCTCGATCCTGCACCGGCAGATCATCGGGCCGAAGCAGATGCAGGACGAGTGGGGGCTGATCGGAGGCAACATCTTCCACGGCGAGCTGAGCGTCGATCAGCTCTTCCATATGCGCCCCGCCCCCGGCTACGCCGACTACCGCACGCCGATCCGGGGCCTCTATCAGGCGAGCAGCGCCACCCATGCGGGCGGGGGCGTGACGGGCATCCCCGGGCACCACGCCGTCCGCGAGATCATGAGGGACAAGGCCCTTCGGGGTCGTCGCTGAGGGGCGGCTCGGGCCCGCGAAGCTGCCGCGACTCCACGGCCGGGGCTATCGTGTCCCTCCGGCCGTGCGGGGAGGAACCGCATCGCGACGACCCGGGAGGTGGATGGCGCGACGATGAGCGATGCTCGGGACGCGAGGCGGGAACCCCCGCTCGTCGAGATCGTCCCCAACTTCAGCGAGGGACGCCGCGCCGACGTCATCGAGGAGATCGTGTCCGCGCTGCGCGTGCCGGGAGCCGTGCTGCTGAACCGGCAGTCCGACCCGGATCACAACCGGCTCGACTGCACGCTCGTGGGCGATCCCGATGCCGTGCGCCGCAGCGCCATGGCGGGAGCCGCGAAGGCGATCGAGCTGATCGACATGGATGCGCACGTCGGGAGCCATCCGCGCATGGGGGCGGTCGACGTCATCCCCTTCGTCCCGGTCCGCGGGATGTCGATGCGGGAGTGCGTGGAGCTCGCGCGCGAGTTCGCGGAGGAGCTGGCCGAGTCGCTTCGCGTGCCCGTGTACCTCTACGACCGGGCGGCGATGACCCCCGACCGGGCCAGCCTCGCCGAGGTTCGCAGGGGACAGTTCGAGGGGCTGCGCGCCGACGTGGAGCGAGGCGAGCGCCTCCCGGACTTCGGCCCGCACGAGATCGGGTCGGCCGGTGCCGTGGCCGTCGGCGCCCGCAAGCCGCTGATCGCGTTCAACATGTATCTGTCCGGCGAGGAGGGCGGCGCGAAGGAGATCGCGCGCAGCGTCCGCGAATCCTCCGGGGGCCTCCCGGCGGTGCGGGCCATCGGCTTCGCCGTCCCCGAGCGTGGACTGGTGCAGGTGTCGATGAACCTCGTCGACCACGAGGCGACCGGCATCGGCGCGGCCTTCGAGGCCGTCAAGGCCGAGGCGGCCCTCCGCGGCATGGAGGTGGTGGAGGGTGAGATCGTCGGACTCGTTCCGCAGGCGGCGCTCGACGATGCCGCCCGGGACCTCCTCGCGCTCGACGGCGGGTTCGACCCCGAGGAGCAGATCCTGGAGCGGCTCGTGAGCCGCGCGAGGACGCCCGCCATCGGCTCGGACGCGATCGAGGGATTCCTCGAGGGAGTGGCCGGCGAGCATCCCACGCCCGGGGGCGGAAGCGCCGCGGCGGTCGCGGGCGCGATGGGGGCCGCGCTCGTTGCGATGGTCGGGCGCCTCACGGTCGGCAAGCAGAAGTACGAGGCGGTTGCTGCTCGGTTCGAGGAGCTCATCCGCCGGGCGGACGACGCGAGGGAACGCTTCCTCGCCCTCGCGGATCGCGATGCGGAGGCGTTCGATCGGGTGATGGCCGCGATGAAGATGCCGAGGGGGACGGAGGAGGAGAGGACCGCGCGCTCGGACGCCCTCGGGACCGCGTCCACCGAGGCCGCCGATGTTCCGCTCCGCGTCGCCAGGCTTGCCCTCGACGTCCTGGCGCTCTCGATCGAGGCCATCGAGTCCGGCAATCCCAATGCCGCCTCCGACGGAGCGGCCGGCGCCCAGGTACTCGCGGCATCGGCGCGCAGCGCGATCTACAACGTCGAGATCAACCTCGGCTCGCTCCGGGATCCGGCCGCCGTCGAACGGCTCCGCTCGGAGGTGGCCGAGCTCACCACGGGCGTGACCGATCTGCTCGCCCACGCCGACCGCGCGTTCCACGACCGACTGGCAGAATGACGTCCATGACGGGGCTCGGAATCACGACCGTCGTGATCGACTGTCGCGATCCGCACCGGCTCGCTCGATTCTGGGCCGACGCCCTCGGCTATCAACCGTCCGAGGGGCCCGAGGACTGGGCCGACCTTCGCTCGGAGGCCGACGCTGGCGAGCTGGACTGGGTCAGGCTGACCGGCGAGGGCGTCGCGGTCGCGTTTCAGCGCGTGCCGGAGTCCAAGGCCGTGAAGAACCGAGTGCATCTGGATCTCGCCTCGTCGGACGAGGAGACCGAGGCGTCGCGCCTGGAGGCCCTCGGCGCCGTCCGGCTTTGGCGTTCGGACGACCCCGAGGACGTGTTCGTGGTCCTGGCCGACCCCGAGGGCAACGAGTTCTGCGTGGTGCGAGGGGAGGCCTGAACCGCACCGCCGTTGCTGTAGGGAAGATGGCCCCGTACCGGATGCGGAGCGATCATCGACCTTCGGTCCGTTGCCGGCCGACACGGGATGTCCCCCCGCACGGTGTCGAAGGAATCGCCCGGTGCGCCGATACCCCTCTCGTGGGCCCCGGCCTACCGTGTGGGCTGCGCACGACGAGGGGAGAACGGAATGAAGCAATGGGAGCTCCGAGGCATCACGATCGATGATGCCCCGCCGTCGACCTCGGGTTCGAGGCCGGAGTCACCGCGTGCATCCGACGCTGAACCGCAGATCGTGGTGGACCGCTTCCCGATGGTCTTCTGGACGACGGATGGAGAGCTGGGCTTCACCTCTTCGCCGGCGCCGGGTGTCCTGCACCTCGGGCTGCCACCGGATCGATTCACGGGGAAGACGCTCTTCGACCTGTTCGAGGCCGAGGAGGTGGAGATCGAGGTGCTCGCCGCGCATCTGCGAGCGTTGCGAGGGAAGGCCACCACGTTCCGCATCCGCGGGCGAGGCCGGACGTTCCACTGCTGGGTATCGCCTCTGCAGCGTGCCGGCGGACGACCGGTCGGCACGATCTGCGTCGGCCTCGACGACGAGAGCGCGGAAGAGGTCCACGAGTCGCGCGCCCCGCACCTCCAACTCGTCTGATCGCCTGATCGGACGAGCGGGGTGCCGCGGCGCGTGGGCCTCGACGAGGCACCGCCCGGCGGCTGATCCTCTTGGGGGAGGCCGGGATCGACCGCCGGTGCGGTGTCCGTCGCATGCATTCGAAGGCCGCCCGAACCGCGGCCGCCCTCGGTAGGGACCGGACCGCGCTCAGCCGGTCGGGGTCGCCGGCCACTCGCTCACATCGGCGAGGGCGCGAAGGCGCTCCTTCGTGAGCTCGTCGCACAGGGCTCCCTCGACCCCCGCGTCGTAGAGCGCGCGCGCGTCGACCCCCATCGCTCGAGCCGTCTCGTGCTCCCGGTCGAGGTCGGTGTCGAACATGGCGGGATCGTCCGTGCCGAGCGAGCAGGGGACGCCGGCGTCGATGAGGCGGGGGAGCGGGTGCTCCGCGAGCGAGGGCACGCTCCCCGTTCGCAGGTTCGACGTCGGGCACACGTCGAGGACGATGCGCCGCTCCGCGAGCTCGCGAACGACCGCCGGGTCGTCGACGGCCCGGATCCCGTGACGCAGCCGGTCGGGCGCGAGGACGTCCAGCGCACCGCGAACCGAGCCGACGCCGGCGGCCTCGCCGGCGTGGGGTACGGATCCGAGTCCGAGCTCCCTCGCTCGGCGGAAGGCCGGCGCGAACGGCTCGGGCGGGTGCTCCGCCTCCAGTCCCCCGAGTCCGATCCCGACCACCCCTCGATCGCGATATCTCGACGCGTACCGGACGGTCAGCTCGGCGCCCTCCAACGGGTCGTCCTCGAGGTCCCTCGGGATGTCGGGCGTGAGCCGAACCTCCACCCCGAAGCGCTCGCCGGCCTCCTGCGCTCCGTCGCAGAATCCGGAGAACACCTCATCCCACGACGGCCCGTACTTCACGCGCTCGGCCGGCGAGAAGATCCCCTCGATGTAGACGGCGCCGTGTCGTGCGGCGTCCCCTGCGTATTCGACGACGACCTGGCGGAAGTCGCGCTCCGTTCGCAGGGCGCGGGTCGTCATGGTCCAGACGTCGATGAAGTGAGCGAAGTCGCGAAAGGCATAGAGCGAGCCGAGCCCCTCGACGGTGTCGACGGGCAGTCCCACGTCGTTCCTTCGGGCGATCTCGAGGAGCGTGCCGGGGCGGACGGTGCCCTCGAGGTGCACGTGAAGCTCGATCTTCGGAAATCGCATCGGCGCGATGGTAGCCGCGGGCGCGGACCTACCGGACACGGGCGGCGGCCCGCGCCGCGGCCAGCGTTCGATCCACCTCGCGCCCTCCGTGGGCGGCGCTCAACGTCCACAGCTCATAGCCGCTCGGCGGGAGGTAGATGCCCTGGTCCAGCATTGCGTGGAAGAACGCCGCGTATCGGCGATGATCCGCCCGGGCGGCGCCGGCATAGTCGCGCACGGGTTCCCCTGAGAAGAAGACGCTGAACATCGACGCCGCGCGGTTGATCGTCGCGGCCAGCCCGGCCTCGGCGAAGATGGTGTCGAGCTCCTTCTGCATCGTCTCGGCGGTGGCCGTCAGCTCCGGATACGGATCCCGCTCCGCGGCGAGCTCCAGCGCCGCGATCCCGGCGGCCACGGCGACCGGGTTTCCGGACAGCGTCCCCGCCTGATACACGGGCCCGGTCGGGGCGAGCCGCTCCATGACGTCGCCGCGCCCGCCGAACGCGGCACACGGGAACCCTCCGCCCATCACCTTGCCGAGGACGGTCAGGTCGGGCCGGACGCCGTAGACGGCCTGGGCTCCGCCGAGCGCCATCCGGAACCCGGTGACGACCTCGTCGAAGATCAAGAGCGCCCCGGAGCGGTCGCAGGCGCCGCGGAGCTCGTCGAGGAAGGCAGGGTCCGGGGGCACCACGCCCATGTTCGCGGCGACCGGCTCCACGATCACGGCCGCGATGTGCTCCCCCTGCTCCGCGAACACCGCGTCCACGGCGCCGGCGTCGTTGTAGGGGGCGGTGATCGTGTCGCGGGCTGATCCCTCCGTCACGCCGGGGGACCCGGGGATGCCGAACGTCGCGACGCCCGAGCCGGCGCCCTTCGCGAGCAGCGAATCGGAGTGACCGTGGTAGCACCCCTCGAACTTCAGGATCCGCTCCCGTCCCGTGAATCCGCGCGCGAGCCGGACCGCGCTCATGGCCGCCTCGGTCCCGCTCGAGACGATCCTCACCATCTCCACCGCGGGCATCGCGCGCGTGATGAGCTCCGCGAGGCGGACCTCGCCCTCGGTCGGGGCGCCGAAGGACGTTCCGCGCGCGGCCGCGGCGCTCGCCGCCTCGACGATCTCCGGGCGGGCGTGTCCGAACAGGTTGGCTCCCCACGACTGCACGAAGTCCACGTAGCGAGCGCCGTCGACGTCGACGAGCTCGGCGCCCTCGCCTCGCTCGAAGAAGATGGGGGTGCCGCCGACGGCGCCGAACGCCCGGACCGGCGAATCGACCCCCCCGGGGATCACGCGCCGCGCGCGCTCGAACAGCTCCTCCGATCGCATGTCGCTGATTCTAGGGACCCGCCGTCATCCCTCGGCCGGAGAGGCGTTCGCCGCCCGGTTGATCCGAGAGGAGTGCAACCAGTACGCGACCGGTCCGACCACGATCGGGAGCCAGTACGAGACGAGCCGGTAGGCGAGGGTGGCGAGGACGGCGTCGGGCGCGGACACGCCGGCGAGCGCGAGGGTCGCCGTGAGCCCGGCCTCGACGAATCCGAGCCCGCCCGGAGTGATCGGGATGAAGCTGAGGACGATGGAGGTGACGTAGGCCAGGAGCACGAGCGACGGCCTCGGCCGTGCCCCCACGGCCGTGAGGGCGGCCAGAAGCGCGAGATAGTCGAGCCCCCAGTTTCCCGCCGCCGCCAGCAGGGCCCTCCACCAGTCGGCCCCGAGGTCCCTTCGGATGTCGTTTCGCTGGCGGACGAGGCGCTCGGGCAGATCCTCGATGGCGCGCCGTCGCCCCGGGAGCTTGCGGATCGCCCACTGGAGCACGTGACGCGACGAGGATGAGCGGCCGATCCCGCAGGAGCAGGGCGGTTCCGAGGGCCACGAAGAGGATGAACGCGCCGGCGCCGAGCCACGTGGCCTGGGCCAGGCCGCTCGGGACGGGCGCTCCGAGGAGGATCGTCGGCAGGGCCAGCATCGGAAGGGCGAAGATCGTGGCCGTGCTGATGAGCGACGAGGCGGTCAGGGCCGTCCCCACGCGCGTCGGCTCGAAGCCGGACTGCGTCAGCATGCGATATTGCAACGCCCCGCCGGCGGCCGCCCCACCGGGCACGATCCGGCTGAACGCGTTTCCCGCGAGCTGCGCGGTGGCGATCGCGAGCCATCGCCTCGTGCCGAGGGCGATGCGAACGAGCGCCCATTGGCAGGCGAAGCTCGCTCCCTCGGCCGCGATCATGACGACGATCCAGATCGGGTTGATCGTCAACAGCTGCGGCCAGGCGGAGAACAGCTTCAGCAGTCCGGGCCAGAGGATGTAGAGCGAGATCAGGGCGACGGCGAGCAACGCGATCCGTCCCAGGATCCTCCCCCGACCCGAGCGCACCGCCTCGCGGAACGCCGTTTGGTCCCGAGGCGGAGGGACCTCCCGCCCGATTTCATCCATCGAGGCAGCGTACTTTCTCGACCGCGGTCGACCCTTCGGCGGCGGCGCGGGACTCGCCGGGGGTCAGCGCTCGGCGAGCCAGTCGGCCGCTTCCTTCGCGTGATACGTCAGGATCAGGTCCGCTCCCGCGCGACGGATCGAGGTCAGCACCTCGAGCGTGGCTCCCCGCTCATCGAGCCAGCCGTTCGCCACCGCGGCCTTCACCATCGCGTACTCGCCGCTGACGTTGTAGGCGGCCAATGGATACCGAGTGGCATCCTTGGCTCGACGGATGACGTCGAGATAGGGAAGCGCGGGCTTGACCATGACGATATCCGCGCCCTCGTCGATATCGGCGCGAATCTCGCGAAGTGCCTCATCGGCGTTCGACGGATCCATCTGGTACCCGCCGCGGTCTCCGAAGCGGGGGGCGCACTCGGCCGCGTCGCGAAACGGCCCGTAGAAGGCCGAGGCGAACTTCGCCGCGTACGCCAGGATCCCGACGTCCTCGTGCCCGGCGGCGTCCAGGGCGTCGCGGATCGCCGCAACCTGGCCGTCCATCATCCCGCTGGGCCCGAGGAGGTGGGCCCCCGCGGACGCCTGTGCCACGGCGATCCGCCGGTAGCGCTCGAGGGTCTCGTCGTTGTCGACATCGCCGGATTCGTCGAGCACGCCGCAGTGACCGTGGTCGGTGTACTCGTCGAGACAGAGATCCGCGATCACGACGTGGTCGTCCCCGAGCTCCTCGCGCAGGACCCGGAGGCCGCGCTGAGCGATCCCCTCCTCCGCCCAGGCCTGCGACCCCTCGGGGTCCTTCGCCTCCGGCACCCCGAACAGCATGAACGCGGTGACGCCCTTGCCCGCGATCTCGGTCGCCTCCTTCCGAAGCGATTCGAGGGTGTGCTGGAGCTGACCGGGCATCGAGGGAATCGGCACGGGCTCGTGAACGCCCTCCTTCACGAACAGGGGCGCGATGAGGTGGCGAGGCGTGAGCTCGGTCTCACGGATGAGCGAGCGAAGCGCGAGGGTCCGGCGGAGCCGCCTGGGCCGGCTGCGAGGGAAGCTCATGTGCGAGATTCTAGGCGCCCGGGCGTCTCCCGCGACTCGAGGAGCGTGGCCTCGGCGCGAGCGCGCGTTCGAGCGCCGCCACCACTCCCTCGATCGTGTGCGGTCGTGCGACGGCGGCGACGACGAAGCCGTGTCCTCGCGCCTCCCGCGCCGTGACCGGCCCGATGCAGACGATCTTCGGGGTGCCCGACACCGTCGGAGCCGCGCCGACGAATCCGCGGACGGTCGAGGCGCTCGTGAACGTGATCGCCTGGACCCGCCCCTCCTCCAGCGCGGCCCGGGCGTCGGGCGGGAGCACCCGCGCCATGCGTGTGCGATAGGCCTCGACGCGCAGCGGTGACCAGCCCTTGGCCTCGAGCGCCTCCTCGAGCCCGGCGGGCGCGACGTCGGCCCGGGGGCACAACACTCGGCCGTGGCCGCGCGGGAACGAACGCGCGAGGGCCTCCGTCGTGAACGTGCGAGGAACCAGGTCCGGGCGCCGGTTCGTCCAGCCGGCGAAGGCCTCGGAGGTCCCCTCGCCCACCGCCGCGACGCCGGCGCGGACGTCGCCGGGCCGCATCCGCCGACGCAGCACGTCGACGGTCGCGCGGCTCGTCAGCGTGAGCCACTCGAACTCTCCGGCGCGCAGGTCGTCGAGCGCGCGCGTGAGGGCCGAGGACCGTGACGGAACGATCTCGATCGCCGGAGCGAGGATCGGCGTGGCACCCCGATCTCGAAGGAGCGTGACGAGCTCCGCCGATTGATCGTGCGGCCTGGTGACGATGACGGTGGCGCCCGCGAGCCCTCCTACGGTTCGTCCGCGTGCCCGTCCCGGGCGCCCGGGGTGCGCTCGGCCCGGCGCCGTCGCGACCCGCTCAGACCGACGCCTCGCGCACTGCGCTCAGGATGTCGCCGGCACCTCGACGGAGCAGCCGTTCGGCCGCCGAGTCGGCCGCCTGCTCCGGTCCGCCCGCCTCGGCGTCGATTCGTATGATGCGCTGCCCGTCGGGCGTCGCGACGACGGCGGTGAGATGCACGGCCTCGCCGTGCATGGTGGCGAGCGCGCCGAGCGGGAGGGCGCAGCCTCCGCCGAGTCGGGCCATGAGCGCCCGTTCCGCGGAGAGCGTCGTTCGGGTCGCGGGATCCTCGAGGACCGCGACACGTCGGAGCGTCTCGGCGTCGCCCTCCCGGACCTGGACCGCGAGCGTGCCTTGCCCCGGCGCCGGCACCATCTCGTCGGCGTGGAGCGTCGTTTGATATCGCGGCGTGACGCCGAGCCTCGCCAACCCCGCCGCCGCCAGCACCAGCGCGTCGAGCTCGCCCCCGAGCTTGGCGAGCCGAGTGTCGACGTTGCCGCGCACGTCCACGACGCGGACGTCGGGCCTCGCGCGAATGAGCTGCGCCCTGCGCCGGAGGCTCGAGGTTCCGACGACGGCTCCGTCGGGGAGCTCGGCCTCGTGGCGGACCAGGACGTCGAAGGGCGTCTCTCGTCGTGGACGGCGCCGAAGACGACGCCGGCGGCCTCCTCCGCGGGGAGGTCCTTCGCCGAATGAACGGCGACGTCCACCTCTCCGTCGAGAAGAGCACGAACGATCTCCGCCACGAAGAGGCCCTTCAGTCCGTGAGGCGATGCGGTCGGCGGCGCTCCTCGATCACCCGACGTCTCGATCGGCACGAGCTCCGTCGCAACGCCGGAGTCGCCGAGTCTGGCGGCGACCTCGTTGGCCTGCGCGAGGGCGAGCCGTGAGCGCCTCGTCCCGATCCGAAGGCTCACTCGGCGGAGCCGGGGTCAACATCGAACAGCTCGGCGAGCATGCGGACGTACGCCCCCTCGGTCCCGGGCCCGGAACGCTCCTTCAGCTGGACGATGGGGTCGTGAAGCAGCTTCGAGACGATGCCTCGGGCGAGTGCCTCCACGGCCTCGCGCTCGTCCGGGGTGAGATCCGACAGGTGGGTCCCGAACCGCTCCAGCTCGCCCGCCATGACCGCGTCACCTCGTTGGCGGAGGGCGCGGATCATCGGCGCCAGCCGATCGGACCGGCGCCTGATCGCGAATCGGCGCACCTCCTCCTCGATGATCGCGTTCGCGCGCGCGGTCTCCGCCGCTCCGGCCGCATCGCGGTCGGCGAGCCATCGCTTCAGCGTCTCGATGTCGATGATGTGGACCCCGGGGAGTGAGGCGGCGTCGGGATCGACGTCTCGGGGCACCGCGAGATCGAGGAACACGAGCGGCCGCTGCTGCCCCCGGCCGCCGAGTTCGATCGCGCGGCGTACCGTTCCCTCGTGCACCACGAAGCCGGCGGCTCCCGTCGCGGAGACGACGAGGTCCGCCTCCGCCAGTGAGTCGTGCAGGGCGGCGAGCCCTCCGTGATCCGCGCTGGTTCGCTCGGCGAGGGCACGCGCGCGTTCCAGGTTCCGATCGAGGATTCGCACCGGACCCGCGCCGCGCCGGCGAACGTGCTTCACGGTGATCGCCGACATCTGGCCGGCGCCGATCACGACGACGGCTCGGCCCTCGAGCCCCCCGAGCTCCCGGGACGCGATCGCGACGGCTTCCTCGACGAGCGCGTCCGGCGCGGCGCCGAGCGTCGTCTCCGTTCGCACCCTACGCCCGGCGCGAGCCGCCGAATGGAACAGCGCCTTCAAGCCGCGCCCCGTCGCGCCCTCGGCATCCGCACGGCGCAATGCGTCGCGAACCTGCGAGTGGATCTGCTGCTCTCCCAACACCATCGAGTCCAGCCCGCTCGCGACGGAGAAGAGGTGCTCGACCGCCTGCTGCTCGAAGTGTGAATAGAGGGGCTCGGCGAGGGCATCCGGGTCGACGTCGCGCGACTCACAGAGCAGTCGCTTCAGCGAAAGGAACCCCGCGTGATAGCTGGGGACATCCGCGTACAGCTCGACGCGATTGCAGGTCGAGAGGATCACCAGCTCGCGGAGGCCGTCGAGGTCCTCGGCCCTTCGATATGCCTTGACGTAGTCCTCGTCGGTGAACGCGAGCCGATCGAGGAGATCGATCGACGCGAGCCGGTAGGAGACCCCGAGGATGAGGATGGCCATGCGGCCTGCCATTCTACGAGTCGGTGAGGTTCCTCTGCCTGCGCTAGCATCGGCGCAACCGAGTTCGGTGGGAGGCAGTGCGTTGGAACGAAAGCGAGCCAGGGAGTACGGCGTCACGATCGGCTGGCGCCCGACGGGCGCCTTGAACGCCATCACGGATGTCGCCGGCGTTCGGGTGGGCCAGGCCACGGTGATCCGAGAGGGGGAACCGGACGGCTCGGGCTCGGTGCGCACGGGCGTCACGGCGATCTTTCCGGGCGACGGGCTTCCGTGGCATGAGCGGGTCTACGCGGGCACCCACATCCTGAACGGATACGGCGAGCTCATCGGCATCAACCAGATCCAGGAATGGGGGTTGCTGCAGAGCCCCATCGTCCTGACGTCGAGCCTCGCCATCGGCAAGGCCTACGACGCCACGGTGAAATGGATAACGGGGCAGGACCCCGAGACGGCCGACGACGCCCCGATGCCGGTCGTGACCGAATGCGACGACTCGTTCCTCTCGGATGTGCTCGAGTATCCGTTGTCCGACGATGACGTCTTCGAGGCGCTCGATGCCGCCGTCGGCGGGCCGGTGGAGGAGGGATGCGTCGGCGCCGGGACCGGGATGCAGTGCTTCGACTTCAAGGGGGGCATCGGGACCTCCTCGCGCGTGCTGCCTCCCGACCGAGGCGGCTACACGGTCGGCGCGCTCGTGCTGACGAACTTCGGCGACCGCGCGGAGCTGCGGATCGACGGCGTCCAGGTGGGCCGGGAGCTCACCGACCTCCTGCCGGAGAGCCACTCGGAGGGCTCGTGTATCGCGGTGGTCGCGACCGATGCGCCAATGCTCCCGCACCAGGTTCGGCGCCTTGCGGCCCGTGCCGGGCTCGGCCTCGCCAGGACGGGATCGACGGCCGGCAACGGATCCGGGGAGCAGATGTTGGCCTTCTCGACGGGCAACGTGCTCGCCGTCGATTCCTCCGAGCCGTCGATCGATGTTCGCGCGCTGCTCGACGGACCGGGGGATCGGTCGCCGGCGGTCTTCTCGGCGCTGTTCGCCGCGACCGTCGAGGCGGTCGAGGAGGCCGTCGTGAACGCCCTGTTCATGTCGACGACGACGCGCGGGCGAGACGGCAACGTCCTGCACGCCCTGCCGATCGACCGGACGCTGGAGCTGCTCGAGCGCCACGGCCGGCTGGCCTCGGCCTGACCGAAGGCGCGTCCGGACGACCCGGAGTGCCTAGCCGAAGCGCTCGGGGTCGAACGGCGCCGGATCGAACGGCGGCTCCTCGCCGGTCACCATGGACCGCACCAACGACGCCGTGCCGGCACCGAGGAGCACTCCCTCCGCGCCGTGTCCGGTCGCGATCACGAGCCCCTCGCGGAGCGGACCGACGAGCGGTCGTTCGTCCGGCGACATCGGCCTGACGCCCCACCACGAGGACAGGACCGGCGCGTCCGCGATGGCCGGAACGAAGCGGATCGCGCGCCGAAGGATGGCGCGGGGCACCGCCGGATCGTCGGGCTCGTCGGCGATGGCGAGCTCGCAGGATGATCCGAGCGAGAGGGTCCCGTCGTCCGCCGGGTGCATCAGGGTGCCGATCCCCGCCGCCGGGGGGCCGTCGGCAAGTTCCCCGGCCGTGACGCTCTCCGGCGGCTCGCGCCAACCGTCGCCGGCCCACTCCGTCGGTCGCGAGAGGAGCGGGCGCCCGGGATCGACCAGGACGAGCCAGCCCCTGGCCCCGGTGACGGGGATTCGAATCCCAAGCGGTCGAAGCAGCTCCCCCGACCACGGGCCGGCGGCGAGGACGACGGTGTCCGACCGGATGGGGCCCTCGTCGGTCATGACGCCCCGGATCGCGCTCTCGCTCCCGTACGAGCGCGCGAACCAGTGCGCGTTCGCGGATCTGCGCGCCCTTCTCCTGCGCCCGCAGGGCGAGGGACACGGTCAGGCTCGTGGGATCGAGCCGGCGCCCGGTGTGAAACAAGCAACCCCCTGCGAGGTCGGGTGCGAGGCTCGGCTCGAGGTCGAGCAGCGCGTTCCCATCCAGCCGGTCGACCTCGATACCGGCGTGTCGCTCGGCGGCCCCGGCCTGCTCCTCCAGGCCGGCGAGCTCGCCCGGGCCCTCGGCGATTCGGAGGAATCCGATCGGGTCGCGATCGAATCCGACCTGAAGCGGCGACTCCTCGGCGACACGCAGGTACACCTCGAGGCTCGACTCGGCCATCGGGAGCAGATCGGGATCGGAGGGCGTGACGAAGAGCCCCTGGTTTCGTCCCGACGCGCCGGCAGCGAGCACGTCTCGCTCCAGGAGCACGACGGCCGCTCCGCTCGCGGCGAGCGCGTCGGCGCACGCCGCCCCGATGATCCCGCCACCGATGACGACGACGTCTGTCCCCGGAAGCACGGCGAAGAGGGTATCGGCTTGCCGCCCCGGGCGGCCCACGCCGCTCGTGTCGTCGTGCGGGCAACCGCCGGGGCTACGCCCGGACGTTCCTCTAGAATCGGATGCGGAGACGTGCCTGAGTGGCCGAAAGGAGCCGCCTGCTAAGCGGTTACGGGGTGAAAGCTCCGTCCAGGGTTCGAATCCCTGCGTCTCCGCAGGTCAGCTCCCTCTGTTGACCCAGATGCCTCCCGGCCCGTCCCAGCTCGGAGCCTCGCCGAAGGCGGCGATCGCCTGCCCGGAGGCGTTCACGTCGATCGCCTGGTAGTCGCCGTAGGGGTTGCCGAAGCCATCGCGGAACACGTAGGGCGCGCCCGTTCGAGCGTCGGAGAGCCGGACGTCGGTGGACCACGTTGCACCTCTGTCGGTCGAGGACCGGTACCACACGTTCCAGTGCCCCGTCCGGTCGTCCATGTAGATCGCCTTGAATACGCCAGTGCCGGTACCCACGATCGAGGGGAACGCCGAGTTCACGCTCGCGCCCCGGCCGAGCTCGATCTGATCGCCCCACGACACCCCGCCGTCCTTCGAGCGGCGAGTCCACACCTGGGAGTTCGCTCCCTCCGTCGTCGCGCCCGTGTACATGACCACGAGGTTGCCCGCCGCGTCGTTCCCGATCGTCGAGAGCGAGGACGTTTCGAAGTCGACGCCGAGGAAGACGGTGTCGATGATGTCCTCCGTGTAGGACCTGCCGCCGTCGGTCGTGCGGAGAACGCTGATGTTGATCGGGCCGGCGCAATGCGTCGAGCCCTTGCCGCACCGATATGCGGACATCGCAGCGACCGCCGATCCATCGGGCAATACCGACACGCCTTCGGGGTAGTAGAAGTACTGCTTGTTATCGGTCACCCGCACCGGAGTCGACCAGGTCGCGCCGAAGTCGTGCGAGTGCGTCTCCCACGCGTCGCCCTGAGCCCACATGACGTACACGTCGCGTCCGTTGGCGCTCGCGCCGACCCAGCCGTGGTCGGTCCATCGGTTCGGCGACAGCCCGATCGGCTTCGACCACGACAGGCCGTGGTCGCTCGACTTCGAGAACACCGTGTTGCCGTCGCTCAACCAGGTGGCGTAGATGACCCCTCTGGACGTAACGAGGATCGACGGGTCGAACTGCGTCTGGGTGTGCGGGCACTTGCACACGTACACGGGATCGCCCCACGTCGCGCCGCCGTCGGGGGATGCTTGCACGACCATCGGGACGTACGGGCACCGGGCGCACACCTGCGGACCTCCGAAGCGGTTGTACATCACATAGACGTAGGAGCTCGTCGGGTCGGCGGCGACCTCGGGCTCCCAGGAGTCGTAGGCCCCGCTGATGAGCGTCTCGCCCGACCAACGCGTGCTCTCCGCTGCGCGCGCACCGTTGCCCGCGACGAGCCAGGGACAGAGGATCAGGGACGAAACCACCAGATATGACGCGAGCCTGCGCATGGCGCTCCTCCGGGTCGACGGCGAGGTCCGTGCGGGCGCGGGGGACTGCGACAGTATCGCGGCCGGAGCGTCGGTCACAAGAGGGCGAGTGCGCGAGCCAGAACCCGCCGCCGATCCGCGGACGATCGGCTCATGCCCGCCTCGGCCGTGGGGCGGTGCCGGCGGCACGACACCTCGAGTTGACCTTTTGCGCATTCCTGGCATAGATTCCTCGTGGTCAGAGGGCCTGGCCGCGTGCCCGCCGCGAGGTCCAAGGAGCTTTTCATGGAGCCGGTGGGAACCATGGACACGGCGGGCACCACTGCGACCGACGGTCCGCGCCCTCCCATCCTCGTCGCTGAGAACCTCGCGATGTCCTACCGTGGCTGGACCGCGCTGCACGGGCTCTCCTTCACCCTCCAGCCCGGGCGCGTGATGGGCTTCCTCGGTCCCAACGGGGCGGGGAAGACGACATCGATCCGCATCCTGACCACGATCCTTCGGCCGACGTCGGGCAGTTTCTCCATCGACGGCATCAGCTCCGATCGTCCCGCCCGGATCCGTCCGCGGATCGGCGTCCTACCGGAGACCCTCGGACTGCCCAACCAGATCACGGGCATCGAATACATCACCTACTTCGCCCGGCTCTACGGCTGGAGGGGCCCCGAGGCGCGGACGCGCGGGCTGACGCTGCTCGAGCAGGTCGGTCTGCAGGAGCGGGCGAGGTCACTGATCAGGACGTACAGCCACGGGATGCGCCAGCGACTCGGGATCGCCCGAGCCCTCGTCAACGATCCGGCCGTCCTCTTCCTCGATGAGCCGACCCTGGGCCTGGACCCCCGTGGCCAAGAGGAGCTCCTCACGCTGTTGAGGAACATCGCACGCGGACGCGGCGCCGCCGTCATCCTCTGCAGTCACGCGCTCTCGGAGGTCGAGGGCGTGTGCGACGACGTCGTGATCCTCTCGTCGGGTCGCGTTGTTGCGACGGGATCGGTGGCCGATGTCCTCGCCCAGGCTCGGCGGGAGGGCCCGAAACGGACGGCCCTGCGGCTCCAGGTGCCGCCGACCGCGATCGGGAAGGCCACCGGGGTGTTGAAGTCCATCCCGGGCGTCGTGGGGGTGAGCAACGGCGGCGTCGAGCGGCAGCTCGAGGTGGATCTCGCCGAGCCGACCGGATCCGCCGGCTCGGAGGACCATGAGGCGACGAATCGGGTCCTGGAGGCCCTCGTCGACGCCGACGTCCAGGTGCTGAGCTTCGAGGTCGAGGGCAGCCGGCTTCAGGATGCGTTCTTGCAGCTCACGGAGGGGGAACGAGCATGACCGTCGCCGAGGCTGCGCAGGCTCCCGTCCGCGTCGAGCGGCGGTCGGCGCGAGGCGCCTGGTTCGTCGTGTTCAAGCAAGAGGTGGTCGAGCTCTGGGTTGGGGGCAGGGCGCTCAACCTGCTCATCCTCTACAGCCTCCTGCTCGGGCTGATGACCTTCCTGCTGGCGACCAATACCGAGCTGAACCTCATCCCCCCCAAGGAGATGGTGTTCCTCACGCTGCTCAACACGATCTCGCTTCGGCGTCTTCATCGGCATGATCGTCGGCGCCGACGGCATCAGCGGTGAGCGGGAACGAGGGACGCTCGAGGTGCTGTTGCTGACGCCCGCGAGCCGCCGACAGCTGATCCTGGGCAAGCTCCTGGCCGCGCTCACCCCGTGGCCGGCGGCGTTTCTCATCTCCGTGCCCGCGCTGTTCGTCGTGTCGCAGGGCGACGAGGTCTTCGGCCAGGCGTTGCTGCTCGGCGCGATCCTCGGCTCCGTGCTGGCCGTCGCGTTCGCCGGGTTCGGTCTGCTGGTAAGCACCTGGTCGAATGCGAACAAGACGAGCATGTTCATCTGCCTCATCGTGTGGTTGCTGCTCTTCATGCTCACGCAGCTCCCCGGGGAAGTGCAGAAGGGAGACTTCGGGTACTTCGTCCAGCGGATCAACCCGATTCAAGCCATCAGCGAGTTCATGGAGAAGGTGCTCGTCAACCATCGCACGGTCGCCGAGAGAGCCGACTATCTTCGCTCGTCGGTCGTTGCAGTGGTCCTGGTGCTGTTCATCCTCTTCGTGATCGCGGCCCCCCGCCTGCGCCTCGACGCGGGAAGGGCGCGCAGGCTGCGCGCGAGATGGGGATCGCTCTCGGGCATGCTCCTGGCGACCTGTCTCTTCATCGTTCTCGCCGCGGGCCCCGCCGTGGCCCGGCCGCTGTTCCAGGTCGAGGGGTCGGGCCTCAACGTCTCGCTCGAGGAGACGTTCCTCGAGGTGAAGACCGGCGACGAGGTCACCTTCGACACCCTGCTCCAGAACGAGGGGACCGAGGACTCGCCTCCGGTCATCATGGCGATGAACATCATCAAGCTCACATCCTCGGGCGACGTGGTCGACCCGGAGGACTGGTCGCCGGAGCGCACACAGTACGTGGAGTTCGTCCCGGCCGAGGACGAGCTGCGGCAGTCCTGGACGATCGAGGCCATCCTCAAGGGCGACTACATGGTGTATCTCGTCGCCGTCCCGGAACCGGGAAAGGCGTCGACCAGCCACCCGATCAGCAGCCCGGGACTGCACCTCACCGTGGGGGCGTTCCAGAGGCTCAACCCGCAGGGCGTGCTCCCGGTCGTGATCGCGGTGCCGCTCGGCGTGACGTTGCTTCTGCTGGTGCTGGTCCGGCTCCGGCTCCGTCGTCTCGAGCGCGGGGCGCCGACGCCCGGCTGATCACCGTCGACGCGGACTGATCGCCGATCGAGTCGTCTCATCGCGGCGGCGGGAGGCCGGCGATTACTCCTCTCGCAGAATCTCGGTCGGTCTGAGACGACGCAGGATCTCCGTTGCCGCGAGGGCGGAGGCGACGGTCCCGACCAGTACCAGGGCGGCCAGCAGCGCGATGCGCGCGATGGGGACGGCGACCGCCGGATCGAGGACGAACAGCCCTCGGAGGATCTGCACGAGCAGGAACGCGATCCCCGATCCGACGAGGAGCCCGGCCGCGAGGCCGCAGATCGTCACGAATGCAGCCTCGGCCAGCACCAGCACGTGCAGCTCCCGGATCCGAAGCCCTTGGGCCTGCAGGATCACGTACTCCCTGCGACGCTGCAGCATCAGGCCGAAGACGAACATCGCGATCGTCGCAGCGCTCAAGAGGAACACGTACAGAGCGTCCAAGCCGAGCAGGCCGTTCACGTTCAGCGCCGTCAGGCTCGACTGGTCCCGGTCCAGCACCGACCGGGTGGAGTCGACGTGGATCGGGTCGATGCTGCCCGGACCAGACCGGAGCGATGCGACGGCTCGGTCCACGCCCGTCGGGCCGTCGTCGGCGACGTCGGCGAGGAAGAAGTCGATGTCCTTGGCGCCGGTGGCCTCCTCGTACCGATCCAGGTTCACGACGAGGTTCGCGCCCTCGGGGAACCCGGGAAAGCGCGTGAACACGCCGACCACGTGGAAGCTTCGCAGCGTCTCTCGCTTCGACCCCAGCGCCAGGATGATGTCGACGGTATCGCCCGTCTCCACCTGGAGGTCGTCCGCCGTCTCCTCGTCGACCAGGAGCCCTCGCGGGTCCGCATCGAGCGCCCCCAGTGTGCCGGCGGCGGACCGATCGACGAAGAGCGAGTCCGGAAGTGGCGCCACCCGAGCGAAACTCACCAGATCGATCGCGGCGAGGTTCTCGGCACGCTGGTTGTGCGGGCCGATCAGCACCGAGTTCTCCAGGCCGAACACGACCGGGCTCACCCCGGACACGCCCCCGA
This sequence comes from uncultured Actinomycetes bacterium, assembly GCA_963728285.1. Classification (GTDB taxonomy): domain Bacteria; phylum Actinomycetota; class UBA4738; order UBA4738; family HRBIN12; genus CAVSJR01. The sequence continues at coordinate 594,822 of CAVSJR010000001.1, read as the reverse complement.
CCATGAGCTCCGAGGCGAAGCTCCGCGGATGGGTCTGGGCGCTGACGACGCTCGGCGTGATGCGCAGGTCCGAGCCGACGACGAATCGCGAGTCGGCGGCCTTCGCGGCGTCGTAGGTGGCACCGAAGATGGCCAGGCTCGTCCCGAATGCCACGACCAGCCCGAGGCCGATGATGCCGCTGGCGAGGGCCCAGGGTCTCCGGCGTAGGCTCCGGCTCACGACGCCGCCGACGACGGGGCCGAACGAGCGTGTCGAGTGGGCCGGCAGCCGCGCTGCGATCGCGAGGGGCAGTCGAACGAACAGGAGCAGGCCGCCGACCCAGGCGATCAGCGGCGTCAGCAGCAGCCGGGACGGCAAGGAGATCGCCACACCCGAGTACACGGACCCGCTCGGAGGTCTCAGGGCGCCGGTTCGCACGGCGACGATCTCCACCACACCGCCGACGGCGAGCAGGGCGAGATCGAGGCGCAGACGCCGCCAGGCAGGGACCTGCCCCACCTGCATCTCACGCCGCTCCTGGCCCACCTCGCGAGCGACCGAGCGACGCGCCGGGATGTACAGGGCGAGGGCCGTGATCACCGCCCCGGCTCCGAACGAGATGAGCGCGGACACGGCCAGGTCTCCCGGGTCGGCCTCGGGAGAAGGTGGGCCATCCAAGGGCAGCCGCCGCGGACGCCAGGCCGAGCGCGATTCCGATGGCCGAGCCGGCGCCGGCGAACGCCAATGCCTCGTAGAGCGCGATCCTCCGTAGGTGTCCCAGGTGGGCCCCACGCACTCGGAGGATCGCGTGTTCGCGGCGCTGTGCCGCCGCCAGGATGCCGCCCGCGTACGCGGCCAGGAACGCCGCCATCAGGACGCCCGGAAGGCCGAGGAACAGGAACATCCGCTTGCCCGCTGCCGCATCATCGCGCGCCACGGCGAGCGTGTTCGAGATGTTGTCGATCAGGTAGTCCTGCCCCGCACCGATTCCGGCGATGAGTCCGGCGATCCGCTTCGTCTGCTCCAAGGCCGTACCCGGGTCCGCCTGGAGCCGGGATCGATCGATCAACACGTCCAGCTCCAGCACCGGGAAGCTCTTGACCTGGCTGCCGACCGAGGCCCGAGCTCGGTCGAAGGCCGGGATGATCTCGCTTCGAAAGATGTCCGGGGCGACGACGACGGCGTCCGGCACATAGAGGAACTGCTCGAACTTGGCGGACTTTCGGCTGGAGAACAGCGGCTGCGCACGGGCCAGATCGACCACGCCGCTCACCGGCATGGAAAGCCGATCGGCGCGACCCGGGATGCTCAGCTCGGCCGTGGCGCCGGGCCCCGCCGCGAGCGCCGAGGCCGCCTCGGCGCTCAGAAGGGCCGACGTCGGTCCGAAGCCTCCGGCGACGATGCGTATGGAGGGGTAGTGCGCCTGATACCGCCGATCGAAGGCGAACACGCGAACCGGACGGCGAATAGTGGAGCCGCCGACGGCGAGCGAGCCGGGGGGAAGATCGACGAAGCCGAGCCCGTCGGCGGCGGCAACCCCCGGGATCGCCTCCACCTTCCCTCGAAGCTCCTCGAGCGTCAGCACGGGCGGCGCATTCGCCACGGTCGGCTCCACCTGCTCGCGACCGGAGACCGTGCCCCCGAGCCGAAGCGATCCGACATCGCCGACGGCCCGGGTCGCTCGAGCTGAGTACGAGATCGTCACGGTGGCGCCGGGCCGGACGCTCCCGATGTTCATGCCGAAGCCGGCCAGCCCATGGGCCAACGGGCTCTCCCCGCCGATGTCGGCGATCGGTTCGCCGTCGAGGCTCGTGCTCCCGGGCTACGTAGGTGAGCGGCGAAGGTGGCACGTCGCTCACGACGACCTCGTTCGCGGCTGCGGAGCCTCCGTTGTTCACGGTGAGCGTGACGGTGGCATCCTGCCCGGCGCCGATCTCCGCCGGCCCGGAGATCCGTTCCGTCAGCCGGAGGCCGCCGTCGCTGGGCGACGTGAGCACGCGCTGCATGTCGAGGGAGAGGGGTGCGATGGCCCGCTGCGTCATCGTGGCGCCCGAGCCGTCCATGAAGAACAGGACGCCGGAGAACAAGCCGATCCCCAGCGACATCCCCACCAGTGACGAGAGCGTCCGTCTGGGGTTGTGCAGCAGATCGCGCCAGGCGTACCTAAGCACGATCGCGTCCGGGGGTGGGCGGTGGTCCGGCCTCGGCATCATCCGCTCGAGCTGCCCGATCCACCAGTCGCCCATCCAGCATGCCCGCGGTCCGGTCCAACCGCCGGGCCACTCGCGGCTCGTGGGTCACGAGCACCAACGTTGCGCCGGAGGCGCGCTGGGCGGCGAGGAGGAGGTCCACCACTGCCCTGGCGCTCTCCGCGTCGAGCGAGCCGGTGGGCTCGTCGGCGACGATCAAGCGTGGTCGGTGGATCAGGGCCCGCGCCACCGCAACTCGCTGGCGTTGTCCCCCCGAGAGCTGGTCGGGGAACCTGTCCGCTTCATCCGCGAGTCCCAGCTCGGCCAACAGCTCGAGGCTCCTCGCGCTCTCATCGCCCGGGTCGCCCAGAGCGAGCCGCAGGCTCACGTTCTCGGTCGCCGTCAGGAACGGCAGGAGGTTGTCGGACTGGAGGACCAGCCCGATCTCGTGTCTGCGCACGTGGGCCCGATCCCGCTCCGGCAGCATCGAGATCTCCCGGCCGCCGACCGACACTCGGCCTGCGGTGGGAACGTCGAGGCCGCCGATCAAGCCGAGCAGGGTCGACTTGCCGCAACCGCTCGGCCCGGTGATCGCAAGGCTGGTGCCGGGCCGGACGTCGAGGCTGACGCTCTCGACCGCCGGGACCACCCCGGCGGCCGTCTCGTAGTGCTTCGTGACGTCGTCCAGGCGGACCTCCGCCCCGGCGCTCACAGCTCCCGCACCTCGCCGTCCTCAACGACGAGACAACGCTCGGCGCGATGGGCGAGCTCGCGGTCGTGCGTCACGAACAGGACGGTCACCCCACGCAGCCGCCAGGCGTCGAAGACGACGCTCATGACCTTCTCCGCGTTCGAGGAGTCGAGCTGGCCCGTCACCTCATCCGCCAGCAGTAGCTCGGGTCGGTTCGCGAGTGCGATCGCGGCCGACACGCGCTGTGCCTCGCCACCGGAGAGGCGCCGAGGGAGGTAGTGGAGGCGATCGCCCAGGCCGAGCTCCGAGAGCAGATCCTCCGCTCGCTCCCCGTCGTCATCCCCGTCGCCGAGCTCCAGGGCGAGCTCGACGTTCTGCCGGGCGGTGAGGAACGGGATCAGGTTCCCGCTCTGGAGCACGATCCCGACCCGGCGGGCTCGAAGCCGCGCTCGGGCGGCGTCGTCCATCTCGCTGATGTCCTCACCGTCGAAGACCACCCGGCCCGAGTCCGGGAGCACGAGGCCCGCAAGCATGGAGATCAGGGTGGACTTCCCGCTGCCCGACACGCCGGTGAGGCTGATCATCTCCCCGCGGGCGAGTTCCACGCTGACGCCGCGAAGCACCGGCCGGTCGACGGAGCCGTCCCGGTAGGTCTTGGAGACCTCCTCGAGCCGCACGAGCGATCCGGTGGTCCCGGCTCGGGGGGTTCCCTCAGCGGTGGACGGCGGGATCGGCTGATCGGGTCGCGTGGGGCCCGCCCTTCTCAGCTGCCCCGCTCGGCGGGTTTGGACCTCCCGAACACGCTCGGCACGTGGACCGCCGCGCCCCGGTCCAGCTTCAGCGCCTCGGCGTTGAACTCGGCCAGCGCCTTGTGGCTGAACTCGCGGATGTTGACCAACTCCTCGGTCTCCTGGGCGAGCCCCGACAGCGGCTCCGTGAGCACCTGCCCCACGCCGGGGGCCCAGTACTTGTTCTCGGCGCCCTGCTCCTGGACGACGACGACGTCCGTGAAGCACTTGAGGGGGACGCAAGTCCGTTCGCCGACGTTCACGACCCGAGCGGTGGTCACCTCACCTCCGGGGATCCTCGTCTGATAGAACGGAGGCGTCCCCTTCTTCGGATCCCCCGGAAAGTAGAGGCCGGGGTCGGCTCCGTTCACGCCGGCGAGCCACGCGTCGGCGGCGTTCAAGAATTGCCCGCCCTCGTAGACCTCCGTATAGGAGCCGACGTACCAGACGTTGCCCCCGACGTCCTCGGCGAGATAGTCGATCGCTTGCTCGCTGAGCTGACCGCCGTCGAAATCCTGATCCAGGACGAGGACCGCGCGCACGCCGTTCACGATCTTCGTCACGTCGGTGATCGTGGTGACGCGGACGTGGGGCAGACGCCGGTCGCCGACGTTCACGAAGCCCTTCGTGACCGCCTGAATCCCGGGCGCCATTGGCACCCATCGGTTCACGTCGGTCGGAGACGAGCTGAAGTTCTTCGGGTCGAACGTGCGCGGGACCCTCTTGGGCGGCTTCGGCGTGGGCGTCGGCGTATGGGTACGGGTCGAGGTCGAGGTCGGGTCGGTGACCTTCGTCGCGGGGACCGTGTCGGGATCTCTCGGGTCGGCGCCGCCGTCACGTTCGTGCCGCCACACCCCGAGGCGAGCGCGCAGATGCACACGCTCGACAGGATCGATGTGGCGACGAACCGATTCCCGAGCACGCGGACATGCTAGCCGCGCGAAACTGACGTTTTCCTGAAGATCGACTCCCGGTCTCGCCGGCCTCGGAGCCCGCCCGGTTCACGGGCGGGCTCCATCGGGCCTCATCGCGATCGGTCGCGAATGACCGAGCGACGCTGGCGGTATTCCTCCTCCGTGATCTCACCGCGGGCGTACCGCTCTCCGAGGAGCGCCTCCCCGGATCCGTCGTGCACATGTCCCCACCGCCTCCGCGTGAACACGATCGCGAGAACGACGACCGTCAGCCAGAACAGGGGGAACAACAGGAACCACGGCCCGGCTCCCCATCCGTGTCCGAACGCTGCAAGCACGATGCTCACCTCCATCGATTTCCTCGTCTCGCATCAATGGTGGAGCCGTGATGGATGCGACGACGTCGCCCGTCGGGCGCGATCTCCGGTACCGCGATGGGCTGATGCCCGTGTGAGCGACTACGACGACGGGCGCACGAGGAAGGGGTTCGACACCCGAGCCGGAGGAAGGCGTCAGCCGAGCCAGCCGGGGCGAGCCAGTCCCGACTCGTACGCGATCACCACGAGTTGCGCTCGGTCTCGCGCGCCGAGCTTGCCCATCGCGCGGCTGACGTGGGTCTTCGCCGTGGCCGGACTGACGACCAGGCGCTCGCCGATCTCGTCGTTCGACAGTCCCTCGGCGACCAGGGCGAGGACCTCCCGCTCCCGATCGGTGAGCTCCTCGAGGCCCTCCGGTGGCCCGGGGCTCCTTGGCCCTCGCGGCGAACTCGGCGATCAGCTTCTTCGTCACACCCGGGGACAGCAATGCGTCTCCGCCCGCCACCACCCGCACCGCCTGAACCAGCTCCTCAGGCTCCGTGTCCTTCACCAGGAACCCGCTCGCGCCGGACCGGATCGCCTCGAAGACGTACTCGTCCAGCCCGAACGTCGTGAGGATGACGACCCGAACGCTTGCCGATCGTTCGTCGTCCGCGATCCGGCGCGTCGCGGCCAGGCCGTCCATCCCCGGCATGCGGATGTCCATGAGGACGATGTCCGGGCTGAGTTCGGCGGCGAGGCGAGCGGCCGCCTCGCCGTCGACCGCCTCACCGACGACCTCGATGTCGTCCTGGGCGTCGAGGAGCGCTCGGAACCCGGCGCGCACGAGCCCCTGGTCGTCGGCGAGCACCACCCGGATCAACGACGACGCCTCGCCCATCGGATCATTCGGTCCTCATCGCGGACCGAGCTCGGCGACGGCGAACAGCCGCCACTCGTCCGGGACGCCCTTGAGGGCGTGCTCGACCCAAGTCGTCGAACTCGATGCCCGATCCGGCCACGAGGTCCCTCACCGTGCTCGACACCACCACGTCGCCGGCAGAGCCGGACGCCGCCACTCGAGCGCCGATGCTGACGGCGATCCCGCCGACGTCGTTCCCGCGCAGCTCGACCTCGCCGGAGTGAAGCCCGATCCGGACGTCGACGCCCACGGCTCGGAGGCCTTCTCGGATGGCGATCGCGCAGCGGATGGCGCGGGCGGGGGCGTCGAAGAGCGCGAGGAAGCCGTCTCCGGTCGTCTTGATCTCGCGTCCTCCGTGGTCTCCGATCTGCCTTGCGAATCAGCTCGTCGTGGCGGTCGAGGACAGTCGCGCCAGCGCCGGTCCCCGATCTCGGCGGCCCGCTCCGTGGACGAGACGATGTCGCTGAACATCACGGTGGCGAGGATCCGATCGGCGGTCGAGCCCGATGGGAACGCCGGCGCCTCGCCCTCCGGCGAACGCGCCGATCAGCCGCCGGGTGACGCCGGGGGAGAGGAGCGCGTCCCCCCGGGCGACCGCCCGCACGCCATGGAGGAGCACCTCCGGCTCCGTGTCCTTGACGAGGAAGCCGCTGGCCCCCACCCGGAGCGCCTCGAACACGTACTCGTCGACGTCGAACGTGGTGAGGATCACGATCCGAGTGCGATCGAGCTGCATCGTTCTGCACGATCCTTCGCGTTGCCTCCAGCCCGTCCATCCCCGGCATCCGGATGTCCATCAGGACGACGTCGGGAGCGAGCTCCTCGGCCATCCGCAGGGCGGCTCGGCCGTCGTCGGCCTCGCCGACGACCTCGATGTCCGACTGCGCGTCGAGCAGCGCTTTGAATCCGGCCCGGACCAGCACCTGATCGTCGGCGAGCACGACCCTGATCATGGGAGGGCATCCAGGGGAAATCGCGCCCGTACGCGAAAGCCGCCGCCCGGCCGCGGGCCCGCCTCGAGTCGTCCGCCCAGCGCGCCCGCCCGTTCGCGCATGCCGACGAGGCCGGTCCCGGCTCCGGCGGCCGACGGTGCGGGGTGGGTTCCGGCCCTCGTCGTCGACCTGCACGGTGAGGTCGCGTTCTCCGTAGCGGACGCTGACGGTCGCGGTCGGCCACCCCCGCGTGCCGAGTCACGTTCGTGAGGGCCTCCTGCACGATCCGGAACGCGGCGACGTCGACACCGAACGGAAGCGGGCGAACGACGCCGTCGGTCTCCGTTCGCACCTCCAGGCCCGCCGCGGCCGCCTGCGACACGAGGTCGTCCAGCCGCGCGAGGGTCGACATCGGGGATCGCGGCGCCGGTTCGCCCTCGTGCCGGAGGATGTCCAGCACCGAGCGAAGCTCGGTCAGCCCCTCCTTGCTGGCCTGCTTGATCGCGGAGAGGGAGTCGCGCGCCTGTGCGGGCAACTCCTCGCTGAGGTGGAGGGCCACTCCCGACTGAACGTTGATCAGGGAGAGGTGGTGGCCGAGCGCGTCGTGCAGCTCCCGGGCGATCCGAAGGCGCTCCTCGCTCGCCCGCCTGAGCGCCTCCCCCTCCCGGATCTGGGCGGCCTCGGCCACGCGCTCTCGCCTGATGCGAACGATCTCGGCCCCACCCAGGAGCACGAGGAGCCAGGCCGCGAGGCCGGCCAGTCCGGTCACGGACGGAGCCCGGCCGTCCCTGAGGAGGTAGTCCAGCCAGGGGAAGATGACGAACCCCGTCACCGCCGTGATGGCGGCGGCAAGCCGATGCCCGAGAACGACCGCCGTGACGTACGCGACGATGAGGGCGAGCCAGATCGGGCCGTTCGCGTACCCGATCACGAAGTAGAGGAGCGTCGCCCCGAACACGACCTCCATGACGATCACGGGATGCCGGCGTCGCGCGGCCAGCGACCCCGCCGCCACAAGGATCAGCGCGATCGTGCCCCAGTCGAAGGGCCTCCGCGCCGGCTGGGCGTGTGAGGCGAAGTACGTCGTCACGAGGATGAAGGCGCCCAATGCCGCCGCCAGGGCGCCGTCGACGACGAGGCTCGACCGAAGTGCCGGCCCCGAGGGAGCGCTCGTATCCGTCCACGCCGTGGTCACGAACCGAGCGTAGGTCAGCGCGGCGGCACCGTCATCGGCGGTGGGGCGCATGAGCGCGTGCGCCCCTCGTCGTACGCCCGCCCCCACATAGGCACGGCAGGCCGGCTGAACGAGGGTTCCCCGGTCACGTCGTTTCCGAGTTCTTCCGGATCCGCCCGACGCGGATCGTGAGCTGGGGGACCTCTCAGCAGGCTACGCCGTGAGCACCGACCGAAGCCGCGGAAACTCCTCGAGGCACTCGCCCGCGCCTCGGACCACGCAGGTCAGGGGATCATCTGCGATGTGAACGGGGGTCCCGATCTCCAGCTTGAGCCGCTCGTCGAGGCCCTGCAGCAACGCCCCTCCGCCCGTCATCACGACCCCCGAGCTCATGATGTCGCCGGCGAGCTCGGGCGGGCATCGATCCAGCGTCTCCCGGACGCTGTCCACGATCACGTTGAGCGGATCCGAGATCGCCTCTTGGACCTCGGCGGTGGTGAGGGTGATGGCCTTCGGGAGCCCTCGGATGAGATCTCGGCCGCGAATCTCCGTCTCCCCCGGCTGCGGCTTGGGCGCCGCAGAAGCGATCGCCAGCTTCACGTTCTCCGCGCTGCGCTCGCCGAGGCTCACGGCGTGCACCTTCTTCACGTATTGCATGATCGACTCGTCCATCTCATCCCCGCCGACGCGCACCGATGACGACGTGACGATCCCCCCGTAGGAGATGACCGCCACCTCGGTGGTGCCGCCGCCGATGTCGACGACCATCGCGCCCTCGGGCTCCTGCACGGCGAGCCCCGCGCCGATGCCCGCGGCCATCGGCTCCTCGAGGAGGTGCGCCGATTTCGCCCCGGCCCGCAGCGTGGTGTCCTGCACCGCCTGATGCTCCACCTCGGTGATGCCCGTCGGCACGCAGACGACGACGCGCGGCTTCGGTCGCGTCCATCTGCCGCGTGCCTTGCCGATGAAATATCGGAGCATCTGCTCGGTCATCCGGAAGTGCGCGACCACTCCGTCCCTGATCGGCCGCATGGCTCGGATGCTGGACGGTGTGCGACCGATCAGAAGCTTCGCGTCCGACCCCACCGCGAGCACCTCGTTCGTCCGCGTGTCGACCGCGACCACGCTCGGCTCGTTGAGGACGATGCCCTGGCCCTGTGCATAGACGAGCGTGTTCGCCGTTCCCAGGTCGATCGCTAGGTCGCGAACCATCGCGCTCATCTCTGCTGGAGGTTGAGGCTGGACTCAGGGCCAGTTCCGGCAGCATAGAGCAACGGGAATGACCGCTGCTCGACGGCCGCCGTTCAGGAGGCATACGTCCAGTCGGGCTGCTTTCTCGCGTAGGCGAGGTCGTAGGTGAACCGACGAGCCTTCGGATCCCAGTCGACGATCTTGTGAAAGGGGAGCTCGCGCGGGCGGGGACACGACGCGCCGATGTGTTCCCTGAATTCGTCGGCGAACACCTGGACGACGCTTTGAACGAGGAGGCTCTCGCCCGTGGGCAGGGCGCACTTCTGGCCGTCGGTGGACCCGCGCGCCCGGATCAGGATGAGCTCGACGTCCCGGCTCGACCCTCCATCCCCATCGCTCTCGTGGAGCAGGCGGGTGACCTCCCCGGTCCCGAACTTGCAGGCGGGGCATTGGCCGCAGGACTCCACGGACAGGAATCGCGAGTACAGGTAGGTGGCCTGCACCATGCAGGCGGAGTCGTCGAAGACCGCGAAGCCGGCCGCTCCCAGGCCCGATCCAACCTGCCGCATCGATTCGAAGTCCATCGGCGTATCGAGCTCCTCGGGGATGAGCACCGTGTTCGAGGCCCCGGGAAAGATCGCCTTGAGCTCCCTGCCCTCCGCCGGCCCCTCGGCCAGGTCCTCGACCAAGTGTCGCAGCGGGGTCCCCAGGGGGAGCTCGAAGACTCCCTCCTTCCTCACGTCGCCGCAGACGGTGAACAGCATCGTTCCCGGCGACGCAGTCGTGCCGCTCGCGCGAAGCCAGCCGGATCCCTCGGCGAGGATGTGCGGCACGTTGGCGAGCGTCTCCACGTTGTTCACGAGCGTGGGGTTGTCGTTGGGCGGGCCGGCGAAGAGCCCGAGCATGAACGGTCGGGCGACGCGGGGCAGCGGCAGGCGGCCTTCGATGACCTCCTCCAGCCCCGTCTCCTCGCCGAGGAGGTACAGATCGGGCCCGAGGACCACATCGACGTCCATCCCGCCGAGGGCGTCGGCGGCCCGCATCTCCTCGAGCGCACGCCGGACGGCCGCGATCTCCGCGGTGAATGTCTCCTTGATGCCGATGTACGCATGCTCCGCTCCAACGGCGTAGGCCGCGATGGCGAGGCCCTCCAGGACCTGATAGGGATTCGTGCGGAGCAGGAGCCGATCCTTGAAGGTTGCGGGCTCGCCCTCTGCGGCATTGCACACCGCGAACCGAGACCCGGCGCCGATCGAGCGCACCAGGCGCCATTTCTCGCCGGTCGGAAAGCCCGCGCCGCCTCGGCCCCGCAGGCCGCTCCTGGCGACCTCCTCGATCACGGCCTCCGGGCGAGCGTCACGGGCGATCTCGAGCCCGAGCCCACCGCCCGCGGCCACGTACTCGTCGAGGGATGCGGGTTCGACGTCCAGCAGGGCCATCCCGAGAACCTACTCCGTTGACGAGCGATGAGGGTCGGCCGCCGGTCGCGGGGTAGGCGCTGTTACGATGCCTCGGCCGCGACGTGAGCATGCAAGAGGAACGCGCCTCGAGGCTCCTGACGGGGGTCACGTATCTGCGCATCGTTCTGGTGCCAGTCGTGATGGCGCTCGTCCTCGTGGGAGACCGCGTGGACCACGCGTACGCCGCGGCCGCGGTGCTGTTCACGATCGCCGCCGCCACGGATCTCGTGGACGGGTTCCTCGCGCGCCGTTGGGGGCAGACCACGACGCTCGGGAACTTCCTCGACACGACCGCCGACAAGCTGCTCGTCTCGGGGGTGCTGCTGGCGCTGGTCTCGGTCGGTCGAGCATCGCCCTGGGTGGCGTTCGTGATCATCGGGCGCGAGCTGCTGATCCTCGGGCTCCGCGGTGCCGTCGCGGCAGAGGGGCCGGCGATGGCGCCCTCCCCGTGGGGGAAGCTCAAGGCAACCGCTCAGTTCGTCGCGATCTTCCTCGCGTTGGTGAGGCCGTCCGAGCGGCTCGGGCCGTGGTATCTCGATGAGTACGCGATGCTCGTCGCCGCGGTGCTCACGGTCGTGTCCGCCGCCGAGTACCTGGTGCGCTTCTCCGGGGTCCTCAGAGGCAAGCCTCGTTCGTGAAGGGGCCGGTCCTCGTCACGGGCGGCTCGGGATACGTGGGCGGGGCGATCGTTCGCCGACTCGTCGCCGACGGTGTGGAGGTTCGCGCGCTCGCTCGGTCGAGTCGGGCGGAGGATGTCGTCCGGGCGCTCGGCGGTCGACCGATCGGCGGGCATCTCCTGGACCCCGGGTCGCTGGCGTCCGCCGTCCGAGGATGTGTCCTCGTGTTTCACGCCGCCGGCGTCAACGCGATGTGCCTGCGCGATCCGTCCGTTATGGACCGGACGAACGTCACCGGGACGGAGCTCGTGGTTCGAGCCGCGGCGGAGCAGGGAGTCGCCCGCCTCGTGCTCACCTCGTCCGCGGCGTCGATCGGCGAGGAGGCCGGCACCGTGGGATCCGAGAGCTCGTCCCATCGCGGCTTCTTTCTCTCGCGGTACGAGCGATCGAAGTGGCTCGGCGAGCGCCGCGCGATGGAGAACTGCGGCGACGACCTCGAGATCGTGATCGTGAACCCGGCGTCGGTCCAGGGACCCGGCCGGACCCACGGCACCGCCCGTCTGCTCGCGGCGGCCGCCGACGGGCGGTTGCCCGCCGTCGTCGAGACGTTCGTGTCGCTGGTCGATGTGGCGGACTGCGCCGATGGCCACATCCGCGCGGCGACCGTCGGCAGACCGGGAGAGCGCTACCTTCTCTCCGGCACATCCATCACGTCCCGCGAGCTGGTCGACCACATCGCGCGGATGACGGGACATCGTCGACCGTTCGTGCTCCCTCGCGGCATCGTTCCCTCGATCGGGGCGCTGGTCGGAGGAGCCGGCAGGGTGCTTCGCCGCGATGCTCCGTTCTGTCCCGAGCTGGCTCGGACGCTGCTCCACGGTCACCGCTACGACGGTTCGAAGGCGGAGCGGGACCTGGGCCTTCGATACACCCCTCTGAACGAGACGTTGCGACGAACGCTCGCCTGGCTTGCCCGCCGCGCCCTTCCGTGAGCGTCAGGACGAGCGCGGGCGGTCCATGGAGGAGCGGCTCTTCTTCTTGGCCGCCGTGCGAGCGAGGCGCGATCGAAGGCTGGCGATATCGTCGGCCCCTTCGTCGATCGGAGGAGCCGTGTCCGTGGGCTCGTCGTCGCGGGGGCTCTCGGTCGGTGGGACCGAGTGCAGCTCGGCCTTCATCGCCGGAACGTTGCCGTCCTCGGCGTCCTGGTCCTCCTCGTCGTAGCTCCACGGCGTCGCCCCGTTGCCCGCGTCGGTCCCGCCGCCGTTGCCGTTCGCGTGCCGAGGGGGTCCGGCGCTCTCGGCTCGCTGGGCCGCGATGAGCTCGGCGGTCATCGCTGCGAGGCGCTCCTCGGCCGTCTGCCGTCGCTCGATCGCGATGGCCAGCTCTCCGGTCAGGCGGTCGACTTCGGCTCGCAGCTCCGACTGTGCGGCCGGGTCGGGGCCCTCGGACTGCTGCGGCTCTGCAATTGCCGATTCGGCTTCGGCCGCGCGGGCCGTCGCCCCCTCCAAGCTCCGTCCGCAACGCATCGGCTTCGGCCGCTCGGGCCGTCGCCCCCTCCAGCTCCGTCCGCAACGCATCGGCTTCGGCCGCTCGGGCCGTCGCCCCCTCCAGCTCCGTCCGCAACGCATCGGCTTCGGCCGCTCGGGCCGTCGCCCCCTCCAGCTCCGTCCGCAACGCATCGGCTTCGGCTGCTCGGGCCGTCGCCCCCTCCAGCTCCGTCCGCAACGCATCGGCTTCGGCTGCGCGGGCCGTCGCCCCCTCCAGCTCCGTCCGCAACGCATCGGCTTCGGCTGCGCGGGCCGTCGCCCCCTCCAACTCCGTCCGCCAGGCGTCCGATTGTGTGCCGAGTCGCTCGGCCTCAGCTTCGGCATCCCGGGCCCGCCTCTGCGCATCCTCCAACGCCGCATCGGCTCCCGACATCCGCTCGTTCGCCTCGCGGACCTGTGCTTCGAGCTGGCCCACCTGCTCCTCCAGGTCGCCGATGCGGGCGAGCTCAGATTCGGCCTCGGAACGCGCGGCTTCCGCCGCCTGGATCTCCTCCTCGGCGGCACGCGCGGTGGCCTGGGCGGCCGCGATCTCCGGCAGCCGCGCCTCGGCCTCCTCGGCCCGATGCTCCGCCTCCTCGGAACGCGCCTGGAGGTCGTTCGCGAGCGCCTCGAGCTCCCCGACCCTCGCCTCGAGCTGGGCGGCCTTGCCCTCGAAGGCGGCGGTTCGGGCGCCGAGCTGCTCGGATCGGCTGCGCTCCTCGTCCAGCTGCCTCCGGGCGGATGCGGCCTCCTCTTCGCTCGCCTCGACACGGGCCTCCGCGTCGGCCGCTCGCTTGCCGATCTCGGCCGACGAACCGCGGAGGTCATCCGCCAGCTCCTGAGCGGTCGCAAGCTGCGATTCGACGTCGGCCAGCCGCGCAGTAACGCCCGCATGCGCGTCGTGCGCCGCCCCGGCGCGGGCCTCGCTGTCCTGAAGCCGGCCTCGAACCTCCTCGAGCTCGGCCGCCAACGACGCAGCGCCGGCCGCGGCCTCCTGCACTCGAGCCTCCGCCTGCTCGGCACGCGCTCGGAGCTCGGTCGTCGCCTCCGCCGCGACGACCTTGAGCTCGGCGATCCGCGCCTCCGAGGCCTCCAGCCGACCGTGCAACTCCTCGGCTTGCGCTTCGGCTTGCTGCCGGGCGCCCCCAGCCTCGGAGACCTGGGCGGCGAGTCGCTCGGCGTCCGCTCGGGCGGCCTCGGCCTCGGCGGTTGCCTCGTGCAGCCGCACCTCGACGCCCTCGGCGGACTCCTCGCTCCGGGCGAGCTGCTGCTGGAGCTCCGCGATCCGAGCTTGAGAGGCCTGGAGTCCGGTCCGAAGCTCCTCGGACTCCGCCACCGCCTCCCCACGGGCGCGTTCGGATTCCGACGCGTGGGCCGCGAGACGCTCGTGTTCCGCTCGGGCGCGCTCCGCCTCGGCAGATGCGGCGTGCAGCTGGGTTTCGACGGCTTGCAGCTCGCCGATGCGTGCTTCGGAGGCGTCGAGTCGATTGCGCAGCTCGTCGACCCGGCCGTCGGCCTCCTCGTGTGCACGCTTCGACTCGGCCACCTGTGCGGTGAGCCGCTCGATCTCCGACCGAGCGTGGTCGCCCTCGGCGATCGCTGCCTTCAACTGCCCTTCGGCACCCTCGACGGAGTCCTTGCTCTGCGCGAGCTGTTCCTCGAGCCCGGCGATGCGGGCGTCCGACGCCTCGAGGCGACCACGCAGCTCCTCGACCTGAGCGGACGCGCGATGCTGCGCATTCTGGACGTCGGCTGCGGTCGCCGTGAGGCGCTCCACGGTCGCTCGGGCATCCTGGTAGGCACGTTGTGACTCGGCCAGCTGGGTGGTGAGTTGCTCCGCTCGCGCCCGGAGATCCCCGGCGTCCGCTGTCCGTTCGACCAGCTGGGCCTCGACGGCCTGCAGTGCGGCGAGTCGGGCCTCCGATGCCTCGAGCCGGGCCCCGAGCTCCTCGGCTCGTCCCCCCGCCTCGCGTTGCGCGCGCTCGGACTCGGTCGCGAGCGTCGTCAGTCGCTGGATCTCAGCCCGCGCGGCCTCTGCCTCGGCCGATGCGGAGCGCAGCTGAGTATCGGCACTCGCGATGCCCTCCTCGCTGCGTGCCAGCCGCTGCTGAAGCTCGGCCATGGTCGCCTCAAGCTGCTTCGAGCGCGCCCGCTCGGACTTCACGGCGTCCTCGAGGCCCGCGACCTGGGCCGCCGTGTGCTCGAGCTGGCTGGCTCGCGACTCGCTCGCGTGCGTCCGTTCGGTCAGATCCTCGAGCAGCGCCTGCTCCGCGCTTCCCCCGCGGATCTGCATCCGGAGCTGCTCGAGCTGAGACTCGAGCGCTCGCCGTGCCGACGCCTCCTGTTCGAGCCTCACCTGGAGCTTCGCGGCATCCTCGCTTGCCCCTCCCGAGACCGACGCCTCGCCCGCCGGGATCTCGGCCACGGGGGAGTCGTGGTGTTCGGGTTCCTCGCGCTCGCTCCGTCGACGGACGACCGTGAGCCACGCAAAGAGGCATCCCAACGCGCCGAGGACGAGCGCGACGACGCGGAACACCGTCGCCCCTCCCGTTGTGCTCGCAAGGGGCTGATCGAACTCGGCCACGGCGAGGGGCGCCGTGCCGGCATCGAGGCTCGCCGGCACGAAGGTGCGAAGGACGTCGACCTGGGCCTGGCCGGACGAGGGGAGCCGGTCGTCCCCGACCACGGATGTGGGCCTCTCGGTCTTCGCCGTCGTCCGAACCGCCGCCGGCGCGGACGCGGACCCGGCGGGCTGGTCCGCCTCGTCCGAGGAGAAGACCAGGGTGCCGTCCGCCGACCAGAGGCGCACGCGCGCGACGTCGCCGTCGGCGAGGACCCGGTCGCGGAGATCCGAGGCGATCACCTTGGCGTCGGCTCCGGCGATGGGCTGGCCCGTGAAGCCGTGTTGTTCCAAGGCCGGGATGAGTACCTGCGTCGTCGCCCGGACCGCGGACGCGCTCGCGTCGCTTCGCCCGCGTTCCACGGCCGCCGGCGCCTGGAGCCACGCCACGATGGCAAGGCCGAGGCATCCCACGGCAAGCAGGGCGGAGGTGGTGGTGCGCCGGCGAAGGCCGGCTGTCGTGGTGGACGCCATGGTGGCTCCCGGCCGGGGACGAGGTAAAGAACGGCCTCTCCCTAGTTCGGCATCCGCGGCACCCGACCTAAGCAGCGCTTCCCAGGACGCACGAACGGATGGATCCTGGCTGCGAGGGCGATCTCCGCGGGGCGTCGGACGCCGCATCCGGCGAGGGGCCCTTCGGCCTAGCCCGTTGCCTCGACAGCAAGATCCCTTCGCCGGATGCGATCGGGGACCTCATGCTTCACCATCGCAGATCCGGGAACGACTCGGTCCGGCACCACGCACAGGAGGAGGCATCAGGTGAGCGAGCTGTTGAAGAAGGGGCTCGAGACGAGCCAGCGGGAGATCGAGGCAGGGCTCGTCGATGCAGAGGCCGAGCTTGTCCGCATGCGGGAGCATTGTGAGCAGCTTGAGCATCTGATCGCGGTTGGCAAGGCGACGATGTACGCGATGCAACTGAAGCCGTCCGCGCGGAACGCCGTCCCGGAGAAGCCGAAGATGCAGAATGGTCGCGGCGACGCCTCCGAGCACGTGGTGAAGCAGCTGCAGAGCAACCTCGCCTAAGCGGATAGCCTCCGCCGACTCCTCACGGAGTCCAGAAGCGCGTATCCCGTTCCATCTTGAGGCCGTGGACGATGCACGGGTCGCCGGCCGTGACGGTGAACGTGATGATGAAGGCGTCGGTGTCGGGCACGAGCGCGAACTGGCGCGGCGTGGGCTCTCCCTCAAGCTGGATCCCCGTATGCACGTCGGGGCGCTCGCAGAGCTCGAAGAGGAAGTCCAGCACCGTCGAGACCACCTCGATGGACTGATCGCTGAGCCATGCCTCCAGGGCATCGCTCGGCTCCCACTCACATGCGGGACCGGGCCTGGCGTCACTCGCGGCTCCCTCGACGTAGTCCTTCACGGGCCGGGCGTTCTCGAAGGATCTCCCGGCCTCCAGGTGTTCGGCGATCGATCGCATGCCGTCGCGAATCGCCGGATCGTGCAGCGTCCGCTCGGCGTAGAGGAAGAGACGCGCCTCCTGCAGGGCGCCCCGAACGCGGCGTTGGACCTGGGCGGCGCGGCGCTGGCTGTCCCGCGATGACGGCAGCCGGGGGGCGAGGTCGTCCGCCGGCGCGCTGACCCCGCTCCCGAGGGTGCGCCCCTCGTGGCCGGGGGAATGCCCGTCGCCGGACCGCTGGGGGAAATCGTCGGGATTCATCAGGTCCTTTGGTATCGGCAGGCGTGAGCCGTGCCTGAAACGGTGGGGATGACCTCTGTACGCTGAGCCCCTTCGGAGAGCGAGGGGTGACGCGATGAGGATCGCGCTGATGGGATCGGGCTGGGTCATGAACCTTCACGCCGCGGGCGTGGCCCAGCATCCTCGAGGCGAGCTCGTCGCCGTCGCCAATTGGCGCGAGGAGTCGGCTCGCGCCCTCGCGCAGCGTTTCGGGATCCCGCGGGTGACGACCGAGTGGCGGGCGCTCGCCGAGGACCCCGATATCGACGCCGTCATCGTGGGCACGCCGAATGCCCTGCACGCCCCGCAGGCGATCGCGTGTCTTCGCGCCGGCAAGCACGTGCTGGTCGAGAAGCCCATGGCCATGAACGTCGCCGAGGCGGACGACATGGTGTCGGCGGCGAGGGACAGTGGGGCGTACCTCATGGTCGCGCACTGTTGGCGGTTTCATGAGGCCGTGATCGCGGTCCGGGACCGGATCGCGAGCGGTGAGCTCGGCGAGATCGTGAAGACGCGAGGCTACGGCGTGCATGCAGAGTGGGGTCCAAGCGGATGGTTCACGGATCCCGACCTTGCGGGTGGAGGGGCTCTCGTCGATATGGGCGTGCACGCCATCGACACGGCGAGATTCCTCCTCGACGATCCCGTGCCCGAGCGCGTCTGCGCGACCGTCGGGCGACGCTACGGCGAGTACGCCGTCGACGATGACGACATCGTGCTGATCACGTGGTCGAACGGCACGAACTCGATCGTCGAGGCCGGATGGTGGCATCGACAGTTGCCGGGCCTCGAGGCCGACACCGAGGTCTACGGCACGCTCGGCTACACGCGTATCTTCCCCACGTCGACGCCGGAGGGCTACGACCACACGGCGCAGCCGATGTACTCGGCGCAGGTCCGAGCGTTCATCGATGCCATCCTCGAGGGTCGCGAGCCGAGGCCCAATGGAGAGGATGGCCGGGTCGTGATGCGCATCGTGGAGGAGGCGTACGCCTCCGCCGGCTGGAACAGCTGACCCGTATCGCGTGACTCCAAAGAGGGCGCAACCCATCCCCCGCCGTAGCCGTTGACGCGCGCCTCGCATGCTCCTAGCCCGATGGATCCAATGGACCAGCTGCCGCGGAGGGCGCGAAGACCCAGGCCGTCGGCTCGAGGCCGGTCTGCGCCCGATACGTTCGGGCGGCTTTGTTCGCGACCGCATTCGCGAGGCTCCGCGCCGCCAAGCCGATGACGCAGCCGCCGAAGCCCGCACCGGTGATCCTGGCACCGGCCGCTCCGGACGTGATCAGGGCGTCCACGAGCGCATCGAGCTCGGGGGTCGACACACGGTAATCGTTGCGGAGGCTTCCCTGGCTGTCGCTGAAGAGCCGACCGAGGGTGGTCGCGTCCTCCTTCTCGAGCGCCTTCGCGGTTGCGAGGACTCGCGCGTTCTCCGACACCACGTGTCGCGCGAGCGGCAGGTCACGCACCTGATCGATGTTCGCGTCCCGCAGCGCCGGGAGCCCAAGGTCGGCGGCGATCGCTTCGCAGGCCGCGCGACGCCCCGCGTAGGCGCTGTCCTCGAGCTTCCTCGGCATCCCGCTGTGAATCGCCACGATCGCCAGCGATCGTGGGAATCGCACGTGCGACACGGCGAGCGAACGGCAATCGATGAGCAGGGCGTGGTCCTGCCGGCCCTCGAGGCAGGCGAGCTGATCCATGATCCCGCAGGGCACGCCGGTCGCGAGTTCCTCGGCCCGGCGACATGCCAGCGCCAGGGCTCGGTGGTCGGCGCGCAGTCCACCGGCGGCGGAGAGCGCGAGCGCACTCGCCACCTCGAGCGCCGCGCTCGAGGCGAGCCCCGATCCCAATGGCACGGCGGAGGCGACCACTGCGTCGATGCCGGTCGGCGGTCGTCCGAGCTCCGCCAACGCCCGGGCGACGCCCGCGATGTATCTGCCCCACGAGGGCTTCACGTCGGCGGGTGATGAGCCACCGTCCGCCGGAAACTCCACGGAACGGGCTTCCTCCGACGCGTCGAGCGACTGGACGCGGATGATCCCATCGCCTCGAGGCCTCGCGGCGACGACACAATCGAGATCGATCACCACGGGAAGCACGAACCCGTCGTTGTAGTCGGTGTGGTCTCCCATCAGATTGACTCGGCCGGGAGCGCGGAACCAGCGTGCGTCGGACCCCCAGCCGAGCGTCTCGACGATCCGTTGCGTTCCCGACTGCGCCGCAATCATCTTGACATTCTGTCAGCGAGAAGGTCTGGAAGGGACGGGACCGGCGGGAGGAGCCGTGCTACATCAAGGGCCGGAGAAGCTGCGCGACGTTCGACAGTGCCTCACCTGGGTCGCCACGGATGCCGCATTCCATGGCCATCCAGCCCTGGTAGCGCACGTCATGCAACGCGCCCATCAGCGACGGCCAGTCGAGGTGCCCAATCCCCGGCTGGAGCCGACCGCTGTCTCCCAGTTGCACGTGGCCGATAGCATCGCCAACGTCGCGGATCGCGGCCGACGGGTCGTCCTCCTCAATGCCCATGTGAAAGGTGTCGGCCATGACCGCGACGGATGGCATATCGACCGAACGGCAGAGCTCGGCCGCCTCCTCGAGCGTGTTGACCATATGGTCCTCGTAGCGATTGAGGGGCTCGAAGAACAGCGTTACGCCCTCCGCGGCGGCGTGCTCGCCGAGCTCGGCGAGTCCCGCCATGAGCACTTCACGGTCGCCCTCGGTCGTTCGGGGCGGTGGTTCCCACGGCGGCATGACGTTCGACCATTGGGCATAGGCTGCCGGTGTCACGGCTCCCACGCCATCCACCTCCGCGATCACCGAAAGCAGGACCTTCATGTTCTCGATCGCATCGCGTCGCCGGTCAGCGTCGAAGTCGCCGATGAAGTGGTCCATCGCGACGCAGACGCTCGACACAACGACGCCGGCATCCCGCGCGGCCCGCAGCTCGGGCAGCCGCTCGCGGAGGCTGAACTCCCCGCGACCGAGCAGCTCGATACCGTCGAATCCCGACTCGGAGAGCAGCCGCCATTTGTCCACCAACGATTCGCCCGGAACGAGCTGCTCCTGACATGCGAGCTTGATCACCGTTCGCCTCCTTCGAAGGAGAGGATGACCTGAACCGCCGTCTCGGGTTCGCGGTCGAGTAAGGCAAAGGCGTCGGCGGCCTCATCGACCGGCACGATGTGTGAGATGAGTGGCGCCAGGGCGAGCTTCCCCTCTGCCGCGAGCGACATCACCGTGCGCTGGAGTCGGAGTTCGTTCCAGCGGTGATCCAGCCCGGGGTTCACGCCGGAGATCTGGGAGCACACGATTCGGATACGGTTGTGGTGGAACTCCTCTCCGAGCGCGAGGCCTGCGCCCTCGCCCTGAAAGAAGCCCGACGCCACCACCGTGGAGTTGTACGCAGTTGAGCGCACCGCTTCGTGGAGCGCTCGGTACGATCCGGTGATCTCGATCGAGACGTCGGCTCCGCGGCCGTCGGTCAGCTCCTTGATTCGTTCTGCCACGGATCCCCCTTCGGCCGCGAGCACGGACGATGCACCCAGTTGCTCGGCGAGGTCGCGACGCATCGGGATTGCGTCCACCGCGATCACCGTGGCGCCGTTCAGCCGCGCGAGCTGGCCCGCGATGAGGCCGGGGACGCCCTGGCCGAACACCGCGACGGTCTCGCCGACGTGGATGCCGGCGTCGAGGACCGCATTGAGGGCGATAGCCCCGATGTGTGCGAAGACGCCGTCAGAGGGATCGGCGGTCTCGGCCAGCATCCTTTCAGCAGCGTAGCCGGCGGCGAGCACGGCGGAGCTCCGATGTCCCCAGGTTCCCCAGACGAGGTCGCCGACTCTGGGAGAGGATGCCCGTTTGCCCACCTCGGCCACCCGGCCGACTTCCTCGTATCCCCACCCGTCGATCGGGTAGTCGAATGAGATCTCGCCGGGAACGAACAATCGGTGTTCGGGATCCCAGCGCTTCCTCAGATACGGATTCGAGCCGCGATACGCGGTGAGCTCGGTGCCGGCTGAGATTCCCGAGTACAGCGTGTGAACCCGCACCTCGTCCGGCCCCACGGCCGGCTCCTCCTCTTCGGCCAGCACGACCGACCCCGGCGCGTCGAACCTCACGACCCGTCCCATGTCTCCGCGTCTCCCAGACCCGTCGAAGCCCGGCGCTAGGCCTTGGTTCCCGTGAGCGCGATGCCCCGCACGTAATACTTCTGCGCGGCGATGAAGACGGCGATCATCGGGATCAAGGCGATGACGTCGCCGGCCATCTTCCGGTTCACGTTGACCGTGCTTGAGTGCGCGTCGTTCAGGAAACCCAGCCCCGTCTGCAACGTGTAGAGGTTGATGTCGTCGTAGAACAGCAGTGGATTCAAGAAGTCGTTCCAGATCCCGATGAACGTGAACACCCCGAGCGTGGCGAGGGCCGGCCCGGACAGGGGCAGGATGATCCGGAAGAAGATCGTCCAATGCCCGGCGCCGTCGATCCTCGCCGCTTCCTCCAGCTCCTTCGGGATGGTGAGGAAGAACTGGCGGAGCAGGAAGACACCGAACGCACTCGAGAGCGCCGGAACGATGAGCGCGGCGTGGGACGGATGGTTGTACCAGCCGAGCTCGCGGACGAGCGCGAACTTCGGTACCTGATACATCATGCCCGGGATCATCATGGTGCCGATGAACGCGTAGAAGAGCAGGTTTCGCCCGGGGAAGTTGATGCGAGCGAATGCGTAGGCCGCCATCGAGCACGTCACGAGCGTGCCGAGCGTCACGAGTACGGCGACCTTGACCGAATTGAAGAGCCAGAAGTTCATCGGAAGGTCGTGCCAGAGCGTGGTGTAGTTCTCGAAGTGGAACGCGCTCGGGATCCATCTCGGCGGAAGGACGTAGGTGTCGGCGAGCGACTTCAGCGATGTCGAAAGCATCCAGAGGAACGGGATGAGCGAGATGAGCGCGACGACGATCAGTGCCGCATAGCCGAGGACTCGGCCGAGGGAGAGGGGCTTGCGCCGTTTGCGGATCCTCCGCGGGGCACCGGCCGAGAGCCGCGCATCGACGTCAACCGAGCTCATACTGCACCCGCTTGTTCAGCACCTTGAACTGGATGATCGTCAGCACGCCGATGATCGCGAACAGCACCCAGGACATCGCCGCGCCGTAGCCGGCCTCGAAGCTCCGGAACGTCTTCACGAAGAGGTGATAGTTGTAGACGGTCGTGCTCCGTCCCGGTCCCCCTTTGGTCATCAGCCAGATCATGTCGAACACCTGGAATGAGCCGATGACCTCCAACACGGCCACGAAGAACGTGGTGGGTGAGAGCAGCGGCCACGTCACGTACCGAAACTGCTTCCATCGACCGGCTCCGTCCAGCGCCGACGCCTCGTAGAGGTGCTGCGGGATCGCCTGAAGCCCCGCGAGAAAGATGATCATGCCCTCGCCGAGCCCTCGCCAGACCTGTACCGCGGCAACCGCCGGCATCGCCGTGGTCGGATCGCCCAGCCAATTGACGGGCTCGACACCGAACAGTCCGAGGAACCAATTGAGCACTCCGAAGTCGTAGGAGTACATCCACCCCCACAGAATGGATACCGCCGCCGCCGAGGCGATGACGGGGATGAAGTATGCGGTGCGAAAGAAGCGAAGTCCGCGAAGCTTCGTATTCACGGCGAGGGCCAGGAGCAGGGACAGCGCCATCCCGGTCGGGATCACGAGGATCGAGTAATACACCGTGTTCACCAGGACGGTCCGGAAGACCGGATCGTCGAAGAGCTTGCCGTAGTTCCTCAGCCCGACGAACTCGGGTGGGTTGAAGAAGTCCCATCGGAGCAGGCTGATCACGAACGAGGCCACGACGAGGCCGCCGAGGAACACGACGAAGTGAGCGAGGCTGGGGAGCAAGAACAAGAAAGCCGCGAGCGTGTCGCGCTTGAGGAAGCGGCGGCGACCAGGACGGGCGACGATCTCTCGCTCACCCGGAAGCCCTCCCGGCTGGACGCTGATGTCGGTGTCGGACGTTGTGGACAACGAAACCTCACCTTCCGCCTCTCGGCATCCTTCCCTCGAGTCGTTGTGCCGGGGTCCGGTCAAGCCTCCTGGGCCAGGATCTGGTCGACCTCATCGCAGATTCGGGCCGTTGCCTCCTCCGCGGTCTGCTCTCCACGCCAGAGGGGGTCAAGTCCCGCCGAGATCGCGTTCTCCGCCTCGTCGAAACGAACGAGGTAGGGCGCCGCATGCACCGTGTCCAGGGATTCGACGAACGGCTCGTAGGCATCGTGCTGCTTCACGAACGGATCGTCGGTGATCTCCGGAGAGCGCGCGACCTTCTCTCGCGAGGGGATTCCCTGCATGTTCTGCAGCCCAAGCTCGATGCCCTCGGGGCTGACCATGAACTTCAGAAACTCCCAGGCGTTATCCGGGCTGTCGCTGCTGCTCGCGATCGCGTACAGGGAGAGGTGGAAGAAGTTTGCCCGGGGGTGTCCGTCGCTGCCGGCCGGCTTGGGCGCGATGGCCCAGTCGACGTTCCCCGCGTCCCTCAGATCGTAGGCGGCCCATCGGCCCGACCCGATCCACATCGCCGCCCGCCCGGCGAGGAACAGCTGAAGGGGGTCCTGACCCTGGTCGAGCTCCGGCTGGCTCGGCGAGAGGTCCTCCTCGTACAGATCGGCGAGCTCCTGCAGCGCCCTCACGCCGTCCGGCTGATCCAGGAGGCACTTGGTCCCGTCCTCGTTGAAGATCTCGCCGCCCTCCGACCAGATCCGGTCCCACAGAGGAGCGAACCACGCCTCATGGATCGCGCCGAAGACCTTGTCGGTTCCGCCCGAGCCGGAGGTCAGTTCCCGCGCGGCATCGACGAAGTCATTCCAATCCCACGTCTCGTCCGGATACTCGAGTCCGGCGTCGTCGAAGAGTTCGCGGTTGTAATACATGACCTGGGTGTCCCAGTTGTCGGCAAGGCCGACGAGCTTGCCCTGCACCGTGAGCCCGTCGATCACCTCCGGATAGAAACCAGCGGTGGAGTAGTCCTCCTGCTCCACGAAGCGGTTGAGGTCGAGGACCGAGTTGCGGCTGACCAAGGAGGGGAGGATGACCTCGCCGGTGTTGAAGATGTCGAGGCTCGCCCCGCCCCCGACGCTCGTCGTGATCTTCTGGTCGTAGGCATCAACCGGGACCACGGTGACCTTCACCGGGATGTCGGGGTTCTGCTGCATGAAGGCCTCGGCCTGCTGGCGTCGTAGGTCGATGTCCCCCGGGTTGTCGCTCGGGAGGAAGACGACGACGGTCTTGGAGTTCACGTCGGTTTCATCGGATACGGGAGTGCACGCCGCGAGCGCCAGGGCGCAGATGAAGACCAAACCAAGGGCCACCCGCAATCGCTTCATCGCGCCCTCTCCTCACTCACCGTTTTCACGACGATGGCGGCTCATCTTGCCACGGCGCCCGGCAGGGTCGCCACCTAGCGAACCGTCCGAGCCGGAAGATTGCCGTCCTGATCTCGGCGTGAACGTGTCGAGGCGCCACGAGCACGGCCGATCATCCCCAGGCCTTCGTTGGAGCGAACGCAGGATCGCCGGCGAGCACGACCAGTCGGTCGAGCAGCGAGGCGGCGAGCGGGTCAGCGCTGGGAGGCGCCATCGAGCGGGAACGTGCAGATGATCCCCGCACCTCGACCGTGACGGAAGCCCGCGATGGTCGCGACCGTGGCATGGATCCAGCCGACATACATGCCCGCCAAGACATCGTCCCGCTCGCTCGGACGATAGCCCGTTACAACGTGTTGAGGCGCGAGGTCGGCGAACGCGAGGTCCATGCGAGGGCCGACGGGGATCCCCTCGGTGAGGAGGGGGCGCAGCCAGCCCATCCCCTGTGCCCAGTCGCCCTTCCAGACCGAGCCCTCGCGGCGCCGGAGCTCGATGGACGAAGTGGAGGGAAGCGCATCGTCGGCTGCGGCCACGATGACTGCACGACCACCACGTTCCATCCATGCCGCGAGCTCATCGCTCCATCGTTCGGCGACGACGACCTCGCGCTCTCCGGCGGAGCCGCCGACCGACGGCTCCGCCGGGAAGAGGACCAGCTCGACGTGGTTGCGGTTGACCTCGCGCCCGGATGCGTCGAGGACGCGAAGCATCGTCCGTGCGCGCATCGGTCGATCGAGCTGCGGCACGTCGAGGTCGATCTGCCCGACGACCGTCGCGGCGGCGTTGCGAACCTCCCCGGATCCAATCTCGCCGGCGAGCTCGAGCTCGGGAACCTTCCACGCGACCTTGCCGCCGCTGAGGTTCCTGTCGGACCAATGTGCGACGACGACCTCGATGGTGACCCGTTCGCCCGCACGGGCCCGAAGGCGATCAGGCGTCCCGATCACCACGTCGGCACCATTGAGCCTTCGGAGGCGATCGGCGTACGCTTTCGGCCTCCGCGCCATGTCCAGCAAGCCGTTGCACTCCCAGTGGACGTCGGTGAGCTCCGTGATCACGTATCCGGCGATCGCGTCCCGTCGCCGGAGGTCCTCGATCTCGAGCTTCAGGGCCTCGAACTGGTGCTCCTGGCTCTCTTGGATGAAGCGCTCCCACGAGCCGAAAACCGATGCGAGGCCCCAGTCCCGGAATCGCTCGTGCACTCCTCGCGGCACGACGATGCCGTCGGAGAAGCGGTGGCCCGAGTCGAGCCACCACGGCTCCCCACCCTGCTCGTCGGTCAGACCCGCCGGGTCGGGAAGCCCCCAGGCTCCGAACTCCGAGAGGATCATCGGCTCGTCGCCGGTGCGGACGGCATCTCCGTGAGGGCTGTAGGTGGATGCCGGATCGCTCACCCACCCCTCGGTGACCGCCGTCCACTCGCCGGCCTGGTCGGGCACCGCGCGATACACGTGGAAATCGTTGAGATCCGAGCGGACGTGGAAATTTCCCGGGCAGGCCGAGTTGTCGACGATGAGGCGCGTCGGGTCCAGCTGCCTCACCCTCGCGAAGGTCTCGGCGAGCCAGCGGCGCTGAGCCGCGTCGGCGAGATCGAGGCCCCAGCTCTCGTTCGCGATCGTCCACGCGACGACCGAGGGATGGTTCGCGTCGCGCTCGATCATGCCGGCGAGGGTCTCGCGTGCCCGGCGCCTGGCCGGCTCCGTCGGCCGCTGCCAGTTCGGCAACTCGCACCACACGAGTAACCCCAGCCGGTCGGCCTCCGCCAGATATCGAGGGTCCGGCACCTTGACATGGCATCGGAGCAGGTTGAGCCCCAACTCCTTCGCCTTCACCATCTCGTCGCGAAACGTCTCGTCGGACGGCGGGACGGCGATCGTGTCGAGGTGATAGTCCTGATCGAGCGCGCCGCGAAGGTAGACCGGCCGCCCGTTCAGCAGGACGCGTCCCTGCGCGATCGCCACGTCGCGGAAGCCGAACCATTCGCTGGATGCGTCGATGATCCGGTCCGCCTCGTAGACGGCGATGTCGACGGCGTACAGGTTGGGCTCGGCCGGATCCCACGGCGACGGGCGCCGGACGTTCGTCTCGAACGTTGGCTCGAGCGTTCCGGGATCGAGATCCAGCTCGCCGGTGGCGACGGGGATGCCATCGGGCGAGCGGATGCGAAAGGCCAGTCGGCTTCGCGCCGACGCCGGCGAACCCAGCCGGATCGTCGCTCGGATGGAACCGGAGAGATCGCACCGGATCAAGGCGCGATCGACGATACACATTCGCCGTCGCCTCGATCGCCGCGCTCTGCCAGATCCCCCCGAGCGGTCCGTACCAGCTCTGCTTCCCGTGCGGGATCTCGGCGAATTGGAACGGTCCGGTCCATCCGCCCTCGGGTGGATCCAGCACGCGAACCGTCACGGTGTTTCGCTCGCCGGCCAGGAGCTGCGGCCCCACGTCGAGGGCGAAGGGAAGGTAGCCGCCATCGTGGGTTCCCGCCAGTCGCCCGTTCACCCACACCGTTGCGAAGTAATCGACGGCGCCGAACATCATCCGAGCTCGGCGTCCGTCCCAGCTCCGGGGAATGTCGATGTCTCGCTCGTACCAGGCCGCCCCGCTCCACTCCCTGAGGTCCTCGAATTGCGCTTGCCACACCCCCGGGACACGGATCCGGCGCGGAGATCCGAGCCGGGCCGAGCGCTCGTCGGCTCGGATCCAGGGTCCCTCGAGGCCCTCGATAGGCAGAGCGCCCTCGATGTCGGGCCAGAAGGACCACGCCCCGTCGAGCGACAGACGCGCTCGAGTGGGCCGATGGGAGGTCACGCGGGACGTTCCGGTCGCGGCGCGACCTCGTCGATCAGCCGGAGGGCGGACTCGTCGAGGGAGCGGTCGGCCGCAAGGGCGTTCGATTCCATCTGCTCGGGACGCTTGGCTCCGGGGATGGCCGCCGTGACCGCCGGATGGTGCAACACGAATGCGAGCGCCGCCTGGCCCAAGGGCCCCTCTCGCTCGAGCGGACGCAGCCCCTCGACTCGCTCGAGCGCCTCGCGGAACCACGGGTCATCGGGCCATCCTCGACGGATGTCGCCTTCGGCGAACATGGTCGCGCTATCGAACTTTCCGGTGAGCACGCCCATCTTGAGTGGTCCCTTCACGATCACCCCGATGGAGCGGTCGAGACAGTACGGAAGGACGCTTTCCTCGGGCTCACGATTCAAGATGGAGTAGTCGACCTGGAGGGTGTCGCATGTGCGGTGGCGGTCGAAGTTCCGGAGATGATCGATCTCGTTCGTGCTGACGCCGTAGGCGCGGATCTTGCCTTGGGCCTTCAGTCGATCGAACGCCTCAAGAAATACCTCGGTGTTCTCGTCCCACCAGAGATGGCATTGGTACACGTCGATGTGATCGGTGCCGAGCCGGCGAAGGCTGGCCTCGCAGCTCTCGACGACCATGGCCGGATCCGTGTAGGCGTTCGGGCGATCGCCTCCCGAATGCCAGAGCCCCACCTTGGTTGCGAGCACGACGTCATCGCGTCTGTCACCGAGGGCTTCCCGAAGGACGTTCTCGCTGCGGCCCCTTCCGTACACGTCGGCGGTGTCGAACAATGTGACGCCCAGCTCGAGTGCTCGCCGAATCGTTGCGATGGAGTCCGAATCGTCGACTGGGCCCCATGCGTCGCCGCCGATGGCCCAGCATCCCATTCCGATCGCAGAGACCTCGAGGCCGGTCGCGCCGAGCATCCGGTAGTCCACAGCTCTCCTCCTCTCGTTGCATTCGCGCCGTTCACACTCCGGTGGAGGTCAAGGAACGCCACCCAAGGGCGCCGGCTTGGGCGGGACGCAACGAACTACGACCCCTCCACGACCGGGGCCTCCTGCGATTCGGACGACGGACCGTTGCCGTCGTTCACGACGGGCCAGCCGTCGACCCACTCGATGCGATCCAGGAGAAGAAAGCGGACGTTGGTGACATCGTCGCGATCCATCGCGTGGTACAGGATCCAATCCTGACCCGCGTCGTCCTGAATCGTAGCGTGATGGCCGGGAGCGTTGAAAGCCTCGTTCGCCTCGAGGATCGGGTTGCCCTCGTATCGCTCGAACGGGCCGAGGGGGGAGCTGCCGCGGGCGACGAGGACGGCGTAGTGAGCGTCCGTCCCGCAGCAGGCGCCGCCCGAGTACATCAAGTAGTAGTACGGACCGTGGCGCATCATCCACGCTCCCTCGACGAGGTTGTCGTACTCCTCGGAGCGAAGAGGGGACAACAGCTCGACCGGCTCGCCGACGAGCTCCATGCCGTCCGACGACAACTCCTGCGCGCGGATCGGGGCCCGGTCCGATCCCCAGTAGACGTACTTCGTCCCGTCGGGAATCTCCCAGGCGAAGGGATCGATCGCCTCGAATCCTCGTTCGCCGGTGATCAGTGGAGCTCCCCGGTCCTTGAAGGGTCCCGTCGGGCTCTCCGATGTCGCCACGCCGATCGCCATGTTGCCCAGATCGAGCGACCGCGCCGAGTAGAAGAGGTAATAGGTCCCCTCCCACATGGCGATGTGCGGGGCCCACATATCGCCGTGGTCGGTGCCCGGAACGACCCAGTCGGGTCGCTCGGGGAAGGCGTCTCCGACCAAGCGCCACGTGATCAAGTCCGATGATCGGAGGATGGGCAGATTGAGGAACCTCGCCCCATGGTAGCTCTGCGTCGTGTACGCGTAGAAGAATCCGTCGTCCGCGCGGATCACCGTCGGATCCGGCGCGTCGTTGTGAAGAACGGGATTCACGTATGTCGGCGCGCGCGATGCAGCGAACACGGAAACGGTGACGGCGCTTGCCGCCAGGACGGCGACAATCACGACGATGACGACGGATCGCTTGGACAACGTGAGCCCCGAACGAGAAAGCGACGCGCAGATGGATTCCAGCCCAGTGTGAGACTACGGGAGCCGACCGGTCAAGGCATCACAAACCGCTGAGGTTCGAGGTGAGGTATCGTTCGCCCCGACATCCTCCGACCGTTCGACGCCTCGAGCGTCGATGGCTCGGGTGGAGAAAACGGGAGATCCTGGAGTGGCGGAGATCGTCCTCGACGACTTGACGAAGGTCTACGACGACGGCACCGAGGCCGTCTCCTCGCTCGATCTCAAAGTCCCCGGCGGAGACCTCTTCGTGCTCGTCGGGCCGTCGGGCTGCGGGAAGACAACGGCGCTGCGGATGGTGGCGGGGCTCGAGGAGATCACGTCGGGCACGATCCGGATTGGGGAACGAATCGTCAACGACGTGGCCCCCAAGGACAGGGACGTCGCGATGGTCTTCCAAAACTACGCCTTGTATCCCCACATGTCCGTGTACCTGAACATGGCCTTCGGCCTCAAGCTGCGAAAGCTGGACAAGCGCGAGATCGACCGCCGAGTTCGCGAGACTGCGCGCATCCTAGGGCTCGGCCGAGCTGCTGGAGAGGCGCCCAGGGCAGCTGTCGGGCGGACAGCGCCAGCGGGTCGCGATGGGTCGGGCGATCGTGCGGGAGCCGCTCGCCTTCCTGATGGACGAGCCGCTGTCGAACCTCGACGCGAAACTCCGCGTCCAGATGCGAACCGAGATCCTCCGGATTCAACGCGACGTCGGCGTCACGACGATCTACGTGACGCACGACCAGATCGAGGCCATGACCATGGGGGATCAGGTCGCCGTGATGAATCGAGGCGTGCTCCAGCAAGTGGATGCGCCTCAGACGCTGTACGCCCGCCCCCGGAACCTCTTCGTCGCCGGATTCATCGGCTCGCCGGCCATGAACATGGTCGAGGCGAAGCTCGCCGGAGACGACGGCGAGGTGTTCGTGGAGTTCGGATCGAACCGTCTGCCGATCCCCGCTGCAACCCTCGCGGGGCGGCCGGCCCTCCGCGCCTACCGGGATCGGAACGTGGTCCTCGGCCTTCGCCCGGAGGACATGGAGGACGCCGCGCTCGTCCTCGATGGGCCGCAAGAGCAGCGGATCTCTGCGGTTCTCGAGCTCCGCGAGGACATGGGGCCGGAGGTGTACGCGCACTTCACGATCGACGCTCCTCCGGTCCTCACCGACGACACACGGGACCTGGCGGTCGATGCGGGCGACGAGGCGCTGGCCGAACTGGAGGAACGGGCGAGCGAGCGGCAGACGCCGTTCACGGCGCGGTTCAACGCGCACAGCGGGGTGCGGGAGGGAGATCGCCTCGACGTCTTCGTCGACGCCGCGGAGATGCATTTTTTCGACCCCGAAAGCGGCGAGGGTATCTACGCCGACGACGCCGCCTGAAGGCCCTCGAGTTCGATGACGCGAGAGCGGATGCGGGCGGCTCGCTTCCTGGGGGCCGGAGAGATCGCGCTCGAGGATGTGCCCGTTCCACGTCCGGGACCGGGGGACGTCCTCCTTCGCGTCGACGCCTGCGCGCTGTGCGGCACCGATGTGCACGCATACCGAAACGGTGGTGACGTCATCCCGGGCCATGAGATCGCCGGTACCGTCGTGGAGCTCGGCGAAGGCGTCGAAACGCCGCCGATCGGCGCCTTCGGGGCCGTCTACCTGGTTGAGTTCTGCCGCTCCTGCTATGCATGTCGGCACGGCTGGACAAACATGTGCACTCAACGGAAGGGCATGTACGGACTCACGGCGCCGGGCGGCTTCGCGGAGTACGTCGCCGTGCGCGCCGCATGCTTTCTTGGCGTCGACACGTCGATCGCGCCTGGGGTCGCTACGTGCGTTCTCGATCTGTTCGGCACGACGGCACACGCTTTCCGGCGCGCCGGTGGGTCACCATCGGTCGTGGCCGTCATGGGCTGCGGGCCGATCGGCCTCGGCGCGATCTCCGTCGCGCGCGCCCTCGGCGCCGGGGTCGTATTCGGGCTGGACGTTGTGCCCTATCGCCTGGACCTTGGTCGGCGACTCGGTGCGCGTCCGCTCGACGCGGGAAAGGATGACGTGGTGCAACGGCTTCTCGAAATGGAGCCGGACGGGTGCGACGTCGTCATCGACGCTGCGGGCCGCACGGACGCGCAACGGCAAGCGATCGACGTGGCGGCGCCCGGGGGGCAGGATCGTGATCATCGCCCACAACGATGAGCCGCTCGAGGTCTCGACCCATCGGGATCTCATCGCACGGGAACGATCGCTGGTTGGATCGGAGTACTTCCCGATCGGGGAGTTCGAGGAGGTACACCGGCTGGTAGCGGAAGGATTCCTCGATCCGGGGCCGATTCAGACGCACCACTTTCCGTTAGAGCGGTTCGGCGAAGCATGTCGCACGTTCTGGAGCGGTGAGGCCGGCAAGGTTGTCGTCCTTCCACACGAGGCACCATCGAGGTCGCCGGCGTGAGCTTCTCCGAGAGGCCGGGGGGCCTTCGCGCGGCGGTCGTCGGGGCCGGCGTGGTGGGATCGATCCACGCCCGTGCCCTCGCGGCGAACGATCGCGTGGAGCTCATCGGGATCTGCGGGCGGACCGCCCCGAAGACGGAGGCGCTGGCGTCTGAGCATGGGGTTCCCGCCTACAGCTCCGTCGCCGAGATGCTGCAGCGCGGGCGTCCGGACCTGGCCTGCGTGTGCACCGGGAACACCGAGCACGTCCAGCCGGTGCGCGAGGCGCTCGGAGCCGGCGTCCACGTCTTCGTGGAGAAGCCGATGGCCTTCCGCATTGATGAGGCGCGCTCGATGGTCGACCTGGCGCGCGAGCGGCGTGTGCGCCTCGGCGTCGACTTCAACCACCGCTTCTCTGAGCCGTACCGGCGCGCGCGCGCGTTCGTAGACGGCGGGCGTATCGGTCGCCCCGGGTACCTGTCGATGAAGATGGCCGGCGATCTCTACAAAGAGATCACCGATCCCTACGACATGCTCATCGAAACGCAAGGGCACTGCTTCGACATGCTTCGCCACTTCGGGGGCGAGGTCGACGAGGTGTCGGCGCTGCTTGGCGACCCGCGAGGCATGGGTGTGTACACGAGCGCCGCGATCGGCCTCCGCTTCAGGTCCGGCGCCGTCGGCAGCATCCTGGGCAGTTGGGACAGCTCGTACGACCATCCGCAGGCGCAGCTGTTCGAGTTCAGTGGAACCGAGGGCCGAGTCGTGGTTGAGAACGTGGTTGACGCGGTGCGCCTGTACGAGCACGCGGAGGCTGCCTACTCAGAGTGGCGCCCCGGCCTGTTCGATACAAAGCGCCGGGACTTCTGGCATACGATCGACGCGCACCTGGCGGCGTTCGTGGACTCCATCGACCGGGGCGTCTCCCCGCCCGTGACCGGAGAGGACGGCTTGCGGGCGCTCGAGCTGACGTTCGCCGCCATCCGATCACACGAGGAGCGAGCGCCCATCTCCGTGTAGGAAGGCGGCAGTCGTCAGTCGAGAGTGACGACGAGCGCTTCGTTCCCTTCGAGCGTGCAGGATCCATCCACGCGATCGCCTTCACGCGTACGCGACGTAGCCACCGCCACGGTCCCCGCCGGCACCGCAACCTCGACGCGCTCGTGTCCGAAGTTCACGGCCGCGAACGCCCGGTCGCCTCGAGCCTCACGGAGGTAGGCGAGGGCATTGCCGTGCACCGGCACGCGGGCGAACGAGCCCTCCCGAAGGGCGGGGGAGCCGCGCCGGAGCGCCAGCATCCGCCGGTAGAGCGAGAGGACCGAGTCGGGATCAGCGGCCTCGACGGCTAGGTTCCGTTGGGCGTAGTCGGCCGCAACCGGCAGCCAGGGCTCCACCTCCGGCGAGCTGAACCCGGCGTTCGGCGAGTCGTCCCATTGCATCGGCGTTCGCACGACGTCGCGCCCTACTTTGTCGACTCGCTTCGACGCGGGGACCTCGACGTTCTCCATGCCGAGCTCCTCTCCGTAGTACAGGATGGGCGTGCCGCGGAGCGTCAGCAGGAGGATGGTCGCGGCGGGGACGGCGTCGACTCCGATCACCGTGGCGTGGCGCCAGCCGTCGTGGTTGGAGAGGTGGTAGCAAGGCCACAGGCCGTCCGATGCGAGGAGCTCCGCGAGTTCGATCGTCTCGGCCTTGGCCTCCGCGGTCCACGGTGCGATCGTGAAGAGGAAATTGAAGGCGAGATCCAGTTCGCCCGGCTGCAAGTACTTGAAGATCTCGGTGAGATCGCGGATCCAGACCTCCCCGAGGAGACAGATATCTGGCCCGAGGGCCTCCCGGATCTCCCGGACGAAGGCGTGGACGTCTGGGTGATTCTGGCTGTGGATCAGGAGCTGGCCGTCCTGTCCCTCGCCGCCTTGGGGATTCGAGGGATTGTCGCGAAGCCCCGGGTCCTTTGCGAGCATCATCACGACATCGATCCGGAATCCGTCGACGCCGCGGTCGACCCAGCGCCGCATCGCCTCCGTCACGGCGCCCCTGAGCTCGGGGTTTCGCCAGTTCAAGTCGACTTGCTGAGGATAGAAGGAGGTGCAGTAGTACTGGCCGCTGTTCTGGTCGAAGGTCCAGGCCGGACCGCCGAAGGCCGAGAGCCAGTTATTGGGCGGCCCTCCGTCGCGAGCCGGGTCGGCCCAGACATACCAATCGCGTTTCGGGGAGCCTCTGGACGAGCGCGCCTCCACGAACCAGGGGTGTCGATCCGAGGTGTGATTCGGGACGAAGTCCAGCAGAATCTTCAGCCCCGCGGCGTGCGCGTCGCCGATGAACGCCTCGAGAGCCTCCAATCCGCCGTAGGCGGGATCGACGTCGTCGAAGTCGCACACGTCGTATCCACCGTCAACCCCGCCGGAGGGATAGATCGGGGTGAGCCACAGCGCATCGATGCCGAGGTCGGTGAAGTGCCCTAGGCGGTGGCGCAGGCCGATCAGGTCCCCGATGCCGTCCTCATTCCCGTCCGCCGCGCTCCTCGGATACACCTCGTAGATGACGGCGCCTCGCCACCACCGGTCGCTCATGGCAGCGTATTCAACCCGCCAGACCTCCCTCCGCCAAGTCCCCTGGCGACCGGCGGCTGCGAATCATCCCGATGAGGGGATGTGGATTGCCCGGCGCCGAGGTCATCTGTCCGACGTCCTTGGGGGAGGGAACGAATGGCGAATGCGAGAGGCTCCGAGCGCTGCGATGACCAGCGGCGCGGCGACGACGTCGCCCGCGCCGGAGCGCGCGGGGCTGGTCCTCGGGACGCTCATCCTGGTGGCAGCGGTCGCCAACCTGAACCTGTCGGTGGCGAACGTTGCGCTTCCCGACATCGGAGCCGCGTTCGACGCGTCCCAGACAGAGCTGAATCTCGTGGCCGTCGGATTCTCGCTCGGCCTTGCCGCATCGGTCCTGTACCTGGGGGCGATCGGCGATCGGTACGGACGCAAGATGATGCTCGTCCTCGGAATGGCCGCCTCGATACCGGCGACCCTGCTCGCCGCCTACGCTCCCTCGATCGGCGTCCTGGTCGCCGCTCGGGTCCTCGGCGGGCTCTCGGCGGGCATGGCGTATCCGACGACCCTCGCCCTGATCACGGCGCTGTGGGCGGGCCCGGGCCGCACCAAGTCGATCGCGCTCTGGTCGGCGGTAGGCGGAGCCGCATCGGCGCTCAGCATGTTGATCGCCGGCTGGCTCCTGGAGGACTTCTGGTGGGGGTCGGCGTTCCTGTTCACCCTGCCGTTCGCCGTCGTGGCCCTAGTGATGGCGATCGTCTACGTGCCGGCCCACATCAACGAGGCCACCGACCCCGTCGACAACCTGGGCGGCATCCTGTCGGTCGTGCTCGTTGCGGCGCTCATCCTGGCGATCAACTTCGCCGTCGTCCCCGACGCCGGGGCACTGGCGTTGGGGTTGGCGGCGATCGCGATCGCAGCCACCGTCGCGTTCCTCATCAGGCAGCGCCGAGCGAACAATCCTCTCTACGATCTTCACGTCGCCGGCCGGCGGATCTTCTGGGTCGCGGCATGCGGCGGGATCATCGTCTTCGGATCCCTCATGGGCGCCTTGTTCGTGGGCCAGCAGTTCCTGCAGAACGTGCTCGGCTACTCGCCGCTCGAGTCCGGCGCCGCGATCCTGCCGGCGGCAGTCTTCATGGTCCTCGTGGCGCCGCGATCGGCCAGCCTGATCCAGGCACGTGGATCCCGGGTGACCCTGCTCGCGGGCTACGCCGCATGTCTGCTGAGCTTCATCGTGATGCTGCTGCTGTGGAAGGCGGGCGCCTCGTACTGGGTGGTGGGCCTGGCGTTCGCGCTCGTCGGCATCGGCGTCGGCCTCGCCGGAACCCCCGCCTCGCATTCGCTCACCGGCTCGGTGCCGGTCGATCGCGCTGGCATGGCATCCGGGACCGCCGACCTCCAGAGGGATCTCGGGGGGTCGATCATGCAATCGATCATGGGAGCGCTGCTCACGGCCGGCTACGCGTCCGCGGTGGCCGCCGCCGTCGCGGCGTCGCCGAACCAGCAGCAGATCACCTCGAACACCGAGAGCCAGCTCCAGAAGTCGTTCTCGGGCGCGGAGTCGATCGCTCAGCAGTACCCGAAGCACGCGAGCGAGATCACGCAGGCGGCGAAGTCCGCGTTCATCCACGGCGATCAGTGGGCCTACCTCGCCGGGATCATCGCGATCCTGCTGGGCGCGGCGTTGATCTGCTTCCTCTTCCCCACCAAGGACCGGGAGATCGAGTTGCTGAGCCAGTACGAATCGAAGGACCGATCGAGGAGCCCTTCGCCGTGACCGCGGACACCCCGCCTCGCAGCCGGATCCTCCGTGGCACCGGCTCCGCCGTCGCCCAGGGACCGTTGAGGCGCTGCCATGTCGCGTGAGCCAGAGGATGACCAGCGGCAAGGGCCCCGGCTTCGCCATCCACGTTCTCTGATCGGAGCCCTCTCCTCTCCGGACAGCTACGGCCTCGTCCTCCTCCTCATCATCATCACGTACGCCGTCTCGGTCACGCTGACCGCGGAATGGGCGACCTCGCTCGTCGTGTCCGTCCAGATCGCCACGGTCTGGGTCGTCCTGCCGAGCCTCGCGGGCTCGCCGCCGCTTCCGCACGGTGACCGGTGTGATCCTCATCCTCTGTGCGATCGCCGCCGCCGTGAACCTCGTCGTCGAGGAGGACATCGCGGCGGGAGGCGCCATGGCGGTGATCAGCGGCGTGCTGTACTTCGGCGCGCCGTTCAGCATCGTGCGCCACCTCGTGTCGCGACGAACCGTGGATCGCGAGACGGTGCTGGGCGCCATCGCGGCCTACCTCATGGTCGGGATGTTCTTCGCGTTCACGTATCGAGCCCTGGGACTCGTTCAGGCCGGCCCATTCTTCGGTCGCTCGGGCGAGGGGACGTTCCCGCAGGACCTCTTCTTCTCGTTCACCACGCTGACCACGACCGGGTACGGCAACCTCGTGCCGGCGAGCAACCCGGGACAGTCCTTCGCCGTCCTCGAGATGTTGATCGGACAGCTGTTCCTCGTGACGGCCGTCGCCAAGGCCGTCAGCGCCTGGCAGCCCGGACAGCGAGGATCGGGCCTGCGTTCATCCGACGTCGAGACGTGACCGCAGTGCCGTCGTGAGATCGCCTCGGGTGCAAGAGATCCCGGCTTGCGTGGAGGGGATGTCGAGGTCCGGATCAGCCCGGCGGTGCCTCCCGGGCGACCCTCGAGGGATCCGTCACGTCGAGCTTGACGACGCCCTGTGCCGCCATCTTCCCCTGGAAGCCTCCGCCGCGACCTCGCAGGAGCCAGGCGACCCCGACCGCCACGATGCCGCCGAGGAACGGTCCCACGATGTAGACCCACCAGTCGTGGTAGTTCCCGCTCACGATCATCGGGCCGAGGGAGCGCGTCGGGTTCATCGAGGTTCCGCTGATGGGAGCCGCCCAGAGGCCGGCCAGCGCGATGTAGGCGCCCACCGCCAGCGCGCCGAACACCCCGACGTTCTGGGCTCCCGAGGCCGTCCCGAGGATGGTGCTCAACAGGCCCAGGGTCAGCACGGCCTCGAACACGAGCGCCGTGGTGGCTGAGATGCCGGGACCCGGCTCGGTCGTGCCCAGGCCCCCGATGTTGCCGAGCGTCGCGCGCAGGAACAGCACGGCGAGGATCGAGCCGACCACTTGGGCGATCACGTAGCCCGGGACACGCTTCCATGGGAAGTCACCCCGCATGGCGAAGCCCACGGAGACGACGGGATTGAAGTGCGCGCCGGAGACCGCGCCCATGAACAGGATCATCGCCATCACCATCAACCCGGGCGCCGTCACCCGCACCGCGAGGGGGATCTGCCCCCCGCTCTGGGCGTTGACGACCGCCCCCCCTGCCGCCACGAGCACCAGGAAGAAGGTGCCCAACAATTCCGAGAACAGCCGCCGACCCTCGAACCGGGGGTCGTAGAAGTCCTGGATCATCCCCTCGACCCTGGTGTCGACGTAGCCCACGACGCCTCCCCGCTCAGGGGCCCCACCCGACGTTTCGCGCTCAGTCATCAGATCCCCTTCGTCGATTCTCGGCCGCCGCCCTACCCATCTCACACACCTTCGATCGCCTCCAATCGCCCGGATCGGATCGCCCCCGCGAACGCCTGATAGTCCTTCTCGTTCTGATCCGCGTACCGCTCGGAGAAATCGGTGATCGACCGATCGAACCGATCGCTCTTGCCCAGGTATGCGGCGATCGCGACCGCGTCCCCCGACCGGGCGTGCGCTCGCGCGAGCGTCCATCCGCAGATGCCGGCGTAGAACGAGAGACCGAGCGGGCTCATCGACTCCACGTCGGCCGAGCCCTTCATGTCGCGCAGTTGGCGCCAGTAGAAGTGGCGGTTGACGTCGACCCCTTTGGTCCAACCCAGGTAGATGTCGCTGGCGGCCTGCATCAAACGCTGCCCATGGACGACGCGTTCGCCATGCTGCTTGTAGCGGCTCTTCGGCAGGTGATCCTCCAGTACCGAGGAAGTAGCCTCCTTGACCTGAAGGAACAGTGGGTCCTGCTCATCGCGTCCTTGGAGGAGCACGATGAACGCACGCGTGCCGACGCTTCCGACCCCCACGACCTTGCGGGCGAGGTCGACGAACTTGAATCGCTCCAGCAAATGGCGTCGATCGTCCTGGAGCGTCGCCCGATACGAGCGGAACTGCTCGCGGATGAGGGGCTCGACCTCGTCTGGGGAGAGGCCGTAGGTGGCGGCCAGATCTCGGGACGGAACCACGATCGGCGGCTGGCTCACGATCCGGTACTCGCCGTCCACCCGCTCCCCGAGCTTCGAAAGCGCCTGCAGGCTGTCGCGGGTGCGAGCTTTCTCGACGGACTGCTCTGCCCGCTTCGCGGCCTTCGCGTCCTTCTTCGTCTTCGAGGCCTTGGCGGCGCTCCGGATCCCGTTCATGAGCTCTTCCTCGGACAGATGCGGCGTACCAGACGTCCATGGTGCTCATCTGGGCGAAGCCCCTCATCGCCTCTCGGTAGGCCGTCACCGACGCAAGCGTCGACGACGCGCGTATCGGCCTGTGCGAAGCCGTTGTTTCGCCCAGCGATCGCGAAGCTCGCCGCCATGCGCATCACGTCGTACTCGAACGGGCCGGTGAGCGTCTCGTCGAAGTCGTTCACGTCGAACAGGAGCCGGCGCTCGGGTGACGCGAACACACCGAAGTTGGACAGATGCGCGTCGCCGCAGAGCTGGACGTTCAGGCCGGCCCTCGGCGTGTCCTTGAGGTCCGCGGCCATGATCTTCGCCGCTCCCCGATAGAACGTGAATGGGGACACCATCATCCGTCCGTGGCGGACGGGCACGAGGTCGGGTTCGCGCGTTTCGTTCTGTGCCTCAAGCAGACTCACCGGGTCGGGGCGATCCGCGGCCGGGGCCCAATCCGCGTGATCGGAAGGAGGCACCCGAGTCCGCGCCTCCTTGCCCTGGGCTCTGCGTTCCTCCACGCTCGGGTGTTTGATCTTGGTTGTTCCCATCGCCGGACCCTCCTCGCGACGTCCGTTCTCCTTCGGTGCGTCAGCCGACGGTCCCAGACCTCAGCGTCGCCGCCGGCGTCTCCCTCTCGTCCGGCACGCACGTCGGGCCGGCCACCCCACCGGACGCCGACGTCGATAAGGGACACACGGCCGAGGCGGCCGGATCGGCTGGGAGCTCCGGTCCTAGGCCCGGAGGGCTGCGCCGGCGGCGATGAGATCCTCGGGATGCACCCACGTGTCGGCTCGTGGTCACACCTCCGGCGCGACGGATCGCGTCCCGGAGGGGAATCGCCCAGCGATGCTCGATGAGGGCGACCGCCGCGGTCGATGCCGAATGGAATCGCATCCGCGACCGACCAGACGAGCTCATCGCCGAAGACCCCGTCCTCGGCCGCCTCGGCGCCGGCGAGGCGCACCTCCTCCATCCCCTCGCCGCCGTCCGCTCCGAGGCCGACGAGGGCACCGGCGATGGCGCCGAACTCGGCGGCCTCGTCCTCGGACAGATCGCTCACCTCCACGGAGGTGATGTCTCCGGCGGCGTCCTTCTCGACGACCACGAGGTCGATGAGGCGGATGACGTCCCTGTCCCGGAGCCGACGGAGCTCCGGGAGGATCTCGCCTTGAAAGTTCGCGTCGTCGAAGCCGACTACCAACATCTGAACCGGTCCGAACTCGTCCATGCTTGGTCTCCCGTCGTCGCTAGCCGCCGAGCACCTTCTGCTTCTGCGCCTCGAACTCCTGGTCGGTGAGGATGCCTTGATCGCGGAGTTGCCCCAGCTCCTTCAGCTTCGCGATCGCGTCCTCGGACGGTCCGCCCGCGGTGGAGACCGGGGCCGGCGGGGCCGGCGCGACCGGCTGAGCGCCCTGCATCCCCTGCGGGTTGCGCGCCCTCTTGGCTCGCATTCGCCCGGAGGTCTTTCCGGCGTGATACGCGACCGCGGCGCCGCCAGCCATCGTCGCCGCCCGCAGCACTGGTCGCCTTCGTCTTCATGATGTGGTCACTCCCTCCGCAGGTCGGTCGGCCCTCCGGCCGTGCGATCTCCTCAACCGCGCCTCGCCCCATTCCGGTCCGACGCCCAACGCAAGCCAACCGCGATCGGAGTCGCCGGGCATCGTCCCGATCGGATGAAACCCTCCGAGACGAGGAGAGGCCGCGAACCCTGCCTCCGACGTCCCCCTCAGGGTCGTCGTTGCGCTTTGCGGTATAGGCTTGTGACGATGTGAAACCGCAGGTTCGCTCAAGGAGCTCGAGGAAGATCGTCCGAATCCCCGAATCGGGAGCCGGGCCCGGCTTCGAGCTGATCGAGGGGAAGCTTCGACCGCCCCCAATCCGCTCCGGAAGCGTCTTTCGGACCGTCGCTCCTCGACCACCTGCGGGCCTCGAGCACCAGCCTCTCGTGATGGTCTCCGCAGGCGCCGGCTACGGCAAGACGACGCTCCTGGCCCAATGGGCCGGCCGGGACCCGCGACCCTTCGGGTGGATCTCGGTGGACGGACAGGACAACGATCCCGTCGTGCTGCTCACCTACGCGGCCGTGGCGCTTCAGCGGCTGATCCCGATCGATGCGGGGGTCTTCGACGCGTTGAGGTCCCCCGGCCCCGCCATCATCGGGTCGGCCGTCCCGCGGCTCGGAGCCGCGCTCGCGGCCGCCGGCGTGCCGCTCGTGCTCGTGCTGGACGACGTCCAGCATCTTCAGGACCCCGAATGCCTCGATGCGGTCTCCGCGCTCGGCGCGGCGTTTCCCCCTGGATCGCAGCTGGCGCTCGCCGGTCGAGCGATTCCGGACATCGGCCTCCCTCGGCTGCGTGCACAAGGACTCGTCGTCGACGTGGGCGTGAAGGATCTGCAGCTTGGGCCCCACGGAGGCCGCCACGTTGCTGCAGGACGCGGGCGCGGATCTCCGCGAGGCCGACGTCGAGGAGCTGGTCGACAAGACGGAGGGGTGGGCCGCGGGCCTGTATCTCGCCGCGTTGTTCGTCACGGCCGGGGGACCGAGGACGAGGCCATTCGAACGTTCTCGGGTCGGGAGCAGTTCGTAGCGGACTACCTCAACTCCGAGCTCCTCGCCCGGCTCTCAACGGCGGATGTGCGGTTCCTGACGCGTACGTCGGTGCTCGGGCGTCTCTCGTCTGAACTGTGTGATGCGGTTCTCCGCGCGCGCGGGTCGGCCCGGATGCTCGACCGCCTCGAGCGCTCGAATCTCTTCGTCCTGCCCCTGGATGCCGACCGAGTGTCGTATCGCTATCACCACCTCTTTCGCGACCTGCTTCGATCGGAGCTGCAGCGCCGTGAACCCGACCTGGTTCCGACGCTCATCGGCCGAGCCGCGGAGTGGTGCGAGGCACACGGATTGACCGATGAGGCGATCGAGTATGCGCAGGAGGCGGGGGACGTTGAGCGCGTCGCCCGGCTGTTCGTCGGTCAGGCGCAGAGCACGTACGGGACCGGCCGCGCCGTCACCGTGGAGCGGTGGCTCGAGTGGCTCGATCGGCGCGGGGCCGCCGAGCGGAATTCGGCGGTCGGTGTGCTCGGCGCATGGCTCTGTACCCTCCGCGGCAAGCCGGCCGAAGCGGAGCGGTGGGCCATCGCCGCCGAGCGAGGTTCCTACCAGGGCGCCCTGCCCGACGGCAGCGCATCGATCGACGCATGGCTCGCGCTGCTGAGCGCCGTGCGATGCCAGGGCGGCGTCGAACGAATGCGCGTGGACGCGGAACGAGCCGTGAACTCGATTCCCCGGGCGAGCTCCTGGTGGCCGATCGCGCTCTTGCTCGTCGGGATCTCCCGCCTTCTGAGCGGCGATGCGGACGACGCCGACCATTTGTTCGCGGACTCCGCCGAGGAGGGGGTGCACATCGGCGCGTGGAACGCCGCCATCGTGGCATTCGCCGAGCGAGCCGTGATCGCGATCGAAGGGGACCGATGGGTCGAGGCCGCCCAGCTGGCCGAGAGCGCCCTCTCGATGGTTCGCGACCATCGAGTGGAGGACTACCCGACGAGCGGCCTTGCCTACGCCGTCTCGGCCAGGGTGGCGCTCCACCGGGAAGAGGGGACGAGGCCCGACGCTCCTGGGACGAGCTCAACGATTACGCCCTCTGCTCACCCATGCGCTGCCGCACCTCTCGGTCCAGACGCGCCTCGAGCTGGTGCGGGCCTATCGCGCGCTCGGGGACCTCTCGGGCTCTCGGGTCCTGCTGCGAGAGGTCGACGATCTCCTGCGGCGACAGCCGAACCTCGGAACCCTCGCGACACAGGCGAAGGCCCTCGAGTCGATGATGGAAGGAAGCCGGGATGCGAGGTTCGGAGCCTCGACGCTCACCGCGGCCGAGCTTCGCCTGCTGCCGTACCTTCCCACGCATCTGTCGTTCCGGGAGATCGGCGAGCGGCTCTACGTGTCGCCCCATACCGTCAAATCGCAGGCGATCTCGATCTATCGCAAACTCGGCGTCACATCGCGAAGCGGCGCGATCGAACAAGCCGTCGTCTGGGGTTCCTCTAGGTCCGATCCAGGCCCGAATCTCGCTACGAGCGTTTCATGCTGTCGGGATGATGCGCCCGGATCCTCCCGTGGTGTTCCATGAGCGCAGAGCCGGGACGGATTGTGCGGAGCCCCGACCATCGGGACCCCGAGCGGGGACGAGATCGTGGCGGAATACCAGGACAGACTCCGTAGTATGGCCTTGAGTGACGAGGGCTTCATCGAATCGGAGCTGCGATGGCGATGGGGAACATCGAGACCTCTCGGCTCGATCCCAAGACACACGCCCTCGTTACGTTGGCAGCGCTCCTGGCGGCCGACGCCGCACCCGCCTCGTATCACTGCAGCGTGGAGCGAGCGCTTGCGGCCGGGGCGTCGGTGGACGAGATCGTCGGCACGCTAGTCGCCGTCGCGCCGAGGGTCGGAC
This sequence comes from uncultured Actinomycetes bacterium, assembly GCA_963728285.1. Taxonomy (GTDB): domain Bacteria; phylum Actinomycetota; class UBA4738; order UBA4738; family HRBIN12; genus CAVSJR01. Next base: position 551,680 of record CAVSJR010000001.1, on the reverse strand, counting down.
TTGCCCGCGTCGTCTCGGCCGCGCCCGAGCTCGCGCTGGCGCTCGGCTATGACGTCGACGCGGCGCTCGAGGCCCTCGACGGGGAGGCGCGCTGATGGCGGCGCCGAGTCGCCGGCTGTGCCACCGAGTCGGCCGCCGCACGTCTCGTGGACTCGTCCGGCATCGGGAGAGCCGAGGCCGCACCATGAAGTCACAGCCGGAACGTCTCATGCCGGCACCCCCGGGGCCGGACGCCGCGTTGGCGTTTCGGGGGTCGCGGGGAGCCCACCGAGCCTGACGCCCTGAGGGCCGCCACCCAAATCTCCACGGTCGATCGACGATGGATCCCGTGAAGGACAGGCTGGAGCGCTACGGGCCAGATCACCGAGATGGGAACGGACGCGTTCTTTCCGACGCTGAAGGCCGCGGTCCGCGCGAACAGTGCTCGCCCCTAGTCGGGCTGCGGCGCTTGACAATCCGGGCTCGGTTGCTAGGAAGGTCATGGGGGTCCTGCCTTGGACGCGGTCCGAGGTGTGGACGATGACAATACTATTCCTCGCGTTCCGGCCGCCGGTGTGTTGTGGGGTGCGAACCGTGAGCGCCGCCGGCGGTTCGCTCGCGCGGGTTTCGGCGCAGCGACGGCCGTTCGGGACGAGTTCGGGCCCCTTGAATCGAAGCTCTACCCGCCGCCGCCCGAGATGGAACGGTGGCTCGGACCTCCCTGATCGCCCGACTCTGCGCCTCGCGCACCGAGCCGGTGGTGGCGATCTTCGCGGGGCCGGGGTTCGGGAAGACGACGCTCCTGTCGCAATGGGCGGATTCGGATGAGCGGCCGTTCGCGTGGGTGTCGCTCGACGACCGTGACAACGACCCCGCCATCTTCTTGAGCTGCCTCGCGGAGGCGCTCCATCGGATCGGGGCCGCCACGGCCCCGCTGTTCGATGCCCTCTCGGCTCCCGGAGGAGCCAGCGAGACCACGCTGCTCGCGCGACTCGGGACCGTGGTCCTGGGGATGGCACCTTCCGTGCTCGTGCTCGACGACGTCCACCTGCTTCGCAACCAATCGTGCATCGACGCGATCGCGACCCTCATCGTTCATGCGCCCGAGGCGTTCCAGGTGGTGGTCGCCGGTCGGACCGAGCCGGCGCTCCCGCTGCCACGCCTGCGAGTGCAGGGCCAGGTGGTCGACGTTCAGGCGGTCGATCTGTCGCTCGATCCCCGTGAGGCAGACATCCTGCTGCGAGCCGCGGGCGTCGCTCTCTCCGAGGAGGGCGTCGCCGATCTCGTCGTCAGCACCGAGGGATGGGCGGTCGGGCTCTCGTCTCGCGGCGATGTCGATCGAGGCGGGGGGCGTGCGCCACCCGCCGGCATCGCAGGGGATGACGGGCTCCTGGGCGGCTACCTGCGATCGGAGCTCCTCTCACACCTGTCGCGCAAGACGACTTCGTTCCTGACGCGGACGGCGGTGCTGGATCGGATGTGCGGATCCCTCTGCGATGCCATCCTGGAGGGGAGCGGATCGGCCGGAACCCTGGAATCGATCACCCGACGGAACCTCCTGGTCGCGCCCCAGGACCGCCACCACGAGTGGTACCGATATCATCCGCTCTTTCGCGAGCTCCTCTTGGCCGAGCTCCATCGGCGGGAACCACACATCGTGTCGGAGCTTCGCCGCCGGGCCGCTCAATGGTGCGAGGACAACGGCGACCAGGACGCTGCCATCGACTACGCTCAGGCGGCCGACGACGCCGATCGCGCGGCTCGACTCTTTCTTTCCTCCGCCAGATTCGTCTACGGCAGCGGACGCCGCGCGACCGTCCGGCGATGGCTCGGATGGTTTCAGGACGCCGGCTACCTCCATCGATTTCCTGTCGTCGCGCTTGCGGGCGCCTGGCTCCTGGTCCTCACAGGCGATCTGGATGGCGCCCTCGGCCTGGCCTCCACGGCCGAGGAGTACCTGGGCTCCGAGGTGCTCGACGACGGCGTCACACCGGCGGTCGCCGGCCTGGCGCTCTTCCACGCCGTCATGTGCAGCGAGGGCGTCGAGCGGATGGCCGACGATGTCCAGGTCGCGCTCAAGCTCACGCCGGAAGACAGCCCCAACAGGGCGATGGCGCTGCAGCTATCGGGAGTCGCTCATCTCCTGAGGGACGACATCGATGCGGCGGACGCCGCCTTCGCGGACGCCGCCGAGGCGGGCAAGCACCTCGGTGCCGCCGAATCCGTGGCCGTCGCCTTGGCCGAACGGTCGGTCTTGGCGATGGAGCGGGGGGACTGGACCGAGGCCGAGTCGTTGGCCCTCGAGGGACGTTCGTTCGTGGAGGCCCATCGGCTCGACGAGTACCCGACGAGCGCCCTGGTCTATGCGGTCGCCGCGCGAGTGTCGCTCCACCTCGGACGATCCAGCGGCGCGACCGACGACCTCGTTCATGCTCAGCGTCTGCGACCGCAGCTCATGCTCTCGCTGCCGTGGCTGGCCGTGCAGGTCCGACTGGAGCTCGCACGCGCGTATCTCGCGCTCGCGGACCCGGCCGGCGCACGAACCATGCTCCGTGAGGCCGAGGCGCTCTTCCGCCGCAGCCCCGATCTCGGCGTGCTGGGAGGGCTCGTGACGGAACTCACGAGCAAGGTGGAGGAGGCTCCATCGACCGCGCCCGGCATGTCCTCCCTCACCGCGGCCGAGTTGCGCTTGCTTCCGTACCTGCCCACGTACCTCTCGTTCCGAGAGATCGGGGAGAGGCTCAGCGTCTCACCGCACACGGTGAAGTCCCAGGCGATCTCCGTCTATCGCAAGCTGGACGTCACGTCCCGGAGCGAGGCCATCGAGCAAGCACGACTGCTGGGTCTGCTCGACCCCTGAGCCGACGGCGACGAGTCGGCCACCGTCTCAGGCGACCGAGGCGGGATGGGCCGCCGCCGCGCGCCGCTCCGCGACGGCGACGCCCCACAGCGCGAGCAAGAGCAGGCCTCCGATGATGCCGACGGGGATCCAGTCGATTCCGGTCAAGAAGATCGCAAGGACGGCCGCCACCATCGCCGCGGCCCGAACGAGGGTCGCATGCGAGGCGACCCAGACCTCGAGCTCGCTGCCCTCGGGCCTGCTGGCGACCACCCGTCGTCCCCAGGCGATCGAGCGCATCGCCCAGCTTGGGCGCCCGAGAAGGTAGGCGGCCAGGGCGGCCAGGAGCGCGACGACGACCACCAGGATCGCGGCGGGCCGAAGGCTGGCGCCCACCTGTGTGAAGACGTCGTGCGCCGCCGCCCTGGGGCCCGGCCGGGCGATGGACTCGGTGATTCGGGCCTCGACTCGCCGCAGGAAGATGCCGGCGAGGACCATCGCCACCGTGATCCCCAGCCCGAGCCAGATGATGGCGCGGCGTCGATCGGTGGCAACGAGGATCGTCGCCACAAGCAGGAGGATGCTCAACACGAACAGGGCCCCGGCCAAGGTGTTCAGTCGCTGGGCGGCCTCCTGATAGCCCTCGAGCTGCTGCCTGGTCATGAGCGTGACCTGGCCGAAATCGGCCGGCAGGGTGGTGCCGAGCGCCGCGTTCAGCCGCTCGATTCCGGCGGACGCATCGAGATTCGGCGGGATGCTCGGAATCGTCACGTTGATCCCCAGCTCGTCCGCGCCCTGCTGCACCACCTCCTGAAGGACGCGAGCTACCGCCCCGACGAGGTTCAGCCGCACCTCCCCGCCCGTCACGGAGACGTTGGGCAGCTGGTCGTAGTCCCCCTCCAACAGCGCCACCAGCTTGATGTGGACCTGCCGGTTCACCTGGACCCAAAGGCTCGCGAACGCCGGTGAGGCAAGGAAGCGCTCGGCGCGGCTCTGGATGACGTTCTGAACGCCCGAGGTCAGCGGTCCGGCGATGAGGCTGTTGGCGGACGGCGGAAGCTGCGGGATCGATCCGAGCGCGTCCTCCACTCGCTGGCGAACGTTCAAGGCGGTGAAGGCGTCGGCCGTGATCCTGAGTGCGAGCGCGTCGGTGACGGCGCGATCCTGGGCGAGGGGAGCAACGAGCGCCACGTACCGATCGGTGTCCCGAACCGTTCGCTTCACCCAGATCGCCGCCGTCGCCGCAACCACGCTGAGGCTGGTCAGGATGACGAGGATGATGGTGAGCGCGCCCCGCACGCGGTGACGCCGCGGGGGTTCTCCACCTGCGGGGTTGCCTCGGAGTGCCTCCACCTCGTGGCGAAGCCGCTCGTTCTCCCGGGCGAGGCGCGCGGCCGCCGCCTCCTCTTCATCCCCGGAGCCGGCATCCCCGACCTCAACGATATGGCCGGGCTCGTCTCGAATCCCCTTGGCTCGCGATTCCTCGTTCATGTCCGTCGACCTCCTCGTAGCCCGCAGCCTCGCCGGGCATAGGCACGACTATGGTCCGTTCGCGCCGCTCGTCGCATCACCCGAATCGGTTGATCGTAGGGCCTTCGCGAACCGGCGGCCCGCCGGCCGGTCCGCCGACATCCCCCGGGCGCCTCGCTTTCATCCATTCCGGACGATGCCTCCGTCTCAGGCCTGGGGTCTGATTGCTCCTGCCCTGCATGCATGGGGGCACCGCGGCTCGAGCACGAACGCCCCCGATGAGGCCGCGATCGAAGGTAGGGGAGTGCTACGGAGGGGGGAACGGAGCATGGACCAGCGGGAGCCGAGCGGCTGGGCGATCGGGTGGATCACCTTCGCCGCGTTCATGATGATCATGATCGGGTCGTTTCATGTGATCGCCGGCCTGGTGGCGATCGTCGACGACAACTTCTACGTCGCCGGCAGGGAATACATCTTCAAGTTCGATAGGTCGACGTGGGGATGGATCCACCTGCTGCTCGGCATCCTGGTGTTCCTCGCCGGCATCGGGTTGTTCAGCGGGGCGATCTGGGCTCGCACCGTCGGCGTCATCTTGGCACTGTCAGCGCCATCGCCGCCTTCGCGTGGCTGCCCTACTACCCGATCTGGGGCATCATCATCCTCACGATGGCGGTGGCGGTCATGTGGGCGCTGACCGCGCACGGTCGCGACCTCCAGGCGTAGTCGCGTGCGGGTCTACGGCAGATCGTGACCGGCACGCCCGCGACGAGCCAGCGAGTCGCCGCGCTGTTCGCGCTGTTGGCCGCCGCGGCGCTCGTCATCATCGCGATCGTCGGTGCGCTGCGATTTCCGTTCGCCGTCGTCCTCACGGTTGCGGCCGCGGTGCTCGTCACCCTCGGCATCATCGCGTTCGTCACGTCGGCCGGAGCGATTCGCTGGGTCGGGGCGGCGCTGGCGGCGTTCGGCGTGGTGGCGTGGGTCTGGGGCATCATCGATGGCGAGGCCCTCGGCTACGTGATCGGGATGATCGCCGCCGATCTCCTCGCGACGATGTTCGCGCTGTGGGCGCTTCGTGTTCATCCATACCGGCCCGAGGCACGGAGCACCCCGCCCGCCGAGGAAGCCGTTCATCCTCATGAACCCGAAGTCGGGGGGCGGAAAGGTTCGCACGTTCAACCTGGATGGCGTCGCGAGGGAGATGGGCGCGGAGGTCTCGTATCTGGAGCCAGGGGTCGACGTCGCCGAGACCCTCGAGCGGGCGGTGAAGGACGGAGCCGACCTTCTGGGCGCCGCCGGAGGAGACGGAACGCAGGCCATGGTGGCGGAGGTGGCGGCGGAGCACGATCTCCCGATCCTGTGCATCCCCGCCGGCACCAGAAACCACTTCGCGCTGGATCTTGGGCTCGACCGTGATGATCCGAGCCTGACCCTTCGAGCGCTCGGCGATGAGGGAGAGGAGGTCCTCATCGACCTCGGAAGGGTTGGCGACCGGCCGTTCGTCAACAACGTCTCGCTCGGCGTCTACGCTGAGATCGTGGCTCGCCCGGAGTACCGTGACGCGAAGATCCAGACCGCGCTGGAAGTCCTCCCGGATGTAACGAAGCCCGGCGCTCACTCGGGGTTGACGGTAGAGGCGAGCGGGCGCGAATCGGTCGTCGATCCGCAGGTCGTGCAGGTCTCGAACAATCCCTACGCCAGGCCGGAGGAACCGGCTCCGTCGGGCACGCGCCCACGGCTGGACACAGGCTCCCTCGGGATCGAGATCGTCGCGTACAAGGACGCCGGTGAGCTCCGCCAGACCGTCGCGCACGCGACTCGGGGGACGCTCGCGCGAGCGAAGGCGTACCAGACGTGGACGACCGACCGGGTGACGGTCACCTCGAACGACGGTGTCGTGCCCGCGGGGATCGACGGCGAGTACGTCGAGATGCCCTCCCCGCTCGAGATCCGCATCCGACCGGGAGTCCTGCGGATCCGCGTGCCGAGGGACCGGCCCGGCGCGACGACCTCGTGGTCGAGGTTCGACTGGCGGGTCGTCGTCCGGATGTGGTCGATTCTTCGCGGCGAGGCGGCCGAGACCGGATAGCCCGCCTTCCTCACGGCTCTCGCCTCAGCCGTCCGCCTCGGCCGCCTTGATCTGCTTCGCGAGCTTAGTTGCCTTCTTCGGCCTTGAGCTGCTTGGCCAGCTCATCTGCGTTCGCGTTGACCTCGTCGGAGATGAACCTATTCTCCGCCTTGATGTTTGCCGCGATCTGGTCCGCCATGTTGGTGGCGTACAGCACGATCAAGCCGGCCTTGTTCTTGTTCAGCACGGTACCAAGCTGCTTGAGATCGCTATCCTTCATGCCACCCTTGATGTGCCCGGCGACGGCTCCGACTCCCGCGCCCGCCGCAGCGGCCACGCCCAGGCCGATCCCCGGCAGGAGCGCGACTGCCGCTCCGATGGCCAGACCTTTCCAAGCGCCGTGGCGAGTGGACTGCTCATGCTTCCTTGCGACGTTGACCTTGCCGTTGGCGTCGCGTTCAACGATCGCAGCGTCGAAGTCGTGACCGACACCAGCGTTGTAGTACAGCGCCTTCACGGCCTCGTAATCGACCTCGGCATCCGAAACGGTGTCGTATGAAGCTGCGAGTACGATCAACGTGTCTTTCTCGCTCATCAGGCTCTCCTCACTATCTTGACTCGTTCGCACGGGCATCTATCCGGTCGGTCGGCAAGTCGATCTACTGGGCAATGACCAGGGCAGCACCTCCGACAACTTGGGGGGATCCCATCACCGACACCACTAAAAGGATGAGGCGTGGCTAGCCCTCGGACATCATCCGATTCGGACTAGATTTGAGGCGAGCGTGCCTGAGGCGACCTACCGAGGGCGTCGATGAGCGATGAAGACGGCGCGGCCCTTCGCTCTCACCCTCGCTTTCATCCATTCCGGACGATGCCCCAGCCTCGCGCCTGGGATGTGATGCACCTGCCCGGCAACGCTTCGGGCGGCGCGGCTCGGACGGCGAATGGTCGATCGAGCCGCGATCGAAGGATCGGGTGTGGCAACGGAGGGGGGAATCGAGATGCAGGAGCGGGAGCCGAGCGGCTGGGCGATCGGGTGGATCACCTTCGCCGCGTTCATGATGATCATGATCGGGGCGTTTCACGTCATCGCCGGCCTCGTGGCGATCATCGACGACAACTTCTACGTCGTCGGCAAGGCATATGTCTTCCAGTTCGACACGACGACTTGGGGATGGATTCACCTGCTCCTCGGCATCGTGGTCGGGCTCGCCGGGATCAGCTTGTTCAGCGGCGCGATCTGGGCCCGCACCGTCGGCGTCATCCTGGCCCTGATCAGCGCCATTGCCGCCTTCGCGTGGCTGCCGTACTACCCCGTGTGGGGCATCATCATCATCGCGATGGCGGTGGCGGTCATGTGGGCGCTCACCGCGCACGGTCGCGACCTCCAGGCGTGAACCATCCGGGCGATCACGCTCAGTTGCGATGTGAGGCGCACTCGGGTTTTCAGGCGACAGGCCGCGATCGCGAGAACCTCGGCACTGGTGACGTCTTCGACGCGCTTCGTGCGGCAACCGGCGTCTAACGTCTCGGCTTTGAAGGTGAGGGAAGGGGAGCGATTCTGACGAGTTCGATCGACGCCGACTTCGTCATCGAAACGTTCCTGCTCCTGCTGATCGGCATCGGTCCGAAGATCGCACTGGTGCCGTTCGTCGAGGTAACGGCCGGCATGGACGTGAAGACGAAGCGGCGCATCAGCCGGAAGATGCTGACGACCGCGACTGTCGTGGGCGTCATCCTGCTCGTCTTCGGCGAGATCCTGGCGAATCTGCTGCATTTCTCGACGGGAGCCCTCTCCATGGCCGGTGGCATCATCCTGCTCATCATCGCCGTCCATATGGTGCTCTCCTCGGGCGATTCCCAGACGAGCCATGGATCGGCGAAGGCGGATCCCGATCAGCTCGCCGTCTACCCCCTGGCCGTTCCCTACCTCTTGAATCCCGCCGGGATCGTCGCGCTCGTGACGCTGTCGTCGGAGGCGACGTCGATCGCGATGTTCGGCGTCGTGGCGGGAATTCTCGCGCTCGTTCTCGTCATCGACGTCCTCGTCTTCCGCTGGGCCGACAGTGTGAGCAAGCACCTCGACCAAGGCAGGATGCTGATTACCGAGAAGGTCTTCGGCTTCCTCCTCGCGGCGTTGGCTGTGCAGCTGGTCCTGAATGGGCTGGAGGACGTCGGGGTGATCCACCTGGCGCCCCACTGAGCACGCCCCCTCGGCCCAGCCGCGTTGCCCCGTTCGTGAACCGCGTGCACACCTTCGAATCCCCCATGCTCGGTCTGGGGTTTTCACCCGTTTCGGATGAAGCCCCTCGGCACCCTCGCCGCGGAAGATAGCGTGACAGGTCGAGATGGTTCCGAGGGTCGGGCCGAGCAGGAGTCGCGAAGGGAGAGAACTGTGGCCGAGGGCGACGTCAGCATCCTTGAGGGCAGCACCTTCGTGGTCAGTGACCGCAGGGGGATATGGAGGCCACGCCGAGCCAGCCCCGGGGTCTGTTCGACACCGACACCCGCTTTCTGTCTCGGTGGCTGCTGACGATGAACGGCGTCACTCCGCAGATTCTCTCAACCGAGGACCTTCAGTATTTCTCGTCGCAGTTCTTCCTCGTGCCTCCGACGACCGTCACCGACGACGCCTCCTTTCACTATTCGCAAACGCGCTGTCGGTGGAGGGTTCCATGAGGACCTCACGCTCTACAACCACGGGGCGACGGCGGAGGACGTCGAGCTCAGGATGGAGGCAGGCAGCGACTTCGCCGACCTCTTCGAGGTGAAGGACCCGCAGACCAAGCGAGGCGAGTACTACCAGCGGATCGAGGAGGGGCGCCTCGTCCTCGGTTACCGCAGGGACACGTGGTCGCGCGAGACATGGATCGCGCCGACCGCGACGGAATCGAGCGTCGACCACGGGGGGATATCGTTCCGGATTCACCTCGAGCCGCACGGCGAGTGGACGACCTGCATCGACGTCATCACGGTCCTCGATCCGGACGAGCCCGGGGAGCGGGCGGTGAAGTACGGGCACGGTGACGACCACGCCCGACCCAACATGTCGGTGAGCCTCGAGGAGTGGATCGCGCAGGCTCCAACGGTCTCGTCGAGCTGGAACGAGCTCGAGCGCATCTCGCAGCGGAGCATCGTGGACCTCGCCGCCCTCCGCTACTTCCCGCCGATCCTCCCGGGCAAGGCCGTCCCCGCTGCCGGATTGCCGTGGTTCATGACGCTGTTCGGGCGCGACAGCCTCACGACCAGCTATATGGCCATGCCCTTCGAGCCCGAGCTCGCGGAGTCGACCCTCCTCCTCCTCGCCGCCCGGCAGGGCGCGTCGATCGACGAGTTCCGCGACGAGGAGCCCGGGAAGATCCTCCACGAGCAGCGCCTCGGCGAGCTCACGGCGTTCGAGGAGCGCCCGCATTCGCCCTATTTCGGGAGCGCCGACGCGACCCAACTGTGGTTGATCGTGCTGGACGAGCTCCATCGGTGGACCGGCAACGACGAGTTCGTGCGCGCGCTCGAGCCGGCGGCGCGCGATGCGATCCGGTGGATCGACGAGCACGGCGATCGCGATGGCGATGGCTACGTCGAGTACGGGACCCGAAATCCCGAGACGGGACTGGAGAACCAATGCTGGAAGGACTCTGCCGAAGCGATCGTCTTCGGCGACGGCTCGATGAGCAAGCTGCCTCGCGCGACCTGCGAGCTGCAGGGATACGTCTACGACGCGAAGGTCCGCACCGCGCGGCTCGCGCGCGACGTCTGGGGCGATCACTCGTGGGCCGATCAGCTCGAGAAGGAGGCCACCGAGCTGAAGGCCGCGTTCAACGAGGATTTCTGGGTTGCCGACCGCGAGTTCTTCGCGCTCGCGCTCGACGGCGACAAGCGCAAGGTGGATTCGATCACGTCGAACATGGGGCACCTCCTCTGGAGCGGGATCGTGGACGACGACAAGGCGCCCGCGGTCGTGGAGCATCTCATGGGCGATCAGATGTTCTCGGGCTGGGGCGTCCGGACCATGGCGGAGGGCGAGGGCGGCTACAGCCCGGTTCGCTACCACTGCGGGACCGTGTGGCCCCACGACAATGCCATCATCGCGATGGGCCTGATGCGCTACGGCTATCGCGATGAAGCCTCGCGGGTCGCCCGCTCGATCCTCGAGGCGGCCACGTATTTCCGCTATCGGCTTCCCGAGACGTTCGCGGGGTACGCGCGCGGCCTCACGGACTTCCCGGTCGAGTACCCGACGGCGTGCAGCCCGCAGGCCTGGGCGGCCGGGGCGCCGCTGCTGTTGATCCGCGTGATGCTCGGCCTCGAGCCCGACGGCGATCGGCTCGCGTCGAAGCCGGTGCTCCCCGAGGGGGTCTCTCGGCTGGAGGTGACCGGGATACCGGGCAGATGGGGCCGCGCAGACGTGGCAGGCGGCGAGCAGGTCGCGGCGCAGCCACCGACGACGCCGCCGCCGTCGCCCGGCCAGGGCGACGTGTCGGCCTCCGGCGACGGTGAGGCTGACGAGGCGCGAAGATTGATCGCCGGGATCCCCGACCGGATCGATCCCCGGTGGTTCCACCTGGCGGAGGGGACGTACGGGTTGGAGGTGACGGGCCTCGGCAGCTGGCGCCTGGTCGTGCGCGACGGCAAGGCCTCGCTCTCGGAGGGCACCGGCGATGCCGACCTGACGGTGAGCATGAGCCTGACGGACTACCTCCACGTCGCACGGGGCGAACAGAATGCTCAGACGGCACTCCTGCAGCGGCGAATCCGGGCCCGCGGAGATATGTCCTATCTCGCGCGACTCACGAGGATCCTTCGCCCGCAGCAGCCTCCGCCGGCCTAGCCGCCCGTTGCCCGCAGGAGACGTCGCGCCGCGCCGTCGCCGGCAGCATCGGCAGCGATCGGGGGCGGTTTCATCCCATCGGGAGGATGCTCTCTGCCGACACCCTCGTTAGAAAGGTAGGGCGACAGGACTCGGAGTACCGGGTGACGGGCTCGCGGAACGTCGCGCCCGCCATCGCGATCGCGCGTCGAGAAGGGGTGAGGGATGCATCCAACGCTCATGGACGGTGTGGAGGAGATGCGTGCGTATCGCAACGTCGAGACGCTCACGTTCGATGAGCTCGCGGACCTCCTGCTGGAGTTCGCGGATCGATGGCCCGGCACGTGGGAGGCCGTGGACGCCCTCGCCGCCTACCTCGCGAAGCCACATTCCTGGCAGGTGCGCCACCTGCCCGTCACGGGCGTCCGGTAGGCGCACTCCACGGCCGTCGGGTACGCTCGCTCAACGGCGATCGGCCGAGCGCGAGGAACTGCCCGGAGGTTCTCCATGACGGCCACGGATGGCGCGGCTTCAGGTTCGCGAACGAGCTCGGAGATGCCGCTCGCCCGAATTCCGCCGACTCCGTCGGTCGAGCTCCAGGCGCTGGTCGAGCGAGCCGTCGTCGTGGCACTCGGGGCGGCCTCGCTCGTCGCGACCGTGGTTGCGAACGCACTCGCGCGATCGTTCGACACCGAGGAGGTCGGCCTCGAGGGCCGCGGCGGGCGGCCGTCGGTTCCGGAACCTCCAGCACGTTTGGCCGGCGCCCTGCTCGGCCTCGCGGTGGAGGCGACCAGGTGGAGCACTCGAGCCGCGCCGCCGATCGCGCGCCGCTTCGGGCAGGTGCTCTCGATCGCGGGCGACCTTCCCCCGGTTCGGCTTGCAGGAAGCCGATTGGAGGACGTCTTGCAGCGGCTCGATGCCTCATGGGGTGATGGTCGGCCTCGCCGTGAGGAAGCTGCCTCGGCCTTCATCCAGTCGCTGATGACCGAGGTCGTGGATGCGACGTTGGATCACATCGACCTCACCTCTCTCGCGCTCGAGCGAATCGACGTGGACCGCTTCGTCGACGCGATGGACCTGAACTCGCTCATCGATCGCGTCGACATGGACCACGCGCTGGAACGGATCGACCTGAACGAGGTCGTCGAGCGAATCGACATCCAGCGCATCGTCGCCCGAGTCGACGTCAACGAGCTTGCGGCGAAGGTGGATCTCGAGGCCATGATCGAGCGCCTCGAGCTCGCGAAGATCGCTGAGGAGGTCATCGACGAGCTCGACGTCGGCGAGCTCATCCGGGACTCGACGGGCTCGATGGCGACGGAGACGGTGGAGGGGATCAGAGTTCAGGGCATGAACGCGGACCGCTTCGTCTCCCGGCTCGTGGACCGGGCCTTCGGCCGCCGAGACAACGATGATCCCCGCACCTCGGGAGGGAACGGCCGGCGTAGCGAGCCCGGGCGGTGAGCACGCCGGTTGCCCGACGGGACCGAACGATGCAGGGTCGGCACGCGGGCATCGTCTCGAGAGTCCTCGCGGACGCGATCGACCTCCTGATCGTCGTGGCGATCGCCATCGTCGCCTACCTCGGCCTCAGTGCAGTGCTGTTCATCGTGCGCCCCGAGCGATTCACGTGGCCGCACCTCTCGACCTCCCTTTCCTCCTCCGTCGTGGCTCTCTTGCTCGTCCTCTATCTGGCGATCGGCTGGGATGAAACAGGCCGGACCGCCGGGAAACAAGTGATGGGACTGCGTCTCGTGAATCGACGTGGAGTCCCGCCGTTCCTCTGGTCGGCCCTCCTGCGGGCGGTGCTGTGCGTAGCGTTCCCCCTCGGACTCGCCTGGTGCATATTCGATCGGAGGAGCCGATCGCTTCAGGACCTCCTCATGGGGACATCGGTCCTCTACGACTGGCAGCCGCACCGTCCCCTCCCGCGCGACGGCCCCCCGCGAACAGCGGACCCCGGCAGGGAATCGAGTGTTCCGTATCCCCCAGCGCAGGGCGGAGAGCCCGGCAGCGAGGTCCGGACGGAAACCGCGTTTCAGGCGGGGTCGGAGCGAGACGCTCCTCGGACGTAGTGCTCAAGGAGCGGTACGTGACAGGGCGCTACCGGCCCGTGGGTGATAGTCGGGAGGAAGAAGCACTCGGCAAGATCCTGCGAGCCAACGAGGAGTTCATGCGCATCCTTCACGTGGTGGCGGACGTCAACCCACCGAATTGGGCGGTCGGGGCGGGCGTCGTCCGCGACATTGTGTGGGACCACCACCACGGCTACGTGATTCCGACACGACACCGGGATGTCGATGTGGCGTTCTTCGACCCGACGGACCTCTCACCGGAGTACGACCGCCGGGTCACCATCGAGCTGGTGCGAAGGCTTCCGGACATCGTATGGGACGCGAAGAACCAAGCAGCGGTGCACACGTGGTACGAAGCACGCTTCGGCACAGCTGTTGACCCGCTGACGTCCGTTGAGGATGCCGTCGGGACTTGGCCCGAGACGGCGACAGCCGTCGCGGTCCGTCTCCGTTCGAACGATGAGCTTGAGGTCGTCGCTCCGTGCGGGCTTTCGGACCTACTCGCGATGCTCCTGCGGAGAAACCCGCGCCGCGCCTCACTCGAGCTCTTTCGTCGACGGGTGGCCGACAAGCGCATCACCGAGCGATGGCCGCATGTCCATGTGATCGACGGCTGACGTGGGTACCGGCCGCAAACGAAAACGGGGCGACGGGCGATAGATGTCATGATGGGAACCGTGGGCGACTTCATCATTCGCGCCGCGGATGATCGCGATGCGGTCGGCCTTGCGCATGCTTGGAAGGAGTTCGGACGCTTCTACGCGGAGATCGATGCGACCGAGTTCCGAGTTCCCGACGATGAGGGCCTCCCCGAGTGGTTCGAGTCAAGGCTCAGGACGGATGCAGGCGAGGACGCCAGCTGGCTGGTGGCTGATCACGATGGGGAGGTCACCGGGTTCCTGCAAGCCGAGATCTGGCGGCCCTCCGAGGACGCAGATCGACAACTCATGCGAGAAGTCGCAGAGCCTATTCTGAAGGTCAATTCCCTCATGGTTCTGGAGGACGAGCGCGGGGTGGGTGTCGGAACGGCGCTGATGAAGGCCGCCGAGGCGTGGGGGAAGGAGCGAGGCGCGACGCGTGCAATCGTCATTGCCTCCCTGAGCAGTCCTGCCGTGGTTGGTTTCTACGAGAACCGCATGAAGTACGACCGGAAGACGGTGGGATTCAGCAAAGAGCTGCGCAGTTGACGGGTCGATGTCACCCAGAAAGCGGCCTCTAGCTGCCCGCCCCAGAGCCAACATGAGGCGTCCTTACCCCGTGTCAGATGCTCCGGTAGACTGGCGCTCGACGCACCATTTCGCGCCCGTAGCTCAATCTGGACAGAGCGTCTGACTACGGATCAGAAGGTTGCACGTTCGAATCGTGCCGGGCGCGCATCATTCACGCAGGTCACGGGCATCGAGGACGATGACGCATCCGTCGCTCGCACCCTTGTTGGCGACAATCTGGCGACATTCGGTTCCGAGAATGGGAGGGCAACATGGCCTCGAAGGTGTTCCCGTGCGAGGTCTGTCATCGCAACGTCGAGCAGCTCTACGACTCGGTTTACCCGGGCAAGGTGATGCGAAGGCACCTCCGACCGTGACGGCTCATGCCGCGATGCCGGGGCGATGAACCTCCGGGTCGTGACCTATGCCGAGCGGCCGGAGCTCGAAGAGCGATGGGACGAGACCGTTGGACCCGCGTGGCCCGAGTTCCTCCTGCACGACGCGACCGTGAACGAGCTCTGGGCACAGCTGTTCGAGATCGCCCCCGAGCACCAGTTCAACGTCGTGGACGGCGACACCGATTCCGTGGTGTGCGTCGGGAACTCGCTCCCGTTCCGCTGGGACCGGGACCCGGCGAGCCTCCCGGACGGGATCGACGGTGTGCTTCCCCTGGCCATCGAGCAGCACGAGACCGGGATCGCGCCCAACACTCTCTGCGCGATGCAGGCGATCGTTGTCCCCTCGTACCAGGGGCAGGGCCATGCGCCGGTCCCGGTCCGTCAGATGGCCGACGCGGCGCGCCGCGTCGGGTTCGCCGATCTCGTCGCACCTGTCCGTCCCTCCTGGAAGCACCGCTTCCCGCTGATCCCGATGCAGGAGTACGCGTCGTGGGCACGGTCCGATGGCCTGCCCTTCGATCCCTGGTTCCGGGTCCACGCTCGCCTGGGAGCGTCGTTCCTTCAGGTGTGCCCCAACTCGATGCGGATCGTCGGCACGGTCGACGAGTGGCGGGCGTGGACCGCTCTCGAGTTCCCGGGCTCGGGCAGCTACCCGATCCCCGGCGCCCTCGCCCCGATCGAGATCGACGTCGCACGCGACGAAGGCGTCTACGTCGAGCCCAACCAATGGATGCACCACCCGATCCGTTGAGGCCGACAACCAAGGAAGCCCGGGTGCACTGGCGAGTTCCTGGACGGAGGCCGCGTAATCATCTCCTGCCCGGATGAATTCGCCGAATGCGTGCAGGTACCTGACGTAGGCGTCCCGGCGAGTGTCTAACTTCCAACGGGATCGATCGCGCCACAGGTCCAATGATCCGATTCATCCTGGTTCATCGCGGTTCGTGAATCGCTTCCGACCTGCGGGATTGCTGCATCACACCAGGTCGGGAGCCCGCCTGATCGAAACTACGGATCAGAAGGTTGCACGTTCCGATCGTGCCGGGCGCGCCAGCGAGGCGACGGATGGGACGGCGACCCAGGTCGACCATCCGATGTGCGCAGCTCTCCGTCGCATATGGAAGCGACCTCCCTCTTCATCATCCCAACGGGATGATGAGGGCCCGGCTTCGGTGGACGACACTGGGACGAAGTGGGCATGAACGAGCCAATGCACGGCGACTCGCCGGTCGCGCCGATGGAAGCGCCGCAGGACATGGTGCGGATTCCCGGCGGAGAGTTTCTGATGGGGTCCGATGCGCACTATGCGGAGGAGGCGCCCGCCCATCGAGTCGCCGTCGGCGGCTTCTGGATGGACCGCTTCGCGGTCACGAACGAGCAGTTCCGACGCTTCGTGAGGGACACCGGATACATCACCGTGGCCCAGATCGCCCCCGACCCCGACGAGTACGACGAGATCGATCCGAAGCTCATGGTGCCGGCGTCGTCTGTCTTTCGGAGCCCCGGCCGGCCGGTCGATCTGAGAAACCATTACAACTGGTGGACCTTGGTGCCCGGCGCCGACTGGCGTCACCCGACCGGCCCGGCAAGCACGATCCGAGGCATGTCGAAGCATCCCGTCCTCCACATCGCCTGGGCCGATGCGGAGGCCTTCGCCGCCTGGGCCGGGAAGGAGATCCCGACTGAGGCCGAATGGGAGCTGGCGGCCCGCGGCGGCCTCGAGGGCGCCGAGTACACCTGGGGCAACGAGTTCGCTCCCGACGGCCGGCACATGGCGAACACCTGGCAGGGAGACTTCCCGAACGTCAACGACGTGCTCGACGGCTTCGAGTACACGGCCCCCGTCGGCTCCTTCAGCCCGAACGGCTTCGGCCTCTACGACATGGCCGGAAACGTCTGGGAATGGACGGCCGACTGGTATCAAGACCACGCGGCGGTCGATCACCCGTGCTGCACCATCGAGGACCCACGAGGAGGTGACCGTGAACGGAGCTACGGTCCCACGCAGACCGAATCGCGGATCCCCCGCAAGGTGATGAAGGGAGGGTCGCATCTGTGCGCTCCGAACTATTGCCGGCGCTACCGACCGGCGGCCCGGATGCCGCAACCCATCGATACCTCCACATCTCACCTCGGCTTTCGCTGCATTTCCCGGCGCATGAGCCAGCGGGAGCTCGTCGGCGATGGGAATGGATGAGGAAGTCAGACGATCTCGATGACCTCGCAGCCTTCGACCAGGTCGAACTCGTCGACGATGCAGGTGTCGATACCGTCGTCGCCGAAGACGTGATCGACCTGTGAGCCCCCCGCGCGGATCGTGTCGTCGCCCGCGCCCCCGTGGATCTCATCCGCCTGCGGCCCGCCCTTGATGACGTCGGGCCCGCCGCCTCCGTCGACGAAGTCCATCCCGGTGCCGGCCGTGATGTCCTCGGCCCCTCCGCCTCCCCGGACGATGTCGTGGCCACCGCCGGCGCGGATGGTATCGCTGCCTCCCTGCCCGAAGATCCAATCGCCGTAGGAGATCTCCCCGCCCCTGCGCTCGTCGCCGCCGACGATGCGATCGTCGCCCTTCGCCCCGCAGAGGTCGTCGGTGCTGGGGCCCCCCCACAAGATGTCGTCGCCGGCGAAGGCGAACATCACGTCGACGTCGCTGGTCCCGACGAAGCCCGTCAGGTAGCTGTCGGGGCCGTCGGTCCCGAAGATCGTCGTGAGGCTCCCGGAGGCGGGGCAGCGGTCGCCGTAGTCCGCTTGAGCGGTCGCCGGGATCACCAGCACGACGATGGTCGCGCAGAGCGTAAGAGCCAGGCGCCTGGTCATTCGTGCTCCCTCGTCGATCGATGCCTCGACGACCCTATGTGGGTGCCCCGAGTCGCGTCCATAGGCCGGAAGGCCGCACGGGCCCGGACGTCTTCCGTTCCGAAGATCCGTTGGCTCGCGATAGGGTAGGCGCCGTGAGCGAGACCCCGATCTGGGAGCGTCGGTTCCGCGCCCCGAAGTTGACCTTGCCGCGCTGGTCGCGGCGCGCCCCCGACCACGCCGTCTACGAGGGCACCGAGTCGGGCGTGTGGCAGGTGCACACCTGGGACGTGGGCAAGAACACGAGACGACAGGTCACCGATCATCCCGTCGGAGTGGTCGAGGGATACGCGACGCTCGACGGCGAGGGCGTCCTGTGGTTCGAGGACGAGACGGGAGACGAGTCGGGTCGGTGGCTGGTCCAGGCGTTCGACGGCGGCGAGGCGACGCCGTTCGTCGAGGGCCTCCCTCGAGGGTGGTCCGGTGGCATCGCGCAGGCCCCGGGCATCGTGGCCGTGGGCATCTCGGATGACAACGGGTTCGGTATCTACGTCGCCGCCGACGGCGCGCCCGCGAAGGAGCTCGCGAGGAGCACGGAGATCATGGACCTCGCCGGGTCGGAGGAACTTCGCGCCGACATCGCGGGGCTGTCGTCGGATGGGTCCCTGCTGGCGATCGAGCACGCCGAGTCGGGGGACGGGATCCATCGCGCTCTGCGCGTCGTGGAGTCCCGGACAGGGTCCATCGTCGGCGAGCAGTACGACGAGGGTCGGGCGTTCACGGCGACGGCATGGTCGCCGGCCGCGGGCGACATGCGCCTCGCTGTGGCCCACGAGCGTGAGGAATGGCAGCGGGCGGCGCTGTGGACGCCCTCTGACGGGTCGTGGGTCGACCTGCCGTGGGACGGCGAGGGCGACGTCCACATCGCCGATTGGTATCCGGATGCGTCAGCGGTCCTGCTCGTGCGGACCTTCGAGGGGCGCCAGGAGCTGTACCGGCAGGACATCGGCAGCGGAGCCGTCGAACGCATCGACACGCCCGAAGGGCACGTGGTCGATGCTCGCGTGCGCCCCGACGGGAGGGTGTGGTACGTCCACAGCGACGGCGCCCAAGACATTCGCGTCCTGGACGAGGCGGGAAGGGAGCTCCTGCGGCCCGTTGGGGAGCGCGCCCCGGACGGCCGGCCCTACGTGTCGTGGTCGTTCGAGAATCGCGAGGGGCAGCGGGCGCACGGGTTCCACGTCGTGCCCGAGGGCGATGGACCATGGCCGATCGTGATGCTCGTGCACGGCGGTCCCACCTGGCTCGATGAGGACCGATTCAATCCGGAGGTCCAGGCCTACGTCGACGCGGGGCTCGCCGTCGCGATGGTGAACTACCGCGGATCCACCGGCTACGGACGAGGGTGGCGCGATGCACTGATCGGCCGGATCGGCGGGCCCGACGTCGACGACGTGACGGACGGCTTCCGTGATCTCGTGAACCGTGGCATCGCGGACCCCTCGCGTGCGGTCGTGGCGGGGTGGTCGTGGGGAAGCTACGTCACGCTCATGCAGCTGGGCACCAATCCTGACACTCTGGCGCTGCGGCGTGGCGGGGATCCCGGTGGGCGACTACGAGGCGGGGTATGAGGATCTGTCGCCGCCGCTCAAGGCCTATGACCGGGCGCTGCTCGGCGGGAGGCCCGACGAAGTCCCGGAGCTCATGGCGTTCGCCAACCCGATCAATCACGCGGACGAGGTTCGCGCGCCCGTCCTGTTCGTGATCGGCGAGAACGACTCGCGGTGCCCTCTGCGCCAGGCGATGGCCTACGTCGACCGACTGGCGGCCCGCGGGCACCCGCATACGGTTCATCGATTCGGCACGGGCCACGGCTCGAACGACACGGACGAAGAGGTGCGGCAGATGCGCGTCATCCTCGAATTCCTCAAGGAGAACGTCCCCGGATTGCGCGACGTCTGAAGGTTCGCCTTCCACGCCTCTGGGACTGCGACGCTCGCCGTCGCGGCGGGTCAGTTCGGCTTGCAGAAGTTGTTCGTCGGCGTCCTTCCGTCCCACGCGAGCCCCGTCGCGGTTGCGGATGTCACGACGGACCGGTAACAGCCGCTGGGAGCGGCGGAGCGCTGATAGTTGAAGGTGCCCGTCGCGTCGGTGAGTCCCAGAGAGGCTTCGGTCGATCGCGTTACCCAGGTACAGATCGAAGGAGACGGAGGCGCCCGCCACGGGCGTGTTGCTCGCACCGCCGACGACGCGGATCGTCACGTCGAGGTGCTTGTCGCCGCTGGGGTCCGCCGGACGTGCCGTAGGTGATCGATTGGACCTTCAAGGCCGTTGCCGACACGACGTTCACGGACACGGTGGCCGCAGCCGCGGCCCCGTCGGCGTCGGTCACGCTCGCCGTGATGATGTGTGATCCCGCCGTGAGTTTCTTCGTGAAGCTCCCGCCGGTCCCGATCGCCCCGTCGAGGCTCGAGGTCCAGACCATGGTGCTCGAGAGGCTCCCTTGATCGAAGTCCGACGCGGCGCCCGTGAACTGGACGTTGTCGTTGGTGGTGAAGTTGGATCCTCCGGTTGGGCTCGAGATCGAGACCGTCGGCGGCGTATTGGCGACGGTGATCGTGGTCGATGCGCTCGCCGTGCCTCCGTCGGCGTCGGTCACGCTCGCCGTGATGACGTGCGTGCCCTTCGTGAGCTTCCTCGTGATGGTCCCGCCGGAGCCGAGCGCTCCGTCCTTGCTCGACGACCAGGCGATGGAGCCTGTGAGCGAGCCCTGATCGAAGTCGGCCGCGGTCGCCTGGAACGAGATGTCGGCGCTCGTCGTGAATGACGCCGCCGTTCGCGGGACTCGTCAGGCTCACGGTGGGGGGCGTGTTCCCAACGGAGATCGTGACCGTCGCGGTCGTCGTGGCGCCGTCCGCGTCGGTGATCGACGCGGTGATCGTGTGGGTTCCCTTCGTGAGCCGCTTCGACAGCGTCGCCCCCGAGCCGAGCGCGCCGTCTCGGTTGGACGACCAGGCGATCGAGTTGCTGAGGCTCCCCTGATCGAAGTCGCTGGCGGTCCCGTTGAACTGGATGAGATCGGAGGTGTTGTAGGATGCGCCGTTCGCGGGTCCGGAGATGCTCACGACGGGCGGCGTGTTCGTCACGGTGATCGATGCCACCGCGGTCCTCGTCGACCCGTCCGCGTCGGTGATCGACGCGGTGATCGTGTGCGTCCCCTTCGACAGGCGCCTCGTGAAGCTTCCGCCGCTGCCGATCGCGCCGTCCCTGCTGGAGGTCCAGGCGATCGAGCCCGTCAGGCTGCCCTGATCGAAGTCGCTGGCGACGCCCGTGAACTGGATCTGGTCGGCGGTCTTGAACGTGGCGCCGTTCGCAGGGCTCGACATGGAGATCGTCGGGGGCGTGTTGCCCACCGTCACGGTGACGGACGCGGTGGCCGTCGCGCCGTCCGCGTCGGTGATCGACGCGGTGATCGTGTGCGTCCCCTTCGACAGGCGCCTCGTGAAGCTTCCGCCGCTGCCGATCGCGCCGTCCCGGCTGGAGGTCCATGTGATCGAGCCCGTGAGGCTTCCCTGCTCGAAGTCGCTCGCGGATCCCTGGAACGAGAGGCTGTCGCTCGTCACGAACGTGCTGCCGTTCGTGGGGCTGGTGATGCCGACGGTCGGAGGCGTGTTCGCCACGGTGATCGTGATCGAGGCGGTCGTCGAGGCGCCGTCGGCGTCCGTGACCCGCGCCGTGATGACGTGCACGCCCTTCGAGAGCCTCCTCGTGAAGCCCGTTCCCGTTCCGAGGGACCCGTCCCTGTCGGAGCTCCATGCGATCGAGCTCGTCAGGCCGCCGTCGTCGAAATCAGCGGCGGAGCCCTGGAACGAGATGTTGTCGCTGCGCAGGAACGATGCGCCGTTCGACGGGCTCGAGATCGAGACCGACGGCGCCGAGTTCTGGACCGCGATCGTGACGGTCGCGACGCTCGTCATCCCGCCCGAGTCCGTGACGCTCGCCGTGATGACGTGCGTGCCCTTCGAGAGTCTCCTCGAGACGGTCGCGCCGGTCCCGAGTGCGCCGTCCCTGTCCGACGTCCACGAGATCGATCCGGACAATGGGCCGTCGTCCGGGTCGGATGCCGTTCCCTGGAACGACAGCATCTGGCTCGTGGTGAAGCCGGCGCCGTTGCTCGGGCTCTGGATCGATACGGTCGGCGCGCTGCTCGCCACCGAGACCGACACCGATGTCGAGACGGTCGCGCCATCCGCGTCCGTGACTTGTGCCGTGATCACGTGGACGCCGCTCGGAAGCGATCGGTTCAGGGTCCCGCCGGTGCCGATGCCTCCGGAGAGGCTGGAGGTCCAGACGATCGAGCTCGTGAGGTCGCCCTGGTCGAAGTCACCCGCGGTCGCGCGGAACGAGATCTGGGCGCTGGGCGAGAAGGTCGATCCGTCGGCCGGGCTCTGGATCGAGACGGCCGGGGGGCTGTTGCCGACGGTGAGGGTGATCGAGGCGGTGCGAGCGGTCGTGGCCGAGTCGGTCACGCTCGCCGTGATGACGTGCGTGCCCTTCGACAGCTTCTTCGTGAGCGTCGAGCCGGTGCCGAGGACCCCGTCCCGGTCGGAGGTCCACAGGATCGAGCTCGACAGGTCGCCGTCGTCGGCGTCGTTCGCCTCGCCCAGGAACACGACGTCATCGCCGGATGTGAAGGAGGCATTCGCGGCCGGAGTTCGGATGGCGATCGTCGGCGGCGTATTGGCCACCGCGATGGTCACCGTCGCCGTCCGCGACCCGCCGTCGGAATCCGTGGCCCTGGCCGTGATCGTGTGCGAGCCCGGAGAGAGGCGCCTCGTGAACTCGCCGCCCGTTCCGATCGGCCCGTCGATGCTCGACGTCCAGGTGATCTGGGCGGTGAGGCTGCCGTCGTCGAAGTCGCTCGCCGATCCCTTGAAGTGGATGTCGTCGCTCGACTGAAAAAGGCCCCCGCTGGCGGGGGCCTCGATCGACACGACCGGGAGAGCGTTCCCGACCGTGATGGTGACGCTCGCCGTTCGCGATGCGCCGTCGGAATCGGTGACCCTGGCGGTGATCGTGTGCGTGCCGTTCGAGAGCTGGCGAGTGAAGGCGCCTCCGCCGCCGATCGAGCCGTCGATGCTCGAGGACCACTCGATGGAGGGTGCGAGGTCGCCGTCGTCGAAGTCGCTCGCGGTGCCGCGGAAGGAGATCTCGTCGGTCGTGGCGAAGGAGCTCCCGCCCACGGGGGCCTGGATCGCGATCGTCGGGAGCGAGTTCGTGACGTTCACGGTCACCGACGCCGTCCGCGTCAGGCCGCCGGCGTCCGTCACCCTGGCGGTCACGAGATGCGTTCCCTTGCTGAGGCGCTTCGTGAAGCTGCCGCCCGTTCCGAGTGAACCGTCGAGGTCGGAGGACCACGCGATCGAGCTCGTCAGGTTCCCGTCCTCGTTGTCGGTCGCGCTGGCCTGGAAGGAGATGAGATTCGAGGTTCTGAAGGTGGCGCCGTTCGCGGGCGCAGCCATGGTCACCGTCGGGCTCGTGTTGGTGACGGTGATGGTGAAGGAGGCCGTTCGCGTCGCCCCGTCCGAGTCCGTCACGCTCGCCGTGATCGTGTGCACGCCCTGCACGAGGCGCTCGATGTGGCTCGAGCCGGTGCCGAAGGGGCCCTCGATGCTGGAGGTCCATTGCGATGGAGGGGCCGAGGTCGCCGTCGTCGAAGTCGTCCGCGGTCGCCTGGAAGAGGATGTCGGCGCTGGATGGGAACGTAGCGCCCGCCGTCGGGCTCGTGACGAAGAGCTGCGGCGGCGTGTTCGCCACGACCACCGTGACCGTCGCGGCGCGCTCGAGCCCTCCGCCGTCGGTCACCCTCGCGGTGATCGTGTGCGTGCCCTTGGTGAGGCGTCCGGTGACCGTTCCGCCGGTTCCGAGCGATCCGTCGATGTTCGACTCCCACTCGATGGACGACGTCAGGTCGCCGCTCTCGAGGTCGGAGGCCGCTGCCGTGAACGAGATGCGATCCCTGGTCCGGACGTGCTCGCCGTCGGCCGGGCTGGAGATGGCGATGGTCGGCGCGCTGTTCGCCTGGGTGACGGTCACGGTCGTCGTGGCCGTCGTGGTGGTCCCCGCGGCGTCCGTCGCGCTCACGGTGATGGTGTGGGTGCCGATGGACAGGGTCCTCGAGAAGCTGCCTCCCGAGCCCAGGGGTCCATCGATGCTCGAGCTCCACGTCAGGGCCGACGTCAGCGAGCCGTCCTCGACGTCGGTCGCCGTTGCCTCGAACGCCACCGGCGTCCCGGCCTGCGCCGACGACCCGTCGACCGGGCTCGTCACGACGATCTCGGGAGCCGCGTTGCCGATCGTGACCGTGATGGCGGCCCGCCCGATCGCTCCGGCCGCGTCCGTGACCTTCGCCCGAATCGTGTGCGTGCCCTCGGAAAGCCGTTTCGATGGATTGGGGCCCGAGCCGATCCGTCCGTCGATGCTGGACGTCCAGGAGAGGTCCGCCGCGAGGTTCCCCTGCTCCGCATCCTGCGCGGTGCCGGCGAACGCCACCTGCGAGCCGACCGGCGACCTCGTGCCGTCGGCCGGAGCCGTGATCGTCACGACCGGCGCCGCGTTCCCGCTCGTCACCGTGAGGTTCACCGTGGCGGTCTTCGTCGCGCCCGCGGCGTCGGTGACCGATGCCGTCACCGTGTGGGTCCCCGCCGTGAGGGATCGGGTCACGCTGCCGCCGGAGCCGAGCGGCCCGTCGATGCTCGAGGCCCACCTGATCGCCGACGTCAGATCGCCGTCGTCGTAGTCGCTCGCGGTCCCGGTGAACGAGATCTGATCGTTGCCTCTATACGTCGAGCCGGTCAGCGGGTTCTTGATGACGACTCGTGGCAGGCTGTTCGTCACCTCGACCGTGACCGAGCTTGATGCGACGCTTCCCGCTCGAGTCCTTGACCTTCGCGGTGATGCGGTGGGTACCTGCCGACAGGCGCTTCGCCACGCTTCCGCCTCGCCCGAGCTTGCCGTCGAGGTTCGAGGACCACGAGATCTCGGACGTGAGGTTCCCGTCCTCGAAGTCGGTCGCCGTCGCGCGCAAGGGAACGCGGTCGCTTGTCTTGAACGTGTCGCCGTCGCCCGGGCTCGTCACCGAGACGATGTGGTGACCCGTTCGAGTCGGGGGAGACGTTGAACGAGGCGATCGTGCGTCGGGAGATGCCGCCGACGGTGCTGAAGTCGCCGCCGACGTAGAGCACGTCGCCGCCGACCTCGACCGCGGAGACTCCGAGCGCCCCGTTGACGTCGGGAATCCACGTGGGATCGACTGCGCCCGTGGCCGGATCGACCGCGGCGAGGCGCCGCGCGGTCAGTGTGCCGATGACGTCGAAGTGTCCGCCGAGGACGACGCGGCCATCGGCGAGAACGATGCCCTGGACGTCGCCGTCCGAGGGGATGGACCAGAGGAACGCGCCGGTCGTCAGGTTGTGGGCCCAGGCGTAGCCCCCCGGCTCGCCGCCGGATCCCGAATACAGGGCTCCGTTCCCCTGCGCCATGCTGAGCACCGGACGGTCTGGTCGGCTTGCCCACGGCTGGAGGTTGCCGGCGGCGTCCAGCGCGGAAAGGTACTGCTGCTGCGGATCCCCGTCGATCTCGGTGAAGAGGCCTCCGACGATGATCCGCCCGTCGGGCGCGATCTCGATGGCGCGAACGCTGTCGTTGGAGTTGGGAGCCCACGGCAGAAGGTCCCCCGTCGTGGCGTCCACGGCGGCGAGGCGCAGTCGCATGGTCGCCGTGGCCTTCCAGTGTTCGAAGGACCCGCCGACGTAGAGCGTGTTCCCGGCGATCGCCAGGCCGCGAACCTTGCCGTCGAACCCCGCGGTCCACGTCGAGATGGGGGTGCCCGTCGCCGTGTCGATCGCGGCGAGCCGGCTCCTGGCCTGCCCGCCGATCGAGGTGAAGTCGCCGCCGACGAAGAGCCGCTGCCCGGAGATGACCATCGTGAAGACCGTCGCGGTGAGCCCGCCGACGTTCGGGTTCCACGGGGTCGGCTGTCCCGTCGTCAGGTCGATCGCGGCGAGGCCGTTTCGGGGCTGGGTCTGTGAGCCGTCGGGGGAGACGACGGCGGTGAACGTACCGCCGAGGTAGAGGATGTTGCCCTCCCGCGCGAGCGAGTGCACCGTCCCGTTGGTCCCCCAGGTCGCCGGGTTGGGCGACGAGGCGATCGTGGCGCTCGCCGCGGGCGTCCAGACGAGCATCGCGCCGAGGAGCGCGATGAGCGTGAAGCCGACGACGCCGCGACGCGCGCGGCGCTTCTCGGTGCTGCGGGCAATGGTCGTAACGTCCATGGGGGGAGGCCACACGGTAGCGGGGGAGGCAGGTGGTCCGCTACGGCCGATCGTCCGCGTCCTTGGCCCTAGGGCGTCCGGGAAACCGAATCGGCGGCTGTGAAGCAATAGCCTTTCGGCCTACGCCGCAGCCTTGTGGCGGGGTGACCGTCTGCACTAGAAAGAACGCCGATGACGAACCGGTTCCCCCCGCGGCTCGCCCTGGCCCTCGCCACGCTGACGTTGGCGATCCCCGGCATCGCCGTCGCCTCCGGCGATGTGTTCGCGGACGGATTCGAGAACGGGTCATTCTCATCGTGGACCAAAACGGTCGGCGCCGTGCAAGTCCAGTCCTCCACGGTCCGATCCGGGTCGTTCGCCTCGCGGATGACGCCGGCGGGAGCGCAGGCGTACATCGTGCGGAGCCTCGGAACGGGGCGACGCCGAGCTCTATGCTCGGGTCTGGTTCCGCGTCGAGAGCCGATCCACGCCATCGTCGCTGCTTCGGTTCGCTCGGTCCAACAAGCCGCTCCTGGGCGTCGGCCTGCAGTCCGACGGGCGGGTGTTCCTGCGGAACTCCACCATGCCGACGGCGCAGCTGGCCGAGCGCGCCGTGACGGACTCGGCCTGGCACGAGCTCGAGGTCCACATCCGGGTCGGTGATGCGGGCCGCTCCGACGTGTGGCTGGACGGCGAGGCGCTCCCCGAGTTGGGGACCGCGCAATCGCTTGGGGCACAAGGAGTAACCGCGCTGCGCGTCGGCGAGGACGTTCGCGATCGCACCTCGGACATCGCCTACGACGACGTCGACGTGAGCACGACGTTCATCCCCCCGGCCGATCACGATCCGCCGACGACGCCCACGGACCTGGTCGCCGAGGCGCTCGGCTCGACGCGCGCCCACCTGTCATGGACCGGCTCGACCGACGACACCGCGGTCGCCGGCTACACGATCTACCGCGACGGCAGCCCCATCGGCGTCACCCCCGATCTCACGTTCACGGACTCAGAGGTGTCCGCGTCGACGCACTACGACTACGCGGTCGATGCCTTCGACGCCGCCGGACACCGGTCCACTCCCACCGACGTCGCCGGCGTGGATGTTCCATCCCCCGACACGACGCCGCCGGACACGCCGAGCGGATTGACCGGTTCCGCCGTGTCTCCGACGAAGGTCGAGCTCGCCTGGACGGCCGCGTCCGACGACCGCGGCGTCGAGGGATACTCCGTGATTCGAGACGGCGACGTCATCGCGACGACGGCCGCCCTCACGTTCACCGACGACGCGGCGGTGCCGGAGGCCTCGCACGCGTATGCCGTGGATGCGTTCGATGCCGACGGCAACCACTCGCCCGCCTCGGACCCGGTGATCGTCGACGTCCCCCCCGACACGACGCCGCCCGAGCCGCCGTCGGGCCTGGCCGCCACGGCGGTGTCGTCCGACCACATCGATCTCGCCTGGAGCGCGGCCACCGACGACGTCGGGGTCGAGGGATACACGGTCTATCGCAACGGCGACGTGGCGGGGACGACGACCGAGTTGTCGTTCTCGGACGCATCGCCGCCCGCCTCCGGACAGCACGTGATCTACGTCGTCGATGCGTTCGATGCGAAGGGATTCCACTCCGGGCCGTCGAACGCGGTGGAGCTCGACGTCCCCGACGGCACGCCTCCGTCGATTCCCTCCGGCCTGGCGGTCGGGTCGGTGTCGTCGGCGCGCGTGGAGCTGACGTGGACTGCGTCGATCGACGACGTCGCCGTCGCGGGCTACACGGTCTATCGGAATGGGAGCGCGATCGGATCGACCGAGGGAGCGGCCTACGCCGACGACACGGTGTCGCCCTCGACCACGTATCGGTATCGCGTGGACGCCTTCGATGCCGCCGGGAATCGTTCCGCTCGGACCGGCCCGGTGCGGGTGGACACGCCGTCGGCCCCGGACGGTTCCTCGCCATCGGTCCCGACGTCGCTGCGAACGATCGCGGTGACCTCGTCGCGGGTCGACCTCGACTGGACGTCGTCGACCGACGACACCTCCGTCGAGGGCTACACGGTCTATCGGGACGACGCGCAGATCGATTCCACGACCGTCTCGAGCTATACGGATGATTCCGTGACGCCGGGCGCGACCTACCGGTATCGCGTCGATGCGTTCGACCCCGCGGGCAACCACTCGGATCGCTCGGCGGAGCTCGTCGTCGATGTGCCGCCGACGTCTGGGGGAGAGCACGTCGTGATGGCGGCCGGGGACATCGCGTGTGATCCGAACGACGGCTCGTTCAACGGAGGCAACGGAACGTCGGGCTCGTGTCGCCAGAAGGCCACCTCCGACCTCCTCCTCAGCGCCGACCCGGCCGCGGTCCTCGCGCTGGGCGACATCCAGTACAACTGCGGCGGCTACCAGGCGTTCCTTCGCTCGTTCGACCTGTCGTGGGGGAGGTTGAAGGCGGTCACCTACCCAACGGTGGGCAACCACGAGTACGACACGAGCGGCGGCACCGGCTGCTCGACATCCTCGAACGCGGGGGGCTACTTCCAGTACTTCGGGTCCCGCGCGGGACAGCAGGGCAAGGGATGGTACAGCTTCGACGTGGGCGCGTGGCACCTGATCTCGCTCAACTCCGAGTGCTCCCGGGTCGGGGGCTGCGGAGCCGGCTCCGATCAGGAGCGGTGGCTGCGTGCCGACCTGGCGGCCAATCCGAACCAGTGCACGCTCGCGTTCTGGCACCGACCCCGGTACGCCGCCTCGAGCGGGGACGATACGAGCAGCATGAGCACGCTGTGGAACGCTCTCGACGCGGCGCACGCCGACATCGTCCTGGCGGGTCACGTCCATTCCTACGCTCGCCTGAAGCCGTTGAACGGATCCGGCCAGTCCGACCCGGACGGGATCCGGTCGTGGGTGGTCGGGACCGGCGGCAAGAGCCTGCAGAGCGCGAGCAGCTCGCGCTCGATCGTCGACAAGAGCGGCTCGGACTACGGTGTGTTGAAGCTGACGCTGCGCTCGAACGGGTACGACTGGCGCTTCATGCCCGCCCCCGGGGAGACCCTCACCGACACGGGCTCTGGGTCCTGCCACTGAGCCAGGCTCCGGCCGAAGGTCCTCCGCCGCCGCGAGGCGCGGCCCTCGCCGAACGCCGGACGGCCCGAGACGTTCGGACCTCAGGTCCCCGACGAACGACCGTTGTTCGGGGGAGGTCCCTGGCGCAGCATGGAGGACCCATGCGCTCCCCCCTCCGACGCCGGCCTCCGCGCCGCTCCCTCCTGGTCTTGCTTCTCCTGGCGCTGCTCCCCGGCATCGCCGGCGCCGGCGCCGGCGCCGGCTTCAGCGACGGGTTCGAGGGCGGCGGCCTGTCCAAGTGGACGACCGCGAAGGGCGCGGTGGTCCAGGGAGGCGTGGTCCACGGAGGTGCCTGGGCCGCCCGCCTGGAGGCCGCCGGAGCGCCCGCCTATCTGCGTCGAACGCTCGGGACGACGCCCTCGGAGATCTACGCGAGGACCTTCTTCTCCGTTCAAGCGCGATCCACCCAGGCGACGCTTCTCGCGCTGCTCGCCCCCGACCGCCGTCCGATCCTTCGGGTGGGACTCGCCCTTGGGGGACGCCTGTTCAGGATCGCCGGAGCGAGCGGGACCAAGAAGCTCAGCGTGACGGGCCTCTCGGGATCGGCGTGGCATGAACTGCAGCTGCACGCCCGTGTGAACGGGAAGGTGAGCACGACCGAGGTGTGGCTCGACGGGGTCCGCCTGGACGACCTCTCAGGGAAGCTCGCGCTCGGCTCGGATCCGATCGGCCACGTTCAGGTCGGCGAGCATGCGAACGGGCGGGAGTTCGACATCGCGATCGATGACGTGGCCACGGGCCGCGCGTTCCTCACCGCTCCGGACGTGTCCGCCCCGAGCGATCCATCCGACCTTGCCGCCACCGCCGTCACGCCGCAGCGCGTCGACCTGTCGTGGACGGCCTCGTCCGACGACCGCGGGGTGACGGGCTACACGATCTATCGCGACGGCGTCGCCCTGGGGACCGTCGGCACGACGACGTACTCGGACGGGAGCGTGGCGCCCGGGACGACCTACGACTACGCCGTCGACGCGGTGGACGCGGCCGGAAACCGTTCGTCCCCGTCCGCATCGCTGCCGGTCGAGGTGCCTCCCGACGAGGGCGAGAGGGTGCTGATGGCGGCGGGAGACATCGCGTGTGATCCCGCGGACCCAGGGTTCAACGGCGGCGCGGGGACGTCCAGCAAGTGCCGGCAGGGCGCGACCGCGGCCCTCATCGGCTCGCAGGATCCCGACGCCGTGCTCGCGCTCGGGGACAACCAGTACGAGTGCAGCGGGATGGACGCGTTCGCGCAGTCCTACGACGCCTCGTGGGGTGCGTGGAAGTCGCGCACGTACGCGGTCGTGGGCAATCACGAGTACCAGACGACGGGCGGCACAGGTTGTCCGTCGGTGCCCGCAGCCGGCCACTTCGAGTACTTCGGGTCGAACGCGGGCCCGGCGGATAAGGGGTACTACAGCTTCGACCTGGGAGCGTGGCACCTCATCGCGCTCAACTCCGAATGCGGCCAGGTCGGCGGCTGCGGAGACGGCTCGCCGCAGAAGGAGTGGCTCGAGGACGACCTCGCCCAGCATCCCGCCGAGTGCACGCTGGCCTTCTACCACCGGCCGCGATTCGGACCGATCGAGATGCTGGACACGCCCATGCTCGGGGCGCTGTGGACCGAGCTCGAGGAGGCGCACGTCGACATCGTGCTGAACGGCCACGTCCATGCCTACGACCGGTTCATGCCGCTCGGCAGCTCGGGCCAGCCCGACACCGACGGCATCAGGGAGTTCATCGTCGGGACCGGCGGGAAGGGGCTTCAGCCGTTCGGTTCGCCGGGGTCCACCGTCGAGACGCAGACGACCTCCGACTTCGGGGTGCTCCGCCTGAGCCTTCGTCCAGGCTCCTATGACTGGTCGTTCATGTCGGTCACCCCCGGAGGGTTCACCGACGACGGCACCGCCGACTGCGTCTGAGCAGGTCGTCCAACACGCCTACCACCGGACGGATTAGGGAGCATGGATTCGGGCGAGGATACGTCGTCCACTCGCGCCGCCTCTCTTGCGAGGGCGGCGATCAGCTCGGTCCGGGCGGCGTCGAGGCCGGCACGGCGATAGGCTCGTCGGTCGTGGCCACCTGGGCTGAGTTCGCGAACGCCGAGCCGGATCTGGCGGCCTTCGCCCGGGAGCGGATGGAGGGTCGGATCGTGTACCAGGCGACGCTCCGGCTCGACGGCGGACCGCGCGTGCACCCGGTCTCTCCTTGGCTCGCGGCCGGGCTGATGTGCGTCTCGTTCCGCGACACGAGCCCGAAGATGCGCGAGGTGGCCCGCGACGCGCGCTACTCGTTGCACACGGCGCAGCCGTGGGAGGACCACGCCGGCGACTACGGCGAGTTCATGGCGCGCGGATGGCTCGAACAGATCTCCGCGTCGCACCCAGCGGTGATGGCGCGCCCTGGCCAGACCCCCTACGGGCTCGTCCACTACACGTGCTCGATCGAGGAGGCGGTGGCGACGGAGTACTCGGACGATGAGATGCCCGTCTATCGACGGTGGAAGCCGTCCTCAGGCGACGCGACCGGGTGAGCGTCTGGTCTCGGGGCAGCCGTCAGGCGGGCCCCTCCAGGAATCGAGCCGGGATCAGCTGGATGATCTCGGCGTCCGTCACAAGGCCGAACGCCCTGGCGGCTCGGATGTAGGCGTCGACCGAGCCCTTCGTGATGCCATCCGCGTACGTCCCACGTTCCGCGAGTTCGAGCTCCGCGCGTGGAGCGAGCGACCGGATCTGTTCGAGCAGCCAGGTCCGCTGCTGAGCAGCGTGCATCGCCCGCACCTCCTGCCAGCTGATGAGGTCGTACCCGTAATGGTGCAGGGATGCGGCGAGCTCGTCGTCCGAGACGACTGCCGGATCGAAGAGAATGTCGAATGAGCCCGTGATGGTGTTGAGGGTCACGCTGACAACGCCCGGTAGGTCCTCGAGCTCGGAGCCGGCCGCTCCTCCATCAGCGCCGTCCTGCGACCGAACGATCAGGAGGCGCTCCACGCGGCGGTGCTGACCCGGTTCGCCGACTGCACGTCGAACGTTCTCCACCGGACCGACTTTACTCCCATGGGACGGAAGATCTCCAGGAGTCCCACGAACCGACCATGAAGGCCGATCACTCCCGCCCCACTCAAGCGCTCACTCGACGCTCAAGAGTCCTAGTTGCGAGGCCACTCCACTCAAGAACTATGGCCGGAGTCCGGCGTCAGGACCTGCCTCGCGGATCAGGCTCGGATCGGGTTCCCGGCGAGGAATCGAACCTCCCTAGCCCAGCCCGCGTGACGCTCTATCCGACAGTCTGTTGGAATGGGGGGCATGGAATACACCCACCTCGGTCGCTTCGGCGTGCGTGTCAGCCGCCTCTGCCTCGGGACCATGAACTTCGGCCCGCACGCCTCGGAGGAGGACAGCCACCGGATCATGGATCGCGCGCTGGAGCACGGGCTGAACTTCTTCGACACGGCCAACGTCTACGGGCGGCACCTGGGCGCTGGGCGTCACCGAGGAGATCATCGGCCGCTGGTTCGCGAAGGGCGCCAGGCGGGACAAGGTCGTCCTCGCCACGAAGGTGTACGGGAAGATGGGCCCATGGCCGAACGAGGGCCGGCTGTCGGCGCTGCACATCAAGCGCGCGTGCGAGGCCAGCCTTCGGCGCCTCCAAACGGATCACATCGACCTCTATCAGATGCACCACATCGATCGCGATGCGTGGTGGGACGAGATCTGGCAAGCGATGGAGCAGCTCGTCGCCGACGGGAAGGTCATCTACGTCGGGAGCTCCAACTTCGCCGGCTGGCACATCGCGCGCGCCAACGAGATCGCCGGCTATCGGCACTACCTCGGGCTCGTGAGCGAGCAAAGCCTCTACAACCTCACGGCGCGAACCGTGGAGCTCGAGGTGCTGCCCGCCTGCAAGGAGTACGGGATGGGCGTCATCCCGTGGAGCCCCCTGGCTGGCGGTCTGCTGGCCGGAGCCCTGCAGAAGGTGACCGAGGGCCGCCGGGCCGAGGGATACATGCGCGAGGAGATCGAGTCGAGTCGTGACCGGCTCGAGGCGTTCGAGAAGCTGTGCGCCGACCTGGGCGAGCGTCCCTCCGACGTCGCGCTCGCCTGGCTGCTCGGGAATCCCGTCGTGACTGCGCCGATCATCGGCCCGCGCACCGTCGAGCAGCTCGATCACTCGCTTCGAGCGCTGAAGGTGAAGCTCTCGGCCGAGACGATGGACAAGCTCGACGAGATCTTCCCCGGGCCGGGCGGTCCCGCCCCCGAGGCATACGCCTGGTAGGCCTGCCCCAGGTCAGCGTAGGAACAGCAGCCCCAAGACCCCGAGCCCGTACGCGACGGCCACGAGAGCGGAGTCCGGTCCGATACCCATAATCTTCCGTTCGGGTCGCGTCATGAGGCCGTTGAGATAGATCGCGGTGACGACGATACCCAGGGACGCCAGCCACACCGACTCGGGGCTCGCCGTCGGGAGCACCGCCTTGCCGGCGAGCAGGTCCGCGAGCAGGAAGAGCGTCACCTGGATGGCGTTGCCGCCGAAGATGTCGCCCATCGCGAGGCCCACCTGGCCCATCCGGACGGCGGCCACCCCCGTGCTGATCTCGGGGAGCGCGGTGATGGCGGCCAGCACGGTGGCGCCGAAGATGGCGCCGTTCACATTGAGCCTCGTCGCCAGCGCGTTGCCGCTCCGCTCGAGCACGACCCCCGCCACGAGCGTGACGATGGATGCGAGGCCGAACAGCACCAAGGTGATCCTGATCGGTCTGCCGGCCACGCGATCCTCCGGTGGCGATGGTCCTGACCCCCTGTCGGTCCCGGTCGTCGATCGAGTGTCCGGGACGGCGGCGTTGACGACCTTCCACGATCGGGTCCGGCGTGAGCGGCTCAGACCGATGATGCCGAGGACCCACAGGAGCACGATCATGATCGAGGCGGGGCTCACGGAGCCGATCGTGGCGGTGGGAGCGAGGACGGTTCCCATGATCGCGATGCCCACGACGCCGACCACGAGCGCGCCCTCGTGGAGCGGCTCCAACGCATCGGAC
The DNA here is from genome assembly GCA_963728285.1 of uncultured Actinomycetes bacterium. Classification (GTDB taxonomy): domain Bacteria; phylum Actinomycetota; class UBA4738; order UBA4738; family HRBIN12; genus CAVSJR01. The sequence continues at coordinate 517,590 of CAVSJR010000001.1, read as the reverse complement.
AGGGTTGACAGCGGTTGCCTGCGACGCGAGGTCGCGTCGAGGATCACGAGGACGAGTGTCTGCATCGCGATCCCCCCGAGGAGGTTGCCCGTCGCCAACGCGAGGTGGCCACTGAGCGCCGCAGACACCGTGATCGCCAGCTCGGGGAGGGTGCCTGCGATGCCGAGCAGGATGGTCCCGCCGAGCGCCTGGCCCAGGCCGTAGCGGTCGTCGATGACGTCGGTGGCCTTGGCCAACGAGACGCCCGCGACCCACGTGACGACCGCCCCGGCGAGGAGCACCACGACGAGCCAGGTCGTGCTGAGCGACTCCATGGCAGCACGATAGGGAGGCACGCGCGGGAGGGAATCATCCCATTAGGTTGATGTTGCCTCCGTCCGGCCGATGAAAGCATCGGCACGCAACGTCGACTCAGCGGACACCGTGGCCGCTCCCGAACGTGATCGCGCCGCGCGGCTACAGCGGGGCGGGAGTGGCCGCGTTGCGATTCTGCACGAGGTATGCCGCGATCAGCCCCGGAATCGGAAATCCGGTCGTGACTGCGCCGATCATCGGCCCGCGCCCGTCGAGCAGCTCGATCACTCGCTTCGAGCGCTGAAGGTGAAGCTCTCGGTCGAGACAATGGACACGCTCGCCGAGATCTTCCCCGGGCCGGGCGGTGCCGCACCCGAGGCATACGCCTGGTAGGCGCAAGGCTTTCCTGAGCGCTCGTCGCTAGCACGGCCCAGACGCCCCTCGCGAATCCGCTCGGGATTCGCACCTGAAGCCCGCGAGCAATGAGCGGACAGGAGGTGTGTTGAACGCGAGGATGGAGGCGTGGGGAGGATCGATGACCTGTGGTTGCGCTGGGTCATCGACATTGGCCTCCCCGGCTGGACCGCGGAGCGGGGGGGTATCTGATCGTTGGACCCGGCTACGACGGGTTCGCTCCTAGCCCTCGACTTGACTCACTGGGGATGCGCTCCAGTCACACCAGATGGGTATAGTTTCCCGCCTGAGCCGTTCGAGGAGGGGTCGATGGGTTGCCTGTTGGCATTGATGTCCGCGTTCGCGCCGCGCCTGGTGTTCTTGATCATCTGGATCGCGCGCCCCAGTTACATCAACGCGGTGTTCGACACGTTCATCCTGCCTCTCCTCGGCCTCATCTTCCTTCCGTTCGCGACGTTGATGTGGGTGCTCCTCGATGCGCCTCCGGTCGGCGTGCACGGCTTCGATTGGGTCTGGATCGGCCTGGCCGTGATCCTCGACCTCGGTCACTACGCCACTGGGTACTCGCAGCGCGAGCAGATGCCGGGTCGTGCCCCGACAACCTGACTGCGCCCGTGAGCCACGTAGAGGCAGGGTCCGGCTCGATTGCCGCCCTCATGATGCGTGAGTGGGTTGGCGTGGTCGAGATCCGAGTCGCTGCCTTCTGTCACGGGTTCAACACGGGCGGGCACTGATCGCAGCGTCGGCGTGCGCTCCGGGGGACGGCCCGGAGCCGCCGACCGCGATCAAAGCGGCAACGAGGACGAGCGCCAGCGTCTTCGGGTAGAGCCCTGGGGATAAGGCGTCGGCTCCGCGGAGGCGGGGGAGCTGTTCGACGTCACCGGTCGGTCGTCACCAGGACCTACCCGGTGGCCGAAGTACCCGACGCCTTGCGCCACGTAACCTGCTCGCCGGAGTAGGCGCCGGTGTCGGTCGCGGCGTGTCTGGCCGATCCGCCCTCCCGCCTCAGGGGCTCGGCGTCCGTCACGACGACGATGCCTCCTCCTCCGTCGCCTGGCTGGCCGAGCGCTCCCGGCTCCGTTGCACCGCCCCCAGGATGATCCGGATCCCGACGCCGAGGATGATCAGGTCGAGGATCATCTGCGAGGTGACCACGAGGCGGGTGGTCTCACCCTGCGCCGACACGTCGCCGAACCCGACGGTCGCGAAGACCGTCACCGTGAAGTAGAGGGCGTCGGATCGCGTCAACGCCTCCGAGAAATCTGCCGGCTCGGCGCGTCCCATCAGGTAATACGCGGATGCGAACATCAGGATGAAGAGCGGCAGCACGACGAAGAGCGCCTGGAGCGCGCGCGTTTCCGGATGGGCGGACCGCAGGATCGACCAGACCTGCCAGGCCACGAGGCCGAGGAAGACGAGGATGCCAATCACGAGCCCCGCCACCGCCGACGTGCCAGAGAGGTCGTCCAGGGGAAGCAGGTAGTACAGGGCCACGAGCACACTGGCCGTCACGACCGCCCGAACGGCCGCCACGACGATGTGCACCCACGCCCGCTCAGCTGCCGGGTCATCTCCCATGGCCACAGGGCCACCCCCTCGCAGCGCGTCCTAGGCTTTCGCTGTCGCCTTGCCGTTCCGCCGCTGGTCCAAGCTCGGGGAGGGCGCCCGCGACGCCGACCAGGGCGGCCGCGCCGGCGAGTGGCACCACGACAGCCAGATCGTGCTTAGCGACTCCATTGCAGCACGATAGGCAGGCACCCCGCGGGAGGGAATCATCCCATTAGGTTGATGTTCGCTCCGTGCGGAGGATGAAAGCATCGAGCGCACCGGTCGGCCTGGGAACACACTGGCCGGCTCGTGAAGTGTGATCGCGCCGCAGTTACAGCGGGGCGGGATTGGCAGCTTCCGGCTCGCCCTACCGGCTATGCGGGTCCGGTCGCCGAGGCGGAAGCTGCATCTCCCGGCTGAGGCTCGTGAGCGGATCCGCCGGCACGCGGATCAGTCCCCGTGTCGGCCTGTCGAGATCGAACGTCACCAGGAGCAGCATAGTGCATGAGTGCGGCGCCCAACACCACTGCGAAATGCCCCGTCTCCCGAGCATGGACAGGTAGACCGCGAGCATCCCGAACGCGATCGCCGCGCCCGCGACCTCCAGGGCAAGGACCGGGCCGGGCACCCGGTTGGCGAGTCCAGCCACGCGCACGGTCTGCATCTCGATCATCTCGTTGAGCGTCTCCACGTAGAGGCGAGGAGCGCTCTCGATCGGTGCGATCACGAGCGCCCGACCTGCGAGCGCCCACAGCGCCCGCTGGATACGATCCTCGTCGGCCACCGCCTGCCCGGCCTCGGGGCTCCCGGGAATGGCGTTCGAGAGGGCGATGCTCGTGTCGAGGTAGCTCGCCAATAGATCCAGCGACCGGGTCCGCATGGGTTCCGGCAGGGTCTGCGCGCGCAGGTAGGTCGTGTCGATGGCGTTCGCTTCGTCAACGACCGCGGCTCGGCGCGCCTCGTAGCGCCCGACCGCGAGCGCGAGTCCGAAGGCGAGGAGGAGCCCGACGACCCCGAGCAGCGAGGTCTGAAGGATGGCGAACGGCTCTCGGAGCGTCTCGGATCGATGGCGAAGCCTGCGGCCGAGCAGCAGGCCCCCGATGGTGACGCCGAAGACGATGGCGAAGAGGATGAGACCGAGCGCCCAGCTGCTAAGCCGGAAGAACACTCACTCGGCTCCCGGCGAGGATGTCTCGTCTCGCGTCCCCGAACCGTCCGACGCGGACCCTCCGATCGCGCTGCATTGCGACAGCCTAGGTCCGCGCGGCATCGCATCCATCATCCCGCCGGGATGATGCTCGGCTCGGCTACCGGTCGTAGCGCTCGTGGTGCCGGACCTCGCCGAGCGGCCGGCGGCCCCGCGGGGGGCGCCGGAAGATGGTCGGATCCGCCGGATAGCCCAACGAGATGAGCACATCGCAGCGCATGTCCTCGGGATAGCCGAGGAGCTCCCTCGCGAGCGGCTCGTCGTAGACGGAGGCGTGAGAGCTTCCGATCCCGAGCTCCCACGCGGCGAGCATCGCGTTCTCGGTGGCCTGCCCCGCGTCGAACGCGATCGACTCGCGCTCCTCCCCGTCGGCGGCGTTCGGCGTCACGATCGCGATGGCGGCCGCGGCCGACCCCAGGTGCCCGGCGTAGTCGCCGACGCGGGCGAGCTCGCGGAGATGATCCCGGTCGGTGCAGACGACGAACGCCCAGCGCTGCTCGTTCTTGGAGCTCGGCGCCAGGCGCGCCGCGTCCACGATGCGGTCGAGCTCCTCTGGAGGGATGGCGCGCTCCGAGAACCGCCTCACGTTCCTGCGAGTCGAGATGGCGGTCCACGCGTCCATCCGAGCATGGTACGGCCCCGCTCAAGGCGTCGCAGGTAGATCCCGAAGCCTCGGGGGATGGTTCGATCCAGGGCGGTCTGGGCTCTGCTGCTGTTGACGGTCGTCGCGTGCGCGATGATCGTCCTCCGCGAAGGGTCGCGGGAGACGAGCGCCCCCTCTCGGGCATCGAACTCCTCGGGCTCGCCGGCTTCGTCGCCCGCGAGCCGTCCCGAGCCCACCGCCTCGGGCGGTCCTTCGGTCCCGCATCCGTCGAGGCTCGCGATCTCCCACGGGCCGCTCGAGCTCCGCATCGATCGCACCCGGCGCGTCGCCGACGGCGTCTACCTGCATGAGGTCATCCAGCCGGCGGGCCCCAATCAGCTTCGCGTGCTCGAGGTGGATCCCTCGACGCCGGCGACGCTCGAGCTGGCCGGTGCCGGACGTTCCTACCCGCACCTCGCGCCGACGAGCCGGATCGCCGAGCACGGCGACGCCCTCGCGGGGGTGAACGGCGAGTTCTTCACCGTGCCGGGCCGGCCCGAGTTCCTGTTCCAATCGGACGGGACCCTGTGGCAGACGGCCCTGCACGACAGCAACATGTTCGCGATCTCGGAGGACGAGCAGCACATCTACGTCCGGCGAATCAGCCCGTCGATCTCGGCGAGCGGCGGTGGATCGGCCCTGCGTGTCTCGAACTGGAACACCGTCGATCCCTCGGGCGGCGAGGTCTCCGGCTACACGCCGATCGGTGGCTCCGTCGCCGTTCCGCCGTCGCACGCGTGCTACCTGGAGCTCGGGCACGAGAGCGGCCCCTCGTGGTCGGCGGGACGAACGGCGACGACGCGTTCGTACCTCGTCTCGAGGTCCGGCTGCGGCGCCCGTGCGCCCTCCCTTCACGGGGGGATCGACCTCGTCCTGGCGGCGAACGCGCGGTCCTCGGGCGCACGCGATCTTGCCCGCTTCCGCTCCGGCGATCGAGTTCGGATGGAGTGGTCGGTCGGCCTGCCGAACGTGCTCGACATCGCCGGCGGTCAGCCGGTGCTCGTGAAGGACGGTCGCGGCATCGTCCCCCGCCGATGCGACACGAGTTTCTGCGCACCGCAGCCTCGGACCGCGGTGGGCTACACGCGCGACGGGCGTGTCCTCATCGCGACCGTCGACGGGCGGCAAACCGGGTGGTCGGTCGGCATGTCGCTGCGCGAGTGGGCTCAGGCGTTCGTGCAGATGGGCGCCGAGGGCGTGCTGAACCTCGACGGCGGGGGCTCGACGACGATGTGGGTTCGGGGCGAGGGGGTCGTGAACCGACCGTCGAACGCGGGACATCGGCAACGCCGCGTGGGAACGGCGCTGCTGGTGCTTCCGGGCGAGGACACCGACGTCCCCACGAGCCTGCGGTGAGGCGGCGCGCTCAGCCGGCGCCCGCGCCGATCGCCCGTTCGATCTCGCGAGCGGCGGCGACCACGGCCGGCGCGTAGCGACCGGCCACCCCCCGGCCGAGCCGACTCTGCGGGCCCGACAGCGAGACGACGGCGACGAGCTCTCCGGAGGGCCCGAGGATCGGAGCGCTCACCGATGCGACTCCGGCCTGGCGTTCGCCCGCGCTCGCCGCCCATCCTCGGCGGCGGGCGGCGTTCAGCTGGCGCTCGAGGGCCTCGCCCGTCGGCGTATCGGGCGTGAGGGGCTCGGTCAGCGACAGCAGTCGCTCGCGCTCCTCTCCCGGGGACCAGGCCATGAAGATCTTTCCCGCCGAGCCGGCGGTGAGCGGAAGGGACGCGCCGACGTCGACGATCGTTCGCAATTCACGCGTGGACTCGACGGCGTCGACGCAGACGCGCTCGTTCAGCGTCCTCACGTACAGGTGCGCGCTCTCGCCCGTGCTCGCGGCCAGACGCTCGACCGGGGGGTGCGCAAGAGCCCGAAGGGGAAGGTCGCGCGCCGCCGTGGCGGCGAGGCGAAGGAGCTTCGGACCGAGCCGATACCCACGGCCGTCGGCCCCGGCGAGCAGCTCGTGCTCCTCGAGCGCCTTGATCAACCGGTGCGCCGTGGAACGACTGAAGCCCGTCCGGGTCGAGATGTCCGTGAAGGTCGTCGCCCCGGCCTGGACGGCATCGAGGATCGCGACCGCGCGGTCGAGGACACCGACGCCCGACCTCGCGCGGTCGTCGTGCCCCGCGCCGGATGTCCCGTCCCTCGAGTGTGTTACCCTCATGCCTACATAATGGTATCAAGTTCCAACATTCGGAACTCGATGATTGGTGACGCCGCAAGGGGACGGTTCGATGCCGCAGACGCTGTCGGAGAAGGTCTGGGAACGCCACGTGGTCCATCGCGCCGCCGGCGAGCCGGACCTCCTCTACGTCGATCTCCATCTCGTTCACGAGGTGACCAGCCCGCAGGCATTCGACGGCCTGCGGATGGCCGGGCGCTCCGTGCGCCGCCCCGACCTCACGATCGCGACGATGGACCACAACGTGCCGACGGCACCCGGCGACGCGGACGCGGTGTCGCGGCGACAGATGGAGGCGCTCAGCGCGAACTGCGAGGAGTTCGGGATTCCGCTGTTCCCGATGGGCTCCATCGGCCAGGGGATCGTGCACGTCATCGGGCCACAGATGGGGCTGACCCAGCCCGGGCTCGTGATCGTCTGTGGAGACTCACACACATCCACGCACGGCGCCTTCGGCGCCCTCGCCATCGGGATCGGGACCTCGGAGGTCGAGCATGTGCTCGCGACACAGGCGCTGCCACAGACCCGCCCCGGCACCATGGCCGTCACGGTGGACGGCGAGCTGCCTCACGGCGTCACGGCGAAGGACGTCATCCTCGGGATCATCGCTCGGATCGGCACCGACGGAGGCGTCGGCCACGTCCTCGAGTACCGAGGCTCCGCGATTCGCTCGCTGTCGATGGAGGGGCGCATGACGATCTGCAACATGTCGATCGAGGCCGGCGCCCGCGCGGGCATGATCGCACCCGACGACACGACCTTCTCCTATCTGGAGGGCCGGCCGAGTGCCCCCGCGGGTGCGGAGTGGGAACGCGCGCTGGACGACTGGCGCTCGCTCGTGGGTGACTCGGACGCGCCCTTCGATCGTGAGGTGCGGATCGACGCGGCCGCCCTGCGTCCGTACGTGAGCTGGGGCACCAACCCGGCGCAGACGGTGACCATCGACGACGTCGTTCCCGACCCGGATTCCTTCGAGGAGCCGAGCCGGCGGGACGCCGCCGTTCGCGCCCTGGAGTACATGGACCTGCGCCCCGGAACGCCGATCCGGGAGATCCGGCCGGACACGATCTTCATCGGCTCGTGCACGAACAGCCGGATCGAGGACCTGCGCTCGGCCGCGCGCATCGTCGACGGACGCCGCGTCCGCCCCGAGCTGCGGGCGCTCGTCGTGCCGGGATCCGCGCTGGTCAAGCAACAGGCGGAGCGAGAGGGACTCGACCGCGTCTTCACCGCCGCGGGCTTCGAATGGCGCGGAGCCGGGTGTTCCATGTGCCTGGGAATGAACCCCGATGTGCTGAGCCCCGGGGATCGATGCGCGTCCACCTCGAACCGCAACTTCGAGGGCCGGCAGGGCAAGGGGGGCCGGACGCACCTCGTCAGCCCTCAGGTCGCGGCGGCCACCGCCGTGCTGGGGCACTTCGCCACGCCCGACGAGCTGTCCGCCGGGGAGGCTTGATCGCATGGAGCCGGTTCGGGTCGTCACGGGCACCGCGCTTCCGCTCGACCGCTCCGACGTCGATACCGATCAGATCATCCCGGCGGAGTACCTGAAGCGGGTCGAGCGAACCGGCTTCGGGCCGTTTCTGTTCGCCGAGTGGAGAAAGGACCCGGCGTTCGTCCTCAACGACGACCGGTATGCGGGGGCGTCGATCCTGATCGCCGGCGCGAACTTCGGATCGGGCTCGAGCCGAGAGCACGCCCCCTGGGCGCTCGAGGACGCCGGCTTCCGCGCCCTCATCGCCCCGAGCTTCGCCGACATCTTCCGAAACAACTGCACGAAGATCGGCCTGCTGCCGGTCGAGCTCGCGTCCGACTCCGTCCGCGCGTTGATGGACTCGGTCCTGGATGATCCGTCCACGGAGATCGTCGTCGACCTCGAACGGCGGGTCGTCCGATCGGGGGGCGTCGAGGAGGACTTCGAGCTGGACGACTACACCCGCTGGCGGTTGATGGAGGGCCTCGACGACATCGGCCTCACGCTGCGCCGTGAGGCGGAGATCGCCGCCCACGAGTCCGGGCGGGCCACCTGGCTGCCGTCGACGCGTTCGTAGGCCACCGCCTACGCAGACCCTCCTCTGAGATGGCTCCGCAACGCGGCGAGGCGCTCGTCCCATTCGGCGCCGACGTCTGCCATCCATCCCATGGCGTCGGTCAGCGGCCCCGGCGTCAGCCGATATCGACGCCGGCGTCCCTGGGTCGTCGCGCTCACGAGCCCGGCCTCCTCGAGGACCGCCAGATGCTTCGCGACGGCCTGTCGCGTCACGGGCAGCTCCGAGGCAAGCTCGGTGACGGTGAACGACACCTCGCCGGCGAGCCGCCGCACCACCTCACGACGCGTCGGATCCGACAGCGCGGTGAAGACGGCTCCGACGACCGGCGGCTCCCTCACGCCGACGCACGCAACGGCGGCATCCCGCGTGGGGTTGGTGGGATCGCGACCGAGTCGGTCGCGATCGCGTCGGCCCGAACGATGCCCGGGTGCTCGGTGACGGTGAGCCGAGTGCGCTGGGCGATGGGCTCGAGAAGGAACTCCACGCGCGAGGTCTCGCCGATCTCGATTCCGTGCTCGCTCCGCCCGAGCTCCCTCCACCGAAAGGCGAACCGTCGAGGGCGCTCTGCGACCTCGACGACACCTCGGCGCTCGCTGCCGTCCGGCCATCGGAATCGCACGGGCCCGCCCGGCCGCGGATCGACCTCGGCATCGGCGCCGAACCACGCCGCGAGCTCCTCGGAGCGCGTGATCGTTTCCCACACGACGTCGGGCGTGGCGTCGAGCTCGACCACTCGCTGAACCGGCGGCCGCACGTGTCGCTGGATCGGAGTCTCCACGAGCATCCCCCTTGGCAACCTTAAGGTTGCGGAGCGGTCGGGAACCGCCTAGAATCGCAACTCTGAGGTTGCATTGTAGCTCTCCGGTCGAAGGAGGTCCAGGGATGATTCGAGGCGAGGGCGTGCTCGTTCCGACCGTCATCGAGCAAACCAGCAGAGGCGAGCGGGCGTTCGACATCTACTCCCGTCTGCTGAAGGAACGCGTCGTCTTCCTCGGCACGCCGATCGACGATGGGGTCGCCAACCTCCTGATCGCCCAGCTCCTGTTCCTCGAGGCCGAGGATCCCGACAAGGACATCGCCCTGTATGTGAACAGCCCCGGCGGGGCCGCCACGGCGCTCTTCGCGATCTACGACACGATGACGCTCGATCCGCTCCGACGTCGCGACCTATTGCCTGGGCCAGGCGGCCTCGGCGGCCGCGGTCATCCTGGCCGCCGGGGTGGCCGGCAAGCGGTTCGCGCTGCCCAACGCCCGCGTCCTGATCCACCAGCCGCACGGCGGCATCGAGGGCCAGTCCGCCGACATCGAGATCCACGCCAAGGAGATCCTTCGTCAGCGACGGCGCATGGAGGAGATCCTCGCCGAGCACACGGGCCAGCCGATCGAGCGGATCAAGGCCGATACGGATCGGGACTTCATCCTCGGAGCCGAGGAGGCGAGGGCGTACGGCCTCGTCGATCACGTGGTCTCGACACGGAGCCTTCGCTCGCTCGGCCACGCTGCGGTCGCCATCCACACGTGAGCGAGCGTGACGCTCCTTGCGCACCCCTCCCGTTTCGAGGAGGGGGCTGGGCCGGGGAGAGGGGCGCTGCAGATGGGTGTTCCCCGGCCCAGCTCGCTTTGATCGCCCTGCGCGCGAAGCGTGGCCATCAAGGCCTCCGTCGTGAGCGGGACGAAAGCTCCAATCGACTACACCTCCACGGGAACGCCGACGAGGGAGCCGTATTCGGTCCAGGAGCCGTCGTAGTTCTTCACGTTCGGATAGCCGAGCAGCTCGTGCAGGACGAACCAGCTATGCGCCGATCGCTCCCCGACGCTGCAGTACGTGACGATGTCGCGGTCCGGCGTGAGCCCAGCCTCCGCGTACAGCTCGCGGAGCTCGCCGGCGCGCCTGTAGGTCCCGTCCCGGTTGGTCGAGGCGTCCCACGGGATGTTGCGGGCGCCCGGGATGTGCCCGGCGACCTGTGAGACCTCGCCGGGGAGGTCCTCCGGATGAAGGCGTTCGCCGCGATACTCCTCGGGCGAGCGAACATCCAGGAAGGTCAGCTCGTCCCCCCCGGGATGGGCCGCCGCCGCGGCGACCACCTCGTCGCGGAAGGCGCGAATCCGATTCGTGAGCAGGCCGCGGACGTTCACGTCGGTCGTGGCGACGAGCGAACGGGATCGAGTCATGGGCCGGTCCTCGAGCTCCCACGCGCGGCGGCCGCCGTCGAGGAGCTTGGCCCCGTCGTAGCCGCGCAGCTTCAGCACCCAATAGGCATGGGCGGCGAACCAGTTGTCATCCCCGCCGTACAGCACGATGGTGCCGCCCCGGCGCACGCCGCTGGATCGCAGCAGGCGCGTCAGGTCGCGCTGGGTCAGCGCGTCGCGGCGATCGGGCGTGTGCAGGTCCGTGCCGCACGTCCACGCGACGGCGCCGGGGATATGTCCTCGCTCGTACTCGCTCGCGTCCCGTCCCACCTCGATCACGTGGAGGCGGTCGTCGCCGAGCCGCTTCGCGAGCCAATCCGTTTCGACGAGCGGGGCGTCCGGATCCGGCATGTAGGTGCGGCTCTGCATCGGCAACCTCCTTCGCCTATGCGAAAGGCCGCGGCGTCTGCCGCGGCCTCCAGTGTTCTGGTCAGCTCGTGCTGCCCGAGCCTCCAGTGGTCTGGTCAGCTACCAGCTACCGATGCTAGCGGCGGGTCCGCGAAGGGTCAACGCCTCCGGGAGCACCGGGCGAGCGTGCCACACGATCGCCACATCGGGCCCCTTCCCTCGGCTCGCGGCCATCGGGGCGTGGGAAGAGGCTCGGCGCAGGCCCGGGGGGGTGGGGGCGATGCGGTATCGTCGGCCACGTCATGCCTGGCCAGGATGAGCCGAAGGATTTCGCGCCGGTCACCGAGGAGGAGCAGGAGGTCCTCCTGCGCGTGATCGAGGTCCTCCGCAAGCTGAGCTACGGGACGATCCTCCTGGTGGTCCAGGACGGCAGGGTGGTCCAGATCGAGACCGCCGAGAAGATCCGCCTGCGCTGAGCCGCCGGCTCCCAGGCACGGCGACACGGAATCGCCACAGCTCACGGGGGCCGGTTCCTTGACACGCCACCTGTTGCGTTGGTATCCATAGCGTGCGCAGTCGACCGGATACACCGGAGGCGCGCGCTCCCTTGCGACGCCGAGAATCACTGACGTGTCGTCGGGGTATGAACCCCCGTTCATCGCCTTTTCGGTTGACCGGACACCCGGAGACCGGACCCACCGTCTTCGGCGCGTCCGCGCCGGTTCGACCGAAAGGAGCACCACGATGTTGCGACGCCATTTCGGCGCCAAGCTTCTCGCAGGGATCACCATCTTCACGCTCGCGGCCGCGGCGTGCAGCAGCGACGGCAACGGGGGCAGCTCGGCCTCCGGCGGAGGCGAATGCACGCCCGCCGAACAGCCCGTCCTGACCTTCGCCGCGTACAGCACGCCGCGCGAGGTCTACGGCAAGATCATCTCCTCCTTCCAGGAGAAGTGGAAGGAGGAGCACAACGACCAGTCGATCATCTTCCAGGAGTCCTACGGCGGGAGCACGACGCAGGCGCAGAACGTGGTGAACGGGTTCGAGGCCGACGTCGTCGCCCTCTCGCTGGGTCCCGACGTCGACTTCATCGCCGACGCGGGCCTCATCACGGAGGATTGGACGGCGCAGGCTGACGGCGGCATGGTGTCGACCTCGGTCGTGGTCCTGGACGTTCGTCCCAACAACCCGCTCGGCATCGAGGACTTCGACGACATCGCCGCATCCGGCGTCGAGGTGCTCACCCCGGACCCGGCGTCGAGCGGCGGGGCGCGCTGGAACATCGTCGGCGCCTACGGCTCGGCGATGCGCGGGTACTCGGGCGTGCAGAAGGGCGATGAGGCAGGCGCGGGCACGCTGCTCGAGGGCATCTTCGGCAACGTCATCGCGCTGGACAAGAGCGCCCGCGACTCGATCAAGAACTTCGAGTCGGGCAACGGCGACGTCGCGATCACGTATGAGAACGAGGTCGAGACGGCCCAGGACGCCGGGCTTCCCGACGAGGCCGTCTACCCGCCGTCGACGATCCTGATCCAGAACCCCGTGGCGGTGGTCGACGTGAACGCCGACAAGCACTGCGTCCGCGAGGTGGCCGACGCGTTCGTCGAGTACCTCCACTCGGACGAGGCGAAGGAGTACTACCGAACGGTTGGGTTCCTCCGCTCGACGGATGAGAAGGCTCGCCGCGAAGGGCGACAAGGAGCTCGGCCTCCCGCCGATCGAGGACCTGTTCACGGTCGACGACTTCGGCGGCTGGGACGCGCTGAACGAGACGCTGTTCAGCGAGCAAGGGGTCTTCACGAAGGCCTACGAGGCATCGCAGGGATAAGCACAGGAGAGGATGGGAGAGCCACGATGAGCAGCGCCGCGCAGACCGTCCCGCGCCCCCGCGCGTGGTCCGTCTCGAGTCGGACCGGGACGAGGATCCGCCAGTGGAGTCTGCGCGGCGCTGCCATCGTCTACCTCGGCGCGATGATCGCGCTCCCCGTCGCCGCCGTCATTCAGGCGGGGTTCGACAAACGGCCTCGGCAACCTCCGTGACGCGGTGACGTCCCCGGGGGCCGCCGAGGCCATCGTGCTCACCCTCTGGATGTCGGCGGCGACGGCCGTCATCAACGCATTCTTCGGCACGCTGATCGCCTTCGCGCTCGTTCGCTTTCATTTTCCGGGACGAGGCGTCCTGAACGCGATCGTGGACCTCCCCCTCGCCGTGCCGACGCTCGTGACCGGCGTCATGCTGCTGGTGCTCTACGGGCCCGAGCACGCCGCTCGGCCGGGCGCTGACGGGGACGCCGCTGCAGGTGGTCGGGGCCAAGTTCGGCATCCTGCTGGCCCTCCTCGTCGTCACCCTGCCGTTCGTGGTCCGCACCGTCCAGCCGGTGCTCCAGGAGCTCGACATCGCGGAGGAGGAGGCCGCCGCGACGCTCGGGGCGCGCGCGTGGAAGACGTTTCGAACCGTGATCTTCCCGGCGATCCGTCCGGCGGTGATGACCGGGGCGCTGCTGACCTTCGCCCGCTCGCTCGGCGAGTTCGGCAGCGTCGTCGTCGTCTCCGGCAACATCACCGGGCGAACGCTGACGGCGCCCGTCCTGATCTCGCAGCTCGCCGGGCAGTTCAAGCCCGAGCAAGCCGCCGCCGTCGCGACGGTGCTCTTCCTGATCTCGTTCGTCGTCGTGCTCGTGACGACGAGGCTGATGCGCACGCGGAAGGAGGAGTCCGAATGAGGGCGATGACGGACGCCGTCGACCGTCCGGTTGGACTCGAGCAGCGTCGGCGCAGGCGCCACCTGGTCCGAGCCTCCCTCCTCGGACTCGTCCTCGCCTACCTCGCGGTCCTGCTCATCGCACCGCTCGGCGGCATCATCTGGACCGTCGTGAAGGCCGGCTCCGATACGATCCTCGAGACCTTCGCGCAGGCCGATGTCAGGCACGCGTTCTATCTGACGATGCATCATCGCGGTCATCACGGTCGTGGTCGTCACGATCTTCGGCGTCATCACCGCCTGGGTCCTCGCGAGACAGCGGTTCCTGGGCCGCGGCCTGCTGAACGCGCTGGTCGACCTGCCGTTCGCCGTGTCGCCGGTCACCGTCGGCATCATGGCCGTCCTGCTCTTCGGCACCGGCGGGTGGTTCGCGGACTTCTTCTCGGCCCGAGGGATCCAGATCATCTTCGCCGTGCCCTCCATGGTCATCGTGACCATCTTCATCGCGATCCCGTTCGTGATTCGAGAGGTCGTCCCGGTGCTCGAGGAGGTCGGGACCGAGGAGGAGGACGCGGCGCGCACGCTGGGCGCGTCCTCATGGAAGAGCTTCCGCAAGGTCACGATCCCGAACATTCGGTGGGCGTTGCTGTTCGGCATCGCGCTGTCGACGGCGAGGGCCATCGGCGAGATCGGGGCCGTCCTCATCGTGAGCGGATCGCTGCAGGGCAAGACCGAGACGGCCACGCTCTACATCTTCCGAGCGCTCGAGGAGCGTCAAGACGCGTCGGCCTACGTCGTCGCGCTCACGCTCGCCGCGGTGTCGGTGATCCTGCTCGTCGCCATCGAGGCGTTCAAGCGCAAACAGACCAGGGAGGTCGCGAAATGACCGGCGCCATCGTCGTGGAGAACCTGTCCAAGCGGTTCGGCGGCTTCGTCGCCGTCGATGACGTCAGCTTCGAGGCCGAGGAGGGCGCCGTCACGGCGCTCCTCGGGCCGAGCGGCTCCGGCAAGAGCACGGTCCTGCGCATGATCGCGGGCTTGGAGCGACCGACCGGCGGTCGCATCTGGATGGAGGAGGAGGAGCACACGGACAAGAGCGTCCAGGAGCGGCGCGTCGGGTTCGTGTTCCAGCATTACGCCCTGTTCCGTCACATGACCGTCGGACAGAACGTCGCGTTCGGGCTCGCCGTCCGAAAGGAAGCGAAGGCCGAGCAACGGGCCCGGGTGCAGGAGCTGCTGGAGCTGGTGCAGCTGGCCCCGTTCATCGACCGGTACCCCGACCAGCTCTCCGGCGGGCAGCGCCAGCGCGTGGCGCTGGCTCGCGCGCTCGCTCCGAGGCCGCGCGTGCTGCTGCTCGACGAGCCGTTCGGCGCGCTCGACGCGCGAGTGCGGCAGGAGCTCCGCAAGTGGCTGGACGAACTCCATCGAGAGATCGGCGTCACCAGCCTGCTCGTCACGCACGATCAGGACGAGGCCCTCGAGCTCGCGAACCAGATCATCGTGATGCACGAGGGACGCATCGAGCAGATGGGGACGCCGGACGAGATCTACCATCAGCCGGCGACGCCGTTCGTCGCGGGCTTCGTCGGCTCGGCGAACGTCCTCCACGGCCACGTCGCCGACGGGCACGTCGCGTTCGGGGAGCATCGAGTGGGCGGCGCCCGGCATCTCGAGGAGGGCGTCGCGGCCCAGGCGTTCGTCCGGCCGCACGACGTGCGGCTCGCCGATCCGGCCGTCAACGGCAACTCGGTCGCCGCCACGGTGGAACGGGTGAGCAGCCTCGGGCTGGCTGTCGAGGGTGATCCTGCGGCTGCCCGACGGACAGGTGCTCACCGCGGAGCTCCCGAGCGAGGAGCTCGCCGGGATCGAGCTCGGCGACGACGTCCGGGTCGACCTCCGCAACGCGAAGGCGTTCCGACGCGGGGAGGCTGCCGGCGGTGGGAGATCTCGCCGACTCCGTCATCGCCGGGCAACGACGTCGGGGCCACGTAGCCGGGCCGTTGAGCAGCCAGCCCGCGCCGGCGTTCGATGAGCTCTCCTCGGAGGAGCGCTCGGTGCTCCTGCGCGTCGTCGATATCCTTCGAGACATCGATTTCGGAACGGTCCTCCTGGTCGTGCAGGATGGGAAGGTCGTGCAGATCGAGATGGCCGAGAAGTTCAGGCTGCGATGATCGAGCGAGCCGGCGCCGGGCGGCTGCATCGCGGATCCTCGCTGCTCGCCGTCCTGCTGACGCTCGTCGCGGTCCCGGCGTGTGCGAGCTCCGTCTCCCGCGCCCGGGGAAGCGCCGACGTCCTCCGGCTCGGCTTCTCGCCGACGCTCACCCAGGCGCCGGCTCAGGTGGCGCTCGGGACCGGCATCCTTCGACGCGAGCTCGCCCCGGTCCGCGTCGAGGCCGACGGCCTTCGGCTCGGGCAAGGACGCCGCGATCGCGCTCTCCGCCGGTGCCATCGACGCCATCTACGTGGGGCCGTCGCCGATCGCGGCGCTGCGCGCGCAGTCGACGGACGTCGCCATCGTCTCGGGCGTGACGGCCGGCGGGGCGTCGCTGATCGTCCGGCGGGGCGAGGGCATCGAGGGCCCCGCCGATCTCCACGGCCGGAAGATCGCCGTGCCCGGCGTCGGCAACACGCAGGACATCGCCCTTCGGACGTGGATGCAGCGACATGGTCTGGTTCCCCTGGAGGACGGCGGGGACGTCTCCATCGCCGAGGTGGACATCAGGAAGCTCCTTCCGTTGATGCGGGCGGGGGCGGTGGATGCGGCCTGGGTTCCGGAGCCGTACCCGACGTACCTCGTCGCGAAGGGCGTCGCGGATGTCCTCGTCGACGAGGCCACGCTGTGGCCGCCGGGGGAGCTCCTCACGGCGAACCTGGCGGTCTCGGGGATCTACATGGACGCGCATCCGCAGGTGGTCCGGCGCCTCGTCGCCGCGAACGTCGAGGCGATCCGCTTCATCCAAGCCCAGCCCGCACGGGCCGAGCAGCTCGCGCGCGGCGCCCTCATCGCCGCGGGCGCCCCCGCGCTCGACCAGCGGGTCCTGAACGGGGCATGGGGCAAGCTGACCTTCACGTGGGACCCGCTCGAGGGATCCATGGCGCGCGTCGCGGACGACGCGTACTCCGTGGGAGTGCTCGAGGAGCGACCGACCGACATCGCGGGCCTGTATCGTCTTGACGACCTCGACGCGGTTCTGAAGGATAAGGGCCTTCCCCCGACCGAGCCAACGAAGGTGACGACATGAGCGCGACCCGTCCTCTCTCGGTCGTGCCGGAGGCCGCGCCGCTCGCTCCGAAGCTCTCGGTTCGGGGGGTATCGAAATCCTACGTGTCGACGCGTGGGGAGCGGATCCAGGCCCTCGACGACATCAGCTTCGACGTCGCGCCGGGGGAGTTCGTCTGCCTGATCGGTCCATCGGGATGCGGCAAGTCCACGCTCCTGAATCTCGTCGCCGGGCTCGAGCGGCCCGACGGCGGAGAGATCTGGATCAACGATCGGCCGGTGACGCAGCCGGGGCCCGATCGTGCGGTGCTGTTCCAGGAACCCTCGCTCTTTCCGTGGATGACCGTCCTCGGCAACGTCGAGTTCGCGCTGCAGCTCGTCGGCGTCCCGAAGGAAGAACGCGCCGAGCGAGCGATGACCTGGCTGCGAAAGGTGCATCTCACCCGCTTTGCGCACGCGCAACCCCATGAGCTCTCCGGCGGGATGCGCCAGCGGGCCGCCCTCGCCCGAGCGCTGGCGGCACGGCCGGAGGTGCTGCTCGGCGACGAGCCGTTCGGTGCGCTCGATGCTCAGTCTCGCGAGATCCTGCAGCAGGAGCTCCAGCAGGTGTGGTCCGAGGCCGGCAACACCTTCGTGTTCGTCGACGCACAACGTTCGGGAGGCGGTCTTCCTGGCGGACCGTGTGATCGTCATGTCGGCCCGCCCGGGAACGCTGCTCGCCGAGTATCGGATCACGGCACCACGGCCGCGGACGTTCGAGGACGTGCTCCTGACGAAGGTCGTCGTCGACGTCCACGACAATCTGGCGAAGGAGGTGGAGCGCGCTGCCTTGGATACGGAGGGCGATAAGCCAGATCTGGCCTAGGGTCGCGATCGTCGTCGGCGTGGTCGCCGTGTGGTGGGCCATCGCCGCCACCGGCTACTTCGACCCCGCGCTGCTGCCCACGCCGCCGGAGGTCTGGCGTTCGCTTCTCGACCACCTGTGGGGCCCGAACGGCCTCGTGGCGGCGGCGCAACGGAGCCTCGTCAGGCTCGCGTTCGGCATGGGCGTCGCCGTGGTCATCGGCACCCTGATCGGCCTCGCGATGGCCGCGTGGCGACCCGTGCAGCGCAGCGTGGGCACGCTGATGATCGGCCTCCAGGCGCTGCCCTCGATCGCCTGGCTCCCCTTGGCGATCCTCTGGTTCAGGCTGACGGAGCTGGCGATCCTCTACGTCGTCGTCATCGCCGCCGTCCCCGCGATCGCGGTGGCGACCGCCGCGAGCGTCAGGCAGGTGCCGCCGATCCTCGTCCGCGCCGGTCGGACGATGGGTGCTCGCGGATGGGTGCTCTACCGAGGCGTCGTGCTGCCCGCGGCCGTGCCCGGCTACTGGGCCGGGCTTCAGCAGGGGTGGGCGGTCGCCTGGCGTGCGCTCATCTTCGGGGAGCTCATCGCGACCGGAGCTCGTGGATTGGGGCACCTCCTGGACCGCGCCGCCGGATTCAACACCCCCCTGCTGCTCGCCACGATGATCGCGATCATGGTCGTCGGAATCGGTGTCGAGCTGTTGTTCACGCTGGTCGATCGGCGTATCCGCGCCCGCCGCGGCCTCACGGTCGGCGGCCTCAGCGCGACCTGACGCGGCGCTCGTTCACCGGCGGACGCTCACGTGCTCGCGGCGTCGTGAGGCCGCACTCGCGCGAGCGCCGCAGCGCGGGACTCGTCGCCGAGGCGGGAGAGCGCCTCGGACACCTTGGCCGTGGGCGCGCGCGGCGTTCGGAGGTCGAGCGCGGCTGCCGGGAGTCCGGCGAGATCGGCCTCGAAGCGGGCCCGGCCTTCGTCGAGGAGCTGCGGCGATCGGGTGCGTCGCCCCGCCCGAAGCACCGGCTCGAGCAGGGGCCGCGTCCCCTCGGGGATGGGCTCGTCACGAAGCCCGAGGACGTCGCCGTCCTCGCCGCGGAAGACCTGCTTCTCGCCGGGCAGGGTGGCCTTCTCGGCCGAGAGCTTCAGGACCGGCCGCTCCCCGAAGCGGACGAGCTTGTACACCGACTCCAGGGAGGGGGCATCGGCCGACACCCCCATCTGGGTGCCGACGCCGAACGCGTCGATCGGCGCGCCGCCGCGGACGAGCTCATGGATGGAGAGCTCGTCGAGACCGCCGCTCGCGAAGATGCGCACGTGCCCGAGCCCCGCGTCGTCCAGGATCGTGCGCGCCCGCCGCGAGAGCGCGTCGAGGTCTCCGCTGTCGAGCCGGATCCCGAGATCCCCGGTGAGGCCGAGATCCCGGATCACGTCGACGGCCGTCCTGACGCCGTTCAGCGTGTCGTAGGTATCGACGAGGAAGGTCGCGCGGGTGGGGAAGTCCTCGGCGAACGCCCGGAACGCGTCCGCCTCGCTCGGAAACGCCTCCACGTAGGAGTGCGCCATCGTTCCGGTGGCCCGCAGGCCGTATCGGCGGGCGGCCTCGACGTTGCTCGTCGCGACGAACCCGATCATCGCGGTCGTGCGCGCGACGGCCATGGCGGCCTCGATCCCGTGCGTTCGGCGCATCGCGAAGTCCACGACGTCCCTGTCGCCGGCGGCCAACCGGTATCGGGCGGCCTTCGAGGCGAACGTCGTCTGGGTCGTGACGAAGTTGAGCAGCGGCGTCTCGAGGAGCTGAGCGACCGCGATCGGGGCCGTGACCTCGAGGATCGGCTCGTTCGCGAACACGATGGTTCCCTCGGGAACGGCCCACATGTCTCCCTCGAACCGCAGCTCGCGGAACGCATCGATGTCGCCGTCGGCGAAATGAAGGTCCTCGCGGAGGTAGGCGAGATCCTCGTCCGTGAAGCGGAGGCCGTCGAGGAAGTCCAGGGACCGCTCGAGGCCGGCGGCGACGAGGAACCCTCGTTCCGGCGGCAGTGAACGGATGTAGAGGCTGAACGTCGCCTCCTCCGTCATGCCGCGACGCAGGTAGCTCGCGGCCATGGTCAGCTCGTACAGGTCCGTCCACAGCGCCTGGGCCATGGCCCCACAGGCTACGCGACGCCTGGGTACCCTGCTCCCATGGGGACGCGGGAGCGATTCGAGGAGCTGACGGCCGATGCGCTCGACGGCCTTCCGAAGTGGGTCCACGAGCGCATGGACAACGTCGAGATCGTCATCGAGGAGCGGCCGCCTGCCGACCAGCCGTGGCTCTTGGGCCTCTACGAGGGCATCCCGCTCACGCGGCGCGGCAACGGCTACTTCGGGGTCGTCCCCGATCGCATCACGCTGTTTCGCAGCACGATCGAGTCGAGCGCCGGAGGGAGCGAGGACCGGCTTCGAGGGATCATCGCCCACACCGTCGCGCACGAGGTCGCGCACCTCTTCGGCATCTCGGACGACCGGCTGCGGGAGATCGACCGCTACTGATGGAGCATCGGATGTGCAGTCGTGAGTGAGCGACGCGACGTGGCCGGCGTCGAGGAGATCGATGAGCGCATGATGCGCGCGGCGCTCGAGGAGGCGCGCCGAAGCCGCGAGTGGGGCGACGTGCCGGTCGGCGCCGTCGTGGCCCGCGGAGAGGAGATCGTGGCCAGGGCCGGCAACGGCCGGGAGCGATTCCGGGATCCGACCGCGCACGCGGAGGTGCTCGCGCTTCGCGAGGCGAGCAGCCGCCACGGAGGCTGGCGGCTGGACGGGTTCACGCTCTACGCCACGCTCGAGCCGTGCGCGATGTGTGCGGGTGCGCTCGTGCTCGCCCGGATCGATCGACTCGTCTACGGCGCCGCCGATCCGAAGGCCGGGTTCGTGGGCTCGCTCGGCGATATCGCTCGCCACGAGCAGCTGAACCACCGAGTCGACTGTCGCGGGGGGCGTGCTCGCGAAGGCGTGCGGAGATGTGCTTCGCGAGTTCTTCGAGGACCGCCGAGGCCGAGGTCCCGGGCCCGCCCGGCGACGGATGAGGCCTTGCTAGACTGCCCGGCGGAGGCGTGCCGGAGTGGACGAACGGGACCGCCTCGAAAGCGGTTAGGGGTCTAAACCGCCCCTCGCGTGTTCGAATCACGCCGCCTCCGCGAATAGGGGACTCATCACCTGCGCTCGATACGCTGGCGGGCCAGCGTGGACGGGTGCTCCCGGCTGCGTGGGCGACTACGAGGGCCAGGACGCCGGGGGTCGCGTGACAAGCAGCGCCTCGTGGAGGTTGCTCCGCCACAACCGACGGTTCCGGATGCTCTGGCTTGCGCGGGTTGTGTCCTTCCTGGGCGACGCGATGGGTTTGGTGGCGCTCATCCTCTACGTCGCTGAGAAAGTAGGCAGCGGGAACGCCTTCGCTCCTGCTGCTGGCTGGAGACTTCACCCCGACATTGCTCAGTCCCCTCGTCGGTGTGGTCGCCGACCGACTGGAACGACGGCGGCTCCTCATCATCTGTGAGCTTGGCCAGGCGCTGGCGATCGGAACGATCGTCATCGCAAAGCCTCCGCTCGTTCCGCTGCTGGTGTTGGTGGCGATCCAGTCCCTGGTGGCGAACCTGTTCCAGGCGGCCGCACGAAGCGCTGTTCCCGACCTTGTCGCCGATGAGGAGCTCGAGCGCGCCAACGCGTTGATCGGCGGGCGCACCCACGGACTGGAGGCGCTCGGTCCTCTGCTTGCAGCCGTCCTCCTCCCATTCATGAGTCCGTTGGGGCTGCTGGCTATCGACGCCGTAACCTTCCGCCCACCGCGGCGGGGCCTAGCCTCCCTGCATCAACCCCGACAATCGGGGTCTCCTGGGTGGACGGTCGGCGATCGGTGACTCGGGCGGCCGGTAACGCCCGGTCTATGCTTGCGCCCATTCGTCTCAGGGAGGGATGCC
This sequence comes from uncultured Actinomycetes bacterium, assembly GCA_963728285.1. GTDB lineage: Bacteria > Actinomycetota > UBA4738 > UBA4738 > HRBIN12 > CAVSJR01. Next base: position 495,989 of record CAVSJR010000001.1, on the reverse strand, counting down.
ATGCAGGTGGAGATCGAGGCTGGTCCGGCATTCGCGATCGGCAGCATCGAGGTCGGCGCCGGCGCCGAGGTCAAGGTCGAGGCGGGTGCGATGGCGTCGATGACCGGCGACGTCCAGATCGAGACCAGTGCCCAGGGGGGCCTGCTCGGTGGCCTGAAGCGCTCCGTGCTCGGCGGTGAGTCGTTCTTCATCAACACGTTCCGTTCGCCGACGGGCGGCCACGTCGCGGTGGCGCCGAAGCTGCCCGGCGACCTGCGGCTGCTCTCGCTGACGGGGAACACGTGGTTCGTCCAATCCGGCTCGTGGATCGCATCGGACCCCGCCATCGATGTCGACACGAAGTGGGGCGGGGCGAAGACGTTCTTCGGCGGAGAAGGACTCTTCCTGCTGAAGTGCGCAGGCTCGGGCGAGGTCCTGGTCTCGAGCTACGGGGCGATCATCGAGCGCGAGATCCCGGCCGGCCAGAGCTACATCGTGGACACGGGGCACGTCGTGGCCTTCCCCGAGGGGATGACCTACGGCGTGGAGAAGGCCGGGTCGTGGAAGTCGACGGTGCTCGGCGCGGAGGGGCTCGTGGTTCGGTTCCAAGGACCCGGGTCGATCTGGCTTCAGACGCGGAGCCCGCAGGATCTTCTCGGCTGGCTCAAGGCCAACCTGCCGGCCAACCGGGACTAACCCGGCGCGCATCGCGCGCGCGGCGTGTTGGCGGGGCCGTCCTCTCTCAGCTGCCGGCATCGATGAGCAGGGCCGCCTGGGGCTCTGAGTAGACTGATCGCGGTGGCCTGCCCGAGCGGACGAAGGGGCACGCCTGGAGAGCGTGTAGGGGGGCAACCCCCTCGAGGGTTCGAATCCCTCGGCCACCGCGCACCATCGACGGTCATCGGATCAACGAGCCGGCTCCCACCCCGGGCAGACCGTGGGGCCGAACGGCCCGGGGATCGTCTCGATGGACTGGAGCACCCGGCGAACGTCGTCGAAGCTGTCCCACGGGACATACGGGACCCCGTCGCGTTCGCAGATCGCGGGAAGTGCATCCTTCGCGAAGACGATGTCGGAGTACAGCGCCCCGAAACGGTCGGACTGACCCTCCCCGATGAACGCCACCGTCCCGTGGGCTCGGCGGAGGCCGAGCGCCGCGAGCATCTTGCATGTGCCGCAGCCGACGCACTCCGGGTGAGCATGGGGATGCCGCAGTTCGGGGCGGCCGTTTGCGTGAACGAGCTCGTTCGTGAGGACGCTCAGATGGCCGAGTCCCGCCGCCCGGAGGATCGGCAGCACGTAGAAGCCGAACCCGTCGCTCGCGATCGTCAGCGGGAGCCCGTGGGACTCGGTCCAGCGCACGAACGGGGGAAACGTCGGATCGAGGCCGCAACGCCCGACCGCATAGTCCAGCATCTCCTCGGGCGTCGCCTGCAGCATGCTCGCCTGCGCTCGAGCGCCCTCGCGCAATCCCATCTCCCCTCGGGCGACCAAGTCGTCGTAGCGTTCCCACCCGCGTTCACCGAAGGTCTGCAGAAGCACTTCCGAGACATCGGACGTGCACGCCGTTCCGTCGAAATCGACCAGCACGGACCCGACCGGAACCATGAGCTTGAGCCTACCGGAGCGATGTCGTCGGTCGGCTCCTAGGAAGATCGGCCGTGCACGTTCAGCGCTCGCGTGAGAGCAGCAGCACGAGCCCGCCGATCAGCCCCAGGTTCTTGAGGAACTGCGTGAGCTGCATCCTGCGCGCTTGCGGGTCCTCCTCTTCCCAGAACCGGTGTCCGGCGAGCGTCGTCGGGACGAGCGATGCGATGAGGCCGGCGGCGGCGGCCCGCGGGACGATGCCGAGGGCGAGTGCGGCTCCTCCCGCCGCCATCGCCAGCCCGTTCGCCTGGACCAGTCCGCTCGGCCTTCGGCAGGCCGAGCTCCTCCGCCTGCTTCGCTGCGGTGGCCGGGCTCCTTGAACGCGTTCCATCCGCCGTGGATGAAGATGCCGGCCATCAACACGCGTGCGATCGCCACGGCGAGCCGATCCGACCTCATCTCCTTCGGGCCCATGCACCTCACGATCCGCGTCGGCGGCCGGGTGGAATCCCAGCGCGAGTCTACGCGCAGGCTCGATGCACGGCCGGGCTACGAGGCGGCGCCGTCGACGAGCTCTCGGTCGTTCACGGGCCGATCGAGGACGATCCGCACCGCCTTGAGTTCGGCGATCTCGATGCAGGCGACGTTGCCGGCGCCGGGGGCGTGGCCCTCGAACAGCGTGATCGATGACCGCATCGGGACGATCCTCGACGTCCACGTGGTCGAGCACGCTGCAGGGCGCGATCCCGCTCGCGAAGTCGATCGTCACGGTTCGGTCGTCGCGAGCGACGCGCGCGCGAGTCCACGCGATCGGTCGAAGATCGACCTGACCGTCCTGGGGCTCGACGATCCGGCGATGGGGCGACCCCGGCGGTTCCATCGGGGCCGGACACGCGATCGAGGAGGAGACCGGTGTGTCGGACGTCTGCTCCGCCCCGGCATGCGTTGCCTGCACGCACGGTTGTCCGGGACCCGAGCTCACCACCGAGCCGGCAGGGGCGTCGCCGGATCCGGCCCGGCCCTCCGAGCGCCGCCCACACCCGATGAGGGCGGCCGCCACCATCACCAGCGCGACGGCGAGGAACGGTCGCCTGTCGTTGATCACGAGACTCCAGCCTGCTCCATCGCGAGTGCTTGGACGCGTCGGGACGTCCGGATGGTTCCCGTCGCCCCCGTGGCCTGGGTCGGATCGGGCGAATCCGGGGGCGGGCGTATACTGCCCCGGTGGCCGTGCTAGGTGGGGAGCCAGCGGTGCCCTGTACCCGCAATCCGCTTCAGCGGGGCTGAATCCCCGCCCTCGGCCCGGGTGGCCCGAGGCAGCCCTCGGCACGGAGCGATGATGGTCGGGTCCTACGCGACACCAACCTGCGAACCCCGTCAGGTCCGGAAGGAAGCAGCGGTAAGCGGGCCCTGGTGGGTGCCGTAGGGACGCCTGGCCGGAGCCACCGGCCGTCGAAACGCTCGAGCCGTTCGTGGCCAACGGCGGGTGCGCGGCCACCTTTGACTTCCCGTGAGATCGCGGGTGCGAGCCGCGCTGCGAGTAGGAGAGACGAGTGGCCGAGGAGAAGCAGCACCAGGCGCTCTACCGGCGGTACCGGCCTCAGGGCCCCAAGGACGTTCTGGGCCAGGATCACGTCGTTCGAGCGCTGACCGGCTCCATCGCGGACGGCCGCCTGGCCCACGCGTTCCTCTTCTGCGGTCCTCGGGGGACGGGGAAGACCTCCACCGCCCGGATCCTGGCGAAGATGGTGAACTGCGAGAACGGGCCGACGGCGGACCCCTGTGGCGTCTGCGAGCAATGCATCGCGATCCGGGACGGCCACCACCTCGACGTCATGGAGATCGACGCGGCCTCCCACGGCGGGGTGGAGGATGCTCGAGAGCTCCGCGAGAAGGCGCCGACCGCGGCCGCGCTCGGCCGGGAGAAGGTCTACATCATCGACGAGGCGCAGCGGCTGTCGCGCGAGGCCTTCGATGCCCTCCTCAAGGTGTTCGAGGAGCCGCCGCCGTCCGTTCGCTTCGTCCTCGCGACGACCGAGCCGCACAAGATGCCGGCGACGATCGTCGGCCGCTGCCAGCGCTTCGACTTCAGGCGGGCGACCCTCGAGACGCTGGGGGAGAACCTCCAGAGGATCGCGAAGGAGGAGGGCGTCACGCTCTCGCCCGGCGCGGCCGGCCTCATCGCGCGTCAGGCCGAGGGGTCGTTCCGGGACTCGCTCTCGCTCCTCGATCAGGCGACGGTGGTGGCCGGCGATGCCGAGATCGACGAGGCCGTCGTGACGGCGTTGCTCGGTACCCCCCGAGCCGAGGCGCAGCGCGAGCTCGCGGACGCGATCTCGCTCGGCGAGTCGCAAGACCGTGTTCGAGGTGGTCCACCGGCTCGTGCAGGAGGGACAGGACCTTCGCCACTTCACGAACGAGACGCTGACGCACTTCCGCAACCTGCTGCTCACCCGAACCGCGCCGGGGCAAGGCGACCTCCTCGACGTCACGCCGGACGAGTACGAGCGGTTGCGGACCCAGGCCGCGAAGTTCTCGCCCGCGGAGCTGTCTCGCGTCATCTCCCTGTTGCTCGAGGCGCAGGCCGACATGCGCTGGACCACCTCGCCGCGCCTCTCGCTCGAGCTGGCGTTGATTCGGGCGACGATGCCCGAGACCGACTCCGAGCCGCAGGGGCTCGTCGCTCGGATGGAGCGACTCGAGCGCCTCGCCGGCGTCGATGCGCCCGCGGGCCGCGCCGAAGGCCGCAGCGCTGCGGAGGACGCGCCGGCCCCAGGAGGGGAACCACGGGCGTCCAGCGACGGCGGCGATCTCGCCGACGGAGCGGAAGCCGCCGGCCCACCGCCGGCCGCCTCGGCGGAGCCGACGGCGAGCCCGGGACCGACGGCCACGGCGGCTCGGCCGGCGCGAGCCGAAGGTGGAGCGGGAAGGCCGCGCGAGGAGGATTCCGTCGTCGTCGTGCCCGAGGCGGAGGCCCGAGGTCGAGCTCGGCGCCCGAGCCGAGGCGGGGGCCGAGGACGGTCGGCGCCGGCCATCACGACGTCGGCGGTCGACGTCGAGATGCTGCGACGGTCGTGGCCCGCGTTCATCGATCACCTGCAGCAGCATCGCCAGCCGATCCTGAAGGCGCTCCTCGAGAGCGCGACGCCGGTGACCTACGACGGCGAGGAGTTGGAGCTCGCGTTCCCGCCGGATCGGACGTTCGGCGTGACGAAGGTCGAGGAGCGCGCCCCCGAGTTGCGTGCGGCGCTCGAGGCCGTCTTCGGCGTCTCGCCGCAGGTCCGATGCGTGGTCCGAGATGCCGGCTCCCGGACGTCCGAGCCGGAGCCGGAGATCGACGACGAGCCGGCTCCCAGCGAGGAAGAGGCGCTTCGGCGCATCCAGCAGGAGCTCGGGGCGCAGATCGCCTCCCGCCCGGACGGCGAGGGCTGATGTCGGGCTTCGAGCGCCCTCGCGCGGAGTCGGAGCCGTAGGTGTACGAGGGCCCGATCCAGGACCTCATCGATGAGCTCGCCCGGCTTCCCGGTATCGGGCCGAAGTCGGCGCAACGATTGGCGTTCTATCTGGTCAAGGCGCCGGACGAGGACGCGAGGCGCCTCGCGGACGTCGTCGTCGCGGCCAAGGAGCGGATCACCTTCTGCCGGGAGTGCGGCAACGTGGCCGAGGGCGAGCTCTGCAGGGTGTGCCGAGACCCGGGGCGAGATGCGACCGTCCTGTGCGTCGTCGAGGAGCCGAAGGACGCGGCCACGATCGAGCGGGCCGGCATCGTGAAGGGTCGCTATCACGTCCTCGGGGGGGCGATCTCGCCGCTCGACGGCGTGGGGCCCGAGGACCTGCGTGTCCAGGAGCTCCTCGACCGGGTGGAGCGGCACGGGGTGACGGAGGTGATCCTCGCAACGAATCCGAACCTCGAGGGCAACGCCACCGCGATGTACGTGGGTGCGCTCCTGAAGCCGCTCGGCGTCAAGGCCACGCGGCTGGCGAGCGGGCTTCCGGTGGGCGGCGACCTCGAGTACGCGGACGAGGTCACGTTGTCGCAGGCGCTCGAGGGTCGCCGGGAGCTGTGACCGAGGGAGGCTATCCCGCCCAACTGGCTCGAACGCGCAGGTTCACGCTCGGCATCCCGCGAAGCTTCGGCGTCGCCGCCGACGGATCCCGCGTCGCGTTCCTTCGTTCGTCCGCGGGCGACGATCCCGTCACGTGTCTGTGGGTCCTCGATGTCGCCCGGGGGAGGAGCGGCTCGTCGCGGATCCTCGGGAGCTCCTGAGCGGCCCGGCCGATGGGGCGGAGCTCACCGATGCGGAGCGAGCGCGGCGCGAGCGAGCCCGCGAGACGGCCGGCGGGATCGTCGCCTACGGAGGCGATCGAGATCTGCGCGCCGCGGCGTTCTCCCTGAACGGCCGGCTGTTCGTGGCCGATCTCCTGGCCGGTGGCGCTCGTGAGCTGCAGACGGCGGGCCGGGTGGATGATCCGCGCTTGGACCCCACCGGCGTGCGCGTCGCCTACGTCGCGCAGGGCGCGCTGCACGTCCGGGACCTCGGCGGGAGCGATCGCGTCCTTGCACGGGAGGACGATCCGGAGGTGAGCTGGGGGCTCCCCGAGTTCATCGCCGCGGAGGAGATGGACCGCCTCCGGGGCTTCTGGTGGTCGCCGGACGGGGAGCGACTCGCCGCCGCGCGAGTCGACGACCGGCCGGTCCCGACATGGTTCGTCGGCGACCCGGCCGAGCCGGCGCGCGCTCCGCGCGCGCTTCGATATCCGGCCGCCGGCGGCAGCAACGCGAACGTGTCCCTCTCCATCTTCGCTGCGCAGGACGACGGTGCGCGCGTCGATGTCGAATGGGACACGGAGCGGTTCCCCTACCTCGCCCGCGTGGATTGGACGGCCGGGTCGCCGCTCACGCTCCTCGTTCAGTCCCGGGATCAGCGGACCGCGTCGGTCCTCGAGGTCGACGACGCCGCCGGGCGCGTCGCGGAGGTCCACCGTGAGACCGACGACGCGTGGGTCGAGCTCGTTCCCGGCTCTCCCACGCGCCTGGACGACGGCCGGCTGGTGCTGACGGCGGACCGAGACGGCGCGCGCGCCCTGCTCGTCGGGGACGAGGTCGTGACGGGGCGGGCGACGAACGTCCGCTCCGTCGTCCCGTCGGGCCCGGAGGTGATCGTGAGCGCCTCCGACGCCGACGATCCGACGAGCGTGTACCTCGCCCGGGGCCCGCTGGGCGGCGAGCCGGGAACCAGAACCCTGGAGGCGGCGGCCGGAGTGAGCAGCGCGGTAGCGGGCGGGGACGTCGTGGTCGTCACCTCCCGCTCCGAGGCGGGCTTGCATCCCGCGTTCTCGGTGCGGCGGAGCGACGGCGGCCGCGATCGGGAGATCGCGTCGATCGGTCATGTCGCGGAGGAACCGCTCGTCGATCCGCGTCCGACGTACTTCTCGGCGGGCGAGCGAGGCCTTCGGTGCGCCCTGCTCCTGCCCAGCGGCGCGGAGCTCGGCGGGCCGTTGCCCGTGCTGTTGGATCCGTACGGCGGCCCGCATCATCAGCGGGTCGTCCGGCACCGCGGGGCGTACCTCACGTCCCAATGGTTCGCGGACCAGGGCTTCGCGGTGCTGGTGGCCGACGGGCGCGGCACGCCGGGCCGTGGGCCGGAATGGGAGCGCGCGATCCACGGGGACCTCGCACTCGTCCTCGACGACCAGGTCGACGCCCTCCGTGCCGCCGCCGAGCTGCACCCTGGCGCGCTCGACCGCGAGCGGGTGGCGATACGAGGGTGGTCGTTCGGCGGCTATCTCGCCGCGCTGGCGGTGCTTCGCCGACCCGACGTGTTCCGCGCCGCGATCGCCGGGGCGCCCGTCACCGACTGGAGCCTGTACGACACCCACTACACGGAGCGGTATCTCGGCCTTCCCCAGGAGCAGCCGGAGGCGTATCTGCGCAGCTCCATCCTGCGCGACGCATCGAAGCTGTCCCGCCCTCTGATGCTCGTGCACGGCATCGCCGACGACAACGTCGTGGTCGCGCACACGCTCCGGCTCTCCGCCGCCCTGTTCGAGGCGGGGCGCCACCACGAGCTCCTCCTGCTGTCGAACGTCACGCATATGGCGGGAGCGCGCTCCGTGGAGGAGAACCTCCTCCACCTCGAGCTCGACTTCCTTCGCCGGTCGCTGGAGCGAGCCTAGAGCGGGCTGGGAAGCCCGAGGTCGCGGGCGATCACCAATCGCTGGATCTCGCTGGTTCCCTCGCCGATCTCGAGGATCTTCGCGTCGCGGTAGAACCGAGCGGGCAGGGAGTCGTCCATGAACCCCGATCCTCCGTGGATCTGAACGGCCTCCCGGGCGCACGCGACGGCGACCTCGCTCGAGTACAGCTTCGCTCGGGCCGCCGCGCCCGCGAAGGGACGCCCCTCGTCGCGAAGCCACGCGGCGTGCCAGGTCGCGAGGCGCGCCGTCTCGACGCCCACGTGCATGTCGGCCAGCTTGACCTGGATCGCCTCCATCGAGCCGATCGGCCGGCCGAACGCCTGGCGATCCTTGGCGCGGTCGAGGCTGACGTCGAGACATCCCTGCGCGAGCCCGACCGCCACGGCCGCGACCCCGACCCTTCCTCCGTCCAGCACCTGCAGCGCCTGTGCGAGCCCACGGCCTCGCTCGCCCAGGAGGCTGTCTCGGGGGAACCCGGCAGCCCTCGAACACGAGCTCGTGGGTGTCGCTGGATCGCCAGCCGAGCTTTCGATACGAGCGCCCCACGGTGAACCCCTTCGTGCCGGCCGGCACGACGAACATCGAGATCTCCGGTCCACGCTCGCCCTCGCCGGTGACGGCCGCCACCGTGCAGAAGCCGGTGATCGGCGTCCCCGAGTTGGTGATGTAGGACTTGCGCCCGTCGAGCACCCAGTCGTCGCCGTCGCGCCGTGCCCTCGTCGTCATCGCGGCGACGTCGGAGCCCGCGCCGAGCTCGGTGACCCCGAACCCGGCGAGCATCTGCGCCGCGACAGATGGGCGCGAGCCAGCGCTCCTTCTGCTCTCGAGATCCGAACAACGCGACGGGGGCGGCGCCGATCCCGACGCCCGCCGCGAGCGTGATCGCCACCGACGAGTCCGCGCGGGCGAGCTCCTCGATGGCGAGACACATGTCGAGATGGCCGGCGCCCCGGCCGCCGCTCTCCGTCGGGAACGGGATGCCGAACAGGCCCAGCCGGCCCATCGCCTCGACGACGTCGAGCGGGAACGCTCCCGTGGCGTCGGTCTCGGCGGTCCGCGGGGCGACGACCTCCTCGGCGAAGGTTCGCACCGTCCGCCGAAGCTCCTCCTGTTCGGGCGTCAGGTCGAGGTTCACGATGCCGCACCCGGATCGTCGGCCACGATGCGAAAGCCCTGCACGTCGAGGATCGATCCGGTTCGCTCGGGTCGAGGTCGGAGGACGGCCCGGACGCGGGCGCCGATGGCGGGGGGCGTCTCGTCGACGCCGAGGAGTGTATGGAGCAGCGCGGAACTCGCGCCGTCGAGACGGACGAGTCCGGCCGTCACGGGGTGCGCGAGCCGCGCGCCGTCGGCGTCGACGTGAACGACCGTGGTCGACACGAGCGTCCCCTCGGGCCCGACCTCGGCGTCGGCCTCAAGCTCGCCGAAGCATCGCTCGCAGAACAGCCGTGCCGGGACGTAGGTGAGCGAACACGCCTCGCAGGTCGAGGCGAGGAAGACCCCGCGGTCGCGCAGGGCGGTGAGAAACGCCTCCCCGGCGACGCCGGGCGTGTACCGATGGCGCACGGGAATCGCTCCCTCGACCCTGCGGGCGCCCCGATCCGGCTCAATCATGATCCGCGTCCATCGGCCGGAAGTACGCGATGTCGAGGATCGAGCCGGCCCGTTCGTGCGGCGGGCGCCACACCGCTTCGACGGCCATGCCGATGGAGACGTCCGCCGGGTCGACGTCGCCGAGCTTGTGGAGGATCCCCCCGTCGCTTCCGTCCAGGTGGACGACGGCCGGGACCTCCGGCGGATCGAGGGTCCGCATGTCCCACGAGACGTGGCAGATCGAGAAGGTCTCGACGCGGCCGGCCGAGGGCACGTCGACCCACGCATCGGTCGGCCGGAAGCATCGTTCGCAGAACATTCGGGGGGGCACCAGGACTCGGTCGCATCCGTCGCAGCGCCGGCCCACGAGCCGGCCTTCCTGCAACGCCTGAAGGAAGGCCCCGACCGCCTCGCCGGCGTCCCAGTCGTAGCGCGCATCGACCGCGAACTCCACCGCGCCCGGCTGCTCGCGGAACTGCGGCTCGGACAGCGAGTGGCCTCCGGAGGTGGCCGGGGGCGTCTGGATCACCGGCAGGTCGATCCGCCCGGGCTCGCTCCCGTCGGGGGATCCGAGTGCTCCGCTTCGTCCCTTCTCGGTCCCGAGGACGACGACGGTCCCGACCTGCATGAGGTCTCCCCAGGCCTGGGCCACGCCGCGCCGGGGTGTTCCCGGCACCTGCCGCGCCCCGGCCTCGCCGCGAAGCTGCCAGAAGAGCTCCGCGATCTTCATGAGGCCCGCGGCCGCGATGGGATTGCCGACGCCGAGCAGCCCGCCCGACGGACAGCTCGGCAGGTCGCCGTCCCGGTCGAGCACCCCGTCCCGCGCCGCCTCCGGCGCCCGGCCGCGATCGAACAGCAGGAGGCCCTCGAGATGATGCAGCTCCTTGTAGTCGAACGGGTCGTAGGGCTCGACGATGTCGATTTCCTTCCTCGGCTCGGTCACGCCGGCCATGCCGTAGGCCATGCGCGCCGCATCGGCGACGTACTCCGGGAAGGCGAGGTCGCGGTTCGTCCAGTACGTCGTGTCGAGGTTCCAGCCGACCCCTTGGATCCACACGGGCCGGTCCGTGAATCGCTTGGCCGCGTCGTCGGAGGCCAGCACGATGGCGACCGCGCCGTCGCTGATCGGCGAGACGTCGAGCCGTTGCACGGGCCATGCGAGGACCTCCGACGCCAGCACGTCGTCGACGCTGATGTCGGCCTGGCCGAGCAGGGCCGCGGGGTGATTCGCCGCGTTCCGCTTGTTCTTCACGGCGACGGTCGCGATGTCGCGCTTCTCGAGCCCGTACGTCGACATGTATCGCTGCATCTCGAGTGCGAAGATCCACAACAGGTTCGGCTCGAGCGGGCGCTCGAGGATATTGTCGAAGATCGTGAGGAACGCGCCCTGGGGATGGGGCTGGCAGGACGACATCTTCTCCTCGGCGACGACCAGGACGACGTCGGCCATGCCACTGGCGACGGTGTACCAGCCCTGAATCGGCGCGAACACCCCGGTTCCGCCCCCGACGTAGGAGCGAAGGAAGGGCTTCCCGAACGCTCCGCAGCCGTCGGCCAGATACTCGCCCTTGCGATGAACGCCGTCGAAGGCGTCGGGGGCGGTGCCGAGGCAGACGGCGTCGACGTCGCCGATCGAAAGCCCGCATGAATCGAGGGCGGCGCGAGCGGCCTCCCAGGACAGCTCCCTGCCGGTCTCCTTGGCTCGGCGAACGAAGCGCGTCATGCCCGCGCCCACGACGGCCACCCTCGACGGGGTCACGGCACCGCCTCCGGCTCGATCACGCGGCGTCCGATCCGTTGCCCCGCAGCACGACGACGGCGGCCGACGCGCTGGGGTGGCCGCGCCACGAGTGAACGACCGCGGACGACCCGCCCGCCTGCGCCGGGGCCATCCTCCCGCGAAGCCGTTCGACGCACGACAGCATGCGGGCCAGGCCCGCCGCCTCGTGAAGGTATCCCTCGCCGAGCGAGCCGCCGCTCGGGTTCACCGGCAGCCCGCCGTCCGGCTCGAACCACCCCTCCTCGGCCATCCGGCCGGCCTCGCCCGGCGGCGCGAGGCGAAGCGCCTCGACGTGCATGAGCTGGCGGTACGCGAAGGCGTCGTCCACCTCGGCGAGCCCGACGTCTCGAGCCGGGTCGTCGATCCCCGCTCGACCGTAGGCGGCATCCGCGGCCCGGCTCGTCTCCTCCGCGGTGGCCCAGTCGCGGTCCTCGAGCGCGGCGCTTCCCGTGTTCCACCCCACGCCGTCGATCCAGACGGGGTGGCCGCGGAGCTCGGACGCTCGATCGTCGGTGGCCAGGACGAGGACGATCGAGCCGTCCGCGCCCTGCGCTGCCTCGAGCTCCCGCACCGGCCACGAGAGCGGGGCCGAGTCGAGCACGTCCTCGACGGAGGTCTCGCGCCCGTACGCGGCCCGGCCGTTCGCGACCGCCAGGCTCCGAGCCCGCGCGGCGACGAGCGCGCACTGGCGCTCGGTGGCCTCCGTCGCATTCAGGTAGGCGTGCATCTCGAGTCCCGCCAGGGCCTCGACGGGAAGGTCCAGCGGGCGAACGACGATGGGGTCCATCGCGAACTGATCGATCCGCCCCTGCGTCGCGACGTTGGACGCCTTGCTGTGGGCCTCGACGGCGACCACGCCCGCGATGCCCGATCGCAGCAGCATGACGGCGGTGGCCACGCCTCCGAGCCCGTCGGAGGCGATCGTCTGGACGGGCCTTCGAACGGCCCCGAGCTGATCGGGGACGTACTCGTCGAAGATGCTCGTCCCCTCCTGGAAGTCCTCCGACACGCAGACGAACGAATCGACGTCGCGGCGGGGATCGACGCCCGCGTCGGCGTACGCCTCCCGGGCCGCCTCGAACATCAGCTCCTTGTAGGAGGCGCCGGGCGTTGCCGCGGCGTAGCCCGCGTGCCCGGCGCCGACGACGGCGACCCTGGAACCCATCCGAAGGCAGTTATACCTCGTGGACGGCGCCCCTCGGCCCTCGTGCCCTTCCGACCTCAGGCCCGGGCGTCTGCCCCGGTCCGGCCCTGACGGCGGCGCGCCGCTCCCGCGACGAGCCACGCGAGGATGGCGATCACCGCGACGGGGATGAGGTAGCCGAGCCCGACCACGATCGCGTAGAGCACGCTGAGGAATCCCGCGATCCCGTGCGACAGCGCGCTGCCGAGGCTCGGCTTCTCGACGACCGGGGTCACCGAGACGCCCTCCTCCCGCATGCTGAGCGACACGGTTGCCTTGCTCGTCTGGTCGTTGATCAGGCGGATCTGGCCCTTGAGCTCCTCGATCCGGGTGAGGACGTCGTCCACCACGTTGTTCAATCGAAGGATCTCCTCGAGCGTCGTCGCTTCGTTGAGCAGCTCCACGAGCGCGTCCTTGCGAGCCTGGAGGATCTCGAGCCGAGCCTTCAGGTCGACGAACTCGGCCGTCACGTCGAGGCCGTCGATCACCTCGCGCTTGACGCCCTCGTTCGCCAGGGCGAGCGCCTTCAGCTCGCTGCGGGCCTCGTTGAACGATCTCGCGGGGATGCGCATGACCAGCCTGCCCGATCGAACTCCCTCATTCGACGATTCCACGAATCCGCCGAGTTCCTCGGCGACCTCCGTCGCGTCGTGGAACCGTGCGTCGAATGAATCCGCGGGGACGACGATGGACAGGTCCGCCGTCTTGATGACCTTGGATACCTCGGGGATCCCCCGGCCGATCGACGCCGCCGCGGCATCCGCGCCTCCGGCAGCGGACTCGGCGCCCGATGTGGCGCCTGCGCCGGCGGCCAGCGCCTGGTCGGCGGCCATCGCTTCGGCGGCCGGACGAGGCTCGGCGGGGGCCGGGCTCGCCGACTCCAGACCCACCGCGACCGAGCCCGCCTGCGCGCTCGTCGCTTGGTCGGCGCGGTCGCCGCCCTGGTCGTTCGTCACGGCGTAGCCGATCCCTCCCGCAACCACCAGCACCGCCGCGACGGCCGCGATCGGCTTCACCCATCGGGGGCGGTGAATCTCGATGCTCGTGTCCATGTCGTCGACCTCCGCCTGTTCGCGAGCGTGTGTGACCCGGCTCCTTCGCCGGCACGCGGAGCCCTCGTGCGCAACGGCTCGATCCTCAGACGGTCGTCGCGCCCCGCCGGGTTCCCGATCGCGAGGCGCCGTCGCGGCATGCTCGGCCCCGCGGGGACCGGCTGCTACGCTCGAAACTCCCGGAGAGTCGCGAGGAGCGCACGTGCCGGTGATCGTTCAGAAGTACGGAGGGACCTCCGTCGGGAGCGTGGACCGCATCCGCGCCGTCGCCCGGCGGATCGTCCACGCCCGCGAGGAGGGCTACGACGTCGTGGTCGTCGTCTCCGCGATGGGGCACACGACCGATGAGCTCCTCGCGATGGCGCAGTCCATCGCTCCGCTGCCCGAGCCCCGCGAGCTCGATCTGCTCCTCACCGCCGGAGAGCGAATCGCGATGTCCACCCTCGCGATCGCCATCAACGCGATGGGATGTCGCGCGGCGAGCTACACGGGATCGCAGGCCGGCATCATCACCGATACGCAGCACGGGAAGGCCAAGATCGTCGACGTCCGACCCGGGCGCATCCGGGAATCGCTCAGCGCCGGGAACGTCGTGATCGTGGCGGGGTTCCAGGGCGTCTCCACGACGCTGGACGTCACGACGCTCGGACGGGGAGGGTCGGACACGACCGGCGTCGCGCTCGCGGCGGCGCTCGCCGCCGACTTCTGCGAGATCTTCACCGACGTCGAGGGTGTCTACACCACGGATCCGAGGCTCGTCGACGACGCGCGCAAGCTCGAGTGGATCTCCTACGAGGAGATGCTGGAGATGGCCGCGAGCGGCGCAAGCGTGCTCCAGCTCCGATCGGTCGAGTACGCTCGGCGGAACAACGTGCGCATCCACGTCCGCTCCTCGTTCACCGGGGAGCCGGGGACCTGGGTCCAGGAGGAGGCATCCGTCGGCATGGAGCAGGCGCTCATCTCCGGCGTTGCGATCGACGACGCCGAGGCGAAGGTCACGCTGGAGGACGTTCCCGACCGTCCGGGCGTCGCCGCCACGATCTTCAAGGCGGTCGCCGGCGAGGGCATCAACGTCGACATGATCGTCCAAAACGTCTCCCACGACGGCACGACCGACCTCTCGTTCACCGCGCCGCGTGCCGACCTCGGCCGCCTCGAGGCGATCGTCGAGCGCGTCGTCAAGGAGATCGGGGCCATCCGGTACCAGGCGGACGATCGCATCGCGAAGGTGTCGCTCATCGGAGCGGGAATGAAGAGCCATCCGGGCGTCGCGGCGGAGATGTTCGAGGTGCTCGCCGACGAGGGCGTCAACATCGAGATGATCTCGACATCGTCGATTCGAATCTCGTGCGTCATCAGGTCGGAGGATGCCCAGCGCGCGGTTCGCGCGATCCACGATCGGTTCCACCTCGGCGACGGTGGAGCGCCCACCTGATGGGACACCGGGTCGCGATCGTGGGCGCCACCGGAGCCGTCGGCCGGGAGATCGCGCGCATCCTCGAGGAGCGGAGCTTCCCCGTCGAGGAGCTGATCCCGCTCGCCTCCGAACGCTCCGAGGGCACGCGCATACCGTTTCGCAACGAGGAGGCAACCGTTCGAGCGCTGACGCGCGAGGCGCTCGCTCGCGCGGATCTCGCGCTCGTCTCGGCCGGGGCGGGCGTGTCGCGGGCGTTCGTCCCCGACGCCGCCGCCGACGGCGTCGTGATCATCGACAACTCCTCGGCCTTTCGCATGGACGCCGATGTTCCGCTGTCGATCCCGGAGGTCAACCCCGAGGCCCTCGAGGGGTCGCCGCGGATCGTCGCGGTCCCGAACTGCACCACGATCACCGCGATGATGCCGATCGGTCCGCTTCACCGTGCGGCCGGACTGCGCTCCCTCGTGCTCTCGTCCTATCAGTCCGTCTCCGGCGCGGGCCAGCGCGGCATCAGGGAGCTCGCCGAACAGGTGGAGAAGCTGCACGGGATGGAGGAGGACCTCGGCCATGCCGACGCGGACGGCATGCCGAAGGGCGACGTGTTCGGCAAGACCATCGCCTACAACGTGGTCGCGAAGATCGGCGAATTCGAGCCCGACGGTTTCACCGGCGAGGAGTCCAAGATGATGGCGGAGCCCCGGAAGATCCTCGGGCTTCCCGACCTGCAGGTTGCCGCGACGAGCGTGCGCGTGCCGGTGGCTGTCGGCCACGGCGTCTCGATCCTGGCGACGTTCTCCAGGGAGATCGGGCCGGATGAGGCGCGCGACGTGCTTCGCTCAGCGCCGGGCGTTCAAGTCCGCGACGATCCGGCCAACGATGTGTATCCGAGCCCGATGGAGGCCGCCGGCATCGACGATGCGCTCGTCGGCAGGATCCGAAGCGTGCCGGGGCGGCGGGATGCCCTCCTGCTCTTCGCGTGCGCCGACAACCTTCGCAAGGGGGCGGCGCTGAACGCGGTCCAGATCGCCGAGCGCCTGTTCGGCTCGCCGTGACCGCCAACGAGGACTGCATCTTCTGCCGCATCGTCTCCGGCGGCATCCCCTCGTATCGCGTCGCCGAGTCCGATCGAGCCCTGGCGTTCCTGGACGTCAATCCGGCGAGCGAGGGCCACACCCTCGTGATCCCGAGGGATCATTCGGCCGACATCTGGGATCTTCCCCTCGACGACGGCCTCGCGGTCTGGGCGCTCGCGCAGCACGTCGCGCGGGTCCTTCACGACGTCCTGCGGCCGGACGGCCTGACCCTGTTTCAGGCGAACCGCCAGGCGGGGTTCCAGGACGTCTTCCACTTCCACGTCCACGTCGTCCCTCGGTGGCACGGCGACGGCCTTCGCAAGGCGTGGGAATCGCGGCCGGCCGATCCCGATCACCTGGCCGCGACCGCCGAACGCCTTTCGACCGGCTGACGCGGGGTGCGCGAAACGCGCCGCCGCGGCCTCGATGTCACGGTTCGTCGAGGGGCTGGCCCGACGGCGCCACCTCGTCGGTGAGGGGCTTCACGAACCAGCGGCCGTAGTCGCTCCACCCCTCGCGGCGGTAGAAGCGGTGCGTGTCATCTCGCCAGCCCGCGGTGACGAGGGCCATCCGAAAGCAGCCCCGTTTCCTGGCGAGCTCCTCCGCTCGAGACAGGAGCAGGCGTCCGACGCCCTCGCCGCGCTCCGCCTCGGTGACGACGAGATCGTTCACGCGGGCCTGGGGCCGGTGGTCGCCGAGCCGCTGGTGATACTCCATGTCGAGCACGCCGACGATCCTGTCCCCGCGCTCGGCGGCGAGGCTGACCACCTCGAGCCGCCGCAGGTGGCCGGCGAACTGCAGTCGATGCGTCTGGTCCTCGGCCGTTCCCTTGGCCACGCCGCGGCCGAGCTCCACGAGCAGCTCCGCGACGGCCGGCCAGTCGTCCGGGCGGGCGAGCCTGACGCGGACCTCCGTCATCGGAATTCACACGCGCAAGGGCTTGCCCCGCAGCGCGGGCAGCCTCGTGCGTAGCGGGCGACGGCGTCCTCGAGCGACACGCCCGTCAGGTTCGCCAGCGACACGAGCCACGCGAAGACGTCGCCGAACTCGTGGACGAGATTGTCCTCGTCGCCCGTCCGAAGGGCCCTGGCGAGCTCTCCCACCTCCTCGGTGAGCCACCGGAACGTGGCGTCCCGCCCGCGCTTCGCGTCTCGCTCGACGTAGGTCTGGCGAAGGCTCGCCTGCAGATCCGAGATCTCCATGGCGCCCGAAGTCTAATGTCCCGCCCTCGGCGCATCGACGGCGCCGCCCGGCGAGGCGAGCTCGGACGGCAGCCGCCTGGCGACGACGAAGAGGAGCAGGGCCGCGAGGAAGCCGACGCCGTACGCCCCCGCGATGCCGACTCGAAGTCCTTCGTTGAACGCCAGCGAGAGTGCGATGCAGCCGCCGCCGAGTCCCGCGCCGACCGCCATGCCCAGCGTGTCCATCAGCAGCGTCGACGAGAGCTCCTCCGCTTGATTCTCATCCTCCGCCGCTCGCATGACGGACAGCGGGACCGTCGGAAAGGCGATGCCCATCCCGAGCCCGGCGAGTCCCCAGCCCACGTACGGGACGACGATCGGCACGGAGTCGATCAATCCGCCCGCGACGGCCGCGATCCCGATCGTGATGAGCCACGTCCCCACGAGGACGAGGCGGCTCGGCCGAATCCGCTCCGCGCGACTGGATTGCCAGAAGCTCCCCGCGGCCCACGACACCGTCGCCGCGGTCACGACGATGCTCGCCTCGGCGAGCGAGACGCCTCGGATGCCGGTGAGCATGAGGGTGATGAAGCTGTCGACGCCGAGGAACGCCGCGCTCAGCAGGAACGCGGCCGCGGCGGCGGCCGGGAGCCCGGGGGCTCCTCGGAGCGTGCCCCTGGGCACGATGTCGGTGAGCGCGGGCAGGGCGATCACGATGCCGCCGACGACGAGTCCGATCCCGAGCGGAGAGATCAACGTGAGGCCGGTGAGGAAGAGACCCGCTCCCAGCATCAACTGCAGCGGAGCCCGGATGGGAAGGTGCTTGTCGGGTTCCGTGGCGATCGGCGTGTCCCCGAGGGCCGGCGCGATCAGGATCCAGGCGAACAGGAGGACCGGGACCGGTGCGGCGAAGGCCCATCGCCATCCGATCGTGCTGGCCAGGAGGGCGCCGAACGGCGGCCCGACGAGCCCGGGCAGGATCCACATCGAGGCGAGGAGCGCGAGGACCCGGGGGCGAAGGCGGTCGGGGAACGTCTTCGCGACGGTTCCGAGGGACACCGAGTACAGCGCCCCGGCTCCCGCGCCCTGGAGCAGCCGCCCGAGGATCAGCACCGGCATGCTGGGCGCCAGCCCCGCCACGATGAGGCCGAGGGCGAAGACGCCGAGCATGAACGGCAGCACGCGCGACGGCCCATAGCGATCCGCGGCCCTGCCCGCGATCGGGATCGACGCGAACGTCGCGAGCGGCGAGGCGCTGAACGCGAGCCCGTACAGCTGCACCTGACCGAGTTCCCGCCGGACGTCCGGCATGATCGTCGCGACGACGAGCGACTCGACGGCGATCAGCGCCTCCAGCAGGAGGAGCCCCGCCGTCAGCCGCCCGCGGCGACCCTGAAAGACCTCCCGCCATCGCGGGGGGTCGCTCGCATGCATCGGTTCCTTCCCCATGCGCCCATGCACTGGTCCTCTCGGCACGGGTGAGGGTACCCGGTGCCCCTCACGTGCGCAGCGCCGGCGTCCCCCTGGTGCGGCCGGACGCGCCGGAACCCGGGGCCGCGCACCTGGGGTCGAGCGGCCGAGGGGACGCACCGGCCGGGCGAGGTCGGTTCCGGGTTGTCTACCGTTCGGTAGAGCGACATAATCTGCCGCATGGTAGAGAAGAAGGCGGCGCGGCGGCCCTCCGGCGCACGGCCGACGTCGACCCGGTCCACGCCCTCCCTGCGCGACCGTCTCGCCGGGAAGCGGGTCCTGATCACGGGCGTCACGGGGTTCCTCGGGCAGGCGGTCTTCGAGCGGCTCCTGCTCGAGTTCGCCGAGACCTCCGTCGTGCTCCTCGTCCGTCCTCAGCACGGCACGTCGGGTCGACAGCGCGTCGAGACCGTGATGAGGCGCCCGCTGTTCGACGCGCTGCGCGAGCGGGAGGGCGGCGATGAGGGGATCGCCCGGCTGCTCGACGAGCGTGTCGAGGTGGTGGAGGGCGACTTCACGGTGGCGCCGCCGGCCTTTCCGGCCGACCTGGACGTCGTGATCCACTGCGCGGCCACGGTGTCGTTCGACCCCCCGATCGACGAGGGATTCCAGACGAACCTGCTCGGCACGGTCCAGCTGTACGAGGCGGTCCGCGACAGCGGCTCGCGCCCGCACCTCGTTCACGTCTCCACCGCCTACGTGGCGGGGACCACGAAGGGGATCGTCCCGGAGGACACGCTGGCGCACCGAGTCGACTGGCGAACGGAGGCGGATCTCGCGCTTCGCGCGCGAGGCGACGTCGAGGCCGCGTCGCGACGACCCGAGCAGCTCGATCGGTTCATGGCGGACGCTCGCAAGCAGCATTCCCGCGCGGGCCCGCAGACGGTCGCGGCCGATGCGGAGCAGCGCCGCAAGGACTGGGTCACCAAGCGCCTCGTCCAGTACGGTCGGGCGCGCTCCCAGACGCTGGGGTGGCCGGACAACTACACCTTCACGAAGGCCATGGGTGAGCGGGCGACGGAGGAGCTCGCGGCCGCGTCGGGCCTGCCGCTGTCGATCGTCCGCCCCTCCATCA
Organism: uncultured Actinomycetes bacterium; assembly: GCA_963728285.1. GTDB lineage: Bacteria > Actinomycetota > UBA4738 > UBA4738 > HRBIN12 > CAVSJR01. The sequence continues at coordinate 476,401 of CAVSJR010000001.1, read as the reverse complement.
TCGAATCCGCCTACGTGCATCCGTACCCAGGGTGGATCGAGGGGTTCAAGATGGCCGAGCCGATCATCCTCGCGTACGGGGGCGGCACGATCCCCGAGTTCCCGGGCATTCCGGAGGGCATCGTCGACATCATCCCCGCCGACCTCGTGGTCAACGCGATCATCGCCGTCGCGGCGGCGCCGGCGCCCGATGCGGCCGCGCCGGGCTACTACCACGTGAGCTCCGGGGCCAGGAACCCGCTCCAATACCACGAGCTCTACGAGTACGTGAGGGAGTACTTCGAGAGCGACCCGCTTCCGCAACGCGGGCGCGGCGCCGTGAAGGTCCCCGAGTGGACGTTTCCCGGCACCCTTCGGGTGGAGCGCCTGCTGCGGACGGGCGAGCGCCTCGTGAACGTCGCGGACAGGGTCGTGACGCGCATCCCGAAGTCGAAGAAGATGCGGGAGCTCGTCGCACGCGTCGATCGCGACAAGGGACGGATCGAGTTCATCCGCCGGTACTCCGACCTCTACGGAACCTACACCGAGGCCGAGGTCATCTACACGGACGACCGGACCCTCGGGCTCTTTCGGTCGCTGTCGGATCAGGATCGTGCGGATTTCCCGTTCGATTGCGCCATCGTGGACTGGAAGTACTACCTGCAGGACGTGCACTGTCCCGCCGTCACGCAGGGCCTCCGTGCGCTGTCGTCCTCCCGCGTGGCCCCGAAGGTCCGCATCCGCGAGCGTGAGCAGCTGACGCTGGCGGTGTTCGACATGGAGGGCACCATCATCTCCTCGAACGTCGTCGAGTCCTACGTCTGGTCCAAGATGGCCGACACCGAGATCGTCGACTGGCCGGCCGAATTGTGGTCGGTCTTCTCTCGCGTGCCGTCCTACCTCATGGCCGACCGGCGTGACCGGGGTGAATTCCTCCGGACGTTCTTCCGACGCTACGAGGGTGTCGACGTTCGGGGGCTCGACGAGATCATCGAGGAGCACGTCGGCGAGTACATGCTCCAGAAGGCCTCCGCGGCCGCGATCAGGCGAGTCCGGGAGCACCGCGCGGCCGGCCAGCGAACCATCCTGATCACCGCCGCGATGGACGCGTTCGTCCGACCCCTCGCTCCTCTCTTCGACGTGATGATCGCCGCCGAGCTGGCGCAACGCGACGGTCGCTACACCGGCTACATGGCGACGCCTCCACTCGTGGGCGAGGCGCGCGCGGCATGGCTTCGACGGTATGCCGAACAGGAGGGAGCCGACCTGCGGTCGAGCTACGGGTACGCGGATTCCCACTCCGACCTGCCGCTGCTGAGGACCGTCGGCAACCCGGTCGCCGTGAGTCCCGACTCCGCGTTGTTTCGCGTCGCGAAGCGGCGCCGGTGGCCCATCGAGGAATGGGAGATGTCGGGCGGGATGCCGCGCGTCCGATTTCCCAGGCCGGCGGTGCGCTGATCATGGCGCAGCAGCTGGAGATGTTCAGGTCGGCGCCCAGGTTCCTCACCGAGCGCGTGCTCGGCTCCACGGTTCCGGGGCTCGTGTCCAGCCCCGTGGCGCCGCTGCGGCTGGTGAACGCGAGGGATCCGGCCCCGCCGGCGGACGGATGGGTCCGCGTGCGTCCCCGGCTTGCCGGCATCTGTGGCTCCGATCTCGGCACCGTCTCGGGGACGGCGTCGTTCTACTTCTCGCCGCTCGTCTCGCTGCCGTTCGTGCTCGGCCACGAGGTGGTCGGCGAGGTGCTCGATGACTGCGAGGATCTCGCGGCCGGCACGAGGGTCGTCCTCGAGCCCGTGCTGTCGTGCGCGACTCGCGGGGAGCCGCCCTGCACTGCCTGCTCGGCGGGCAACCGCGGCCGATGCGATCGCGTCACCACCGGCCACGTCGCTCCGGGCCTCCAGACGGGCTTCTGTCGCGACACGGGGGGAGGGTGGAGCCGCATGTTCGTCGCCCACCGCTCGCAGCTTCACGCGGTCCCCGACGGCATGCAGGATCGGACGGCCGTGCTGATCGAGCCGCTCGCCTGCGCCATCCATACCGCGCTTCGAGCGACGATCGAGCCGAACGCCGACGTCCTCGTCGTGGGGGCGGGAACGCTCGGCGTCCTCACGCTGCTGGCGCTTCGCGAGCTCACCTCCGCCGGTCACATCACCGTCGTGGCCAAGCACGCGAAGCAGCGCGAGCTCGCCGAGGGGCTCGGCGCCAGCGCCGTGGTGGGACCCGATGAGGCTGTGAACGCCGTCCGTCGCGCGTCGCATTCCATGAGGCTCAAACCCGAGCGAGGAGCGCCGTTCCTGCTCGGGGGCGTCGACCTCGCGATCGAGTGCGCCGGCTCGAAGGGCGGCCTCGATCTCGCCCTCCGTTCGACCAAGGCTGGGGGGAGGGTCGTCCTCTCGGCGATACCGTCGCCGGGGGTGGACCTCACGCCGGCATGGTTCCGCGAGCTCGAGCTCGTGGGGGCCTACACCGGCGGCACCGAGGCCCTGCCCGATGGGCCTCGCTCGACGTTCGACCTCGCCATCGAACTCGCGGCGCAGGCTCCGCTGCACGCGGTCGTCGGCGCCGAATACTCGCTCGCGAATTGGCGCGATGCGATCGACCACGCGCTCGCGGCGGGGCGCCTCGGGACGTCGAAGGTCGTCTTCGACACGCTCCGGTAGAGGAGGCAACGGTGGCAAGACCAGGATTCGTGCTTGAGGTAGACGAACGGACGCCTCCCCTGCTCGTTCACGCCGGCGAGGGCTTTCGCCTGCAGCGGTTCCCGCTCGGCTCCCGGGTCGTGTATTCGCCGGATCCACTGCCCGGCATCCGGGACGTCGGTGCCGCCATCCGCCAAGCGCTGCTCCATCCCCACGACTCGGAGCCGCTTCCGGAGCTCCTCAAGCCGGGGATGAAGCTCACGATCGCCTTCGACGATATCTCGCTTCCGCTTCCGCCCATGCAGACGCCCGACATCCGCCAGCGCATCATCGAGCAGGTCGTCGAGCTGGCGGCACGGCACGGCGTCACCGACGTGAAGCTGATCGTGGCGAACTCGCTGCACCGCAGGATGACCGAGTCCGAGATCAAGCGCGCGGTCGGGGAGCGGGTCTTCCGGAGCTTCTGGCCGGCGGATCTCTACAACCACGACGCCGAGGATCAGGACAACCTGCTGCACATCGGGCGGACGGACGCCGGCGAGGACGTGGAGATCAACAAGCGCGCGGCGGAGTCGGATCTCATCGTGTACGTCAACATCAACCTCGTGGCCATGGACGGCGGGGCGAAGTCGGTCGCCGTCGGGCTCGCGAGCTATCGGAGCGTGCGCCCTCACCACAACGTCGACACGATGCTGCATTCACGGTCGTACATGGATCCGCGCGAGGGCCACAGCGCGATCCACGATTCGTGCCGCCGCATGTATCAGCTGCTTCGGTCGAGCGGTGTCCGGATCTTCACGGTCGAGACGACGCTGAACTCGGAGACCTTCCCCACGCAGTTCGGGTTCCTCAACAAGCGAGAATGGGAGTGGTCGCTGCGCGACCAGGCGATGTTCCTCGGGGCTCGCAAAGCGAACGAGCTCTCCCCGCCGCGGATTCGCCGCGAGGCCTGGCGGCGCATCGAGGCGCCGTACAAGCTGACGGGGGTGAACGCCGGGGAGACGGAGGCCGTCCACGGTCGAACGCTCGCCAACCTGCACAAGCAGCAGCTGGTCGAGGTGCAGGGACAGTCGGACGTCCTCGTCCTGGGCGTGCCGTACCTCGGGCCGTACAACGTCAACTCGATCATGAATCCGATCCTGGTGCACTGCCTCGGGCTCGGATATCTGTTCAACATGTACCGGAACAAGCCGCTCGTGCGACCGGGCGGCGCGGCGATCCTGTTCCATCCCGTCCCGTGGGAGTTCAACCCGATCCATCACCCCAGCTACATCGATTTCTTCGAGGAGGTCCTGGCGGAGACGACCGACCCGTCGACGATCGAGTCCAAGTTCGAGGAGCGCTACGCCACCGACCCCTGGTACATCCACCTGTATCGGACGAGCCACGCGTACCACGGCGTGCATCCGTTCTACATGTGGTATTGGGGCGCGCATGCGCTCGACTACCTCGGCGACGTCATCTTCGTCGGCGGCGACCCCAAGGCGACCGCCCGCATGGGCTACCGGACGGCATCGAGCTTCCGCGACGCGCTCGAGATGGCGACCGATACCGTCGGGCGGTCGCCGTCGATCACGTACCTGCATTCACCGCCCCTCTCGATCGCCGACGTGCACTGATGGAGGACGCGTGATGCCGTCGATTCGAGACGAGCTGGCCGAGGTCGCGAGGGGCTGGCGCTGGGGGCGGCGCGCGCTCACCCCCCGCGACGCCGAGCCGCACACCCCGCAAAGGGAGGCGTGGTCGTTCCCGACGGATTGGGCCCGCTCCGAGGCCGCGACGGCGGTGCGAGAGGCCATCCTTCGATTCGGCATGCGGCCGCTGATCGAATCGGAGCTCTCGCTCGACGTCCACGGCCTCGATTCGCTGGACGGAGTGAGGAAGCCGGTGATCTTCGTGTCGAACCACACGAGCCACCTCGACGCGACGATCATCATGTCGACGCTCCCGCCGGAATGGCAGCGCTCCACCGCCGTCGGGGCGGCGAAGGACTACTTCTTCGACGTGTGGTGGCGGCAGGCGTTCACGGCGCTGGTCTACGCGGGCTTTCCGATCGACCGGACCGGCGGGGGCAAGGCCACGGCGACCGCGAGATCGCTGTTGGAGGACGGCTGGAGCCTGGTGGTGTTTCCCGAGGGCGCGCGATCGGCGGAGGGATGGATGCAGCGGTTCCGCCACGGTGCGGCCCGTCTGGCCATCGAGCTCCAGGTGCCCGTCGTCCCGATCGCGATTCGCGGGGCGTACTCAGCGATGCCGAAGGGCAGGTTCTGGCCGAGGGCCGGCCGGCCGCCCGTCTCCGTGCGCTACGGCGCGCCGCTCTCTCCGATGGAGGGCGAGTCGCATCAGGATCTCTCCCGCAGGATGACGCAGGCGGTCGCGCGACTTCACGACGAGGACCGCACCACGTGGTGGGACTCGCTCCAGCGATCCGAACGTGGGGAGACGCCCTCGCTGTCCGGGCCCAAGGGCCCTCGCTGGCTGCGCACGTGGGAGGCCTCGCGGCCGATCACGCGCCGCGGCCGACGGCCGACGTGGCGATGATGGCCCGTTCCGTCGCCGCCGGCATCGAGGCCCCCACCCATGACGCGGACCGGGGGAGCCAAGCGGCGCCGGTCCATCATCGAAGAGGCGATTCGATGCTTCGGTGGGGAGGGGTATCACGGCACGAGCCTCGACACCGTCGCGAAGGCGGTCGGCATCCGCAAACAGACGCTCCTGTACTACTTTCCGACGAAGGAGGCCCTCCTCGAGGCGTGCCTCGCCGCGGCCGGGGAGCGGCTCGCGGAGGCGTTGACGGACGCGCTCTCGGACAAGGAGACGTACTGGGAGCGAGCCGAGGGCGTGATCCACGCCGTGTTCCGACTGGCCGAGGAGTGGCCCGAGTTCCCCATGTTCGTTCGCGAGGCGGGGCGCCTCGGGCCCGATGCCTTCGAGCGATTCGCGTCCTCACTCGATCCCCTGCGGGTGCGAGCGATCGCGTTCCTCGAGGCCGGGATGGATCAGGGGGACATCCGAAAGCAGGATCCGGCGCTGCTCCTGTTCACGCTGTATACGGGCGTGATCGGCTCGCTGACCGAGGCGAGCGTCCTGAACGCGGTGGTCGGCGCCGACAAGGGCCGCGCGTCGCTGCGTCGACGCGAGCGCGAGGTCGTCGCGTTCGTCCGTGCGGCGCTTCGGCCTCCGGAGGGTGTGGAGGCGCGGCCGCCGTGATCAGCGCGTGAGTATCCTCACCCCGGAGGCCTCGACGGTCATGCGCCGGTGGCCCTGGGGCGCCACGTCGGGGTGAAGTCGGAGGCCGATGGGTCGTTGGAGACGTCGGTTTGGTCGCGGCCGTCGGCGGTCATCGTGTACACCTCGAGGTCGCCGTCGCGATCGGTGGTGAAGGCGATCCGGCTGCCGTCGGGCGACCAGGCCGGTCCGAGGTCGGTGCCCTCGGCATGCGTGAGCCGATGCGGGCGGCCACCGTCGGCGTCCATCACCCAGACGTCGATGTTGCCGTTCGCACGGTTCGAGCTGAAGGCGATCCGTCTCCCGTCCGGAGACCAGGCGGGCTGCGCATCGTGTGCGCCGCCGATCGTCAGCCGGACGAGTCCGCCTCCGCCCGCGTCCACGACGTGGATGTGCTGCGGGCAGCGGTCGTCGGGAAGCGAGCAATTCGGTTCGCGCAGGGCGAAGGCGATGCGCGAGCCGTCCGGAGACCAATCGGGCTGGTAGGCCGGCGTCGAGCCGGCGAGGAACCGTGGCGAGCCGCCTCCCTCGGTGCCGACGAGCGCGATGAGCGGCTCGCCGGCCGCGTCCGTCTCGAACGCGATCTCGCGGCCGTCGGGGGACCAGGAAGGCGCCCCGTCCCGCCCGGGCCCGGATGTGAGGGGGTCGAGCGTTCCGTCACCGCGAAGGATGATCAGGTCCAGGTCGTCGGTCTGCACATCCCCGGATGCCCCGGCGAACGCGAGCTCGGTCCCGTCGGGGGACCACGATGGATGGATGTGGCCGAGCGCACCGCTCGTCACCATCGTCGTATGGCGCCCGTTGGGATCCATCGCGTACAGCTGAATTCCCTGACCGTCCCGGTCGCTGACGAACACGATGTCCCCGACGAGGCCGAGCGGCCCCGACTCTCCCCCCTCGGACGATCCGGCGGGGGAGGCGGTCGGCTCGGCGAACAGCGGAGGGATGCTCCTGCGCTTGGTCGGCTCCGGTGGGGCGTTCGCGCACGAGGCGACCGCGACGAGCGCGATCAGCGCCAGGGCAGAGGAGCCGGTGCGGAGGGGCCGCATGGAGCCAAGGATAGGCGGCATCGGTGGTGGCCGCCCCTCGGGTGCGGCCGGAGCGACGCGGCCTAGGAGTAGTACTCGATGATGAGGCGCTCCTCCACCGGGACGGGGAGCGGGATCTCCTCGCGATCGGGCTGGCGCGAGAGCGTTCCCTGAACCTGGTCCTTGTTGCGGTAGAGGTAGGTGGGCGGGTCGGGAGCCACCTCGAGCGCCTCTCGCACCGCGATGAAGTTCTTCGCCTTTCCCGAGACCTCGATCGTCTGCTCGGGCTTGACCCGGGCGCTCGGGACGTTCACGCGCTTGCCGTCGACGAGGACGTGCCCGTGCGACACGAGCTGGCGAGCCTGCCTGGTCGTGAGGGCGAACCCGAGGCGAAGCACGACCGAGTCGAGCCGCGTCTCGAGCTGGCGGATGAGCTCCTCGCCGGTGACGCCCTTGGAGCGATGCGCGCGATCGTAGTATCTGCGCATCTGCGCCTCGCCGACGCCGTAGATCGCCCGGAGCTTCTGCTTCTCGAGCAGGCGCACCTGGTACTCGGAGAAGCGCTTGCGGCCGCGACCGTGCTGGCCACCGGGATAGGGTCGCTTGTTGGACGGGCAATTGGGCCGCCCACACAGGGCTCCGCCCACCCGGCGACACATGCGATGACGAGGTCCAATCTTGTCCATACGGCCAGCTAGCGTACCAAGGCCGCGCCGATGCGACGTGCCGATCCGTCGCGCGGCGTCCAGTTAGCATCCGTCGGATGAGCCTGCATGATCGGGCGGTCGGGAGCGTGCTCGGGCTCGCGCTGGGCGACGCTGCTCGGCGCGCCGTTCCAGTCGCTGCGCTCCCATCAGATCCCGGCGTCCATTCCGCCGCCGGAGCCTCCGAGGATGGATCCGCCGCCGGGATCGACCATGGAGGCCACGGCCATGGCGCGGAACCTCATCGCGAGCCTCGTCCGCAACGGGCGCCTCGAACCGGAGGATGTCTTGCGCCGCCACATCGAATGGTCGGCGAGGGCGCCGGGCGCGGCCGGAAGCTTCACGCGCAAGGTGCTCGCTCGAGCGAGCTCCGACGGAGGGGACGCTGCACGAGCCGTGTGGGAGGAGCGCGGGCCGGAGGCCTCCGCGGGAAACGGCTCGGTCATGTATTGCGGTCCGCTCGGCGTCGGCTACGCCAGCCGCCCGGAGGAGCTGCACGAGGCCGGTCCGGCCCTGTCCGCCCTCACGCACTGGGACGAGCGGTGCGGCACGGCGGTGACGGCCCTGACGCTCGCCGTCGCCGCGCTCGTTCGCGGCGAGCCCACGGACGCCTCGATCCAGGGGGCGTTGATCGCCGTCGAGGATCAACCCGGGGGCGAGGAGCTGGAGTTCCTGGTCGACGCCATCGGCGAGTCTCGCTCGATCGATGGCCCCGACCGGGGGTTCTGTCTCTTCGCGGCCGGCGCCGCCCTTCAGGCGCCGCTGCGGCATCCGACCTTCGAGGCCGGCGTGCTCGGCGTCATCGCGCTCGGCGGAGACACGGGAGCCAACGCGGCCGCGGCGGGCGCGCTGCTCGGGGCGATCGCCGGAGGCTCCGGCCTGCCGGGGGACTGGCTCGACCGCTTGCCGCACCGGTCGGAGATCGAGGCGGAGGCGGAGGCCTTGGCTGTGCTCGCGGAGCTCGAGTCCGAGCCACGATAGCTCCGCCCGCGCGCGCCTCACGCCCGCAGGACGCTCAACACGGCCACGCCGACCGCGATCGCGCAGACGCCGGCGATCTGCACGCGCCGGAGCCGCTCTCCGAAGAAGAGGAACGCCGCGATGGCGGCGAGCGCGGCGAACTGAGAGCCGAGCACGGCGGCGATCGCGATGCCGTGCCTCGCGCCGATCACGAACGAGACGAACCCGATCACCTCGGCGACCCCGGAGACGACGAGGAGCGGGGCCACCTCCCTCGAGAACCGCAGTCGCGAGGCGAGCGCGAGTGGGATCGCGATGGCGACGACCCCGACGAGCCTCGGCGGAAGCAGCACCCACGCGACCGGCAGATCCAGGCTCACGCGTCCGGCCGCGTAGAGGCTGACGCCGAAGGCCACCGCCGCGCCGACGGCGAGGACGGCAGCCCTGCTGCGCCTCCCCCGGCCGGACGAAGGGACCCGCGGCGAGTCGCCGGCCACGAGCTCATCGCCGGATGGGTCCGTGATGAGTCCGGCGAGGACGACGCCCACCGCGATGACGGCCAGCATCGCGATCGCCCCCGTCGCGAGGGTCTCCCCGGCGGCGACGGCGATGATCGCCGCGATCGCGCCCTCCGTCGACGCGATCGGCGCCACCACGCCGACCTTGCCGATCGAGAGCCCGGCGTACTCCAGAAGCAGCCCGAGGACGTTGCCGATCCCGGCCACGGCGAGCCATGCGAGGATGCCGAGGTCGACGCCGGCGGGGACGCCCGTCGCGACGAGGGCGGGCAGCGTGACGACGAGGCCGACCACCATGACCCAGGCGAGGACCGAGCTCGCCGGGATCGTCCGGCTCGATCGTGAGGAGCAGATCGTGGTGGTCGCCCACATGACGGCGGCGCCCAGGCCACCGAAGATCGCCAGCACGGCCCCTCCCTCGGCGAGTGTCGGGCCAGCCTAGGGGCTCGGTCGATGCACGGTCGCCCCGGATGCGCTCGCCGCCGCCTCTCGTATCCGCCGCGCCGCGAGGAGCGGGTCGTCGGCCTCGAAGATCGCGCTCCCGGCCACCAGGACATTCGCGCCGGCCCTCACCGCATCGGCGGCGTTGGCCGGGCCGATCCCGCCGTCGATCTGGAGATCGATCTCGAGCCCTCGTTCCTCCGCGAGCTGCCCGGCGGCCGTGAGTTTGGGCAGAACGTCTCGGATGAACCTCTGTCCGCCGAACCCCGGATGGACGCTCATCACCAGCAGGAGATCCACGAGATGCAGGAACGGAGCGACGGCGTCGAACGGCGTCTCGGGGTTGAGCACCAAGCCCGGATGGAGCCCAAGGCTCCGCATGCGCTCGATGAGCCCGGTCGGGTCACCGAGCTCGATGTGCACGGTGCAGCCGTACGCGCCGGCCTCGGCGAGCGGCTCGAGCAGGTCGCCCGGGTTGTCCACCATGAGGTGGCAATCGAGCGGCAGGTCGGTGTGCTCGTGAAGCGAGCGCACGACGGGCGGGCCGATCGTCAGGTTCGGCACGAAGTGGCCGTCCATCACGTCCACGTGGACCCAATCGGCCTCCGCGCGAACCCGCTCGATCTCCTCGGCGAGCTTGGCATAGTCGGCCGACAGGATGGACGGCGCGATCTTGAGCCGACCGACGTACGACATGGCTCATGCTCCTTCGACGGTGCGCGACGGACTCGGCCAACGTGCGGCCTCCGGTCGGCTTACGATCAGCTTCACCGGCGGGACCGCAAGGGCATTCCACCACACGCCGGCCGCATCCCGGCGAGGGTCCGGAGGGAGGCGACGATGGAGCCCAAGGAGATCTTCGAGCTCGTCATCAAGGCCGACGAGCGACTCAAGTATGCAACGACGGACAATATCGGGAAGCGTCGGGAGCAGGCTCGCGACCTGTTGCTCCGTGCCCGTGCGGAGGCCGAGGCGATCGGCAACGAACAGCTGGTCGCGCAGGCGGAACAACGGCTCGCCGACCTGGACCGAGGCCAGGCGCAGGCGTAGCGCCGGCCGCCGGGTCCAGTTTCTATGCCGACCTCCCGCTACGCGGTTGCTCGTCCCGGCTTGTTCATTCCGAGGACCAGGGCTCGCGGAAGTCCGCGAACAGGGTCAGGCCGCCGTCCACGAAGACCGTCTGGCCGGTGATGTAGGCGGCGTCGTCGCTCGCGAGGAAGCAGGTGACGCCGGCCATCTCATCCGCGGTTCCGGCGCGCCTCAGTGGGATATGCGATTCCACCTGCTCCTTCTTGGCCGGGTCCTCGATCCAGGCTCGGTTGATGGGCGTGATCGTCGCCCCGGGCCCGATGCTGTTGACCCGGATGTTCCTGTCGGCGTACTCGAGCGCCAGCGTCCTCGTCAGGTTCTGCATCCCGCCCTTGCTGACGGAATACCCGAGGTACTCCGGCTTGGGGATCAGCTGGTGGACGCTCGAGATGTTGATGATGATGCCGGGCGAGCCCGCGTCGAGGAACCGGCGAATGGCCTCGCGGGCGCAGAGGAACGCGCCGCGCAGGTTCACGGCCAGGACCTTCTCGAAATCCTCGGAGGAGAGCTCGTGCGACGGCCGCGAGATCTGGATCCCCGCGTTGTTCACGAGCACGTCGATTCCCCCGAGCTCGCCGACGGTCTCCTGCACCATTCGGACGGCGTCCTCCTCCTTGGAGACGTCTCCCCGGACGAGCACGTCGCGGACGCCCACCTCTTTGACCCTGCGCACGCAGGCATGGACCTGCTCCTCGGTGTCCTCGGCCTCCTCCGGCAGGCGCAGGTAGTTGATCGCGACGTTGGCGCCGTACTCCGCGAACCGCACGGCGATGGCCTGGCCGATGCCGGAGCTTCCGCCGGTGACGAGCACATTCTTCCCCTTGAGGCCCTGCATCGATTCCCCCCTGTGGTCGGCGAGCTCGTTTCAGCATGACCCCGATCGTGCCCGGCGGGCTAGTGACCGCTCGAACTCGATCGTTCGTCGCGACGAGAGGCGCCGCTGCCCGGCCACCGTCGTCGACGTTGGAGGGCGGGGAGGCCCGGGGCCGTCACGCCGAGGGGCTGTGCGACGAGTCCTGCGTCGGCGGGGCGGTGGACCCCGTGGAACCGTTCCCTAGGGGCGCCCGGCGCCCGCGTAGCTGCCCCAGTTCACCGGGCGGACCGCGACCGCGCCGCTCGAGCCCGGATGTGAGGCGTCGATCATGCTCCCGCCGCCGATGTAGAGCCCGACGTGACTGATCGGGCTGTAGAAGAAGACGAGGTCACCGGGCTGCAGGCTCCCGCGGTCTACGTCTGGGGTGGACGCGTACTGGGCGGCCGACCCGTGGGGAAGCGAGACCCCACCGTGCGCCCATGCCCACATCGTGAGGCCGGAGCAATCGAAACCGCTCGGGCTGGCGCCGCCCCACGAGTAGGGTGATCCGATGACCGAGTAGGCGGCCGAGATCGCCGCCTGAGCCCCGCCGCTCCCGATCGGCGGGCTGCCGCCCCCGCCGCTGGGCGGCGTGGGGCTCGGAGTGCTCGCCTCGCGCGCCGCATCGGCGGCGGCTTCCTGGGCCGCCTGCCGTCGCGCAACGGCCTGCTCGTATTCCCTGCCGAGCTCCTCGACGAGCGCCTTCTGGTCCTCGATGCCCTCGGCGATGGCGCCCTTCTTGTCGTTCAGCCGCTCGAGGAGCGCCGCCTGCTGCTCCTCCGCCTTGGCAAGCTCCTCGGCCGCCCATGCGGCTCGCTGGCTCGCGGACTCGGCGGTCGCTGCGAGGTCCGCGTCGTCCTGCTGGAGCTGGTTCAGGAACTCGAGCCGGTCGGAGAAGTCGGAGAAGGATCCCGCGCCGAGGAGCACGTCGATCTGCGAGCCCCGGTCCATGTACGCGCTCGACGCGCGAGTCGCGAGCGCGCTGATCGCCGTCTGCGCCTGCGCTTGCGCCCGCTCCTGCGTGTCGCGCGTCTCTGCCAGCTGCGCCTTCGTCTGATCGAGCTCGAGCTTCGCCTGGTCGTACTGCTCCACGAGCAGCGACAGCTGTTCGTTCAGGGCGTCGAGCTTGTCCTCTGCGTTCTCGACGTCGGCCTTCGTCGGCGCCGCCGAGGATTCGAGGGAGGGGATGAGGACGAAGGTGGGGACTGCGAGCATGACGGCCACGAACAGCCGCCCCGGCAACCCTCTCGCCCCCGTCATCTGCCTCCGCATATAAGAAACGGCTGCCATAGGCAGCCGCGGAAAGGCTAGCTGGCGAGGTGGGCACCGTCAAACTCCCCCCGAGCACAACCCGTTGCGCTCCAGTCAAAGACGGCTCTGACCAGCGCAAAGGTCCCTCCGGCGGCGATCGGGGACGAGCGCGGGCTCGTCCCCGTGTCGCCGGAACCGGGTCGGGACGGCGGGATTTGAACCCGCGACCTCAGCGTCCCGAACGCTGCGCGCTACCAAACTGCGCCACGTCCCGGGGGCGTCAGTCTACCGGGTGGGGCTCGACGCCTTCCCGGCCGTTCGCGCTCGGGACCTCGGGGATCGCGGCTCCACGCTTCGGTTATCGTTCATCGGCCCGCACACAACTTCCCCGAGCGAGGATCAACCCATGCAGCAGATGAGGATCGCCGAGATCGCCCCCGCCTGGCTCGCCGTTCCGCCGAGGGGGTACGGCGGCATCGAGTGGATCATCGCCGCTGGTGGCGGACGGACTGGTCGACCGAGGCCACGACGTCACGCTCTTCTCGACCGGCGACTCGACGACGAAGGCGAAGCTCGAGTACTTCTTCGAACGAGCGGATGGATCGGACGCCATCAACGACATCTGGCACGACGTCGTGCACACCGCGTTCGCGTACAGGGACCTCTCCCGATTCGACCTCGTCCACGTGCACCCGTGGTGGTCGGCGCTCATCGCCGGCGCGGTCGCCCCGATCCCGATGGTGCACACCCTGCACGGCGCGTTCTTCCCACACATCCGCGCCATCTACGAGCAGATCGCCCACGGCGCCTGGTACGTCGCGATCAGCGAGTCACAGCGATCCACCATGCCCGAGCTCAACTACGCGGGGGTCGTCTACAACGGGATCGACACGGACCGCTACCGGCTTCGCAAGGAGAAGGACGATTTCCTGCTCTTCCTCGGGCGCACCGCTCCCGAGAAGGGCATGTCGCGGGCGATCGAGGCCGCTCGGGCGGCCGGACGGCATCTCATCTGCGCGGTCAAGACGGCGTCCGAGACGGAGCGGAGGGAATGGGCGGTCAACATCGAGCCCATGCTCGCCGACGACGTCACCGTCCTCGGGGAGATCACGCAAGAGGAGAAGGCCGATCTGCTCGAGCCGAGCGACGGCGGTGCTGTTTCCGATCGATTGGGACGAGCCGTTCGGCCTCGTCATGACCGAGGCGATGGCGTGCGGGACGCCGGTGATCGCCTCGCGCCGCGGTTCGGTGCCCGAGGTCGTGGTGGACGGCGTGACCGGGTTCATCGTGAGCGTCGAGAACTTCGCGGCCGAGGCGGCGGAGGCGCTGAAGCACATCGACGAGATCGATCCGGAGGCGTGTCGCGGGTGGGTCGTGGAGCGCTTCTCGAAGGAAGCGATGGTCGAGGGCTACGAGCGCGTCTTCGACAGGGTGCTCTCGGAGTCCTGACCCCGGCGCTCGCGGCGGAGCTCGAGCATGGTCGCCTCGGGAGGACACAGGAATCGGAACGGCGCGTACTTGCTCGTGCCGAGGCCCTGTGATGTGTAGAGCAACGTGCCCCCGAACCGGATGAGCCCCGACGCCAGCCTCGGCGGCAGCGAGCAGTTCGTGACCAGCGCGCCGATGAACGGCAGGCGAACCTGGCCGCCGTGCGTGTGGCCGGACAGGATGAGGTCGTAGCCGAGCGCGGCGAGCTCGGGCGAGGGATCGGGGGAATGCACGACCGCCAGCCCGAATCGATCCGGCGACGAGCGCGGGGCAACCCGCAGGTCGTGCCACCCGATGTGTGGGTCGTCGAGCCCGAGGAGCTCCATCCGCTGCTCCCGAGAGGTCGACGTCGCCGCGCGTATTCCGCAGGTGCACCCATCCATCGGACTCGAGCCGGCGCACGAGCTCGTGCGCGCGACCGCGTGGCGTGGTCCGAGGGGTCCGATGCTTCGCGAAGTACTTGAGGTAGTTGAGCGGTCTCGGCGTGAAGTGATCGTTGGACCCGAGGACGAAGTAGGAGGCGAGCCGACCCCGGACGGGGCGCAGCGCGTCGACCGTCGTTACGACCGCCTCCGGCTCCCCCAGGAGGTCGCCGGTGATCACCGTCACGTCCGCCCGCGGCAGAGCGGCGAGGAACGCCGTCTTGCGCGCGTCTCCGCGCACGTAGTGCAGGTCCGACAGGTGCAGGATCGTGATCGACGTCGCCGCGTCCACTCCCGCGTCGCCGTCCCCGCTCGTCCTCGCGGGTAGGATGTCGAGTCGTTGCCGGACCAGCCGGTACGAGCGCCGCTCGATGAAGACGCCGTATGCGACGCACGCGATACCGGCGGCGAGCACGGCCAGCAGGATCCAGAGGACGAGCACGGAGCAGGAGTCTACGGTGGCCGAGGCGCCAGCAGCCCTCAGGGTGCGGCTCGACGAGGAGATCAAGGGCGCGCTGCGGGCGGGCGACAAGGTCCGGCTGGGGGCGCTGCGGTTGCTCGTCGCCGCGATCACCCTGCGGGAGAAGGAGCTCCGGCGCGGGCTCTCGGACGAGGAGATCGGTGAGGTCGCCGTCCGCGAGGCGAAGAAGCGCAACGAGGCGATCGAGGCGTACGCGTCCGCGGGACGCGAGGAGCTCGTGGCGAAGGAGCGGGAGGAGCGGGACGCGCTCGGTCCCTACCTTCCCGAGCAGCTGTCGGAGCCGGAGGTCGACGCGATCGTGGATGAGGCCATCGCCGCGACGGGCGCGACCTCCATGAAGGACATGGGCGCGGTGATGGGCGCCGTGATGGCGAACGCCAAGGGGAAGGTCGACGGCTCGTCGGTCCAGCGAAAGGTGAGGGCTCGCCTCGGCGGCTAGCTCCGGTGAGGCGCCGGTTCGACTTCTTCTTGCCCCACGACGAGGTGGACCGTGGCGCCCCTCTTCGCCTTCGCCCCGCCGGACGGGGACTGCGAGAGGATCTTTCCGATCTTGTCGGACTGGCCCACCTCCTGCGTCGAGACCGACACGGCGAAGCCGGCGTTGCGAAGCGCGGCGCGGCCCTCGCCCGACGTCTTGCCCACCACGCTGGGCACCACTCGCGCCGGCCGGACGGCCCGAGCTCACATCGAGCGAGACCGTGCTTCCCTCCTTCGCCTTCTTGCCGGCGGCCGGACTCTGCGCGACAACCGTCCCCTTGGCCTTGGAGGAGTCCACCTCCCGCGTCGTCGCCCGGAATCCCGCCCGCTCGAGCCTGGACTGAGCGTCCTTGGACGAGAGGCCGACGACGTCGGGCACCCCGTGCTCCAGCTTCGGCGCCTTGACCTTCTTGCCGAAGTTCCTCGGCGGCGCCGGGAAGCCCTCGATCGGCATCCCGCTCATCACGCGCAACATGTAGTCGTGCCAGATCGGGGCCGCGATCGTGCCTCCGTACACGGACTCGGAGAAGTAGGCGTCCATGGGCCTCGGGTTCCCGGGCAGCCCTACCCAGACCGACGTCGAGACCTGCGGCGTGTAGCCAACGAACCACACGTCGGTCGCGTACTGCGTCGTCCCGGTCTTGCCCGCGACCGGGCGCCCGATCTGCGCGGCCGTCCCCGTCCCGCCGCCGACGACGCGCTCGAGCATCGCCGTGACCAGGGCGGCGATCTCCCGGGGGATGACCTGCTCGCAGTCGGAGCGATGCCGGTACAGCACGCCCTCGGAGTCCTCGACGCGCGCCACCATGTACGGCGTGCAGTGCCGGCCCTCGTTCGCGAGGGTCTGGAAGGACGACGCCATCTCCAGCGGGGAGACGTCGTTGGACCCCAGCGTGATCGAGGGCACGGGGAGGAGCGGTGAGGTCACGCCCATGTCGTGGGCGGCCTCGACGATCGCCGCCGGCCCAACCTTCAACGCGAGCTGGGCGAACACCACGTTGACCGAGTGCTCGGTCGCCTCCCACAGGTCGATCTTGCCGCCCCCGCCGGGCTCGGCGTTCTGCACGCAGTGGCATGCGTTGTCCCATTGCGGCAGCCGAAGCGGCGACTTCGACTCGAAGGTCGACTTCGGCGAGATGTCGTCGCGAAACGCCGCGACCAGCGTGAACGGCTTGAACGACGATCCGGTCTGGCGGCTCGCCGCGGCGAGGTTGAACTGGTCGCGGTCGTAGTTCTTTCCGGACAGCAGCGTTCGAACCGCGCCGTTGCGGTTGTCGACGGAGACGATCGAGGCGTCCGGCGTCCCACGCTCGTCGGGGAGATGACTCTGGGCCGCCCGCTCCGCCCAGTCCTGCCATTGCGGGTCGAGGGTCGTGGTGATCCGAAGGCCCCCCTGGTACAGGGTGTGGATGCGCTGCTTCTCGGTCTTCCCGAACGCGTCGTAGGTCCCGTCCTCGTCGGTCAGGATCTGGCGCGTGATGTAGGTCACCATGAAGGGACGAGTGCTCGACCCTTGCTTCCCCGCCCCCTTCTGGATCTCGAGGTCCTCCTTCTTCGTCTTCCTCACCTTTCGTGCCGGTGCCGTGTCGGCGTCGTCCATCGCGTTGAGGACGACGTTTCGACGTCGGAGTGCCTTTCCCGGGTGGCTGATGGGGTCGTAGGTCTCGGGGGCGCGGATCAACCCGGCCAACATCGCGGCCTGGGGGAGGGAGAGGTTCGATGCGGTGGTGCCGAAGTAGTAGTCGGCGGCGGCGCCGATCCCGTAGACGCCGTTGCCGAGGTAGATCTCGTTCAGGTAGAGCTCGAAGATCTCCTTCTTCGTGTACTTCTGCTCCATCCGGATGGCGAGCGCCGCCTCCTGCAGCTTTCGCGCGTACGTCTGCTTCGGGTTGGAGATGAGCGTGTTCTTCACGAGCTGCTGGGTGATCGTGGACCCTCCCTGCACGATCGTCCCCGACCCGAGGTTCGTGAGGAGCGCCCGCAGGACCGATTCGCCGCTCAGCGCCCCGTGCTCGTAGAAGCCCTGGTCCTCGATGGCGAGGACGGCCTTCTGCGCGATCGGCGCGACGTCGCGCAGCGTGACGATGTCGCGATTCTCGTCCAGGAAGACGGTGGCGAGCACCGTCTTGCCGTCGTTCGCGTAGATCACGGACCGCTCCGGCGGGCGCGGGAGCTTGCGGAAGGTCGCGCCCTCCTCCTTCAGCCGTTGGCTCAGCCGCTCGACGCCGGCCTTCAGCCCCACCACCGTCGGGGAGAACATGGCGGCGACCGCCGCGCCCGCGAGCCCGATGATCAAGGCCACGAGCACGGGGAGGGCCAGGTAGAAGATGGGCCGTGGGCGATCCGACGGGCGTGTCGAACGAGGAGCCGAGGCGGCTCCGGCGTCGCGCCGGGTTTCGGCCGGGGGTTCCATTGAAGTGCGTCCCAGGATAGTCCGCCCATCCGGCCGGCGGGGCGTCGGAGCAGGCCGTTCGTCGCTCGGCCGCTACGATGTGGCCGATGCGACGCGTCCTCTTCCTCGTGCTCGTCCTCGCGCTGCTCTGGCCCGCCGAGGCGCACGCCGATCCGCCGACGATCCAGATCGTCAAGGTGAGTGGCGCCCTGGATCGACCGAACGTCGACTATCTCCTCACGCAGCTCGACCGAGCGGAGGGTGCGGGACAGGGCATCGTCCTGCAGCTCGACACGGCCGGGTCGCTCGACGAGAACGCCCTGTCGCTCGCGGAGCGGGTGGCCGGCGCGAGCGTCCCCGTCATCGTCTGGGTCGGTCCGGCGCCGGCCAGGGCGAGCGGAGCGGGCCTGCTGCTGATGTACGCCTCGAGCCTCGCGGCCGTGTCGCCGGGCTCGCAGACGGGGCCGCTTCGACCCCTCGACCTGGCGTCTCCCGACGCCGGGTACCCCGGCCTGAGGAGCAGGATCGCCGGCTGGATCACCGCGCGGGAGAAGGACACGGACCTCGATTGGAGCGACAGGCCGCTCACGGCGGCCGAGGCGCGCCACCGTGGCATCGCGCAGGTAGCCGCCGCCTCGATCCCCGGACTGCTGACCCGTATCGATGGACGCACGGTGCAGACCGCGAGGGGGCCGGTCGTCCTCCAGACCGCGCTGGCCACGTCCGAGGCCGAGGGGAGCGTCGTCTGGCAGTTCAACGATCTCGGCCCGATCGCGAGGGTGCTGCACGCGATGATCTCGCCCTCCGCGATCTACCTGCTGCTCGCGCTGGGACTGGCGGCCCTCGCCTTCGAGCTGACCCAGCCGGGCTTCGGGTTCGCGGGCTTCAGTGGGATCGGCTTGCTCGCCCTGGCGATCTACGGGCTGTGGGTCGTGCCGTTCTCCTGGCTCGGCCTGGCGCTTCTCCTCGCGGGGATCGGCCTGCTCGTGGCCGATGTCCGCCTCCGGCGGCTCGGCCCCCTGACGTGGGCCGGCCTGGCGCTGTTCGTGGCAGGGTCGTGGCTCGTCTTCGGCGGGGTGTCGTCCCAGATCGACCTCTCGCCCTGGCTGATCGGCTCGCTGACGCTGGCGACCCTGCTCTACTACGGATTCGCGCTCACCGTCGCGATCCAGTCCCGCGATCGGATCGCGTCAACGCAACGCGGGCTCGTGGGCCTCGTCGGCGAGGCCCGCGGAGACCTCGCGCCCGAGGGCCCGGTGTTCGTGAAAGGAACGCTGTGGCGGGGCCGCGCCTCGGACGGAAGCATCGAGAAGGGCGCCCGGATCCGGGTTCGCGGGCTCGACGGATTGATCCTGCGCGTCGAGGCGGAGCCCGGCTCCCCGGCGACGGGCGGGGCCTCCGAGGGCCCGGCCGCCGGCTCGGCGAACGCCTGATTTCTTCACAAATTCGACGGTCCGCGCGGAGAACCCTCCACCCCGCAGATTTCGAACATTCCTATGAAGGCACTCGCACGGCGCCTGGTAAGGAGGACCCCGCTCGATGGCAGCACCCGATCGGATCGACTGGTCGACGACCTGGCGGTTTCGCGCGGCATGCCGGGGCGAGGACTCATCGCTGTTCTTCGCTCCGAGCTATTTCGAGCGCCGGGAGGAAAAGGGCGGGCGGGAGCGTCGGGCCAAGGCCATCTGTTGCAGGTGCGAGGTCCGAGACGAGTGCCTCGAATATGCGCTCAGGATCCGCGAGACACACGGGGTCTGGGGCGGGATGAACGAGCAGGAGCGTCGTGTGCTCCTGCGCGAACGGGATCTCCGCGAGCGGGAGCTACGGGTCGGCTGATCGGCAACGGGGGGCCGAGGTCCGCCCGGCCCCCGCTCGGGAGCCCGCACGTCGGCGGTCCGCAATGACGCTAAGCAACATCTCCGGGGGCCACGCGGCGAGCGCCGTTCTCCTCGTTCATGGCAGGATGGCTCATCATGGACGACGCCTCGGTCCTCGACCGGCTCTCCCGGCTCGGGCTGGAGCTTCCACCTCCTCCGGAGGCCGTCGCGTCCTACGTCCCCGTCGTCGTGGCAGGACCGTTCGCCTTCGTCTCCGGGCAGGTTCCACTCGTCGGGGGTTCCATGTTGCACGCGGGCCATGTCGGCGCGGACGTGTCGCTGGAGCAGGCGCAGGAGGCGGCGCAGCGATGTGCGGTGCTGGCGCTGTCGGCGCTGCGGGGAGAGCTCGGCTCGTTCGAACGCGTGCGCCGTATCGCGAAGGTCACGGTGTTCGTCGCCTCGTCGCCCGGGTTCACCGATCAGCCGAAGGTTGCGAACGGGGCCAGCGACGTGCTCGCCAACGTGCTCGGTGACGCGGGGCGCCACGCTCGCGAGGCCGTCGGGGTGACGGAGCTGCCGCTCGGCGCGTCGGTGGAGGTGTCGCTGACGGTTGAGCTTGAGCCCTAGGTGTCCGCGGTCGGCCCCCTCAGGACGCGCACGTCCCCCTGCCGCCGCGTGACCCCCTGCTGATCGAAATACTCGAGCAACGGAACCGCATACTTTCGGGTGGTTCCCACACGCTCGCGAAAGGCGCTCACGGTCAAGGGCCGTCCGGCGGCCTGGAGGTCCCGAAGCGCCGCGAGCGCCGCGTCCACGAACGTCGGGCGCACGACGAGTTCCGCGGATACCCGTATCAGCGCACCGCTTCGCACGGCGGCCTCGATCACATCGCGGCTGACCCCCGTGACAAGGAGCTCATCGACCGACGGAGGCGCCGGCTCCCCGGCCTCGAGCGCGGTGACGACCCGTCGCAGGTCCTGGGAGTCTTTGGCGAGGGATGGGTCGTGCGTCGCGAGGCGGATAGCGGATGCCGAGCGCGCGAGCGTGCCGCTCGCCACCATCGCCTCCAGCAGGGCGTCCACGAGCTCCGGGCTCTCCGTTGCGCCTGCCTCCGAGAGGAGCTCGCCCATTCGCGCCCGCGTCATGGCGAGCGTCTCTCCCTCGCGCAGCGGGTGGGCGGCATGGGAGGCCGCGAGGAAGTCCGTGATCCCTTTCTCGACTCCGGCGAGCATCGCCGGATCGACGATCCAGTCACGGACGTTCGCCGACCCATCGACGTCCTCGACGCCGGTCAGCACGCGCGCGTCTCGGAGTCGGACGGCTCCTCGCTCCTCGGCCAGGAGTCGTGGGAGCCCATGCCGCCCGGCGGCCCACCGGGCCTCGAGCCGACCGGCATCATGGCCCTGTCGTCGCGGTGGCTCGATGTCGATCACCCTGCCGCCCGCGACGGTTTCCCGTCTGCCCACCTCTCGAAGGACGATGGGATCGAACACATCGAGCACGAGCGGCCGAGTCGTTCGGATTCGCACGAACGCGTGCCCGCCCGGATGGATCTCCGTGGCTCCGATCGGACGCAGCGTCGCGTCCGCCTCGGCGGAACCGACGTAGACCTTGTACGCGCCGCGGGCCGTCAACGAATGCCCGAGCGCCCGGACCGGTCGTATCCGCGCCTCGAGCGTTCGCGTGGGCCGCCAGTCGTCGTACCGCGCGATGACGTCGCCGCGGGCGACCTCCCCTCGTTCCACCCCCACGACGTTCATCGCCACCCGAGAGACGGGGCACGCGCGATCGGTGAACCGTTTGTGGGTCTGGAGCCCTCCGGATCCGCGCCCTAGCTCCTCCCGGAAGGACGGCGATCTCCTCCCCGGACGAGAGGCAGCCGTCGATGAGCGTGCCGGTGACGACCGTGCCGGCCCCCTTGATGGAGAAGACGCGATCCACGAACAGCCGGGGCCTGTCCCCACCGTCCGCGGGCGCACCGCCGGCCGTCAGCCGCTCGAGCGCGGCGCGGAGCTCGTCGAGCCCCGCGCCCGTGTGTGACGAGCACGGCACGATCGGGGCGTCCTCGAGCGATGTGCCCCCCAGCCGATCCCGCACCTGACGGGCCCGCTCCGACAGCGTCTCCTCGTCGACGAGATCCGACTTGGTGAGCGCGACGACGCCGGTTGCCCCGAGCAGGTCGACGATGGAGAGGTGTTCCTCCGACTGAGGCTTCCAGCCTTCGTCGGCTGCGACGACGAACAGAACGCGTCGGACGGGGCCGACCCCGGCGAGCATGTTGCGGATGAATCGCTCGTGCCCGGGAACGTCCACGAACGCGATCTCGCGTCCCGAGGGGAGCTCGCCCCACGCGAACCCCAGATCGATGGTGAGTCCGCGCCGCTTCTCCTCGGCCCAGCGATCCGGATCCATCCCCGTCAGTCGGAGGATGAGCGAGGACTTGCCGTGGTCGACGTGGCCGGCCGTCGCGACGACGTGGAGGGCCTGCTCGCCGTCGCGCGCTCCATGCCGACTCGCCGTCTCATCGCTCGGCGTCGACGTCATCTCCCTCGAGGGCGTAGAGGACGGCCCGACGGAGGTCCTGCAGCTGATCGTCCGCGACGGTTCGTACATCGAGCACCACGGCGGCCTCCTCCACCCGGCAGAAGACCGGGGGACGCCCGGTCCGGAGCCGGGCCGCCATCGCGCTTGGGGACGGCGCCCTCACGGCAACGCCCCAGGAGGGGATCCCGTAGCCGGGAATCGATCCTCCCCCTACCGTCGCCTCGGTTCGCACGACGTGTGCTCCCTCCAGCTCGCCGTCGAGGGATCGTGCGAGCTCCTCCGCCCGGCGCTTGACCTCCTCGACCGGTCGAAGGAGCATCCTCCACACCGGGAGGCCGAGGTGGTCGCCTCGCGAGTAGGTCGCGAGCACGCGTTCGAGCGCCGCCACCTGCATCTTGTCGACGCGCACCGCGCGCGCGATCGGGTGCCGCCGGAGCCGCTCGATGAGATCCTCGCGGCCGAGCACGATGCCCGCCTGCGGCCCTCCCAGCAGCTTGTCGCCGGAGAACGTGACGAGGTCGGCGCCGTCCGCGAGCGCCTCGCGGGCCGACGGCTCGTCCGTGGGGACGCCGGGGATCCGATCGAGCATCCCCGAGCCGAGGTCGTACAGGAAGGGCACGCCCACGTCGCGGGCGAGCCCGGCGAGCTCGCTCGTCGGCGGGGAGGCGGTGAACCCGACCACGCGATAGTTGCTCGGATGGACCTTGAGGATCAGTCCCGGTCCGATCCGACGCCACGTCCCGATAGTCGTCGACGCGAGTCCGATTCGTCGTGCCGACCTCGACGAGCTTCGCGCCGGACGCCGCCATGATGTCGGGGATTCGGAACTCTCCGCCGATCTCGATGAGCTCCCCTCGCGAGACGAGGACCTCCTTCCGACGTGCGAGCGCGCCGAGCCCGAGCAGCAACGCGGCGGCGCAGTTGTTGACGACGAGGGCGGCTCCGGCGCCCGTGATCGCCGTGAGTAGCAGCTCCGCCCGCGTCGAGCGCTTCCCTCGCTTGCCCGTCTCGCGGTCGATCTCCAGGTCGCTGTACGCCGACGCGCGAACCGCCGCCTCGGCGGCGTCGACGGGCAGGGGAGCCCGACCGAGTCCGGTGTGGAGGACGACGCCGGTCGCGTTGATGACGGCGGTCAGCCCGGTGCTCACCTGCGACGCGAGGCGGGCCGCCTCGGCCAACAGCGCATCGTCGGCCGGCGGGGGCTCGCCGTCGGAGGCGCGCGAACGCGCCCGCTCGAGGACCTGCGCGAGCATGTGTTTCACGAGCGGCCGGCCCAGCGAGGCGGAGGCCCGCTTGCCGGGCTCGGAGCGCAGGAGGGCGTCGATCGAGGGAAGCGTTCGACGGAGCCCTGTGTCGCCTGCCATCGATCGAAGACTAGCGGCTCGACGAGCGTCGAAGGGGCCGCCCGATGCTCGTGGCCTGCGCCGGTGGGCGCAGCGGTCGGCTCTTCCGGCACAATAGGCGTACATGGATACGCGAGAACGCCCGGCGTTCCAGAGCTCGGCGGCGACCTCGATGGTTCGGGGCGGCGGCCTCGACATCGAGGTGGCGCCACCGGGCGCGCTGCGGACCGAGGAGATGATCCTCAACATCGGGCCGCAGCACCCGTCGACCCACGGCGTCCTCCGGGTGGTCCTCGAGCTCGACGGCGAGGTGATCACCCACGCCGAGCCGGTGATCGGCTACATGCATCGCGGGGCGGAGAAGCTCGCGGAGCACAGGGACGCGCGCCAGACGCTCGTGCTGATGAATCGCCACGATTGGCTGTCGGCCTTCAACAACGAGCTGGGATGGGTGATCGCGGTGGAGCGCCTCGCCGGCATCGAGGTGCCCGAGCGGGCTCAGTGGATCAGGACCATGATGGCCGAGTGGAACCGCATCCTGAACCATCTGATGTTCACCGGCTCCTATCCCCTCGAGCTCGGGGCCATGACCCCGATCTTCTACGCATTCCGCGAGCGAGAGATGATCCAGGATCTGATGGAGTCCTGCACCGGCGCGCGTCTGCACCACTCCTATGCTCGCGTCGGCGGGCTGAAGGATGACCTCCCCGCCGGGTTCCTGAAGCGCTCGGCGCAGGTGCTCGCCGATACGCGAAAGCGAATCAAGGAGTTCGAGACGCTCATCATGGGCAACGAGATCATCTTCGCCCGGACGAGGGGCGTCGGGATCCTTCCGTCCGATACTGCGATCGGCTACGGCTGCTCCGGACCGGTTCTCCAGGCCTCCGGGGTGCCCATGGATCCGCGAAAGGACGAGCCGTACGAGAAGTACGGCGAGGTGGAGTTCGACGTTCCGGTGGCCGCCGACGGCGATTGCTACGATCGGCTGTGGGTGCTCGTCGAGCGCATCAAACAGTCCTGCGACATCATCGAACAGTGCATGGACAAGCTTCCGCCTGGTCCGTACCGCGCCCCCAAGCTTCCGAAGACCATGAAGTACGACGGCGAGGTGTACGTCCGAACCGAGAACCCGCTCGGCCTCATGGGCTACTACCTGATGGGCGACGGCGGGACGAGCCCGTACCGGCTGAAGATGCGGACCGCGTCGTTCTCCAACATCTCCGTGCTCCCCGCCATGCTCCCGGGCACGCTGGTCCCCGACCTCGTCGCGATCCTCGGATCGATCTTCTTCGTCGTCGGCGACGTCGACCGCTAGCTCTCTCCGGAGGGCTTCCGTCCGCGAGCGTAGGCTCGCTTCCTCCCGTCTCTCACCGCCCTCCCCGCCCCTCGTCCGCGACGGCCGGTGCGATATCGTCTGATATCGCTTGCGATATCCATGCGAGCCAACGGAGGTGTACGAGGATGGGTGAAGCCCGAGCGGGCGGGGACCGGGCGGCCGGGCTGCTGCTGAAGGCGTTGGACGGCCTGCCCGCGGGGGAGCGCCAGACGGTCCTTCGAGCGCTGCTCACCGGGTCGCTCGGGGCGCTGGTTGCACGGAGGCGTGGCTCCCTGCCGCTCGACGAGTATTTCGTCCTTCCGGAGCGGCCGCCCGGCGAGTTCGAGAAACTGCCTTCCGTCTCGAGCATGCTGCCCGTTCGGCTCACCCCGAATCGCACGAGCGTCTGCGCCGGTGGTCCGCGGATCACGGGTTCGCCATGGCGGTCGTCGTCCGGGGCCTGATCGAGCGATTCCTGGAGGAGCGGGCGGCCTGACCCCCAACGGTGTGTCCGCGGCGCCCCGCGACCGAGCGTCGCGTGGTCGACGCCTCAGCCTCGATCCTCGCCTCGGGCCCCTTCGGCATCGGGGAGCCAGTCGGGCGCCGTCGCCTCGCCTGCCGCCAGCACCATCCAGCGAAGTCGGCCCAGACGTCCCGGATCGACGAGCAGCGTCGCGCGGCTGCGATCCCCCCACGCCCGGACGGCCTCGACGCCGGCCCGCGCTCTCATCAGCTCCCCCTGCCGCTCAAGCTCCGCCCGGATCCATCGATCGAAGCCGAGCGAGACGAGCGCATCGCGTTGGGAGGGTGACCCGTCCACGCGCAGGCCGTTCGCTCGTGCTCGCTCCTCGATCAGGTGGAAGTCGACGCCCGCGGTGATATCGGCCGAGCCGGGATCGGTGAGCACATCCTCGACGACCCGCTGCTCACGGTAGCCGTGAACCTGCCCGGTCGAGCGGACGTTTCCACCGTAGTCGATGAGGATCGCCCAGCCGTTCGCGAGGACGCAGGCGAGGTCGTCGACGAAGGCCAGCGCGCCCTCCGGAACGGTCATTTCCTCCCCCTGCGCGCATGCCCGGCGTGAGCGGATCCGGCGAGCTGCGCATCGCACGGCGTCTCGACCTCGACGAGATCGCCTCGAACGTCGATGCCCACCCGGACCTCGACCGGTCCGCCCGCCCTCATGCGCACCCGACGGAACGGCAGGTTGTCCAGGAGCTCGTTCGCCAGGACCACGCCGGGACCGACGACGCCGACATCGGTCAGCCGCTCGGCGACGTCTGATGCCCTCGATCTTGGAGAGCGCCGA
This sequence comes from uncultured Actinomycetes bacterium, assembly GCA_963728285.1. Taxonomy (GTDB): domain Bacteria; phylum Actinomycetota; class UBA4738; order UBA4738; family HRBIN12; genus CAVSJR01. The sequence continues at coordinate 450,124 of CAVSJR010000001.1, read as the reverse complement.
GCGCGCTCCCTCGCTGCGGTCGACGGCGGTGTAGTCGATCGGCAGGTCGCGAAGCTGGACGAGGAGCTGCCGCGCGAGCGTTCCGTCGCCCGCGCCGACCTCGACGACGCGGAACGGCTCGGGACGGCCGCTCTGCGTCCACATCCGCCCGAGCGCCCTCGAGACGAGCAGCGCGAAGGCGTCGTGGACGTGGGGGCTGGTCACGAAGTGGGCATCCGCGCCCACGGGAGGGGTGTCGTAGAAGGCGCCCGGCGAATACAGCGCCAGCTCCATGAACTCGGCGAAGGTGATCGGGCCGCGATCGCCGATCGCGTCGCGAATCCTGCGCTCGACGTCCTCCATCCGCTCCCAGGGTAGCCGCGTGCTCGCACCCGTGATTGGGCTCCGCGGCGACGGCTCGAGGGAGGCCGTGGCCCCGGCACCTGCGAGAATCCGGCGTGTGGATCCGACGACGAGGGAGATCAGGGCCGCGGCGACCGTGATCGCGGCTCGGTCCGGGGCCGGTGGTGTCGAGGTGCTCGTCCTCCGGCGCGGCCGGGAGAGCCGGTTTCTCCCCGGCTACGTCGTGTTCCCCGGGGGAGCCGTGGACGCGGGCGACCCGGAGCGGGCGGCGCGATGGTTCGGGACCCCGGACGAGGCGGCTCGCGCGGCCGCGGTGCGAGAGCTGGCCGAGGAGGCGGGGCTCGTCGTGACCGGGTCGGGGATACATCGCGCCCCCGAGCGTCGCCCCCTCTCTCCGGTTGACGAGGCGCCTCCGATGACCGAAGGCGTCCCGCAGATATCGCACTGGGTCGCCCCGGAGAGCGTCCCGGTCCGATTCGATGCCCGCTACTTCGCGGTTGCGGCGCCACCCGGGATCGACCCGAGGCCGGATGGACGCGAGGCGGCGGAGGCGTGGTGGGCGAATCCGGGCGAGCTCTTGGATGGATGGGCCGCGGGGGCCGTTCGTCTGTACTGGCCGACCCTGAAGACGATGGAGGCGCTTGCCCGGTGCGCGTCCGTCGAGGAGGTCCTCGCCCTCACGATCCCGCAGCAGGAGCCGGACGCCAGCGACGAGGCGGCGATGCCGCGGTCCACCTTCTACCAGGAGGCGTGATGCGAAGGGACCGAGTGCTTCGCATCCTGGCGCCCAACCCGAGCGTCTACACGCTCGAGGGAACCAACACGTGGATCGTCGGCGACGCACCCGCGATCGTCATCGATCCGGGGCCGGACGACGCGACCCACCTTCGCGAGGTCGAGCGCGCGGCGGGCCGCGTCGGGGCGATCCTGCTCACGCACGCGCATCCGGATCACGCGCCGGGAGCGGAGCCCCTCGCCGTCTCGACGGGGGCGCCGATCCACGCCTTTCGACCGCCGCCTGGGGGCGTGCGGCTTCGAGACGGCGATCCGATTCGGGTGGGGGACGTCACCGTGCTCCCGATCCACACGCCCGGGCACACGCCCGATCATGTCGCCTTCTGGCTGGAGCGCGCGGGAGGATTGTTCACCGGCGACGCGGTCCTCGGCAGGGGTACCAGCGTGATCGATCCGCCGGAGGGCGACCTCGCGGCGTATCTGCGATCGCTCCGACGCATGCGCGACCTCGACCCCCGCACCCTCTACCCGGGGCACGGTCCGATCGTTCTGGAGGCAGGGCGGAAACTGGACGAGTATCTCTCCCATCGAAGCGAGCGGGAGCGGCAGATCCTCGACGTCCTCGCCGGCGCTCCCAGCTCGATCGCCGAGGTCGTCGACGTCGTCTACGCGGCCTACCCCTCCGAGGTGCGGCCCCTCGCGTCGCGTTCGGTGCTGGCGCACCTCAAGAAACTCGAGGGCGAGGGCCGCGTGGAGCACACCGGCCGCGGGCGATCGATGCGGTATTTCATCGCCGATCCTCGAGCGTGCGAGCGCTGCGGTCGCCGCGTCGGCGTGAGGTCGAATCTGTGCGACAGGTGCCGGCTGGCTGCGCTCCAGGAGCCGCCCGGGGCCTGACGTCGCCGCCGGAGCGGATCGCATCCCGCCTGGGGGGGTTGGTTGGTCCTCAGGCGGGCGCGAGCTCGTACACGGTCACATGCGTGCCGCTGGACGCCTCGAACGGCGCCCGGTTCCAATCCGCCCACCGATCGCGACGTCGCAGGCCGGCCAACTCGGCCATGAGATCCAGCTCGGACGGCCACGCGTATCGCAACCGCACCGGATACAGGCGGACGTCGCCGTCTCGGATCACGACGTGCGTTGCATCCACCCGCTGGCTCGACCGGATCGTGCCTGCCGGCGTCCAGCCGGACCTCGTCGACGCCCACGGATGTGGCCGCGACGCGCTGGCCCGCCGCGTACATGGTCGGGTCGGGGACGAACGCCTCGATGACGAAGGCGCCACCGGGCTCGAGATGGGCGGCGACGTTGCGAAAGCACCGCACCTGCTCCTCCTGGGTGAGGAGCGCGAAGAAGGTGTTGAACGCGACGAAGATCAAGCGAAAGCGACCGTCCACGCCGACGTCGGCGAAGTCGCCGAGCTCGACGGGGATATCGGCACCACCAGGCCTCTCGCGAAGCTTCGCAACCATCGCGGCGGATGCATCGATCCCTCGGACGGAGACGCCACGAGCCGACAGCGGGATCGCGATCCTCCCGGTGCCGATCGCGAGCTCGAGGGCTGCGCCGTCCCCCGCAAGGCCGGCCAGGACATCGGCGGCCTGCTCCGCGTCGCCCGCGATTGGGTGCCACTCGTCGTAGATGCTCGCGATGCGGTCGCCGTACGTGGATGGGCCGTAGTCGTCCATACGCGAGCGAACCATGATCGCGGAGGGCCGGTCAAGCCACGACGCCGCACGAGCACCGCCCGGCGGGCCGCGACCCCGTCACGGCGTCCACTCGCCATCGTCCAGGGCGCCATCGAGGAATGCGTCTCGCAGGATGTATCGGCGATCCTCGACCCGCACGAATCCGCTCGAGATCAGGCTCACGATGGTCCGGTTCACCGTCTCGCGCGCCGCCCCGACCATCGCGGCCAGGTCCTCCTGCGTCAGCGGCACGTCGATGCGGATGCCGTCGGACGTCCGCCTTCCGTGCTGATGCGCGAGCACGAGCAGGCGTCGGCGCACCCGCCCCGGGACCTCGTGCCACGCGAGCTCCTCCGTGGTCGTCTGAGCGCGACGCAGACGCCGTTCGATCCGCGTGAGCAACCACCATGCCGCATCGGGGTGATGGTCGATCAACTCGTCCATCGTGAGGCGTGGGATCGTGATGACCTCGGATGGGCGGAGCGTGCGGACGCTCGCCGGCGCGGGGCCCGAGCGAGTCAGCGAACCGAAGACGTCGCCCGGCCCCAGGAGTCCGTGGACGAACCAGCGTCCGTCGAGCGAGACGGCGGCCTCGCGCAGGAGCCCCCGCCTGACGACGAAGACCTCCTGGCGATCCGCTCCCTGAGCGAGCACCGTCCGCCCGCGCTCGTAGGCCCGGCCCGGGCCGAGATGGGCCGGCGGCGGAATGGCCTCGGAGGGCCGCCCCTGCCGGATCGCGTGAGGCGTTCCAAGGGGTCGCCGCGCGGCGCCGGGCGCGATGGCATCGGCGTCTTCGAGGGGGAGCGATCGGAGGATTCGAGGCTGTGCCATGCGGGACCTCCACGATCACCTGCGGCACACGCTAGCGGGTGCCACCGACACTGGGGTAGGCTGCGCCGATCCGAGGGCGCGGATCGACGATGATGGTCGGGAAGGGAGACGCCGATGCCGAAACGGGGACAGGCCGTCCTGGAGCGGGTTCCCCTCTTCGATGGATTGTCGAAGGGCCAGCTGCGACAGATTCGGGACCTGACCAACGAGGTCCGGTACATGGAGAACGCCTCGATCGTCAAGGAGAACGATCCCGGCGACAGCTTCTACGTGATCATCGAGGGGCAGGCGAAGGTGCAGCGGAATGGACGCAGCCTGGCGAAGCTCGTACCGGGCGACTTCTTCGGCGAGATCTCACTCCTCGACGGAGGCGAGCGCACCGCCAGCGTCGTGTCGGAGACGCCGATGGCCCTGCTCGAGCTGAAGCAGCGCCCCTTCATGAAGATGCTCGAGCGCCAGCCCGATGTCGCGCTGAAGATGATGCAAGGACTCGCGACCCGGCTCCGCGAGATGGAGCGTCCGCTCGCCGGGTAATCTGGCGCAATGCGCGTCGAACTCCACCGACCGGCCTCGCCGGATGACGTCGTCGGGCGCGCGACATGGAATGGAACGGTCGTCCGGCTCGAGGCCGAGGAGGACGACGTTCGAGTGGCCCTTTCGCGAATCTTCCGGGCGACGCCGGTCGCCACCGACGACCCCTCCTACCGTCCTCAGGGGACGCACGGGGAGGTGGTGATCCAGCCCGGGAGCCTCCTCTGGTTCCGGGCGGCGGCGTTCGTCCGCGCCCCGGCATTCGATCTCGTCGCGCGTGTGATCCCGGGCGTGCGCGAGGGCGGGTGGGACCCGGCGGCCCAGTACGAGACGTTTCCGCGAGTCATCGAACGACTCGAGCGCCCCACGTCGTGACTACGCGGGGGCCTCGTGCGCCGAGCCCTCGATCGTCGACAGATACGAGGTTCCGGCGTCACAGAACGGCTGGAAGTCGCACCAGCGACACTGTGGTCCGGGCGTCGGAACGAAGGCACCCGACGCCATCGCTCGGAGGTCCTCGAGGATGCGTCCGCGGATCTCGGCGGGATCCTCCGACGGGATAGCTGGCCTCCTCCCGGCTCGCCAGATAGAGATAGGTGAGCGTGAGCTCCTCGGGACGCTTGCCCCATACATCGATGCACGCGAGCGCGTAGAGCTCGAGTTGCAGGTTGGCGATCGGCTCACCGTCCGGCGGCCTCCGGCCCGTCTTGTAGTCGACGACCTCCCAGCGACCGTCTGAGCCGCCGTAGATGGCATCGATCCGCCCGTTCACGACGAACTCGCCGATCCGAAGCAGGAAGGGGCGCTCAGCGAACAGCGGGGCGACACGGGCGAAGCGACTGTCCTGGAAGGCCGTGCGAAGCTGATCCACCTTTCCCGGCTGCCCGGCGAGCTCCTCCGAGGTGAGGTCGGGGTGCTCGTCCTCCTCCAGCAGCGTCGCCTGCCCGCGCGACTGCAGCTCGATCCATCGGTGCACCTGTGTTCCCACTCGGGCGGCCGGGCCGCTGAAGCGCGGCAGCGGTCGGATGACCGACCAGTAGAAGCGCTTCGGACATCGGGCGTAGTCGATGACGCTGCTCACCGAGAGGGTCGACGGCAACGGTGGCTCACTCCGAGCGGTTCCCTCGCGCTCCACCAGGTGAGCCGCGAGCAGGCGCCGCGACATGGCGTCGGCCTCATACGCGGTTCGCTCGACGGGATCGAGGGCCTCGAGGATGGAGCTCTGGACGGCGCCGCCGGCGCGGGACGACTGCATCGCCGCAGCGCGCCACCCCTCGTGGAACAGCGCGTCGGCCTCGGGGCGCAGCGCCCTTCCGGGCCAGTCGCGAACGAACCGCTCGCGATAGCCGAGGAGTGGATTTTCGTCCTCGCTCGCGGGAGTGTCGGGCCCTCGATCGACGACGGCGGATCCCGTGTCGTCGGCCCAGGCGGCGAGCTCCTCGAACAGGATGCTGGGTCGCTTTGGATAGACGCCCTCGCCGTACCAGTGCGCCCCGGTCACGTACAGACGTTTCCGGGCGCGGGTGAGGGCGACGTAGCACGTGCGGCGCTCCTCGAACTCCTCCTGTCGCCGGAGGTCCTCCTTGAATGTCTTGAGTACCCCGTCGAAGACCGGGAGCACGTCCCGATCCCCGCGCAGGTCGAAGTCGAGCGAGTAGCCGCGCTCGGCGGGATTCTGCTGGATGCCCATGTCGGGCAGGAGGCCGTCCGCGAGTCCCGGCACGAAGACGGTGTCGAACTCGAGTCCCTTCGCCTGATGGACGGTCATGGCCTTGACGGAGTCCTCGTTGCTGGGCTGGACCGGCGACCATTCCTGTCGCTCCGCCTGTTCCACGACGTCGGCGTAGTCGAGGAACGCACGGAGCGTGAGCTCCCCCTCGAGGGGGGTGAAGCCGTGCACCTCGTCGAGGAAGGCCGCCAGGTTCCGCTTGGTCGCGAGGGCCGGCTGCACCTCGAGGTTGGCGTCGAGCTCGGAGAGGAGCCCGATGCGGCGGATCACCTCTGCGAAGAACTCGCCGACCGGACGGCGCGCTTCGACTCGAAGCTGCTCGAGCTCTTCGGCGAACTCCTCGAGTCGGCCGCGCCCGTCCGAGGACAGCCCCTCGATCTCGTCGAGGTGCTCCAGCGCCTCCGCAAGCAGGAACGCAGACCGTTCATCGTCCAGCTCGTCGCGATGCGCTCGATTCTGCGCGCTGGCCCACCCGGCAACGAGCGCGAGGTCCTTGTAGCCGACCCGGTATCGCGGCCCGAGGAGGATGCGGGCGAGCGACACGCTCGCGAAGGGGTTCACCACGGCCCGGGCATAGGCGAGGACCTCCTGAACCGCCGGCAGCTTCAAGAGCCCCGCGAGCCCGATGATCTCCACGGGGATCCCACGCTCGGCGAACGCCTGCTGCAGCGGCGTGAAGAGCCGGCTCTTGCGGCATAGCACGGCGATGTCTCCCCAGCGATCGCCCGCCTCATGCCGCCCGACCGCGCGGTCCGCGATCCAGCACGCCTCGGTCCACTCGTCGGAGAAGCGCGCGAGCTCGACGTCGCCCTTCCCGTTGGCCTCCCACGGAACGAGATGCTTGTCGGGGTCGGCGCGCTGCGAGTCCGGAAGCGGGGCCAGGATGTGGTCGGCCGCCGCCAGGATCCGTGAGCCCGACCGAAAGTTGGTGTAGAGCGGAAGCACCGGGGCGGGGGCCCCTCCCGACGTGGGGAACTGATCGGGAAAATGCAGGAGGTTGAACAGGCTGGCGCCTCGCCAGGCGTAGATGTTCTGGTCGGGGTCGCCGACCGCCGTGATGGGGAATCCTTCGCCGAACGTGTGCGAGATGAGCCGGGCCTGCGCGACGTTGGTGTCCTGATACTCGTCGAGCAGCGCGGCGTGGAAGCGCTGACGATAATCCGCGGCGACCTCGGGGAACCGCTGCACGATATCGAGCGCGATTCGGATCTGGTCGCCGAAGTCGTATACCCCCATCTCCGCCTTCAGGTCCTGGAAGATGCGGACCGCCTGCGCGAGCTCGATCCGCTGCTCCGCCGCCTGTGGCGATCCCCTTCGCCTTCAAACCTCGCAGCACCCCGAGGCGCTCCTCGTTGAAGGCGATGATCTCCTCGGGCGACACCAGATGGTTGGCGGCCTGCTCCGCCAGCTTCAGGACCGCGTCCACGACGCTCGGCTGCCACTCGGCCTTGACCGACTGAAACGTCATGCGGTCGAGCACGCGCCCGGCGACCTCCTCCCGCTGCGCCGGCGTGAGCACCCTCGTCCCCGGCTCCAGGCCGACGCGAAGCCCGTGCCGCTCGATGATCTGCGCCGCGAAGCCGTGGTAGTTCATGACCACCGGCTCCTCCCCCTCGGGGAGATCCACGATGGTCGAGAGCGCGCTGCGGACGCGCAGCGCGAGGTTCTCCGTCGCCTTGTTCGTGAACGTGAGGCACAGGACGTTTCCCGGCACGATGCCGCGGTGGTCGGCGTCGATGGCGCCCAGCCCGACCAGCGCGAGATACACGACGCGGGCAGCCATGACGGAGGTCTTGCCCGAGCCCGGCCCCGGCGACGACGGCGCACGGCTCGGGCGGCATTGAGATCGCCCGCCATTGCTCGGCGGTGGGTTGGCGTCCCCCGAGGGCGGCGACGATCTGAGGAGGAAACGTCGCGAGCTGCGTCGCAGTCATGCGCCGACCTTCTGGGCTGCCTCCGCCTGCCACGGGAAGGGGTCCGAGCCCTCCGGGAACAAGGGGCAGAGGGGCTGAAACGTGCAGAAGCGGCAGTTCGCGCCCGGGTTCGGGCGAATGATCTCGGTCTCGTAGAGCGCGCGGACGCGCCCGATGAGCTGGGAGAGCGTCGCCCGCATTCGGCCGTCGTACTCCGCCTCGTCATCTCGAGTGAATCCCTTGGTCTGACGCGCCATGCCGCCCTCGTGGAACTCGACGTCGCGGACGAACGCCAGCTCGATGGCTCGGACCGGGAGATACGGCCGCAGGTTCTCGGACTCCTGCACCGCGAGGTAGTAGACGCCGAGCTGGAGGATGTCGTCGGCCTTGCCCCTTCGCTTCTTTCCGGTCTTGTAGTCCGTGATCTGCGATCCCTCGGGTTCCACGGCGCCGATGCGGTCGATCACCCCTGCCACGGTGGCCCCATCGAGCTCGAACTCGAATCGTTCCTCGGCGGCCAGCGCGGGCTGCGCCCCGTACTCCTCGAACCAGGCGGGCAGCATCCGGGTCGTCACGAGGGCCCTGAACTGCTCGGACACAGCCATCGAAGGGAAGCGTTCGGGCCGCCAGCGCTCCTCCGCCGTCGCCACGAGCGAGGCGAGATCACGATCGATGTCGCCTCGCTCACAGTCCTCGATGATCCGATGCACTGTGTGGCCGACCCAGGCGTAGTAGCTGGTCGAGGTATCCAGCCCCAGTTCCTCGCCGAGGACGAACTGGAGCTCGCAGTTGTCGAGGGTATCGAGCCGAGAGGCGCTGACGCGAATTCCTTCCCGAAGCGGCCGGCCGGTCTCGGTCCACTCGCGCTGATACCACCAGCGGCCGGGATCCACGCCGAGGGCGAGGAGGCCGTCGAGCGCGGAGAGGCGCCGGCCCGCCGGCGCGGCGTGATCCGACAAGGTCCTTCGCCACGCCGCGGCCGCCTCGGTGACCGTGAGCGGCTCATCGAAGGGACCGACGGGAGCCGGATGCCACGCGGTGGCCGTGTCGTCCACGAAGCGGGATCGAGTCGTGATGACGGCCTCCGCATCTCGCTCGTCGCTCGCGGTCATGACGACCCGCCGTCTCGCGCGGCTCGTGATCAGATCGAACAAACGACGCTCCTCCTCGAGCCGCCGCCGGTTGCGCTCGGCTTGGGGCATGGGCCCCTCGAGGGTGGCGAGATCGAACATCGCCTCGGGACGCGAGAGGCTCGGGAAGTTGCCCTCGACCACGCCGGCGATGAGGACCGTGTCGAATTCCCGCCCCGCGGTCGCGTGTGCGGTGAGCACCCGCACGGCTCCCTGAGCGGCCGAGTCGTCCGCCGCCATCCCGGGGCCCTCGTCTCCCGCCTCCAGGGAGGCGAGAAACGCGGCCGCCGAGGAATCGCCGCTCTCTCCCGTGGCCTCGACCGCCCTCGCGAGGCGCAGCACCGAGTCCAGGTCGGCGCCGGCCTCGACCGATCCGGCGGTCGCCTCGTCCACCAACCGGGCCGACGACGGAAGCTCCCGCCACAGCATGGCGAACGCATCCGCCACCGACGCATCGGCGACGTGCTCGGCCCGCGTCAGCACATCGTGAAGCGTCGTGACGGCGTCCGCCCGGTCCTCCGGGAGCGCCTCGGGGAAGGAGAGGGCACCGGCCGCGGACTTGCCGGCGGCCTTGGCGGCACGCACCAGCATCCGGGCCTCGGCCGGCGAGCAACGGGCGAGATCGGATGTGAGGAGGGTCTCGACGAGTGCGTCGCGGTCGTCCGGACGAGCGAGCCATCGCAGCGCGAGGATGTACGGGACGGTCGCGGACTCCAGCATCAACGACCGTCCTCCGTCGGCGACGACCCGAGGCACCGACGCGTCGTCGAGCGCACGGAGAAGCCCCGACAGGTGAGCGCCCTGGCGGCGGACGACGACGGCGAGCTCGCCCCAGGGAACGTCCTCGTCGATGTGGATACGTCGCAGCTCGCGTGCGAGGCACGCGTATTCCTCCGACGAGTGCGGCGCGGCCCAGGCGGTGCGTTCGACGGCCGCCGACCGATGAGGCGTCGTGAGCTCGAGTTCTCCGGCCCTGAAGGTGCTCGTGAACCGTCGCATCGGGACGTCGGTGAATCCCTGGAAGGAGAAGACATGCGCATCGAGATTGCCGGCTGCGACGAGCGATCCCGGCCGCATTCCGCTCAAGAGCGACTCGGCTCCGATGGTGGAGTCCTGAACATCGTCGATCATCACGTGATCGAACATCGGCTCGCCGCGCTCGGCGGCTGCCGCCGCCTGCTCGACGAGGCCGGCGAAATCGACGTTGACGCTGTCCGTCGAGGACCTGCAGGTAGCGCCGGAAGAACGCCGCCAGCTCGAGCCATCCGGTGAGCCCGCGCGCCCTAGCTCTCGCCTCGATGTCCTCCGGTCGCAGACGCGCCTCCTGCGCGCGCAGGAGGAACTGCCGGACCTCGTCGGCGAACCCGCCGAGGCGGAGCATGCCACCATAGGCCGGCCAGTCGGAAGGGTCCTCGCCGGCGAGGAGCTCGTGCACGGTGGCGAACTGATCGTCGGCCGAGAGGATCGCCGGCGGCGCGTCGTAGCCCAGCTGCGCGTAGCGTTGGTCCACGACCTGGTAGGCGAGTCCGTGGATCGTCAGGACGCGAAGGGTCGGCATCGACCGCCGAATCCGCTGGAGCAACGCGGTGCGCGCCTCGTTCCTGGCGCGCTTGGAGCCGACGATGAGCGCCACGCGCTCCGGATCGCTTCCGGCCTCGATCAACCGGGCGAACCGCTCACGCAGGACGGCCGTTTTGCCCGTCCCGGCCGATCCCGTCACCAGCAGTGCCCCAGACGCGTGGTCGAGCACGCGCGCCTGCTCCGGATCGGGCACGAGGGAGGACGTTGAGGGGGAGAAGACCATGGGTAGCGATGGTACTCGCGCCCGCCGACACCGGCCGTGACGGATCCGCCGCGACTCGGCCGACGGGGGACATCGGGGTCAGCGATCGGGACGAGGAGGGGCGGGCGAGCCCGAGGGCGACCGCGAGGACGCCGATCCGCCGTCGAGCCAAGTCTCGAGGTCCCCGGAGCCGATCGAGCCGACGAGCCGATCGCCCTCCAGAACCAGCGCGGCGCCTCCGGATGCCAGCGTGTCGACGACGACGTCGAGGGGGTCGTTCGCCTGAACCGTCCGGACCTCCCCGATCGGGATCATGCCGTCGCGGACGGGGCGGAGGGGATCCTCCGCGCCGACCCGCCGAGCCGAACGCAACGACACCATGCCCAACACCGCCTGGGACGGGTCGACCACGGGGAAGGACTCCTCCTCGTGTCCCCGCAGATATCGGTCGAGCGCCTCGGAGAGGGAGAGGTCGGCCGGAACGGCGGGCGGCGGTGGCCGCATGGCGTCGGCCGCGGTTCCGTGCGCGAGTGACTCGCGCACGACGAGTCGGCGCTCGGACGAGCGAGCGGCCGAGATCATCCACCACGCGATGAAGAACCCGTAGACGGAGAAGGAAGGTTGTCGGTGCCGCCGACGAAGAGCAACAGGGCGGCGATGCCGGCCAGGGCGATGCCGATCGTGAGTCCCGGCCGCCGCCGCCGCCCGGGTCGCCTTCCTTCGATCCCCCGTCACCTTCCACACGGCCGCCAGGAACGCACGCCCGCCGTCGAGGGGGAACCCGGGAAGCGACGTTCAGCGCGGCGAGGATGAGGTTGATTTATGCGAGCCACTCGAACATGCCGTGATCGAAGGGGCGGCTCCGGCGGTCGCCTTGGAGAGGACCCAGAAGACGCCGGCGAGCGCGAAGCTGCTGCCCGGGCCGGCGGCGGAGACGAGGAACTCACCCTCGCGGACCCCGATCCTCCGCCCGCGTCTCCGTGAACCCACCCCAGAACACCAGCGTGATGCCCCCCACCGGGATCCCGAGGAGCCGCGCCGTCACGGCGTGGGCGAGCTCGTGGACGAGGACGGATCCGAAGAACAGCACGGCCGCCGAGGAGGGCGAGCGCGATGCGCCGATCCGTGGTCGTTGGACGGCTCCGTCCAGCTCGGACGTTCAAGTACCGGGAATAGGTAAACAGCACGGCGATCCAGATCCAGGAGGAATCGAGGCGGATCGGGATCCCGCCGATCGAGCCGATCTTCCAGCCTCGCCCGCCCATGTCCTCCGCGCGTCCTCCTCGCGGCGCACCGCCGCCCTTCAGGCGAGCGTACCCCAGGCGTGCCTATCCCTCGGGGTTGCGGGTATGGACGGGGCACGTTGGCGGGCGATGTCGGCCGCTTCACTGAAGGAGGACGGCGCTCGACCCGACCATTTCTGCATGTCCTCGTACAGTCGATTGGCATGACCGAAAGCCCGCAACCTCTCGTGAGGCCGGTCGTTCGACGTGCCGGCATCTTCCTCGCGCCGATCGTCGTCGGCCTGATCGGCGCCTGGCTGGCCATGTCGGCATTCGGTGGCAGCGACACGTCGATGGGACCCTTCAGGGTCCGCCTCGACGCCGGATTCGGTCGAAGCGTCACGGACCTCGCGATCCCGCCCTTCGGCAAGCTCACCGCCGATACCCACCGAGCCCCCCTGCGGGTGACGGCGACCCTCGAGGACGTCCAGGTGCCGGAGCTGTCGAGCGCCGTGGCATCCGAGGGAACGGACGGCGTGGCGGCGGAGGTCGAGCGCGACGCCCTCGATCGCATCGCGCCGTTCGCGGCTCGGCTGTTCGTCGTGGCCGTGGCCGGTGCGGTGGTCGCCGCGCTGCTCGTCTTTCGAACCGCATGGCGTCGGGTCCTCGCGGCCGTCCTCACGTCCGTCATCCTCGTGGGCGGCAGCGAGGTGGTCGTGTGGTCCACGTATCGGACCGAGGCGTTTGCCTCGCCGACGTTTCACGGCTCGCTCTCCCTCGCTCCCAAGCTCATCGGCCCGGTGGAGGAGGCAACGACCAGGATCGAGGACTTTCGGGCGGAGCTGGAGCGAGTCGTGGACGGTGCGACCCGCGCGTACACGTCGATCAGCTCGGTCACCACCGACGGCGCCGACGTGATCCGCGTTCTGCACGTCTCGGATATCCACCTGTCGCCGCTCGGGCAGGACTTCGCCGGTCAGCTGGCCGAGGGGTTCGCCGTCGATCTCGTGGTGGACACCGGCGATCTGACATCGTTCGGGACGACGCCCGAGGAGTTCGTCCTGCGCCGGATCCGGGCCATGGGCATCCCGTACGTCTTCGTTCGCGGCAACCACGATTCGTTCGCACTCCAGGCCGCGATGGCGCAGATCCCGAACGCCGTCGTCCTCGACGGCGACGCGAGAACCGTGGAGGGACTCTCGATCTACGGCCTCGGCCATCCCGTCTTCACTCCCGACCAGGACGCGCCGGTCACCGAACGGGAGTTCGCCGATCAGGCGCGTGAAGCAGGGCAGCGCGTCCTCACGGACGTGGAGGCGATGTCGGAGCCACCCGATGTCGTCGCGGTCCACGACGACCGGATGGCAGAGGCGGTCGCGGGTCGCGTGCCCCTGGTGCTCTCGGGCCACTTCCATGAGGAGGGCGAGCGTGTGGATCACGGCACGTTGTACCTTCGCGCCGGAAGCACGGGCGGCTCGGGCTTCAACGTCTTCACGGAACCGGGCGGGATCCCGCTCTCGGCGGAGGTCCTGTACTTCGCGAGGGAACCGGAGCCCAGGCTCATCGCGTACGACGTGATCGACCAATCGCCCGAATCGGGAAGCCTGACGGTCGATCGCCACGTGGTCGAGGATGAGTTCGGCGAGCTCGTGCCCTCCCCTCCGCCTCCCACCTCAACGGATTCGCCGTCCAGGAGCGGCTCGGGATCCGGCAACGGATCCTCCGCCCAGGGCGGCCTCGAGTCCTCGCACGGCCCGGGAGCCGGTCCGCCTCATGAGAGGTCGCCCTCCGGGTCGTGAATTCCGATGGAGGATTGCGGGGGAGTTCATGGCGGCCTGCCGGGCTACGGCGCCCTCCCTCGCGTCCGAATCATTCCTCGAGGTCGAGCATCGACGCGAGATCCTGCGCGTTGTTGACCGCGTAGTCCCGGTAGCAGTTGTTCATGATCACGTGCGTCTCGCGAGCCTGCTCGGCCAAGCCCTCGATCTTCGGAACCCACTCGCGGAGCTCGTTCGCCGAGTAGTCGTACTTGAATCGGTCGGCCGCCGTCTCCGACTTGCCCGACCAGGCCTTCGGGTCGCGGCCGTGAAATCTGATCATCGCGAGATCGTCCGCCGTGGCCGCCGCGATCGGCGGAAGGCTTGAGTCGAACCCCTGGGGCATGTCGACGCACACCAGGGGAAGATCGTGCTTCGAGAGGAACTCGAGCGTCTCCTCCCGATTTCGCTCCTCGAGCCAGCTCTTGTGGCGGAACTCGACGGCGAGTCGATAATCGGGCAGCCGCTCAGCGCATTCCACGATGTAGTCCTTCGACTTGCGACCGATCACGAACCACTGAGGGAACTGGAAGAGGACGGCGCCGAGCTTGCCGGACGAGTGAAGGGGCATGAGCGCGTCACGGAACCGCTGCCAGACGTCGTCCACGACCTCATCCGGCAGATTGTCACGATAGAGCCGTCGTTTGGTTCGTTCATCTTCAGGGACGCGTTCTGCGACGTCCTTGTAGAGGGAGTCGGGGCGCGTCGGGTGATTCGTCAGCAGCGAGTACGCCTTGATGTTGAACGTGAACTGCGCAGGCGTGCGTTCGATCCAGAGGACGGAGTTCCGTTCCGAAGGAGGGAAGTAGTACGTCGAATCGACTTCGACGATCGGAAACCGGCTCGCGTAGTACTTCAGCCGTGTCTCGGCGGTCTTCGCCTCCGGCGGGTAGAAGTGCCCCTGTTTCACGAGCGTCGGCTCAGTCCAGCTCGAGATACCGACCATGACGTTGCGCATGTCACCAGATTAGCGCCGCACCGCCGATGGTTGATCATCGCCCTCAGGAGAGCGAGGTGCCCTCAGGCGGACTCGACGTCGTCCTCGGCAGCGGCGGGGGTGTCGGTTTCGGAGGAAGATGGAGGAGCTCCATGCCGGTCCGCCGCGGCAAGATCGCTGACTCGCCGATCGGCCTTCCTCGACCTACGGAGTGCCTTCCTCTCGAGCACCTTGGCCTTCGCCTGTTGGGCTTTCTCCTTCGCCTTGTTGAGCAGCCGCTCCGCCCACACGAACTCGGTGGCCAAGATGCCGAGCCCGAGGAAAATGACCAGCCAGCCGGGGCCGGGAAGCACCAGCAGCGCGATCCCCGCGACGACGAGGAATCCACCGACGACCGCGATGCCGATGCGCTTGCCGTTTCGTGCGAGGAATCGGGCGACGACCTTGAGCGGAAAGACGATCCGGTGGTCATGCCAGCGTCGTTGCCGGGCGAGATCCTCAGGGGAGAGCTCGGCGATCGTCGCGTCCGCGTCCCGCTCGGACGGGTCATCGCCCCAGACCTCGGTTCGTCTTCTCATTCGCCTTCCCGATGGATGATGTCGGGCGTCAGTGTGCCACAGGCACCGCCGTTCACTCCAGCCGGGGAGGTCGCGCCTTGTCGGCGAGGCAGGAGCCCACACCCAGGCGGAGGCGGCCCAGATGCCGATTCAGTCGTCTCCGGAGTCGTCGCTTCCGGATCCGGAATCGCCGCCGCCGCCGGATCCTGAGTTGTCGTCCGACCCCCCGTCATCGCTGGACCCCGATCCTGAGTTGTCGTCCGACCCACTGCCACCGTCCGACCCAGAGCCCTCCGAGGAC
Source organism: uncultured Actinomycetes bacterium (assembly GCA_963728285.1). Classification (GTDB taxonomy): domain Bacteria; phylum Actinomycetota; class UBA4738; order UBA4738; family HRBIN12; genus CAVSJR01. Next base: position 434,607 of record CAVSJR010000001.1, on the reverse strand, counting down.
CCTGAATCGTCCGAACCGCTCGAGCTCGACTCCCCGCGGTCATCGCCGCCGCCGATGCCCCCGAACTGCTCCCTCCGTGGTCCTCCCCCTCGCCTCCCCGACCGGGGCTCCGGGTGGGATCGTCGTCCGGGTGATTCCGATCCTCGCCGGCGTCCCCGGGGCTGTCCGCCTGAGAGGGAGTGTGGCTCGGTCGAAAGGTGGGAGCGACGGGCGCGGCAGGCTGGCTCAGGCTCGATCCCGCGAGCGCGAATGCCCCGAGCGTGAGGCCCACGGTGAGAGCGACGCCGGCGAGTCCGAGTCCGTACGCGAAGAGAACACGCTTGCCCACGCCCGAAGGCTAGCGTCCGCCGGGATAAGGAACGGTTAAGAGTGCGCCCGGCCTCGCCGTCGCGAATCGCTTGAGACCGCGGAGAGGTGTCGTGCCCGGTCGGCGGGCGCACGCGGTACCCGACCACCGGGCACGGGCCATGCATTGCAACCTCCGGACGTCACCGTGGATCCTCTCGCTTCGGATCGCCCTGATGCGTACCGCCGGGACCTGCTGCCCGTAGCTCGATCTCGACGCGGACGCCTCCGCCCTCGCCGGTCAGCACCGAGGTCGTCCCTCCCCACTTCTCCGCGAGTTCCTTGGCAATCGCGAGGCCGAGTCCGGAGCCGCCGCTGCGGACGCCCATTCCGCGGTAGAAGCGTTCGGTGACGCGAGGTATCTCCTCAGGCGGTATGCCGGGTCCCAGGTCCTCCACGGCGACGAACACCCTGCCGTCTCGGCGTCCCGTCTGGATCTTGATCGGGCCCGGAGCGTAGGCGATCGCGTTGTCCAAGAGGTTGTCGAGCACCTGCTCGACATCCGTCGGGTTCGCCTGTGCGACGCCGTCCTCGCCGTCGACCGTGAGGGTGGCGCCCGCGTGCTCCGCCCGGTCCCGCCACCGCTCGGCCGCGCGGCGTGCCGCATCGGCTAGGTCTACCCGCGTAACGTCGCCGGCCTCGATCTGTCTCGACATCAGCAAGAGCCGGCTGATGATCTCACTCAATCGATCCACCTCATGCTCGGCTGCCTGAAGGTCGGCCCGGAACGGAGGGTCGTCGATGGCATCGATGACCGACTCCAATCGCAACTTCACACTCGTCAGCGGTGTCCGAAGCTGATGCGAGGCATTTGCGACGAACTCTCGCTGAGCCTGCACGGTCCGCTCGAGGCGGTCGGCCATGTCGTCGAATGACTGGCCGACCTCCCTGATTTCCTCGGCGCCGCCGACGTTGTCTGTGCGAGCTCCGAGGTCGCCGTCCCCCAGCCGCCTGGCCGTCGACGTGAGCCTGCGCAGAGGACGGGCGATCGATGCAGCGATCCCGAATGCCAGAACGAGGCCCGCGACGAGGCCGGCGAGGCCGATCACAAGAAGCCCGATCGTGCTGCGACGCACGCTCTGATTCACCTCGGCGAGGCTTTCGCTGATTCGGACGGCACCCGCCACGACGGTCCTCGTGGCACCGTCTGCGCCGCCCGTCGTCGTCTCATCGAAGATGGGCGCTGCGGCAACGACGATGTCCTCATCCAGATCGTTGCTGAAGCGAATTGCGGTGTTGGGTACTCGGTTCAACGCGTCGACGAGTTCCTGTCTGCGTGCGGTCGCGTATGGCTCGCCCAAGTCGGAAGGTCCATCGATGCCTCCGCACGGAGCAACGCTCGACCGACGAGGACACGAATCGGCCGTGAGACGCCCTCCTCGATTGACGACGATGATCCGGGCGCTTGGAGTCAGCTCCCGAGTGAGCGCTTCGACATCCTCGTTGAGGTCTGACCGCACTTGTGGCTCGAGGCTTCCGGCGCTGAGCGAGGCGGCGAAGACCTGGGCCGTCACGAGGAGATTCGTTCGGAACTCGGAGCGGGCGCGGTTCTGCAGCGTCCAGGCGAGCGGCACGCCCAGGGCGATGATGACGGTGAGCAGGATGTAGAGAAACGCCAGGACCAGGCGTGTCCGGAGGCTCATGGATGGTCCTATTCGGGTTCGCGGTCGCCGTTCCCGCCGCCCCCGACGAGTGACGCTTGGTCGGCGAATCGAAAGCCGACGCCTCGGATCGTGGTGATGTATCGAGGGGAACTGGGATCGTCTTCGAGTTTCTTCCTGAGCCACGAGATGTGGACGTCGAGAGTCTTCGTCGGGCCAAACCAATGTGGATCCCAGACCTCGTCCATGATCTGCTCCCGCCGCATCACATCTCCGGCGTTCGCCATGAGCACATGCAAGAGGTCGAATTCCCTGGCGGCCAGCTCGATTGGATTCCCATCCTTTGAGCATGTCCGTGAAGCCGGATCCAAGCGTATGTGTCCGATCTCGATGGGACCTCGTCGATTGTTTCCCTTGCCTCGGCGAAGAATTGCGCGGATGCGTGCGGTCAGCTCCCGGGCCGAAAACGGCTTGACGACGTAGTCATCGGCCCCGATCTCAAGCCCCACGACGCGGTCCAATTCCTCTCCCCGGGCCGTCAGCATGACGATTGGAAGGTCGGAGTCCTGACGAACTCGCCGCGCGAGGTCTCGTCCGTCTCCGTCGGGGAGCATGACGTCCAAGAGGACCAGATCCGGCGGACGTCGGACGAGGGCATCGTCCGCCTCGGCGATGCTGCCGGCCACTTCCGCGTCAAAACCCTCCCGTGCGAGATGCGTCACAAGGGGTTCCGAGATCGCCTTCTCGTCCTCAACGAGCAGGATGCGTGGTTTCACAGCTCAGATGGTAGCGGCAGGCCGTGGCAGCCGATTTTGTCAGTCTTGCATCGGAGGGCCACGCTCGGCTACAAATGCCGCGCGAGACGAGTCGGGATCGGGCTGGCCCGGGCGTGGTCCCTGCCCCCCACATGTACGGGAGGATGCGATGTCGGCGTCTTCGACAACCCTGCGCGGGCTACCCCTTGAGCCCACCCCGCTTGGCTATGAGCAGACTCCCTGGGTCATGGCGTTCTGCTGGGTGATCATTTCCGCTGCTCTGGGGTTCCTCGGTCTTGCAATCGCGTCTGATGTTTCAAGCATCGCAGTCGAATTGGCCTGTTTACCTGTTGTGGTTAGTGGCTATAGGACTAGCCGAGCTGCTGTCGGTACCGGTTTGGGGCAGCGTTATTCTGACGATGTCTCTGCCGATCGTGTTGGCAGCCGGCATGGTATTGGACCCCGTGGAGGTGGCTCCTCTCGCGTTTCTTGGATGTGTCGACGTGAGAGAACTTCGTGGCGAGATCGGTGTTACTCGTGCACTCTACAACCGAGCGCAAGTCATGCTCAGCGTAGTGGCCGCGTCTGCCGTTTTTCATAGCCTAGACGCAGACTTCAATGTGTGGCCATACATACTGCTTGCCACATGTCTGGTCGTAATAGTGGACTTCGTCGTCAATGCGTTCCTTGTGGCTGTGCCAATCCGTATCCACACGGCTCTACCCGTAGTTAGTGTGGTGCGCCGAATCTTTGGCGTCTCTCCTTGGGAGCACGCATTGGGGCACGCATGCCTGGCGATGCTTGCCTTGCCGCTGGCCCTGACGTTTCAAGCCGCAGGAGGATGGGCTCTCGTAGCCTTTCTGTCTCCGCTCTTGCTCGTCCGGCAGACATTTGCCCACGGGAGGCGTCTTGATCGGGCAGTCGAAATGCTCGAGTCAAAGAATCGGGCGGTTGCCTCCTCATCTGAGCACGTAGCAAATGAGCGACGGGACGAGCGGCTGCTGATGGCGGGAGGGCTCCACGACGACGTGATGCAACCCCTTTACCAAGTCCATCTCATGGGGCAAGTTCTTCGACGCGACCTAGACTCTGGCCGCCTACTTGACTTGGACAAGGATCTACCTCAGCTAGTAGACGCGACGAATGCTGCTCAAGCCGCGATTCGAACTCTCATTCACGGCCTCCGACGATCAGCGTTGGGACCTGACGGCCTCGCGAGTACGGTCCGCCTTCTGATAAGGGATCTCGGCTCAAGAACTGACGCCAAACTGCACTTAGATGCTCGGAACGTAGGTGGTTCTGCGACCACGCAGCTCCTCGCCTATCAAATACTGCGTGAGGCACTCAATAACGCTGTCCATCATGCAAGTGCGGACAATATCTATGTCCGTCTGTGGCGGGAAGGCGACGATGTCAAGCTGATGGTGGAAGATGACGGCCGGGGTTTCCACCCCCAGCTGATTGACGGCAGGTATCACTTCGGCCTGCAAATGTTGTCGGATCGAGTTGAAGCGGGGGGAGGAGTTTCGAAGGTCGAGTCGCAGGTCGGTGAAGGAACCCGAATCACTGCTTCTCTTCCGGCAGATGAGACTTGGCGCGTCTAGATTTGTTAGAGGAATTTCTTCTCCGCAGAACTCAGGATGGTCCCGACTCGCGCTGAGATGACCTCCTTGTACGCACCAAGGCCCGGCCAGTGGCCGGGCCTTGGTATTGCTTAGACAATCGAACTAGAACTTGAAATGGGCGCCACCCGCGACCGCGAGAGCGAGAAGCGAACCAACGCTGATGGCGATGCGCTTGATCAGACGCATGTGCTCCTCCTTCCAACCATACGAGGCGAAGGCCTGAGCCCTCGCAGCCAGCCGATATATGCGACCCCCTTTGAGGGGACTTGTTGGCACATGATCGGGGGACACCTGAAGAGGGGACAAGCCGGTGGTTCGCCCTACGGAGATGGCCGTAGGGTAGGTGGAGTCCTAGAGTCCTATTGACAGACCCAGTCCGTGTTTCAACATGCAAGATGAAAACTGACCCCTTGCGAAGCGATCCTCTGGAGGAATCACGAGTAGTCCCGCTGCGACGATGTCCGTGCGCCACCCCACTCGGGCGACCTTCTTCGCGCTCCTGGTAACGCTGCCAACGATTGGCGCGATTGCGTACTTGCTCTGGCAGTCCAGAGGTGAACTGGATCTAAGTTTCCTGCCGTGGCTGTTGCTCGTCGCCGTGGTTGAGCTGCTGCCTGTTCCGACCTGGAGGGGAATCCAGGTCAGGATGGGCTTCCCAATCCTGATTGCTGTGGCCATCATCTATCCGCCGGGAGTCGCTGCTCTTGTTGCGTTGCTGGGCTCCACCGATCCTCGAGAGGTGAAGGGTGAAGTAACAGCCTTGCGAGCCATATTCAACCGGTGTCAGGTGGCCCTCGCGGTACTCGCGGCAAGCGCGATCTTTCATGCCTCTTCACGAATTACCATCGGCCGCTTGTTGAAGACTATTCCTGTCGCTCTCCTCGCGTCGCTCGTCGACTACATCATCAACGTCAGACTCGTGACTGGTGGCGGCAGTCTCGCGTATGGAGTTGCAACCATTGACCGTTGTGCGCCAGCTTCTAGGACGCGGACAAGAATTCCTGATCAGCTACGTGGGTCTAGGAATTGTGGGCACCGTTCTTGCGAAGCTCTATTCCTTGCCTAGTGTGGGCTTCTTTCCGTTGTGACTCTGCTGGCTCCATTGCTGTTCGCTCGACAAATGCTCTTCAGAAGTTGGGCATTGGAAGTTGCTCACAAGGAACTGCAGGACCGCGAGCAGGTCTTGCGGGCATTGTCGAATCGTATGGCTGAAGAGCGCCAGGACGAACGAGCCGCTATTGCCGCGTACCTTCACGACGATCTTGCTCAGCTTCTATTTCGTCTGTCGATCCAGGTTGATGTTGCGCGGCGGCATCTTTCGAGCGGCCGGACCGATCAAGCGGCAGAGAGCTTGGAGAAGATCAAGGACACAAAGCAGGAAACGTCCGATCGCGTGCGTGCTCTCATCCGCGATCTGCACCGCTCGCCCCTTGGCCATGCGGGGCTCGCCGAAGCGCTCCATGGATTCATCGCCGAGACGGCGCGCGACTCGGGCGTCCGCTTCCACACCGATATCGACGAGGTCGCCTTGCCGCCGCCGATCGCGTTGCTCGTCTACCACATCGCTCGCGAGGGAACGATGAATGCGCTCAAGCATGCCAACGCGTCGGATATGTGGGTGACCGTCAAGCAGGATGAACAGGACATCACCCTGATTCTTCGCGACGACGGTGACGGCTTCGATTCCGAGGCGCCAGGTCCCGAGGGCCATTTCGGGCTCGCGATGATGAGCGAGCGGGCTCGGGTCGGCGGAGGCACCTTCGAACTTCAGAGCTCGCCGGGGGCCGGCACCACGATCACCGTCCGGTTCCCGACCTCCCTGCTTCAGCAGGATGAAGAACAAGGGGGGCCCCAGGCGGGGGCTTCCGATACGTCCGATGCTTCCCCCGGTACCCGCGGGGGCGAGGCTTCGGACGAGCAACAGAAGCCGTCGCCGGAATCGGTGCCCGCATAGCCGCGATCACGAACCAGGCCAGCCCGCCGTACACGAGGACGTCACCCACGCTCAACACCGCGCGAAGGGGATCCCCGATCGCGATCACGTCCGCGAGCGGAGTGAGCACGTCTTCGTCCGTCATGGCGTGATGCTTGGCATCCCCTTCGGCTGTGAGGTTGCGGAAGTCCGATTCTCCGCCGGCGGCCTGGATGGCGGCCGCACTCACCGGCATCCCACCGTTCGCTGCGATTACCGCAAAGTTCAGCGAGAGCCCGATGAACAGGAGCAAGAAGGCCAGGATCTGGAAGTTTCGAGCGACGAAGGCGAGCAGTATCGGGAAGCTCGCGATGAGCACGATCGTCGAGAGAGTGCTGGCGGTGGGCGTCTCGGTTCGAGGTAGCGGCGACAATTGCATCGCGAGCCCGATGGGCGCCAGAGCCCACCATCGGAGATGAACATGCTCGAGCGCCGTCAAGCGGCCGCCTGCGACGAGGCCGACGGCGATCGATCCGAGAACGATCAATAGGGGAAGAAGCATCAATCTGTCGTTTCCGGGGGCGGCCCGGATTCGGCATTCTCCGTTTTCTGCCCGGACAAGTCCAGGGACTCCGAGATGAGCCGGGGCCCTCGTCTAGCGAAAGGTCCAGCGCGTCACCGTATCGGGGAAGGTGCTCCAGCCGAAGGCAACTCTCGGCGTGACCCTCCAGACCGTGGGCCCGTGCCTCATGTCGTACTTCGCCTCATACGCATCGTCCACGCGTGTCTGCTCCGCCTCGTCGGTCACCGGCTCAGCCTCTCCCTCGACGATGACGACCTCATCGCCGGACTCGGTATGAACGACGACGTTGGGATTCGACTTCAGATTCCGCGCCTTTCGCGTCCTGGTACCTCCGCCAAAGTAGATGGCTCCGTCGAGCCAAACGCCCCAGGTTGGAACCGCGTGTGGCCGCCCATCGGGTCGGGCCGTCGAGACCCAGTAGTTTCGTGCAGAGGCGAGCCGGTCGGTGACGTGATCGTACGGCAACGTTCCCTTGGAAGAGGTTGGTATCCCGTAATCGGGGATGTACGGGCGATCGGCTTGGGGTTCGGGCATCACGCCGACCATATCCGAATGGATCCTCCGAGGCGACGCGGCCGAGCGAGGCCGGCAACGCGGGAGGACCGGGCCCGCAGGCCCGGTCCTCGTCGTCGTAACCCGCGCTCCGCCTAGTCGTCGTGGGGGCTCGGGTTGGAGCCCGACCACGGCATGGCAACATAGGGGAAGGAGTTCAGGAACGGCTTATCGTTGTAGTTGACGCCGTCGCCCAGCTCGTTCGGGTTGCCGAGCAGCTCTCCCTCGACGACCTGCAGGGCGATGTCCACGACGTCGTCCTGGAGGCGCCGACCATTCGGATATCCGCTCACGTCTCCGCCGATCACCCCGAGCCGAGAGAACTTCCCGCAGCTCGTCCTGCCGCAAACCGGCGTGAGCATGTTGAGCCTGAGCATCTCGCTCGGAGTGACGTTCCTTGGCTGATTCAGCCCTTCGACCCCGGTCAGGAAGACCGAGATGAGATCGGAGCGCTGAATGCCTCGCGCGTCCTTATCCGAGTCTGGGATTGGAAGCCCGTACACGCTCTTCACGACGTGGGGGACCAGCGGATCTTGGACGTAGGGGAGGAACTGTCCGTCGTTCTTCGGCTCCGACGCATTGAACAGGTCCTTCTTACCAACCGGGATCACGACCTCGTTGACCAGTGGATTGCCAAGCCGCGACACCTGGACGTAGGGGCCGCTCGAGGACTTGTTCCCCTTGACGGTGGTCACCTCCGTACTCCGGCGACTCGTCTCGCTCCACACCCCGATGATCGGGTTGCGCTCGAGGCGATGGTTCCACGCCAGCGCTTCGCTCGGCACCTGAAGGGCGATCGTCTGCACGTTGAACCCCTGCAGCGTGTCGTCTCCCACCTCGCCGAAGTCTCCGCCGTACAGCAGATCGAAGATGCGAAGGTCGAGGAAGAAGGCATCATCCGACTGTCCTGCCCACGTGGAGCTCTGGCCATGGTTGTAGGTGTGCGTGCCCGCCTTGAACAGCTTCTCGTAATCGGGCATCGACCCCCCGCCGACGTAGGAGGGAGTCGCGATCGCGTTGTTCACCATCAACGTATTCGCATACGGCGTGATGCGCCGCAGATCGTACGTTTGATAGAAGTTCAGGTTCTCGTCTCTCAATGATGTGACGGGACCCGTGTTGTACAGGAAGGTCTTCTTGCTCCGATAGTGGTCGGTGAAGGTCCACCGGTAGACGATGTCCTCCTTGCCGTCACCGTTCCGGTCGATATCGATGTCGTAGTTGGCGCCTTCGGCGAACTTGTAGAAGTTCGGTCCTCCTCCCGGCTCCTCGAACGGTACCCAGCTCGCGATCAGCGTCGTCGACTTGGGTCGGTCCGGGCTGCGGAACGCCCACACGTCGGTTGTGTCGACGAGCGGATCGTTGAGCAGGAGCGGTGCCTCTCGGTGGCTCGACGCCAAGCTCGTCGTCGGGGACAGGGCCGGGAACAGCGCCGCCACCAACGTCGCGGCACCGATCAGGCCGAGCGCCGCGGAGCGGCGTCTCAGGGGAATGCGCAAGTCGCTCACCTGCCTTTCGGTCGGGACCTTCCGGGCCGGCGATTCGGCGTCGCAATGACCACCGATCCGGTCCGGTCGTCCGGCGTCCGCCGCAGGGCGCGACATGCCCCCCATCACCTCCCCTCCACAGAGACGGTCGGCGCCGGTGCTGTCCTCCATTCGCGCCCCCGGCCGCCGCGGATTACCGCGGTCGCGCCTGTTCCGCGACTCACGAGGATGGTCGGATGCTGCCGTCCGACGATGGCGGACCCCCGAACGTTCGCCGGCCGCTCGCTACATTGATGGGGTGAGCGAACGCGGTGATCTCGGATACTTCGGACCGCAGAGCGTCTCGTGGCAGGTACACCGCGAGGTGACCGTGTTGTTCGGTGGCGCCCGAGCGGTGCTCATGCAGGCCGCTCACCCGCTCGTCATCGCGGGCGCGAGGAAGACGGGCTTCTACGAGCGCAATCCCTGGAAGCGGCTTCAGCGGACGCTCATCCTGACGTACACGATGACCTTCGGCTCGATCGCTGAAGCCCACGCGGCCGCCGACCGAATCAACGATGTTCACGCCAGGATCGGCGGCATCGACGACGTCACGGGCCTTCCCTACGACGCGCTCGATCCGGACCTGCTCCTGTACGTGCACGCCTGCCTGGTCGACAGCGCACTGCTGTTCGAAGAGCGCACGGTAGGGCGTCTCGACGAGGCGGGGCGACAGCGGTTCCACGAGGAGCAGATGCTGGCGGCCGAGCTCGTGAAGGTCCCTCGCTCGATCATCCCGGCGACGGTACCCGCGCTGCGGCGCTACCTCGATGAGGTCGCCGAGGGCGGAATGCTCCGGGTCACCGATGCAGCTCGAGCCGTCGCCGACCTCTTTCTCGATCCTCCCCAGGACGCCGAGTGGCGCCCGATCCTTCGAGTCGTATCGAAGCTTGCGTTCGGGACGCTGCCGCCGCCGGTGCGTGCGATGTATGGGGTCGATGCCACGCCGGCGACCGAGCTCGGCACGCGAGCGACGTTCGCGGCCGCACGGGCCCTTCGCCCCCTGTTGCCGCCGAGGTTCCGCTTCATCGCTCCCTACAACGAGTGGCGCCTCCGGCGGAAGGGGAGGAAGGTCGACAACGCGGTCGACCAGGCGCGTCGGGCGGCCGGGATCAGGCTTGGGGCGGATCCGGGCGAGCCCCTGGAGCCGTAGCGGCGGCTCGAGCGCCCGTGGCTCAGCACTCTGCCCGCGACGTGCGTCGTACACTCGGCCGGATGGACGGCGTCGACGGTGTGCTGCTCGACATCGACGGCGTCCTCGCCCTGTCGTGGCGCGCTCTCCCGGGCGCCGTTGAGACCGTCCACTGGTTGCGCTCGCACCGCGTCCCCTTCCGACTCTTGACCAATACCACCACGCACACGCGCGACGCCCTCGCATCGAGGCTGAGGGAGGCGGGGATCGCCGTCGAGCCGAGCGAGATCATCACCGCCGTCGTCGGAACCACGACGTATCTCCGAACCCACCGAGCCGGCGCACGCGTGTATCTGCTGACCGATGGAGACGCTCGCGACGAGATGGACGGCATTCGGCTCGTGGAGGATCGGGCCGACATCGTCGTGATCGGCGGCGCGTGCGACGATTTCTCCTACGCCAACATCAATCGAGTGTTTCGCATGCTCGCTGGCGGCGCGGAGCTCGTCGGCATGCATCGCAACCTGTACTGGCGGACGAGCGATGGTCTCGAGCTCGACGGCGGCGCGTATATCGCAGGGCTCGAGGAGGCGGCGAGCGTACGGGCGACGATCTGTGGCAAACCCTCTTCCGCGTTCTTCCGGGCGGCCCTCGACGCGCTCGGCGTGCCCGCGAACCGGGCTGCGATGGTGGGCGACGACGTCGTGAACGACGTCCTCGGCGCACAGGCCATCGGGATCGCGGGCGTGCTGGTGAAGACGGGAAAATACTCGGCCGACGACGCGCACAAGGGCGCCCCGGATCATGTGATCGACTCCATCGGGGATCTGCCGGCGCTCCTCGAGACGTCCTAGGGTTCTCGGCATCGTGTCTCAACGAAAGCGACACGCGCAGCGTTTGTTCGCCGGGATCGCGTCCGAGTACGAACGCATGGGGCCGCTCCTCTCATTCGCCCAGGACGCGAGATGGCGAAGGTTCATGGTCTCCAGGGTCGATGTCGCCCCCGGCGCGTGGGTGCTCGACGTTGCGGCCGGCACCGGGCTCGTCGCGAGGGAGCTGGCGGGGGCTGGACCCATCCACGTCGTGGCGCTGGACCAGAGCGAGGCGATGCTGCGGGCGGGAGCGGAGGCGAACCGCCGGGCCGGCGACGGCCGGCGCATCGTTGCGGTGCTCGGCCAAGCCGAGCGGCTTCCCTTCGCCGACGGGAGTTTCGACGCGGTGACGTTCACGTACCTCCTGCGCTACGTGGACGATCCACAGGCGACCCTTGCCGAGCTCGGCCGGGTGCTTCGGGCCGGAGGAACCCTCGCATGTACTGAGTTTCATGTTCCGCGGGGACCGGTCACCCACGCGGGGTGGCACGCCTATACGGCGCTCCTGATGCCCGCGGTCGGCCGGCTCGCGTCGCCGGCGTGGCACGACGCGGCGCGGTTTCTCGGTCCCAGCATTGCGGCCTTCTACGAGCGATATCCTCTGCCAGAACAGGTCCGGATGTGGCAGTCGGCGGGTCTGCATCATGTCCGAACTCGGGTTCTGAGCTTGGGCGCGGGGATCGTGATCTCGGGAACGAAGGGAGATCCCGTACGGTGAGTGACGCGGGGGAGCGCCCGGCGTTCTACGCTCTTTCTCCCGGCAGGTGGCGCGACTACTGGACGCTGCTGCATCCCCCGTACACGCTCCTGCACCTGAGCTTCGTTGCGATCGGCGCATCGCTCGCTGCCGTCGTGGACCTGCGGTGGCTCGGGGAAACGCTGCTCGCGTTCTTCCTCGCGATCGGGCTTTCGGCTCACGCGCTGGACGAGCTGAAGGGCCGGCCGTTGCGAACCGGGATCTCCGACAGGACGCTCTGGGTGATCTCGGTGGTCGGCCTCTCGGGTGCGATCGCGCTCGGCGTCGATGCCTCGATCCGGATCTCACCGTGGATCGCGGCATTCGTGATCGTGGGCAGCTTCCTCGTCGTGGCGTACAACCTCGAGCTGTTCCATGGGGCCTTCCACTCCGACGCGTGGTTCGCGCTCGCCTGGGGGGGATTCCCGGCGCTGACGGGCTACTTCGCGCAGACCGCCCGCATCAGCATCGCGGCGGTGATCGTCGGGCTGGCCTGCGCGCTCGCCTCGATGATGCAGCGAACGCTGTCGACGCCGGTGCGCCGACTGCGAAGGCACGTCGAGCTGGTCGAGGGGCGCCTTCGGCTCAGGGACGGGTCGACCGAGCGGATCGATTCGGACACGCTTCGAGCGGCCCCGGAGGACGCGCTGCGCTGGCTGTCGCTCGCGTTTCCGCTGCTCGCGGTCGGACTCGTCGTGAATCGCTGGCCCTAGGCCCGGCCGCTCGACCCGGCGACGGCAGTGCCTTGCACCACCCCAATTTCTGAAGCACAATTCGATCCGCCTGAAGCACCACTGCAGGCTCGGAGAGCGGAGGAGGAGCAGATGAGCGAGAGCCCGGACGCCCACGAGCTGGAACGGTTGCTGGAGGGCGCGACCCGGCGCCCCCTCACCCGGCGCAGCGTTCTGAAGGTCGCCATCGGCGTCCCCGCCGCCATGGCGCTTGCCGCGTGTTCTCGCGATGTGTCGCCGAACGCCCCCGCGAGCCCGACGGCCGCGTCGACGGAGCTCGAGGACACGCTCAACATCTACAACTGGGCCGCGTACCTCAATCCCAAGACTCGGAAGGCCTTCGAGGACGAGTACGGCGTGACGACGACCCAGGACTTCTATGCGTCGAACGAGGATCTCATCGCGAAGCTGAAGGCGGGAGCCAAGGGCTACGATCTCGTGGCCCCCACCGGCTATGCGGTGGAGATCATGGCCAAGAACGGGCTGCTCACGGAGCTCGACCATGCTCGCCTCCCCAACATGGACAACGTGGACCCGCGGTTCCTCGGCGCCGGGTTCGATCCCGGCAACAAGTACTCGCTTCCCAAGGACTGGGGAACGACCGGCGTCGGGTACCTAAGCAAGTACGTGACCGAGGACATCACGACGTGGAAGCAGTTCTACGATCTCGCGCCGAAGTACTCGGGGAAGTACGTCGTCATCGACTCGGCTCCCGAGGTGGTCGGCTCCGCGCTGAAGATGCTCGGCTATTCCTACAACACGCTGGAGCAGGACCAGGTCGATGAGGCGACGGAGCAACTCATCGGGATCAAGCCGCACATCGGTTCGATCACCTCGAGCGAGTATCGCCAGATGATGAGCCGGGGCGAGGCCTGGATGGCACTCGGCTGGAACGGCGACTTCTTCTACGTCGCGCCGAAGCAGCCGTCCGTGAGGTATGTGATCCCTTCCGAGGGAAGTGAGTTCTGGCTCGACAACTGGGCGATACCCGCGACGGCGGAACATCCGAACCTGGCCCACGAGTTCATCAACTGGGTGCTCACCCCGGAGAATCAGGCCCGGGAGAGCGACTACACGTACTACGCGAGCGCCGTTGAAGGTGCTCAAGAGCTCAGCGACCCGGCGATCGCGGACGATCCATCGATCTACCCGCCGTCCGAGGTGACGGACAAGCTCGAGACGGCCATCGCGGATCCCACCTTCCTCTCTCAGCGCAACGAGGCCTGGACGAAGTTCAAGTCCGCGTAGCGGCGGCGACCCCATGTCGTCGCGACACGAGAGCATCGTCAGGGAGCCGCGCGCCCTCATCGCGCCCGCATGGGCGTACTACGTCGTGTTCTTCGTCGCTCCCCTCGCGGTGATCTTCGCCTACGCCTTCGCCGTCCGTTCGGGATTCTTCGACATTCGCTTCGGATTGTCCGCCACGAACTTCGAGCGGCTCTGGGACCCCGTCTATCTGAAGATCTACCGGGACACGGTCTTCATGGCCGCGGCGGGGACGATCGGATGTCTCCTGGTCGGATACCCGTTCGCGTACTGGCTCGGGATGCGACCGCATCGGCGCAAGACGACGCTCCTGCTGCTCATCATCGTCCCGTTTTGGACGAGCATCCTCATTCGTACGTACGCGTGGGCGCTCATCCTGTCGGGGGATGGACCTCTGTCCGGGCTGCTTCAACGAGCGCATGTGATCGGCCAACCGCTCGGGATCCTCCATACCTCGCGGGCCGTCCTGGTCGGGCTCGTCTACGACTACCTTCCGCTCATGCTGTTCCCGCTGTACGTGTCGATCGATCGCTTGGATCGGCGACTCGTGGAGGCCTCGAGGGACCTCGGATTGGGCCGCGTGCGAACGTTTCGCCGCGTCACGCTGCCGCTGACGCTCCCCGGCGTCTTGACGGGGAGCCTGCTCGTCTTCGTGCCGATGACCGGCGAGTACGTCGTCCCCACCATCCTCGGCGGGGGCAAGTCGGCCTTGTTCGGCCCGATCGTCGCATCGCAGTTTCTCGTCGCGATCGACTACCCGTTCGGCGCAGCGATGTCGGTCGCCCTCGTGGCCGTCCTGCTCGCGGCGATCTTCGTGTACCTGCGGCTCTTGGGAGCCCGCGCCGAGGAGAATCTCGGGGCTGCTCTGTGAACGACGCCGCGCCCCGTTTGTCCGTCCCGGCCCCGAGGCGGGCCGTGGCGTCGCTCGATTCCCTGGTGGATCGCGCGCTCCAGTTCTTCGGCGTCCTCGTCTACGCCTTTCTCTACGCGCCGATCCTGGTGGTCGTGATCTACGCCTTCAATGAGTCACGAGAGGTCCAGGTCTGGGAGGGCCTCGGGCTGCGCTATTGGGCGTCCACGTGGAGCGACGCGACGATCCGCAGCTCACTCGTCCTCTCCCTCTGGACGGCCGCGATGAATGCCGTACTCGCGACGGTCCTCGGGACGGCGGCGGCGATCGGCTTGCGCAACGTCGGACGAAGGACGCGCACGGCGTTCGACGCGTTCATGTATACGACCCTCATCGTTCCGGAGATCGTGATCGCGATCGCCTCGTTGCTGTTCTTCGTCACGGTGGGATTCCCGCTCGGACCCCCGGCCATCATCGTCACCCACGCGGTGTTCAACACGTCGGTCGTGGCGCTCGTGTGTCGGGCCCGCCTGGTGAGCATGGACCGATCGCTCGAGGAGGCGGCAGCCGACCTCGGCGCTTCCCGCCGGGAGACATTCGTCCGCGTCACGCTGCCGGGGCTGTTTCCAGCGGTGCTCGGCGGAGCGCTCTTGGCGTTCACTTTCTCCTTCGATGACGTGGTCCTCTCGACGTTCGTGTCCGCTCCCGGATCGACGACCCTTCCGCTGCGCGTGTTCTCGGAGCTGCGGTTCGGGCTGTCGCCGGCCGCGAACGTCGTCGCAACGACGATGCTGGCGATCACATTGAGCGCCGTCGTGGCATCGCAAGTGTTTCTCCGCAGGGCCGACCGTCGGCTCCGCAGGAGCGATACGGGGATCCTCGGTGGCTGAGCACCAACCGCGCGAGGAGCTCGAGCTCGGGGTGCGCATACGGGAGCTCCGCGAGCGTCACGGGCTTTCCCTGCGGGTCGTCGCGGAGCGAGCCGGCGTGTCGGAGAGTTTCGTCTCGCAGATCGAGCGCGGCGTGGCGAGCCCGTCGGTCGCGTCGCTTCGTGCGCTGGCCGACGCGCTCGGTGAGTCGATCGCGTCGTTCTTCGACGGCTCGGAGCCGATGGGGAAGCTCGTGCGGGTCACCGAGCGTCGTCGGCTCGTTCATCCCAAGCGCCAGTGGGAGGACGTCCTCCTGACTCCCCGTTCCTCCCGCAGGCTTCAGGTGATCCTGTCGACGGTGGAGGCGGGCGCGGGGTCCGGCGACGAGCCGTACTCCCACGACTCCGACGAGGAATTCGTGCTCGTGCTCGAGGGGCGGCTCGAGTTTTGGGTCGACGACGAACGATTCCAGATGGAGGAGGGCGACGGCCTGCTGTTCGAGTCGAGGCGCCCGCACCGCAATAGGAATCCGGGGCCGGGAAAGGCTCGCGTCCTCTGGGTGATCACGCCTCCGTCGTATTAATGCGTCATTCGCCGGCGACCAAGGCGATGACGTCCTCGGCGTATCGGTCGAGCTTCGTCGGGCCGACGCCGGAGATCTCGCCGAGCTCAGATCGAGAGCGAGGCTTGCGCTCGGCGATCGCGCTCAGCGTCGAATCGTGGAACACCACGTATGCGGGAACGCCGTCGGCTGCGGCGCGGCGCCTTCGCCAATCGCGAAGCCGGGTGAAGAGTGGCCCGCCGAGCCCCTCTCCTCCGTTCTCCGCCGGCGCGACCGAGCTCTGCTTGGCCGACCTGCGTGCCTCGGCCGGCGGCCGGATGCCGATCTCACGCAGGAAGGGGCTCGGGCCTCGCCCGTCGAGCGGCCATGTGAGGTACAGATGCCGACGCGCGCGCGTGATGCCGACGTAGAGCAGCCGCCGCTCCTCCTGCGGATCCGCCTTGCTTCGCCCGGAACGAAACGGCAGTTCTGCGTCCAGCAGGCGCGGGAGGAACACGGCATCGAACTCGAGTCCCTTCGCGCGATGATAGGTGAGCAAGTTCACGCCCCGGCCCGTCCGCTCGGTCGAGAAGCGATGCTCGAGCTCCCGCCGGAATCGCGAGGCACCCGCCTCATGGTGCACTCGGGCGAACTCCTCGGCGAGGGCTCGCATCCGCGCCAGGTCGGCTTGGCGGGTCGCCTCGTCGTCCGACTCCGGCTCGCCGTCCGGGTCGTAGCCGACCGCATCGGTGACTCGCTCGACCGCCGCGACGAGATCCGACCCCTCCTCGTCCCTCAGCCTCGCGAGCACGGCGCGCGGCCCGGGGCGGCGGAGGAAGGCCCCGTCACGCACCTGGTACGGGATCCCCGCGTCCGCCAAGGCCTCCTCGAAGGGCTCCGAGCGAGCATTGATCCGGTACAGGACCGCCATCTCCTCGAACGGGAGCGATTCCTCGATGTGGAGCCGGCGTACCTCCTCGACCGCGAAGTCGACCTCGACGACGGCATCGGGCAGCGCACGAACGAACGGCGGGGGACCGGTCGCCGTCGTCGGACGCAGTCTCTTGCGAAAGCCGCCGAGCTTCGGCGCGAGCCGGTTCGCGAGGCTCAGGACCTGCGGCGTGGAGCGATAGTTCTCCTCGAGGCGAACGATACGCGCGGCGGGATACCGCTCGGGGAAGGACAGCAGGTAGGAGGGAGACGCGCCGGTGAACGCGTAGATCGTCTGGTAGTCGTCGCCGACGACGCACACCTCGTCGCGACCGCCGAGCCATCGATCGAGAAGGGCCGCCTGGAGCGGATTCACGTCCTGGTATTCGTCTACCGTGAACGCCTCGTAGTGGCTGCGCACATCCTCCGGCGGCCGCCGGGTGTTCATCGAACAGGCGGAGCGCGAGCGACAGCATGTCCTCGAAGTCCATCATGCGGGTGGAGCGCTTGCGCCGCTCGTAGCCCAGGTAGATGCGCTCCATCAGGTGGACGGGGATCGGCGGTTCGTGCTCGTGCGCCGAGACCTCCTCGATGTATCGCTCGGCCGGAATCAGGCGGTTCTTGGCCCACTCGATCTCTCCGGCGAGCTCACGCCGGGGGAGGAACTTGTACGGCGGGGGCAGCGACCCCGCGAGCGACGCGATCAGCGGCGCCTTGGAGTCCAGCACGGCCGGAAGGGGCTGGCCCGTGTGTGGCTGCCAGAGCCGGCCCAATTGGGACAGCGCCGCCGCGTGAAAGGTGCGCGCCTCGACGCCCTCGACCCCCAGCGATCGGAGCCGTCCTCTGAGCTCGCTCGCCGCTTTCTCGGTGAAGGTGACCGCGAGGATCGAACTCGCCGCGAAGGTACGGCTGCGAACCTGCCACGCGATCCTTCGGGTGATCGTCGTCGTCTTGCCGGTGCCCGCACCCGCGACGATGGCGATGGGTCCCCGAACGGCGATCGCGGCCTCCCGTTGGGCTGGGTTCAGCCCTGCGAGGATCTCGTCCCGGTCCTCACGCATCCTCCGGACACTATCAGCGGCCCGGGACAGCGCCGGCGGCTACGGCGAACGCTTTCATCCGTGCACCGGTACCCTGTCCGTATGCCGCGGGCGAGCACGATCGGTCAGTTGCGGGCCTCCGACTACGTGGACCGTACCGTCAAGGAGGAGCTGCGCGGGAACCTTCTGGCCAGGCTCGGCGCAGGAGAGCAGCTGTTTCCTCACATCGTCGGGTTCGACGAGTCGGTCGTGCCGGCACTCGAGCGAGGAATCCTCGCGGGCCATGATCTGATCCTCCTCGGCGAGCGAGGACAGGCGAAGACGCGGCTGATCCGAAACATCGTCGATCTGTTCGATCGGGTCGTTCCGGCGATCGAGGGATGCGAGGTCAACGATCATCCCTATCGACCCATCTGCGCCCGATGCCGCGCGCTGGTCGCCGAGGACGGCGACTCGGTCCCGGTCACCTGGATCCCTCGCGAGGACCGCTACGCGGAGAAGCTGGCCACCCCCGACACGAGTGTCGCCGACCTCGTCGGGGACGTGGATCCGATCCGAGTGGCCGAGGGCCGCTACCTCGGCGACGAGCTCACGATCCATTACGGCCTGATTCCACGGACCAACCGCGGCATCGTCGCGATCAACGAGCTTCCCGATCTCCCAGAGCGGATCCAGGTGTCGTTGTTCAACATCCTGGAGGAACGCGACGTGCAGATTCGCGGATACAGGATCCGGCTTCCACTCGATCTCCTCCTCGTGGCAACGGCGAACCCGGACGACTACACGCATCGGGGACGTATCGTCAGCCCGCTGAAGGATCGATTCGGGACGCAGATCCGCACCCACTATCCGGAGAGCCTCGTCGATGAGATCCGGATCATGGACCAGGAGGCGCGGGGCCCCGCGGGCGACATTCCCTTGCGCGTGCCGATCTACATGAAGGAGATCGTCGCCGCGCTTACCGCCGAGCTCCGCCGCTCACCCCACGTGAATCACCGCTCCGGCGTGTCGGTTCGCTACTCGATCGGAAACGTCGAGACGCTCGCCGCCGCCGCGATCCGTCGCTCCGCCCGGACGGGCGAGTCGGAGGCCGTGCCCCGAGTCTGCGATCTGCCGGCGGTGCTCCAATCGTCGCTCGGACGGATCGAGTTCGACACGATCGAGGAGGGTCGCGAGGAGGAGATCCTGTCGCGCGCCCTGCGGACTGCGGAGCTCGAGATCTTCCGCCGTCGTCTCTCCGGCTACGACTTCCAGCCGATCCTGTCCCGATTCTCCGGAGGCTTCACGGCGGAGACCTCCGACCTCACGCGAGGGACGGACGTCCTCGCGCAGTTCGGCGATCTCCCCGGCCTCGCCAAGCTTCTCGAGCGACTCGGCGTCGAGCAGGAGAGCCCCGGTGTGGCCGCATCCGCGCTCGAGTTCGCCCTCGAGGGTCTGCATCTGTCCCGGCGACTGAACAAGCACCGCTCCAGCGCCGGTGCGCGGTACGAGGGAGTCGAGAGCGCCTGACGGCACGGGCCCGGCCACGGTCGCTTCCGGCGACGCCCATCGAACCGCCCGGGGACGCTCGGCCATGAGCGCCGTTCACCGGCTCCTCGGCTTCTTCGTCGTCGGAGTGTTCGCGGTGGGCTGGATCTGGGGGCTCGGCGCCAAGCTCGCCCGCCGCGAGCCGGGGCCGCTCTACTGGAGATGGGTGGCGCTCGCCCAGGTCACGGCGGGGCTGCAGGCGATCGTCGGGTTGACCCTCTTGGCGACGGGCGGGCGAGTCGGCGGCGCATTCGGCGGGGTGCTCCACTACGTCTACGGGCTCCTTCCGCTCCTGCTGTTCTTCATCGCGCACGTGGTCGCTCGTTCCGGGGACATGTCGTTCGTTGGGATCAGGGGCTCACGAGGCGAGCCCATCGCGATCCGCGCCTGGACGCCGTTCGCTTGGGCGTCGTTCATCTGTTTCGGCCTGACCCTGCGGGCACTCATGACCGGGCTCGGCGAGGGCTGAGTCTCGCCCGAGCGAACGGCCGCCTCGTCGCGCGCCTGCTCGAACGACGTCGATCTCCTCAGCCGCCCCATCTCGGGAGCCTGAGTCCCGGCGGTCGAGGGGAGCACAGGTCGGAGAGCCGCTCGCGCATCGACCGCACCAGCTCGGAGCCCCCGGGACCCGATTCCGCCATGAGGTTCGAGAGCTGGTCGGGATCCCTGCGCAGGTCGTAGAGCTCCTCCTCGCCGGTCTCGTAGTACACGTAGGTCGCCGACTCGGAGCGAACGCCGCAGTAGGTGGGCGGGCCGGACCCACGCCCCTCGGCCATGTGCTCGATCAGGAAGTCGCGTCGCCACCGCCCGGAGCGCCGTGCGAAGCAGGGGGATGAGGCTGTCGCCGTCGGCCCCCGGTGCGTTCACGCCGGCCAGATCGGCGGCGGTCGGCGCCATGTCGATGTTGACGACGAGGTGTGCATCCGTACGCGCCGCGCCGTACGAGGGGATCGTAGCGAACGACGAAGGGGACGCGAATGCTCTCCTCGTATGGGAACCGACTTTCTCTCCCACCGATGCTCCCCCCACAGGATCCCGTTGTCGGACGTGAACACGATGAGCGTTTGCGACAGCCGGCCCGTGTCCTCGAGCGCGTCCAGGATGTTCGCGACCGCCCGGTCGACGGCCAGCAGGCTTCGGTACTGGTCGATCCGGAAGGCGTCGATCGCGGCCTCGTCGGAGGCGTCGATCCTCGAACGCTTCTGAATGTACCTTGGCTTGTCGTCGACATCGGTTTCGTCGTATGCCGACGGGCGCCAAGGTGACAGGTCGAAGAACGCCGTCTCGTCGCCCGGTCCGGGCGTGGCGGGATTGTGGGGCGCGTGCGGGGCGACGTAGGCGAGGAACGGATGCCCCCGAGGCGCGCTGCGGATGAAGTCGGCCGCCTTCCCCCCGATTACGGACGTTCCGTAGTCGGCGGCCCCGTTCCCATACGTGGTCTCGGTCCCATCCTCGGTGGTGGCGCGGTAGCCGTAGTACCCCTTGTGGTCGTAGGTCGCGAACCACCGGTCCCAGCCCGGGGGGACGTACCGGCCGGGGTATCCGTTGATGTACTTGCCGAACAGGCCCGTCCGGTAGCCCGAATCGTGAAGCCATGTGGCGATCGTCGAACGATCATCGAAAGCGGCGAAGCCGCCGAATGAGGACCGCCCCTTGTTCGTGTAGACGCCGGTGGAGTGAGAGTACTGTCCGGTGAGGATGCTCGCGCGCGAGGGGCAGCACAGCGGATTGCTTACGAACCCGTTGGTGAAGGTGACGCCGCGGCCGGCGAGCTCTTCCGAGACGGTCGGCATCGACCACAGGGTGTCCCAGCGTTGATCGTCGGTGACGATGAAGACGATGTTGGGGCGCGTGTCGCGCGCCGCGTGCGCGGCCGGGCCGGGTGCGGCCAGGGCCATGGCGGTAGCCACCAGCGCGATCGGTGCCGCCCACGAGCGCCAGATCGACCATCGACGACGTTCGCTCATGCCGGCCTCCTTGCGGGACTCGCCTCCACGGGGTGCCATACGGTAACGCGAGGGACGGGGAAAACGGAACCCCCGCGACGAGGGCCGTTCGGCGTGCGGCTCGGGCGGCCGAGGCCGCGTACCCTTGGGGGGTGCGGATCCTCTACTCGCGATGGGACGGGAGCCAGGACCCCTTGGGGACCGATCTCGGGGCCGGCGCGCTGCTCGACGAGATGTCGGATGACCTGCTGGCCGGAGCGGGAGCCCGAAACGCGCTGAACCGTTTGCTTCGCCGAGGTATGGAGGGCCGATTCTCGGGGCTCGACGAGCTCCGCGGCCGGCTGCGGGAGGCCCGTGCCCGCGCGCAGGATCGGCTGGACCTGACCGGCCCCCTCGAGGAGGTCCGGGCGCGCCTCGAGGAGATCCTCGATATGGAGCGCGCGGCTCTCTCCCTGAGCGAGGGTGACGACGCGAGACTTGGAGAGTCGTTCATCGACTCCCTCCCCTCCGACGCGCCGGGGAAGCTGCGAGAGCTCCAGGACTATCGCTTCATCGATGCTCACGCGCAGCGCGCGTTCGACGAGCTGATGGAATCCGTTCGCGAGCAGGTCATGGGCGCCTACTTCCGCAGTATGGCCCAGGGGATGCAGGGGCTCTCGGGGGATCAGCTGCAGCGGTTCAAGGACATGCTGGCCGAGCTCAACCGCATGATCGAAGCGCGGGCGCAGGGGGAGCCCTACGACTTCGAGGGCTTCATGGAACGCAACGGGGACTTCTTCCCGGACGATCCGAAGACGCTCGACGAGCTGCTCGAGGGCATGGCGAGGCGCATGGCGGCGATGAGCAGCCTGCTCGCCTCCCTCTCGCCCGAGCAGCGGGCCGAGCTGCAAGCGCTCGCCCGAGAGGTGATGGACGACATCGACCTCGCCTTCGAGGTCGATCGACTCGGAGAGAATCTGAGTGGCCTCTTCCCCGATA
This sequence comes from uncultured Actinomycetes bacterium, assembly GCA_963728285.1. Lineage (GTDB taxonomy): Bacteria > Actinomycetota > UBA4738 > UBA4738 > HRBIN12 > CAVSJR01. The sequence goes on along the minus strand of CAVSJR010000001.1, from coordinate 412,290 downwards.
TGCCCTGGAACGACGCGCAGCTGGCCGGGGGGCGGGATGCGATGCCGCTCGCGGCGACGGTCGACGCGATGGAGCGCCTCCACGACTTCGAGGACCTGGACCGCGCCCTGACGGGCGAGTACGCGGGGGCCGCACTCGAGGACATCGATGAGGAGGCGATCCGACGCACGCTGGGAAACGAAGCCGCGTACGACGTGCGGACGCTGAAGCAGATCGAGCGAACGCTGGAGCAAAGCGGCTTGCTCCAACGGCACGAGGGCCGGCTCGAGGTCACGCCGCGCGGCGCTCGAAAGCTCGGCGAGCGGGCCCTCGTCCGCGTCTTCGAGCATCTGCGCAGGGATCGCGAGGGTGCTCATGAGGCGCGGGATGCCGGCGGACTGGCCGAGCCCACGGGCTCGACCCGGCCGTGGCGTTTCGGAGACACCGGTCAAATCGCCGTTCAGCGGACGGTGTTCAACGCCGTCCTTCGCGAGGGTGGGAGCGGCCTCCCCGGCCTTCGCATCAGCGCGGAGGACTTCGAGGTCGTCGAGGCGGAGCAACGGACGGAGGCTGCGACCGCGCTGCTCCTCGACCTGTCGTTCTCCATGCCGCTGCGCGGTCACTTCGTGCACGCGAAGAAGATGGCGCTCGCCCTGCATGCCCTGATCGAGGGGCGCTATCCGCACGATCGCCTGTACATGATCGGATTCAGCGATTTCGCCCGCCGGATGGAGCCGCAGGACCTCACCTCCGCAGGCTGGGAACGCACGCCGGGGACGAACATGCAGCATGCGTTCGTGCTCGCCGGCCGCCTGCTGGCCCAGCACCCGCGTGCGATGCGCCAGATCATCATGGTCACCGACGGCGAGCCGACGGCCCATCTGGAGGGGGATCGAGCCTTCTTCAATTGGCCGCCGGTCGCCAAGACGATCCAACTCACGCTGGCCGAAGCGATGCGGCTCGCGAAGTCCGGCGTCACGTTGAACGTCTTCATGCTCGAGGATTCCCCGGGGCTGGCCGGATTCATGGAGCGCCTCGCTCGGCTCACGTCCGGACGCGTCTTCCTCATGGGTGATGAGGACCTGGGCGATTTCGTCGTTCGGGACTTCATGTCCCGGCGAGGCTGACCCTCGGGGTCGCCGGCGATGGATCGCCCATCGGGAGCTCCCGTCGAGCCCGGCGCCTCGCCGCCACGGCGTGGTGCCCGCTGGCGGGGCCCCGCGCTCGTCGTCCTCGCGATGGTCGTGGCCTTCGGGGTCGGCGTGCTGATCGCGACCAGGACCGAACTGTTCCCGCCGCAGGTCCAGGGAGCCCTCGCGCGTGGGTCCGCGTCGCCCGGCGACCATTCGGTGACCCAGTCAGGCTCGCTCCGCTGGCGCGGAGCCATGAAGAGCAGGACGAGCCAGCGCTACAGCGCCGGTTCATGCGTCACGGTCTGGCGCTCGACCATGAGGATCGTGACCGAGGTGGACGGACTCGTGCGCGGCCGCGGTCGCTCCCGGCTCGCGGGGGACCCGATCTGCCCGTTTCCGATGTCGCAGCCGCAGATCCATGGCTACGCGTTCGACGTCGGCGGCCGGCTCGATCCGGAGAGGGGATTCCTGATCTCGCTCGAGGGGGTCGAGCCGACGAAGGGCATCTTCGAATACGGCGGGTTCGCGTCGATCACTGCATCCGGATCCGTGCTGGAGGCTCCGCTCGCGGGGAGCGATCGAGCAATGGGCCGCAGCGTGTTTCGAACCCGCACGAGCCTCGGAAAGGTCATCAGCTCGCGGACGATGGTCCGGCTGCGGTGTCGAGACTGCTCACCGGCGTGACGTCCCACCAGAGGGTGATGAGGCTCTCCGCGACGGGACCTGCCGACCACCGATCCTCCCGGCGGCTGAGCCGGTCGCCGAGGGCGTCCTCAACCTCGGGGTCGCGGTTCGCCGACAGGCAGAGCCGCCTGCGGACGAGCGCAACCGCGTCCTCACGCCGTTCGAATCCCGCATGCTCGCCGCCCCTGCGTTCCTGTGTCGCCGCGTGGATGCCAAGCTCGGCCAAGGCCGCGAGCGCGTCGTCGGCCGTCGGGCCGCGTGGCCGCTGCAGCCGATGGAACGCAAGCCACAGATCGCGCATCCACGCCCATGGGTGATGCTCGGTGATCTCGAGGACGACTCGCCGATGCGCCTTGGCCTGCAGCGCGTGGACGAACGGGCCGATGTCCTGGATGTTGTAGAGGACGTGGCCGCAGGTGACGACGTCGGCGGACGGTATGATCGGCGCCACGTCCGGCCACGCACCGAGTACGCCGGTCGATGCAGCTCCCGACGCGGCCGCGGCTCGAGTGAAGGCGTCGAGCATGGACGAAGACGCATCGACCCCGATGATCGTCGCCGCGACCTCACGCAGTGGAAGGGAGGTGCCGCCGCCTCCGACGCCGATGTCGAGCACCGTTCCGCCGCCGTCCCCCAGCGCCTCGGCGGCCCGGGCGGTCGTCGGAGAATCCCTCGCGACCGCGGCCTGCTCGCCGCGCCGCTCGAACGGCTCTCTCGGATACCCATATGGGGATTCCGGTGCGGCCCGCAAGATGTCGTCGGGAATCGCCCAGGCGCGAAGCTGCTCACGCCAGGCGTCGACCGCGGTCATGTCCGCAACCCCCCGGACTCCTCGCGGACGCCGAGCTCCTCGAGGATCTCCTCCGTGTGCTCGCCCAGGCGTGGAGGAGGCAGGCGGACGGGACTGAGCTCCCCCGACAGCCGAATCGGTGACGCCGAGAGTCGAAGATCCCCCCGGGCCGGATCGTGGATCTCCTGGAGGGTCGCGGCCCCCTCCGGTGAGGAGAACACCTCATCGATCGTCCGCACGAGAGAGCAGGGCACGCCGTGCTCCTCGAGGGCCGTGAGCCATTCCGTCGCCGTGCGTGTCGCGAACACCTCACTCAGCTCCGCGATGAGCGCCTCCCGATTCCGAACGCGTTGAGCGTTCGTTGCGAACCTGACGTCACGGGCGAGTTCGAGCCGGCCGATAACCCGGCACGTGCGCTCGAACAGCCGGTCGTTTCCGGCTGCCAGGACGAACGGTCGATCCGACGCCGGGAACACCTGGTACGGAACGATGTTCGGGTGTGCGGTGCCCATCGCCCGCGGCACGATGCCGCCGAGGAGGTAGTTCGCCCCCTGGTTCACGAGCGACGCAAGGCTCGACTCGAAGAGGGAGACGACGAGCCGCTGTCCCTGGCCCGTGGCCCGACGAGCGTGAAGCGCGGCCTGGATGCCGTTGGCCGCGTACAGTCCCGTGACGACGTCGAGCACGGCGACCCCGACCTTAACGGGGGCCCCATCGGGATCCCCCGTCATGCTCATGAGGCCGGAGAGAGCCTGCACGATGATGTCGTAGCCGGGACGAAGGTCTTCGCCCGATCCGGTGAAGGCGACCAGCGAGCAGTAGACGAGGCCCGGATGATCCGCCCGCAGTGATTCGTAGTCGAGCCCAAAGCGCTCCATGAGCCCGGCGCGAAAGTTCTCCACCACGATGTCCGAGGACGCGATCAGCCTCGAGGCGATCTGCTTGCCTTCCCGCGTCGACAGGTCCACCGCCACGGACCGCTTATTGCGGTTCAGCGCGAGGAAGTAGGCGGCGTCCTCTCCGAGGAAGGGGGGCCCCCATTGGCGCGTATCGTCGCCCTCACCCGGCCGCTCGACCTTGATGACATCCGCGCCGAGGTCGGCGAGGAGCATCGTGCACAGCGGGCCGGCGAGGATGCGGGTGAAATCGGCTACGCGGATGCCGCGCAGCGGCGCGGCGGGGTCGACTCCGGGCTCGCCGCTGTCGGGCACCTGCGCGCGCTCGCTCCTTCGAATCCGCCGGGCCCGGGCCGCTCACACTGGGGGACCTCCGCGCCTCCCGTTGCTCCGCCCAGGCACGGATCTCCACACCACGGGCCCCATCCAGGCACAAAAAGAGGAGCCGCCGAAACCCGAGGGCTCCAGCGGCTCCAACCACCAGTATGCGCCCGCCGCCCCGACGAAGTCAAGGGGCAATCCGGCTGCGGGCGAGGGCGGTCGAGGGGGCGGCGCGGAAAACCGGAGCGATCGCCGCCCGGCGCGTGCCCGGCGGAGCTCGGCCGCCGGGGCCCATGACCTGGGGGGGCTAGCGCGGAACGAAAGAACTTGGCACGATACGGGGTATGAACGAGGAGAGCCTGAAGCGGGCCAACGCATTCCTCGCGGCGGTCGCCCTGCGCGTGGAGGTCGGAGAGACGCTGGACGCTACGCCGACCGACATCGGCCGGGAGATCGGGATCGATCAGCCGCTCGCATCCGCCCGCGCGGTCCGTGCCCTCCTCGCCCGCCGCCGGCTGGAGCTCGTGGACGGAACCTACCGGTTGCTGGACGCGCGTCCCGTGGACGCGGGAGAGCGTGAATCCGTCCCCCGCAAACCCCGCACGAAGCGCTCGAAGGCGAGGACCAGGATCGACGGCGCCGAACGAGCCTCCGGGAGGCCGACGTATTCGCAGGTCGGCCGCGAGGCGGTCGAGAAGCTCATCGAGCTCGGAAGGGAGAACGCGACGCTCCGAGCCAGCCTTCGGACCGCGCGGGAGGAGTCGCGCGAGGCGCGCGAGGCGAAGGACGATGCCGAGCGCCGTTCGGGGGCGCTCATCAGCCGCGTGCGGGACCTCGAGGCCCGGGCCGAGATGGCCGAGAGCAACCTGCGGACGCTGCTCGCGGCGGCCAAGGGGACGGGCCGCGATGCCCCGGTGGGGCACAACGAGATGGAGGCGATCCTCGGCGTGCTGAAGGGCGGGGACGGCGAGGACGGCTCGGGCGCTCGCGAAGAGGCCTCGGATTCCGACGTCGTTGCCGAAGTGAGGAAGCTCCCCGATTCGGGACTCTCGGACGTCGGCGGCTGACGCCTCGGCTGCGGGCTCCACCGACGCGTCGACCGCGGCTCAGCGGCCGCGAAGCCGAGGGTTCAAGATCTCGTCGAGCGCGTACCCGCACATCGTGAACCCGAGCACCAGGACCACGATGCACAACCCCGGGGGAATGATCCACCACCACGCGCCGATCGACAGCGCTCCGGCGTTGAAGGCTTCGTCGATGATCAGCCCCCACGAGACGCTGTTCGGGTCGCCCAGCCCAAGCAGCGCCAATGTGGTCTCCGCCAGGATCGAGAGCGCGACCGTCAGGATCGTGTTCGCGAAGATCACCGGCATCACATTCGGCAGGATGTGCCGGCTAATGAGATGCCACTCGCTTGAGCCCAGCGCCCTGGCGCGTTCCACGTAGGGGCGTTCCTTCACCGTCAGAGCCTGGGCCCTCACCAGGCGAGCGGTCGCCGCCCACGACGTGATGCCGATGACCAGGATGATGTTGAACAACGTGGGTCCCAGGATCGACGCCATCACGATCGCCAGGGCGATCCAGGGGATCACGAGGAACCAGTTCGTGACGGCGTTCAAGAGCGTGTCGGTCCGACCGCCGAAGTATCCGGACGCGATGCCGACGACAGATCCCAGAATCATCGTGACGAGGGTCGCGGCCAGCCCGACCAGCAGCGAGATCCGCGACCCCCAGATGATCAGCGTGAGGACCGAGCGTCCGAAGTTGTCGGTGCCCAGCCAGAACTCGGCGCTCGGTGGCTGGAAGGGCGCCGCGGTCGCGAGGGACTCGTCGAGTCCGCTCTCGTTCGCGAGCAACGGGGCGGCGAGCGCCATGAAGGCGAACGCACCCATGATCGCGAGTCCCCACACCCCCATCGGACTCCGCCGGTACTGCCGCCAGAACCCCGAGAGGGCCCGCCGGCGTCGGGCCCACACGATCGAACGCGCGCTCGCGGGCTGGCGGCCCCCTCCGGGGGAGGCGAGGGCGTCGACTCGTCCGGCTTCGTCTTCATCACGCCTCCCGGACCCTGGGATCGAGGTAGCCGTACAGGAGGTCGGCCGCGAGGTTGAACAGGATGACCGCCGCGCTGAAGAGCAGGAAGATCCCCTGGATGATCGGATAGTCGAGGTCGGAGATCGCGCGGTACGTGAGCTGCCCGAGCCCCGGCCACGAGTAGACGGCCTCGATGATGATCGATCCTCCCAGGACGAATCCGAACTCATAGAAGACGAGGGAGAGCGTCGGGAGCAGAGCGTTGGGAACCGCGTGTCGCCGGCGCACGAGCTTGTCGTGGAGGCCCTTCGCGCGCGCGGTCGTGACGAATTCCTCGCCCATGACCTCCATGAGGGATGATCGCATGACGACGGCATATTGCCCGATGTAGCCGAGCGTCAGGGTGAGCGCCGGGAGAAACAGGTGATTCAGCACGTCCGTCCAGTGGGCGATGCCCGTGAGGGGCTCGGGTGATTCGTATCCGCCGGTGGGGAACCAGGCGAGCGTTCCGGCGAAGACGATGAGGAACACCATCCCCAGCCAGCCCTCGGGCGCCGAGTAGAGGACGAGGGAGCCGAACAACGAGCCCTTGTCGAAGCCGCTGCCTCGCCGCCAGCCGCCGCGGATCCCGATCAGCAGCCCGAACGCGACCGCGAGGAAGGTGGACAGGCCGACCAGCAGGACCGTCGGCCAGATCCGTTCGGCGATGACGGTCGTCACCGGGCGGGCGTTCGTGAACGACAGCCCGAGCTGGCCCCGGAGCGTGTCCCCGACGTAGTTGACGAACTGCTGGGGCACGGGATCGGTCAGGCCGAACTCCGACGCGAGCTCCTCCTGTTCCGCCTGCGTCAGATGGATGTTGCTGCGAGCGATGAGTCGGACCGGGTCGCCCGGCATGATGCGAAAGAGGAAGAAGTTGAAGGCGAGGACGAACGCGAGCGTGGCGAGCGCCTGTCCGACCTTTCGCAGCAGGTAGCGGCGCGAGCCCATGGTGACCCTTCCGCCCCTCGCGTCAGTCCACGGCCGAGCTCAGGCCCGGTCCTCCTCGGAGCGACGGCGCACGAGCACGACGATCCCGACGATCACGATGATCGCGGCGCCGATACCCAGCCAGACGCCGGTGGGGATGCCGCTGCTTCCGCCCGAGCTTCCTCCTCCACCGCCGGAGGGGCGCAGGTTCATGTAGGAGTACGCGCCGAACTGGAACAGGTACGCGCCGTCCGGCTCCGGCTGCGGGACGAAGCCGGTGAACGCGTCCGACCGAAACGCCTGGAGGTCCCGCTCGTAGAAGAGCACGACCTCGGGGACCTGGTCGTACAGGAATTGTTGCATCTCGTCGGTGACCGGCCGTCGCTCCGCCGGTTCGATGAGGCCCCTCTGCTCCTCGAACATCTGGTCGTAGGAAGGATCCGAATAGCACCCATCGCTCCAGACCAGGCAGGATTGCGTCGTGAAGATCGAGAGGATGAAGTTCGGGTCCGGGTCTCCACCCCATCCCCAGATGTAGGCGTCGTAGTCGCCGTCGTAGTAGATGTCGTAGCCCTTGGAGATGCTGACCGGGCGGATGTTCATCTCGACGCCGATCTGCTTCAGCCACCCCGAGATCAGCTTCCCGGAGGGCTGGGAGTAATCCCGGCCGTTGATCGTGAGCACGTCGAGCACGAGCGGGTCGCCCGTCTTCGGATCCTCCCGGACTCCATCTCCGTCGCTATCGGTGTAGCCGGCGTCCTCGAGGATGCGCTTCGACTCCTCGAGGTCGAACGCCTGCTCCTGGTCCGCGGGGACATCGTAGTACCAGGGGGACGTCGGAAGCGTGACGGAGTCTCCGGCCGTGCCGTTGCCGAGGAGCACGCGGTCGACGAGGGCTTGCTTGTCGATCGCGTGCGCGATGGCCTGGCGGAAGGGGAGGTCGGCGATCGCGGGCAGATGCGTATCGTTCGGCTGGTCGGGCGAGCCGAAGTTGAACGCGAAGTTGTAGAAGTAGCTCGGGGACGCGACGTGCGTCTCGATGCCGGGCTGGCCCTGCAGCGAGTTGAACAGCGCGGGCGGCACGGACTCCGCGAAGTCGATCTCGCCGGCGTTCAGGCCCTGCACCATCGCCTCGGGATTGTCGAAGACGCGGAAGATGACCTCGTCGATCGCGGGGGCGCCACCCCAGTAGCTCTTGTTCGCCTCCATCCGCCAGAACTGGCCTTCCTTCCACTCCTCGAGCGTGAAGGGACCGGAGCCGACGGCGGGGACGTTGTCGAACTCCTTCGCGGCCTTCGCGTCGCCGTCGAACTCGCTCCAGACGTGCTCGGGGAGGATCGGCACCCAGGGAGGAACGGTCGGAGCGAACGTCGGCTCCGAGCTCTTCCAGATCAACGTCGTGTCGTCGGGAGTCTCGAACGTCGGGTCGAACGGGAGGTAGTCGTTGAAGGCACCCATCCCGTTGTCGACGATGAACCGATAGGTGAAGGCGATGTCCTCGGAGGTCAGTGGCTGCCCGTCGCTCCACGACACGCCATCGCGGATGTCGAACGTCCACTCCGTGTAGTCGTCGTTGTGTTGCCAAGACTTCGCCAGTCCGGGGGCGGCCGTGAGGTCCTTCTTGCTGAAGTTCAGCAGCTGGTCGTATGCCATGAACATCATCTCGTACTCGGACCCGCAGCATGCCTTGAAGGGGTTCGGCGAGACGATGTCCGCCGTCAACCCCACGGTGAACGTCTGCCTCTGCGACGTGGAAGGGCTCTCCTGGGCCAGCGCCGCTCCCATGAGAACCGTGCCGAGCACCAATGCCAGCGCGGCCGTTGCCGCCGCCGATCCCGTGAGGCGTGCGTTCCTGAGCTTCATCGTGCCCCCCTCGTCGAACGATGACCCCAGCGTCGGGTGTATAGCACAGTGCGGTTCTCACGCACTAGACAAGGGCGTCGCCGCACGCGTTACTGCAGGTCACGCCGGCGGCGGCGCCGCCGTGTGCTCCCCGAGCTCACGCAGCGCTGTGAGGTGGCAGGCCGCGAAGTGCCCGGGCTCAACCTCGGACAGGCCGAGGTCCGTGCCGCGACACTGGCTCTCGATCCCCGCCGCCGCGGCGGCCCCGGTTGCCACCTCGGGGCAACGGGGATGAAACCGGCATCCCGGCGGGATCCTGGTCGGGTCCGGCGGCTCGCCCACGAGGATGGGCCGGTCGATGCCGCCGGCCTCGGGGACGACGTCGAGCAGTGCCCGAGTGTAGGGGTGCTGGGGGGAGGTGAGCACCTGCTCCGCCGGGCCGACCTCCACGATTCGGCCCAGGTACATCACCGCGACGCGGTCCGCGATCGTCCATGCGAGTCCGAGGTCGTGCGTGACGACGAGGATCGTGATTCGCAGGGTGTCTCGCAACTCGAGCAGCAGGCGGAGGATCTCGCCGCGAACGGATGCGTCCAGGTTCGAGACCGGCTCGTCGGCCACGATGACCTCGGGCTCGAGGACGAGTGCTCCGGCGATCACGACGCGCTGGCGCTGGCCCCCGGAGAGCTCGTGGGGATACAGCAGGAAGAAGCGTTCCGGCGGACGCAGGCCGGCCCTGGACAGTGCCGTCGAGACCCGCTTCTCCTCCTCGCCGTGGATGCCGTGGATGCGCAGGCCCTCGGCGATGGACTCGTAGATCGTCTGGCGAGGATTGAGCGCGCCGGTTGGGTCCTGGAACACCATCTGGACCTTCCGCCGGTACGCCTTCAACCTTCGCCCGATCGGCTTGCCCTCGAAGATGATCTGACCCTTGTTGGGCGGGACGAGGCCCATGATGGTTCGCGCGAGCGTGGTCTTGCCGCAGCCGGATTCGCCCGCGAGCGCGATGACCTCGCCTCGGGCGACGGACAGATTCACCCCGTCCACGGCACGGGCATTGGTCCCCTTGGCGCCCCCGAGGCCCGCGAAGAGTCCGACCCGGCCGGTGAACTCGACGTGCAGATCCCGCACCTCGAGGACGGTGCCCTCCTGAGCGGTCGTCGAGCTGGCAGTCGGTGCGGACGTCGCTCATGCCCGCTCTCCCGCCCTCGCGGCCGCGAGCGCGCCCTCCACCAACAGGCACGCGGCCGACCGATCGTCGCCGGCGGGATAGAGGGTGGGATCGATGGTCGGGCAGTCCTCGAACGCCTGCGGACACCGCGGATGAAACGAGCAGCCGCTCGGGATCGCCTGCGGGTCGGGGGGGTCGCCGCCGAGGCCCGACGGGGCGCGACGGAATCGCGAGTCACCGATCTGGGGGAACGCCGCCGCCAGCGCCTGGGTGTAGGGGTGCTGCGGGTCGGTGAAGACCTGCTGGGACGGCCCCTCCTCCACGATCCGGCCCGCGTACATGATCGCGAGCCGGTCGCAGACCTCGACGAGCACCGACAGATCGTGGGTGATGAACAGCATGGCGAGCCCGAGGTCGCGTTGCAGCTCCTTCAGCAGCTTCAGCACCTGGGCCTGCACCATGACGTCCAGGGCGGTCGTCGGCTCGTCCGCGATGATCAGGCTGGGGCTGCAGGCCAGCGCCATCGCGATCATCACGCGCTGCTTCTGTCCGCCGGAGAGCTCGTGCGGATAGTCCTGCATCCGACGGGGCGGGAGGCCGACCTGCTCGAGCAGCGCTCCCACGCGGACCTTCGCCTCGGTCTCGTTGGCCTGGTGGTGGACCATGATGGCCTCGGCGATCTGGTCGCCGATCGCGCCGGACCGGGTTGAGCGCGTGCATGGCGCCCTGGAAGATGATGGAGGCCTCGGCCCATCGCACCGCGCGAAGCCTTCCCGGCTTCATCGCCAGCACATCCTCGCCGTCGAGCTTGACGGCGCCGCCCACGTGCGTGGCCTCCGGCAGCAGGCGGAGGATCGCCCCGGCGATCGTCGACTTTCCGCATCCCGACTCCCCGGCGAGTCCCAGGACCTCGCCCTTGTCGATGGTGAGATCGACGCCCCGCACGGCCGGAACGGGGCCGGCCTGGGTGGTGTAGGCGATCTCGAGGTCGCGGATCTCCAGGAGCGTCATCGTTCCCTCAGCTTGGGATTGAAGATCTCGTCCAGAGCGAATCCGCAAAGGGTGAAGCCGAGCACGACGAGCACGATGCCGAGGCCCGGCGGCAGCAGCCACCACCAGTTGCCGGCCGACGCCGCCGCGTTGCTGAACGCGCTGTCCAGGATCGTGCCCCAGGAGATGCTCAGGGGATCCCCCAGTCCGAGGAACGCGAGCGTGCTCTCCGTGAGGATCGCGATGGCCACCGTGAGGATCGTGTTCGCGAAGATGAGGGGACCGACGTTCGGAAGGATGTGCCGCGAGATCATGTGCCAGTTGCCTCCTCCCAGGGCGCGGGCCCGCTCCACGTATGGCCGCTCCTTGACGGTAAGGACCTGCGACCGGACGATCCGCGCGGTGCTCGGCCACGACGTCAGTCCGATGACGAGGATGATCACGAACGTCGAGGGTTCGAGCAACGATGCGAGGACGATCGCGAGCGGAAGGAACGGTATCACGAGGAACCAGTCCGTGAACCGCATCAGCAGCGTCTCGGTGAGCCGGCCGTAGTAGCCGGCGATCAACCCGATCACCGCGCCGAGGGCCATCGCGATGAGCGTCGCGAAGAGGCCGACGATGAGGGAGGGGCGGGTCCCCCAGATCGTCAGGGTGAGGATCGATCGACCGAGGTCGTCCGTGCCGAGCGGGAACTCGCGGCTTGGAGGGCTGAAGGGGACGCCGGTGCACGGGCACGTCGGATTGAGTCCCTCCGGATCGGCGAGCACGGGAGCGAACACCGCGACCAGGACGAAGAACACGAGGATGGTGAGTCCGATCATCCCCAGCGTGTTCCTTCGGTAGATCCGTGCGATCCGGAGGAAGGCTCGCTTTCGCCTGATCCATGCGATGCGCCCGGGGGACGAGGGGGGCGCGGGGGGCGGCTCGTCGAACCCGTCGTCGGGCGGCGGGGCGCCGACGGATCCGATGCTGGTGGGGTGCTGAATGCTCACTGGGCGCGCACCCTCGGGTCGAGGTAGGCGTAGGTCAGGTCGGCCGCGAGATTCGCGATGAGGACCCCGACGCTGAACAGGAAGAACAGCCCCTGCAGGAGCGCGAAGTCCTTGTTGTCCACGGCCTGGACCGTAAGCCAGCCGAGGCCGGGCCAGCCGAACACGAACTCGACGGTGATGGCGCCCTGGAAGATGAAGCCGAGCGACAGCACGACGACGGTGAAGGTGGGGAGCATGGCGTTCGGAACGGCGTGCCGCCACAGCACCTGCTTCTCGAGGAGGCCCTTCGCCCGCGCCGTGTGGACGAAGTGATCCCCCAGCACGTCCAGCAACGAGGAGCGCATGATGAGCGAGTACTCGCCGAGGTAGACGAGGGTGAGCACGACCCACGGAAGGACCATGTGGTTCAGGACGTCGGCGACGTGCTGCACGCCGGTGTAGTCCTGTCCGATGGACGAATAGCCGTTGACCGGGAACAGCGCGGGAAACGGCCCCACCCCGCCGGCGAACGCCATCAGGACGAGCATCCCGAACCAGAATTCCGGCATCGAGTACAGCACCAGCGTGACGCCGAGCGACCCGACGTCGAACGTGCTTCCCCGCCGCCAGCCGCCGCGGATCCCGATGGCCAGGCCGATCACGGCGGACGCTACGGTCGACGTTCCGACGAGCAGGAACGTCGGCCACAGCCCGTTGGCGATGACGCCGATCACGGGCTGGCCCTGGAGGAAGAAGGATTCGCCGAAGTTCAGGGTCGCCATGTCGGCCAGATACGTCACGAATTGCTGAGGAAGCGGCTTGTCCAGCCCGAGATCCTCGCGGACCTGAGCCACGTTGTCGGGGTTGAACGCCGAGCTCCCCCGAAGCAGCAGGGCCGCGGGATCCCCGGGCATGACGCGGAACAGGAAGAAGTTGAAGGCCAGGATGAAGACCAGGGTGAGGAACGCCTGGAGGATCTTCGTGATGACGTACCTGCGCGTCCCCACCCTGGCTCCGTCAGCCGCCTTTCCCGTCGCCTTCCGCGCAACCTACGCTACGCGCGGTCCTCGTCCGACACCCTTCGCCGGTTGATCAAGACGATCGCGCCCACGATGATGAGCACGCCCGCGGCGATGGCGATCCAGACGCCGACCGAGACGCCCGAGGAATCCGCGCCACCTGGGCCGCCTGCCTGCGTCCCGCCCTCGCCGACCTGAGTGATATTAAGGATCCCCTCCCTTGTGTATCCGGTCAGCAGGTCGCCCTTCGGTGAAGGCTGGGGCGTGAATCCGGTGAACGCGTCCGTCCGATACGCCTGGAAGATCGGTCCGTACCACAGGACGATATAGGCCGCGTCCTCGTAGTACAGCTTCTGCATCTCGTGGACGATGTCGAAGCGCGCGGTCGAATCGAGGGTCGTGCGCTGCTCGTTGAACATCTCGTCGTACTGCGGGTTGCAGTAGTACGAGTCGTTGTTGCCGTACGCGCTCCCGTCCGGCGGCCGCTCGTCGCAGGTGAACCACGAGAGCGCCGAGTCGGGATCCGGGTCGGGGTACCAGCCCCAGTGGAACAGGTCGTAGGTGCCCGCGTTGATCTCGTCCCCGAGCTTGCCGCTCGACATCGCTTCGACCTTGGCCTCGATGCCGATCTGAGAGAGCCACTCCTTGATGAAGGGAGCGGCCTTGGTCGTGTTCTGGTCGTTCGTCTGGACGTAGTAGCGGAACGAGAGCGGGTCTCCACCGTCGGGCATCTCACGGACGCCGTCGTTGTCGGTGTCCTCGTACCCGGCCTCGTCCAGCAGCGCGTTCGCTCCCTCGATGTCCCAGGGGATGACCTCGTCCCCGGTGGGCTCCCAACGGGCGCCCGCGATCGAGACGGGTGGAATGATGGAGGTCCCTGCGCTGCCGTATCCGAGCTGCACCTTGTCGACGAGCTCCTGGCTGTTGATCGCCATACGCATCGCTCGACGAACGACCGGGTCCTGCAGCGCCGGGTGGCCGTCGCCGTGTGGCTCGAAGGCTCCCTCCGGCTCCTGGAAGGCCGATCCGGTGTTCATGGCCGAGCTCGTCGAAGGCCGGCACCGACGCGTCGAGCGTCCCGACGTTCGGCTGGTTCTGGAGGGAGTTGAAGACGTTGGCGGAGTCGAAATAGCCGAAGTCGATCTCCCCGGCCTTCAGGGCCTCGGCCTCGGCGTCCTCGCTCTTGAAGATGCGGTAGATGATCTCGTCCATCGCGGGCTCGGCACCCGTCCATTCGGGGTTGCGAACCATGCGAACGAACTGCCCCGTCTCGTACTCGGTGACCATGAAGGGTCCGCTGGCCGACCATCGGGACGTTGTCGTACTGCTTCGGCTTGTCGACGTCCTCGAAGACGTGCTTCGGAAGAATGTACGTGTACATGTACGGGACGTCGCCGGAGTAGAGGCTGGTCGGCTCCTTCGTGTCGAACTCGACGGTGGTGTCGTTCACCACTCGCACGTCGCCGTCCAGCAGGGTGAGGTAGTTCTGCGGCAGATACGCGTGATTGTTCTTGTACATGTTCATCGTGAAGGCGAAGTCGTCGGCGGTGAGAGGCTGACCGTCCGACCACGTCACGTCGTCGCGAAGCGTGTACGTGAACGTCATGCCGTTCTTGCTGGTCTGCACGTCGGTGACGAGATCCGGCACGGCCGACATGTCGTCGACCCCGAAGGCGATCGGCAGGTGGTATGCCCAGTTCCAGAAGTAGAACTCGGTCGCCAGGTACCCGGACATCGGGTTCAGGGAGCTCGGCTCGCTCGTATCGCCGTACGTGAACACGACCTTGCCGCCGTCGTCGCCCGATCCCGTTTCCTGCGCCAGCGCCATGCTGGACGGCGCAACGAGCGCGCTCATCGCAAGGACGGTGATCACCACTCGCACGATCCCCTTCATACCTGCCTCCCTCATCGGCCTCGGTTCTCCCGCGAACCTTCGTCCATCCTCTTACTGGTACGCAACCGGCGCCAGTGCCGGTTGGTCGATGGTGAGCCTGCGCTCGTCGGCATCCAGCGTTGCGGTGACGCCCAGCGGCAGCGTGGCGAGGTGCCGGCCGTGGCCGAGCGGCAGCCGATAGAGCACCGGGACGCCGAGGGGCTCGAGCCGTTCCTCCAGGACGTCCTCGAGCGAGCGAGTCCGCGGCGTCTCGGGCCGCTCCTCGCGCCAGTCGCATTTCTCCATCTCGCCGACGACGACCCCCGCGAGGTCGCGGAGCTTGCCGGCCTCGCGCAGGTGCCACAGGATCGCGTCGATCACGTACGGGGGGCAGTCGACGTCCTCGAAGAACAGGATGCAGCCGCGGGCGTCGAACTCCCAGCGCGTGCCGATGCTGTATTGGAGGAGCGTCAAGCATCCGCCGACCAACGGCGCGGTGGCCCTGCCGCCCACGATCGTGCGCACGTAGGGGTCGTCGGGATCCTTCGGTATGTCCCCGGTCGTGCTCCCGCGCAGGGTCCGCACCAGGAGTTCCTTGCCCCACTCGGGCCGCTCGATATCGCCCATGCTCATGAGGTTCGGACCGTAGAACGTGGCCAGCCCGGTCTCCGCACGTATCGCCAGATGCAGCGCCGTGGCGTCGGAGTATCCGACGAAGGGCTTGGGGCTTCGCCGAACGGCGTCGTAGTCGAGTCCCGAGAGCGTGTGGGCGGCGCCGTAGCCGCCGGTCAGGGACTGGACCACATGCACGTCGGGGTCCGCGAACATCGCCGTGATGTCGTTGGCGCGCGTCTTCGCATCGCCCGCCACGTAGTCGTCGCGCTCCCAGATGCCGTCCGAGAGCTTGACCCGGTATCCGCGTGACTCCCACCACTCGACCCCGCGCAGCACGTCCGAGCGGTTGAAGTATGGGTTCGACGGCGCCGGCACTCCGATCGTTCCGCCCTCGGGCAACGGAGGGGCGAACAGCGTGGCCTCCCGATGCGAGTCGCCTCGACGGCTCACGGTGTCTCCCTCGGCTCCCGCCGAACGGGAAGCGGCTTCTCGCGCAGCTCCCGCACGAACTCGATGCATTCCTTCACCGCGGCATCGAGGAGGATGTGGCCCTTGTCGGCGCTCGCCTTCGTCGCGTCGCCGTGAACGCCGGTGCGGCTGAGGGCGTTCCACCACGGCATGATCTTCAGCGGGCCGTCGGACCAGTCCATCCACGCATGCGGACCCTCGGGGTAGGAGTTCTCGTCGACGGCCTTGTCCATGGCCACCGCGCCCTCGTCGATCGCCAGGTAGATCGAGGTCTCGAGCTCACAGGCGTGGCCCATGCCTCCGACCGCGGAGTCCCGGGTCTCCTCGATGATTCGCTTTCCCTCGTCGCTGGTGAGGTAGAAGACCGCGGCCGCGAGGACGTCGGGATGTGAGAGCGAGACCAGCCGCGCCGCCATCTCCACGAGGGGGATGTTCGATCCGTGGCCGTTCAGGTAGAGGATGCGCTTGAAGCCGTGGCGGGCGAGCGAGTCGCCGATGTCGGTGCAGTACTTCGTGAACGTCTCCCACCCGATGGTGATCGGGCCGGGGAACTCCATGTGATGCGGCGTGAATCCGTGAGTGATCGGCGGAAGGAGCACGATGTCGTCGGGGACGGCGTCCGCGGCCCGGCGGCAGATCTCCGACGCGATACGGATATCGCAGTCGATCGGAAGATGGGGTCCGTGATCCTCCAGCGTCCCGGCCGGGATCAGGCAGACCCGATCCTCGTCCGCGGCGCGCCGAACCTCGGGCCACGTCAGTCGCTCGTACAGCAGCGGAGATGTCCAGGCCACCGGCCTCTGTGTCACCCCCTCGCGGCTCCCCGCGACGCTCGTGGCGGCGGCGGGCGCCCGCTCCTCCCGTGGATCCATCGGCGTTCGACCTCGAGCACCGGATGATGCCCATCGTCCGGTGCGTTTCCCGGCGCTCTATCCGGGATCACCCCGAGGACGTGCTGGATTATTCAGCACGGCTCCGAATTCCGCTAGTCCCCTTCTTTCCGTCGCTCGGTGAGGCGAACGGGTGCGACGTGGGTGGCGAACGGGATGCGAACGGGTGAGGTGGGCGGGAGGGCGGCAGCGAACGGCCGGAGATCACACCACGCCGGTGAGGTCGATCTCCTCGTAGTCGTTCTCGCAGGGGTTCCCGGGGGCGACCCACATCCGGCCCTCGTCGAGATCGGTCACCATCGAGAACATCACCGCGGAGGCCTCCTCGCCCTCATCCTCCTCCGGATGCAGGCAGATGGCCTGGGGCGTCGACCCGTGGTCGCGAAGGATGTCCATGACGTCCTCGACCGCCTCGGGTCGGCGCTGATCGATCAGCTCGGTGAGTCGCCGGTGACGAGCGCTGCTCCCCTCCGACGCCTCGGGAGCGATCTCGGCGAGCTCGGGCGAGAGATAGTGGTTCGTATGCGCGCCGGGACCCTCCTGGACGGCGACGAGCTCCGCGGTCGTCTCGACCGTCAGCGCCCGGCCGCCGGAGAAGGCGAAGACATGACCGTATCCTCCCGCCCGGCCCGGCACCGCGGCGCGGTCGATCGCGTCGGCCGGGTCGATCGCCTCGAGCGCCGATCGAGACACCAGCACGCGCGGCATGCCAACCCCGTCGTCGGCGGCGGCCAACGAGCCGATTCCCTGGGCGCCGCGATGGCCGTTGATGCCGACGGCCGGGAGGCAGCACACGACGGTGGGAGAGGCCACCGCCACCCGATTGCCCTCCGGGATGTCGATCACGACTGCCACGTTCCCGATGTCGCCGGCGAGCCAATGCTCGTTGTGAGCGAGCATCGTCCGAGACGGCGTCACGACGGTGAAGCTCGAGCACCGCTCCGTTCGGACTGGCGGCTTCGTGGGCGCCCGGACGTAGCCCTCCTTTCGCTGGAGGAAGAGCAGGGCGCCCTCCGGCGATTCGAGCAGCGGCTCGAGCTCCTCGAAGGCGTTGATCGCGAACAGCTCCAGCACAGGGACCGTTGCACCCGCGGACATGCCCTTCATCGTCTCCATGTACTCCGGGTAGACCGTCTCGGCGGCCACGAGATACGGGGTCAGGAGATCCTGGAGCTCGACCGAGGAGACGCCGCGCCGGTGCAGATACCGGTGATAGAAGTCGACGGACTCGTTGATGAGGTCACGCAGCTCGTGCCCGATGGTGACGCCCCGCGCGTAGGGCCCCCCTTTCGCTCGGACGATCCTCAGCTCGGTCACGTGACTCGTTCATCCCTTCGGGTGGACCGCCGCGCGGTCGCGCCCGCCCTCCGTGGCGGGTCCATGTCGCGTTTCGCGCGGAGCGGGTACATGCCCGGTCTTCCTCACCATCGGCTCGTTGTGCGGTCCGACTGAGCCCTTTTTCGTGGCCCCCGCCTCGGCGGGAGCTCCGCCGGTCGGCCGACGATCGTCGCGGCACGCACGCGGCGGGGGGCTAGGCCGAATGGCCGCGCCTCATGCCTGGGCATGCCGGACCAGCTCGTCGAACAGCGCCTGCTGGGCGTCGTCGTTCGCCGCGGTGTCCTCCGGATGCCATTGGACCGAGACGAGCCACCCACGCTCGCGCTCGAGTCCCTCGACGAGCGAGTCCTCGCTCCACGCCGTTGCGACGAGGCCGGCTCCGAGGCGGTCGATCCCCTGGTGATGATGGGAGGAACACGCCAGCACGTCGGCCCTCGTCGCGCGCCGGATCCTGCTGGCCGGCGCGATCCGGACGTCGTGCACGACGGGCTCCCCGCCACCCGGGGTCCCGTGGGGAATCAGCGCCTCGAGGTCGGGCAGGTGCTGGTGCAGCGTTCCCCCGAAGGCCACGTTGACGGTCTGCGCCCCGCGGCAGATGGCCAGCGTGGGAAGCGATGCCCGATCGGCGGCGAGCACGAGCTCGATCTCGTCCTCGTCCCGGTCGGGCTCGACCCCGTAGATCTCGTCCCGACCGATCGCGCCGTAGCGACGCGGCTCGATGTCGCCTCCGCCGATCAGCAGGAGCCCGTCGAACGGGGACAGCAGATCCGACGGGTCGACGTCTGCGGAGAGCTGGCCCGGCGGCAGGAGCACCGGCCATGCCCCGGCTCGCCGCACCGCCCGGATGTAGGACTCGGGAACGGCGAAGGCGCCGGAGCTCCAGCGCGACACGCGGCCCGGCGCCAGGTGCTGGGCGACGACCGCGATGCGAGGCGAGATCATCCCCGGCCTGCGCGGACGACCTCGGCGAATCGGCGGAGCACCGTCGATCCCTTGGCCTCGTGGTCCGCCAAGTGCTCGCGCGCCTCCTCGCGCACTCGATCCGCGGACTTGCCCCACGTCTCCTCGAGGCCGTCGGCGAAGTCGTCGAGCCACAACTCGATCTCGGGCCCATCGATCTCGAAGTGAAACTGCAGCCCCCACGCCGCCTCGCCGACGCGAAACGCCTGGACGGGGATGTGATCCCCTTGGGCGAGGGCGACGGCTTCCTCCGGAAGCTGAAGCGTGTCCTCGTGCCAGTGAAAGACGAGGTCGCCGTCGGCGTAGTGCGAGAGCAGCGGATCCTCCTTCGCCGCCGGCAGCGGCCGGACCGGCTCGAAGCCGATCTCGCGCGCGGGGGCCGGGAACACCGGCCGGTCCAGCGCGCGGGCCAGGAGCTGCGCCCCGAGGCAGATTCCCAGGTATGGCGTGGCTTCCGTGACGGCCCGGCGCGCGAGCTCCCGGTTCCGGATCAGGAAGGGGTAGCGCTCCACCTCATCGACGTTCATCGAGCCGCCGAACATGACGATGCCGCTGACCTCGCCGATACCGGGCCAGGCCGTCGCGGGCTCGAGCGCGTCCAGGACCCGCACCTCGATCCCCTCGTCGGCGAGGACCTTCGGCGCGATGCCGAAGGTCTCGACCGGCTCGTTGCGCACGAACAGCAGCGGCTTCACGTGGCCTCGAGTCTAGCTCCGCGAGTTCGGCCCGACGCCCGCACGGGCGGCGCGTGCCCGGCGCGTCATCCCCGCTCGAAGTAGCGCCGCATCTCCCAGTCGGTGACGACGGTGTTGTCGAAGATGATCTGCTCCTGTCGCGCCGTGTTGAGAAGATGTTCGAACACGAAGTCGCCGAACGCTTCGCGCGCGACCTCGCTCTCCGCGAACGCGTCGATCGCCTCGTGGAGCGCCGTCGGGACCCGGGGCACGTCGTCGGCCTCGTAGGCATTCCCCTCGAACATCTCGGGACAGTCCATCTTCGTGCTGATCCCGTGCAGACCTCCCGCGACCGTGGCCGCATAGGCGAGATAGGGATTCGCGTCGCCGCCCGGGATCCTCGACTCCACGCGGTTTCCCGCGCGCTCCCCGACGACCCGGAAGCCACACGTGCGGTTGTCGTGGCTCCACACGATCGCGGTGGGGGCCCACGAGCCGAGCTGATATCGCTTGTAGGAGTTCACGAAGGGGGCGAACATCCACGACATCTCCCGTGCGGTCGACATCAGGCCGCCGAGATACGAGCGGAACGTCTGGGACATGTGGTGCGGGTCGCTGTCGTCCCACATCAGCGACTCGGTGCCGTCGGCGTTCCACACGCTGGAGTGCATGTGACAGGAGGAGCCCGCCTCCTCCATGGACCACTTCGCCATGAACGTGATCGCGGCGTCGTTCAGCGCCGCGATCTCCTTCGCCGCGTGTTTGTAGATGACGTGGTTGTCGGCGGTCTCGAGCGCCTCGCGGTAGGTGATGTTGATCTCGTGCTGGCCCTTCCCGAACTCTCCCTTCGAGAACTCCACCGGGATCCCGGCCCCGGCGACGTCGTTTCGGATCTTGCGGATGATCCACTCGTCCTTGGTGGTCTGGAGCATGTGGTAGTCCATGATGTACGGCGACGAGGGCTGCAGATCGCGATAGCCGCGCTCGGCCGCCTCCGCGTAGGTGTCCTTGAAGAGGTAGAACTCGAGCTCCGAGCCGGTCTTGACCGTGTAGCCCTCGGCGGCGGCCCGCTCGAGCTGGCGTTTCAGGATCTGCCTCGGAGCCACCTCGACCGGCTCGTTGGTCTCCTCGTCGTGGATGTCGCAGATCACCATGGCGGTCTTGTCGATCCAGGGGACCGTCCGCAGCGTCGAGAGGTCGGGGACCATCCTGAAGTCGCCGTATCCGGTCTCCCAGCTCGCATAGGCGTAGCCGGGAAGCGGCTCCATCTCCATGTCGATGGCGAGCAGGTACAGACATGCGTGGAGCCCCTCGTCCCCGAGGACGTCCTCGAGGAAGAAGTGGGGGAGCACCCGCTTGCCCATGAACCGCCCCTGCAGGTCCGTGAACATGCACAGGACCGTGTCGATCTCGCCGGCGCTCGCGAGCTCCTCGAGCTGCTTGACGTCAAGGTTCGCGGCCATCTCGGTGCCTCCTCAGTCCGACGTGCCGAACGACCGAGGGCGGCGAGCGCCGCCCGCCGCCCTCGTGCCCGAATGCCGTGACGATCAGACCTCGCCGACCCTCATGTCCCCGAGTCCGGCCGCCTCCGGATGGCCCTTCCCTCCCTGCGTGAGGGCGAACTCCTCCTCGGGGGAGAGCACCAGGCGGTTTCGTCCGGAGATCGCGAAGTACAGGATGCCGAGGACGAACCAGATCGCGACGCCGATCACGCCCGGTCGGTAGGCATCGTCGAGATACAGCGACACGAGCGAGACCAGCGCGATCACCCCGGCGATGGCTGCGCCTGCGGTTCCGATCGGGCTCTTGAACGGCCGCTCGATGTGCGGCATCTTTCGCCGGAGCAGGATGAACGACAGCATCTGCATGAAGTAGGAGATGACCGCCCCGAACACCGCCATCGTGAGCAGCGCATCGCCCGACGCCGGTGCCCGCAGCGTTCTTGTACAGGAGCCAGCACAGCGCGTAGCCGACGACTGCGCCGAGGATGAGCGCGACGTGCGGCGTCCTGCGCTTGGGGCTCGTCACCGACATCCAATGCGGGAAGTAGCCGGCGCGGGAGAGCGAGTAGATGTTTCGCCCGTAGGCATAGATGATGGTGTGGAAGCTCGCGATCAGGCCCGTCAGGGCGAACAGGCCGAGCAGCGCCGCCGCCGTGCTGCTTCCGAGCGTGGTCCTGAATCCGTCGAGCAGGGGCTCGCCCGACGCCTGGAGGCCGTCGGCGCCCGGCGCGACGCCGGTGTTCAGGAACAGGACGCCGAACGCGGCGACGATGAGCGTGAGGAGCCCGAGCATGGTCCCCTTCGGGATGTCCCGCTTGGGATCCATCGATTCCTCGGCGGCGAGCGGAAGCTCCTCGATCGCCAGAAAGAACCAGATGGCGAAGGGGAGTGCCTTGAAGATGCCCGGGATACCGAACGGGAGGAAGCTCGAGTTCCCCGGCTCCGGCTCGATGTTCGTGAGCAGGCTCGAGTCGAACTTCGGGATCGCGGTGACGAAGAAGATCGCCAGGACCGCCAGCGAGAGCAGGCAGATCACGACCGAGAACCTCATGGTCGCCTCGATGCCGACGATGTTCAGGCCGACGAAGATCAGGTAGAAGGCGAGCCAGTACCACGGCTGCGGGATGAGCCAACCGAAGAGCTCCTCCACCACCGACTGGGCGTAGAACCCCGCGAAGAACACCACCACGGCAGGCGTGACGACGTACTCGATGTTCTCCGCCAGCCCGGTGACGAACCCGCCCCACGGCCCCATCGCCGATCGGCCGAACGAGTAGGCGCCCCCCGTGTGAGGAAGCGCGGGCGACATCTCGGCGATGCTGTAGCACAGGCCGATGTACATCACCGTGATGAACAGGGTGGCGACGAGGAGCCCGCCGAAGCCCCCGACCCCGAGGCCGAAGTTCCAGCCCGAGTAGTCTCCGGAGATGACGGCCGCGACGCCGAGGGCCCAGAGCGACCAGACGCCCGCGTGTCGACGGAGTCCGCGCTTCCCGAAGTACTCCTGACCCGCCTCGCGGTAGGTCACCGAGCCGACCTTCCGTTGCTCAGCCAACGTACACCCCCCTTAGCGTCCGTGACTTGCCGGAATCGTCCATCGATATTGAGAACGACCCGAAGTCACGTTGTCAAGCGCTCGTTCGGGTGGTTCCTCCCGGTCGCGTTCACCGCCTCTGCATGTGTCGCACGAGCGAGCGGATCACGGCGATGGATGCGATCGACGCGAGGATCCCCAGCGCGAACCCCCAGCTCTCGATGACCACGGCCATCGCGAGGCCCCCGACGAACGTGAGGATGATCACCGGGATGCTGAATCGAACCCCGATCGCGATGCGGACGATCGCGAACGCGGCGATCGTCGTGAACAGTGGAAGCCAGTCCCAGCTCCGGCCCGTGAGGTGGCTGGGAACGCCGAACGCGAGCCCGGAGGCCGCGATGACGAGCATGTTTCGATCGTACCGGCCACTCGCCGGATGCATGCCTCCGGCAGGCAACGACGGCGGCCACGGGAGCGGCGTGGAGGTGGCTACTCGGGCGTCACGTAGGCGGCCGTGATGCCGCCGTCGACGATCAGGGATGCGCCGGTCATGAAGGAGGAGTCGTCGGACGCGAGGAACAGCGCCGCCTTGGCGAGCTCCTCCGCCCGCCCCAGCCTTCCCATCGGGATATGGACGAAGCGCCGCTGGCGCCGCGCCGGATCGGACAGGAGCTCGGCGAGCAGCGGCGTATCGATCGGACCGGGACAGAGCGCGTTGCAGCGTATGCCGGCCCGGGCGTACTCCACCGCGATCTCTCGCGTCATCGAGAGCACGGCCCCCTTCGAGCTCGTGTAGGCCGTCTGCGACGTCGCCGCGCCCATCCACGCGACGAACGATGCGACGTTGATGATCGAGCCTCCGCCGGAATCGAGCATCGCCGGAACCCCGTACTTGCAGCCGAGCGCGACGCCCTTCACGTTGATGTCGAGCGTCCGGTCCCAGACGTCCTCGGCGGTGTCGGTGACCGAGCCGTCGTCGGCGAGCATCACGCCGGCGTTGTTGTAGAGGATGTCCAGGCGACCGAAGCGTTCGACGGCGAAGCGCACCATCCCCTCCGCGTCGGCGGCCTTCGACACGTCGGCATGAACGTAGGCGGCGTCTCCGCCTCGCCGGGAGATCTCGGCGACCGTCGCCTCGCCGGCGTCGTCGGAGACGTCGGAGAGCACGACCTCGGCGCCTTCGCCCGCGAACACACCGGATGCGACCCTCCCCATCCCGCTCGCGCCGCCGGTGATGAGCGCGACCTTCCCCTGCAGTCGCATGCCGCCCCCCTCAGCGGTCGAGTACCTCCGGGTTCAGGATGGTCGGTGGCCGCTCTCCGTCGAGGGCGGCGAACACGTTCTCGACGGCGAGGAGACCCATCGCCCGACGGGTATCGACCGTGGCGCTCCCGAGGTGGGGGATGATGACGGCGCTGTCGAGGGCGAGGAGGTCCGGGTGGACCTCCGGCTCGTTCTCGAACACGTCGAGCCCTGCGCCGAAGATCTCCCCGTCGCGGAGGGCCTGCGCGAGCGCGGCCTCGTCCACGACCGGTCCGCGCGAGGTGTTGACGAGAACGGCCGTGTCCTTCATCGCACGAAACTGATCGGTCGAGAACAGATGCCTCGTCTCCGGAGTGAGGTTCGTGTGGATGGAGATGAAGTCCGCTTCGGCCAGGAGCTGTTCGAGGCTGGCGCGCTTCGCCCCCGATTCCCTCTCGACCTCGGGCGGGAGATCGACGGCATCGTGGTAGATGACCCTCATCCCGAAGCCCGTCGCGCGCCTCGCGACGGCCTGGCCGATCCTGCCGAAGCCCACGATGCCGATCGTCTTGTGATGGACGTCCTGGCCGAGCATCATGAGCGGCCCCCAGATCCATCTCGTGCGGGCGCGCAGGAGGCGCTCTCCCTCCCCGACCCTGCGGGCCGCCGCCATGAGCAGCACCCAGGCCGTATCCGCCGTGGTCTCGGTCAGCACGTCCGGCGTGTTCGAGGCGGGAACGCCGGCGTCGGTGCAGTCGGCGAGCACGATGTTGTCGAAGCCAACGGCGTGGTTCGCGACGATCCGCAGCTGGGGTCCGGCCGCGTCGAGAAACTCCCGATCCACCTTCTCCGTCAGCATCGTGATGACGGCGTCCATTCCGCCGACGATCTTGAGGAGCTCGTCCCGTGGAATCCCGAACTCGTTTTCGTGGATGGTCACGTCGCAGCGTCCGCGGAGCGTCTGCTCCGCCTCGGCCATGATGGGGCGGGTGACGAGCACCTTCGGCCGCTGGCTCATCGCGGAACCTCCTGATCCGACGTTCGGCTGTGTGGGAGCCCGACGCTAGAGACCGAGCGCTCGCGGCGTCAAGTTCACGCACGCCGGCGCGTGTGTCGACCTATCATCTGAACCGATCAGGGACGGCGATCGGAGACGAACGATGGCGATCGAGCTGCTCGTCCTGGGCGGAGAGCGGATGCCCTCGAGCGAGGGGAAGACCTTCGAGGTGATCGAGCCGGCGACCGGCTCCCCGATGGCCGAGGTGGCGGAGGCGGGCGCCGAGGACGCGAGGCGCGCCGTGGACACGGCGTCCTCCGCCTTCGAGGAAGGCTCCTGGCCGAGGACGAGTGCAACGGAACGAGGCCGTGTGCTGGCGAATGCCGCGCGGCTGGTACGCGAGCGGCTGGATGATCTCGCTCGCCTCGAGGCGCGCAACGCGGGGAAGCCGATCGTCGCCGCTCGCGGCGAGATCTCCCTCGTCGCAAACGTGCTGGAGTACTGGGCCGGCGCGGCCAACAAGGTCTTCGGCGAGACCATCCCGATCCAGGATCCCGGGATCGACCTGACCCTGCGGGAGCCCGTCGGCGTCTGCGTGTGCATCACGCCGTGGAACTTCCCGCTCGTCATCGCCTCGTGGAAGGTCGCGCCGGCGCTGGCGTGCGGGAACACGGTGATCGTCAAGCCGGCCACGTACACGCCCCTCTCGGTGCTCGCGCTCGCCGACATCCTCGTCGAGGCCGGGCTCCCGCCGGAGGCGATCTCGGTGCTCCCGGGTCCGGGATCCACCACGGGTGGCACGCTGGTCGGGCACCGCCGCGTGGCGAAGGTCAGCTTCACCGGCTCGACCGAGGTCGGCACGAAGGTGATGCAGCAGGCCGCCGAGAACATCACGCGCGTCTCGCTCGAGCTCGGGGGAAAGTCGGCCAACGTCGTCTTCGACGACGCCGATCTGGGTGAATGCGTGGAGCGAAGCGTGTTCGCCGTCTTCGACAACACGGGACAGGACTGTTGCGCGCGGTCCCGAATCCTCGTGCAGCGCCCGGTCTACGACGAGTTCCTGGAGGCCTTCGCGAAGAGGACGGACGCCCTCCACGTGGGCGAGCCCCTCGACGAGGCGACCGAGACGGGGCCCCTGATCTCGGCCGGCCAGCGGAGGACCTCGCTGGACTACCTTGAGCTCGGGCTCTCGGAGGGCGCTCGCCACATCACCGGGGGTGAGATCCCGGCAGGCCTCGGTGACGGCTACTTCCTCCGTCCGGCGGTGCTGGCCGACGTCGGGAACGAGATGCGCGTGGCGCAGGAGGAGATCTTCGGCCCCGTGGCCTGCGTCATCCCGTTCGACGCCGAGGAGGACGCCGTGCGGATGGCCAACGACAGCCCCTACGGGCTGTCGGGCTCGGTCTGGACGCGCGATGTCGGGCGCGCGATCAGGGTCGCGAAGGGAATTCGCACGGGCGTCATCTCCGTGAACTCGAGCCACAGCGTCCACACGGAGGCTCCGTTCGGCGGCTACAAGAAGAGCGGCTTCGGCCGGGAGATGGGGATGCACGCGGTGAACCTCTATACCGAGGTGAAGAACGTCTACCTCTCCGAATCGATCTGACGCCGCTGGTAGATTACGGTCTCGATGGATCTTCCAGAGGAGCTGCGCAATCGACCCGCGCGCAAGGACGGGCAGGAGCCGTCGGCGACGCTCACCCTCGATGCCTACGCACGACTGAAGGCGGAGCTCGACGAGCTCAAGGGCGGCGGTCGCGAGCACATCGCCGAACGCCTCCGGCTCGCGCGGGAGCACGGCGACATTCGCGAGAACGCCGAATACGACGCCGCGAAGAACGAACAGGGCTTGATGGAGGCACGCATCCGCCAGCTGGGCGAGATGCTGCGCGACCCGGAGATCGTCGAGCGCCCGGCCACAGCCGAGGCGGCGGGCCCCGGGATGGTCGTCACCATCCGCCCGCTCGACGAGGACGATCCCGACGACGAGCGGTATCTGCTCGCGGACTCCGCCGAGGAGCGCCATCCGGGCGCGAGGACGATCACCACGTCATCGCCGCTGGGCTCGGCGCTGCTCGGCGCCGTCCGCGATCATGAGGTCGTGTACGAGGCCCCGGGCGGCAGCTTCCGATACCGCGTGGTCGCGCTCGAGCCCCGCTCGGGGTGATGGGGGCCGGGCCCCCCCGCGCTCCTGCCCCTCGGGCGCGCGACATGCCCGCCCCCCGGAGGAACCAGAGCGCCGCCGGCTCGCTCATGCAGAGGGTGTTCGCGTGGCCGTATCGGGCGATCCTCGCGGGGTTGTATCGGCTCGGGGTACGCCCCTGGCAGCTGACGCTCGCCTCGCTGATCGTCAACATCGCCGCCGGGGTGCTGCTCGTGCGCGGCGATCGACTCGTCCCCGGCCTGTTGCTCATTCCCGCGGGTGCGTTCGACGTGTTCGACGGCAGCATCGCGCGTCTGCGTGGCGAAGCGGGTCGAGCCGGGGCGTTCCTGGATTCGGCGCTCGATCGCGTGTCGGACATGATCCTGTTCGGTTGCTTGTTCTGGTCCCTCGCCCGGCAGGACATGGAGCTGGAGGCGGCGCTCACGCTCGCCACCCTCATCGTCGCCCTGATGGTCAGCCACATACGAGCGGAGGCGGAAGCGGCGGGCGCCTCCCTGACCGAGGGGCTGTTCCAGCGCCTCGAGCGCTATCTGGCGCTGATGGCCGGGCTCCTCATTCCCGGCGCGCTGCTCCCGGTGCTCGTGGTGCTCACCATCCTCGGGAGCGTCACGATGGTTCAGCGCCTGTACTCGGGATGGCGCAGGCTGCGGCCCGAGGGCTCCGGATAGGTCACCAACCCGCCTGCGCGGCGTCCCGAGCCCGAGGGTTGTGAGTCGCGGGGCATGCCGCGTAGGTTCGTAGGTGGGGAACCCCATGCGCCGTATCCATCGTCTGCTGCTCGTCGTCGTCCTGTCTTCGCTCTTCGCGTTGTCGCACGCGCCGAGCGACACGACCGCGCAGGTCCGAGCCGGCCCCGGGGACGCTTCCTCCGACTTCAACGGCGACGGCTACAGCGACCTGGCGCTGGGGGTGCCCCGGGAGGACGTGGAGGGCCTTCATGACGTCGGTGCGATCAACGTCCTGTACGGGGCCGCGGCGGGGCTCACGTCCGGAGGAAATCAGCTCTGGCACGAGGATGCCCCCGGGGTGCCCGAGGTGGGGGAGCCCAGCGATCTGTGGGGGTTCTCGCTCGCCGCGGCGGACTTCGACGGCGACGGCTACGACGACCTCGCCGTCGGAGCGCCCTTCGAGGACGTCGGCTCCGTGTCGAACGGCGGAGCCGTGACCATCCTGTTCGGTTCGTCGGGAGGGCTGTCATCGGAGGGCGCACAGCTCTGGACGCAGGATTCGGCCGGCGTCTCCGGCGCCTCCGACCCCGGCGATCAGTTCGGCTCCGCGATGGCGGCGGGCGATCTCAACGCCGACGGCCTCGCGGACCTCGTCGTCGGCGTGCATCGCGAGAATCTCGCCGAGGCCCGCAACGCCGGCGCGGTCGTGATCCTGACCGGTGCTTCGGGCGGGCTCTCCGGGGAGGGCAGCGCGCGATGGACGCAGGGCCGCCGTGGGATCGAGGATTCCCCCGAGCGTGGCGACGGGTTCGGAACGTCCATCGCCTCGGCGGACCTGAACGGCGACGGGTTCGGCGATCTCGTGGTCGGCGCACCCTTCGAGGACGTATCGGCGGAGTCGGACGCGGGCCTCGTGCACGTGTTGTACGGCTCCTCCTCCGGGCCTTCCTCGGAGGGCGACGATGCGTTCACCCAGGACTCGTCCGGAATGGGGGATGTCGCGGAGGCGGGAGACGAGTTCGGGGGAACGCTGGCCGCGGGCGACCTGAACGGCGACGGTCGGGCCGATCTCGTTGTCGGAGCCTTCCTCGAGGATTTCTCGCATCTCGGAGACGCGGGGGCCATCAACGTCCTCATGGGCACCACGGCCGGGGCCGTGCCCGCCGCATCCTCGTTCTGGCACCAGGACACGGAGGGCGTTCCCGGAACGGCGGGAGTCGCGGACGCCTTCGGCAAGGCGTTGGCGATCGGCGACGTGGACGGCGACGGCTACGCCGATCTCGCCGTGGCCGCACGATACGACGACGAGGCCGGTCCGGCCGCCTCCGGTGCGGTCGACGTCCTCTACGGCTCGCCCGCGGCGCCGTCGGCGGCCCGCGCGCAGCTGTGGACGCAGGACTCGATCGGCGTCCGGGGTGTCGCCGAGGCGCGTGATCACTTCGGATCGGTCCTGTCGATCGCCCACCACGGCGCCGGCGATCCCGCGCAACTCGCCGTGGGGGTGCACTTCGAGGAGGTCGGCGGGATCGCGCTCGCGGGCGCGCTCAACGTCCTGCGGGGTTCGGACTCGGGGCTGACCGGCAACGGTTCGCGGCTGTGGACCCAGGACAGTCCGGGCGTCCTCGAGGAGGTCGACGACAACGACTTCCTTCCGTTCGCGCTCGCCGGGGCGGGATGAGGCAGATGGGCGTAGCCTCGATGACGGTGGAGGGGATCGCGGGGAGACGCGTGGAGTTCGTTCGGGTGGGCGCATTCGTGGAGGTTCCGGAGGGCGAGCTGCGCGCCTATGAGATCCCTGCCGGCCGCGTCGCGGTGGCCCACCTCGAGAACCGGTTGTTCGCGATCGGGGACGAATGCACCCACGAAGGCTGCTCGCTCGCCGAGGAGGGAAGGCTCTCGGAGACCGAGGACGCCGTGGAATGCGCCGTCGACGGAAGCGTGTTCGACCTAGAGAGCGGGGAGCCCATCGTGGGCCCGGCCGTGGATCGGGCGACGGTGTTCCCGGTTCGCGTGGTCGATGGATGGATCGAGGTCGCGGCCACGCCGGGAGACGACGAGTGACTCCGTCTCTCGAGGGTGCCGCGAGGAGGTGCGGATGACCGAGGAGCTGCCCCCGCAGGCGATCTTGATCTTCGGGGCGTCGGGGGACCTCACGCGGCGAAAGCTGCTCCCCGCCTTCTACCACCTGTTCGTCGACGGTCGGATGCCGAAGGGGTTCGCCATCATCGGCTACGCCAGAACGCAGATGACCGACGACGAGTTCCGCGACATGGCCGGGGACGCCGTGAGGGAGTTCGGCGCTCCCCGCATCCCCGAGGGCGACGTCTGGGAGGACTTCCGCAAGCACCTCTTCTACGTTCCGGGCGAGTTCTCGGATCGGGGCGCGATGCATCACCTGGTCCGCTACCTGGAGGCGATCGACAGGACGCACGGGACCCAGGGACACCGTTTCTACTACGCGGCGACCCCGCCGTCCGCCTACCCGGACATCGTGCGTCGAATCGGCGAGGCGGGCATCGCGAAGGGCGCGAAGATCGTGTTCGAGAAGCCGTTCGGCTACGACCTTGAGTCCGCGCGAACGTTGAACGCCATCATCCACGAGGTGTTCGACCGAATCCCAGGTGTTTCGCATCGACCACTACCTCGGCAAGGAGACCGTGCAGAACATCCTGGCCTTTCGATTCTCGAACGGATTGTTCGAGCCGGTGTGGAACCGGCGGTATCTCGATCACGTCCAGATCACGGTGGCGGAGTCGATCGGGGTCGGCAACCGTGGCGCCTTCTACGAGCAGACCGGCGCCATCCGGGACATGGTCGCGACCCACCTCTTCCAGGTGATGACGTTCCTCGCGATGGAGCCGCCGGTGTCGTTCGAGCCGAATCGCCTCCGCGATGAGACCGTGAAGGTGCTCCGCGCGGCCAAGCGGATCGATCCGAGCCGCGTCGTTCGAGGCCAGTACGAGGGCTACCGCTCCGAGCCCGATGTCGGTGCGGACTCGACGGCGGAGACGTTCGCTGCGATGGAGGTGGAGATCGATAGCTGGCGATGGGCCGACGTCCCCTTCTACCTGCGAACGGGCAAGCAGCTCGCGGCCAAGCGCAGCGAGGTGACCCTGAAGTACCGCAAGGTTCCCTACAACGTCTTCAGGGGAACCGACGTCGACCTGCCGCGCCGCGACCACCTGACGATCAGGATCCAACCGAACGAGGGCATGACGATCGCCCTGAATGCGAAGAAGCCCGGCCCGGGCCTCGAGCTGGGCCGCGTCACGATGGATTTCGACTATGAGCGAGAGTTCAAGGCCCAGCTCGTCGACTCGTATCAGCTGCTGCTGCTCGAGGCGATGGAGGGCGATCACACGCTCTTCCTTCGCCAGGACGCGGTCGAGCGTGCCTGGGAGCTCCTCATGCCCGTGCTTGAGCACCCTCCTCCGGTGATCCCCTATCCGAAGGGGAGCTGGGGTCCCGAGGAGGCCGACAAGTTGATCGCGCCCCGTCGCTGGCACATGTCGACCGACGTCGATTGAGGTCGGGCGAGCCGAGGCGGTCCGGGCCCCTCCGCGAGCCTTGCTCGCGCCGGAGCGAAAGTCGGGCTCCAGTACGGTAGGCCGTTCTGCCGATACCCCGGTGAGTGGACGTAGTCAGTCCGGGATAGTCAGTCGGGGCTAGGCAGGAGGTCACACATGGATCATCGCTCTGCGCGAGTGGCTCGGGAGCTCGCGGACCAGGGAATCGACCGGCGTCGCGGCACATCCCTCTTCGTCTTCATCGCCGCGTTGCTCGTCGCCCTCGGGATCGGCCTGGTGCGAACCGCGCCGTCGTTCGCCTCCCCTCGCGCGGCCTCACGCGGTGAGCGAGACGTGGCGGTGCGCAAGCACGACGAACAGGGCAACGAGTCCGACGTCCTCGTGCTGCGCGACGATCACGGCGGGGACAAGGATGGGGCCGCGATGGACCGCCGGCGCGGCCACGACCACGACCACCGAGGCGGCAAGCATCACAAGCACGGTGGGAACGGCCGTCACGGCGGCAAGGGCAAGCACACCGGCGGACACCGTGGCGGTACGAAGGGCGGGACCACGCATCGGACCGCGGGAGGAAAGACGGGCGTCAACACGAAGCCCGGCGGGACGCACGTCGGCGGGGGGAACGGCGGCGACGGCACGAAGGCGACGGGCCGCACGACGGGCGGCGGGACCACCGCGGTGACCGGCGGAACGAAGGACACGACCGCCGCGACCGCCGCCACGACCGGCGGGGTGACGAACCCCACGGCGGGTGGAACCGGCGCGGGGACGCGGCCGACGTGCAACGGGGACGACGGCGCCAACACGGCCCCCGAACCGCAGACCAATCCGGGAGATTGGCAGACGAACTGGCAGACGAACTGGAGGACTGATCGGCTCGCGGCCGACCGACCGGTTCGGGGCTACAGGATCCTGGGGCGGCTTCGCCCCAGGATCTTGTCGTATCGAAGGCGCCCGAGCAGTGGCTCCAGCGCGCCGCTGATATCCGCGGGCGCCGGCCGGGCGTTCGGGTCGGGCTCGAGGGTGTCGAGGACGAGCGTCTCGAGCTCCGTCGGGCACGACGCCGGCAGGGGGCGTGGAAAGTCGTGGAGCTGCGGGAACCGGGCGTCCGGATCATCGTCGTCCCCCTCATCGCCCCGCTCAAACGGGACCTCTCCCGAGATCGCGTGATGAAGCGTCGCCCCGAGTCCCCACACGTCGGCGGGCGATGAGATGACCCCGAGGGTTGGGTCGCACTGCTCCGGCGCCATGTAGGCATCGGTCCCGATGGGGCCGGTGATGCCCCTCGCGCGTCTGAAGGATCTCGCCACGCTCAGGTCCACGAGTCGCGGCGGAACGCCGAGGATGATGTTCCCCGGCTTCACGTCCAGGTGAACGACCTCGACGTTGCGTAGGTACCAGAGCGCGCTCGCGAGCTGAAAGGCCAGTGGGATGAGCTGGTCGACCGACAGCGGTCCGAACCGGCGGATCGTCGACGACAGCGTCGGCCCCTCGAGATGTTCCATCACCACATGTGGTCGTGGCCCGTCCAGCACCGCGCCGAAGCCGCGAACGACGACCGGGTGAGCGAGGCGCCGGAGCAGGCGCGCCTCCCGCGCGAGCCTCCTCAAGACGAGTTCGTCCTCGACCAGGTGCGGGCGGACGAGCTTCGCGACGACGAGCGACGCCAGGCGCTCGTCCCACGCGAGATAGGCCTGATACTGGTCGCCGCCTCCGAGCTCCTCCAGCGCGAACCGGCCGGGGACGATCTCCTCGCCCTCCTCGAGGGCCCAGGAGCGCGGCTCGCTCGGGGCACCGCCTCGCCGCCCGATGGTTCCCGTGAGCCTTCGCGGACCCGTTCGCTCGAGCGTGTCGTCATGTTCCCCAACATCGTGCCGCGAGGCGACGAACCTGTAGCCGGAGCGGAGGGACTCGGCGCGGAGCCCGGAACCGGGTGGCGGGCCTGGGAGGGAGCCGGTAGGCTCGGCGCCCACGGCAAGGAGGGCGACGTCATGGGCGACGAGCGGACGGTCTTCAACCTCGACGCGAACGACCTGCCGACGGCGTGGTTCAACATCATGCCCGACCTCGCGCAGAGGATCGCAGCCGCTGCCTCCGCTCAATCCCATGACGAAGGAGCCCGTGGGTCCGGATGACCTCGCCCCGTTGTTTCCGCCGTCGCTCATCGGCCAGGAGGTCTCGGGCGAGCAGTGGATCGATATCCCCGGCCCGGTCCTGGACATCTACAGGCTTTGGAGGCCGACCCCGCTGTATCGCGCGACACGGTTGGAGCAGGCCCTCGAGACCCCGGCCCACATCTACTTCAAGTATGAGGGCGTCTCGCCGGCGGGGTCGCACAAGCCCAACACCGCGGTCCCGCAGGCATATTTCAACAAGGAGGCGGGCATTCGCCGGATCGCCACCGAGACGGGCGCGGGGCAGTGGGGGTCGGCGATCGCCATGGCGTGCAGCTTCTTCGACCTGGAGTGCACCGTGTACATGGTCAGGGCCTCCTACGATCAGAAGCCCTACCGGCGGGTCTTCATGGAGACCTTCGGCGCGAAGGTGCTGGCGTCGCCGAGCCAATCGACGAACGCGGGCCGCCGCATCCTCGAGGACGTTCCCGACTCGACGGGCTCCCTCGGCATCGCCATCAGCGAGGCCGTGGAGGATGCCGCGACGCACGAGGACGCCAACTATGCGCTCGGCAGCGTCCTCGGCCACGTCCTGTTGCATCAGACCGTCATTGGGCTGGAGGCGCAGAAGCAGATGGAGCTGGCCGGCGAGGAACCGGATGTCCTCATCGGTTGCGTGGGCGGAGGCTCGAACTTCGCGGGCATCTCCTACCCGTTCATGGCGGAGAAGCTGCGGGGCGACAAGCCGGACGTCAGGTTCCTCGCGGCGGAGCCGGCCGCCTGCCCAACGCTGACGAAGGGCAGGTTCGCCTACGACTTCGGCGACACGGCTCAGATGGCGCCCATCGTCCCGATGTTCACGCTCGGCCACGACTTCGTGCCGGCGCCCGTGCACGCGGGCGGACTGCGCTATCACGGCGACGCCCCGTCGCTCTCGCTGCTCGTGCGCGACGGGTACATGGAGGCGCAGGCCTACACGCAGAACTCGATCTTCCAAGCGGCCGTCCTGTTCGCGAAGACCCAGGGCATCGTGCCGGCTCCCGAGCCGGCGCACGCGATACGCGGTGCGATCGACGAGGCGATCGCGGCTCGCGAGGCGGGGCAGCCGAAGGTCATCCTGTTCAATCTGTGCGGGCACGGGCATTTCGATATGCAGGCCTACGACGACTACCTCAACGGCCGGCTGCCGGAGGTGGAATTCAACCCGGCGGACGAGGAAGCGGCGCTGGCGAACCTCCCGGACGTGCCGATCCAGGTCTGATCCGGCGGGTCGCGACCCCGCCGGCCGTCGGGGCCGATGCGGAAGCCGAGATGTGGCGCACGCGCGGCGCGTGGATCACCCTTCCCTCCGCGTCTCCTCGAGCCGCCGACGGAGGAACCTGCGCTCCTGGCCGTTCGTCGCAAGCGCGAGCGCCCGCGCGTACGCCGCCGCCGCTTCCTCCCGCCGCTCGAGCCGGCGAAGGAGGTCCGCCTCGGTGGCGTGGAGCAGGTGATAGCGGTCGAGGGTTCCCGATCGGCGGAGCCGTTCCACGAGCGACAGGGCGGCGGCGGGGCCGTCCGCCATCGAGACGGCCGCAGCCCGATTCAGCTCGATGACCGGCGATGGCGACGTTCGCAGGAGCGCCCCGTACAGGGAGACGATCTGCGGCCAGTCGGTGTCCTCCGGGCGAGGCGCACGCGCGTGAATCGACGCGATCGCCGCTTGGATCTGATACGGGCCCGGAGCACGCATCCCGATCGCCCGGTCGAGCAGGCCGGTTGCCTCGTCGATCGCGTCGTGGTCCCAGAGCGCCCGATCCTGCTCCTCCAGCAGGATGAGCTCGCCGCCCCGCCCGGCGCGGGCGTCGCGCCGCGAGTGCTGCAGCAGCATCAGCGCGAGCAGGCCGATCACCTCCGGCTCGTCGGGCATCAACGCCTGCACGACTCGAGCGAGCCGGATCGCCTCCTCGCAGAGCTCCGCGCGAGGCAGCGGCCCCTCGGTGGGCTCGTATCCCTCGTTGAAGATCAGGTAGAGCACGGCCAGCACGCCGGGGAGGCGCTCGCCGAGCAACTCGGGCGGCGGCACGCGGTAGGGGATGCGGGCGCCGGCGATCTTGCGCTTGGCCCGGACCAGGCGCTGAGCCATCGCCGGTTCGCTCGTCAGGAAGGCCCGGGCGATCTCCGAGGTCGTGAGCCCGCCGAGCGTGCGGAGCGTCAGCGCCACCCGCGCCTCCGGAGCGAGCGCCGGGTGGCAGCACGTGAAGATGAGCCGCAGGCGGTCGTCCGGGATGGCGTTCATGTCGCTCTCGTCTCCTCCGAGCGCTTCCAGCTCCGCGATCCTGCGCAGCGCCTCCGTCTTCCGAGCGAGCGTGTGATCGCGGCGAAGGCGGTCGATCGCTCGATTGCGCGCGGTCGCCGTGATCCACGCTCCCGGATTGGGGGGCACACCCGCGGTGGGCCAGCGCTCCAATGCGGTGGCGAACGCCTCCTGCACGGACTCCTCGGCCAGATCGAAGTCCCCGGTTACCCGGATGAGCGTGGCGACCGCCCGCCCCGTCTCCTCCCGGAACAGGCGGTCGATCGTTCCCCGCGTCTCATCGGCCGCGTTCGTCTGCGCCTCCCCGATGATCGCCGTCGCCCCGATCAGGCCGGTGGCGTCTCCAGGGCCACGATCGGCCGGACCTCCATCGAGCCGTGCCGGGCGCCCGGGCACTCGGCGGCCGCCTCGATCGCCTGGTCGAGGTCCTCGCATTCCACGATGTAGTACCCGCCGAGCTGCTCCTTCGTCTCGGCGAAGGGGCCGTCGGTCGTCAGCGTCTCCTCGCCCCGTACGCGGACGGTCGTCGCCTGATCCGTCGAGGCCAGCGGGTCGCCCGCCTGCATCCAGCCCTTCTCCGCGAGCCACTTCGTGTACTTGTCGTAGGCGTCGTAGCCCTCCTTGCGCTCCTCGGGCGAGGCATTCGCCGACGCCATGTCGTCACCGTAGATCAGCAGCATGTACCGCATGCGGCTCCCCTTTCCTCCCGGCGGCTCCGGTGGTCGCCGCCACCCTATCCACGAACGGCCGCGGACCGGATCGACACCTCCGGGCGGGAAACCGCCCGAAACATGAGCGATAGGCTATGCGGCGATGCCGCAGCCGCTCGACGCGCTCGACTTCCTGGAGATCGAGGCGCTCCTGTCCGCCGAGGAGATCGCGCTTCGCGATCGCGTTCGCGGTTTCGTCCGCCAGCAGATCCTTCCCGAGATCGAGGACTGGTTCGAGCGGGGCGTCTTTCCCAGCGAGCTCGCACCCGAGTTCGGCAAGCTCGGTCTCCTCGGGATGGGCCTCGAGGGGTACGGGTGCCCGGGGGGTTCGGAGGTCGACTACGGCCTCGCCTGCCTCGAGATCGAGGCGGGTGATTCGGGGCTTCGCAGCTTCATGTCGGTTCAGGGGTCGCTCGTGATGTTCGCGATCCGCCGGTTCGGCAGCGAGGAGCAGAAGGAGGAGTGGCTGCCGCGGCTTGCGAGCGGCGAGGCGATCGGATGCTATGCGCTCACCGAGCCCGAGTCGGGCAGCGACCCGGGCAGCATGACCGCGTTCGCTCGGCGCGAGCGAGGGGACTGGGTCCTGAACGGCAGGAAACGGTGGAACACGAACGGACTCGTCTCGGACGTGGCGATCATCTGGGCCAAGACGGAGGAGGGCATCAGGGGCTTCGTCGTGCCGGCCGACACCCCCGGCCTCGCATTCTCCTCGATCGACCGGTCGTACTCGCTGCGCGCGGCGGCCCGAAGCGAGCTCACGCTGGAGGACGCCCGCCTGCCCGAGGGGGCGGTGCTGCCGGAGGTCACGGGGCTCCGAGGCCCGTTGACGTGCCTGAACGAGGCGCGATACGGGATCGTCTGGGGCGCCCTGGGAGCGGGGCGCGCGTGCTTCGAGAGCGCCCTCGATCACGCGAAGAACCGCGTGCAGTTCGGCAAGCCGATCGGCGGGTTCCAGCTCACGCAGCGAAAGCTCGCCGAGATGGCGCTCCGGCTCAACACCGGCGCCCTCCTCGCCGTGCATCTGGGCCGCATGAAGGACGAGGGACGGGCTCGGGCGGAGCAGATCAGCATGGGCAAGCTCAACAACGCCCGGGCTGCCCTCGATGTGGCGCGGGAGGCGCGAACGATCCTCGGCGGCAACGGCGTCACCGCCGACTATCCGGTGATGCGGCACATGGCCAACCTCGAGTCCGTCATCACCTATGAGGGAACCGAGGAGGTCCACATGCTCGTGATCGGCGCCGCGCTGACCGGGCTGCGGGCCTTCGACTGACCGGTCGTGCCCGCCGATTCTTCGGCTAGCCTGTGGATCGCTCGATTGAGGTCGCATCCGGCAATCCGTAGGGAGGTTCGAGTGACTCGGGAGATGGACTGGGCGGTGTTCGAGAAGGCCGTCGACATCACGGCGGCGGCCGTACGCGGAACCATGGGCGGCGAGGGCAGCCAGCCGCCGGCCTACGCCGCGGAGGTGTTTCGCCAGGTGTGGGGCGCCCTCAAGGAGGCCTCGGCCGACCTCCCGGACCGAGGGAAGCCGGGGTTCTAGGGGACCTCCCGCGTGCCGGCATGCCGCCCCAGATCGCGAAGCGAGACCATTCCGACGAGCCGGCCCTCTTGCATGACCGGGAGATGACGGAACCCCTTCGACAGCATCAGGTCGAGCGCCTCGGGGACGCTGGCAGATGCGTCGACGGTGACGGGGTCGGCCGTCATCCAGTTGAGGACGAGATGGCCGGCTGCGTCGAAGTGCTCACCCAGCGCGCGGACGATGTCGCGCTCGGTGAAGATCCCGCGCAGCTGTCCTCCCTGCATGACCAGGGCGGAGCCGATCCCGCGAGAGCCCATGACCGTCGCGGCCTCGGCCACCGTGGCGGCCGGGTCGACCGTCACGATCTGATCGCTCATGACATCCCGGATGCTCGCCATGCCATTCCTCCCCGACCGTGCAACCGTACCCCGCGCGGCCTCTCCGGGGAAAGGCCGCCTCCGTGAGCGCGGGAGTGCACGAGGTCGACCCCGACGGGCCGGCCTCCTTGAACGATGAACTCCTCGCCTGGTTCCGGCCCCGGCGGCGTGCGTTCCCCTGGCGTCGCAGGCGCGATCCCTACGCGATCCTCGTCTCCGAGATCATGCTGCAACAGACGCAGGCGCCGCGAGTGGCGGCGGCGTTCGTCTCCTTCATGGAGACCTTTCCGACCGTCGCCCACCTCGCGGCCGCCCCGCGCTCGGCCGTGGTGACGACCTGGGACGGCCTCGGCTACAACCGGAGGGCCGTCGCGCTGTCGCGGGCCGCTCGCGTGATCGCCGACGAACACGGGGGCAGGGTGCCCAAGGACCCTGCGTCGCTTCGGAGGCTCCCCGGAGTCGGGCCGTACACGGCCTCGGCGGTGGCCTCCATCGCCTATGGCGTGCCCGTTCCCGCGATCGACACGAACGTCGCGCGCGTCGTCTCGCGGGCTCGGCTTGGATCCGAGGCGCATGAGTCGTCTCGTGCCGACATCGCGGCGGCGGCGGAGGCGTGGATCCACGCTCGGCGGCCGGGCGATTGGAATCAGGCGCTCATGGATCTCGGGCGCGAGGTCTGCCGCCCCGAGCCCCGGTGCCCGGCGTGCCCGCTGGCCGCCCGATGCACGTTCGCGCGCGCCGGGCGTCGCCCCGCGCGTTCGCCGATCCGGTCCGCCACGTTCGAGGGGTCGGATCGCCAGGTACGGGGCTCCGTCGTGCGGCTCCTTCGAACGGCGCGGGGCCGGTCGATGTCGGTCTCCACGCTCGCGGCCCGAACCGGGCACTCCGAGGCTCGCGTGGCGGCCTCCGTATCGACGCTCGCGGCCGACGGGCTGATCGTCGCCGGAGACGGGGCGCTTCGGGGAGACCCGTCGGGCCGCGTTCGGCTGCACCCGGGATAGGTCGCGGAACCTAGCCGCCCTTCAACGCCGGCACGACCTCCTCGCCGAACGACTCGACGGCGCGAGATGCGGTGGCGAAGTCCATTCCCGGGTAGTGCAGCCGCACGATCAGGTGGAACTCCTCCCGGTCCCCGAACTCCTCCACGACGGGTCGCAGCTCCAGCGCCACGTCGGCGGCCGTCCCGGCCGGCGTCCACCTGCGGAGCTCCGAGTCGTCCTGTGGCGGGATGACGAGCGAGTCCTCGCCCACGGTGTCCGCGCCGGCCTCCCATGCCTCGTAGGCGCCGAGCTGGTGCGCGACGCCGTCCCGGGCGACCGCCCATGCGTCGCCCTCTCCCACGACGACGTTTTGGAGCAACGCGAGCCCCAAGCCGTCGGGGTCCCGGCCGCTTCCGCGCGCGGCGTCCTCGGCGAGGAGCAGGGCACGGCGAACGTCATCCGCGGGCGCGGCGTCGGTGATGTACCCGTCGCCGATGCTGCCGGCTCGGCGCACCGCGGCCGGCGCATAGCCGCCGAGGTAGATGGGGGGGCCACCCGGCTGCGCGGGCGGCGGCGTCACGCGGATCCTGTCGAAGTCGAAGATCTCGCCGTGGTAGGAGAATCGCTCGCCCGTCCACGCCCTCCGGAGCACGTCGACGGACTCCTCGAGGCGGGCGCGGCGCTCGGCGAACGGGATTCGGAGCATCCGAAACTCCTCCTCTCGCCATCCGATGCCGAGGCCGAGGATCAATCGCCCGCCCGAGAGGTCGTCGACGACCGCCGCGTCCTCCGCGAGACGGATCGGATCGTGCAGCGGGG
Source organism: uncultured Actinomycetes bacterium (assembly GCA_963728285.1). Classification (GTDB taxonomy): domain Bacteria; phylum Actinomycetota; class UBA4738; order UBA4738; family HRBIN12; genus CAVSJR01. The sequence continues at coordinate 372,212 of CAVSJR010000001.1, read as the reverse complement.
CGAGGATCACGCCCGTTCCGAGCGTGATCCTGTCGGTCGCCGCCGCGAACGCGCCGAGCAGGGGGAGGAGCGAGGGGAGGTAGCCGTCGGACGCGCCGTGATGCTCGCTCACCCACGCGGAGTCGAACCCGAGCGACTCCGCGAGCCGGACGAGATCGATCGCCTCTTGGTACTCGCGGGCGAAGGTACGAGGTGATCCCGACGGGACCTGTCCGGTGAAGAGCCCGATGCCGATGCGCACCGTCATCCCGGAACCGTACCCGAAGAGGGCGAGGTCGCTCGCCTTGACGCCCGCCGGCGGGCGCGTGTAGCGTGGCATCTTCCATATGGGAATCATTCTTATTCTCGTTCGACTCCTGGTTCGGGCTCGCGACGCCCGGCTTCATCGGCGCGCTCGCGCGCGGCGCGCGGGGTGACCGCCCGGGTCCCCGCCGCACTCGGTTCGCCGCGGCGGCGCTGGTCCTCGTCCTCGCCGCATCGTGCGGCGCCGATGCGGGACTCGGGCTCGCCCGGCGACGGTCTCTCCATCGTCGCGAGCTTCTATCCGCTCTCCGAGGCCGCGGCGAGGGTCGGCGGCCCGGTGGTTGCGGTCACGAACCTGACGCCGCCGGGGGTCGAGCCGCACGACCTCGAGTTGGACCCCGAGCAGGTCGCCGAGATCGCGGACGCGGACCTCGTCCTCTACCTCGGCGAGGGATTTCAGCCCGCCGTGCAGGACGCCGTGGACGTCGTGGCCGAGGGCGAGCACGTGGATCTGCTCCAGGGGATTGGGGACGCGCGAACCACCTCGGAGCCGGGGGAGCCGTCGGCGGGAGACGTCGTCGACCCGCACGTGTGGCTCGACCCGATCCTCATGCGCCGGATCGTCGATCGCATCGCGGAGACGCTCGGCCGGCTCGATCCCGCGCACGCGGCCGGGTTTCGCACGCGCGCCGACGCCTTCGATGCGGATCTCGCCGAGCTCGACGAGGAGTACCGGTCCGGGCTGTCGTCGTGCCGGCGTCGCGTCCTCGTCACATCCCACGCCGCGTTCGGCTACCTCGCCGACCGGTACGGGCTGACGCAGGAGCCGATCACGGGACTCTCGCCCGAGGCCGAACCCGATCCCGAGCGCCTCGCGCAGCTGGCCGCGGACGTGCAGCGGACGGGGACGACGACGATCTTCACCGAGACGCTCGTCTCGCCGAAGGTCGCCCAGACGCTCGCCCAGGAGGCGGGCGTGACCACCGCGGTGTTGAATCCGCTGGAGGGCTTGACGCAGCAGCAGGTGCAGGCGGGCGAGGACTACCTCTCGGTGATGCGGTCGAACCTCGCCGCGCTGCGACGGGGACTGGACTGCGCGTGACGGAGGACGCCGAGGGTCGCGCCGGCAGCCGGGGCGAGCATGGCCTACGATAGCGGTATCGATTCCCATTCCCAGGCGACTCGTTCCGACCGCACTGCGCCCGTCCTCGCCGCAGAGCATGTCTCCTTCGCGTACGGGCACGGCCTGATCCTGGACGACGTCAGCCTCGACGTGCGGCCGGGTGAGTTCGTGGCGCTCGTCGGCCCGAATGGATCGGGAAAGTCCACGCTTCTCAAGCTCATCCTCGGACTCCTGGAGCCGACGGAGGGCCGGGTCGAGATCTTCGGCGTCCCCCCGCAGCGGTTCCACGATCGCTGGAGGCTCGGCTACGTCCCCCAGCGGCCCGCGCTGGTCTCGGAGGTTCCCGCGACGGTCGACGAGGTGGTGTCCGCCGGGCGCATGACGGCGCGTGGCTGGTGGCGGCGCCCTCGATCCGACGACCGGCGAGCGGTGGCGCATGCGATCGATTCCGTCGCGCTCGCCGGGCTGCGGCACACGCCCGTCAACGAGCTCTCGGGCGGGCAGCAGCAGCGCACGTTCATCGCGCGCGCGCTCGCGGGCGAGCCGGAGCTGCTCGTCCTCGATGAGCCCATCGCCGGCGTCGACGCGGAGTCCCAGCATCGGTTCCGCGACTCGCTCGTCCATCTGGTGCAGGAGCACGGCTCGGCCGTCCTGCTCGTCTCCCACGAGCTCACCGCCGTCGCCCACGACGTCGACCGCGTCATCGTGCTCAAGCAGAGCGTTCAGTTCGATGGGTCGCCGGACGAGCTGATCGCCGGAGGCGTCAGCCTCGGCGTGCACCGGGAAGACCTCCCGCTGTGGCTCGAGGGGCTTCGCTGATGTCCTGGGCGCCCTATCCCTTCGACACGGCGTTCATGCAGCGGGCGCTCCTGGCCGGGATCGCGGTGGGGATCTTCGCGCCGTTGATCGGAACGTATCTCGTGCAAAAGCGGATGTCCCTGATCGGGGACGGCATCGGGCATCTCGCCTTCTCGGGTGTGGCCGGTGGCATCCTCATCGGTATCTGGCCGGTGTGGTCGGCGCTCGCCGTCGCGGTCGTGGGAGCGATCGCGGTCGATCGTCTTCGCGCCCGGGGCAGGGCGTCGGGCGACCTGGCCCTCGCATTGTTCTTCTACAGCGGGATCGCGCTCGGCGTCGTCCTGATCGGGCTGGCCGGATCGCTCAACGCCAACCTCTTCTCCTATCTCTTCGGCCAAGTTCTGCTCGTCACGCCCGACGAGGTCGTCACGATCCTCGTGCTCGGCGCCGTGGTCGTCGGGACGATGGCCGTCCTGCGACGCGCGATGTTCGCGGTCGTGAGCGACGAGGAATGGGCGCGCGTGGCGGGGCTGCCGGTGGATCTGCTGAACAGCGTCCTGGCGATCCTGACGGCGATCGTCATCGTCGCGGCCATGCGCGTGGTCGGCATCCTCTTGATCGCCGCGCTCATGGTGCTGCCGGTGGGCGCAGCCCAGTTGATCGCACGCTCGTTCGCGGGGACGCTCAGGTGGTCCGCGGCGATCGGCGTCGGGGCGGTCGTGGCGGGGCTCGCCCTCAGCAGGATCGTCGGACTCGCGCCGGGGGGCACGATCGTGCTCGTCGCCGCCGTGATCTTCGCCGCGATCTCCCTGGTGGCCGCCCGCCGCTCACCGGATCGTGCGCTGCGGTCGGTCGCCCTGCACAGGGAGACGGACGCTGCGGCCGCTCCGGCGTCGACCGGCGGCTCCGTTCTCGGGGATTCTCACTCCCGCTGATAGACTCGGCGAATGGCGACCGCGGATCTGCACATCGTCGTCGGCGCGAAGCTTCGCAACGTCGGCCAGCGGTATACGACGAGGCGCCGTGCCCTGGTGGAGATCCTCGAGCGAGCGAGGCAACCGCTGCCGATCCCCGAGATCCTCGACGCCGGCACGAGCCTGGCTCAGAGCTCCGCATACCGAAACCTCGCCGTCCTCGAGCAGGCCCACGTCGTGCGCCGCGTCGTGACGGGGGAGGAGTTCTCGCGATACGAGCTGGCGGAGGACCTCACCGAACACCACCACCATCTCGTCTGCTCGAACTGCGGCGCGGTGCGGGACGTCACCATCCCCACCCGGCTGGAGCGCAGCATGGAGCGGGCGCTCGACGAGGTGGCCTCGGACACGGGATTCGCCGCCGTGAGCCACCGCCTGGACCTCATCGGCACCTGCCGGGCCTGCGGATGAACGCTACGGCGTGAGGTAGGGCTTCGCCGGCCGCGGAACGACCGCGACCGAGTCCGCGTTCACCAGCATCGTCCGGCCGAGCGGGTAGAGCTGGCCCCTGACCTCGACCCAGTCGTTCGGCTGGATCGCGCCGGGCGACACGTTGACGACGCGAACCTGCACGATCGTTGCGTCGGCGACGCAGCAGGTGATCACGTACCGCGTCAGGAGGAACTCGTCGGCGGGCGTACTCGGGTCCCGGGAGGCGACCCCGATGAAGTCGACGTCCGCGCCGGCACGTTTGGCGAGGGCCTGCGAGCCCTGATTCGACGTCTGCCCGGCGGCGACGCTCAGCAGGGTGATCTCGCTCGTCGACGTGATGTCGTCGTAGAACGACGAGGACAGCGTGACGCCCGGTGAGTAGGTCGTCTTCTTCGAGGCCGAGAAGGAGCCGAGCGTGGCGGGGGGCAACACCATCACGAGGATCACCGGGACGACCATGAGCGCCAGGACGATCTCCTCGCGACGACCGATGGGCTCGGACTCCGAGCCACGGGCGGACGCGAGCCTGCCGATCGCCGCCGCCGTGAGCAGCACCGCTCCCACGGGGACGACCCACGACGTGTTCGTCGACAGGTAGAGGTTCACGCGGCCGGTGGCCAGCAGCCACCAGAACATGGCCGCCCACGCCGTGAGGACGAGCCCGCCGGCGAGTCGAGCGGGACTCCACCCTCCGCGGAGCGAGCGAATCCTGGAGCCCGCCTTCGACGAGCGAGATGCCGGGATGCTGACGGTCCGGCTCATCCGAAGATCACCGACACCCACAGCGCGCCCGAAAGCGTCGCCGCAAAGGCGGTCACGACGATCGTGCGCACGACCGTTCTGCGGAACGTGCCCGCGTACAGCGCCCCGAGCTTGAAGTCGACCATCGGGCCGAAGACCAGGAAGGCGAGCTGCGGCGCGACGCCGAACTGGACGAACGATGCCGCGATGAACGCGTCGGACTCCGAGCACAGCGACAGGACGATCGCGAGTCCCATCATGGCAAGGATGCTCACGACGGGTACCGCCGCCACACCCGCGATGACGTTCTGCGGAAGGAACGTCTGCACGAGGGCGGCGAGCGTCGCGCCCAGGAGCAGAAATCGTCCCATGAACAGGAAGTCGTTCCCGAGGTGGACGAAGAAGGTACGCCACCGAGGCTCCGGACGGCCGAGCTCGATCGCATCCGCGTGGGCGTGTTCGGCCTCGTTCGCGTCGGCGCGAAGGACATCCGCCTTGGAGGCCCTCCCGATCACCCACCCCACGGCCATCGCCACGAGGATGCCGAGCGTGAAGCGTCCGATCACCATGGTCCACAGCGGTCCCCGCCCTCGGTACGCGACGAACGTCGAGGCGATCACGACGGGGTTCACGACGGGGGCGGCCAGCATGAACGTGATCGCGGCTCCGGGCATCAGCCCTCTGCGGATCATGCGCCGGGCGATCGGGACCGATCCGCATTCGCAGATCGGAAGGGCGATGCCGGCGAGGGCCGCGGCCGGCAGCTGGAGCGACCGCGGAACCTCAGCGAGGCGCTCGAACGTCGAGGGGGGGACGAACACCTCGATGGTCGCGGCCGCCAGGGCGCCGATCAGCACGAACGGCGTCGCTTGGATGACCAGGCTCCCGAACACGATGAGGGCGGCCTGAAGCCAGGCGAAGCGTCCGGGAGCCGATGCGCGCAGCACGAGCGCGAACAGCAGGAGTCCGCCGATGACGAGCCAGGTGAAGCGGGACGAGGCGGCACGCGAACGGCGCGGGGGTGACGGGGCGAGGACGTCGGCCATGGTTACCGTGGCCACCCGCCCGCAATATTTCCCGAAGGAGATCGCGAAGGAGGGAAACGCGTCGGCCATCAGCGGCCGGCCGTCCGGAGCCGTCTCTCCCCGCAGCGCCGTGACCGCCGCGTTCGACGTGAGGTTGGCCTGGGCCAGCGCGTCCTGGTCGAGGAACACGCCGCCGGCGACCACGGCCTCGAGGGCCGACGCGTCACCGGGGATCGCCGACTCGACCGGGCCGACCACGCGCGTCAGCGGCACGGCGTCACGAGCGCCGTTCGCCGTCGATCCCGTGCCGGCGACCACGATCGCGACGTCGCCTCGGGTTGCGCGTTCTGCCGCGCGCACGATCCGCTCGCAGGTCCTCGTCCATGCGTGAGATCGAGTCTCGCATGACAACCGCGAGAAGGTCGGTTTCGTCGTCGGCGCCGAACCCGTCGGCGAGCAGCCCCTCCACCGAGTCGACCTGCGCGCCGGGCTCCACGAAGGCCGTCGCGTCGTCGTCGCGACCCTCGTACCAGCCGCCGCCGATGATGCCTCTGTCCGAGGGGTCCGTCCCGACCACGCCGATCAGCGGGCGCCCGCCGCGCGCCTCATCGAGATCGTCGCCGAGCGCGGAGATGACGGAGAGGGGGGAGCCATCTCCCCACGCGCGCGCGATCCCCCCGGTCGCGTCGTTGCGCAGGTACAGCCCCGTGATGCCGTGATCGCTCGGCAGGCCTCCGGTCCCGATCGAGGTCAGCGTGGCCGCCGGATCGAGGGGCAGCGAGCCGGCGCTCGCGTCGGTGGTCCCGGCGCCGGTGGCGAAGAGCGAGCGCAGGAACGGCCAGTCGCCGCGATGCGCGGCCAGGTCCTCGGCGCCGATCCCCTTCCATGCGACCTCGAGGGCGAGCCGGGGAGGCTGAGCGGCGCCGATCCCCTCCAGCGCCGTTCCCGGGTGCACGCCCGGGTTTCGCCACCGCAGCCCGATGAGCGCCGCCAGGGTGGGGGCCACCGACGCGAGCGTGGTTCCGTCGGGGACGTCGGCCGACGCCCGCACGCCCTCGCCGGAGAAGAGGAGCGGAACGGACATGCTCGGGGTTCCCTCCACCGACGGCCATGCGGCCGCGACCCCGCGCTCCCCGTCGATCCCGCCCCGGACGATCGGCTCCTCCGGCACCGCGAGGACATCGGGCGACCTCCCGTCGTAGGTGCCCGCCGAGATGTCGGCCCTCAGCGCGGCGGGCAGCGAACAGAAGGGGACGCTCGTCGCTCGCTCCGGCTCCGTCCCGCAGATGTCGCCGACACAGAGCGCGCGCAGGCCGACCGCGGGGAGCGTGACGATGCCGAGGACGATGAGCAGCGACAGCTGCCGGGAGCGCAGGAGCATCGTTTCAAGGCTACCGCCGGTCGGTGCCGCGACGGCATCCGTCGTCGGACCGGAGTTGTGGAGAATCTGGTGGGACTCGCGCGGTGGGTTGCCGTTTCGAGCGCCGTGGTGTTTCCTCCTCCACCGTGACCTCCCGCAGGCTCTCCGTCGGCATGCGCTCTTTCCTGGTGGCTGCGCTCCTCGTCGGAGGGCTCGCCTCCCTCCTCCCGCCGACGAGCGCGCTCGGCGCCTCCAATCAGCGTGCGGTCGAGCGGAGGCTGGCGGAAACGGCATGCGAGCTTCCGCATCAGTTTCTGCTGCGCACCTGGCGCGGGTGGCGCGCCGACCGAGGACCCGAGATCCAGATGATCGCGCACGAGCCGAACTACGTCGGCTCCGGGCTTCCGCACGTGGGGCCGTGGGACTACGTCCAGCACGTCCCGATGTTCTGGTACGGGCCCGGGCAGGTGCCGGCCGTCGGCGCGGTGAAGCGTCCGGTCACCAGCGCGGGCATCGCGCCGACGCAGGGAGCGCTGCTCGACTATCCGTTCCCGTCGCTCGACGGACAGGTGATGCGCGAGGCCGTGTCCAAGGGCGACGCCCCGCCGCCGAAGCTCCTCGTCACCCTCGTGTGGGATGCGGGCGGGATGAACGTGCTCGAGGCGCATCCGCACGACTGGCCGTTCCTTCGGTCCCTGATCGACGACGGCGTGTGGTTCGAGAACGCGACGGTCGGATCCTCGCCGACGAGCACGGCGCAGATCCACACGACGATCGGCACCGGCGACTTTCCTCGCAACAGCGGGCTCGTCGGGCATCGGCTGCGCATCGGGCCGGACATCACGACGCCGTGGGCGCGCGGCCCCGCCTACATCGACCAGCCCACCTTCGCGGATCTGTACGACCGGGCGCATGCCAATCAGCCGCTCGTCGGCCTCATGTCCACCGTCTCCATCCATGCCGGCATGCTCGGGCACGGCTCGATGTGGGGGGGCGGCGACCGGGACTTCGCGATCTTCAGACAGGCGGTCGGAGGCGACACGCTCACCGACGAGACCTTCAAGTGGAACCTGCCGCCGTCGCTGCAGTCCTACTTCGCGTTTCCCGCCTACGTGAACCAGGTTCCGGGGTTTCAGGAGGAGGTGGACGCCGTGGATCGCAAGGACGGAAAGCTGGACGGCAAGTGGAGGACCAACGACATGGCGCCGCTCCTGAACGGGTTCGACACGCCGGCTCGGGCTCCCTTCCAGGAGAAGGTCACGGAGGAGATGGTCACTCGGGAGGGCTTCGGGGACGACGAGGTTCCTGACCTGTTGTTCATCAACCACAAGATCATCGACTACATCAGCCACGTGTGGACCATGAACTCCGGCGAGATGAAGGACGCCGTCCAGGCGGAGGACGCCGCCCTGGAGGCGTTCGTCGAGTTCCTGAACCAGCGCGTCGGCAAGGGGGAGTGGGCCATGCTCCTCACGGCGGATCACGGGGCCATCCCGAAGCCGAGCATCAGCGGGGCCTTCCAGATCTCGACGTCGCCGATCGCCGCGGGCATCAACACGACCTTCGATGACGACGGCGATGACACCTACATCGTCGAGCTCGTGCAGCCGACCGGCATCTTCATCAACACCGACGAGCTGAAGCAGAACGGCTTCACGCTCGCCGATGTCTCCGAGTGGGTGCTCTCCATGACGCAGGAGCAGGCCAAGGGGCTCGGCGTGACCGTCCCGGCGAGTCGAACGGGCCACGAAGGTCTTCGATGCGGTGTTCCCGTCCGACATGATGGCCGACCTGCCGTGTTTGCCAGAAGCACGCGGGTGAGGGCGGCTCCGCGCGGCCGCGTCGCTCATGGCGTTCGGGCTGCTCGCCGGGGCGGGCCGGTCGGCCTCCGCGGGAACGCCGTCGGCGCAGGACCCGGCGATCGTGGGGGACACGAGCGGGCTTGAGTCCTCGGTCTGCTCGCTCGGCCCGACGATCCTGCAGCGGATCGCCCACGGGGTGCGGCCCGATCGGGGCGGCGACATCCAACTGCGTCCCCAGGGAGCCCAACTTCGTCAGCGGAGGCTTGAGCCACGCAGGACCGTGGGACTACCTCCAACGCGTGCCCGATGCTCTGGTACGGCCCGGGCTTCATCCGACCCGGAAGCTACGACGAGCCGGTGACCCTCGCCGACGTCGCGCCGACGACCGGCGCCCTTCTGCGCTACGAGTTCGATGCACCGGACGGACGCGTCCTGACCGACGCGCTCCGGCCCGGGTCGGACGCGGTGCTGCCTCGCCTGTTCGTCACGCTGGTGTGGGACGCCGCCGGTCGCGAGGTGCTGGACACGTGGCCGCGAGACTGGCCCTACCTGAGATCGCTCATCCACAAGGGAGCGTGGTTCGAGAACGCGACGGTGGGAGCGTCGCCGTCGAACACGCCGCCGAGCCATGCGATCATCGGCACCGGCGCGTATCCGGATCGAACGGGCGTGGTGGACGAGTACGTCAGCTTCGGCCCGACCCTCGAGAAGCCGTACGACCGTGGGCCCGGCGCCCTGCTGATGCCGACGTTCGCCGATCTCTACGATCGCGCGCACGACAACCGGCCGGTCGTCGGGACCGTCGCGACGCTCGATCCTCACGTCGGCATGATGAGCCACGGCTCGATGTGGGGCGGAGGCGACAGGGACATCGCCGTCACCCGGCAGCTCGAAGGCTCCGTGAAGGGCGGAACCGAGGGACTGTCGTGGAACCTCACGTCGGCGATGGCACCCTTCTACCGGCTTCCGAGCTACGTCAACGACATCCCGGGGTTCAAGCAGGACATCGCGGCGCTGGACCGAGCCGACGGCCAGCTGGACGGGAAGTGGCGGCAGAACTCCATCTCGCAGCTCGCCAACGGCTTCGACACGCCGGCGCGCACGCCCTATCAGACGCGCCTGATCGAGGAGATCGTTCGCGCGGAGGGCTTCGGCCGGGACAGGACGTTCCGGATCTGCTGTATCTGAACTACAAGGCGATCGATACGATCGGCCACATCTTCAGCGTCAACAGCTCGGAGATGAAGGATGCCCTCGACGCCCAGGATCCCGACCTCCGCTCGCTCGTTGCCTTCCTCGATGAGCAGGTGGGCGAAGGGCGGTGGGCCATGGTCCTGATCGCCGATCACGGACACCAGTACGATCCCGCGGTCAGCGGGGCGTTCCAGATCGGCATCGACCAGGTGGAGGCCGCCATCGAGAAGCGGTTCGGCGATGGGGACGAGTCGCCGCTCGTCGAGTGGGTGCGTCCGACCGAGGTCTGGCTGGACACGGCGGAGCTCGCGCGCAACGGCTACGACCTGTCGGAGGTGTCGCGGTTCGTCGCGGGCCTCACGCAGGCGCAGACGCAGAAGCCCGGCGTGCCGATCGAGCCCGGGCACGCGAACGACCGCGTCTTCCAGGCGGTGTTCCCCTCGGCGATGCTCGCGGCGCACCCATGTCCCGGGGGAGCCTCGTGACGCTCCCGGCGATGCGATCGGGCGGTCGAGTCGTCGTCCTTGTCGCGGTCGTCTGGGCGACGGCGGCGGCGCTGATGTGGCCCACGCGAACGGCCACCGCCGCGACGTCGTTGGAGCAGGTCGCCTGCTCGCTTCCGCACGACGAGCTCGTCCGGATCTGGCGGGGAACCTATCCCGGGCGTTCGGGCGACATCATCGTCGTCCCCGACGAGCCGAACTTCCTCGGCGCCAGCTTCCCGCACTCGGGCCCGTGGGACTATCTGCAGGAGGTCCCGCTGCTCTTCTACGGTCCCGGGTCACGTTCCCGCCGTCGGGGCCGTCCGCGATCGAGCGACCGTCGCGGACATCGCGCCGACGGAGGCGAGCTCCTGGACTTCCCCTTCCACCCGCTCGACGGGCATCCGCTTCCAAGGTCGTCGGGGTCGAACGCGACGCCTCCGAAGGTGATCGTGACGCTCGTCTGGGACGCCGGCGGCCGCGACGTCCTCGACCGATGGCCCCGACGACTGGCCGGTGTTGAAGTCGCTGATCCCCAAAGGCGTGTGGTACTGAGAACGCCGAGGTCGGATCCTCGCCCTCGATCACCCCGGCGACGCACGCGACGATGGGAACCGGCGACTTCCCGATGCACACGGGACAGGTCGACTCGCGACTTTCGCCTCGGGGACGGGCTCATCCGCAGCGGTCAGCTCGGGCCGGGACTGATGATGCAGCCGACGCTCGCCGACCTCTACGACCGGGCGAACGCGAACGAGCCCCTCGTGGGGATCCTCGGGACGGTGACCTGGCACCTGAACATGGGCAGTCACGGCTCGATGTGGGGCGGCGGCGACAAGGACATCGCGATCCTTCGGATCAACACCGACGACGAGGGAGCCGAGGGGACCGAGTGGAACCTCCAGGGGAAGAACCAGCCGTTCTACACGCTGCCCCCGTACTCCAACGACGTGCCGCTCGTCTCGAAGTACACGAGGCGCTGGATCGCGAGGACGGCAAGCTGGACGGCAGGTGGCGGGAGAACGACATCGAGCAGCTCGGCGGCGGGTTCGATACGCCGGCGCGCGTTCCGTACCAGACGGCGGTGATCCGTCGAGTCTTCGAGGAGGAGGACGTTCGGGCGCGACGAGGTCCCCGACCTGTTCTTCGTGAACTACAAGATCATCGACCACGTCAGCCACGTGTGGAGCGGGAGCAGTCCGGAGATGAGCGACGCGATCCGTTGGCAGGATCGAGGGCATGCAGGAGCTGATCGACATCCTGAATGAGAACGTCGGCAAGCGGAACTGGGTGCTCGTGCTGACGGCGGACCATGGGGCGCAGCTCGACTACTCGGAGACGGGGGCCTTCCCCATACCTCCTCAGGGCCTCGAGGCCGACCTGAACGCCCGATTCGACGACGGCGACGACGCGCCCGCGGTGCTGAGGGTCCGCACGAGCCAGGTCTACATGAACCTCGACGAGATGAAGGACGGTGGGTACACGTTGGACGACGTCGCTCGCTACATCAACGACTACACCAAGGAGGAGGCCGCACAGGATCCGTCGACCGTTCCCGCGAGCGAGCGGAACGATCGCGTCATCGCCGCGGCATTCCCCTCTGAGTCGCTCTCCGCACCTCCCGTGCCTCCCCGAGGCCCGCACGTGAGGGCGCGCGCGTCGATGCCGCCACCTCCGCGCCTCCGTGGCCGCGCTCGCCGCGGGGCTCGTGCTCCTCGTCGGGCGCGGCCGCGATCGGCACGGCGGCCGCGGAGTCGGCGCCGGCGTCGGACCGACGCGATCGCGCGGCGCGTCTGTGGTTCGGTGAAGCATGAGCTCCTGCTTCGCGTGGCGAGCGGGTATTTCCCCGGACGAAGCGGCCAGGTCCAGTACATCGCCTCGGAGCCGAACTTCGTCGACGGCGGTCTGACGCACTCGGGACCCGTGGGACTACGACCAGGAGGTGCCGCTGCTGTTCTACGGCCCGGGCTGGTTCAAGCCCGGGCACGTATCCGAAGCCGGCGACGCTCGCCGACATCGCTCCGACCGAGGCGGCACTCCTGGACTTCGACGGCATTCCGCGCTCCGGACGGCCGAGCGCTGACGGAGGCGCTCGTCGAACTCCTCTAAGCCGGCTCCGAAGCTCCTCGTCACGATGGTCTGGGATTCGGCGGGCATGAACCTGCTGGACCGCTGGCCCAAGTCCTACCCCTACCTCTCGTCGCTTCGAGACGAAGGGCGCATGGTTCCCCCACGCGTCCGTCGGGGCATCGCCGTCGAACACGCCGGTCGGCCACGCGACGATCGGCACCGGCGCCTACCCGGATCACAATGGCTTCGCCGACGAGTACATCTACATCAACGGCAAGATGCAGAAGCCGAACGAGAACGGCCCGGGCTTCCTCCTGGGCGCGACGCTCGCCGACCAGTACGACCCGGCGATGGGCAACGAGCCGATCGTCGCCATGGTTGCGACGCTGTCCGCCCACATCATGATGGAGAGCCACGGATCGATGTGGGGCGGCGGCGACAAGGACATCGCCATCACGCGCGAGAAGACCGATGCCCCGACGGCCGGAGCGGAGGGCGTCAGCTGGAGCCTCTCGCCCGACATGGCACCGTTCTACGACCTTCCGGACTACGTCGAACGAGATCGGAGATCTGTCGAAGTGGACGGCCGTCCTTGACCGCGAGGACGGGAGGATCGACGGCAAGTGGCGCGAGAACTCGATCGCGCAGTTGAGCGGCGGGTTCGACACACCGGCACGCACCCCGTACCAGACCGAGCTCGTCAAGGCGCTGGTCCGCAACGAGCGGATCGGCGATGATGACGTGACCGATCTGCTGAATCTCAACTACAAGGCGATCGACACCCTCGGCCACGCGTACAGCGCCGACGGCGTGGAGATGTCCGACGCGCTCGAATGGCAGGACCGGGACCTGCGGGACCTGGTCGGCTTCCTGAACAAGCAGGTCGGGAAGGGCGACTGGGCGATGGTCCTCACCGCGGACCACGGCATGATGCCGGATCCGGATGTCACCGGCGCGTTTCGGATCGGGATCGACGAGCTCACCGCCGACATCGAGGCGACGTTCGACGACGACGGCGACGACGTGCCGCTCATCCTCAAGCTCCGCCCGACCGAGGTATGGCTGGACGAGGCCGAGGTCGAGGACAACGGGACCTCGGACGCGGAGATCGCGCAACACATCTCGGGCCTGACGCAGCAGGACACGGTCAAGCCGAACCTCGAACCGGCGCCCGACCCGAACGCGAAGGTCTTCGACGCGGCGTTTCCTTCGTCTATCCTGTCGGCGCTCCCCTGTCTTCCGGGCGCCTCCGAGGGATAGCATTCGTGGGCTCCTCCTGGTATCGGCGTGCCCGAACGTGCCGCCGCACCCGGTTGTAGCCGGAGGGTTGAGCGGAAAGGAACGTGTTGATGGCGCTGACCAAGGAGGCACCCGCCGAGGGCCGCATCGATGCCGCGGACGAGGCCCGAGACGGCAGCATCTGGGGCAGACCGTGGGTGTTCCTCGCCGTCGTCGCCGCCCTGGCGACGGCGCTCGCCTGGGGATTCCTCACCGATCCGACGGTGACGGCGCCCACGCGCGACCCGGCCTGGTACACGTGGCGCGCCAACGTGATCATCCACGACTCGCCCGGGTTGATCACGCAGGACTGGGGTCCCTTCAGTGTCTTCTCCGGCGGCTACCGCGTCAGCGTTCCGCTGTTCGCCGCGATCCTGAACGGGGTCGCCGGCGTCGGGACCTTCCAGTTCAGCGGGCTGATGATGATCGGGATCCCGATCCTCGCCGGCCTCGCGATGGGAGCCTTCGGCTATCGCAGCCGAAAGGATCCGCTCCTCCTGCTGCTCACGCTCCTCGCGGCGGCTGGATTGTTCCTCACGACGCCCTACGTCGGCTACCTCGACAACATCACCATGCTCTACGTCGTCGCCATGCTGCTGGCGTTCGTGCCGGCGGCGCAGACCTCGTGGGGCGCCCGGACGGCGTGCTTCCTCTTCGGGGTCCTCGCAGCCTTCACCCATCCGACATCCGCGGTGCTCGTGGGGCTCTCGCTGCTGGGCGTGTTCGGCTTCCGCGTCCTCACCGCGAGGTTCCATCTCGCCGACGCGTTGAAGCGCCACGGCCCGGCGCTGATGTCGGTCGGGTTCGGCATGATCTTCGGCTTGGCGTTGTGGTTCGCGCCGCTGTGGGGCAACTCGGCGCCGCTGGCCGATGCCGCGCTGCCGCCGCCCTACGATCGCGGCTTCTTCAACGATCGCCTGCTCGATTGGGTGCTCAGCATGAAGCCGCTGATCACGTTCTCGCTCGCGGCCTTGGCCATCGCGCTCACGATCTGGGCGGCGCGCAGGCGGCGGGAGCCCGCGGACACGTACAGCGTGACGTCGATCTGGTACCTGTTCCCCTACATCGGCGTCGCAGGGGCCCTGACCGCAACGGCGCTCCCGTACTACCGGTTCATGAACTCCACGTCGGCGATCATGATCCTCGCGGGGCTCGGTGCCACGCTGGCCGTGAGGTGGCTCGTCGGTCGGGGGGGCGCAGCTCGCCTGGCGGGATTCGCCGGCGCCGGCGTCGTGGTCCTCGCGCTCCTGTATGTCTTCTTCGCCGGCGCCTGGCCGCAGACGGGCGACGGACGGCAGCCATGGGTGAACCAGGAGGCGCAGTGGATCGACCAGGACACCCGGGTCGCCCTCGCCGCGGCCAGCGGCGTGATCGAGCGGCAGCCGGACGCCCCGATCGTGTTCCTCGAGAACTTCGGCGACGAGCAGACCGGCTACGGATGGGCAAAGACGTTCACGAACGTGGCGCGAACCGGCATCCCGGGCGACTCCGTCATCCGGTCGGCGGCGTATTTCGGGACGCTGGAGAACTTCCTCGCGGGGCAGCCGACGGAGTTTGCCAACGACGCGCTGCGTGACGATCCCGCCGACGTCAAGACGTTCAAGGGCAAGGGGCTCTCAGAGGGATATCTCCAGAACATGGACAAGATCCTGGCTCGGTACGATCAGCCGCCGCTGGTGTTCGCGATCCGTGAGTTCAACAAGGGAGAGAACGCGCAGGCGGTCTTCCCCTCCGGGTGTCTGACCGAGGAGCCGTCGCCCGCCGGCGACGCGATCGTGCCGCTCGGCTGCGATGTCGGCCTCGTGTCGGCGGAGGGGACGACGACCACGCCGCCGGAGGTCGTCCTGCGGGCCGGCGTCGCCGCGGGCGAGGCGGAGCAGCTCGCCTTCGAGCGGCACGGCGGCGTGCTGGACGATCCGCTGCATCTGCTGCGCGTGCTGATCGGGCTCATCCTCATCCTGGTGGTGCCGGGACTGCTCGCGGCCCGGTTCTTCGACATCGACGGGTTTCTCTCGAGGGCCTCGCTCATCCCCGGCGTGTCGATCGCGTTGGTCATCCTGTCCGGGATCGTCGTGGCCGCCGTCTGGCGCGGCCCCTTCGACCCCGCGCACGCCTGGGCGTCCGTCGGATTGGCGATCGCGACGGGCGGCGTCCTCGGGGCGGCGAAGGCACGGGTGATCGGCGTGCTGGCCTCGTTCGGGGACTTCTTCAACAGGATGTTCGCGACGTTCTCCAACCGGAACTTCGCGGTCCTCATGGGCGTGCAGTACCTCGCCCAGGCCGGCCAGGGCATCATCCAGGGGGCCATCGGAAAGTCGATCGCGTTCGGCGGGCAAAAGGGGTTCGACGTCTCCAACGTTCCCTCCGCCGACTATCTGCTCAAGGTCGTGCTCGCCCTCTACGTGCCGTACACGTTGCTGTCGCCGTTCATCGGGGTCTTCATCGACCGGTTCCAGCGTCGCCGCGTCGTGTGGTGGGCCAACATCATCACCGCGGCCATCGTGGTGGTGGTGACGGTGCCCGTCCTCCTTCGGCTCGGCAACGAGACGTCCGAGGGCAACGTCGGGGCCACCATCGCGTTGATCCTCGGCTTGCTTGCGGCCCAGGCGTGCGTCCGCGTCGCCCTCGCCGTGAAGTCGGCGGCCATCCCCGATGTGCTCTCCGGCACGGGACCTGCTGCAGGCGAACGGCCTGTCGCAGGCGGGCGGCGCTCTGTTCCAGCTCCTCGGGATCGGCTTCGCGCTCGGCGCGGCCGCCGTTCTCCCGGCCTGGCTGGTGGTCGCCCTCGGTGCGGTGGTGATCCTCGTGGCGGCGATCGTCTCGCAGCAGATGGAGCGGGCCGAGGCACGGCGGCACGACACCACGTTCGGGCAGGAGGCCTCGAGGGTCCTGCGCAACATCGTGGCGGGATTGAAGGAGGTCGCCGCTCGTCCACCCGCGGCGCTGGGCCTCTCCTCGTTTCAGATGCTCCGGTATCAGTTTTGGGGGTTCGGGCTGTTCGTGTTCGCGCTCTACGCGAAGAACCTCGTGCAGGGAGGGAAGGCGGACACGCTCGCCCTCGTGATCTCCGGTGTGGGTGGGCTGTTCGGAGGCGGCCTGGGCATGGTCCTCGCCCAGCGATGGAAGGACCGCGTGCCGCCGATCCGGCTGCTGCTGGCCTCCATGGCGCTCCTCGGCGCGGGAACCCTCATCTTCGGGTCGCTCGTATCCGTGGTCGGATTCGCTGCGATGCTGTTCATCGGGTTCTTCTCGTTCTTCCTCGGGAAGATCTCCGCCGACACCATCACGCAGCAGGCGATGCCGGACGACTTCCGCGGCCGCGCGTTCGCGTTGTTCGACATCGCATACAACCTCGGGTTCATCATCCCGGCGCTCATCCTTTCCCTCATCTGGATCGAGGGAGACGCCACGCGCACGCGGGTGATCCTGATGGCGTCGGGCGCGATATTTCTGGGGCTCACCGCCCTCATCTCGGTCTGGGCGGGCCGCATCCGGGGGCAGTTCCAGACGCAGGACGATCTGGACGAGAAGGGGGTCGTGGCCGGCGACGTCGGGTCGCCCGGTCCCTGATCTCCCGGACGGCGCCCGGCCCCTCCGCGATGAACCGGCGGCCGGTCGCTCCTCCCTCCTACGGGGATGGTTCGCGACTCGAGATCCGGTCCTCGAACTGGGGAAAGTACGTCGAGATCGCCGAGACGTCGAAGGAGCCGAGGATCTGCTCCTTCGACTCTCGCTCGAGCAGGAACTCGAAGCACGCGCGGACGAACTCCTCGGGGGAGCGGTACGGTTTGCCGAGCCGATCGAAGTCGCTCGCCGAGAGGGTGACCTCGTGGACGGACTCGGATCCGTCCTCTCGGATGCGAACGGTGAATCTCGAGAGCATGCGCTCGACGTCGTTGCGGTCAACCAGGATCTCGGTCATCGGCCCCCCGGGCGTCGTCTGACCTCAAGCGTACGGGACACGGTGGGAGGAGGGATTGTCCGAGCTCGTCAACGCAGGCGTTCGGCTTCACGTCGAGGCCGACGGTGAGGGGGATCCCGTCACGGTCCTCGCGCACGGCCTCACGAACTCGTGCCGGGAGCTCGCCGCGTTCACGCCGCTCGTCGCGGGGACGAAGGTCCGGTTCTGCTTCCGGGGTCACGGCCATTCGGACTGTCCCGGCTCCGGGTACGCCTTCGCGGACTTCGCGAGCGACCTCGATCTGGTCGCCCGCTCCTACGGTGCGACCTGCGCCGTCGGCACATCGCTCGGCGCGGGCGCCATCATGCATCTGCTCGAGGCCGATCCCCACAGGTTCGAGCGGATGATCTTCCTGTTGCCGGCCGGCCTCGACACGCCGCTCGAGCGCTCCGGACGGATTGCTCGCCACTGCGGACGCCCTGGAGACGATGAGCAAGGCGGAGGCCGTCGAGGCGATCATGGCGGATCCCGGACGAGCGGCGGCCTACGCGAGACAGCCCTGGCTGCGCGACGTCGACCTCGCGCTGTGGGAGGACATGAACCCCGCCGGTGTCGCGCGCGCCATCAGAGGGATCGTCGGCGATCGTCCGGTGTCCGATCGCGAGGCTCTCCGTCTCGTCCGTGCGCCCGTGCTGATCATCTGTCGTGAGGGCGACCGGATCCATCCCGCGGAGCTCGGCCGGACCCTCGCCGAGCTCATGCCGAACGCGGAGCTCCTCGTCTTCCCAGACGAGGTCGAGATGCTGAGCGCGGCGCCGATGCTCGTCCAACGGGCCGCGGAGTTCCTGGGCGGCGGAGGGCCGGCCGCGTAGCCCGCGAGTCACGGCTGCGATACTCACGTGATGCTCCCGGCGCAGGCCCGCGACCGCGCGCGGGGCGGTGACATCGCGGGTGGCCTGCTGGTCGCGCTGTCATCGCTGCTGTTCGGCGTGATCGTGATCTTGGGGCGTTTCACCGCCGACTCGGGGATTCCCGTCACCGGGCTGCTCGCCCTCCGGTTCGGGCTGTGTGCGCTGATCCTCGCGGTCGTGCTGATCGCGACCCACAGGCCCTTGATGGCCGCCGAGGGGGAGCGCATCGGGGCCGCGCTCGCCGGCGTCGCCGGGTACGCGGTCGAGGCGTCGTTCTTCTTCGCCGCCCTTCGACACGGCAACGCCGCCCCCGCGACCCTGCTGTTCTACACGTATCCGATCTTCGTGACGGTCGCGTCCTGGGTCCTCGGCCGAGGCCGTCCCACCCGCTCGACCGTCGTCTCGCTTCTGCTGGGCGTCGTGGGGGCCGCCCTCGTCGTCGTCGGCGGGGGCGACCTCTCCATCCAGACGCTCGGCGTGGTGCTGGCGCTGTGCTCGGCGGTCACCTACACCGGCTACATCCTCGGGGCCGAGCGCGTCCTTCGGCGCACGCAGCCCCTCACCAGCTCGCTCTGGGTCAGCGGCGCTGCCGGGGTCGGACTGGCGATCTTCGCCGCCGTCACGGGATCGTTCCGCGTCCCCTCGACGCTCGAGGACTGGCTCCCGATCGTCGGCATGAGCGTGGCCACGGCCGCGGCCTTCGTCTGTTTGTTCGCGGGCCTGCAGCGGCTCGGCGCCGTGCGCACGGCCATCATCTCCTCGATGGAGCCGCTGGCCGCGGCCCTGCTCGCCGTCGCCTTCCTCGGGGAGGCGGTCGGCGCGGCCGTCGCGCTCGGAGGCGTGCTCATCGTCGCCGGCGCCGTGATCGCGAGCGCGGCGCTCGGCTTCGCGCCGGCGGAACCCCCCATCCCGTGACCGTCGGGCCGACGCTCGGATGCGGTCCTCGGCAGCCCTAGCGATCGACGACCTCATCGAGCCATCGGCGGACGGCGACCGTCCAGCGATGCGGCGCCTCCATCTGTGGGATGTGACCCACCTCTCGCAGGACGTTCAGGCGCCAATCCGGATGGCGATCGGCGGCGGCCCGAGCGAAGGCCGGGGGAACGAACCGGTCGCGCGATCCGTGGATGAGCAGCACCGGACGGCGAACGGCGTCGAGGGCGGCGCGATACGGGCTTCGAGGTGAGAGCAGACGCAGGATGGAGCGCGCCCCCTCGAGGAAGGCGGCCGGGGCCTCGGGATCGTGCCGGCGGGCGCGCAGCAGATCGATGTGCTCCTCGACGAGCTCCTCGGGGATCACCGACGCGTCGTACGTCGTGAGCCGGAAGCCCAGCCGCACGCTTCGCTCGGCGCCCAGATGATCGAATCGCCCCCGCACGACGCGCTCGCCTACCACCGGGATGCGATACAGGGTGAACCCACCGGCGACGATCGGCGCAGGGACGCCGCCGCGGGCCCAGGGCAGCACGGCCGACGTCGGGACCACGCCTGCCACGGAATCGGGCTCGTAGGCCGCCTGCAGCAGGGCGAGCGCCCCGCCCATCGAGTTGCCCGCCAGGATCACGTCGCCGCTCGCCTGCTCCGCGAGAAAGCGGGACAGGAGGCGGCGATTGGGATGGACCGCGGCGCTGCGGCCTGCTCGCGGCGTCAGGCCGAAGCCGGCGAGGTCGGGGACGAGCACGCGGCCCCGCCGGGCGAGATCGGGGGCGACGAGCCGCCAGTTGAGGTGGGATCCGCCGAGGCCGTGAAGCAGCACGAACGTTCGCTCGCGCGGGCCCTCCCACTCCTCGAAGGACACGGGACCGCCGATGTCCACGGCGCGCATCCGCCGGTTCGCCGCCGGAGACTCGCGAAGGTGCACCACGCCGGCCACGCTACCGATCGAGGCGGCGCAGCTCGGCGAGGCTCATCTCCGAGTCGAACGGTTCCTTGCTCGCCTTGACGGAGAAGAAGAGCGACGACGTCAGCAGCGCGAGGAAGGGCACGGTCACCGAGAGGGCGGCGACGGCTCCGAGCGCCCGGACGACGGCGGAGGCGAAGGAGCTTCCCGGCGCGATCTTCGACGAGACGGTCGTGATGGCGAACGTCACGACCCCGGTGAGGAAGCTGCCGACGAGCGTCACGCCCAGGACCTTCCAGAACCGTCGCGCCGTCAGACCCCAGGATCGTCGCAGGGCCGCGCGACCCCGCCGCCCCTCGGCGACGACCGTCTGCGGCACGAGCGACAGGCGGATCGCGGCGATCAGGATCACGACGACGGCGCCGATGCCCAGGCAGATGGTTGCGACGAGTCCGGCGCCGTTATCGCCCTGGGCCGCGAGGATGGCGATCAGGATCGCGAACGGGATCACGAGCGCGCCGAGGGTCGCCACGACGAGGATCGTGACGAGCAGCATGGAGCCGAATCGCCGGACCCCGAACCGGATCGACCGATCCGCCGACGCCGCCTCTCCCAGATACGCGCCGACCCCCGCCCGGACGATCGCGGCGGTGGATGTGGGCTGGACGAACACGAAGTCGGCGATGGCGAGCAATCCGAGGAGCAGCAGCATGGTCGGCGTGACCTCGCCCGCCGGCCGACCGGCCATGGGAAGAAGCGACGCCGGCCCCCCCACGTCGGAGGAGCCGGCGGCGAGCACGTAGAGGAGGGCCACGACCCCCCGCGTCAGCCACGACGAGGATGACCAGCTGTCTCCAGTTCCGGAGATAGGCACGAAACGCCCACTCGATCATGCCTCCGACGTCGAGCGGCGGACCCGGCAACCCGGGCCCACCGGCGTGGCCCCCGGAGCCGGGGGGCGGAGGCAGCGGGGGGCTCGGGCCACCTCGTTGATCCGTGGGGGGAGGCCGCCCCCGCGAGGGTCCCGCGGGCGGTGGTCCGCCGGCGTCCCCAGGCACGGGTCCGCCACCGGACCTACCGGGATGTCCGTCTTCGGGCGGCGCGGGAAGATCTCCGCCCGTTTCGTTGTTGTGCACAGTGGGCAACGTAGCTGGCAGGAGGCGTCTCCACAAGCTTGTAACAGGAGGTGCGCTTTACAAACAGGCGTTGCGTCCGTAGCATTGGTCACACGGTGGCTCGTGCCTGGGCCACTGTCAGCACGCTCGGACGGCATCAGCAGCACCGACGTTGGGGTCCCGAAGACCTGAAGGCTGGTTTCGCGCGACCAATCGAAACCGCCGCGAGGCTTCGAGGAGAGGAGTGAGAACGTGGCAGAACCGGCACGCCCGCTGGGCACAGACGACGCAGACGACCTTCGTCTCTACCTCGAGGCGGCGGCACGTGAGCCGCTGCTTACGAAGGAGGAGGAGGTCGAGCTCGCCATGCTCATCGAGCACGGGAAGGAGGCCGAGGAGAAGCTTCGCTCCGGCCGCCTCCGCGCGGAATCGAGCATCATGAAGGCGCGGAAGGCCGTCCGCAAGGCGGAGGCCGCCCGGCAGCGCTTCATCATGGCGAACCTTCGCCTGGTCGTGTCCGTCGCCCGCAAGTACCAGGGCCAGGGACTTCCGTTGCTGGACCTCATCCAGGAGGGGAACATCGGCCTGATGCGCGCCGTCGAGCTGTTCGACTGGCGCCGAGGCTTCAAGTTCTCCACCTATGCGACGTGGTGGATCCGCCAGGGCATCACGCGGGCGATCGCGGATCGCTCGCGGTCCATCCGCCTGCCGGTTCACATCCACGACCGGCTCCGCAAGCTCAACCGCACGCGGTTCCAGTTCGCGCAGTCGATGGGAAGGGAGCCGAGCCGGGAGGAGCTGGCGAAGGCGCTCGACACGACGGTCGAGGAGATCGACGACCTGACGGAGATGGGCCGCCGCGAGCCGCTGTCGCTGCAGTCGCCCGTCGGCGAGGACACCGAGCTCGGCGACCTCATCGAGGAGGTCGACTCCGATGCGGCCTTCAACGAGGTCGAGGACGCCCTGCTCCGCGAGGAGATCGGTGACGCGGTCGACCGCGTCCTCGATGAGCGCGAGCGTCACGTCGTGGCGCTCCGCTACGGGCTCGAGAACGGTCAGCCGCTCTCGCTGCGGGAGACGGGCAAGGTGCTCGGCCTCTCCGGTGAGCGCGTGCGGTTGATCGAACGCGAGGCGCTTCGCAAGCTGCGCGACTCGAACCTGATCAGCACGGCCGCGGTCCTGTAGCTCGGGCCGAGGCGGGAGCACGAAGGGCCGGTCCTCGGACCGGCCCTTTCGCCGTTTCCGGGTCGGCGCTCGATGCTTCCATCCCTCGCCCCCTAGACCTCCCCGAACGGTTCGGACGAGCCGTGGCCGGAGCCGCCCGCCGCGGCGCGGGCGCGGTGCATCTGGTCCCGGATGGCGTCCGCGATCTCGGCCGTGAGCACGTCGACATCCTCGAGGCGATCCGCCGAGCCGGACGGCGTCATCGGCGTCCCGAACGCGATGGCGACGACCGGACGGAGCGGGGCCGCGAGACGCAGCCGGCCGCGGGGCCACCGCATGTGGGTGCCCCAGATCCCGACGGGGATGACCGGAGCGCCGGACGCGAGGGCCATCCGGGCGGCCCCGCGCCGAACCCGCTGCATGCTCGACGGGTCGCCGGGATTCACGCGGCCCTCCGGAAAGATCCCGGCGAGCGCGCCGGAGCGGATCGTTTCGATCGCCTCGTCGAGCGCCCCCACATCCGCCTGCCCTCGCCGGATCGGGATCTGACGGAAGGCGCGCAGGGCTGCTCCGATCACGGGAGCGCGGAAGATCTCGGCGGCGACGAGGAAGCGGATCGACCGGCCGCGTTCCTTCGCGGGCGGCAGCGCCAGCAGCGGGCCATCCATCACGCTGATGTGGTTGCAGGCGAGGATGGCCGCGCCCTGGACCGGGATTCGCTCGGCATCCACGAATCGGAGGCGAAACAGCAGTCGGGCCAACGGCCCGACGAACGCGACGCCCGCGCGCCACCATCCGTTGAGCTCGCCCCGTTCCGGCGCCGGCCGCCTCGCCATCCGCCGAGCATGCTACCGTCCCTCGCATGAACGCCGCCCGCCTCCGGGGCCTCGCCGAACGCCGGTACGACGGCTACCTGGAAGCGTTGCAGGACATGGTGAACGTCGATAGCGGCTCCTACACGGTCGACGGCGTCAACGCCATCGCGGATCGGTGCGCCGAGCGCTTCGAGGCAGGCGGCTGGAAGCTCGAGCGCACCGCCCATGTCCCAGGGGAGGGGGAGCCGCAGCTCGGGGACCTTCTCGTCGGACGGGTCGAGGGTGCGGGCCGATCCAGGACGCTCCTCATCGGTCACATGGATACCGTCTTCGATCCGGGAACCGCCTCCGAACGCCCGTTTCGTATCGAGGGCGACACGGCCTACGGTCCGGGCGTCTCGGACATGAAGGGCGGCCTCCTCCTCGGGTTCTTCGCGGTCGAGGCGTTGCAGGAGGCCGGATTCGCCGACTTCGGCAGCATCACCTACATCTGCAATCCCGATGAGGAGATCGGCTCACCCTTCTCTCGCACGACGATCCAGGAACAGGCCCGGGACGCGGACGCGGTGCTCGTGCTCGAGGGCGGCCGCGAGAACGGCGACTTCGTCTCGTCTCGCAAGGGCGTCACCGACTACCGCATCCGCATCCTCGGTCGAGCTGCGCACGCGGGCGTGGAGCCCGAGAGGGGTCGCAGCGCGCTGCTCGAGGCCGCCCACAAGACCATCGCGCTTCAGGAGCTCAACGGCCGCTGGCCGGGCGTCACCGTCAACGTGGGCGTCGCTCGCGGCGGGACGAGGACGAACGTCGTTCCCGAACGCGCGGAGCTGGAGGTGGACCTGCGAGCGCCGACGGAGGAGCATCTCGCCGCCGCCGAGGCGGAGATCCGCTCCCTCTGCGGCCGGGCCGCCGTGCAGGATGTGCGGGTGGAGCTCCACGAGAATGGCTGGCATCGACCCATGGAGAAGCGAGAGGGAACCGCTCGGCTCGCACGTCTCGCGATCGAGGTCGCGGGGGATCTCGGGTTTCCCCTGCGGGACGCGGCGACGGGCGGCGCATCCGACGCCAACACGACCTCCGCGGCCGGGGTCCCCACGATCGATGGGCTCGGACCGGTGGGAGGAAACGACCACGCGCCCGGCGAATGGATCGATGTGACGAGCATCGTTCCGCGGATGGCGCTCCTCGCAGGGGTGATCTCGAGGATCGACGAGATGGCGACGACGCGCGGATGACGCCTGCGCCCGATCCCGCTCGCCGGCGACGACCTCGACGCCGTCCATTGGTGGTGGGGCGGCCTCGAGGGATCGGAGGCGTTCAAGACGCTCGCCGAGGGCGTGCCGGCGATCCTCTATATCGACGCGCCCGACCAGGAGAGCACCAACCTCTACACGAGCCCGCAGATCGAGGAGATCCTCGGCTTCACGCCCGAGGAGTGGGTCAACAGGCCGGCGATGTGGCTGGAGCTGCTTCATCCCGACGACTTCGACCGCGTGACCAAGCTCAACGACGAGAGCAACGCCGAGGGAGGGGGCGACCTGTTCCTGGCGGAGTATCGCCTGCGCGCCCGAGACGGGGCCATGGTGTGGTTCCGGGACGAGGCGCTGATGGTTCGGGACGCGGGCGGGAACCCGCTGTTCTGGCGCGGCGTGATGCTCGACATCACCGAGCTGAAGCTGACGGAGGAGAAGCTCCAGCGCAGCCTCGAGATCCTGCGCAGGACGATGGAGCAGCGGCAGGTGCTCACCGCGCGCCTCGAGGTCGCGCAGGAGGACGAGCGTCGAAGGATCGCCGCCGACATCCACGACGACCCGATCCAGGTCATGAGCGCCGCGGACATGCGCATTCAGGGCCTGGCCGAGGCCGCGGACGATCCGGCGCTTCGGGGATCACTCGAGGAGATCCACCGCTCCGTGATGTCCGCGATCGAACGGCTCCGCAGCATGCTCTTCGAGTTACGCCCCCCGGCGCTCGAGCGGGAGGGGCTGCTCGCCGCGCTCGAGATCTACGTCAAGCACGTGGGCGGCGAGGCGGGGTTGCACGCCGAGATGCGCGGACAGCTGACGTCGGAGCCTCCGGGCGAGATCCGGGCGATCTTGTTTCGGATCGCACAGGAAGCGCTGGCCAACGTGCGCAAGCATGCCGACGCCAGCAGCGTCGACGTCGAGGTTGCGGAGCGCGATGGGGGGATCATGCTTCTGGTGCGGGACGACGGCCGCGGGTTCGATCCGGCGACCGAGCGGCCAATCCCCGGACACCTCGGCATGTCGGCGATGCCCGAGCGCGCCGAGCTTGCCGGCGGATGGTGCCGGGTGGACAGCGCCCCGGGCCGGGGAACGGTCGTCGAGTGCTGGCTGCCGATCCGGCCGAATGCCGCGGGGGCGCGCACGGCCTGAGAGCCGGGCCTCGCCCCGGCGTCGGAGGCCTCACGGCGGGAGCATGGGTTCCGTGCGGTAGCGTTGACGGCATGATCAGCGTGGCAAGGCTGTCGACGGCTCCGGTGAAGTCGCTCGGGCTCTCCCATCCGGACCGGGTGCGGCTCGAGCGATTCGGCGTCGCGGAGAACCGGCGATTTCTGCTCGTGACGCCGGAACGTGAGCTCATCGACGCGAGCCGGCACGGTGCCCTGATGACGGTGCACTCCGAGTGCGACGCCGACGGGAGCCGGCTCAAACTCCTGTTCCCCGACGGCTCGGTCCTCGAGGACGACATCGAGCTCGAGGGAGAGCCGTTCGCCATGGATATGTGGGGTCGCTCCCTCGACGTCCGCCTCGTCGCCGGGCCGTGGTCGGCCGCATTGACCGAGGTCGCCGGCGGGCCCATGCGGCTCGTGCAGATGCGAGCGTCCCGGCGACGGCAACGACGAGTATCCCGTCTCGATCGTCTCGCTGGCGTCGGTGGCGGAGCTCGGGCGCCGGAGCGGCCGCGACGAGGAGGTCGATCCGGGCCGGTTCAGGATGCTCCTCGAGCTGGACGGCTGTGCCCCGCACGAGGAGGACCGATGGCTGGGATTCGACGTGCGGGTCGGCGACGCGCTGATCCGTGTCGCCGATCACGACGCCCGCTGTTCGATCACGACCATGAATCCGGATACCGGCGAGGTCGACTACCCGACGCTCAAGGTGATCGCGGCCTACCGCGGCGTCCGGAGCAAGCACCTGAACTTCGGCATGTACGCCGAGGTGCTGGAGCCGGGGACGATACGGGTGGGAGACGCGGTGGTCCCGCTGGACGAAGGGGTTCGCCGCGCCGTGGCCGACCAGTGACGTCCACCCACGAGCGGCGCAGGGTTCGAGGATACGGCCCCGGCAATGCCTTGCACGCAGCGTGTTTCGGCCCGGCGCCTCTCGGAGTCGGCGTCGCCGAACATCGGCCGAAGCTTTCGGCAGCGGCGTGCTGGGTGCGGCGGACGCCCTGATCTCGTCGTCAGAGGTGCCGCCCGGAGACGACGCTGCTGCGTGGGAAGCCGCTGGCGCGACATGGGTGCTCACGAGCACCGAGCCGCTGCCGCCGGAGCTCGAGATAGTGGGGTGATCGAGCCGGTCCGGTGACCGCGTGGTCCCACGAAGCGTCGCCAATCGATGGTGGATGGTGGAGTTTCCCGTGGGATTGCGATATCGCGCTCGACCAAGTGTGCGGCGTCATGGGCGATAGGTCCCCGCGACGCGCGGTGACGACCCGATGCGCGTGAGTCGAACCACACTCCCGTCGGCCCGTGGCGCGCGGCGAGGGCTTCGCGCAGTCGCTCGATGGCGCGTTCCTTGGAGGCAGGATCCATTCCGGCTCAACACGTCGTTCGAGGCCGCGAAGCGAGCCGCCGAACTGCCAGCGCCGCGTCCGAGCGCCTCCGTTCCGTAGTAGATCGGCACGTGCACATCGACGAAGGTCACCCGGTCGAAGCCCGCCTCATCGAGGATGCGCTCCACCGTGACCTGCTCCGCGAGCGAGAACGGATCGGGTGCTCCGGGCCGATGCCGAGGTGCGGTCTCGCTGCCCGTGAGGGACGCGCTGGATCGCCACGGACCACTCGTTGCGATCGTGGGCCTGCCAGACCGATCATCACCAACCGTGCGTCGGGGCGCAGCGCCCGCGCGAGGCTGGCGAAAGCGGCTACGGGATCGGCGAAGAACATCGTGCCGAACCTGCTGATCACGACATCGAAATGTCCCGAGGGGAAGCTGTGGGATTGCGCGTCGCCGACCTCGAAGGTGACGTTGCGGAGCCCTTCCGCCTCGCTGAGGGCGCGGGCTCGCGCTCGATCATCTCCGCCGGAGATGTCGACCCCCAGCGCGCTCCCGGCCGCAGCCATACGGCCCGCATCCCGCGTCGTCTCACCTGCCCCACAGCCAATATCGAGGATGCGGTCCTCGGGGCGGATGCCGTACGAGCGACGGAGGACTCGGTTGTGCAGCCGCAGCTCAGCGTCGTAATCGACGAGCCTATCCATGTACTCATTAGGATATGTGGATGCGACGGGCTGGTCTCGGACACCCGAACGCCGTTCACCCTCGACCCGCTATCGTCGCGGCGATCCGTGTCGCACGCCCCTCGGACCAGCTCAAAACGAGACTCTGTTCGTTCGAGGTTCTTACAGTATTCCCTTCGCTCGTGCGTTTCTGCAGGTCAGAACTAGCGGAGGCGGACGGGAATCGAACCCGCCTGGGAGCTCTCGCCCCCACACCGGTTTTGAAGAGCGCGTAGGGGCTGTCGCCGGTAGTCGGTCATGGCCGCCGACGTGAGCAAGGAGACGCCAAGTGTCGCTCGCTATCGCTGGTCGTCGCTCAGTCTGTGTCCATGGCCGTGTCCATGCGAGGTCTTGATTCCAAGGAGGGAGACGAGCCTTCTCGGGAGGACGCGTGTCACTCGTCGCCGCTTCGCCGACGGATCGGGCGAGAGCGACGAGCCGTGCTGACCAGAGGAAGGACGTCAGAAGCAGGCGTGATCTGGCCCGGATCGGCGTCATCGTGGAGTCCGTACGTAAGCGGCCGTTGACGAGGACGGCCGGATCGAACGCGCGTAGTACCGCGTCAGGCGGGCCGAGGCGGCTCCGGAGGCCCTTGACGCGGTCCGCGGCTCCGGTTGATGCGTTCGCTTTGACGGCTTGCCGAGGACCTGGATCGCGCTCGGATGTTGACCGTAGCTCGATCGTCCTATAGGTAATGAAGATCAACCCCATCCAAGGAGGTCCTCCCATGGTGGCGAGACGCACCTGGCTTCGTGGAATCTGCTTCATCGCGGTGACCTGCGCGACGCTCGCCGCGGCCCTTCCGGGGCCGGCCGCCGCGGTCGATCGCGGCGCCCCAACCGTGAATGTCGTGGCGTCCGGGCTGAACAGTCCCAGGGGTCTCGCGATGAGCCATGGTGCGCTCCTCGTGGCGGAGGCAGGCAAGGGCGGACATGGTCCGTGCGAGCCCGGCGCGCTCGGCAGGACGTGTTTCGGGTTGACCGGCGCGATCACGCACCTGGCGAACGGCGTGCCGAACCGGTTGGTCGACCTCCCCTCGCTCGCTTCGCCCGACGGCTTCGCGGCATTCGGCCCGCACGATGTCGGGTTCGGGAGCGACGGCGCGATGTACGGCACGATCGGACTGGCCTATCCGCCGGAGGTCCGCGCCTCCTTCGGCCCACGCGCCAAGTTGCTCGGGCACCTGGTGCGAATCGACGGCAGCGGCGGCGTGCAGGACGTCGCGGACCTGGCTGCCTATGAAGCGAAACACGATCCCGACGGCTTGGGCGCCGAGAGCGATCCCTACGGTCTGCTGCCGGAAAACGGGCACAGCATCGTGACCGATGCCGCCGCCAACGATCTGCTGAAGGTCACGAACTCCGGGCATGTCTCGACGCTCGCGGTATTCCCGAACCGCATGGTCGACTTCCGCGGCGGTCAAATCCCGATGCAAGCCGTGCCGACGTCCGTGGTGCGGGGTCCCGATGGCGCGCTGTACGTGTCGGAGCTGACCGGATTCCCCTTCCCGAAGGGTGGCGCCCGGGTGTTCCGCGTCGTTCCGGGCCAGCGCCCGCGCGTCTATGCCCGCGGATTCACCAACATCATTGACATCGCCTTCGACGACGACGGGAACCTCTACGTGGTGGAGATCGCGCACAACAGCCTGCGGTCGGATGCGCCGTACGGCGAACTCCTGCGGGTGTCGCCGTCCGGCGACACGACGGTCGTGCTGGGCAAGGACGCCAACCTCTTCTTCCCGACGAGCGTCCTGCTCGAGGGAAACGGAGACATGCTGGTGACGAACTGCGGCATCTGCCCCGGCGGAGGACAGGTATTGGAGGTCACTCCCTAGGAAGGAGCTGGCTCGCCCCCACCGGGCGACCACGTGGAGCGTTGGCCGGCCTGATCAGGTCGGGAGTGTCCAAGGGTGTGTCCATGTCGCCGTCGGTGGGATATCGGACGCCGACGCGAACTCGCGAGCCGGCGAACGTTTGCGCTGATGGCAGCGTTCATGGCGGAGGCGGACGGGAATCGAACCCGCCTGGGAGCTCTCGCCCCCACACCGGTTTTGAAGACCGGGGGGCCCACCAGGAACCCTGACGCCTCCGCGCGCCAGCCTACCTGCGGAACCCTGGACGCGATTCGCGACTCGGTAGGGACCCGGCCACCGAAACCGCCACCGAAGATCGCCCACGACGGTTGGGGGCCGAGGGTGGGGGCGCCCCGAATCCACCTGCCGGGCGCGAAGATCGTCGGGATCTGTGGGTCCGAATGTTTGCAGCCTACGGGATTGCGCTTCTGGCGATGTTCGGCCGGCCGATCAGGAGGGCCGATCGATGATGGGCACTGTCGTTTTCAGGGGCGTGCCGAACCAGTTGGAGAGCGCTTCTCGCAGCGCGAGCGCGGCGGTGTCGGTGGGTTCGTCGATGGTTGCGGCCCAGGCGATGTGGGCGTCCGGGCGGATCAGGAGGGCGTCGGCTGGTCGGTGATCGGTCTCGGCGGTGTGGATGTCGACGCGATGCTGCCAGTCCCGGGCGATCTCGCGGAGGTCCTGGCGGTCGGCGAGGTCGAGGAGGATGGGCCGTGCGGCGTGCATGAGCTCCGCGACGCTCGTCGCGCCCCGGTCGGTGCGCAATGCGAGGTCGGGTGCGAAGGTCCCGATCAAGGCGTGGTGGTCGTGGCCGGGGAACGGGTAGCGGACGTCGGAGCCGGCCATGAGACGCGCCGATGCGGCGCAGTGGCTGCTCGTCGACGAGCAGTTCCTGGAAGAGCTCCCGGAGTGCGACGGCGGCCGGGTCGTGGCCGCGCCGGATCGCGACCTGGGCTTGCGCGTGCAGCATGTTGCGTGCGCCGGCGAGGCGGCGTTCGTCGTGATACGTGTCCAGCAGGCCGGCCGGCGCCCAGCCGTGGATGTCGGCGGCCAGCTTCCAGCCGAGGTTGACGCTGTCGAGGAGACCGGCGCCGAGTGCGACGCCCGGGGAGGGGAACAGGTGGGCGGCATCGCCGGCCATCAGGATCCGCCCGTCGCGGTATCGCTCGACCTCCCGAGCGTGAAAGGTGAAGCGCGTCAGCCGGGTCGGTTCTCCCAAGGGCAGATCCACGCCGAGCACGCGACGGATGCTGTCCCGGAGCTCGGTCACGGTCATCGGCTCGTCGTCGTCGTAGGCGACGGCCTCCTCCTCGCTGGTGTAC
Organism: uncultured Actinomycetes bacterium; assembly: GCA_963728285.1. Taxonomy (GTDB): domain Bacteria; phylum Actinomycetota; class UBA4738; order UBA4738; family HRBIN12; genus CAVSJR01. The sequence goes on along the minus strand of CAVSJR010000001.1, from coordinate 341,308 downwards.
AGCCCCATGAGCGCGGGGTTGGTCGACCCGAGGGCGAACTCACCGCGTTCGGTTCGTGTGAACCCGAAGCTGATCCTGCCCACCCCGGCGACGTCGATGTCGCCGTTCTCGAGCACGGTCACCGACTCGGGCACGGTGACCAGGGCGAGCCGCTGGACCTCCGGGTACGTGATGCCGGGGAACGGGATGCCGGCCAGGTCGCGCACCCGGCTGCTCGCGCCGTCGCAGCCGACGAGGTACCGGGCGGTCACCCGGTCGGGCCCGTCCGGGCCGCGCACGTCCGCGCTCACCGTGGCGTCGTCCTGGCTCAGCCCGACCACCTCCCGGCCGCGGCGGATCTCGGCGCCGAGCTCGCGGGCGAACTCGTCGAGGACGCGCTCGAGTCGCGGTTGCGGGAGCGGCAGCGCCTCCATCGGGGGATCTGCGAGCTGGGTGAAGTCCACGTGCATCCCGCCCCACGGGAACCGGCCGATGCCGGCCGGGGAGCGGTGCTGGCTGCCTCGAATCGCTCGAGCTCGCCACGGTAGCGCAACAGCTCCAGGATCTGCCCGCTGAGACCCCCGGCCTTCGGGATGTCTCGGATCTGCGGCTGCCGCTCCAGTACCAGCGCTCGCACGCCGGCCAGGCGCAGCTCACAAGCGAGCATCAGGCCGGTCGGGCCGGCGCCGACGATGATCACGTCGGCGTCCATCACTGGCCACTCCCCTCGCAGTCTTTCGTCGCGTCCCCGCGCGACCCGGTCGTCGCCAACAACACACGCATTTCGTGACTCCCATTTCCATAGGTTCTGGCTTCGGCCAGCGATCATGCGCCACGACCCGGGGGTTGCCGCAAGCCCCCCTGTGTCGCCGTACAGTGAAAGTGGAAGGGAGTGGGTACTCTCCTTTCCCTGCATCGTCCGCTCTGGACGGACAACCTCCTGGTGAAGCGCGGCGCGCTGCGTTCGGCGGTACCGGTGGCCAGGAGCATCCCCCATGGGCGCGCTTCCGCATCTCCTCCTGCTCTGACGGAGAGGCCCTGCCGAGCCCGGCGGAATACGGACGTCGAGGTGACGAAGCTGTCATCCGGCTGCCTTACCATGGACTGCCATGGAAGCGGCGTTCTTCGATCTCGACAAGACGATCATCTCCAAGTCGAGCTCCCTCGCGCTCTCCCGTCCGATGTATCGGGCCGGGATGGTCTCTCGCTCGGCGTTGCTTCGCGGCGCCTACGCGCAGCTCGTGTACCTCCTCGTCGGCGCGGACGAGAAGAAGATGGATCGCTTGAAGGAGAGCATGTTGTCGATGACCAAGGGGTGGGACCGCGCTGAGGTGGAGCAGCTGGTCCATCAGGTCATCATCGACGTCATCGATCCGTTCGTGTACCAGGAGGCGCTCGACCTGATGGAGTTGCACCGAGCGAATGGCGCAGCATCTACATCGTGTCGTCGTCCCCGGAGGAGGTCGTCCGCCCCCTCGCGCGGCACTTCGGCGTGAGCGGGGTGCTCGCCACCCGAGCCGAGGTCGGACCGGACGGCAAGTACACGGGGGAGCTGGAGTTCTACTGCTACGGGGAGGGCAAGGCGCAGGCCATCCGCGAGGCCGCCCTGCGCGCGGGGATCGATCCCGCAGGCTCGTACGCGTACACCGACTCCATCACCGACCTGCCGATGCTCGAGGCCGTCGGGCATCCGGTCGCCGTGAATCCGGACCGAGAGCTCCGAAAGGTGGCCGAGGACCGGGGCTGGCAGGTTCGCGACTTCAGGCGACCGGTGCGCCTGCGGACCAGGATCGCGGCGACGGTACCGGCGCCCAAGCCGCCCGTCGCGGCCGCGGTCGGCATCGCGGCCGTCGCCATCGTCCTCGGATGGGTCATCATCCGCTCCCGATTCACCGGCGGCGAACGAGACTAGCCCGTCCGGATCATTTGCGGCGCAGGGCCCTAGGCAGTTCGCGCCCAGGGCTCGGCGGGTGTATGGTCGAGGGAGCCACACGAAAAGTGGCAGCGGAGGGAGCAGAAACCCACGCGCGTCTTGCCGCGGGAGGCATGCTCCGGGTCCGGAGGGCTCGCGCCGTCCGGCCCTCGAGCAAGTAGGACAGCGCATGCTCGCTGCTCCCTTCGCGCCTGCCCGGGGCACGTTTCTCCCTTCCGTCTAACTGCCGTGGGTTGAGCCTTCCTTGCCGTCGCGTTTGCCTTTCCTTAACCGCCGGGCAAGTAGCGTTCCCCGTGCCCATCCAACAGAGGAGGCAAGCATGCGGAAGGCAACCAAGCTGCTCGGCGTCGGAGCGATCGGCGTCGCGCTGCTCGCGATGCCGGCGACGGCGTTCGCCGGCGACCGGGACGTGGAGAGGACCGGCTCCTGCAGTGGCCGCTCCGACTGGAAGCTGAAGCTCAGCCCCGAGGACGGCGGCCTGGAGGTGGAGTTCGAGGTCGACGAGAACATCGTGGGCGACACGTGGAGGGTGGTCATTCGACAGAACGGCGATGTTCTGAAGCGCGGACGGCGCACGACGCAGGGGCCGAGCGGATCGTTCGAGTTCCGCGCCGTCGGCAACAACACGGCCGGTACCGACAGGTTCAAGGCTCGTGCGGTCAACACTCTCGACCGAAGAGACCTGCGTCGGTCGCGCATCCATCTGAGATCGGATCAACCAGGACCGAGTCCGGCGGCGGAGCCCTCCATCCCGTCGCCGGGCTCGGGCCCTTCTTTGATGCGCCGATGCTAGGACGAGGCCGCGGGGCGCCGGTATTCGAAATGGTTCCCGTCGGGGACGACGAACCGTCCCCCCAGATGAACCCCCACTTGGCCAAGATCCGGACGAGGCGCGGATCCTGGTGCGGCGGCTGGCCGAACTCGTTGCCAGCGAGATTGACGTCGAAGGCCATGCCCCACGAGTGATGGGACAGCGACGCGTGCGGGTCGTTGAGCACGAACTTGGGAACGAAGCAGCCGTGCTCCGTCCGGATCAGATTGCCGAGCCCACGGGAGGCGATGTCCTCGAGGGCGCCGCGGAGTTGGGGGAAGAGAGCGACGTTGCACTGGATGTTGCCGACGAGCGGCAGATGGCGAGTCTCGATGTGTTCGCGCATCCACGACGGATCGATCTCCAGGAACCCCGGGTTGTCGGGGTCCGGGCGGGCGGCGAACTCGCCGAAGAGCAGTTTGACCTTCACCGGCGGTAGGACCGAGTCGCCCTGACGAGGATAGGGCGTGTCGCCCGGCGCCCGAACCTGCAGGGGGAGCCCCGGCGGCAGGATCGGCTGGAGCGTGCGTGACAGCTTGGCGGCCGTCGGCAGTGGCTTCGGCTGGATGAGCGCGTAGCGGTCCTGCTCCACGCCCAGCCGGGAGCCCACATCCCGTGAGACGAGGAGCTCGCTCGCTCCGACGAGCTGGTCGGGGAGCACCGCGGCGATTCGAACGCTCCGGTTGCCGAACTCGAGGGTGCCTCCCGGTCCGAGCCGTCGGAGCTCGGCGCTGCTCTCGCCGAGCACCCCCTCGCCCGCGGCGAGCGCCGCCTCGATGTCGGCGCGATCCGCCTGTGGAAGGAAGGCGGCGAAGGACCGTGGATCGACCGCCGTCGCCTCGAGCGGGATGGCATACGGCGACCGCGGCCGGTCGATGACCTGACCCTCATCCGACAGCGTGCCGGTCATCCACGTCACATCGCTCGCCACGACCACGGCGCGCCGAATGCCCGACAGCCGCCGAAGGCGGCCCTCGAATCCCGGCGGGAGTCCTCCCGGCGTCCACGCCAGGTAGGTGGTCGTCTCCACCGACGACGTGCGGATCGACGGCAACGGTCCACCGCTTTGGCCAACCCTCGCGTCCGGGCGGAGGACCGCGCTGACGCCGGACGACGTCTGCAGCGGCTCCGGCTGGACCCCTCGGCTCTGCAGGGTGAGGGAGAGCACGGCGCCGACGACGAGGCCGGTGGTTCCCGCCGCGAGCGCCATGACGGCGTGCGGGAGGTGGCGACGCCTCATCGGCCCGGCTCCGCCGGGCGCAGCGTGTTCGCGAGCTCCACGAGCATGGGAGGCTCGAGGCCGGGTGAGTCGATGGCGTAGTAGACGCCGCGATGGGTCCATTGGAGGCGCTGAAGCGCGGGATCGTACAGGCCGCGCTCGTGCTCCACCCTCACGGGCTTCAGGTTCGAGACGATCGGCGCGGGCTCCCTCGCCAGCTCCTCGTGAAGGCGAATCGGCGCTCCCCCGAGGTCGCTGTCGACCTGCCGGTAGAAGACCGTGAGCCCGGTCCGCGGGCCGGTCTCCGTGAGCTCCGCGCTGGCGACGGTGTAGCCGGCGGGGAGCTCGCTCAGCAGGCGAGGGGAGAAGGGCACTCCGGCGAGGGCGTCGTCGAGGGTCACGCGCTTGCTGACGACGCCCCCGGCACGCTGGACGCGCCAGTTCCTCGGGATCGCTCGGCCGCGGACGTCGAGCGCGCCGGCGACCTCGAGCAGCTCCGCTCGAGGCAGGTTCGTCTCGAGCACCAGGTCGCTGTCCTCCGTGTGGATCGCGAGGCGCCGCCCGACCAGGTTGGCACCGGGCTCGAAGTAGGCGACGCCGACCCCGGGTAGCTGGACCTGCTCGGCCTCGGGTTGCACGCCGAACAGCTCATGCTCGGACCACGCTCGCGTCTCTCCGATCTTCAGCCACGAGACCCCCGGGAGTAGGCGACGACGGTTTGTTCCGCGTCTCCCGCCGGGGCAACGACGGACCGATACGCATCCAGTCCGGCCGACGTCGCCACGGCCGCCGGCCGGTAGCTCAGCCGGCTCGTGGCACGCCGCAGGGGGATCGCACGGGCGCCCTCGGTGCTGCGCTCCCCGCCGCGGGGGATGCGGAAGGGGTGCCCGTGATCATCGAGCGGACCGAAGGCGTTCGCCTGGATCGACAGGAGCGGCCGCTTCGTCGGGTCCTTCAGCATTCCCCATCGGAGCTCCCAGGCGCGTCGCTCCTGGTTGAAGAGTCGATCTCCGGTCCCGACCCAGATCTCGCTTCGGAGGGGGAACAGCGTCTCGGCATCCAGCCACAGGTTCACTCGATCGCCGGGGAAGAACGGGCGCCACGAGTCGTCGCCGAGGTCGAGGGCCGGGAAGAGCGCGAGGTAGGGGAACAGCGGAGCCGCCCGTTCATACGACAGATCGATCTCGACCGTGTCGTGGCCGAGGATCTCCGGCCCGGGCCGCCCTCGGATCGGGAGGCCCCCGAGCGTCGTCACGGGAAGCACGAGGTCGGCGAGCACGGGCGTTGCAGCCGAGAACGGCGGGCGGTTCGCGACCGTCGTCCGGCGGCTGGGGCACGCCCTCGCCAGGCCCGACGGACATGGCGACGGCCCGTCCGAGTAGGAGGACCTGCCGTTCACGATGTAGGAGAGGTCGTTGGGCGTGTCGCTCGAATCCGGGTAGGGGGTGCGGTCGTCGATGTCCAGCCGGAAGCGCTCCGGCGCCGAGAGGAGCACCCTCATGTCGAACCTGCGCACCGGGACGTCGGCGGCGAAGTTGCGTTCGACCATCGAGAAGCTCGCTCGCAGGGAATCGAGACGAGCCGCCTCGGCGAGGACCTGTCGTCCCAGCGTCGGCTCGGCCTGCGCCGCCGGCTGCCGCTGAGCGGACTGCGGGAATGGGCCGCCCACCGAGAGGCTCCCGATGATGAGCCCGACGGCGAGCGCCGCGGCGATCGTCGGTGCGAGCCGGCGCCGAAGCCGCCGGCGCCTTCCGAGGGCGGGCGTCGGCGCGTCGCGCTCGTCCGGCCTCCACGGAGCAGGCCTCGGCTCGGGCCGCCGCTCCGGCGGCGCGACCTCGGGCTTCGCCGATCGCTGCTCCACCGGCCGCGGCTCCGCCGCCACCGCGGCCATGATCGATTGCACGAGGTCCGGGACCGGCTCTGCCTCATGGATCCGGACCGCCGTTCGAATCCGGTGGGCGCCCTGCACGAACGAGGTGCACCGGCCGCAGTCCTCGAGGTGGATATCCACGGCCTCGAGGACCTGCTGCGACTGAGGCTCGCCGTCCATCCGCTTGGAGATCCCGACCTGGATCAGCTCACAGTCCATGAGCGTCCTCCTCGACGGTCAGCGCCTCGCACATCGCCTGCCGCGCCCGATGCATCCGGCTCTTCACCGTGCCGAGCTTGAGCTGCAGGACGTCCGCGGCCTCCTGATACGAGAGCCCGAAGACCTCGATCAGCAAGAACGGCTCACGATGCTCCTCCGAGATCGCCGCGAGCGCCTCGGCGAGCTCCGTGCGCGCGGCGGCGTCGTTCATGATCGACGGGGGCGGGCCGGCCGCGAGCTCGCGCTCCGCCCGTTGCGTGCGGCCGCGGATCGCGTCCATCGCGCAATTCCTCGCGATCCGCAGCAGCCAGCTCGAGAACCGGCAATCGCCGCGGAAGCTGTGGAGGAAGCGGAACGCACGGAGGAACGCCTCCTGCGTGACGTCCTCCGCCGTCGCCCTGTCGCGGGTCAGGTGGACGGCGAACCGGTAGACGTCGGCCTGGTAGGCGCGGACGAGCTCCTCGAACGCGTCGAGGTCGCCCTCCCGGGCGCGTGACAGTGTGCGGGGGTCGGGATCGCGCACGCGTTCCTCTCGGGGAAGTTGAGGTTCCAAGCAAGCCTAACGGCGGTGCTCGAGCGATGGCATCGTCCAATCGACGGACGCGGACCCCGTTCAGTTCCCTCCCTCGTCGTACCGGGGAGGACCTCCCGGCCGCCGATGGCCTGCTGAAAAGGGGCGGAGACGCGGGTGGCTGCTAGCGGGGGCGGCCGGCGGCGGGGTGCTCCAGCCTGTCCGCGAGCCGTTCGGCTCGCTCGAGCGCCTGGTCGGTCTCCCCGATCGAGACCGCGCCCGTGATCGCGAGCAGCTCGGTCTCGATCCGGGGATCGACCGTGCCGTCCGGTGCCGCGACGTTCGCCACGGCGGGGTCGAGCCGTCGGACGGCTCGCTCGAGGCGGCGAACGGCGTCGACCGTGACCAGCGAACGGGCTGCCGCGGTGCGCTCTCGCTGCGCCCGCCACCGCCTGAGATCCGTCACCGTGCCCATGGAGGAATCCTAGACCGGGGGTCTGACACGTCGGTGGAGCGCCAGGGGACCTCACACGTCGGCGCGTCCAAAGCCGGATCGCCGCCCGACCGCGCCCCCGCCCCTCTGGCGCAGAGGCCCGGATCGTTGCGCCGGTTTCAATCCGAAGCGAGTACCCACATCTCCTTGAACGGAGCCGTGATATGCCACGTGGTGTCGACGCCGGGTGGCAGAGAGAAGAGGTCACCAACCCCAAGATCCAGCGTGCCGCCGTCCGCGATGTCGATCCGCACGGACCCTTCCAGGATCAACGCGACCTCTCGGTGGTCGGGCTTCCACGGCACCGGGCCGTCCACGCTCGTGAAGCGCGTGAGCCCGGCCCACACGCCGTCGGCGTGCACGAGCTCGTGCATTTGGCTTCCGGGCACGTCGGGGTCCGGTGCCCAGTCGTCGGTCGAGGCCTTCGAGACGAACACGTGAGGATGCGGATCCATCTTCATTCTCCTTCGCAACGCGAGCCCTGGAGCCGAGCCGGCACGTCTCGATGTTCTTCCGGTCGGCCACGACGATCGATTATCGCCGGATCGACGTCGGGCGTACGCGCGTTTGGATGGGCGACCGGGATCGTCAAGGAATCTGGGCCGCCACATGGAACGACCCGGCGGTCACGTGGCGGTGGGTGCCTCGCCCGGCGTGGGCATCGCTTGCCCTTCAAAGGACGCGTCTCCCCGCCGAATGGTCGAGGGCTAGGCTCTTCCTCATGAGCGACGTTCGTCACCCGCGGGTCGAGATGGATGGCCAGACCGCCACGCTCGAGCAGATATGGACCCTTGATCTGAGCGCCTCGGGCCACTTCACCGCCATGCAGGTCAGGGGCCGTGCGACGCTCGGCATGGACTTCCATCTTGCCCGCCTCGACGGCGCCACACGAGAGCTCTTCGGCGTCGGCCTGGACGGCGACCGAGTCCGCGGCTACCTCAGGCACGCGCTCGCGGACGACGCCGCGGACGCATCGGTGCGAGTCAACGTATTTCGCGCCGGGCGTCGACGACGACGTCTCCGTCATGGTCAGTGTTCGACCACCCGCACCCGCGCCGGCCGATCCCCAGATCCTGCAGACGGTCGAGTATCAGCGGCCCCTCGCCCATATCAAGCACGCGAGCGGATTCGGGCAGTCCTATTACGGAGGTCTCGCTCAGGCCAACGGCTTCGACGAGGCGCTGTTCGTCGGGCCGGGCGGGGTCATCTGCGAGGGTTCCATCACCAACATCGGCTTCATCGACGGCGACGCGATCGTCTGGCCCGACGCGCCCGCATTGCGCGGCGTCATGATGCAGGTCCTGCAACGGGAGCTCGACCGAGCGGGGGTGGCTTGGCGGTTTGAAGCAGTGCATGTGGCCGATCTGGCGTCATTCGATGGAGCGTTCGTCACCAACTCGCACGGGATGGCGACGGTCGCGCGCATCGACGATCTGAGCCTGCCGACGGAGGCGGAACTCCTGCGCATCGGGAAGCAGCTGCTCGCAGCCGCCCCGTACGATCCGATCTGAGATTGGCCATCCCGCCACGACCCCAGGTGTCGCGGGCTAGGCGCCGAACGCTCGGATCTGCGCCCCGTGCTCCTCGTAGTGATCGAACGTGTCGTCCTTGAACCAGTCGATCGCCGGCTGTGGCAGATCGTCGAACCCCAGCAACGCCGTGCGCACCCTCTCGCGGCTTTGCTGAGCACGCAGGATGACCTCATCCCAGCTCATGCCGCGCCCTGCCGCGAGGATCTCATCCTCCGGAAGGTCCGAGTCGTCCGGGTCCTGCTCGCCCCCTCGGATGCGCTCGAGCATCTCACCGGCGTAGTCCGCCCAGTACGCGCAATGCCAGACGAGGTCGTGCGTGGACCAGCCCGGCACGACGCCTTGGGCTTCTCGCCGGTCGGGGGGCACGGCCTCGAAGATGTCCGCAAAGGTGAGCCACGCCTCGTCCTCGCGTTTGAGCAATGCCTCGCGGTCCACCGGGCTTGCCTCCGTTCCTCCGGGTTCGGAGAAGCGTACCTGTTCCTCGGTTAGCCCCGGTCGGCGCTCTCGCCAAACCACCGCGCAACGGTTTGGGCCAGGCCCTGCGTCGGCCACCAGGTCTTCATGAAGAGGCCTCCCGTTGCCCGTCGCCCCTCCACCCACCACCCGAGGTGGCGTCCCGGACGTACGGTGACTCGGCGAGTACTCACGGCTTCATCTTCCTACACGGGCGCGACCGACGTCGGGCCGGACTCCATCGGCCGAAGGCAATCTCCCCCGGAGCCGCGTCGCAATCGGCCGGTCTGGGGATGGCGTCCACAGCGGACCCCGCGGTAGCGTTCCCTTCCGAAGGGCGGCACGGGATGCTTCCATCACCGCCTTTCCCTCCTCCCCCCTTCCCCTCCGCGCGATCGCATGCGATCGCGTACCCGGCAGGTGCCCGGACGAGGGGTGTTCGCATGGAAGACGTGACGAGGATCGTGCTCGGCGTCGAGGAGCACGATGTGGCGGAGGAGGTCATGCATTTCCTCGACCGGACGGGTACATCCCGCGTGGTCGCCACCGCCGTCGACGAGCGACAGCTCGCGGAGGCGATCAGACAGCTCGAGCCCGACGCCGTCGTCGCGTCGCCGCGACTCGTTCCCCGCGACGGCCGGAACGGAAGCAAGCTGTTCGCCCTCGCGACGCGGGAGACGGTTGCGTCGCTCCGTGCGGCGATGCGGGCGGGCGCGGACGGGTATTTCGTGTGGCCGGCGGAGCGCGACGAGCTCGCTGGGGCGGCGGCGACCGCCCTTCCTCGTCCCTCCGAGGTGGGCGGCAAGCGGGCGAAGGTGATCGCGGTGTATGCGCCGCGAGGAGGCTCGGGCGGAACCTTCGTCGCCACGCATCTGTCGGCCTCGCTCGGCCGCCGGGGCCTCAGGTGCGTGCTGGTGGATATGGATCCCTTCTTCGCGGATCTCACCGCCGCCTTGGGTGTGCCGTCGGGCGAGGCGGTCCGAACGATCGCCGATCTGCTTCCCCTCGGGGGGGAGGTTGGTCCCGAGCATCTAGAGGGCGTGCTCTGGCGTCATCCCGGGGGCTTCGACGCATTGCTCGCCCCCGAGCCGGACGTCGCGGGTCGGCTTCGTGGCGAGGACTATCGGGCAGCGCTCTCGGCGGTCATCGGAGCGGCCGATGTGGTCGTTCTCCACCTCGCCCGGACGCTCGACGACATCGCTCGCGGCGGGCTCGCGCTCTCCGACCGCGTCGTGATGGTGCTCTCGCTCGACGTGCTCTCCTTTCGGAGTGCGAGGCGTGCGCTGTCGCTGCTCGAGGGGCTGGGACTCGAAGAGCGTTGCGACTTCGTCGTGAATCGCGCCCGCAGATCGGAGATCGTCCCGAACGACGTCCGCCGAGCGTTCGGGAGGCCGCCGCTGGCCGTGATCCCCTCGGACCGATCGGTCGGAAACGCGCAGGACCGTGGGCGCCTGCTGCCCGCTCGAGGGCGGGCCGCACGAGGAATCGACAGGCTCGCCGCGACCCTCACGGAGGGAACCTCGTGACCCAGCCGGACGTTGACGCGCTCGTGCGCGTGCGCCGCAGCTTGCGGGACGAGCTTGTGGAGCGGGTGGACGTTCGCGGGCTCGAGCGCGTCTCGCGCACCGAACGGCGGCTGAGAGTGCGCGAGGAGGCCCTGGCGATCCTTCGCCGGCAGGGGCACATGCTCCCGCAGCGATCGCTCGCCAAGGTCGTGAACGAGGTTTCGGACGAGGTCGTCGGCTTCGGACCGGTCGAGTTCCTCTTGAAGGATCCCGGCGTCACCGAGGTGATGGTGAACGGAGCCGACGACGTGTACGTGGAGCGGAAGGGGCGGATCGAGAGGGCGCCGGAGGGTCTATTCGAGGGGGAGGAGGCCGTCTTGCACCTGATCGAGCGGATCGTTGGTCCGCTGGGAATCCGGGTCGATGAATCGTCGCCGTGGGCGGACGCTCGACTACCGGATGGCAGCCGGGTCCATGCGATCATCCCGCCCCTTTCGCTTCGCGGTCCTTCCCTGACGATCCGCAAGTTCTCGCCCGTGCCGCCCGCTCCCGCCGACCTTGTGACACAGGGATCGATGGGACCGCGGATGCTCCGGTTCCTGTCGGCCTGCGTGAGGGGTCGCGCGAACATCGTGGTGTCGGGCGGAACGGGATCCGGCAAGACGACGCTGCTCGGCGTCCTTTCGGTCTTCATCCCCGACGCCGAGCGGCTCATCACGATCGAGGACGCGGCCGAGCTTCGGCTCGCGAAGCCGCACGTGGTCGCCCTCGAGGCGAGGGCGGCGAACGTGGAGGGCCGGGGTGAGGTCACCGTGCGGGAGCTCGTTCGGAATGCGCTTCGTATGCGCCCCGACCGAATCATCGTCGGCGAGGTTCGCGGCGGCGAGGCCCTCGACATGCTGCAGGCGATGAATACCGGACACGAGGGATCCCTCTCCACGGCGCACGCAAACTCCCCACGGCATCTGCTGTGGAGGCTGGAGACCATGGCGCTGATGTCGGACGTCGATCTGCCGGCCGCGCACGTTCGAGCGCAGGTCGCTTCCGCCGTCGATCTCGTCGTCCAGATGGCCAGGCTTCGCGACGGGAGGAGGGTCGTCTTTCGCGTCTCCAGCGTCGACGGGCTCACCGACGGGGAGCCGGCGCTGAGCGACGTGTTCGCCTTCCGGCCGCGCGCCTCTGCGGAGGGAGCCTTCGTCGGGACGGGGATCGTCCCCCCGGTCGTCCAAATGCTCGAGGAACGAGGCGAGCGGGTGCCAGCGAGACTGTTCGCCGAGGGGGACGACCGATGATGCCGGCCGCGCTGGCCGGGCTCCTGTCCGCGCTCGCGTTCTCCGCGGCAGCGCGGTCGGTCCGATGCGCGTCCCGGCGGCGGCTTCGGGAACGGGCGGGATGCAGGCCGGAAGGCCTCGGAGCATCGCCTCCCGGCGGGCAGGGCGGGGCCGAGCCGGTGCCGGGCCCGCCGAGCGGTCGATGGAAACGCAAGGCGCTCGCGCTCGCCGCGATCTCGTGCTGCTACTTGGTCGCGGGCCCGACGGGCGCCGTGCTCGGTCTGGCAGCGGCCGCCGCCCTCCCACGGATCCTCAGTTCGCGCCGCGCGACACGCGAGCGCGCATTGCTGGACGAGCAATTGACCGAGGCGGTTTCATCGATTGCCGCGGGCGTTCGCGCCGGGTTCTCGCTCGCCCAGGCGCTCCGGTTCGCAGCCCAGGAGGGCTCGCCTCCGCTGTCCGGATCGATGGCGGCCGTCGTAGACCGAAGCGCTATGGGGATGCCGCTCGGAACGTCGATCGACGTCTGGTCCGATGCACAGGGTGGTCGCGACGTTCGCTTGGTTGCGGGAGTCCTCCGGCTGCATGGACGCTCGGGCGGGGACCTTCCTGCCGTCCTGGATCGCCTTGCCGAGACGCTTCGAGAGCGTCGCTCGGCGGCTCGGGATGTTCGGTCCCTGACCGCCCAGGCGCGCATGTCGGGGACGATCCTCGGGTTTCTTCCGTTGGTGTTCTTCGCGTTCCTCGGGCTGACCTCGCCACATGACCTAGGCATCGCGCTTCGATCGCCGACGGGCCTCTCCGCACTCATCGTCGGCCTCGTCATGCAGGGCGCCGCGTTCCTGTGGATCCGATACCTGCTGAGGGTGGAATGACGCCATCCATCGCCGCGGGCCTCGCCGCCGCGTCCATGTTGGCCCTCCTCGTCGCGGTCCGTCTGCGCAGCGACCGTGTCGTCATCGAGCGAGCGGCTGCCGAGCGCGCAGATGCGGACGGACATCGACGCGCCTGGAACACGTATCCGGCTCTGGTCCTTCGCCGCCTGGGGTCGATATCGCTCCCGACGGCCGTGTGCGACCGGGAGCGACTGCGACGGCGGCTGCGCCTCTCGCGCTCCATCGGGGTCGATGTCGACCACGTCGTCGGGGTGAAGCTCGTGGCCGCCACGGCCGCGTTCCTCGCGTGCCTTCTGACGCCGATCGCCGCGGCGGCTCCCGCACTGGCGGCCGCGGCGTTCACGCTGCCCGACGTCGTCCTCGCCCGCCGGGTCGTTCGTCGGAGGGCGACGGATGGACGACGAGCTGCCGCAACTGCTCGATCTGCTGGCGGCGGCCTCCTACGCCGGCCTCGGAGGGCCGCTCGCGCTGCGCCGGGCGGTCGACGGCATTCGCGGGCCGCTCGCCGACGAGCTCGGCTTGGTTCTCGCCGCGGTTGATCTCGGCGGCCGGTGGCGCGAGGAGCTCCGATCGGCGGCGGAACGGCTCGAGCTGCCGGACCTGCAGCGGGCCGTGACCGCCCTGAGCCGGACGGAGACGCTCGGTTCGTCGCTCTCGGATGCGATCACCGAGCTCGCGTCCCGAGTTCGCGACGCACGACGCGCCGCCATGACGGAGCGAGCTCGGAAGGCTCCCGTCAAGATGTTGTTTCCACTCGTGTTCCTCGTCCTCCCCGCGTTCCTCCTCCTCACGGTGGTGCCCGTGCTCCTCAGCACCCTTCGCTCGATCCGCTGAACGAGAAGGAGGTGAATCATGCTGCTTGCGTTGTTCGCGCGTGCGCAGACGTTGCTCGCCCGTGAGAGGGGACAGACGACCGCCGAGTACGCGCTCGTCATCCTCGCCGCGGCCGCCGTCGCGGTCGTGCTCATCGCCTGGGCGAGGTCGTCGGGCAAGCTCCCGGCGTTCTTCGACGACATCATCGATCAGGTGTCCGGCAGTGCCCGGTGATGCCCGTGGAGAGCGGGGGTCGGCGGTGGTCGAGTTCGCGCTCGTCCTCCCGATCCTTCTCATGGTGACGCTCGCCGTCGTCCAGGTCGGGCTCGTCGCTCGAGATCAGCTGATGGTGGTTCAGGCCTCCCGCGCCGGGGCGCGCGAGGCCGCCGTCAGCCTCGACGCGCCGGCGGTTCGCAGCGCCGTCGTTGATGCCGCCGTAGGGCTCGACCCGGATGCGCTCGACGTGGAGGTGTCTCGAGCCGGAACCCTCGGAGAACCCGTCACCGTGACCGTGCGGTACGTGGAGTCGATCCGCGTCCCCCTGGTGGCGTGGCTGTTTCCGTCCGCCATCTCGCTTCGGTCCTCGGCCGTCGCTCGCCAGGAGTTCGAGTGAGCGGCGGCCGAGCCTCGCGCCACCTGCGTGCCGAGAATCGTCCCTCCGCCGGCGATGGACAACGAGGCTCCGTCACGATCGTCGCCGCCGGGCTGCTCGTCCTGTCGCTCGCCCTCTCCCTCGGCGTGGCCGACCTCGCGCGGGTGCTCGTTGCGTCCGCGCGAGCGCAGAATGCCGCCGACTCAGCGGCGCTGGCCGCCGCCCAGGAGCTCGCGCTGTCGGGGGTTCGCGATCCGGCCGACGTGGCAACCGAGTACGCGGCTCGAAACGGAGCGTCGCTCGTGAACTGCTCCTGTCACGAAGACGGTTTCGAAGCGACCGTGGAGGTTCGCGTGCCCATCGGCTCGCTCTTGCTGTTCGCGGACGATCGGTCGGTCACCTCCAGCGCTCGGGCGGAGGTGAACCTTGGGAAGGCTTCCGACCGAGGATGAACGCCCCCAGTGCGGATTCGAACATTCTTGGACGACCCACGCCCTCATCCGAAGGTCGGGCCGAGTGGGATCAGGGCGTCGAGCTCGGCGACCTGTGCTTCCGTGAGCTCGATCGACGCGGCCTCGGCGTTCTCGCGGACGTGCACCGGGTTGCGGCTGCCGGCCAGCGTCGCCGTGACTCCGGGCTGACGCAGGTTCCACGCCAGCGCGAGCTGCGCAGCGGTGCATCCGATGCTCCCAGCCACAGCACGCATACCATCCACGACGGTTTGCGACCGCTCGAACCTCCCCGGCGAGAACAAGCGTTTCCAAAACGGCCATTCCATATAGTCCTCGCCGACGACCCGAGCGAGATCCTCGGGCGCCCGGATGGCCCCCGCGAGCATCCCGTTGGCCAGTGGCTCGTAGGTGGCGACGCCGATGCCGCGCTCCTCGCACCATCGGAATAGCTCGCGATGGTCGAGATGGTCGATCGGGGACAGGCCCTCCTGGATCACGTCCACCGGGCCCACGGCCAGGCATCGCTCGACCTGGTCCCGGTCGAAGTTCGACAGGCCCGCCAGGCGGACGAGGCCGTCGTCGACGAGGCGGCGCGTCGCCGTCCACGTGTCCTCGAGGCGGACACCGTCGTCGCCCGGGAAGTGCAGAAGGTACACATCGAGGCGATCGACCCCGAGCCGCGAGAGGCTCTTCGCGCAGGCGTCCCGGATCCGATCCGGTTCGAAGCCCGTCCCGTCCGGAGCCGGCGCCACCTTCGTGGAGAGGAGCACCTCCTCGCCGACATCGCGGAGCGCCGCCGAGATCGTCCGCTCGTTCATGCCGTCGAAATACGCCTCCGACGTGTCGATCCAGTTCGTCCCGGCTTCGAGCGCGGCCTCGATGATGTCGCGGGCGCCCGCCCAGCCGGGGTCATCCTCGAGCTCGTAGCCGCCCAGTCCGACCACGGAGATATGCACGCCCGTCGTGCCGATCTCCCTCGTCTCCACGGAGCCTCCCTCGCCTTGAGCCTTCGCCCCCGGCCCTCGATCGAGGATCACGGTGGCCCCGATGGTATGCGTGGTTCCAGTGCGGCGTCGCCGGCGAGGAGTCCTCAACGGCCTCGGCGCGCAGGCGTCGAGCCGCTTGCGGGCGACCGACGGGACCCCCAGCGTGTCCCCCGAGCGACGAGCCCGACTCGGTCGAAAGACCGAGAGCCTTTCTCAGAGGCGGCGCGTACAATCGCAGGACCATGAAGCGGGGTGTCAAGGGAAGCGGGGGCCGAGCCACGCGCCCGGCGGTGCAGGCGGGCCGGGGCCGCAAGCTCGGGGTCGTCGACTACACGCTTGCCAAACGTGCCCTGCTCCGGGACGTGCAGCGTGGCTTCCTCGGCCTCACCGACATCTGCGACGCCCATCCGGAGCTCATGCGCGCGGCGCACCACGTGGGCGAGCCCTCCAACCACGACTGCCCGGTCTGTGGCAAGGAGAAGCTGGTCCTCCTCGCCTACGTCTACGGCGACGACTTGAAGCAGGACAACGGCCGCGTCTGGGACCTTGAGACCGCGCTCAAGCTGGCGGCCGCGCACCGCGGGTCGGCGTGCTACGTCGTCGAGGTCTGCCGGGGTTGCCAGTGGAACCATCTCTCTGAGGCGTTCACCGCCCGCTCGGTGGGCTGAAGGCTCGTTTCGCCGGCGGAGCCTCGTTCGCCACGGAAACTCCACCGCCCGTAACCGCGCCGCGGCACCGGCGATCGATAGGATAGAGGAGCTGTGGCGGTCGACACCGCACCCCGTACGCCTCCCCCACGAGGAGGGCGACACGCAGCCCCCAGGGAACGGAAGCCGAGAAAGAAGCGCGGCTTCCTTCGCCGGTTCTGGTGGGTGCTCGTCGCCCTGCCCGTGGCCGGCATCGCCGTGGTGTTCGGGACGCTGCTCTATGTGTACTCGCGCCTCGACCTCCCCGAGACACCGCCTCCGCTGCAGACGTCGTACCTCTACGACCGCGACGGGGAGCTCATCACGACTCTGCACTCGTCCGTGGACCGAACGAACGTGCCGTTCTCGGCGATGCCCGAGCATCTGCGCAACGCGGTGATCGCGACCGAGGACCAGGACTTCTACTCGCACTCGGGGTTCGATCCCGTCGGGATCGCTCGGGCCGCCTTCAACGACATCCGTGGACGCTCGGTTCAGGGCGGCTCGACGATCACGCAGCAGTTGGTGAAGAAGGTGTATGCCGGGACGTACAAGACGACGAAGGACGGGGAACGCGTCTACGTCGAGCCGGAGCGCACGGTCGGGCAGAAGGTGCGCGAGGTGTTGCTCGCCATCAAGCTGGAGCAGGAGATGGGCAAGGACAGGATCCTCGCGACCTATCTCAACACGATCTACTTCGGACACGGCGCCTACGGCGTGCAGGCCGCCGCGCGGACCTACTGGAACGAGCCGGCGCGAGATCTGACCGTGCTGCAGTCGGCGACGCTCGCGGGGGCGATCGCCTCGCCCGAGCTCTTCGATCCCGCCGACAATCCCGAGAACGCGAAGGTCCGGCGCGATTACGTGCTGGACCGCATGGCACAGGAGGGCTACATCTCGCAGCAGACGTCGGACGAACTGAAGCGCAAGAAGGTCCGAACGGACACCAAGAAGGCGGGCCCCGTCACCTACGAAGCGCCGTACTTCGTGGACTACGCGAAGCGCGTCCTGCTCGTGGACGACGAGATCCCCGAGTCGCAGGTGTTCGGGGGAGGCCTGAAGATCACGACCACCCTGGACTCCGACCTCCAGGCCGCCGCCGAGGAGGCCGTCACCTCGTACCTGCCGGGCGAGAAGGACCCGGAGGCGGCCCTCGTCGCGATTGATCCGCGCACCGGCGAGGTGCTCGCGATGGTGGGCGGGCGAGACTTCAACGTCTCCCAGGTGAACGTCGCGACCGGTCAGGGCGGCTCCGGCCGGGCGGCCGGCTCGGCGTTCAAGCCATTCACGCTCGCAGCCGCGTTGAAGGACGGCATCGACCCGCGCTCGTACTGGAACGGCCCCCAGCAGATCACGATCTCGGATCGGGAGTGCTACACCGACGGCCAGCCGTGGCGGCCCTCGAACGCCGCCGACGAGGAGAGCGGAACGTTCTCCCTGCTGGATGCCACGAAATACTCGGTGAACACCGTCTATGCGCAGCTCGTGACCGAGGTGGGGCCCGACGAGGTGGTCGATACGGCCCACGATCTCGGCATCCGTTCCAAGCTCGGCGACAACTGCTCGGTGACGCTCGGCGCCGTCGAGGTGAACCCGCTCGAGATGACGAGCGCGTACGCGACGCTTGCCGCTCGCGGGATGTACCGTCCTCCCACCCCGTTCGTCTCCGTCAAGGGCCCGGACGGAGACGGCATCTCCGTCGGCGGGAACAAGAGCCGGCGCGCGCTCACCCCGAACGACGCGGCGGTGGTCAGCTACGCGCTCGAGGGCGTCATCGATGGAGGGACCGGTACGGCAGCGGCGCTGCCGGACGGACGCCCCGTGGCGGGGAAGACGGGCACCGCGCAGGACTACTCGGACGCCTGGTTCTGCGGCTACACGCCGCAGCTCGCCACGTGCGTGTGGATGGGCTACCTGAAGGACCACGCGCCGCTCGACTACGTCCACGGCGTGGGTCCCGTCTACGGCGGGACCATCCCGGCCGAGATCTGGCGCGACTTCATGACCGAGGCGATGGACGCACTACCCGAGGGTCATCGACTTCCCCGACTTCACGTACGACGGCTACACGAAGGGCTCGACCGTCCCCTCGCCCGTCACGGTGCCGACCGCGCCGCCGACCGAGACCCAGTCGCCCGAGCCCACCGTGACCGAGGAGCCGCGGCCGACCAAGACCAAGGAACCCTCGCCGAGCCCGTCGGACACGGAGACCCAGCCGCCGGGCGAGGGAGGCGGAGGCGGGTCCCTAGACCGCGACCTCCCGCGAGGCGCCGGTCGCGTTCAGCGGCAGCGTGGCCAGGATGGTGGTTCCCCTCCCCGGCGTCGAGTGCACCATGAACGTGCCGTTGGCCAGCTCCACTCGCTCGCGCATGGAGGCCAGCCCGACCCGGCCCATGCGCAGATAATCGCGGCTCTGAGCCGAGTCGAAGCCGACGCCGTCGTCGGCGATCTCGATGCGGATCTGTCCGGCATCGGCCTCGATCGTGACGGCGAGCTTCGATGCATCGGCGTGTTTCCCTGCGTTGGAGAGCGCCTCCTGCACGATCCGGTAGGCGAGCGTCTCGAGGTCGGCCGGCACCTCGACCGGGACGTTGGAGGCGAACTCGGTCTCGACCGTCTGTTCGCGTCCGAACTTCGACAGCGTCTCGCGGATCGCGGGGACCAGCCCGCGCTCCTCCAGCAGCGGCGGCCGAAGCCCCGACATCAAACGGCGGAGGCTGTCGGCTTCCTCCGAGAGCTCCTGGCGGATCTTGTTGAGGATGTCGAGCCCGTCCTCGAGCTCGCCGGCCTTGATCATCAGCAGGGCCGCCTCGAGCGAGAGGGACGCCGCCGATACGCCCTGGACGGGGCCGTCGTGCAGGTCGCGGGCGATGCGATTGCGCTCCTGCTCGATCGCCGAGTTGGTCCGCCGCATGATGCGTGTGCGATCCTCGTCACGGTCCTGCAGGAACTGAAACAGCGAGCGGATCGTCTGGTCGGCGACCTTGGCGGCGGTCGTGTCCCTGACGAGCAGGAGCCGTTTCGGCGGGTTGCTCGGGATCTCCGAGAGCCGGGCTTCGAGATGGAGTGGGTGGCCCTCGCGCTGAAGGATGCCCTGCCCCGTCGCCGGCAGGGTCGTGAACGAATCGTCGGCGCCCTCGACCGCCGCCGCGACGGCGGTCCACGGCTGCCCCTCGACGACGTCGCGCGGCAGCCGGACCATCTGGCAGAACGCCTCGTTCGCGCGAAGGATGGCGTCGTTGGTGTCGAGCTCGACGATGCCGTCGACGGCCGCCTCGAAGACGAGGCGCAGGTGCTCCTCGGATTCCCGCAAGGTGTCGTTGGCGAGCCGGAGCCGCTCGAGCGCGAGGTCGGTCTCGGCGAGCGCCGCATCCTTCTCCTCCAGCGCGCTCGTCGCCGATCGCGTCGCGCGCGTGCTGCGGAGCTGGTTCACGAGGATGCGCGCGGCGACGGCCGCGGCGAGGGCCCCGATGAGGATCCACGACTGCGTCGTCTGGATGCGGTTGTTCACGGCGGAGATGGCGACGGTTCCCAGGGCGGCGCATGCTGCCGCGACGGCGATCGTGGTGAGCAACGGCCGGCCCAGGCGATTGGACGCGGCCATCGACCCCGACGTCGTTCGGCGCGGCGCCATGGCGACGATGCCGGCGAGGGCGAAGCCCGCGAGCGAGAACGCGAGCGGCAGGCCCGGGTGATCGGCCGAGTAGGTCCCATCGACCCAGTTCGAGCCGAGCCAGATGGTCGCCGCGGACAGCGAGGTGAAGACCAGGAACATCCCCACGTGCGCCGGCGTCGCGACCCAGAGCGCGAGCGCGCCGTACCCGGTGAACGCCGCCGCGGCGGCGAGCGCGAAGAGGCCGGCCGAGAACATCGTCACGGCATCCGCGCCCGGAGCGAGGAGGCTGAGGTACGCGATGCATCCCAGGGCGAGCGTGGTCAGGGCGACGTCCGTGCCGATCTCCCGGCGGTCCTCGGGCTCGAAGTGATCCTGGAACTCGGGGCGCAGGGGGAGCAGGAACGGGATCGCGATGAAAAGGAAGCCGATGTCGTACAGGCTCGGCGCGTAGTGTGCGGTCCCGCTCATCTCGTTCGCCAGGAAGACCGCTCCCGCGCCGGCGACCGCGAACATGCCGAAAGCGAGGTAGTGCGCGCCCCTCCATGACGGCGCGGCGTTCCGACGCGCCCGCAGGATGATTGCGCCGGAGGTGATCCCGCAATAGATCGTTACGACGTCCCACATCAACGCCCGCGACTCGGGCGAGTCCTCGACGAGGAGGGTCGCCACCAGGATGCCGCACAGGGAGAGGACGAGCACGACCGCGGTCGGCCAAACCCGCTGGGTGTTCTGCTCGGACGCCATGTGTGACGTCGATGATGGCGTGTGCGCTATCCGCATTCCATCACCTGAATGGGGCCTGACGATGGCTCCGCCGGGCTAGGTCGATGGGGGAGCATGCTCGCCGCCGGCCGGACTACTCGATCAACCTGCGGCGCAGAGCCTCCGCCACCGCCGCCGTGCGGTCGGAGGCCCCCAGCTTCTCGAAGATGTGCTCGAGGTGGGTCTTGACCGTGTCGGGGGAGATATACAGCCGTTCGGCGATATCCCTGTTCGTGTGCCCGAACGCGAGGAGCTGGAGCACCTCGATCTCGCGAGCGGTGAGCGTCTCGGCGCGACGGTCGCGCTCCTTGGCCTGGGAGAGCTCCTCCGCGAGGGCGACCACGAGCTGCGGGTCGATGACCATGTTGCCGCCCGCGACGAGTCGGACCGTCTGGATGAGGTGTTCCGCATCGCGTGCCTTGAGCACGTACCCGCGTGCGCCGGATCGCACCGCCTCGACCACGAACTGCCGGTCGTCGTAGGCGGTGAGCATGATCACGCCGACGTCCGGATATTTGTCCCGGAGCACGCGCGCCGCCTCGAGCCCATCCATCTCGGGCATGCGGATGTCGACGAGGGCGATCTTGGGGGACTCCTTGCCGACCAGCTCGATGAGCTCCTGGCCGTTGGCGGCCTCGCCGACGACCTCGATCCCGTCCGCGAGCTCCAGGTACCTGCGCAGCCCCTGCCGCACGAGCGAGTGGTCGTCCGCGATGGCTACCCTGATAGTCACCCGATCCTCCCCTGCCTCGACCCCCGGCGTGGTTCGCCGCCCATCCTATAGGTCGGCAGATGGGGTCAGAAGATGTAGTACCAATTCGCGAAGAGCAGTGCGAGCATCCCAAGGCCCGCCGCCGAGACGCCGACGACCGCCGTCTTCGGCACCAACCCCCGTTCGGAGGCGTCCGCCATCGCCCAGAACAGCGGGAACATCACCAGCGCGAACCTCGGCAGGGACATGAGCGGCCTGGGCTCGAAGACGTAGGACAGGGGAATCAGCAGGCTGAGCCACACATACACGGAGAACGTGGGGCGGAAGCGGACGGTCGCATAGGCGGCCCCGGCGAGCATGGCCACCACGATCAGCCAGTCCACGAGGTGATAGCCGCCCGGGAAGGTTCCGATCCAGCGGAACGCTTCGCTCGTGCCCCTCCAGAGGGTCCACAGCGGGAACTCGGGCGTTCGTTGCCATCCTTGCTGCACCGTCAGCGGCGTGAGCCAGTCGCCGGTACGCCATCCCCAGTAAGCCAGATAGGCGAAGGTGCCGCCCGCCGCCGCACCGGCGCCCGCGAGCCGGGGCAGCAGCCGGCCGCCTTCCTCCTGGCGCTGCTGCAGGGCCTCGACGAGGAGCGCCGGGACGAGCAGCAGCCCGACGTTGCGCGTGAGGGCCGCGCCGGCGCCGGCGAGCGCCGCCAACCCCCAGCGGTTCCTCCTCGCGGCCCAGAACGCCGTGACCGACAGCAGGAGGAAGAGCGCTTCGCTGTAGGGAGCGAAGAGGAAGAACGACGTCGGAAAGATCGCGACGTACAGCACGGTCGTTCGCGCGACGCGCTCCGAGAGCTCCGAGGAGGTGAGGAAGTACAGCACGCACATGGCGCCGAACATCGACGCGTTCGAGACGAGCATCGCCGCCGCGAACGGACGGCCCCCGAGCACCAAGGACACGGCGCGGATGGCGAGCGGGTAGCCGGGGAAGAACGCCGCGCTGCCGTCGCTCGTTCGGTACCCGGCGTCGGCGATCCTCAGGAACCACAGCGCATCGAATCGCTCCCACGCCGTGAAGACATTGTGCCAACCGTGCGTGGTCGCCTGCGCCGCCCATCCCGGCACGCCGACAGGCCCGGGGATCGACAGCGACGCCGCGTCGGGGATCTTCACGGCGCTCGGGAGCAGCGCGACGGACACCAGCACGAGCACGAACAGCCCGATGCGAACGGCGAGGAACACCTTCAGGCAGTACAGGACGCCATCGCGAATCCGCCGCGGCTCGGCGGCGTCCGCTGCTCCGGCGGGATGTCCGGTCCGCAGATCGGCGGCCGTCATGCCGGCGCCCGAGCCAGCGCGTCGTCCGCCGGCGTTCGTCCCTGCGTTCGCGCCGGCGTCGACGGCGAGCGCACCCATCCGACCAGGCACCACACGAGCACGAGCGCGCGCACCGCGATCGCGATCTCGAACCACCCGATGCTCACTGCGTTCACCCACCCGCCGATGTCGGGGTCCTGCTGCCCGAAGAAGGCGAACCTCGTCACGAAGACCGCCAGGTCGGCGGCCTCGAACGCGGCGAACCGACGCAGGTTCGGAAATGCGAGCGCGAACCACGGGAGCAGCCACAGGCCGTACTGAGGCGAGTACACCTTGTTGGTCAGCAGGAACAGCACGAGCAGCGGAAACCCGAAGGTCCACCTCGGGAAGTCCGGCTGCCGAGCCGCCTTCATGCGCCACACCGCGGCGGACAGCAGCGCGAACAGGGCCAGCGACAGCACGTTGACCAGCGCGGCGTGATCGCAGATCCCGAGCCCTCCGATCCGGTCGCAGGCGACGAACCAGAGGCTGTCCCAGTCGGGAGGCCGCTCCGAGTTGAGTCGGAAAAACTCCCACCAGCCCGGCCCGCCGGCGAGGGCGAACGGCAGGTTGATCACGAGGAACGTGCCGGCGGCCGCCCACAGCAGGTGGACGGCGCCCACGCCACGCCGCTCGCGAAAGCGCCCGAGCGCGAACGGCACCACGAGCAGCGCCGGATAGAGCTTGGCGCTCGCCCCCAGGCCCAGCAGGGCGCCGGATGCGACGTCGCGCCGGTTGAGGTAGGCGAGGGTGGCGAGCGTCGCGAAGGCGACGGCGATGAGATCCCAGTTCACGAAGCCGTAGACGAGCAGGGTGGGAGCGAGCGCGAAGTACAGGGCACGAAGGCCCGCCATGAGGTACAGGGCGATCGCGATCGCGACGGCGGCGAGCGTCAGGATCGCGACGTTCACGTGGAAGAAGCCGGCGTAGCTCCGGGCCGGGCGCTCGTCCGGCGCGTAGGTGGTGGTCGGCGTCATCCATGCGGCCGCTCGCATCACGTACATGGTGAGCACGGGGTACTCGTCGCAGTTCCCGGTCGCGTCCCGGCAGGGATCCAGGTAGGGGAGCCGGTTCCCGGTCCCGAGCTGCTCCGTCGCGAGCAGCGGGACGATGTCGGTGTAGCAAAGCTGTCGATACTGGCGGCCGTCGCTCCACTCCCCGGACGCGCAGGGTTCCTTCGTCGCCAGCCCCAGCAGCAGCGTTCCGCAGAGGCACACCAGGACGGTGCCCAATCCGGCTCCCCGCACCAGGGCGGAGCGCGACCGGCCGACGTCCTGGCTGGTGGCGTCGGTATCCGAGGGATGCGGCACCAGGCGATTATCCCGCCTCGTTCGCGAGTCCAAGGCCGCTCCGCTTGGCCATGGAAGATACGAGCGCAGACTCGTAGAGTTGTTGGTCGTGAGATACCGCGTGGAGCAGCTCGCCGCCGCGGCCGACGTCTCGGTCGACACGGTCAGGTACTACCAGTCCCTCGGGCTCCTTCCGGCTCCCGAGCGCGAGGGGAGGGTCGCCTGGTACGACGACGACCACCTGGAACGGATGCGGGACGTCCGATCGCTGCGAGGAAAGGGCCTGACGCTCGCCGCGATCCGGCGCGTCGTCGAGGGAGAGCTCGGCCCCGCCGACGCCGATCTCGCCGTCGCCGTCGCCGCCGCCCGCGGCATCGAGGACGAGCGGCTGCTGACGCTCGAGCAGTTCGCCCAATCGAGCGGCGTCCCCGCATCGCTCATCCAGGCCGTCGAGCGAGAGGGGATCCGGCTCGGCCGCACGGTGGATGGAGCGGAGCGCTACACGGCCGACGACATCGAGCTCGTTCGGCGCGCACTTCGCCTCCTCGAGTTCGGGCTGCCCCTCGGCGGGCTGCTCGCCCTGGCCCGCGAGGCGCATGGAGCCATGGTTCCGCTGGCGGAGCGTGCGGTCGACCTGTTCGACCAGCACGTGCGCAAGCCGATTCGCGACACGGCGGCGACCGACGACGCGGCAGCGGAGCAGACGGTGGAGGCGTTCCGGGAGCTGCTCCCCGCCGTCACCGAGCTCGTCTCGAGACACTTTCGCCGCGTGCTCCTCGAGGTCGCGGAGCAGCACATCGAGCGCGTCGGCGGCGAGGCGGAGCTCGAGGCGACGCGGGCGGAGTCGAGGAGGATGGAGCGGACGTGAGCGGTCTCGGCGGAGCGGGTCGATCGAAGGAGCCGCTGCCGCAGGGGGAGGACAAGGCTCGCCGGGTCCGAGCGATGTTCGATTCCATCTCCCCGCGCTACGACCTCGTGAACCGCGTGATGACGTTCGGCATGGACGTCGGATGGCGCCGGCGGGTCATCGACGAGCTGCGCCTGCCGGGCCGGGCGCTCATCCTCGACCTAGCGTGCGGCACCGGGGATCTCTGTGAGGAGCTCTCCGGGCAGGGATATCGACCGATCGGCGTCGATTTCTCCCTCGGGATGCTTCGGCGTGCGAGTCGGCGAAGCCCCGTTCCGCTGGTGCAGGCGGACGTGCTGCGCCTCCCGGTTCGCGACGCGGTCGCCGACGGCGTCACGTGCGGCTTCGCGCTGCGAAACGTCGTCTCCCTCGAGGCGTTCTTCGAGGAGGTCGGCCGGGTCGTGCGCCCGGGCGGAAGGATCTCCCTGCTCGACGTCTCCCGCCCGGATTCCGCCCTACTTCGCGCGGGTCACACGATGTATTTCGAGCGCGTGGTTCCCGTGATCGGCGGGTTGTTGTCCGATCGCGAGGCCTACGGCTACCTCCCGCGGTCGATGGGATATCTGCCCGATCCCGAGCGGATGATGACGATGCTTCGTCGCGCGGGATTCGGAGATGCCCAGCGCTCCCAGCTCTCCGGCGGGATCGTGCAACTGCTGACCGGCACCCGAACGTGACGTCGTCCGCGGGGGAGGCTCGCGGCCGGCTCTCCTCGCGGGAGGCGCCGCTGGGCGCCGACTACGATCTGCTCGCGGCATACGGATCGCCGTCGCGGTCCTTCGCGATGGAGCGTGATGGGATCGGCGTCGCGGGCGTCGGCGGCCCGACGATCCCCGTGTCGCCGGGCCCGGATCCGATCGGGCGTGCGGCCGATGCCGCCGCCGCCGCCCTCGATGCGATCGCCCACGCGCCGGGCGGAGCGGGAACCGTCGTCGCCGGCGCGCTGCCCTTCGACGAGCGCTCTCCCGCACTCCTCTCGGTCTTGACGTCCGCCGTTCGACGAGGCGAGTCCCGGGCGGACCACTCGCGTCGAGGTGATCTCCGAACGAGGGGCGCCCGCACCGACGCCGCAGGCGGCCCGGCGGCCCGGCCCCGGCGGCCCCGCGGCAGCGTTCGACGCCGCACGCCTACGGCCGGATCCCTCGCCCGAGGCGTACGGCGAGGCCGTGGCGCGCGCGGCCGGCCGCATCGCCGCGGGGGAGCTCCAAAAGGTCGTGCTCGCTCGTTCCCTCGTGGTCGACGCCGGGCGGGAGCTCGATGTGCGAACGCTGCTCTGGAGGCTCCGCGCCGTGGATCCGTCGTGCTTCGCGTTCGCCGCGCCGACGCCGCGCGGGATCATGGTGGGCGCGAGTCCGGAACTGCTCGTGTCCCGATCGGGGACCGAGGTTCGCGCGAACCCGCTCGCCGGGTCCGCGCCACGCTTCGGCGATCCCGCCGAGGATCGCGCCTCGGCCGAGCGGCTCCTGGATTCCCCGAAGGACCGCGAGGAGCACGCGATCGTCGTCGAGGCGGTGGCCGCCGCCCTCGGTCCGTTCACCGACGAGCTCGCCTTCCCCGCCGATCCCGAGCTCCTCGGGACGGCGAACGTTTGGCATCTCTCCACGCCGTTTCGTGGGCGACTGCGGCAACCCGCTCCGAGCGTCCTGCGCCTCGTCGCCGCCCTGCATCCGACTCCGGCGATCTGCGGTGCACCTCGCGACGCCGCTCGCCGCGCGATCGCGGAGCTCGAGACGTTCGAGCGCGGGTGCTATGCGGGGCCGGTGGGGTGGATGGACGCGGACGGAGACGGCGAGTGGGCGATCGCGCTTCGTTGCGCGGAGCTCATGGGCAGCCGCGCGCGCCTGTTCTCCGGAGCCGGGATCGTCGCCGGATCCGACCCCGTCGGTGAGATCGAGGAGACCGATCGCAAGTTCCGTGCGCTCCTGGATGCGCTGCGCTGGAGCTGAGGCGAAGCCTCGTCCCGCCGGCGTCGGCCGCGCGCGCCCGGGGGGCATCATCGAATCGACGCGAGGGCGGCGCCGACGGCATCGCGGATCTCGGCGCGCCGGCGGAGGTTGCCGTCTCGGTCGATCGGCGCCTCGACGATCCGCACGCCTCCTGCCGCCCGCGCGGCCTCGATCGCGGGGATGAGCTCGGAGGCGCGCTCGATCCGTTCGTGCCCGACTCCGGCCGCCGCGGACAACGCGCCGAGGGACAGCCCGTGCGGGGTGGTGAACAGGCGTTCGTGTTCGGGCAGCGTGCGCTGGTCGAGCAGAGAGAAGATGATCCCGCCGTCGTTGTTGGGCACGACCACGACGAGGTCGAGATCCAGCCGGCCGCTCCACAGCAACGATCCGGCATCGTGCAGTAGCGAGAGATCGCCGATCAGGGCGTGAGCCCGGCCCGCGGCGGCCGCCACGCCGAGCGCGGTCGAGACGAGGCCGTCGATCCCGCTCGCCCCTCGGTTCCCCAGGATGCGAAGGTGCTCGCGTGGGCGCATGAACACGTCCAGGTCCCGGACCGGCATGCTGGAGCCGACGACGAGCGTCCCCGGAGAGGGAATCGTCGCGGCGAGGTCTCGGGCGATGCGTCCCTCGAACGGTTCCTCCCATCGATCGAGGTGCTCGTCGATCGAGCGTCGCGCGACGACGTCCGCCGTGTTCCATGCTCCGAGCCATTCCCTCCCGGGCCGGGGCGCGGCCCGTTCGGCCAGCTCGGAGGCGATCGCCTCGGCCTCGCCCACGACGAGCGGATCGGCGCGTCGAAGCGGATCGGCAGGCGTGCCGGGCGACTCGATCACCGCGAGCCGCTCGCACGAGGCGACGACGGCCTGGCCCGAGCGGGTCGTGGGCGCACGGCCGAACTGGAGGACGACCTCGGGGAGGTGGGCGTCGAGGAATGCCGGATCTCCCAGCAGGAGCTGCCCCGCCGACAGCGCGGCGCCCGGTCGGCGCAACTGCGACGTCGGCTCCGCGAGCAGCGGCCATCCGAGCGCCTCCGCCGCCGTCGCGATCGCGGGAGCCTCGCCGCCGTCGAATCCACCCGCCAGGACGATGCCCCTCTCGACGCCTCGAACGGCGCTCGCGAGGTCGGCGACGCCGAGGGACTCGGATCCGATCGCGTCCGTGGCGACCACGTTCGTCGGGCCCGCCGCGGTTCCGATGTCCGCCGCCGACTCCGCTCGGCGTCAGCGGCTCGGGAAACGGCAGGTCGACATGGACCGGCCCGGACGGCGGATCCGCCGCGAGCCGGACGGCGTCGGTGGCCAGCGTGGCCCAGTACGCGGCGACGTCCGTGCCTTCCCTCGGGATGGCCGCCTCGACGGACGCCTTGGCGTGGCGGCCGTAGAGCTCTCGCTGATCGATCGTCTGATTCGCGCCGGTCCCCCTGAACTCCGGCGGTCGGTCGGCGGTGAGGAGCAGCAGCGGCGCATGTGACATCGCGGCCTCGACCGTCGCAGGCAGAAGCTCGGCCGCGGCCGTTCCCGACGTGCACACGACGGCGACCGGAGTGGCCGTGACCCGCGCGATGCCCAGGGCGAAGAACGCGGACGCCCGCTCGTCGAGATGGACGTGGACCTCGATGGCGGGATGTCGATCGAGCGCGAGGGCGATCGGCGTCGACCTCGATCCCGGGGAAAGGCACGCGTGACGCATGCCGTGCGACGCGAGGCGGTCGACCACGACCTGCATGCACGCCAGGGAGACGTCTCCGGCGCCCGCCTTCGTCACGCGGCGCGCTCCAGGACGAAGCCCAGCGCGAGCAGGCCGCCGAACGCCGCGTGAACGGCGGCCGTGCCGGTCAGCACGGGGATGAGTTCGCGACCCTCCGCCGAGCCGATGAGCTCCATCGGGCGGAGCACGAGGGGCCACGAGGCCAGCGCGAGCAGCGCCCATTGCGGCAGCCCGACGGCTCTGCTCCGCCACGATGCCGACGATCACCCCGACGACGACGACGGCATACGCGGCGACCAGCGTCGCCCGGTAGAGCCGGCGCGTCCTTCGATCGCCGATGCGCACGGCGAGCGTCCGCTTGCCGCTCGCGGCATCCGTGGGGATGTCCCGGAGGTTGTTCGCCAGCAGGATCGCCACGGCGAGCAGCCCGATCGCGGCGCCCGACCACCATGCGCCGGCGGGAACGCGTCTCCACCTGGACGTATGCGCTGCCGCCGACCGCGACGAGGCCGAAGAAGACGAACACCATGAGCTCCCCCAGGCCGAGCCCCGCGTACGGCCTCGGCCCGCCGGAATAGAGGAGCGCCGCAACGAGCGCCGACGCGCCCACGGCGAGGATGGCGGCCGGCGCCGTGACGAGCGCGAGCGCCAGCCCGGCGAGCGCCCCGACCGCGAGCGAGAGCAGCGCCGCGACCAGCACCGCCCTCGAGCTCGCCCGGCCGCTCGCCGTGAGCCTCGGCGGGCCGAGGCGCTCGGAGGTGTCGACGCCGCGAACGCCGTCGAAGTAGTCGTTCGCGAAGTTGACGCCCACCTGGAGGCCCAGCCCGACCGCCAGGGCCGCCGCGGCCCTCCATGGGATCGTCGTGGGCGCGACCGCGGTGCCGACGACGACCGGGATGACGCCCGCTCCCAGGGTTCGCGGCCGGGCGCCGCCGACCCACAGCGACGCGGTGCTCACGGGCGTTTCGGGAAGCGCGAGAAGTCTGGATCCCGCTTCTCGACGAACGCGTTGCGGCCCTCCTGCGCCTCCTCGGACATGTAGTAGAGGAGCGTTGCATCGCCGGCGAGCTGCTGGACGCCCGCGAGGCCGTCGGTCTCGGCGTTGAAGCCGGCCTTCAGCAGGCGCAGCGCCAGGGGGGACATCCGCAGCATCTCCCGGCACCATCGAACCGTCTCGTCCTCCAGGCGATCGAGCGGGACCACGGCGTTGACGAGCCCCATGCCGAGCGCCTGCTCCGCGTCGTACTGGCGGCAGAGGAACCAGATCTCCTTCGCCACCTTGGCCCCGACGGTGCGCGCGAGCATTCCCATTCCGTAGCCGCCGTCGAACGAGCCGACGCGCGGGCCCGTCTGTCCGAAGCGAGCGTTGTCGGCCGCGATGGTGAGATCGCAGCACACGTGCAGCACGTGTCCCCCACCGATCGCGTACCCGGCAACCATCGCCACGACCGGCTTGGGATGGCGGCGGATCTGGACCTGGAGGTCGAGGACGTTCAGCCGTCCGATACCGCGGTCGTCGACGTAGCCGTCGTCGCCTCGGACCTTCTGGTCGCCGCCCGAGCAGAACGCCTCGGGTCCCTCCCCGGTGAGGATGACGACGCCGATGCCGGCGTCGTCGCGGGCCGCGTCGAACGCGGAGGAGAGCTCGCGCACGGTCAGCGGCCTGAACGCGTTGCGTACCTCGGGACGGGCGATCGTGATCTTCGCGATGCCCTCGGCGGTCTCGTAGCGGATGTCCCGATAGTCTCCCGAGCCTTGCCAATCCATCGACTGATCACTCCTAGAGCGCCAACTCATACGGTCGCCGGTAGCCTATCGCACGTGTCGGGGCCGAACATGCCAGTGCTCGTGGCGGGGGACGTGGTCGCGGTGCGGGAGGACGTCGGGCCGGGGTGGCGGGCGCTCCTGGAGACCGTGTGGGACGCGGGCGCGGCCCTCTTCCCGATGCCTCCTCGCCTGGCCGCCCGCGAGGCGGGCGATCTGCTCGAGCTCGCCGGGCCCACGGTCGTCGTGGACGCCGAAGGCGCCGCCCGGGTGGCCGGCGGCACACCCGTGGAGGGCGACGTCGCGCTCCTCGTGGCCACGTCCGGCACCGCCGGCGCGCCGAGGCTGGTCGAGCTGGGGCGGCCCGCCGTGACGGCCGCCGTCGCCGCGTCGGCGGCCGCGCTCGGCGGCGATCGCCGAGGGAGATGGCTGTGCTGTCTGCCGCTGGGGCACATCGGCGGGTTGCTCGTCCTGCTTCGATCCGTCCTGCTGGGCGCGCCGGTCGAGATCCAGACCCGGTTCGACCCGCGCGCGGTTGCCGGCGTCGCGAACGTCCGATATGTCTCGCTCGTCCCGACGATGCTGGCGCGCCTGCTGGACGCCGGCTCGGACCTCGCGGCGTATTCCGCGATCCTCGTTGGAGGCGGGCCGCTGCCCCATCAGCTTCGCCGCCGCAGCGCCGCG
The DNA here is from genome assembly GCA_963728285.1 of uncultured Actinomycetes bacterium. Taxonomy (GTDB): domain Bacteria; phylum Actinomycetota; class UBA4738; order UBA4738; family HRBIN12; genus CAVSJR01. The sequence continues at coordinate 310,351 of CAVSJR010000001.1, read as the reverse complement.
GCCGGCGCTCGTGTCGTGGAGACCTACGGCCTCACGGAGAGCTCGGGCGGCGTCGTCTACGACGGCCGAGCCCTGCCCGGCGTGACGGTGCGCACGGGCGAGGCCGGGGCGATCGAGATCGCCGGCCCGACGTTGATGACCGGCTACCGCCTCGACCCGGCCGCCACGGCCGCAGCCTTCACGGCCGATGGGTGGCTCCGCACGAGGGACGCGGGCTCCGTCGACGGCGAGGGCCGACTCCGGGTCCTCGGGCGGCTCGACGAGGTGATCATCTCCGGCGGCGAGAAGATCTGGCCACAGGACGTCGAGGATGCGCTGGAGGGACATCCGAAGGTCGCCGAGGTCGCCGTCGCGGGCCGTCCCGACCCGCGCTGGGGGAGCCGCGTCGTGGCGTTCGTGGTCCCGACCGATCCCGCCTCGCCGCCCAGCCTCGAGGAGCTGCGGGACTTCGCCGGCGTTCGCATCGCTCGCTTCCGAGCGCCCCGGGAGCTCGTCGTCGCCGCGCGCCTTCCCAGGACGCCGACGGGCAAGGTGCGCCGGTCCGCCCTCCGCTAACGGTCGCGCTGCCGAGGCTCGGCCGCGCATGCGAGCGCGGGAGCCGAAAACGAAAGAGACCCGAGCCCGCAAGGCGAGGGCTCGGGTCTCTCCAGAAGTTGGAGGCCGCCGAGGGGGAGGCGGCCTCCGCCATGCATCTGCGTATCGGTATCTTCGGACGGATCCGAGCCGGGGTCCATCCCCGCCTCGTGGTAACCCTCGATACCGGACATCGGGTAGGCGTCAGACGCTGATCGCTCCGTGTTTCACGGCGAAGGCGACGGCCTCCAGCTTCGAATGCACGCGCAGCTTCGCGAGGATGTTCCTCACGTGCGTCTGCACGGTCTGGGGGCTGATCTGGAGGCCGGCGGCGATGTCGTCGTTGCGCTTGCCCTCGGCGAGGAGCTCGAGGATCTGCTGCTCCCGATCGGTCAGGTCCGACAGGAGTCGCTGTGCTCCTCGCTGCTCCTCCCGCTCGCGGGCGACCTGGTGCAGGAGCCTCGTGAGCGTCGCGGGGTCGATGAGGACCTCTCCCTCGGCGGCCGCCTTGACCGCCGCGAGCACCTCGCCGGCGGCCTCCTCCTTCGCGAGGAACCCCGACGCGCCCGCCTCCACCGCTTCGATCATCAGCCGGTCGTCGTCGTGCGCCGTCATCACGACGACCTTGGTGCTGGGAGAGACGTCCTTGATTCGGCGCGTCGCCTCGATGCCGTTCATGGGGCCCTTGAACACGATGTCCATGAGGACGACATCGGGTGGGGAGTCTCGGCAGAGATCCACCGCCTGGCCCGGGTCGTGAACCGGGGGGGCCACCATCGTGAGGTCCTCGTCCCGCTCGACGACGACCGCCAGCGCGTCCGTCAGGATCTTGTGGTCGTCGCACACGAGCAGCGTGACCCCGTTGCCCCCGTCCACCGTCACCTCTCCAGAGGAAGCTCGACGCGCAGCATCGTACCGGCCTGGCCGCCGCCGGAGACGTCGTCGACGGCGATGCTGCCACCGTGGGCATCGACGTGCGCCCGCGAGATGAACAGCCCGAGCCCCGAGCCCGGCACCTCCTCGTAGCCGGGGGGACGGACTTGGGCGAACCGGCCGAAGACCTCCTCGCGCCGGGCCTCCGGGATACCCGGGCCGCGGTCCTCGACCTCGATCACCGCCCGACCGTCGTCGCGCCGGGCGCGAACCAGGATCGGCGCGTCCGGCGGGGAGAACTTCGAGGCGTTGTCGACGAGCTGGGCGAGGACATCGGCGACGCGGACGCGATCGATGGACGCGACGAGTCCGTCCTCGACGTCGAGCGTGAGCGGATGCTCGCCGTGAGGCGTTCGCTCCACGACCTCGCGGACGAGGCCGGTGATGGACTCGGGGCGACGGTCGTAGGCGAGCGCGCCGGCGTCGATCTTGAGCGCCGTGGATGCGTGCTCCGTCACGATGGACAGGCGGCGCGCCTCCTCATCGATGAGGTCGAAGAACTCCCGGCGCTCGTCATCGCTCAGCGTTTGATACATCCGGCCCCCCGTCTGGGCGAGCGCGCGGATCGCCGCGATGGGGTTCCTCAGCTCGTGAGCGATCGCCGACGCGACACGGTGTAGCTCTGCACGCTCCATTCCAGCGGAGTGTACGGCCGGCGACGGCCGGACCGGGCCGGGTCCGCCCGCGCGGGCTCCGATGCGGGGCGGCCGTTGCTCGCGGGAGGGGCTGCACCTAGGCTCACGCGGGGGAAGGGGGCGTCGTGGACGGTCCGTGGGAGCTCGAGGCCGAGAACTGGGTTCGGTGGGCGCGCACGCCCGGGGACGCCTACTGGGACTACGCCCCGATCTTCTTCGATGAGGTGGTGCCCGCCGCCGGCCGGCGCACCCTCGAGCTCGGGTGCGGGGAGGGCCGCGTCGTCCGGGATCTCACGACGCGCGGCCACCGGGTCGTCGGCCTGGACTCCTCGCCGACGCTGCTCGGCCATGCACGGGAAGCCGATCCCTCCGGGCGCTACGTGCTCGCGGATGCCGCGCGCGTGCCCTTCGCCGACGACGCCTTCGATCTGGTCGTCGCCTACAACTCGCTCATGGACATCGAGGACATGGAGGCGGCCGTTCGCGAGGCCGCTCGCGTCCTGGAGACGAGCGGGCGCCTGTGCGTCTGCGTCACGCATCCCGTCAACGACGCCGGCGTGTTCGCGAGCCGGGAGCCCGACGCCTCCTTCGTGATCGACGGATCCTATCTCGGACAAGCGTCCCTTCGAGGGCACGTTCGAACGCGACGGCTTGGAGATCACCTTCCGCGGCTGGGTGTATCCGCTCGAGGCCTACGGACGGGCGCTCGAGGACGCCGGGTTCGTGATCGAGGCCATGCGCGAGCCGCCGGCGACCGCCGCCGCGGTTGAGCGGGAGCCGTCGGAGCGCCGATGGCAGCGGCTTCCCATGTTCCTCTTCCTCCGGGCCATCAAACGCTGAGCCGGGTTCGTCTCGTCGGCGATTGAGACGACGGCTCGCTCAGCGGCTCAGGGCGGCTCAGTGATAGGAGTGCTCGTCGTCGGGGAACGCTCCCGACTCGACGTCCGAGGCGAACGCGCGAGCGGCCGCGTCGATCTCGTGCGTGAGGTCCGCGTAGGCCTTCGCCAGCTTCGGGAGCCGTTCGCTGAGCCCGAGGAGATCGTTCACGACGAGCACCTGCCCGTCGCATTCCGGGCCGGCCCCGATGCCGATGGTCGGGATCGTCATGCTGCGGCTGATCTCGCCCCCGAGCTCCGCGGGGATCGCCTCCAGCACGATGGAGAAGGCGCCGGCCTTCTCGAGCGCGAGCGCCTGGTCCAGCACCGTCCGTCCGGCCTCCCCCCGCCCCTGCACCCGGTTGCCGCCGAGGGCGTAGACCGATTGCGGGGTGAGGCCGACGTGGGCCATGACCGGTATCCCGATGTCGGAGAGCCGATGAACGAGCTCGAACTGGGCGCCCTCGATCTTGACGGCGCGAGCCCCTCCCTCCTTCACCAGCCTCCCGGCGTTGCGAATGCCCTCCTCGAGGGAGACCTGGTAGGAGAGGAACGGCAGGTCGCCGACCACCATGGCGTTCTCGGCGCCTCGTGTCACGGCGCGCGTGTGATGGAGCATCTCCTCCATCGTCACCGGGATCTCGTTGTCGTATCCCAGGACGTTGCGGCCGACGGAGTCCCCGACGAGCAGCAGCGGGGATACCCGCACCGTCGAGGATCCGTGCCGTGGGATGGTCGTACGCGGTCAGCATGGCGAACCGCTTGCCCTGCTGCTTCCACGTGCGCAGGTCGTGCGTCGTGACCGGCATCGCTCGCGCCTCCTTCGTGGTTGAGTGCACGGCTTCCAGTGCAGTGTAGACCGCTCTGGGGCCGACCTCGACGGTCCCCGCCGGCGCGTCAGGCGGGGAGGGCGTTGGAGCCGTTGTGCGAGACCGCCAGGGCCAGCCTGGTGATCTGCTGGACCATGCCCCGGGGGATGTGGGTCACGGCCCGGAACCCCTCGTCGTCGGGCAGCACCTCCTGGGCGATGGAGATGACTGCTCCCTCATCGCGCACCAGGTAGCCGACGGTCTGGACGGGGTAGTCGGCCCGCCAGTCGTCGACGGTCTGCTCGTCGGGGTCATACCAGGCGTCCAGCCAGTGGACGAGGACCAGGGGATATGCGTGGGGGGCGAGGAGATCGGGTTGGGGAGCCGCAGCGAGCTGGGCCGCGGGGTCGAACGCGACCGCGGGGTCGAGTCCGAGGGCGGGGTCCAGGGTGACCGGGGAGTCGAAGGCCGCCGTGGCCTCCACCGGCGCCGGCTCGAGCACCGGCTGCCCCGTGATCGGGGCAAACGAGCCATCGGGGGGTTCGAGCACTCGCACCGTCCATCACTCCTTCGTAGGTACGGTATCGGACGGGTCCGTGGGGCGGGATAGGCCCCGTCCGGAGCATTTCGACCTCGCGTAAGGGTTACGCCCTTCGCCGCCCCTTGGGAATCGGCCGAAGGGCTCGATTCGGCGGTTCCTCCGGCCGATCCGATCGGTTCGGGAGCGACCCGGGCCGTCGAGGCCCCTGCTCGCGGGCGGATGTCCTGGGCCGGCGCTGTCGGCATCCGGTGCTAGGTTCTCCCCGTCGCCGGTACACTCTGGACGCCACATCCTGCTCCCCAGGGGGGCCGTCCAGACCAGAGGAGGTGGATTTGAGGCAGTACGAAGTCATGCTCATCCTGCCGGCCGAGGCCGACGAGTCGGTCGTGGGCACCGCGGTCGACCGCATCACCAAGGTCATCTCCGATGCCGGCGGCGAGGTGGGCAAGATCGACCGGTGGGGCCGCAAGCGCTTTGCCTACGAGATCGACAAGCAGGCCGAGGGCTACTACGTGGTCATCGAGTTTCAAGCCGATCCGACGGCGCTGTCGGAGCTCGACCGCACGCTCCTGCTGGCCGACGAGGTCGTCAGGTTCAAGGTGGTCGTGCGAGCGGCCTAGGATTCTTCCCCCTCCTTGCGGCGACGCCATCTGCCGGAGGAGCGGAACGCGAAGGTGGTGAGTGAGATGGCGAACGACAATCAGGTCAGCATCGTCGGCAACCTCACGGACGACCCGGAGCTTCGGTACACGCCCAACGGCGCGGCCGTGTGTAAGTTCCGCGTGGCCGTGAATCGCCGGTACAAGGACGAGTCCGGCCAGTGGAAGGACGGCGACACGTCGTACTTCAGCGTGAATGCCTGGCGGACGCTCGCCGAGAACGTGGCCGAGTCACTGACCCGCGGCACTCGCGTCGTGGTGTCGGGGCGGCTGCAACAGCGCTCCTGGGAGACCCAGGAGGGAGACAAGCGCACCGTGATCGAGATCGAGGCGGACGAGATCGGCCCCAGCCTGCGCTGGGCGACGGCCAAGGTGGAGCGGCAGTCGCGCGGCGGATCGGGCGGAGATTGGTCGCCGAAGGTCGCCGTCGGCGCGGGTGGACCGGATACCGAGGAGACACCGCTGGATGCCCCCTAAGAGCAAGAAGCGACCGGCCCGGAAAGAGAAGGACGAAAAGGGCTGGCAGAAGAAAACCAAACGCAAGGTCTGCATCTTCTGCAAGGAGAAGATCGACTACGTGGACTACAAGGACCTCGGCCTGCTTCGCAAGTTCGTCTCGGATCGAGGCAAGATCCGCGCGCGCCGGGTGACGGGAAACTGCGCCCAGCACCAGCGGGACGTGGCCTCGGCGGTGAAGAACGCTCGAGAGATGGCCCTCCTTCCCTACTCCACCCGATGAAGATCGTCCTGCAAAAGCCCGTGGAGAAGCTCGGCGTCCCGGGGGACGTCGTCGACGTCGCCGACGGCTATGCCCGCAACTACCTCGTTCCCCGCGGCCTCGCGGTCAAGGCGACGAGGGGGATGGTGAAACACCAGGAGAGCCTGCAGCGCGCACATCAGGTGCGGGTGGCGAAGGGCAAGAGCGAGGCCGAATCGGTTGCGGCGCAGCTGCTCGCGACGCCGCTGCGCATGGCGGCTCGTGCCGGCGATGAGGGCAAGCTCTTCGGCAGCATCACCGCGGAGGCGCTCGCCGAAGGGATCCGGGCCCAGGCGGGGATCGAGGTCGACAAGCGAGACATCCATCTCACCGAGCCGATCCGCAGCGTGGGTGTGCACGAGGTCAAGGTTCGCCTCCATCACGACGTCGAGCCGATCGTCTCGGTCGAGGTCACCGCGACCGAATAGCTCGTTCGAAACCTCCCGACTCGGCCCCACGTTGTAACGCGGACGCCGATGCGGCGTCCCGTCCGTCGACTCAGGCGATGGGACTCGGGGAGATCCTGATTCCGTTGTGGTCGGCCACGGCGACGATGAAGATGATCCACAGCAGGCCGAGCACGATGCCGACGATGCCGAGGACGATGCCGGCGATGGCCATGCCGCGTCCGACGCCCGCCTGTGCGGCGTTCCCTTTCCCCACGAAGCCGAAGACGATCGCGAGGATCCCGCACACGATCCCGAGGGGGAACAGGAGGATCCCGAGGATCGCCGCGCTGATCCCGAGGACGAGCGAGGCGACCGCCATCCCGTTCGTCGCGGCCTGAGCGGGTTGGGAGTGCATCGGGACGCCCGGGGGCGGCGGGGGATCGGGCAATCGAGGCGGCTGGGGTTCGTCGTCCATCGCATCTCCTGGAACGGGGACGACCAATCCTTGCCCACCGCAGCTCCGGCGTCCATGCGAAGGGGATGTCAGAGGCGTCATCCACAATTCTCCACAGCCCTTTCCACGAGCAAAGGCCCAGCTCAGATGGCGTGTGACATCCTTTTTTTCACGGTGACCTGCGAACGGAGATTCCCCCAGGGATCTCCGCTGCCTCCGCGCTCCCGGCCGCCTACGCTCGTCGGACTGCGGTTGTGGGTGGGTCCGAGGGGGAGGGGTTGTGGCGCGCGCGATTGACGACGTCCCACGGCTGCGCCCCGAGCGCGTTCCTCCTCAGAATCTCGAGGCCGAGCAGTCCGTCCTCGGCTCGATGATGCTCTCGTCCGAGGCGATCGCCGACGTCGTCGAGGTGCTGCACCCGGAGGACTTCTACCGGAGCGCCCATCGCACGTTGTTCGAGACGATGCGGGCGATCTACGCGCGCGGAGATCCCGTCGACATCATCACGACGACGGAGGAGCTCAAGCGATCCGGCGCGCTCGAGGACATCGGCGGGCCGCTCTACGTCCGCGACCTGAGCGAACAGGTCCCCACGCCGGCGGGGGCCGGCCACTACGCCAAGATCGTCTCGCAGGCGGCGCTGCTTCGTCGCCTGATCAACGCGGCCGCCGACATCATGCAGATGGGCTACTCCTCCCCGGAGGATCCCGAGGCGGCGGCCGACGATGCCGAGCAGCGGATCTACGAGGTCGCCCGCCGCGAGGATCGTGATCAGGTCGCTCAGGTGAAGGACCTGATCGATGAGGCCATGGTGACGCTGGAGTCGATCCAGAACCGCGAGGCGCAGTACGAGGGGCTCCCGACCGGGTTTCGAGATCTGGACGGGCTCATGTCGGGCATGCAGTCGGGCAACCTCATCGTCGTGGCGGCGCGCCCCGGCGTGGGGAAGTCGTCGTTCGTGACGAACCTGGCTCGCAACGTCGCCGTCGATGCGCGCGAACCGGTCGGCCTGTTCTCGTTGGAGATGTCCCGCTGGGAGATCGGCATGCGCCTGCTGTGCGGCGAGGCCCGGGTGCCGTGGGATCGCATCAGGAACAAGCGCGTCGGCGCGGAGGACTGGTCCAACATCGTGCAGGCCGCCGAGAAGCTGCACGACGCCCCGCTGTCGATCGTCGACTCCGGCAACGTGACCATCGTCGACATCCGTGCCCGGGCGCGGCGCCTCGCGACGCGCCAACAGGGCCTCTCGGTCATCATCGTCGACTACCTGCAGCTGATGAGCCACCATCGCCGCGTCGACAACCGTCAGCAGGAGATCGCGGAGATCAGCAGGAGCCTGAAGCTCCTAGCGAAGGAGCTCGGCATCCCCGTCATCGCCGTGTCGCAGCTCAACCGCGACCCCGAGCGGCGCCAGGACAAGCGCCCGCAGCTCTCCGACCTGCGCGAGTCCGGCGCGATCGAGCAGGACGCAGACGTCGTCATGTTCATCCACAGAGACGACACGGACGTCTCGACGAAGGGGACCGCCGATCTCATCGTGGCCAAGCATCGAAACGGTCCGACGGACACCGTCAAGCTCGCCTTCCTCCCCAGCCTCACCCAGTTTCGCAACTTCGCGCCGGGGCCCACCGGCCCCGCGCCCGTTCAGTGACCCCGGCCTCGGGGCGGCTCCCACCCTCGAAGAAGCCGCCCACCGCAGATCGCCCCTCGCCCGAGGAGCGGCGGCGCGTCCGGGCGATCCACCGCAGGCTGAAGAGACGGTTCGGCGCCCTCGATCCGCCGCGGCGGACGGATCCCCTGGACGAGCTCATCTTGACCGTGCTCTCCCAGAACACGAGCGACGTGAACTCGTTCAGGGCGTTCGAGTCGTTGCGCTCCCGCTACCCGACCTGGGATCGGGTCGCGCGAGCGCGCGCGTCCTCCGTCGCGACCGCCATCCGAGCCGGCGGCCTCGCCAACGTGAAGGCACCGCGGATCCTCGCGATCCTTCGTGAGATCGGACGCCCCTACGACCTGTCGTGGATGCGGACGGCGACCGACGCCGAGGTCCGCGAGTACCTCGCTCGCCCTTCCGGGCGTGGGACCCAAGACGGCGGCGGTCGTCCTCGCGTTCTCCCTCGGCAGGCCCGCCCTCCCGGTCGATACGCACGTGCTCCGGACGGCGGCGCGGCTGGGGCTCATCCCGCCGAAGGCCACGGCGCGACGCGGCGCACGACATGCTCGAGGCCCTCGTGCCAGCCCGAGCTGCGAGTGGAGATGCACGTCGGCCTGATCCGCCTCGGTCGCGAGATCTGCCGGCCCGGCAGGCCGAAGTGCGAGGAATGCCCGCTCGTCGACCTGTGTCCGACGGCTCCCCTATACCTCGGGACCTGATGCCGCCATCGGCGAAACTCGGAGCGGGCGAGGGGAATCGAACCCCCGTCTCGAGCTTGGGAAGCTCACGTTCTGCCATTGAACCACGCCCGCGCGGCGAGGAATCGAGCCCGCCTGCAGTCGCAAATCCTACAAGGCCGGGCCCGCCTCTCCTACGGATCTACACGGCATCGAGCGCCCGCGGGCGGATTGGCGCTCGGCGACGTCACTGGGGCTGGGGATCCGGATTCCGCTGATGCACGGGATTGGAGGGGAGGAGCGTCCCGGCTCCGAGGCCGATGAGGCCGATCGCTGCCAACACGACCAGCGCCAACGCATACGAGCGGTTGCCGGAGGCGAGATCGGAGACGAGGACCGTCCCCGCGATGGCCGTGCCGAGGGACGAGCCCAGATTGGAGACGCTGCGCGACAACCCAGAGATCTCACCCTGCTGCTCCTCGGGGAAGGCGGACTGCACGACGTTGACCGATGGGGTCAGCATCGTTCCGGTGCCGAGGCCGATCAACAGGAGTCCGGGAGGAAAGACGACGAGGATATTGTCCGAGATCTGAGCCAGGCCGAAGAGCACCCCGATTCCGGCGAGCACGGTGATGAAGCCCGTCACGATCAGGGTCCGCTGCGCGTACTTCTTGGCGAGTCGCGCCGCGAGCAGCGACGAGACGAGGACGCCGACCGTCGCCGCGGTGAAGACGAGGCCCGTCTCGATCGCCGAGTACCCGCGAACGACCTGGAGGAAGACCGACACGACGAACGAGATCCCCATGAGCATCAGCCACTGGATGTTCTGCGTGACGAGAGCGAGATTGGACGTCCGGACCCGGAACAGCCCGGTGGACAAGAGCGGTTGCCTGCCCGCGCGTTCCAAATGGCGGATGTGGAGGAAGAACCACAGCAGGAAGGCCGCCCCGAGGGCCAAGAAGACGACCAGGAGCACGCCGATTGCTCCCGGCCTGCAGGATCCCGACGACCACGAAGAACATGCCGGCGGACGACAAGACTGCGCCGAGTACGTCGAACGGCCTGCGATGGGTCCGGGGGCAGCGGATCGACGATCCGGCGGCTGAGGAGAATGATCGCCAGGACGATGGCGCCCTGCAGGAGGAACGAGGCACGCCAGCTGACCGTCGTGGTGATGAGGCCTCCGATCAACGGCCCCGCCGCGGCGCCGACCCCTCCCATGCCGCTGATCAGGCCGAACGCCTGAGCTCGCGATTTGAGGTCGGTGAAGAGCAACGTCGTCAGGATGTAGACGGGAGGGATCAACAGGGCGGAGCCGACGCCCTGGAAGACCGAGTAGCCCAGGATGAGGATGCCGAGGCCCGGAGCGATGGCGCTGAGCACCGCGCCGATTCCATACACGGTGAGGCCTCCCATGAGGCACCGCTTGCGGCCCACGCGGTCGGTCAACTTGCTGCCGGGGATCATGAGCGCCGCCATGACGAGCAAGAACAGCGTGATCGCGGTCTGCACGCCCTGAACGCTCGTCCCCAGGTCCTTGCTGATGCTGCTGATCGCCACGTTCATGTTCGAGCCCGCGAAGCTGCAGACGAACTGCGCGAGGGCCAGGGGAATCAGCATGCTCTTCGGGGAGACGGCCGAGCCTCGCTCCGTGGCCCCCTCAGTCATCGTGAGTCCCCGCGTCGACTTCGGCGGGGGGCTCCAGCCCCTCTCATGCGGAGCACGGAGGGATGCGGCGCCCGGCGATCATCGTGACCGCGGACACGGGCCCTTCGGGCACCCGAGCGCGGGCACGCGATTCCATAGGTGCACGCTTCGCCATTCATGGGCGGCGGCAAGCCCTCAGCGGGCTTCCTACACCTTCTCTCCGGACGCGGTGTCCTGCACGAATCGCGTGTCTCCGGGTGCGAGATCCACCCACCTCGAGCCCCGATCGAGCTGGCTGTCGAGGTTGATGGCGGCATTGATCAGGGACAGGTGCGTGAAGGCCTGTGGGAAGTTGCCCAGTTGTTCGCCGGTCGGGCCGATCTCCTCGGCGAAGAGCCCGACGTGATTCCCGTACGTCAACATCTTCTCGAACGTGAGTCGAGCCTCGTCGAGTCGGCCGGAGCGCGCGAGCGCGTCGACGTACCAGAACGTGCAGATCGAGAACGTTCCCTCCGAACCACGAAGACCGTCGGGGGAGGCGGCCGGGTCGTACCGGTAGACGAGGCTGTCGGAGACGAGCTCGTGGTCCATGGCCTCGAGCGTGGAGAGCCACATCGGGTCCCGGGGCGCCACGAAGCCCACGAGGGGCATCAGCAGGTTGGAGGCATCGAGGACCTGCGTCTCGTAGTGCTGTACGAACGCGGCGCGCTCCTTGCTCCAGCCCCGATCCATGATCTGCCGATAGATTCGGTCACGTTCGCTGGTCCAGCGCCCAACATCTGCCGGCCTGCCGAGCTGACTGGCGAGGCGTATCGCCCGATCCATGGCGACCCAGGACATGAGTCTGCCGTACGTGAAGTCTTGGCGGCCGCCGCGAGTCTCCCAGATCCCCTCATCCGGTTGGTCCCAGTGCTCGCAGAGCCAGTCGAGGATCCCGCAGACATCCGTCCATCCCTCGTGGGCCATCGTGAGTCCTCGGAGGCTGCCGAGGTAGACGGAGTCCATCGCCTCTCCGTAGATGTCGAGCTGAAGCTGATCCGATGCACCGTTGCCGATCCGCACGGGCCGCGAGCCTTGGTACCCACTCAGGTGGTCCAGCGTCTCCTCCTGAAGGTTGGGCGATCCGTCGATCCTGTACATGATCTTGAGCGGGCCCGAGGTGCTCCCGGCACGCTCGCCGGCCCGATCGCGCAGCCATTTGAGGAACGCCTCTGCCTCGTCGGTGTACCCGAGGCCGAGCAGCGCGTACACGGAGAACGAAGCGTCGCGCACCCAGGTGAAGCGGTAGTCCCAGTTTCGCTCCCCGCCGATCTGCTCCGGCAGGCTCGTCGTCGGAGCGGCGACCAGTGCGCCCGTCGGGGCGTACGTCATGAGCTTCAGCGTCATCGCGGATCGATGGATGGCCTCCCGCCACCGACCGCTGTACGTCGAGCGGCCGAGCCAGTTTCTCCAGAACCGGACCGTTTCGTTGAACATCGTGAGCACGCGTTCGGCGTTGATCGCGGGCGCGCCGTCCCTCTCCGGCGAGGACTCGAGCACCGCCCCGGCAACCTCTCCGGCTCGCGCGGTCCACGCCGCTCGGACGTCGCTCCCGTTCTGCTCGAGGGCGACCGTGGCCCGGAGTGCGAGGTCGAGTCCGTCGCGAATGGAAGACGACGCCGTTCTCGGTCCTGGTCGTCTCGTGCTTCGCCCGGCCGTAGTCGAAGCGTGGCTCGCATTCGAGGACGAACGACATCTGCCCCCGCACGACACGGACGATGCGGATCAACTGGTGATTGGCCGACGCGTGCTCCGGGGCGTCGACCGGCATGAAATCGACCACCTCGCCGACCCCGTCCGGCGTCATGAATCGCGTCATGAGGATCGCCGTGTCGGGGAAGTAGAGTTGTTTGCTCACGTAGTTCTCGCCCACGGGCGCGATCCGGAATCGCCCTCCGCGGTCGGCATCCAGCAAGGACGCGAACACGCTCGGAGAATCGAACCGGGGAACGCAGAACCAATCGACGGTTGCGTCCGTGGCGACGAGCGCGGCCGTCTGCAGATCCCCGATCAGCCCGTGGTCGGAGATCCGCGGGTATTGGCTCATGACGATGCTCCCCTCTCGCCATCCACTCCAGTTCTCGGACCCGAGATCCTAGACCACCTGGGAATTCCTCGCTCTCGATACGCGTCCCCGCAGCGATCGTCCGCACGAAACGGGACTCGCGCTCGCGAAGGGGCGGCGGCGACCACCTGTTACCGTTCCTGTCCGCATGAACCGTCAGGACGACGCATCGTGAACCGGCGGGATCCCGGCTTCTGGCCCACGCTTCTGACGCGCCTCTCCTCAGGTGAATCCCTGTCGACCGACGACGCCGCCGAGGCGATGCGAGCCACGATGGAGGGTGAGGTCACGCCCGCGCAAGTGGGGGCATTTCTCCTCGCCCTCCGGACGAAGGGCGAGACGGTGGACGAGCTCGACGGATTCGCCGGCACCGCGCTGGAGTTCGCCAACCCAGTGCACACCTCCGTCCCGACCGTCGACACCTGCGGCACCGGGGGTGACAGGTCCGGGACGTTCAACATCTCCACGCTCGGCGCGATCGTCGCCGCCGGCGCCGGCGCGGTCGTCGCGAAGCACGGCAACCGTGCTGCCTCGTCGAACTGCGGCTCCGCGGATCTCCTCGAGGCACTCGGCGTCCGGATCGACCTGGATGCATCCGGGGTGGAGCGGTGCCTCGAGCAGGCTCGAATCGGGTTCATGTTCGCCCCCGTCTTCCATCCGGCGGCGGCATATGCGGCCGGCATCCGCCGTGAGCTGCGCGTCCCGACGGTCTTCAACTTCCTCGGCCCCCTCACGAATCCGGCGAGGCCCGCGTCGCAGGTCGTCGGCGTCGCGGACGCGCGCATGCTGCCGCTCGTCGCCGAGGTGCTCGCGAGGCGCGGCATCCGGGCCCGGGTCTTCCGCGGGCAGGACGGCCTCGACGAGCTCACGACGACCGGGCTCTCGACCGTTCACGAGATCGCCTCGGGCGAGGTCAGGGAGCGCACGCTGGACCCCGCGGATCTGGGCTTGAAGCGAGCGACGCCGGCGGACCTGACGGGGGGCGACGCCTCGATGAACGCCGACATCGCCCGCTCGGTCCTCGGGGGCGACCGGGGGCCCAGGCGCGACGTGGTGGTGTTGAACGCCGCGGCCGCGCTCGACGTCGCGGGGGTCGCCACGAGCCTCGAGGACGGCATCGAGAAGGCCGTCGAATCGATCGACTCGGGAGCATCGAGCGAGGTCCTTCGACGTTGGGTGGAGGTCTCGCAGGGGACCGCCTCGTGATCTTGTCCGATCGCACCATTCGCGAGGAGCTGGCCGCGGGGCGCATCGTCGTCGATCCCTTGGACGAGTCGTGCATCCAGCCGTCGTCGATCGACCTGCACGTCGATCCGAAGTTCCGCGTCTTTCGGAACTCTCGATATCCGTTCATCGATGTGAAGCAGGAGATGGCCGATCTCACGGAACTCGTCCAGGTGCCGGACGGCGAACCGTTCATCCTTCATCCCGGGGAGTTCGTGCTCGGCTCGACGCTCGAACGCGTCTCCCTGCCGAACGATCTCGTCGCGCGCCTCGAGGGCAAGTCCTCGCTCGGACGACTCGGCCTGCTGATCCACTCCACCGCCGGCTACGTCGACCCCGGATGGGACGGCTACCTGACGCTCGAGCTGTCCAACGTCGCCAACCTTCCCATCACGATCTATTCGGGCATGAAGATCGGGCAGATCTCCTTCTTCAGGCTGACCACCGAGGCGGAGGTTCCCTACGGATCGCGCTCGACGAAGAGCAAGTACCAGGGGCAGGACGGGCCGACCGCGAGCCGTTTCTTCGAGGAGTTCTCGCGCGAGGAACGATCCGAGTGAGCACCGCCGCGGGCGTTCGCGGGCGACAGCCCTCGGGACGCGCGCGCGGTCGCGCGTCACCACGGCTGCTCGACGCTCGAGCCCTGGCCGCGCTGACCGAGGGTATCGAGGACCCAGCGAGCCGTCTCGGCCACCTCGTCCACGGGATCGTGGTCCGCTACTTCCTCCACCGCGGCGGCGGTCGACGGATCGTCGAGGTCGGCGAGCGCCTCGAGCGCGGCCGTTCGCAGATGGCGATCGGGGTCCGCCAGCATGCGGGTGGCGAGCACGACGGCCCGCGGCCCTCCGATGGCCTTGATGGCGATGATGGCGCGACGCCGCTGCTGTGGATCCGCCGACTCCAGGCGGCGGGCGAACGCATCGATCCCAACGATCGAGTCGAGCAGCCCCCCCACGGTCGGCGCCATCTTCGACGAGCTTCGCAGCAGGACGTCGACGAGCAGCTCCGCCGCGGAGGGCCCCATCTTCCTCAGCAGCTGGGTGGCCTGATCTCGCAACGCCGGTGTCGCGAGGACGCCGGCGAGCCGCCGCGCAACCGCGGGCGAGCTCCATTCCGTCAGCACCGCGCTCGCCGCTGCGCGAACCGCCGGATTCGGATCTCCCAGCGCACTCACCAGAAAGCCAAGCACCGCCTCGCTGTCGATCACGCCCAGCGCGCCGAGCGCGGCGATTCGAACCTCCGGATCGGGGTCCTGCAGCGCCACTCCGAGCGACGGCACGGACGCGGGGCTCTTCAGCCTGGAGAGCGAGGCGGCGGCCGTCCGTCGCACGGCGACGACCGGATCCTGCAGGGAGGTCACGCACGCCTGCACGCATGCGTCGGACTGGCGGTGGCCGGCGAGGTCGATGGCGAGCTCGCGGTCGGTCGGATCGAGCGACGCCGCGTGTGCCAGCGCGAGATCGGCGATCGTGCTCGAGCCGGTTTCCTCGAGTGCCTCGATCATCGCCTCCCGCTGCTCCCCGTGGGCGGCGGCGAGCGTGTCCCAGACGAACGGCACCTCGTCGGCGGGGAACGCGGCGATATGGGGGAGTGCGGCATGCCAGACTCGCTCGTCGGGATCCTGCAGGGCGCGGGTGAGGATCCCGAGGGTCTCTCTCCCGAGGCCGTCGGGAAGCCGAGCGACCGCCTCGGCCCGGACCGATGGGTCCGGGTCCATCAGCGCCTGGGCGAGCGACCGGATGCGTTCGTCGGCTCGCGCGCGAGAAAGCACCGCGATCGTCGCCACCCGCACGTCGGGCGACGCATCGGAGGCGAGCGCGCGCCGGGCGGTCTCGACCGCGAGGTCGTCGCCCGCGTCGGCGAGCACCTGCAGCACCGCGATCCGCACCTCGGCGTTGGCGTCGGCGATGCTGCGGCGAACCAGCGGCAACGCGGCGCGTCCCGCCACGATCCATACGAGCCGCGTGGCCTGCGGGCGGCGCTCCGGGTCCACGCTCGTCAATGCCGTCATGAGCGCCTCGGCCTCGAGCGGCAGCGATGCCAATGCCCTGCGATAGGGCTCCTGCCGTTCGCCCTGGACCGACGCGCCGCGACCGAGCAGATGAGCCGCCACCTCCGAGAGGCTGAGCAACCTCGCAACCTCCGCGGCCAGCCGGGCGAGCTCCTCGTCGCCGGACTGGAGCGTCTCCGTCACCCAGCGGGCGATCACGGCGCGCTCGACATCCAGCAACGCGGCTCGCGCCCGGCCGCGAACGCCCTCCTCCGGGTCCTCCAGCGCGCGGGCGAGCGCGGCGAGCATCTCGCTCTCCGCGGCCTGCTCCACGGAGACCGGCGAACCGCCCACGGCCTCCGGGACGGTGGTGATGCGCTCCGCCTCGTGGATTCGGGCCGATGCCCGTGCCGCCTCGGCGCGTATCTCCTCGATCGGATCGCCGTGCAGCGCCGAGAGCCCTCGCATCGCCGCCATGGAGCCCTCGAGCGAGAGGAGGCGCACGGCACCGAGGCGTCGGCGGTCGGGGACCTCCACGAGCTGGAGGAGGCGTCCGACCCCGATCGCCCTCGCGAGCTCGGCGAGTGGGTCGCGCTCGGTCTCGTTCGGGCGGGACTCGAGCTTCGCGACGGCCTCGGTGGCCGTCGCGATGTCTTCCGGCTTCAGGGGGACCCCGGGCGCGACGATCCTCGGGAGCGTCTCCAGCGCGGCCGCCTGCGTCGCCGGCGATCGACGGTCTCCGAGCAGAGGCATCAGCGACGCGAGGTCTCGAGCGCCGCGTCGCGCCGCGAGCCGCACTGCTTCGGCCCGCACATCGTCGCTCGGATCCAGGAGCGCCCGCTGGACGGCGTCATCGGGAAGGCTCTCAGCCCGGGAGATCAGCGCCCCGAGCGCCTCCCGTCGCACGCCGACATCGGGATCGAGCGTCATTCCGAGCACGCGGTCCACCTCCGTCATGGGGACCTCGCCGAGATCGGCGAGCGCTCGCCGACGGAGCGAGCCGTCGATCGCATCCAGGGCCGGCGCCGGTCCGGCGGTGGGGGCGATGTCCCCGGCGATCGCGTCCGCGGGCGCGGCGCCGCCGCGCCTTCGGTGGTCGCGGATGCGAGTTCGCCGAACGCCGATGTCGTCGGTTTCGGTCCGATTCCCTCCGGACTCGGGCGTTCGCCCGTGTCCGCGCGGGCCTCGGAGGTCGGGTCCTCGTCGCGCGACTCCTCCGCCCGAGCGGCAAGCGCCTTCAGGCTGCGATACCAGTCGGTCTCGTAGGACTCGGGATCGTCGGGGGAGGACGCGTCGGACCGCGCCTCGCGCGACGAGTCCTCAGACTCGCCCTCTCCGCGCCGTCCGGGCGGGGGCGTCCATCCGCTCCAGCCTCCATCAGACATCGGCGACATCGCTCAGCTCGGGGCGGCGATCACCCTGCGCTCGACTTGGAGTCCGACGTTCCGTTCTTCGGATCGGGCTGACGCCCGGGCTCGATCCCCATCGAGACCGCCGCCATGGCCGCCTGCGTTCGATTGGCCACGCCGAGCTTGCGAAAGATCGCCGCGAGGTGCGCCTTCACCGTCTTCTCGGACAGGTAGAGATGCTGAGCGATGTCCCGATTGCTTCGCCCCTCCGAGAGCAGTCCCAGGATGTCGCGCTCGCGGTGCGTGAGGCTGAACTCCGGGTGTCGTCCATGGGGGCCGTCGTTCTCGGAGCTGTCGTTCTCCTCGAAGAGGTTCTGAATCACGCGGGGAGACAGCACGTTCCCGCTCCCCGACAGGGCGACGCGAATCGCCTGGCCGAGGTCGTCGGGCGTCGCATCCTTCAGCATGTACCCGGAGGCGCCGTCGGCCAGCGCCCGTTTCACATACAACGCCTGGTCGTAGGTGGACAACATGATCACGGGCACGTCCTCCCATCTCTCCTTCAAGGAGCGAAGCAGTTCGAGTCCGTCGAAGTCGGGCATGCGCACGTCCACGAGCGCGATGTCGACCGCGCCGTTGTCCATCAAGGCGATCGCTTCGTTCGCGCTCGCCGCCTCCGCGACGTCGGCGTCGGGGAAGCATTCGCGGACCACGTAGGACATGCCACGACGCACAAGCGCGTGGTCGTCAACGATCAAGACCTTCATCCCATCTCTCCTTGCTCGGCCCGCAACGGTAGGCGGGCGGTGATGACGGTTCCCTTCCCCGGTTCCGACTCGATGGCTACGGATCCACCCGATGCGGCGACCCGTTCCTGCAGCAGGCGCAGGCCGAAATGGCCCGGCCGTTCGACGGCCGCTCGGGGGTCGAACCCCCGGCCGTCATCCTCGATCTCGAGGACGATCTCGTCGCTCCCCCGTCGCAGACGGACGTCGACCTTCGCTGCCTCGGCGTGCTTCGCAGCGTTCGCGATGGCTTCGCGGATCACGATGTTGGCGGCCGCTCGCACGGCCGGCGCCATGACGGTGGCGTCGCCCTGGATCTCGGTGTTGACGGGAAGCTGCCAGCGCTCGGCCACGCCGGCGACGTAGTCGGCGACCGGATCCGCCTCGCGCGAGTCGGAGTCGTCCGCGAGATCGAACAGCAGAGCGCGAACCTGCGTGACCGATTTCCGGACGTCGCGCATCACGTCGTCGAGGGACGCGACGGCCGAACCCGGGTCCCGTTCGATGCGGCGGCGCAGGGTGCGTAGTTCCAGGTAGGCGCCGGTGACGGCCTGCGTCAGCCCGTCGTGAATCTCCCCCGCCCACCGCAGCCGCTCGTCCCGCAGGAGGCGATGCACGGCGTGCGTTCGGGTCTCGTGGAGCTCGGTCGCGATCGCGACGATGCGCGCGACGGCGGCGAGATCCGTTCGCTGCAGGGGGCGCGTCTCATCCCAGCCGGCCACGAGCAGTTCGACGGCTCCGCCGTGTCCGCCGAAGGCGGCCGACGCGTGGGCACAGCGCATGCCGAGGGCCGATGCGAGCCGACGGATCGTCGCGTCGTCGACCGGAAGGTGCCGCGTGATGCCCGCGACGTGGGAGCCCTCGTCCTCGGAGAGGAGCTCGGGCCGGTCGACGGCGGGGCTGGCGGCCACGTGGATGCGGCCGTCGAGCTCTCGAAGGAACAGCAATTCCCGGGCCCCGATCGCCCCTCGCACGGCCGCGAGCGTGCGCGGCAGATCGCCGTCGTCGGACAGCGTCGCGCGGACGGCGTCGAGGGTGCGCACCAGGGGGGTATCCGTGCGGGCGGGGGCCGCCGGGGTGCCGGTCGCTGCGGGGGATCCCTCGGCGGCGTCCGCGACGGCGGATCGCGCCGAGCGGCCCAAGCCCCCGGGACCGTCCCCGACGTCGTGGGGCGAGCCCTCGTCCACGCGGAAGACGATGAGCCCGTCCACGCGCCCGTCGAGGACGTCCTGGACGGGCGCGGAGGATCCGCTCACGGTATCCACGGAGCGAAAGCCGAGGATCTCCGCCACCTGGCGGCACGCCTCGGCGGCCTCATCCAGCGCTCCCTCTCTCGTTCGGGTCTCGCTCACTGTCCTCGCTCCGTCGGACTTTCGGTCTAGTGCGTGTTTCGGTCGAATGGACCCCTCGCTTGACCGTTTGCCGCTGCTCCGTGGCGTTCTGCGGACGGAGCCCCGACGACCGCGGGGCCCGTGGCGGGGGAAGATGGATGGCTGCGCGACGGGCGAGGAGCCCTACTGCGGATGCACCACGACGCCGCCAGGCACGGAGCGCCGAGGACGACCAGGTCAACATTGACAGCAATAGGCTCAAGCTTTATGGTTCATCAGTACTCAAAGAGAAACGCAGGACATTTCCAGAGCTTTCGCTCGTAAGGAGGCAGTGCATGGCCCGAGCAGTAGGCATCGACCTTGGAACGACCAACTCCGCCGTCTCGGTCCTCGAGGCCGGTGAGCCCGTCGTCGTTCCCAACGCGGAGGGCTCCAGGATCACCCCGTCGGTCGTCGGATTCTCCAAGAACGGCGAGATCCTCGTCGGCGAGGTCGCCAAGCGGCAGGCCATCACGAACCCGGATCGCACGGTCCGCTCGGTCAAGCGAGAGATGGGCCGCGATTGGTCCACCGAGATCGACGGCAAGAAGTGGACGCCGCAGGAGGTCTCCGCGCAGATCCTCGGCAAGCTGAAGCGCGACGCCGAGGCGTACCTCGGCGACTCCGTGACGCAGGCTGTGGTCACGGTCCCCGCGTACTTCGATGACGCGCAGCGGCAGGCCACGAAGGAGGCAGGTCAGATCGCCGGCCTCGAGGTGCTGCGGATCATCAACGAGCCCACGGCCGCGGCCCTCGCCTACGGACTCGAGAAGGACACCGACCAGACGATCCTCGTGTTCGACCTCGGGGGCGGCACCTTCGACGTGTCGCTGCTCGAGATCGGCGATGGCGTCTTCGAGGTCAAGGCGACCCATGGGGACACCCAGCTGGGCGGAGACGACTGGGATCAGCGGGTCATCGACTGGATGGTGACCGAGTTCAAGAACTCTCACGGCGTCGATCTGTCCAAGGACCGAATGGCCCTCCAGCGGCTCAAGGAGGCCGCGGAGAAGGCCAAGATCGAGCTGTCCCAGGTCGCCGAGACCACCATCAACCTCCCGTTCGTGACGGCGACGGCCGAGGGACCGCTTCACCTCGAGATGAAGCTCACGCGCTCGGAGTTCGAGCGGATGACCGAGGACCTCGTGGAGCGCTGCAAGGTTCCCTTCGATCAGGCCATCAAGGACTGGGGCAAGGACGCGAGCGCGATCGACCACGTCATCCTCGTCGGGGGCTCCACCCGCATGCCGATGATCCAGGAGCTCGTGAAGAAGCTCACCGGAGGCAAGGAGCCGCACAAGGGAGTGAACCCCGATGAGGTCGTCTCCGTCGGTGCGGCGATCCAGGCCGGCGTCCTCAAGGGCGACGTCAAGGACATCCTGCTGCTGGACGTGACGCCCCTGTCGCTCGGGGTCGAGACGAAGGGCGGCATCTTCACCAAGCTCATCGAGCGAAACACCACCATCCCAACGCGAAAGAGCGAGGTCTTCACGACGGCCGACGACAGCCAGACGACCGTCGAGATCCACGTCCTGCAGGGCGAGGCGGAGACCGTGTATTCGCCGGGCGTTCGGTCGCTGGGCAAGTTCCACCTCATGGGCATCCCCCCCGCGCCTCGCGGCATGCCGCAGATCGAGGTCGCCTTCGATATCGATGCGAACGGCATCGTGAACGTGTCGGCCAAGGACACCGCCACCGGCAAGGAACAGCAGATGACGATCACCGGCGGAACGGCCCTGTCCAGGGACGACATCGATCGAATGGTGACCGACGCCGAGAAGTTCGCCGCGGAGGACCACCAGCGACGAGAGGCGGCGGAGACTCGAAACGAGGCCGATCAGCTCAGCTACCAGGTCGACAAGTCGCTCGAGGAATGGGGCGACAAGGTGCCCGAATCCGACCGCGACGAGCTGAGAAAGGCGAATGACGAGCTGAAGGAGGCGCTGACCGGCGATGACGCCGCGCCGCATCAAGTCGGCCTCCGATGCCGTGATGCAGAAGTTCCAGTCGATCGGCCAGTCCATGTATCAGAACGTGCAGGCGCAGGCCGCGCAGGAGGGGCAGCAGGCTGCGTCCGGCGGCGCGACCGGTGAAGGGACGTCGTCCTCGGGAGACGACGGCGAGGATGTCGTCGAGGGCGAGATCGTCGATGAGGGAGGTGCATCGTAGATGCGCGTTGGGTGCGGCTCGTCTCATCGCCTCGTGTCGATCCGGAAAGCGGAGCTGGACGCGATCGAGATCAAGGCATCCGCATGACCGACGAGAGGCGACCGAACGACGAGGGGGCGGAGCGTCCCAAGATCAAGGTCACCGATCGACGGGTCATGCACCGCGAGGACGATTCCGACGCGGCGTCACCGGCCGCCGCGGATCCCGAGGCGGCGTCCGGTGCGGATCCGGTGGGCGTCGAGGAGAGCCTGCGGGACGAGCTCGAGCAGGCTCGGCGGGAGGGCCGCGAATACCTGGATCACGCACGGCGGCTCCAGGCCGAGTTCGACAACTATCGCAAGCGCGTCCTGAAGGAGCAGACGCGGGCCCTCGAGCTCGCCTCCGAGCCGATGGTCCGGCGACTCCTGGAGGTCCTCGACGACTTCGAGCTCGCGCTCATGGCGGCCGAGGAGATGTCTGCCGAGCGGCAGCCGGACTTCGAGGTGTTCCTCAAGGGCGTGGAGCTCGTCTACGCGAAGCTGAAGGACGCGTTGAAGGCGGAGGGGCTCGAGCGCATCGAGGCGGAGGACAAGGCCTTCGATCCCGAGCAGCACGAGGCACTCATGCAGACCGGCGATGGCGATGGCGACCCGGTCGTCGCCGACGTCCTGCGGCAGGGGTACCGGCTGAACGGACACGTGATCCGTCCCGCGGGCGTGCGCGTCGAGCGACGTTGAGCGAGGGCCGGCCATGAACGGCGACGTCCGGCGGGAGTGGTTCGACAAGGACTACTACAAGGTCCTCGGCGTCCCCAAGAACGCCTCGCAGGCGGAGATCAAGAAGGCCTATCGCAAGCTTGCGCAGACGTACCATCCGGACGCCAACCAGGGCAGCGCCGAGGCCGAGGAGCGATTCAAGGAGGTCTCCGCCGCCTACGACGTCGTCGGCGACGAGGCGAAACGCGGGCAGTACGACGAGGTGCGGGAGATGGCGGCGGTCCGGGTTCGGCGCAACGGGATTCCCGGGCCGGGGCGCCGGCGGAGGGCGTGTTCGCTTCGAGGACATCCCGTGGGGCGGCGCTCCCGGCGGAGCGAACGTGGGCGACCTCGGCGACCTCTTCGGAGGGCTGTTCGGCGGCGGCGCCGCGGGGCGTCGTGGCCGGGGCGCACGGGAGGCTCGCGGCGCCGACCTCGAGACGGAGGTCCGCATCTCCTTCGAGGATGCGATCTCCGGCACGACGGTGCCCGTGCGGATCACGGGTCCCGCGCCGTGCCGAACGTGTCAGGGGTCCGGCGCCGAGCCGGGAACGAGTCCGGTCACGTGCCCGACCTGCGGAGGCGCGGGCACCGTGAGCGTGAATCAGGGGTTCTTCCAGATGGCCCAGCCGTGCACGCAGTGCCACGGCAGCGGGCGTGTGGTGGAGCACCCGTGCCCGGCCTGCCGAGGCTCGGGCAGTGAGCGGCGCACCCGCTCCTTCTCGGTCAAGGTTCCCGCGGGCGTGAAGGACGGAGCGAGGATCCGGCTCCCGGGGCGCGGCGAACCCGGACCCGCCGGGGCGCAGCCCGGTGATCTCTTCGTTCGGATGCAGGTTTCCCAACACCGGCTGTTCGGACGCGCGGGCGACAACCTCACCATCGAGCTTCCGCTCAGCTACACGGAAGCGACCCTCGGCGCGAACGTCGAGGTGCCGACGATGAACGGCCCGGTGACGCTGAAGATCCCGGGCGGTACCCAGAATGGACGGGTCTTCCGCATCCGTGGCAAGGGGGCGCCGAGGAAGGGCGGCCACGGCGATCTCATGGTGACGGCCACGGTGGATATCCCGAGCAAGCTGTCCAAGCGCGAGAAGGAGTTGCTTCGCGAGCTTCAGGAGGCGCAGAAGGAGTCCCCTCGGAAGCGCCTCGGCGTCGAGGCGTAGGGGCCGGGAAGGACCGATGACGAGCGACGACAGGCGAGCGGATCGGGAGCGAGCGCGTCATGCGGGCCTCGAGGAACGGGACGAGCGCTCGCACGATCACGCCGTGTACATCATCAGCGTGGCGGCGGAGCTCGCCGGCATGCATCCGCAGACCCTGCGGATCTACGAGCGCAAGGGCCTGCTCTCGCCCAAGCGGACGGCGGGCAAGGCGCGACGCTACTCCGAACGCGACATCGAGCGGTTGCGCCTGATCCAGGAGCTGACGCAGGAGGGCGGGGTCAACCTCGCCGGCGTCAAGCTCATCATGGAGCTCCAGCGCCAGGTGGATGAGCTCCAGCGCCGGGCCGACGCGCTCGAGCGGGAGCTTCGAGCTCGCGGCCGGGAGATGCCGGGGGTGGCCGAGGGCGCGGAGATCGTTCCGCTGCATACCTGGATGCTCTTCCCGTGGGAGCGGGGGAGCGCACCGTAGCTCCAGAGGATGGCTATAGCCCATCGCTCGGCACGTCGATATCGGCCGGATGGGCGCCCTGGAGGTCCTCGCCGGCATGGTGGTCCTCGCAGGAGGACTGTGGATGGCCGCGCAGGCCATGTCCTGGTGGTGGTCCCGCGACGAGAAGCGGACCGCGGCGTTTGCCGCGCAGGCGGAGCGGCTGGGCTTGGACTTCGTCGCGACCGACGCGCTGCACGCCACCTGGGAGCCGTTTCCCCTCTTCGGCCTGGGGGCGCGCCGTGAGGCGACGAACATCGTGCATGGGACGTGGGGCGGCGTGGCGATGCGCGCCTTCGACTACAGCTTCGAGCAGCCCTCCGACGGGTCGTCGGCGCTGGCGGCCCCTCGCCGGAGACTGACGTGCGCCGTCGCCGAGATCGACGCGTCGTGCCCGAGGATCGTGATCGGTCCCGCCACGCTCTCCTCGAGGCTCGGGGAGGTCGTCGGGTCGACGGAGATACGCCTCGAATCGGAGGCGTTCAACGAACGCTTTCGCGTCGAATGCGAGGACCGCAGGTTCGCCACCACCCTCATGGACCAGCGGATGATGGCGTGGCTGCTGGCGTCCCCCGCAGGCCTCGCCTTCGAGCTCCGAGAGGATCGCATGCTCTGCGTGAGCGAACGGCTCTCCCCGGCGTCGCTCCCGATGCTGCTCGAGGCGGTCCGCGGGTTCCACGATCGGATCCCGCGCGTCGTTGCGTCGCTGTATCCGCCTCGCTCGATGGGCCCGGAGGCCCCGAGGGGCCTGGGCGCGGGGGGGATCCCCCCGCCGTCGCGCTAGCTCAGCCGGCCGGGAGCCGCGGCCGAGACGTCTCGGCATCCGGCCGGCCGAGCCGGTAGGGTGGTCCCCGGAGGCTTCTCCGGAGAAAGGACACCACCGTGACGGCCGTCTGGATCATCCTCGCGATCGTGGTGTTGATCGCGATCGGCATCGTGGTCTCGTACAACCGGTTCGTCTCGCAGAGGAACCTCATCAGGGACTCGTGGGCGAACATCGACACCGAGCTTCGCCGCAGGTACGACCTCATCCCGAACCTCGTCGAGACGGTCAAGGGATACGCCTCCCATGAGCGCGAGACCTTCGAGAACGTCACCCGGGCGCGAGCGGCGGCGGCGTCCGCGACGGGATCCCCCGCCGAACAGGCGGCCGCTGAGGGCCCGTTCGTCGCCGCCCTCCGCCAGCTCTTCGCGGTCGCGGAGGCCTACCCGGAACTGAAGGCCAACCAGAACTTCCTCGCGCTCCAGCAGGAGCTCTCGAACACCGAGGACCGGCTGCAGACGTCGCGCCGCTTCTACAACTCCAACGTGCGCAACTACAACGAACGGGTGCAGTCGTTTCCGTCCAACCTGATCGCGAAGCGGCTTCCACTTCGAGGAGGAGGAGTTCTTCGAAGTCGATGAGGGCATCCGCGAGGCCGGTCCACCGCAGGTGAATTTCACCGACTCGTCCCGGCCGTCGACCTCCCTCGGCGGGGATGTCGGGTCGTCCACGGGGACGCCTCCCTCGCCGGGTGCTCCGCCCGAGCCGGGCGGCCCCCTGCCGCCGGTCCCGCCCCCGACCGGCACCTAGCCGCTACCGGGGCCCAACCGGCAACGACGCATCCGCGTCGTCCGGCGGTTCGCGGCCCGACCAGCTACGGTCCGTGATCGCCGAGGGGCGCGCCGGCAGCCTCCTCGCCGGGTGCGTGGTCGGTGCGGATCACGAGAGGACCGTGGCGGATCGCACGGGTCGCGAGCCACCAGGCGAGCGCCCACGCCAGCGCGAGGGCGCCCATCCCCACGGCGGCGGGTCGCGGGCCGAAGTGATCGGCGGTCCAGGCCGCCACCGCGCTCGAGATCGCCAGCGTCAGCGTCACGAGCGCGAAATCGAAGGAGAAGACCCGTCCGCGGATTCGGTCGGGGACGATCCGCTGGAGCCCGTAGGTCGACAGCGCCCACTGCCCCCCGCCGCCGAGGTGCGCGAACAGCACCGCGACGGCGGCGAGCCCGAGCGTCGGCGTGAGCCCGAACGCCACGTAGGAGGCTCCGAAGATCGTGAGCGCCAGGCCGATGGCGGCGAAGAGCCGCCGGTCGTCCGGGCCGGCGATCCATCTGCCGAGGAACGGCCCGATCAGCGCCCCCAGGCCTCGGGCCCCCATGAGCAGCCCGATGCCGGTGGCGCCGGCATGGAACACGTTCTCCGCGAACACCGAGATCAGCACGAGCACTCCCGCCGCGAGACCGAAGCCCCCCTTCACGCTCAGCAACGCGAGCACTCGATGGTCGCGTCGGGCGTATCGGGCCGTCTCCCGAGTCGCCTCCAGGACGCCGGGGTGCTCGCGGGGGCGGTCCTCGGAGAAGGGCCGGCGGATGCGCCACAGCAATGCCGCGGACAGCACGAACGAGGCGGCGTCGATGACGAAGGCCGCGTCGTTGCCGAGCGTCGCGACGACGACGCCGCCGAGGGCGGCGCCGACCGCGAGCATGGTGCCCCATGCCGAGCCGAGCAGCGAATTGGCGGCGGGGAGGTCGTCGGGCTCCACGAGGTTCGGCGCGGCTGCCTGGACGGCCGGGTCGAACGCGACGCCGAAGGCCGACAGGAGCGGCAGCAGCACGAAGATGAGCCAGAAGGTCTCGGAACTGCGGGCGAAGAGGAAGCACAGGCAGACGACGGCTCGAGCCAGGTCGCACGCGATCATCAGATGGCGCCGATCCAGGCGGTCGGCGAGGATCCCGCCGAGCGGCGACAGCAGGAAGAACGGGATCTCCTGCGCGATGATGACCAGGGCCACGGCCACGGCGCTGCCCTGGACCTCGAGCGCGAGGTCGAACAGGGCGACGGTCAGAAACCAGTCCCCGCCGAGCGAGATGATGCCCGCGGCGAACAGGCGCCTGAAGTCGCGATTGCGGCGAAGGAGTCGGAGGCTCGCGCGCGGTCCGGTTCCTCCGGCTACGCCGGCGCCGTCCCCCTCCGGTTCGCTCGGTCGGAAACGATGCTCGGGGGTGGGGTCTCGATCCGACACGGCTCGCCACACTACAAGTCGGCGGACGCTCGGTGCCTCGGTGCCGCGTCGCCGTCCCGGCATGGACCGACGCCGACCAGATAGCATCGGGACGACGACCTGCAGGAGGGGACATGAAGCTCGGCTACGACGGACAACTGCACATCCTCGCGTTCGACCATCGCGGCTCCTTCCAGAAGAAGTTCTTCGGCGTTCAGGGCGAACCGACGCAGGAGGAGACCGCCACGATCGCCGATGCGAAGAAGGTCATCTACGAGGGAATGCTGGCGGCCCTCGAGAAGGACCCCGACCCGGTCCTGCGGGACGCGGCCGGGGTCTTGGTGGACGAGCAGTTCGGCACGCGACATCGCCCGCGACGCGAGGAAGCGGGGGATCATGCTCGCCATGCCGGTCGAGAAGAGCGGCCAGGACGAGTTCGACTTCCAGTACGGCGACGAGTTCGATGCGCACATCCTCGACTTCAGTCCGACCTTCTCCAAGGTGCTCGTGCGCTACAACCCCGAGGCCGACGGCGTGATGAATCAGCGCCAGACCGAGAAGCTGAAGCGCCTCGGAGACTGGCTCCACGCGAACGACCGGTTGTTCCTGTTCGAGCTCCTCGTGCCGGCGGAAGCGCACCAGCTCGAGACCGTCGGCGGCGACACCGGCCGCTACGACCGTGAGCTTCGCGCCGAGCTCATGTTGACGGCCATCGCGGAGCTGCAGCAGGCCGGCGTCGAGCCGGACATCTGGAAGATCGAGGGTCTCGACGATCGCGACGACTGCGAGCGCATCGCCGAGCAGTGCCGCACCGGCGGACGGGACCGGGTGGTCTGCGTCGTCCTCGGCCGCGGCGCGGACGACGCCGCCGTCGATCACTGGCTGAAGACGGCGTCGGGCGTCTCCGGCTACGTGGGGTTCGCCATCGGCCGGTCGATCTGGTGGGATCCCCTGAAGGAATACGTCGGCGGCTCGCTCGCACGGGAGGCGGCCGCCGATCGGATCGGCGAGAACTACCTGCGGTTCGTGTCCATCTATCGGGCCGGCTGAGGTCGGCGGGGGGTTCGCGCGACATGGCGGTGATCAAGACGATCGATCTCGTTGGGGTGTCCGGTGAGTCCTGGAGGGACGCCGCGCAGCAGGCGCTGAACGAGGCGGCGAAGACGATCCGGGGGATCGAGGGCATGGACATCCTTGAGACGAGCGCGAACGTGGCGGACGGGACGATCAGCGAATACCTGACCCACGTCCGCATTCGTTTCCGAATCGAGCGCTGACGCCCGCGCTCCCGGCGGGCGGCCGAGGCGCCGAACCTGCTGATGGGCCCCGCGGATAGAATCAGGGCAGATGCCTGCTTCGATCGTGCTCGGGACCCAGTGGGGGGATGAAGGCAAGGGCAAGGCGACCGATTACCTGGCGGATCGAATGGATTTCGTCGTCCGGTATCAGGGCGGGAACAACGCCGGCCACACCATCCTCGCCGAGGGGCATACGCTCAAGCTGCAGCTGATTCCGTCCGGCATCCTCTACGACCACATCACCTCGGTCATCGCCGACGGGGTCGTCGTGGATCCGGGATTCCTCCTGGGCGAGATGGACGGCCTCGCCGCCCTGGGCGTCGACACCTCCCGGCTGGTGGTCTCGGGGAACTGCCACATGATCATGCCGTATCACCTCGAGCTCGAGAAGGTCACCGAACGATTCCTGGGCAAGAACGCGCTGGGAACCACGAAGCGCGGGATCGGACCCGCCTATGGGGACAAGGCGGCGAGGATCGGCCTGCGCATCCAGGACCTGTTCGACGAGAAGATCCTGCGAGAGAAGCTCGAGGTTGCTCTCAAGGAGAAGAACGTCCTGCTCACGCGCGTCTACGGCCGGCTGCCCCTGACCGCGGACACCATCGTCGAGGACTATCTCCGTTACGGCTCCCGCCTGAGGCCGCACGTCGCCGATACCTCGAAGCTCCTTCACGACGCGCTTCGCGACGGCAGCAACGTGCTCCTCGAGGGAGCGCAGGGGACGATGCTCGATCTCGATCACGGCACGTATCCGTTCGTGACCTCGTCGAACCCGATCTCGGGGTACGCGCTCGCCTCCGTGGGCATCGGTCCGAAGGAGGTCGATCGCGTCATCGGGATCACGAAGGCCTACGTGACCCGCGTCGGCGCCGGCCCGTTCCCGACCGAGGACGCCGGCCCCGACGGCGATCGGCTCGGAGAACGAGGCGCCGAGTTCGGGACGGTCACTGGGCGAAAGCGGCGCTGCGGTTGGTTCGACGCGTGCATCCTGCGCTACGCCGCTCGCCTGAACGGCCTGACGGAGCTGTTCGTGACGAAGCTGGACGTCCTGTCGGGATTTCCGACGGTCAAGGTTTGCACGGGCTACCGGGCGGACGGGGAGCTCTACGACGACTTCCCTCCGCACCAGTCCCTGGTGCACAACGCCGAGCCCGTGTTCGAGGAGCTCGAGGGGTGGGACGAGCCCCTCGGCGAGGCGAGATCGATCGAGGACCTCCCCGCGGCCGCCAGGAAGTATCTGGACCGCCTCCAGGATCTCGCCGGGGTGCCGATCGGCGTGGTGTCCGTCGGCCCCGCGCGCGAGCAGAGCCTCCCGGCGGGGTGACGCCTCGGTGACGCCGACGGAGGCGATTAGCGTGAGGATCCTCGTGGTCGGTGCGGGGGGCCGGGAGCACGCCATCGCGTGGCGGCTGGCGCAGAACCCCACCGTGGATCGCCTGTACGCGGCCCCCGGGAACGCCGGCATCGCCCGGGAGGCCACGTGCCTGCCCGTCGTCGCCGACGACGTCGAGGGCATCCGGAACGTCATCGAACGGGAGGACATCGATCTCACGGTGATCGGGCCCGAGGCGCCGCTCGCCGCGGGGATCGTCGACGAGCTCGAGGCCGACGGCCGACGGGTCTTCGGCCCCTCCCGCCAGGCGGCCCGAATCGAGACATCGAAGGAATGGACCAAGGACCTCTGCGAGCGCTACGGGATCCCCGCGGCGCGGTCGAGGGCGTTCTCGGGCGTCGGCGACGCCGAGGCCTACCTCGACGAGATCGGCCCGCCCTACGTCGTCAAGGTCGACGGCCTGGCGTCCGGGAAGGGCGTGACCGTCACCGACGAGCGTAGCGAGGCGGTCGTGGCCATCCGCTCGGCGCTGGTGGATCGGGCATTCGGCGAGGCGGGAGCCCGGGTGCTGCTCGAGGAGTATCTGGAGGGCCGGGAGGTATCCGCCTTCGCCGTCACCGACGGCAAGGAGATCCTCCCCCTCGTCCTGGCCCAGGACTACAAGCGCGCCGACGATGGGGACGTCGGCCCGAACACGGGCGGCATGGGCGCCTACTCCCCGGTCGACTTCGTCGACGAGCACACCGAGCAGAGGATCTACGACGAGATCATCTCCTGGGCGGTCCGCGCGATGGAGGCCGAGGGCGTTCGGTACCGAGGCGTGCTATACGCCGGGTGCATGCTGACGGAGCAGGGGCCCAAGCTCCTCGAGTTCAACTGCAGATTCGGCGACCCGGAGGCGGAGGTCGATCATGCCCCGGCTCGTCTCCGATCTCGGCGAGATCCTCCTCGCGTGCATCGAGGGGAACCTCTCGAACTACAAGGTGAACTGGCGGCCGGAGCCGTGCGTGACCGTCGTCGCGGCCTCAGGGGGATACCCGGGACCGTACAGGACGGGCTTCGAGATCCGGGGCCTGCGCGATGCCGAGGAGGTGGAAGGCGCGGTCGTGTTCCATTCGGGCACCGCGGAGCGAAACGGTAGAGTGGTGAGCGCCGGAGGCCGCGTCCTCTCGATCAGCGGGCTCGGAGACTCGCTCGCCGATGCCCGCACGACGGCCTACCGGGCCCTCGACCGTATCTCATTCGATGGGATGCAGTATCGGACCGACATCGCTGGGGAGGCCTGAGTGATCGAGCGAAGCCCGATCGTCGGCGTCCTCGTGGCGTCGCCGTCCGAGCTTCCGGTGCTTCAGCAGGCCGGTGCCATCCTCGAGAAATTCGACATCCCACACGAGGTTCGCGTGATGTCGTCCTCGCGGAATCCCGATCTCGTCGACGAGTATGCGAGGACGGCCTTCGACCGGGGAGTCAAGGTCATCATCTGCAGCACCGGCATCTCGGGGCATCTGGCGGCGGCGGTCGCGGCGAGGACCATTGTCCCGGTCATCGGCGTGCCGATCGCGTCCCTGCCTCAGATGGGCGGGTGGGAGGCCCTCTCGGTCACCGCGCAGATGCCCATGGGCGTCCCCGTTGCGACCGTCGGCGTCGACGCGGCCGTGAACGCGGCCGTGCTCGCCGCCCAGATCGTCGGCGTCGGAAACCCGGACACCCAGGCACGGTTGTGGCGATTCAAGGACGACCTGGCGGAGGGACTGCGGCTGTGATCCCCCGCTACACGCTCCCGGAGATGCAGGCCATCTGGTCGGACGAGGCCAGGATGGCCAACTGGCTCGAGGTCGAGGTCGCGGTCGTCGAGGCGCGGGCCGAGCTCGGCGAGGTCCCGGAGGCCGACGCGGCCGAGATCCGCGAGCGGGCGTCCTTCTCCGTCGAGCGTGCTCAGCAGCTCGAGAGGATCACCCGCCACGACGTGGCGGCGTTCGTTCAGTGCGTCGGCGAGTCCTCGGAGGCGGCGGCCCGGTGGCTGCACTTCGGGCATGACGTCATCCGACGTGCTGGACACCGGGCTCGCGCTGCAGCTCCGGACGTCCGCCGACGTGTTGCTCAACCTGCTGGAGCGGCTGATGGCGGTGACGAAGCGTCTGGCGTTGGAGCATCGCGATACCGTCATCGTCGGACGGAGCCACGGCATTCATGCCGAGCCGACGAGCTTCGGCCACAAGCTCGCCGTATGGGCCTTCGAGCTGGACCGCGACCGGGAGCGGCTCCGCAGGGCGCGCGAGGTCATCTCCGTCGGCAAGGTGTCTGGGGCCGTTGGAACGTACGCGCAGCTCGATCCGCGCGTCGAGGAGCTTGTGTGCGCGCGGCTCGGCCTGCGGCCGGCCGAGGCCTCGAGCCAGATCATCCAGCGAGACCGGCACGCCGAGTACATGGGCGCGCTCGCCCTCCTGGCCTGCTCGCTCGACAAGATCGCGACGGAGATCCGCCACCTTGCGCGATCGGAGGTGCGCGAGGTGCAGGAGCCGTTCGCCGAGGGACAGAAGGGGTCCTCGGCGATGCCCCACAAGCGGAACCCGATCGCGAGCGAGCGGATCAGTGGCCTGGCTCGCGTGGTGAGATCCAACCTGCAGACGGCGCTCGAGAACGTGGCGCTGTGGCACGAGCGCGACATCTCGCATTCGTCCGCGGAGCGCGTGATCCTGCCCGACTCGACCGGTCTGGTCGCCTTCATGCTGTCCGAGGCGACGACGCTGCTTCAGGATTTGCGCGTGTACCCCGATCGCATGCGCCGCAATCTCGAGGCCGACGGCGGGCTGGCGTATTCGCAGACCGTGTTGCTCGCGCTCGTCGACCGGGGGCTGCCGCGCGACGAGGCGTACCGGATCGTGCAGACCGCCGCCGCCAAGGCCTGGGATGAGGGCGGCGACTTCCGGGCCGAGCTGGGGTCGAATCCGGAGGTGCTCCGTCTGCTGACGCCCGACGACCTCACGGGGCTGTTCGACCCGGCCCGGTTCCTGCGCAACCTCGACATCGTGTTCGCCCGTCTCGAGAAGCTCCCGGTCCGGAGCGAGGGATGAGCTCGACGAGCCAGCTGCATGCTCGCGGCAAGGTCCGTGACATCTACCAGGCCGGACGCGATCTCCTCCTCGTGGCGACCGACCGAATCTCGGCGTTCGATGTGATCCTTCCGACCCCGATCCCGGACAAGGGTCGCGTGCTCACCGGACTCTCGCTCTTCTGGTTCGATCACACACGTGAGCTCGTCGGCAATCACGTCCTGGCCGCGGCCCCGGGCGGGTTGCCGCCGCCGTTCACGGGTGACCCGGAGCTCGCCGGGCGCTCGATGCTGGTGAAGCGCGCGGACGTGATTCCGCTCGAATGCGTCGCCCGCGGGTATCTCGCGGGATCCGGGTGGAAGCAGTACCGGGAGACCGGGGCGATCTGTGGGGTGCCCCTGCGACCGGGCCTCCTGGAGTCGGACCGGCTCGACGAGCCGATCTTCACGCCGACCACCAAGGCGACGGAGGGCCACGACATGCCCGTCGATCCGGATGAGGGTCGCGCCCTGGTCGGGACCGGGCTGTTCGAACGGCTGAGGGAGCTCACGGTCGGCCTGTATGAGCGCATGGCCGAGGCATCGATGCAGCGGGGGATCATCCTCGCGGACACGAAGCTGGAGTTCGGATTCTCCGACGGCGAGCTGCTGCTGATCGACGAGGTGGGTACCCCGGACTCCTCGCGGTTCTGGCCGTCCGAGGGATATCGCCCGGGCGGCCCGCAGCCGTCGTTCGACAAGCAGTTCGTGCGCGACTGGCTCGAGGGTCGAGGCTGGGACAAGCAGCCTCCGGCGCCCGTGCTGCCGCCGGAGGTCGTCGATCAGACCGCCGGCCGGTACCGCGAGGCCTATGAGCGGCTGACGGGAGAGTCGTTCGCCGCGTACCTTCGACGCATGGAGGTCGCCCCCCCGTGAGGCATCGGTTCGAGGTGCTCGTGTCGCTGAAGCCGGGCCTCTCCGATCCGCAGGGAAAGGCCGTGGAGGGCTCGCTCCCGGCCCTCGGGTGGACGAACGTGTCGAACGTCCGCGTCGGCAAGCACATCGACGTCACGGTCGACGCCGGCAGCCACATGGCCGCGCGCGAGCAGGTCGAGGAGATGGCCCGCCGGCTGCTGTCCAACCCGGTGATCGAGGACTTCCAGATCCTCACGGCCGAGGAGGTGACCTCCTGACCGACGTTCGGCCCCGGATCGGCGTCGTGACGTTCCCGGGATCCCTCGACGACCGTGACGCGCTGCGCGCGATCGACGCCATGGGAGGAGCGGGGGTCCCGATCTGGCACGACGATGCCGCCCTCGGCGACGTGGACGCCGTCGTCCTGCCCGGGGGATTCTCCTACGGCGACTATCTGCGAGCCGGCGCGATCGCGCGGTTCGCGCGTGTGATGGGCGAGGTGCGCGCGTTCGCCGAGCGAGGGGGGCCGGTCCTCGGGATCTGCAACGGCTTTCAGATCCTCTGCGAAGCAGGCCTCCTTCCCGGCGCGCTCATCCGGAATCGGTCCCTGCGGTTCGTCTGCCGTGAGGTGGCGCTGCGCGTGGAGACGTCCGCGACCCCGGTCACGGAACGGCTGATCCCCGGGGAGCTCCTCTCCATTCCGATCAAGCACGGCGAGGGCCAGTTCGTCGCCGGCGAGGAGGAGCTTCGGAGGATCGAGGACGAGGGGCTCGTCGTGTTCCGCTACTGCTCGCCCGACGGGGAGGTGGACGCCGAGCATGCGCCGAACGGCAGCGTCCACAACATCGCGGGCGTGCGAAGCGACGCGGGCAACGTCGTCGGGTTGATGCCGCATCCCGAACACGCCGTCGACCCCGACGTCGGCCCGACGGGCGGGCAACCGCTGTTCGCGTCGCTGCTGGCCCACGTCGCGGCGCCCGTGTGACCGAGCCGCCGGTGATCGCTCGCGCCGCCGGCGCGGGGCAGCCGCTCCATCGGGCGCTCGGCCTGACCGATGACGAGCTCGACCGGATCCACGAGGCCCTCGAACGCGATCCGTCGCGAGCGGAGCTCGCCATGTACGCCGCGATGTGGTCGGAGCACTGCTCCTACAAGTCCAGCAAGATCCACCTCCGCACGCTGCCGACGGAGGGGCCGGCGATCCTCGTCGGCCCCGGGCAGGACGCCGGCGCCGTCGACATCGGGGATGGGCAGGCGGTCGTCTTCAAGATGGAGAGCCACTCGCACCCGAGCGCCATCGAGCCCTACCAGGGGGCGGCGACCGGGGTCGGCGGCATCGTCCGCGACATCATCTCCATGGGCGCGCGACCCGTCGCGCTGCTCGACCCGCTGCGATTCGGCCCCCTGAGCGACGAGCGAAACCGGTGGCTGTTCGACGGCGTCGTGGCCGGGATCGGTGGGTACGGCAACTGCATCGGGGTTCCGACGGTCGGCGGCGAGATCGGGTTCTCCGAGCCGCATTCGGCCAACCCCACGGTGAACGTCATGTGCGTCGGGGTGGCGCGATCGGATGGGCTGGTGACGAGCGCGAAGCCGGTCCTCGCCGGGTCCTCGGTGATCCTGTTCGGCGCGCCGACCGGCCGCGACGGCATCGGCGGCGTCTCGGTGCT
The DNA here is from genome assembly GCA_963728285.1 of uncultured Actinomycetes bacterium. Lineage (GTDB taxonomy): Bacteria > Actinomycetota > UBA4738 > UBA4738 > HRBIN12 > CAVSJR01. The sequence goes on along the minus strand of CAVSJR010000001.1, from coordinate 275,142 downwards.
GGCGAGCGCGACGCTCGACGACGGTGCCCAGGCATCGCGGCCGAGCGTGCAGATCGGGGACCCGTTCGCCGAGAAGCTGCTCATCGAGGCGTCGCTCGAGATGGTCGAGCGTGGGGTGCTGCAGGGCCTCCAGGACCTGGGCGGGGCGGGCATCACCTGCGCGGTCTCCGAGTCCGCCGCTCGGGCCGGCCTCGGCGCCGACCTCGACCTCGACGCCGTGCCGCTCCGCGCGCCCGACATGGAGGCCTTCGAGATCCTGACCTCGGAGTCCCAGGAGCGGATGCTGGCCGTCGTATCGGACGAGCGTCGGCGAGAGGTGCAGGAGATCTGCGATCGCTGGGGCATCCAGTCGACGGAGGTCGCCCGGCTCACGCGGGGTGGCCGGCTGCGCGTGCGGGCCGGGGGCGAGCTGGTCGCCGACGTCCCCGCCCGGTCGCTCGTCGACGAGGGGCCCGAGTACGACCGCCCGATGGCTCGCCCCTCCGGGGCCTCGGGCGGAATCGACGACGATCCCACCTTCGCGACCGTGGACGTCGCTCCGGCGGATGCGTTCTTCGGTGTCCTCGGCTCCCCGAACGTCGCGAGCAAGCGCGTGGTCTTCCAGCAGTACGACCAGCTCGTGGGGGGGAACACGGTCGCGGGTCCCGGAGCCGACGCCGCCGTGATCCGCATCGAGGGGACGCTCAAGGCCGTCGCGGTGTCCACGGACGGCAAGGGGCGCTACGGTCACCTCGACCCGTACCTCGGCGCGGCGCATGCCGTGGCCGAGGCCGCGAGGAACGTCGCCTGCGCCGGCGCGCAGCCGCTCGCGATCACGAACTGCCTCAATTTCGGCAACCCCGAGCGACCCGAGGTCATGTGGCAGTTCGCCGAGTCCATCCGGGGCATGGGTGACGCATGCCGGGCGCTGGGGACGCCGGTGACCGGGGGGAACGTCAGCTTCTACAACGAGTCCGGCGACAGCGCGATCTGGCCGACGCCGGTGATCGGGATGCTCGGGCTGATCGAGGACTACCGCCTCATGCTCCGTCCGGCCTTCGCGGGCCCGGGCCGTGTCGTGTATCTCGTCGGCGACACGATCGCGGAGCTCGGCGGCTCGGAGTTCGCCGAGGTGGTGCTCGGCCGCGTCTCCGGGCGTCCGCCGGCCCTCGACCTCGAGCGGGAGGCGGCGCTGCATCGCCTGCTCGTCGAGGGGGCGAGGCGGGACACGATCGGCTCGGCTCACGACTGCGGCGACGGAGGGCTCGCGGTCGCCCTGGCCGAGTGCGCCATCGCCGGTGGGACGGGCTTCGCGGTGACGCTGCCGGGGGATGCCCCCTGGTACGTGACGCTGTTCTCCGAATCGGCGTCGCGGGCCGTGGTCTCCGTCGACCCGGCGAAGGCCGAGTCGTTCGAGCACCTCGCGTCCGAGGTGTCGGTGCCCGCCGTCCGGATCGGCGAGACCGGCGGCCCACGCATGATGTTCGACTCGATGTTCGAGACGACGGTCGAGGAGGCGACGGCCCTCTACGAAGGGGCGCTGCCGAAGATGCTGGCCGGCTGACGGCGCTAGTCGACGGGGCCGAGCATCGCATCGAGATCGGTCAGCCTCTCGATCCGGCGGTGGCGGTCGTGTCATCGACCTCGATTCCATCGCGGGCGATCTGGGCCGTCTGGATGCCGAGCGCTGCGGCTCCGTCGAGGTAGGCGGGGACGTCGTCGACGAAGATGGCGCGCTCAGGCTCCACGCCGAGGCCCTCCAGAGCGGCCTCGAAGATGCCCGCGTCCGGCTTGGCCACGCCGACGTCGCACGACAGGATCACGAGGTCGGCCGCCTCCTCGAGCCCGTGGACGCGCACCACCTCCTGCGTCTGGCGTGAGCAGTTGCTCACGATCGCGACGCTGCGCCCGAGCGCCCGCTGACGCGCCATGAACGGCAGGGAGTCGTCGAAGAGCTCCACCTCCCGCCACGTGCGCCACTCCATGGCCGTCAGCTCGGACACCAGCTTGTCCTCGGCCTCCACGCCGCACGCCGCGAGGATGGCGGCGATCTCCGCCTCCAGGCTGTCCATCTCCCCGATCGTGCGCGCCCGGTACGTCGTCGCCCACGCGTCCCGCAGGGCCTCGGGCTCGACGCCGATGCGCTTCGCGAGCTGCTCCCGCAGCAGCACCGCTCGGGGAACCCAGGCGACCGTGTCGTAGAGGTCGAGGAGGACGGCGTCGATGCGATGGTTCTCGCGCGCGTTCATCCCACGAAGATACGCGACACGCCGGATCGACCATCGGCCCGGTGCTAGCATCGAGTGGTGGGAGCCGAGAGTCCGAAGGAGGAATGCGGCCTCTTCGGGGTGTGGGCGCCGGGCGAGGAGGTGGCGCGCCTCGCGTACTTCGGCCTCTTCGCACAGCAGCATCGCGGTCAGGAGAGCGCCGGCATCGCGGTCTCGGACGGCCAGAACGTCCTCGTCTACAAGGAGCTCGGGCTCGTCTCCCAGGTCTTCAACGAGGCCACGCTCGCGACGCTTGCAGGGCGATCTCGGGATCGGGCACACGCGCTACTCGACCACCGGCTCCACGACCTGGGAGAACGCTCAACCCGTCTTCAAGACCGACGGCGTGCACACGCTCGCCCTCGGGCACAACGGAAACCTCGTCAACACCGCCGAGCTCGCCCGCAGGGTCGGCGCGAACGGCGCCGCCACGACCGACACCGATCTCGTCGCGACGATGCTCTCGAACGAGTCCAACGGCGGGGGACTGTGGGCCGCGGCCATGCGGGTACTGCCGGAGCTCCGGGGAGCGTTCTGCTTCGTGATGATGGACGAGCGAAGCATCTACGCGGCGCGGGATCCCCACGGCGTCCGGCCGCTCTCCATCGGAAGGCTCCCGAACGGCTTCTGTGTGGCCTCCGAGACCTGCGCCCTCGATATCGTCGGCGCGAGCTTCATCCGCGACATCGAGCCCGGGGAGCTGGTGCGGATCGACGACCGGGGGGTTCACTCCGAGCGCTTCGCCGCCGGCCCCCGCAAGGCGCTGTGCGTCTTCGAGTTCGTCTACCTCGCCCGGCCGGACTCGCGCCTCAACGACCGAACCGTGCACGAGTCACGGCGGGAGATGGGCCGGCGGCTCGCACGCGAGGCGCCGGCGGATGCGGACATGGTCGTGCCCGTCCCCGACACGGGCCACTCCGCCGCGCAGGGCTACTCGGAGGTCTCGGGGATCCCGTACGGAGAGGGGCTCATGAAGAACCGCTACGTCGGCAGGACGTTCATCCAGCCGTCGCAGTCGCTTCGGGACCGTGGCGTGAAGCTGAAGCTGAATCCGATGCCCGAGGCCGTCGGCGGGCGCCGGCTGGTCGTCGTGGAGGACTCGATCGTCCGGGGGACGACGACGCGCCATGTCGTTCAGGCCCTGCGCGAGGCCGGGGCGACGGAGGTCCATACCCGAATCACGTGCCCGCCGATCAAGTGGCCGTGCTTCTACGGCATCGACATGTCGACGCGCCACGAGCTGGTGGCGAGCGACCTCACCATCGAGGAGGTTCGATCGTTCATCGGCGCGGATTCCCTGGGCTACCTGTCGCTGGAGGGGATGGTGGAGTCGACGGGGACGCCGAAGGAGGGGTTCTGCCGGGCGTGCTTCGACGGGGAGTATCCGATCGCGGTCCCGGAGCAGGCCGGCAAGTTCGTCCTGGAGGAGCAGCTCTCCCTCCCGGCCGAATGAGCCGGGTGACCGACGCCGGCGCCGGGTCGTGAGCGACGCGTACTCGCGCGCCGGGGTCGACCTCGACGCCGCGGCGAAGGCGGTCTCGCTGATCGGCGAGCTGGCGTCGCGAGCCCGCCGTCCGGAGGTCCGGGAGGGGGTGGGCGGCTTCGCCGGGCTCTTCGAGATCGGGGATGGCCGGCTGCTGGCGGCCGCCACGGACGGCGTCGGAACGAAGATCGAGGTCGCACGCCGCATGGGCAGGCTCGATACGGTGGGCATCGACCTCGTCGCGATGTGCGCCGACGACGTCGTCTGCACCGGCGCGGAGCCGTTGTTCTTCCTGGACTACCTGGCGGTCGGGGATGTCGTGCCCGAGGACGTCGCGGCGATCGTCGAGGGCATCGCCGAGGGGTGCCGCCGTGCGGGGTGCGCGCTGCTCGGAGGGGAGACCGCCGAGCATCCCGGCGTGATGGCGGCCGACGCCTTCGACCTGGCCGGCTTCTGCGTGGGCATCGTCGACGAGGCGGCCCTGCTGCGTGCCGAGCGGGTCCATCGAGGGCGACGTCCTGGTCGGCTTGGCGTCGAGCGGCCTGCACTCGAACGGGTACTCGCTCGTCCGCGAGGCGATGCTGGAATCCGGGACCTATCTGCTCGGGGAGACGCCGGAGGGACTCGATCGCCCACTCGGTGACGAGCTCCTCGAGCCCACGGCGATCTACGCGCCGCTCGTCCTGGACCTGGCTCGGGGCGGCCGCATCCGGGCCGCCGCCCACATCACCGGCGGGGGCATCCCGGAGAACCTTCCTCGGGCGCTGCCGCCGGGCCTCGGCGCCGAGGTCGGCCGTGGATCGTGGCCGGTGACCCCGATCTTCGACCTGGTTCGGTCGGCCGCCGGCATGTCCGAGGAGGAGGCGTTCAACGTCTTCAACATGGGGATCGGCCTGGTCCTCGTCGTGCCCCCGGGGGAGGCACCGACGGTGATCCGGCTGGCGGCCGACGCCGGGACCCCCGCGTTCGTGATCGGCCGGGTCGTCGAGGGATCCGGCGTCTCGTTCCCCGAGCCCTGACGTCCGGCCCGAAGGGTTGATCGGCGAGGGGTTGCCCATCGCGGGTGGTATCGGCATCACCCGGGCGCTGGCCGAAAGTCTCATACCGCCGTCCCGGCGGTGCTACGGAAACCATCCGGACGACCGATTATGAAGCGCCCTCCGCGCAGCCGTAACTCCTACATATGGAGGCAGCGCACGATCTCGGCACCAGCGTGCTCGTCGTCGACGACGAGCCCCAAGTGGTGTGGGTCCTCCAGTTCAGCCTGGAGGCGGAGGGCTACCAGACCTATTCGGCGCGCGACGGCCGAGCGGCCATGAGCGCGATCGGAGAGCATCACCCCCGCCTGATGGTCCTCGACATCATGATGCCGACCATGGACGGGTGGAGCGTGTTGGAGGAGCTCCGCGCGCTTCCGGCGGACGAGCGTCCGCGCGTGGTCGTCGTCTCCGCGCTCTCGAGCCTCCGCGATCGGGCGAAGGCCGCAGAGCTCGGGGCCGACGCCTTCGTTCCGAAGCCCTTCAACGTCGACGATCTGCTCGGCGTGCTGCACGACCTCGAGGAAGCAAGCTAGACCCTCGGCATCGCGAGGCGCCGCGCCCCTCGCCGGCGCGCCCCCTAGTGGTCGAAGCGCTGATGGTCCTTGGTGACGACGGTCGTCCCGACCGCCGTGCACGTCAGGATCGGCTCTTCGAGGAACTCCGCGGCGGACTCGGAGATGTCCTGACGCGGACCGCCGACCTTCCAGACCTCGAACTCGCATCTGCGGCTCGAGTTCCCGGCGGTCACGATCCGGCCCCGGGCCTCGATCCAATCGCCGGCGTAGAGGGGCGCGAGGAACTCGACGCTCTCGTAGGCGCGGAAGAGCCCCTCGTCTCCGTCGAACCGCATCGCGAGCTCCGTGATGAGGTCGCCGATGATCTCCAGCTGCTTGGCCCCGGCGACGAGGTCGCCCCCGTAGTGGGCGTCCTCCGGGCCGAGTCGCCGGCGGATGAACGCGGTGGGCAGGTCGGTCATGGGCTCGGTTCTCCTCGGGATGGATGAGCGTCAGGACGGAGGGACGATCTTGCCGAAGCGGACGCCGCGGCCGGGCACGCGGACGAGCTCGCCGTCGGCCCGGCGGACCAGGTACGTCGCCGCCTCCTCGTCGTAGAGCTCCAGGGCCCCCACGACCTCGCCGATATAGCCGTTCGGCAGCTCGAACTGGAACGACACGCGCTTGCCGACGTCGGCCGGGGTGACGCTGTTGCGCTCCTGCTGCTGACTCATGCGGCGTAGGGTACCGGAACGGGTCGGGCCGGTTATCGCTCGATCGGCGCGATGGTGCCGTGTGGTGGGCGCGGGTAGGTCTCCGGATGAGCGGACCAGGCGAGGATCTCGAGCCCGTCCACGATCCGCGGCCCCGGACGCGAGAAGTAGGAGGTCGCGTCCACGGCGAACACGTTGCCGCCGCGGGCCGCGGGCGTGTCGGCGAAGTCCGGATGGGCGAAGAGCGCCGGCGCCTCGTCCTGCGCCTCCTCGAGGTAGTACCCGCACGGCATGAAGACCACGACCTCGGGGAGGGCGTCGCCGATCTCGCGCCAGGTGACCTCGTGCGAGGGCTGCTCCATGTCGCTGAGGAGATTGACGGCGCCGACGGCCTCGACCATCTCGGGGATCCAATGTCCGGCGACGAACGGGGGATCGGACCATTCGAGGGCGAGGACGCGAACGCTCGGGAGGCGGGTCGCCGTTCGCCTGACTCCCTCGACTCGTTCGCGCAGCGACCCGACGAGCTCGCGCGCGACCTCGTCTCTGCCGAGGAGCTTGCCGACCACGGCGATCTGCTCGATCACCTCGTCGAGGGTCTTCGGGTCGAGCGACAGCACCTCCGCGTCGGGCAATCCGATCTCCGCCAGCGCGCGCTCCACCTGCCCGGACGGGACGGCGCACACCCGGCACAGGTCCTGGGTCAGGATCACGTCGGGCTTCTCCCGCGCGAGGAGCTCCCGGTCCAGCACGTACAGCGGTTCCCCATCGGCGAGACGTTCGCGGACGGCGGTGTCGACGCCGCGGGGGCCCAGCGGTCGGTCCTGCGGCAGCCCGCTCCAGGAGATGACCGGCTTGGTGGTGGCGTCGGGGGGATAGTCGCACTCGTCGGTCACCCCGACGAGGTCGTCGCCGAGCCCGAGCGCGTAGACGATCTCGGTCGCCGACGGGAGCAGGGAAGCGATCTTCATGCCGGCAACCCTTCGAGTCGCTCGTGATCCTCCAGGAGCTCGACCAGCCCGCCGAGTCCTCGGCCGACCGTCGCTCCGTCGAGGACGCGATGATCGAACGTGACGCTGAGGGTACACGCGGGGCGGGCGACGACCGCGCCGCTCACGACGAGGGCGCGGGGGCCGATCCGCCCGAGCGCCAGCGTGACGGCATTGCCCGGATTGAGCAGCGGCGTGCCGGCCTCGGAGCCGTAGCTCCCCGTGTTGGAGACCGTGATCGTGGCCTCGCCGATGTCCGCCGCCGTCAGACGCCCGTCACGGGCCGCCGACGCGAGTCGGGAGATCTCGGCGGCGAGCGCGGCGATCCCGAGCGCGCCGACGTCCCTCACGACCGGAACGACCAGCCCTCGCTCGGTGTCCGTGGCGATTCCGGCGTCGACCCGTCCATGAACGCGGATCGTCGAGCCCGCCCACGCCGCGTTCAAAAGCGGATGCTCGACACAGGCCTCCGCCAGGGCGCGGACGACGATCGGCAGGGGCGAGACGCCGAGCTCCCGCCGGCGACGGTCGAGCTCGGTGCAGTCGACCGTCCGGAACGTCGTCACCTGCGGGACGGCCGCCGCATGGGTGAGCCGCTCGGCGATGCTCGCTCGGGTCGCGCTCACCGGGATCTCCCTCGAGCGCGGGGCGGCGCCGGGCCACGGGGCGGCTTCACGGTCGTCGAGCCGGGAGCGCGGCCTCGACGTCCTCTCGCGTGACACGCCCGCCCGGGCCCGACCCTCGAACGTCGCGCAGGTCGATGTCGTGCTCCCTGGCCAGCCTGCGCGCCGCCGGCGAGGCCGGGATGGGGCTCGAGCCGCGCTCCTCGCCGCCGTCGACGGGGGCCGATTCCGGCGCGTCGATCTCGTAGGTCGCGATCGGCGTGCCGACGGCGACGGTGCTGCCGTCCGTGCAGTGAAGGCGCAGGAGCGTGCCCTCGTACGGCGAGGGGATCTCCACCGTCGCCTTGGCCGTCTCGATCTCGGCGATCGGTTGGTTCAGCTCGACGTCTTGCCCCTCGGCGACGAGCCATTGCACGAGCACCGCTTCCTGCAATCCCTCGCCGAGGTCGGGCAGGTGGAAGTCGCGCAGCGTCATCGGTAGCCGACCGCCCGGCGAGCCCCGTCCAGGATCCGATCGACGCCGGGAAGCCAGCGGGACTCGAGCGACGCCGGCGGATACGGCGTGTCGTAGCCCGTCACGCGCATCACCGGCGCCTCGAGATAGTCGAACGCCTCCTCCATCACCCGTGCGGCGATCTCCGCTCCCATGCCGAGCGTCAGGGGCGCCTCGTGCGCGACCACGATGCGGCCGGTCGAGCGGGCTGCGTCGCGGATGGCCTCGAGGTCCAGCGGCACCAGGGAGCGAAGGTCGATCACGCGAGCCCCAACGCCGTCCTCGGCGGCGAGCCGGTCGGCTGCTTCCATCGCGGGGTGCACCATGGCCCCGTACGTCAGGATCGCGCACGCGTCGCCCGCCCGAACCGTCCGGGCGCGCCCGATCGGAGCGCCGTTCGCCGTCACGGGGCCGGGCTCCCTCGTCCAATACCTGCTCTTCGGCTCGAGGAAGATCACCGGATCGGGGTCGGCGATCGAGGCGGAGAGCAGCGCGTACGCGTCGAGCGGGGACGACGGCACGACGACCTTCAGGCCGGCGGTGTGAACGTAGTAGGTCTCCGGGCTCTCGCCGTGATGCTCCTTCCCGCGAATGCCGCCACCCGACGGGATGCGGATCACGATCGGAATCGAGGCGCGCCCCTTCGTCCGGTAGCGGTACTTGGCGACGTGGGAGATGATCTGATCGAGCGCCGGGTAGGAGAACCCGTCGAACTGCAGCTCGACGATCGAGCGCCAGCCCGCCAGCGCGAGGCCGACGGACGCTCCCACGATGCCCGCCTCGGCGATCGGCGTGTCGAACACGCGCTCGCTCCCGAACGCCTCCTGCAGCCCGTCGGTGACGCGGAACACGCCTCCGAGCCGCCCCACGTCCTCGCCGAAGACCAGGGTCCGCGGATCCTGCTCGAGCGCATCTCGAAGCGCGGCGTTCAGGGCGGCGACCATGGTGACCTCCTCGGTCATCGCGCGTCCCCGAGCGCATCCGCGCGCTGCCGCAGGAGCGAGTCGGGCGGGTCCGCATAGACCCACTCGAAGAGCTCGTGCGGCGGAGGGTCGGGCGTGCCGACGAGCTCCGACCGGATCCCCCGCACTCGCTCCTCGGCCTCCCGCTCGCACGCTCCGGCGAACGCGTCGTCGGCCGCTCCCGACTCCACGAGGTAGCGCCGAAACCGCGAGATCGGATCGAGCCGTTGCCACCGCTCGTCGTCGTCGCGGTAGCGGGTGGCGTCGTCCGCGGTCGAGTGCGCCCCGATGCGATAGGTCATGGCCTCGATCAGCGTCGGCCCGCCGCCCGCCCGGGCACGGGCGAGGGCGTCGCGGGTGGCACGATACGTCGCCAGCACATCGTTGCCGTCCACCCGGATGCCCGCGATGCCGTACCCGTCGGCCCGGCGCCAGATCTCGCCCGCCGTCTGATCCTCGACGGGGACCGAGATCGCCCACCGGTTGTTCTGGCAGAAGAGCACGACGGGCGCGCGCCACACGCCGGCCAGGTTCGCCGCCTCGTGGAAGTCTCCCTCGGAGGTGGCGCCGTCGCCGAAGTAGGCGATGGCGCAGGCGCTCGCGGCGTCGAGCTTCGATCCGAGCGCCCACCCGACCGCGTGGCAGATCTGCGTCGCGACGGGGACGCAGATCGGTGCGAACCTGGTGGCCACGGGATCGTACGGGCCGCCGTGCCAGGTCCCCCGATGATAGTGGAGGTACTCCACCGGATCGACGCCCCTGACGAGCGCGGCCGCGAGCTCGCGAAACGACGGAAAGACGAAGTCCTCGGGCGCGAGCGCAAAGGCGCTTCCCACCTGCGCGGCCTCCTGTCCCTCGAACCCGGGATAGACCGTGAGCTCACCTTGTCGCTGCAGCGCGATGCATTCGCGGTCGAGCCTGCGCGCGTAGATCATGACGCGCAACAGCTCGCGGAGTTGCGCCGGATCGAGCCCGACATCCGCGTCGGGCGACGCCGTTCCGTCCGGCGCAATCAGCTGGAACGGTGCGCTTTCGGGGATGGGCGCCTCGATCTGGCTGTCCATGCTCGTCCTTCGAACGCGGTGCGCGGGCGGGTGTTCGAGAGCATAGCGGCCGTCCGGGTAGACTGGCGCCGTCATGGTCCCGAGCGCCTATCTCCGCGTCTTTCAGCCGCTGGAGTCGTTCCAGCCCGAGGAGCAGGCGCGCTGGGAGCGGTATCTCATCGAGGGAGCGCATCGTCCCTCGTTTCGCCGCAGCTACCGTCAGCGCATCACGACCGGACGCCTCGGCCTGCTGGCGCCGGCGGACGGCGAACATGCCGACATTCGGATGGTGGGCGGCGAGTACTACCTCTGTCCCTGGCGGACCCGCCTCCGGGTTCTCGCGGCGATCCTGTCCTTCCGCGAGGCCGCGCAGGTCGAGCTGTCGGACCACTTCGTCCCCTCCGGGGAGGCGAAGAGGGCAGCGAAGGAGCTCGCGCGGATGCGCCGGAGGGATCCCTCGGCCGTGTCGTTCATCCACGAGAGCCCATGGCACGTGCCCGTCCGATGGTTCGCGCTGTTCGCGGACGACGAGCGTCGGCTCGTGGAGCGGGAGAACGGCGGCTACCGCCTCAGCTACCTCACGCTCACGCGCAGGGCGATGCGGCGCGCCGAGCGGGCGATCCCCGCCCTGCGGGGCTCGGAGCTCGGCCCGATCGCCGATCTGATCCTCGAGCTCCACGAATGGCTGTCCCAGTTCGACCCGCGTTCGCTGCTCGAGCTCGATTACGCCGGGCTGTGCGACCTCATGACGTGGGACGAGCTCGACGACGACCACAGCGCGCGCGATCTGCACGAGGCCCTGTCGGCGCTGACGGCCGACGAGTTTCCTCGGTCGGCGGAGCTCTATCAGAGCGTGGTTGGGCACTGGGCCGAGGTGCGCAATCACGAGTCGATGAACTGAGGCGGCGCCGTGGCCAGGGGCAGAATCGAACTGCCGACACCGCGGTTTTCAGCCGCGTGCTCTGCCAACTGAGCTACCTGGCCCGTGCGCCCGACCGCCGCAGCGGTCGAGCGTGGCGCGGGTGACGGGCTTCGATCCCGCGATCTCCGCCTTGACAGGGCGGTGAGGACTCCGGACTCCTCCACACCCGCACGTATTCGGTTCGTGCCCCCAACGGGATTCGAACCCGTGTCTCCGCCTTGAAAGGGCGACATCCTGGGCCACTAGACGATGGGGGCAGCGCCTCCGATTCCACCCGTCCCCGGGCCCGGGGCAGCCGAGGCAGTATAGCCTCCGCCGGCGGGCCCACGGAGGGAACCGAGGCGCGCTTCCGCGGCGTCTTACCCTCGGCTCGAGGCCGCGCGCGGCCGCCTTCCCCGAGCTCGCCCGAGGAGGTGATGCGCGATCAAGCGAATGCCGTTTCGAGGGCTCATCGCCCTCGGCCTGCTCGCGGCCGCGTGCTCTGGATCCGTCGTGCCCGATGCGCCGGGCCCCGGCCCGGGCCGGCCCGAGGTGGAGGTGGAACGCGTGCCCGTCTATGAGGGGGTCCTCCGACATCTTGCGGGCGCGGACCTCGGAGGCCGCTGGCGCGCACGTCTATGTGGAGTCGTCGATCTGCTCCGGCGCGGCCGGCGCCGGGGATCCGGGCGATTGCCCGGACTCGTTCAGCGCCCCCGAGCAGGCCGAGCTCGCCGGGCGCCTTCGGGACCTTCGCGGGGATGTGCGATTCGTCGATGCCGACGAGGCCCGCCGGCTCACGCGAGCGATCTTCGGAAAGAGGCCCCGGTTCGCCCTCCCCGTGCGCGGGGCCGTGCTGCTGCGGGTGGGGCTGATCGAGGGGGGCCGCGAGGGCCCGGTCACCGTGCCCGGCAGCTATTACTGCGGCGGGCTGTGTGCCGGCGGGGCGACCTGGCTGCTGCGACTGGAGGCAGGGGGCGTGGGAGGTCACGGGGCCGAAGGGCGGAGAGTGGATCTCGTGACGCCCTGAGGCTCAAGTGAGCTCCGGGCGTGCCGATGCCTCCTGCACGCGGACGTGCTGACCGCGCGTTCCTCGCGTTGATACTCCGTGGTCCCGGCCGTCGTTCCTTCCCCACGACGGCTGGGGCCCGGAGACCTCACGGCCCGCGCACGATCCTCAGCCGCTCCCCGATCTCGGGGGCCGCCCCTTCGGCGCATTCCAGCACGTCCCGCGATCGACGACGGCCGAGGACGAGCCGGCCGGGCGCCAACCTCCGCACCTCGATCACCCGGCCATCGGCGTCGAGCCAGGCGACCGAGATGGCGAACCGCATGCCGAACGTGTGGATCGAGGGTGACCCGGAGAGCAGGAGCGCCTCACCGGAGGCGAGGGAGGCCCTCCCGAGGAGCCCTCGCATCCGCTCCCTCCTGGTCGTGGGCACGGCCGCATGCCAGGAGCGTCGCCGCCCACAGACCACCGCTCGGTGCATCCCTCAACGGTAGACGTTGGCGATGACGCCAGATCGCGCGAGCCTCGACTGCGCTTGCAGCGCTGCGGTCCCGGAGCTGCGGCGCCGGCGGGCCGCCGTCGGGTCGGTGGACTCAGTCGGGAAGCCGCACGAGCACCGGCACCCGTGGCATGAAGTATCGGGCTCCCCGATCGCCCTTCGACACGAGCTCGTTGGTGAACAACCAGTCTCGTTTCGGCAGCTCCTCCAATCCCTCGACCTCGAAGTACGCGCCGGCGGCCTCGCCCTCGGCGAGCCGGTCGCGCTCTCCATCGGCCGTCGTCACGTGGTCCTGCGGCGCGGAGGCGATCACCTCGCGCGCCACGCGCATCTCCTCCACGAGCGAGGGAGGAAGCAGGTCGCCGTCGTCGGGGTGACGCCCGTCCGGCTCGGCCGGCGCCCACCGCAGCAGCCGCGCGCGCCACGTCGCGGCGGGGAGCTGCCGTCCGTCCGCTCCGTGGGCGTAGAGGTACACGTCGGTCCCGGGGTCGGCGTCCCGGAGGTCTCCCACCTCCAGCGCCGGCAGCGCGACGCGACCTCGCCGCTGCTGGACGATGAGCGCGCTTTCGAGATGACGGCGAGGAACCGCGGCGAGCAGCGCACGGTCCGGTTGCTCGCCCCTCGCTTGGGATTCGGCCATGGATACGCATCAGCATGGGTGCATCCACGTCCGCCTTCAACCTCTGCTGCATGCGCCGTAGCGCGTCGTACCGAGCCGCGCCATCCGCCCAGGCACGGCCATGGCCGTCGCGGGCCGACTTGACCGGCTCGCGACCGGTTCGTAGATTGTCGACAGTCCACAGGGAGACTCCTTTTGGGGGCGACCACGGCGGGCCTCGTGGGGTCGCTGCACCCGCACCGCGGAGCACGGGGCCGGGAGGTTCGGGATGGTCGACGACACGATGGGCCGCGACGCGAACCTGAGCGAGGAGGCGCTCGACATCGACGGCGCCGGCCGCCGATCCGCGACGTTCGTCAGCCGGCGGAAGTTCCTTCGCATGGGGATCATCGGAAGCGCGATGGCGAGCGCGGCGATCATGACGCGGGATGCCAAGGCGGCGACGGAGTTCCTCTCCTCGCGCGTCCGATCCCAGCGTGTGACGGCCGGGACGGGGCTGGTCAAGGCCGGACCGGAGCTGGCCCTGCCTCCGGGGTTCTCGTACACGACGTTCGGGCACTTCGGCAGCGCGATGTCGGACGGGTTCGTCACGCCTCCCATCCATGACGGCATGGGAGTGTTCCCGGCCAGCAACGACACCTACAGGATCGTGCGCAATCACGAGCTCGGCGAGGGCAACGACATCCCGGCCGGCACCGTGATCGGGGTCCCCGACACCGCGTACGACCCCAAGTCCCCCGGCGGGTGCACCACGATGATCGTGGACTCGAACGGCGCTCTGCTCGAGCACTTCATCTCCATCAACGGCACGAACACGAACTGCGCCGGCGCGCCGACGCCGTGGGGGACCTGGCTGACCATGGAGGAGACCGTCACGGGGGTGAAGGCCGGGAACCGCAAGCCGCACGGCTACGTGTTCGAGGTCGACGCCTATGCCGACGGGGCGGTCAAGCGGCGGCCGCTGAGGGGCATGGGCCGCATGCTCCACGAGGCCGGCGCCGTGGATCCCGTGACCGGCGTCGTGTACATGACCGAGGACGAGGGGCCGGATGGCTTCTACCGGTACGTTCCGAGCGTCCACGCGGACCTCGCCGCGGGGGGCGTGCTCCAGATGCTGAAGGTCGTCGGCGAACGCAAGTACAACACCATCGTCGGCCAGACGGTCGGCGAGAGCCTGCCCGTTCGATGGGTGACCATCGACGAGCCGGATCCGGCCGACGCGGAGGACGATCCGTCCGCCGTCTTCCGGCAGGGTCGCCGCAAGGGCGCCGCGAAGTTCCTCGGCGGCGAGGGCGCCACGTGGGTCGACCGCGACGACAGCGTGGCGTTCGACTCCTCGGATGGAGGCGATGCCGGCCTCGGCCAGATCTGGCGCTACAAGCCGACGGCGCGTCGAGGGGAGATCGACGAGCGTGGAACGCTGACGCTCCTGTACGAGTCGACCGACGAGGCCCGGCTCGACGGCCCGGACAATCTGGCGACGAGCCCCAACGGGGCGATCCTGATCGCCGAGGACGGCGACATCGAGAGCAACTTCGTCCGAGCGCTTCTGCCCGACGGAACGCTCATCAATGTCGCCGAGAACCTTGTGGGCGTGCAGTTCCACTACATCGAGGCGTCGGGGAAGCTCTACGACCCGACCGTTCCCGACGACGGCGCATCGGCGGGCGACGGGATCGGGCACTCGGAGTTCGCGGGCCCGCGTTTCAGCCCAGACGGCAAGTGGCTGTTCGTGAACATCCAGGTGCCCGGGATCACGTGCGCGATCACCGGTCCGTGGGAGGATCTGGGGCTGTAGGAGCGATCTGAGAACCTAGATGGACGGGGCGGCGGCGCGCCCGCGGCCGCCGCCCCGACCTTCCCCTCGAGCCGTGCTCGGGCGGCGAGCCACAAACGGTCCGGGAGGATGAAGGGGCGGATCCACCAGCGGTTATTCGGGCGGCCAATGCTCTCGTTGGATCTGCAGCTCTCCCACCGTGAGCCGGCCAACCTCCAGGTCCTCGATCCGCAGATTGCGGATCACGGCGCGCCGAATGGCCAGCCTGCCGATGGCGACTGCTCCCGCCGCGACGGCGCCGATCGCGAGGGCCCCGACGGCATGGGCGCCGACGCTCGCTGCACCCGTCGCGACGGAGCGTCTCGCCAGATCCGTCGTCTGGGGCTTGCGCGCGCGTCTGTCCAGCATCGACATACTCCTCCTCGATGTGCCCCGACGCGGCCGAGGCGAGGCCGGTCGCGAAGCGCGAGAGCGGGGGTCCCTCCGGAGGGTACCGCTCGGCGGGCGGAAACTCGAACCGAGCCCCCGGTTCGGCCGCGAGCCGAAGGCTTCCTTCCCGTTCGAAGGCGAACCGTCGGCTCATCACCGGTCGTGCGTTCGCTCGGCGGTGGGTCGGGCCGCCATCGCATAGTGTGGGCGCCCGGCGATCCATGAGTGCGCATGGTGGGAGGCGTGAGATGGCAAATGCTCCGCGGTGGACGACGAGGGGGATTCGATGAGGCCACGTGGAGTGGTCGTGGTCGTCGCGATCGTCGTGGTGCTCCTGGGTGCCGCGTGCAACACCGAGCGAGGCTCCGGCACGGTCGTGACGAGGCGCATCGACGTGCCCTCGTTCTCGCGGCTCGAGGTCTCGGACTCGTTCACCGTCGACGTCTCCGTGGGCGACGTCGAGGAGGTGACCGTGCGGGTCGACGACAACCTGGTTGGTCTGCTCGATATCGGCGTCTCCGACGACACGCTCCGTATCGGCGTGGAATCGGGGACGGATGTTCTCGACGCGACGATGGAGGCCCATGTCACCGTGTCGTCCCTGGATGAGCTCCGGGCCGCGGGCGCCTCCACCGTCAGGCTGGCGGATCCGCTCGCGGGCGACACGCTCGGCGTTTCCATCTCGGGTTCCAGTCGGCTGACCGGCGCCGTCGATATCGACGAAGGCACGATCGACCTGTCGGGATCCTCCATCGCGGAGCCCTCGGGAACGGCGCGAGCACTGGAGGCGAGCGTGAGCGGCGCGAGCCAGTTCGATGCCCCGGAGCTCACGGTCGCCGACCTCACGATCGAGCTCTCGGGCGCGTCGCTGGCCAACGTCGACGTCACCGGCACGCTCTCGGCGGGCGCCTCGGGCGCCTCCACCCTCCGCTACGCCGGCTCGCCGGTGGTCGAGAGGTCCGACGTGTCCGGCTCCTCGAGCATCGAGCCCGTCGGCTAGCTCGAGTGCCGCCCTGCGGCCGTCAGGCCGGTGATCACTCGATGGCGTGTGGCTAGGCCTCGACCGAGCTCGACGTCCAGCCGTCGGAGTCGACGGCTCCGAATGGATGCCCGAAGTGTGAGACGGCGACCTGCCAGCCGCCTTCATGCGCCCGTCGCAGGAGCGCCTCGCGGCTGCGGCAGGCGGACGTCGGGTCGACATCGTGATCGGACGGCCAGTCGGGATGGGCGACCTGCGGCGTGACGTGGAGCAGGTCGCCCGTGAACAGCATCGTCTCTCCTCCGTCGTCGAGCAGGATCGACCGGTGGCCCGGCGTGTGACCGGGCGCATGAAGGACTCGAACGCCGCCGGCCACGGATCGGTCCTGGGGATCGAGGTCGATCATTCCCCCCTCCTCGAGGCGAGACATCGCCGTCCGGCCCTCGAAGTCCTCCTCGTCGCTCGATGCGCCGAAGAAGGCCCAGTCTGCGGGGTGCACGACGTGACGGGCGTTGGGGAATCTCGGCTCGCCGTCGGGCCGGCACGCGCCGCCGGCGTGGTCGGCGTGAAGGTGTGTGTGAACGACGGTGGCCACGTCGACGGGATCGCTGCCGACGGCTCGCATCTCGAGATCGATCCTCCCCGCGACGTCGTACGGCGCGCCGCCGAGGTGCCCGATGCCGGTGTCGATCAGGACCGAACCGCCCCGCATTCGAAGCAGGAACGCGTGAACGTGCCAGGCCCACGAGTCCCGACCGGCGAAGGCCCACGGGAATCGCTCTCGCTCGGCGTCCCAGTCCACCTCGTGGCCCGGGCACTCGTCTCGGAGCGGCAGGGGCGCCCATCCGTCGCACAAGGGCACGACGTCGATGCGACCGACGCGGATCGATCGATGCGGCATGTGGTGGATCCTATTCGGTGGGACGGTGGACTCCTCCGGCAGCCTTCGAAGCATGAACGGAGAAGCGGCGAGGGAGTCTGCGGCGCAGTTTCCACGAACGGACCGTTCGGTCCATTGACCCGGCGGCCGCTCGCGCGCGTACTGTCTGGCCTGCCCGCAGACTGGAGGCTGCCATTACAAGGCCTGAGGCCTCGAGCGGGCCGTCCGCCACGGGGCTGGCGCCAGCGCCGCCCGTCGCAGTGGTGGATACAGCCACAGGCACAATCGAGCCGGCAGTCTTCGGACAGCTCCCCGCGCCGATTCACCCCGACCGGCGACGCGATCAAGCGGTGGCTCAATCGTCCCGCGGTGCAGGACGCAGTCATCGCCGGCGTCCTGACCGCGACGTCGCTGGTCGGCGTCATGGCGCACCTGCACGTGGACATTCCCGAGGGCGGAGGCGATGTGATCTTTCGGCCCCTCGACGGGCTGGGGATCGCGCTCGTCCTGCTCCAAACCGTCCCGCTCGCGTGGCGAAGGACGACGCCCGTCGCCGTCCTCGCCGTGGCGTCGGGCGCGATGCTGTTGTTCTTCTGGCATGGCTACTTCCCCTCCTTCGCATCGTTGGGCTTCCTCGTAGCCCTCTATACCGTTGCGGGGGAGCGCGATCGGCGGACGTCGATACCTCGCGGCCGCAGCCAGCGGCATCGTCCTCATGCTGATCCTCACCATCGGGAAGGAGCCGGTGGAGCTGGACACGATCATCGCGGAGGGGCTCCTTGTGGCCGCAGCATGGTCGCTCGGCGATGGCATGCGTCTGCGGCGAGGGCAGGTCGTGCGGTTGGAGCACCGGGCCAGCCGGCTTGAAGGAGAGCGGGAGGAGTGGGCCAGGCAGGCGGTGGCTCAGGAACGGCGCGTCATCGCGCGGGAGCTCCACGACGTCGTTGCCCACAACGTCAGCGTCATCGTCGCGCAGTCCGGCGCGGCGCAGCGGATCTTCGACGACCACCCCGAGGACGCGAGGTCGACGCTCGGCGCCATCGAGCAGATGGGCCGCGCGGCGCTGGTCGAGATGAGGCGGCTCATGGGCCTGTTGCGGACGGAGAGCGACCGCTCGGGGATGCGATCGCCTCAGCCGGGGCTCGACGACCTCCGGACGCTCGTCGGGCAGGTTCGCGAGGCGGGGCTTCCCGTCACCCTCCGGATCGAGGGCCATCCTCGGCCGCTCCCAGCGGGCCTCGATCTCTCCGCCTTTCGGATCGTGCAGGAGGCGCTCACGAATGCCCTGAGGCATGCGGGCCCCGCGCGCGCGGACGTGATCGTTCGCTACGAGGAGTTCCGCCTGCTCCTCACCGTGGACGACGACGGATTCGGGCCCAACGGCCATGGCGCCCGCACGTCTCGCCCGAGGTATGGGCACCTCGGCATGCGGGAGCGCGTGGCCCTCTTCGGCGGCGAGCTTCGAATCGGAGCGAGGCCCGGCGGTGGATACCGGGTCGCGGCCTCGATGCCCCTGGAGGGGGAGTCGTCGTGACGATCCGGGTCCTCGTGGTGGACGACCAGCCACTCATGCGAGCCGCGTTCGACATGACGCTCCGGAAGGAGGCCGACATCGAGGTGGTCGGGGAGGCGGCCGACGGGCATGAGGCGGTCTCGGAGACGCGACGCCTCCGACCGGACGTCGTCCTGATGGACGTGCGGATGCCCCGTCTGGACGGCGTCGAGGCGACGAGGATCCTCGCAGCGGACGGCGAGCCCGCCAAGATCCTCATCCTCACGACCTTCGACATCGACGAATACGTCATCGAGGCGCTCCGCGCGGGCGCCAGCGGCTTCCTCCTGAAGGACGTCCGGCCTGACGAGTTGGTCCACGCGATCAGGGTCGTCGCACGAGGCGACGCGTTGCTTGCGCCCTCGGTCACCCGCCGCCTGCTCGATTCGGTCGCGGCGACCCTGCCGCCGGCCCGTGCGAACGGCGCGAGCAGGCTCGACGTGTTGACCGAGGCGGAGCTCAGGGTCCTGACGCTGGTTGGAAGAGGACTCTCCAACCAAGAGATCTCGAGCGAGCTCTTCGTGGCCGACACGACGGTCCGGACACACATCAGACATATCCTCGAGAAGCTCGACCTTCGCGATCGCGTGCAAGCCGTTGTCCTCGCCTATGACACCGGACTCGTGCGGCCACCTCCCCGATGGTCCGGCGAGGCATCCGCGTAAGCGGGCGGTGACGGCACGACGGGGCGCTCCCGCATCGTCGTCGGCGACGACGAGGGGTTCGTCCCCCGCGATGACGACCCCGACGAACGGCTCCTCTAGCGTGAGCACACACCGGTCGTGGTGAGGCCGAATACGCCTGGAGGTCGTCCACCGGGTTGCTTCTTGAGCACCGATGCGACGGCCGCCTCGCGACGGCCTCGAGGCGGTGAAGGAGGCTCATCGTGGTCGCCCAGCAACTGCTCAGCAGCGGTCGAGACGCAGCTCGACCGAGTTTCCGTCCGCTCGCCTGCCCCGGGAAGCCATGATGCGGCGAGTCATTGGATTCGGACTCAAGGTCCCGCGGGTCGTCGCGGTCGCCGCCGGCGTCATGATCCTCGCCGGGCTCTGGCAGTTTCGCTCGGCGCAGGATCGACTCGCTCCCCGAGTTCACGCCTCCAACCGTCCAGGTCCAGACGGAGGCCCTCGGGCTGTCGGCTCCTGAGGTCGAGCAGCTCATCACCGTTCCGCTGGAGCAGGATCTGCTGGCCGGCGTGCCGTGGCTCGACACCATGCGGTCGGAGTCGATCCCCGGGCTTTCGTCGATCGAGCTGATCTTCGACTCCGGGACGGATCTGCTGCAAGCACGGCAGGTCGTGCAAGAGCGCCTCACCCAGGCGGCCGGGCTCCCGAATGTGTCGTCGACCCCGCAGATGCTGCAGCCGGTCGCATCGACCAGCAGGATCATGATGATCCGGCTCTCGTCCACGACCGTGTCGCCGATAGAGATGTCGGTGCTCGCCCGGTGGACGATCCGGCCGAAGCTCCTGGGGGTCCCGGGTGTCGCGAACGTCTCGATCTGGGGCCAGCGTGAGCGGCAGCTCCAGGTGCAGGTGGACCCGAAGCGGCTGAGCAACGAGGGGCTGTCGCTCCAGGACATGATCGAGACGACCGGCAATGCCCTGTGGGCGTCGCCCCTCACCTTCCTCGAGGCGTCGACCCCGGGGACAGGGGGGTTCTTCGACACGGCGAACCAACGGCTCAGCATCCAGCATCTCCAGCCCATCACCACCGCGAGGGAATTGGCAAAGGTGCCGATCGACGGCGGCGGGACCAAGAGTCGCCTCGGGGACGTCGCCGAGGTGGTCGAGGATCATCAACCGCTCATCGGGGACACCGTGTTCACCGACGGGGATCCCGGTCTCATGCTGGTCGTGGACAAGTTCCCCGGGACGAACACGGTCGAGGTGACCCGCGACGTCGAATCCGCGCTCGAGGCCCTCCGTCCGGGCCTGTCCGGGATCCACGTGAACGCAGATCTCTACCGTCCCGCCACCTATATCGAGAACGGTATCGGCAACCTGGAGCGCGCCGGCGTCATCGGGTTCCTCTTGCTGATTCTGGGTCTCGGCGCTCTCCTGTTTAGCTGGAGGAGCGCGCTGATCGCGCTCGTCGCGATCCTGGCCTCGCTTGCCGCTGCCTGGCTGGTGCTGGACCTTCGCGGCGACCCGATCAACACGATGATGGTGGCCGGCCTCGCCCTGGCCCTGGCCATCGTGATCGAGGACGCGGTGGCCGACGGCGAGAACATCGCGCAGCGGTTGCGTCAGAAGCGGATGAACGGGGTCGAACCGACCCGCGGCGATGAAGACGGTGCTGGAGGCCTCGCTCGAGATCCGGGGCCCCATCGCCTACGCCACGCTCATCGCGTTGGTGGCCGCGGTGCCCCTATTCTTCCTCCAGGGCGAAATCGCACCCTTCGTTCCGGCCATCGTTCTGTCCTACGCGCTGGCGATCGTGGCGTCGATGCTCGTGGCGCTCATCGTGACGCCGGCGCTCTGTCTGCTTCTCCTCACCCATGCGCCGTTGGAGCATCGTGAGTCCCCCGTAGCGAAATGGCTCCAACGAGGGTACGACCGGATGCTTTCGGGAGCGATCAGCGCACCCCGCCGAGCGTACGCGGGAGCGGGGATCGTCGTCCTCGCGGGGCTGCTCGCGATCCCGTTCTTGGATCAGTCGGCGCTCCCGTCGTTCCGAGATGGGGACGTGCTGATCGACCTGAAGGCCGCTCCCGGCACGTCGCTTACGGAGATGGATCGGATCACCGGACGGGTCGGAGGGGAGCTGAGCTCGCTGCCCGGCGTCGTCGAGATCGGTGTCCACGTGGGTCGCGCGATCACGTCCGACCAGGTGGTCGGCGTCGACTCCGCCCAGCTCTGGGTGAGCGTGGATCCCGCCGCCGACTACGACGCGACCGTCGCCTCCCTCCGGCGTGTCGCGGCCGGCTACCCGGGGCTCGACGAATCCGTTCGCACCTACTCGGACGAGAGGATCGGCAACGTCGACACGGGCAGCGATCGCCCGATCGTCGTTCGCCTCTACGGTCAAGATCTGAACACCCTGCAGAGCAAGGCCGACGAGGTGGTCCGAGCGATGTCCGGCGTCGACGGCGTCGTCCACCCGAGCGTGGAGCTCCAGCCCCTCGAGCCGACCCTGGACGTTGCTGTCGATCTCGACAAGGCCGATCGGTACGGGCTCGTCCCGGGCGATGTCCGACGCTCAGCAGCGACCCTGATCTCCGGCATCGGTGTCGGCAGCCTCTTCGAGCAGCAGAAGGTGTTCGACGTCGTCGTGTGGGGAACGCCCGAGGTTCGCAACAGCCTGAGCAGCGTGAGCGATCTGCTCATCGACACGCCCGACGGCGGCTCCGTGCCCCTCGGGAAGGTCGCGGACGTGACCATCCAGTCGACACCGACTGTGCTCCGGCACCAAGACGGCTCGCGGAGCCTCGACGTGACGGCGGACGTGCAGGGGCGGGACCCAGCGGCGGTCGCAGGGGACGTGGAGCAGCGGATCGAGGACATCTCCTTCCCGCTCGAGTACCACGCGGAGATGGTCGGCGACTTCACCTCCCGGCAGGCGGCCCACCTCCGCGCGATCACCGTGGCGATCGCGGCAGCGATTGGGATCTTCCTCTTCCTGCAGGCGGCCTTCGGCAGCTGGCGTCTGGCCGCGATGTCGTTTCTCGCGCTGCCCATTGGGCTCATGGGGGGACTGTTCGGCGTGCTGCTCACGGGCCGCCTGGTATCGCTCGGCTCGATCGTCGGCTTCCTCGCCGTGTTCGCGATCACCGTGCGCGGCATCGTTCAGCTGATCCGGCACTATCAACATCTCGAGCGTGACGAGGGCGCGACCTTCGGTGCCGCGCTCGTCCGGCGGGGTTCCCGCGAACGACTCGTCCCGATCGTCGCGTCCGTGGTGGTCGCCGGTCTGGCGCTCGTGCCGCTGGCGCTCTCCGGCGCCGCGGCGGGCGAGGAGATCGTCCAGCCGATGGCCGTCGTCATCCTGGGCGGACTCGTCACGTCGACCCTCCTCAGCCTGTTCGTCGTCCCGAACCTCTATCTCACCTTTGGATCGGCAACCGCGCCGGCGCCGTCCCCGACGCCGACGGACATCATCGCCCTGCCCGAGGTCGACCAGGTGGGCAGCTAGGTGCAGGGCGCAATGCAGAGGAGGAACGTGATGCGGCTCCGTCGGAAGTGGATCGTTGCTGTGCTGGTCGTCACCGGGCTCCTGCTGCCCGGGTGCACGAGGACGTCCGTGGAGGAGCCGAGCGGAGCGGACCCTGCCTCGGTCGAGCCGATCGAAGGAAGCGACGTCTCCCGGGTCATCCTCTCCTCGGACGCGGCCCGGCGACTGGACGTCCAGACGGCCCCGGTCGGCGAGCTGCGAGGGCGCCACGGTGAGAAGCCGCGCCTGGTCATGCCCTACGACGCGCTGCTCTACGACCCGAGCGGCGACACGTGGGTGTACACGAGCACGGAACCACTGGCCTTCGTCCGGGCGCCAGTCACCGTCGATCGGATCGATGGGAGCGAGGCGATTCTGTCCTCGGGCCCGAAGGTCGGAACCGAGGTCGTCACCGTAGGGGCCTCGGAGCTCCTCGGCGTCGAGTACGAGGTCGGAGAGGAGTAGGCGCGCACGCGCCCCCCATGCTGCGTTGGATCGTCGACTCGAGCCTGAAGTTCCGATACCTCGTCGTGGCGTTCGCCGGCGCCTTGATGTTCTTCGGTGTCGGGCAGCTCCGGAACATGCCAGTCGACGTCTTCCCGGAGTTCGCGCCACCGCGAGTCGAGATCCAGACCGCCTGCATCGGACTATCGGCCTCCGAGGTGGAGTCCCTGGTTACGATCCCGCTCGAGCAATCGCTCAATGGGCTCCCGGAGCTCGAAACGATCCGCTCCAAGTCCGTCCCTCAGCTCTCATCGATCGAGCTCCTGTTCCGGCAGGGGACCGATGTCCTGGAGGCGAGGCAGCTGGTCACGGAACGGCTGGCGGCGGTCACCCGCACCATCCCACACTGGGCGGCCCCTCCGGTCATCTATCCCCCCGTCTCGACGACGGGCCGCGTCATGGAGATCGGCCTCTCCTCGGACACGGTCAACCTGAGAGACATGTCGATGGTCGCGTACTGGACGATCCGGAATCGTCTGCTCCGAGTGCCCGGCGTCGCCAACGTGGCCATCTGGGGTGAGCGGATCAAGATGCCTCAGGTGCAGGTCGAGCCCGACCAGCTCCGGAGGAACGGCCTCACACTCGATCAGGTCATGACCGCGACCGCGGATTCGGTGGATTCGGGCATCCTGCGGTTCTCGAATGGCGCCGTGATCGGCCGAGGCGGGTTCGTCGACACGCCGAACCAGCGGATCCAGGTGGAGCACACACTGCCGGTCCTGACTCCGAAGGAGCTCGCCAAGGTGTCGGTCGCGCGGCGAGGCGGCAAGACGCTGACCCTGGCCGACGTGGCCGAGGTCACGGAGGGTACCTGGCCTTTGATCGGGGACGCCGTCATCAACGACGGACCGGGGCTCATGCTCGTCGTGGAGAAGTACCCGTGGGCCAACACGCTCGAGCTGACCCGCGACGTCGAGAAAGCGGTGGATGAGCTGGCACCCGGACTCCCAGGAATCCGGATGGACCCCACGATCTTCCGGGCGGCGGATTTCATCGACCTGGCGATCCACAACCTCACTCGGGCACTCATCATCGGCTCGGTGTTGGTCCTCCTCGTGATCGGCTTGTTCCTCTTCGAATGGCGCACGGCGCTGATCAGCATGATCGCGATCCCGCTTTCCTTGCTCACCGCTGCCCTCGTGCTCGACGCACGCGGCGCCACGATCAACACGATGGTGCTCACCGGGATGGTGATCGCCGTGGGCGTGGTCGTCGATGACGCGATCATCGACGTCGAGAACATCGTTCGACGGCTTCGCATCGCACGTAAGGAAGGCAAGAAGTACTCGACGGCGAACATCATCCTGGACGCGTCGCTGGAGGTCCGAAGCGCGATCATCTACGCGACCCTGATCGACGTCGTGACGCTGCTGCCGATCTTCTTCGTGCAGGGACTGACCGGAGCGCTCTTCGCTCCACTGGCCCTGTCCTACGGGCTTGCGGTCCTTGCCTCCCTGGTGGTTGCCCTTACCGTCACGCCCGCCATGGGACTCATCCTGTTGAGGAACGCGCGGATCGAACGACACTCGTCACCGTTGGTCGGATGGCTGCAGCCTCTGTACGAGCGCGTGCTCTCTCGCGCTCTGCGTACCCCCCTGCCGGTGGCAAGCGTCGGCATCGCGGTCCTGCTGGCCGGCGCCCTGGTCTTGCCGCAGCTGGGAGAGGCGCTGCTCCCGGAGTTCAAGGAGCGCGACTTCCTAACGCATTGGATCTCCAAGCCCGGCACGTCGTTGCCGGAGGAGCGAAGGATCGTCATCGCGGCGAGTCGCGATCTTCGCGCCATTCCCGGGGTCCAGAGCTTCGGCTCCCACATC
This sequence comes from uncultured Actinomycetes bacterium, assembly GCA_963728285.1. Lineage (GTDB taxonomy): Bacteria > Actinomycetota > UBA4738 > UBA4738 > HRBIN12 > CAVSJR01. The sequence goes on along the minus strand of CAVSJR010000001.1, from coordinate 249,945 downwards.
GGGCAGGCCGTCCTGGCCGAGGAGATCGTGGGCGCGAACTTCGGCGAGAACTGGATCACCATCGATCCCGCCGCCAACTACGACGAGACGCTTGCCAAGATCCAGGAGGTGGTCGACAGCTACCCGGGCCTCTACCACGACGTGCTCACGTACTTCAACGAGCGGGTTGACGAGGTGCTCGCCGGCTCCACCGAGCCCATCGTTGTGCGGATCTTTGGTGAGGACCTGGACGAGCTCCGCAGCAAGGCGCAGGAGGTGCGGCAGCTCCTCTCGGACATCCCGGGGATCTCCGAGGAGCACGTCTCGTTCCAGGAGGACATCCCACAGGTGAACGTCACGGTGGACCTCCAGGCCGCCGAGCACTACGGGGTGAAGCCGGGCGACGTGCGCCGCGCCTCGGCCACGCTCGTCGCCGGCGAGGAGGTCGGCGACATCTTCCGAGACGGGAAGTCCTACGACGTCAACGTCTGGAGCACGCCGGAGACCCGCCACAGCCTGACGGACATTCGTCATCTCCTCATCGATACGCCCGGCGGTGGGCAGGTGGAACTCAGCAAGGTGGCCAGCGTCCGGGTCAGGCCCACGCCGAACGCGATCGAGCGCGAGGGCGACTCGCGGCGCATCGACGTCGAGGCGAGCGTCGAGGGGCGCGATCTTGGGTCGGTCGTAGGCGACGTCGAGAAGGCCGTGCAAGGCGTCGACTTCCCGCTCGGGTTCCACGCGGAGTTCCTCGGCGAATACGCGGAGCGACAGACCGCGCAGGGCCGCCTGCTCCTTCTGGCGCTCGTGGCGATGGTCGGCGTGTTCCTCCTCCTCCGGGTGGCGCTGCACACATGGCGCCTGGCCTGGCTCGACTTCATGGACCTGCCGGTCGCCCTTGCAGGCGGGGTCCTCGCCACGTATTTGGCCGGCGGCACGATCTCGCTCGGTTCGCTCGTCGGATTCTTCACGGTGCTCGGCATCGCGGCCCGCACCGGCATCATGATGATCAACCACTTCCAACATCTCGAACGCGTCGAGGGCGAGACCTTCGGCCGTGAGCTCGTGCTGCGCGGGGCGCGGGAACGGCTCTCGCCGATCCTCATGACCGCCCTGGCGACCGGACTGGCCGTCGTGCCGTTGGTGATCGCCGGCAACCTCCCGGGACACGAGATCGAGCACCCGATGGCAATCGTCATCGTCGGTGGTCTCATCACGTCGACGTTCCGCAACCTGTTCATCGTTCCCGCCAAGTACCTCCGTTGGGGCAGGCCCGCGACGACGGCACCTCCCCGCCCCAACGGCACTGCCGTCGCGGGATGAGCGATGAGATCCATCGGACGCGCAGGCGATTGGCGGCAGAGGGGATCGGATCCGCGTAGGTCCGCGCCACCACGCCGGGATCGGAGGTTTGCATGAGAGGGCCACGCTTCGTGGTTGCGGTAGGTCTGTCGCTCTTGGTGCTGTCGGCATCCGCGTGCGGCACGGACGCGACGAGCGGCGCGCCGGAGCGGACGACGCCAACGCAACCCGCGAGCGAAGGGGAGTTCGACCCGAGCAACTTCGACCGGTCGGCGGTCATCGACAACGCGTGGGACCCCATGCGGCCGGGGGAGCAGTTCACCTGGCAGGGACACGCCATCGATGACGGTGAGCGGGTATCACGTGCGGTGGTCTTCACGGTGACGGACCTGACCAAGGTCATCGACGGCGTGCGGACCGTGGTCACCTGGGATCGCGACTACACCGACGGTCACCTGGAGGAGGGGGAGCTCTCCTTCTTCGCCCAGGACAACGAGGGCGCCGTCTGGCTCCTCGGCGAGTATCCCGAGGAATACGATGCCGGGAAGATCGTGAAGACGCCCGCCTGGATCGCCGGCATCCACGGCGCAAGGGCGGGGGTCTTGATGCAGGCGGACCCGAGCCCGGGGACGCCGAGCTATGCACAGGGTTGGGGTCCGGAGGTCAACTGGACGGACCGTGCCCGAGTCGATCAAGTCGGACAGCGGAACTGCGTTCCCGTCGACTGCTACGACGATGTGCTGGTGATCGACGAGTTCAACCGGGACCAGCCGGGAGCGCATCAGCTGAAGTACTACGCGCGCGGCGTGGGCGGCATCCGAGTCGGCTGGCGCGGAGCCAAGGAGGAGGAGCAGGAGGCCATGGTCCTGGTCGCCCTCCGCCACCTCGGCGCAGCCGCGATGGCCAAGGTGCGCGAGAAGGTGCTGGAGCAAGAGGGGCGAGCGTACCGGATCATCCCGGACGTCTACGGACAGACGGAGCGCATCGACCAGACGTCCTCCGGTGCTCAAGGATCGCCGTGATCCCCCTCGAGTGTGCGGAGCGTGGAGAGGTCCAGCCTATCGCGGTGTATACCTAGCGCGTGAACGCAGACCGGGGAGCGCCAGTCTTTTCGGAAGGCCGGATCGAGGTGTCGGCGAGCCCCGAGGTCCTGTGGGACGTTCTGGCCGACTTCGAGAAGTGGCCGACGTGGAATCCAGACGTCGACTCCATCGCGCTGAGCGGCCCGGTGGCGAAGGGGACCAGCTTTCGCTGGAAGGCCGGTTGGACCAGGCTCGTATCCACACTCCAGCTCGTGGATCGGCCTCGCGCGCTTGGGTGGACGGGACGCACGATGGGGGTTCGGGCGATCCACCTGTGGCGATTTGAGCCAGGACCGGGCGGGGCCGCGGTCAGCATGGAGGAGTCGTTCGACGGAGCGGTCGCGAAGCTGTTCCGCAAACGGCTGCAACGGCAGCTTGATGAGACGACGGCGAAGGGCCTGCAAGCGCTCAAGGCGGCAGCCGAGCGATCCACGCAGGCCTAGGCGACGGACGACCGCCGTTCTCCGCCCGGGCGCTTCGAGGGAACATGGTACGCGCCGTGCACGCGGATCAGATCGTGGCTGTCGGCAACGTTCGGCGTAGGACGGCTCAGCGCGCTGCCTTCTTCACGAGTGCGGCGATCTTCGCCTCTTCGGTGGCGGTCAACTCCTTCAAGGCGAAGGCGACCGGCCACATGTCACCTTTGTCGAGGTTCGCCGCGTCGTTGAAGCCGAACGTCGCGTACCTCGCTTTGAACTTCTCCGCGCTTTGGAAGAAGCAGACGACCTTGTCGTCCTTGGCATACGCGGGCATCCCGTACCAGGTCTTCGGCGAGAGGGTTGGCGCGCTGTCTTTGATGATGGCATGGACCCGCTTGGCCATGGCGCGATCCGTCCCTTTCATCGCGGCGATCGCCGCGAGCACCTCGCGTTCCCCGTCCGCCCTGTTCTTCTTCCCGCGCGCTTCCGCCTTCAGCTCTTGGGCACGAGCCTTCATCGCGGCTCGTTCGTCGGCCGTGAATCCCTTGGACGTCTTCTTGGTTGCGGTGGCGCTCTTCCCGGACTTCTGCGTGGCTTTCCTTGCGGGTTTCCTGTCAGCCATTGCGAACAACCTCCTCCGGGCGGCTCAGGTCGTGATGGAAGGCCGGGGATGCCTCCGGGTCGTCGTGCGGGAGGAAACTCGAGCGGATGGTGATGTCCATGGCGATCATCCTAGATGCAGCTCGTGACCCACGCTTCTCGATTCCTGGGTCCGGTCACCTGTTTCGCCACGCACGACGGCATCCCCGCGGGCCTGGCGGACGGGGCGGGCTCCCCGTAGCCTTACCGCGGAGCGACGCGCCCCGAGTAGGAGGGTCTACGGGTTCGTGAAGCTGTAGACGTCGAGTTGCCCGTCGAGAGGTTGCGGAAGTCCACGTACAACAGAATGTTGCCGCCTCCGTCATCGTAGACGGAGGTCTGGGCCGCGTCTGTGCCGGAGGGGAGACTGTAGAAGGCTGTCGGGTCTCCGGAGCCGGTCCATTTCATCAGGCTGGCGTGCCTCGAGCAGAGAGACCTGCAGCCCTCGAAATAGACGTTCCCGGCGATGTCGGGTGAGGGAGCGAAGTAGAGCGCTTCCCGAGCGGGTTGGGGACCTTGATCGTCGAGTCTCGCGCGATGTCGTAGCGGAACGCGTGACAGCCCGTGCGGTTGCAGATCCCGTAGGTGACCCAGTTCCCGGTGAGCCGGGGCGCGACTCGAGAAGGTCGCTCTCCTCGCATCGGGGATGCTCTTGATCGCGAGCTTCGCGCCCGTGGAGAGGTCGGTGACGAGATAGAGCGTATCCGCAGACGGCTCCGTCGCGGAGGAACGTCATCTGATCGTCGTAGAGAGCGGGGAAGATCTCGCGCCCCCTGCTCGTGTTGATGCCGGCGGGGAGCGGCTGTTCCGTCTTCGTCGACATGTCGAACAACACGATGTCGCACGCGTCGTGGACGCAGTGGTGGTACGGCAGGAGCGACCCCGTGTGATCCATCTGACCGGAGCCCGCCGGTCCTTCCTCCGGCCCTCACTTCGTATTTCTGCCCGCCCGTCGGCAGGACCCACACGTCGCGTTGGAAATACGCGTCTGCCTGATCCTGGGTCCACGCGAAGTAGTTGGCGTTCCCGGAGCCTTCGAACTCGACCCGGTCCGGGTCGGTTCTGACGGGCGTTGCGACGGCGCCGGCGAAGGCGTCTGCGGTCAAGAGCACGATCGAGATCGCGACCGCGAGAGCGGCCAGCGTTGATCGACGCAAGGGTTCCCTCTCTTTGCTCGGGAGCATTCCCGGTAGGAGTCGTTCAGGTCCCGAGCGCTTCCTACCGTACCGGAGCGCGCCCCACGTCGTAAAGGCCGTTGCTTCGGCGCAACCCGGTTGGCCGTCGCGGCGACCAAGAAACGGCCAAGGCGACTCCAAGAAGACGCGTGTTATCGGTCTTTTCCCGGTCCCCTACCGTATCGCCGCGTAGGTAGTACCCGTATTCAGGCAAAAGACTTGTGGCGCGGTGGGAACCGACCGCTACCTGCGGTGGGCCGGGCAGGATTCGAACCCGCGACACGAGGGTTAAAAGCCCCCTGCTCTAACCAAGCTGAGCTACCGGCCCCGGAGCCGATTGTATCGGCGTCATCGCCGCCGATAGCGGTTGGTGATCGGCATGCGCCGGTCGCGTCCGAACGCCTTCGGCGTGATCTTGATACCCGGCGCCGCCTGGCGCCGCTTGTACTCGGCGCGGTCGATGAGCTCGATCACCCGGTCGACGAGCTGGGGGTCGAACCCGGCGGCGGCGATCTCCTCCGGTGAGCGATCGTCCTCGACGTACGCCTCGACGATGGGATCGAGCTGGTCGTACGGCGGAAGTGAATCCGTGTCCTTCTGGCCCGGGCGGAGCTCCGCGGAGGGCGGCTTGTCGAGGACGCCGTCGGGGATGGGGGGCGGCTCGGATCCTGCGTTGCGCCACCGCGACAGCTCGTACACGAGTGTCTTCGGGACATCCTTGATGGGCGCGAAGCCGCCCGCCATGTCGCCGTACAGCGTGGAGTAGCCGACCGCGTACTCGCTCTTGTTCCCCGTCGCGAGCACCAGCCCTCCGAACTTGTTCGACAACGCCATGAGCAGGTTGCCGCGGATGCGAGCCTGCAGGTTCTCCTCCGCGACGTCCGTCTCGGTCCCGCTGAACACCGGCTCGAGCACGTCGAGATATGCCGAGAACGGCCGCTCGATCGGGACGACGTCGATGCGGATGCCGAGGCGACGAGCGATCTCGACGGCGTCCTCGGTGCTCTCGGCGGAGGAGTAGGGAGAGGGCATCGACAGCGTTCGGACCGCCTCGGGACCGAGGGCGTCGGCGGCGATGACCGCGGTGAGCGCGGAGTCGATCCCGCCCGAGAGGCCGATCAGGACCTCGCGAAAGTCGTTCTTGACGACGTAGTCGCGGAGGCCGAGGACCAGCGCGCGGTAGATCTCCTCCGTCTTGTCCGGCCACGCGGGCCGCGGGTCGCCGACGATCGATGCGGCGGCGCCGGCATTCGACGGGACGTCCACGACGAGGAGGTCCTCCTCGAAGGTCGCGGCGAAGGCGGCCAGGTCTCCGTCCGGTGAGACGAGCATGCTCCCCCCGTCGAAGACGAGCTCGTCCTGTCCCCCGACCGCGTTGACGTAGACGATCCATGCACCGGTCTGCAGCGCCCGGGCGCGGCAGATGTCGAGGCGCTCGGAGACCTTTCGGCGATGGTACGGCGACGCGTTGATGTTGAGCACGACGGGCGTGTGCCGCCGCGCGTACTCGTCGAACGGAGCTCCGTCGTGCCAGGCGTCCTCACAGACCGAGAGGCCCAGATCCGAGCCGCCGAGGCGAACCGAGCACGCGGCGTCGCCCGGCACGAAGTAGCGGCGTTCGTCGAAGACGCCGAAGTTGGGCAGCTGGACCTTGTGATACCGCTCCACGATGCGACCTTCGTGCACCAACGCCGCGGCATTGTGCAGGCCGCGCTCCGTGCGGTCCACGAACCCGGTCAGGACGGCGCAGGCATCGGCGGTTCGCTCGGCGAGCTCCTCGAGGGCGGCGAGGTTGTCGCGCACGAACTCGGGACGCAGGACGAGGTCCTCCGGCGGATAGCCGGTGATGGCGAGCTCGGGAAAGCAGACGATGTCCGCGTGCGACTCGCGTCGCCCGCTTCGTGCACTCGACCATCGTCTCGACGTTGCCGTCGAGATCGCCGACGGTCGTGTTGATCTGCCCGAGCGCGATGCGAACCACGGGCACAGCCTAGCGTCCGGGCCTACTCCATCCCGCCGATGTCGACGTTATAGGCCTCCCACACCAGGTCCGCCCCTCGCTGACGGTGGCGGACGATGCGGCCCAGCAGCCGGTTGATGTCGTCCCGGGCCACATCGGGCGGCCAGATGTCCTGCGTGTCGAGCGCCTCGAGTCGACCGAGCGTGACGTCGATCTGGGCGAGGATCACCGGGTGCTCCTCGTCCAGCCGCTTGATCTTGCCGGCCAGCCGGGGCGAGATCGTTCGGATCTCCTCGTACAGCCCCTCGGGCTTCTCCGTGACGAAGACGTGCTCGTCGAACGCCTCCCGGACGCTCTGCAGCCTGGAGGCGACGTCCAGGCTCCACTCCTTCACCCGTCCGGGCGTGGGGGCGCCGATCGCCTTCTCGAGCTCGACGAGCTCGGTGTGCAGCTTGATACGCCGGGCCTTCGCCGCCTCGAGCGCGGGCGAGAGCCCGAAGTTCATCGCATCGCTCATATCCACACCCCCATCACTCTCAATTCTAAGTGGAAGGCCGCCGTGCGCGAAATCGGGAGCTCGGGGGAGGGCCATTCGGGAGACCTCGGCCGGTGGAACGGCCGGGGTCTGCTCACAGGATGGGGAAGTAGCGCTCCAGCTCGTAGGGCGTGACGTAGGCCTTGTAGGCGTCCCATTCCTCCCGCTTGTTGCGGATGAGGAACTCGTGAACGTGTTCGCCGAGGCACTCGCGCAGCACCTTTGAATCCTGCGCGGCGTGGATCGCCTCGTTCAGATCCTCGGGCAGGGAACGAATCCCCGCGGCGACGCGTTCCTCCGCAGTCATCTCGTAGATGTTGTTCGAGGCCTCGGGCGGAAGCTCGTACTCGTTCTCGACCCCCTCGAGGCCCGCGGCGAGCATGGACGCGAACGCGAGGTACGGGTTGCACGCGGGATCCGGGGACCGGAACTCGATCCGCGTCGCCCCCTCCTTGCCCGGCTTGTACATCGGGACGCGCACGAGGGCGGAGCGATTGCGGCGAGCCCAGCAGACGTAGACGGGAGCCTCGAACCCTGGGACGAGGCGCTTGTAGGAGTTCACCCACTGGTTCGTCAGGAGCGTGAGCTCGGGCGCATGCGCGAGCAGGCCGGCGATGTAGTGCTTCCCGACCTTCGAGAGGTGGTACTCGTCGCCCTCCTGGAAGAACGCGTTGCGGTCGCCGGAGAACAGGGACTGGTGGGTGTGCATCCCGCTGCCGTTCACCCCCATCACCGGCTTCGGCATGAAGGTCGCGTAGATCCCGAACTCCTGGGCGACCTCCTTCACGGTGAGCCGGTAGGTCATGACGTTGTCGGCCATCGTCAGCGCGTCGGTGTATCGGAGGTCGATCTCGTGCTGCGACGGCGCCACCTCATGGTGGACGTACTCGACGGGAATGCCCATCGCCTCGAGATAGGCGACCGTCCGCTTGCGCCAATCGGTCGCGACGTCCAGCGGCGTCTCGTCGAAATAGCCGCCCTGATCCAGGAAGCTCGGATCGTCCACGGATCGGAAGTAGAAGTACTCGAGCTCCGGACCGACGTAGAAGGTGAACCCGAGGTCGGCCGCCCGCTGGAGCTGGCGCTTCAACACGCCGCGAGGGTCCCCGTCGAACGCCGAGCCGTCCGGATTCTGGATGTCGCAGAACATCCTCGCGACCTGGGCCTCCGCCCGCCACGGGATGAGCTGGAACGTCGAGGGATCGGGATGGGCGACCATGTCGGACTCCTGGATCCTCGAGAATCCCTCGATGGAGGAGCCGTCGAAGCCCATCCCCTCGGCGAACGCACCCTCGAGCTCCTGCGAGGTGATGGTGAACGACTTCAGGAACCCCAGCACGTCGGTGAACCACAGGCGTACGAAGCGGATCCCGCGCTCCTCCACGGTGCGCAGCACGTACTCGGCCTCGGCGGACGGACTCACCCTCACGAGGCTAGCCGCACCATGAGTCGCCGCGGTTACGCGCGCGTTAACTCTGCCGAATCCACGTCGGGGCGGCGCGAGCACGCGGATCGGGTGGAGCCGCGCGCTAGGCTCGCTCCGTGAGCACGGAGCTGACGCCCGAGTCGCTCGGCCGAATGTTCGCCACCGCGCCCGACCCCGAGCTCGCGCGCGTCGCGATCTCTCGTGTGGGCGACGACCCCGAGGCGCGCGCGGTCCTGTCGGATCCGCGCGTGCTGACCGTGGCCACGAGGCTGCTGGGCTTCTCCACGGCCGCGGCCGACTTCCTCGTGGCGAACCCGGGCGAGGTGGTGGCGCTCGCCGACATCTCGCCCCGCACCCGCCCCCAGCTCGACGCCGAGCTCGCCGACGACGTGACGCGGCTCGGCGCCGGCGGCGGCCTTCGTCGATTCCGCCACCGCGCGATGGTGCGGGTCGCGGCGAGGGATCTCGAGGGCGCTCCGCTGGAGGAGGTCGTGCGGGAGATCTCCGACGTCGCCGAGGCGTGCATCGCGTCGGCGTGCAGGCTCGAGGTCGGCGAGACCGGCTTCGCCGTCATCGGCATGGGCAAGCTGGGCGGCGCCGAGCTCAACTACGCCAGCGACGTCGACCTGATCTTCGTGCACTCGGGCGCCGGAGGCGAGCGACAGGCGGAGGTGGAGCGGGCGGCCGCGCGGTTCATCCGGCTCCTCGCCGATCAGACCGAGGAGGGAATCGCCCTGCGCGTCGATTCGGCGCTCCGCCCGGGCGGGAGAGGCGGAGCCCTCTCGAGGTCGCTCGATGCGATGCTCGAGTACTACTCGCAACGCTCGGCGACCTGGGAGCGCCAGGCGCTGATCAAGGCTCGGGCGCTCGGCGGAGATCCCGAGCTCGGACGGCTGTTCATCCAGGGCATCACGCCGCTCGTCTATCCGGAGGAGCTCCAACCGCAAGCGATCGAGGAGGTCCGCCAGGTCAAGGTCCGGCTCGAGGAGTACGTTCGCGCCCGCGGCAAGGAGGCGATCGAGGTCAAGCGAGGGCGGGGCGGGATTCGCGACGTCGAATTCGCCGTCCAGCTGCTGCAGATCGTGCATGGGCGCCGAGACGACCGCCTTCGCGACCCGAACACCCTTCGCGCGCTCCGCGCGCTCGCGGACGAGGGCTACGTCGCCGAGGCCGACGCCGACGGCCTGGCTCGGTCGTACAGGTTCCTGCGCAGGCTCGAGCACCGGCTCCAGATGGTGCGCGATCTTCAGACCCACGACCTGCCCGCCGACCGCGCGTCGTTGGTCCGCCTCGCGCGAGCGATGGACCTCGATGGGCCCGAGGAGCTTCGCGCCGCGTACGAGCGGGAGACGGCGCTCGTGCGAGGGCTCCACGAGCGGCTGTTCTATCGTCCGTTGCTGGAGGCGTTCTCCGGGCCGGCCGCGCCGCGGCCCGGCGTGGATCGAGACGCGACGGAGGAGCTCCTCGGCGGCCTCGGCTTCCGCCACCCATCCGCCTCCTACGAGGTCCTTCGGCGCCTCGTCGGCTCGTCGACCCGGATGGGCAAGGTCCTCGCGCACGTCTTCCCGGTGATGATCCCGCCGCTCGCCCTGGCCGCGAATCCCGACGCGGCGCTCGTCAGGCTGGAGCGGGTCGCGGAGGCCGTCGGCGAGCTGCGCGATCCCGCCGATGCCCTCGCCGGCGACCCGGCGGCGGCCCGTCGGCTCGCCCACGTCGTGTCCGCGAGCTCGTTCGCCACGGATCTGCTCGCCGCCGAGCCGGATCGGGTCGGGGCGCTGGTCGACCCGGACTCCGGTGACGCGCATGCCGAGCTCGTCGGCGTGGCGGCTCGGTACGCGGCTCGGGAGCTCGACCCCCGCGAGACGGGCGCGGCGATCGCTCGCGTTGCAGACCGCGTGATTCGCGAGGCCGTGGACGAGGCGTCCCCGGCCATGCCGTTCGCCGTCATCGGGCTCGGCAAGCTCGGCGCCGAGGAGCTCAACTTCGCCTCCGATCTCGACCTGCTGTTCGTCTACGACGGCGAGGGGGCCGATGCCTTCCGCGAGGCGGTCGACGCCGCCGAGCGGGTCATGGCGGGCGTTCGTGCTTCGGGATGGGAGCCCGATGCCGACCTGCGCCCCGAGGGCCGCAGCGGGCCGCTCGCTCGCTCCGTCGCGGCGTACCTGGAGTACTGGGAGCGCTGGGCGGAGCCGTGGGAGTTCCAATCGCTGCTGCGGTCCCGTTTCGTGGCGGGCGACGAGGCGCTCGGGAACCGGTTCTGCTCGCTGTCGGAGGACTTCGCGTATCCGGATCACGTGACCGTCGACCGCGTCGCCGAGATGCGGAGGATGCGTGAGCGGATGGAGCGCGAGCGAGTGAGGCCGCCGGAGGCGGCGAGGCTTCACTTCAAGCTCGGAATCGGCTCGCTCGCGGACGTGCAGTTCGCGGTCGAGCTCTCGCTGATTCGGTTCGGGGCTCGTCATCCGCAGGTGCGGACGAGGCGGACGCTGCAGGCGATCGAATCGCTCGCGTCGGCGCGCTTGATCGAGGACTCCGTGTCCCTCGCGCTCGGGGAGGCATTCGTCTTCCTCTCCGACGTCAAGAACGCGCTCGAGGTCGATCGGAGGGTTCATGCAGATGCGATTCCGCCCTCGCCGGAGGACCAGACGGTGCTCGCCCGCCGGCTCGGATACGAGGAGTATCCGCGGCAGACCTTCCTCGACGAGTACCTGCGGATCACGCGGCGGAGCCGCCGGGCGATGGAGCGCGTCTTCTACGAGGAGGGCTGACCCGACCTCTCGGGCCGGCGCCCCAGCGAGGCGAGCTACCCTTGTCCGCATGGGGAGGACCGCGCTCATCACCGGCGCGTCGAGCGGCATCGGCCTCGAGCTCGCCCGGATGTTCGCGGCCGACGGCTACGACCTGGCGCTCGTGGCGAGAAGCGAGGGGAAGCTGGCGGCGTTGTCGGAGGAGCTCCGGACGCCTCACGGCATCACGGCCCACGTGATTGCGAAGGACCTCGCGCGGGACGGCGCCGCCGACGAGGTCCTCGAGGAGATTCGGGAACGAGGGATCGTCGTCGAGGCGCTCGTGAACGACGCGGGGTTCGCGATGTTCGGCCGGTTCGCGGAGGACGACCCACGCGACCAGGCCGAGATGCTCCACGTCAACGTTCTGGCCCTCACCGAGCTCACCCGCCGGTTCCTGCCGGGGATGATCGAGCGCCGGTCCGGTCGGATCATGAACATCGCGTCCACCGCGGCCTTCCAGCCCGGCCCCCTCATGGCGGTCTACTACGCGACGAAGGCCTACGTCCTGTCGTTCTCGCTCGCCGTGTCGGAGGAGGTTCGCGGGACGGGGGTGACGGTCACCGCCCTGTGCCCGGGCGTCACGGAGACCGGCTTTCAAGAGCGAGCCAAGATGCAGGATTCTCGGCTGGTCGCCGGACGCAAGATGCCAGGCGCTCGAGAGGTCGCCGAGTTCGGATACCGGGAGATGATGGCCGGCAGGCCGATGGCCGTGGTGGGAACGAGGAACCGGGTCATGGCCCTCGGGACCCGCCTCGTGCCGAGGTCCCTCGCCGCCCGCGTCGTGATGAAGGCGCAGGAGCGCATCCCGGGCCGCTGACCCCGACCCGAGTTCGGCGTGCCCTCAGGACGTCATGCGGGTGCGGTATTGCCTTCGGGCACCGTTCCACGGGAGGGTAGTGCGAGCCGGTCGGCAAGGGGGTCTCATGCTCAAAGAGTTCAGGGAGTTCATCACCAAAGGGAACCTGGTCGAGATCGCCGTGGCGTTCATCCTCGCCGTGGCGTTCGCGGCCGTCGTCGCCTCGTTCACGAACGTGATCTTGAGCCTGGTCGGCGCCATCTTCGGAGGAGACGTCTCCTTCGACCAGCTCACATGGGACCTGAACGGGACGCCGATCCCCTACGGGGCCTTCCTCACGACCCTGGTGAACTTCGTCATCATCGCCTTCATCCTGTTCCTCATCGTGAGGGCCTACAACCGATTCCGGAAGCAGGCCGAGTCACCGACCCGGCCGTGCGACTTCTGCAAGACCGATGTCCCCAAGGACGCGCTCCGCTGCCCGGCCTGTACGAGCGAGCTTCGCCCCGTCGCCTAGCACTCAGCGTTCGCGCGCGTCCCGTGAACGGGCTGCGTGAGCCACGGCTCCGGGCCGACGCGCTGTCTGACGCGTATCGCTCAGAGGTCATAGTAGAGATAGAACTCGTACGGGTGAGGACGGAGCCGCACCGGGTCGAGCTCATGCTCTCGCTTGTACTCGATCCACGTGTCGATCACGTCCTGGGTGAACACGCCGCCCTCGAGCAGCCATTGGTGATCCGATTCCAGCGTGTCGAGGACCTCCTCGAGGGAGCCGGGGACCTGCCTGACCATCGCCTTCTCCTCCGGCGGCAGGTCGTAGAGGTCCTTGTCCATCGGCTCCGGCGGCTCGATCTTGTTCTTCACGCCGTCGAGCCCGGCCATGAGCATCGCCGGGAACGCGAGGTACGGGTTGCACGTCGGGTCGGGCGTCCGGAACTCGAGGCGCTTTTGGGCGGGGCTCTTCGAGAACACCGGGATCCTGATGCAGGCGCTTCGATTGCGCTGCGAATACACCAGGTTGATCGGCGCCTCGTAGCCCGGGACCAGCCGTCGATAGGAGTTCGTCGTCGGATTCGTGAACGCGAGCAGCGCCGGCGCGTGCGCGAGCAGCCCGCCGATGTACCAGCGCGCCGTGTCGCTGATGCCCGCGTAGCCCACCTCGTCCCAGAACAGGTTCTCGTCGTTCTTCCACAGGCTCTGGTGCGTGTGCATCCCCGAGCCGTTGTCCATGAAGATCGGCTTCGGCATGAACGTCACGGTCTTGCCGCTTTGGCGCGCCGTGTTCTTCACGACGTACTTGTACTTCATGACGTTGTCGGCGGTCGCCAGCAGCGTGCCGTATCGCATGTCGATCTCGGCCTGCCCCGCCGTGCCGACCTCGTGGTGATGCACCTCGATCTTGATGCCGACCTTCTCGAGGTTCAGCACCATCTCGCTGCGGAGGTCCTGGAAGTGATCCATCGGCGGCAGGGGGAAATACCCCTCCTTGTACCGGACCTTGTAGCCGAGGTTCGGGCCCCCATCCGCCGACGCGCCGTCGGTCTCGCGCCCCGCGTTCCACACGCCTTCCACGGCGTCGATGTGGTAGTAGCCCTCGTGCTGGTTCTGGTCGAAGCGGATCGAGTCGAAGATGTAGAACTCGGCCTCCGGCCCCCAGTACGAGAGGTCGGCGATGCCGGTCTGCTTCAGATACAGCTCCGCCTTCCTCGCGATGTAGCGCGGATCACGCGAGTACATCTCCCCGGTCACCGGATCCTTCACGAAGCAGTTGATGTTGATCGTGGCGTGCTTGGTGAATGGATCCATGTACGCGGAGTCGGGGTCGGCGACGAGGAGCATGTCGGACTCCTGGATCTCCTGGAACCCGCGGATCGAGGAGCCGTCGAATCCGATGCCCTCCTCGAAGAGCCCCTCGTTGAGCTCCCCGATCGGGATCGAGAAGTGCTGCATGAGCCCCGGGAGATCGCAGAACCGAAGATCGGCGATCTCGGCTCCCGAGTCCTTCGCCAGGGAGAGAACGTCTCTGGGCGTGGCCACCGATGGTCCCCTTTCGCGCTCGAACGATTCTCGAGTCAGGGTAGCGACGACCCTCGGGCGCGAGGTTTCCCTCGCGTTAACTCTGCGTTACGGACCGCCAACGAGCCATCGTTCAGCACCCAAATTCCCTGGTCACTAGCGTTGTGAAATGGATCTTGAATGCGATCCAGCCCTTCACGAGGACCTGCCAAAGGAAAGAAGGAACGTCGCCGGCCTGCGAGCGATCCTCGGCAAGCCCGAGGACTACGAGCTCGGTGAGGCCTGCGGGAGTTGATCCTTCAACTCGCGCGCGAGTTCAACGAGCTCAACCCGCTCCTCCTTCAGGGCCTCATAGTCCCGGCGTGCCTGACGATAGTCCGCCAAGGCCGATTGATACAGCTCGAGCTGATGCTGGTACTCGGAACTCGTCGCGGTGTACTGACCCCGAGCATCCGCGTACCGCTCCTGAGCAGTCTCGTAGTTCTTGACCGCACGCCGGTAGGCCGCGAGATCCTTTCGATACGCGGCTTTGCGTCGCTCGAGCTCCTTGCGCGCCTCCTCGTATCCCGGCGGTGGGGACGGGGCACCCGGCGGGTCCTCGCTCGCGGTCGGCGCGTCCGGTGCGGGAGGTGCTGAGGTCGTCGTGCCCATGGAGCAAGCGACCAGAGCCAGGGCTCCGACGGCGGTGGCGATCACCGGGCGGATGGAGCCGAGCATGGCGCGACGATACACGAGCTCTTGTCGATTTCCGCGATCGACGCCCCGCCGTCCGCCCAAGCCCACACGTCCGAGGCACGGCCAATGCCTCAGGCGAAGCACAAAAGGGCAGCCCGAAGCCGATGCGTGAGCAGGGGCTCCGGGCGTGCCGGCGCTGTGGGTTCCTCCGCGTTGATGGTTCGAGGTGGGGGAGGAGAGTCAGCGCCGGCTGCGCCGTCCGGACAGCTGGGGGGAGGTCTCGGACGGCACGGTCGAGGACAGCAGGATCGGGGAAACGAAGGCAACTCCGACCCGGAGGAGGGCGATGAACGTCAGCAGGATGGCTGCTGAACTGAGCACCGCGTTCATTTCCACCGCCCTCCAGGTCCGGGTCGATCGTCCCCCCTAGTGTCGGCGAAATGGGCCTCCCCGGAGCAGAGCCCCTTGCGGCCATCTTTGCCGGTAGTCACGAGGAACTACGGGTATCGACTGGGGGAGGCCGTTCGCTCCTCCCCGGCGGTCGTTTGGTGCCGGTCTCCGATCGACGGCTCGGGTGTCGGCGCCGGGCGCCCTTCGGCGTGCGCGCCTGGTCAAGGTCCGCCTCGGCGGCTATTCGTCGCTCGCGCGATAGCCGACACCTCGAACCGTCTCAACGAGGTGCTCATGCTCCGGCCCCAATTTCGCCCGCAGCCGCCGCACGTGCACGTCGACGGTCCGCGTGCCGCCGTAGAAATCGAATCCCCATACCTCGCGCAGCAGCGCCGGGCGAGTGAACACCCGATCGGGATGGGACGCCAGGTATCGGAGCAGCTCAAACTCCTTGTACGTGAGGTCCAGCGGCCTGCCCGCCAGCGCCACGCGGTATGTGTCCACGTCGATGGCGAGCGGCCCGAGGCGAACGATGCTGCCGTCGCCGGCGCCGTGGCGGCCCCGAAGCATGGAGAGTCGCAGGCGGATCTCGGCGGCGGGAGCGCCGGGGTAGAGGAGGTCCTCGGCGACCTCGTCCCAGGCCCATCGCTCGAGGTCGGCCCGCTCCACGACCGCGACGGCGGGGATCCTCGCGTCCCGCTCCTGGAGGGCTCGCAGCACGAGATATCCCTGCGCGGGGTTCTCGCCGGCGTCGACGAGAACGGCCTCGGGCCCGAGCTCCTGGACGAAGTCCAGCGACGAGGGCGACAGCGGCTCGACCTTCGGGTCGAAGCCGGCGGCGGGCAGTGCGGGCAGGGCCTCGGAGGCGCCTCGGTCGGAGAGCAGGATCAGCGCGGCCATGAATATCGAGTGTATCGGCAGCGTGCGGCCGAACGGTACCCTTGACCTGCCATGACGACGATCCAGCGGCTCGTCTCCCGGCGGTGGCGCGTTCCGGCCCAGCCCTTTCGGGTCCGTACCGTGGACGGCGTCTGGATCGCCGGGACCAGGCTCGGGGATGCGAGCGCGGAACGTGCGGCCGCCGTACTCGCCCACGGCCTGTTCGGATGGCACCGCAAGCCAAGGCTCGCGCGGTTCGCCGAGGACTTGACCCCCTGGTTCACCGTCTACTCCGTGGATCTGCGCGGACACGGCGGGAGCGGCGGGACGTCCTCGTTCGGGGGGATGGAGGTGGAGGACGTCGAGGCGGTGGTCCGCCTGGCTCGAGGCGAGGGGCACCGCCGGCTCGCGACCATCGGGACCTCCATGGGCGCGATCGCGGTCGTGCGGCACGCCGCCCTCATCGGTGGCGTCGACCACGTCGTGGCCATCTCGTCGCTCGCGAGATGGGGGCCCCACGACGACGACGGGCACGTCGCCCGCGCTCGGGCATGGCGGCGGATGCGTTCGCTCACCGACAGCCCTCGCGGCCGGCGGCTCGTGCGCGCCTACGGCGTCCGACTGCCCTCTGAGTGGGAGCGGGCCGAGTCCCCGGAGGAGGTCGTCGCCAAGATCGCGCCCACGCCGTTGCTGGTCGTCCACGGCAAGGACGACCATCTGTTCGCGCACGATGAGGCCGTTCGCCTGTTCGAGGGGGCCGGGGAGCCCAAGCGCCTGCTGCTGGCCGAGCGGTTCGGCCACGCCGAGGATGGGCTGTCGCCGGCGCTGGCGCGGCGACTCGCGCGATCGATCCACGAAGGGTGGGACCAGACGTGGCGAGGGTGAGGCTCTTCGCGGCCCTTCGCGAGGAGGCCGGCGCAGGCGAGGTCGAGGCTCCGGGGTCCACCGTCGGCGAGGTCGTGGACGCACTGTGCAGGCGATACGGCGAGCCGTTCGCCCGCATCGCCCGGGTGGGCTCGGTCGTGGTCGATGGGGAGCGAGCGACCCCCGAGCGGCCCCTGGGCCCCACCGATGAGGTGGCCTTGCTGCCTCCGGTCTCGGGCGGAGCCCTCGGCCGGGGCGGGGCGGACGTCGCCCCTGCTTGCGGCTAGCTCCGTGCGCGCGGAATCGTCGGTCCTGCGATACTTCCACTGCCGTGATGCAGCGATTCCACCGAGTGCTCCTCGTCGTCAACCCCGTCGCCCGAACGGTGTCGCGCCCGACCCTGGCGGTGATCGAGAAGGCGCTCTCGGCGGACTTCAAGCTCGAGGTGGTGGAGACGGTTGAGCGCGGCCATGCCACGGAGATGGCGCGGCAGGCCGCGGAGGACGGCATCGACCTGCTCGTCGTGTTCTCGGGCGACGGCACGATCAATGAGGCCCTGAATGGACTGGTCGGCACCGAGACCGCGCTCGGTGTGCTCCCCGGTGGAGCCACGAACATCCTGGTGCGCGCCCTCGGCCTGCCGACCACCCCGGTTGAGGCGACCGGCGTGCTCATCTCGCGGGCGCTCGACAACGAGGTGACCAAGCTCAACCTCGGCCGCGCCGACGGTCGATACTTCGCCGTCAACTGCGGCGCGGGCGTGGATGCCGCCGCGATGCGCCGGCTCGACGCCAAGTTTCCCAAGACGAAGATGCGATTCGATCGGGCTGCGTTCCGGGCGGCCGCGTGGGAGCTCATGGTCGGCTATGCGGGCCGACGCCCAGACCTCGAGGTGCGAATCGACGGCGAGGAGCCCACCCCTTCGCTGTCGGTCATGGTCGGGCGCACCGACCCCTACACCTATTACAAGGATCGTGGCCTTCGAATGACGCCGGAGGCGTCGCTCGACGAGGGACTGGACGTCCTGTCGGTGCGAAAGCTCAAGCGCCGGAGCCTTCCGAGGATCGCGTGGCAGGTGTTCGGCTCCGCCCGCCACGTGCACGGACGCGACATCGACTATCGACACGATGCCTCGAGGGTCGTCGTGACCTCCGACGAGGTGTTTCCGGTCCAGGTCGACGGCGACTCCATGGGGGATCACACTCGCCTCGAGGTGCAGCTAGCCCGCGAGGCCCTGCTCGTCGTCGCCTGAGGTCGGCCTTCGCGAGACGCCTCACCTCCGAGCTCGTCACCCCTGGGCGCCGAAGCGTCCGCGCGCGTCGGGTGGGATGAGGGGCTTCTCGGCCCGCACGCGCAGCTCCTGCACTGCCCACGTGTTGCCGTCCGGATCCGCGAAGCCGAAGAACGTGCCGCCGTCGTCCTCGCTGAACACATGATGTCGCCGGCGTCGACGCCGCGATCGAGCAGCTCCTGCCGCGCGGCCTTGGCGTCCGGCACGCAGAGCTGCAGCCCCTTCATCGAGCCGGGCTCCATCTCCCATTGCGGAGGGAGGTCGCCGAACACGATCGAGCACCCGGAGCCGTTCGGGGTGAGCTGCACGACGTGCATGTGCTCGTTCTTCGTGTCGTGGTCGAGGTGGAAGCCGACCCTGTCGCGGTAGAACTCCGTCGCCCGGTCGATGTCGCTGACGGGTAGCACGACGACCTCGAGTGTCCAATCCATGTTGGGTGCCTCCTTCGAGCGTGACGGCCTCCGTCGGCCGGGGGAGTCTACCTTTGCGCACTTCTCCGAGATGCCGGCGTACGGATCGGGCGACGTGGGGGAATGGCGAGGAGCGTCCCGACGGGTGGCATCTCCACTTGACGAGAGCCGGGCCGAGGCAGTATTTTACCGTTAGGTTATGTAACTGGAGGGTTTAATGCCAACGACGACCGATCGGCTGGACCGCACCTTCGGCGCCCTCGCGGATCCAACGCGGAGGGCGATCCTCGCGCGGCTCGCGTCGGGGGAGGCCTCCGTCACCGAGCTCGGGGAACCCTTCGAGATGAGCCTGCCGGCCGTCTCCAAGCACTTGAAGGTGCTTGAACGTGCGGGCCTGATCGCACGGGGCAGGGAGCGGCAGCGTCGGCCGGCCAGGCTCGAGGCGAAGCCGCTCAAGGAGATCGCCGAGTGGACCGACCGGTACCGCCTTTTCTGGGAGGAGAGCTACGACCGGCTGGACGAGTACCTGGACGAGCTCCAGGGACGACGAAAGGAGAAGGGCGATGGGCGCAAGCGGTAGCAAGACTCTCACGGTGTCGACGCCGTCGGACCGGGAGATCGTCATGAGCCGCGTCTTCGACGCGCCGCGCGAGCTCGTCTTCGAGGCGCACAGCTCGTGCGAGCACATGTCGAACTGGTGGGGACCGAGGAAGTATGAGGTCGCGAGCTGCGAGATCGACTTCCGGCCGGGCGGCGAGTGGCGTATCGTCCACCGCGGCCCCGAGGGCGAGGAGCACGGCTTTCGCGGGGAGTTCCGGGAGATCCTCCGGCCCGAGCGCATCGTCTGGACGTTCGAGTACGAGGGCATGCCCGGCCACATCTCCGTCGAAACCCTCACGCTCGAGGAGCACGACGGAAAGACCACGGTGAGGGCAACGTCAGTCCTCGACACCGTGGAGGATCGCGACGGGATGCTCGAGTCGGGCATGGAGTCGGGGGCCGCCGAGTCCTACGACCGCCTGGACGAGTACCTGGAGGTCCTCAAGGGCCGCGGGCGACCCTAGAGTCTTGCCACAACGAGTCGCTGGCCCGTGTCCAGTTCATCGAGATCGAGGAGCCATCCGTCTCGTGAATCTCGAGTTCGGTCAGGCCCAGGGTCACGTATTGGACGACGAAAGCGTTTCGGGTCGAGGCGTGACGACACAAGCGGCTCGAGAGGTCGCCCGATGGGCGCTCGAGGACCTCGGGCTGCACCGGTTGGAGGTTCACCACGCCGCGGCCAATCCTCGGTCTTGCAGGGTTGCGTTGAATGCAGGGTTTGTGCTCGAGGGCACGAAGACGAGTGCCCTGCTGCACTCTGACGGCTGGCACGACATGCATGTGCACGGTCGGGTGCAGGGCGATCCGTAAGGTTGGAACCCCCTGGTCGCTTACTCCCCTGCGGGCTTGGTGACCTTGTGCTGCAGGCCTCGCATGAGCAGCTCGAGCCCGAACTCGAACTGCTCGTCGGCCTCGCACTCCTCGAAGTACTGCCCCATGGCGTGGAGGCATGGGAACGTCTCCTGGGACACCGTCGCGGAGAGTTCCTCGGCGGTGCGTGCGGTCGTCGGACCATGGCCGCCCTTGATCGAGCCGCCCTCCATCATGACGAACCCCTGGATGTAGCCGCCGAACGCGTGGAACGCCTGCACCGTGTCACGATCCGACAGGCCGGCTTCCTTCAGCAGTGAGAGTGCGAACTCCGTCGGGCGAAGCGAGTCGGCGGATGTCGGTGAAGGACCGTGCGTCTCGGCGAACAGCCGCATGACGTCCGGGTGGGCTCCGAGCAGGCGGCGCCACGAGCGCGCCGCCTCGCGGCATCGCTCGCCCCAGTCGCCGGTCGTCCGCGGGAAGTCGAAGCTCGACATGACTCGGTCGCACACGCCCTGCAGGAGGTCGTCCTTGTCCCGGACGTGGTTGTAGAGGGACATCGCCTCGACGCCGACCTCTCGCGCGACGCGCCGCATCGTGACGGCCTCGAGGCCCTCGGCGTCCATGATCGCGAGTGCGGCGTCGACCACTCGCTCCCTGGTGAGGGGCTCGCGGCGTTCCCTCGCCTCCAGGACGGTGCCGGTCTCTTCGGGGGGTCCTGCCGTGGCAGCCATTTGTTCGCTCTCCGTTCCGTTGACACGCTTACATCGTACGTATAGGGTGCCGTACACAGTAAGCGTACAACGTACGTCGACGCCGTGCCAGCACTGAAGCCTGGCAGGAGGGGGGAAGGCCGGATGAAGCTCAATCCCGAGACGCTCGCGAGAGCGAGCAGCCGTCATCCGTGGCGAACGGTCGCGATTTGGCTCGCGATCCTGGTCGCCGGCATCGCGTCGATGTCGACCCTCCTGGGTCCCGCGCTGACGACGGATTTCGACTTCACGAACTCGCCCGAGGCAAAGCAGGCGCAGCAGATCCTGGAGGACCGCGCACTTGAGGAGGACGTCGTCACCGAGACGTTCGTCGTCGTCGGCGGCGACGGCGCGGTGCAGGACCCCGCGTACGCGGAGCGCGTGAACGCGCTGCTCGCCGACCTGACGGAGCTCGGTCCCAAGGTGATCAAGGCGGTGCCGGCGTCGTATCCCTTGTCGCAGGATGACGCGGCCGACCCACAGGTCGCCGCGCTCGGACCGATCCCGTCGGAGGACGGCACCGCCGTCCTGTTCACGGCCGTTCTCACGGGCGACGCGGACGAGGCGACGAAGAACGCTGCGGCGATCGAGGCCACTCGCGAGGCCAGCTCGAACGACGGCATCGAGGTGTTCGAGCTCGGGCAGGTCAGTTCGTCCGAGGACTTCAAGAGGATCTCCGAGGAGGACCTTCGCTTCGGTGAGGGCATCGGCGTCCTCGCCGCGATCATCGTGCTGATCATCGTGTTCGGCGCCGTCGTCGCGGGACTCACGCCGATCGTGATGGGCATCTTCTCGATCATCGTCACCCTCGGCATCGTCGGTCTGTTCGGCATCTTCTGGAGGTTCAGCTTCTTCACGCCGAACCTGATCTCGATGATGGGCCTGGCGGTGGGGATCGACTACTCGCTGTTCATCGTGTCGCGCTATCGCGAGGAGCGGCACAAGGGTCGCGAGAAGCTCGGGGCCATCGCGATGGCCGGCGCGACGGCCAACCGCGCCGTCTTCTTCAGCGGACTGACGGTGGTGCTCGCTCTCGCCGGCATGCTGCTGGTTCCGACGACGATCTTCCGGAGCCTGGCGGGCGGCGCCATCATCGTGGTGCTCGTGTCGGTCGCGGCCTCGATGACGTTGCTGCCGGCGATCCTGTCGCTGCTCGGCGACAAGATCAACGCCGGTCGCATCTTCGGCCGGAACCGCGAGATCGAGCACGGCCGGCCCGGCGGGTTCTGGGACCGGATCACCCGCGTCGTCATGGGGCGTCCGGTCGTGTGGCTCGTGCTGGGCACCACGTTCCTGGTGGTCCTCTCCCTCCCCTACTGGTTCCAGGGGCATCCGGAGGACGACGGCCGGGGCATCAAGACCGGCCTCGCGGGCATCGGGACGCTCCCCGAGGAGGCGCAAACGAAGCGCGCGTTCGATGAGATCGTGGCCAAGTTCCCGAAGGCGGGCGGGCAGTCGTCCGCCGAGATCGTCATCGTCGGGGACGGCTCCGTCGGGACGCCGGGTCCGGAGCCGGGTGCGCCGGGCGAGCTCGGCGCCGAGTACGCGAGCGCCGTCGACGCGTTCGAGTCCGAGATCTCCGACGCTCCCAATCTCGGCCAGCCCGCGCCCGCGATGGTGAGCCGGGACGGCACGGTCGCCCTGATCCAGGTGCCGCTCACGGGTGACGCGACCGATGCACAGAGCGAGGCCGCGGTGGCGGCGATCGCGCAGCTCCGGGAGACCTATGTTCCCCGCGCGTTCGACGCAAGTCCGGCTCAGGAGGTGCTGGTGGGCGGCGACCCCGCGTTCGTCAAGGACTTCTTCGACATCAGCGATCGGTACAACCTGCCGATCATCCTGCTCGTGCTGGCGCTGTCGTTCGTCCTGCTGACGATCGTGTTCCGTTCCCTGGTCGTGCCGATCAAGGCGATCATCATGAACCTGCTGTCGGTCGGCGCGGCCTACGGGCTGATCGTCGCTGGTGTTCCAGAAGGGAGGCCCGGCGATCGGCAAGACGATCGCCGACGCGCTCGGATTCCAGCAGGTCGACGCGATCGAGGCGTGGCTGCCGCTGTTCCTCTTCTCGATCCTGTTCGGCCTGTCGATGGACTACCACGTGTTCCTGATCAGCCGGATCCGCGAGGAGTACGACCGGACCCACGACAACGCCGAGGCCGTGGCCTACGGGCTGCGGACGACCGGTGGGATCATCACCGGCGCGGCGATCATCATGGTGGCGGTCTTCGCCGGGTTCGCGGCCGGGCGGCTCACGTCGCTCGAGCAGATGGGGTTCGGCCTCGCGGTGGCGGTCTTCATGGACGCGACGATCGTGCGGTCGATCCTCGTGCCGTCGACGATGCGTCTGCTTGGCGACCGGAACTGGTACCTCCCGGGCTGGCTCCAGTGGCTGCCGAAGGTCGACGTCGAGGGCCACGAGGCCGCCGACCACGCCGTCGTCATTCCCGGCAGCCCGGCCGAGCTCGTCGAGGCCGAGCGCCGAGACTAGGCGAGGAATTCGACGATCGAACTCGAGGGAGGGGCGTCTCGCCCCTCCCTCGTCGTCCGAGGCCGTCACGAACCCCGACACCTCGAACCACGTGAGCGGCCACCCGGATGACGCGGCCATCTCCGTGTGTTGGATACGCTTCCCGGCGTGATCCTGACCGGTGAGCGAGTCGCGCTGCGGCCCGGCGAGGAGGACGACGTGCGTCGCCTCGAAGCGATCCTGAACGAGCCCGACGTGGCCATTCGCTGGGGCAGCTTCCGCGAGGGGGATGTCGCGGACAAGTTCGTGCGAGCCGAGAGGGCCTTCGTCGTCACGCTCGACGGCGAGGTCGTCGGGGCGATCCAGTACGACGAGGAGGACGACCCGATGTACCGGCACGCGGGAATCGACGTCTTCCTCACGGCCTCACGTCACGGTCAGGGCATCGGCACGGACGCCATCCGAACCCTCGCCCGATACCTCGTCGAGCGGCGAGGCCACCACCGGCTGACGATCGACCCAGCGGCGGACAACGAGCGGGCGATCCTCGCGTACGAGGCCGTCGGGTTCCGCCGCGTCGGCGTCATGCGCGCGTACGAGCGCGGTCCGGACGGCACATGGCACGACGGCCTTCTCATGGACATGCTCGCTGGGGAACTGAAGCTACCGGGCGGGAGGTAGCGAGCTCAGGGTCGGGCGACCGCCGGCTCGGCGCCGGAGGGGAACGCGTCGTCGTCCGTCGACTGGATCCCGCACTCCCACTTGGAGAGCCCGGCCCAGCGGCCCGCGCGTTCCGCCTCCCCCTCGAACCGCATGCGGGTGCACGGCGCGCAACCGATGGACGAGTACCCGAGATCGTAGAGCGGGTTGTGCGGAAGGCGCTGATCCTTCAGGTACCGCCACACCTGTCGTCGGGTCCACGCCGCCATCGGATTGATCTTGACCATCGAACGACCCGGCTCGAGATCGTAGCGGTCGATGATGGGCGCGCTGCCCCTGGTCGGCGAGGAGTCCCGCCGGTACGCCGTGATCCACGCATCGAGCTCGCGCAATGCGTGAAGCATCGGCTGGACCTTGTTGATGTCGCAGCAACGCTCCGGGTTCCGCTCGTAGAGCTGGTCGCCGAATCGGGCGGCCTGCTGTTCCACCGTGTACTCGCCGACGAGGTCGACCACGTTCAGCTGCAGCTGCTCGATCAGCTGCGCCTTGAACGCGAGCGTCTCGGCGAACTGGAATCCCGTCTCCAGGAACAGGATCGGGACGTCCGGCCGGATCGCGGTCGCCATGTGGATCACGGCCGTTCCCTCGGCCTGAAACGCGGAGGCGATCGCGATCCGTTCGAACCCCGACTGCTCGAACGTCCACCGCAGGATGTCGGCGGGCTCGGCGCGCTCGAAGCGCAGGTTGAGGTCGTCGATCTCGCCGGGGGAAAGCAGGGTCTGCAAAGGGGCCGCCCTTCTGAGCCAGCGCCGCGAGTATACGCTCGGGAGCCGCCGGCCGCGCTCGGTATGCTTTCGCGGCCGAGCCCCCTGGCCGGGCCAGACGGAAGGATCCAGCCACATGACGCAGAACGACCCCATCGCGCCCCACGGCGGCACGCTCGTCGACCTCCTGGTGACCGGCCCCGAGGCCGAGTCCCTCGAGCGTGAGGCCGAGAACCGGCCCAAGATCACCGTCAACGAGCGAGAGCTCTCCGACCTGGAGATGCTCGCGGTGGGGGCGCTCTCGCCCTTGCGGGGCTTCGTAGGCGAAAGGGACTACCGCTCGATCCTCGAGACGATGCACCTGGAGAACGGCCTCGCCTGGACGATCCCGGTCACCCTCTCGCTCACCGACGAGGAGGCCAAGCGCGTCGGCGGAGCGGACGCCGTTGCGCTCGTCGCCGAGGAAGGAGGGCGCCCGCTCGCCCTGCTCGAGATCTCCGGGGTCTTCAAACGAGATCGGGAGCGGGAGGCGGTCGCGGTCTTCGGCACCGAGGATGTCGAGCATCCCGGCGTCGCGGCGTTGCACAAGGCCGGAGACTTCTGCCTTGCGGGCGACCTCAAGGTCCTTCGGACGCCCGAACACGGCGACTTCCTCGAGTACCGGCTGACGCCCGCGCAGACGCGAGCGGCGTTCCGCGAGCGTGGATGGAGGTCGGTCGTCGGGTTCCAGACGCGCAACCCGATTCACCGGGCCCACGAGTACATCCAGAAGTGCGCGCTCGAGATCGTCGACGGGCTGCTCGTTCATCCGCTCGTCGGCGCGACGAAGGCCGACGACGTGCCGCCGGACGTCCGGATGCGATGCTACGAGGCCCTCTTCGACGGCTACTACCCCAAGGATCGGGCCATGGTGTCGGTGTTCCCGGCCGCGATGCGCTATGCCGGCCCCAAGGAGGCGATCTGGCACGCGATCGCCCGCAAGAACTACGGCTGCACGCATTTCATCGTGGGGCGCGATCACGCCGGCGTGGGCAGCTACTACGGCACCTACGACGCGCAGAAGATCTTCGAGCAGTTCGACGCCGACGAGCTCGGCATCATGCCGCTCAAGTTCGAGCACTCGTTCTGGTGCAACGAGTGCGAGGGCATGGGGTCGCCCAAGACCTGCCCGCACGACGCGGAGGATCGTGTGTCGCTGTCCGGCACCAAGGTCCGCGAGATGCTGCGAAACGGCGAACGCCCGCCGCAGGAGTTCTCACGGCCGGAGGTCGCCGACATCCTCATCGCCGCAATGCGGGACCGCCCCGACTAGGGGGCGCCTCGAGCCGCGATCGCGACGCTCACGCCTCGGCGAGCTCCTCGTCGAGGAGGCCCATCACGTAGGAATCGGTGTGCACGCCACCGTCGAACCCGTCGTGGCGTCGCGTCCCCTCCCTCCGGAATCCCACCTTCTCGTAGGCGCGCACGGCGGCCGCATTCCAGGCGAAGACGTTGAGCTCGATCCTGTGAAGGTTCATGTACCGGAAGCCGAAACGGCAGAGGGTGCGAGTCGCATCGGTCGCGAAGCCTCGCCCCCAGTGCGGCTTGCCGATCCAGATGCCGAACGTGGCCGTGCGGACGGCGGATTGGATGTCCTCGAGGCCGCAGCCCCCCACCGGGCTCCGGTCGGAGAGCGTCTCGATCGCGAAGGCCGTCGTCGTGGTGGTCCCGCGCACCCGGTCGAGGAACTCCCTGAAGCCGGCGACCGCCTGCGGAAAACGAACCGATCCGATGCCGCGAAGCACGTCCGGATCGCTGAACAACTCGTTCATCGTCTCGGCGTCGGCTCGCTCATAGGCGCGCAACCGGACGAGCTCTCCCTCGAGCGGCGGGGCGGCCTGCTCGTACATCGCCGCAGCATAGCGGGATGGCCGGACCCGCCGGGCCGCCGTGGTGCGCCCGCCGTCCTGAGCGCCGGGGCCCTGTCCCCTCAGGTTCGGGGGAGGCGAATGCCGATGGCAATGGCGCAACGTGGGTCACCACCCGCGCCTACAATGCGTGAACGACGTACCTGAGCGCGGACGCGAAGCGATCGGAGTGAAACGTGGCGGACGAGACCGGCAACCGGCGCATCGACCGGATCAAGCGGGCGGACTACGCGCAGGGCCTCGAGGAGCTGTCGCTGGACGATGTGCGCGATCGGCGCGACGAGTGCCGGGCCGAGCTCGAGTACCTCTCGCTCCTGCGCCGGCTGGTGCAGGGCCGTGCCGAGATCCTCAAGGCAGAGGTCGAACGGCGACGGGATCCGCAGGACAGCGGCTCGCTCGTGGACCGCCTCGCCGAGATCCTCGCCCCGGACGAGAGCCACGTGTCCTCCCGCGGGGCGGCCGTGCAGGTGGGTGTCCCGGACGACGAGCTCGCGATCGCGCGCCGCCGCGTCGAGCGGCTCGTCGCCGACGCGGGCATCTCGGATCCGGGATCCCTTCCCGACGACAGCCTCGCCACGGCCGTCGACCTGCTCTTCTCCGAGGAGCGCTCGGTCTCGGCGGACCGAGCCCAGGTCATCGCCGTGCTCGAGGCCGTCCAGGATGAGCTCAAGCGCCGCTACAAGGAGGATGTCTCGCAGGTCCTCTCGTAGTTGCCACGGAACCGTCGAATCCTCGCCCGATCGGGGGAGGCCGGATGGAGCCGGTGGTGTCCCGCGGTCGGGCAGCCCGCGAGGCGCGCGGACCAGAGCGAATTGAGCCCAGCGCCCGATGCCGCCCCGACGGCGAATGGGAGAAGCTCCTCTCACTCCGGGATCCGCCTCGGAGCTCGGTTCAGCTGGAGAACGAAGGCCCCTTGAACCTGTTGGAAACCGCAGTCGGCCTCGCTCGCCGACCGTCCCGTGAAGACGCCGAGCTTCCCGCCGTCCACGCGCAGCTCGTCGTCTTCGCCCGGGAGCTCGGCGAGCTGCACGACCTGGAGCGTCAGCGCGGCAGGGACCTCGAGCGCGCGCTGGCGAACCTTCAGGAGACCTACGTCGCGACCATGACGTCGCTCGCGCGCGTCGTCGAGGCGAAGGACGAGTGCACGCGGGGCCATCTCGATCGGACCACCGCCTACGGGATGGCATTGGCGAGGCGGGTGGATCCCGAGCTCGCCGCGCGTCCGGAGCTCGCGCACGGCTTCTTCCTGCACGACATCGGAAAGGTCGGCATCCCCGAGGGCATCCTCTCCAAGGCCGGCTCCCTCGACGATGGAGAGTGGGACGTCATGCGCCGCCACCCGACGATCGGCGCCGACATCGTGACGCCGATCCCGTTTCTCGCCGGCGCGGTCGACATCATCCGCCACCATCACGAGCGAGTCGATGGAGGCGGCTACCCGCGCGGCCTGAAGGGGCAGGACATTCCGCTCGCGGCTCGGATCTTCGCGGTTGCCGACTCCTTCGACGCGATGACGAGCGACAGGCCCTACCGCGGCGCGTTCTCGACGGAGAGGGCGCTGGGGGAGATCGAGGACGCGTCGGGATCGCAGTTCGATCCAGACGTGGTGGACGAGTTCCTCATCCTCATGCAGGAGGAGGATCTCGTGATCGCCGCGCGCGATCACGCCCACGTGGAGCCGTCCCAGGCCGGCCGCGATTCGCAAGCCGCGCCGGCTCCCCTCGCGAGCGCCTGAGGCCGGGCTTCGAGCCGGCCCTCGACTCGCCGGTACGCTTCCTCGGTGCGACCCTCGGTTCAGCTCGCGCGCGTGATCCGCTCCGGGCTCCAGGAGTCGGTGCACCTGGGCGACGTCGCGGTCTGCGACCGGCTCGGGCGCGTCGTGGCATCGGCGGGGGAGGCCGCCCGCCCGGTGTTCGCCCGCTCGTGCATGAAGCCGATCCAGGCCGCCGTCAGCCTGCAGGCGATCGCGGAGGACCTTCCGGCCCGCCAGCTCGCCGTCATGTGCTCCTCGCACAACGGCGAGCCGGAGCACGTCCGCGTGGTGCTGGCCCTGTTGAGGCGCGCCGGCCTCTCCGCGGAAGCGCTTCGCTGTCCGCCCTCCTACCCCTTGGACCCTGCCTCGATGGCGCGCTCGGGGAAACCGCGGCCTGAGCTGAGCGACTGCTCGGGAAAGCACGCGGGCATGCTGCTCGCCTGCCGTCGCTCCGGCTGGGACCCGGCGTCCTATCCTCGGCGCGGCCACCCGTTGCAGCGGCGCATCCGGCGCGCCGTGCTCCGCGCATCCGGCCTCGAGACCGTCGCGGTCGGCGTCGACGGCTGCGGCGTCCCCGTGCACGCGATGGCGCTGTCCTCGCTCGCCACCGTGTACGCGAGGCTCGCGTCTCCCGCCTCGCTCGGCGATCTGGAGCCGCAGGCTCGGGCGTGCGTCGAGGCGATGCTCGCGGAGCCCTACATGGTCGGGGGTCGCGATCGCGTGGATACCGCGATCATGGCCGCGACCGGCGACGTCGTCGCGAAGGCCGGCGCCGAGGGACTGCACTGTGCGTCCCTCATCGGGTCGGGACTCGGTGTTGCGTTGAAGGTCGCCGACGGTGGCTCCCGGGCCGGCCGAGCGGCGCTGATCCGAGTCCTCCGTCAGCTGGATGCGCTCTCCCCGGCCGCCCGTCCGAGACTTGCGGCCCTACGCCCGCCCGCCCGTCCTGGGAGGCGGGCGGACCGTCGGAGAGGTCGTCGCCGACGTCACCCTGGGGCCGGGATAGGGGGGCGCTCGCCGCCGTGCGACGGTATTCGGGCGCGACCGCGTACCATCGAGAGGTGGCAGCTGGCACTGGGATGGTGGGGCGCGCGCCTCGCGTTGCGGTGATGAGCGTGCATACGTCGCCGGTCGATCAACCGGGGACCGGCGACTCCGGGGGGATGAACGTCTACATCCGTGAGGTCGCCGAGCGGCTCGCGGCTCGTGGAACCGAGGTCGACATCTTCACGCGCGACCGGGGCTGTGACGGTCCGGTCATCCAGGAGACCTCCCCGGGCACGCGCGTCATCCGCGTGAAGGCGGGGCCGTGCGTCCCCGTCCCAAAGGCGGATCTTCCGCGATTCCTGCCGGCGTTCCTCGGCAGCGTTCTTCAGCTAACTCGGCGCGAGGGCCGGCGCTACGACGTCGTCCACAGCCACTACTGGCTTTCCGGATGGGTGGGCAGCAGCGCCCGGCGCATCTGGGGCGTACCGTTCGTCACGTCCTTCCACACCCTCGGCAAGGTGAAGAACTATTCGCTCGCGCCGGGCGAGGCGCCGGAGCCCGCGGTCAGGCTCGCCGGCGAGGAGCGGGTGATCCGTGCGGCCGATCGCATCCTCGCCCCGACGCCGGCGGAGGCGGCGCACCTCGTGGGCCTCTACGGCGCCGATCCTCGGGACATTCGCGTGGTCCCTCCGGGCGTCGACCACGACTTGTTCGCCCCTCGCGATGCTGAGGACGCCAGGGGGCGGCTGCAGCTCGCCGACTCGCGAGTCGTGCTGTTCGTCGGTCGGCTCCAGGCGCACAAGGGACCGGACGTCGCCGTGCGAACGCTGGCCGAGGCCGTCGCGCGGGATCCGAATGGGACCTCGGACGTCGTGCTCGCCGTGGTGGGCGGGCCGAGCGGTGAGGGCTCGGGTGCGGAGGTGGCCCGACTCCGGGACCTCGCGTCGGACCTGGGGGTGGGCGCCCGGGTCGTGTTCTACCCCCCGCAGCCTCAGGCTCGCCTCGCGGACTTCTATGCGGCCGCGGAGGCGGTGCTCGTCCCGTCCCGCTCCGAGTCGTTCGGGCTCGTCGCGCTCGAGGCGCAGGCGTGCGGAACGCCGGTGATCGCGGCCGGCGTCGGCGGCCTGCGCTACGTCGTCGAGGACGGGGTCACGGGCTTCCTCGTCGCCGGTCACGATCCCGGCGACCACGCGGAGCGGCTCCTGTCGGTCCTCTCCGACCGTGACCGAGCGCTGCGGATGGGCCGGGCCGGCGTGCGGCAATCGATGCGATTCTCCTGGGACGCGACCGCGGCCGCCGCGCTCGGCGTCTACCAGGAGCTGGCCGACGGGGGCCGCGGTGGTGGCGAGGGGAGCCCGGCCGGCGCCGACGGGAGGCGTCGCACCACCTCGTCCGTCGCCGCCGTATGATCACCGGCCGGCGCGTGACGCTTCGCCCCGTCGAGGAGCGCGACTATCCCCTGATCCACGCATGGCAGAACGACCCCGACGTCTGGTGGCGCATGGACTACGAACGTCCCTTCTCACTCCAAGACATCGCGGACGACGCGGAGGCCTCGCGCAAGGAGGGATTCCCATTCGTCATCGAAGCCGAGGGGCGGCCCATCGGGCGGATCGGGCTGAACCAGTTCCGTGCGCGCGATCGTATCTGTTCGCTCTATCTGTTCGTCGGCGATCGCAAAGCCTGGGGCAAGGGCTACGCCAAGGAGTCCGTTGCCACGTTGTTGGCATACGCCTTCGAGCGGTGGGATCTCCATCAGGTGGAGCTCTGGTCGCTGGCCGCCAACGAGCCCGCCATCCGCGTGTACGAGGCATGCGGCTTCGTCTCGGATGCGCGGCTGCGCGCCCGATCGTTCAAGGACGGCGCGTGGATGGATCGCATCGTCATGAGCGTGCGCCGCGAGGAGTTCGAACGCGCGCGTGAGCGCCTGGAGCGTCGCCTCGAAGCGAGGGACGATCCCGATGCGAGGGCCGACGCCCCGTCGAGCGGCGCCGAGGCCTGACGCCTTTTGTCACTCTTTTCCGCGCCGCCTCTACCAGGCATTTCCGCCGCTGGCCTGCGGATTTGCCGGGTTGACCGCCCGCGGAGCGCCGGTCTAGATTTCGCATCGCTCCGAGCAGTCAGAGCAGCAAGTCAGGACCCGGCGGGGTCCCCTGGGAAAGCCGTAAGGCCGACTGGGCGCACCTGCTCGTACGGTTGGGAAGGCCAACTAGCTGTGCGGGTGGGGAGGCTCGGAAGGCCCCAAAGCCCAACGAAAGGGACTACCGCGCGGAGTCACTGACGGCGCCAAGGTTGCTCGGAGCACCTGGAGCCCGAGGGGCTGAGGGTGGCTGGAGGTTTCGACCTTCGGCGAGCCCGAGGTCCCTCGGGTTCTTTCCTTTCCGGAGCGGATCAGCGGCCCTCGAACGGGCCCGGTTCGTCGCCGCCGGCCTCATCGCGAAGGAACCGTTCGATCTCCGACGCGAGATCGTCACCGGACGGCATCGTACGTTCTGCCTCATCGTCTGCCTGGAGCTGCTCGACGTACTCGCGCGTCGCCGGATCGCTCTCGACGGCCGCATCGAGCCGTGCGCGCTGGGCGATCGCCTCGTCGGGCAGCTGGCCGAGCGCCACGGAGACGCCGACGTGGCGCTCCACGCGCTCGAGCAGCGCGATCGCCCCGGCGGTGTACGCGCCTCCCACGTAGTGTGGGATCTGCGCGTAGAACCCCACGGCCGGAATGCCGGCGGCGCTCACCGCGAGCTCGACCACGCTGAGCGCGGCCGAGGGCACGCGCAGCAAACCCGGCGGACCCTGTTGCTGCTCCTCGTGGAGCAGGCCCGGCTGCGACGCCGTCGCGAATACGTGGACCTCTCGCGTGTGGGCGACCGCCGCGGGAATCGCTCCCAACGTCACCCAGCTCTCGACGCCGAGCCGGAGGGCGAGCGCAACGACGTCCCTGCCCAGCTCCCGCCACCGGAAGTCGGGTTCGGGCCCCACGAGGACGAGCAGGTCACGCTCGCCGGTTCGCGTCCGCCGCAATGTGAGCTCCGGCCACGAGATCTCCCTCAGCGTGCCGTCGATGACGTCGAGCACCGGTCGGCGCGCGCGATAGTCGTTGAGGGCGTCGCTGTCGAACGTGGCGATCAGCTGCCCCTCGGCGGCGAGGTGGTTGGCGCTGGCGGTCGCCGCTCCCGCGGCGTCGATCCACCCGTCGAACGCGGCGATCAACACCGGCGCCGTCAGCTCGTCCGCGAGCCCGTCGGGCGCCGACATCCGATGCAGTTCCATCCGCCAAGGATAGGGGGACTGGCGGCACGCCTCCACGCCTCCGCCTCGCCACGCCGGCGGTAGCCTCCGGGAATGAGCGAGGGCCTCGCGATTCGGCACCTGGAGCGAGTCGAATGGACGCCGAACCGACGGCGGCCACCGGAGCTGCACGCATGGCCGTACGCGATCCCGGCCGTCGCCCAGCTCATCGCCGAGGGAGGGCTCGACATCGACCCGGGCGTCACCTTCGTTATGGGCGAGAACGGGAGCGGGAAGAGCACCCTCGTCGAGGCGTTTGCCGCCGTGTATCCGCGTGCCGGCGTCGCGACGCCCTTTGCCGACGTCCTGGGCCCGGCTCGGAGCGCGGAGGATTCTCCGCTGGCCTACCACCTGAAGGCGCGGACGAACCGCATGGCCTCGCACGCCGGATTCTTCCTGCGCGCCGAGGCGATGCATGCCTACTTCGCGTCGATCGACGACGACCCGAGGCAAACCAGGGCATGGGGCGGAGAGCGGCTCCAACGTCAATCCCACGGAGAGTCGTTCCTCTCGGTCCTCCGGCACCGCTTCGCCGAGGTCGGCGTGTACTTCCTCGACGAGCCGGAGGCCGCGCTTTCGTTCCGCTCGTGCCTCGGCCTCATCGCGCTGTTCGACGCGATGCGGCGCGAGGGAAGCCAGCTCATCGTGGCGACGCACTCGCCGCTCCTCGTCTCGCTCCCCGATGCGACGCTGCTGGAGGTGGGCGAATGGGGCTTCCGGCGCGTCGCCGGGTTCGAGGAGCTCGATCTCGTCGGGGAATGGCGGTCGTTCCTGGATGCGCCGCCTCGCTACTTCAAGCACCTCCTCGACGACTGATCGGCCGGTGGGCCGGCTCGAGGCTGCGGCGGCGGCCCTATCCTTCCGCACATGGTCGGCTCCATCCTTCGCCCCGTCGTGCTCCGCATCACCTCGAACCGCGCCTTCCGCTCGCTCGCGACCCATCCCGCCGTCGGCTGGCGAGCGGCGTCGCGGTTCGTGGCGGGCAGCTCCCTCGACGAGGCCATCGACGCCGCGGTCGACCTCGAAAACGAGGGGATCGCCGCGATGCTGGATCACCTCGGCGAGAACGTCGAGCGCGACGAACAGGCGATCGCCGCAGCGGACGCCTACATCGCCGCCATCGATCGCATCCGGGCGACGCCCGGCCTCGACTGTCAGATCTCGATCAAGCTCACGCAGCTCGGCCTCGACCGCTCGGAGGCGCTGTGCCTCGCCCAGGTGGAGCGCGTGCTGGCGGCGGCAGAGCGAGCGGACACCCTCGTCATGATCGACATGGAGGACCACCGGCACGTCGACCAAACGCTCGCGATGTTCCGCGACCTTCGCACCCGCCACGATCTCGTCGGCGTCTGCCTGCAGTCGGCGCTGCGCCGGACGCCGTCCGATGTCCTCACGCTGCCGGAGGCCTCGACGATCCGGCTCGTGAAGGGCGCCTATCTCGAGCCGCCCGACGTCGCGTTCCAGAAGCGTCGAGAGGTCGATGCCGCCTGGGCCGGGCTGTTCACGACCCTCCTCGCCCGCGGCCATCGGGTGCACGCCGCGACGCACGATGAGCGCCTCGTCGACGGCGCGATCAAGGTGGCCGACGAGCGTTCGATCCCTCGCTCGCACGTCGAGTTTCAGATGCTCTACGGTATCCGCCGGGACCTCCAGCGACGCTTGGCCGCGGATGGGCGGCCCGTGCGCGTGTACGTCCCGTACGGGGCGGAGTGGTATCCCTATCTCACGCGCCGCCTGCTGGAGCGCCCCGCGAACATATGGTTCTTCCTGTCGAACCTGATGAGGAGCAGACGATGACCGGACGCAAGGTCGCCTTCCTGGGCGGCGGCAAGATGGGAGAGGCGTTGATCTCCGGGCTGATCCGCTCGGGCGGCCGTGCGGCCGACGAGATCATGGTGACGTGCCGACGGGAGGAGCGCGCCCAGGAGCTCGCCGGGAAGTACGGCGTCAGCGCCGTCCTCAACAACGGGGACGCCGTGTCGTGGGCCGAGACGCTGGTGTTGATGGTGAAGCCCCAGGACATGGAGCGGCTGCTTGGGACAGATCGGACACGTACGGATCGACCAGCTCGTCGTCAGCTTCGCCGCCGGGGTCCGCTGCTCGTTCGTCGAGAAGCACCTTCCCGACGGGGTGCCGGTCGTGCGCGTGATGTCGAACGTTCCCGTCATGGTCGACGAGGCGATGTCGGTCGTCAGCGCGGGGACCCACGCCGACGACAAGCACATGACGGTCGCGGAGGAGCTCCTGTCCTACGTCGGAAAGGTCCTCCGGCTCCCCGAGTCGCAGCTCGACGCCGTCACGGCGACGAGCGGATCGGGCCCCGCCTACTTCTTCCTCCTGGCCGAGGCGATGATCGAGGCCTGCATCCTGCTCGGGCTTTCCAGGGACGTCGCGACCGACCTCATCATCCAAACCATGCTGGGCTCCGCCAAGATGCTCCGCGACACGGGCAAGCACCCCGTCGAGCTGCGTGAGATGGTGACATCGCCCGGCGGAACGACGATCGCCGCCATCCGCCACCTCGAGGAGGCGGGCGTTCGAGCGGCGTTCTTGAACGCGATCGATGCCGCCCGGCACCGGAGCGCGGAGCTCGCCCAGGGCGGCGACGAGGAGGAGGACGTCTAGATGGCCAGAGGAGATCGACGGCGCGTCCGTTGGGCGCACGATCGCGAGCGGAAGAAGAAGGAACGCGAGAAGCGGCGGGCCGCGGCGCGCGGCGCCGCTCGCAAGGCCGCAAGAAAGAGGTAGGGGCCGGCTCAGGCCCGGGCGCCGAGGCGATTGCGAAGCACGCCGATGCCCTCCGCCTCCAGCTCGACGACCGCGCCCGGCCACAGCTGCCTGTCCGGCGCCGGTCCGAACGCGTCGAACGGGCTCTCGGCGAATGCGTCCGCCGCGCGGAGCGGCTCCGCGCGGGAGGCGCGCGAGACCACGCCCGCGAGGCTCGTGGCGGTCCCGTTCAGGTTGCCCTTCGCCCATTGGACGCCGTCGACGCGGACTGTCACCGTCATCGACTGGGGATCGACATCGTCGGCGAGGGCGACGCAAGGCCCGAGCGAGACGGGGACCCCTTCGGCCACGTGCGCGGGGTCCCCGTTGGAGTCCCGGGCCACCCAGTCGTTCACGAGCGTGTATCCGAAGATGGCCGCCTCCGCCTCGTCCTCCGTCAGGCCGCGAGCCGAGCCGCCGAGCACCGCCGCGACCTTCGGCTCGTAGTCCAGCCAGCCGGCGCCGAACGGCCACGGGACCTCCTCGTTGGGTCCGGCCACGCGTCGGACCACGTCGAGGGCGTCGAGGCTCCTCAGCGAGGAGGGGAGCAGCGGCGAGAGCAGGCGCGCGGCGACGACGACGAAGTCGGCCGCCTCGTCGCGCTCGAGGGCTGCGCGGGCGGCGTCGAGCACCGACCCGCGATTGCTCGACACCAGTGCCTCCATCGAGGCGGGGAAGGCCGGATGCCCGACCAGGTCGGGAAGATCGACCACCTCGCCCTCGAGGAACGCGCCCAGTCGCCGGTGCCCTCTCCGGTCGTAGGTCACGAGCCTCACAGGGACCGTCAGGATACCCCCGGTGGCGTGGGAATTCCCGGTATCCGGCGGTCAAACGCCGCCCTGGGCGGGATCGTACGGCGTTGGCTACCATAGGCGCGTTCGGCGCATCCACTTCACCGTTCGGCGAGTAAGGGGGCGAACCCGCAATGGCAGAGCAGTTCCGAGTCACCTACGCGACGATGTCCGCCGACAATGAGGAGCTCCACAAGGGCTACGAGGAGGGCATCGAGGCGGCGAAGGCGGAGCTCGGACGCTTTCACCCGGCGGTGGTCAACGGCGAGGAGCGGCAGGGTGACGGCTCCTATGAGCTCCGGTCCCCGATCGACCAGGACATCGCGCTCGGGACATTCGCGCAGGCGACGATCCAGGACGTCAACGACGCCGTGGCGGCCGCGAAGGGATTCAGCCTCGAATGGGATCGGATGGGATGGCGCAAACGCGTCGAGCTCATCCGGAACGCGGCGGACCTCATCACGGAGCGGCGAAACGAGCTGTCGGCCCTGATGGCGCTCGAGGTCGGGAAGAATCGCCTCGAGGCGCTCGGCGACGTCGAGGAGACGGCGGACCTGATGCGGTGGAACGCCCGCGAGGTCGAGGAGCACGACGGCTTCGAGGCCCCGATGCAATCGATGGGCGCTCCCGGCCGATACACCGACGTCCTGCGCCCCTACGGCGTCTGGGCCGTGATCAGCCCGTTCAACTTCCCCATGGCGCTGGCCGGAGGGCCGTCGAGCGGCGCGCTCGTCGCGGGAAACACCGTCGTGTTCAAACCGGCGAACCAGGGGGCGCTGCTCGGCTGGAAGCTGTACGAGATCTACCGCGATGCCGGCATCCCGCCCGGCGCCTTTCACTACCTCCCCGGCCGAGGCTCGGTCGTCGGCGACGCGATCGTTCATCACCCCGACGTCGACGGCATCACCTTCACGGGCTCGTATGAGGTTGGGATGGGCATCTACAAGGGCTTCGCGACCGAGTACCCCAAGCCGATCATCTGCGAGATGGGCGGCAAGAACCCGACGATCGTCACGAGAAACGCCGACCTCGACAAGGCCACCGACGGGGTCATGCGCTCGTCGTTCGGGTTCGGCGGCCAGAAGTGCTCGGCCAACTCCCGCGTCTACGTCGAGCGCGAGGTCTACGACGAGTTCGTGGACCGGCTGCGCCAGAAGACGTCGGCGATCAAGGTCGGAAACCCGCTGGAGAGGGACGTCTACCTCGGGCCCGTGATCAACCAGGCCGCGATCGAGACCTTCGAGAAGGCCGCCGCCGAGGCCAAGAAGAACGGCCGGGTGGTGGTCGGCGGCGAGCGCATCGCGGAGGGCGACCTGGCGCGCGGGAACTACGTGCAGCCGACGGTCGCCGAGGTGCCGCTCGACAGCTGGCTGTGGAAGGAGGAGCTGTTCGTCCCCTTCGTCACCGTGGCGCCGATCGACTCGCTCGACGAGGGCCTGAAGCTCGCGAACGAGACGGAGTACGGCCTCACCGCCGGCTTCTACAGCGAGGACGAGCGGGAGCAGCAGGAGTTCCTCGACCGCATCGAGGCCGGGGTCGTCTACGTGAACCGGCGCGCCGGCGCGACGACCGGCGCCTGGCCCGGCGTGCAGCCGTTCGGCGGTTGGAAGGGCTCCGGGACGACGGGGAAGGCCGGAGGCGGCCCCTACTACGTGCTGCAGTACATGCGGGAGCAGTCCAGGACGGTGATCGAGGAGTGAGCGCCGCCGGGGCGGATATCGAGCTCGAGGGCCTCGCGGCGGCGGACGCCCCGAGGTTGATCACCCCGGTCCCGGGCCCCGAGGCGATGGCTCGGGTGGAGCTCGACCGGCGGGTCACCAGCCCCTCCCTGCCCCGCGCGTATCCGTTCGTCCCACGGCGTGGAGCGGGATCGGTCCTCGAGGACGTCGACGGAAACCTGTTCCTGGACCTGAACGCCGGGATCGCCGTCACGTCGACGGGCCACTGCCACCCGAGGATCGTGGAGGCGGTTCAGCAGCAGGCGGCGGAGCTGCTGCACTATTCCGCCAGCGACTTCTACCTGCCCATCTACGCCGACGTGTGCGCGCGCCTCGACGAGATGGCGCCGTTCTCGAGGCCGGCCCGCAGCTTCCTCACGAACTCGGGAACGGAGGCGGTGGAGGCGGCGATCAAGCTCGCTCGGTACGCGACCGGCCGGCAGTACCTGATCGGCTTCTTTGGGTCGTTCCACGGCCGCTCGATGGGGAGCGTCACGCTCACCGCGAGCAAGGCGCTGTATCGGACGAACTTCGGCCCGATGCTGCCCAGCGTGTACCACGCCCCCTACGGAGACTTCGAGTATCTGGAGGAGGTCGTCTTCAAGCGGCTCGTCTCCCCGACCGAGGTCGCGGCCATCATCGTCGAGACCTACCTCGGCGAGGGCGGCTACCTCATGCCTCCGGATGGATGGTTCTCGTCGCTTCGCGAGCTCTGCGACCGGCACGGCATCCTCCTCGTCTGCGACGAGGTGCAGAGCGGGATGGGCCGGACGGGAAGCATGTGGGCCATCGAGCGCGAGGGCGTGGAGCCGGACATCGTGCTCGCCGGGAAGGGCATCGCGAGCGGTCTGCCGCTCGGCGCGATGCTCGCGCGCGAGGATCTGATGCGCTGGGAGCTCGGCGCGCATGGGTCGACGTACGGAGGCAGCCCCATCCCGTGCGCGGCGGCGCTCGCCACGTTCGACGTCATCGGCGACGAGGGACTCCTGGACAACGCGACGCGCGTCGGCGAGGTGTTCCTCGAGGGGCTGCGCGACATGCGGGCGCGGCACCCAGGCATCGTCGACGTGCGGGGCGTCGGGCTGTGGATCGGGATCCAATTCGCCGATCACGAGGCGGCCGACGCCGTGGCGCTCGCGGCGTTTCGGCGGGGGCTCCTGATGCTCACCTGCGGGGACGACGCCATCCGCATCTCCCCGCCGCTCGTCTTCCGGGAGGATCAGGCGAAGGCGTCGCTCGAGATCCTCGAGCAGGCCGTCGCCGAGGCGATCGGCTGAGGACGTCGGGTGCCCTCCAGGGTCGACACGATCACGTTCGACTGTCATGACCCGGAGGAGCTCGCCGGCTTCTGGTGCAGCGCGCTGGGCTACCGCGTCGCCCAGGTCCACGAGGGGTGGGGGATCCAGATCGCGGACCCGTCCGGCTCCGGCCTGCCGTTGCTCTTCCTCGGCGTGCCCGAGGGCAAGGTCGTGAAGAACCGCATGCACCTGGATATCCGTCCCCCCGATTCGATGCAGGCCGAGGCGGACCGGCTCTCGGTCGGAGGGGGCGAGCGTGCAGCGTCACGACGACGGCAACTGGATCGTCATGCAGGATCCGGAGGGCAACGAGTTCTGCGTGCTCCAGGGGCCCGAGGACGGGTGGTCCCCGCAGCCCGAGGGCCTCGATGCCTGAGTCGAAGGTCGCGTCGATGCGCGACGCCGTCTCCGCCCTCGTGCGGGACGGCGACTCGGTCGCGATCGAGGGCTTCACCCACCTCATCTGCTTCGCGGCCGGACACGAGATCATCCGCCAGGGCCGGCGGGATCTGACGCTGTGTCGCATGACGCCCGACGTGATCTACGACCAGATGATCGGCGCGGGCGTCGCCTCGAAGCTCGTGTTCTCCTGGCTCGGAAACCCGGGGGTCGGCTCCCTTCACGCCATCAGGCGGCGGATCGAGCATGCGGATCCGGAGCCGCTCGAGATCGAGGAATACTCGCACTTCGGCATGGTCAGCCGGTACGTCGCCGGGGCGGCGAACCTGCCGTTCCTCCCGCTCCGCAGCTACTACGAGAGCGACCTGCCGAAGGTGAACGATCAGGATTCGGCCGATCACGAGTCCGTACGAGGACGGCACGGAGGTCTACGTGGTGCCGCCGCTTCGGCCGGACGTCGCGATCATCCATTGCCAGCGAGCCGACGCACACGGCGACGCGCAGATCTGGGGCCTGCTCGGGTGCCAGAAGGAGGCGGCGTTCGCCGCCGAGCGCGTCATCGTGGTGTGTGAGGAGCTCGTCGAGGAGGCCGTCGTCCGAGCCGATCCGAACCGCACGGTCATCCCGGGGCTCGTGGTCGATGCCGTGGTCGAGGAGCCGCTCGGGTGTCATCCGTCGTTCGCCCAGGGCTACTACGATCGCGACAATGCCTTCTATCTCGATTGGGACCCGATCGCCCGCGACCCGGCCTCGCTCGAAGCGTGGCTGCGTGAGTGGGTCTACGACCTCGGCGGGCATCGAGACTACGTCGAGAAACGGGGGAAGGCGTTCTGGGACCGGCTCCGGCCCGAGCCCGCGATGTCGGGCGAGGTCGACTACGGGAGATACGCGTGAGCGCTCCGAGTGAGCGCCTCGGCTACTCCAAGTCGGAGATGATGATCGCCGCCAGCGCGCGGCAGCTCGCCGGCGAACACGTCTGCTTCGTGGGGATCGGCCTCCCGAACATCGTGTGCAACCTCGGGCAGCGGACCGTCGCCCCCGAGCTCCAGCTCGTCTACGAGTCCGGCGTCTACGGTGCCCGTCCCGAGCGGCTGCCCCTGTCGATCGGCGATCCCACGCTCGTCACGGGATCGACGGCGGTGACGAGCATGTTCGAGCTCTTCGCCTTCTACCTCCAGGGGGGACTCATCGACGTCGGCTTCCTCGGGGCGGCGCAGATCGACCGCTTCGGCAACATCAACACGACGGTGATCGGGGACTACCACGCCCCGAAGGTGCGGCTGCCCGGATCCGGCGGGGCGTGCGAGATCGCGATCAACGCTCGCAAGGTGTTCGTCATCATGCGCCAGGGGAAGCGTTCGTTCGTGGAGACCATCGACTTTCGAACGAGCCCCGGACACTCGGGCGACCCTCGTCGCGACGCGGAGCGCGGGTGGTCCGGCAGCGGGCCGACGTCGGTGGTGACCGACCTCGGAACGTACGCGTTCGACGACGCCACCGGGGAGATGACGCTCCTGACGCTGCATCCGGGCGTCACGCTCGAGGAGGTCCGGGAGAACATGGGGTGGGATCCGCGCGTGGCCGACGAGCTCGGCGAGACGCCCCCGCCGACGGAGGTCGAGCTCCGCCTCATTCGCGAGGAGCTTGACCCGCTCGGGGTCTCCTCGGGATGACCCCGTCCGGGCCTGAGGATCCGCCGCCGTGAGCCACGTCTTTCCTCGCGTCCTGGACCGTGACGTGCCGACCGCGGTGTCCGCTCGGGGGGCGTGGATCACCGACGCCGACGGCAAGCGCTATCTCGATGCGGCCGGCGGCGCCATCGTCGTCAACGTCGGCCACGGCGATCCCGCCGTGATCGACGCCATGACGGCGCACGCGGCGAAGCTTCAATACGTGCACCCGACGATGTTCACCACCGAGGATCTCGAGGCGTACGCGGACGAGGTGGCCTCGAGGCTCCCCATGGATGAGCCGCGGATCTATCCGGTCTCGGGCGGCAGCGAGGCGGTCGAGACGGCGCTGAAGCTGGCCCGGGCCTACCACCTCGCCCGCGGGGAGCGGGACCGCAGCGTCATCATCGCCCGGCACAACTCCTACCACGGCAACACGCTCGGCGCGCTCGATGCCTCCGGCAAGCAGCCGCTCCGAGAGCCGTACCGGCCGTGGCTCGGCCGCGTCGTGCACGTGCCCGCCGCCTACGACTACCGGGAGCCGCTGACCGCGGCCGAGCACGCCGAGGCGCTCGAGGCGGCGATCGTCCGCGCCGGCCCGCGTCGGGTGGCCGCGTTCATCGCGGAGCCCGTCGCCGGCGCGACGCTCGCGGCCGCCGTCCCGAGCGACGATTACTGGCCGGCCGTCGTGGATGTGTGCCGTCGCCACGGCGTGCTCGTGATCGCCGACGAGGTGATGACGGGATTCGGCCGCACGGGAACGTGGTTCGGCGTCGATCACTGGGACGTCCGACCGGACATCCTCACGGCGGGAAAGGGCTCCTCCGGCGGCTACGTTCCGTTCGGGTTCACCGCGGCGGCGGCCGAGGTGTTCGAGACGGTCCGGCACCGGGGGTTCGTGCACGGGTTCACGTACTCGCACAACGGGCTCGGAGCGGCCGTCGCACGACGGGTGCTGCAGCGCCTCGACGACGGCCTGGTCGAGGCGAGCGCCAAGAAGGGCGTCCGGCTGCGGTCGGGCCTCAGCGACGCCCTGTCCTCCTCGCACGTCGTCGGCGACGTCCGCGGCATCGGCCTCATGATCGGCATCGAGCTGGTTCGCGATCGCGAGACGCGGGCCCCGTTCCCCCGCGGC
Organism: uncultured Actinomycetes bacterium; assembly: GCA_963728285.1. Taxonomy (GTDB): domain Bacteria; phylum Actinomycetota; class UBA4738; order UBA4738; family HRBIN12; genus CAVSJR01. Next base: position 207,553 of record CAVSJR010000001.1, on the reverse strand, counting down.
GACCGGGTCACCGAACGCATCGTCGCCGCGGCGTTCGATCGGGGCCTCCTCCTGTACTCGAGCACCGGGCACGTCGACGGCACGGACGGCGACCTGTTGATGCTGGGCCCCCCGTTCGTCATCTCCGACGAGGAGATCGAGCTGGTGATCGAGCGGACTGAGGCTGCGATCTCGACCATCCCATGAGTGGTCCAGCCGGGCTGGTCCTCTGCCCGCAGGCGGCCGCCTACGATCACGGACCCGGACACCCCCTCCGCCCCGAGCGCGTGCTGCTCACCTGGGAGCTCATCGGGGCCTACGGGCTGGACCGCCACCCGAACGCGCACCGGCTCGCCTGCCGGCAGGCCGCCGACGAGGAGATCGCGCTCGTCCACACGCCCGAGTTCATCGAGGCCACCCGGAGGGCCGGCGCGGGGGAGGCCGGCGATTGGTCCCGCTTCGGCTACGGCCCCGGGGACAATCCGGTATTCGAGGGGATGCACGAGGCGGCCGCGTTCGTCTGCGGCGCGTCGCTCGAGGCCGCTCGCGCCGTCCTCGATGGATCCACGGTGCACGCGTTCAACGCGGCCGGAGGCCTGCACCACGCCATGCCGGCGAGGGCCTCGGGGTTCTGCGTCTACGACGACCCGGCCGTTGCGATCGCGTGGATGCTTCGCCGGGGGGTCGAGCGAATCGCCTACGTCGACGTCGACGTGCACCACGGCGACGGCCCCCAGGCGATCTTCTACGACGAGCCACGGGTGCTGACGATCTCCCTGCATGAGTCCGGCGAGTACCTCTTCCCGGGGACCGGCTTCGTCGAGGAGTCGGGCGGCGCCGACGCCGAAGGCACGAAGGTGAACGTCCCGCTCGCCCCTGGGACCGGCGACGCCGGCTGGCTGCGCGCCTTCGGGGAGGTCGTGCCCCCCCTCGTCCGGTCGTTCGACCCCGAGGTGATCGTCACGCAGCTCGGCTGCGACACGCACCACACCGATCCGTTGGCACATCTGCGCCTGACGACGAGGGCGTATCGGGAGGCGTACGCCTCGCTGCACGGGCTCGCCCACGAGGTGGCCGACGGCCGGTGGGTCGCGACCGGCGGTGGAGGCTATCAGTGGGCGACCGTGGCTCCTCGTGCGTGGACGCTCGCGTTCGCCGAGATGGCCGGCGCCGAGCCGGCGGACGAGCTCCCCGAGACGTGGGTCGAGCGGCTCGAGGAGCGGCTCGCCTCGCCCGTCCCGACGAGGCTGTCGGAGGAGCCGCTTGCGCCGGGGCCCGCGGACGACGAGGCCGATCGCGTGATCGAGCTCGTTCGCCGCAGGATCTTTCCGCTGCACGGCCTCTCGTCCTCGGAGGCATCCCCGTGAGGGCAAGGTGCGCCCGGCTCGTGTGCACGCTCGGGCCCGCCACGGCTACCCGAGAGAGCGTTCGAGCCTTGGCGGAGGCGGGGACCGACGTCTTCAGGCTCAACGCCTCGCATGGCACGGTGGAGGATCATTCCGCGCTGGTCGCGCTCGTTCGCGAGGTCGAGGCCGAGCGCGAACGCGATCTCGCCGTGCTGCTCGACCTCCCGGGACCGAAGATCCGCCTCGGCGGTCTGGTGGACGAGCCGCTGTGGCTGGACGTCGGCCGGCGATTCCGACTGTCGAGCGAGCCGGTCGCGGGCGACGCGGCGGGGGCGTCGACGACCTATCCGGGCCTTCCCTCGGATGTCCGTCCCGGTGACCGGATCCTGCTCGGCGACGGCGTCGTGGAGCTCGGGGTCACGGCGGTCGGCCCCGGGACGGTGGAGACGGAGGTCGCCCGTCCCGGCTCGATTCGCTCGGGCGCCGGCGTGAACATCCCGGCCGAGCGCCTCGGCCTGCCCGCGATCACCGATCGGGACCGCGAGGCGCTCGCCCTGGCGCTCGATCTCGGCGTCGACTTCATCGGACAGTCGTTCGTGCGCAGCGCGGCGGACGTGAGTGAGCTGCGCGCGCTGATGGGGGAGAGGTCCGTTCCGATCGTGGCCAAGATCGAGACGCGTCCGGCCGTCGATGACATCGACGCGATCCTTCGGGCCGCGGACGCGATCATGGTTGCGCGAGGAGACCTGGGCGTCGAGCTTCCGCTGGAGGACATCCCGATCCTGCAGAAGGAGATGGTCCGCAAGGCCCGGATCGAGGGCGTGCCGGCGATCGTGGCGACCCAGATGCTTCAGTCGATGGTGAGCGCTCCGACATCCGACGCGTGCGGAGGTCACCGACGTCGCCAACGCCGTCCTGGACGGCGCGGACGCGATCATGCTCTCGGGCGAGACGGCGATCGGCGAGTATCCGGTCGAGGCGGCGCGCGTCGCGACCCGGATCGCGGAGGTCGCCGAGGAGCGGGCCGGGGTCTTCCGCGTCGTCGTCGAGACGGCGGGACCCGCGGACCAGGCCCACGCAGTGGCGCACGCCGTGGTGAAGGCGGCCGCCGAGTTCTCCGATGTCGTCGCCATCGCGTGCTTCACGCGGACGGGGAGAACGGCTGCGCTGTTGTCCGCGGAGAGGCCCTCGGTCCCGGTGATCGCCTTCATCCCGCAACAGCGCGTTCGCCGGGCGATGAACATCCGCTGGGGGGTCACGCCGCTTCCTGCGGAGGTTCCGTCGGATACGGACGCGATGATCGGGTTGATGGACGAGGGTGTCCGACGGGCAGGCTTCGTGGGGAGCGGCGAGTACGTGGTCATGGCCGCGTCCTCGCCCGCCGGGAATGCCCGGACGAACATGATGAAGGTGCATCGGGTCGGGAGTCCCGTCCGCTGAGCGACACGGAGGACCGCCGTCGCCGCCTGGGCCGTAGGATGTCGCAGACGACCAACGCACCCAAAGGAGCAGCCATGGTTGGCAAGCCTGGAAATCGCATCATCGTCGAATCTCAGCGCGTCGGGCAGCTCGAGCGAGAGGGCGAGATCCTCGAGGTCATGCAGACGAGTGTCAGCGTCCGCTATCGCGTTCGCTGGAACGACGGCCACGAGTCGACGTTGACGCCGGCCGGCGGCGCCGCTCGTGTCGTGCCCTCGACCGGCTCCTCGACGTCCCCCGGGTCGGGCTCCCGGACGGGGTCCGCCGCGAAGCCGAAGGACCGGGCCGGCAAGGGCGCGAAGGCCTCGGAGGGGCGCACGAAGCAGCAGGGGGGCGGAAAGAAGGACAAGAAGACGAAGGGGTCGAAGAAGACGTAGCGACGCCCCGCGACTTCTAGCCTCGCCGCCGGAATGCGTCCATGAACTCGCGCAGCTCCTGGACGCCCTCGAGCGGCATCGCGTTGTAGATCGAGGCCCGCAATCCGCCGACGCTCCGATGTCCCTTCAGCTCGACGAGTCCTCGCTCGTTCGCCTCGGCGAGGAACGCGCGTTCCCGCTCCTCGGTCGGCAGCCGCCACGTGACGTTCATCCTCGAGCGGGCCTCCGGCTGGGCGTGTCCTCGATAGAAGCCGTCGCTGCCGTCGATCGCGTCGTAGAGCAACGACGCCTTCTCCATGTTGAGCGCACCCATCTTCTCCAGTCCGCCGACCTCCTCGCGCAGCCATCGAGTCACGAGCATCACCACGTAGATCGCGAACACGGGCGGCGTGTTGTATAGGGAGCGATGGGCCGCGTAGGTCCGATAGTCGAGCATGGACGGAAGGTCGTCGCCGGAGCGAGCGAGCAGGTCCTCGCGCACGATCACGATGGCGACCCCGGCGGGGCCGGCGTTCTTCTGTGCGCCGGCGTAGATGAGGCCGTAGCGCCCCGTCTCCACGGGGCGCGAGAGGAAATTCGAGGACATGTCGCACACGAGCGGGGCCGCCTCCGGGATCGACGGCGGGGACGCCCACTCGACACCCTCGATCGTCTCGTTCGAGGTGATGTGCACGTATGCGGCCTCCACGCCGGTCGCGGCCCGGGCGAGCTCCTCGTCCGACGGCACGCGCACGTACGATCCGGCCGAGCCGTCCCACGGGGTGCGAACGGCGCCCTCCTTGCGCCCCTCGGCGATGGCCTTCCTGGACCACGATCCGGTGACGACGTAGTCCGCGGGCAGGCCGGCCGACCGGAGAAGGTTCATCGGGACCATGGAGAACTGCAGGCTCGCTCCGCCCTGGCAGAACAGGATGCGATGGTCCTCCGGCAGGTCGAGGAGCTCCCGCAGGCCGGCCGCCGCTCGCTCGAGTACGTCCTCGAACAACGGCGATCGGTGGCTGATCTCGAGGATGGACATGCCCGACCCGTCGATCTCGAGGACGCCGCGGGCGGCCTCCTCGAGCACCGTTGGCGGGAGCGTCGCGGGTCCCGCGGCGAAGTTCCAGATGCGTCGGCTCACGCACCGATCTTCCCGCGTTCCCGCCGCTTCGCCCACCGCCGGGCCTCGGTTGTCGACTCCAGCGGGTCGTCGTAGCGTCCGGCCCGTGGCGTATCGCAAGATCGTGGTCGGCGTCGACGGCTCCTCCTGCGGGGAGCACGCGCTCGCTGTGGCGAGCGCCCTCGCGCAGGCCTGCGACGCGAGGTTGACGGTCGCTCACGCCTACGAGGACCGTCCGGACGAGGACCTCGTCGAGGCCGGGGTCGAGGCCGCGAAGGCGGCGGGCGTCAAGGCCGCCGGCGAGCTCGTCGAGGGTCCCGCCACGACGGCGATGCTCGACTTCGCGGAGCGCAAGGGCACGGAGCTCCTCGTCTTCGGGTCGAGCGGGCTGGACCGGTCGGAGCGACACGCCATCGGGAGCGTTCCGTATCGGGCATCCCATCGAGCCCCGTGCGATGTGCTCATCGTGGCGGAGCATGAAACGTCGGGCACCGCGAGGATCTGGGATCACATCGTGATCGCGACGGACGGCTCGCCCACGGCCGATCGGGCGGCCCGCCGAGGGTTCGAGCTCGCCGGCGTCCTCGACGCCGCCGTGACGCTCGTGTTCGTCGGCCATCCGAAGACCGGCGAGTTGATCCTCAACGACACGGTGGCCACCGTGGGCAGCGAGGTGAAGACGACGCTACGCATCGAGCGGGGGGAGCCCGCGGAGAAGATCATCGAGGCCGCCGAAGCCGGTGGAGCTCGGCTGATCGTCATCGGGAACCGCGGGATGTCCGGCGCCAAGCGCCTGCTCCTGGGGTCGGTTCCTCAGCGCGTCGTCGAGGAGGCGCCCCGGGATGTCCTCGTCATTCGCACGGTGATGCAGTCGCTTGGCGAGATCCGCAAGGGCGAGGGAGGCGTCGTGGACGTCGGAGGCGAGAAGCTCGCCGTCTATCGCGACGAGCGGGGCGAGGCGCACGCCGTCTCCGCCAAATGCACGCATATGGGATGCACCGTTGCATGGAACCCGGCGGAGGCGACCTGGGATTGCCCCTGCCACGGCTCCCGCTACTCCCCGGACGGCCAGGTGATCAACGGCCCCGCGACGAAGCGGCTGCCCCCCATCGCGATCGAGGAGTGAGGTGATCTGCATCGTCCGGTCAACGGTCAAGTACCCCCCGGTACCGGGTGCCCGCCTCCCGACGCGGAGCGTCGTACGCGGAACAGTGGCTATCGGAGCGTTAGGTACAGGACGAATCCCGCGATGGCCACCAGCCCGACGGCGACGAGGACCCACGCCAACCCGCGGGAGGCGCCGCTCTTCGAGGTCCGAATGCCGACGTCCTCGAGCACCTCGCGTTGCTTCGCGTGCTGCGACCACTCGACATCCCGAGGCGTGCCCACCTTCGGGAGGGGCCGGCGCTTCTTTCGGCGCTTCGAGTCACCCGAGCCCATGCCGAGACCCTACACCGGGTCGAGCTCGCGCGTCGCCTCGGCGTGAGTGCGGCGACGGTCGTCCTTCCTGTGCCACACGTCCCGGAACTCGGTCGTTGTTCCGGAAGTGACAGCCCTTTAGACCGTGTCAAAAGGGCTTCCACACCATGAGCCAGATGATGGCCGCGAGCGTCGCCACCCCGAGCCAGGCTGCGACGAGCGGCGCGCGAGCCCGGAGCAGCTCGTCGAGCTCCTCGTCGCTCACGCGGGGAACGCCGGACGGCCGCAGCTTGACGGCCTCCTTGATGCGCTTGTAGTAGGGGGAGGACACCGCCATCATCACGACCGAGATCATCACGAGCAGCCCCACGGCGAGCCAGATCCAGGCGAAGCTCCACCAGTGCCCGGCGAACCCCGCGATCACCCCGCCGATCAGGAGCACGAGGAGCCCGGCGTACATCAGGGCGACCGATGACCCCGAGAGCTGGAGCAGCGTCTCGATCCGGGTCCTGTCCCGCTCGCCCCGCACCTTGAACGCCACCCACATCGAGACGCCGTGGGCGGCGAGGAAGGTCGCCACGCCGAGGATGTGGAGCAGCACCCACCATCGATAGTCCACGGGACGTGCCTCCTGGCTCGCGGGCCGGCGCCGCCGAACTCTAGCAGCCCTCCGGGGGGACAGATCGCTACCAACTTTCGGGTATCCGGGGCTAAAGGTTTCGGGTCCCGCGTGCCGATATCGCAGGGGAACGGCCCGGTGACACCCGATCGGGGCCGGACCGCCGGGGAAGGCGGGACGGCGAGACGCACGAGCTGGGGCTCGGACGGGTGTCGGAAGGGCGAAGCGAAGTCACTCGGCGGGCGACTCCGGGTTCGGGACCCCCGGAGCCGCCCGTCGGTGCACGCACGCCTCCCGGCCATCGCCTCCCATCCCGATAGGGTGCCTGCCAGCACTCTGTTGAGGATGGGGATGGACGATCGAGTTCGGGCCTTTCTCGAGCGGCATCACGCCGCCGTCATGGTGACCCTGAGAGAGGATGGCACCCCGCACGTCGCCCGGGTCGCGGTCGGGCTCGTCGACGGGAGGCTCTGGAGCTCGGGCACCCGCGCTCGCCTTCGCACACGCCACCTTCGCCGCGATCCACGGTCGACCCTGTTCGTGATGAACGACGCGGACCCCTATTCCTGGCTCGGCCTCGAGACGCTCGTGACGATCCACGATGGCGACGATGCCGTGGATCGGAACCTCGCGCTCTACAGGGTGCTCGCCGGGGAGCCGGACGATCTGGAGGAGTATCGAGCGGCGATGGTCCGTGATGAGCGCCTCGTCTACGAGTTCGAGGTGCTCAGGGCGTACGGCCAGTACTGAGCGAACGCTACTCCGCTGTGGTCGGGCGAGGTCTCAGCGCGTCTCCCCGCGGCGTCGCCTGCGTGGGGTCATGGAGCGGCCCAGCAGGCCGAGCCCGGTCGTGAGCGCCACCGTGAGGGTGCCGACGATGACGACGAGTCCCAACAGGACGGTCGTGGGCGACGCGTGCGCCGTGTCGGGCCCGAAGGCCTTGATGATCGCGTACACGAAGAGAAACGCGAACATCAGCACGACGATGACGAATGCCAGCATCATGAAGAAGCCAACGATGGAAGCCGCGATGGCCACCGCGATGCCGCTGTTCTCCCTCATTCGCCGTCCTCGCCTGGGCCCGGACTCCGAGCTTTGCTCACGGAGGTCCGGCCGTCCAATCGTGGCTCCGCTTCGGGCGTCGTGGGCGCGACCTAGCCCTTCTTCGCGTCCCCGGGTCCCTTCGTGTCCTTCGGGCCCTCGCCGTGGTCGGACGATGGCCGTTTGAGCTTCGACGCCTGATCGGTGGCCGCCTTGGCGAGCTTCGGCGCGTTCTGCGCAACCGCGTCGGCGATCTGGGGCGCGCGCTTCGCCGTCTCGTCGGCCGCCTTCATGACCGCCTTCCGGATGGTTTGGGAGCTCGTCTTCGTGGTCGCGACCCTGGCGATCTCGGGCGCCCGCTCGGCGACCTTCTGCGCCGCCTTGGGCGCCACGGCGGCGGCCTTGTTGGCGAGCTCGGGGCTCTTGTCGATCAGGCCCGCCAGGGCGTTCGACGCCGCGTCCGCGATCTCCTTCGACTTGTCGGTGATGCGCTTCGACTTCTCCGTCACGTGACCTCCCGGTGGGATGCGTGCATCCAGTGTAGGGCGCCGGTGCGCGCCGGCCCACCGGGCTACGGGCCGCACCCCCTGGCAGGCCCTCTCCTCTGAGAAGGTCGGCGACGAGGAATGCCTGCTCGGACGCACTCCTCGCGCCGCGATGACGAGCGCGACGGAGAGATCAGCCGCTCATCATCTCGGCCGCGCGGCGTTCCATCTCGTCCGGCGGGACGTCCTCGACGTGGGTCGCCACGCTCCATCGATGGCCGAACGGATCCTCGAACTGGCCGGCCCTGTCGCCGTAGAACTGGTTCTCGACGGGGCGCAGAGCCTGTGCGCCCGCTCGTATCGCGCGATCGAAGGCGTCGTCGACGTCCTCGACGTAGACGTTGATCGTCACGGGTGTCCCCCCGACCGACTTGGGGCTGCGTTGGCCCATCTCGGGAGCCTCATCCGCCAGCATGATCACGGAATCGCCGAGCTGGAGCTCCGCGTGGCCGATCTTGTCTCCGGGCGCGGGCATCCTGCCCCGCTCCTTCGCCCCGAAGACCTCGGTGTAGAACTGGATCGCCGCGTCGGCGCCGTCGACGATCAGGTACGGCGTGACCTGTGGGTACTCATCGGGAATGGCCTTCACGTTCGGCATCGAAATCCCCCCATTGGTCCTCGGCGAACGTTTCCCGGACGCCTTCGATCCTAGTGACGCCTCTCCGATTTGCGCAAGCCAAGGCGTGCCCGAATCCCCGGCCGCGCTCACGGCCGGCCGGCCACCGATCCGTCGGCGAAGGCGACGATCTCGTCGATGAGCTCGGGGTGATCGCGCAGCATGCCGGTCCCGTGCCCGTCCCCGTCGACGATCGTGGGGGAGACGGCCAGGGCGTCTGCTATCGCGCGGGCATCCGTCGCGAAGGGCTCGTTCTCCCTCGCGGCTGCGACGAAGACCGGGATGCTGCCGCGCAACTCGCGGGCGGCCTCGAGCGCATCGAAGGCCCCCGCCGGCGCGGACAGGCTCACCACGGCGCCCGCCTCGAGCTCCTGCGCCATAGAGATCGACAGGGAGGCACCGACGGACCCGCCGGCGAGGAGCACCGCCCTCCCTCCCGTTGCACGGGCGTGGTCGACGACCGCTCGCAGATCCTCCTCGCGGTCTGACTTCCGGCGCCCCGGTCGAGGTGCCCGCGCCGCGGGCGTCGTAGACGAATACTCGCCAACCATCGGCGGCGAGAGCCGACGCGAGCTCGTAGAAGTCCTCCTTCGTTCCCGTGACGCCGTGCGAGAGGACGGCGACCCGTCGACCCCGCCCGACCTCGATCGCGGTCAGCATCTCGCCATCCGCGGTCTCGATCCTGATTCGCCGCGCGCCCGCGGGAGGGTCCGGCAGATCCTCACCGCATGCGATCAGCAACTCGCTCGCCAGCACGAGCATCAGCACGGCGAGGACGCGCGCTCTCAGCATGCGGAGAACGATACGAGCCCGGACCGGATTGCGGACCCGATTTCTTGCGTGCCGGCCTAGCCATCCTCCGTCGGGAGCGAGCGTAGGACGCAGAACTCGTTTCCTTCGATATCGGCCATGACGACCCAGCTCTGGTCGCCCTGTCCGATGTCGACCCTCCGGGCGCCCAGATCCTCGAGCCTGCGTACCTCCGCGTCCTGATCCTCGGGCGAGAGGTCGAAGTGCCACCGGTTCTTCACCGTCTTCGCGTCCGCGGTCGCGGAAGAACGAGCAGGGGATAGACGCCCGGCGCAGGTGGACGCTCGCGGCTCGGCACCACCATCACCTCGTCGTCATCCTGTTGGACGATGGGCCAGTCGAGCGCCGCGGACCAGAACCGAGCGAGGGCCAGGGGATCGTGCGAGTCGACCGAGAGCGTGTTCACGAAGAGCGCCATGGGTCCATCGTACGCCGCTCTGATGAGCCCACATCTCGTCTGGTTCCCGGTCGAGATGATGGCAATCGCAGTGGGAGTCCGGCCTGAGGCGCCGGCGATCGCGAGGTGCGGAAGCCTAGAGGAACGGTTTCGCCACCATGACGTAAATGATCCCCAGCCAGAGGAGAAGGTCGATGGCGCGCACCACCCGGTCGCTGGGTTCGGCGATGAACGCGCGAAGCGCGTCGGAGGGTCCGTCCTCAGGGCTCGCTTCGACGAGCTCCCGGAGCTTGCGGTCCCTCGGTCCGTGGTACGCGATGCCGGTGATCAGGATGAGTGCGGCCAAGCCGTAGGCGATCAGGAGCCAGGTTTGCGTCAGATCGAGATCGGCGGTCAGGGCGGTGATGAAGCCGAACAGGATGCCGAGGATGAACAAGGCGCCTCCGACCGGAGCGAAGCGGGACTCCACCTCGAGCGTGCGCCTGATCGCCCTGATGTCTCCCGTGCTCGCGATCGCGCCCGTCAGGACCCCCTGACCGACGAAGATGGAGACCGCGCCGAACATCGCGACGATGTGAAGGAACTTCCAAAACGTCATCGCGACATCCTAGAGAATGGGCTCCTCCCGATCAAAGAAGTCGGCTCCAACGCTCAGGCGAGCGCGGAGGAAAGGTACGGCGCGGCCCCCTTGATGTAGCCCGCGATCGGGCCGGCATGGATGCCCTCCGGATCCAAGTCGGGGTTGTAGATGGTGACGTCCAAGCCGAGACACCCCGGTACGGCCATCGCCGCGTGGGTCATTGCCTTCAACTCACTCCAACTCAAGCCACCGTCCTGCGGGTAGTCGATCGCCGGGAGCGCCTCCGTGGACAGGACGTCCAGATCCACGTGCAGCCACCACCGCCCGACCCGGCGATGGAGGGAGCGTGCCGCGGCCTCCGCCACCCGGTCGCTTCCACGCCTGAGTTCCTCCCACGAATGGAGCTCGACGGTTCCCCGCAGCGACGTGCCGTTTCCATCCTCGATCTCACGTCGATCCCGGGGCCCCAGGACCACCACATCGTTCGGATCGAGGACCGGCAGGCGGCCCCTCACCTCCTCCCCGAGATCGCCGGTGTGCATCCCTAAGGCGAACCCGAGCTCCATGTCGGCGGCCTCGCCGGTCTGTGAGAGGTGCGGGGGCCACGCGTCCTCGTGGCCGTCGACGAACAGTAAGCCGAGTTCGCGGACATCCCGCGTCGCTCCCAGCAGGCAGCCGAGCAGGACGGGGCAGTCGCCGCCCACGACGAGCGGTGCCTTCCCCGTCGCGAGCGTCTCCGCGACCACGGTGCCGACGCTGGCCGTCATGGCCCCGAGCGCCGCCTCGTCGATGACGCCGGACGGGTCTCGGCGGGGGCCCATCGAACCGAATTTGACATCGCCGGCGTCGGAGATGCCGTCCGCGAGGCCGGCCGCGCGGAGGGCGTCCGGCGCTCGGGCCACCCCATCCGGCCGCCCGGCGGAGTTGTACGGAACGCCGATCAGCGTGACATCTCGCACGACGACCCCAGTATGTCCCGCGGACCGCGATGGGCGCGGGCGTCTCATCGGGGGCCTCGAGCCGACGTGAACACGCTGTCCGGGGGCATGGCACAGCGGCTGATGGTGGCACGCAGCATCCTGCATCGTCCGCCGATCCTGTTCCTCGACGAACCCACGTCGGGCCTCGATCCTCAGAGCCGGCTGGCGCTGTGGGAGATCATCGGCGAGATCCACGGTCGCGGACAGACCATCCTGCTCACGACGCACAACATGGAGGAGGCGGATCGCCTCTGCGATCGCGTCGCCATCATGGATCATGGGCGACTGCTCGCCCTGGACACGCCGGCCGACCTCAAGCGGACCGTCGGCGCGGAGGCCGTGGTTCGCATCCACACCGCGGGAGAGCCGGAGCGCCTACTCGCCGACGTCCGCGGGCTCGACGGCATCAACGACGGCAGCGTCGTCGATGGCACGGTCCTCGTGACAGCTCGCGACGCCGACGGGCTGCTCCCTCGAATCCTGCAGCGGGCGGAGGCGGACGGCTTCGACGTCCGCGACGTCTCGGTGACGGAGCCGACGCTCGAGACGGTGTTCATCAACCTCACCGGGAAGGAGCTCCGCGAATGAGCGCGACCATTGTGTCCCCGCGGCAGTCGACGGCATCGGCCGCGCGGACGGCGTTTCGTGCGTTGCTCGCGCGCGACGTGAATGTGCTGCGGAAGAACGTCGTTGAGTTCCTGCTTCGAACCGTCATGCAGCCGCTGCTGTTCGTGTTCGTCTTCACGTACGTGTTCCCCAAGATCGGCCTTGGCGTCGGCGGCGCCCGCCCGGCGGAGGGCAACTTCTCGACCCTGCTCGTGCCGGGGGTCGTGGCGATCGCGTGCATCTTTCAAGGGGTGCAGGCCGTGGCGCTCCCCCTCGTGCAGGAGTTCGGCTTCACGAGGGAGATCGAGGATCGAGTCATGGCGCCGCTGCCGGTCGCGGGGGTGGCGGCCGAGAAGATCCTCGCGGGGGCGCTGCAGGGCCTGATCGCCGCGGCCGTGGTGTTCCCCCTCGCAGCGATCGTGCCGGCAACCCCGGTGCACCTGCACATCCGCTGGTTTGAGCTCCTCACGTTGCTGCCGCTGGCGGCGCTCACCGGATCGACCCTGGGACTCGTCATGGGAACGTTCGTCGAGCCGCGACGCGTCCCGCTCTTGTTCGGCGTCGTCGTCATCCCGATCACGTTCCTGGGCGCGACCTACTATCCGTGGGCCGAGCTGACCCCGATCCCGTGGCTGAAGACGCTTGTCCTGCTGAACCCCCTCGTCTACATGAGCGAGGCGATGCGCATCTCGCTCACGCCGCCGCTCCCGCATATGGCCACCTGGGCGGTGTACCTGGGGCTCGCGGGATTCACACTTGGGCTCGGCTACGTCGGCATCCGCGGCTTTCGCTCCCGCGTGCTCACCTAGTCTGAAACGGGCCACGCTCATCGACGAGATAGATCAGCGACTGGCTAGTGGACCCTGGACGCACACGGCTCGGGTCGTCCTGCTCCACCCGTGGCGTCAACTCGGTTTCACCCGGCTGAATCGCTCGACTTCCCGCCCCTCGACCGATGCTCGCGTCGTCGTTGCGCGCGGCCGGGCGATTGTCCGGCCGGCAGTCCGGGTACTACGATCGGAAGGACGCTCGCCCAGGTAGCCGAGCGCGTCGATCCCAGCCAGCAACGCAAAAGTCTGGAGGCCGGGCCGTGAGTGAGCTTTGGGGTATCGCTCGATTCAGGTTTCACGAGGGCAAGGTCGAGGAGTACAAGCGCCTGTCCGCTCAAGCCATGGAGATCGTGCGGACTAAGGACACCGGCACGCTGCAATACGACATTTACTTCAACGACGATCAGTCCGAGTGCGTCGTCCTCGAGCGGTACAGGGACTCCGAGGCGGCCATCGAGCACGCCGCCAACCTTGGCGACCTCTTCGGGGCAGTCCTTGCGACGGTCTCCGTGGTTCACGGCGAACTTCTCGGTGAGCCGAGCGCAGAGCTGAGAGCGAAGTTGGCCGGCAGCGAGGTCCCGGTTCTCTTCACGCCCTACCTGTCGATGTAGACACCACTCGCCGGCTTGGGGGAGGCTGCTCCGAGCCGTCGCCGCGCTCTGATGTGCCCCCACTCTGATGTGCCCCCGGGAGGAATCGAACCTCCGACACACGGTTTAGGAAACCGTTGCTCTATCCACTGAGCTACGAGGGCGCGACATCAGTTTATCGATCACTGCTTGCACGCTACTCCGCGGCCAGCGCCGTCGACGGTGGTCTGATTACACCCTGTGCCAGTCCCAGGATCTCGCATCGGGGCGTCGCGAGACGACCAGGTAGGCCTCCATCTCGCCCTTCCGTTGACCGGGATGATGCCTCGCGGCTCGCAGACGAACCGTCCTTGCGGAGCTCCTACGGCCGTGGTCACCTGGATCGCGCCGGGCACTCCCGCCGACTCCATGCGGCTCGCGGGCAGGTGACGCGACCACAAAGGTGGGATGCGGCTCTCTTCGGGTTCACGAGGGCGAGGAGGGGAGGGTTACTGTTGCACGCTGGAGGAAAGATGGTTCATCACCGCTTGAGCGCGGAGCGCCGACCGGGCGGGGCGCGCGAAGGGAGGACCGAGATCGTGAGTGATCGAATCGAAGGGAACGGGGGTGTCGGGCCGGACGCCGCGAACGGAGCACCCGGCGCCGGTCCGACCGGCGGGCCGCCGCCGCTCCGGCCGAGGCGGCCGCTCGGTGCGGTGATCGCCTCGGCCGTCGACGGTGCCCGCACCTTGGTGCGCAAGCACGTGGAGCTGGCAAAGATCGAGGTGGCGGAGGCCGCGTCGGTCCGAGCGAAGGGCGTCGCCATGATGGCCGTCGCCGCTGTGCTTGGCCTGTTCGCGCTCGGCTTCGCGGCTGCATCGGCATCGGCCGCGCTCGACCTGGTGCTCCCGGCGTGGGCCGCTCACCTGATCGTGTCGGCCGTGTTCGTCGCGATCGCGGGCGCGCTCGTCCTCGCCGGCCGCCGGACCATCCGGACCGCCCCCAAGCCCGAGCGGACGCAGGAGACGCTGAAGGAGGACGCCCGATGGGCCAAGCAGCAGCTCGCAAGGTGACCGAGATCGAAGAGACCCGGCAAGGGCTCGAGCAGGACCTCCGCGAACTCGAGGATCGGATGCCCGCCGCGCTCCGCTCGGTCAAGAGCCTGGTCGGCGTGCTGCTCGGGTCGGCGGTCATGGCCCTCGTGCTCCGGCGTGTTCGGTCGAAGCGATCGGATCGCAACCCAGCAGCCGAGGTGGTCGTCCGGATCGTGCGCGACGATGAGTGACCCTGGGCACACCGTGTCGGGAAACGATTGCTCGGAACCGTCCTCAAGGGGAAACGGGTACCTGGCACGTGGCGGTTCAGGCTGCCGAATGATCGACGGCGACCGGTTCAGATCGCCGGGACCTGGAGCGTCGCCGGCTACGACGTGTTCCGTCGTCGGAAGGATGGACCTTCGGCCATTCCCATCCCCTGGTCGGTGTGCAAGACTGCTCCCGTCGCAGCGGGGTCGGCGTGTGGATCGAGAGCGTCGACGGGGTGCTCGCGTCGCGCACCTGACACATGGAGGGAACCCCATGACCCGCCGCACGCGCCTTGGAGTCACCGCCCTCGCGATCGTCGCCGTGGTGCTGACGCCGTTTGCCGTCGCCGCAGCCGAGCCTCTTCGCGCGTGCCGCGTGACGAACACGACGCAGGACACGCGGTTCGCGACCGATACCGGGGCGGCGCTCACGGCTGCCGTCGCGGCGGCCGACCCGGACGACCGGCTGCGGGTGCTCGGTACCTGCATCGGCACGTACATCCTCGACAAGGACCTGACTCTGATCGGGAGCCGGGCGGGCGCCCCGCGGACCGTCCTCGACGGCGACGGCCAAGGCCGGGTCCTCGGTTCGACCATCGGCGTCAGCACGATGCTGAAGCGGCTCACCGTGACCGGAGGTGTGTCCTCGACCGTGGGAGGAGGAGGCGGCGTCTACGTCGACGAGGGATCCCGCCTCATCCTCGACCACTCGATCGTCGCGGGGAACGAGTCTGCCGGAGTGGGTGGCGGCATCGTGAACGGGGGAGATCTCATCCTGCGCTGGTCGCGCGTCGTTCGGAACCACGCCGAGGGCGACGGTGGCGGCATCTATAACTACGGTGACGCGAAGTTCAGGGCCTCCGGCGTCAACCGCAACACCTCGGGCGGCGTGGGCGGCGGTCTCTTCAACGAAGGAGCCGTTTTGCTCGCCGCAAGCACGAACGTCCGATTCAATGAAGCGGACGACACGGGTGGCGGCATCCTGAACGTCTCGCTGGTCACGATCCGATTGACGGCCAACGTAGCGGACAACGTGCCGAACGACTGCGAGGCGCAGGCTGTACTCGTAACAGGTCCGGAGGTGCTCCATGACCCGGAGTAGCGCGCCGTCTCCGTCATGGAATCGGCGAGGGCAGCCGCCCCACGCGTACCGGGTTCGAGGACTAACCGCAACCGGCGCGACGGACTACTATCCCTCCTCCAGACGGGAAGGGGTATCCATGAGCGATCCGGTGGCCACCATCACGGCCGTCACCATCGACGCCAACGACGCGGCAGCCGTCGCCGCCTTCTGGGCGGAGCTCACCGGCACATCCGTCACCGACGTGGTGGATGAAGGTCGCCTCCATTTTCTGAGTGCCGCCGAGGGCGCGCCCGAGCTCTGCATACAGCGCGTGCCCGAGCCGAAGACCGAGAAGGCGCGCGTGCACCTTGATCTCTCTGCCGCGGATCTGGATGCCATCACCCAGCGGATCCTCGCCTTGGGCGGGAGCTGGTCGGGCGAGGAGCTCACGATGGACGAATACACGTGGCGCTCGTTCCAGGACCCGGAGGGCACCGAGTTCGACGTGCTCTTGGCCTGAGCACCTGTGCTCAGCCGACGCCGAGTGCCCGCGGCATGACGAATCGAGTGAGCTCACCCGATCGATCCGCAAGCGCGTCCCATGAACCTGAGGGGAGCGCGATCTCGGCGAGGCCCGCGGTCGGGTATTTCCGCGAGAGGTCGTCGAGCCGGTCGCCGCGGTCGGCGAGCCTCATGGCGAGCTCCTGCATCGCCGGGTTGTGGCCGACCAGCAGCACCGAGGCCACGTCGGGAGAGACTCGATGCAGCCGATCGAGGAGCACCGCGGCGTCGAACGTGTAGAGGGCCGGTTCGATCCGGACCTCGAGGGCGGTGCCGAGCGCCGGCAGCACCCTCGCGAGGGTTTGTCGTGCCCGAAGAGCGGATGAGCACAAGACGAGTTCCGGTTCGATCGCTTCCACCTCGAGGTGGTCGCGAATCCGGTCGGCCGCGCGCTCGCCGCGGGGCGCGAGAGGGCGATCCTCGTCGTCCAGGCCCGGATCGTCCCAGCTCGACTTCGCGTGACGGAGCAACCAGAGGTGCATCCGCCAAGTCTCGCTCGTGAGCCGATGGCCCGACAAGGCCGTCGTCCCCGAGGAGATGCTCCTTGACGTGGTCTGGCGGACGGCGGAGCATCCGTGGACGTGATGACCGTCGCTCGGGTGCCGAGGTGAGTGGGGGAATGCAGAGCCGGGTCATCGTCGGCCTCTCGGCGCTCTGTGTCCTTCTCCTGATCGTGACGATCTGGGCGGTCGCGACCCGCGACCGAGAGTGCGCCCGAGGCTCCGGTGTACTGGGTGGCGACCGACGGGGACGACTCCGCAGCGGGGCACGTCGGACGAGCCGTGGGCGACCCTCCAGAAGGCCGCCGACACGGCCCCGCCGGGCGCCATGGTGTATGTCCGGGGTGGGACGTATGCGCAACGCGTCGATCTTCACGTCTCCGGGGAAGCCGGGGCGTCCGATCACGTTCGCGCCGGCACCGGATGAGACCGTCGTCCTCGACGGGTCATCGCTCGAGGTGCCGGCCGAACAGTCCGCGATGATCGAGATCGACTCCGAGCGCTACATCACGATCCACGGGTTCGAGATCACGGGGTACCGCAGCGACGTGTCCGGGCGCGTGCCGATCGGCATCCTCGTGACCGGCGCCGCAGACCACATCCGGCTCGAGGGCAACTTCGTGCACGACCTGGGGACCACGTTCCAGGGTCGCAGCGGCGGGGATGCCCACGGGATCGGCGTGTTCGGCACGGCGAGCGACCACCCGATCGAGGAGGTCGAGATCGTCGACAACGAGCTGGCGAACCTCTCGCTGGGCTCGTCGGAGGCGCTGGTCGTCAACGGAAACGTCAAGGACTTCCTGATCGAGGGCAACCGTGTTCACGACACGAACAACATCGGGATCGATGTGATCGGGTTCGAGGGCACCGCTCCGGATCCCACCGTCGACCAGGCTCGGGACGGGATCGTGCGAGCCAACACCGTGTGGAACGTCGACAGCTACGGCAACCCCGCGTACGGCAACGATCGGAGCGCCGACGGCATCTACGTGGACGGTGGTCGGGACATCCTGATCGAGGGCAACGTCGTCCACGACGTCAACATCGGGATCGAGCTCGCGAGCGAGCACGCCGGTCGTTCCACGAGGAACGTCACGGTTCGAAACAACGTCGTGCACGACGCGACGGCGATCGGGATCGCGATCGGGGGCTACGACCGGCGCCGCGGCAGCACCGAGGACTGCGTCATCGTGAACAACACGGTGGTGAACACCGACGGTGTCGAGCTGCTCGTGCAGTTCGACACCAGGAACAACCTGATCGCGAACAACGTGATCGTGGCCGGCCCCCAGCACGTGTTCGTCGAGAACGCGTACCGCGAGAACATCGGCAACGTGCTCGACCACAACCTGTACTACTCGGTCGACGGGAGCCCCGTCGGTACCTGGCAATGGAAGGGCGCCGGATACGGTGACTTCGACGCGTGGAGCTCACGGTCCGGGAACGACGGACTCTCGACCTTCGCCGATCCGGCGTTCAGCGATGCAGGGGCGGCCGACTACTCGCTCCGAACGGGCTCACCCGCCGTGGACGCCGGCGCGTTTCTCCCCTCCTCGGGGACGACCGATCTGGCCGGGCAGCCGCGTGCGCAGGCCGGGGGGATCGACGTCGGGGCCTTCGAGGTGGCGGCCCCGCCACCGTCCCCCACCCCTTCGATGTCCGTGCCCCCCACGTACGCGGGCGACCTGACGTGGCTCCGATCCGACAACGGATGGGGACCACCCGAGATCGATCGGAGCAACGGGGAGCGCGCATCCGACGATGGAGGCCCCATTCGGATCGGCGCGACGGCATTCGATCACGGGATCGGAGCGCACGCCCCATCGCGGATCGTCGTGGCGGTGGATGAACGGATGCTCGCTGCTCCTCGCGGACGTCGGCCTCGACGAGGAGGTCGGCGACCGAGGCTCGGTGGTGTTCGAGGTCTGGGGCGACGGGGAACGACTCGCGGGAAGTGGGATCGTGCGAGGGCCGCAGGCGGCCGTCCCCATTGCGGCCGATCTCGAAGGCGTCGCACGGATCACCCTCGTGGTGACCCCGGGCGGTGACGGCAATGCCTTCGATCACGCCGACTGGGGCAACGCCCGCCTCGAGTGCCGCCCGGACTGAGCGACGAGGGGCGGGCGAGCGAACCGCAGGGCCGGGCGATGCCTAGACGATGGAGAGCGCCTTCGTCGTCTCGACGTCGAAGAGATGCAGGTGGCCGGCCCCGAGCCCGAAGCGAACCTGCTCGCCGGGGATCACCGATGCATCGGGCCCGGCGAGGACGGTGAAGCGCAGCTCACTCGCGGTCTCAACCCCGATCAACGTCTCGCGCCCGAGCATCTCGACGAATGCCGCGCGGCCGTCGATCGGGCCGACGAGCCCGTCCCCCTCCCTCCACAGACGGGCGTGCTCGGGGCGGACGCCGACGATCACCTCGGCCGGCACGCCGTCGACGGGCAGTCGCGTCGACGTCGAGGGTGAACGACATCTCGCCCCGCGACAGCGTGAGCGATCCGCCGTTCCGCGCGGCCCGCAGGGTCGCGAAGCTCATCCCGGGGCTGCCGATGAACCCAGCGACGAAGACGTTCGCCGGCTCCTCGTACACGCTCCTCGGGTCACCGGCCTGCTCGAGCACCCCCTCGCTCATGACCGCGACCCGGTCGCCCATCGTCATCGCCTCGACCTGGTCGTGGGTGACGTAGACGGTCGTGGTCCCGACCTGCTTCTGCAGGTGCTTGATCTCGCTCCGGGTCTGGACGCGCAGCTTCGCGTCGAGGTTCGACAGGGGCTCGTCCATCAGGAACGCCTGCGGCTCGCGGACGAGCGCCCGCCCGAGGGCGACGCGCTGCCGTTGGCCACCCGACAGGGCGAAGGGCTTGCGCTGGAGCAGCTCGCCGATGTCGAGCACGTCGGCTGCGCGACGCACCCGGCGTTCGATCTCGTCGCGCGGCATCTTCCGCATCTTCAGGCCGAACGCGAGGTTCTGATACACGGTCATCTGCGGGTACAGCGCGTAGTCCTGGAACACCATCGCGATGTCGCGGTCGCGCGGCGGGAGTCGATCGACGACCCGGTCCCCGACGCGGATCTGGCCCGCCGTCAGGGTCTCGAGCCCGGCGAGCAGTCGGAGCGCGGTGGTCTTCCCCGACCCCGAAGGGCCGACGAGCACCACGAACTCGCCGTCCGCGATCTCCAGCGAGAAGTCGCGCACGGCCGTGACGTCGCCGAATTGCTTGGCGACGTTGTCGAACACGACCCCGGCCACGGTCAGCCCTTCACCGCGCCGGTGAGCATGCCGCGCATGAACTGCCGCTGGAAGACGATGAAGACGATCAGGATGGGGATCGCGACGATCACGGCGCCCGCCGAGGTGAGCGCGACGTTCGTGGTGTAGCGACCCGAGAAGCTGGCCAGGCCCGCGGGGGCCGTGACGTGGCTGATCGTGAACACCAGCGCGAGGAAGAACTCGTTCCAGCTGTCCGCGAAGGTGAGCACCGTCAGGGTCAGGATCGCCGGCCGGGCGAACGGCACCATGATCCTCCACAGCGTCGTCCAGCTGGACGCGCCGTCGATCCGGGCGGCCTCCAGCAGCGACGGCGGGGCCGACAGGAAGGCCGCGCGCATCCAGAAGATGCCGAAGGCCACCTCGCCCGACACCTCCAGCAGGATGAGCACCCAGTAGGTGTCGAGCAGGCCGATCGCCCGCACGTCGTAGTAGAGCGGCACGATCGTGGCCTCGGTCGGGATGATGAGGCCCAGGATGAACAGGTAGAAGAGCGTCTTGGATCCGCGGAAGCGCATCGTCGCGAACGCGTAGCCGCCGAGGATCGACAGGACCACCGACGCCGGGACCATGACGGCGGCGACGATCGTGCTCGTGGTGAAGCTGTCGGCGAACCCTCCCCGGTCCCACGCCTTCACGTAGTTCTCCCAGGCGAAGCTCGGGGGGAGGTCGAAGCCCGTGGGAGCGCTCGTCGGGCCCGACGGGTACAGGCTCGCCAGGACGGTGCCGACGAGGGGGTAGACGGCGACCGCCGAGCACAGGATCAGCAGCAGGTAGTTGAAGGCGACCTGCGTGCGCGAGGCGTTGTTCATCCCTCGGCCCCGCGTTCCATGAGGCGATTGATCACGAAGGTCACCGCGAAGATGATGAGCATGAGGGAGATGCCGAGCGCGGCGGCCGATCCCACCTCGCCGGTCTGGAACATCCGCCTCCACACCAGGTAGGCCGGGACCGTGGTCGCCGTCCCGGGCCCGCCGTTGGTCATCACGTAGACCTCGTCGAACGTGCCGAGGGTGCCGATCACGAGAAGCACGAGGACGACCTGCAGCTCGTAGCGCAACCCTGGGAGCGTGACCGCGAAGAACTCCCGCACGGCGTTGGCGCCGTCGACCCTCGCCGCCTCGTAGAGGCTCGCCGGTATCTTCATGACCCCCGCCAGGAAGAGGATCAGGCAGAAGCCGAACTGGCCCCACAACCCGAACACCCCGACGGCGGGCAGCGCGGTATTGAAGTCCCCGAGCCAGCCCTGGGACGGGATGAAGTGGCCGAGGCCCACCGCTCTGAGTGCGGTGCTGAGCGGTCCGTCGACGTCGTAGACCCACGTCCACGCCACCGCCGTCGCGACGTCGGTGATGACGAGCGGGAGGAACAGCAGCACCCGGAAGAACGTGAGGCCGCGGATGCGAATCCGCGACAGCAGGGCGGCGAGGAACAGCCCGATGACGATCGGCAGGAGCGAGTAGAAGACCATGAGCTCGAGTACGTGGATGTACCCGCTGCGGATGAGCGGATCGGTGAAGAACTCGGTGTAGTTGCTCGCCCCGACCCACGTGCCGGGCGTGATCCCATCCCAGTTGTAGAAGGACACGTTCACGCCCTGCACGAGTGGGAGGAGGTTGAACGCCGCGTAGATGATGAACGCCGGGGCCACGTACAGGTACCCGATCCGTCGGGCCTCTCCGGGAAGGCGCTCCGGCTTTCGCCGACCCCCGAGGACGACCGCTCTGGAGGCGACCGCCGGCTCGACCTCCATCAGGTTCGCGAGCTCTGGAAGTCCGCGTAGTCCTGCTGGACCTTCGACACGAATTCCTGGGGCGTGATCCTGTTCACCATGAGCTCCTGGATCGCGGCCGTGAGGGTGTCGTAGAAGGTGGGCGTCGCCCAGTCCTCGTAGGGGACGACGCCGTTGCTCTCGGTCACGATCGAGGAGGCGTTCAGCACGTCCGCGAGCACGGTGCCGTCCTGGACCGACGAGGTCGCAGCGCCCGCGGACAGCGGAAGCTGCCCGGTCGGCAGCGAGCAGGTCGCTCGCGTGGTCGTTCGTCATCCAGTCGATGTAGGCGGCGGCGGCATCGGGGTTCTCCGACCCGGCCGCGATCGCCAACGGGAAGCCCGCGCCGCCCGTCGAGACCGGCGGCCCGCCGGCCTCACGCGGGGGCATGACGAAGAACCCGAAATCGCTGTTGTCGGCCCCGAGGTCGGCCACGATCCAGTTGCCGGTGATCATGAACAGGCCCTCGCCCTTCGCGAAGTTGTTGACGGCGTCCTGATACCCGCCGCCGCCGAACCCCGGCGTGAAGTAGCCGGACGCCGCCCAGTCCTGCAGCGTGGTGGCGGCCTGCACGTTCGCCGGCGTGTCGAACGAGAGCTCGCTTCCGTTCAGCCCGAAGATGAAGGCGGTCAGGTCGTCCACCGTGGCCATCTGATCCTGGATGACCGCGTACTCGTGGATGCCGGGGAACGCGTCGTTGTTGCCGAACTGGATCGGAACCTCTCCGGCCTGCTTCGCGACCGCGAGGGCCTGCTCGAACTCGTCGAAGGTCGTCGGGACCGTGAGCCCGAGATCCGCGAGCATCTCCTTGTTGTAGTAGACGCCGATGATCTCGCCCATCGTCGTGTAGCCGAACAGGCTGCCGGTGCCGAACTGCTTGCCGTCGGGCGACCAGCTGCTCACCGAGCGCACGTTCTCCGAGACGCGGTCGTTCCAGCCGTAGGCCTGCGCGTAGTTGTCGAGGGGGAGCAGGAGCCCCGCCTTCACGAGCTGCCCCATGTCCGGCCAGCCCTGGTTGACCTCGACCACGTCGGGAGGGTTCGGCCCCGAGATGGCGAGCTTGAGCAGCGTCTTGAGCTCGCCGAAGTCCCGCTTGACCCGCTTGACGGTCACGTTCGGGTACTCCTGCTCGAACTCGGCGTTGAGCTTGTCCCAGACCCTGCCGACCTGCCCGTACTCCTGATCCCAGACGGTGATGGTGATCGGCTCGGGTCGCGGTCACCCCGGTGCTGGCCGGCGCCGGAGGGGCGGACGCCTGCTCCGTCGATCCGCCGGGCGTGCAGGCCACGGCCGCGAGCGTCACCACCGCGGTGATGGAGAGGAGACGAAGGCCGAACCGTGGAGCCCTCACGACGCCCGACTGTAGGACCGGGCGTCGACCGAGTCAAGCCAAGGGTCTCTTTTGTTTCCTTCTGGTCCTTACCGGTCTATCATCGGGCGCATGTCGGAGTCCGAACAAGGGCCGGAGATGCTCGACCGGCTTCAGCTCCGCTACAAGCGAGTGGAGGACTCGCTCGCCGAGGAGATCTCGCGAGGTCGGAGGTCGCCCGGCTCCCGGCTGCCGCCGGAGCGAGCCTTGGCCGAGCATTTCGGCGTCAGTCGGGTGACGCTGCGTCGAGCGTTGGCGGAGCTCGAGAGCGCCGGCATCGTGGCGCGTCATCCGGGAGGGTGGGTCGTCGCCGGGTCGCCCATCGGCGAGCCGCCGAACGCGCTCATGAGCTTCTCGGAGATGGCGGCATCGCGGGGGCTCACGGTGGGGGGGCGGGTGCTCGACCTGCACGTGCGCCCCGCCACGATCGACGAGGCGGAGGCGCTCAGCCTCGCGCCCGGCGCGGCGCTCTTCGAGCTCGAGCGGCTCCGCCTCATGGACGACGTCCCGATCATGATCGACCGCAGCACCGTCCCGCTGTCCCTCGCGCCGGACTTGGTCGAGGTGGACTTCTCCGGGGCGTCCCTCTACGACGAGCTCGAGGAGCGTCACGGACTGCGGCCGGCTCGCGCTCGCTTCGCCGTCGAGGCCGTCGCCGCGGATGAGCGGCAGGCGGCGCTCCTCGACCTGCAGCCGGGGGAGCCGGTGCTGCGCTGCCATCAGCTCACGGAGGACGAGACGGGCCGGCCGATCGAGATGTGCGAGATGATCTACCGAGGCGACCGCTATCGGTTTCGCGCGACGCTCGTCCGTGGAGGCTGATCCAGCTGGGCGGTCCCCGCACCCGCGTCGTCGAGGACGTCGATCAACTGAACCGGGCCGGAGCGGATCTCATCGCCCAGGTGATCGCCGGGACTCCGACGGCCTCGGTCGTGGCGGCGACCGGCCGCACCCCGATGGGCCTGTACGCGGAGCTCGCCGCGCGCCGCCGCGCGGGCCTCGTCGATGCGACGAACGTCACGGCGTTCCAGCTCGACGAGTACCTCGGGCTCGAGGACGGCGACCGGCGTTCGCTCCTCGGATGGATGCGTCGGAGCTTCCTGGAGCCGTTGGGGGTCGCCGATGAGCGCGTCGTGGAGCTGCCGCTCGACGGCGACCTCGACGAGGCGTGCGCGGCATTCGACGATGCGGTCGAGGCGCGCGGTGGATTGGACCTCGCGGTCCTCGGGCTCGGCCCGAACGGTCATCTCGGGTTCAACGAGCCGCCCTCGAGCCGGTGGACGCCGACCCGCGCGGTCGAGCTGTCGCCCGTCACGATCGAGGCCAACGCCGGCTACTGGGGCGCCGTCGCCGACGTGCCACCGAGGGCCGTGACGATGGGCATGGCGCAGTTGCTGTCGGCGCGCACGATCGTGCTCGTCGTGTCGGGTGAGAGCAAGCGCGAGATCGTGCATCAAGCGCTTGGAAGGCCCGATCGAGCCATGGGTCCCCGCGTCGTTCCTGCGGGCGACCGATGCGGACGTGACCGTTCTCGTCGACCGCGCGGCCTGGGGAGACGGATGAGCGCACCGTTCGACCTCTTGGTCGTCGGGCGGCCCTCGGTCGACGTCATGTTCTCCGGGCTGCACGAGTGGCCCGCGCTCGGCAAGGACATCGAGTCCGATGGCCTGGGCGTGTGTGCCGGCACGTCGTTCAACACGCCGGCCGCGGCGAACCGCATCGGCCTGCGGGTCGCCTACGTCGCCACCGTCGGCAACGACGTGTGGAGCCGCATGATTCGCGACGAGTTCGATGCCGAGGGCCTCCCCACCGACTTCCTCGAGGTTGAGGATCGTCCGCTGCCGGGGATCTCCGTGGCGCTCAACCTCGACGGCGACCGAGGCTTCGTCACACACTGGGGATCCGCCGACGGGTACGACGCGCAGCTCAGGTCGCGTGCGCTGGAGATCATCACGACGCGGGTCGATGCTCGGCACCTGCACGCGTACGCGGACGAGGCGCCCGAGCTCGAGGCGGTCGCCCGCCGCCGCGGGATGACGGTCTCGCTCGACGCGTGGGGAGGCCCCGAGTGGTCCTCCCCCCGATCGCTCGCCGAGGTGCTCGCCGACGCCGACGTGCTGTTCGCGAACGAGGCCGAGGCCGCGGCGATGACCGGGGAGGACGACGCGGAGCGCGCGCTCGGCAAGCTCGGAGACCACTGCCGATGCGTCGTCATCAAGCGCGGGGCGGCCGGCGCGCTCGGCCTCGCCGGGGGGGACATGCGAGCGGTGCCCGCGGATCCGGTGGCGGTCGTCGACAGCACCGGCGCCGGCGACAGCTTCAACGCGGGGTTCCTCGCGGGGTGGCTCGACGGGCTCGAGCTCGAGGCGGCGCTCACCCTGGGCGTCATCTGCGGGAGCCGTGCCGTCGCCGACTACGGCGGCTATCGCGGCTGCCCCCGGGAGCCCGAGCTTCGGGCGATCGCGGCCTCACGCGGGATCGGGCTCACACGGCCGGAGGGGATCCCGGGAGGAGGGACGACGTGAAGATGACGTTGCTGGGCTCGGGCGTGCGGGCGCCCTTCGTCCTGCGCGGCCTGTCCGCCGGGCAGGACGACCTCGGGCTGGACGAGGTCGTGTTGCACGACACCGACCCCGAGCGCCTGGAGCTCATGACCGCCGTGGGTGGATACCTGTGCGCCGACTGGGGGGCACGGTTCACGGTCCGCGGCGAGCCCGACGCGAGGGAGGCGATCCACGGCGCGCGGTTCGTCTTCTCGGCGATCCGCCCGGGCAAGGAGGGCGCCCGGGCCGTCGACGAGGAGGTCCCGCTGAAGCACGGGGTCATCGGCCAGGAGACCACCGGGCCCGGGGGCTTCGCGATGGCCCTGCGGACGATCCCGGCGATGCTCGACTACGCGCGCCTGATCGAGGACGTGGCGCCCGAGGCGCTGCTGGTGAACTTCACGAACCCCGTCGGAATCGTGATGCAGGCGTTGCACGAGCACACGTCCGTGCGCGCCGTGGGCATCTGCGACGGACCGATCTCCATGCAGCGGAGCGTCGCGGCCTTCCTGGGCCTCCCCCGGGAACAGGTGCACGCCGACTACGTCGGGCTGAACCATTGCGGCTGGATTCACCGGGTCCTGGTCGACGGCCACGATCTGCTGCCCGAGCTGCTCGACCGGTTCGAGGAGCTCCAGGCGGCCGACGAGCAGTGGCGGCTCTTCGATCCCGCGCTCGTGCGGGGGATCGGGATGCTGCCCATGGAGTATCTCTATTTCTACTACTACCGGGATCAGGCGCTGGCGAACATTCGAGGCTCGGGGGGTTCACGCGGCCGCCAGCTTCAAGCGCTCAACGACGCGCTGTGGCCCGTGTTGCGCGCCCGTGTCGACGCGGGCGACCTCCCGGGGGCCGCCGCGGCGTGGGAGCGCACGATGGGCGAGCGCGACGCGACGTACTTCGCCCGCGAGCGCGGCGAGGCGGTGCCGGAGGAGGCGGACGATCTGGGGGACGTGTTCGAGGGGGAGGGCTACGAAGGGGTCGCGACCGCCGTGATGGCCGCAGCCGTCCGTCGCAGGAAGGTGCCCCTCATCCTGAATGTCCCGAATCGTGGGGCGATCGAGGGCTTGCGCGACGACGACGTGGTGGAGGTCACCTGCCTCGCCGACGAGCACGGGGCGCATCCCATCGCGCAGGGCGAGATCCCCGAGGCGGCGCTGGCCCTGCTCGCCCAGGTCAAGCTCTATGAACGACTCACCGTCACCGCCGCGGTCGAGGGGTCCTACGATGCGGCGCTCGGCGCGCTCCTCGCGCATCCACTTGTGGCCTCGTATCCCGCAGCCGCGGCCATCCTCGACGAATACATCGAGCGACTCGCGGGACTGCTCCCACCGCTGACGTAGTGGCCGCCGCAGGCGGTGGCTCTGCCTCTCCCGTCCGCGCGATGCCGAAGGTACGGCGTCAGGATATCCAGAGCTCGTGCGATCCGAAGGGGCGTTACGCGATCACCTCGACGATGTCGTCGTCCGCGACATGATGATCGCGGCCGACGAACTGGCCCGGCGAGCGCGCGGACGGTCCCCAGATGTGGGCTCCGCGACATCTCGCGCCCAGCTCGCCGTGCACCGCCCTCGCGACGTCGGCCACCGTGGCGCCGGGCGCCATCGCAAGCGGGTCCGCGTCGTTCGACCCCGGCCGCCTCGTGAAGACCCGCAGCAATCCGGTCAGCTCCCACACGGCGTCTCGGAAGCGATCGAGGCTCGCGTCGTCGAGGATGGAGACGCCGATCACGCGGAGATCCCCGAAGGCGCGAGTGAGGCGGGCCAGCGCATCCGGCGCGGCCTCGTCGAGCCTCGTCGCGGCCAGGATCGCCGGCGATTCGATCTCGGCCGATGCGACCTCCGCTCGAACCTCCTCGAGCGGAGCGACGGGACTCGAAGCATCCTGACAGTAGACGATGCCGTCGGCGCCCCGAAGCACGCCGAGGAATGCGCGGCCCTGGCCTCGTCCCTCTCCCGCTCCGGCGATCAGTCCGGGGATCTCGACGAGCTGCACCGGCAGTCCATGGATGTCGGTGACCGCAGGCACCGGCCGCAGCGTGGTGAATGGATAGTCGCCGGTCTTGATCTGGACCCTCGAGAGCGCCTGCAGCAGGGAGGATTTCCCCACGTTCGGCGGGCCGACGAGTGCGATCTGCGCGATCCCGTCTCGCCGAACCGCGATCGAGTCGCGATGGACGACGCCGGAGCGCACCCGCGTCTGATCGATCTCGCCGAGGATCCACTTCCGGATGTCGGCGTAGGGACCGTTCTTGTAGTCGGGCAGATCGTGAAGGATGTCGCGGAGCTCTCGGATCCGCGCGCTTCCCTCCTTGCCGACCAGCCGTCGTTTGACGACCTGCATCTGAACGTGGTGTGGCATTGGCACGCCGCCTACCTCCTTCGATCGAGCGGGAGAGATGGCGGTTCCAGCGCCGTGCCGGACGGTCCGCACGGCCGGAATGCGCCTGTCCCGCTGCTTCCCTGGACGCCGTATGCGGGAAGCAGCGGTCTAGTAGGAGAGCCGAAGGCCCAGGCGCCAACGCGTTTCGCGACGAAGAGCCATATCGGCAGGATACGCTTCCGCCGGCCGCTACGATAGGTAGCGGAGCAGAAGCCCGACGTCGCCCTCGGTCCCGTCGTCGGTGCCTCCCCCGACCAGGAGTCGGCCCCTTCCATCGATGAGCGCGTCGTTTGCGAAGTCCTGATAGGCATCCACGTCGGTCCGGATCACGCCGTCGCCCCCGAAGGCTCGGGTCCGGGATGCCGTCGCCCGTGACCCTGCCCACAACCACGTCCCAGAGCGTGATGCCCTGGGCCGTCCCGGCGAACACGACCCTTCCTCGATCGTCGGCCCCGATCCATTCGATCGCCGACGACGTCCGAGGTGAATCCAGGTCGAGCGCGCCGTCG
The DNA here is from genome assembly GCA_963728285.1 of uncultured Actinomycetes bacterium. GTDB lineage: Bacteria > Actinomycetota > UBA4738 > UBA4738 > HRBIN12 > CAVSJR01. Next base: position 178,992 of record CAVSJR010000001.1, on the reverse strand, counting down.
TCCGAGAACGTCCGGTCGAGGTGGCCGGCCGAGGCGATCCTCGCGATGGCGATGCGCGCCTCACCGTCGATGGCGTGATCTCCCGCCGCGAGGATTCGTCCATCCGCGTCGATCGCGAGGGCGTGAAACGCTCCGCGGTCTCCCTCGGCGGCGCCAGGCCAAGCGCGGATCGGGAGGATCCCGTTGCCGCTGAAGCTCGTATCCGGCTCGCCGGAGGGCAGCAGTCGAGCGACGAGCGGAGCCGGCGTCTCGCCGCCCCGGGCGATCGCGCCGGCGAGCACGACGCGGCCCCGGACGTCGAGGGCCACGGCCACGGCTTGCTTGGGCTCGGAGAAGGTGACCGATCCTCCCGTGCCGAATTCCGGATCCGGCGAGCCATCGTCGAGGAAGCGGGCGACCACCGTCCGATCGGTTTCATCCCGCCGTTCCATCCGTACCGATCAGCACGAGCCGCCCCTCCTCATCGATCGCCGCGTCCAGCGGAAAGCGGTCCAGAGGGCTGTCGATGGTGATCACGCCGCCATCTCCGTAGGAGGGATCGGGGGAGCCGTCGGCGAGGAAGCGCGCCAGCAGGAGGTTGATGCAGACCTCGAATCGGCAGGCCGAGCCGAACAGCTGCCGGTAGCCGACGACCACGATCCGATCGGCGTGATCGCGTCCGATCCAGATGACGCGATCGGTCTCCCCGGTGTCGATGAGCCTCATGCCGCCGTTCGCCGAACGAAGGGTCCAACGCGCCGGCCGAGTCGAACCCGGCGATCGCGACGTCCTGGCCGCCGCAGCACCCGACGTTCGCGGCCGCGACGATGTCCCCGTGGGGAGCGCGGACGAGCGCGGCGATCGAGGTCGGCACCCGGCCCAATCGGCGCTGGACGATCCCGTCCCCCGAGAAGCTCGGGTCGAGGTCGCCCGCCGAGCCGCTCGCGGGGCTCGCGGTCGCCACGAGCACGAGCAGCTGCGCGAGCAGCGCGGTCCATTGTCGTCGTCGCACGATCGGCCCCATCGAGGTGTGCGCACCGTAGCGTCGAGTGCACCATGAGTCAACGGCGACGAACGCGAGCGTCGAGGGCTATGACGCCGCTACGTCGACCGCTGCGCCGAGGCGTTCGTCCTCCGTGACGAGCCGTCGCGCGGCCACGAGCCGGTGGATCTCGAGCTGCTCCCGCTGGCGCTGGGCACGTGCCTCCAACGCCCCCAGGTCGAGCTCCTGCTCTCCGGCGAGGTCCAGGGGCGCATGGCCCAATGCTCGCCACATGCACGCCTTGCCCTCGACGCCGAGGCAGAGGCCCTCCAGCTCCTCCAGCCTGCTCAGCTCGGTGTAGCGCAACACGCCGCCGTTCATCTTGAAGCGGCCGAGCTTCTCGAGCAGCCACCAGGCCCGCGGTTTCAACGGATCCCGCCGAACGTCGAGCCGCTCCATGAGCCGCTCGAGCGCGCCCCGATCCTCCCGAACCTCGACGACGAAGCGGGCCAGGAAATCGCCCAACGGCGAATGCTGGTTGTGCGACAGGCAACGCTTCGCGAGCTCCTCGCCCCCGATCGACCCGGCGAGGTGATCGTTCAAGTAGACCCCGAGCAGTCGCGTGTTCACGTCGGCGTTGTTCCCCGGAATCGCTCGCCCCAATCCGAGGCTGGGGTGCTCCTCGTTAGGGTTCGGCGAGCTCCGGTTCCACGCGCACGCCGAGGAACTCGGCGAGATCGTCCGCCTCGCGGTGAATGGCCCTGCGGATCCACGGAGCGAGCGTCTCGAACGGCTGGAGCTGGAGGCGGACCGCCTTCGACGTCCGGGTCGTGCTCCACGTCCCGAGCGCCCGCCCGTCGACGAGGAGGACCGGGCGGATCCAACCGCCGCCTCGATTGACCTCCTTACGGTGCTCGCTCGGCACCGCCGTCTCGCGGTCCTTCCATCCCAGGAGGTACTCGTCGAACGCGGGGACCAGCCGAACCGACCGGCGAGGCGCCCCTTCGGCCCGGGATCGAAGGCTCCAACGGATGCCGCTCGGGGTGCTCCACTCGACCAGCCGGTCACCGATGCTCGTCCAGGCTCGCTTCGCGTCGCGCACGGAGACGCCGGACCAAGAGGCGAGGTCGGCGGGCTCCGCCGGCCCGTGAGCGGCGAGGTATCGAACGGCGAGTTCCACCAACGCGGCCTCACGCTCCATCGGCTCCGGCTCGCCGAGCCAGTCTCGGACCAGGACGAAGCTTTGGTCCCGCCCTCGATCCGGGCCGTGACAGATCACGCCTCGTGCCGTCGCCAGCCAGAGAAGGTGCGCGATGGCCTGGCCCTCGGTGCGGATCCCGCGGCGGCGGAGCCGCTCGCCGATCTCGGACCGGCCGAGCGGTCCGTGGCGCTCCAGCATCCGCTCGATCGCGCGCACGGCCGCGATGGACTGCTCCGCCGTGACGCCCTCCTCGCGCAGACGGCGATGGGCGTTTGCCACCCGCGGCTCGAGGACCATCGGGACGAGCCAGCCGTAGTCCTCGGCGGTGATCAGGTGGAGCGTCCCTCGCATCGCCCAGGTGAGGACGATGGAGCGATCGCGTACCCGCTCCTCGGCGACGCGTTCGCCCGTCAGCCCCTCGGTTCGAGCCCGCAGCGCGAGCGCGGCCGCCGTCACGGAACCTGGGATTGAACGCCGGTCAGGTGCCGGACGAGCTCGGCGGCGGAGCTGCGCTCGGGGCGGTGCAGCCGTTGCGCGGCGGTGCGGAGACGGCGCACATCGTCGGCGGTGAGGGTTCGACCCCGGGACATGCCGTCGCAGTCTAGGCGTCGACGGGCGACGGTTCAGTGGCGGGCGATCAGGTTCGAGTACGACATCGGCTCGGAGCCGATCAGCCGCAAGCAGGGTGTCACGGAACAGGTAGGCGTTGTGCCGGTTCTTGTAGCGGAAGGCCGTCTCGTCCAGATACGCCGGGAGATGCTTCGCGCTGAGATGGTGATACGAGCTGCCGATGGACGCGACGAAGATCGACCACTCCGGCTCGAGGGTATCCGTCTCGGCGTCCGCATGATCCTGCGCCTCCGATTGCGTGATGAGGGCGTCGGGGGCGTGCGTCTCGCCGGGGTCCGCGAGCTCGCGCAACGCCTCCGATGCCTCGTCCTTCATGGCCGCGCGGATTCGATGGCACAGGTACCACGCCGTCTTGTACGAGACGTCGAGCATCCGCTTGAGCTGACTCGCGGACACGCCCTCCTTCGATCGGCCCATCACGTACACCGCCAGGAACCATTTCCAGAGCGGCAGGTTGGAGTTCTGCAGGATGGTGCCGACGCGGACGCTGAACTGATAGCCGCAGGCGTCGCAGTCGAACTGTCCGCGCGTCTCGATGCGAGAGATTCCCGTTCGCGCGTCGCACCGTGGGCAGCGGACGCCGTCGGGCCAGCGCAGCTGCTCGAGGTACGAGCGGCACTTCTCCTCGGTATTGAACCGGGAGACGTCCGCCGCGAGACTCATATCGCCGGAGCCCATGCAGATGAGGACGAGCTCACCGGCGCGCGGCTCGTTCGCTTGGCGCGGGCGTTCGACTGATCGACGACCCGCCGAGCGGTTCGCACCGCGCGCTTCGGGAACAGCTTGTCGATGACCTCCTCCGTGGTCATTCGCACCGCCTTCTTCTGCGCCTCGGACATCGCACGCCCCCTTGCCTCCGCGAACGAGGCTCCGGAAATGCATTTCAGTCGGATTCGCCCTGGTCTGCGTCGTTGGGTCCGTCGTCGTCGGGATCGGATCCGATCACTCGGAAGCTCTCATCGAGCTCCACGGCGACCTGGCTCCCGTCATCGAGCCGGACCTCCACCTCGTAGGCTGCCCCGTCGTCGCCGACCTCGGTCTCGACGACCGTCCCGCCCCCAACGTGCCGCAGGGCCGAGGCGGTCGCCAGGTCGAAGTCCTTGCCCTCCAGGGGCACGTCGTCGCCGCTCGCGGCTCGGACCACGCCGGCTCCTCCCACGACGAGGACGACCGCCGCCGCGACGCCCGCGGCGAGCTTGCCCTTCCTGCCCATGTCTCGCCTCCTCAATGCGGGACCGTATCGAGGATACGACCGGTCCTCGATCTCAATCATGAAGCCCGGATTCTGAGTCTCCGCTGAACGGCATCCGGCGGCTCAATCGGAGGATGCGGGGAAGCGCACCTCGAAGCGAGCTCCACCGAGGGCGCTGTCGAGCACGCGGACGGTCCCTCGGTGGAACCCGGCGATCTCCAGAACGATGGCGAGGCCGAGCCCGCTGCCTCCGGAGTCGCGGTCGCGTGCGTCCTCCAGGCGGACGAACCGGTCGAAGATGCGCTCGCGTTGGGCGGCCGCGATCCCCGAGCCGTCGTCGTCGACCGCCATGACCACGTGGCCGTCGCCATCGCGGAGGCTGAGGGAGATGGTGCTCCGAGCGTGGCGAGCGGCGTTGTCCGAGAGGTTGCGGACGAGCCGCTCAAGCTTGTCGCGATCGCCCGTCACCCTGCCCGCCGACACGCCCCCGGACATCGATCCTCAGATCGGTGGCCCCCCTCAGCCGCGCGGCCTCCTCGAAGACGAGGTCGTCGAGATCGACCGGCGCGCTTCGAAGCTCCAGGGTCCCCTCGTCGATCCGGGTGAGGAGCAGGAGGTCCTCCACGATCCGCTGGAGGCGCACGTCCTCCTCGAGGACGACGTCGGCGAGCTCGCGGAGGCTGGACCCCTCGGGATGCGAGAGCGCGATCTCCGCGTGCTGGCGGATCGAGGCGACCGGCGATCGGAGCTCATGGGACGCGTCGGACACGAATCGGCGCTGGCGATGATGCGCCTCCTCCAATCGGCCGAGCATGCGGTTCATCGTCGCGGCGAGGCGCGCGATCTCGTCGCGCCCGGGCGGATCCGGGACGCGCCGGTGGAGCTCCTTGCTGGAGATGGCGTCGACCTCCGCGCTGATCGCGTCGACCGGCGCGAGCGCGCGGCCAACGACCCCCCACGTCACCGCGCCGACCACCAAGAGCAGAAGCGGGACGGCGATCCCGAGGACGCGCTTCACCGCTGCGGTGGCCTCGGTCGCCGACTCCAGGCTCCGTCCGACGACCACGGTGAGTGGCCCGATCGGGCTGTCCGCGGAGATCGCGACCGCGAGGAACGGCTCATCCTCGTCCGGCTCGTTTTCCGAGGGATTGTCCTGGAAGGGGACGGACGGGAGATCCAGCACCTCGCCGGGCGCCAGCCGGGTGAGAGGCTCTTTGCCCTCCATGTTGGGGCTGAACAGGACAACGTTGCCGTCGGCATCGATAACCTGGACGAACTCCTCATCGCTCTCGCCGACCGCGAGTGCGCCCGTCCTCAGCTCCGATCGGAGATCGTCCGCGACCGCCTCGGCGTGGATGCGCGCGGTCATCCGCACGTGCGACCGGAGCGATCGCTCGAGGAAGGAGACCAACGCGACCGAGGCGATCACCAGGCTGACGCCGACGACGAGGACCGCCGCGGCCGTGGTTCGCACCCGTATGGCGCCGAGCTGCTTGCGCGCGCGTGTCCACAAGGCTCGGACGTCACCCGCCATCGGGGTCCAATCGATAGCCGGCGCCTCGCACCGTCTCGATCGCTGTTCGCCCGAACGGGCGGTCGAGCTTGTTGCGCAGATGGCGCACGTAGACCTCGACGATGTTCAGGTCTCCCTCGAAATCGTAGTCCCACACGTGCTCGACGATGTCGGTCTTCGAGACGACGTCGCCCTTGCGTCGAAGCAGGAACTCGAGCAGCGCCATCTCCCTGGCGGTCAGCTCGACGTCGGCGTCTCCCCTCCAAGTCCGTCGAGCGCCCGGATCGAATCGCAGGTCGCCCGCCTCGAGGACGGCGGGCCGTTCGCCCGCGCCTCGCCGGATCAGCGCCCGAAGCCGGGCGACCAGCACGACATGGGAGAAGGGCTTGGTGACGTAGTCGTCCGCCCCCGTGTCCAGTGCCTCCGCCTGGTCGAACTCGCCGTCCTTGGCCGTGAGCATCAGGATCGGCGTCCAGATCCCCTCCTCGCGGAGCGTCGCGCACACCCGGTACCCGTTGATCCCCGGAAGCATGATGTCGAGGACGATCGCATCGAACGGGTGCTCGCGGGCCATCCACAGACCATCCGTGCCGTTCAGCGCGACGTCGGTGGCGAAGCCCTCGGCCTCGAGTCCCTTCTTGAGGCCGGCCGCAAGCCGCTTCTCATCCTCTACGACCAGGACTCGCACATTCCGTCCTCTCTCTGCCGACCCGCGTCCCGAGCTCCCTGCACATCGTGCCGATCGGATCTGAAGGAAGGCTGAAGCGGGCCTGAGTCCCAAGCGGCCGGTCGCGAGGCTTTTCCACGATCCTTCAGCCTCCGTTCAGTCGATGCACCTCAAACTATGGGGAGTCGCCGTCGAGAAATGAAGTGGCCGAAAGACTCCTGAGGAGGCGTGAGATGAGCAACAACGCCGAGTCCGTCGACGCCGGGGCAGTCATGAGCGCGACGCGATACCAGGACGCGGCGTGGATCGCCTTCGACCTGGGGTTCGGCCCACCCGACCCCTCGTCCCTGCCCGACCGCGCGCTGACGGCCATCGTGCTGGCCATGATGCAGTACGAGACGCCCAGCCTGCTCCTGCCCGTCGACGCGAACCTTGCCGTCGAGAGGGAATGGAGGCGACGCGGGTTGTCTCCCGAGCCAATCGACCGGGTCGTCGCGAGCGCGGTCTTGGCTCTCGCCGCCGTGAGCGGCGCCGTCATCGGCTGGGCCCTGCTGGCTGCTTGACGAGGGACCTGAGCCCTCGTCCGCTGACGGCCCCAACGGACGCCAGTCTGGATGCCACGGCCGTGCGTGTGCCGTTGCCCTTCTCTACAACGGGCACTAGTCCATTCGGGTGGTGCTAGCCCATCAGAATTAGGCCTTTTGGCGGCTGTATATCCCTTACAGGGGTCGCTAGGATCGCCTCCGGCAGCGCAGGCTGCCGACGACGATAGGCCGAGGGAGCCCGCACGCGGCCAGGAGGTGGCGAGGCGTGCTCCTATTTCGCCCGACGGTTCCCGATCCATCAGCCGACCGCCGGCGCCCGCCGAGGCCCTCGCTGCGAGGCGTCTGATCTCGCGTCTTCACGCGGTCGCCATCGCGGCGTCGATGCTCCTGATCGTTTCGGCGACGGCATGCGGCGTCGATTCCCCGGACGGTGGCGCAGGCGGCGAGGCGACTGCCGCGAACGTCGCCGATGAACCCTCGACCGGCACCGATGGAAGCGCCCCGCCGTCGCTCTCGCCCACGGACTTCGATCCCGCGCTGTTCGACGACTCCGCCACCGTCGACAACCCGTGGTTCCCACTGGAACCGGGAACACGCTACATCTGGGAGGGACGCGCGTTCGAGGATGGCCGACGAGTGGATCGTCGCGTGGTCTTCACCGTGACGGACCTCACCAAGGTCATCGGCGGTGTCCGCGCGGTCGTGGGATGGGATCGAGACTTCAACGACGGCAAGCTCGGGGAGTCGGAGCTGATCTTCTTCGCCCAAGACAAGTACGGAAACGTTTGGCACCTAGGGCAATACGTCGAGCTCTACAACGAGGAGGGGGAGTTCGAGGGCGGCCGGGTCTGGGTCGTCGGAGACCCCGAGGGGTCACTGGCGGGGATCGCCATGAAGGCCGAACCGGAGCTCTCGACCCACAGTTACTCCCAGGATATGCGCCGCCACCCTGGTACTGGACGACCGTTCGAGGGTGTACGACGTGGCGCGCGGACCTGCGTTCCCGTCGGTTGCTTCGATGATGCCCTCGTGATCGAGGAGTTTGAGCGGCCCATCCCGGGCGCCTACCAGCTCAAGTACTACGCGCAAGGCGTGGGAAACGTCCGCGTCGGCTGGAGGGGCCCCAACGAGGAAGAACAAGAGGTCATGGTGTTGCAGAAGCGCTTTGACCTTAGCCCGGAAGCGCTCGATGCAGCACGCGCCGAGGCCCTCGCGCTCGAGCACCGAGCCTACGCGTACGCCCGCACGCCCCCGGCACAGCAGCGCACCGCAGAGAGTCCCTAGGCCCGATGGATCGAGCGATGGGGATTCATGCCGCGATGCCCGCCCGCGCCACACCGAGCCTGTTCTCCGCGGAGCTTCGCCCGGCGCGCGCACCAAGCCGGGACGGATCGTTTAGGCCGAATGCTCGATTTACTTGCAGCGAAACCCCCCCTAGGCTCTCGCGGAGACTAGGCCTTTCGACGGAGGGAACACGGGTGACGAAGTCGTACGCAGCGCGCCTGACCGATTCGCGAAGCGCGGTGCGTTTCGCCCGCCGCTCGTGGCCACCACCTCCGCGCCGCGATTCCGTCCGCACCCAGCCGTTTCCCCGGCGCTCGCGCCATCACCTTCCTCGTCCCGCTTTGGCCGGCTCGCCCCACGGGCGCGATCGCCGAGCACCGTCCTGGCATAGCTCGTTGATACCCACCACGCAGGGAGGTCTCCAGCAATGATGCGTTGGATCATTGGGTCGAGCCTGAAGTTCCGTCGCCTCCTCGTCGCGGTCGCCGTCGGGCTTCCTCGTCTACGGCGTCCTGCAGCTCGACAACGCCCGGACGGACATCCTGCCCGAGTTCCAGCGGCCGACCGTCGAGGTTCAGACGGAGGCCCTCGGGCTCTCCGCCGAGGAGGTGGAGCAGCTGATCACGGTGCCGCTCGAGCAGGACCTGCTCGTGGGGATCGCGTTCCTCGACGAGATCGAGTCCGTGTCGCTGCCCGGGCTGTCCTCGGTCGTCATGACGTTCGAGCCGGGGACCGACGCTCCTCGACGCGCGCCAGGTCGTTGCCGAACGCCTGACCCAGGCGGTCGCCGCCGCGGGGCTGCCGCAGGTGGCGAAGCCGCCCCAGATGATCCAGCCGCTCTCGTCCACGAGCCGCGTCGGCGATGGTGAAGCTCTCGTCCGAGGAGCTGACGCCCATCGAGATGTCGATCCTGTCCCGCTGGGTGATCGTCCCTCGCCTGCTGGGCGTCGAAGGCGTCGCCAACGTCTCGATCTGGGGCTTCCGGGACCGGCAGCTGCAGGTGCTCGTCGATCCGCAGCGGCTCAACGACGCCGGCGTCACGCTGAACCAGGTGATCCGGACCGCGGGCAACGCGCTCGAGGTCTCGCCGCTCACCTTCCTCGAGGCTTCCTCCCCCGGCACCGGTGGGTTCATCGACACGCTGAACCAGCGGCTCCACATCTTCCACAAGCAGGCGATCTCGACGCCCGACGAGCTGGCCCAGGTGCCGATCGAGGATCCGCAGGGCGACGTCGCTCCGTCGGACGGCTCCGGGCTGACGCTGGGCGACGTGACCGACGTCGTCGAGGATCACCAGCCGCTGATCGGCGACGCCCTCTGCAGCGGCGGCGACTGCCTGCTGCTCGTGGTCGAGAAGTTCCCGGACGCCAACACGCCCGTAGGTGGCCGACGGGGATCGACGAGGCGCTCGACGCGCTCGCTCCGGGCCTGCCCGGGCTGCAGATGGACACCTCGATCTACCGTCCGGCCGAGTTCATCGACTCGTCGTTCGACAACCTCGGACGCGCGGCGCTGATCGGCGCGATCCTGCTGATCCTCGTGCTGGGGGCGTTCGCTCTTCGACTGGCGGCGCGCCCTCGTCAGCGTCGTCGCGATCGCGATGTCGCTCGGCGCCGCCTGGCTGGTCCTGTACTTCACGGGCACCACCGTGAACACGATGATCCTGGCCGGGCCTCGTCATGGCGCTCGTCACGCTCATCGACGACGCCGTCATCGACGTCGGCAACGTGGCGCAGCGGATCCGACGGCACCGCGCGCACGGCGACGGGACGCCCGCCTGGCAGGTCGTCGTCGAGGCCACGCTCGAGATGCGCAGCGCGATCCTGTTCGCGACGCTGATCGTCGCGGCGGTCCTCCTGCCCGCGTTCTTCATGGAGGGGGAGGCCGGGGCGTTCCTGCCGGCGATCGCCACCGCGTACCTGCTGGCGATCGTGGCCTCGCATCGTCGTCGCCCTCACCGTCACGCCGGCGCTCGGCATGATGCTGCTGGGCAACGCGCGCTCGCGAGCGCCGCGAGTCCCCGGTGGCCGCGCTGGCTCGCGTCGGCGGTACGACCGGATGGCGCTCGCGGATCGTGCCCAAGCCCGGTCCGGCGGTCGCCGTCTTCGGCGTCTTCGCCGCTCGCCGGCCTCGTGGCGTTGCCGTTCCTCGACCAGTCGATGCGTCCGGTCCTCAAGGAGCGGGACGTGGTCGTGCGGCTCGACGCCGCAGCCCGGCACCTCGCTCGCCGCGGATGGACGAGATCACGGCGCAGGCCGTCGAGGAGCTGCGCGTCCCTGCCGGGCATCGACGACGTCGGCGCCCACGTCGGTCGCGCCGTGCAGTCGGACCAGATCGTCAACGTCAACTCCGCGGAGGTCTGGGTCAGCGTCGACGAGTCGGCCGACTACGACGACACGATCGCGTCGATCGAGGCCGCGGCCGGCGGCCTGCCCGACGTCTCGAACGACGTGCTGACCTACTCCGAGCAGCGGATCACCGACGTCCTCGGCCGGAGCGACGACGAGATCGTCGTGCGCGTCTACGGGCAGGACCAGCAGATCCTCGAGACCAAGGCGGAGGAGGTGCGCGCGGCGATCGCCGGCATCGACGGTCTCGAGAACCCGCGCGTCCAGCTGCCCGCCGAGGAGCCCACGATCGAGGTGGAGCCCGACATCGGCCGGGCGGAGCAGCACGGCCTCGCCCCGGGCGACGTGCGTCGCGCCGCGACGACGCTGCTCTCGGGCCTCGTCGTCGGCAACCTGTTCGAGGAGCAGAAGGTGTTCGACGTCGCGGTCTGGGGAGCGCCGGAGATCCGCCAGAGCGAGGCCGACGTCGAGAACCTGCTGATCGACACGCCCGACGGCGCGCTCGTGCGCCTCGGCGAGGTCGCCGACGTGCGCGTCGTGCCGAACCCCGCGGTGATCCGGCACGAGTCGGTTGAGTCCTACGTCGACGTCGCCGCCAGCGTCTCCGGGCGAGCCGTCGGCGACGTCGCGGCCGACGTCGAGGCGGCGCTCGAGCAGGTCGAGTTCCCGCTCGAGCACCACGCCGAGGTGCTCGGGGGGTTCGAGGAGGAGGCGGCGGCGCGTTCGCGCGTGCTCGCCGTCGCGCGTGGCCGCGCTGATCGGATCTTCCTGCTGCTGCAGGCCGCGTTCGCCAGCTGGCGTCTCGGCGGTGCTGGCCTTCCTCGCGCTTCCCGATGGCGCTCGCCGGCGGAGTCGCTGGCGGCGCTGATCGCGGGCGGCGACATCACGCTCGGCTCCGTGGCGGGGTTCGTCGCCGTGCTCGGCCTCGCCGCCCGCGGCGTCGTCGTCCTCATCCGGCACTACCAGCAGCGGCAGCGCGAGGGCGAGGACCTTCGGCGCCGACCTCGTGATCCGAGGGACGAGGGAGCGGCTCGTTCCGATCCTGACGACCGCGCTGGCTTCGGCCGTGGTGTTCATCCCGTTCGCCGTGAGCGGCGGTTCGGCCGGGTTCGAGATCGTTGGGCCGATGTCCATCGTGATCCTGGGCGGATTGGTCACCACGACGCTGGTGAACCTCGTCGTGATCCCCGCGCTGTACCTGCGGTTCGGCTTCGTCGCCGAGCCCGAGACGGTCGGACGAGGACCTGCTCGTCGCGGTCCCCGACATCGACACGGTCAGAGGGTAGGAGGCACCGATGAAGCGAAGCCTCGGTTGCGGCTCGCCGTGCTGCTCGCCGCCGTCCTGGCTGCTGTCGGCGCTGCGGCGGCGCGGTCTCGGACGAGTACGTGATCGAGCAACAGCCCTACAGCCTGGAGCCGATCGAGGGTGAGGACGTGCTCCGCGTCACGCTGACGGAGGCGGCGGTGGAGCGGCGTCGGCATCGAGACGAGTCCCGGTCGAGGCAGCGCGGCTCCGGGCTGGTCGTGCCCTACGACGCGGTGTATCTCGACGCCCACGGGGAGTTCTGGGTCTACACGAACCCCGAGCCGCTCGTCTTCGTCCGAGCGCCGATCGAGATCGCCCGCGAGACGTCGAGCCACGCGATCCTCGCCGAGGGGCCGCCCGCCGGGACCGCAGGTCGTGACCGTCGGCGTCCCGGAGCTGTACGGATCCGAGACGGAGTTCGGGACGTAGCGTGATCGCGAGAAGGAAGGAACGCACGATGCTTCGCTGGATCGTAGGGTCGAGCCTCAAGTTCCGATACCTCGTGGTCGCGCTCGCCGCCGCCCTGATGTTCTTCGGCGTGCAGCAGCTCCAGCACACCGCGGTCGACGTCTTCCCTGAGTTCGCACCGCCGAAGGTCGAGGTGCAGACCCCCTCCCTCGGACTGTCCGCGAACCAGGTGGAGGCGCTCGTCACGATCCCGCTCGAGCAGACCCTCAACGGCGTTCCCGGGCCTCGACGAGATCCGCTCGAAGTCGGTCGAGTCGCTGTCGTCGATCGAGATGATCTTCAAGTCCGGGACCGACCTGCTCACCGCCCGGCAGCACGTCGCCGAGCGCATCGCGCAGATCTCGCCCCAGCTTCCGACCTGGGCGAGCCCGCCCTTCATGATCCAGCCCCTGTCCGCGACGAGCCGGGTCATGAAGATCGGGCTCACGACGCACCGATCCCGAGCTGGACCTGATCGACCTGTCGATGACGACCTACTGGAAGATCAGGACCCGCCTGATGCGGGTGCCGGGCGTCGCGAACGTCCCGATCTGGGGCGAGCGCATCGAGATGCCCACGATCCAGATCGATCCGGAGCGCTTGCGCGAGCACAACGTCACGGTCGACGCCGTCTCGACGGCGGTGGCGGACGCCCTGGACGCCGGCCTGCTCCAGTACTCCGAGGGCAACTACATCGGACGCGGGGGATTCATCGACACCGCCACCAACCGCTTCCAGGTCCAGCACGTCCTGCCGATCGTGCGAGGCCGAGGACCTCGCCGACATCCCGGTCGAGTCACGAGGACGGCAAGGCGCTCCGGGTCGGCGACGTCGCCGATCTCGAGCGGGGCACCTGGCCGCTGGTCGGCGACGCCGTCATCAACGACGGTCAGGGCCTGATGCTGATCGTCGAGAAGCTGCCGTGGGCGAACACGCTCGACGTGACGCGAGGCGTCGAGGCGGCGCTGCAGGAGCTCGAGCCCGGCCTTCCCGGCATCGCGATCGACTCCACGATCTTCCGTCCGGCGACCTTCATCGAGGAGTCGATCAGCAACCTCTCCAAGGCCATCTGGTTCGGGGCGATCCTGATGATCCTGATGCTCTGCGCTGTTCCTGTACGAGCTGGCGCACCGCGGTGATCAGCGTGGTGGCGATCCCGCTGTCGCTGATCGCGGCCGGGCTGGTGCTGCACTGCGCGCGGCGCGACGATCAACACGATGATCCTGGCCGGCATGGTCATCGCGCTCGGCGACATCGTCGACGACGCCATCATCGACATCGAGAACGTGGTCCGGCGTCTGCGGCAGCGTCGCCAGCGAGGGCAGCGGCGTCTCGACGGCGAGGATCATCCTCGAGGCCTCGCTCGAGGTCCGGAGCGCGATCGTCTACGCGACGCTGATCGAGATCGTCGCCGATCGCGCCGATCTTCATGCTCGAGGGACTGTCGGGGTCGTTCTTCCGCCCGCTCGCGACGTCGTACGCGCTCGCGCTGCTCGCGTCGATGGTCGTGGCGCTGACGGTGACGCCGGCGCTGAGCCTGATCTTCTTCCGGAAGCCCTCGTCCCTGCAGCACCGCGAGTCCCCGGTCGTTCCCGCGCTCCAGCGCGGGTACCAGCTACATCCTGCAGCGGATCGTCTACCGGCCGCGCCGCGCGTACGTGGCCGTCGGCCTCACGACGGTGATGGGGGTCGCCGCGCTGCCGCTGCTCGGCCAGTCCCTGCTCCCGTCCTTCAAGGAGCGCGACTTCCTGATGCACTGGTTGACCGTGCCCGGGACCGGGCAGCCGGAGATGTTCAGGATCTCCGCGCGCGGCCAACCGCGAGCTGCTGCAGATCCCCGGCGTCCGCAACGCCGGGTCGCACATCGGCCAGGCCCTGCTGATGGACGAGGTCGTCGGCATCGACTTCGGCGAGAACTGGATCAGCGTCGACCCCTCCGTCGACTACGACGAGACGCTCGCGAGGATCCAGGAGGTCGTCGACGGCTACCCCGGCCTGTACCGCGACGTCCTGACCTACCTGAAGGAGCGGATCAGGGAGGTGCTGACGGGCTCGAGCGAGGCCATCACGATCCGGATCTACGGCCAGGACCTCGTCGCAGCTCCAGGAGACCGCCGACGAGGTCAACGACATCCTTGGAGGCATCCCCGGCGTGACCGAGAACCACGTCGAGTCCTTGAAGGACATCCCGCAGGTGAGCGTCGAGGTCGATCTGCCCGCGGCCCAGCGCTACGGGCTCAAGCCCGGCGACGTCCGCAGGGCGGCCGGCCGGTTGCTGGCGGGCGAGGAGGCCGGCGACATCTTCCGGGACGGCAAGGCGTACGACGTCCAGGTCTGGAGCACGCCCGAGACGCGAGACACCTTCAGCGACATCGAGAACCTGCTGTTCGACACGCCCAGCGGCGAGTACGTGCGGCTGAAGGACGTGGCGGACGTGACGATCGAGCCCGTCCCGAACGTCATCTATCACGACAACCTGTTCAGGAGCCTCGACGTCGGCGCCAACATCGACGGCACCCGGGACCTGGGCTCGATCGTCGCCGACGCTCGAGGATCGCCTCGAGGACTACGACTGGCCGGCCGAGTACCACGCCGAGTTCCTCGGCGAGTACACGGAGCGACAGGAGGCGTCGGGCCGGCTCAACATCGGCGCGATCGCCGCGGCCATCGGCATCCTCCTGCTGCTGCAGGCGTCGTTCGGCAGCTGGCGCCTGGCCACGCTCTCGTTCCTGACCCTGCCGATCGCCCTGATCGGCGGCGTCCTGGCGGCCTACCTCACCGGCGGGGTCATCTCGCTCGGGTCGCTCGTCGGCTTCTTCACCGTGCTCGGGATCGTTGCGCGCAACGGGATCATGCTGATCAGCCACTACCAGCATCTCGAACGGTTCGAGGGTGTCCCGTTCGGGCCGGAGCTGGTCTTGCGCGGTGCCCGCGAGCGGGTCGTGCCGATCATGATGACCGTTCTGACGACCGGACTGGCCCTCGTGCCGCTGCTGATCGCCGGCGAGATCCCCGGCCAGGAGATCGAGTACCCGATGGCATGGGTGATCCTCGGCGGGCTCATCACGGCCACCCTGCTCAACCTGTTCGTCGTGCCATCGCTCTACCTGTCCTTCGGAAAGCGTCGGCACCTTCCGCTGACCCCCGAGACTGCGTGATGAGCTGGAGCCGCGGACGGCAGGCCATTGGGCTCGTCCGCATCCCATGGGTCGTCGGGGCGCTGCTGGTCGCGCTGTCGGCCTCGGCCTGCACCGGCAAGCCGGCACGCGAGGCCGAGGCGGAGCCTCGCCCGACCAGGACGGACGTTGTGGCCGAGCCCCGCGCGATCAGCGCGGAGGACTTCAACGCCGGAAACTTCAGCGACGCGGCGCACGAGCCGAACCAGTGGCTTCCACTGACCCCCGGAACGCGGTTCTTCTTCAAGGGATCCTCCATCGACGAGGGCGAGCGCATCAGCCATGCCGTCGACGCCATCGTCACCGACCTCACGAAGGTGATCGCCGGTGTGCGCACGACCGTCGTATGGGAGAGGGATTACACGGAGGGCGAGCTCGAGGAGGCGGAGATCGCCTTCTTCGCCCAGGACGATGACGGCAACGTGTGGCATCTGGGTGAATACCCAGAGGAGTACGACAAGGGCAAGATCGTGAAGACGCCCGCGTGGCTCGCCGGCCTCGATGGCGCGACGGCGGGCATCGCCATGATGGCCGAGCCGCAGTCGGGGACGCCCGACTACGCCCAGGGATACGCGCCTCCTCCGATCAACTGGGCCGATCGAGCGCGGGTGTATCAAACCGACCAGAGGACCTGTGTCCCCGTCGACTGCTACAAGAACGTCCTCGTCACCGAGGAGTTCGAGCTGGCCAAGCCCGGCTCCTTCCAGCTCAAGTACTACGCGTCCGGCGTGGGCAACGTCCGGGTCGGTTGGCGTGGGAAGAACGAGAAGGAGCGGGAGGTGCTGTTCCTGGTCGACTACGAGCACCTGAGCCCGGAGGAGATGGCGAAGGCTCGAGCCGGTGCGCTGAAGCTGGACGCCCGCGCATACGAGTTGCTCGAGGGCCTATACGGCCAGACCGAGCCGGCGCAGGCGCTCTAGGGAGCCTCGTCAGGCGCGGTAGGCGGACCAGGCCTTCGACATCCGGGATCCCTGGCCGCGCGTGAAGGCGAACATGCAGGCGTCGTCGCTGTAGTCCATGAAGTTCGTGACCGGATCGCGGCCCGCCGACGAGCAGGTGTCGCGCCCGACCGGACACCGGTAGGCGGGGGACGCCTCGGCCGGCGTGTCGCCGACGTGATCCCCCGGCTTGGTGCAGCCTCCCTCGAACGTGTGGAGGAGCCCGAGCCAGTGTCCGACCTCGTGCGTCGTCGTGTCGCCCTGGTTGTACGGCGCGGCCGCGCCGCCCGGGCAGGGAGGAGAAGAGGATGGCGACGCCGTCGCCGACCGGGTCACGCCGGTACTCCCACGGGAACGTCGCCCACCCGAGGAGCTTCCTCGCGAGGTCGGCCGTGTAGATGTTCAGCGTGCGGGCGCCCCCCACACGGAGCTTTTCCTTCATCGCTCGCTCGTTCCTGCTGTCCCTGCGGAGGTTGAACCATCGTGAATTCGTCGTGCGATCGATCGACGCCAGGCTGAACCGGAACGACGTCGCGGCGCCGCCCGTGCTGCCCGCCGTACGAGGCATTCAACACGTCGATCTGTGCGCGGATCTGCGAGCCGGGCACGTTGCCCTCGGCGAGGGAGCGCTCCGCTGTTGATGACGTGAAAGGCCACGGGGATCGTGACGCTCCCTCCCTCGACCGTGGCCGGCGCCGCGGCCCGAGGATGCAGGCGCAGCCAGCGAGAGAGCGGGTCGCGCGCGGGCGCCTCCGCGGCGTCGTGGATGTAGGGGGCTCCGGGCGCCGTCCGGCGAGGAGTGCTCGTGCCGGATGCAGGGCTTCCCACGGCCGGCCTGCCGGGCGTGGGCGGCCGGCGTGAAGGCGAGCATGAGCAGCACGGCGACGGCGGCTGAGGCGGTCACGCGCGAGGCGCGGCGAAACGACGGCATGCGGATCTCCTTCTGGGCGAGTTCATTCGCCGGGTCGGAGCCGATGGTCGGCGGCGACCGGGGTCAATGTCCCTTCGAGGGTACCGCCTCAGGCCGCTCCGGCGCTATCGAGGGATGCCACCAGCCGCTGGACGGCGCCCTTGAGGTTGGTCTCCTCCGCGAGCTCGCCGAGGGCCGCGTCGTCCCGCGTCCCCGCCC
Organism: uncultured Actinomycetes bacterium; assembly: GCA_963728285.1. Lineage (GTDB taxonomy): Bacteria > Actinomycetota > UBA4738 > UBA4738 > HRBIN12 > CAVSJR01. The sequence continues at coordinate 161,655 of CAVSJR010000001.1, read as the reverse complement.
ACACGCTGAGGGGAGCGACCGCGTTCACCGGAACCAAACGCTGCATGACCCCCACGTAGTCGGCGGCGTCCCTGAGGCGCGCGCGCAGTGCCGGCTTCCCTCGAAGCGGGCCCGCCATCGGCGATTCGGAGGCGGCGTCCGCGAGCAGATCCTCGAGCGAGTCGTACGCGAGGATGAGCGCCCTGGCCGTCTTCTCGCCGACGCCCGGCACTCCCGGCAGCTCGTCCGACGGATCGCCGCGCAGGATCGCGAAGTCGGCGTAGCGCGCCGCCGGAACGCCGTAGCGCTCGAGCACCGTGCCCTCGTCGAGCTCGAGCAGCTCGGAGACGCCCCGGATGGTGAACAGGAGCTTCACCACGGGGTCGCGCACGAGCTGGATCAGGTCGCGATCACCCGAGACGATCTCGAGGCGGTCGGTCTCTCGCGCCTCCACGCAAAACGCCCCGATCGCATCCTCCGCCTCCCACCCCTCGGTCTGCGCCTGCAGCATCCCCGTCAGGTCGAGCACTCGTCGAAGGAGCTCGAATTGCCGCGTCAGGTCCGACGGCTCCTCGGGCCGTGTGCGCTTGTACGCCGCGTAGAGGTCCGTCCGCGCGACCGGTCGCCACTCGTGATCGTAGACGTGGATCACCTCGTCCGGGCCGGCGGGTCGCGGTGAGGCGCGTCACCATGCCGAGATACCCGTGCACCGCCCCGACCGACTGCCCGTCGGGGTCGACGACGCCGTCGCCGAACGCGAAGAACGCCCGGTACATCATGCTCGAGACGTCGAGGAGCAATCTGTGAGTCACGCAGGCAACCCTATCGTCGCCTGCGCCTCCGGTCGAAGCCGGCGCGACGGCCCGTCGAGGGCGGGCGTCTAGACTCGCTCGATGGCCACGACCCAGCCCGCGGCGCCGACCGTCGACCACGCGCTGGTTCGGGAGCTGAAGGCCCGGGAGGACGCCCGCTTCGCCGCCGAGCACCCGCGTTCTGCCGCGCTTCGGGACCGCGGGCTCGAGCTCATGCCCAACGGCCTGCCCATGGCCTGGCTCCGCGGCAGCTATCACCACATCCCGATGTGGGTGGCGCAGGGCCGCGGCGCGCGCTTCACCGACGTCGACGGGCACACATACAGCGACTTCAACATCGCCGACATGTCGATGTTCTGTGGGTACGCGCCCGAGCCGCTCGTCCGAGCGGTGTCGGAGCGCGTTTCGACGGGCAACCAATTCCTGCTTCCGACCGAGGACGCCCTCGTGGTCTCGGAAGAGCTCCGGCGCCGCTACGGCCTCCCAAAATGGCAATACACGCTGTCCGCTTCGCAGGCGAACACCGAGGCGATCCGCGTCGCCCGTGTCGCGACCGGCCGGCAGAAGGTGCTGATGTTCGACGGGAAGTATCACGGACATTTCGACGAGGCGTTGGTCCGGCTCGGCGGGGACGGGACGGTGGTTCCCGAGGAACGCGGGCTGCCGTCGGAGGCCTCCGGCCGCACACGCCTCGTGCCGTTCAACGACGCGGACGCGCTTTCCCGGGCGCTCCAGGATCGCGATGTGGCGATCGTCCTGACCGAGCCGGCGCTCACGAACAATCACGGGCTGATCCTTCCCGAGCCCGGATTTCACGAGTCGCTTCGAGCCCTGACGAGGGAGGCGGGGACGCTCCTCGCCCTCGACGAGACCCACACGCAGGTCGTCGGGCCGGGTGGATTGACCGCGATGTGGGGGCTCGATCCCGACGTCGTGACGTCGGGGAAGTCGATCGCCGGCGGCGTGCCGTTCGGGGCGTACGGCATGACCGAGCCGGTCGCGGACGTGCTCACGCAGGTGAAGGGGCCGGACGGCGAGCGATCGGACCTCGTCGCGACGGGCGGCACGCTCTTCGCGAACGCGCTGTCCATGGCCGCCGCGCGAGCCGTCATGCTGGAGATCTTGACGCCGCAGGCGTACGCGACGACCCAGGAGCTCGGCGATCGGTTGGCGTCGGGAATGCGCGAGGGGGTCGAGCGTGCCGGGCTCCCCTGGCACATTCATCATCTCGGCCCCCGTGCCGGGTACACGTTTCGCGCCCAGCCCGTCCGGACCGCAGAGGAGGCGCGGGCGTGCGCGGATGATCTCCTCACTCGCCTCATCAGGATCTGGCTCGCGAACCGTGGCGTCTGGGAGGCGATCGTCGGCGCGGGACCCGTCGTCTCGGTGCCGGCAACGGCGGAGGACGTCGACGCCTATCTCTCGGCGTGGGACGAGTTGCTGATGGAGCTGATGCGCTGAGGCCTGCTCGGAGGCGCGCGCGGGCGCCGGCCCCGCGGTCACACGTTCGATCTGGCTCCGCTGGAGAACGCTGCGTCGGCGACGTCGATGACGCCGGCCTCGGTTCGATCGAAGCGAAGGTGAACGGCCCGCACATCCCGCAGGTCCACCCCCCGGAAGTCGTCGAGGGGGAACCGCACCTGGTTGAGGATGAAGTGGCCCACGTAGCGCCTGATGCCCGCCGGATACGCGAGCGCCTGGTTTCCGACGTCGGAGGCCGCCACGGCCGCGCGATCACCCTCGCCGTCGACGAGCACGACATCGAGGTCTTGGAGGGGGATGCCCTGGTTCACGGGGTAGCCCGGATTGACGGCGGCTCGGAATTGGAAGGCGTCGAACCGTCGGACGTTTCGATAACCGGGCGGCAGGGCGAACCGCACGACGGCGTGCGGGTCGTCCCATCCGAGCACTCCCTGTCCCAGCGCCGGGACGTGGACGTCGGCGTAGGCGAACGGGTCCGGGACGCATCGATCCGAGAACGTGTCGGCGCACCAGAGATACCGGGACATCCCGGCCCGCGTTACCTCGCCGCCGAGTGCATTCTGCAGGATGCTCGTCTCGTCGGTGAACCGGTCCAGGTCCAGTCGCCGGGACGGCCGATCGGGCGCCAGATAGCTCACGAGCGTCCCCGCCGGCGAGACCGATCGCGGCCTCGCGGCGCCCGTCCACATCGGATCGATCGATCTCTCGTCGGCGAGATACCGCCGGAAGAATCCAACGATGTAGGTCGCCCCGACGCTGCGCTGCTCCATCTCGCTCAATCGGTCCGGACAGCTCGAGTCGCCGTCATCGAACGACCCGGGATAGCCGCTGGACGGAGACCAGACGGTATTGAAGAAGTTGTGGTTCGCGCCCATGACCGTGACGGTGTGTTTCGGCGAGAGGTCTCCGGGGACCTGATATCGGGCATCGTCGAAGAAGTGCACCCCCTGCAGGTCGGAGACGTCTCCGTCGCAGTAGGGGAGGACCACGGCGAGCGGCACATGGTTGATCGTCGCCCTGGTGAAGTCGACGGGCGCCAGCGGGAGGACCGCGTCGATGCCGTACGGATTCGCGCGCTCACGGTCCACGAGGACCTGCCAGACGGCGCCCTCGCCTCCGCGCGAGTGTCCCATCGTGCCGATCCGAGAGAGATCCACCTGGCCGACGAACCGCGAGCCGAAGGGGCCGGTGTCCGTCGTCGACCATCGACGCCAGAGGTCGAGGTGCCGCTCGAGCAGCTCCCCGCGTTGGCGCATGCCGGTGTCGGCGACGCGATTGCCGAGCACGTTCACGCCGTTGCCGCTCACCGAGACGACGACGAAACCGAAGGCGGCGAGTCTGCGCGCGACGTAGTCGTAGCCCTCATAGTTCGGCAGCGGCTGCCATCCGTCGGGACAGGGCCATTCGTAGCCGCTCGAGTCGCGGCGGTAGCAGGCGCTGTGGTTGCCGTGCAGGAACAGGACGAGCGGATACGGCCCGTCGGGCAGCCCCCTCGGATAGTGGACGTCCGCGGTCAGCTCCACCTTCCCGTGGAGGTCCGTCGGCCGAAACGCCTCATCGCCGAGGTCGTAGACGGCCCGAGCCACCGTGTACGGACCTCCGCGAGCCGGGTCGTCGATCGGCTCGGAACGTAACGGCGGCGACGCCGGTTCGCGCTTCGCGGCGACGGCACCCGTGAGGGCGACCACACGACCTTCGTATCTGGCGGAGATGAGCCCGGTCAGGACCGAGGAGTCGGCGGTGATCGTGGTCAGCCCACGTTCGCCAAACGTCGGCCAGCCGTATCCGACGGGCCGTGCGTCGGCGTAGATCACGTAGCGCAGGGCGCGGGGAGGGAACGGGCCCTTCCAGCGTCACCCTCCAGACCGTCGGTGGGATGGCGGCGTCGGAGGGGCCGAGTGCAGCCGGAACCGAGATCCGTTCCACCATCAAGCCTTCGCCTCGCCGCGCGACGATCCCGTCCGCGTGATGTGTGGCTGCGAGGAGCTCGGGAGGAAGCGAGGGAACGGCCGGAGGGCCGCGAACCGCAGCGATCGGCCGCATCGGCGTGTCGACGGTCGCCGCTCGTGCCGGAGGGACGAGCATCGATGCGAGGACGGCTGCCGAGGCAACGAGCGGGCCGATCCTTCGGGCGAGGGAGGTGCTCCTCACGCGCGAACCCGCTTTCGCTTCGGGGATACGACACCCGAATTGTATTCCCCGCGAATCGCGGCGCGCTAGTTCGACGGCGTGACGCGAGATCGAGCGGCGACCCCGGCTCCCGAACGCGCCTCGGTCGGGCTCCGAAGCCTCGACCGTCGGTCACAGCGCTGCGATGTGGCGCCGGAACGGCCGGCTGTATCCTGGCGCGGCGCACGAGCCGAACCGACGGAGCCGTTCGCATCCTCGCTGCGGATCCGTCGAGGGGGGTGGTCCGGTGGGCCTCAAGATTCCGTGTCCGAACTGCGGGCTCCGTCCCTACACGGAGTACACGTTCGGAGGGGAGCTTCGATCCCTCGACGCTGCTGGCGACCGGGAAGCGGACTTTCGTCGCGTCTACCTGCGTGAGAACGCGCCCGGCACCTCAACGGGAGCGCTGGTTTCACGCCTACGGATGCCGGCGATGGCTGACCCTGCGGCGCGACACGGTCACGAATCGGATCGACTGATCTCGGCCATGGGCTCGTTCGACTTCGAGGGTCGCCGCATCCAGATCGAGCTCGGCGACACCGTCGCCTCGGCCCTGTACCGAGCGGGCGTGAGGACCTTCACCCGGTCGCTGAAGTATCACCGGCGACGAGGGCTCTACTGCCTGACCGGCGATTGCCCGAACTGCATCCTGAACGTCGACGGAGAGCCGGGGATCCGCGCGTGCACCGCGGACGCGGGGGAGGGTCAGCGCGTTCGGCGGGAATCCGGCTGGCCGTCCGCGGAGATGGACCTCCTTGCGGTCGCCGACCACGCGCACGCGTTGATGCCCGTCGGTTTCTACTACAAGACCTTCGTTCGGCCGCGGTTCGCCTGGCCCATCGCGGAGCGATTGATCCGTCGGGCGACCGGCGTGGGGAGACTGCCGGTCGGGCGCCCGCCCGCGTTGGCGGCAACGACCTCCATGCGGACGGATGTGCTGGTGATCGGCGGCGGCGTGGCCGGGCTCGCGGCCGCGATGGAGGCGTCGGAGCGGGGCGATGCGGTGATCGTGTGCGACGAGGGACGCCTGGGGGAGAGGATCCCCCCGGGACCCGTGCTCGACCGCCTCCGCCGTCTCGCCGGCGATCTGGAGCGGCGGTCCGTGACGATCCTCGAGCGACACACGGCGCTCGGCATCTACGAGGGTCCGCTCGTACCCCTCGTGGGCGACAAGACGCTCCTCCGCGTGGACCCGGGCCGGATCATCGTGGCGACCGGCGCCGTCGAATCACACGGGGTCTTCCCGGGCAACGATCTTCCCGGCGTCTGGCTGGGCCGCGGCGCGGTGCGTCTCGCGGCCGTGCACCGCGTTCGTCCGGGCAGCCGGGCGGTCGTCGCCGGCCAGCACGTCCGAGGGCGTCGATCACATGCGGACGCTCGCCGATGCCGGGGTCGAGGTCGTCGCCGCGGTCGTGCCCGACGAGCTGGCGGGACGCGTTCCGGACCACGTCGCGACGATCATCCGGGGCGGCCGTGTGACGGGCGCCGACGGCACGCGGCACGTTCGCGCGGTCCGCGTCGAGGCGGGCGGCCGCGAACGGCGCATCGAGTGTGACGCGCTCGTGCTCTCGCTGGGATTCGCTCCCCGCGACGGACTCCTTCGCATGGGGCACGACCTCCCCGTCTCGGGCGCCGGCGAGGTCGTGCTCCCCGGGTGTTCCCTCGAGGAGGCGGTGCGGAGCGGACGTCTCGCCGGCGGCGGATCCGGATCGGATGGCGGTCCCCCGACGCCGCGGTCCCGAGCGGCGAACGCGACGGCCGGCCCGGTGTCATGGGACGGGCGGGCGTCGTCTGCTTGTGCGAGGACGTGAGCGTCGCCGATCTGGAACGGGCGTGGGGAGAGGGATGGCGGTCGTCGGAGATCCTGAAGCGATACACCACCGCGACGATGGGGCCGTGCCAGGGGGCGATGTGCGGCAGACACCTGGCGCGATTCGCCGGCGAGAGGTCGGATTCGCCGCCGGCCGGGGCTCGGACGACCGCGCGGCCCCCCGTCCGTCCCGTCCGCCTCGAGGACCTGGCGGGCGGCGTCCACGAGGTCATCGAGAAGCGGACGTCGTTGCATCAGGTCCACGTCGACCTCGATGCGCATTTGGACTGGTCCGGGAGCTGGAAGCGGCCGTACAACTACGGCGACCCGGCCGACGAATACCGGGCCGTTCGCGAACGGGTCGGACTCATGGACGTCGGCACGCTCGGGAAGTTCCTCGTTGCCGGGCCGGATGCCTCCGCGCTCGTCGACCGCGTCTATCCGTGCCGCATCCGCGACCTTGCCGCCGGGCCGTTCGCGCTACATGCTCGCCCTCGGCGAGGCCGGCTACGTCATGGACGACGGGCTCGTGTGCGCCCTCGAGGGAGGGCGCTACTACGTCACGTCGACGTCCGGAGGCGCGGACGCGATGGAGGCATGGCTGCGGAACTGGGCCGACCTCTGGAACCTTCGGGCCCACGTCGTCGATCAGACCGCGATGCTCGGCGCGATCCTCGTCGCCGGCCCACGGGCCCGCGAGCTGCTGTCGAGGCTCACGGCCGACGCCGTGGACCGGGAGGCGTTTCCGTACATGGGCCACCGCGAGATCTCGGTCGCGGGGATCGACTGCAGGGCGCTTCGGGTGGGGTTCGTGGGGGAGCTGGCGTTCGAGCTGCACCACGCGCGGTCGCACGGCGCCGCGCTGTGGGCCGCGCTCATGGCGGCGGGCGCGGATCTCGGCATCCGTCCGCACGGCCTGGATGCGCTCGACGTCCTGCGACTCGAGAAGGGGCACATCTTCCTCGGCCAGGACTCGCTTCCCGACGACCATCCGGGCAAGCTCGGGCTTGGCTTCGCGGTCGAGATGGACAAGCCGTTCTTCATCGGCCGCCTCGCGCTGGAACGCATGGGAGAGCGCCCGCTCGAGCGGAAGCTGGTGGGCCTCTCGTTCGACGGGCGGCCGCAGCGAGGGGCGCCGTTGTCCGTCGGCGATCGAGTCGTCGGCCGGGTCACGTCGTGCGCCGAGTCCGGGGTGCTCCGACGTCCCATCGGCCTCGGGTGGATCCGCGCGGTCGACGGGAGCTTCCCGTCCGAGCTCCGGTGCGGAGCCGGCACGGCCCGGGTCACGCCTACGCCCTTCTACGATCCCGAAGGCGATCGACTCCGTGCTTGAGCTGCTCGCCACCGACGCAAGCATCATCTCGTGCTTCGCTGCGCCGGAGGCCCTCGATCCCCTCGTCGCGCCATCGGAGGGAGTCGTCTGTTGCCGCGTTGCCCCGGACGAGGTCATGCTGATCGGCCAATCCGGCGTGGCGGAGGATCTGGTCGAGGCCGCCCGCAGCCGGATCGCCGGGGGCGACGCGCACGCCGTGGCGCTGGACGCGAGCGACGGGTGGGCCGTCTGGACGCTGGTGGGGAGCGGAGCAAACGACGCGTTTCGCCGTCTCTCGGCCGTCGATCCGACCGACCGGACCTACACGGCCGGCGACGTCGCGCAGCGTGCCCGTGCGGATCGTGTCGTTCCCGGGGCGGCTGCATCTGCTCGTCGGGGCGATGTTGCGCGACTACCTGCACGAGCGGCTCCTCGAAGCGTGCCGGGCGCTCGGCGGGACGGAGGGAGCGCGGGCCGGCCCCGTGGACCACGCTCGGTGAGGTGGATGGCGGATGAGCGGGCTGTTCCGCAGGCGGACCTTCCTCCGAAGGACCGACATCGCCCCAAGCTACGACGTCGTGATCATCGGGGGCGGCGTGAACGGCCTCGCGATCGCCTACAACCTGGCGGCGCGGCACGGCGTGCGCGACATCGCCGTCTTCGAGCGCGCCTACATCGGGTCCGGGGCGTCGGGCAGAAACACGCAGGTGCTCCGCGCCAACTACAACACGCCGGAGACGGTCCCGCTCTACAAGGCGAGCCTCGGGATCTGGCGGACGCTGTCGCAGGAGCTTGACTTCAACATCCAGTTCAGCACGCAGGGGGAGCTCGATCTCGTCCACAGCTGGGACGCCCTCGACACCGAGCGCGACAAGTCGCTGCTGAACGCCGCGTACGGCGTCGAGACCCTGATCCTCACTCCCGACGAAGTGCTCGAGCGATGTCCGCTGGTCGATCTCTCGGGCGGCGGTGAGCTCCCGGTGGTCGGCGCCTCCTATCACCCCCCCGGGTCGTTCGCTCGGCACGATTCGGTCGTGTGGGCGTACGCGGCCGCGGCGCAGCGCCTGGGCGTCCATATCCACGAGGGCGTCGAGATCACCGGCATCGATGTCGAGGGGGGCCGGTGCCGAGGCGTTGTGACGGCGGCGGGGCCGGTGTCGGCCGGGTCGGTCGTCAGCGCCGTGGCGGGGCACTCGAGCCACGTGGCGGCGATGGCCGGATTGTCCTTGCCAATCAGCACGCACCCGTTGCAGGCGTTCGTGACGGAGCCCTACTCGCACGTGCTCGACGGCCTGGTCTCGTCGATGGATCTCTACGTCTACATCTCCCAGACGCCCCGGGGTGAGCTACTCGTTGGGGCGGAGATCCTGCCGTACAACACCTACTCCACCCGTTCGACGTTCGACTTCCTCGCCGAGACCGCGAAGCGATCCATACAGATCCTTCCCTTCATGGCGAAGGCGCAGGCGATGCGTCAGTGGGCGGGATTGTGCGACATGACGCCGGACTCGTCACCGATCCTCGGCCTCACGGACGTCGATGCGTTGTACCTGGCCGCCGGGATGGGCACGTGGGGATTCAAGGGATCGCCCATCTTCGGGGTGACGATGGCGGAGCTCATCGCCGCCGGCCGGACCCCGAACCTCATCGCACCGTTCGCGCCGTCGCGGTTTCGGGAGGATCGGATGGTGCCCGACGCCGCATCCGCCGGCACGCACTGATGGAACCGGCACGAATCAGCCGGCAACGCGCAACCCGTGGACCTCCTCATCGGGGCCCCACTCGGCGGTCATCGCCTCGAAGTCGCGATAGACGGGGACGTCGTAGCGCAGGCTCACGGCCTCCACCTCCGGATTCGGGAACGCCCAGTTCGAGACGAACAGAGCGGAGGCACTCGCGTACTCGGCCCGCCAACCCTGCGTGCCGATCAGCACGCGGCCGCTCGCCTCCGCGATCCCGAGCACCAATCCGCCGGATCCGGAGAAGTCGGTATCCAGCTCCCAGACGAAGCGGACGGGGCCATCGTGGCGGACCGGATACTCGTGAAGGCCGTAGAAGCCGCACTGGCAACGTTCATCCGGGATTCCGTTCGTATGCGGCCCGGCGTCGTTCCATCCAAAGAGGCGTCGTGTGGCCAGGCATTTCGCCCGGTTCCGCTCGGCGCTCCACGGTTTCGCCTCGCGCCACGGCGACAGCAACCATCCGCCGAGCCCGATGCGCCACCACCGATACCCTCGGAGTCCCTCGACCCGGCTCGATCCCATGGGGCTTCGAAGCACGTCCTACGCCGTCCCGGACGTCTCGTGCTCCGGCTCGTCCGCCGGCGTGGGGATCTCCGGCTCGAGCGGCGCGACATCGGGTTGCTCCAACGGCTTGGCCTCGACCTCCCGCACGATCCTGCCGATGTTCATCGCGGCGTCCTCTCTCCTGGGTTGTGTCCTCGGGTGGTGTCCCGTGCGTGTTTCCCTGTGGCTCCGGGCGACAAACGCGAGCGACGCGCGAGCGTGGGAGAATCGATAGGCGGATCCCCCACGGAGGCGTCCGGGCGTGGGTCGATCGCTCGCTCGACGGCTGCTACTCGGTTCCCGGCTTGAGATCTGGCCCCTGCTCCGGTGTGTCGACCGTCTCCTCGGCGGTGCGGTGCTCAACCTCGAGGTCACTCTCTGGCGAGGCCGCCTCGTCCAACCGAGCCCCGATCCGCTCGTGCCCGCAGCTGTAGGTCTCGATCTGCCGTGTGTCCGATCCCTGCTTGGGTTCCTCTCGCGGGGATCCACCCGTATAGAGGATGTCGACGAGCTCTCCTCTCCCGCACACGGGGCACCGCTTCTCATTCCTCTCCACGTCCATCGACTCTCCCCTGTTCGACCTGGGTCGACGGTACCGAAGTCCGATGTCCTCGAGCCACGGGAGTTTCCTCGGCAGAGGCGATGGGCAACTCGCAGGGAGCGGCCCATTGGGTTTGGGCCGAGCGGGCGCTAGGGGAAAGGAGCCGGTCATGTCCGATCATCTCAGCGGAAAGCGTGTCGCGTTCCTCGCGACCGACGGCGTGGAGCAGGTGGAGCTGGTGGAACCGTGGTCCGCCGTGGACGAGGCCGGGGGGACGGCGGAGCTCATCTCCATCCACGGCGATGAGATTCAGGGCGTCAACGGCATGGACAAGGCGGAGACGTTCCGTGTCTCCCGGACGGTGGAACGGGCGGACGAGCAGGAATTCGACGCCCTCGTCCTTCCCGGCGGGGTCGCCAACCCCGACAAGCTCCGCATGAACGAGATCGCCGTCGCCTTCGTCCGGTCGTTCTTCCAGGCCGGCAAGCCGATCGCGGCCATCTGTCACGGGCCGTGGATGCTGGTCGAGGCGGACATCGTGCGCGGGCGGACGCTGACGTCGTACCCGAGCCTTCGCACCGACATCAAGAACGCGGGGGGCATGTGGGTCGACGAGGAAGTGCATGTCGAGGAGAAGGTCGTCACGAGCAGGAGGCCTCGCGATCTCCCCGCGTTCTGCGCCAAGCTGCTCGAGCAGCTCCACGAGGGCGTCGCCCCCGGCCAGCGGGCCGCGACGGGCTGACGTCCAACCCACGGAAACAGACCAGACACAAGCGAGCGGCCGGGCCCGTGAGCCCGGCCGTTCCTTTCGCGGATCGTGTGCCGAGGGTTCGACCTCTACGACGCTCGGTGGCGACCCGTCGGCGGCTCGGTGACGTCTTCCTCCTCCGCGTAATACTCCTCGGTCTCGGACTCGCGCACGGGCTCGTAGCCCTCGCTGTTGCGCGCGAACGAGCCGCCGATGGCTCCACCGATGCCCGCGGTGAAGAACGCGGCGAGGATGGACCAGAACGAGGCCCAAAGCGCGCTGTCCACCGCCGGCGCGATGAGGCCGCCGCCGGGCTCACCCACGGCGGCTCCGAGCGTGCCGAGGCTGAAGACGTTCAGGACGGACGGGACGCCGACGGAGAACGTCGCGATGAGCAGCAGGGCCCACATCGTCAATCCGTTGATGGTCCCCGCCCCCCAGCCTCGAACCCCCGAGAGCCAGCCGGCGAGAAATGCCGCCGATCAACAGGCAGAAGATCGACGAGATCCCCAGGTACCACTGCAGATTGTCTCGAACGCCCGAGATCTCTGACCCGAAGGCGAGCGCGAACCACAGGATCGCCAGCAGGACGAGCAGGCCGAGAGCGAGGACGGCTCCCGCGAACACCGCGCCCCAGCGAACGAGCTGGGGTCCACTGCGCCGCCGATCCTCGTCATACCTCGATGCACGTCGCCCCTCCGCACCATTGCGATACGTGCGTGTCGTGGATCGCATGGGGAAACTCCTTTCCGAGGGCCTTCCTCAAGCCGTGCTTACCCAGCGATGGCCCACGTACACCCCGTCTCGGCATCTCTACCTGCACGGACGCCAGGGATTGATGTGTCGCGACGAGACGAGCGCCACTCGCGTCCCGGCCGCTGAATCGGCCGGCATCATGACGAGGCGTTTGGTGGCGCTCCCGGCCGGGTAACCGGATCGACAGCCTCGCGGGCCGTCGACAGCCTCGCGGGCGGGATGCGAGGAGAGCGGTGACGCGGTTCGATCGCCCGCCCGGCCACCAGGCCGCGGACCGCGTGGTCCTGTGGGCGGGGCCCCAGCCCGACCCCGACCCCAAATGATTTCGGTCTCCCCCTTGACCGACCCGCAAGGACAGGCCCCCGGGCGTTCGCCGGGGGCCTGCTCCTTATCTCGGCCGGCCATGGCTGAAGCCGCTCGCCAGCCCCGCATGTCGTAATGGGTCAGGCGGAGCCGACGTCCATCGGCGCGGCTCAGGCCGGCGCGGACGAAGGGGTCGGGGCGACCGGCGCGCCTCGCTCTCGCAGGAGCTCGATGAGCGTGCGGGCATCTTGGACCGCCGCCCCGCCAGGATCGTTGTTGAAATAGACGTACGTGTCCTCCACCGGCAGCGCGGCGATTCGCTCGGCCCACCGTCGCAGCTTCTCCCGCGTGTATCCGGGCGCCGTCGTGCGTCCCTGATGGAAACGCAGGTAGCTCCAGCTCGCCGTTAAGGGCAGCCTGATCCTGGCTCCCGGACGATCGGCCCAGACCACTGGGGCGTCCCTGCGCGAGAGCAGGTCGAAGATCGAGGCCGTGTGCCAGGAGGGATCGCGGAACTCGAACGCCGGACGCATCGGTGCGGGCAGCGTGTCGAGCAGCGCCGAAAGCCGCCCCGCGTCGGCGGGGAACCGCGGCGGCAGCTGAAAGAGGACCGGCCCCAGCCTGTCGCCGAGCTCTGTCACCCGACTCCACAGGCGCTGCACCGGTTCCTCGGGCTCGCGCAACCGTCTCATGTGCGTGAGGAACCGGCTCGCCTTCACGGCCATCACGAACCCGGGCGGCGTCACACCTCGCCACCGTGCGAAGACCCCCTCCGCGGGGAGTCGGTAGAAGGAGTTGTTCACCTCCGTCGTCGCGAACCGCCGTGCATAGAAGGCAAGCCACTCCCGTTGAGGGACGTCGCGCGGATAGAATCGCTCGCGCCAGTCGGCGTATTGCCATCCGCTCGTGCCGACGCGGATCACGCGGGCCGCCGGCTCTGGCTCCGGCCGCGGTTAGGGCCGCCTCCTCGCGGGTACGACCATGACCGACCAAGCGGAGGGGAGTTCATGGTGCACACGATGGTCGGCGGAACGACGTCCCGATGAGCGGTGCTCCGGGCAACGGCGAGGACGTGGGCCGGCGAGCCGGGCGCCATCTGTGGCTCGGCGCGGTCGTGGGCATCGTCGCAGGAGCGCTCATCGGGTGGCTGATCGGTTCGATCGCATTCGAGGGCGCCCGAGCGATCTGGGGCTCGGTGGTGGCCGGTGCGATCTTCATGGGTGGAGTGGGGGCCTTCATCGGCGGCATCTCGGGCCTCGAGCCTCCCCGTCCCGGCCGGGAGCTGTCGTCAAGCGCCGCCGATCCCGTGATCGAACGCCGCTCCGAAGGGGCGCGAGGATGCCGATGCCCTTGTGGTCGAGGAGCCGCTCGACCGGACGCAGGGTTCCACGCGCGAGGGCGGCGGAGTCGAGGGACGCTCGGACTAGCATCGCCATCGTCGCACCCGGTCGGATCCCGTCATCATCGCTGTTTCCGCGCGATTGCGGCGGCGAGCTCCTCCTTCGACATGGACGAGCGCCCCTGCACTCCGAGCTTCCTCGCGCGCTCGTAGAGCTCCTTCTTCGAGTGGCCGAACACGTCCACGCCGCCGTAGCTCCTGCCGCTCGTGCGTCCGTTCCTCGAACGAGAGGCCGCTCGCGGGTCCGAAGGGCCCTTCCCCCTCTTTGGCTCCCAGTGATCGCCGACCTTCTCGAAGGAGTACTTCAAGGCGGCGAGCGCGGTCCTGTGTGCGCGCTCACCCTCGCCGTATTCCCCCACGGCGTTGTCGTGCGCCTTCGCGTAGGTTCGTTGGGCTTTCGCGGGAGACCGCTGAATCGTTCCCGGGAGATCCTGCTTCGTCGTCGGCATACGTGACCCTTCTCTCAGCTACCCCGCCTCCCGCACCCGTGTGCCCTCGTCCGCGACCGGCCTCGAGGCCGCGACTCAGACCTGCGGAGCCGGGTTCGGGTCCGGTTGCGGAGGAAGCGGTTGCGGCCGCTCGGGCTCGGGCGGTGGGGAGGGCGTCGGGTCCGGCTGCGGGGGCGGCACGGGTACGGGGTCCGGCGGGCGGGGCGGATTCGGTGCGGGATCGGGGGGGCGTTGGGGCGCCGGGTCGGGCTGGGGCGGTGGGCGTCCCGGTGCCGGATCAGGAAGAGGCCCCGGGCCGGGCCCCGGCTCGGGGAGCGGACCGGGCTCCGGGAAGGGCCCGGGCTCGCGGGCACCGCCGAGCCGATGCAACAACGCAATCGTCTTCGAGCCATCCATCGGGAACCGCCTCCCGCGTCCGGAGATCCCCGAGGCACGCGAGCGCGTGCCCGAGGACCCCGTCGTGGACCTACTCAGTCGGTGATCGCAGGAACCACGACCGTCGCGGCGAAATACAGGATCGCGACGACGATCAGGAAGATGAACCCGTACTTGACCGCGGCATAGCCGGTCCAGCTCGTGCTCGGCTCGCGGGCGGGCTCATCGGTATGAACGTGTTCGGGAAGGTGGTCGGTCATCGGTGCCTCCTTCGTTCAGGCCAAGGTCCGGTCAGTTATCCCCGTCGACCTTCTCCTCGACCTTCTTCCAGGCTTCCTTGCCCTTGTCGACTGCCTCGTTCGTCTTCTCCTTGACCTCCGCGCCGGCCTGATCCATCTTGCCCTCGCGCTTCAGCCGGTCGTCGTCCGTGAGGTCGCCTGCGGCCTCCTTGACGCGGCCCTTTGCATCGTCCGTCTTCTCACCCATGTCGGTGCCTCCTTCCGCCATCCGCCGCACGGCGAATGGGTCACGCCTGCTTTTCCCATCGTGCCCTACCGCCAAACTTCCCGGGTGGGCAGAGCGCGAACCCCGTCGCGACGGTTCCGCCGATCGAGGCGGAGACGATGGTGTCCGATTCGCCGCGACGAGGAACCGGTCCGAGGGCGAGCGTGGACGGCGTGGGTGTGGGGATCCGGAGTCGAGCTACCCGGACGGTGCCTCGTCGAGCGCCACGGAGAATGAGACGACCGACTGGGCCCCGCCCTTCCCCGTGGTCACGCGCGCATCGTCGAAGATGAGCCGGACCAGATCCAGGCCCTGCGGCAGTGCCGCCGCGGCCGCGTCGTCGCCGCCCGAGGGAGCATCCGGCGCCGGTCCCACCTCGAACGTGAGTCGATGGGCGTCCTTGTGAACGTCGACGGTGAGCGAATCCGTGAACTCGCCGGCGCTCAGCGCAAACGCGCACGCCTCGGACACCGCGAGCTTGACGTCCTCCACCCGCTCCTCGCCACAGCCGGCGAGCCGAGCGAGGCCCGACGCGAACAGCCTCGCCGTCACGATGAGTGAGGCCTCGGGTGCAAGTTGGAGACGGAAATCCTGCTCGCCGGCCGTCGGCGCGACGCCGACGGCCTCAGGCGCCGGAGGCGGCATCGTCGACCGACGGGAAGATCGAGAAGACCTCGTTGAGCCGCGTCAACTCCAGCACTCGGAGCACGGGCCCCTCCGAGCAGACCAGGGCCATCCGGCCGTCGCGCTCGTTCATCCGGCGCAGCGCCCCGATGAGGACGCCGAGGCCCGTCGAGTCCATGAACGAGACGCGCGTCAGGTCGACGAGGAGGCGATCGGTCTCCGTTCCCTCATCGAGGGCTGCGAGGAACTGCTCGCGGAGCTTCGGCGCGGTGAACAGGTCGATCTCTCCCGCGACACTGACGATCGTCCACGGATCCTTGGACCCGATCTCAACTGTGAGGTCGATGGGTGCCTCCTTCAGCGGGATAGTATAGGCGGCTCCGTGGACAGCGTCGGATGGCTCGTGACCGTCACCGTCCCCGCCGATGCCGGCGTCGTGCAGCTGCTGCGCACGATCGTGGCGGGCGTGGGGGCGCGCGTCGGTCTGACGTATGACTCCATCGACGACCTGCGCCTTGCGGCGCAAGAGGCGGTCGGCCAGATCATGCTCGTGACCGGCGGGGACGGCTCCATCTCGATGCGCGTGGAGACGAACGAGCGCGGGTTGGAGCTTCGGTTGTGGACCGAGCGGGTGGTCGGCGCGTGGCCCCCTCCCGGGATCGAGGGATCGCTCGCGTGGACGATCCTCTCCACGCTCGTCGGCGACGTCTCCCTCGGCGGGGAGGACGGCACGGCATCCGTCAGGCTCGTGAAGCCCCTCGACGACGCGGGCGCGGTCGGTTCCGGGGGAGCGGCGTGATGCCCCATGCTCCCGGCGACCGAGGCTCCGAAGGCGGCGGCACGGAGTCTCGTTTCGACGACGATGGATCGCTCCGTCTCTTCTCTCGCCTGCCCGACGACACGGCGGCGCGAGACGAGCTCGTCCTGCGATACCGGCCGCTCGCGGAGTACCTCGCCCGGCGATTCCACGGGCGAGGGGAGTCGATCGAGGATCTGTCCCAGGTGTCCTTCGTCGGGCTGATCAAGGCCATCGATCGGTTCGACCCCTCTCGCGAGGTGAAATTCTCGACCTTCGCCTCGGTGACCATCGTCGGCGAGCTCAAACGCCACTTCAGGGACACCACGTGGGCGCTGCGCGTACCGCGAGGCCTGCAGGAGCTTGGCCTGCAGGTGAGCCGCGTCATGGCGGAGCTGTCACAGACCCTGGGGCGATCGCCCACCGTCGCCGAGATCGCCCGAAGCGCCGGCTTGAGCGAGGAGTCGGTCCTGGAGGCGATGGAGATCTCGAACGCCTATTCGACGGTCTCGCTCGACGCGCCGGCCGATGACGGCGCATCCGGCGTTCAGGAGCCAGGTGAGGAGGACGAGGCCTACGAGCTCCTCGAGGGCTGGGCCAGCGTCGCGGACTCCATCAAGGAGCTGCCGACGCGTGAGCGGCGCATCCTCTATCTTCGATTCTTCCGCGGCCTGACGCAGACGCAGATCGCGGAGGAGGTCGGCATCTCCCAGATGCACGTGTCGCGGCTGCTGGCACGGTCGCTCGCGAAGCTGCGCGAGGCCGTGTCGGAGGACGATGCCACGGGATGACGCCCGGAATGAGTATCGTGGCGCGGTGAGCGACGATGAGGGCAAGAACGGCGAGGACCGCAAGGAGCGGCTCGACCGCGAGCTGATCGAGCTGCTGAACGAGCTCCGGGTCGCGTTGCCGGGCGTCCAGGTGTTGCTCGCGTTCATGCTCACGTTGCCGTTCACGGATAGGTTCGGTGATCTCTCGAACCTGCAGAAGGACACGTTCGTCGTCGCCCTGCTCTCGACCTCGTGCGCGATCGTGCTCTTCATGACCCCGACGTCCTACCACCGGCTTCGATTTCGCGAGGGGGACAAAGAGCAGATCCTGACCACCAGCAACCGGTTGTCCATCGCCGGCATCGCGTTGATGGGCCTGGGGCTCGCCTCCGTCGTCTTTCTGATCATGGACGTCCTCTTCTCCATGCCGACCGCCGTGGCCGTCGGCCTCGCCCTCGCGATCCTCATCGCTTCCCTCTGGTTCGCGCTCCCGCTGATTCGCGGCATGCGCGCGGATGACGCCGGCGAGGGCGACGACTAGCACGTTTGGCCGCGCGCCTCAGCGGGAAACCGGTTCTGGCTTCCGCACGGCATGCAGGCTGCTCCGGACGGGCGGCTGACCGTCGATCCGAAGCGTCGAGCGATGTGATCGATGAACGACAAAAGGGAGTGATGAAGTGTGAGCAGCACGACACCGATGTTCGGAATCGGCGAACTGCGCGACCGCGGAGGCGATGAGCAGATCACCTTCAACGAGCTGGCCGACCAGCTCGTCGCCTTCGTGGAGCGTTCCCCGCAGGATACGGCCACGATCGATGCCTTTGCCTCCTATCTGGCGAAGGCGGAGGGCTGATCCCGCATTGACCAAGGCGGATGGCTGATCCCGCGAGCGACGTGCGAATGCTGCGGGCGGGCCGGGATGGGTCGACCCCCCGCCGGCGGGATGGGGCACCGTATTCATCACCGCCGGCGAGGGGTCGCGTCCGTGTCGCGCCACGCTCCGCCAAACGACGCGATAGCGAGGCGACGAACCGACTCCGACGACCTACCCAGCCCCGACCGGGACGAAACCGGCCGAACGTTTCTCCGTCGCTCGCCGCGGGTAAGGGCCGCCCATCGAAGGCCAATCTAAGGAGCTGACATGGAACCGTGGGTCTGGGTCCTCATCGCGATCGGCGTCATCATCCTGCTGGTTGTCCTCCTCCGCAGGCCCGGAGGGAGCGGCGGGCGGAGGACCGTGGTTCGGCGCCCGCGTCGTGGGGCCCGATGGCGCTGACGGAGTTGCACGCGTCACCGTTCCGCCATCGCGATCAGCCACTCGCCGCCCGGGCGAGAGGCGAGTGGCTGCCCGAGGCCCCGTCCTCCGGGGGATAGACTCCCCTCATTGCCCCCGTGCGCCCGACATCCCGGGCCGCCGCTACGCGCGGCGCGTCCCCGAACGATGCGCACCAAGGACGGTGCGGCGGCGGGAGCCGTGCACGGCCGAGGGTAGGGGTCATGCCTTGAGCGAGCTCCAGGTCGAGCTTGTTGAGACCTCGGCAGGCGGCTGGAGTTCGTCGACGACGCACGCGAGATCGCGGCCGGGAACGGAGGGTCGTGACGAGCTCACGCGAGTACGTGGTCGAGCTCGATGCGACGCCCGACGCCGTTCCGCTGGCCAGGCGGGCGCTCGTCGACGTCGAGCCGGTCCTGCCGCCGGAGCTGGTCCGGGATCTCCACCTGCTGACGAGCGAGCTCGTGACCAACAGCGTCCGACACGGAAACCTGGGACCGGAGGCCCGGGTCCAGTTGACCGTTCGCCTCACTCCCGACGTGGTCCGCGTGGAGGTATCCGACCCGGGTCCCGGGTTCGAGCCACCGGGGGCGTCGACCCCCACGATCTACCAGCAGTCCGGCTGGGGCCTCTACCTCGTGGATCAGCTCGCCACTCGGTGGGGCGTCGATCGGGCGCGCGGAACCAGCGTGTGGTTCGAGATCGCGCGACCCTCCGCCGATGACCCCGTGGCTTCCGTTTGAGTGCGCCCCGCGGCGGGAACATCTCCAGCCGTCTGAGCCAGCCGTCTCGAGGTCCGCACGCCGACCTCGCCGGCCGATGGACTGAGGAGGTGTTCTCGATGAGGCTGGAGGAATCCTGGGAGCCGACCGCAGCGGGCTCCGTGCAGGGAACGCCCATCGGCGCGGCGACGGCCGGCCAACCTCGCATCGTGCGGACGAAGCGTGTGTGCGCCGAGGAGGGATGCGAGACCGTCCTCTCCTGTTACAACACGAGGCCGATGTGCTGGCAGCACGATCCGGGAGGGCAATACGTGCTGCGCGTGCACGATCGGCGTCGCGAGCGAGACTCTCCTCGGATCTTTCCGGCGGCCTGACGAATGGCGCGTCTACGGCGGGCGAGCCCCCACGAGCCTGGGATCCGCCGCCGCCGGCGTGGCCGAGGCTTCTCGTACGTCGCGCCGACCGGCGAGCCGGTGCGCGATCCGGAGGTCCTCGAGCGCATCCGCCGCCTGGCGATCCCTCCCGCGTGGATCGACGTCTGGATCTGTCCATTCGAGGAGGGCCACCTTCAGGCCGTCGGGACCGACGCCGCGGGCCGCAGGCAGTACAGGTATCACGAGCGCTGGCAGCAACACAGGCAGCGACAGAAATACGACCACATGCTCCAGTTCGCCGGCGCGCTGCCGTCGCTGCGGGCGCGGGTAGCCGAGGATCTCTCGCGCCCGCGACCCGACAAGCGACGGGTGCTGGCGGCCGCGGTGCGCCTCCTCGATCTGGGGTTCTTCCGGATCGGCTCGGAGTCCTATGCCGAGCAGAATGGGTCCTATGGGCTTGCGACGATCAAGCGAAGGCACGTGACCGTTCGAGACGACACGGTGCAGTTCAACTACGTCGCAAAGGGTGGGAAACGCCGGATTCAGCAGGTCCGGGACCCGGACGTGGCCGCGCTCGTCCGGACGCTGAAGGCTCGACGCGGGGGCGGAGACGATCTGCTGGCCGCGAAGGAGAACGGAGTCTGGCGCGACGTTCGGTCCACGGACGTCAACGATTACCTGCGAGAGCTCTCGGATGCTGATTTCACGGCGAAGGACTTCCGGACCTGGCATGCGACGGTGCTCGCCGCGGTCGCCCTTGCGAGGATGGAGCCGTCGAAGACGAAGACCGGGAAGCGCCGGGCCGTGAGCCGAGCCGTGTGCCAGGTGTCCGAGTCACTCGGGAACACGCCCGCCGTGTGTCGAACCTCCTACATCGATCCCCGCGTCATCGACCGCTTCTGGGACGGGTGGACGATCGAGGGCGTCCTGCGTGGGGGAGGCGACCACGGTGAGGCCGGAGAGGGCGTTCCGGACGACGCTGCTCCGCGCGAGACCATTGAGGCCGCCGTGGTGGATCTCGTCGAGGAACGCGACACATCGGCCCTCTCGCAGGCTGCGTGATCCGGACCGACCGAGTCGTCTCGGTCGGTGATTGGTCACGGCCGGCGGCGCATCACTTCCCGTTCCAATCGACGGCGAGGACGTGCGGGCTCCGCCCGAGGTCTGCGGCGATGTCCTCAGGGACGATGTCGCCCGGCGTGCGGACCTCGATGCGAATCGTCTGCGATTGATCGTCGGACTCGACCCTGATCTCTCGCAGCGAAGCCCCGCGCTCGCGAACCGGGGAATGAGGGCCGCGGGGCCGAGCTTCTCGTCGCCCGTCACGACGAACCCCTCGCGCTCGGATGTTTGGCGTCGAAGCAGTCGCCGGAGCGGCCGCAGCCCACGATCGCGACGATCGCGACCGCCGTCGCGGCGCCTCCGAGCAGGAGCAAGCCGATGCCGATGGCGGTCCCGATGGCGGCGGTGATCCACAGGCTCGCGGCAGTGGTCAGGCCCCGTACCGTCGCTCCGTACTTCACGATCGCCCCTCCGCCGAGGAACCCGATGCCGACGACGATCTGCGACGCGACGGGCGTGATGTCGGCGCGGACGACCGTGGTCGGTCCCTCTCCCGCGATGGACTGGAATCCGAAGGCCGAGATGATCGCGAACAAGGCGGCGCCGAGGCCGTCGAGGATGTGCGTTCTGAAGCCCGCAGGTTGGTCGGTGAGCTCTCGCTCCATTCCGATCAGCCCCGCCAGGCCTGCGGCGAGGAGGAGTCGAAGGGCCAGTTCCGGCTCCGACGGCACCGTCGTACCTATGCCGTGTCTGCCATGCGGTCGCTGTCGCTCTTCGGGCGCAGCTCCTCCTGGAGCTTCGCCCAGTCGGCCTGGAACCTCTGGAGCCCGAGGTCGGTGAGCGGGTGGTGCACGAGCTTGGTGAAGACCTCATACGGCATCGTGGCGATGTCGGCGCCCGCGAGGGCTGCCTCCACGACGTGCATGGGGTGGCGAAGCGACGCCGCCAGCACCTGGGTGGTGGAGCCCTGGATGGCGTAGATGTCGCAGATCTGGCGGAGCGCATGCATGCCGTCGGCGGCGGCGTCGTCGATGCGGCCGATGAACGGCGAGACGATGTAGGCGCCGATCTCGGAGGCGAGGATGGCCTGGGCGGGGGAGAACACCAGGGTGACGTTGATGCGGATCCCCTCGTCGGTGAGCCGGCGCCCGGCCTGCAGGCCCTCGGGGGTCATCGGCACCTTCACCACGGCGTTCGGGCCGTAGCCTGCGAGCTCCACCCCCTGCTTGTACATGGCGTCGGCATCCGACTCCGTGGTCTCGAGCGAGACGTCGCCCGCCACCTCGGACAGGATCTGGCGCCATACCGCGTCCGCCTCGGACCGGGTGTTGGCCACGAGCGTGGGGTTGGTGGTGACGCCACCGAGGACCCCCCAGCGGTTGATCTCTCGGATCTCCTCGATCTCGGCGGTATCCAAAAACAGCCTCATGGCGTGGATCCCTTTCTTCCGTGCTCCGCGAACGTCCTCCATGGCGAGGCCGCCCGAACGGGCGAGCCGAGCGCCGCGGTTCCCGTCGCGCCGGGCGCGACGACATGCGGGGAGCTGTAAGCGATCTGCGGCGTGTGTCGCGTCCGGCTAGGCGTTCAGCGCTCGGCGCTCTCCAGGCGGTAGGTATTGCTCTCCTCGCCCTCGCTCGGCTCCAGATAGATGAAGACGAGGTCACGTCCGTCGAACACCTCGAACCAGTCGTCCCAGGAGATGAGCCGCAGATCCTCATCGCCGCCGCCCTCGAAGTCGAAGCGGAGGACCGTGGGGCGATCGCCTGGTTCCGCGTCCGACATCGTGGCCGGCAGTGCGCTCCGCTGGTCCGCCCACTGACGGATCACCTCATGATCCCTGGTGAGAAGGTGGCCCCCGCCCCGCCCTTCGTCTTCACGCGGGGTGCCGATGCTCGGCGGGCGCTCAAGGGTCGCCGTCCCGCTCGCGGCCCCGGCGTTTCCGGACGACGGGGCCGATTGGGTACCGGCCGATGATGTCGCCGAGCTTGAGCGAGTCGACGTCGCCTTCCTCGGGACGGATCGCGAGCGCCCGGCGCCGCCCGACGCGCGCGTGCCGGTCGACCGCCTGGACGACGACGATCCCCCGGACCTGGAGGCGGAACTCCTCTTCGTGCTCTTCTTCCCCGTGCTCCTCTTGGCGGAGCTCTTCTTGCTCGTGCTCTTCTTGCTCGTGCTCTTCTTGCCGGTGCTCCGGCTCGTGCTCTTCTTGCCGGTGCTCCGGCTCGAGCTCGTCGTAGCGGTTCTCCTCTTCGTGGTGCTCTTGCTGGAGCTCCTCTTCGCTGGGCTTCTCTTGGCCGTGCCCTTGCTGGAGCTCCTCTTCGCTGGGCTCTTGGTCGGGCTTCTCTTGGCGGAGCTCTTCTTGCTGGTGCGCTTCTTGCCGGTGCTCCGGCTCGAGCTCCTCTTCGCGGTGCTCTTCCTGCCGGTGCTCTTGGAGCTCCTCTTGGCCGTCTTCCTGCTCGAGCTCTTCTTGGCCGTGCTCCTCTTGCCGGTGCTTCTGCTTGCACCGGAACGCTTCTTCGCCCCACTGCGCTTCCGAGACGAGCCACCGCGGCCGCCATTCGACAGCGCGTCGATGAGCTCGTCCTTTCGCATCCGGGAGGCCCCGGCGATTCCGGCGCGTGTGGCCCGCCTCCGGAGCTCCGCCACCGTCATGTCGTCCATGCTGCGTGCCACGTCGGCTCCCTCCCCAATCGTCCCCTTGACCTGTGCAGTTGCTACCCCAGTGCGCCGGCCGCTAATCACCCCGCCGAGCCCTGCACGCCCTGACGCGCGAGGCAGAGGCCTTGCGCCATGCTCGCGGTCGCCGCCGCTTTCGCGTGGAGCAGGCTACACCGGGAGGGAACCGCGCGTCGCCGCGATCGAGGCGCCGACCGACGGGGTCGAGGGTCCGGGGCGCGTTGGTCGTCGCCCCCACGGGAACGAACCGCTCGTGGGGAATGGAGCACGGGATCCAGGAGAGCTGGCCGAGGAGAAGCGGGGGGAGAGCTCCGATCCAGGCCATCCTCAGCCGAGCGCGGCCGAGGTCGAGAGCGCTCGACTGCTGGAGAATGCCGCCGCCGAGCGGCTCGGCGCCGAGGGCGTGGGTCGGGATGAGGTCCGCCGTCTCGCGGACGAGTACGCCGCGCTCGATCTCGGGAGGACACCGACGAGTTCATCCGCTGGGCCCGTAACCGACTCGGCCGCTGACATCCCCTCATCGGCCACTCCCCGGCGGGCCGCCGCCGAGGAGCTCCCGTCGCCCCGTCCGTCGTAGCCTCTGGGGTTTCGGGACGGTCGGCGCCGGGTACCCGCAACACGGAGTGGGCGGATCCGGCCCGCCCGAGAGGACATTCACCCTCCTGGTGCGCGGGTGTCGACGCCGAGAGCCTCCGCGAGCAACTGTGCCGGGCAGATCGCCGGCGCCCGCTGCTACCTTGGCGGTGCGCCCTCCTTCGCGACCGTACGGAGGCGCGCGCATGGATCAGACGGAAGTGGGGAATGACCAGGGAGCCACGAGTCGAGAGGAGGCCGTGCACATGAACGTCAAAGACAAGGCCGGCAAGATGACCCAGATGGCTGCGGCGCGCATGCGCGAGGCCAAGCTGGAGAATGCCACGGAGCGCAACGAGCGGCTCCGCATGAAGAACGAGCTCCTCAGCGAGGAGCTGAAGCAAGAGCGCGTGGAACGCGACCGAATCCTCGAGGCGCTCGAGAAGGTCGGGAGCCAGAAGAAGACCCACAAGATGCGAGGGTTCTTCATGCTCTCGACCGCCGCCGCAGCGGCGTACGTGATGGGCTCGAAGGCCGGCACCGAGCGATACGAGCAGCTTCGTTCCTGGTGGACCGACATGCGGCAACGCGGGAACGGGAACATGGACGCCTGGGCGGGACAAGCCCGAGAGACGGCCTCGCAGGCGTCGCAGGGCATGACCCGCATGGGGGAGCAGACCGCAGCGACCATTCAGGAGAAGGGCGCCCAAGCCTCCAGCAAGCTTCAGACGGCCGCAGAGGTCGCCGCGAGCAAGGTGGAGCAGGGCGCGTCCACGGCGGCGGACAAGGTGCAGAAGAGCACCTCGACCGCGGCCGAGGCGACCGAGTCCGCCGCGCGCTCCCAGGGCAAGGGTGGCTCGAGCGGCAGCACCGGCTAGCCTCGGACGAACCTCGCCGACGCGTCGTCCGATCTCGCGCCCGTCGCGGTCGATATGAGTACGATCCTCTCGTCCCCCGGGTGAGCCGTTCACCCGTGGGACGGAGGTCATCGTGGACCGCACCCACATCAGATCGCTCCTCCAGGCGCGTCGTCGAGAGCTGGCGAAGGAGCTCGAGGGGCTGACCGCCGCTCCGCGGGATCCGATGGCGTCGGTCTCCTTCGGCAAGCGGATCGGCGACGGAACCACCGAGGCGGTCGAGCGCATCAGCACGACCGCCGTCGCCCGCCGACTGTCCGCGACCGCGACGGAGGTCGATCGAGCGCTCGAGCGGCTCTCGGCCGGCACCTACGGGACCTGCGAGACATGCGGCGATCCCATCCCGCCGGAGCGGCTCGAGGCCATCCCGTGGGCGGCGACCTGCGTCTCCTGTTCCGGCGCACCCGCCGCCGACCGCCGGGCATCCTCCTAGGCACAGCCGATTCACGCGCCCCGACGGGCGCCGTCCTCCCTCGGCAACCCACCTCCGGATTGGCCGAAAGCCCGATGCGGCCTGCGTCAAACGACGTAAGGATTACGCGCAAGAGAAACCCCGGCGGGTGACGTTCGCCGGTCTCAGGCGTCCTTACGGAGGGAGACACCACGGCCATTCGACGAAGGGTCCGCACGGCGGGAGCGGACGGCCGGATGCCGGTACGAAGGACGACCATCCTCGTGCTCGCGGCGGCCCTCCTGGCCGCCGCCTCGTCCGCCCCCTCGGCGCTCGCGGATCCCGGCAACGCCGCGGATCCGACGTGGCAGGCCGCCGGAGGCGTCTACGGCATCGCCCGAGGACCGAATGCGGTCTACCTGGGCGGGACGTTCACGCAGGTGAAATCCCCTTCCGGGGGGAGCTCGGTCGCTCGCACCCGTCTCGCGGCGTTCGACGCCACGACCGGTGTCGTCGTTCCCGGCTGGGCCCCCAGCGCCAACGACATCGTGCATGCCCTCGCCGTCTCGCCCGATGGGTCGCGCGTGTACGCGGGAGGCGACTTCTCGTCGGTGAGCGGGAAGACGCGCGGAAAGCTCGCGGCGATCGATGCGACGACGGGGGAGGTCCTCGACGCCTGGAGGCCGACCACCAACGGCCGGGTCAGCGCGATCGCGGTGATCGGCAACACGGTGTACGTGGCCGGCAGCTTCTCGAGCGTCAGCGGGCAATCGCGGCAGCGAGTCGCGGCGATCGATGCCGCGACCGGCCAGGTGATCAACGGATGGAATCCCGGCGCGAACGGCACGGTGCGCTCGCTCGCCGTCTCGCCGGACGGCCAGCGCCTGTATCTCGGCGGCAAGTTCACCACCGTGGGGACGAGCTCTCGCACGTACCTCGCGGCCGTCGATCCGGGGAGCGGTTCCGTGCTCGCATGGAAGCCATCCGTGAGCGAGACGATCATGAGCGTTGCCGCGAACAGGGATCGGGTCGTCGTTGGGCGAGGACGGCCCCGGAGGCACGTGCGAGGCGTTCGATGCCTCGAACGCCTCGGGGAAATGGAGCGTTCATGCCGACGGCAACGTGCAGGCCGTCGGGATCGCGGGCAACCTCGCCTACTGTGGCGGCCACGGCGCGCTGGCGGACGGACAGGCCCGCAAGAAGATCTTCGCGGTGAACGTCAACACGGGAGCTCTCTCATCGTGGAATCCCGGGATGAACAGCACGGTCGGCGTCCGCGTCATCCTCGGCGGCTACGGGCAGCAGGTCTACATCGGGGGTGACTTCACCCAGGTCTTCACCGAATCACGAGCGGGCTTCGCGCAGTTCACGGATCCGTCGATCGTGCCACCCGGCGCGGCGCTGCCGTTCGTGGACGACTTCGACGGGGGCCTCACCGGGTGGAGCGGCGTCACGAACGCCCGCGGGGAGGACCTCGCGTTCGCCTCGGGGCCGCCCAGCGTCCGACTGGAGGCGGCGGGAGGCAAGGCATTCGCCTACCGATCGCTCGCCACGCCCGCGTCCACGGTGTGTCTGAGATCGGACGTGGCGGTGGTGAACCGGGACGCGAGCCTCGTCCTGCTGCAGCTTCTCGCCGAGGACGGAACGCCGATCGCTCGCGCGTTCGTGTCGGCGACGGGGGAGCTGCAGGCACGCTCCGACGTCTCGAATGCCGTGATCTCCACCGGCGCACAGTTGCCGTTCGGCTGGAGCACCGTTCAGCTGTGCGCGACGACCGGCCCCGGCGGCGGCCTGTCGATCTATCTCGACGGTGCGCTGCTCGGGCAGACGGCGACGAACATGGGAGCCGCGAAGATCGGCCGGCTGCAGATCGGGGATGGCACCGCGCTGAAGTCGTTCGACATGCTCGTGGACGACCTTGCGGCCGCTACCGCTCCGCTGACCTGAACCCCCGGCTCCGGCGGCGCCCGGGGTCCCGGCGAGTCGCCCTGAGCTACAGTCCACGCGGTGCGCCGAACCAGCCTGTCGCCCGCTCGAAACGTCGCCGTCGCCGCCGCGGTCGCGAGCTTCGTTCTCATCTCGGTGATCGCGGCGACGCCGGGCTCGCCCCTCCAGCCCGTCCTCCCCGCGGGCGCGGCGCCGTCGGGGCCGTTTCGGTGGCTGTCCGGAGTGCTCGGCGTCGACGCGCTCTCCGCCGATGCGCTCGTCGTCCTGAGCGTGGTGGCCGTGACGGTCGCGGCCGCCGTGTTCCTGCTGCTGCTGCGCATGGCCTGGCGGCGAGAGCTCTCCGTTCGCCTCGTGGTGGTGCTGGGGATCGCCTTCCACGTCGGGGTCCTGTTGCTGCCGCTGCTGATCTCGCGGGACGTCTACAGCTACGCGATGTACGGGCGCATCGCCGGCGTGTACCACGAGAATCCGTACGTCGTGACGCCGCTGGACGTTCGGGGAGATCCCCTCTTCTCCCTCATCGGACCCAAGTGGGCGGGAACGCCCGCCGTCTACGGCCCGGGCTTCACCGCCCTCTCGGCCGGGCTCGCTCGGTGGCTCGATGCGATCCCCGCGTTGATCACCGCGTTTCGCGCGATCGCGGCGGGCGCCGGCATCGCCACGATCTGCATCGTCGTGTGGCTCGCCCGCCGGCTCCGTCCCGAGCGGGCCGCGTTCGCCGCGGCGCTGATCGGACTGAACCCCGTCGTCCTGTTCCAATCCGTCGGCAGCGGGCACAACGACGTGCTCGTCATGCTCGCCGTGGCCGCCGCCCTGGCGCTGACGGTCCTCGAGCTACGGCTCCTCGCGACCGTTGCGCTCACCCTCGGCGTCCTCGTCAAGGCGACGGCGGTGCTTCCCCTGCTCCTGCTCGTCCTCGCGGTCACGGCCCGCTCCGAGCCCGGCCGGCGCCTGCGGACGTTCCTCGCGCACGTCGCGGTCTCCGCGGGCCTCTTCGCCCTCTTCGCCCTCCCGTTCATGCAGACACGCGATCCGTCGCTCGGCCTGCTGGAGCTCTCGCGTCACGAGGGCTGGCTCGCCCCGTCGCGATTTCTTCGGCGAATCGCCGAGGGGATCGGCGCCCTCGTCGGCGTCGATGCCGTCGGGACGACGCTGGCACTCGCCGTACGCATCGCCTTCGGCCTGGCTCTGGTCGTGGTGATGGTGCTGATCGCGCGAACCGTCTGGCGTCGCGCGGGCGACGGGCGGTTCGACGCCGCGGCGATGGGCGCGTCCTGGGGGTGGGCCCTCCTGCTCCTGATGCTGCTGGGGCCGGTCCTGCTCCCCTGGTACGTGACGTGGGTGCTGCCGCTGGCCTGGCTGCTTCCGAAGGTGCCGCGAACGGTGACGATCGGGGTCTCGACCGCCCTCGCCGTATCCCAGTGGGCCGCCGAGCCCGGGCGGTACCCGGGAGCCTACGAGCTGAACATCCTCGTGGGCCACTACGTGATCACGCCGATCGTCGCCGCCCTACTCGCGTGGCTGCTCGTGGATCTCCGACGGAGGATCCGCGCGAACGCGCCGCTCGAGGACGAGCGCCGCGAGGTAGCCGCAGGCGCAGGCTGACGCGAACGCGACGATCGAGGCGATCGAGCCCTCGAGCTTGAAGCCGAGCCGATCGAGGACGACCCCCGCGATCGTCGTCACGACCACGCCGAATGCGGGCGCCAGCGCGACGCCGGTCGTGCCCGCCCCGACCCACGCCCTCGCCCAGCCGTAGCCCGCGATCCAGAGGAGCACGAGCACGATGATCGATGCGACGACGATCGTGCCGGGCCCGGGGACGATCAGCGGATCCATCGGCGAGCTCACCGGGTTCGACGCCGGCGATGGCCCCCCGTTCGGGGCCGCCAAGAGACGGACATCGGGGGCGATCGTCGTGCCCTCGAACGCGTCGGCATCGGGCCCCGCGAACGGGCGAAGCATGAGCGGGACGAGGGTCCCCGTGCGCGACGCATCCTCGATCGTTCGACACGACAGCGAGGCGAGCGCATCCATGAGTGCGTCGGTGGGCTCCGGGGCACTCGATGGCCCCAGGCCGGCTTGTGGGCACGGCGCGACGACCGCCGTCGAGCGGATCCTCTCGGGCGGGAGCGCCGCGCGGATCACGTTGCCGGCTCGGGCCAGCTCGAAGGCGCCGGAGTCCCCCCTCGCGACCACGACGAACGCGGCGGTGGATCCCTCCGGCGTCCCGGACAGGAAGCGGCCGGCCTCGGTGGCCGCGTGCACCTCGTTGGCCGAGATGAATGGCTCCTGGCGCCCCCAGGCGATGCCGGCTCCGAGGACCATGGCGGCCACGAGCACCGCGCCGATCCCGATCGCGAGCGGCCGCGGAACCGAGCGCCACCGCACGAGGCGAACGAGGCCGAGGGCCGCGAGGATGGGCACCACGTAGCCGAAGGTGACGAAGCGGTCCGCCGGGAACCAGCCGGTGGACAGGGCGATCACGACGCCGGCGACGGACGCGAGGCCCCAGGCCCGCAGCACCCTGCCGACGAACCCCGTGGCGCTCGGCAGGCCGAGGACCGCGAGGGGGATCGAGGCCCATTCCACGTACCTCGCCCACCGGTCGAGGAACCGATCCCAGTACGCCTGGTGCAATTGCCCGGAGAGGCCGAGGCGACGGAGGAAGGCGTCCTTCGAGGTATCGACGTCGGGCGGCCTCGGTGCGGAGAGCATCGACACCAGGCCGGCCCCGACGAGCGCCGCGCCCCCCAGAACGGAGGCGGCGACGCGACCGAACTCGCCGGCCCTCCACGGGACCGTTTCGCGCTCCCGAACGAGGGAGGGAGCGGCCGCGAGCAGGAGGATCGCCGCGCCGAGGAGGAAGAACTGCGGATGCGAGATCCCTCCTCCGCCCAGGGCGACGGCGGCGGCGATCGCGCCCCGCCGCGTGCCCGTGGCGAGCGCGGCGACGGCCGCGAGAAACGCGACGGCGAAGGCGAGGTTCGCCAGGTAGCCCGCGACGAGGTGCACCGAGAAGACGCCGCACAACAGGCCCGCGAGCAGCCATGCCGGCCGGTCGACGGCCGATTCCCGCGCGGACGCGGCCGCGGCGGCGGCCTCTCGCGAGGCACGCATCACCCGCACGACCCCCACCGCCCCGAGACCGACGGCGACGCCCATCGCCATCTCCACCGCGGCCGTCACCGCCGCGAGCGGCAGGCGCGTCGTCCCCGTGAGCACGAGCAGAAGCGCCGGGACCCCGGGTCGCGACCCGACGGCCGAGAGTCCCTCGTGTCCGGCCAGCCGCGTCCACCACAGATAGACGGGCGCATCCGGGCCGAGGGGAAAGCGAAAGCCGTGTTGAACGACGGGCCACAGCAGGAACAGGAGCAGCACGGCCGCGAGCCCGACGAGCGGGAGGAGATCCTCGTCGATCCGCTTGCTCGTCGGCGCGCGCACGGCTCCCCCAAGGGCCCGGTCGGGCGAGGCCCGTCGGACTGTATCGCAGCAGCCTGGAACGGACGGCCCGCGATGCAGGACCCGGCCGGGAGTGCGGCTGGGTAGACTCGCTGCCCACATGCTCGATCGCGAACTCGTCGAGGACGTCCTGCGCAAGGCCCGAGCCAAGGGAGGCTCGTTCGCGGAGGTGTTCGTCGAGGAGCGCACGTCGGTGAACGCTCGACTGGACGACGGCAAGGTCGAGGAGCTGACGACCGGGCTGGATCGTGGAGGCGGCGTGCGGGTCGGCACCGGCGGAACCAGCTACGGCTACGCCTACTCCAACAGGCTCGATCGCGAGGCGCTGCTCGCGGCCGCGGAGGCCGCCGCCGCGTCGCTTCGCTCCGGCGACCCCGGCACCGTCGCCGACCTCCACCCCGTGGACCCGGCCGTCCTCCACCGGGCCGAGCGGCCCGCCGGCGCGGTTCCGGCCTCCGAGAAGGTGGCGTGGCTTCGCGAGGTGGACGACGTCGCGCGGTCGGCGAGCCCGGAGGTGCGTCAGGTGGTCGGCGTGTACGCGGACTCGCTTCAGCGTGTCCTGATCGCCGACTCCGACGGGCGATGGGTCGAGGAGGAGCGGCCGCGGATCCGGCTCGCCGCGCAGGTCGTCGCCGCGCGCGACGGAAACATCCAGACGGGATTCGAGGCGCCGGCGGGCCTGGCCGGCGTCGAGTTCCTCGACGCGCACCCGGCTCGGAGGACCGCCGAGATCGCCGCCCGGCGTGCCCTGACGATGCTCGACTCCATTCCGGCTCCCGCGGGGGAGATGACGGTCGTGCTGGGACCCGGCTGCGGCGGCGTGCTGTTCCACGAGGCGTGCGGGCATCCGCTCGAGTCGGATCTCGTCGAGAAGGAGGCGTCGGTGTACAGGGGTCGGATGGGCGAACGGCTCGCCTCGCCCATCGTCACCGGCGTCGACGACGCGACGATCCCGAACGGATGGGGCTCCTTCTCGTTCGACGACGAGGGCTCGCCCGCACAGCGGACGGTGCTCTTCGAGGGAGGGGAGCTGCGTGGGTGGATGTACGACCGGCTTCGCGCGGACGTGGACGGCACGTCCTCGACGGGGAACGGGCGCCGCCAGTCCTACGCGCATCCGCCGATCCCGCGTATGAGCAACACCTACATCTTGGACGGCGAGTCGAGTCCGGATCAGGTCATCGCCGACACGGCGCGCGGCGTGTACGTCAAGGCGATGGGCGGGGGTCAGGTGAACCCCGCGACCGGGGACTTCGTGTTCGGGGTCGCGGAGGGCTACCTCATCGAGGACGGCGAGCTCGCCACGCCCGTTCGCGGAGCGAACCTGATCGGCCGGGCGATCGAGGTGATGTCGGCCATCGACGCGGTGGCCGACGACTTCAAGACCTGGGAGGGCGTGTGCGGCAAGGACGGCCAGGCCGTTCCCGTTGGATCGGGCTCGCCGACCGTGCGCATCACCCGCATGACGGTGGGAGGGACGGGTGGCTGAGCTCGGGGATCTCTGCCGGACGGCCGTCGAGGCGGCGCAGGACGGGGAGGGGATCGAGGCCTATGCCGAGGAGTCCCGAAGGACGGAGGTCGGCGCCCGGAAACGGCAGATCGAGGGCCTGACGTTCGCGGAATCGCGCGGCGTCGGCGTCCGCCTCGTCTCCGGCGCCCGCCTCGGGTACGCGTACGCGGCCGATCCGTCCGAGGACGAGGTCCGGGCCACGGTCGCGCGGGCCAGGGAGAACGCCGCGCTCGCCGGAGAGGACCCCAACCACGTCCTCCCCGAGCCCGCCTTCGTGGATCCGATGCCGGAGCTGTTTCGCGAGGGGCAGGCCGCCATGCCGACCGATGCGAAGGTGGCGCTCGCCCTCGACCTCGAGCGGCTGACGACGACCACCGACCCGAGGGTCACGAAGGTGGACGAGTGCCAGGTCGGCGACGCGGTCTCCCGGATGGCCATCGCGAACTCGAACGGACTCGCGGCCGAGTACGCGCGAACCGATACGTGGTGCCTCGCGGTGACGCTCGCGGAGGAGGGGGGCGAGACGCAGACCGGCTTCTCCTACCGGATCGGCCGCGAGCTCGGCGATCTGGACTGGGAGGCGATCGCGACCGAGGCGGTCGAGCGAGCCGTGGCGATGCTCGGCGCGCAGAAGCCCCCCACGGCGAGGGTGCCGGTGGTGCTCGACCCGTTCGCGGGCATGTCGTTCCTGGGGGTGCTCGCCGGCGCGCTGTCCGCGGAGGCCGTGCAGAAGGGGCGATCGCTGTTCGCCGACAAGGTGGCGGAGGCCGTCGCGTCACCGGCGATCACGCTCGTCGACGACGGCCGCCTCCTCGAGGGTCCCGGCGCCTGTCCGTTCGACGACGAGGGCGTGCCGAGCCGAAGGACCGAGCTCATCTCCGGCGGGACGCTCCGGGGCTTCCTCCACAACTCCTACACCGCGAAGCGAGGAGGGACGACCTCGACCGGCAACGCCCAACGTGGCGGCTACCGTTCCACGCCCGGCGTCGGGACGACGAACTTCTACCTGGAGGCGGGCACGAAGAGCGTGCCGGAGCTGATGCTCGAGGCCGAGGGCGGCGTGCTGATCCAGGAGGTGAGCGGCGTTCACTCGGGTGCCAACCCCATCAGCGGGGAGTTCTCCGTCGGGGCCACGGGCCTGCGAATCCGCGGGGGTGCCGGCGCCGAGGGGCTGCGGGAGATGACCATCGCGAGCACGATCCCCGACATGCTCAAGGCCGTGTCCGCGGTGGGCAAGCGATCTCCGGTTCTTCTCGTCGGTCGGCGTGCCGTCCATCCTCATCGGGGAGATGACGGTCGCGGGCGTCTGACGTCCGCCGCGCGTTGGGTCGTCGTCGAGCGGCGCCCTAGGATCGAACGCCGGTCGCGATCAGCCCGAGCACGAGCGCCGCGACCACGATCCGGTACACCATGAAGATGAAGAAGTCCTTTCGGCGCAGGAACGAGAGGAGGAACGCGATCACGACGAACCCGCTCACGGCCGAGGACACCATTCCCCAGAAGAACGCCGGCGCCGTCCCGGGCGGGAGGCCCGTCTGCACGACGTCGATGCTCTTGTAGAGGCCGGCGCCCGCGATGATCGGGATCGACAGGAGGAAGGAGAATCGGGCCGCGGACTCGCGATCGATGCCCATCAGCCGGCCGACCGTGATCGTGACGCCGGATCGGGAGACCCCGGGCTGGAGGGCGAGGGCTTGTGCCACCCCGAGCACGAGGCCGTCGCGCGTGGAGAGCGTATCGAAGGACCGTCTGACCGGCGCCCGCTTGTCGACCACGTACAGGACGACCCCGAACACCGCGAGCATGACCGCGATGAGCGCCGGGGCGCCGAGCCGGTCCTGAATCACGTCCTCGAAGACCGCGCCGACGATCGCTCCCGGGATGGTGCCGATCACCAGCGCCCAGGCCAGGCGCTCGTCCTGCGTTCTGACCGATCGCCGGGCGATCGAACCGAGCCATGCGATGAGGTAGCGCCAGAGGTCGCGACGAAAGTACAGGACGGCGCCCACGAGGGTTCCGAGATGGAGCGCGACGTCGAACGTCTTGTTGAACTCCGCGTCCTCGACGATGCTCCAGCCGAAGAGCCACGGTACGAGGATCAGGTGGCCGGAGCTCGAAACCGGAGCGAACTCGGTCAGTCCTTGGGTGATGCCGAGGATGATGGCCTGAAAGATGCTCATGGAGTCGGCACATGCTACCCGGCCTCCGTTGCGCCGCTCGGGATCTCCGCCGATGTGGAGATCGACACATCGAGATCCGCGAACGCCTTCGCGTAGGCGAGGCGTTCGGCGTCGAGGGGCGACACGAGCAGGACCAGGGATGGGGCCTCCGAGCCGCTTCCGACGGCGCCCGAGGGCGACGGGTCCATCACCCGGAGGACCTCGAGTCCCGAGGCGACCGTTTCCGGTGTGCGGTCGCTCACCTCCGTAGGTCGCGAGCACGTCGACTCGATCGCCCGGTCGCACGGCGCCCGGTGGAAGTCCCGAGTCGACGACCGCCGCTCGAAGTCCCGGTTCCACCAGGGCGGCGACGGGCCCGGCGGATCGGGCGGCCAGTCTCGTGCGCGTGATCGCCTCTCCCGCGGCGACGTCGGTGAGGAGCACGCGCCCCTCGAGCTCGGTCGCATCCGGGAACGAGCCGGGCGGAGCCAGCATGGAGGGAAGGGGAGCGACCCGCACCATGGATGCCCCGATCGACGTCCCCCTCGTGAGGTCGGCGGCCGCGATGACGACGGGCATGGGCTGCCCAACGACAGGCCGGAGGGCCTCGAGCCGTGCGGCGTACGCGCGAACGATCGCGAAGGCCGCGATGCCGGACGCCACGGCGAGCAGCGCGAACAGCCTCGAGGCCGTCGACCACCGCCTGAGCATCGCCCTCCCCCCGGCGCTCCGTCGGCGCCCTTCGAAAGTGGCGACGCTAAACGACGCGGGCCCATTTCACCGTGACGTTGGTCACATGCCTGAAGGCGCCCGCTCACGGGGAGCGCCCATGCATTGCGCGAGCGCGCGGTCGCTCCGCAGTGCGCGGCGACCCATTCGACTATTGTTCCCCGATGGCCAAGCGGGGCGCCGAGAACGCTGTGGGGCAAGGGACCGGCCTGGTCCTCCTCACGCTTGCGTCCGGCCAATTCCTGATGACGCTCGACAGCTCCGTCATGAACGTGGCCATCGCTACCGTCGCCAAGGACGTCGGCACGACGGTGACGGGGATCCAGACGGCGATCACCTTCTACACGCTCGTGATGGCGATGCTGATGATCCCGGGGGGCAAGGTCGGCTCGCTGATCGGGCGCAAGCGCGCCTTCTCGATCGGGTGCGTGATCTACGGCGCCGGCTCCCTGACCACGGCGCTCGCGCAGAACCTCACCGTCCTCATCGTCGGCTGGTCGATCCTCGAGGGGATCGGCGCGGCGTTGATCCTTCCCGCGATCGTGGCTCTCGTCGCCGGCAACTTTCCTCCCGAGGGACGCCCGCGCGCGTACGGCCTTGTCATGGCCGCCGGAGCCATCGCCATCGCGGTCGGCCCGCTGATCGGCGGCATCGCGACCACGTATTTCTCGTGGCGGTGGGTCTTCGTCGGGGAGGTCGTGATCGTGATCGCGATCCTTGCCCTCGCGCGCCGCGTCCAGGACGCGCCGGTAGAGGCGAGGAAGCATCTCGACCTGATCGGCGCGGTGCTCTCGGCCGCCGGGCTCGGTCTCGCGGTCTTCGGCGTGCTGCGCTCGAGCGAGTGGGGATGGGTGCTGCCGAAGTCCGGCGGCCCGGCGATCCTCGGCCTCTCGCCGACGATCGTGCTGGTGTTCGGCGGCCTGTTCGTGCTCTGGCTGTTCAGCGCCTGGGAGCACCACGTGGAGGAGCGGGGCGGTGAGCCGCTCGTCCGACTGTCGATGCTCGGGAACCGGCAGTTCACCGGCGGCCTCTTGATGTTCTTCTTCCAATTCCTCGTCCAGGCCGGGCTCTTCTTCACGATCCCGCTCTACCTTTCCGTCGCGCTCGGGCTCTCCGCGATCGACACCGGGATCAGGATCATGCCGCTCTCGATCACGCTCCTGATCGCCGCCGCCGGCATCCCGCGGTTCCTGCCGAACGTGTCGCCCCGACTCGTCGTCCAGGCGGGGCTGCTCGCGATGTTCGCGGGGATCGTGTCGCTGTTCGTCAGCATCGACGCGCAGGCGGGGGCGGAGATCGTGACGGTCCCGCTCCTGCTCGCCGGCCTCGGGATCGGCGCCCTCGCCTCGCAGCTCGGCAGCGTGACGGTTTCAGCGGTTCCCGACGACGAGAGCCCCGAGGTCGGCGGGCTGCAGAACACGGCGACAAATCTGGGGGCCTCGATCGGCACCGCCCTCGCGGGCTCGCTCCTGATCGCGGCCCTGACCGCGTCGTTCCTGCAGGGGATCCAGCAGAACCCGGCGGTCCCACAGGAGGTGAGTACGAAGGCGGACGTCGAGCTGGCGGCCGGCGTCCCGTTCATCTCGGACGCCGACCTCCAAGCGGCGCTTGACAAGGCGGGGGCCAGTGAGAACGTCACGGAGGCAGTGCTGGATGAGAACGGAGATGCTCGCCTGGCCGGGCTTCGCACCGCGCTGGCGGCGCTGGCGCTGATCGCCCTGATCGCGCTGTTCTTCTCGACCCGGATCCCCACGGAGCAGCCGGGATCCGCCGAGAGGCGGCGATCCGAAGCCGCGCGTGCCTGAGGGTCGCACGAGGCCCGTGGGGCTGGGCACTGTCTCGAGCCGAGGTCAGACGCCTCGGAGGTGCCGGTCCTTTTGCGGTGGGGACAGCGGGAGCGCCCGCAGTCGGAAGTCCTCCAGGGCATCGCCGCCGACGATCATCCTCACGGACTCGCGAATCCGCTCCCCGAGCGATTCGGCGTCCTCGCTCGTCTTGAAGCGGAGCTCGATCGTGACGAGCAGTGGCTCACTCATGCGCGGGATGCTACCCGGCTCGGCGGCGGGGTACACCTCGGCGAGGCTCGCGCCGCCAGCCGGCGACGCCGGGTGACTATGCCTCGAGTCGGGCGCCGGCGAGCGCGGTCGCACACGGACAGTCTCGCTCCTCCGGCAGCGCCGGGATCACCGCGAAGAGCAGATCCCGCAGCCGGGCGTTGTTCTCGGTGAAGACCCGGATCACTTCCTCGTGCGTGACGGGCGGGACCCCCTCCACGCCGACGTCGTAGTCGGTGACCAGCGAGATGTTGGCGTAGCAGATCTCGAGTTCCCGGGCGAGCAGCGCCTCCGGGTATTGCGTCATGTTGATGATCTCCCACCCGGCCGACGCGAACCACGACGACTCCGCGCGGGTCGAGAAACGGGGGCCCTCGATGACGACGACGGTTCCGCCGTCGTGCGTCTCGATCCCGAGGTCGCGCCCGGTGCGGACGGCGATCCCGCGCATGGTGGGGCAGTAGGGGTCGGCGAACGAGATGTGCGTCGTGCCCGGTCCGTCGTAGAAGGTATGCGGTCGCGTCCTCGTCCGGTCGACGAGCTGGTCGCACACCGCGAAGTCGCCCGGCCTGACGTGCGGCTGCAGCGAGCCGACCGCGCAGGGCCCGAGGATTCGCTCGCACGCCCAGCTCCTTCATCGCCCACGCGTTCGCGCGATACGGGACCTTGTGCGGAGGGAACTCGTGCTTCACGCCGTGCCGCGGGATGAACGCGACGCGCCGGCCGCCCACGTCGCCGACGACCGGCGCGGCCGAGGGGCTGCCGTACGGCGTATCGACGTCGATCGCCTCGACGCCCTCCAGAAACGAATAGAACCCGGAGCCGCCGAAGACGCCGATGTCCGCTGCGGCGCTCATGACTCATCCTTCGCCGGCTTCGACGACGTCCCCTCCCGCGCCGGGCGTCCCGAGCCGGACGCGCTCCGTCCGCCGGACCCACCCGATTCCTTCGACCGCCCGATCCTTCGATCCACCCGATCCGCTCGCCCCTCCGGATCCCTCGGATCCCCCCGACCCTCCGGATCCGCTGCCGACCCGCCCGAGTCACCCGACTGGGAGCCGGAGGAGGAACTCGACGACGACCCGGCCCCTTCCTTGCCCTTCGAGGTGCGCTGCGCTGCATCCGAGGACGTGGACTCCTTGTCCTTGGCCTTCGCGCGGTTGTCGGTCGAGTAGAACCCGGAGCCCTTGAAGAGCACGCCCGCGGGGTGAAAGACCTTCCGCAGCTCTCCTCCACAGACGCCGCACGTCTTCAGTGGTTCCTCCGAGAGCGATTGGACGACCTCGACGCGGTGACCGCATTGTTTGCAGACGTACTCATACGTGGGCATGCACCGGAAGTATACGGGCGCGACCTGCGAGACAAGGCTTGTCGCCGGTTGGGGCTGGCACGGACGGGGGATTCCCTCGGGGGGAACGGGAGGGTACACTCCCGTTCCCTTCAGACGGGGGCGTGCATGCGGGTCAAGAAGGCGATCATTCCCTCGGCGGGGCTCGGGACGAGATTCCTGCCGGCGACGAAGGCGCAGCCGAAGGAGATGCTGCCCGTCGTCGACAAGCCCGCGATCCAGTACGTCGTCGAGGAGGCCGTCCGGGCGGGCCTCACGGAGCTCCTCATCATCACGGGCCGCGGAAAGAACGCCATCGAGGATCACTTCGACCGGTCGTTCGAGCTCGAGTACTACCTCGAGGCCAAGGGGAAGTTCGACGAGCTGAAGGATGTCCGGGAGATCTCCGAGATGGCGACCATCCACTACATTCGCCAGCGCGATCCGCTCGGGCTCGGCCATGCGGTCGCGGTGGCCGAATCGTTCGTCAGCGGCGAGCCGTTCGCCTGTCTCCTGGGAGACGATCTCATCACGAAGGCGAATCCCCTCCTCGAGGAGATGGTGAAGGTTCACGGCCGGTACGGGAGGAGCGTGCTCGCGGTCCAGGAGGTCGCGCGCGACGAGATCAGCCTCTACGGCGCCATCAAGCCCGAGTTCGTCGACGACAACCTCGCCCGGGTGGTCTCGATCGTCGAGAAGCCGAAGCCGGAGGATGCGCCGTCCAATCTCGCCGCGATCGGCAGATACATCCTCACGCCCGAGATCTTCGACGCGATTCGAGATACGAAGCCCGGGACCGGGAGCGAGATCCAGCTCACGGACGCGATCAATCTCCTCGCGACGGAACAGGCGGTGTACGCCTACGTGTTCGACACGGGCCGCTACGACGTCGGCAACAAGCTCGACTACCTGAAGGCAACGGTCGAGCTGGCGATCGACCGTGACGACGTCGGCGAGGACTTCCGCGCGTACCTGGCGGACCTGGTTCAGCGGCGCAAGCTCCTCTAGCCGATCCGCTCCGACGGGCGAGCCGCCGTCGTGGCCCGCATCAACAGGTGAGGTGAAGCGCGGCCGCCGTCCGCCCTTCGTCGAGGCGAGCGAACCGGCGTACGGCCTGCGCCGTGGGCATCGCCTCGACCTCGACGCCCCGTGCGGCGAGGGCATCGATCATCGAGTCGTCCGGCCGCATCCTCCCCTCCGCCCCGGTGCCCACGATCAGGCGCTCGGGCAGCTCGTCGAGCACCTCCCGCAGGTCGTCGAGCACGAGGGCGTGGCCGTCCCTGCGCCGCCACGAGGGAACGATGCGCCCGGGAAGCAGGATCACGTCCGCCGTCAGCTCCTCGCCGTCGACGACGATCCGGCCGAAGCTGTAATCGTCGATCTTTCCCACGCCCGGATTCTTCCCCGTAGACTCATGGTTCATGTCAAGGTCCGCCCCCCACGTGCACGACCACGACAGCGGCACCGGCCTCCTGTCCGTGCCGGAGGCGAGGGAGCGGGTGCTCTCCCGCGTGGCGCCACTGGCGCCGCTCGAGCTTCCCCTTCAGGAGGCGTACGGCTGTGTCCTCGCGCGCGATGTCGTCTCGGACCGCCCGATCCCCGACTTCCCATCCTCGGCGATGGACGGGTTCGCGGTCCGCTCGTCCGACGTCCGCACGGCGTCGCCCGAGCATCCCGTCGAGCTCAGCGTCGTCGGCCGGGCGTTCATCGGTCGTCGTCCGGATGCGACCGTCGGAGGAGGCGAGGCCGTGCGCATCGCGACCGGGGCGCCGGTCCCCGCGGGGGCCGACACGATCGCTCCGATCGAGGTGTGCGAGGCGACGGAGGAACGGGTGCGCGTCCATCAGAGCTCGCCCGCGGGCAAGCACGTCCGTCCCGCCGGGGAGGACGTGGGCGAGGGAGAGGCGCTGATCGAGGCCGGTCGACGCCTGGGTCCCCCCGAGCTCGGCCTCCTCGCCACGGCCGGGTTCTCACACCCGCTCGTCCACCCTCGCCCCCGCGTCGTCGTGATCTCCACCGGCGACGAGCTGATTCCGCCGACCGAGACGCCCGAGTACGGGCAGGTGCACGACTCCAACGCCTACACGCTGTTCGCTGCGCTGCGGGAGGCGGGCGCCCTGCCCGTCATGGCGGGGATCGTGCCCGACGACGTCGACGCGCTGAAGGAGACGGTGCTGATGCACCTCGTGCAGGCCGACGCGTTCATCTCCTCGGGGGGCGTATCCGTTGGGGAGCGGGACGTGGTGAAGGCGGCGTTCTTCCGCCGCGGGGACCTGGACTTCTTCAAGGTGGCCATGCAGCCGGGCATGCCGCAGGCCTTCGGCTTCATCGAGGGGAAGGCGTTCTGGGGTCTCCCCGGAAACCCCGTCAGCGTCTTCGTCTCCTTCGAGATGCTCATCCGGCCCGCCCTGCTGAAGATGATGGGGCGCGCCGAGCTCGGGCGCCCGCAGATCCAGGCGGTGCTCGATGCGGACGTCAGCGGCCCTCGAGGGAAGACGCAGTTCGCTCGCGTCAGCGTGCGCCGCAGCAAGTCCGGGTGGGTGGCGTCGCCCACCGGGAATCGTGGCTCGAACCTGATGTCGACGGTCTCGAGGGCGAACGGCCTCGCGGTGATCCCGCCGGGGACCGAGACCGCTCCGTCGGGGAGCTCCGTGCAGGTCATCCTCTTCCGGGCGGCGGAGGACTGAGGGCTCGTGCCGCCCGGCGCACCCGACGGCCGCCCGGCCCGGATCGTCGAGGTCGGCGCGAAGGAGGTCACCGACCGAGAGGCCGTGGCGGAGTGCACGGTCACCATGACCCCCGATGCGTGCGCTCAGCTGATCGCGGGCACGTCGAAGGGGAATCCGATCGAGGCGGCCCGCGTCGCCGGCGTGTTCGGCGTGAAGCGGACGCCGGACCTGCTTCCCTTCTGCCATCCGATCGCGGTGACGGGCGCCGAGGTCACCGTCGAGCCGGATGAGACGACCGGCCGGATCAGGGTGCGGACCACGGTGCGGGCGATGGATAGGACGGGCGTCGAGATGGAGGCGCTCACCTCCGCGGCGGTCGCCGCGCTGAGCCTGTACGACACGGCCAAGGCCTTCGATCGCTCCGCTCGGATCGACGGGCTGCGGCTGCTTGCCAAATCCGGCGGCAAGAGCGGGGACTACCGGGCGGCGGACGGGTAGGCGGCCGCTCGGCCGCGACCGGAAATGCCTGCGTAGGCCCACGGTCCGACGGACGTCGGGCGCTTGTGAAAAAGTTCCTAGAATCACATCGATGGTAGTTGGTCATGCCCCATGTCGGTGTTAGCGTCTGGTTCCAGCCCAAGATGTTGTGGCGGGTTCCCCATCCGACAAACAGGGGGCTGGTCGATTGGAATGGTTGGCCGTGGCGGTGTTCGGCATCATGTGGGCGGCCATCCTCCTTCCGTCTTCCAGACGGCGACCGTCTCCCCGGACGAGCGTGGAGGACTTTGGACGGGATATGGATTTGTTGGCACACGCTGAGGGACAAACACACGGCCGTTGGATCGTGACGCCGCGCAAGGGCGTTCCGTTCCTCGGGATGCCCCGTCGAGAGCGTGTCCGCGCCCGCGAGCGTCGGCGGCAAGTGTTCGTCTTCCTCCTCGAGAGCATCCTGATCACCTTCCTGATCGGCATCGTCCCGCCCTTGCGCGTGATCTGGGCGGCGACGGCCGCGCTGGCGGGCCTGCTGCTCGCCTACGTCTGGCTCCTCCTGTGGATCAAGGCGCGTGGCAGCGAGCCTCATCCGCACGAGGCCGCGCGTGCGGCCAGGGCGCCCGAGCCCTCGGTCGGGGCCGTCGATCGGACCGACGCCTGCGCCCCGGTACGCGGCCGAGGGAGGAAGTCGCACGGCTCGTCCGATCTACGCCGGCATGGGTGGATTCGACGACGAGGACAGCGTTCACGTCGTCGTGCTCCCCGCCTCCCAACGACTCTCGGTCGCGGGAGCCTGAACCGCCGGCCGTGAGCCTCGACGATCTGTCCCGGGCCATTCGCGCCCGGTTCGACGACAAGAACGCAGCCCGGGAACGGGCTCTTCCGGCCTCGCGGCGCGCGATCCGGTGCTGCGCGAACGCGATTCGCGCCCTCCACCGCGGCGAGCGGGAGGAGGCGGAGCGGCTCACGCGCGAGGCTCGCGCCGCGATCGACGAGGGCATCGCCGCCGCCGCCGCACACCCCGACGTGAGGTATGCCGGCTATCTCCAGGATGCGGAGAAGGAGTACGCGGAGGCGCGCATCACTCGCGCGGTGATCGCGGGGGAGCAGCTGCCCACGCCGGAGGACTGCGGGGTCGAGGACGCGCCGTACCTGGGAGGCATGGCCGATGCAATCGGCGAGGCGCGTCGGCACCTGCTCGACCTCCTGCGGGCCGGGGACGTCCGGAGGGGAGAGGAGATCCTCGCGGCGATGGAGGACATGTACTCCGTGCTCGTCTCCATGGACTATCCCGACGCGATCACGGGGAATCTCCGGCGGCTCACGGACGTCGCCCGGAGCCTCATCGAGAAGACGCGCGGGGACCTCTCGATCGCGCTCGTGCAGCAGGATCTTCGAGACGCGCTCGATCGCCACGCGCGAGAGGTGCTCGGTCGGGAGGAGTAGCTTCGGGGAGGCCGTCCATCGGCCCGGAGCAGGCCCTTTGCTACGCTAGCCGCGGTCGGGGGGTGTAGCTCAGCCCGGTAGAGCGCTGCCTTCGCACGGCAGAGGCCAGGGGTTCAAATCCCCTCACCTCCACACCGAGATCCCCAGGTCATTGGCCCTGTAACCGGATTCTTCGGTCGTGCGACTCTCCTGCTGCGCGGCGGTTAGGCCATGCTATTCCCGATGTTCGGGCGTGGGAGGTGACGGTCGTGGACCTGGCAGGCGTCCAGATGTATGAGGCCATGCAGGAGGGCCGGGAGCGATCGAGTGCCAGCGTCGCGCGGTGTCATTGAGTGAGGCCACCTCGTCGGAGTGACCTGCTTACCGACGGCCATGGATGTCCTGCGGACCTATTCATGAGATGTGAAAGTCGTGCTGCGACTCGTCTCCGTAGTGGCGCGCGTGAAGGTAGTCGTAGTCGGCGAGAACTCGAAGAGCTTTTGGCACATCAGCCTTCGGCGGGGATACGCACCCACATCGCGCAGCGGTCCTCGCGCGCGCAGGTGAGGTAGAGTTCGCGGCCTTCCACATCGTCCCCGAAGATGCCCAACGCCTTGCTCGCGACGCCCCGCTGCTGGTTGTATAGCTCGTTAGTCTCGCACGATCTGCTCACCTGTGTAGAGCTTGATGTCCTGCGGCGCGAACCCATTCCCGACGAGTGCCGCCTCAGCGCGTTGCGCCTCGTCGAGTTCGGCGAGGATCACCACGAGATAGCCCTGAGGTCGGAAGTTCCACGGGTGAAACGAGGGGTCTCGGTCGATGATGTCCATCGGGAAGATCGTCTCGTCCTCGTCCATCAGGATGCCTCCTTTCAGGGCGTCAAACGATCAGGACGATCCCCAAGCCCGAGGAGCCAGATCGACCACGCGATGTACATGATCGAGATCGCAGTGTCGGCGAGACCCCATCCACGCTCCTCGTTCGGGCCGAGGAACTCCGCTGAGCCGATCATCAGCCCAACACCGATGACGATCCCGGGCCATCCCAGCCAGGTCAGGCAGCGCGGTCCCCTGGATGACCCCGACGCCGATCAGCACCGACCAGATGCCCGGTGAACAGGTACCCGAGGTGCTCGCCCACACCGACTCCGAGGTACTGATGCAACGCCCGAAAGACGGCTGCGTGTCGCCTCTCGCTGCTCCGGCCCGA
This sequence comes from uncultured Actinomycetes bacterium, assembly GCA_963728285.1. GTDB lineage: Bacteria > Actinomycetota > UBA4738 > UBA4738 > HRBIN12 > CAVSJR01. The sequence goes on along the minus strand of CAVSJR010000001.1, from coordinate 117,570 downwards.
CAGCGCGGGTCTGTATAGGCGCGAGCGAGCGCGGGGAACGAGCGTAGACCCATCGCAGGAGCCCGAGCACCTGCACGAGACCGGCAAGGACGCCGATGGTCGTTGCCACTGGAACGATGCCAGCGAACCCGAGGACCTGCCCGAGCAGCACGGCCGCGAAGATCATGAGGAGTCCCGACAGCATGAACGTCCACCAGAGAAGGATCAGCGACGAGCCACCGGCGTGAAAACGTTCGAGGATCTCGGCCGTCGGTCGCCGCAGGATGTCCGGGTACTCGAATCGTCTGGTCAAGCAGGGTGAACATCGATGTTGAACCACAGCGGCGCGACGATCAGCACGACGCCCGCAGCGCGTTCTACGTTCATGAGTCAGCTCTGACTGCCGTCTCCCGGACTTCGGGAGCCGCTCGGATCAGGGCTGCGAGGAGGAACCAGGTCATCAGTCCGAAGACGAGTGCTCCGCTTGCGCCGAAGATCGGGAACCGCTCATCGATGTTTCTCGAGATCACGTATGAGGACACGATCCAGCCGAGCGCCCAGGCAGGCGGGTTCGCAACGGCCCACCAGAACGCACCCGGGATCCGATGTCGGGCGAGCACCAGGGCCTGCAACACCCCCACCCCGACGCCGTTCACCGCGCCCAGGATGGCGAGGTCTACTCGGTCGATTCCGTAATCGACCAGGGCCGCTCCTGCGACAAGGCCCACGGCCATCCCCACAGTCGTCGCAGGGATCCACAGCCACGAGACCCACTGCCGCAAAGCAAACCACTCTGCTGTTCCGATGATCACGCCGACGATGAGGCCCGCTACGGCTGCTGCGCCCACGGAATCGACTCCGTCTACGACCAGGTCTGCGACATATCCCCGATCGGCAAGCTCAGCAGAATCATCACCGGCCAAAGCCACATCCGCCGCGCGGTGCTTATCCAGTCGCTCCGCATATCCATGATCGTGCCTCCTTTGCGGTGAGGCATCAAAGGGCAGCTCTTTGGGTCTGCCTACCGATGACAGCTTTCGCCGACCTTCGGTACCCCCCTCTGCAGTCCGGGCTACTCAGAACAGAGGCGCGCCGAGGAGACCTTTGATGTCCATGTGGGACATTGTCTTATGACGGTCAAGGTGGTCCTCCGCGTCCTCGCCTTGAAGCGGTCGCGCCGCTGAGGGTTGGGTCGCGTGCGGGGAGAGCTCAGGCGGCGAACAGGCGGCAGAAGGCGGCGTACTTGGTGGCACGCCATGTGATGCGGTGATAACCCGAAATGCCCCCACCTGGAAGATTGCCTGTTGTCCCCTGGTGGACCCGTCCGCGCAAATCGCCTTCGCACGGCAGAGGCCAGGGGTTCAAATCCCCTCACCTCCACAGGATTCCCCGCGCTGCCGGTCGAGCTCGTCAGCGAGGTCGCCGTCGCAGCTTCGGGAGGACTAGGAGGAGCGCAGGGGTTCAAATCCCACCTCCACCAACAATTCGGTGGCCCTGGGCGAGGTTCACACGTAGTTACCTCCGACTGGCTCCAGAGATCTAGCCGGTCGCCTACAGCCGGTAGGGCACGGCCGAGACGACGACGGACGGCTCGAAAAGGAACGTGCCTTTCAGCGTGAGTGCCGTCTGGTTGTGGAGGAACCGGTGCCACCATTTCCGGACGACGAACTCGGGAATGACCAGGGTGACGAAGGTCCTCGGCTGTTCCTCGAGGATTCCACGGACCCACGAGTGAATCGGCCCGGCGATCTGTCGGTACGGGGACTCGAGGGTTTCGAGGGGGATGCCGGGGTTCCACTCCTGCCATTCGCGACGGACCCTGGCGGCCTCGTTCTCGTCCACCGCTACGTGGACGCAGTGGAGATCGTCGGCGCGCAGGGAGAGTGCGTACCGAAGGGCGCGAGCGGTCGCGTTGTGGACGTCCGAGGCGAGGACCACCGCGACGTGTCGCCATTCCTCCATGGGCCTCTGGGGTCCCGTCGAGGTCGACGACCGGCTCCAGCTCGTCGTACCCGGCGTGGTGGGCCACGTTCGTGACGACGACGGAGGCCTCGGCAACGAGGGCGGCCTTGATTCGCTGAACGCGCCAGGTGCGAACGATGTGGCGCCATCCCCGCTGCCTGATGGTCTCGGGGATGATCACGTTGATGAGGGCCTCGTCCTCGGATGTTGCGCGAAGCTCCCGGGCGAGGTTTGCGATCTCGGTGGGGATGGAGTGCTGCTTCAGTCGCAGCTCGAGGGTCTGTCCGAGATGCCCCCACGCCTCCGTCATGGGTTCGATCCCAGTGCCGGGCTTGGCGAAGTGAACCAGACGCACGTCGAGAGGGAAGAGCCGGGAGGCATAGCCCGCGGCGTAGACATCGTTCGGGCCGGGCTCTCCGACGGGGATGACCACTCGCTGACGCGGGAGGTCGCGAATCCGACCGCGGCGCGCCGGGTCGCGGAGGCGCGGCCGCCGTCTCCCGATAGTGCTTGTTGACCTTGAGGAGCCCGAAAAGGACGATCGGGATCGTGATCAGGACGATGTACGCGCCCTGGGTGAACTTCACCGCCGCGATGATGATCGTGACGATGCCCGTGATGATTCCGCCGACCCCGTTGATGGCCAGACCCGCGCGCCATCCCGGTTCGCGCTGGACGAGATGGCGCTTCGCCATCCCCAGTTGCGAGAACGTGAACGTGGTGAACACGCCGATCGCGTAGAGAGGAATCAGGCGGCTGACGCTCGCGTCGAACAGCACGACGAGGATGCTCGACAGGATCGCCGAGCGCGATGATCCCATTGGAGAACACGAGGCGGTCTCCGTAGCGGGTGAGCTGGCGCGGAAGGAAGTGATCGCCGGCGTGGAAGCTCGCAAGCCGAGGGAAGTCGGCGAAGCTCGTGTTCGCGGCGAGCACCAAGATGAGAAGCGTGCCGATCTGCAGGCCCGCGAACAGCACCGTCCCGAGACCGTGAGAGCCGAACACCGCCCTCCCGATCTGGGCGATGACGGTCACCTTCTCCTCCGGATCGACGCCGATGTGCATCCGGGTCGCGAAGATGGAGAGGAAGAGGAACAACGTCCCGAGGATCCCCCCCATCCACATGAGCGTCGTCCTGGCGTTGCGCCATTCCGGAGGCTTGAACGCGGGAACACCGTTGGAGATCGCCTCGACGCCGGTGACCGCGGCGCCACCGGAAGCGAACGCCCTCAGCAGGAGGAAGATGTAGGCGAGACCAACGGAGCGCTCTGTCGGCGGCAGCGGGAACTGGGACGCGTTCGATGGGCAGCCCGCCGGCAAGCATCTTCCAGAGCCCGGTTCCGATCAGCAGCGCCATCATCGCGATGAAGAAGTAGGTCGGCACGGCGAAGATGCGGCCGGCCTCTCGGACGCCACGGAGGTTGCCCACCGCGATCAGGACGATGAAGCCGACGGAGATCTCCACGCGATAGCGGAACAACGGCCCATAGAGCGATGTGAGCGCCGCCGTGCCCGCGGAGACCGAGACAGACACGGTGAGGATGTAATCGGTGAGCAAGCGCGACCCCGGCGACCTGCGCGGGCAGGAGGCCGAAGTTGTCGCGAGTCACGAGGTACGCCCCGCCCGCCTGCGGGTACGCCTTGATCGTCTGGCGATAGGAGAAGAGGAGCACCGCGAGCACGCCGAGAAGGGCCAGGGTGACGGGAACGACCAGCGTGAAGGCAGCCGTCCCGAGGCCGGCGACGCAGCAGGACTCGAAGGATCTCCTCGGTGGCGTAGGCGGACGAGGACAGGTTGTCGGAGGCGAACACCGCGAGGGCCGTCGGCTTTCCGAGTCGCTCGTGAACGAGACGCTCGGTTGCCATCGGGGGACCGACGACGACGCGCTTGATCCGCGCCAAGGTGTCGGGGCGCGCCGGGCGAGTAGCCGCCGCCCGTCGGGCGCTCGCAGGCTCCAGCGTTTCCCGCGGCTGCTCCCGAACGCGGCTCATGCTCGCCGCCGCCGTTCCACCGGCCGAGCGACTCTGCGGGGCGGCGACTGGAGCTTCGCGGCGGTATCGGCCGAGCTGCTCGGTTCGATCGGGAGCTCAGGACCCGTTTGGCCGTCCGACGCGGATTCGTGACTGAGCCATGGGCCCGCCGTCTCCAGCGGGCGCGTTCGCGAAATACGTCAGAGGCCGGTCGGTCGAGTCCGCCTCCCGGGAGGCGTCGACCCATTCGCGCCAACTCAGCCAGGACCTCAGATGTGGACCGACGAACAAACCGACGAACACCCCGACCGCAGCGCCGGCGGAGAACTGGACGAAGTGGGCTTGAGCCGTGGCTGTGAACACATGTCCAGGTTTCCCGAGGGAGCGTTAAGGCACCATCAAGAGTGGCTGCATGCCGTGAGGATCATGTAAAGAGCGTGCGCGATCGGTTCGTGTGGCGTTGGCCGGTCTGGCTGTCCGGCGGTGCGTTCGGGCGGCGATTGCGGCAGACGCTGTGGGATGATCCAACATCCCTAGTCTTGATCGTCACCGAGCCGGGCTCGGTATCGCTGGAGGCCTGAACATGACCAGGGGCTAGGCTCTGTAGGGTTTCCGCTCCAGCGTAAGGAGGTGCGCCGTGATCATGACGACCACCGTTACCTCCGATCCCGTTGCGTAGCGGGCCCTTGCCCAGCCTGGATGCTCAGCGAACGTGAGGAATGTCATGTCTCAGTCAAGTGCGTACGAATGGCGTGGTGCCTTCACCAACGCAGAGGTAAACGCGCTCCACGCGGAAGCCTTCGAGACTCGCGTCTTCGACGAGTCCGAGTGGAACTGGCGAGCCCTCACCGAGGGCCACAGCCTGGGATGGGTGATCGCCCGCGACGGCGACACCCTCATCGGCTTCGTCAACGTGCTCTGGGACGGCCTCGTCCACGCATGGATCCAAGATGTCATGGTTGCAACAGAGGCCCGAGGGCAGGGCATCGGCGGTCGCCTCGTCGCGATTGCACGAGACGCTGCGCGGGAGGCCGGCTGTGAATGGCTCCACGTCGACTTCGAAGACCACCTGCGCGACTTCTACTACGACGCGTGCGGGTTCGCACCAACCAATGGGGGACTGATCGAGCTCCAATGAGCCGCCGATCGGAGGAGCGCTCGTGCTCGGACCACCGGCTTGCCTCCCGAGCGCCGGCCGTGTGAGTCTCGAACCTTGAAGCCCGCGAATGCCGATGGTCGTCGGCGCGGCCCGGCGACAGGTGCGCAAGGTGATCGAGGGTCTCGTCCGTGACGGTACCGCCGTCGCGCGCTCGGACGGGTCGCTCCACACGCTGTTCCCTGTTGCCGTCAGCGCAGCTGAGGGGGAGGCGCTGGGGGAATGGGTTACGCGCGAGGGTGCGACGCAGACGATTGAGATCGGCCTTGGATACGGCATCTCCGCGTTGTTCATCGGCGAAGCTCTGCTCGGGAGCGGTGACGAGAGCGCCCTGCACGTCGTCCTCGACCCGAACCAGGCGACGAGATTCGCCGATTGCGGCCTGCAGTTCCTCGACGACGCGGGTCTGACGGGGCTCGTGGAGTTCCATGCGGAGGAATCGCAGATCGCGCTGCCACGGTTTCTGACCGAACGACGGACCTTCGACCTCGCCTTCGTCGACGGCAACCATCGCTTCGACGGGGTCTTCGTCGACTTGGTCTACCTCGGCCGACTCCTGCGCAGCCGAGGGATCGTGTTCCTGGACGACTACCAGTTACCCGCGGTGGCGCGTGCAACATCGTTCTGCGTAACGAATCTCGCGTGGACGCTCGAGGAAGTGTCGGATGCGGACGACCTCCACCAATGGGCGGTCCTTCGCACCCCAGCGGAGCCGGACACGCGACCGTTCGACTACTACATCGATTTCTGAAGTACGGTTCGCACGGCCGTGCCCGGCACTCCCTGGCGTGACGACCACCCCCAGACGTTGTTGGACGTGCCATGCATGGAGAAGGGAGAGAATCACGATGCCTGCTACGGACCTCTACATCGTCACGGGTGCGCCTGGCTCGGGCAAGACGGCGATCCTGGACCACGTCGGTGCTGGGATCCGCTGCGTTGGTGAGCCCGCCAGAGAGGTCCTCGCGGAACAGCGATCCGTCGACGGCGCCGGGACGCCCGACCGCGATGCATCGCTGTTCCTGGACCTGCTCCTTCAGCGGTCGATCGACAAGCATGTCGCTGCCCAGCGTTGGGAAGGCTCCGTGGTGTTCGACCGAGGCATCCCGGACTGCATCGCCTATGCGGTCATGCTGGGAGTGGACCCCACGCAGAGCCTCCTCGCCTCCCAGAGGCACCGGTACAACAACGAGGTGCTTCTCCTGGAGCCGTGGGAGGAGATCTACGTAGTGGACGAGGAGAGGACGATGTCATTCGCAGACACCATCCCGTTTCATGGGGCGCTCACGGATGCGTACGAGCGAGCCGGATACTCGCTGGTCTCGGTACCTCGTGATTCCGTCGAGAACCGAGCGGCTTTCCTTCGGGATTTCGTCGCCCATCGCTGAGATCAGGACACCTACGGTGGCGCTCGCTCCTCCAGGACAGAGCCGTCCTCCAGGGCCGAGCCGTCGGGCCGGAAGAACCTCGGCCTGCCGTTCGCCATCTCGAGCCCGAACCCGTGGTGGACCAACCGGTGATGTCGCCTGCACAACAGCACCAGGTTCGATAGGGCGGTGTCGCCCCCATGCGCCCAGTGCACGACGTGATGGGCATCACTCCACCCCTGTGGCCGGTCACAGCCGGGGAAGCGACATCCCCGATCCCTGACCACCACGGCACGGCGGATCCCCGCCGGGACCACCGAGTTCGTCGACCCACGTCGAGCGGCTCGGATGCCCCTCTCGTGATGACCCGGCTCACGGAGGCATCGCAGGCCAGGCGCCGGGCGGCCTCGGAGGAGATCGGACCCACATCCTCGAGCTCGGCTCCCGAGCCGGGGGTAGGAAGGCGTCCCTCCAGGGTCTGCAGGTCCACGGTGACCGTGACGTGGGGACGCTCGCCACCCACGAGGGGACGATCGGTCCTGTCCAGCCACTGCCTGCAGATCTCTCCCAGCGCATCCGCACGTCGCTGTGGAGGGGTGCGGACGTCCTCTTGCGATCGCACCTCCGGTATCGCAGACGGCCCGAAGGGCGGAGATGACCGTCTGCCCGGTCTCGGGATCCAGGTCTCCGTCCACCCGGACCATGCCCGCGAGCGTCGGGGAGACGTGCAGGCGTCGTCGTTCGTGCGCCTGATCGGAGAACTCAGGACCCCGGGCGTCCTCGGCGGCCCGGCGCCAGGTTCCGACGACCCGTCCGAGGTCTGGGATCGACAGCGTGGTTGCCGCCTCCACGAGGTAGTCCTCGGCCTGTGCAAAGGCCTTCGGATCGACCTCGTGTGCGGGCATCAACACATCGACGGCAGACGAGGTGATCTCGCCTTCCTCCAGAGCCTCGCGGGTTGACGGCATCTGCTCCAGTGCCCGGGCTTGTCGAACCAGGCGGGAGGCGGCAGACCAGGTCTTTCGAAAGCGCTGTGCCAGCCAGGAGGTGATCGACAGGTGCCCGTCTCGGGCATAGGTGCCCCGGCGCTCGATCTGTGCCAGCACCCGGAGACGCTTGCCGCAGATGACGTCCGCCGCCCTGTCGAGTTCGGCGAATTCCTCCTCGAGGCCCTCGTCGTCCACACCGGCCTCATCCTCGGCCAGGATTTCCTCGAGCGCCGGACGGAGCATGCTCATGCGACCCACGCTAGCGAACGTGTGTTCGCCGCACCGTGAGATGGGTCACAGTAAGAGGAAACGCGCCACGGCTCCCGGTCACGCTGTTTGCGTTCACGCCGTCCCGCTCGGTGTCTGCGTTCAGGGCGTCACGGTGTCTGCGTCACGGTTCGTGCGCCACGGCTCCCCGGGTCACGGCGTCTGCGCCACTGTCGTCCGCTTGCTGATGAACGCCATCGGCATGAGCTTTCGAGGCGCCGGGAATGAACGCGACGTGCTGCCGGCTCGCTTCGGCGATGGCGAACGCAGCGAACAAGCCGGGCGCTGAGCGGCGCAGTTGCTCCAACTGCCAGTGAGGCTTTAGCCTTCATCCCCCGACCACCCCCGGAGGACGGTGACGCACGCATGGATCGATCCAAGTCGTTCGTCGTCCTCGGTCTCGGCCTCGCTCTCCCGATCGTCCTCGCCGTCGCGCTGCTTCCGCCGTCGATCGCGGGCGGCGTGAACGCTCCGCACACGGTGATCGTCTCGGACGATCCCATCGACCGAACGCCCGATGTGCTCGGCAACGAGGACTGGCAGGTGATGGCGATCGCCCAGATCGGCGACCGCGTGTTCGTCGGCGGAAAGTTCAAGAGGGTGCGAGAGGCGGGCGGCGACACGGCCGCTGCGACGCCCGTACCTGTTCGCCTACGACGCCGACACCGGCGAGATCGATCGAGGATTCCGGCCGCGCCTGGACGAGCGCGTGAACGCCATGGACGTCGCGCCCAACGGCCAGGACCTCATCATCGGCGGCACCTTCAACTCCGTGGCCGGATCCCAGCACAGCAACCTGGCGAGGATCGACGCGCGCACCGGCGAGCTCGAACCGACCTTCGAGACGGAGGTCCACTCCCAGGTTCGCGACCTGGTGGTCCGGGGCGACCGGCTGTTCATCGCCGGCGATTTCACCCAGGTGGAGGGGGAGGACCGGCTCGGGCTCGCGGCCCTCGACGTCGCGACGGGGGCGGTGGACCCCACCCTGGACATCCCCTTCGACGAGGCGCGTCGCGGCAGCTCGCCCGACGCTCCCGACCGTCAGGAAGATCGACGTCACGCCCGACGGATCGAAGCTGGTCGCGATCGGCAATTTCACCGAGGTCGACGGGCTGAATCGGACCGAGCTCGCCGTGCTCGACCTCTCGGCCAGTCGGGCCCGGGTGGCCGACTGGCGCACGGACCGCTGGAAGCCCGAATGCCCCCACGAGGACAGCTACATCCGCGACGTCGATATCTCGCCCGACGGCTCCTACTTCGTGACGGTGAGCGTCGGGTTCTACGTGCCGCCCCCCGCGTTGTGCGACACGGCGGCGCGCTGGGAGCTCGACCAGGGCTCGAACGCTCAGCCCACGTGGGTCGACTACACGGGCGGGGACTCCATGATCAGCGTCGCCGTCACGGGAACGGCGGTGTACGTGGGTGGCCACCAGCGGTGGATGAACAATCCCTACAGCGTCGGGGCCGCGGGTCCGGGCGGCGTGGAACGGGAGGGCATCGCCGCGCTCGATCCGGTGAACGGCCTCCCGTTCTCGTGGAATCCGGGCAGGGATCGCGGCAACGGCGTCTTCGTCCTCTACGCGACGAGCGAGGGACTCTTCCTCGGAAGCGACACCGACAAGCTGGCCGGCGAGGCCCACGGCAAGCTCGGGTTCTTTCCGGTGGCGAGAGGGACGCCCGTCCCGGTGGCGGTGCCGGGCTCGCTGCCGGGACAGTTCTACAAGGTCGCGTACGAGGATGGCGTGCTTCAGCGCCGCTTCTACGACGGCGATTTCGGACCGCCGACGGAGGTCGCGCCCGGAACCGACTGGAGCCACGTCCGGGGGGCCTTCATGCTGAGCGGCAAGCTGTACACGGGGTGGGACGACGGCAGGATCTACGTTCGCACGTTCGATGGACACACGCCGGGACCGGCCGAGAACCTGCATGCGACGGCCTTCTTCTCCTCGGAGGCGCAGGTGGAGGTCGAGCACATCACGGGCATGTTCTTCCGGAGGGGCCGGCTGTACTACACGGAGCGAGGGGACTCCAACCTCTACTACCGCTACTTCACGCCGGAGAGCGGCGTCGTCGGAGCCCAGGAGTTCGTCGGGGCGCGCGACGACGTGGGCGTCAACTGGGGGCGGATCCGCGGGGCCACCCTGGCCAACGAGAGGCTGTACTTCTCCATCGAGGGCAGCCTCTACCGCGTCAGGTTCGAGAAGGGGCGCGTGATCCCGGGGACGAAGGCGCCCGTCAGCGGGCCGGCCGCCGGGGACGAGATCGACTGGCGCGCTCGGGGGCTCTTCGTCTTCTCGCCCTGAGTCAGACGACGGGGCGTCCGCCAACGGCATTCCCATCCTCCGGATCCCTCGAATGCGGTCGACGGGGTCGTTGCATCGTCGCGATCGCACTCCGACAATGAGCGCTTACGAGACAGGGGGGAACCATGGATCAGCCCACCGACCCTCAACCCGAACGGCCGCCGTCGCCGGCATCGACCGGCAGCGGGGACATCAACTACCCCGCATGGGCCATGATCGGGGGAGGGTTCCTGATCCTGATCGGCATCTTCCTGAAGTGGTTCACGGTCTCGGCGACCGTCGGCGGCTTCAGCGCGTCCGCGTCGGAGACGGGAACCGGGGACTGGACCGGCATCGTCGCGCTCATCGCCTCGCTCGTGGCGATCGGAGCCGGCGGCTCCGCCATACTGATGACCGACCCCGCGATCAAGAGGTACGCGCTCATCGCCGGAACGATCGCGGGCGTCATCGCGCTGATCGTGACCGTGGTTGCGTTCTTCCGCGCCAACAGCGTGGGCATCGATCTCCCTCAGGAGGGACAGCTCGGCGCCGCCGCGATCGACGGCAAGGCCGCGGTCGGCCTCTACATCTCCTTCCTGGGAGCGGTGATCGCAACGGTCGGCGGTGCGCTGGCGATGCGAGGCGGGCAGCCGCGGGTCTGAGGCCGGCTCCACCTTCCACGCCCATTCCCCCGCCGCCTCCGGACCGGTACCAGGGGGCTCGGACCGTTGAAGAAATCACGCCCCGATTCCGATGCTCTTCGGAAGAGATCGGAGGAGGCCAGATGGAGGAACGGGCGAGCGACAAGAACGCGTTTCGCGAGCAGGCGCTCTCGTATCCGGCGTTGGGGGCGATGACCGGGGGATTCCTCGGCCTGCTGGGCATCTTCCTGGGGTGGTTCGTCTACGAGGCCCAGGTCGCGGGCGGAGGGGCCGAGTCCCTCGTCCTCCGGGGAACGCAGGACCTCTCCGGGCAGCTCGCCGCGCTCGGGGCGATCGTCTCCTTCCTCGGCGGTGGGGCGATGCTGCTGATGGCGGATGCGAGGATCGGCCGTTGGGCCACGATGGCCGCGGGAGTCGGCGCGGTCTTCCTCCTCGCGTTCTCCGCGACGGGACTCTTCCGGGCCGATGCGGTGCTCCAATCGGCCGGCGCCGCCGGTTCGGCCGGAGACGGCACCGCCTTCGGCGCCTACCTGTCCGCGCTGGGCGGGGTGGTCGCCACGGCGGCGGTGATGCTCGGGATCGTCCGGGATCGGGAGACGGCCGAGGCTCGGGGCTGGTCCTAGGAGCATCGCTCGCATCCGGCGCTTCGATCGGCGGCGCCGGCCGGTAGCCTGGGCGCCGTGCAGGCGTCCGGGTCACAACCGTGGTGGTCCAGGCCGGGGCTCGAGGTTCGCGACGGCCGCCTCGAGATCGCGGGGCGCGATGCGGCGTCCATCGCCGCGGAGCTCGGCACGCCGCGGTTCGTCTACGACCTCGTCCGGGTCGAGGAGCAGGCGCGCGCCCTCCAGGGGTCGCTCGACCGAGCGGGACTGCGCCACCGGGTTCGGCTCGCGCTGAAGGCCCAGCGGGAGCCGGAGGCGCTCGCGTTGCTGCGCTCGCTCGGACCACCGGGCTCTCCGCAGAGCGTGGGGATCGATGCCTGCTCGCCGGAGGAGGTGCTTCATGCCCTCGCCCACGGATGGCGCGGCGAGGAGATCAGCTACACGGGAACGAACGTCTCCGACCGCGATCTCGACGTGCTCCTCGCCCATCCCATCCACCTCAATGTCGACCTCCTCAGCCAGCTCCGGCGGGTCGGGCGAAGGGACCCGGGCCGCGCGGTGGGCCTTCGCATCAACCCGCGTGCGGGCGCGGGATACCGCGGGGCCGAGACGCTCTACAGCGGCGGAGATCGGCCGACCAAGTTCGGCATCTTCCCCGAGCAGATCGACGAGGCCCTCCGGATCGCGCGGGACTACCACCTCAGCATCGACACCGTCCATCTCCACGTCGGCCACGGCTATCTCACCGACGGGTTGCCGCGATTCGAGCGAGCGGTCGAGTGCGCCGCCGCGACGGCCCGACGGCTGAACGAGGCGGGGCACCGCATCGTCGAGGTGAACGTCGGAGGCGGGCTCGGCGTGCCGCTCGCGGAGGGAGACGAGCCCCTCGATCTCGATGCGTGGGCATCGATGCTCGCTCGGCATCTGGCGCCGCTCGACGTGGTCGTGGGCGTCGAGCCGGGAGACTTCCTCGTCAAGGAGAGCGCGATCCTCCTCATGCAGGTCGTCACGGTTGAGGACCGGGAGGGCGTGCGGTTCGTCGGCGTCGACGCGGGATGGAACGTCCTGAACGACGGCTTCATCTACGGGGGCGCGCTCCAGATCGTCGCCTGCGATCAAGCCGACGCATCCGCGGTGCGCCCCGGCACGGTCGCCGGTCACATCAACGAGGGCGACGACCTGTTTGCCGAGGACCAGGCGCTGCCGGAGGTGCGCGAGGGGGACGCGCTCGCCATCCTGCATTGCGGGTCCTACGCGCAGTCGATGACGATCGTGCACTGCCTGCGTCCGCCGGCCCCCGGATCCTTCTTCACCGATCGGGTGCTCGCGGCCCAGAAGCGATAGGGCGGGCCAGTCCAAGGGCTCCCGCCCCTAGTGTCGACTGTCTACAATCGGCCCCGAGGCAGTAGGATCGGCGAGGACCGATGGTGAACACCTACGACGCGATCGTGATCGGCGGCGGCCACAACGGCCTCGTCGCGGCGTTCTATCTCGCCCGCCGAGGGCTCCGCCCGGTCGTGCTCGAGCGGCGCGACATCGTCGGAGGATGCTGCGTCACCGAGGAGTTCGCGCCCGGCTACCGGGCCTCGACGGGGGCCTACGTGCTCAGCATGCTGCGGCAGGCGATCTGGCGCGACATGCGGCTCGTGAGCAGGGGCGTCGTGGTGGACGCCGCGGGACCCACCCTCAACCTCTATCCGGACGGGGCCCACCTGTATCTCCACGACGACATCGCTCCGACCTCGGAGGAGATCTCCAGGTTCTCGAAGGCCGACGCGAGGGCGTTCCCGGACTTCGAGGCCCACCTCGCCGCGATCGCCGAGGGGGTGGTGCCCGTCTTCGACTGGACGCCGCCCGATCCTCGCCTCCGGACGCTTCGCGACGTCGGGGCGATGGCCAAGTTCGGCGCCCTGTCGTTTCGGCATCGGGGGCTGATGCAGGACGCCGCCTTCCTGTTCACGACGTCCGCCGCTCAGTTCCTCGGCGAGCGCTTCGAGTCCGAGCACGTCAAGGCGGCCATCGGCTGGCACGCCATCAACGACAGCGTCGCCGGGCCGTCGACCCCGGGAACCGCGTACGTCCTGCTGCACGACCATGCCTCGGAGGAGGGGGGCGGAGGCGTGCGCCAGTGGGGGTTCGTGCGCGGGGGCATCGGGACGGTGACCGAGCGCATGGCCGACGCCGCCAGGGAGCAGGGCGCCGAGATCAGAACCGGCGCCGAGGTCGCCAGGATCCTGACGAGGAACGGGCGCGCGCATGGGGTGGCCCTGGCCGACGGCGAGGAGCTCTACGCGCCGAGGGTGCTCTCGAACGCCGATCCCAAACGGACGTTCCTCGGCCTGCTCGAAGCGAACGACCTGCCCGAGTGGTTCCGCCGCGCGGTCGAGGCCTACCGCTGCATGGGAACGAGCATCAAGATCAACCTCGCCGTCTCCGACCTCCCCTACGTCCGCGGGCTGCCCGACGACGGCGTGCAGCCGTATCACACGGGCATCATGGAGGTGACCGGGCTCATCCCGCAGATGGACATGGACCAAGCGAAGGCCCAGGCCGGCATCCCCGCCGAGGACTCCCACGTCGAGGTCTGCTTCCCCACCGTGCACGATCCATCGCTCGCGCCCGAGGGGAGGCACATCGTCACCATCGACGTGAACTCCCAGCCCTATCGGCTCGCCGACGGCCAGGGCTCCTGGGATGAGATCCGAGAGCGTCGCGCCGACGAGGTGATCGAACAACTGTCGGCCTCCTTCCCCGACCTGCCGGGCAAGATCCTTCACCGCCAGGTCCTCTCACCCCTCGACCTCGAACGCGTCCTCGGCATCAGCGGCGGGCACGCGCTGCACGGCGACATGTCGCCGGATCAGCTGTTGTTCATGCGGCCGGTCCGCGGCTACGGCGACTACCGGACGCCGCTTCGGGGGCTGTACATGTGCGGCGCCGGGACGCATCCGGGAGGGGGCGTGACGGGCGCGAACGGGCGGAACGCCGTCCGCGAGGTGCTCCGCGACGACAAGGTCGCGAGGCGTGCGAGATGAGGACGGCGATGTCGCCCCGTCGCGGGAGTGACCGGTAAGCTCCCGGCCGTGGATCGAGTGCACCGCAACTCGGACGGCAGCGAAGCGTTCCCACCGCGGGGCGCCGGAGCGAGCCGGTGTCCGTGACCGCCTCCCTTCCCTTGGCCCGGCAGTGGTTCGAGGCACGGCCGGTGGGGGACGGCGTCAGCCGGGTCGATGAGCCGCACGTCGATGCCTGGCTCCGCTCGAACGTGTGGGTGGTTCACGGCTCCGAGCGAAACGCGGTCGTCGACACCGGCAACGGGATCGGGCGGCTTCGCCCGGCGGTGGAAGGGCTCCCCGGCTCATCCGGGAAGCCCGCCATCGCCATCGCGACGCACGGGCACTCGGACCACATGGGAGGGCTGCACGAGTTCGACGATCGGGTCTGCCACCGATTGGAGGTGGATTCGATCGAGTCCTCGGGCGAGGTCGCCGGCCTCACCATCGAACGGTACGACGCGGAGCTCCGGACGGCGATGGCGGAGGAGGGGTGGCCGCTGCCGGATGTGATGCTCACCGCCCTCCCCGACCGAACCTTCGATCCGGCCGCCTTCGAGGTCCGGCGAACCACGCCGACGCGCGTCGTGGACGAGGGCGACGTCCTGGATCTCGGCGACCGCCGCCTGCGGGTGATCGGGGTGCCCGGCCATACGCCGGGAAGCCTCGCGCTGTTCGAGGAAGCGACGGGGCTGCTGTTCTCCGGAGACACGCTGTACCGAGACATCGTGCTGCCGATCGAGCAGGCGAACCTCGACGCCTACGTCGAATCGCTTCGGCGGCTGCGGGAATTGCCCATTCGCATCGTCCACGGCGGACACGGGCCGAGCTTCGGCGGTGCCGCCGTCCCGATCCGAATCGACGAGAACATCGCCAGGTGCGAGGTCCTCTCGGTGTGAGTCGGCTGCGGGTGAGGGGTTGCGGGGAAGGGGGCTGATGCTCGATCGATTCGAGGAGCTCGTCGACGGGCTCAACCACCCCGAGGGCGTCGCCTGGAGTCCGTTCGACGCCTGCGTCTATGCCGGAGGCGAGGGAGGGGAGCTCTATCGGATCTCGCTCGACGGCGACGTCGAGCTCCTCGGATCATCCGGGGGATCCATGCTCGGCATCTGCGTCGACGGGAACAACCGCGTCTACGCGTGCGATGCCGACAGGGGCGAGGTCGTTCGCATGGACCCCTCGACGCGTGTGGTCGAGACCTACGCTCGCGGCGTCGACTCGGAGGACCTCGACACGCCCAACGTCGCCGCGTTCGACGCCGCGGGAAACCTCTACGTGACCTGCTCCGGCGAGGACGGTCGCCCCGAGATCGTTCGAGTTCGGCCCGGCGGGACGACCGAACGGTGGACGGATTCGGTTCCCCGGTATCCGAACGGATGCGTCGTCGCGCCGGACGGCACGGCGCTGCTCGTCGTGGAGGCGAAGGCCGAACGAGTGGCTCGAGTCCCGATCCTCGCCGACGGCGTCGCCGGGCAACCGGAGACCGTCGTCGATCTGCCCGATACGGACGCGGATGGGCTGGCCCTGGATGCGGAAGGAGGGCTCTGGGTCACGCTCTATCGACCCGACGGCCTCGTGCGGATCGCGCAGGACGGCCGCGTCGATCGCACCATCGACGATCATCTCGCCTCCACCTTCGACGCCCCGACGAACCTCGTCTTCGTGGGCGAGCACCTCGACCGGGCGGTCGTCGCGAACGTCGGCGGACGGCACCTGTTGATCGGTGACCTCGGGGTCGCCGGCCGGCCCCTCCACTACCCGGAGGTGCCGTGATGGGGCGCTTCGACGACCGCAACGTGATCGTCACCGGGGCGGCGCAGGGGATCGGCCGCGCCATCGTGGAGGCATTCGTCGAGGACGGAGCCCGCGTCTTCGCGGCCGACGTGCGCGCGGACGGGCTCGAGGATGTTCGCACCTCGATCGATCCCGCCCGGGTGCGGACGCACGTGGTGGATCTGTCCGACTTCGAGGCGGCGAGGTCGATGGTGCGCGGCGCGATCGAGCAGCTCCGGCGCATTCACGTCCTGGTGAACTGCGCCGGCGTGATGCCCGAGGGACCGGTCCTGGAGGTGTCGAAGGAGACGTTCGACCTGACCTTCGCCGTGAACGCCCGAGCCCCGCTGGCCACGATGCAGGTGGCCGGGGAGCACATGGCCCAGCGAGGGCGGCGGATCGATCGTGAACATCGCGAGCGCCAACGCCTTCAAGAACGAATCCCCCGAGGCTCCGTACAACGCATCGAAGGCCGCGCTCGTGGCGCTCACGAAGGCCTTCGCGCACGAGCTCGGGCATCTGGGCGTTCGCGCCAACTGCGTCGCCCCGGGTCAGACGATGACGCCGGAGACCGAGCGTGAGATGCGGGGCGATCCCGAGGAACGCAGGATCGAGCGTGAGTATCTCCGCCGGATACCCCTGCGCAGGGTGGGGAGGGCGCACGAGCAGGCGTCGGCCGTGCTGTTCCTCGCCTCGGATGATGCGGCGTTCATCAGCGGGCAGACGCTGATCGTGGACGGCGGGGAGCTGGGCGGCGGGGACTGGTACGACGAGCGTCTGGCGCCGCCGGTGCCGCCGGACGGCGACAACGCCGCCGAACGGCGACAACGCCGCGCCGAGCGGAATGTAGACTGTCGACAATGTCGGCGCCGAACCCTCCACTTGAGCTGGCCGCGTACGAGGCCGGCGAGGTCGAGGTCACGAGGGTGGCGACCGAGGGCGATACCTCCTCCTGGAATTCGGGGCGCCTCACGATCGATGCGGATGCGATCGGCACCGTGGCCGCAGCGGAGCCGGCCATCGAGGCGGTCCGCGTGGAGGTGGTCCGGCCGGGCGATTCGGTCCGGATCGCGAACGTGCTCGACGTCGTGGAGCCGGCCGTCCGCGTCGACGATCCCGCGGCGACGTTCCCCGGAGCCCTGGGAGATGCTGTCGCTCGCCGGGCGAGGCCGTACGAACAGGCTGGAGGGGCTCGGGGTCGTTCCCGTGGCCCGGCTGGCCGGCCTCGCCGACGGCGAGGCGGCCGACCTCCCGGACTCCTTCATCGACATGGACGGGCCCGGAGCAGCGCACACGAGGTGGTCGTCGACCACGAACGTGGTGCTCGACTTCGACGTCAGGGGCGAGGCGCCCGTCGCCGACATCGACCGTGCCATTCGTCGGGCGGCGCTCCGCACGGCGCGTGACCTCGCGGCGGCGACCATCGGGGCCGAGCCGGCCTCCGTCGAGACCATCCCGCCGCCGGACACGATCGCCGGCGCCGGCGATCTCCCCTCCGTGGCGGTCATCCTGCAGGTCGGCTCGGAGGGCCCGCTCCTCGACACCTACTACTACGGGCATCCGCTGCGCGGATGCTCCCCGATCGTCGTGGATCCGCGGGAGGTGCTGGACGGCGCGCTCACGAACGGTGCCTACGACTGGGCGGCGGCGCGCAATCCGACGGCCTTCTACCAGCGCAACACGCTCGTGCGTGAGCTCACCGCGATGAACGGCGAGCGGCTGCGATTCGCCGGGGTCATCGTCGCGCTCGGCTACCTCGACTCGGGATTCGAGAAGGCTCGCTCGGCGATGCTGTCCGCGCAGCTCGCGCAGCGACTCGGGGCCGACGGCGTCGTCTGCACGACGTTCGAGACCGGCAACTCCCACACCGACACCATGCTCACGGTTCGAGCCTGCGAGCGCCTCGGCATCCGCACGACCGCCATCCTCGCGGAGACGCAACGGCGGGCTCACCGACCACGTCCCCGAGGCCGACTGCCTCGTCAGCGTCGGCAACGAGGAGGAGCTCGTCGGCGCCTGGACGCCCGCACGCGTGATCGGCGGCGACGACGCCCGCGTCGGGCGGCTCGTCCCGGGATGGGCGTATCTCGGCGCCGCCTCGCAGATGGGCGACATGCGATGGACGGCGGTCCCGTCGTGAGGGCTGTCCACTACCTGAACCAGTTCTTCGCGGGACTCGGCGGTGAGGAGGCGGCCGGCCACGAGCCGGTGCGCATCGAGGGACCCGTGGGTCCCGGCCGCGGGCTCGAGGCCGAGGGCCTCGCGATCGTGGCGACGATCGCCTGCGGCGACGACTACTTCGGCGAGCACGAGGCCGAGTCCCTTCACCGGCTCCTCGAGTGGCTCGATGGCGACGAGCCGGACGTGCTCGTGTGCGGACCGTCGTTCGGATCCGGACGGTACGGCTACGCCTGCGGCGTGCTCGCCCGTGAGGCGGGGCGTCGAGGGATCGCCGTCGTTGCGGCGATGCATCCCGACAGCCCCGGCGTGCTTGCCGCCGAGGGGTCCGCCTACGTCGTCCCCACGAGCTCGAACGTGACGGACATGCGAAAGGCCCTCCCGAGGATCGCGGCCCTCGCGCGAACGCTGGCGGCCGGCGAGCCGGTTGGAGGCCCCGAGGAGGCCGGCTATCTTCCGCGCAGCGCGCGGCGCAACGTCCTCGCGGACCGACCGGGCGCCGTGCGGGCGATCGATCTGCTCCTCGCCAAGCTCGACGGCGACGTCCGCACGGAGATCTCGCCGGCGAGCGACGGGGTCGATCCCGCCCCGCCGGTCCCCGATCTCGCGAGCGCGACGATCGCGTTGGTGACCGAGGCCGGATGCGTGCCGCAGGGAAATCCCGACCGGCTCCCGTCCCGCCGCTCGCATACGTGGCTGCGGTACTCGCTGGACGGCGTGACCACGCTGGCACCCGGCTCGTACGAGTCGGTGCACGCGGGGTTCGACACGAGCGCGGCGAACGAGGACCCCAACCGGCTGGTCCCCCTCGACGCCGCCCGGGAGCTCGAGTCGGACGGGCGGTTCGGCCGCCTGCACGACGCGTTCTACACGACCTCCGGCGTGGACACGCCGGTGGCGGTCGCCACGCGATTCGGGCAGGAGATCGCGGAGGAGCTTCGTCGGGAGGGCGTGCAGGCGGTCATCCTGACCGGCACCTGAGGAACGGGCACGCGTTGCGGGGCAACGCTGACAAAGGAGATAGAGCGGATGGGGATCCCCACGGTGTTCGTCACGGCGCTGCCGACGATCGCGGTGATGGTGGGCGCCAACCGCGTGCTTCGCGGCGTCTCGATCACGCACCCGACGGGCGATCCGTCCCTGTCGGTGGGCGACGAGCTCGCCCTGCGCCGGCGCCTCCTCGACCGCGCGCTGCGGATGCTCGCGACGGACGTGGAGCCTCGGACCGTGTGGGAGCCCGTCGCGTGATCGCCGTCGATGCCGTGAGCTCCCTCGAGGGCGTGCGTTCCGAGGGAGGCCGCCGATGAGCCGGCGCACCGCCGGGGTCCTGGCGGCGTCGCTGACGCTCCAGCATGTGCCCGATCTCGTCCGCTACGGATCGAAGCCGATGCGCGAGCGACGGAAGCTCGAGGAGGCGACGGATGCGCTCCGGGACGTTCGCGCCGCCGCCGGCTATCCGCCGAACGCCGTCTTCATCGGCGGCGCGCGGCCGGAGCATCTCTGGGACGCCGCGCGCCCATGGTGGGGCGGCCGCGAGGACGCGAGGCGGGGATCGTCCGACGACGGTGCCGAGCACGGGCCTCGCTTCGTCGGAGGCCACGGCGAGATCATCGAGCAGCGCGCGTTCTACGAGCTCCTGGCGGAGGTGGACCAGTTCGACCTCGTGCGCCTGAAACAGGAGCCGAGGCCGGGAGATCTGCCCCTGTACGAGCGGGGGGAGGCGATCGGGGCGATCGCGCCGGCGCACGACGTCGATGAGGCGCTGTCCGCCAACGTGCTGCTCGAGAACCTCGCGTGCAAGGCGGGCGCGGTGCACGCGCTTCGCCATCTCCTGTCGACCGCCGACGTCGATCGAGGGGAGATCGAGTACGTGATCAACGCGGGCGAGGAGGCCGTGGGCGATCGGTACCAGCGCGGCGGCGGGAACCTCGCGAAGGCGGTGGCCGAGGACTGCGGGCTCGACAACGCCGGCGGGTCCGACGTCAAGGCCTTCTGCGCTGGGCCCATCCACGCGCTCATCATGGCCGGAGCGCTCGTGGAGGCGGGCGTCTACGAGCAGGTCGCGGTCGTCGCGGGTGGCTCGGTCGCGAAGCTCGGGATGAAGTTCCTCGGCGCGATCGAGTCGGGAGCCCCCATCCTCGAGGACGTCCTCGCGTCGATGGCCGTCGTCGTCGGCCCCGCCGCCCGAGGTCTCCCGGCGCTGCGCATGGACGCGGTGGGTCGGCATCGCGTCGCCGCCGGGTCGTCGCAGCAGATGCTGCTGGAGGACATCGTCGGCGCCCCGCTCGACGCGATGGGACGGCGACTCGACGAGATCGACGTGTACGCCACCGAGCTCCACAACCCGGAGATCACCGAGCCCGCCGGTGGTGGCGACGTCCCGGGGCGCAACTATCGGATGCTCGCCGGGCTCGGGGTCGTGCGCGGCGAGCTCGAGCGCGACGACATCGAGGGCTTCGCCCGGGCCCACGGACTGCCGGGCTTCTCGCCGACGCAGGGCCACATCGCATCGGCCGTGCCGTGGCTGCCGCACGCGCTCGGGCGCGTTCGCGCAGGGGAGCTGGAGACGACGATGCTGCTCGCGAAGGGAAGCCTCTTCCTCGGCCGGATGACGCGGCTGTGGGACGGGGCATCGATCGTGCTGGAGGCTCGAGGGTGACCGAACGGGAGGAGGCGGATATGGAGGCAGACGCGACCGCGGAGACCTTCGGGGCGCTCGTGCGGGAGGGCAGTGTTCTCGTGGACGTCTGGGGGCCGAACTGCGCTCCGTGTCTCGCGCTGATGCCGTCGATCGAGGCGTTGGCCGAGCGCCACCGCGACCGCCTTCGCCTCGTCAAGGTCAACGCCCCCGAGAACCGCGGGATCTGCCGCGAGCTTCGGGTCTTCGGCCTGCCCACGTACGTGCTGTTCCGCGACGGCGAGGAGGTCTCCCGCCTGTCGGGCGACCCGTCGCTCGAGGAGATCGAGGCCGCCGTCGAGACCATGCTGGGAGGTGAGAAGTAGATGGAGCTGCGAGGCAAGAAGGTGATCGCGCTTGGAGAGCGCGACAGCGTCCCCGGGGAGGCGATCGCCGAGTGCCTCACGAACGCCGGCGCCGACGTCGTGATGGTCCAGACGGAGTGCTTCGTCTGAACGGCGGCCGGCGCCATGGACCCGGAGAACCAGGGGCTGATCAAGGGGCTCGTCGACGAGCACGGCTCGGAGAACCTCGTGGTCGTCCTGGGAGCGGCGGATCAGGAGGCGCTCGAGCTGGCCACCGAGACGGTGACCGAGGGCGATCCGGCCTACGTGGGCCCATTGGCGGGAGTCCAGTTGGGGCTCCCCGTGATGCACATCTTCGAGGAACAGGTGAAGGAGCAGGTCGACCCGGCCCTCTACGAGGAGAGGATCGGCTTTCTCGAGATGACCCTCGACGTCGATGCCGTGCGGCGCGCGATTCGGCGGCTGCGCGGGGATGAAACCGATGACGACGGCGGCTAGGCTTTCCCCTGCGCCATCGGGGCCGCCGCCCGCCCGAGGAGACCGCGGCGGCCTCGGCGATCCGGAGGGGGGAGGGGCGCATGACGGTGCTCGTGTTGACGTTCGGCCTCGTCCTCGCGCTGGCCCTCGCCGGCGTTGGATGGGAGATCCACGCCACGTCCAGGGACCGCCGGCGCTACCCGCCGCCCGGCAGGCTCGTGGATGCCGGCGGATCCCGGCTGCACATGGTGGACGTCGGCCGCCGTGACGTCCCCCCGACCGTCCTCCTCGAATGCGGATCCTCGATGCCGTCGCCTCACCTCGAATGGGTTCGTTCGCGGATCGGCGACTTCGCGCGGGTGGTGGCCTACGACCGACCCGGCCTCGGATGGAGCGATCCGCTCCCCGCGGGGGAAATCCACGACGCGGGGACCATCGCCGGGGAGCTTCATGCCGCGCTCGGCAACGCGGGCATTCCCGGGCCGTACGTCGTCGTGGCGCTCGGGCAGGGGGCCCTGCACACCATCGTGTTCGCAGACCGCTATCCCGATGAGGTCGCCGGCGTGGTGCTCGTGGAGCCGCAGCATCCGGACGCGTACTTCCGCCTGCCCAACGGCGGGCGCCTGCAACGGAGGCAGCGGTTCATCGCCGGCGTCACGCCGACGCTCGCGCGGCTGGGAGCCATGCACCTGTTCCGCCGAACGCTGATCAAGGAGGCGGAGGATCTCCCCCCGCGCGCGTTCGCCGAGCTCGAGGCGTTCATGGCGCAGGTCACCCACGTGCGATCCTCGGCGAGGGAGGTGGAGGCCCTGCTGCAGTTCACCTTCCCGCAGGTCCGGCGCTCGAGGGACTTCGGCGACCGGCCGCTGATCGTGCTGTCGGCCTCCCAGGACAGCATCGGGGGCGATCGCATCCACGAGGAGATGGCGATGCTCTCGTCCAACAGCCGCCATATCGTGGTGGAGGGCGCCTCGCACGGAACGATCGTGACCGATGCGAAGCACGCCCGCGTCGTCGCCGATGCGACGCGCCTCGTCGTGGATGCGGCCGCGCACGGGAGATCGGTGGAGGCGAGCGGGGCCTCCGCGTGACGCGGCTGGTCAGCGGCGCCGGCTGCCGCCCGCAACGGGGGCGCCGCGCTCGAGCACATCCTCCGGCTCCGTCGGCGGATCCTTCGCGACCTCGGCGATGGCGTCGGCGAGCGCGCGGCACGACCAGCGAAACAGCTCGGGCGGCATGGTGAGCGCGGGCTGCATGCGGTAGATCCACTTGCCCCACTGCGTGATCCCGAGCACCCCGCGCTCGAGCGCGGCCAGGTGCACCGCGCGATGAAACGCGATCGCCGGCTTGATGGAGGCCTTGTCCTGCACGAACTCGACTCCCACGAGCGCCCCGGCGGCGCGAACGTCCCCGACCTGGTCGACCCCGTCGACGAGCGGGCCGAGCTCCTCGAGGGCGATGCGTTCGATCTCCATGGCGTTCGAGAGCACGGTCTCATCGATCGCCTCGATCCCGGCCAGCGCGCCGGCGGCGGCGGCGGGCGTCCACGCGAACGTGCCTCCGCCGTGCTGCTCGGAACGCCCCATGACCTCCTCGGTGCCGAGCACGGCCGCGATCGGCTGGCCGCCGGCCGCGAACCCCTTGCCCAGCAACAGGATGTCCGGCTCGAGGTCCCATCGTTCCCCGGCGAACATCGTGCCGCAGCGACCCATGCACGTCTGCACCTCGTCGAGCACCAGCTTCCACCCCCACCTCCGGCACAGCGCCTGCAGGCGGTCCCAGAACGCCCGGGACGGGATGAGGATGCCGCCCTCGCCGAGGACGGGCTCGATGAGCACGCCGGCGATCTGCTCCGGCTCGACCTGGTGGAGCAGGATCCACTCCTCCAGATAGTCCAGGTACATGGTGTCGTCGAAGGGCCCGGCCCCTCGGTGGAACGGCGCGCGGAACGAATTCGGATAGGGGGCGAACACGAGTCCCGCGACGTACTGCGCGTTCGAGGTGGTCACCTCCGAAAGGTCGGTGGACGCGCCGGCGGTCAGGTAGGTGGTCTCCCCGTGGTACTGCCCGTAGAAGGTGAGGATCATCGGCCGGCCGGTCGCCTCCCGCGCGAGCTTGACGCCGGACTCGACGGCGAGGGTGCCCGAGAGCGCGTACGCGGCGCGGGTGATGGCGGGCGGCGCGATCTCCACGAGCCGGCGCGCGAGGGCGAGGGCCGGCTCGTTGGGAACGTAGTCGGAGATCTCCATGCCGTACCGGCGCTGGGCGTCGGTGACCGCTCGCTGCACGGCATGAGGCATCGAGCCGAGCGGGTTGGAGCCCCACGCGGAAACGTGATCGGCGAACGTGTTCCCGTCGACGTCCTCGATGAGCCAGTCGGACTTGCCGGCCTCGACGAACGGCACCTCGTCGTGGTCGGTCAGCGATCCGATCAGCGATGGATCCGAGGCGGCGAACAGGCTCGCGCTTCTCGGCCCCGGCAGGGGGTGCGCACCTCGGGAAACGCCGGAGCGATGGATTCGGCCATTGGTTAACAGTCGACAGTTTATGGGTGGTACGATTCGGCGGTCAATCCGCGCGATGCCGCGCGAAGGGAACTCGAGGCGGGGGCCACGAACCACGTGAGCGCATCCGAGCGGTCGAGCGGGAACGCGAATCTGCGCCCGCTCCAGACGCCCCGCCCGCTGGCCGAGGACGCCGCGGATCGCATTCGCGAGGAGATCCTCTCCGGCGGGTTCCGTCCCGGGGAACACCTGGTGGAGGCCCGGATCGCCCAGCAGCTGAACGTGAGCCGCGGACCTGTGCGCGAGGCATTCAAGCTCCTGCGCGCCGAGGGGCTCCTGCAGGAGGAGCCCCGCCGCGGCACCTTCGTCGTGAGCCTGTCGTCCGACGACGTCCGCGAGATCTACGGGCTTCGCGCCGCGATCGAGGGGCGCGCCGCCCGCATGCTGGCCAGGGCGGGGGAAGGCGCCGCGATCGACCGGCTTCACGAGCTCGCCGGTGACATCGACGCGGCCGTGAAGGCAGGGGACGGAGCGGCGGTGGCGCGCGCCGACCTCGCGTTCCACGAGGGGCTGTGTGAGCTGTCGGGCAACCGGCGTCTCTCGGAGGTGTTCATGCGATACATCCCGATGCTTCGGGCTCTGTTGCGCCTCGATGAGCGCGTCTATCGATCGATGGACGAGATCGCCCTGCAGCATCGCCCCCTGGTGGAGGCGATCGCGTCGGGCTCCGAGGATGGCGCCGCCGCCGTCCTCCGCCGGCATTCCGAGCAGGCCGGGGAGCTCATCGCCGCCTACATCGACAGCCTGCCGGGCGAGCCCCGGGGCGATTCGGACCGGTGATTCGATCGGAGATCCGGAGGCGGAATCGGTCAACGGTTGACAATCTACGGTCGGGGGGAATACGGTCGGCGCGGCCGGGGTTGCCGCCGACCGCCCGGTCGGTCGACGAGCCCGGAAGCGAAGGGGGGCACACGATGGCGCGGCGAATCCTCGTCCTCACGATGGCGCTCACGATCTCCGTGGTCGCCTCGGCATGCGGGTCCGACTCCGGCGGCGAGAGCAGCCAGGCGCCGGCCGGTGAGGCCCCGGCCTCGGTCGACCCCGCCGACGTCACGGGCACGATTCGTCTGCTGTCGTACACGGACGGGTTCGACCCCGACTATCTGAAGTCCTTCTACAAGCAGTACCCGAACATCGAGCTCGAGACGGCGGCCATGGGAAGCAACGAGGAGGCGGTGGCGAAGATCCAGGCGGGCTTCGAGGTCGACGTCGTGAACAGCTGTGTCGACGAGGCGACGCTTGAGATGGTCCAGAAGGGCATGTACATGCCGCTCGACGCCGCGCGCCTCACGCACTGGAACGACCTCTTCCCCTCCATGCAGGAGCTCCCGGGAGTCCAGGTCGACGGCAAGATCTACATGCTCCCCGTGGATGCCGGGACGGCCGGCATCGTCTACAACGCCGACGAGGTCACCACGCCGCCGACATCCTGGACCGACCTGTTCGACCCGCAGTACCAGGGCCGGGCCGGGCTCGAGGACATCTCGATCACCGCCATCATGGTCGGCGCCCTGGCCAACGGCATCGCGAACCCGCTCGAGATGGACGACGCGCAGCTGGAGATGGTCAAGAACTACCTCATCGACCACAAGGAGCAGTTCCGCACGTTCTGGAAGGGCGACGCGGCCGCGAAGTCCCTGTTCAAGTCGGGCGAGATCGTGATCTCGTCCGGCTATCCCGACACCGCCAAGGCGCTCTCGAAGGAGGGGGTCAACGCCAAGTTCGTCACCGCGGAGGAGGGACAGTTCCTCTGGGCATGCGGCTACGGCATCAGCCCGGACATCGACCCCGAGAACCTCGATGCCGCCTACGCGCTCCTCAACTGGTACACGAGCCCCGAGGCCGAGCTGTACGAGGCGGCGACGTGGAACTACCAGGTCGCGAACCAGAAGGTGCTGGACATCGCGCCGCAATCGGTGATCGACGAGGCATCGCTGGAGGCGCCCTTCCACCTGGAGAACGCGATCCCCGCGAGCCCGCCCGAGAACAGGGACGCATGGGTCGCCGCCTGGACAGAGGTCAAGGCGTCCTAGATGGCGCAGGTCGCTCGCCCGGCCGGGGTCCGACTGACGATCTCCGCCGCCGGACGGGTTCGCGCCCACGAGCTCCTCGTCACCTGGGGCTGGCGAGGCTTCCTGGGGTTCGTGTTCCTCGTGCTCTTCGGACCGCTCGTGATCCTCGCGCTCTTCTCGGTCAACGACTCGAACATCCTGGCGTTCCCGCTTGAGGGTCTGACGGGACACTGGTACGTGGATGCGTTCCGAGATCGGCTCCTGCGAGAGTCCCTGCTGAACTCCTTCGGCGTCGCGTTCATCGTGGCCCCGGCCTGCCTGGTGCTCGGCACGCTGGCGGCGTTCGGGGTCACGAGGTTCAGGTTCCGGGGCCGCGGGGCGATCGGCGGCCTGGTGGCAGCGCCGCTGATCCTTCCCTGGCTGATCATCGGCATCGCCGCGCTGATGTTCTACGTGCGGTTCAACGTCGACCTGACCCTGCGAACCGTCGTCGCGACCCAGGTCATCTGCACCTTCCCCCTGGTGACCGCCATCGTTGCGGCGCAGCTGTTCCGCTTCCAGCGCGTGCAGGAGGAGGCGGCCATCGACCTGGGATGCACCCGCCTGCAGGTACTGCGGCACGTGATCCTCCCGCACATCGCGCCCGCGCTGGCGGCCTCGGCTATCTTCGCCTTCACGTGGTCGTTCAACAACTACGAGATCAGCGCGTTCACGATCGGCTTCCAGCAGACGTTTCCCATCTGGGTGTACTCATCGGTTCGAAACCCCGATCACACCGCGATCGTGAACGCGATCTCCGCGGTCATCTCCGTGGTCCAGGTCGCGCTGATCTACCTCGCGATTCGCCTCCTCCGCTCGCGAGGCGGAACCGAGGCCGTGGTCGGCGCGGAGATCGCCGAGTCGGCGGCGAGGGGCTGACGTGGCGGCCGCCGGCGACGCGATCGAGCTCCAGCATCGTCCGCGTGGGAGGAGCCGGCCGGGGCGCGGCGCCTTCGGCATCCTGTTCGCGCCGACGACGCTGCTGATCGTCTTCTTCCTCGCGCCGATGGTCATCATGGCGTCGATGAGCGTCCTGCGGTTCCCGCCCAGCACCGCCGGCGGCTACACGCTCGAGCACTACGGCGACGTCCTGTCGAACCCGCTCAACTGGCGGATCGCGCTGACGACCGTCTACATCGGGACGACGGCGATGGCCATCATGCTCGCGATCGCGATGCCGCTCGCGTACTTCATGGTGTTCAAGGCGGGCAGGTGGGAGCTGTTCGTCCTGCTCGCGCTCGTCCTCGCCGATGAGCTCGCCCCCGTGGTCAAGGTGTACGCATGGCAGGTGATCCTCGGGCGCGAGGGCATCGTCAACTGGCTGATCCCCGGCCCTCCGGTCGAATGGCTTCTCTACAGCAAGTTCGCCGTCGTCGTGACGCTCGCGGCCACCTACATCACCTACACGACGATTCCGATCTACGCGGCCATGAAGGCGATCGATCCGTCGATGTTCGAGTCGGCGGTGGACCTCGGGGCGGGATGGTGGGTGCAGGCCCGGCGCATCCTGCTGCCGCTGTCGGCGCCCGGCATCTTCATCGCGATGATCCTCGTGTACATCCCCATGCTGACCGACTTCGTGACCGCGGACATCGTGGGGGGAACCGGCTCCTACATGATGGGCCAGCGCGTCCGCGACCTGATCCTGTCGGGCGGGGACTGGGGGGCGGGATCCGCCCTGAACCTGATCATGCTCGTCCTGTCCGTGGCCTTCTCGCTCCTCGCCTACCGGCTGGGACGACTGACGCGAATCCAGACGTGAGGGACCGACCATGAACCGTGAGACTCGATCGACATCGGACGCATCGTCGAACGGCGCCGGGGCTCCGTCGGCCTCGGGCGAGATCAGGATCGACGGCGCGACGAAGCGGTTCGGCGAGGTCGTCGCCGTCGACGACGTCTCGTTCACCATCCCCGGCGGGGAATTCTTCTCCATGCTCGGTCCGTCGGGCTGCGGGAAGACGACCACGCTTCGCATGATCGCGGGATTCGAGACGCCGGACGCCGGCAGGATCCTGCTGCAGGGGGCCGACGTGACGTACGTTCCCCCCGCGAAGCGAAACGTGAACATGGTGTTCCAGGCCTACGGATTGTTTCCGCACATGACCGTGGCCGAGAACATCGCCTTCGGGCTCAAGATCAAGAAGCTCGCCTCCGACGAGATCCGCGACCGGGTGCGGGAGATGCTCCGGACGGTTCAGCTCGACGGGATGGACGACCGTCGTCCCGGCCAGTTGTCCGGGGGACAGCAGCAGCGCGTGGCCCTCGCCAGGGCGCTCGTCAATCGTCCCGCCGCCCTGCTCCTCGACGAGCCCCTCGGCGCCCTGGACCTGAAGCTGCGAAAGGAGATGCAGCTCGAGCTGAAGGACCTGCAGTCGCGAACCGGCACGACGTTCGTCTACGTCACCCACGACCAGGAAGAGGCCATGACGATGTCGGACCGGATCGCGGTCATGAACGGAGGGGTGGTCGAGCAGCTCGCCACCCCCCGCGAGCTGTATCAGCGTCCGGCGAGCGCCTTCGTCGCCGGGTTCATCGGCACCTCGAACCTGATCACGCTGCGGGTGGATCGCAGGGAGGGCGGGCTGCTGGTCATGGACCTGGGCGAGAACGGCGCCATCCTCGCGCGCGACCCCGGCGGAACCGGCCGCGAGCACCAGATCACGGTGCGCCCCGAGTGGATCAAGCTCGCCTCCGACGAGGTCGGCCCGCGAGCGAGTCGCGTGACGGGGTCGGTCTCGGACGTCGTCTACCTCGGCTCGGTCACGCAGCTCATCGTGACGCTCGAGACCGGCGACCGGCTGAGCGTTCACCGCCTCAACGACGAGGTGGGGGCCGAGGACCCCCGGCCGGGCGACCGGATCGTCCTGCACTGGGCCGCCGACCATAGCTTCGTCATCGGCGCCGGCGCGCCGACCGGCGCGGCGGGTGGAGGCGCGGAAGGGAGCGCATCTCGGTCGCCGCGCACGAGGAGTGAGGGAGCCGTCTCCAACCTAGGGACATGATGTGGAAGCGAGGAACGTGATGAACGAGCGAACGGGGTCGCTGACGGGGGAGCAGATCGTCGAGCTCTCCAAGCGCTACACGATGTACGACTGGACGGCGCAGTCCGCCGCCGCTCCGATCCCGGTCGCTCGCGCCGAGGGCGTCTACTTCTGGGACGTCGACGGAAAGCGCTACCTGGATCTGAACAGCCAGCTGATGAGCGTCAACATCGGGCACGGGAATCGGAAGGTCATCGAGGCGATCCGGCGCCAGGCCGAGCGCCTCGCGTACGTCTCTCCGCTGTTCGCCTACGAGGAGCGCGCGCTCCTCGGGCGCAAGCTCGCGACGCTGTGGCCCGGCGACATCGAGAAGTCGTTCTTCTCGCTGGGCGGGGCGGAGGCGAACGAGAACGCGATGAAGATCGCCAGGCTCGTGCAAGGGCCCTCGAGGTTCAAGATGGTGGCCCGCTACCGCAGCTATCACGGCGCGACGAGCGGCGCCATGACGCTCACCGGCGACCCGCGCCGGTGGCCGAACGAGCCGGGCATGCCCGGCATCGTGCACGTGCTCGATCCGTATCACGGGCCGCAACGCCCCGAGGACGATGCCGAGACCGCGCTCGCCTACCTCGAGGAGACGATCGAGCTCGAGGGTCCGGACACGATCGCCGCGTTCTTCCTCGAGACGGTGACCGGCACGAACGGCATCCTGATTCCTCCGGATGGATATCTCCAGGGCGTCCGCGAGCTCTGCTCGAGGTACGGGATCCTCATGGTCGCCGACGAGGTCATGTGCGCGTGGGGACGGACCGGGGAATGGTTCGCGGTCGATCACTGGGACGTCGTGCCCGACCTCATCACGACCGCGAAGGGACTCACCTCGTCGTATGCGCCCCTCGGCGCGGTCGGGATGCGCCCCGAGGTCGCCGCCCACTTCGACGACAACGTGTTCTGGACGGGCCTGACCTACAACACGCACCCGCTCGGCGTGGCGGCCGCGATCGCCGCGATCGAGGTCATGGAGGAGGAGGACCTGGTCGCGCGAGCGAAGGCGATGGATCCCGTGCTGCGGCGACACCATGAGGAGCTCGCCTCACGGCACGCGAGCGTCGGCCTTCACCGCAACCTCGGGCTGTTCGGCATCATCGAGCTCGTCCGCGACCGTGAGACGGGCGAGCCCATGTCGCCGTTCAACATCGAGCAACGCGACGATGGCGAAGATCAACCGGTTCCTCCTCGACAACGGCGTGTCGACGTTCGTTCGGTGGCACTCGATCATGACGAACCCGCCGCTCACCATCTCCGAGGAGGAGCTGAGCGAGGGCTTCGAGGTCCTCGACAAGGCGCTCGAGATCGCCGACCAGGCGATGGAGCGATGACGAGATGAGCGCGAACGCGGACGCCGGGGACCGGGCTCGAGGCGCGGAGCGGATCGGCTTCATCGGGCTCGGCATCATGGGCCGGCCGATGGCGCGGCGCCTGCTCGACGCGGGGCATCCGCTCACGGTGCACTCCCGATCGCCGGGCCCGGTGGACGAGCTCGTCGAGGCGGGCGCGGAGCGGGCGGGCTCCGGCGCCGAGGTCGCCGCCGCCAGCGACGTCGTCATCACGATGCTGCCCGATACGCCCGGACGTCGAGGCCGTCCTGTTCGGCGAGGACGGGGTCGCCGCCGGGTCGCGCGGCGGCTCGCTCGTCATCGACATGAGCACCGTCTCGCCGGTCGCGACGCGCCGGTTCGCGGAGCGGCTGAGCGGGCGGGACGTGAGGTTCCTCGATGCGCCGGTCTCCGGGGGCGAGACGGGTGCCGTCGAGGGCACCCTGTCGATCATGGTCGGAGGCCGGGAGGACGACTTCGCCCGGGCGAGGCCGCTGTTCGAGGCGATGGGGAGAAACGTCGTGCTCGTCGGCGGGGTAGGGGCGGGACAGGTCACGAAGGCATGCAATCAGCTGGTCGTCGCCGCCACGATCGAGGCCGTCGCCGAGGCGCTGGTGCTCGCCGCCTCCTCGGGGGTGGACCCTGCGAAGGTTCGCGAAGCGCTCCTCGGCGGATTCGCCGGGTCGAAGATCCTGGAGGTCCACGGCAAGAGGATGCTCGACGGCGCGTTCGATCCCGGATTCCGACTCCGGCTGCACCGCAAGGATGCCGGGATCATCCTGGAGACCGCCCATGAGCTCGGGTCGCCGCTTCCCGGCTTCGAGGCCGTGGCGGACGCGCTCGAGCGAGCCGTGAAGGAGGGCGGGGCGGAGCTGGATCACTCGGCGCTCGTGCGGCCACTCGAGGCAGACGCAGGGGTCGAGGTGCGGGCCGAGCCGGCCTAGCGTCGCGCGGGCGGCTTCCTGGAGCCGCCATGCGGCGGCGGCCGCCAGCGCCGCGCGTGCTCGGCCGCCGCCAAGGAAACAGCATCGACTCTCGGAAGTGCTTCCCTGCTCGCGATGTGTCGCCTCGTTCATCGTCCGTCTTGTGCGGAGCTCGCGAGGCGGGCCCGACGTAACCGTAGGCTGAGATAGATGGCCGTGGCGATCGGAGCGATCACGAAGAGGGCACCAACGATCAGCCCGACCGCGCTTCCGAATGTCGGGGAGGTGGAGACGCATGACCCGTCTACACCGGGGCCGGGGGGTCCACACGACACGCTGGTGGGGACGAAGCTGAGGGTGAGCCCGCCCGCGAGCCCGCCGGCGAGTCCACCGGGAAGGATCAACGTGCCGATGATCTTGTCCCGCGTGTTCCACGCCTCGGAGATCCAGAGCAGCACGACCCCCGCGAACCAGCCGACAATCGTGAACCCACCGATCAGAAGCAGGATGATGGCCGCGGGATCGGTCCATCGCCGCCTCGTGGGCCTGATCCCGAAGCGCTCCCGAGCCTCCGCCGCAATGTCTGCGGGATCGCCTACGCGCTCCAGCTCGTTGCGCACCTCGGAGTCGGTCGGTGAGGGCCGCTCCGCCAGGTCCTCTGCGATGTGCTCCTCGATCTCGGCAAGGATCTCCTCACGGCGGTCGGCGGGGAGGTCGCCCATGGCTCGCTCGAGTCGCCGAAGGTACTCATCAACATCGCGATGCCTAGTTCCGTTCACTGGTCCCTCCTTCTACGAAGCGATCCACGGCATCGCGGAACCGCTGCCATTCCTGCACGAACTCACCGAGGGCCTTATGGCCCTTCGGCGTCAGGCGGTAGTAGCGTCGTGGCGGACCGCTCGACGACTCCTCCCAGGTGGTGGTGACCAACCCGTCTCGCCTGAGGCGGCTGAGGAGCGGGTAGATCGTGCCTTCGCTCGTGACCATCCCGTCGGCCGCACCGAGTGCCTTCACGAGATCGAAGCCGTAGCGCTCTTCCTGCCGGAGCAGGGCCAGCACGCAGTACTCGAGCGTTCCTCTCCGCATCTGAGTCAGCAGCTTGTCCTGACCAGCTACCATGTAGCGCATAGTACCTGGCGGGGGAAGTCTGTCAAGGGACCCTAGGCGACCGAAGACCATTCGCGCAGATGAGCGATGCGACGTGGGCGGGACTCGCTTCGAGGACGAGATCGGAGCGGTTCACCCTTGATGGCTGTGGGTTCGAGCCGATGAGCGCGTGGCTAGTCGCTTCGTAGCGTGCGTCGGCCCCGCTTGAGCATCGACCTACCGTCCACGCGTCCCGGCGATGGGGATGTCCACGATGACGACCGTGGCGTCGTCGACGAGGTCCGCGGCACGGTGCAGTCTCACGGCCCGGATGATGCGCCGAGCCGCCTCGCGCGGAGGCGCCGAGCGGGTCTCGGCGAGCTCCGAGCGGAGGGACTCCAGCCCGAACTCGTCGCCGTCGTCGGGCGTGGCATCGAGGATGCCGTCGGAGAACATGGTCAGGCGGTCGCCCGGCTCCAGGGGGAACGGCTCCGCGTGCAACACGTTGTCGAAGGGCACGCCGAACGGCAAACCACCCCGGAGCGGTCGCGGCTCGGGCG
This sequence comes from uncultured Actinomycetes bacterium, assembly GCA_963728285.1. Taxonomy (GTDB): domain Bacteria; phylum Actinomycetota; class UBA4738; order UBA4738; family HRBIN12; genus CAVSJR01. Next base: position 84,326 of record CAVSJR010000001.1, on the reverse strand, counting down.
TCGTCGACCTGCGCTGCAGGATCGGATGCGGGTGGCCGGCGGAGACGACGGTCGTGTGCTCCGGCGCGAGCAGGTCGATCGACCAGAGCTGTCCGGTCATGTACCCCTCGCGCTCGAAGCAGTCCCGCACTGCCTCGTGGATGGCCCGGGCCTGTCCCTCCAGGTCGTCGCCCCGGCGCCGGGCGTTGCGATACGTGGCCACGCCGAAGGCGGAAAGCCTGGCCGCCGTGAGGCCGTGGCCCATCGCGTCGAAGATGCCGGCGGCCATCGCGCTCATACCGCAGGCGTAGTCGAACGAGTCGCCGCCGACGTCGTAGGCGGGCTCGAGGGCGCCTGCGATAGCGATCTCGCGGGACGAGAAGGCCGCGAGCGGCAGCTGGCTCCACTGGATCTCCGCGGGCAGGCTCATCGTCCGGCGCCGTCGGGCGAAATGGAACTCGTCGGTCCAGCTGGTCGGCGGCAGTGATGAGGTAGCCCACCAGGACCCCCACCTCCTGGCAGATCCGAAGCGCCCCCTCGTCCGGCTCGTCCTTCACGCGAACCTCGATCACGCCGGCCCGATCGCCCCGCGCCGTCACCGGGCGCGACGATCGTCGGCTGGCCGTCGAGGCTCGCGCTCCTCGTCTCGCCCGTCCGGTAGACCTCGCCCTGCACCGACCCCTGCATGTCGGCCGAGCCGTGGATGGATCCCCGGCTCGCCTGGAGCTCGGCCCAGACGTCGAGGTGCTGCTCCTCCATGTCGGCGATCAGCAGGCGGACGTCGATCGCGCCGATCGATGGCTCGAGCGCCGCCAGCAGCGTTGCGGTGAGATCCCCCGGCCCGGCGGCATTGAGCTCCGGCAGCAGCCGAAGGATGGGATGGGTGTCCTTCACGGCATCGCTCCACGAGTCCACGACGGAGGGAGTCCCCCGGATCTCGACATGTCGTAAGGGATAGCACACATGGTCGGAGGCCGTTGCGGAGGGGCCCCGATGCATCGCTTCCCCGGTTTGGGAACCGGCGCAACGTGGTATGTGCGTGCCGGGAGTTCCTCACGGAGGGACTCGCGACGAAGGGAGCAACTCATGTTAGCCACGCTCACACTGCTGGCCGCGGACGGAGGGGCCGCGACGATCCTCTGGATCATCGCCGCGGTACTCGTCATCGCAGGGATCGTCGCGCTCGTGCGCGGCCAGGTCATCGCCGGCATCGTGCTGATCGTCGTCGGCCTTCTGGTCGGCCCGGGCGGCATCAGCATCTTCTAGCGCCGCGACACGCCACGGTCCTCGGTCGCAGGAGGACGCCCTCCTGCGACCGATTCCGCTTCGAGCTCGCGACGGACCCCGGGCGCGTCCTCGCCCACCCAGATCTCCGCCCACTCCGACAGCGCCTCGATCGCGGCACCGAGCGCCCGACCCTTCTCGGTCAGCTCGTACTCGATGCGAACCGGCCGGTCGCCGACGACGGACCGCACGACGACGTCCTCCGCCTCAAGCGCCTTCAGACGCTCGGAGAGCAGCCGGTCCGAGAGCCCCGGGATCGCCGCCGTGAACGCGCTGAATCGCGTGGTCCCGGCGAGCATCGCTCGCACGATCTGCGGGGTCCACGGCCGGGCGATGATCTCCATGGCGCGCTGGTAGTGGGGACACGACGGGCTCATGCCGTCCCCGACGTGCGCGTCGTGGCGGGGGGTGGGTGCCATCGATCGCCTCCTCCGGAATACCCTAGTCTAACGCTTTGTTAGAAGCTTACGAAATACAAGTATCCGCCGCCCGCGTGGGCGCAGATCAGGGGAGGACACATGTCGCAGGACGTTCGCGAGGTCGCACGGGTTTCGATGCCGCCCGCCGGCCGGTGGGAGCTGGACCCGGCACATTCCAGCGCCGAGTTCATCGCCCGGCACGTTCTCACGAAGGCACGCGGCCGTTTCTGGACGCTCTCGGGAACCATCGACATCGCCGAGCGCCCGGAGGATTCCAGCGTCGAGGTCGAGATCGATGCCGCCAGCATCGCCACGGGCGTGCAGCAGCGCGACGATCATCTCCGGAGCCCGGACTTCCTCGATGTCGAGCGCTACCCCAAGCTGACCTTCAAGAGCACGTCGGTCCGCCCGAAGGAGGGAAGCCGGTTCGAGCTGGTCGGGGACCTCACGATCAAGGACATCACCAACCAGGTCGTCCTCGACGCGGAGTTCCTGGGCTGGCAACAGGACCCCTTCGGCAACACGGTCGCGAGCTTCTCGGCCACGACGGAGATCGAGCGCGAGGACTGGGACATGACGTGGAACGTCGCCATCGAGTCCGGCGGCTGGCTCGTCGGCAAGAAGGTCGAGATCGAGATCGAGGCGGAGGCGCAGCACAGGCCCGCCTGACGGTCGCATCGCGTGGAAGGCCGGGACCGGACGGGTCCCGGCCTTCCGAGCGTCGGCCCTCGGGACTCAGCGTGTGGACACGCCGCTCGCTCCGGGGTCGTACCACTCGAGCGCGAACAGCCCGTCGTAGGCGACCACGACGTCGCCCGCGACCCACAGGTCTCGCGACCACCCGGTGGCGAGCGCCGTGTATCGCCACCTCCGAGCCGCGAATCGCCCGACGGGCGTGTCGACCTCCTCGTCGTTCACGAGCTCGTACCGCTGCCGTTCGATCCGGGGTTCGCACGTGAACGCCTCGAGGTACACGACGTCGATCTCGGCATCGGCCGTCAGCCTTCGAGCGGTCACGGCGTTGTAGGCGGGCGAGAGGTAATCCAGATGCATCTCGGGCCCCCACGGCGCCTCGACGGGGGCTCCGTCGCGGTAGCCCGCGAGCCGCTCCGCCCCCGCCGTCTCCAGCAGGATGGTGTGTGCCCCCGTGTCGATGCGGGTTCGGACGGGCCGCCACGCCGCGTCGACCGCGAGATCGACGATCTCCCGGTGCGGATCCGGGTCGGTGGTCTCCACCTCGGAGAAGTATCGCCAGCCCGCCGGCCCGGGAGCGCACCGGAATTCCTCCGTTCCGACGGCGTTGCCCTCGCCGTCCATGACCGTGTACCGCCCCGCCGGCATCCGCCTAGTATGGCGCCCCATGCGCGTGGCCCTATGCCAGATGCGGGCGGGGGAGGACCTCGAGGAGAACCTCGTCGAGGCCGAGGGGCTGCTCGCCGCCTCGGCGGATGCCGGCGCGGACCTCGCGTCCCTGCCCGAGGTGTTCACCTATCGCGGGCCGTCGCGCCGGCACACGGAGGTCGCCGAGACGGTGCCGGGTCCCACGACCGAGCGTCTCGCCGCGGCCGCGCGGCGCCATCGGATGTGGGTGCTCGGCGGGAGCATCCTCGAGTCGTCGGAGGGCCGCGTGTACAACACCAGCCTGTTGTTCGACCGGTCCGGCGAGCAGGTGGCTCGCTACCGAAAGATCCACCTGTTCGACGTCGACCTTCCCGGCGTGGCGCCGGTCCGCGAGTCGGACACGTACGCGCCCGGCGAGGAGATCGTGACGACCGAGACGGAATTCGGCCGCGTCGGCTTGTCGATCTGCTACGACCTTCGGTTTCCGGAGCTGTATCGGAGCATGATGGCTCGAGGTGCGCGGGTCCTGTTCGTCCCGGCGAACTTTCAACACACGACCGGCTCCGCGCATTGGGAGGTCCTGCTTCGCGCCCGTGCCATCGAGAACCAATCGTTCGTTCTCGCGCCCGCACAGTGGGGGGTCTGGGGCGACCCGTCCAAGGGCCGGCGCAGCTTCGGCAACAGCCTCGCGGTGGATCCCTGGGGCCGGGTGATCGCGCGCGGCCCGGAGGAGGGGACCGAGGCCATCCTCGCCGACCTCGATCTGGGGGAGCTCCGTCGCGTCCGATCGGCGCTGCCCGCGATCCAGCATCGACGACTCGGACCGGTCGGCTGACCGGTTCCGGCCGCGAGCGACGACGGCCTCCCGGGACGCCCGGGATGAGCTACCGGGCCGGCGCTCCCCCGGCGGGGTCCGCCCCGAGTCGAGCCGCATCCTCGCGCGTGTCGACGTCCGGCGGCGCGTCGGCCTCGATCTCGATCTCCTCCACCCAATCGGGGTGCGACGCGATGAGGGTCCGCGCTCCCGCGTCGCCCGACAGTCGCATCGCCTCGTCCCACACCTCCCGCGACAGCAGGGCGGGTCCCGGGCCGTCGCGGAACACCGCTCGCACGATGGGCCTTCGACGCGCGACGAACGCCCGCACGAGCGAACCGATCGTCGCCGACGTCACGCCGGGTTGGTCCGCGAGGAGGACGACCGCCGCCTCGCTGTCGCGCGCGGCCGCGCGGAGCCCGGTGGCGAGCGAGGTGGCGAGGCCGTCGTCGTAGTCGCGGTTGTCGACCGTCCGCGCAATCCGGGGAAGCCGGATACCCTCCCGCACGCGCTCGGCGTCGTGGCCGAGGACCACGACGATCTCATCGAGCCCCGCGGCGACCGAGGCGTCGACGACGTGCTGCACGAGCGGCTTGCCGCCGAGGTGGAGCAGCTGCTTGGTGCCGCCGAAGCGACTGCCCGTGCCGGCGGCGAGGATCACGCCGCTGATCATCGGATCAGTTCGCCGGCTTCCGGCCGAGCAGGCGGCGCACGGCGCGCGCGGCGGCGCGGTACAGCGCCCAGATCGTCAGCCGGATGCCGCCGAGGTGTCCGTTCGCGCTCGCACGCGGCGTTTCCGAAGGGCCCGGCGCCTCGGGCTGCGGGGCGGCCGGCGCCGCGCCGGTTGCCGGCTCCTGCCGGGCGCCCTCGCTCGTGGCCGCCCGTTCCCCGGCGTCGCCCCCGGATGCCGCCGCCTCCTCCGTCTCGCCGGCCGTCATGTCCGCGCGGAGGCAGTCGGCGAACTGCTGCGTCAGCTTCGCCGAGATGTCGGGCAGCATGCCTCGGCTCACCTGCGCGACGAATCCCTGCAGCGTGATGTCGGCGCGCATCTTGACGAGCGTTTCGTCGCGGTCCGGCTCGAGCCAGGAGGTGACCTCGGCGGTTGCCGCGCCCTTGCCCTTGGACTCCGTTCCGTTCGCGCGAAGCACGACGCGATGGTCGTTGTCGTCGCGATCGACCATCGTGACCGTCCCCGCGAACGTCATCGCGACGGGGCCGAATTTCATCTTCATCCGGCCCCGCCAGGTTCGATCGTCGACCACCTCCGTCAGCTCGGCGCCCGGCAGGCAGGGGGCGATGCGCTCGACGTCGAGCAGGTGGGACCACAGGCGGTCCGCGGCGGCCGCCACCCGAAACTCGTTGTCGATGAGCAACGTCCGGCGTCCTTTCGCGATCCGCCGAGGCCGCAGCCTACTCCGCCGTCGCCGGCCGATGAAAACGCGGGCCGCCGGCGGCCCCGATAGTACGCTCGGGGTCGATGGCTGAGACCCGGTTGCCCGCGCCGCCCATGGACGATCCGCGCGTCCCGGCGACGACGAGCACCCGTTCCAATCGAGGGTTCTGGGTCATCGCGGCCGCGCTGGGGGTGGCGGGGCTCGTCGTGATCGCCGGCGCCGTGCTCACCCGGCCCCAGCCGCCCGGCTCGAGCGCACGACTGAACCTCGAGCGCGCGGTTCGAGCCGCGAATATCGTGCAGCGAGAGGGCGGAAGCTATGCGGGGGCGACGGCGGATGAGGTCGGCGTGGTGGAGCTCACCCTGACGTTCGTCCCGGGCGACCGGCCCTCGGACGGGCCGACCGTCGTGAGCGTGCACCCGGAGGCGGACGCGTGGATCGCCGCGGCGCGGGCCTCCGACGGCTCCTGCAGGTCGGTTCGAGTGGAGGCGAATCGGGCGAACGCCCTCGTGTTCGAACGCGAGGTGGCGTCGGAGGTCCCATGCTCCGCGGACGCCGTTGCGACCGATGAACCGGCCGGCGACGCCGCTCCCTGACCGGTCTCGGGCGCTCGCAACGAGCGACGGCTAGACTTCGCCCCGCTGGGCCGAGGTCCGAGACGATGGGGGGTTGCGACGCGTATCGCGGTCGCGGTGAACGGGGTGCGGCGCGAAGCCGAGGTGGAGCCCCGCCGGTTGCTCGCGTACTTCCTGCGGGAGGACCTCGGGCTGACCGGCACGAACATCGGCTGCGACACTTCCTCGTGCGGGTCGTGCACGGTCCTCGTCGACGGCGAGTCCGTGAAGTCGTGCACGATGCTCGCCGTCCAGGCCGACGGCCGCGACGTCACGACGATCGAGGGGCTGGCGCCGGCGAACGGGGCGCTGCATCCGATCCAGGAGGCGTTTCACCGTCATCACGCGCTTCAATGCGGGTACTGCACGCCCGGGATGATCATGGCGGCCGCGAGCTTCCTCGAGGAGAACGCCAGCCCGACGGAGCAGGAGGTGCGCGAGAGCCTGGAGGGCAACCTCTGCCGCTGCACCGGCTATCACAACATCGTCGTGGCCATCCTGGCGGCCGGCCGGGCGCCTGAGGTCGCCGACCATGCCCGCCGAGCGGCCGTGATCCCGGCGCCCTTCGAGTTCGTGCGCGCCGAATCCGTCGATCACGCGACCGAGCTCCTCGGTCGAAACGAGGGCGCGAAGATCATCGCCGGGGGACACTCGCTCCTCCCGCTCATGAAGCTGCGGCTCGCGCAGCCCGCGATGCTCGTCGACATCACCCGCGTCGGGGATCTCGGCTTCATTCGCGATGACGGCGATGCGATCGCGATCGGAGCCCTCGTCCGTCATCACGACGTGGCGAACAGCGAGCTGCTCCGGTCGGCCTGTCCGATCGTCCCGTACGCCGCCGGCGAGATCGGCGATCCGCAGGTGCGACACGTCGGCACGATCGGGGGCTCCGTCGCCCACGCGGATCCCGCCTCCGACATGCCCACCGTGCTGCTGGCCCTCGGCGCGACCATGATGGTGCGGGGACCCGGAGGCGGATCGCGGACGATCGCCGCATCGGAGTTCTTCAGGGGCCTGTTCGAGGCCGACCTCGCGGAGGACGAGGTGCTGGCGGAGATCCGGGTTCCGAGGACGAGCGGCCGGGGTTGGAGCTACGTCAAGTACCACCGACGGGCGCAGGACTGGGCGCTCGTCGGCGTGGCGGCCGTCGCGGGGTCCGACGGGCGGGGCGATGCGGTGGCCCTGACCAACATGGGGGACCGGCCGCTGCGGGCGAGCGGCGTCGAGCGGGCGCTGGCCGGCGGCGAGGACATCGCGATGGCGTCCGAGCGTGCGGCGGAGGGGGCCAGTCCGCCGAGCGACGCCTTCGGGAGCGCGGAGTACCGCCGGGAGCTGGCGAAGATCCTCGTTCGTCGCGCGCTCGCGGAGGTGCGCTCGGCGTAGGCGGCCTCGCTCGCGCACGGGCGAGATAGTCCCGGCCGCTCGAGAGACTGGCTCAAGATTACTAGCCCGTTTGGCCGACAACTGATGGGTGAGAGGAGCCAGGACACTCGTGGCGGGGTCGATCGCAGCGCTCGCGGCGCTGTCGTCGCTTCCCGCGGCCCCGGCCGGGGCGGCCCCGGCGCCGGCGCTGAGGAAGCAGACCAGCACGCTGGCGCCGGGGGTCACGTACACGCGGATCACCGATTCCAGCGTGCCGCTCCGCACCTACGTCGTGACGCTCGACCCGACCAGGGCCGCGTCCCTCGACGTGGAGGCGGCCGGGAGCACCTTCGGGAAGTACTCGCCGACGAGCAGCATCGCCTCGGCCGAGGGGGCGCTCGCCGGCATCAACGGCGACTTCACCTCGGACGGAGTGCCCGTGCACGCGTTCGCCGAGGAGGCGGCGCTCAAGACGGCCGGCACCAACGTCGGAGCGACGTTCGCCATCTCGCGAGACGAGGCCCACCGCTATCTGCGCTCGGGCGTGAAGGCGGTGATCACCGGCGTGAACCATGCGAACGGCAGGTCCTTCGACGTCGCCGGGTGGAACTCCGAGGGCCCCCGTCGGGGCGAGATCGCCGCGTTCACCGCGATGGGCGGCAGCGTCCGAAAGCCCCCGTCCGGAGCGTGTTCGGCACGGCTGCTCCCGAGCGGCGGGTACCGATGGGGGCCGACCAAGCGTGGCGTCGTCCGCGACTACACCGTCGACGTCATGCGCTGCCAAGGGGATCCCGTGTCGACGAGCGGCGGGGTGGTGCTCGCCGCCGACCGGGACGGGTCCGCGGCCGACCAGGTGCGGGCCATGAGTCCCGGAGGGGTCGTCACGCTGACCTGGGACGTCGACGATTGGGCCGGCGTCACCGACGTCGTCGGCGGCGCTCCGCAATTGCTCGCCAACGGGCGCGTCGTGGCCAGCGACAACTGCGGCACCTACTTCTGCCTGCGCAACCCCAGGGCCGGCATCGGCTACACGGAGGACGGCAGGATCCTGCTGGTCGTGGTCGACGGCCGGTCCAGCTCCTCGATCGGCGTCACCCCCGTCGGCTTCGCGCACGTCTTCAAGAACCTCGGCGCCACGAGCGCGCTGAACCTCGACGGAGGCGGCGGAGCGACGATGTGGGTCAAGGGCAAGGGCGTGGTGAACATCCCGTCCGACGGCTCGGAGCGGGTCGTGTCCAACGCCGTCCTCGTCCTTCCCGGATCCGACCGGGATGAGCCGACCGGGCTGGCGCGCACTCAGTATGCGGTTGGCCTCGCGCACCGAAGCCGCCGCCGCCGAGGCAGTCGCGCTCGCCGATCCTGCCTCGACCGGCGGGCTGCTGGACCTCTACGGCGGCTGAGCCTGCCCCTACCCCGTCGCGCCGGGCGGCGGGGGAGGCGGCGGAGCCTGCGGAGCCTGCCCCCGGCTCGCCGTCGCATCGCCGAGCACGGGAGCACCCACGCTGTCCTTCCTCACGACGATTGTGCTCGCCGCGCGGTCGCCGAGGCGCTGCCTCGTCGGCGAGCTCCAGACGAGGATCGCGCCGAGCAGGTACGGGATGAAATACGGGATCGCGTCGACGATCCGCAGGATGTTGCGGACGATCGAGGCGCCCCAGTCGAGCTTCGTGCCATCTGCCTTCAGGACCCGGATCCCCAACGCAAGCTTTCCCAATGTCGCGCCCAGGGTCGCCTCGAGGATCGTGAAATAGGCGATCCACACGAGCAACGAAAGAAGGAACGGGGCGCCGACGACCCGGTAGCTCGCGGTCCCGTCCTCGACCCTGTAGGTTCCGAACGGCGCCGTGACGAGACCCAGGATGATGACGTCGATCAGGTACGCGACGAATCGCCGGCCGACGCTGACATATCTCATTCGAGCAACCCCCCGTTCGCTCCGCGGCATCCCCGCCCTGCGCGCGACTCTATGAAGCCGGGACGGACGGGGTCAAACCGGGGTGACCCAGCTCCGGTGCCTTTGACGATGAACGTGGTCGCACGTTGAATGGCGGGCCTATGGACCTCATCGCCGCACAGGGCGCCAACGAACCGATCCTCTCCGGTGACTGGGCGGCGACGCGGGGCGTGAGGATCCTCATCGTGCTCGCCGTCGCCTTGGCGATCACGCTCATCGCGAGGATCCTCGTCCGGCGGCTCGAGCGGAAGCTCTCGGGCACGCCCAACGTGACGGGGGAGATCGCGCTTCGCCGCACCGCCACCGTCACGCACGCCCTGGTGAACGTCTGCTACATCGTGATCTGGTCCATCGCCGTGCTGACGATCCTCGATCAGTTTGGGGTCAACCTCGCCCCGTTCATCGCGGGCTCGGCGATCGCAGGGGTCGCCCTCGGCTTCGGCGCGCAGGGTCTCGTGAAGGACTGGCTCTCCGGCCTGTTCATCGTGCTCGAGCGCCAGTTCGACGTCGGCGACACCATCGACGCTCACACGATCGCCGGCCTCATCTCGGGCAAGGTCGAGGCGCTCACGCTTCGAGCCACGTCGCTTCGGGCGTTCGACGGAACGCTGCACTTCATCCCGAACGGCAACATGCAGGTCGTCAGCAACAAGACCAAGGGATGGGCCCGCGCGATCGTCGATGTCCGCATCGCCTACGACGAGGACGTCGACGAGGTGCGGACGCTCCTTCGACGGGCTCTTCGACGAGCTCCGCGCCTCCGGAGGGCTCGGCACCGATCTGATGTCTGGCCCCGAGGTCCTCGGGGTGGACCAGCTGTCGGACTACGCGGTCGTTGTGCGCGTGGTCGCCGAGACCCATCCCGGCCGTCGCTACGACGTCGAACGCAGATTGCGTGAGGCCGTGACCACGCGGCTCACGGAGCGGGGGATCCGGGTGCCCATGCCGCCGAGCCCCGCCCAGAAGCCCGGCGAGGCCCCGGGAGCGGCCGCTCCCTCGGCCTGACGCCGCGGGCGTTCCGCTCGCACCATGGTCGGATCGGCCACGGGGGAGTCCGGCCACCGCCGCCGGTACCCTTTCGTCATGGTCAAGATGCCGTACGAATCGGTCGACGAGCTCCACCGAGCCCTGCGGGATGAGGCCTACCTCACCGATCGGGGGCTCGCCACGGCGATCTATCTCGCGGTGTCCCTGTCCAAGCCCCTGCTGCTCGAGGGGGAGGCGGGGGTGGGGAAGACGGAGGTCGCGAAGGTGCTCGCGTCGCTGCTGGATCGCGAGCTCATCCGGCTGCAGTGCTACGAGGGCATCGACGCGAGCCAGGCCCTCTACGAATGGAACTATTCGCGCCAGCTCATCGCCGCCCGGGCCCTGCAGGACGGCGCCGACCCTCACCTCCAGGATCTGTTCGGACCCGACTATCTGGTTGAACGACCACTGCTGGCCGCGATCCGCGGCGGTTCCCGCAGCGTCCTGCTGGTGGACGAGCTCGATCGGGCCGACGACGAATTCGAGGCGTTCCTGCTCGAGATCCTCTCGGAGTTCGCGGTGACGATCCCCGAGATCGGATCCATCAGGGCCGACGAACCGCCGATCGTGATCGTCACGTCCAACCGGACGCGGGAGCTGCACGACGCGCTGCGGCGCCGCTGTCTGTATCACTGGATCGATCACCCAACCCTCGACCGCGAGGTGCAGATCGTGCGAACGCGGGCGCCCGAGGTGAGCGAACCCCTCGCCCGCGACGTGGCGGTCGCCGTCGCCCGGCTCCGCCGCCTCGACGTCGCGAAGCGCCCCGGGGTGGCGGAGACCATCGATTGGGCCGCCGCCCTCGCGTTCCTGGGCGCGGAGCGCCTCGACGAGGAGACGGCCGAGGCGACGCTCGGCGCCGTGCTGAAGGATCACGAGGACCAGCAGATCGCACGCTCCGGCATCGCCGAGGTCGTGGCCGACCTCGCCGGAGCGGGGGTCGCCGACGACGATGGCTGAGCCCCGGCCGTCGGACGCGCTTCGGACGCTCGTCGGGTTCGGGCGCGAGCTCCGCCGTCGAGGCCTGCCCGTCGGCATCCGACCGGATCGTGACGTTCTGCCGATGCGTCGCCCTCCTCGTTCCGGCCGATCGGGAGGCGGTGTACTGGTCGGCCCGCGCGGCGCTCCTGAGCCGGCGCGAGGACGTGGAGGTCTTCGACGCCGCGTTCGAGCGCTCCTTCGGCTCGCCGACGGTGAGCTCCGTGCCCGAGCCGCGGGATCGGCGCCCGCTCGGTGAGCCGGCGCCCGTCGACGATGCCCCGGACGACCCCGCGGCGGGGGACGGCGCCTCATCGGACGGACCATCGATCCGCGGGGGCGGAGCCGAGGACGGTGGGGCCGGAGGCGCCGCCGGGCTGATCGCGAGCGGGACGGAGGTGCTTCGAGCGAAGTCGTTCGCCGAGATGGACGACGCGGAGCGGCGTCGGGCGGCGAGGCTGATCCGAGAGCTCGCCATGCGCATGCCGTCGCGCTCCACCCGCCGCCTCCGCTCGTCGCCGCACGGCTCCCGCGTCGACGTCGCCAGGACGCTTCGGCGCTCGCTTCGGACCCAGGGAGAGCCGTTTCATCGGTCGTGGAGGACCCCGGGGCGCCGGACGCGGCCGCTCGTCGTGCTCGTCGACGTGTCGGGATCGATGGCCCCCTACTCGAGGGCGCTGTTGCAGTTCGCGCACGCGGCGATGTCGGCGGGCCGGCGCGTGGAGGCCTTCTGTTTCGGCACCCGGCTCACGCGCGTGACCCGAACGCTTCGAACCCGGGATCCGGACCGGGCCCTGCGCGACATCGGCGCGCGCGTGGAGGACTGGGAGGGGGGAACGCGCATCGGTCGCTCGCTGCGGGATCTGCTGGCGGAGTGGAGCCAGCGCAGCGCCCTCCGCGGTGCGGTCGTCGTCGTGTGCTCGGATGGGCTGGAGCGCGGGGATCCCACCCTGCTCGGGCAGCAGATGGCCCGCCTGCGCCGGCTGGCCCACGAGGTGGTCTGGGTGAATCCGCTGAAGGGCAGTCCCCGGTACGAGCCGCTCGCCAGGGGAATGGCCGCCGCCCTGCCGAGCGTCGACGTCTTCCTGCCCGGCCACAACCTCCAAAGCCTCGAGGAGCTGAGCGGGGTGCTCTCCTAGGCACCGTTTCGCGGCCGTGCCTGGCCCCGCGTCGACGGTCCGGGGCGACCGATTCGGCTCTGAACCCGAGGCAGGGGGCCGTTTCGCCTCGTCCGAATCGCCGCAGAATTGCCCCTACGCCCCATTGCCTTGTAGGTCTACGGGAGGATACCGTCTCCGCCGTAGGTCTTCCGTAGTCGTACAGATCAGGGAGGTGTTGGCGTGTTTCGACGGGTCATCGGGGTCGCGATCGTGTTCGCGCTGCTTTCGGCGGCGCCCGCGTTCGCCGTGGACTGGACCCAGGCGGGCCGAACCTCGGCTCGGACCGGGTTCAATGGAGCCGAGGACGTGCTGAACGGCAGTAACGTCGCGACGCTGCAGACGCAGTGGACGTATGCCGCCGGCGGCGTGGTCGGCAGCCCGGTCGTGGCCGGGAGCAAGGTGTTCTTCTCGTCCGACAACGGCGAGCTGATGGCGGTCGACGAGGTCAGCGGCCTGGAGCTTTGGAAGCGCTCCATCGGCACATCCGGCCCGGCGAGGCTGGCGGTCGACAAGAAGCGCGGGATCGTCGTCGCGAGCTGGGACGGCAACCTGCAGGCCTTCCGGACCGCGACGGGCGAACCCGCCTGGGACGTGCCCGGAGCCGGCACATCGGCCGCCAACCCGACGGATCCCGCGATCGTGAAGGGCAAGGTCTTCTCGACCACGGCCGGCGGGTCGGTCATCGCGGTGAACGTCGCCGACGGCGGCATCCTGTGGGAGTGCGTCACCCCCGTCCCGTGCGCGAACGCCAGCACGAGCCCCGCCGTCGCGGGAGGGCGCGTGTTGTTCGTCGGCGACGACGGCGTGAACCCTCGACTGCAGGCCCTCGAGCTTGCGTCCGGCACGCCGCTGTGGGACCGCACCGCGCCGACCGGCGTGGAGGCCGGGCCACTGGTCGCCGCGGGCGTCGTGTACACGGCGTCGGTCACCGAGGATGACGTCGTCGCGCGCAGCGTCCTGGACGGAACGCTGGTGTTCTCGAAGAACGTTCCGGGCACGACGGCGCTGTCGTTCGCGCAGGGCGTCGTGTATGCGAGCCGGAGCGTGGTCGGCACCGCCATCTCGGGCGGCATCGTCGCCGTCGACGCCATGACCGGAGACAGGCTCTGGAAGATGTCCACCGGCGGCTTCTCGGTCACGACGGCCCCGACCATCGCGAACGGATTCATCTACGCGGGTGTGTCCGACGAGCGCGCGACTCCCGCCGGCGACGGCCGGATGCTCGTGGCCTCGACGACCCTCGGGCTTGATGGAACTCCCGAGCTGCAGGTGAAGCACTCACCGGGCATGGACCAGTTCTGGCGCTCGGTACCCGCGGTGGTGAACGGCCACGTAGTCGTGGGCCACGGCAACGGGATGTTCGCCCTCGCACCGTAGGCCTCCGCACAGCGAACCACCCCAAGGCAGCGAGCCCGGGTCCCTCGACCCGGGCTCGCTCGCGTTCGGGGCCGGCGCGGGGTCATCGCCGCGGCCGGCCGCGGCGCGTCATCCCGTGTTCTGCAGCCCGGCGGCGAGGCCGTTGACGGTGAGCTGCACGAGGCGGCGCAGCTGCGCCTCGCGCTCCGGCGTGCGCTCCGCATCGCCGCGGAGTTCCCCGAGGAACCGAAGCTGCAGGAACGACAGCGCGTCGACGTAGGCGTTGCGCAGCTCGATCGCCCGTCGGAGGACCACCCGGCGCTCCAGGAGGTGCTCCTGCTCGGTGACCAGGAGCACGAGCCTCACCGTGCGCTCGTACTCCTCCTCGATGCTGCGGGCGACGTTCTGGTCATCGCCGAGGCGCAGGTAGAGCTGGGCGATCGGGGCATCCGCCTTGCAGAGGCTGAGCTGGACGTTCTCGATCACGGAGGTGAAGTGCGCCCACCCGCGATACATGCTGCGAAGCGTCTCGATCCCGTCGGGCTCCTCGGCGACGGCCGCGAGGCCGCTTCCCAGCCCATACCATCCCGGAAGGTTGCACCGATTCTGCGACCACGCGAAGACCCAGGGGATGGCGCGGAGCTCGGCGAGCCCGGTGCCCTCCCGCCGCCGGGACGGGCGAGAGCCGATGGACATGTGCTCGATCTCCGCATAGGGCGTCACCATCGCGAAGAACTCGGCGAACCCCGGTCGGTCCACGAGCGTCCGCCAGGCTCGCTCCGAGGCGTCGGCCATGCGGCCGGCGGCCTCGTCGTAGCCTCGCTCGGCGTCGGTCTCGGCCCCTCGGAGTGAGGCCGTCAGCACGGCGCTCGTGATCTGCTCCAGGTGACGCTGGGCGATCCGCCGGCTTCCGTAGCGCTCGACCGTGACCTCGCCCTGCTCGGTGACCTTGAAGCGCCCGTTGACCGACCCGGGCGCCTGTCCTCCGATGGCCCGGCCGGCGGGGCCGCCGCCGCGTCCCAGGGCGCCGCCCCGACCGTGAAACAGCGTGAGCTCCACGTCGTTGCGCCTCGCCCAGGCCGCGAGCTCGCGCTGGGCCCGGTAGAGGACGAGATTGGCTGCGAGCGGCCCCACGTCCTTCGCGGAGTCCGAGTAGCCGAGCATGACCTCGAGCCTCCGGCCGCGCGCATCGAGCCACCCGGCGAACCCGGGGTAGGACAGCAGCTCGTCGAGGACGGCGGGGGCCGCCTCCAGGTCCGCCCGCGACTCGAACAGGGGGACCACGTCGATCTCGAGCGAGCCGTCGGGGACGGCGAGCCGCGCCAGGAGGCGAACGCGAAGGACGTCCGCGGCCGATCGCGTGAAGCTCACGACGTACCGGCGGCAGGCGTCGGCGCCGAAGCGGCGCTGGATCCGTGCCATCGCGCGCAAGGTGGCGAGCGTCTCGGCGGTCGCCTCCTCCATGTCCTCGGACACGACCGGAGGCGTTCCTTCGGAGACGCCCTCGGTAGCCAAGCGGTCGAGTGCGACGGCATCGCCGGCGGCCTCGGGCGCGAGCTCGTCCACGGCGCGGGCGTGCACGCTCGCGTGCTGTCGGATCTCGAGCTCGGCGAGGTGGAAACCGAACGTCTGCGCCTGCCATATGAGGTGTTGCAGCTCCCCGTAGGCGAGGCGTGGGGCGCCGCCGTCGGCCAGCGAGCGCTGGATCACGCCGAGGTCGCCGAGGAACGCCGACGCATCGGCGTAGCCCTCCGGCAGGCCCGCCCGTGTCGAAGCCAGGCGTTCTGCGACGAGCGTGAGCTTGCGCCGGTGAGGGGCGTCGGGAAGCTTGCGCTCGAGCTCCTTCGCCACGCTCGGGTAGGTTCGCGCGTCCGCCTCGAGGGAGGCGAGGAGATCCGGGCTCGGAGGGATCTCGCTCTGGGAGGACGACAGCTCCCTCGCGATGCGGCGGGCGGCCCGCTCGAGCCCCCGCAGGACGTGATCGGCATGGACGTCGAGCACCTGGGCCGTCACCGACGCGTCCACGGCGGGGTTGCCGTCTCGATCCCCTCCGATCCAGCTTCCCCACGTCAGAAACGGCCGGAACGCGGGCTCCCGCGCCCCGGCGTCGGGGGACAGCGCTCGATCGAGCTCGCGGTAGAAGCGAGGGACGAGCGCGAAGATGGACTCATCGAACAGCCACATCGCGGCGCGCACCTCGTCGAGTGGTTCGGGCTTCGAGGGCCGCAGCTGATCGGTTCTCCACAGCGCGGTGATCTCCTCGTGCAGGCAGCGCTCCACGTCGAAGCGCTCCTCCGGAGTGAGCCGCGCATCGTCGAAGCGATCGAGTTGATCGGCGATCCTCCGAAGCGTCTCGACCACGGAGCGGCGACGAGCCTCGGTCGGATGCGCCGTGAGGACCGCGGTGATCTCGAGCCGATCGAGCAGGGTGGAGAGCTCGTCGTCCCCCGCGTGCTCGCGAAGCTCTCGGACGGTCTGGGCCAGCGAGTGGACGACGCCCTCCCCGCGGCGCGCTCGGTCTCGCAGCGCGCGGATCCGCTGATGCTCCTCCGCGAGGTTGACGAGCTGGAAATAGACGGTGAAGGCGCGGGCGACCTGCTCGGCGCGCTCGAGCTCGAACCCCTCCACGAGGTCGACCACGGCGGCTCTCCGCTGGTCGCTCGGCACGCCGCGGAACGCGATCGTGGTGGTTCGCAGGCGCTCGACGTCCGACAGCAGGCCGGGTCCGCCGGCCTCCTCCAGCACGCGCCCCAGGACCGTGCTCAGCAGCCGGACCTCACGCCGCAGCGGCGACGGGATCCCTTCGGCGACGGCCTTGGTCGCGCTCACGCCGGCGAGGATAGTTGGCGCGGGGTGTGTCGAGGTACCGGTGCGTCGTCCCGAGCCTGCCGTCGCACCCGGACGGAGCTACGCGGCCGAGACGGCGAAGGTCTGCTGCATGGTGTCGCAGCCGCCGAGGATCTGCGCCCTCGCGCTGGGCTCGTACTGGCAGTTGAGGAAATACTCGGTGTCGCGATCGAAGCCGAAGACGACCCTGCTCTGCACCGGCACTCCCTCAGCGCTCTCGGCGTTGATCGTGGCCTGGAACCCGGTGAGCGAGCCGAGGCTCGCATCCTCGAGCTCGCCGACGCGGGTTCCGCCGGCCTGCTGGGTGAGCTGATCGAGCGTCGCGTCGATCTCGGTCTTGAGCTGCTCGGGCGGCACGTCGCCGACGTCCAGCTTCAATTGGTATGCCGAGACGATCACGACGTTGGATCCCGACGCGTCGGGTCCGAACCCCTGGGTCCAGAGCTCGTTGCCGCCGGTCGACGTGGTCGCGCCCGCCTGATCGAGCGCCTCCCAGTCGGACGGGTAGTCGAGGGCGACGCCGTTCTCCGCGTACGAGGACTTCGCGTCCGTGGACGCCGTGGCGTCCTGGCCGGCGGAGTCGTCGTTGACTCCCACGCTGGCCGAGCAGGCCGGGAGCAGGATGGCCAACGCCGCCGTTGCGAGGATCGGAGCATTCCGCTTCGTCATGTTCGTCTCCCTCCGGGTGCGAAAATCGGCGCCACTCTATCCACCTCGGACGCCGTCTCGATGACCTTGAGCCATCCCGTCGGCACCGGCCGTCGCCCCCCGGCGATACGCCCGGTCCAGCAGCTCGACGGGATGCACGACCTCGATGTCCGCGCCCAGCTCGGCCAGGCCGGCGGCGATCTGCATCGTGCAGCCGGGGTTGGCGCTCGCGACGACGGGCGCACCGGCCCGGGCGACGGCCTCGGCCGTTCGCCGCCTGAGCTCCCCCGACATCGCCGGCTGGAGCACGTTGTAGAGGCCGGCGGCGCCGCAGCACCGGTCCCCGTCCTGGACCTCCGCGATCTCGAGGCCGGGGATTCGCGAGAGGACGGCTCGGGGCTGCGCCGCGAGGCCCTGGGCCCGCAGCGCATGGCATGCGTCGTGGTAGGCGACGCGCTGCGACGCCGGCCCCGTCCGGGGGGTCGTCGATCCCGGTCTCGGCGAGGAACTCCATCAGATCACGCACGCGTGCCGCCGTCTCGACCGCGCGTCCGTCGCCGTGGAGCAGGTCGCCGTACTCCTTCATATGCGCCCCGCATCCGGCCGCGTTGACGAGGATGGCCCGGACGTCGAGGCGCGCGAAGGCCCGGAGGTTCGTCGCCGCGAGGGATCGCGCCGTCCCGAGATGGCCGTAGTGCGCGGGCAACGCGCCGCAGCAGGTTTGTCGGCGGGGGACGACGACGCGCCAGCCGTTGCGCGCGAGGACGCGAATCGTCGCGGCGTTCACGTGCCGGTACCAGCGATCCTGGACGCATCCCGAGAGGAGGGCCACCGTGCCGCGCGCCGGGACGTCGTCGGTCGGCTCGGTCACCACGGGCAGCGGGTGGGAGCGCGCTGCGCGAGGCGGCACCAGCGAGCGGATGCGGCGAGGAAGCACCGGGCGCGCCACCGGCGCCAGCGACGCCGCGGCGGTGAGAAGCCACCGACGCGGGAGCACGACGTCGAATCCGAGCCAGCGCAGGAGGCGCGCGCGGCGAGAGCGGAGGGGCTCGATCTGCGCCCTCGCGCCCTCCATCATCCGGCCGAAGGGGACGTGCGAGGGGCACACGTCCTCGCACGCCCTGCACGAAAGGCACAGATCCATGAACGACGCGAAGGCGTCGTCCACCTCCGCGCGTCCGTCGCCGACCGCCCGCATGGCGGCGATGCGACCGCGCGGCGATGCGGACTCCTCGCCCGTCAGCCTGTAGGTCGGGCAGTGGGGGAGGCAGAGGCCGCAGGCCACGCACGCGTTCAGGTCGTCCTCGGCCGGGTGGTCGGGGCCCGACCAGTTCGGGATGACGCTGCCGGCGGGACCCACGAACCGCGTTCCCTCGGGCAGCACGGCCCCGAGCGGCTGCGATTCTCGACCGGGCTGGGGAGGCGCCACCCGGGGATTCTCCCACGCACCGCCCGCGGTTCCGTTCAGAGGATCTATCGGGCGCTCCACGAACGCCCCGGGGCCAGGACCCAGGCGGGATCGAAGGCCTCCCGCAGCCGGCGATGGACCTCGGGCGCAGGCGGCCCCGAGCCGAGCCCGCCCTCGCCGCGGATGACCGGGGCCACGCCCGTGAACGCGCTCGCGCGGGCCCGGAGGCTCGCCAGCTCGCCGTCGGCCGAGCCGAGCCCGATCCAGACCAGGCCGACCCCGAGGAGCGCTCCCCACGGCGCCGAGACGTCGGCGAGCAACGCGGGGATCCGGGAGGGCGGCACGGCGGCCTCGACGAGGATCGGCCGATCCTCCCAGGGTCGGTGTGCGGGAAACGGCGCGTGCTCGTCGAGCTCCACCAGCTCGCCCGCGAGCGCGCGCGCGGCGGCCGCCTGCGCCGAGACCTCGTCGGGCCAGCCCTCCAGGCGAAGCTCCACGCCGTCGACGGTGGCGATCACCGCCGCCGGCGAGGGCACGGCGTCGAGCAGCCGGCGACCGAGGTCGAGGCCGTCGACGCCCGCCGCTCGCAGCGTCCGCGTCGCCTTCGGCAGGGGACGAACCTTCAGCGCCAGCTGCACGATCACGCCGAGGGTGCCGAGCGACCCCGTCGCGAGCCGCGGCAGGTCGTAGCCCGTGACGTTCTTCACGGTCCTCGCCCCTCCGCGGATCAGCCGCCCGTCGCCGGTCACGAGCTCGACCTCGAGCACCGAGTCGCGAACGGCGCCGACGCGCAGCCGCCTCGGGGAATTGACGGCTGCCGCCACCACGCCCCCGACGGTCGCGTCCGGCGGGGCCTCGAAGGGCCACTCCTGGCCGCCCGCGGCGAGGAGGTCCGAGAGCGTGCCCACGCGCACCCCGCCGCCGACGACGGCGATCATCTCGGCCGGCTCGTAGGCGACGACGTCGTCGAGCTGCGTCGTCCAGAGCTCCGCGTCGACCTCCGAGGGATTTCCCTTGTCGAGATGTCGCCGGCCGCCGGCGACCAGCACGCGCCGTCGATCGGCCGTGGCCGCGCGGAGCACGTTGGCCACCTCGCGCGTGGAGCGCGGGTGGATCAGATCCATGATCCCTCCGGGAGCGCGTGCCACGACGCCTCCGCGTCGGATCCCCCGGCGGCGGCGAAGTCGCCGCACCGTGCACCGGCGGGCAGCACCTTGTGCGGGTTCATCAGTCCGCCCGGATCGAACGCCGCCCGGAGGCAGGCCTGGGCGTCGAGGTCGTCGGCGGTGAACACGAGGCTCATGAAGTCACGCTTCTCCAGGCCGATGCCGTGCTCGCCGGAGAGCGCGCCCCCCGCATCCACGCACAGGCGAACGATGTCCTCGGAGGCCTGCAGCACGCGCTCGAGCGTCCCCGGCACGCGGCGGTCGAACGAGATCAGCGGATGCAGGTTGCCGTCGCCCGCGTGGAACACGTTGGTGACGATCAGCTCGTAGCGCTCCGCGATCGCGTAGACGCCGGCGAGCACGTCGACGAGCCTCGTCCGCGGCACCACGCAGTCGTGCAGGTGGTAGTGGGGGGCGATCTGGGCGACGGCGCCGAACGCGCTCTTTCGCCCCTTCCACAGGAGGGCTCGCTCCGCCGGGTCCGCCGCGACCCTGATCGTCCGGACGCCGTTGGCTCGTCCCGCCTCCTCGACCACGCGCGCCTGCGCCTCGACGCCGGCCGGAAGGCCGTCGACCTCGACCAGCAGGACCGCGGCCGCGTCGGTGGGATAGCCGGCGCGCGCGAAGCGCTCGACCGCGACGACGATCCCGCGATCCATCATCTCGAGCGCCGCCGGGACGACCCCGCTGGCGATGATCTGCGAGACGGTCGCCGCGCACTCCTCGACGGCGTCGAAATCGAGCAGCATCGTTCGGATCGCCGGGGGCAGGGGCGTGAGTCGCACGCAGGCCGCGGCCACGATCCCGAGCGTCCCCTCGGAGCCGATCACCACGCCTCGCAGGTCGTAGCCCGCCCACTCCGGTCCCTCGGACCCGAGGCGGGCGACGCTCCCGTCCGGCAGGACCACATCGAGCGCGAGCACGTGGCTCGACGTGATCCCGTACGCGAGGCAATGGGGGCCCCCGGCATTGGTGTTGACGTTCCCGCCGATGGAGCACGTCTGCTGGGACGACGGGTCGGGGGCGAACGTGAAGCCGTACGGGGCGAGGGCGACGGCGAGGTCGAGGTTGAGCACGCCGGGGTCCACCCACGCGAGTCGGTCCTCGGGCCGCACCTCGATGATCCGGTCCATCTTGGTGGTGACCACGACGAGCGCGTCCCCGATCGGCGTCGCGCCGCCGGCGAGGCCGGTCCCGGATCCGCGGGGAACCACGGGGAGGCCGTGGTCGGCCGCGGTCCGAACGCATGCGACGACGTCCTCGACGGAACGTGGAAAGGCGACGAGGGCGCAGCCGCCCTCCACCATGGAGGCGTCCCGCGCGTAGAGCCGGCGAGCCAGCGGGTCGGCGAGCACCGAGCCGGCGCCGAGGAGTCGTTCGAGCGCGACGCGCGCTCCCTCGACGTCCGGCGCCCGGCCGGCGACGGACTCCGACTCCCGTGGCGTCACGCGCCGTCCCCGCCCGTCAGGTCCTGCTCTCGCGAACGAGCCCCACGACGGCGACGGCCCAGATCGCGATGCCGACCGGGAGCAGCAGCAGGCCGTACACGAGCGCGGCGCCGGTCACGATGACCCCGAGGACGAGGAAGACCGGCCACACGCTCGCCTGCGGGAACGACCCGACGGGCTCGCCCGCCCCGGCCGCCGGCGGCGCGTCGTCGTCGTCCTGCGGCCCCAGGCCGTCGAACGCGCGCCGGCGGATCACCCAGGCCGCGATGACCAGCGGGGTGAGCCCCAGCGACCACAGCAGGATGGAGCCGACGGGCTCGTACGTCAGGAACCAATACAGCGTCCCGAAGCCGAAGCCGAACGCCGACAGCGCGATGAAGTACTTCGTCCCCGTCCTCACGACGGCGCCTCGCGATCCGCGGTGGAGGTCGTGGCCACCTCGGGATGATTCAGGTCGAACGTGGGGCGCTCGGAGCGGATCCTCGGGATGCGATGGAAGTTGTGCTCGGGCGGAGGCGACGACGTCGCCCATTCGAGCGAGTACGCGTCCCATGGGTTATCGCCCGCCGGCACGCGTCGTCGCAGCGAGATCCCCACGTCGACGATGAAGAGGATCACGGCCACGAACATAACCACGTAGCCGAGGGACGAGACGAGGTTGGGTGTGTCGAGCCCGATGTTGGGCGCGTAGTCGACGACCCTGCGCGGCATGCCTCGCAGGCCGGCCACGAGCTGCGGCCAAAACGTCAGGTTGAAGCCGACGAACAGCAGTGCGAAGACGCCGCGCCCGAGCGACTCGCGCAGCATCACCCCGGTTATCTTGGGGAACCAGAAGTAGATGGCGGCGAACGCCCCGAACGCGGCCCCGCCCATCATCGTGTAGTGAAAGTGCGACACGAGGAAGTAGGAGTCCGCGATGTGATAGTCGATCGGCGGCGAGGCGTGCATGACGCCCGTCACCCCCCCGATGAGGAAGTTGAGCAGGAAGCCGATGGAGAACAGCATCGGGGTTTGAAAGCCGATCCTGCCTCGCCACATCGTCCCCGCCCAGTTGAAGAACTTGACGCCGGTCGGGATCGCGATCACGAACGACATCGCCGAGAAGAACGGGTTGTCCACACGGCCCGTCGTGAACATGTGATGCGCCCAGACGCCGATCGAGTAGGCCCCGATCGTGAGCGTGGCGAGCACGAACCCGACGTAGCCGAACAGCGGCTTGCGGGAGAAGACCGGGATGATCTCCGTGACCACGCCGAAGAACGGGAGGATCACGATGTAGACCTCGGGGTGCCCGAGGAACCAGAACAGGTGCTGGTAGATCACCGGATCCCCGCCGCCGAGCGGATCGAACGCATGGCCGCCCAGCCTGCGGTCGATGAACAACAGCGCGAACGCGGCCAGGACGGGCGGGAACCCGACGAGCCCCAGGATGGACGTCACGATCAGGTTCCACGTGAAGATCGGCACGCGCCACATCGTCATCCCGGGCGCGCGGAGGAAGAACACCGTCGTCAGGATGTTGAGCCCCGACAGCAGCGTGGAGACCGCGACGAGGCCGACCCCGAGGATCCACAGGTCGGGGCCGACGCCGGGCGACCACCGAGCCTCCGAGAGCGGGGGATAGGCGGTCCATCCCATCGCCGCCCCCCCGCCGACGGACGCGAAGCCCGCGAGCAGGATGAGCACGCCGCCCGCCGCGAAGAACCAGTAGGAGATCGCGTTCATCCGGGGAAAGGACATGTCGGGCGCCCCGATCTGGAGCGGCACGAGGTAGTTCCCGAGCCCGATCCCGAAGGGCGCGATGAACAGGAAGATCATCATCGTCCCGTGGATCGTGAACAGGCCGTTGTAGGAGCCCTGCGAGACGAGCTGGCGACCGGGCTCCGCCAGCTCGGCCCGCATGATGCCGGCGAGCGCGCCCCCGATCAGGAAGTACGCGAAGGCCGTGACGCAGTAGAGGATGCCGATGCGCTTGTGATCGGTCGTGGTGATCCAGCCGACCAGGCCACCCGGGCGACGGCCGGGGTCGTCGGGGGCGGCCCTGGCGGTGGGACGATCCGTCGTGATGCTCATGCGGCCGCCGTCCCGGCTCGCTGCGCGTCGAGCCACGCCGCGTACTCCTCGGGGGACGCGACGCGGACACTGAACGTCATGTAGGCATGGTTGAGCCCGCAGAACTCCGCGCACTGCCCGCGGAACGTTCCCGCCTCGGTCGTCGTGAGGTCGAATTGCGTCGGGCGTCCCGGGATCGCGTCGCGTTTGAAGAGGAAATCCGGGACCCAGAACGCGTGAATCACATCGTTCGACGTGAGCACGACCCGGATCGTGCGCCCCAGGGGCAGCACGATCTGCGGACCCGGAACCCCCTCCCCGCTCGGAGGGCTCAAGACCGAGACGCCCTCACCCGCGTAGGTGAAGCGCCATCCCCAGGTGTAGCCCTGCACGTTGAGGACCATATCCGGGTTCGGCGAGACGTCGTCGATCCGCTGTTCCGTGCGGAACGTCAGGATGAACAGCGTCGTCGCCAGGACGAACGGCAGGACGGTGTAGAGCACCTCGATCGGGACGTTGGCGCGAACCTGGTCGCCCAGCGCGTCGGGGTCGTCGGCGCGCCGGCGCCGGTACCGGATGATGCACCAGAAGATCAGCCCGTACACGATGGACGCGACGACCGCGGCCGAGAGGAAGAAGACGCGCCACAGGTCGAAGGTGTCCTGGCCCTGCGCCGTGCCGCCCCGAGGGATCCCGAACGACGTCGAGCACGACGCCGTCGAGATGAGCAGGACGACGGCGCCGGCGGCCGGCAGGCCTCGCGATCGTGCGCTCACCGAGGCCCTCGCTCCTCGGAGGACTCCGCCTCGACGACCGGCCGCTCGGCGACGTCGAACCCGCCCTCCGCGTTGCGGCGGATCGTCGTCCGCGGCGGAGCGGCCGCCGGCCGGGACCCGCCGTCCCGGAGTTCGCGGCAGATCCGAAACGTGACGGCGCCGACGATGAAGGGAAGGACGATCCCGAGGACCTTCAGCACGTCGTTCAGCGAGTCCACCTCGACGTGGAGGAACGTCGCCAGCACGTCGTTGCTGCCGGCCAGCATGAGGACGGTCATGAAGGTGATCCCCGCGGCACCGATGGCGCTCCTGAGCGGCGCCTCCCGCGGCCGCTGCGCGAAGTGGTGCCACTCGTGGTCCCCGGTGACCCTGGCCTCGAGGTAGGGCCACAGGGCGAGGACCGTGAAGATGGCGCCCGGGATGACCACGGCGGGAAGGAACAGCTCCCCGATCGTGTGTCCGAACAGCGTGAATTCCCAGTTCGGCCACAACCGCAGCAACCCCTCGAGCCATCCGGCGTAGTAGTCGGGCTGTGCCGGGGACGAGGCCGTGTAGGGCACGAACGGCCCGTAGAGCCACACCGGGTTGATCTGGAACAGGCCGCCGAGAAGGGCGAGCGTGGCGAACGTCAGAAATGCGAGGCCGATGGCCTTCAGGGCGAATCGCGGCCAGACCGGGATCCCCGTCACGGTGTCCTCGGTCGCGCCGGGCCTCGGGTATTGCGTGTGCGTCTGGTGCCAGACGATCGCGAGGTGTGCGCCGAGGAGCGCCGCGATGATCCCCGGGATCAGGAGGATGTGCAGGACGAAGAGCCGTGAGAGGAGCTCGGGGGCGGGGAACTCGCCGCCGAAGAAGAGGAATGCGAGCCACGTTCCGACGAACGGGATCGAGAGCACCGCCGAGTAGATGATCCGGAGCCCGGTCCCCGAGAGCAGATCGTCGGGGAGGGAGTAGCCGGTGAAGCCGGCGGCGATCCCCGTGACGAGCAGCGTGACGCCGATGATCCACGAGAGCTCACGGGGCTTTCGGAACGCTCCCGTGAAGAAGACGCGGAACAGGTGGGCGAAGATCGCGGCCATGAACACCAGGGCGGCCCAGTGGTGCGTCTGACGCATGACGAGCCCGGCCCGAACCTCGTAGGAGATCCGCATCACGGAGTTGTAGGCGGCGGACACGGTCTCGCCGCGCAGCGGCGGGTACGGCCCGTCGTAGGTGACGGGCTGCGGCGAGGCGACGAAGAAGAAGGTGAGGAAGGTTCCCGTCAGCACGAGGAGGATGAAGCTGTACAGCGCGATCTCGCCGAGCATGAACGACCAGTGGTCCGGAAACACCTTCCGCAGGTTGCGGGCGATGAACGAGCTCGCGTCGAGGCGCTCGTCCATGCCCTCGATCAGCCGCCGAACGATCACGCCAGGTTCCAGAAGCTGGGGCCGACCGGCTCCGTGAAGTCGCCCTTGGCATAGAGCGAGCCGTCGTCGGCGATGCCGATGGGCAACTGCGGGAGGGGCCTGGCGGCCGGGCCGTACACGGGGTCGGCGCCGTCGAGCACATCGAACGTGGACTGGTGGCACGGGCATCGAAGTTGATGCGTCTCGGCGAGGTAGAGGCCGACCGGGCACCCGGCGTGCGTGCAGATCTTGGAGTAGGCGACGATCCCCTCGGGGGCGTCCTCCAGACGGTCGGCCGGGAGCCGCAACTGCCCGGGCTCGACGCGGATCAGGACCGCCTGGCCGTCCGCCGAGCCGACATCGCCCTCCGGGAACACGGTGGTGAAGGAGCCGACCTCGAGCGTGTCGCGCGTGATGAGCTCGCCCTCGTTGTTGACGAGCTTCGCCCCCGCCCGCCACGGCGTCGTGAACAGCGATCCCCGCGGAGCGCGGCCGAGGGAGCGGATCGGGAACAGCGCCGCGATCCCGAGGGCGGCGCCCGCGCCCAGCAGCAGGCGCGAGAGGAATCGCCGACGGCGGATCTCCTCGACGCCCTCCAGCATCGCCTCGGCGCTCGTCTGCCGCTCGGTCCGCCGGGGAGGCCGGAGCCCCCGCTGCTGGGTCTCCTCCCCGATGTCGGACATGAGGCGCTTGGCCCACAGCATCAGCCCGGCGCCGATGCCACCCAACGCGAGGAACAGCAGCGCGCCCTCCGCCTGTGGCTGTCCGCCCCTGAGGTAGACCACGCACAGGGCCGAGCGACGCGAGGGCCGCCAGGGAGAAGGCGATCGCGACGCCGCGCTCGGCGCCCCTCACGACCTCGATCCCGTCAGCCGGATGACGAGCAGGAGGATGCCCAGGCCGACCACGCCGGCGATGAGGCCCTCCGCCACCGCGCCGACGCGCCCGAGCTGCAGCCCCCCACGATCCGCCGCGTTGTCTCCACGCAGGTAGACCAGATAGCGAGCCACCGAGTCGACGTCATGCTGGGTGATGTTCCGCTCGTTGAAGCGCGGCATGGCGCCGGGCCCGATCCGGATGGCCTCGGCGATCTGCAGTGGCGACGCGGCGTAGAGGGAGGGAGCGATCTGCTCCTCCTCCGATCGAGTCCCCGGTGGCGCCCGCCCCGTGGCAGGCGGAGCACGTATTCAGGTAGACCTCGAGGCCGTCGGGGAGGGAGCCCGCCGCGGGATTCACCGAGGGGATCGGCGGGCCGCCGGGCGCGATGCGCTCGACGTAGTCCACGATCGCAGCGATCTGCGCGGGGGAGAACTTGGGCTCGCCGCGCTGCGGCTGGTCCGCGGGGTTGGCCAGGGGCATCCGGCCCGAGCTCAGCATGAAGTCGACGGCGGCCGCCCCCACGCCCTGCAGGCCGGGGCCGTTCGCCGTGCCCTCGGCCTGGAGCCCGTGACAGCTCGAGCAGTTCGTGGCGTACAGCACCTGTCCGCGGGTGGGCTCCGCGGTCACGGCCGGCGTGGGCGACGGGCGCAGCGACCACCCGATCTGGCATGCGACGGCGGCGAGCAGGCCGACCCGGAGGACGCGCGATACGACGCGGGCTTCGGCGCGCTCGGTGCTCATCGCAGGAGGAAGATGGTCGCGAACAGCGCGATCCAAACGACGTCCACGAAATGCCAGTAGTAGGCGACCGCCTCGGCGCCCTCGACGTTGCCGTCACGGTAGGCCCCCTGCATCGCGCGCCCCAGCACGACGAGCATCAACAGCACGCCGGCCAGCACGTGCAGGCCGTGAAAGCCGGTCATCGAGTAGAACATCGTCCCGTAGGCGTGCGAGGAGACGCCGAAATCGAGATGCATCCAGTCGAAGAGCTGGATCCCGAGGAACGCGACGCCGAGCGCGATCGTCGCGATCGTCCACCCTCGCATCGCCCGCAGGCGGGATCGGGCTCCCGCCGCCACGCCGGCCTGAAACGTGAAGCTCGACACGACCAGCAGGAGGGTGCCGATCGTCGCCGGGACGAGCTCCAGCTCGACGCCCGCCGGCGGCCACGGCGTGGTGTCGGCCCGCAGGTTGAAGTAGGCGGCGAACAGTCCGCCGAAGAACAGCAGTTCCGAGGCGAGGAACAGGATCGTCCCGAAGAGCAGCGGAGAGGCGCGCGCGGCGTCGGGCGGCCCCCTCGGCCGCGACGTGGGACATGTCCGCCATTATCGCCCGTCGTGGATCCAGGGTCGGCCACGCCCGGTCCACCTCTCGCGCAGGAGATTGGACGCTCCGGCAGCGTCGTTCCGGCCGAGGGCTCCCCGGCCGCCGGCCGATCCAACGGCCGCGCCGCGTGGCAGGATGGCCGCATGATCGAGCTCGCCGCGACGGTCGTCCCGCCGTCCCTCGATGCCTCGCCGCCGTGGACCCACTGGCAGCTCGACCCCCTCACGGTGCTGCCGATCGTCGCGGCGGGCCTCGCGTACGGAGCGGGCGTTCGCCGGCTCGGGAGGTCCGGGCGTGGGTGGCCCCGCGCCCGCACGATCGCGTTCGCCTCGGGCCTGGGCGCCCTCGCGCTCGCGCTCGTCTCTCCGGTCGACGCGTTCGCGGACGTCTCGTTCTCCGTCCACATGGCGCAGCATCTTCTGCTCACGCTGGTCGCGCCGCCGCTCCTCGCCCTCGGCGCCCCGCTCACGCTCGCGCTGCGCTCCGCATCGCCGGAGGCCCGTCGGCGGTTCCTCGTGCCGGTGCTCCACGGCCGGGTCGCCTCGTTCCTGTCCCGCCCGGTCGTCGGCTGGGCGCTGTTCGTGCTCGTCCCGTTCGTCGTCCACCTCTCGCCGTTGTTCGACGCTGCCCTGCGAAGCTCCGTCGTGCACGCCCTCGAGCACGCGCTGTGGCTCTCCGCCGCCCTCGTCTACTGGTGGCCGATCGTCGGGAGCGATCCGACCCCGCGTCCGATGACCTACCCCGCCCGCCTGCTGTCGCTGTTCCTGGTGATCCCCGCGCAGTCGTTCCTCGCCCTCGCGCTCTACGCCGCGGACGCTCCGCTCTACCCGACCTACGCCGGGCTGCCGGCACCCTGGGGGCCCGGATGCGCTCGCCGATCAGCAGGGCGCGGCGGTGATGATGTGGCTCGCGGGGAACTTCGCGATGGTGGGCGCGCTGCTCCTCGCCGCCTCGGCGTGGAAGCGCGAGGACGACGCCCGTCAACGGCGCCTGGAGGACCGGGAGGATCGTCAGGCGACGCGGCCGGGCGACCCGTCGGGGGCGGTGAAGGGGAGTCCCTCCGACGCCCAGTCCTCCATCCCGCCCTCGAGGTTGTGAGCATCGAAGCCCCGAGCCTGGAGCATCATCGCGGCGAGCTCGCTGCGATTGCCGGAGCGGCACACGACCACGACGGGCTTGGACGGGTCGAGATCCGCGCCCGCCCCCGACAGGATCGAGTTCAGGGGAAGCAGGATCGCGCCGTCGATCCGCCCCGCGTCCCACTCGTCCTGCTCGCGGCAGTCGACGAGTTGGATCCGATCGAGGCGCTCGTACACCCCCTTGGGATGGTTGAGATCGCCCATCGCAGATCCGGATCCTATCAGCGCGCGTGGTGACGCCGGACCGGAATCAACGCGGCGTCGTCGAGCGCAACGCGGCCTCGAACGCTCGGAACGCCCCGTCGTCGTAGAGCACGAACCGTGCCTCCTCGACCCGCGTGTCTGCCTCCAGCACCGCGCGGATGGCCACCGGCGCCGCGAGGTCGAGCGGGTAGCCGTAGACGCCGGTGGAGATGGCCGGAAAGGCGACGGTGCGCGCGCCGAGCGTGTCGGCGACGCGTAACGACTCGGTGTGACAGCTCTTCAGCAGGTCGGAGCGGTCCTCGTGGCGGCTGAAGACGGGCCCGACCGTGTGGATCACCCAGCGGGCCGGCAGCTCGCCGGCGGTCGTCTCGACCGCCATGCCCGTCGGCAGGCCTTCGGGGAACCGCTCGGCGCGCAGCCTCCGGCACGCCTCGAGGATCTCGAGTCCGCCCCGGCGGTGAATCGCTCCGTCCACGCCCCCGCCGCCGAGCAGCGTGGAGTTGGCGGCGTTGACGATCGCGTCCGCCTCGTGAGCGGCGATATCGCCCTGCTCCAGAACGATGCGGGGCACCCCGGTATCGTAGCCGCATGGCGCGATTCGATGTGGTGGTGATCGGCGATGCGAATCCCGATCTCCTCTTTCGGGGCGGCGACGTCGTCCCCGCCTTCGGGCAGCACGAGCACATCGTGGAGGAGGCCCGGCTCATGGTCGGCGGCTCGGGCGCGATCATGGCGTGTGGTGCAGCCCGCCTGGGGCTGCGGACCGCGTTCCTGGGGCTCCTCGGCGACGACCCGTTCGGTCGGTTCATGCTCGATGCGCTCCACGAGCGAGACGTCGACGCCTCCGTGAGTCGGGTCGATCCCGACCGGCCGACCGGCGTCACGGCCGTGCTGTCGCGGGGCGAGGATCGGGCGATGCTGACCGCCCTCGGCACCATCGACGCCCTCCGCGGCGACGACGTCGACCTCGACCTCCTCGCCGACGCCCGGCACGTCCACGTGAGCTCCTACTACCTTCAGGAGGCGCTGCAGCCCGACCTTCCGGCCCTGTTCGACAAGGCTCATCGGGCCGGCGCAACGACCTCCATCGATCCCAACTGGGATCCGAACGAGCGATGGAACGCGGGCCTGCTCGACCTCCTGTGGCTCACGGACGTCTTTCTGCCCAACTCGGCGGAGGCCAGGGCCATCACCGGCATCGACGACATCGACGTCGCCACCGAGTCGCTGTCGGAGCGTGGGACGACGCTGGCCGTGAAGTTCGGACAGGGCGGCGGGCTCGCGAAGGCGGGCGACGAGCTGGTGCACGTGGAGGCGGTGCCGGTCGACGTCGTGGACACCACCGGCGCGGGCGACAGCTTCGACGCGGGGTTCCTCGCCGGGCGCCTCCAGGGCTGGCCGATCAACCGCTGTCTGCAGCTGGCCGTCGCGTGCGGGTCCCTGTCCACGCGAGCGGCCGGAGGGATCGCGGCGCAGCCGACGATGGACGAGGCGGTCTCCGCGATCGATGAGCTGGAAGCGACATGATCGTCGCGGTGTCGGCGAACCCCTCGGTCGACAAGCTCTTCGAGATCGAACGGCTCGTGCCCGGGGCGATCCACCGGCCCACCGGCTTCGTGCAGGTGCCCGGCGGCAAGGGACTCAACGTCGCGCGCGCCGCGGCCGCGCTCGGGGCCGACGTGCGCGCGGTTGCGCTCCTGCGCGGGCATGCCGGCAAATGGATGGAGGAGTCGCTCTCGGCCGAGGGAGTCAAGGGATCCTTCGTCTGGAGCCACGGCGAGACGCGGGCCTCGCTGTCGGTCGCCGACCGCGAGACCGGCGGTTTGACGGAGTTCTACGAGCGCGGGACCGAGATCCCGTCGGTGGCGTGGCCGGAGCTCGAACACGCCGTCGCCTCGCTGCTGCCCGAGGCGCGCTGGCTGACGATCTCGGGCTCGCTGCCGCCGGGGTCTCCGCACGACGGCTACGCCCAGATCGTCGCGGACGCCCGCGACGCACGCGTGCCCGTGGCCCTGGACGCCGCGCAGGAGCCCCTGCGCGAGGCGATCGGGAGCGGTCCCGACATCGTCAAGGTGAACGCCTCGGAGGCGGGGGAGCTCCTCGGGACGGCGACCTCCACGCGCGAGGAGGCGTTCTCGGCGGCCGATGAGCTCCGCGCGCTCGCGGGCGGCGAGGGTCACGCCGGATTGGTCACGCGAGGCGCGAAGGGGGTCGTGGTGGCGGCCCCGGACGGGTCGCGGTGGGAGGGACGGCTGTACGTGCGAGGACGCTATCCGGTCGGCAGCGGCGACTCGTTCCTCGCGGGGATGGTGGTGGCCCTCGAGCTCGACCGCTCCTGGCCCGACGCGATCGCGCTCGCGCTGGGGGCCGCCGCCGCGAACGCGGAGCTCCCCGGGGCCGGCCGGCTCGATCCGGCCCGGGCGGAGCTGCTCGCCGCCGGCGCGGAGGTGCGCCGAGTCGACGGGTGAGGCCGCACGGCGGCTGCGAGCGGGGTGGGCCGAGTGCTCAGGCGCCCGGCCACGGATCGAGCACGATCTTGAAGCGGCCGGCTCCGTCCTCGAGCTCCTCGAAGGCGCGCTGGCCCTGCGCGAGCGGCATGTGGGAGATCCAGCCGTCGGAGTCCAGCCGCCCCTCGGCCAGCAACGCGAGCGCCCGCCCGAAGTCCTCGTCCGTCCAGGCATAGGAGCCGGTGATCGTCGCCTCCTTCTCGAGGACGGTGAAGTAGTCCAGCCTGCCCGACGCCGAGCCGAGGCCGACCTCGCAGATGCGTCCCCCGACCGCGACGGCCCGCAGTGCCAGCGCCCACGTCGACTCGAACCCGGCGGCGTCGATCACCACCCGGGCCCCCTCGCCTCCGGTCGCCTCGAGCAGCTCCGGCAGGGGATCGTCGGCGATGAGCGGCCGGGCGCCCTGGGCGCGCGCGAGCTCCAGTCGCTCGGCGACCGGATCCGTGATGAACACGCGCTCCGCGCCGAACAGCAGCGACGCACGGGCCATGAGCACACCGATCGGACCCGCGCCGATCACGAACACCCGGTCCCCGGCGGCGACGGACCGGCTCGCGACGTGGACCGCGTTGGACAGCGGCTCGGTCAGCGTCCCGACGTCGTCGGGCACGCCGTCGGGGAGGGGCACGGCCGCGCCCGAGGGGACGGCGATGTACTCGGCGAATCCGCCGGCGACGTCGCGTCCGACGAGCCGCCCGTCCGGGCAGTGATTGACCCGTCCGATGCGGCACGCGGCGCACTCGCCGCACGCGAGGATCGGCTTGAGGACTGCACGCTCGCCCAGCCTCGCGTCGTCGACGCCGGCGCCGACCTCGTGGATCGTCCCCACCGCCTCGTGCCCCATGACGAGCGGGGGGACGCGGCGGGAGCTCTCATGGCGGAACCCGTGAAGGTCGGATCCGCAGATCGCCGAGGCGCGGACCCGGACGAGGACCTCCCCGGCGGCCGGAACGGGCCGGGGCACCTCCTGAAGCTGCATCCGGTGCGGGCCGAGGTAGACGAGCGCCTTCACCGGGACCCGGGCGCGGTGTAGACGAACGCCCGATCCCGGACCGGGACGTGGACGGCGACGCCGGGATGATCGCGCTCGATGCTGTGCAGGAGCAGGGAGGGATAGCCGCGGTTGCCGGGGAACAGGTCGTAGTGCATCGGCACGAGGAGGTCCGCGCGCATCTCCCGCGCGAGCCACGCCGCCTCGCGCTCGTTCAGGTTGCCGACGAGGCCTCGCGACTCCCGCTCCGGATCGCGGCCGTTGATGGGCAGCATCGCGAGGTCGATCCGCATGTCGGCCAGCCGCGTCTCCATGCCGGCGTAGTGGATGGTGTCGCCCGCGTGGTAGAGGCGCACGCCCCCCGCGTCGACCACGTATCCGAGGAAGCGGACCAGCCCGCCGGACAGCTCCTCGCCGAACCCGTACGCATCGTCCATCGTGACGCCGTGCCGCGCGGGGACCGGATGGATCGCGACCCCCGCGAGGTCCAGCCGGTCGCCGGGCTGGGCGCCGACGACCCGATCCGGCGGCACGCCCACCTCCGTCACCATGTCGACGATCGGCGCGGGAACGACGAAGACGGCGCCCGGCGATGCGGCGGCGATCGCGGGCGCCGCCTCGGCATCGAAGTGATCGACGTGCTCGTGGGTGACCAGCACGAGATCGATGGCGGTCGCCTCGGCCGGAGCCAGCCCGCTCTCGTAGGCGCGACCTCGATACGGGGACAGGAACGGATCGACGAGGGCGACGGTCTCGCCGGCCCGCAGAACGAAGCCGGCCTGCCCGAGCCACGAGAGGGCGACGCCGCCCGAGCCGGATCCGGCCGTCCGGACGCGCTCCAGCACGGTCGCGCCCTCGTGATCCACCGCACCGTCCATGTCCCCTCCCGTCCTACATCACCGCCGTCTGTCCGCCGTCGACGACGAGGGCGGCGCCGTGGACGAAGGACGCATCGTCCGATGCCAGGAACGCGAACGCCGCCCCCACCTCCTCGGCATTGCCGCGGCGCCCGAGCGGGATCCTCTCACGCTCGTAGGACGCCATCTCCTCCTCGTCGGCGAGGTGGCGGTTCAGCGGCGTGTCGATGAAGCCCGGGCAGATGCAGTTCACGCGCACGCCCAGCGGGCCGAGCTCCACGGCCATCGTCTTGGTCAGGAGCAGGACGCCCGCCTTCGAGGCGTTGTAATGGGCGAAGTCCTCCTCGCCGCCGAGCGCGTTCGTGGAGGCCATGTTGACGATGCAGCCGGAGCGTCCGCGCCGGATCATCCGCCTCGCCCCCGCCTGGGCCACGAGGAACATGCCGCGGAGATTGACCTCGAGCATCCGGTCCCAGCTCTCGGTCGTGATGTCGAGGAACGGTTCCTTCCACGCCACCCCGGCGTTGTTGGCGAGCACGTCGATCCCACCGAGTGCATCGTCGGCCCGCTCCACCACGCCGGCGACGTCGTCCGCGCGCCGGACGTCGCAGCGGGAACCCTGGATCCATCCGATCGGGCGGAGCTCGTCGGCGACGGCGTCGACCTCGTCCGACTCGAGCGCGGTCACGTAGACGCGGGCGCCCTCCTCGAGGAAGCGCCGCGAGGTGGCTCGGCCGATCCCTCCGCCGCCGCCGCTCACGAGGACGCCCTTGCCCTCAAGCCCTCGCACGCTCAGCCGACCTTCCCGCGCGCGGCGATCTCGAAGGTGCGATCCACCCTTCCGTCGCGCACCCCGTAGGCGACGTCGAAGAGGTTCACGCACCCGCAGACGTGGACGGGGATCACCTCGATGCGATCGCCGATCGCCAGTGGGGCCCGCCGGGGTCGCGAGTTCCGACGCCGTGCTCCTCCGTGAGGGCCTCGAGCGTGAGGTCCCCGCGCCCGGCGACGACCCCCCTCCCGGGATACGGCGGGCCGTCGCCCCCGTCGGAGGAGAGTGCCTTGCTCCCCGCATCGATCACGAACCGGTCGCGCCACGGCAGCGCCACGACGGTCGCGAGGACCCGCGCCGCGCACGTCCCCTCGGTCGCCGTCCCGAGCCGCATCTGCTGGACGTCGTTGAAGACGTACGTGCCGGGCCGGATCTCGCTCACGCCGGCGGCGGCCGCCACCATCCTGGCCGTGGGGGTGGATCCCACGCTGATCTCTCGGATCGGGACGCCGCCCCGTTCGCATCGCTCGGCCGTCTCCAGGAGCTCGCCGGCCTCGCGTTCGGCGATCGCCTCGAGCTCGGCGACCGAGCCGGCCCGGTACGCGTGGCCGGCGTGGGTGAGCAGCCCCACGACCTCGACGCCCGGGACGCGCGCGATGTCGAGGACGAGCTCGGCGGACGGCTCACCGGGCGGGCGGCCCATCCGATGGAGCCCCGTGTCGACCTCGACCAGCACGCCCATGGGGCTCCCGCCGTCGAGGCCGACGGCGCCGATGCCCTCCGCGACGTCGACGGAATCGAGGCTCACCCGCACTCGGGCCCGCTCCGAGAGCGCGCGGAGGCGCTTGAGCTTCGACTCGCCGACGATGGGATACGCGACGAGCAGGTCATCGAAGCCCGCGTCCGCCATGACCTCGGCCTCTCCGAGCTTGGCCACGGTGATGCCCCGGGCGCCGAGGTCGGTCTGCATGCGAGCGATCTCCGGGCACTTGTGCGTCTTCGTGTGCGGGCGGAGGGCCACGCCGGCGTCCCTCGCGATCGTCGCCATCTCGACGAGGTTGCGTTCCATCGCGTCGAGGTCGAACAGCAGCGCTGGGGTATCGAGCTCCGCCACGACGCCGGCCACGCCGCGCTCCCTCACTGCGGCACGTACAGGACGACGTCGATCTCGATCATGATGCCCTTCAGCTCGCATGCCACCGTGGTCCTCGCGGGCCGCGGGTGGACGTCGACGATTCGCGCGTAGGTCTCGTCGAAGGCCGCGAAGTCGTCGATCGACGACAGGAACGCCGATACCTTGACCACGTCGCCGAGCGTTCCCCCCGCCGCCTCCGCGATGGCCTGGACGTTGCGGAGGGTGTGCTCCGTCTGCTCCTGGATCGTGTCGCCGCGGACCTGCAGCGTGCGCGGATCGAGCGGGCCCTGCCCCGAGACGAACACGAAGTCCCCGGCCCTCACGGCCTGGGAGTAGGCACCGGTGCCGCGCGGCGCATCCTCCGCCACGATCTCCGTTCGTCCCGCATGACAGGATCCCCGCTATCCCTTCACGGCTCCGGTGAGGGCCTGCACGAACCGACGCTGCCCGATCAGGAACACCAGCAGCACCGGCGCCGTCGTGAGGACCGTCCCGGCCATGATGGCGGACCACTCCGTGCGGTGGATCCCCTGGAACGTGGTGAGCCCGAGCTGCACGGTGTAGAGCTTGGTCGAGGTGATCGCGATGAGCGGCCAGAACAGGTCGTTCCAGGCGTAGATGAACGTGATGATGGCGAGCGCGGCGAGCGCGGGACGGGCGAGGGGAAGGACGATCCGGAAGAACGTCCCCAGACGCGTGCACCCGTCGATCTGCGCCGCCTCCTCGAGCTCCCGGGGGAACGACTGGAAGAACGACGACATGAGGTAGATGCCGAACACCGACGTCAGCTGCGGGACGATCAGGGCGCCGAGCGTGTTGATGAGGTGCAGCTTGTAGAAGAGCAGGAACGTGGGGATGACCGTGAGCTGGAACGGGATCAGCGCGGTCGCCAGCAGCAGCGGGAACATGAACCGCTTCCCGGCGAAGCGGATGCGCGAGAACGCGTACCCGGCCAGGCTGCACATCACGAGCTGGGACCCGACGACGACCGCCGAGACGAAGAGCGTGTTCAGGAACCAGCGCGGGAAGTCGGAGTCCTGCAGGACCGCCGTGTACCCGCCCGTGAACAGCTCGTGCGGAAAGAGCGTCGGCGGAAAGCGATTGATCTCGGCGTCGGTCATGAACGAGGTGACCACCATCCATACGAAGGGGATGACCATCACGATCGAAAGGGGGAACAACAGGAAGTGCCAGGGATCCGGGACGACCCGACGCCAGCCCTGCCGCCGGCCGATCCGGCCCGCCTCGTCGATCCGGGCTCGGTGCACCGCGGTCGCGTCGAGGCCGGCCGAGCTCACAGGGCCAGCCCCTTCCGCCGCCCGAAGAGGAGGCCGATCAGAATCACCGCGAGGCTGGCGAAGAACAGGACGTACGCGACGGCGGCCCCGTACCCGGCGGTGAAGAAGTTGAAGGCGAGCTGCCAGATGTACAGCACGAGCGTGATCGTGGAATTGAGCGGCCCTCCCTTCGTCGTCGTGAACACGAGGTCGAAGAACTGGAACGTCTCGATGACGCCCCAGACCAGCAGGAAGTAGGTCACCGGGCCGGATCGTCGGGAGCGTGATGTGGCGGAAGACCGACCAGCTCGAGGCGCCGTCGATCTGCGCGGCCTCCACGATGTCCCGGGGCACCTCCTGCAGGGCGGCCATGAAGATCACCACGTTGAAGCCGAACTGCGTCCAGAAGTACACCACCGCGAGGACGAACAGCGCCTGGGCGGGATCCTGAAGGAAGCCCTGCCGGGGGATGCCGACGCGATGGAACAGGGAGTTCACGATCCCGAAGTCGGCGTCGAAGATGAACCCCATCAGCAGGCCCTCGGCCGCGGAGGCCGCGATGAACGGGACGAGGAAGCAGGTCCGGTAGAACCCGATCAGCTTGATGCGCCGGCTGAGCATCATCGCGACGGCGAGCCCGCCCGCGAGCGCCGCCGGGAGGTACAGGAGCGTGAAGATGACCGTGTTCTTGAACGCCTTCGCGAGCAGCGGGTCCTTGACCAGCGCCGAGTAGTTGTCCAGGCCGATGAAGCTTCCCCCGGAGATGAGGTCGGAGTTCGTCAGCGAGAGCAGGAATGCCCATGCCATCGGGACGAACGACAGGCCGAGGATGAGCAGGATCGCCGGACCGGCGAAACCCCAGCCGGCGAAGTTCTCCGCCAGCCGTCGCCGGCGCTCATCCTTTGCGAGGCTCCGGTCGGCCGCGACCTGCATGTCGTCTATGCCGGCACGTTCAGGAACGCGTTCGACTGTTGGGCCGCCTGATCGAGTGCCTCCTTGGGTTGCATCTCGCCCAGCAGCACCGCCGAGATGGAGTCCCCGATCGCCTTGGAGATCCGTGGGTACTGGGTCACCGCCGGCCGTGTGTGGAGCGCGTTCGCCAGGTTGTCGGCCATCGCGTCGATCCCGGGGAAGGCGTCGAGGTAGTCCTTGTAGCCGGGATCCTCCTGGATCGACTCCCTGAGCGGGAGCGAGCCGGCGCCCTTCATCCAGTATTCGAGCTGCGGCCCCGGGCCGGAGAACCAGGTCAGGAACTTCGCGGCGGCCTGCACCCGCGCGTCGCCGTTGTCGAAGACGGCCCACATGTCGGGGCCGGCGATGGTCTCGTGGGTCGTACCGTCGTAGGACGGCAGGACCTGGTCGCCCCAGTTCATGTCCTGCTCCTCGAGGACCGGAACCTCCCACGGGCCGGTGATGAACATCGCGAGGTGGCCGCTCGTGAACAGCGGCTCGGCCTTCTCCTCCGTCGGATCCAGGTAGACCGAGCCGTCCTCCACGGCCATCTGCTGCCAGAAGGTGAGGGCCTCGACGCCGGCCTCGGAGTTGAACGTCGCCTGGGTCTCGTCCTCGGTGAGGACCTCGCCGCCGGCCTGCCAGAGGAACGGCCAGAACCTCCACACCGTGTCCTCGCTGCCGGTCACGGGATAGTTCACGCCGTAGATGTTCTTCGACGGATCCGTCAGCTCCGCGGCCGTCTGACGAAACTCGTCCCACGTCCAGTCGGGGGAGGGGTAGGCGACGCCGGCGTCGTCGAAGACCTTCTTGTTGTAGACGACCGAGAGGTTGTCGATGATCGCCGGGAAGCCGATCACCTTGCCGTCGACCGTCGCGGTCTCGCGCGCCGCCGGCCAGAAGTCCTCCCAGTTCACGTCGGGCTGCGCGACGATCGAGGTGAGGTCGGCGATCGCCGGGCTCGTCGCGAGGTTGCCGCCCCACGAGCCGTACATGTAGGCGATGTCGGGATACGTGCCCGAGGCGATGGCGGTCGTCACCTTCGGGAGCATCTGGTCCGGCGTCACCCCGCCGGACGACACGACGACCTCGACGTCGTCCTGGGAGGCGTTGAACTCCTCGACCGCCTCGTCCATCGCCTTCTTCGCGGTATCGACCTGGCCGTGCCACAGCTCGACCTGAACGGGACCGCCGGAGGCCGCATCGGTCCCCGAGCCGGTGTTGGCGTCGGATCCATCGGACGTGCACGCCGCCGCCACGATCGACAGCGCCGCGACGACTATCAGAGCTCGCTTCACCGTTCCTCCTTCACCCAGTCAGAAAGGCTCCGCCGGCCGTCGACGGCTGCGGCGATCGTCGTCCTCCCGAAACGCACGGCCACGATATCCCGTCGCCCGGCGGTGAGCTCGGCGCAGCGGCGTGCACCGGCCTGTGGTCGGAGCCGGGGGATCGGTGCGGCCGGCAGGGAACGCGGCCGCAGCACGCTCGATGCGGGCTGCTTCGCCGGTGTCCACGCGCTCGTCGCCCCCTCGTGGCCCCCTCCCGGCTCGCCGGCCGGACGAGCGCATTGTCTTTGATGATTCGTTGTGGGTCAAGACAGCGGATATCGAGCAAAGAGCGCCATTCTCAGTGTTGCCTCGTGAGCGTACCGCCCGTACAGTTGACCCCGCCATGAGCCGGACCGCCGAGGAGATCGCCAGCCAGCCGGCGATGTGGGCGGAGGCGCTCGGCCGCGCGCCCTCGCTCTCGGGCCTGCTTCCTCGCCCCGGGGAGTCGCTGGCCGCGGTCGGATGCGGGACGTCGCTCTTCGTCGCCGCCGCGTACGCGCGAGCGCGGGAGGATCGGGGCGGCGGCTTGACCGTCGCCGAGGCGGCGTCGGAGTTCGCGGTGCGGCGTCCCTACGATCGCGTGCTCGCCATCTCTCGGTCCGGCACCACGACGGAGGTCGTGCGCCTCCTGGAGGGCCTGCCCGCGGACCTTCCGAGCGTGGCGATCTCCGCCGTCGGGGATTCGCCGGTCGCTCGAGCAGCCTCCGAGGCGATCGTCCTGGACTTCGCCGACGAGGAGTCGGTCGTGCAGACGCGCTTCGCGACGAGCGCCCTCCTGCTGCTCCGCGCCAGTCTCGGCGAGGACCTCGCGCGGGCGATCGAGGATGCCCGCGATGCCGCCGATCGGTCCCTTCCCGCGGACCCGGGCGAGTTCGATCAGTTCGTCTTCCTCGGGACCGGCTGGACGGTCGGCGTCGCCGACGAGGCGGCGCTGAAGATGAGGGAGGTCGCGCTCGCGTGGAGCGAGTCCTATCCGGCCATGGAGTATCGGCACGGGCCCATCAGCATCGCGGGGCCCCGCACGCTCGTCTGGCACATGGGCGGCCCCGATCCGGAGCTCGATGACGACATCCGTGCGACGGGAGCGACGCTGCGCGTGGGCACGCTCGATCCGCTCGCGGAGCTCATCCTCGTGCAACGGACGGCGCTCGAGCTTGCGCGCTCACGCGGCCTGGATCCCGACCATCCGCGGCACCTCACCCGCTCGGTGGTGCTGTCCTAGTGGCGGAGGTCTCGTTCCACGACGTCGCCAAGGTCTTCCCCGATGGGACCGTCGCCGTCGAGGACCTCACATGCACGATCGCCGACGGGGAGTTCATGGTCCTCGTCGGCCCGTCGGGGTGCGGGAAGACGACGGCCCTGCGAATGGTCGCCGGCCTCGAGCAGCCGACGTCCGGCGCCATCGCGATCGGCGGGGAGGTGGTGAACGGCATACCCCCGCGCTCGCGAGACATCGCGATGGTGTTCCAGAGCTACGCGCTCTACCCGCACAAGACCGTCTCCGAGAACCTCTCGTTCGGCCTGAAGATGCACAAGGTGCCCAAGGAGCAGATCGAACGGCGGGTCCGGGACATCGGGGATCTGCTCGCGCTGAACGAGCTCCTGGATCGCAAGCCGGCGCAGCTGTCGGGGGGCCAGCGACAGCGCGTCGCCATGGGGCGCGCGCTGGCTCGAAGCCCAAAGGTGTTCCTGCTCGACGAGCCGCTGTCGAATCTCGACGCGCAGCTTCGAACGCAGCTTCGCGCGGAGCTGAAGCATCTGCATCGCAAGTTCCCCACCACGAGCATCTATGTGACGCACGACCAGATCGAGGCGATGACGCTCGGCGACCGGATCGCGGTGATGAACGAGGGAAGGCTCCTCCAGCTGGGGACGCCGGATGAGATCTATCGGACCCCGCGGACGCTCTTCGTCGCCGGGTTCATGGGCAGCCCGCCCATGAACCTCCTCAAGGGCGTCGCCGTCTCGGGAGAGATTCGAGCCGGGGACCTCCGCTTCCGGCTGCCGGGGATGCCGGACGGCGAGATCGTCGTCGGGTTGCGGCCGGAGGCCCTGCGGGTTCACGGAGTCGAGGGCGAACCGACGCTGTCGGTCCGGGTGGACGTCGTGGAGGCGTTGGGCCACGAGATCGTGATGCACGCGAGCATCGCCGGCAGTCAGGGCACCCCCGATGACGAAACCGCGGGACTGTCCCCCCTCGAGAGCGAGCGCGCGACGCTGTTCGTCCGCCTGGGGGCGGGGGAGCATCTCGCCGTGGGCGGGATGGTGGAGCTTCGATTCTCCCTCGACGACGTCCATGTGTTCGATGCGAAGACCGGAGCGGCCGTCCCGGCCGGGCGAGCGCGGGACCGTGCGGCAGGCTGATCGTGTCGGCGCGATCCTCGAGCGTCTCTCGGCCTCCGGCAGCGTGAGCGTCGCCGAGCTCGCCGACGGGCTCGCGGTCTCGCCCGCGACCATCCGGCGGGACCTGGAGCTCCTCGACGACCAGCGCCTCCTCACGCGCACCCACGGCGGTGCCGTCGCCCAGGGCGTCCTCTACGAACTCCCCCTGCGCTACAGGACGGCTCGGCATCAAGGGGAGAAGCGGCGAATCGCGTCGGAGGCGGCCCGCCGGGTGGCCGACGGGGAGGCGATCGGCCTCACGGGAGGCACGACGACGACCGAGGTCGCGCGCGCCCTGGTCGATCGCCAGCGGCTCACCGTCGTGACGAACGCGCTCAACATCGCGAGCGAGCTCGCCATCCGCCCGAACCTGAAGCTCGTCGTCACGGGAGGCTGGGCGCGTTCGGAGTCCTACGAGCTCGTCGGGCCCCTCGCCGAGCTCTCGCTCGCCGGCCTCAATCTCGACGTCGTCTTCCTCGGCGTGGACGGGATCTCGCACGACGCCGGGCTCATGACGCATCACGACGTGGAGGCGCACACCAACCTCGCGTTGATCGAGCGCGCGCGACGCGCCGTGGCCGTCGCCGACAGCTCCAAGATCGGCCGCACCGCGTTCGCGAGGATCTGTCCGATCGACCGGGTCGATGAGCTCATCACGGACTCGGCCGCCGATCCCCGCG
This sequence comes from uncultured Actinomycetes bacterium, assembly GCA_963728285.1. Classification (GTDB taxonomy): domain Bacteria; phylum Actinomycetota; class UBA4738; order UBA4738; family HRBIN12; genus CAVSJR01. The sequence goes on along the minus strand of CAVSJR010000001.1, from coordinate 42,484 downwards.
CACTCGACGCGATCCGCGACGCCGGCGTCGCCGTGAGCATCGTGTGATGCGCGATCTTCGCCTGCGGGACTACCGGCCTCGCTCCTGCCTGCGCGTCCCGCAGGCGCATGTGCCGCGCGCCCGTGTCCCGGCCATCGACGCCCACAACCACCTCGGCCGCTGGCTGACCGGCGATCGATCCTGGGCCGCACCCGCCGTCGGCGCGCTGCTCGCGGACATGGACGCCGCCAACGTCGCCGGCGTCGTCAACCTCGACGGCATGTGGGACGAGGAGCTCGCGGCGAACCTCGAACGCTACGACAACGCGCATCCCGGCCGGTTCGCCACCTTCGCGCAGCTCGACTGGCGGGAGACCGCCGAGCCGGGGTTCGGGGACCGGCTGGCGGCGTCGGTGCGAAGGTCGGCGCGACTCGGGGCGAAGGGCCTGAAGGTGTGGAAGGACCTCGGGCTGCGGCTTCGCGATGATCGGGGAGCCCTGCTCATGCCGGACGATCGGCGGCTCGACCCGGTCTGGGCGTCGGCCGCGGAGGCCGGCATCCCGGTCACGATCCACGTCGGCGATCCCGTCGCCTTCTTCGAGCCGCTGGACGAACGCAACGAGCGCCTGGAGGAGCTCCTCGACAACCCCGACTGGTGGTTCGGGGACCGCGATCGCTACCCGCCGCTGGACCGGGTGCTCGCGTCGTTCGAGTCGCTCGTCGCCCGCAATCCGGAGACGTCGTTCATCGGCGCGCACGTCGCGTGCTTCGCGGAGGACCTCGCCTGGGTCGGCCGAATGCTCGATACGTATCCGAACCTGTACGCCGACATCGCCGCGAGGATGCCGGAGCTCGGACGGCAGCCGCGAGCGGCTCGAGCCCTCGTCGAGCGACACCCGGATCGCATCCTGTTCGCCACCGACCTGTTCCCGCCGGCGCCCGAGATCTACGCGATCTACTTCCGATTCCTCGAGACGCTCGACGAGCACTTCCCCTACTCGGTCGACGATCCGCCGCCCGAGGGTCGGTGGGCGATCTCCGGGCTCGGGCTCCCGGAGGACATCCTGGCCCGGGTGTACGCGGGGAACGCCGCCCGGCTGATCCCCGGGCTCGCCGCCGCGCGCTGACGCGGGGACGCCTCCCTCATCGAGGAGCCGGGCAGACGGCGCCGACCTCGTAGGCTGATCGCCATGCGCCCCCGACTCGCGGCCCCGCGCTCCTCGGTGTCGATCCGCGTGCTGTTCCTGTTGGTCGGGATCGCGATCGCGGCGTTCTTTCCGTTCCTCTCACTCGTCCTGAAGGCCCACGGCCTCGACGCGCGTCAGATCGGCATCGCGGTCGGCGTCATGGCGGTGGCGCGAATCCTCGCGAACCCGTTGTGGGGGCATGCGGCCGATACGTGGACGGGTCGCAAGCGGGCGATGCAGCTGAGCGCCGCGGCCGGCGCGGTAGCCGCCATGGCGCTGTTCGTGAGTGGAACGGCGGCGGTCGCCGTGATCGCGGCCAGCGCGTTTCTCGCGGCGGCCAGCGGGGCGTTCGTCTCGACGGGCGACGCCCTCGCGCTCGCGCATCTCGGGGCGGAGCGGGTGGGCGAGTACGGGCGCCTTCGCGGGTGGCTGTCCATCGGGTACGCCGTCGCCAACCTGGGCCTCGGATTTCTCCTGCAGGAGACGGGCGCCAACTCGGCCCTCGTCGTCTATGCGATCGCGAGCGCCGGGGTGGCGTTGTGGCTCGTGACCCTCCAGACCGATCCGCCTCGAGCACGAGCGGGGGGCGAGGTTCGGTTCCGTGGGAGCGGTGTTTCGAGGGTCGGATCGCCTTCCGATCTACCTGCTCGGATGGCTCGTGATCGGCGTGGCGTTCACCGCTGCGTGGACCTTCCTGGCCCTGCGGATCGAGAATCGCGGCGGCGGACCGCTGCTCGTGGGGCTCGGCGCGGCACTCGGCGGAGCCATCGAGGTCCCGACGTTCCGCCTGGCCTCACGCCTCACCGAGCGCCGCGGATTGCGAGCCACCTTCGCGCTCGGGTGCGTGGTCTACGCGGCGGCGTTCCTCCTCTGGGGCGTCGTCACGGATCCCGTGGCGCTCTCGCTGCTGTTCCCCTTCGAGGGAGTCGGGTTCGCGCTGCTGTTCGCGAGCGGGGTCCCGATCATCGGCCGGCTGGTGCCCCCGCAGCTGCATGCGACCGGACAGGCGATCTCCGGGGTCACGTGGATGGGCGTGGCCCCCATCGTCGGCGGTCCGATCGGCGGGTGGGTCTACGCCACGCTCGGGGCGGTCGCGCTCTACGCCGGGGCATCGGTGCTCTGCCTCGTCGGCGGCGTGATCGTCTGGCTGACGCTGAACGGCCCGGCCTTCGCCCGGCCGGTGGGACAGACGTCCGTTCCCGACGTCGAGATGCCGAGTCCGACGGGCGGGGAGGGGACGCCGATCAGGTCCTGATCCCGGGAGGGATCAGGTCGCCGTGAGCCTCGAGCAGGTCGTCGCACAGGGCGACGATCTCGTCCGTGGTGAGCGTCGCCGCCGTGTTCGGGTCCAGCAGGGCGGCCTGATAGACGAGGTCACGGCGCTCCTCGAGGGCCGCATGCACCGTGAGCTCGACCACGCTCGCGAACGTCTGGTTCAGCGCGCGCGTCTGCGGCGGGATCGCCCCGATCCTCGTGGGCTGCACGCCGTTCTTGTCGACCAGGCACGGGACCTCGACGCATGCGTCCTCGGGCAGGCCATCGATGAGCCCGCCGTTTCGGACGTTGCAGGAGACCTGGCGCGGCACCCCCGTCTCCATCGAGTGCACGATCTCGGACGCGAGCTCGCTCGTGGGCTCGATCTCGAGCGCCTCGCCGGCGTCGAGCGCCGCCTTCGTCCGCTCGTACTCCTCGCAGGTTCTCGTCGCTGCGAAACACGTAGTCGTCGACGAGGATGCGAAAGCGTTCGATCTGGTCGTCGTGGCGCAGAAACCACGGCACGTACTCGCTCGAGTGCTCACTGGACTCGGTGGGGAAGTAGCCGAAGCGTTTGAAGATCTCGACGCGAACGCGCCGCCCGAGCCCCTCCGGATCGGCGTCCACGATCGCGCGCAGGCGCGGATACAGATCCTCGCCTCCACGGCGTTGGAATCGGTAGACGAAGCATTGATGGTTCAGGCCCGCGGTCGTGAACACGACGTCCTCCTCCGGGACGCCGACCGTCTCGGCCAGGAACCGGTGGGTGTCGCGGACCGAGTGACACACGCCGACGACGTTGGAGAATCTCGAGCCGGCGTAGATCCCCCACGGGACCATGGCCATCGGGTTCGTGTAGTTGAGGAGCAGGGCGTTCGGGCACAGCTCGGCCATGTCGTCGGCCATCTGCACCATCACCGGGATCGTGCGAATGCCGCGGAGGATCCCGCCGATCCCCAGGGTGTCCCCGATCGTCTGCCGCACCCCGTACTTCTTGGGAATCTCGAAGTCTCGAAGCGTCGCCGCGTAGCCCCCGACCTGGATCTCATTGATCAGATAGTCGGCTCCCTCGAACGCCGGGCGCCGCTCGAGATGCGCCTCGATCGTCGCCCCCGCCCCCGTGCGTTCGTTCGTGTCGCTCGCCACCCGCTCGCTCGTCTCGAGTCGTTCGGGGTCGATGTCGTGCAGCGCGATCGTGAGGGTGCCCCGGAGCTCCGGATAGGAGCACAGGTCCGCCACGATGTTGCGCGTGAACTCGACGCTCCCGGCCCCGATGATGGTGAGACGCGGCATGAGCGGAAGTGTTCCATGGAGACCGATATCGAGCAAGAACGCTCGTCACCCCGGTCGATTCGCGGAGGGAGGCGACGGTCACGTACGATGATGACCGAGGCCGAGCGGGGGGAGACAATGGTCAGTGCCTACATCCTGATCCAGACCGAGGTCGGCAAGGCGACCCATGTCACGAAGACGGTGGATGCGATCGAAGGCGTCGTGCAGGTGGATGGCGTCACCGGTCCCTACGACGTCATCGCCCGGGCCGAGGCCGCGGATCTCGATCAGCTCGCCAAGAGCATCGTCATGAAGCTCCAGGAGGTCGAGGGCGTCACGCGCACCCTGACCTGCCCCGTGCTGCAGCTCTGACGCGGCCCTTCAGCCGGTCCCCGACCCCGCCGATGCATCCCGGTAGGCCGAAGAGGCGGATCCGCCGCCACGGCCGGGGGTGCACTCATGCGGCCGGGTCTCGAGTCACGCGCGCACACGCCGTCTCCGCGGCTCATCGGACGCGGGCGCGGAACCCAGCGAGGCGAGGGAGGCCTCGGCGTGGTGGTCGGGCTGGTGCTCGTGGCGGGGGTCATCGCGGCTATGGGCTTCGTGCTGGTCGGCCGGAGCCAGACCGACGCCGCCAAGGGCGATCTGCGGCAGATCGACACCGCGAGGAGCGCGGAGGCGCAGAGCAGGCTGGCCGCGGCCATCCAGACGGCGCAGCTCTACTTCTCCGAGGAGGGCACCTTCGTCGGCTTCACGCCCGAGGCGGCGACCGCGCGCGAGCCGAGCATCGCGTGGAACGCCGGGCCGGCGACGGCGAATTCCGTGAGCATTCGCGGCGCCAGCGACACGGGCGTCGCGCTCGTGACCTCGACCGCGCCCGGGACGTTCGCATGCGTGGCCGCCGACGGGCCGGCCGTGACGTACGGGACGCAGGACGCGATGGCGCCCAGCGCCTGCACCGGATAGCCTCGCGTTTGATGCCGTGAGCCGGGGGAATACCGCTCGGCCGGAGAGTGGTTGAGGGGGACCAACCAGACGGCGCGCACGCGTGCGCCGAGGCGCGGGACGGCGAGGGGGCGCTCTCATGATCAAGATCCGCCGCGACAAAGAGATCTTCGACATCGACGGCGAGTGGTTCCGAGCTCGATGGCACTATTCGTTCGATCAGTATGTCGATCCCGAGTACATGCAATTCGGCACCCTCCGAGTCTTCAACGACGACCGGCTGATCCCGGGCGCGATCTGGCCGATGCATCCGCATCGCGACATCGAGGGGCTCACCTACGTGGTCGAGGGCACGTTCCGCCACCAGGACGACGTCGGCGGCGCTCCCGGGCCGCTCCCGGCGGGCTCGGTGCAGCGGATGACGCTCGGGTCCGGAGCGTGGCACTCGGAGCAGAACGCGTCGGCCGACGAACCGATGCGGTTCATTCAGATGTGGATCATGCCGAACGAACGCGGCCTCGCGCCGGGCGTCGAGCAGAAGGTCTTCACGAAGGAGGACAGGACCGATCGGCTCCTGCCGGTCATCTCGGGATCGGGCGGAGACGCGGTGAGCGTCCACCAGGATGCGCACGTCTTCGTCTCACGGCTCACCCCGGGAACCACGGTGGAACATCCGCTCGGGGCCGGCCGCGGAGTCTACCTGTACGTCATCGACGGGCGCGTGCAGGTCAACGGCGAGGAGATGGAGACCGGCGACGCGGCTCAGATCACCGACGAGGAGCGCATCGAGATCGCCGCGGGGGCCGAGAGCGAGCTGATCATGGTCGACGTCTCCTTGTCGTGACGCCGCGACGAGCGGCGAACCGGGGGAGCAGGGGAACGGCGGCCCAACGGCTCAATCGCCGTCGGCGCTGACGGGAAACGGGAGCGCGATCGGGTCGGCCGCGAGCCGGCTCCGTCCTCGTTCGTCGAACCGGTCCATGCCGAACTCCTCGACGTCGTCGATGACGCCGGTCTTGCCCTCCGTGGCGAGGTCGGCGGCGATCCGGGCGACCGAGGGGCCCCACATCATGCCGTGGCCGCACGCCGATGCGAGGGTCGCCCCCTCGATGGCCGTTCCGTCGCGACGCACGACGGGACCGAGGATCGGCATGTGATCCGGCGTGAACTCGATCGTCGCCGCCCAGGCCTTGCGGATCCCGAGGGCCTGCGTGATCGGCACGAGCCGGCCGAGCCTCCGTTGCATCTTTCGTAGGTACGGCCAGTCGATGTGCTGCGCCTCGCCCGGCGCCTCATCGGGATTGCTCATCCCCCAGAGCAATCCGCCCTCCTCCTGACGCCAATAGAGTCCGCTTCGGATGTCGAAGACCATGGGCAGTCGTCCGGCCTCGAATGCCGGATGCGGCTCGCTCACGACGACCTGATGCCGCGCCGCGCCGACGAACACGTCGGCGCCCACGAGCCTCCCGAGCGGTCGCAGCGTCGGCCCGCCCGTCAGGAGCACGCGTTCGGTCGCGATCGTCCCTTCGGGCGTCTCAACCCCCGTCACCGACGGCGACCCGCCTCGGCCCGCGCGCGTGCGCAGGCCCAGAAACGGTGTTCGCTCGCGAAGCTCCACGCCCGCCCGCTGCATCGCGAGCGAGTACGCGCGGACGTTCCGCGGCGGATCGATGAACCCATCGGTGCCGGCGTAGCTGCCGCCGCGATGGCCCTGAGGCGCCAGCGTCGGATTCACCCGAACGGCATCTCGCTCGTCGAGCCATGAGACGTCGAGTCCCGCCTCGCGCTGCATCGCCACCCGTTCGCGTCCGTTTCGCACGTCGGCCTGCGTGACCGCGAGGATGAGGTACCCGAGCTCCTGGAAGCCCGAGTCGGTCCCATAGAGCTGGCGCTGCGAGTTGTAGAAGTCGACGCTCCAGGAACCGAGCCGCACGGTCGACGGGTTCCCGCCCTGGGCGCGCACGACGCCCGCCGCCCGACTCGACGCCCCCTGCCCGGCGAGCCCTCGCTCGAGCACGATGACACGTTGCATCCCCCCGGACTTCGCGAACGTCGATGCCCAGCCCCCGACCGTGCCGGCGCCGACCACCACGAGGTCGGCGGACTCTCGCGCTCTGGTCATCTCGCCCTCGCCCGTTCCCGGCTCATCGGTGCGCGAAGTGTAGTCGCGGCCGATGGTGGCCGGGAATCCGGTATCGATCGCCACGCGCCCGCATGGAGCCCGCCCGATTCGAGCCGAACCGCGCGCCGCGACCGGTTCGCGGGATACCCTGAAGACATGGGCACCCGTCAGCGACATCGCCCCGACCGGCCGCGCGTCTTGGGCGACTACCGAGCTCGGCGCGGCTCCGGGGCCACGGTCCCCCCGGCGCCGGCACCCGCTCGGACGTTGGCCGAGGAGACCGCCGTCGTCCTGTCGCTCTCCCTGCTCGCGAGCGCGGTGTTCGCGGCCATCAGCCTCGCGACGGCTCCGGTGCGGGGCGTGACCGTCGCCGCCGCGAGCCAGGACCCGGTGCTCGCGCAGCAGCTCGCGCAGCTGGTGTTCGGCCTCGCGCCGGTGTGGCTCGTCGTGTACCTCGTGCGGCGAAACGGCGAGGGCGTGTCAGCGATCGGGCTGTCGTGGGATCGGCCACGCGAGGACATCCTTCGCGGCGTGGCGCTGTTCATCGTGGTGGGCCTCGGCGGGATCGCGGTCTATCTCGGCGCCGTCGCGGCCGGCGTCAACCGATTCGTCGTCCCGGCCCCGCCGCTCGGTCATTGGTGGACCGTGCCGGTGATCTTCCTGAACGCCGCGGTCGCGGCGCTGTTGGAGGAGACCATCGTCGTCGGCTATCTCATCACCCGCCTGCGCCAGCTTCACTGGACTCCCCTGGCCGCCGTCGGCGCAAGCGCCCTGCTCCGCGCCTGCTATCACCTGTATCAGGGGTGGGGAGGGTTCCTCGGGAACCTCGCCATGGGCGCCCTGTTCGGCGTGGTGTTCGTTCGCACCAGGCGGACGTGGCCGCTCGTCGTCGCGCACTTCCTGCTCGACGTCGGCGCGGCGCTCGCGTACATCGCGTTTCGGGAGCATCTGCCCGGCTTCGGTTGACCGCGACGCATACGACGCGCATTCGCCGCGGCGCCTCGGCCGATCGGCCGCGACAACTCGAGACTTTCGACGCAGGAGGCAACGCTCGCCCCGGCTGTAGAATCACGCATGCCATTCGGGTCGAATCGACTTCATCGGAACTCGTCGCGTCACGCGAGGGGGCGAATCGCGTGTCGGCCTTGATGGATTACCTCCAGGGTCGCGGCGTCACCTTCGTCGTGATCCCGCACGAGGATGGAGCCCCCGACAACATCGGCCCGACGACCTTCTCGGTCGACGACGTCGTGAAGACCGTCGTGCTCGTGACGACGCTCGGCCACGCGCTGTGCGTGATCCCCGACGACCGCGAGCTCGAGTTGGACCTGGCCAGAGCCGCCCTCCGCGACGCCGAGGCGCGGCCCGCCACGGCCGCGGAGCTCGAGCGCTCGTTCCCCGACTACGAGCCGGGCGCCGTGCCGCCCCTCGGCCTGTTCTTCCTGGCGCCGATGTACGTCGACCCCGCCGTCATCAGCAAGACCTCGGTCGTCTTTCGGGCCGGACGACACGGCGTCTCCATCGCGATGTCGACGAAGGCGCTGTTTCGGGATGATCCGATCGTGATCACGTCCCTCACCCGCAAGACCGCGGAGGCTGAGGCGAACGTGCGGCGCTTGCCCCCTCGATAGACGTCCCCGGCGGGCCCGTTGTTCAGCCCTCCGTCCCCTTGTCAGCCGGCGCGCGACGTCCTACTGTGGCCGTGCGATATCGCATGAAGACGCATCCCCGGCCCACGGCGCCGGGGATCTGCGTTTCCGGGGCCGTCTCGCAACCCCGGGGCCGTGACGAGCACCGGACCTCGCCGAACCTCAGCAGCAGGCCGACCGGATCCGACCCGGAGATGTCGCGGGCGATCTGGAAGCAGGTACGGGAGCTCCGTCCGGCGACGAGTATCGCCTCATGCTGTCGGTGGAGGGCGCGAAGCGGATCCGATGTACCTTGGGCGCCGCACGGGACAGCGGCCACGACGGCGGAACCGCCTCGGTGCGCTGGCCTCATCTATCGTTGTCCCTCACGGGCAGATTCTGGGCTTTGCAGAGGGAAGGAGGGCGAAGCTGTCAACCTCCAACTCCAGGATCCTCGAAGATGAGCGGATCGGTGTCCGGCTCAAGATCTCTGCGCTGTGGATAGCGATGCTGTTCCTGTTCGCCTATGGGGATATCTTCGGGTTCTTCCGAGCTGGGCTCATCGAGGACGTCATCGCAGGCGAAGTCTCAGGGATCAAGATCACTCAGGTCTTCCTGTTCGCAGTCTCGGTCTATGTCGCGATCGCAGCAGTGATGGTCTTCCTTACGCTCGTCCTCAAGCCGAGCGTCAACCGCTGGACCAACATCGTGTTGCCCATCCTGTACATCGTTTCCATCGCGGCATCGATGATCGGCGAGGACTGGGCGTACTTCTACTTCTTGAGCATCGCGGAAAGCGCACTCCTGCTGCTGATCATCTGGTACGCATGGACGTGGCCCAAGCAGGAAGGAAACTGACAACCCACCTCGTCAAGTCGTCCCCGACGCACTGAGCGAGAGGACGCAGAGTGTCCGAATGGGCTCGCTTAGAGCGCTGCGCCGGCGGTTGTTATTGGTGGTCTCGAGGAAAGCTCCTCTGCCACCGCCTCGTCCATTTGGGCTCCCCGTTCTCCGTGAGCTCCAGGCGGATGTCGAGGTGATAGGCGTCGGCGTCGCTCCACAGGCGCTGGTGTGCACGACTCGCGACGATCGCCTCGGGCCAGTGCATCTCGAACTCGGCCCAGGCCTCGGACCAGGCGTTTCCGGGATCCGTCGTCGACACGGCGACCGTGCCACGGTAGTCCTCCCGAAAGCGCGGCCGGACGTCGTTCGCCTCCGTCCACCCCCAGTTCCCGACCTGGGCGCGTGTCTCGCGGCCGAGGACGTCGCGCTCGATCAGCCATCGATAGCCGGACCCGTCCTCCGACCCCTCGCCGGCGGTCGCGTCGTCTCCTCGGGATTCCTTCCCCGCGGTGGCTCCCTGATCCGGCGGCGGCCGAAGGCGAGGGCGCTCCGTCACGGGACTCGCCCCGTCCACCCGGGGGAGCACGATGGTCGACCCGCGCCGGTCCACCGTGAGCGTGACGGGCGTGGGAGGTGACCAGGCATTGGGCCAGTCGGTGCCCGCGAGGTCGAGCCGGATGCGATGGCCGGGCTCGACGATCCAGGACGTCACCTCCAACTCCATCGAGACGGTGACGGGGACGCCCGGCTCGAGCACCGCCGGATCCTCGCGCGAGTCACGGTGTGAGAGGTTCAGCAGCCCCCGGGTGATCAGCGCGGAGGTCCCGTCCTCGAACACGTCGCACAGCTTCGCGGAGAGATAGGCGATCGGCGCCGACGCCGTCACCGTGATGTTCAGCCGAGGCTGTCCGAGGATCTCGAGCTCGCCCGCCAGTGGCTCCCACTCGTAGACGAGCGAGTAGGGCTCGTCCGGTCGCTGGTCGTCGGGCTGGCCCCAGGGCAAGCCGCCGGCGCAGGAGATCCATGCCGTGACGCCGACGTCTCCTCGCACGTCGAGTCGGTCGGGTCCCACGGCGTCCGGTGCGTTCGGCGTGGACGCCGTCTCGAGCTCGAGGGGCAGCTCGCGACCCCGCTCGAGCGGCCAGCCCGGCTCGAACCGCCATTCGCCGCGGACCTCCCGGAGCTGCGGGTCCGGCCGGGTCGACCGGCGCGCGAACAGCACGATCTCCGGCTCTCGGTCGATGCCGTTGTCCGTGCCCTTCAGCCAGCGGTCCCACCATCGGAGGTGCTCGGCCACCAGGTCGATGTTGGGACCGGGGCTCGACGTCTCGACCGACGCGTGTGCCCACGGCCCGAGGATGAAGTCGCTTGGGACACCGAAGCGCCTCCATGGTCCGCAGGGAATTGTTCGTGTATCCGTCGGCCCAGCCCGCGACGATCATCGTCGCGGCCTCGATGGCGTCGTAGTCGGGGCGCAGCGATCCGTGCCGCCAATATGCGTCGAATCGCTGGTGCTCGAGCCATGTGATGAGCCACGGCTCATTCGCCATCACGCGCGCTTCCCATTTGTCCCGCCAATCGCTGCCCGCCAGGGCGGGCACGGGAGGAAGCGCGTTCATCGCCGTCATGTAGGCGGGGTAGTCCACCACGTCGAGCGCCTTCAGCGCGCCGCCGAAGTAGTGAACGTCGTCGGCGTACCGGTCGTCGGTCGCGAAGATCGGAATGATCGCCTTCAACGCCGGTGGCCGCTCCATGGCCACCTGGATGGAGTTGAATCCCGAGTACGACGTCCCGTACATGCCGACGGAGCCCGAGCACCAGTCCTGGTCGGCGAGCCACGCGATCACGGCGCAGAGATCACGCTGCTCCTGCGGCGGATACTCGTCCTCCGCGACGCCCTCCGAGGATCCGGTCCCGCGCACGTCCACGCGGCAGACGACGTACCCGCCCTCGTCCCGCAGGCGGGCGTACTCCGGGCGATAGGACTCGGTGAGGTCGTCCTTGCGGTAGGGGAGCGCCTCGAGGATCGCGGGCCATGGGCCGCCCGCGTCGGGCGCGTAGATCGTCGCCGCGAGGCGGACGCCGTCCTCCATGGGGATGAAGACGTCCTGCCTCGACATGGCGAGCATGCTACCCGCGGCTCGGCGGCCCCTTCGCGCCGGCCGCTTGACCGCCGGTCACGACCTGTTGTGTTCCGACGCAGTCGCTTCGGGGCTTCGAGGCGGAGCTCGTCGGATGCCTCAGACCCAGTTGAAGGCGCTCCATGGCTCTCCGTCGAACCAGATGCGCAGTCGCCACGCGTCGGACGACAACGTGCCGGCGGTGAGGACGGGCCAGAACCAGGCGAACGCGGCGACGGACAGGACCACGACGCCCACGACCACCGGCAGCCATGGGCTCGCGGCTCGCTCGGCCTCGTCGTTCTCACCCGGCTGGATCCGGACGTTCGCGAGCCGTCGAAGCAGATACACCACCGACAGCACGAGGAAGGGCGTGATCGGCGTGATGTAGAAGAGGAACTGCGGGCGCGAGATCAAGAACCACGGCAGATATTGCGCGAGGACCGCGACGAGGATGAACCCGGCGACCCAGTCCCTGGAGCGCCGCCATGCGATCGCCAGGTACGGCAGGGCCACCAGGCTGGTCCAGAAGATGACGGGGTTCCCCATCGCGATGATCTCGCGGCGCAGGCCGGCGTCCTCCTTGTAGAAGTACACGACCGGCCGGGCCATGAGGATCCACTGCCACGCCCTCGAGAGATACGGGTGGATCGGGCGGCCCTTGTCGTTCAGCGTCTGCAGATGCTCGTGATAGGAGAACATCGCCGACTGCATCTTGGCCCACGCCCCGAGGTCGAAGCCGAACCAAACGAAGTACCCGGTCCATGAGGCGAAGTAGACGACCGCCGGCACGACCAGGAAGGAGACCGTCACGCCGAGGCTCTCCTGCTGGATCGCTCGGGCGAGGGGATGCCGGACGCCGAGCGACTTCCTCCGCGTCCGTTCCCAGGCGAGCGACAGGATCACCGCCGCCAGGATCGCCGTGACGCCCGACCACTTCGTGGCGATCGCCGCGCCCAACGCCACGCCGGCGGCGAGCCGCCAGGGGCGCACGAACGGCGAGGGCGCGACACGCTTCGCCTCCTCGGTCGGTGCGCTCCGGACGACCGTCGCCGCCGCGGTGCCGCCGGCGCCCAGGATCGGGGTCGCGTGATCGCGCGGGAGCGGGTCCCGCCTCGAGCTCCCGAGGGGTCCGGCGTTCGATCCATCGCCTGTCGAGCACGAGCAGGAGGAACCCGAGCACCACCCAGAACGCCAGGAAGATGTCGAGCATCCCCGTCCGCGACTGGACGAAGTTCAGATGCTCCGTCGCGAGCAGCAGCCCGGAGACATACGTCCACACCACGCTGCGGAAGAGGAGCTGCGCGATCGCCGCGATGAGGACGACGGTGAGCGTGCCGGCGAGCGCGCCGGCGAACCGCCATCCGAAGGCGTCGGGGCCGAACGCGAGCTCGCCCAGCCCGATCGCCCATTTCCCGAGCGGAGGGTGAACCCAGGAGCCCACGTCGTTGTAGAGATCGGCCCAGTACTTCTCGTCGTCGGTCGTGACGTCGCAGGCGCGGCGCGGGTACCCGACGAAGAGGCATCCCGCCTTCGGGTAGTAGGCCTCGTCGAACGCATGCGTCGGCGGGGTTCCGAGGTGATAGAACCGAAGCATGGCGGCGAGCAGGCCGACCGCGACGATGGCCACGACGGGTCGCTGGACGAACTCGCGGAGGTGCATCGGCCGATGGTATGCGAGCGAGTGGACTTTGGCGGGCCGGGACATGCAGGATCCGAAGGAGATCGTGGGGCGCGGATACGATCGGATGGCCGAGCGCTATCTCGAATGGAGCGACCTTCGGCCCTCCCCGGTCCGGATGTGGTTTCTGGGCGAAGCCCTCGCGCGAATCGGGAACGGCACCGATGTTCTCGATTTGGGCTGCGGTGCAGGGATTCCGATGACTCGCGCGCTCGCGTCCGGACGCCGCGTGACCGGCATCGACATCTCGGCACGCCAGATCGAGCTCGCCCGGGCGAACGTGCCGGACGCGACCTTCGTCCGCGGCGACTTCACGACGATGGAATGGCCGCCGCGATCCGTCGATGCCGTCACGGCGTTCTATGCCTTCGTCCACGTGCCTCGGGCCGAGCAGCAGCGGCTCCTGGACCGGATCGCGGAATGGCTGCGGCCGGGAGGGGCCCTGCTGGCTCAGTTCGGGAGCGCAGACACCCGGGATGAGGTGGAAGAGGGGTGGCTCGGCGTCCCGATGTTCTTCGCCGGATTCGCCCCGGAGCACAACGAGGACATGCTGGTGCGGGCGGGATTTCGACTCGAGCTCTCGGAGGTTCGAGAGGAGGAGGAGGATCCGGGCGAGGTCGTTCGCTTCCACCACGTGGCGGCCCGCGTGCCGGCGTGACGACGAGGCCGACCGTCGAGGCTCGGATCTACCGCCCTCGGTCCTTGAGCCGGTACACGAACTGCAGGCCCTGGAAGACGTCGTCGATGGAGGCGGACTTGTTGTCGACGAGCCCTTCCTCGAGGCCGATCCGCTGGACGATCTCGAACGAGAGGTCCGTCTCGACCTTCGCGGCCTTCTTCGGCCAGGCGACCCACAGCCGACCGGAGGGATCCAGCGCGCGCGCGAGCGTCGCGAACCGCCGGCGCAGCTCGGTGAGCTCCGTCGCGAACACGACGATGACGTCCAGCGGCGCCCGAGCCTGCCGGCGCAGCTCGGCCTCGGGTGGGAGGGGGCCGAGCGTCCGGCCGAAGCCCTTCGGCTCGGAGACCAGGAGGACTCGTGACCCCGTGCGGATGCCGAGCTTCTTGGTCAGCGGCGTCGAGGAGTAGTCCTTCTCGGTCACGAGCCCTTCCAGCTTGGGACCAACGGCCGTTTCACTCAAGCCGCGGAGGTGCCACGATCGGGCGGTGAAGACGGGGACGCTGTACCTGGTCGGGACCCCGATTGGAAATCTCGGCGATCTCTCCAAGCGGGCCGGCGAGACGCTGGCCTCCGTGGATCTGGTCGCGGCGGAGGACACCCGCCGGACCGGGCGACTGCTCCAGGCGCTCGGCGTCCAGGCGAGGACCGTCTCCCTCTTCGAGGGCAATGAGGCGGAGCGCACGGTCGTGCTCCTCGAGGCCCTCAGGGCCGGCCGGGACGTCGCGATCGTCTCCGATGCGGGCATGCCGGGGCTGTCGGACCCGGGATTCAGGCTCGTCCGCGCCTGTGCCGAGGACGGCATCGACATCAGGGTCGTCCCCGGGCCATCCGCGGCGATCGCCGCGCTCGTCGTCTCCGGGCTGCCGACCGATCGGTTCGCCTTCGAGGGGTTCCTGCCTCGGAAGCCCGGGGAGCGCCGGGCGCGGCTGGATTCGGTGGCGAAGGACCCGAGGACGCTCGTGTTCTTCGAGTCGCCCCACCGCGTGCGGGCCACGCTGCGCGATGCGCTCGAGCTGCTCGGCGATCGCAAGGGTGCGCTGGCTCGCGAGATGACGAAGCTGCACGAGGAGGTCATCCGCGGCCGGATCTCCGAGATCCTGGCGCGCATCGGCGATCGCGAACCGAAGGGGGAGATCGTGATCGTCCTCGGAGGCGCGAGCGAGCCTCCGGCGGCCGAGGTTCACGCCCTCCTCCCGCGCGTGCGCGCGCTCGTGACGGCCGGCATGCGCAAGCGCGATGCGGCGCGCGAGGTGGCTCGCGCCCACGGCGCCTCGGCGAACGACCTGTATCGGGCGTATCTGATGGCGCAGCGACCCGAGGACGAAGAGGAGCCGGACGTCGTCGATCTGGAGGAGTCGCAGGATCCCGCGGAGGATGGACGGCCGGCCGAGCGGATCGCGACCACGGAGATCCCGAATGAGCCGTGACGGGGGTTGGTCACCCGACGGCCGATCCTCACGTCGGAGCCGATGTGATCCCCGCGAGGCCGGACATCGAGCCGCGACGCCGGAGGACGCCGACGTGGGTCCTCGCCTCGGGGTGGGTCCTCGTCGCTGCCCTCGCCTGCGTCGCGGTCTTCCCTCGCTGGATCCCGGCGGCGGGCGGATCCTCGGCGAGCGCGCGTTCGGCCGCGGGGTTCGGGTTCACGCGCGTGTTGACCGACGGCTCGCCGGTCCGTTGGAACCCGTGCCGTCCCATCCACTACGTCGTGAACGCCGATTCGGGGCCGCCCGAGGCGATGGCACTGGTCCGCGAGGCGGTCGCTCGCGTCCGGCGCGTCACCGGCATCGAGTTCATCGACGACGGGCCCACGCACGAGACCCCGACGCAACGGTTCATGACGGGGTTGGTGAGGCCACGAGGCGGGGGACGCGGCTCGAGGTGGGCTCCCGTGCTGGTCTCGTGGGTCTCGAGCGAGGAGTTCGGCCGCCTGAGCGGCAATCCGGATGCGCACGGCAGCGCCTGGGCGATCCCGGCGCCGAACGATCCGAGCGTGTACGTCACCGGGATCGTCGCGATCAACGCCGACCTCATGCGCGACGATGAGTATCCGGCCACCTTCGAGACCCGGCGGAGCGTGGGCTTCGTCCTGCAGCACGAGTTCGGGCACGTCGTGGGACTGGCGCACGCGTCGTCGATCCACGAGCTGATGTACCCGAACCCCGACGACCCCGGGGTGGTCGACTGGGGACCCGGAGATCTCGCCGGGCTTCGAGCGGCTCGGCACGGCGGCGGGCTGTCTCCGCACGCCTCCTCCCCGATAGCGCACGCGGTTCGTCGGCTCGCCCTCGCCGACCCCGGCGCGAGGTCCGGGCCGCCCACATCACGCCCGTAGAATGGCCGGCCATGGGATCCGAGACCTTCTATGTGACGACCCCGATCTACTACCCGAACGACGTCCCGCACATCGGGCACGCGTACACGACCGTCGCCACGGATTTCGTCGCCCGCCACCACCGGCAGCGGGGGGAGGACGTGTTCTTCCTCACCGGAACCGACGAGCACGGCCAGAACATGCAGCGGTACGCCCGGGAGGCGGGCATGGAGCCGCAGGCCTGGGTCGATCTGATGGAGCCGAAATGGCGGGAGGTCTGGGAGCGCCTCGATATCTCCTACGACGACTACATCCGGACGACCGAGCCCCGGCATGCGGCCGCGGTGCAAAAGATCCTCACGGCGGTCCATGAGAACGGCAGGGACGATATCTACCTCGGGACCTACGAGGGGCTCTACTGCGTCTCATGCGAGGCCTACTACTCCGAGGACGAGCTCATCGACGGCAAGTGCCCCATCCATGGGCGTCCGGTCGAGCGCATGTCCGAGCAGAACTACTTCTTCCGCCTCTCCGCCTATGCCGACCGGCTGCTCGACCACTACGAGGCCCACCCGGAGGCGTGCGAGCCGGAGATCCGGCGCAATGAGGTGCTGGCCCTCATCCGGGGAGGCCTCCGGGACTTCTCCATCTCGCGGACGTCGTTCGACTGGGGCATCCCCCTGCCGTGGGACCCGACGCACGTCTGCTACGTGTGGTTCGACGCGCTGACGAACTACGTCACGGCCGCCGGCTACGGCTCGGACCCCGAGCGCTTCGCGCGCCAATGGCCGGCCGACATCCATTTCATCGGGAAGGACATCCTCCGATTCCACGCCATCTACTGGCCGGCGATGCTGATGGCGGCCGGGATCGAGCTCCCGGCGAAGGTCTTCGCGCACGGATACATCCTCGTCGGCGGGGAGAAGATGTCGAAGACCAAGCTGACGGGGATCCACCCGTTCGAGCTCGTGGACCAATTCGGCGTGGATTCCTATCGGTATTGCTTCATGCGGGAGATCCCCTTCGGCTACGACGGGAGCTTCTCCTGGGAATCCATGAGGGACCGCCACAACGCGGACCTCGCCAACGGCCTCGGCAACCTGGCCAGTCGGGTGCTCGCGATGCTCGCATCCAACTTCGAAGGCCGAGTCCCGGAGGGCGACCCGGATGCCGCGGGCGTGCTTCCCTCGCTCTCGCGAGACGTGGCCGCCCGATACGACGAGCAGATGCGGCGCCTGGAGCTCTCGCCTGCCCTGGGGACCGTGTGGGAGCTCGTTTCGGAGGCGAACCGATACCTCGTCGAGAAGGCTCCGTGGCGGTTGGCGAAGGAGGAGGGGAGGGCCGCGGAGCTCGCCGGGGTTCTCTATGCCTCCGCGGAGGTGCTGAGGATCCTCGCGATCCTCATCTCGCCGATCATGCCGGGAGCGGCGTCCCGACTGTGGGGCCAGCTCGGCATCGCCGAGCCGATGGAGCGGCAGACCCTTCCCTCGGCGGCCGCGTGGGGTGGGCTGCAGCCCGGAACGGTGACCTCGAAGGGCGACGCCCTGTTCCCACGGATCGACGGCTGAGTCACTGCAGGTCTGCATCGCGCCGCGAGGGTGACGTCGGCTGGCGTTTCACGTGAAGCTCCCCTCCTGAACTGTCGCTCGAGCCTCCCCGCGCCGAGCGCCGCGAGCGCTCGCCGTCGCCGGTCCACCGTGTTGACCCGAGGTCGAGAGCGCCTATGTTTGAGCGGCGATGAGCGGGAAGAACCCTCTACCGACGGTGAAGAGGGGAGCGGTGGACACCCATTGCCACCTGTTCCTCCTCGAGCGCGAACCTCCACAGGTGCTCGAGGCGGCTCGAGCCGCCGGCGTGGACCGGCTCGTCTGCGTCGGCGTGGACCCGGAGACGAGCAGGCGCTCGCTCGAGCTTGCGGAGTCCCTCCCCGGCGTCTTCGCGACCGCCGGGCTGCATCCGAACGACGCCTCGAGGCTCGACCACGCGGCGGGCGCGGCGATCGAGGAGCTCCTCCACGACCCGCTCGTGATCGGCGTGGGGGAGACCGGGCTCGACTTCTACCGCCGGGGGGCTCCGAGGGTCGATCAGGAGCGGGCCTTCCGGGTGCACATCGACCTGAGCCGCGAGACGGGCAAGCCGCTCGTCGTCCACACGCGAGACGCGTGGCCCGACGTCCTTCGACTTCTGGATGAGGGATCCGCGGACAACGTCGTGCTCCACTGCTTCTCCGGCGACGCCACGGTCGCGCGGGAATGCGGGGCGCGCGGGTACTACCTGTCGTTCGCCGGCAACGTGACGTATCCGAGGAACCGCCATCTGGTCGATGCCGCCGCGGCGGCCCCGTCGGATCGATTGTTGGTCGAGACGGACAGTCCTTTCCTCTCGCCACAATCACGTCGTGGTCGAGACAACGCGCCGGAATTCATCGTCGAGGCGATCGAGGCCATCGCGTCGGCTCGGGGGGAGACGTTCGACGCGGTCCGCGATGCCACTTCAACGAACGCCGGGGCCGTGTTTCCGTCGCTCGCAGAGTGGGAAACGGGGCGCTGACGGTGGAAAACTGCTTTCCAGGGCGATCGATGGAGGCGAACGCCCGTTCGGCTTCAAGTTTGCAGTGAAGGTTGAGAGTTTGCTAGGGTTCGGCCTCGTGCGCTTGAAGGCTTCGTCCCGGCTCAGCCGCTTCCCTGCGGAGCCTTCCTCGATCGGAGGAAGGTTTGACGGTTCGCGCGACAAGGGTGCGACGCCTGCGGATTCGCAGGGCGATCGGACGAACGCTTCTCATCGCGGCGATCTGCGCCGCCGGAATGGTGTACCTCTCGATCCGCCGGCAAGGCATCACGCTCGTCGTGGACGGTCGGCCGCGGGCCGTCCCGAGCATGGATGGGAGCGTCGGGCAACTCCTGGTGGTCCACGGCATCGCGGTGGACTCCTCCGACGAGATCGTCCCCGAACCGTCGACGGCGCTCGCCGACGGGATGACGGTCACCGTCGACACGGATGGAACGACCGGACCCGGAGTGGGGGTCTGGGTGGTGGAAGGGGCGGGGCGGCCGGCCATGCTCGGCGTGGCCGCCGAACTCGCCGGGAGCTCGACCCTCGGGGAGGCTTCAGTCGGGCGCTCGCCGATCCGCGCCGTCAGCGTTGTCGTGAGGGGGAAGGAACACGACGTGTTGACGAATGCGCAGTCGGTCGGTGCGCTCCTCTCGGCCATGGGGATCACGCCCGACGGTGACGACCGCGTCCTTCCACCACCCAGGACCCCACTCCGCACGGGGCGGACGGTTCGAGTCACCAACATCCGGGTCGTGACCCGAACGGTCGAGCGGGCGGTTCCGTTCGACACGAGGACGACGACGGCGGCCGATCTGGAACCGGGCGAGTCGAGGATCGTTCGTCGGGGGGATGCCGGCGTCGCCGTGGAGATCTACACGCTTCGGATCGCCGATGGCCGGGTCGTCGGCAAGAGGCTGGAGCGCCGGCGAATCACCGACGCGCCCGTGACGCGGCTGCGGGAGGTCGGTCCCGACGCGCAGTCCGGCGGTGGCGCCGGCGGCGTCGAGTCGAGCGATGCGATCCAGGGGACGCAGTCCGGCGACGCGACGTGGTACGACCCTCCATGGTCGGGGCTCACCGCCGCCCATCCGACGCTCCCGTTCGGGACGATGGTCACCGTCACGAGCCTGGGCACCGGGCGAAGCGTGACGGTGAGGATCAACGACAGAGGTCCCTACGCACCGGGAAGGATCATCGATCTCTCCCCCGAGGCCTTTCAGCTCATCGCGCCCCTCTCCCAGGGGGTCGCCAACGTCCGGATCACGTGGTAGCCGGAGGCCCGTCGCGGGCGGCTCCGGAGGCCTCGGCGCCTCATCGCTGCGGGAGCTCGCGCGCCGTCACGGGATCAGGCCGTCGAGATCGCTCGGTCAGCATTTCCTGATCGATCCCAACCTGGCGCGCCGGATCGCCTCGCTCGCGGAGCTCCGGCCGGGAGACCGGGTGGTGGAGATCGGCGCTGGACTGGGTTCCCTGACCGTGGCCCTCGCCGAGGCCGGAGGACACGTTCTGGCCATCGAGTTCGATCGTGAGCTCACGCCGGCGCTTCGCGAGGTCGCCGGATCCCTCGACGGCGTCGAGATCCTTGAGACGGACGCGATGGCAGCCGACTGGCGATCCCTCTTGCGAGGGGGCGAGTGGACACTCGTCGCCAATCTTCCGTACAACATCTCCACGCCGTTGGTCCTTCGGCTGCTGGAGGATGTCCCCCAGATCGAGCGGTATCTGGTGATGGTGCAACGCGAGGCCGGGGAGCGCCTCGCGGCCGAGGCGGGCGAGGATGCGTACGGGGCCGTCAGCGTGAAGGTGGCGTACTGGGCGGAGGCCGAGGTGCTCCGGCGGGTCCCTCCGACCGTGTTCTGGCCGAAGCCCAAGGTCGAGTCCGTGCTCGTTCGGTTGACGCCCAGGCCCGCCCCGGTCGCGGTGAACCGGCGAGCGTTGTTTCGAGTCGTGGAGGCAGGATTCGCCGAACGGAGGAAGACGATGCGCAACGCCCTTCGCCGGCTCGGGCTGTCGCCCCCTGAGGCCGCCGAAGCCCTGGAGGCATCCGGGCTGAGCCCCCAGGTCCGAGCCGAGGAGATCGACCTGGCGGGCTTCGCTCGACTCGCATCGTGGCCCGGCGTCCGACGTGTGCTCGGCCTCGAGGAAGGGGAGCCGGCTTCCGATGGCTGAGGCGGTCGTCGCCAGGCACGCGCACGCCAAGCTGAACGTGTTCCTTCGCGTGCTCGGTCGGCGCGCCGACGGCTATCACGATCTGGAGAGCCTGGTGCTTCCGCTGTCGCTCGCCGACACGGTGGCCGTCCGGGCCGCCGACTCGCTCCGGGTCGACGTCCGCGGCCCGGAGCGACTCACGGCCGCCGTCGCCGCGGGAGGGATGAACCTCGCCCTCGTCGCGGCGCTCGCGCTCGGCGATGCGTGTGGTGCGCGGGGCGCGCTCGTCGAGATCGACAAGCGCATCCCGGTGGCCGCCGGGCTCGGCGGGGGAAGCGCGGATGCCGCCGCGACGCTGCATGCCCTGAACGGGCTCTGGGGCTGCGGCTTCGACCTGGAGACGCTGATCGACATCGGCGCCCGCGTGGGCTCGGACGTCCCCTCGCTCCTGGTGGGCGGGCCGGTCCTGACGTCGGGCCGGGGCGAGCGAATCGAGGGGGCGACGTTCGCGGAGTCGTGGTGGGTCGTGGTGCCGTTCGACTTCCCGACGCGATCGCCCGAGGCCTATCGCTGGTGGGACGAGGACGGTGGAGCGACCGGGCCCGAGGCGGGCGCGCTGCTCGCAGCGGCCGAGCGCGGCGACATCGGCGAGCTGGGCCGCCTGCTCTATAACGATCTCGAGGCCCCCGTCGTGGCGCGCCATCCGGAGATCGGGCGGGCGAAGCAGGATCTGTTGGCCGGCGGGGCGCTCGGCGCCGTGATGAGCGGCAGCGGCCCGACGGTCGTCGGGCTCGCACGCAGCGAGCTCCACGCGCAGGAGCTCGCCGACGGCATCACGGGGGCGCTGGCCTCCTCGGCGCCGCCTCCCATGACGGATCGGCCGGCCGGCCGCCCATGACGGCGCTTGGCCGCTGAACGTCCTCACCGTCGGGGATAATCGGGGCGATCCGGGGTGGTCTAACGGCAAGACGCGGGCCTTTGGAGCCCTAGATGGAGGTTCGATTCCTCCCCCCGGAACCCAATTCAGGGGTATTAACCGCAGACCTCCCAGCTTGTGGGGCTTCTGCACGTCGGGTGCGAACGACCAGGTGCTAGACGTGATTCAGACTCGCTCAGGGAGCGCGCAGCCTAGAGCGTTCTTATCTTGTTACAGGAGCTCGGGTCTTGACCCACACCTAGCCTCGCCAGGTTGCTCGCGGCCTCCACGCCTTTGGCCCGAGTCCGAGAGGAGCGGACGGCCAAGTGATGGCGGGCGTGACGGGCGAGGATCGCGGCGACCGCGACCCACTCCACGGCGCCCGCGTTCGGGCGAAAGCGGCCCGTCGGCGCGGCAGGCGAAGATGACCGATCAGAGGAGGCCGTTCGCGGCGAGGAACGCCGTCGCGACGGCGGCCACATCCTGCCCGTCGATCACGACCTTCCCGACGAGCTCGGTCACCGTGTCGCTGGAGAGTCGGGCGCTCACCGCGTCGAGCAGCTGCCGAACCTCGTCGTTCAGCTTCTCGGTGCGGATCACGGGCGTGATGTTCTCCGCGTCCTGGAGGTGCTTGTCGTCGAGGAGCGGGATGAACCCGTTCGCCTCGATGCTCGGATCCGTCGAGAACATCAAGGCGATCTGCACCTCGTCGCTCTTGAGCGCGGCGACGGTCTGCGGCCCTCCGGCGTCCAGCGGCTCGAAGTCCTCGAAGAGGATCCCGTAGACGTCTCGAAGGCCCGGCAGGCAGAAGGGTCGGAGCGGACACTCGGGCGGTGCGCCGATCGTCAGCCGGTCGGCGACGGCGGCGAGCGAGCTCAGCGTGGTCAGGTTGAATTCCTGCGCCGTCTTCGCGTTCGCCACGAACTGATTCGTGTCCTGGGCCGGCGATGGCGTGAGCACGGTGATGCCTTTCGGCCGGAGGCGCTCGCCGACCTGCCTCGCGACATCAGTCGGATCGCTCGACGCCTGCGCGTTGGAGTCAAGGAACAGGAGCAGCGACGACATGTACTCGGGCTTCAGATCGATCTGGCCCGACTCCAACGCGCTCTGTGAGACCTCGCGAGACCTCAGGTCGAACTCTCGCTCGACCGTGTACCCGGCGTGCTCCAGGACCTGCGCGTACATCTCCGCGACGAGCTGATTCTCGGCGAAGGCGCCGGACACCCCGACGACGATCGTTCTCGCGCCCGACGGATGCCCGGTTCCCGACGGGCCGGAGCTGATGCACCCCGCCGTGAGGGTGCTCGCCGCGACGATGGCCGCGGCGAGGATGAGGCCGGGCCGCCTCACGTCGACGGCACCTCGATCGGAACGTTCGAGTTGCGGCCGAGAAGCGCCCGGGCGGGTGTCCGCCCCTTGCCCTTCAGGTCCAAGATCCGGGTGGGCCCGAACTCGTACCGATCCTCCAGTTGAACGGCCGTCGCCTCCGACACCAGAACCTCACCCGGCTCTCCCTGCTCCTCCAGTCTGCTCGCGACGTTGACGGTGTCGCCCCACAGGTCGTAGGCGAACTTCCTGCGCCCGATCACGCCGGCGACGGCCGGCCCGGTGGCCACACCGCCGTGGACGACGATCCGGTCGCCCGACGGCCATCGGACCGCACCCGCTTCTCGGATGACGTCGACGGCCATCGCGACGGCGGCTCCCGCATGATCGGCCATCGCGACCGGCGCGCCGGCGACGGCCATGTACGCATCTCCGATCGTCTTCACCTTCTCGAGGCCGTGCCGGTCGGCGATCTCGTCGAACCGGCTGAACAGCTCGTCCAAGGCATGGGCGAACTCATCCGGCGACGAGCGAGCGGCCTGCTGGGTCGATCCGACCGCGTCGACGAAGATCACCGTCACCTCCTCGAACGCCTGCGCGATCCGCCGGCCGGACGTGACCTTGAGCTGGTCGACGACGACCTGCGGCAGGATGTTCAGGAGCAGGCCGTCGGATCGCAGGCGCTCCTGGTCGAGCTGACGCTCCCGCAGGAACAGCGTTCGCGTAAACCGCTCCATCCGATGCGCAGCCAGGTCGCCCAGGAACCCGAACGAGACGAGATAGAGCGTCGCCAGCACCCCGCTCACCGGCGCGACGTACCGAGTGGCGAAGGCGTACGGCAGATACGCGCCGATGCCGATCACGCGTGATCAGCAAGACCAGGACGAACCGCAGCCGCAGCAGCGTGTAGGTGAATGCGGTGATCAGGATGACGCCGACGTACCCGTACTCCGCGGGCAGCGTCTGGATGTTCGAGGTGTAGTACACCCACGAGACGATCGTCGCCGTCGCGATGGCGACCGCGACCCATTCCCAGATCCGGCCGAAGAAGGGCGTGAACGAGAGCGCGAGGCCGATGACCAGCATCGGGATGAACACGCCCCACCGCATGATCCGGTCGAGCCGGAGTTCGGAGAGGGCCAGGATGTAGGGGCGCAGGAGCAGACCCCACGAGATCCAGAGGACGATCCCGGCCAGGAAGGCGAAGCGGATGTTCCCCAGGTTGTGGCGGAATTGATCGGCACGGAACGCCGACTCGAGCGCCGGGTCGCGGAACCGAAGCCGCAGCCGATCCAGGCCGAGCCGCCGTCGGGACGGCTCCCGAACGGCCGTCGTTGTGTCGATCTGGTCCATCGCTCTCTCTCGTCGTACAAGGTCCGGCCGGCGAGGCCGGGAGATTGAGGCTACCGATATTCGGGCACAGCGCGTCGTGCTCCTCTTGGACCCGCCTGGCGCGCCGCCGCTCCCGCTACGGCCGCCGTATGCGTTCTCATCTGCCCAAGTGGACCCACCGGTCTCAACCCGTGCGCTGCTTCTCCGGTTCCCATATCCTGCTCCGGTGGGAGGAACGCACATCCGTCCTGCGGAAGACTTGGACCGGGACCTCCTGATGGGGATGGCCGAACGGCTCCAGGAGGGCGTGGCTGCCTGGCGTGATCCTGAAGCGGTGCGTCTCGCGGTGAGCGGCTGGGTGCGGGATTCGTTGCGAGATCTCTCCGACCCAAACAGCGCGTCATTCGTCGCCGAACGGGACGGTGAGGTGGTGGGCTTCGTGTGCGTCAGCGAACGGGCTCACTTCACTGGGGAGATCGACGCCTACATCGGGGAGCTCGTGGTGTCCAAGGCGGCCGAGGGCGGCGGCGTGGGACGGGCATTGGTCGGTGCGGCGGAGGGATGGGGTCGCGCCAGAGGGCGGAAACGCGTGGCGGTGGACACCGGCGCAGCCAACGCGCCCGCTCGCCGATTCTACGCCGCTCTCGGGTTCGCAGAGGAGGACATCACCGTCAGCCGAGCGATCGGTTGAGGCGTAGCTTCCTCCACCGGAAGGGAGGACGCCGGGCCGACCGGGACGGCGAGAGGAACGAGACTGGTGCGACTCGACGTGCAACCGTTGACGCGCGATCGCTGGCCCGACCTGGCCGAGCTCTTCAACCGGCCGGGCGGGTCGATCGTTCGAGGATGCTGGTGCATGTACTACCGGAACACCGGTGCGAGCGGCGGACAGGGGAAGACGAACCGCGCGGCAATGAAGCGTCTGGTCGATCGCGGCGTCGTGCCGGGGCTGATCGGCTACCTCGACGGGAGCCCCGTCGCCTGGCTGTCGCTCGGCCCGCGCGAGGAGTACGGGAAGCTGCGTCGCTCGCCGGTGATGAAGCCCGTCGACGATCGACCGGTCTGGTCCATCGTCTGCTTCTACGTCGATCGCCGCGCGCGCGGTCAGCACGTCGCCGAGCGGATGCTCCGGGCCGGGATGGCCTTCGCACGGTCGCAGGGCGTGCGGATGCTCGAGGCCTATCCGGTCGACAAGCCGGAGCCGAGCGATGACGAGTTCATGTTCTACGGCGCGAAGACGATGTTCGACCGCGCCGGCTTCGTCGAGGTCGCTCGACGAACGAAGACGCGCCCGGTGATGCGACGCACGCTCCGTCCCAGGGTCAAGGCCGTCTGACTCCGGACCTGGCCGCTCACCGCCCGAGAGGGGTCGCTCTCGATGTCCCTGCGGGAGCGGTTGGGACGGGGGAGTGCCGTCCGGGCCCATGCCACGGGATGGCGGGCGAGCGACCGCACCACGCTGCGGCCTTGCCATCCGCGGGTCGGCGCCGGTACAAAGGGGTGGCCTGCGACAGGGGACACCCTTGCCATCGACAACCAAGACCCGCTCCCTCGCCGTGGTCGTCCTTGCGGCGGGCAAGGGCAAGCGGCTGAAGTCCAAGCTGCCCAAGGTCCTGCAGCCGGTGTGCGGCCGGCCATCCCTCTGGCACGTCCTGAAGGCCGCGAGCGTGGCCCGTCCCGAGCGCATCGTCGTCGTGGTCGGCCACGGCGCCGAGCGCGTCGAGGAAGCGGTTCGCTCCTGGGGCCTTGGTCCGGATCTGGACTTCGTCGATCAGGGCGAGCCGCTCGGAACCGGGCATGCGGTCGCCGCGGCGGAGAAGGCGGTCGGAAACGCGAGCGACGTGCTCGTGATGGCGGGCGACGATCCCCTCGTCGAGGGACGGCATGTGCGAAGCGTGTTGTCACTCCATCGCCGGTCAAAGGCGGCGGCCACCGTCCTGACGTCGCTCGTCGAGGATCCGAAGGGATACGGCCGAGTCGTCCGGGAGGGATCCAGCTTCCGCGCCATCGTCGAGGAGAGCGACGCCTCGGCCGAGACGGCGAGCATCAACGAGATCTCGACCCTCGTGTATGCCTTTCGTCGGGAGGAGCTCTACCGTGTGCTCCCGCTCGTCGGCAGGGACAATCGGCAGCGCGAGTACTACCTCCCGGACACGCTGGGGATCCTCCGAGACAAGGGAGAGCGAGTCTCCGCCCTGCTTGGGGACTTCGAGACGTGGGCGGGCGTGAACTCCAGGGCGAGCATCGCGACCGTCTCGCACCTCATGCGCGACCGCATCAACGCGAGGCATCTCGACAAGGGCGTCAGCATCGTCGACCCGGCTCAGACCTACATCGACGTCGACGTTCGCATCGGCACCGACACCGTCATCCATCCACTCACGTTCCTGGAGGGCGACACGCGAATCGGCGAGGGCTGCGAGATCGGCCCGAGCACGCGGATCCGGGACTCCCGGATCGCGGACGGGGCCGAGGTGACGTTCGCCGTCGTCCGCGGCGCCCGGATCGGTCCTCGAGCGAGCGTCGGCCCGTTCGCGAGCCTGCGCCCGGGAACCGTGCTCGATGAGGGCGCGAAGGCGGGAACGTTCGTGGAGATCAAGGCGTCGCGCGTCGGCGCGGGCTCGAAGGTGCCGCATCTGAGCTACGTCGGCGACGCGTCGATCGGAAGGAACACCAACGTGGGCGCCGCGACCGTGACGGTCAACTACGACGGCTACGAGAAACATCCCACCGTCATCGCCGACGATGTGCGCATCGGCTCGGATAACATGCTCGTCGCGCCCGTTCGTATCGGAAGGGGCGCCGTCACGGGGGCCGGATCGGTGATCACGAAGGACGTTCCGCCGGGGGCGCTCGCCGTCGAGCGGGCGGAGCAGCGCGTGGTCCCGGGGTACCGAAAGCGCAAGGACGACGAGCGCGCCTCATCGGATGCAGCCGGCGCCGCGGGGGCGACGAAGAAGAAGAAGAAGAGGTCCCGAAAGCCGACGACGTAGCCGCGCCACGACAGGGGGACATGCGTGGAGATCGTTACGAAGAAGAAGATGATGGTCTTCTCTGGGACGACGCATCCGACGCTCGCGCAGGAGATCGCCGAGCACCTCGGCGTCGATCTCTGCGATGCCGATCTCACGCGATTCGCGTCGGGCGAGATCTATTTTCGAGCGAACGAGAGCGTCCGCGGAGCGGATGTGTTCGTGATCCAGAGTCATGCCGACCCCGTGAACGAGTCGATCATGGAGCAGCTCGTGATGATCGACGCGATGAAGCGCGCGAGCGCGAAGCGGATCACGGCCGCGATCCCGTACTACGGGTACTCGAGGCAGGACCATAAGGGGATGGCGCGGGAGCCGATATCGGCGAAGCTCATCGCGGACCTCATCACGACCGCAGGCGCCGACCGGGTCGTCTCGGTGGACCTGCACTCCGGCCAGATCCAGGGGTATTTCGACTTCCCCTTCGACCATCTGACCGCGCTCCCCATCCTCTCGGACTATCTGAAGAACCAGCTGATGCTCCACGGCGACGACGACCTCGTCGTCGTCGCGCCGGACGCCGGCCGGATCAAGACCGCGGAGAAGCTGCGCAAGTACCTCCACGCGGACCTGGCCTTCCTCTACAAGCGCCGCTCGCGCACGGAGGCGCACAAGATCGAGGAGATGGCGGTGGTCGGCGAGGTCCAGGGCCGGCCCTGCGTGATCATCGACGACATGATCGACACGGCGGGGACCGTGGCGAAGGGCGCGGCGGCCCTCGCCCAGCACGGCGCCGGTCCCATCTATGCGGCCGCCACCCATCCGATCCTCTCCGGCAAGGCCGTGCAAAACCTCGAGGAGGCGCCGATCAAGGAGGTCGTCGTCACGAACACCGTGCCGCTCGCCGAGGAGCGCCGCTTCGCGAAGCTGAAGGTGCTCTCCATCGCCCCCCTGATCGCCAGCGCGCTTCGGGCGGTGTTCGAGGACACGTCCGTGTCCGAGATCTTCCACGGCGACAACCAGGTCTGACGCCCGCCGCGCGACCCGCCTCGCGCGCTCGGCCGCGTGCTTGGGCGCTGCGGTAGCATGGGCGGCCTGACCTCCCCGACGATCGAGGCGACCCGATGGAAGAGAAGCTCAAGGCCGAGAAACGAGGCGATACCGGAAAGGGCATCGCCCGCAAGCTTCGCGCGGGCGGCCGCGTGCCCGCGGTCCTCTACGGGCACGGCCAGGACTCGGTGCCGCTCTCCGTCGACGCCAAGGAGCTCTACAGGATCCTTCACACGGGAGCGGGGTCCAACGTCCTTGTCGATCTGATCGTCGACGGGACGACCCACCTGGCGATGCCGCGCGAGGTGCAGCAGAACCACATCAAGGGACAGCTCGTGCACGTGGACTTCCTCATCGTGAGCCGAACCGAGACCATCACGATCGATGTTCCGGTCCGCGAGATCGGTGAGTCACCCGGCGTGAAGGCCGGTGGGGTCGTGGAGCACCATCTCTTCGAGCTGCACGTGGAGTGCCTTCCGAGCGACGTGCCGGAGGCGATCGACGCCGACATCTCGACGCTGGAGCTCGGCGATGCGCTGCGCGTCGGGGACATACCGGCCCCTCGGGGCGTCACCATCCTCACCAACCCGGAGGACTCCGTCCTCGCGGTCGTCGTCCCGGCGGTGCTGAGGACCGAGGCCGAGCTGGAGACGCCGGAGGAGGCCGCGGCAGCGGCGCTCGCCGCCGAGGCCGAGCCCGCTCCCGAGCCGGCCGAGGAAGGCGCGGAGGAGCCCGCACCGCCCGCCGCCGAGGAGGGCGGCGGCGAGGGCTGAGTCGCCGGACGATCGGCTCGCGCTGCCCCGTTCCCGGCGTTGGCGTGAGGATCGTCCCGCGTGAACCGGGAGGGTCGGTATCGTGACGTGGCTGATCGCTGGCCTTGGCAATCCCGGCGAGCGCTACGCCGCGACGCGGCACAACGTCGGCGCCATGGTCGTTGATGAGCTCGCACGGCGCGCCGGCGAGCGCTTCCGCAAGGCACGATTCCTGCCGGTGGAAGCGGCCGAGCTTCGCGAGGACGGCGAACCCATCCTGCTGGCGAAATCGCTTCGCTACATGAACGAGTCCGGCGCGTCGTACGCGTCGCTCGCTCGAAAGCGAGGAGTCGACGCCGACCATGTGATCGCGGTGCACGATGAGATCGATATCGCGTTCGGCGCCCTGAGGGCCAAGATCGGTGGATCCACCGCGGGGCACAACGGCCTCAAGTCGCTCCAGGCCGCGTTGCGCACCCCCGATTTCCATCGGATTCGCGTCGGGGTGGGGCGGCCCCCCGGCCGACAGGACCCGGCCGACTTCGTGCTTCGCCCGTTCTCCAAGGCCGAGGCCCCCGACGTCCCCTCCCTCGTCGATGAGGCGGCCGACGCGGCCCTCTCGCTCGTCCGCGACGGCCTCGAGGCCACCCAGGATCGCCACAACCGAGGCGGACCCGCGCGCCTGACCGAGCGCGTGCACGTATCCGCGCCCGCGCACCTACACTGAGGGAACGGCCCTCCTCGTCCTCCGAGAGGGCTGTTTGCGCTGTCCGCCGTCGTCGCCGGCCATCGGGAATGGCGCGGCGGGAAGGGAGCATCCGGTCCGTGGAGTCGATCCTCGACGCGTTGATCGCCTCGGAGCCGTTCGAACGGCTCCTGACCGACCGCGCCCCTTCCGTCGTCGCGAGGGCGGATGCGGGCCAGGACTTCGTCGTCGCGGCGCTCGCCCGCGCGCTCGACGCCCCGATCCTCGCGGTCGCGCCCGGGCCCCGGGAGGCGGAGGCGCTGGAGCACGGCGTGGGCGCCTTCCTCGGGAGGGACCGCGTCGCGTTGCTTCCGCCGTGGGAAGCGCTTCCGTCGGAGGCCATCAGCCCGAGCGCCGAGGTCGTCGCCCGGCGCGCTCGGGCCGCCAGGGCGGTGCGCGCCGCCGACGGGCCCTTCGTCCTCGTCGCGTCGGCCCACGCCGCGGTGCAGCCGATCTCCCCGACGTTGCTGGAGGCCGAGCCCGTCGTCCTCGAGGAGGGGATGGAGCTGGCGCCGGACGAGCTCGCGGAGCGGCTCGTCGGGCTCGGGTACGCGCGAGCCGACATCGTCGAGCACCGAGGCGAGTTCGCCGTCCGGGGCGGCATCGTCGATGTGTTTCCCGGGACCGCGCGCCGGCCGGCGCGCGCCGAATACGTCGGCGATCAGATCGAGTCGCTTCGAGAGTTCGTGCCGGCGACCCAGCGGTCGACCGAGGCGGTCCGGTCGGTGGAGGCGCTCCCCGTCCGCGAGCTGCTGGCGACCCCGGAGCTTCGAAGGCGAGCGGAGCGAGAGGCGCCTCGGCACCTCGATCGTTTCCGCGACCAGCTCGCCCGGTTCGCCGACGGGCTCGTCTTCGAGGGCATGGAGACGCTGGCACCCCTGCTCCTGGAGCCCTCCCGCCTCCCCGTTCCCGCCGAGTTGCTCCCGCCCGGCTCGTGGGTGGTGCTGACCCAGTCCCGCCGAACCGTCGACCGGGCCCGTCAGACGGTCGACGAGGCGAGCGCCCTGGTCGAGGCGTCGGGGTGGCCGGGGCCGCCGGTGCTACGAGATCTCGACGAGTCCCTCGCCGATCGCAGGCGCGTCGAGCTGACCGAGTTCGCCGAGGGCCTCGACCTGGGCGTCACGGGCTGGGGGACGGCGGCGGGGAGCCCCGGCGAGCTCGCCTCCTTCCTGGCCGAGCTGGCGCGCGACGGCTATCGGATCGTCGTTGCGGCCTCCGGCCACGGCAGCCTGGAGCGGGCGCGAGAGGTTCTCGCGGAGCGCGGCCTCGAGGTCGTCGAGCGGGCGGTTCCGGGCGCCACGAGCTCGCCGGCGGTGGGCGTGGAGGCGGACCTCGCCGGCGGCTTCGTGTTCGAGCCGGGTCGATTGGCCGTCGCGACCGAGGAGGATCTGTTCGGCAGCCGCCGTCACACGCGGGACGCGCCGCGCATCGCGGCGCGACGGGCGGACGCGATCGCCCAGGAGCTCTCGCCGGGCGATTACGCCGTTCACCGTGTACACGGCGTCGGTCGCTACGTCGGCATCACGCATCGGGCCGTCGCGGCGGCCGAGCGCGACTACATGGTCCTCGACTACGCGGAGGGCGACAGGCTGTTCGTCCCGACCGATCAGGTCGGGATGGTGGCGAAGTACGTGGGCGGGGAGTCGCCACGACTGCACCGACTGGGATCCAGCGACTGGGCTCGAGCGAAGTCGCGCGTGAAGCGTGCGGTGAAGGACATGGCCGGTGAGCTCGTGCGCCTGTACTCGGTTCGGATGTCCGTCGCCGGCCACGCGTTCGCCCCCGACACGCCGTGGCAGCGGGAGCTCGAGGACGCGTTCCCATTCGACGAGACGCGCGATCAGCTCACGACCATCGACGAGGTCAAGCGGGACATGGAGCGGCCCAAGCCGATGGATCGCCTGATCTGCGGCGACGTCGGATACGGCAAGACCGAGATCGCCGTTCGCGCGGCCTTCAAGGCCGTGATGGACGGCAAGCAGGTCGCCGTGCTCGTCCCCACGACGCTTCTCGCCGAGCAGCATGCGGTCACGTTCAGCGAGCGCTTCGCGCCGTTCCCCGTCAAGGTCGCGATGCTCTCCCGGTTCCTCTCCGCCGCCGAGCAGAAGCGGGTCATCGACGATGTCAGGAAGGGCGCGGTGGACGTCGTCATCGGGACGCACAGGCTGATCTCCAGCGACGTCGCCTTCTCCGACCTCGGCCTGTTGATCGTCGATGAGGAGCAGCGGTTCGGGGTGGCACACAAGGAGCGGCTCAAGAAGATGCGCGCCCACGTGGACGTGCTCACGATGACGGCGACCCCGATCCCCAGGACGCTGGAGATGGCCCTCACCGGCATCCGCGACATGAGCGTCGTCGACACCCCGCCCGAGGACCGCCAACCGGTCCTCACCTTCGTCGGGCCCTACGACGAGGGGATGGCCATCGGCGCGATCCGCCGCGAGCTGCTTCGAGAGGGTCAGGTCTTCTGGGTTCACAGCCGGGTCTCGACGATCGATCGGCAGGTCGGCTGGATCCGGGAGCACGTGCCCGAGGCGAGGGTGGTCGTCGCGCACGGGCAGATGGACGAGGACATGCTCGAGCGTCGAGATGATCCGATTCTGGGACCGGGACGCGGACGTGCTCGTCTCGACCACGATCATCGAGTCGGGCCTCGACGTCCCGAGCGCGAACACGTTGATCGTGGACCGCGCCGACCGATTGGGCCTCGCGCAGATGTATCAGCTTCGCGGCAGGGTCGGTCGTTCGAAGGAGCGGGCGTTCGCCCACTTCTTCTTTCCACCGGTCTCGAAGCTGACCGACGAGGCACACGAGCGGCTCGCGACGATCTCCAAGCACACCGCGCTCGGCAGCGGCTTCCAGATCGCCCTGCGAGATCTCGAGATCCGCGGCGCGGGCAATCTCCTCGGCGCCGAGCAGCACGGGCAGATCGCGGCGGTCGGCTTCGACACGTATGCGCGGCTCCTTCAGGAGTCCGTCGCCGAGATGAAGGGCGAGGAGGTCCGCGAGGAGCAGGAGATCAGGATCGAGCTGCCCGTCAAGGCGTTCGTTCCCATCGGCTGGCTCGAGCAGGAGGCGCTTCGCCTGGAGCTCTACCGGCGGATCGCCACCTCCCCGGATCACCGGCGACTCGCCGAGGTCCGAGCCGAGGCCGAGGATCGCTACGGGGGCCTGCCCCCGGAGGTCGAGACGCTCTTCTCGGTGGGGAGCCTCCGGATCACCTGCGCACGCCTGGGCGTCGGCGACGTGAGCACCTATCGCGACGAGGTCCGGATCAAACCCCTGCGGCTCCCCGAGGCGCTCGCCGTCGATCTGTCCGAGCGCGTGCCCGAAGCCGCCTATCACGCGACGACCTCGACCCTGAACCTGCGGCCGGAGCGCGTGGCCTCGGCGGACCTCCCCGGATGGGTCGAGGGGCGGCTGCTCGCGGCGCTGGACGAGGAGGGCCGCGACGACGGGCCGCCGGTCGACCGGGACGGCGACGGTCGCGTCGGCGCATCGGTGCAACGGGCGACCGGTTGATAGACTCGTTCGCGTGATCCCCTCCTTCTCGCGCCTGTCTCTGCACGTCGTCGCCCTCGTCGTCGTCGTCGCCCTCGCCGGCTGCTCCGCCGAGAGCGGTGGCGGAGGGGCCGGCTCCACGGCCGCCGCGACGGTGAACGGCGAGCAGATCACGCCGACGGAGCTGCAGCAGTCCGTGCCGCTGTTCGAGTTCCTGGCGAGCCTCAGCCAGGCCCCCTGCGGCCAGCCGGATCCCGCGTCGGGAGAGTCCGCCGGCGCTGCCTGCGCACGCTTCGCGCTCGGAAACCTGATCCAGGAGGAGATCCTCCGGCAGTACGCGAACGCCAACGACGTGAGCGTTCCCGCCGATGAGGTCACCTCGACGATCCAGCAGCTCGAGCAACAGCTCGGGGGCGCGGCCCAGCTCGACTCGCTGCTCAAGGAGAACGACGTGACCCGGCCCGAGCTCGAGGCCTTCGCGGAGCGCCTGCTGCTGTTCCAGGAGGTCCAGAAGTCGGTCGGCGAGACCGGCACCAGCGACGAGGAGCTCCGTCAGGCCTACGAGCAGAACAAGCTGCAATACACGCAGCTCGACACGTGGCAGATCCTCGTGAAGACCCAGCAGGAGGCGGATCAGATCGAGCAGCAGGTGACGTCGAAGAACTTCCAGGATCTCGCGGACAAGTACTCGATCGATCCCAGCGTGAAGCAAAACCATGGGGATCTCGGCACGATGGCGGCGTCGGGGCTCGTCGAGCCCTACGTTCGCGCGGCCCTCGCCCTGCAGCCGGGTCAGATCAGCGAGCCGGTGCAGAGCGAGTTCGGATGGCACATCATCCGGCTCATCTCCACCGACGTGGCCCCGTTCGAGCAGGTCCGGGACCAGCTCGTCCAGCAGTCCGCCGGCCAATCGTTCCAGACGTGGTTCCAGGATCGGTTGGAGGGAGCCGACATCACCGTGAACCCGCGGTACGGGCGGTTCGACCCGGCGACGGGCCAGGTGACCACCGTCCGCTCGACCGCCAGCGGAAGCGAGGCACCGTCTCCCTCCGCGGGTCAGGCCGGCGCGCAGCAGGGCTCGGGTCAGGCGGCGACGCCGACGCCGTGAGCGAGCGGGAGGACCTGCTCGCCTCCGTTCCGGATGGACCCGTCCCCGCTCGCCTGGAGGGACGGAGGCTGCTCGATCTCGTTCGCGTGATGGCACGCCTGCGTGGACCGGAGGGCTGTCCGTGGGATCACGAGCAGACCCACCGCTCGCTCGCGCGACATCTCCTCGAGGAGACGCACGAGACGCTGGAGGCCATCGACGCCGACGACGGGGATGCCCTTCGGGACGAGCTCGGCGACCTCCTGCTTCAGGTTGCCTTTCATGCCCAGATCGCCGCGGACGATGGCGCGTGGGACATCGACGATGTCGCGGAGGCCATCGTCGCCAAGCTCATCCGCCGGCACCCCCATGTCTTCGGCGACGTGAAGGTCTCCGGCGCCGAGGAGGTCCTCACCAACTGGGAGCGGATCAAGGCGCGGGAGAAGGGAGGGCGGGGCGACGTCGACGCCGACATCCCCGACGCTCTGCCCGCGCTCGCCCGGGCGGCGAAGGTCCAGCGGCGTGCCGCGGGATGGGGCTTCGACCGCCGCACGCGTGAGGCGGCGATGGCGGGGCTTCGCGAAGAGGTGGACGAACTGGATCGCGCGCTCGACCACGACGACGTCGAGGGAGAGGTCGGAGACGTGCTGTTCGCCACCGTCGCCGTGGCGCGCAAGCACGACGTCGATGCCGAGGGGGCACTTCGCCGCACCACTCGCGTGTTCGCCGACCGATACGAGCGCTTCACCGCGCTCGCCGAGGAGCGCGGGCTGAACGTCGACGAGCTCGACGAGAACGAGGCGCGCGCGTTGTTTCGCGAGGCCCGGTGACTCTGCGTACCCGACCCGTCCCCGCCCGCGAAAAGCCCGCTACCATGACAACCGTGCAACCAGGCATGCGTACGATCGCTGCCGTCGGCGCCGCGACGCTCCTCCTCGCGGCCTGCGGCGGCGGAAGCGCCGGGGGCGGGGATGCCGGGTACGGCGCGAACACCGCCACGCACGGACCCGCAGCGAGTGCGACCGCCGACGGGACCGCGTCCGTCGAGACGACCGAGATCGACGGCATCGGCGCGGTCCTCGCGGACTCGAAGGGCTTCACGCTCTATCACCTGACGACCGAGCGGGGCGACGCGATCCGGTGCCTCCGCGCGTGCGCTCGGATGTGGCCCCCCCTGCTCGCGCCCGGCGGCGAGGTCCCGGCGTCCGCGCCTGACCTTCCGGGCGAGCTCGCCACGGTCGAACGACCCGACGGCGGCGCGCAGGTCACCTACGACGGATTGCCCCTCTACACGTACTCCGGGGACACCGCCCCGAACCAGGCGAACGGGCAGGGAGTTCAGGAGGTGTGGTTCGCGGTCGGGCCCGGCGGCGTCAGCGGGGCGGCCGGCTCCGGAGGCGCTTCGGGAGGCGGTGGATACGGGAGCGGTGATTCCGGCGGCGGTGGATACGGCGGCGGTGGATCCGGAGGCGGCGGTTACGGGGATCGCGGGAACGGCTAAAGCGTCTTGAACGAGGCCCGGTCGGCGGCGAAGACGCCGAACCGACCGATCGCTTGCGGCGAAAGATTCCAGTCGCACTTGATGTCGGGACCGGTCCCGTCGAACCAGAGGAAGCCCATCACCAGACGGTCCGGGGCCGTCGCCCAGGTCTTCAGGGTCGAGTAGAGATCTCCCTTGCCCGACGGCGTGTCGATCCAGTCGGCCTGCTTCGATCCCGAATCCTCGGCGCCTCGAGCGGTCTCCTGCACGAAGAAGGGAAGGCCCTTTCGAGCGAAGAAGTCCCGTCCCTCCGTCGCGATGTCGCGGAACGTCTGATTCCCCGTGGAGCCGCAGTTGTGGGAGAAGGGGTCCATGCCGCCGTAGTCGAGCTCGACCGGGTGGCAGATCGGCGAGCACGGATCCGCGGGGTCGCGGACGCCCTGCGGATAGTAGGCCTCCGCGATCATCCTGCCGTTGTCGGGGTCGTCGCAGTAGTGATGAACCGCCGCGGTCGAATCCTGATCGGGACAATGGGCCGTGTCGTGCTCCCGGTAGCGATAGATGTTGTCCTGTTGAAAGCTCGTCTCTCCGGCGAACGTCCACATCCAGCGAACGTTCTGCAGCGGGGCCCAGGTGCCGATCGCGTCGGTGTTGAAGACGCGGTAGACGTGCGCGAATGCCTTCCTGAACAGGCTGGCCCGGCCCTCCCTGATCGGCTCGGGATGGTAGGTGATGATGATCTTGCCACCCTGCGGCATCTCCGAGCGTATCTCGTGTCGCTGCTGCTGAATCCAGCCGTCGAACTTCCCGCCGATCACGTCCTTCCAGGCGGCGTCCCATCCCCATTTGCCGTCGCAGCCCTGATCGCCCGGGGTCGCGGGGTCGGCATCCCGCTCGTCGCAGTCCTCGCCCTCGTCGAAGTCGCCCAGCTTTGGACCCGAGATGCCCAGGCGGCCCTCCTCGAGGATCGACAGCATCGTGACGCCGCCCTCGATCGTGTGCAGGACGTCGACGTCCTCGATGCACGGCCGCCGCGTGCAATACGTGAGCTGCTTGCCGGGATAGGTCGAGCCCAGGGAGAACCCGCGGCCCCCCATCCTCGAGTCGTCCTGAATCGCCGCGTGATCGTCCGGGTCTCCGTGATACCCCACGTAGACCTGCGTCCCGTCGGGCCAGGCGACGGCGGAGGCCGCCGATCCGGTGGCGGGCAGAAGCCCCAGGACCAGGACGAGGACGGCGACGCCGCGGCGTAGACGTCTGCTTCGATCTCGACTCACATCACGGGCCGTTTCTCCTCGCCTGCCCCGGAGCCGCTCCGGGCGGGTTGCCCGCCCGCGGAACGGGCGAACTGGCCGTTTCTACACGACCCCGAGCGGGGCCCACAAGAGGCCGGAGGTCGGGAGATGGCCGCCGGAGGGCTCGAACCGCTCCGCCCTCGCCGAGGCGCGCGCCGGCAAATCCCGGTCGGGCCGGGGCCCGCCCGTAGAATCAGGGGCCGATGTCGCTCATCTCCTCGATCTCCGCGCGCGAGATCCTCGATTCCAGGGGGAATCCCACCCTCGAGGTGGACGTGCTGCTCGACGACGACTCCTTCGGACGCGCCGGCGTGCCGAGCGGCGCCTCGACCGGGCGGCATGAGGCCCTCGAGCTGCGGGACGGGGACGATCGTCGCTACGGCGGCAGGGGCGTCAGGACGGCCGCCGACAACGTGAACACCGTGATCGAGCCCGCGCTGTCGGGGGAGCTGGCGCTCGACCAGCGACGGATCGACGCCACGCTGCTGGAGCTCGACGGCACATCCGACAAGTCCTCGCTCGGCGCGAACGCCCTGCTCGGCGTCTCGCTCGCCGTGGCCAAGGCGGCCGCGGCATCGCTCGAGCTCCCGCTGTATCGCCACCTCGGAGGGCCGAGCGCCCACGTGCTGCCGGTCCCGCTCATGAACGTCATCAACGGCGGCGCGCACGCCGACAACGAGCTGGAGCTCCAGGAGTTCATGATCGCCCCGGTCGGAGCCGCCTCGTTGTCCGAGGCGATTCGGTGGGGAGCGGAGATCTTCCACGCGCTGAAGGCGCTCCTGCGGAGCAAGGGCCTCGCCACGGGGGTCGGCGACGAGGGGGGATTCGCGCCGGAGCTCGCCACCGGCGCCGAGGCGCTGGAGCTCCTGGTCACCGGGATCGAGCGGGCCGGGCTGGATCCCGGGGACGAGGTCGCGATCGCGATGGACCCGGCGAGCTCCGAGCTGTTCTCGGACGGCCGCTATCACCTCGAGGGCAAGGAACTCGACGCCGAGGGCATGATCGCCTTCTTCGAGCGCCTGCTGGCGTCGTTTCCCGTCGCCTCGATCGAGGACCCGCTGGCCGAGGACGACTGGGCGGGCTGGGCGCGGCTCACCGAGGCGCTGGGCGGGGACTGCCAGGTGGTGGGCGACGACCTGTTCGTGACGAACCCGGAACGCCTCGAGCGGGGGATCCGGGAGCACGCCGCCAACGCGATCCTCGTCAAGCCGAATCAGATCGGAACCCTGACCGAGACGCTGGACGTGATCGACCTCGGCCAGCGGAATCGGTTCGGCGTGATCGTGAGCCATCGCTCCGGCGAGACCGAGGACACCACGATCGCGGACGTCGCCGTCGCGACCGACGCCGGCCAGATCAAGGCGGGAGCGCCGAGCCGCGGGGAGCGAACGGCCAAGTACAACCAGCTCCTGCGAATCGAGGAGGAGCTCGGCGACACCGCCCGCTATGCCGGCCGCGGCGCCGTGGCCCGAGGATCGGGATGAGCGTTCGCTCGCAGGCCCTTCCCCGCACCCGAGCCCGCCTGACCGCACGGGCGGGCATCCTCGCCGCGCTGGTCGTGATCATCGGGGCGCTGTCGATCGTGCCGGCGAAGCAGCTGCTCGGGCAGCGCGCGACGATCGGGGAGCTCGAGCGGCAAGCGGAACGGCTCCAGCAGGCGAACCACGAGCTCGAGGAGCGGATCTCCCGGCTGCACGACCCCGATGAGTTGGAGCGGCTCGCGCGCGTGTGCCTCGGCATGGTGAAGCCGGGCGAGACGGCCTTCGTGACCGTGCCGAGGCACGGGATGTCGCCCCCGGCGCCGTGCTGAGGTCGATCAGCGCAGGACGTCGATCTCGAGCAGTCGCGATCGGAGCTCCGCCGCGGACGTGAAGTCGATGGCGTGCGCGAAACCGGCCTCCCTCGCCGCTCGGACGTTGGCCGGAGCGTCGTCGACGAACAGGCACGCGGCGGGCTCCAGGCCGTAGCGCTCGCAGAGGATCTGGAAGATCGCCGGATCCGGCTTGGCGATCCCCTCGCTGCCGGAGACGACGATGCCGTCGAACATGCTCAGGCAGGGGAAGCGATCGACGGCGATCGGAAAGGTCTCGGCCGACCAGTTCGACAGCCCGAAGAGCCGGATCCCGGCGGAGCGGAGCTCGATCAGCACCGATTCGGTGCCCGGAATCTGCCCGCCGAGCATCTCCCCCCAGCGCTCGAAGTAGGCCTCGATGTTCGCCCGATGCTCCGGCGCGTCGGCGGCGAGCTCGGCGATCGCCTCGGAGAAGGGCCGGCCGCGATCCTGCTCGGCGTTCCATTCCGCCGTGCAGACGGTCGCGAGAAACCTCTCCATCGCGGCCTCATCCGGCCCGAACACCTTGCGGTACAGATGCCGAGGGTCCCAGTCGATGAGGACCCCTCCGAGGTCGAACACGGCGGCGCGGATCCTCCGCATGGCGCTGAACCCTATCGGCGGGGCGCCACGCCGTCCTCCGCCCCCGACCCCTTCGCTCGCTGTTGACGTGCGTCTCCGCGCAATGCCATAGTTCCGGCCTACCAGCACGTTCAAGTCGGAGAACTCGCTCGGGCGAGCGAAGGGAGTCCAGATCGCGGATCTAGAGGTTGGAGCGGTGGTCGAGGGGACCGTTCAGCGCATCACGCCCTACGGAGCCTTCCTCCAGCTGGAAGACGGCAAGGTCGGGCTCGTGCACATCTCCGAGATCGACCGGAACTACGTGAAGGACGTCCACGAGCACCTGCGCGAGGGCGACCAGGTGAAGGCGAAGATCCGCGCCATCAAGGAGGACGGCAAGATCGACCTGTCGATCAAGGCCCTCCAGGACCCTCCGCCCGTGCAGCGACGCCGGGGCACCGACCCGGAGTTCGAGCAGAAGCTCAAGCGCTTCATGCGCCAGAGCGAGGAGCGACAGGTCGACTTCAAACGGTCGGTGGAGCACAAGCGGAAGTGATGTGCCGCCCCTGACCGCATGAGCCCCTTCCGCGAGCTGCGGGGGTCGGATCTCGCGGCGGTGCGGGAGCAGCTGGGCCGGGAGCCGACGACGCCGTTCGCCGTCGTCGCGCGGTGCACGGGTGGGCATCCGCTCGTCATCCGAAACGATCCGGTCGACGCCAATGGGGAGCCGTTTCCGACCCTGTTCTGGCTGACGTGCCCGGAGGCGGTGCGCGCCGTCTCTCGAGTGGAGTCGCAGGGATACATCTCGGTCTTGAACGAGCGGGTGCAAGTCGACGAGGCATTCGACGCGAGCCTGGAGTCCGCGCATCGCGCCTACGCCCGGGAGCGTGAGTCGCTCGTGACCGACCCGGGGGTCGCCGGAGCGGCCGGAGGCGTCGGAGGGACGCGGACCGGCGTGAAGTGCCTGCACGCGCAC
This sequence comes from uncultured Actinomycetes bacterium, assembly GCA_963728285.1. Taxonomy (GTDB): domain Bacteria; phylum Actinomycetota; class UBA4738; order UBA4738; family HRBIN12; genus CAVSJR01. The sequence goes on along the minus strand of CAVSJR010000001.1, from coordinate 1,933 downwards.
TACGCCTATCACCTCGCCGGCGGGGCCGACCCGGTCGGGGAGATCGTCGCGCGGCGGATCGAGCCGGTGCACCCCGGGACCGCGGGAGGACGAGTCGCGGCCATCGACCAGGGGACGAACTCCATCCGTCTCCTCGTCGCCGAGGCGGCCCCCGGCGGCGGGCTCGGCGAGCTCGCCCGCGACATGGTGATCACCCGGCTCGGCGAGGGAGTGGACGCGTCGGGGCGGCTGGATCCGGCGGCCCTGAAGCGCACCGTCGACGTCCTCGCCCGGTACGGCTCCCGCGCCCGTGCGCTGGGCGCCGGCCGATTCCGCGTCGCCGCCACGAGCGCCGTTCGCGATGCCTCGAACCGTACCGACTTCGAGGAGGCGATCCGCATCCACACCGGATCGGAGCCGGAGGTGATCACCGGGGAGCGGGAGGCGGGCCTGTCGTTTCTGGGCGCGACGCACGGCCTCGAGCCCGGGGTCGCGGCCCCTCCCTACTGCGTCCTGGATATCGGCGGCGGGAGCACGGAGCTCGTGGTGGGCGTGAACGACGCCGCATCCGCCGTCTCCACGCAGATGGGCAGCGTCCGCCTCACCGAGCGCCACGTGAAAGGCGATCCGCCCGCCGTCGAGGAGATCGCCGCGATGGAGCGTGAGGTCGATGCGATCCTCGAGGCCGACGAGGTTGAGGCGGTCCGAACGCAGGACGCCGAGACCCTGGTCGCGGTGGCCGGCACGGCCACCACGTTGCAGGCGATGTCGCTGGGCCTCCCTCGCTACGATCCCGACGCCATCCATCGAACGTGGATCACGCTGTCGGAGGTGGAGCGTTCGCTCGACCGGCTCGCGCGTATGACGAACGAGGAGCGCGCCGCGCTTCCCTTCATGGCCCCGGGCAGGGGGGACGTCATCGTGGCGGGCGCGCTCATCATGGCGGTGATGATGCGCCGCCTCGGCTTCGAGAGGGCGCTCGTGTCGGAGACCGATATCCTCGACGGCCTCGCCATCGAGATGCTCGAGACCCTGTAGGCTTCACCCCCGCATGGCGAACAAGCGCACCCGGGACCGGCAGCTGGCCAAACTCGCGGCCCGGCGTCAGGCGGAGCGACGCGCCGCCAGGCGCAAACGGAACGCCGCGATGGCCGTCGGCGTGGCCGTCGCGTTGATCGCGGTCGTGTTCGGGTATTTCGCGGTCACCGGCGGCGAGAACGAGCCCGCAACGCCGGCCGCCGCGACGCCGGCGGCCGGGGGAGTCGCGTGCGGCGCGAAGGTCCCGAAGGCGGCCGCCGAAGAGAAACCGACCTTCGACCAGCCGCCGAAGATGACGATCGATCCCGCCCGCAGCTACACCGCGACGCTGGAGACCTCCTGCGGGGCCATCGACGTGGCGCTCGACGCCAAGCGGACGCCGGAGACCGTCAACAGCTTCGTCTTCCTCGCGAGGAAGGGCTTCTACGACGGGCTGACGTTCCATCGGATCGCGAACTCGATCGACGTCATCCAGGGGGGCGACCCGAGCGGCGACGGCACGGGGAGCCCCGGGTACGCGCTGAAGGACGAGCTGAGCGGCGACGAGCGGTACACGCGGGGCGCGGTCGCCATGGCCAACAGCGGCCCGGACACCGCGGGAAGCCAGTTCTTCATCGTGACCGGTCCCGGCGCCGAGCAGCTGCCCCCGGACTACACGATCTTCGGCTCCGTCTCCGGCGGCCTCGACGTCGCGAGCGAGATCCAGGGTCTCCCGGTCAACGGGGAGACGCCGACGCAGAAGATCTACATCGACAAGGTCACGATCGCCGAGAAGTGACGACTGCGCATGGCGATCGGCCGGCGCCGGGCGGCCTAGAATTCCAACCGTCCGGCCCGGGTGTCGGAATCGGTAGACGACGGCGCCTTAAAAGCGCTTGCCCCGAGAGGGGCGTGTGGGTTCGAGTCCCACCCCGGG